>NZ_JAUSVH010000001.1:2222500-5526534 GCF_030814575.1 Mesorhizobium sp. YL-MeA3-2017 | reverse complement strand
GCCGATGTGGATAGTTTTGCCGTCTTTGTGATTTTTTTCCGCGACCCGGTACTGACGGGAGCGCAACACAAGGTCGAAAAGCCCGCAAATCCGCCGGTTTGCGCGGCAAAAAGGCTCGGAAACCGGCTACATCTTTTTCCCCAGGGATGCGCGCCAGCCCCCTCCCCGCGTCAACCGACCGCCGCGGGCTCGCCTTCGGTCGGCTTTTCCACCTGGATGCGGTCGCGGCCGCCGAGCTTGGCGCAATAAAGCGCCTTGTCGGCGCGCTCATAGAGCGTGTCGAGCGTATCGTTGCCGCGGACTTCGGAAATCCCGGCGGAGAATGTGTAGGTGAATTCCGCATTGCCCCTGAGCGGGCGCGATTGCCTGACCTGAAGCAGCATGCGGCCGACAATCAGTTCGGCCTCTTCCAGCCGGGTCGCCGGCAGGACGAGGGCGAACTCCTCGCCGCCGATCCGGCCAAAACTGTCCAGCCGGCGTACCTGTCCGTGGATCTTCCTGGCGAAGTCGCGCAGCACGATGTCGCCCGCTGCATGGCCGAAACGGTCGTTGATGTATTTGAAATTGTCGAGGTCGAGGATCGCCAGGCAGCCGACGCTCTTGGACAAGGCGGCGGCCTTGGCGATGACGTCCTCGGCGCGGGCCAGGACGAAACGGCGGTTGGCGACGCCGGTCAGTTCATCGGTCTGGGCAACTTTCATGGCAAAGTCGCGGTCCTGCCGCACTTTGCGTTCGGCCGCCCGGATCGAGGTGATGTCGGAGGCGATGCACAGCATCCAGCCATTGTCGTCGACGGTTTCGGTCATCCAGAGCCAGCGGCCGTCGGCGAGATCGGTCTCGAACGCCCTGAAGCCGACCTTGCCGCGCCGGGATTGCGTCGAGACCAGCCATTCCTCGAAGGCATGGGTGCGGATCACCGTGCCGCGCGCGGCGGCGAAGTTGCGGCGCATCAGATCCGCCCAGAGCGGCGTTTCGTCCGGTTCGATGAAATAGGCTTCCCGAAAGGCCCGGTTGGCGAAGCGCAAGCAGTCGGAACCGTCGTAAAGCGCAATGAACGCGCCGGAACGCTCCTGAATTTCCGACAGTTTCAGAAACACGTCGTCCATGGCCGCCAATAGCAAGACCGCGCATTTAACAAATCCTTAACAAGGATCGCTTGTGCACGTGTCGTTTTTGCGAAGCGGCTAAAACATCCGGGACTTAGCCCCATTACACCAGACGCCGTCCGGCTTGCGTGTGCAAAAATCGGGCGGCGAAGTGGGTGCGGCGGACCGCCCTACCCTCCGAGATAAAGCCGGTGCAATTCGTCCGGCGCGCGCAGCAGGCTCGGGCAGTCGCCGTCATAGACGACGCGGCCGCGGCGCATGACATAGGCGCGGTCGCCGATCGACAGAGCGAGCGCTGCGAACTGCTCGACCAGAAGGACCGCGAGGCCGGTGTCGGCCAGCCGGCGCACCGCCGCCATCAGCCTGGACACGATCACCGGCGCCAGCCCCGCCGACATCTCGTCGATCATCAAAACCTTCGGCCGGGTCAGCAGCGCACGCGCAATCACCAGCATCTGCTGCTCGCCGCCCGACAACAGGCCGGCCCGCACGGAACGGCGCTGCAGAAGTTCCGGAAACAGCGCATAGGCTTCGGAAAGACCGCTGCCGTCGCGCAGCGCCACGCGCAAATTCTCCTCGGTGGTCAGCTGGCTGAAAATGGTGCGGCCCTGTTCGACATGCGCCAGCCCCTCGCGCGAGCGCTGGCCGGGCCTCGCCTTCTGGATTTCGCGGCCGTCGATCGAAACCACGCCGCCGCTGACCGGGATGACGCCGGACAATCCTTCCAGCAAGGTCGTCTTGCCGGCACCGTTGGCGCCCAAAACGACACTGATCGAGCCGCTTTCGACGCGCGCGTCGAGGCCCGTGACAACCGGCAGTTCGGCCCGGCTGATCGACAGCGAAGAAATGACAAGTTCGCTCATGCCGCGACACTCTCCTCAATGCCGAGATAGGCGCGCTTGACCGCGCTCTGGTCGAGCACAACAGCCGGCGGGCCGGACGCGATGACACGGCCGAAATCGAGCACGGTCACCTGGCTGCAGGCGCTGCGCACCAGATCCATGTCGTGCTCGACGAGCAGCACGGAGGAGCCGAAGCGCGCCGGAATTTCGGCGATGCGCCTGCCAAGCCTCAACGTCTCTTCGTGCGACTGGCCGGCGGCGGGTTCGTCCAGCAGGATGACGGCGGGCCTCGCCGCCACCACGCCGGCGACATCGAGCAGACGGCGCGTGCCGGCATCGACGGCAACGACAGGTGTTTCCGGGTCCGGGCAATCCAGCCAGTCCAGCATCGCGCGCACCTCGGTCTCCGTCAGGTTTCCCGCCGCCAGCCGCAGATAGCCGCCGACGGTCAGTTCCGGCGCGATGCGGTTGGTCTGCCAGGTGCGGCGCACGCCGGCACGGGCGCGCTCATGCGCGGACCGTCCCTCGAGTGCAACGCCGCCCAATCGCACGGATCCTTCATAGGAACGAAGGAACCCCGACACCGCGTCGATGAAAGTCGATTTGCCGGCGCCGTTCGGGCCGATCAGGCCCGCGACGATGCCGGCCGGAACGGTCAGGTCGACACCATCGAGAGCAACCACGCTGCCATAGCGCACGGTCAGCTTGTCCACCTGCAGGGCAGCACCCGCCGGATGCGACACGCGCGCCGGCAGGCCGCCGTCATCGCCCTTCGCGCCGCCGACCCGACCCGGCCGGCGCGCCAGCTTGCGAAACAGGCGGCGGAAGGTCTCGCTCATCGTCTCGCCGGTCGACAGTGCCTGCACCGCGCCGACCGCGAACAGCACGTTGCCGAGATCCTGCGGCAGGTTGAAGCGACGCAGCAGTTCGGGGAACATGACCACCAGAATGCCGCCGATGATGGCGCCTTCGGCAAAATGCGCGCCGGTCATCACCGCCACCGCATAGAGGCTGAGCGACTGCATCATCGAGAAATTCTCGGCGACCAGCGTGCCGAGATAACCGGCCAGCAAGCCGCCGGAGATACCGGCAATGAAGGCGCTGATGGCGAAGGCGGACAATTTAGCCTTGGCGACGCTGACGCCGTGGGCGGCGGCGGCGCGCTCGGAATGGCGCACCGCCAGCCAGGAAGCTCCCAGCCGCGAACGCGCCAGGAATTCCAGCACGACGGCAATCGCGACATAGAAGATCAGCGCGAAGATGAAATAGCCCTCGTCGCTGTCGAACAATGCCGGTCGCGGCACCTGGATGAAGGCGGTCTGGCCGGGAAAGGTCATGGTCGCCAGGATGACGTCGAAGGCGGCGGCGAAGGACAGAGTGACGATGGCAAGGTTGATGCCGCGCAGGCGCAGCGCCGGCAGGCCGATGGCGACGCCCAGCGGCACGGCGGCAAACCCGCCGAGCAGGATCCATGTCGCCAGTCCGCCCGGCGCTTCGGCGAGGTTGAGATAACCCACCGTCCATGCGCCGACACCGGCGAAGGACATCTGGCACAGCGCGATCATGCCGGTGCGACCGGCGACGAGACCGAGGCTCTGCAGCGCGACGCCGGTGATCAGCACCGATGTCGCCAGGAACACCCAATAGGACGGCAAAAGCCCGACGATGACACCGCCCAGCACGATGGCGGCGGCAAGAATGACGAGCGAGGCCCGGATACTAGCGCGCTTCATCCCAGCGGGCCTCCCTCTGCGACCACAGAAGCACGGCCAAGATGACCAGGAACGGAATGGCGCTGCGGTATTGGCTGATCGAATCGACCGAGCTCGCCAGGCCCTCGGCGACGCCGAGCAGAATGCCGCCGGCAAGCGTCAGCCAGAAGCTGCGGAACAGCCCGACAAGGGCAGCCGCCAGCGCCGGAACAACCAGCAGGCTCAGTGTCATGAAGTTCGGCGAGCGCTGCGGCGCGATGATCATCAGCGCGAAGGTGGTGAAGGCGCCGGTCGCACCCCATACCAGGAGAGACAAAAGCCTGACCTTGACGCCCAAGAGTTCGGCGGCAAGCGGCCGCTCCGACAGCGCGCGAAGATGCAGGCCAATGCGGGTGCGGTTAAGGAACAGGTCGGACAGCACGGTGAAAAGCACGGCAAGGCCGATGGTGAGAACGGAGGCGATCGTCACCTCGACGCCAGCCATGCGGAAGGCCGAGCCCGGAAACAGGTCCGGCATGACGCGCGGATGCTGGCCGCCGGTCAGTCGCAACCCGATGGCGATCAGGCCGACCAGCATGGCCGCCGTCACCGCCGCCTTGGTCGACGGGCTCGCTTCCGCGAACCAGCGGGTCATGATGAAACCGATCGCGACACCGACCGCGGCGCCGACCAGGATGCCGGCGATGACCGACGGAAATGTCGGATAACCAGTCTCGGTCAGCGCGATCAGCGCGAAGGTGCCGGCCGAGCCGATCGCGGCACCGGTGAAATTGACCACGGCGACGAGCCGGTAGGTGAAGACGGCGCAGACGCCGAGCAGCGCATAGGTGCCGCCTGCCGCCAGCCCCGCGATTGCGGGTGTGAGAAACGAATTCATTGATGATCCCGAATGAAAAAAGAGGACGGCGGAACCTGTCCGCCGCCCCCCAGCCAGCGGCTACTTTGCGTCAGGAAGCACGACCCATTCCGGTGTCTCCACCTTCCAGGCCCCCATTTCGAGCTTCATGACCTTGGTAGCGCGCATCGGCGAATGGGTCTTTGCTTCACCGAATACGTAGGGCGAGCCGGCGAGCGGATCGGAGATCGGCTTCATTTGCAGAAGCGCCTTGCTCACGCTTTCGCGCGTCACTTCGCCATCGATGCCCTCGATCACCTTGAGGAACATCTTGGCGGCCAGATAGCCACCCTGCGAGAAGGCGGTGAGCGGCCGGCCGGCTTTGTTCATGTCGGCGATCCATTGAGCGTTGGCGGCCGACCCGGTTTCGGTGAAGGGCTCCCATTCGGTGCCGGCATAGATCGGCTGCTTGGTGTCGGCGAGCGCCTTCGCCACCTGCACCGTGTAGCCCGGCGCCAGGAACAGCCAGTTGATGCCGGTGATCTTCTGCGCATCCACCGTCTTGATCAGTTGCACCACCTGCGGCTCGACCTGGTTGGTCAGCACCGTGTCGCAGCCGGCATCGCGCGCCTTGATGACGTAGGGCGTCAGGTCGCCCTGGAACGGCAGCGTCAGATCGAGCAGATGCACCTTCTGGCCGGTGATCTTCTCCCAATCCTCGATACCCTTCTTATAGGCTTCCTGGGTGCCGCCGATGATGATGAAGAAAGCGCAGAACTTCTGGCTCTTCAGCACATTGGTTGCGTAGTAGCCCATGGCGGTCGACAGCGTGAACGGGCCGACATTGACGGGTGCGACGCTGGGCGAGGAGAAACAGGCGGCGTCGACACCCAGCCCCTGCACCGACAGGACCTTCTTGCGGCTGTAGTTGACGGCGTTGACGGCGCAGTCGAGCAGGCTGCCCGAACCGACGAGGGCGACCGCTTCCTTGTTGTCGATCAGGTCGCGCGCGGCCTGGGCGGCAACGGCGGGATCGGCCTTGTCGTCGGCGATCGTGTATTCGATCTTGCAGCCATTGATGCCGCCGGCGGCGTTGACGGCATCGAACGCAGCCTGCGTCGCCTTCGGCACTTCGCTGAAATCGGCGGGGCCGGTGATGGTCGAGACCGCGCCGACCTTGATCGTGCCGTTGGCGCAGGTCGGACCGGCGGCCGCGGCACCTCCCGTCAGGGCGCCGATGCCGATCGCGGCAAAGACGCCAGAAAGCAAAGCTGATTTCCAATGCATGTGTCTCACTCCCCTTGATTGTTGGTTGTCATGCCGCATGTCTTTCGGGCGCCTGCGGTCCCGCCGGGCGAACCCCGGCGAATTTCACGAGCGTCCGTTCGATCACCTCCCGCGCGATATCGCGGACGATAAAGACGAGCCTGGTGCGCCGATCCTCAGACGGCCAAGCGTCGAGCCGGACCGGCGGATGGAACACATGCTGCACGCCGTGCAGCACCAGCGGACGTTCCGGATCGTCGGCGACGCAGACCAGCCCCTTCAGGCGCAGAAGGTCCTCCCCCTTCAACGCCGCGACGTAGTCGAGCCAGGTGGCGAAGGCCGACCACTCGACCGGCTCGTCGATGACGAAGCTGTAGGACTGGATGCCGTGGTGGCGGCCATGATCATGATGGTGGTCATGGTCATGGTGATCGCAACCGGCGCCGCATTCATGCGCGTGGTCGTGAACCGACTGCTCGGCCTTGTCGAACCATGCCGCGATCCTGTCCGCCCGCGCCTCGCCCGCAAGCGTCTCGGCGTCGAGCAGGGTCTCCAGCTCGACATCCGCGACGAGGCTCCGCTCCGCCGCCGGCGCCAGCGCCGCAAGCCGGCGCTCCAGCGCTTCCACCGTCCAGCCGTCGGCAAGATCGGCCTTGGTGATGATCAGGCGGTCGGCCACCGCCACCTGCTTCGCCGCCTCGGCATGGCGCTCCAGCGTCGCCGGACCGTTGACGGCGTCGACCGTGGTGACCACACCGGCGATGCGGTAGCGGCTGGCGAGCTCCGGTTCGGCGATCAGCGTGTGCAGGATCGGCGCGGGATCGGCCAGACCCGTCGTCTCGATGACGACGCGGCTGAGTTGCGGCAGCTCGCCCTCGGCGGTGCGGCGGTGCAGCGCCTTCAGCGTCTCGACCAGATCGCCACGCACCGTGCAGCACACGCAGCCATTGTCGAGCAACTGGAACTGCTCCTCGCTGGCCTCGATCAGCAGATGGTCGAGCCCGACCGCGCCGAACTCGTTGACGATGACGGCCGCACCCGCCAGCGAGGGCTCTTTCAGCAGCCGGTTGAGCAGCGTCGTCTTGCCGGAGCCGAGGAAGCCGGTGAGGATGGTGACCGGGATGAGCCCAGCGTCAGCTTCGTTCATACACCACCCTCCCCTCGAACCAGGTGGTCATCACCTTGATGTCGGCGATCTCGTCGGCCGGAATGTCGAGCACGTTGCGGTCGAGTTCGATGAAGTCGGCCGACTTGCCGACCTCGATCGAGCCGATCGTCTCGCCGAGCCCGATGGCGCGGGCCGAGTTGATGGTGAAGATCTCGAGTGCTGTGGCGACGTCGATCGCCTCTTCCGGCCAGAGCGCTTCGCCGGCGAACTCGCCGCTCGGGTTCTGGCGCGTCACCAGGCCCTCGATGCCGTTCCACGGGTCGGGATTGGGCATCACCGGCCAGTCGGAACCGCCGGCCAGCAGCGCGCCGGCCGCCAACAATTGCTTGTTCGGCCAGAAGCGCAGCGCCCGCTCCACGCCCATCGCCTGCTTGTGACCCTCGAGGAAGCTGGTCGGATACCAGAGGAACGGCGACAAATCGGCGGCGACGCCGAGTTCGGCGAAGCGCGCAATGTCGGCGGGCGCGATATAGCTGGCATGGGCGATGTGGTGGATCAGCCTGGTCGGGCCATTGAAGGAGCGCACGACATCGATGGCGTCGAGTGCCTGGGTCACCGCCGCATCGCCGGCGCAGTGGATCTTCACCGCCAGCCCGAGCTTTTCGCATTTGCCGACCCAGCGGATCAGGTCCGGCACGGTGACGATGGTCGAGCCGCGGAAACAGCAGCCCAGGATCGGGTCGGCGACATAGGGCTCGTGGAAGGCGGCGGTCTTGGCGCCCGGCACGCCGTCGAGGAAGACCTTCACGAAGTCCGGCTTGGCATGGGCGCTGCGATACTGCTCCTTCAGCGCGATCAACTCGTCGCCGGCGATGCCGAACATGAAGGACGGTTCCACCGCCGGCATCGCCGACACCGACCAGGCGGTCAGTTCGCCGCGATCGTCGAGGCCCTTCAACGCGGCCAGGATCGGCTGCATGGCGGCGGCGTCCAGAAAGGCCGTCACGCCGTAGGAATTCAGCGTCGAGATGGATTGCGCCATCGCCGCCCGGTCCATTTCCTGCGTGTAGTAGCCGGAATTGGCGATCACGCTTTCGACCAGGCCCGAGGCGGATTCGATCATCAGGCCGGTCGGCGCGCCGGTTGCCGGGTCGCGGCCGATCGAGCCCTTGTCGGGGTCCGGCGTCTCCCGGGTGATGCCGGCCAGCCGCATCGCTTCGGAATTCACCCAGCGGTTGTGATAGCTGTCGTCGCGCAGCATCACCGGACGGCCTTGCGCGGCATCATCCAGCCTGGCCAGCGCTTCGAGGCTGTTCAGCTTCGCATGCAGGTCGCTGCCCCACTGGCCGCCGATGATCCAGCTGCCGGGCTTGGTCGAGGCCGCCTTCTCGCGCACCTTCTCGACAATGGTCTCGAAGCTGGAGGTCGAGGCATAACGCAGCTCGAACAGTTCCGCCTGGCCGCCCATCATCAAATGGGCGTGCACGTCGACGACGCCCGGCATCAGCATCGTGCCCTTGAGATCGACCGAACGCGTATTCTTGCCGGTAAAAGGCGCGACGCTCGCCGCGTCGCCGACCGCGACGATGCGGCCGCCCTTCACCGCAACATGCGATGCCCAGGGCTGCCTGCGGTTCATCGTGTAGATGCGGCCCTGCCCAAGAACCAGGTCGGCACTTTTGTCAGGCATTCTCAATTTCCTCCACCCAATGCATTCGGCCGTTTGCCGACCGTGTTCTCCTCACACCGCCCTGTTGTGGGTCGGCGCCCGTCCTCCGCCGTCGGCAACCAGCACCGCGCCCGTCACGAACGACGCCTCGTCGGACGCGAGAAAAAGGCAGCAGGACGCGATCTCGGCGGGGTCGGCGATGCGCCTCAGCGCGATGCGTCCGGTCAGCGCCGCGAATTCCTGTTCCGGCGTCGCGCCGCTCAGGGCAGCGGCGGCCTCCATCTCCTCCTCGCTCATCGGCGTGCGCACCCAGCCCGGCGCCAGCGCGTTGGCGCGGATGCCGTCCGGCCCGTGCGCATAGGCGAGCGAGCGTGTGTAGGAGACGAGCGCCGCCTTGCTCGCCGAATATGCGGCGTTCTGGGCGCTGGCGTTGAAGGCGCCGACCGAGGCGATGTTGACGACCGCGCCGCCCTTTTTCTTCAGCAATGGCAGCGCCGCCCGGCACACCATCATCGAACCGGTGACATTGACGGCGAAGCTTTTCTCCCAGGTCTCGTCGGTCAGCGTTTCCGGTTCGTCGAGGATCATCAACCCGGCGGCATTGACGACGATGTCGAGCTGGCCATCGCAGGCATCGATGGCGCGGTTGACGTCGGCTTTCTCGGTGATGTCGCCATGCACGGCCCTGCCGCCGCTTGCCTTCGCCGCATCGTCCAATGCCTCACCACCGAGGCCGAACAGCACGATCTCGGCGCCCTGCCTGCTGAACAATTCGGCGGTCGCCCGCCCCATGCCGGTGGCGGCACCGGTGATCAGCGCCCTGCGCCCCTGCAAACGCCCGCTCACGACAGCCCCCAATGCTTTTCGACCGCGTATCCGGTTTCCGGCAGGGTCGAGCCGCCGTCGACGACGATGGTCTGGCCGGTGGTGTATTTGGCTTGCTCAGACGCCAGATAGAGCATGGCGAAGGCGATATCGTCGGCCTCGCCATAGTGGCCGACCGGGATGAACTGGCCGAGCCTGTCCGCCACCTCAGGCTTGCTCATCGAGCCGCGATCCTTGGCGATGAAGCCCGGCTCGACGCCGTTCACCGTGATGCCGTCGCGGGCATATTCGAAGGCGGCGCCCCGGATAAAGGCGTTCACGCCGGCCTTGGCCGCCGAATAATGCGCGCCGCCGGCCATGGCGACACGCGCCGAGACCGACGACGTCACCAGGATGCGGCCGAAATTCTGCCTGCGCATGATCGGCGCCGCCGCCTGCGCCAGCCAGAAACAGGCCTTGAGGTTCAGCGACAGCGCCTGTTCGAGCTTCTCTTCGTCCAGCTCGTCGATCGACGCCCAGGGACAGCCGCCGGCATTGTGCACGACGATGTCGAGCCGTCCCGCCCCTGCCGCCGCGCTGCCGACGAGATCATGCAACTCCGCCCTTCCGAGACCCGGCAACGGCGCGGTCCGCGCCGAAAGGTTGCGAGCGGTGAGGTCGGCGGCGAGCGCTTCCGCGACATCGAGCGTGCGGTTGGCGATGACGACGGAAGCTCCGGCCTCGGCCAAACGCGTCGCGATCGCGGCGCCGATGCCGCGTCCGCCGCCCGTCACCAGGGCGACCCGTCCGCTCAGATCGAAGGCGGGCGCGCTCATCGGTCAGGACACTCCCGCGTCGGCCAAAAGATCGACGAAGCGTCCGAAAACCTCGGTATGACGGTCGACTTGAGCGGCCGTCGTCGCCGGGCACATCAGGAACATTGTGTGGAACGGCGTCACCAATATGCCTTCGTTCATGTAATAGGCGTGCAGCAGCGTCTCGAGGTCGCCGCGCCGGCCGGCGATCACGTCGGCGCCGTTGCGCGGCGGCTTCGGCATGAACATGATCTCGGCGCGCGCACCGATCTGGGTGACGTGCCAGGGCAATTTGCGCGCCTCGATGATGCCGCGCGCGCCGTCGGCAAGGCGTGTGGCATTGGCGATCATCCGTTCGAAGTTCGCCGGCGTCAGCACCTCTTCCAGCACCGCGCGCATGGTGGCCACCGTCAGCGCATTGCCGGCCAGCGTGCCGCCGATGCCGAGATGGGCTGACTGCCGCACGCGCGGGTTGACCATCGGCACGATCGCCCACAGCCGTTCCGCAATCTCCTGGGAAACGCCGAACACGCCGGCCGGAATGCCACCGGCGATCGCCTTGCCCGCTACGAGAATGTCCGGCTCCAGGCCGTGCTGGCTGGTGTAGCCGCCCGGCCCGCTGGAAATGGTGTGGGTCTCGTCAATGATCAGCACCGTGCCGGTGCGCCGGGTGATTTCGCGCAGCGCTTCGTGGAAACCGTCGGCCACCGGGATCATGCCGAAATTGGTCATCAGCGGCTCGGTCAGCACGCAGGCGACGTCGCCGGCCGACAGCGCCTGCTCAAGGGCCGCGACATCGTTGAACTCGACCACGCGCGAGACGGTGGAATGATCGACGCCGTTCGGATGGATCATGTTGCGCAGGCCGACGCGCCCGTCGCGGATTTCGACATGCGCTTCCTCGACGCCGCCGTGATAGCAGCCGGAGAAGACCAGCACCTTCGGCCGGCCCGTGATCATGCGGGCGATGCGGATGGCGCCGCGATTGGCGTCGGTGGCCGAGGTGGTCAGCGTCCAGTAAGGCATGCCGAAGCGGCGCGTCAGTTCGGCGCCGACCCAGAGGCTGTCCTCGGTCGGCAACATCATGGTGGTGCCGTTCTGCAATTGCCGAACGGCCGCGCGCGTCACCGCCTCCGGGGCATGGCCGCACATGCCGCCGGTGTCGCCAAGCGCGAAGTCGACATAGTCGTTGCCGTCGACATCGCGGATATGGGCACCCTTGGCTTCGGCGGCATAGACGGGAAAGCCGCCGGCCCAGCGGCGCATCCAGTGCGACGGTCCGCCATAGAGGAAATGTTGCTTGCCAGCTTCCCAGTCCTGGGCGGAGCGAGGATGAAGACGCAGGAAGCGTTCCTGCTCGCGGTCCAGCAGCGTGTCGATCGTCGCGGCATGTGAATCGGTTCGGGCGGCTGCCGTCACAATCATCGTCTCCCTTGGCGTTGCCCGGACCTGCGTCGCCGCAACACGTTCCAACTCGCTTCGGTTCATTATTTGAACCGACGTTTTATATGTTGTAGACAGACTGTCGGTTGAATCGCGTGCTGTCAAGTTAATTCACACGCTAATTATCTCGGAGAGACCTGCTCGATGAGCACCGTTCACAAAGCCATCTCACTGCTGGAACTGTTCACCCTGGCCGAGCCCGAAATCGGCCTGTCGGACATTGCCCGCAAGGCGGGGCTCGACAAGGCGACGGCGCGGCGACTGCTCGTCGCGCTCGCCGGCCATCGCCTGATCGAACAAGAGCCGCATAGCCGGCGCTATCGGCTCGGCGCCGGCCTGTCTCGGCTCGGCCGCATCCGCGACGCGCATTTTCCCTATGTGCGGGTCGCCGCCCCCATCGTACGCGATCTGTCTGTCGAGACGGGCGAGACCGTCCACCTTTCGGAATTCAGCGCCGGCGCGCTGCTGACCGTGCATGTGGAACTGTCGACCAAGGCCAATCGCGTCAATGTCGATGTCGGCCAGGTGCTGCCGCTCCATGGCACCGCGTCGGGCATCGCCTTCCTGTCCGCCTCGCGAGCCGACATCTTGCAAACCCATGTCGACAGGCCGCTCGATCGCTTTACCCCGCACACCGTCACCGACCGCGACCAATTGATCGAGGCCATACGCCTCGCCGCCAGGCACGGCTATTCGCGCAGCGCCCAGGGTTACGAGGAAGGCGTGCACAGCGTTGCTGTGGCGATACTGGGTTCGGACAACGCGCCGATCGGCACGATGGCCGTCGCCTGCCCCATGTCGCGGGCCAGCGACGCGGTTGCGGCCAGCCAGGGCGAAGCGGCGATGCGGGCGGCGCGCCAGATCTCGGCAAGGCTGGCCGGCGACCCCGTCTGACATGGACATCGGCCGCGTCTTCGCCCCGTTGCCCCGAAGATGATTAGCGTGTTAAGTTCCTTGATGGCTGCGCCGCGCTCGCATTTGCGCTAGGCTGCAGCACCATCCCGCGCCAAGACGGGAGGCTGCTTCTAGGAGGAACGACATGCAAGCTGCCGCCCATCATCTGAGCGTTGCCGACGGCGAGGCCTTCCTGTCCACGTCGCGCATGTTGTTCGGCCCGATCACGCAGCGGTTCGCGCGCGGGTCGGCCGAATCCATCCCCAAGCTGGTCTCGGTCAATCTGGGGCCCTGCCGGTTGTCGGAAATCAGGGCCAAGTCGCATCTGGTGGTCAATGACCGCGCCTATTGGCGCAGCTTCGACCCCGATGCCATCAAGATCCTCGTGCAGCTCAACGGTCGCAGCCGATTCGAACAGCAATCGATCGCCGTCGACCTCAATCCGCGATCCACGATCATCTACGACCCGGTGCGCGCCTACACGCTGCAGAACCTCAGCGGCGTCAACCAGCTCATCCTGCAGGTGCCGCGTTCGACCTTCACCGACGACACGCTGGCCCGGCTTGCCGCGCCGCTGCCGCTGCCGGGCGAAGACGACAGCCTGACCCACATCGTCTCCGGCCTCATGCAGATGGCGATCGGCGAGGCACGCCGTCTCGACGAGATCGGCTGCCGGCGTGTCGGCGAAAGCCTTATCCAGCTCGTCAACGGCCTGATCCGCGGCAAGCCGCAGCCGGTCGAAGCGCGTCGCGCCCCGCTGGAAGCGCTGCGCGAGCGCATCGTCGCCTATATCGACGCCAATCTGGCCCGCTCCAACCTGTCGACCGACGAGATCGCCCGCCATATGGGCTGCTCGCGCCGCTACCTGCATCGCGCCTTCGAGGGCGAAGGCATGACGCTGGAGCGTTTCGTCTGGGACCGGCGACTGGAGCGCAGCCGCGAGGCCCTGCTGGCCTCGGCCGACGTCTCGATTTCCGAAATCGCCTTTGCCTGCGGCTTCAATTCGAGCGCGCACTTCTCACGAGCCTTCAAGGCCAAATACGAAGTCGCACCGCGCGAGCTTCGCGACACAGTGCTCGGCAAGCTGCATTGAGATCGGGCGCGGCCGTCCGTCCGTTACGCGGAGGGACGGTCGTTCATCGAACCAGATTCATGATCCTGATTCTCGTTTCGACGCCGCTGCGACTCGACGGAGGTCGGGTGACACGGTCATTTCGTAATTTGCGCGGCCAATAAGCCTTCGAGCGAAGGAAACACGGGCATTTTCGGACAGATTTCGCCCATGTGAACAAAAAGCATCGCCGTTCCTTTCAAAATCCGCGCAAGCGCTTGAAAAGAAAAAGCGAAGTTTTTTGACTCCGGCTGCCGTTCGGCGCGGATATCCACTTTTCGACCGCGAGCGGCTGATCCGCCTATTCCGCGACGCCTTCCTCATATTCGGCTGACATCGTCAGCCAGCGCTCCTCATGGCCGTTGAGCTGGCCGGAAAGCTCGGAACGCTCCTTGGCCAGCCTCGTCGCCTTGATCGGGTCCTTTTCGTAGAGCGCCGGATTGGCGAGCTCGTCCTCGATCAGATCGATTCGCTTGCGCAGACGGTCCATAAGTCCTTCTGTCGCCCGGATTTCCTTGGCCAGAGGCTCCAGCGCTGCACGTCTTGCGGCGGCCTCGCGGCGGCGGTCGGCCTTCGAGGCCTTGTCGGCTTCGCGCTTCTCGCGACGGTCGCCCGACACGCCGGTCACCAAGGTCTTGTAGTCGTCGAGGTCGCCATCATACGGGTTGACCACGCCGTCCTTGACTAGCCACAGCCGGTCGGCCGTCGCTTCGAGCAGGTGGCGGTCGTGGGAAACCAGGATCACGGCGCCCGGAAAATCGTTGAGCGCATGGATCAACGATTCGCGGGAATCGATGTCGAGATGGTTGGTCGGCTCGTCGAGGATGAACAGGTTCGGTCCATCAAAAGCCGCCAACCCCATGAGAAGGCGCGCTTTTTCGCCACCGGACAAATCCTTGGCGGGGGTGTTCATCTTCTCGGTCGCCAGACCGAATTGCGCGACACGCGCCCTAACCTTCGATTCGGGCGCCTCCGGCATCAGCCGGCGCACATGCTCATAGGCATTCTCGTCGGGGCGCAGATCGTCGAGCTGATGCTGGGCGAAGATCGCCACCTTCAACCCCGGCGCAATCGTCATCGTGCCGGTCTCGGCCTTCAGCCTGCCGGCGAGCAACTTGGCGAAGGTCGACTTGCCGTTGCCGTTGGCGCCGAGCAGCGCGATGCGATCGTCGGCGTCGATGCGCAGCGTCATCTTCTTCAGGATCGGCTGGCCCGGCGCGTAGCCGACGTTGACACCGGAGAGCGCAACGATCGGCGAGGCCACCGTCTTGACCGGCTCCGGGAAGGAGAACGGCTTGACGCTATCGTTGACCAGCGCGGCGATCGGCTTCATGCGCTCCAGCGCCTTGATGCGCGACTGCGCCTGCCTCGCCTTCGAGGCCTTGGCGCGGAAGCGATCGACGAAGGATTGCAGATGCTTGCGCTGCGCTTCCTGTTTTACCCGGCCCTTTTCCTGCAGCTCCTGCTGCTCGGACAATTGCCGCTCGAACTGGTCGTACCCGCCGCGCCAGAAGCTCAGCTTCTGCTGGTCTAGATGCACGATCGAATTGACCGCGCGGTTCAGAAGATCGCGATCGTGGCTGATCAGAAGCACCGTATGCGGGTACTTCGAAACATAGTTCTCCAGCCAGAGCGTGCCTTCCAGGTCGAGATAGTTGGTCGGCTCGTCGAGGAGCAGAAGGTCGGGCTGCGAGAACAGCACCGCGGCCAGCGCCACACGCATGCGCCAGCCGCCCGAAAAGGACGAAGCCGGACGCTGCTGCGCCACTTCGTCGAAGCCAAGGCCGGCCAGAATGGTGGCGGCGCGGGATTCGGCGGTATGCGCATCAATGTCAGCTAGCCGGATATGGATTTCGGCGATGCGATGCGGATCGGTCGCGGTCTTTTCCTCTTCGAGGAGAGCCGCACGCTCCTTGTCGGCGGCAAGCACGATCTCGAGCAGCGAATCCTCGGTGCCGGGCGCTTCCTGCGCGACCTGGCCGATGCGCGTGTTCTTCGGCACGCTGACTGACCCGGTCTCGGAGCTGAGATCGCCGGTGATGGCCTTGAACAGCGTGGTCTTGCCGGTGCCGTTGCGTCCGACGAGCCCGGCCTTCGTGCCCGCCGGCAACGTCAGCGAGGCATGGTCGAGAAGCAGGCGGCCGGCGATGCGGAGCGAGAGATCATTGATGATAAGCATAGCGGCGCGTATTTGGCCCGGACAGACCACAATGGCAAGGGCGTCCAGTCGACACCGTTAAATCCGAGGCAGTGCCAGTTGGCCTGGCGGGCAACGACCGGCTCAAGTTCCGACCAAGCGGCCGGCCCGCAACAGGTCACCGAGGACGGCGTCAGGGTTCTTGGCAGTAACGCCCGCACCCAATGGGCGCGGCGGGGGCAGCGAGTGGCCGATGGCGAAAAGCAATGCGCTGCCGGCCGAAAACAGCGCGAACAACAGGAACATACCGGTTCCGCCATAGGCGCCGAGCGCCATTCCAGCCAGCAGCGGTCCAAAGAAATTGCCGATCGAAGAAAACGAGTGCGCGCCGAAATAGGTGCCGCGATTGGCGGCCGTGGAAATGCCGTCGACCAGCATATACTCGGCCGGCACGACCAGAACTTCGCCGATCGTAAAGACAATCATTGAAACGACGAGCATCTCGACGCTGGAAGACATTGCAAAGCCCAGATTTCCGATGAGGAACATCAGGCAACCGAGCACGAGTGCGCGCAGCGCTCCGATGCGCTCGATGACGAGGCGCGCCGGCGTGCTGGTGACGAGCACGGCAGCGGCGTTCGTGCTGACCAGCAACGCGAAAATCTCAACGCCCCTGGCGAAATCCTTGGTGATGTATTGCGACAGCGGCACCGACCACTGCCCGTAGACAGCGACCAGCAAGGTGCCGCCACCGGCGAAAAACATGAGCCGCTGGTCGCGAAACGCGCCAATCAGGCGTCGTAGGCCGCCAACGCGCTGCTCAGCGGCGGTTTCCGTGTTCGCTGCGATTTCCGGCACGAACAGAAAGATGACCGCCCCAAAACCCAGATGGACGACACCTGCGACGACGAAAAGCACATCGGACGTCGCGCCGAACGCCAGCCCGATCATCGGGCCGATCGCCCAACCGGCATTGATGGCGAGATATCGCCACGAGAAGACCTTGAGGCGCAATTTTTCGGGCGCCGCGTCACTCATCATCGCTCGCGACACCGGCTCGTAGACCGCACCGGCGATCGAGGCGGCAATGTGCGAGAGCGCGAACGCCGCAACGGACTGGGCGAGGCCAAGCCCGATCATGCCGAGACCGGCAAAGGAGATGGCGATGGCGAGCACCATACGGCGCCCCAGCCGATCCGAAACCGTGCCGGCGAGCGGACTGACCATCGCGCCAAGCAACGGTCCGATCCCGATCAGCGCACCGATGCCGGCGGGTCCCAATCCGAAATCACGCTGCAACCTGATCGCCAGAAACGAAAGGCTCATGCCCTTGGCGATGGCGACGATGCCTGAGCCGGCGATGAGCAAAAGGGCAACCAGGCGGCCTGTCTGTTCGGAATAGCTGTTCATGAATGCCCAATGCCCCGAAAAAATCGCCCGAAAAATAACTCGACTGCGCATCGCTTCGCATTGGTCGCAGATATCCGCAAGGGAGAACATGAAGGGAACATTTAGGCCAGACAACTTGTCGTCCCGCCCAACTCGAATGCTGTGACCGGCAACGAAACGGCCCGCCGAAGCGGGCCGTCCGTTACAGGAAAATGCGATGGTTCAGCGATTGACCTTACCCAGAAGCAGGCACAAGGCATGCAGGTCGCTGTCATAGCTTCCGCTTCTCAACACCTCGGCGCAGCGGATCTTGAGCTTGGCCAATTGCGTGCCGGACAATTGGGCAATAGCCCGCGGCACGGCCGGATTGTTGGGATTGACGGTGCTCGGATTGCTCGGATTGCTGACAATCGGTCCGCTCGGCGCGACCGGGCTCAGCGGGTTGCGCGGAGAACTCGGTCCAGACGGGTTCGAAGGAGTACTCGTGCCGCCGCCGACCCCTACGCCAACTCCGACGCCCAGGCCGCCAGTTCCGCCGACAGAAGCCCCCAGACCGGCAGTGACACCGTTCGTGCCGCCAACCGAAGCGCCGAGACCGGCGTTCACGCCACTCGTACCGCCAACGGAGGCACCAAGACCGGCAGTGACACCATTCGTGCCGCCGACCGAGGCGCCAGCGCCGGCATTCACGCCATTGGAACCACCGATGGAAGCCGTCGCGCCCGCATTGACACCGCTGGTTCCACCGACCGAGGCACCGGCGCCGGCGTTCACACCGTTTGAACCGCCAACCGAAGCGCCAAGTCCGGCGTTCACACCGCCCGACCCACCGATAGAGGCGCCAACACCGGCGTTAATACCGCCAGATCCTCCGACGGATACGCCAAGACTTGCGGCATTCGCCGGAAATGCCAGACAAACAACTACGGCACCACTCGCCAATGTTCCGGCGAGACTCTTTACGAAACTAGCCATAACATCCTCCTTATGGTTTCGCGCTTCGTCGACAGCATGGCCTTCATGGCCGGCACGAAATCAAAACGATAGGAGAATATCAGAACCTACAATACACGCTGACGTTTCAATATTTATAGCTTTCGACGCGTTTGCCACTTCGGGTCAATTGCCGTCGAATTTTATTATATATGAAAATTAGAACATGCGTAAAGATTACGCGTAGGCGCGCCCTTCTTCTGCGCGCTGGAAATACATGAGATCCAAAGACAAGGAAGGGCGTCCGAGAACTGTCAGGATCATGTGAGCCTGCCCACGGTGGTGCGTCTGGTGGTTGAAAACGTGATCGAGTGCCGGCGCCAGCCTCTGCGAGATTGTCCGCATATCCGCCGTCAGATAGGAAAAGCGGCCGGCGATATCCGCATCGCCCAGTCGTTCAACCCAGTCGACAATACGCTTGTCTTCGGTTTCGCGGGCCACCCACAGAGCCGGCAGGGCTTTTTGAATGATGGCATCGAGTGCCGACGGCGCGTCGCCTTCACCGGTGAAACGCTTCATCCAGATGCGGTCCGTGACAAGCAGGTGATTCAACGTGCCCATCATCGAACCGAAGAAAGCGCCGGTGTTGCGGTTGAATTCTTCGTCGGTCAGGTCGGCGGCGGCGTTGTAGAGGCGGTTGTTGGCCCATTGATTATAGGCGGCGAACATCATGAAATGCCTTTTCATCCCTACCCTCGGTTCCCGCCAACGGAATGCCTGAATGCGGGAACTGCTCTAGAACGTCCGAAAGGCCAAGGCCATGACCATTTTGCTCTACGATCTCGTCGGCCGGGACGAAAAGCTCCCCTACAGCCCGCATTGCTGGAAGGCGAAAATGGCGCTCGCCCACAAGGGACTGGCGTTCGAAACGCTTCCGACCCGCTTCCTCGATATCGCCCAGGTCGAAAATGGACTGTCCAAGACCGTTCCGGTTATCCGCGACGGTGACCGGGCTGTGGCGGATTCCTTCGCAATCGCTCTCCACCTCGAAGGGGCCTATCCGGACAGGCCGACGCTTTTCGGCGGCGAAGGCGGCAAGGCGATGGCTCGCTTCGTCGAGCGCTGGACACAGATCACCATGCACCCGTTCATCACCACCGCCATCGTGTTCGACATCTTCCAGATGCAGGATGAGCGCAATGTGCCCTATTTCCGCAGCAGCCGCGAAGCACGACTGGGCAAGCGGCTCGAAGATGTTTCCGCTGCGCGCGACGCAGGCCTCGGCGCGTTCAGGGCCTCCCTGGAACCCCTGCGCAGCACGCTTTCCTACCAGCCCTATCTTGGTGGGCACTCGCCTTTGTTTGCCGACTATATCGTCTTTGGCGCGCTGCAATGGGCGCGCGTGAGTTCGCCCTATTCGCTGCTCGACCACGACGATCCGATCGACGAATGGTTCCGCCGTTGCCTCGGTCTGTTCGGCGGGTTGGGTGCCGGCGTTCCCGCGGCGGCCTGACTGCCTCTCTTCCCCTTGGCAATGCGTCGGACGGCCTGTATAGAGCCCGCCACACCTCAATCCCCATCACCAAAGGACGACCCATGGCGATCGAACGCACCTTCTCGATGATCAAGCCGGATGCCACCAAGCGTAACCTCACGGGCGCCATCACCAAGATGCTCGAGGACGCCGGCCTGCGCGTCGTCGCATCGCGCCGCGTCTGGATGAGCCTGCGCGAAGCCCAGGGCTTCTACGCCGTCCACAAGGACCGCCCCTTCTTTGGCGAACTGACCGAATTCATGTCGTCGGGCCCGACGATCGTGCAGGTTCTGGAAGGCGACAACGCCATCGCCAAGAACCGCGAAGTGATGGGCGCCACCAACCCGGCCAACGCCGCCGAAGGCACCATCCGCAAGGTACACGCACTGTCGATCGGCGAGAACTCGGTGCACGGCTCGGACGCGCCGGAAACTGCTGCCGAAGAGATCGCCTACTGGTTCTCGGGCACCGAAATCGTCGGCTGATACCGATAGGCCTCGGACACGAGGCTTGCCTCTCGACGAAAAAGCCGGGCACCCTGCCCGGCTTTTTCATTTTTCCATTGCCCAGCCCTGATCGCCGCCCTTGGTCGATTGATCCAGGCAACCGAGCGCCCAGCAGTCAGTCAACGCCAGCGCGCAGCCGCCGCCTCGTCACTGTCCTTGGCTTCGACCCAGCCGCCGTCGGAGCCGTCAGCGCGATGTTCCTTCTTCCAGAAGGGCGCGCGCGATTTCAAATAGTCCATCAGGAAATTGGCGGCCTCGAAGGCAGCCAGCCGATGCGCCGACGCCGTCACCACCAGGACGATGTTCTCACCCGGCCGGATCCTGCCGTGGCGATGAATGACGGTGAGCCCCTGCAGTGGCCACCGGCCGATGGCCTCGACCGCGATGCGGCCGATCTCGGCTTCCGCCATGCCAGGATAGTGCTCGAGTTCCAGGGCAACCAGCGCGCCAGCCTCATCGCGGCAGAGGCCCGAAAAAGTGACGACCGCGCCAATGTCAGCACGCCCCGCGGTCAGTTCCCCGATCTCGGCGGCGATATCGAAGTCCTGCGCCTGGATTTTGATTTTCGGTTGGACGGGATCGGCCACGGCCTCACCCCCCGGTCATCGGCGGGAACAGCGCGATCTCTCGTGCCCCCGCGATTCTCTCGCTGTGCTCGACATGTTCCTGATTGATGGCGACGCGGATGGAGCGCGGATGCCGCAAGGCGTTTTCATATTCCTCGCCGCGCGATTTCAGCCAGGTCAGCAGTTCGGCCACCGTCGTCACGTCGCCCGGCAGATCGACGTCTTCCTCGGACTTGCCGATGCGCTCGCGCACCCAGGCGAAATAGATGAGCTTCATCGCCCTTCCCGCTATTCGTCGACGATATGCTTCAAGCCGGCGCGGAAATAATCGTAGCCAGTATAGAGCGTCACCACGGCCGCGATCCAGAGCAGCACCAGCCCGGTCTGGGTGGTGAAGGGGAAAATCTTGTCGCCGGCAGGCCCGGCCAAAAGGAAGGCGATCGCCACCATCTGGATCGCCGTCTTCCACTTGGCGAGCTGCGTGACCGGCACGGAAACCTTCAGCGCGGCCAGATATTCGCGCAGGCCCGAGACGAGAATCTCGCGGCACAGGATGATGATCGCTGCCCAAAGCGACCAGCCGGCGATGCCCTCATCGTCGGCGGCGAGCAGAAGCAGACAGGTCGAGACCAGAAGTTTGTCGGCAATCGGGTCCAGCATCTTGCCGATGTTGGAAGTCTGTTGCCAGGCGCGCGCCAGATAGCCGTCGAAATAATCGGTGATGGAGGCGGCAAGGAAGATCGCCAGAGCCAGCCAACGGGCGAAATCGCTCGATTTCAGATGGCCTTCGAGGAAAAAGCACACCACGACCATCGGCACCGCGACGATGCGGGCATAAGTGAGCATATTCGGGAGGTTGAATGCGCGTCTTGCCATGCGGCCCAGGTTTTCCTTTTTGCCTGCGTACTCAAATCAGAAGCCGATATCAGGGGTCAACCGCCGAAAATCGTATGGCCAGCGCAAAAGCGCGCTGGGCCAGTCAATTCTCGTGAAAATGATTGTAAACAAGTCGTGCGACCTGTTCCGAGATACCGTCGACGGTCATCAGGTCCTCGATTGCGGCGCGGCTGACCGCCTTGGCAGTACCGAAATGCAGCAGCAGCGCGCGCTTGCGGCCAGGGCCGATGCCGGCGATCTCGTCGAGCGGGCTCTTCACCATCTCCTTCTTGCGGCGGGCGCGATGCGAGCCGATGGCGAAACGGTGCGCCTCGTCGCGCAGGCGCTGGATGAAATAGAGCACGGGATCGCGCACCGGCAGCGTGAAGGATGGCTTGCCCTCGGCAAAAAACCGTTCGCGGCCGGCCTCGCGGTCCTGGCCCTTGGCAACGCCGATGGCCACGACACGATCCTGTATGCCGAGATCGGCGAGAATCTTGCGCACGGCCGACATCTGGCCTTGGCCACCGTCGATCAGGATTACATCCGGCCAGGCCGGGAAACTGGCGGAGACGATGTCGTCCGGCTCGGCATCCCCTTCGCCCGCCGGCTCGTCGCCATGTTCCTTGATCAGGCGCGAGAAGCGGCGCTCCATCACCTCGCGCATCATGCCGAAATCGTCGCCGGGGGTGATCTCGGTCGAGCGGATGTTGAACTTGCGATACTGGTTTTTGACAAAACCTTCCGGACCGGCGACGACCATGGCGCCGACGGCGTTGGTGCCCATGATGTGCGAGTTGTCGTAGACCTCGATGCGCACGGGTGGCTTCTCGAGCCCGAACGTCTCGGCGAAACCGGCCAGTAGCCTTGCCTGCGTCGAGGTTTCGGCGAGGCGACGGCCCAGCGCCTCGCGCGCATTCTGCAAGGCGTGGTCGGTCAGATCCTTCTTCTCGCCGCGTTGCGGCACTGAGATCGACACCTTGCGGCCGGCGCGGGTGGAAAGTGCCTCGGCGAGCAATTCCTGCTCGTCCACAGCATGCGAAAGCAGCACCGTGCGCGGCGTCGGCTTGTCGTCATAGAACTGGGCGAGGAAAGAGCCCAGCACTTCGGCGGCTTCCATGGCAGGATCGGCCTTTGGGAAATAGGCGCGGTTGCCCCAGTTCTGGCCGGTGCGGAAGAAGAAAACCTGGATGCAGACCTGACCGCCCTCCTGATGGATGGCGAAGACGTCGGCTTCTTCCACCGATTGCGGATTGATGCCTTGATGGCTCTGCACATGGGCCAGCGCCGCCAGCCTATCGCGGTAGATCGCGGCATGCTCGAAATCGAGATTTTCGGCGGCCACCTGCATGGCGGCGGAAATCTCGGTCTTCACCTTCTGGCTGCGACCGGACAGGAAACCCTTCGCCTCATCGACCAGCTCGGCATAACCGGTTTGCGATATCTCGCCGGTGCACGGCCCGGCGCAGCGCTTGATCTGATAGAGCAGGCAGGGCCGCGTGCGGTTCTCGTAGAAAGAATCGGTGCAGCTCCTGAGCAAAAAAGCTCGCTGCAGCGAATTGATGGTGCGCCCCACCGCCTGCGCCGAGGCGAACGGGCCGAAATAGTCGCCCTTGCGCGAGCGCGCGCCGCGATGCTTGTAGATGCCGGGCGATGCATGGTCGCCGGTGAGCAAGATATACGGAAACGATTTGTCGTCGCGCAAAAGGACGTTAAAGCGCGGCCGCAATCTCTTGATAAGATTGGCTTCCAACAACAGCGCTTCGATTTCGGTGCGGGTGACGACGAATTCCATCGTCGCCGTCTCGCGCACCATCCGGCCGATGCGGTTGGTGTGAAAGCGGCCTTGCGCATATTGGGTGACGCGCTTCTTCAGGCTGCGCGCCTTGCCGACATAGAGCACGTCGCCGGCGGTGTTCATCATCCGGTAGACGCCCGGCGCGTTTGGCAGGCGCTTTACGAGCGTCTGGATGACCTCGGCACCCACCATGCCTTCGGTGTCGCCGGCATGCTGCGTCCAGTCGACTGTCGTGAATGCAAGCTCGGGACCGGACGGCGTTACCTCCAGTTCGCCGCTGTCTTCATCGTCCAGATCGACGTCGGGCAGGTCCTCGCCCGCCGCATGTCCGTTTTTTTGTTTGCCGGAACTCATTCCACCACGCCTGCCACATCAGGTGTCTGCCAGGCCAGATGCTGGCCGCCATCCAATGCGATCATCTGCCCGGTCACCGAGCGCACACCCCACAGATATCGTATCGTCGCGCCAAATTCGCCAAGCGTCGGGCCACGCTTCAACAACACCCCATCGAGCTGCGTCTGGAAATCACGGTCGTTCTGACGCGCGCCCTTCAGCGTCGGCCCCGGCCCAATCGCGTTGACGCGGATGCGCGGCGCGAGGGCCTGCGCCAATGTCTGGGTGGCCGCCCACAATGCTGACTTCGATAGCGCGTAGGAAAAATAGCGCGGCGTTGGCCGCCAGACACGCTGGTCGATCACGTTGACGACCAACCCTTCGCGACCCGCCGGCAAAGCACTGGCGAATCGCTGCGCAAGAAGCGCGGGCGCCTTTACGTGGACGGCAAAATGCCTGTCCCAACCTGCCCAGTCGAAATTCTCGATCGTGTCTTCTTCGAATAGAGATGCATTGTTGACCAGAAGGTCGACCGGTCCGAGCTTTTCGGCTGCCGCATCGATCAGACCGCCCACCGCATCCATATCGGTCAAGTCGGCTGAAACGACAGCGGCGCGACCGCCACTGGCAACGATATCGGCAGCGAGGGTTTCCGCGTCCGCGCGCGAGCGGTTGCAATGAATGGCGACAGCGAATCCGTTCGCAGCCAGGTCTTCGACGATCGCCCTGCCGATCCGCTTCGCTCCGCCGGTGACGAGAGCCGTTCCAATGGCCGCGGTTGTCATCGGGCCTCCTTGCTGTAAGCGGCTTGCGCCCGATACAGCCGGCAAAAAAGGTAAAATGCCGTTCGTTCATGTGGCAGCATTGTGTCAAGTCGCTCCCGTTGGGGGTCTCGACTCGGACCCGGGCAGTTCATGGAACGGCCAATATAGGGACCGCAACCCCTTGCACCAAGCCGGACAGCGGTGCTTGGGCACAACGCTCCTGACAACTTTGTTGCACTAGTGCAACGTCACGGTTCAGCCTCATTGGCGCCGGGGAATGACCCAGTTTCAGGTTCGCTTCCGCCGCATTTGCCGACCAAATTCCGGAACCGTTGAACGCCTGATCCGTTTATCCCCCCGGCGGATCACGTATCACGACGAACAAGCCAGCGTCTGTGGCTTTATGGAGTAAGAACTATGCATATCAACCACAAATTCGCGCGGCCGGCCGTTGCAGCACTCGGGTTGCTGGCTCTCGTCGGCACCGTTCCCGCCTTCGCCGCGGACGTCGTTTCGGAAGAGCCGCCGGCTCCGGCACCTGTCGCCGAACTGCCCGTCGCTTCCTGGGCCGGCGCCTATGCCGGTGTGAATCTCGGCTACGGCTTCTCGGGCCGCACCCGCCTTGAGGACCAGGACACCCGCATCAACAAGAACGGCTTCGTTGGCGGCGCTTTCGCCGGCTACAACTGGCAGCAGGACAACTTCGTGTACGGCGTCGAGGGCGACCTCGGCTACAACGGCACCAAGGGCTCCAGCAATGACTTCAAGGCGAAGTCGGGTCTCGAAGGCTCGCTGCGCGCCCGTCTCGGCTATTCGGTCAGCCCGAACATCCTGCTCTACGGTACGGCAGGTGGCGCGGCTGAGAAGCTGAAGGTCACCGACCAGCTCGCCGGTGTCAGCGACAGCAAGGCGATGCTCGGCTGGACTGCCGGCGTCGGCACTGACATCAAGCTGACCGACAACGTCTTCGGTCGCGTCGAGTATCGCTACACCGACTACGGCTCCAAGACCTTCGACAACATCGGCAAGGTCAAGGACAGCGACAACCGCATCCAGTTCGGTGTCGGTATGAAGTTCTGATCGGCTTCCGATCGAAACTGCAAAAAGCCGGGCGTTTCGCCCGGCTTTTTTGTATCTGGTGTCCAAAGGCGAATTGAGCGGAGCAAATGCCCTCAGTCAGGCAGAGCGATGCCGCTCTGTCTCGGATCAGGACGGCACGCAGCCCTTCAGTTCGGGAAACTTCTCGTCGAAGCGCGACGCCCAGCGCACCAACCTCCCACGCCCCTTCTCCCATTTGCCGGCGAAACGCAGCGCGAGATAACCCAGCGTTGCGCGAAGGGCCATCTGGCCGACGGTGATCTTCGTCGGCAGCTTGGGTGGATTTGCATTGAGCAGATCCAGCGCCCGCGTGATCTTTGCCCACTGCTTGTCGAGCCAAGGTTGCGAAATCTGGTCTTCGGGCCGGAAACGGCGCTCATAGACCATCGACAGGGCCGAATCGCAAATGCCGTCAGCAAGCGCTTCCAAGGCTTCCGCCTCCGTGCGCTTTTCGGCATTGCGCGGGAACAGCGCGTTTTTCGACAACCTGTTGAGATATTGGGTGATGACGCGGCTGTCATGGACGGCCTTGCCATCATCCAGCACCAGAACCGGGATCTTGCCGAGCGGGTTGGCGACAAGAAGGTCGGCGGGCTGCTCGTCGGTTTTGGTCGGTTTCAGGTCGATGGCGATGCCGGCATAGAGCGCGGCCATGCGCACCTTGGCGCTGTAGGGCGAGGCTGAGGCATAGAGCAGACTGGGCATGATTTCCTCGTCGCGGCACACATGCTGTTTCAGCCTGGCGCCTACTGGCATGGAAGATGAACAGGCCTCGTGGATAAACAAGACCAGTTCAGGTGACAATCAAGATTGCAACCCAGCGCAAGAAGCCGGACGGCCTAACGAAGGACGCGGCAGGCGCCGTTATAGACCATCCAGCGGTCGAAGCCCGAAACGCAGAATTCGACATTGTCGCCAATGCCCGCGAAGCCCTGCCCTTCTTCGATCAGATACCAGATGGTCCGTTCGCGCCCGTCGGAAAGCGCGACCTTGGCGTTGCAATAGCGACGGCCGATCGGCCACTCTTCTTCCGCCGGCAGATAGCGCCGCTCATTGATGCGGCGGAAATCGGTGATCTGGACATTGGGCAGATGCGGAACGTGGCGCACCTGATAAGCGAAGCGGCTGGTGATCTTATTGAGCACCCACGCCTCGCCGCAAACGCCTGGATCGCCGGAGTAATGCGAAAGATCCGCCGCTTGCGCCACGGGCGCCCCGACGGAGACAGAACTCAGACCAATCAGGCTTGCGAGAAGAAGTTTGATGGAGCGAGTCATGGGACGCCTCTCTTCATGATCGGCGGCACTGTGCGAATTTGCCGCGAGGCGGTCAAGCTGGGAGTGAACCGACTTCGATCAAATCGGCGATCTAGCCGTCGTCGCGCGCTAACCAGTCGAGCCGCCAGCCGGCCGCTCGCGGCTCCGCCATGGCCGCTGTTAGGACCGGCAGCAGCAAACGCAACTCCGCTTCCAGCGTGAATGGCGGGTTCACCACCACAAGCCCGGTGCCGTCCAGCCTCTCGCCGTTGGAATCCGGCCGGGCCTCGAAAACGACGTCGAGCACCCTGGCCATGCCGGACTCTGCCAGACGCTGGCGGAAATCCGCGATCGAGCGCCGATCCTTGATCGGATACCAGAGCGCGTAGACGCCACCCGGCCAGCGCCCGTAGGCCTTGATTACCCCGTCCGAGAGACGATCGAACTCACCCTCCTGCTCGAAAGGCGGGTCAATCAGCACCAGGCCCCGTTTTTCCTTGGGCGGCAGATGCGCGCCGAGTGCCAGCCAACCGTCCAGTTCGATAATGCGCGTTTGAAAATCGCCTTCGAAACGGCTCTTCAGGCGAACCGCGTCTTGCGGGTGCAATTCGATGGCCGTCAGGCGATCCTGCTTGCGCAAAAGGTGCCGCGCGATCAATGGCGAACCGGGATAGAACTGCAGGCCTGCCTGGGGATTGCAGGCACGCACCGCGTCGAGATACGGCGCGAGCGACGCCGCCACCTCCGCACCGGCATCGATGCCGGCCAGCCGTCCAATGCCGTCCCGCCACTCGCCGGTCTTCTGCGCTTCCGTCGACGAGAGATCGTAGAGCCCGATGCCTGCATGCGTATCCATGACACGGAAGGCTTTGTCCTTGCGTTTCAGATATTCGATCAGGCGCGTCAGCACGACATGCTTGACGACGTCAGCGAAATTTCCGGCATGATAGACGTGGCGATAGTTCATGGCTTCAGTTCATGACCTCAAGCGGAGCTTCCCGCCCTGCCCCAGCGCGGCTTGGGTGGCATGTCCGGGTCGTTGGGTCGTCGCGGACCGCCCAGGCGGATCGCCAGCATCAAGCCAACGATACCAACTCCGATCATGCCGAATCCGATCTGGCTGCCTCTCTCATCCGGAACCGCAGCGCCGGCGCGCAGATTGAGACTGACCGATTTGATCTGGATATTGTCGGCGTCGCCTGGTCCGATGGTGAACACGTAGACACCGGGCTTCTCGACATCGAATGGTCCGACCTCTTCGCGAAAGATCTTGTCCGTGAGTTGCGGGCTCTGCTCACGTGGCGTCGGGTTGCCGCTGAAATGCAACGTCTTGGCGAGCACCGTGCGACCTCCGACAGCAGCTGTAAGGGTCAACACAGTGCGGTCAAAAGCATTGATGCGATCGGCATTGGTTGTCAGGTCGACCAACATCCGCACCGGTCCGTTGTCGGCTTTCAGGGGCACCGAAACCGGCTTGAAGCGG
Organism: Mesorhizobium sp. YL-MeA3-2017; assembly: GCF_030814575.1. Lineage (NCBI taxonomy): Bacteria > Pseudomonadati > Pseudomonadota > Alphaproteobacteria > Hyphomicrobiales > Phyllobacteriaceae > Mesorhizobium > Mesorhizobium sp. YL-MeA3-2017. The sequence goes on along the minus strand of NZ_JAUSVH010000001.1, from coordinate 5,498,256 downwards.
CCATTTTCATAGACACTCCAGGTACCGATCGCGTCCCCGGAAAAATTCCGGACCGCCCACGGATAAATAAGGCCGAGAGCAATACCGACAGCGATGATCAACAGAAAGAACGCGCGCATGGAGTGTCCTTAGAGCGTTTGGTGAGCTGCTGGAAGCGCCTAGGCAGGCACTCACCCACTCAACGGGTCACGCCTTTCGCTCCCAGCGCCGGTCGGCGGTCTGCTGCCAGTAAGTCACGGTATGCTCAGCCGCCTTCATGTCTTTCCAATGCATGCGAGCGGCTTCCACCTGCCCTGCATCGTGCCCGTCAAACAGGAAGACCGCTCGGTCATAACCCGACAGATCAGGCGGCAAGGCACCATCGACCAGGAAACGGATTTGCGCGCCGTTTGGATTTGCCCCTCCGGTAGTTAGCAAGATCGGCTGCTCCGCGGGATGGGCTTCATGGTCCGTCGCATGCGCAAGGAAGGCGTCGTCGCGGAAAGTCCACAGGTGCTGATCCAACGCGTCGCGACGCTCTTCGCTGCCTGTTTGCACGACGACGCGCCAGCCGCGGTCGACACTTCGCTCCAGCAGGCCTGGCAGCGCCTCCTCCAGCGTCGATTCCGTCAGGTGATAAAAGAGAACCTCGGCCAAGAACTCAGCCTTCGTAGTTATCGCGCACGAACCGGTCGAGAAGCCTGACGCCGAACCCCGATCCCCAGGACTGATTGATCTCGCTGGAGGGTGCCCCCATGGCCGTACCGGCAATGTCCAGATGAGCCCAAGGGGTCTCCTTGATGAAACGCTGGAGAAACTGCGCGGCCGTAATGGCGCCGCCATAGCGTCCGCCGATGTTCTTCATATCGGCATTTTTTGAGTCCAGCAGCTTGTCGTATTCGGAACCGAGCGGCATGCGCCAGAGCTTTTCCTGCGTGACCGTGCCCGCCTGCAGCAACCGGTTGGCAAGTTCATCATCATTGGCGAAGAGCCCGGCATGATGCTGGCCAAGCGCCACCATGATCGCTCCGGTGAGTGTCGCGAGGTCGACGATCAGCTTGGGATGAAAGCGATCATTGCAATACCAGAGCGCGTCGGCCAGAACGAGACGGCCTTCCGCGTCGGTGTTGAGCACTTCGATGGTCTGGCCCGACATCGAGGTGACGATATCGCCCGGCCGCTGGGCATGGCCATCCACGCTGTTTTCCACCAGGCCGAGAATGCCGACCACATTGGCCTTGGCTTTGCGGGCGGCCAGTGCATGCATAAGGCCGGTCACGGCAGCGGCACCGCCCATGTCGCCCTTCATCTCCTCCATTCCGGAGGCCGGCTTCATCGAGTTGCCACCCGTATCGAAGGTCACGCCCTTGCCGACAAATGCCACCGGCTTGTCCTTGGCTTTGCCGCCATTCCATTGCAGCACAGCCAGGCGTGCGCCACGTGGCGACCCCTGCGCGACGCCGAGCAAGGATCCCATACCGAGCTTTTTCATCTCCTTCTCGGCCAGGATTTCGACCTTGACGCCGAGCGCTTCCAGCTCCTTGGCCCGGTCAGCGAATTCCACCGGCCCCAGAATATTGGCCGGCTCGTTGACCAGGTCGCGCGCCAGGCACACGCCGTCCACGACGGCTTCGATTTCCGCAAACGCCTTCTTGGCGGCACTCGGATGCGAGAGCTGGATGGTGATCTTCACCGGAGCCTTGCTATCGTCCTTGGCGTCGTCCCCCTTCTTCGTCTTGTATTTGTCAAAGGAGTAGCCGCGCAGAAGAATGCCGGCAGCCAGGCCGGCCGCTTCGGCTGCGCCAACTTCCACGCCGGGCAGATCGAGTATGATCGCCACTTCTTCCGCCTTGCGCAGCGAGGCCGCTATCTGCCCGCCAAGCTTCATCCAGGCATATTCGTCCAGCGCCGATATCTTGCCGACGCCGATCACTGCCAATCGACCGATTTCTGCACCTTCAGGTGCCAGCACCTCGGCGACAGAGCCAAATTTACCGGAGAAGTCGGCAATTGGCAGCGCCCGCGCAAGCGTGTTGGCAGGATCGTGTGCTTTGCCGGTTTCCGAAATTCCGGCGTCCTCCGCCGACAGGACGAAGACCGCACCTTTTTTCACGGCAGCAAATTTGGAAAAGGCGATGGAGTATCTGGCGGCCATGAGATCCTGCGTGATTTTCTGTTCGAAGCGAGTTGCGACATTTCGCGCTTTTGGGACGTTTGGCAAGACTGGCCAGCGCAAGGTTGGCGTAATGAAGAGAGCCCATAGGTCAACAGCTGTTGGCTGCGGGGACCATCAATGCCGACGAGACGATTTGACCGCACCGGACACTTGACGTTCGACTGTGCATTGCACAAATGTCTGGCTGAGCTTGTCGTTAACCATGCCTCTTCGCCTTTTCTTATCCATTGCCGACCAGACTCGGCTCACGGGATACGATGACTTGAAACGGAACCAAATCAGGCCGGTTGTGTGGGTGTCACCGGAAAGATAACTTCAAACCAGCGACACACGTCGAGATCAATCGAGAAGAACTGCCCTGAATGAAGGTCGCCGAGCTCTACATATTCCGGCGTGCGCTCTCGCTCTTTCTCGCGGCGTTGGCGTGGACGCTGGCAATTGTCTGGACGACCCAGGTCCTCACGCGCATCAATCTGGTCACGGATAACGGACAGTCGGCTGCTACCTTTTTTCAGGTCGCCGCTCTCATTTTGCCCACGATCATACCGATCGTGGTCCCCTTTGCCCTCATCGTGGCGGTCGCGCAGACGCTGAGCGTGATGAATTCCGATTCGGAACTGGTGGTCATCAGCGCCGCCGGCTCGTCGCGTATGACCGTCATCAAGCCGATCCTGATCCTGGCGCTGGCGGCAGGCGTATTTTCCTTCATCGTCGATAATGGCGTCGAGCCCTATGCCCGTCAAAAGAACCGGGAACTCATCGCCAGCGCCCGCGCTGATTTCCTGTCGCTGATCATTCAGGAAGGCACCTTCCGGAAAATCGAAGATGGGCTGTTCGTGCAGATCGGCGAACGTTTTGCCGATGGCGGGCTGGGCAGCATCTTCGTCGCGGACTCCCGCCAGCCCGGGACTGATCTGGTGTATTACGCCAAGACCGGGGCGGTAATCGACAAGGGCAAGGAAAAGGTGCTGCTGATGAACGATGGCGTCGTCCATCGTAAGGCACCAGCCGGCGACGTTTCGGTCATTCGTTTCACATCCTACGCCTTCGACCTGTCGGCCTTCGCGACTGCGGCACAAACCACGCTTTATCCAAAAGACCAGACGACTCAGTACCTGCTCAATCCGAACCCGAACGACAAGATCTACCAGCAATCGCCGGACACGTACCGGGCCGAACTGGCGCTGCGGTTCTCGGAATGGGCTTATACGCTGGCCTTCGCGATGATCGCCCTTGCCGTCGCCGGCGATGCCCGATCGCATCGCGAGGCGCGCATCCATCCACTGATCACTGCCGTTTGCATTGCATTGTTCGTGCGTTGGCTGGGTTTCTTCGCCGCCGGCAAAGCGAGCACCAATCCATTTTACAACTATGTTGTGCTGGCCGTGCCTTTTGCCGCGTCGGTCGTGGCCGGCTGGGTGATCTATTCCAATCATCGCATGGAGCTACCGGTAAGCTGGGCTGACTGGCTGACGAACATGTTTTCCCGAATGGGTGACTTCGGTCCGCGCCTGCGACTTTGGTGGGCCAATCGGGTCGCTTCCCGACAAGGGAGAGCGTGATGGGTTGGACGCTCGGTCGTTATTTCTTCTTCCGTTACCTCGGGATCACCATCTGGATTTTCCTCGGGCTATTCGCGCTCGTTTTCCTGATCGATTTTACCGAATTGACCGGCCGAATTGCCGGCCTGCCCGGTTTTTCATATCAACTCGGCTTCGCGATCTCGGCGCTGCGCGTGCCGATGATCATGCTGCAGACCGTACCGTTCGTCGGTCTGTTCTCGGCGATGGCCACGCTCGTGTCGCTCAACCGCAAATATGAATTGGTGATCGCGCGTTCCGCCGGCATTTCCGCCTGGCAGTTCCTGCTCCCCTGCTGCATCGGCGCACTGATGTTCGGAGCCGTCGCGGTAGGCGTGCTCAACCCGCTGGCTGCTTATGGATTTTCTCAATCCGAGCAGATCGAAAGCGATCTTCGATCGGGTTCATCCAACGATGTCTCGGCAAGCGCAGCCCCGTGGATCCGGCAGAAAACATCGGCAGGCGACACAATCATCGGTGCTCGCGCCATCCTGAACCAGGGATTGGAGATGGCGGACGCGTCGTTCTTCCTGCTCGATCCCCAGGGCAACATCATCGAACGCAAGGACGCCAAAAAGGTATTCCTCCGCGACGGCTATTGGGATCTGCAAGACGTAACCATCCTGAAAGACGGCAACGCCAGCAAGCGGGATTCCGACCGGCTGCCGACCGACCTCAGGCCGGAATTCGTTCAAGAGCGGTTGGCTCGGCCGGAGACAATCCCATTTTACGATCTGCCGCAGAAGATTGAAGTTGCTCGATCTTTCGGTCTGAAGGCAAATGCGTTCGCCATGCAATTCGATTCGTTGGTCGCGATGCCCTTCCTTCTGATTGCGATGACGCTTATTGCGGCAACCGTCTCGATGAGATTTGCACGAATGGGACAATCGGCAACGATGATTCTGGGTGGCGTCGTTGCGGGGTTTCTGCTTTATGTCGTATCTGTTTTGGTCAAAGCGTTTGGAGTGGCGGGATTCGTCCCGACCATCGTAGCTGCATGGTTTCCGGTGGTCGTGGCGATGTTCTTTGGGGTAACGTTCCTGCTTTACAGGGAAGACGGCTAGTGGTGAGGGCGGTTTTGCACGGCCGTAATTCAATGCGCGCTGCGTTGCTGTGCGGCGTGAGCGTCTTGGCATGCCTTGTTGCAGGCAGCGTTTTTGTCACCCCGGCGGCGGCCCAAAAGGTGGAGACACCCACTGTTCCGGCTGGTTCCCAGATGCTCCTGGAATCAGACACGCTGGTCTACGACAACGACAAGCAGACGGTGACCGCGGTCGGCGGCGTCCAGATCGAATATGGCGGCAACAAACTTGTCGCTCAGCGCGTCGACTACGATCGCAAAACGAAACGCCTTGTTGCCTCAGGTAACGCTCAGTTGGTGCAGAGCGATGGCACCAAGATCAATTCCGAGCACATCGATCTTACCGACGATTTCGCCGACGGATTCGTTAACGCCCTGCGTGTCGAGACCCCGGACAAAACCTATTTCGGCGCTGAAAGCGCCGAACGTATCGGTGGCGTCCTGACCACATTCCACAATGGTGTCTATACGGCCTGCGAGCCATGTGAGGACAAGCCGGACAAGGCGCCGATTTGGCGTGTGAAGGCGCGCAAGATCATCTGGAACGGCCAGAAGAAGACGGTGCGGTTCGAGAACTCCAATTTCGAGTTCTTCGGCTTCCCCCTCGCCTTCCTGCCGGCTTTCGAAATCGCCGACCCGACCGTAAAGCGCAAGACCGGCTTCCTGATGCCAGGCATCTCTATCAACAGCAAACTTGGCACGGGAATCAGTATTCCGTACTACTTGGCGCTGTCACCGACCTACGACGTCACTGCGCGCGGCACGTACTATACGAATCAGGGCTTTCTGGGCGAGGCTGAGTGGCGCCAGCGTTTCGACAACGGCCAGTACAGCTTGCGCATTGCCGGCATCAACCAGAAACAACCCGGAAAATTCGATGCGAACACCGTCGACTCCGGACCAGATGGCGACCCGAACAAACTCCGCGGCATGATGGGCACCAAAGGCCAGTTTGCGATCAATTCGCGTTGGAATTTCGGTTGGAACATTCTGGTACAGACGGATAAAAACTTTTCGAGCACCTATCATATTCAGGGCTACAATGACTCCGTACATCGGTCGGAAGTCTATTTGACCGGCCTGAACGACAGGAACTATTTCGACTTGCGCGCGATGCACTTCCAAGTGCAAGAAAAGACGTTGCCGCAGACCTCTGGCGCACGCTATCAGACCGGTGCGCGCGACGAATTCCAGCCGTGGGTACTGCCGTCGCTGGACTATGCCTACATCCCCGACGCACCGCTGGCTGGCGGCCAATTGTCGGTCAATCTGAATGCACGCGTTATCAGGCGCGACCGTCTCGATCAGGCCTTCGTCACGCCCTACGATACGCTGTCGGCTGTTCAGCGCGTTCGTGGCATCGAGGGTGAATCCGGGCGTCTGACAGCAGAAGCCGAATGGAAGCGTAGTTTCGTCACCGACGGCGGTTTGGTGCTCACCCCGCTGCTCGCTTTCCAAGCGGACGCAAACTACTTGAATGCCTCCTCGGGTTCGATCAACGCCATCAATCAGATGGCAGTTGCACAGGGTGTGGCTACCGACATGCGCTCGTCCTTCGCAAGGACCATGGCGACGGCTGGTCTTGAAATGCGCTGGCCGGTTTTGTTTTCCAGCCTGACCGGTGGCTCGCATGTTGTCGAGCCGATGGCTCAGCTGTTCCTGCGCCCCAACGAGCCTTATGTCGGTGGCCTGCGCGTTCCCAATGAGGACGCACAGAGCATGGTGTTCGACGCCACGACCCTGTTCGAGCGCGACAAATTCTCAGGTTATGATCGGATCGAGGGTGGTACCCGCGCCAATGTGGGTGTGCGTTATTCCGGCAGCTACGCTAATGGCTGGACGACGAACGCGCTGTTTGGCCAATCTTATCAGCTGTCGGGCACGAATTCCTTCGCTCAGCCGGATCTCGTCAATGTCGGCGCCTATTCCGGCCTGCAGACCGACACATCCGATTTCGTCGGCCTGGCTGGCTTCACTAGCCCCGGTGGTTTGTCGGCGTCAGTCAGCGGGCGCTTCGACGCCAGCACTTTCGAAGTCCGTCGGACAGAACTGCGGACGGCCTATAGCGGCTCGTCGCCGATTTCGGTCTCGGCGCAATACGCCTTCATCCAGGCTCAGCCGGACTATGGCTTCCCGGTCGATCGCCATGAGGTGACATTCGGTGCTTCGACACGCCTCAACCAGAATTGGCGCATCTTCGGATCGAGCACATACGACATCAAGGCCGAAGTGCTGACCAGCGATGGTCTTGGTTTTGCCTATGACGACGAGTGCTTCACCTACCTGATGACCGTTTCGGAAAGCCGTGACCGCGTGACCAAGGAAGTGACTCGCAATTTCGGCTTCAACATCTCGTTCCGCACGATCGGCGATTTCGGCTCGACCACCAGCAGTTTCCAATAGCCAGCCCTTGCAGGACACGGTTTCGCCGCATAGGACAGGCATGCAAACGACAAATCTGGCTAAGATTTGAGCCGGAATCGGATTGGATTTGGAACGGACGATGAGGAAACAGCTCTTTTCCGCGAGCTTGGCGCTCCTAGTGGCAACGGCCGGCATATCGCTGACATTGTCGACGCAATCGGTCTTCGCCAGTGAAATCAAATATGTCGTCAACAACCTTGCCATCACCAGTGGCGACATTCAGCATCGCGCCGCTTTCCTGCGCCTGCAGAAGCGCAAGGGTGACGCCTCCCAGGAGATGATCGACCAGACCCTGCGTCTTGCCGAAGCCAGGCGGTTGGGCATCCGCATCTCGGACAAGCAGGTGGAGGACGCTTATGCGCGCTTTGCCTCGACCAACAAGATGCAACTTGCCCAGCTCGACGGGATCATGGACAAGTCCGGCGTCACCAAGCAGCATTTCAAGGAATTCATTCGCGCGCAGATGGCTTGGAATCAGGCGCTCACCATGCGCAACCGCTCCGAGCAAGGCGGGCTGAGCGAGCAGGATGCCGTGCGCAAGATGCTGCAGAAAGGCGGCAGCAAGCCCTCCGCCACCGAGTATCTGTTGCAGCAGATCATCTTCGTCGTACCCCCTGCAGAACGCGGTTCGTCGATGGCCAAACGCAAGCGCGAAGCGGAAGCGATGCGCGCCCGGTTCAATGGTTGCAACACCACGCGCGAATTCGCCAAGGGACTGATCGACGTCACAGTACGTGATCTCGGTCGCGTGTTGGCGCCGCAGCTGCCCGCGGATTGGGCCGACCAGGTCAAGGCAACCAAGGCCGGTGGCGCGACCAGCGTGCGCGAAACCGATCGCGGCATCGAATTCATTGGCGTGTGTTCGGCGCGCGAAGTCTCGGACGACAAAGTCGCCCAGATGGTGCTGCAGACCGAAGGCTTTGGCGGCGGCAAGAAGGACGACGCAGCCGACGCACTGAGCAAAAAATACGTTTCCGAGCTGAAGGCCAAGGCCGTCATCGTACAGCGCTGATCGGCCGTGGGCGCAACCGAACTACCGCTCGCGTTGAGTATCGGCGACCCCTCAGGTGTTGGTCCCGAGATTGCCCTTGCTGCCTGGCAAAACCGCCATCGTCATTCCATTCGGCCGTTTTATCTGCTTGGTGATCCTGCACTGGTCGCTGCACGTGCGCGTAGCGTTGGCATCGGGGTCAAGGTCGAGGAAGTTGCGCAGGAGGAAGCGTCGCGTGCCTTCGAGCACAGCCTGCCTGTCGTGCCGCTGGCGGCCCGTTTTGTCGACACACCGGGCCAGCCTGATCCTGCCAATGCGCAAGGTGTGATCGAGGCGATCGATCGGGCAGTCAGCGACACTTTCGATGGCAAGGCAGCGGCCGTGGTCACCTGCCCGATCGCCAAGAAGCCGCTCTACGACGCCGGTTTCGGCTTCCCCGGCCATACTGAATACCTGGCGCACCTCGCCACCAGGCGCACCGGCGAGACGGTGACGCCAGTCATGTTGCTGGCTGGACCTGAGTTGCGCACAGTCCCGATCACCATTCATATAGCGCTGGCAACTGTGCCGGAGGTGCTCACCACCGATCTGATCACGACAACCGCGCGGGTCGTGGCGCAGGATCTCAGGGCGCGTTTCGGCATCAAGAACCCGCGCCTAGCTGTCGCGGGCCTCAACCCGCACGCTGGCGAGGATGGCTCCATGGGCAAGGAGGATCTGGAGATCGTCCGCCCGGCTGTTGAGATTTTACGGGCCGAAGGTATCGATGCGCGCGGTCCGCTGCCGGCCGACACGCTTTTTCACGCGCGGGCTCGTTCCGGCTACGACGTCGCACTGTGCATGTATCATGACCAGGCGCTGATCCCGGCCAAGACGCTGGCCTTCGATGAAGCCGTCAATGTTACGCTAGGCCTGCCGTTCATTCGTACCTCGCCCGACCATGGCACGGCTTTCGACATCGCGGGAAAGGGTATCGCACGCCCCGATAGCCTGATCGCTGCACTGACATTGGCTGGAAAACTTGCCGATAATGTCCGAGCGCCGGTGACGATATGAGCATTGACGGTCTGCCACCACTGCGCGAGGTCATTGAGCGCCACGGACTTCAGGCAAAGAAGGCGCTGGGTCAAAACTTCCTGCTCGACCTCAATCTGACCAGCAAGGTGGCACGGACCGCTGGCGATCTGTCGCAAGCAACGGTTATCGAAGTGGGTCCCGGCCCTGGTGGATTGACGCGCGCATTGTTGCTCAATGGTGCCCGCCGCGTCGTCGCCATCGAGCGGGACGAGCGTTGCCTCGACGCATTGGCGGAAGTGTCGAACCACTATCCGGGTCGATTGGAAGTGATTGCAGGCGATGCGCTGAAGACCGATTTCGAAACGTTGGTCCCAGACGGTCCCGTCAAGATCGTCGCCAACCTGCCCTATAATATCGGTACGGAATTGCTCGTTCGCTGGCTAACCGTCGACACTTGGCCGCCTTATTACGAATCGCTGACGCTGATGTTCCAGCGCGAAGTGGCGGAACGGATCGTGGCCAAGGCCAATGGCGATGCCTATGGCAGGCTTGGGGTTCTCACCGGCTGGCGCACCGAAGCCAGGATCGCCTTCGACGTCCCGCCGCAGGCTTTCACGCCGCCGCCGAAAGTAACGTCGTCGGTGGTGCATTTGACGCCGCGACCGGCGCCTTCGCCCGTCAATGTGAAATTGCTCGGTCGTGTCACCGAGGCGGCCTTCGGCCAACGCCGAAAAATGCTGCGACAAAGCCTGAAAAGCCTTGGCGGTGAAGCACTGCTGGATCGTGTCGGTATCGACCCGACCCGCCGTGCCGAAACGCTCAGTGTCGAAGAATTTGTGCGCCTGGCGAATTCGCTTTAGCGATCTATCGCAAGACGTGGGGCTCAGAGCGCCTCGTCGAGCAGACCGGAAACAAAATCGAACAGGCCGGGACGGCGGTCCCGCCGCAGCCGTTCGGCGCTTATGATCGCCTTCACTTCGGTAAAAGCCCGATCCAGATCATCATTGATGACAACGAAGTCGTATTCGGTCCAATGCTCGATCTCGTCGCGAGCATTCTTCAGCCGGGTTTCGATCACGGCTTCCTGATCTTCGGCGCGCCGCTTCAGTCGCGCCTTCAATTCAGCCATGGACGGCGGCAAGATGAAGACCGACACGATGTCACCGCGCATCTTCTCACGCAGCTGCTTGGCACCTTGCCAATCGATGTCGAACAACATGTCGCGGCCTTCGGCCATGGCTCGTTCCGCCGGCTCCCGCGGGGTCGCGTAAAAATTGCCGTGCACCTCCGCCCATTCGAGCAGTTCGTCATTGTCGCGCAGGATCTCGAATTCGCGCCTAGTGCGGAAATGGTAGTGACGACCGTCGATCTCGCTGCCGCGGCGCGGGCGGGTGGTCACGCTGACAGACAGCTCGAAGCCATGGTCGGCTTCCAGGAGATTGCGCGCGATGGTGGACTTGCCGGCACCGGATGGCGACGACAGAACGAGCATCAGGCCCCGGCGACGGATGCGGGAACCGGTGTCCTTGATGGCCATCTGCTACTCCAGATTCTGAACTTGTTCGCGAAACTGGTCGACGACGGCCTTCAGTTCCAATCCGATCGCGGTGACTGCTGCGGCGTTCGACTTCGAGCACAGCGTATTCGATTCGCGGTTGAATTCCTGCGCCAGAAAATCGAGCTTTCGGCCCACGGCACCGCCGCCAGCAAGCAGCGCCCTGCCCGAGACCACATGTGTCTTGAGCCGGTCGATCTCTTCGCGGATATCCGCCTTGGTCGCCAGAAAGGCCGCTTCCATGTTGAGACGAGCCTCGTCCAGCCCCGCAGCAGTGTCCATCAGCAGGCGCACTTGTTCGGCGATCTTCTCGCGTATGACACCGGGTTGACGCGAAGGGTCGGCCTCGGCGCGCAAGGTCAGCGCTTCGATCACATCCAGATGACCGGACAGCACCGAACGCAAGGCCTCGCCCTCGTTCTGACGTGCAGTCACAAGCCCCGTAAGCGCTTCGTCGAGCGCGCGTTCGATGACTGCATCAAGCGCACCGCGCATTTCCTCGGTTTCAACCGCCTCCGGAACCTCAAGAACACCCCGCAACGCGAGCAGTCCGTCAGCTGAAGCTGGAGACGCGCCGAATTGATCCTGCAGCCGCTTGGCGAGACCGGCGATGTCTTTGAGGAAAGCCTCATTGACCACAGGTTGCGCGGATGAACCGCCGGGACGACCAACAGTCAGTGTCGCCTGGAAATTGCCGCGCGCGAAACGCTTCTGCACGACCTGCCGGACGAGAGGCTCCAGCCGGTCGAAACCCTGCGGCAGGCGCAAGCGAACTTCAACGCTTTTGCCGTTGACCGATTTCACTTCCCAGGCAATCGCAGTTCCCTGATGGTCGGCAACCGCGCGTGCGAAGCCCGTCATACTTTGCAGATTCATGCCAGGCGCCCCCAAGCGCATATTATTGGGCCGCGTTGGCCCCGGTGCCGGCATTGTCGCCGTTGTCAGCAGGTTGCTCGGAATTGCCGGACTTCGCCGCGTCCTCCGCCTGCTTCTTCACGAGTGCGCGATAGCGGGCGACATTCTGATTGTGGTCGTCGAGCGTTTCGGCAAACACATGCCCGCCATTGCCGTCGGCGACAAAATAGAGATCCTTGGTCTTGGATGGATTGGCCACGGCCTCAAGCGAAGCGCGGCCAGGATTGGCGATCGGCGTCGGCGGCAAACCGTTGATCTGATAGGTGTTATAGGGTGTCTGCTTGTCGATGTCCGACTGATAGATCGGCCGGTCGCCGGGTTTGCCCTTGCCGCCGAACAATCCGTAGATGATCGTCGGATCCGACTGCAGGCGCATACCCTTGTTGAGGCGATTGAGGAAGACCGCTGCAACGCGCGAGCGCTCGTCGCTACGGCCCGTTTCCTTTTCGACAATCGAAGCCAGGGTGACGAATTCGTCGGCATTGGCCAACGGCAGATCGGGCGAACGACGCTTCCAGATTTCATCGACCAGCTCTTTCTGATCGGCAAGCAGCTTGTCGACCATCTGCTGGCGGGTGGCACCGCGCGTGAAACGCAGCGTGTCAGTGGCCAGGCTGCCTTCAGCAGGCAGTTGCGTCGGCATGTTGCCCGTCAGGGCATCCTCCGCGGCGACGCGTGCAAACGCCTGCTCGACCGTCAGACCTTCCGGAATGGTCAGTGAATACATCACCGACTTGCCGCTTTTCAGAAGATTCATGATCTCGCGCATCGACGCATGCGGCTTGATCTCATACTCGCCGGCCTTGAGCGCCTGGTCGTTGCCATAGGCCCGCACACCGAGCCGGAAGATGCGCGCATCGCTGATGAAGCCGCGCCGCTCGAGCTGATCGGCAATGTCCTGGACACCGGTGGCTGGCTTGACCAGGAAGGTGTCGCCATTGGCCGACGGGCCTGCCTCAAAGAACTCCTGCCGACCGAAATAGACGGCGGCGCCGGTCGCCAGAACGGCGAGCATGACGCAGGATACCAAGAAGTTCATGAAAACCACGATCTGGCCGCGCGAAGCGCGCGAACGCTTGGACGGCGGCGGCGTACCGGCTTCCGGGCGCAAGGCCTCGCTTGCGGTCTTCGGTATGATCGTCGTCGGCTGCGTGGTGACCTGGCCGCCGTCTTCGTTGTTCGCCGGTGTGGTGTTCATAACGCCCTGCCATAGGTTCTATCGACGAATCCCCTCGGGACAGTAGAGGGGATTGTGGCAAAAATGACGGACTTGTCCGCCCTGGAGCTGTCGAAAGACCGTTGGGAGCCGGTCAATCAGCCATTGTAGCGCTGGAAAACCAGCGATGCGTTGGTGCCGCCAAATCCGAAGGAATTGGACAGCGCCACATCGATCTGACGCTCGCGCGGCTTATTCGGCACGAGGTCGATTGCCGTCTCGCGTTCAGGATTGTCGAGATTGATGGTAGCCGGTGCGATGTTGTCGCGAATGGCCAGAATCGAGAAGATCGCTTCCGCGGCGCCCGCGGCGCCCAGAAGATGGCCGATCGACGATTTGGTGGACGACATCGAAACTTTCGAAGCTGCATTGCCGACCAGGCGCTCGACGGCGCCGAGCTCGATCGTGTCGGCCATGGTCGAGGTGCCATGGGCATTGATGTAGTCGACGTCGGCAGGCGTCAGCTTGGCACGCTTCAACGCCGCCGTCATGCAGCGGAAAGCACCGTCGCCGTCTTCCGCCGGCGCGGTGATGTGATAGGCATCGCCGGTGAGACCGTAACCGGTGACCTCGGCGTAAATCTTGGCGCCACGCGCCTTGGCGTGTTCCAGTTCTTCCAGAACCACCACACCGGCGCCCTCGCCCATGACGAAACCGTCGCGGTCGCGATCATAGGGGCGCGAAGCCTTTTCAGGTGTATCGTTGCGCTCGGTCGAAAGCGCGCGGCAAGCCGCGAAACCAGCCAGCGAAAGGCGAGTGACCGGCGCTTCGGCACCGCCCGCAACCATGACATCGGCATCGCCGAACTGGATCAGCCTGGCTGCGTCGCCGATCGCATGCGCGCCGGTCGAGCAAGCCGTCACCACGGCATGGTTCGGTCCCTTCAGACCGTGCCTAATCGACACCTGGCCAGAGACCAGATTGATGATCTGCCCAGGAATGAAGAAGGGGCTGATACGGCGCGGCCCTTTTTCCTGAAGGATCAGCGCATTCTCAGCGATGCCTTCGATGCCGCCAATGCCCGAACCGATCATCACGCCGGTCGCGCACTGTTCTTCATGCGTCTTCGGCTGCCAGCCGGAATCCCTCAGCGCTTCATCGGCGGCCGCAATCCCGTACAGGATGAAGTCGCCGATCTTGCGCAGTTCCTTGGGTTCCAGGAAGGCTTCCGGGTTGAAGGTGGCGTCCTCGCCGTTACCACGTGGAATCACGTGCGCGATCTTGCAGGCAAGATCTTCGACCTCGAACTCGGTGACGCGCCGCGCGGCGCTACGGCCGGTGAGCAATTCTCGCCAGCCGTGCTCGACCCCAACGCCGAATGGTGAAAGCAGGCCGAGGCCCGTAACGACGACGCGCCTCATTGCATGCCCTCTCCGAAGACGTAAGCCGGAAAAATCAGGCCGAGGCCTTGTCGATGTACTTCACGGCGTCGCCGACCGTGAGGATGGTCTCTGCCGCGTCGTCCGGGATTTCAACGCCGAACTCTTCCTCGAACGCCATGACAAGCTCAACCGTGTCGAGGCTGTCCGCGCCGAGATCGTCGATGAAGGAGGCCTGCTCAGTCACCTTGTCGGCATCGACGCCCAGATGCTCGATAACGATCTTTTTGACGCGCTCTGCGGTGTCACTCATTTTGGCATCCTTCGTTCTATTGTCTTGTCTTCGTTAGCGGGCACAATGCCGCTAATCAAGCTGAAAGATAGGCCGGGCTGAATACAACAATAACTGGCCGGCTTTTGCCCGAACCGCCGGGTTGCGGGCCGCATTACACGAAAACGGCTTGGCATCCAAGGCGGTAAGGGTGTTTTTCCAACGCGATCACGGGTCGCGTCGGAACGTCAGATCATCGCCATGCCGCCATTGACGTGGAGCGTCTGGCCGGTGACGTAGGACGCTTCCGTCGACGCAAGATAGGCGACCGCCGACGCAACTTCCTCGCCCGTGCCCATGCGCTTGGCCGGAATGGCGGCCATGATCATTTCCTTCTGTTTTTCGTTCAGCTTGTCGGTCATGGCCGATTCGATAAAGCCGGGGGCGACGCAGTTGACGGTCACGTTGCGGGTGGCGATCTCCTGCGCCAGCGACTTTGAGAAGCCGATCATCCCGGCCTTGGAAGCGCAATAATTGGCCTGGCCGGGATTGCCGGTGACGCCCACGACGGAGGTGATGTTGATGATGCGGCCGTAGCGGCGGCGCATCATCGGGTGGGTGAGTTCGCGGGTCAGCCGGAACACGGCGGTCAAATTGACTTCGATCACGCTGTCCCAGTCGGCATCGGACATGCGCACGAACAGGCCGTCCTTGGTGATGCCGGCATTGTTGACGAGGATATCCACGCCCTCCAGATCGGCCTCCGCCTTCTGGCCGAGCGCCTTGACTTCATCGCGGTCGGACAGGTTTGCCGGAAAAATCTTCACGCGGTCGCCCAGCTCGGCAGCGAGTGTCTCCAGCTTCTCGACGCGCGTGCCATGCAGGCCGACAATGGCGCCCTGTCTATGGAGCAGGCGTGCAATGGCCTCGCCAATGCCACCGGTGGCTCCGGTGACGAGCGCCTTGCGGCCGGTCAAATCGAACATGTTTCGTCCCCTCTCAAGCACACCCTTCACACGGGTGGGGTCATCAGGCTTTCTAGGCTAGTGCCGCGAGTGCGGCATCGATATCGGCAGGCGTTCCGACGGAAACGGTTGCGATATCGCGATTGATACGCCGCGCCAAGCCGGACAGCACCTTGCCGGCGCCGACTTCATAAAGCGCGGTCACGCCGTTGGCGCCGAACCATTCGACCGTCTCGCGCCACCGCACGCGGCCGGTGACCTGCTCGACCAGACGGGCGGCAATGGCATCCGGATCGGTGGTCGGCGACACCGAGACATTGGAAACAACGGGAACGATCGGGACATTCTTCGCCACCCCGGCCAGCGCCTCGCGCATGGCTTCGGCGGCCGGCGCCATCAAAGCGGAATGGAAAGGCGCCGACACCTGGAGCATCAGCGCACGCTTGGCACCCTTCTCCGTGCAAAGCTTGGCGGCCAGTTCCACGGCCGCCTTGGCGCCGGAAATCACCAGTTGGCCGCCGCCATTGTCGTTGGCAACCTGGCAGACCGAGCCTTTTGCAGCTTCGGCACAGGCGGCTTCGACGTCTGGCTGCTCAAGGCCGATAATGGCCGCCATGGCGCCCTCGCCCACCGGAACGGCCGATTGCATGGCATTGCCACGAATGCGCAGCAGGCGTGCGGCATCGGCCACCGAGACGAAACCGGCAGCGGCGAGCGCGGAATATTCGCCAAGCGAATGGCCCGCGACATAGGCAACCTTGTCCTTCAGTGAAAAGCCACGGGCTTCCAGCGCACGGACGGCAGCCAGCGACACGGCCATCAGCGCCGGCTGGGCGTTGGCCGTCAGCGTCAGCGTCTCCTCCGGCCCTTCCCAGATCAGGGAAGACAGTTTTTCACCAAGGGCCTCATCGACTTCTTCGAAGACGCGCCGGGCCTCGGGGAATGCCTCGGCCAGGTCCTTGCCCATGCCGACAGCCTGGCTGCCCTGCCCCGGAAAGGTGAATGCCACCGCCATAGAGAGCTCCAACTGGTTAATCACGCCTGCCTGTGCGCAAGCCCAGCCCACAAGTCAAGAGCCCAGCGTGCCCGCCGGGCGAGACACGCGGAGCGGCGCCAGCCAGTTTTGCAGCGATCAATCATGATAAAAACCGAACACGATTCGTTTGCTGGCTCTTCTAAATTTTGCCACAGGCGCTAGCTTTCCGTGACATTTGAATGACAGTTTGATGACGCATTCATAATGCAGGTGGGGATCTACGAATTGGCGAAAGGTTTGTCGGGGAGCGGTATGACTGCGCCGAAGCATAAGTATGACAGCGCCTTCCCCGGCTTCGAGCCGGGAGAAGAAAGGCGTGCCATGCGGTATTGCCTGGTCACCCTGGTGGCGTCGGCCGTGCTGGTTTTCGCCATTGAGCTCATCTTCCGCGGCGACATCGTCAGCACACTCGGCTTCTTCGTGCAGCCATTCAAGCCCGGCTGGACGACGGTCGTTCTGTTCACCCTCATCCTCATCGGCCTCGATGCCCTGCTTGGACGCAATTACCAGGGCGTGATGATCTTCGCGCCGGTGACGCTGGCGCTCGCTTTCATCGGCCACCAGAAATCGCGCTATCTCGGCGATCCGCTCTATCCCACGGACTTTCTTTACGCGCGGCAGATTGTGGAACTGATGCCGCTCCTGGTGCGCGAACGCCCTTGGACAGGCGTTGCGCTCGGCGCAGGCATCCTGGCGACGATTGCCTTGCTCATCGCATTGTGGCTCGGCTGGCGCCGCCGCACCTCGACATTGCGCTACAAGGCCCGTCTCGCCCGCCTCACCGTGGCTATTCCCCTGTTGGCGTTCTTCGTTTCGATCATGGACTACGCCGCTTTCTCGTGGACGCGCGATCGTCTGCAGATCATCCCGATGATGTGGGACCAGAAGGAAAACTACAATTCGAACGGCTTCGCGCTGGCCTTCGCACTCAACGTGCCTATGGCCCATGTCGTGGCTCCCCTGGGCTATTCAGACAAGGCAATCGAGACGATCGCCAGACCCGAGGTGGGCGCGGTTGTGCCCGAGGACAAGCCCGACATCATCATGGTGATGAGCGAATCCTTCTGGGATCCGATGACGCTGCCGAACGTCTCCGTCACGCCTGACCCCATCCCGACGGTACGTGCGGCCCGCGCTGGCTCGGTGTTTTCGCCCGAGTTCGGTGGCATGACGGCCAATGTCGAATTCGAAGCACTGACCGGTTTCTCGAATGCCTTCCTGCCGGCCGGCTCCATTCCCTACCAGCAATATGTGCGCGCGCCGGTTCCTTCGTTGGCAACATTTCTGAAGAGCGAAGGCTATTCGGCACGGGCCTTCCATCCGGGCACCAACTGGTTCTGGAACCGCACTGCGGTCTATGCCGATTTCGGCTTCGACGACTTCCAGTCGGAAGAGACCATGCCTTACATGGCAAAGCGCGGGCCGCTCGCCTCCGACGAAGCGATGACCGACCAGCTCATCAGCGCGGCGGACGCTTCGGAGGAGCCGTTCTTCTACTTCGCGGTCAGCCTGCAGAATCACGGCCCCTACGAACCCACCCGCTACTCCGACACCACGCGTGTCGTGCAGGCGCCGATCAGCCAATGGGCACGGGATTCGCTGGCTTCTTATGCCGAGGGTGCGGCTGACGCGGATATCAATCTCAAGCGGCTGATGGACTGGGCTCAGAAGCGTGAGCGGCCGACTGTCATCGTGTTCTTCGGCGATCATCTGCCGCCGCTCGGTCCGGTCTATGTCGAGACCGGGTTCCTGAAGGACAATGTGGCGCCACGCAAGGAAGCGCCCGATCAGATGCGCCTGCACCGCGAAACGCCGCTGGTCGTCTGGTCCAACCGGACGGGGCCGGCGAAGGACGTCGGCTCGATCAGCCCGGCCTTCCTGCCCTATCATCTGCTCAAGGCCGCAGGCATCACGCACCCCTACTACACGGACTTCCTCGGCCAGATCAGCGAACGATACAACGTTGTCGACCGCAACCTGCTGCTTGCCACCGACGGCGCCGCCACGGCCGACTGGGCGAGGCAGAAGGAGATCGCCCCGCTCATCCGCGACTATCGCTACCTGCAGTACGACATGATGTTCGGCAAGCGCTGGTCCGCGCCCGACTTCTTCCCGGAAACGGTGAACAAACTCGTCGCGCATACGAGCTGACGGACGCCGGCAGACGCATGAAAATCCGGCCTAGCCCTTGGCCGGACTTGACTTTCCGAGCGCTTTCTTTATGTGTCCGGCCAAGTTTTCCGCGTCCGGGGTTTTCTTCCCGTGTCCCAGCGGCTCGAACTCCACGAAATCAACGGACGAACATCATGGCCAAAGCCGCGAACATCAAGATCAAGCTTCTTTCGACCGCCGACACCGGCTTCTTCTATGTGACGAGCAAGAACAGCCGCACCAAGACCGACAAGCTGTCGTTCCGCAAGTACGACCCGGTCGCCAAGAAGCATGTCGAATTCAAGGAAACCAAGATCAAGTAATCTGGTTTCCGTCATGAAATGCAAAACGCCGCCCTCTGGGCGGCGTTTTTGTTTGCGCGGACGGAAAACCGGCATTCTCCACCCTCTAGGACATTTTGTTGATGTCGAGAGTGAAGAATAAGGGGGCCGGTCGGCGTGATGGCAGCGGTACGAGGAGGCCACTATATGCCAGCGCCGGCCGGCCGACCCCACGGACCCAGGAGATGCGGCGGACCTGAGCATCATGGGGTATCAGTGGAACTGCCGGATTTGCCCCCGCACCGACCGTCCCTCATTTGCGCGAGCACATTTGCCCAAGCTTATTCAAAAATCAACACTTTCTTAACCACGGACCGCGAATCGCCGGGGTTAAGGTAAACAGTCAGCGTTATCGGCGAGCACGGAGCGGCTGCTTGCCGTCAGGCTGCGTTGGCCACCACCCTGTTGCGGCCGCTGTTCTTGGCTTCGTAGAGGGCCAGATCAGCCCGCTTCATCAAGGCCTCGACCGTATCGCGCCCGTGCAGCAGCGAGGAAACGCCGACGCTGATCGTAATCTCCGCGGTCTGTCCGTCTCGCCCGATTGCAAACGGCACCTTCGCGATTTCGGCGCGAATGCGCTCGGCAACCTTTTCGGCGATCGCGCCTTCCGTATCCGGCATGACCACGACGAACTCCTCGCCGCCGAAACGACAGGCAAGGTCGATGCCGCGAACGTTCTTGCGCAGGCGATAGGCAAACTCGCGCAGCACGTCATCGCCACCGTCATGGCCAAAAGTGTCGTTGATGGTCTTGAAGCGATCGAGGTCGGTTATCATCACCGCCAACGGCCGGCGCCGCGCCACAGCCCGGTCGAACAAGGTTTGCAGATGGCTATCCAGGTAGCGACGGTTGTGCAGGCCGGTCAGCCCGTCCGTCACCGCCATCTCGATGGTCTGGGTCACGGAAGCGCGCAGCTGGTCATTGTAGCGCTTGCGGCGAACCTGCGTGCGCAACCGCGCGATCAACTCATGCGGATCGATCGGCCTGGTCAGATAGTCGTTGATGCCGAGTTCCAGGCCGCGAATGACCCTGTCCTCTTCACCCTGGTTGGCCAGCAATATGATCGGCACGAAGCGGGTGCGGTCGAGCGAGCGCAATTGCGAGCAAAGCCGCAGCGGATCGAAGTCGGCGAAATCGGTCGACACGAGGACACATTCGTAAGGCGTCTCGGCTGCCTGGAAGAAGCCGGCATGCGGATCCTTCGCCGTGTCAAGCGCGACCCGATCCCGCAAGGCCTTGCGAATGCGTTCCGAAGAGGCTTCGCGCTCATCGACAAGAAGCACGCGCGGCAAGGTATCGTCGTCGGCGATGTTGCGCGCCAGCAATTCCTCGATGCCGATGTTGCGTGTAGTCGAAGCGCGAAGGCGCAGCTCGTCGGTCAGCATCTTGAGGCGCACCAGGCTTTTCACCCGGGTCATCAACTGAAGATCGTTGACGGGCTTGGTGAGGAAGTCGTCCGCGCCAGCCTCAAGCCCCCGCACGCGGTCGGTCACCTGATCGAGAGCGGTGACCATCACCACCGGGATATGGGCCGTGGCCGGATCGCTCTTCAAGCGGCGGCAGACTTCGAAACCATCCATGTCCGGCATCATGACGTCGAGCAGCACCACATCGACCTTGCCGTTCTCGCAGGTCTCGATCGCATCGGGGCCGTTCGTCGCCGTCAGCACGTCGAAATATTCAGCTAGGAGCCGAACTTCCAGTAGCTTGACGTTGGCCGGCACGTCGTCGACGACAAGGATGCGGGCAGTCATTTCATGCGGCTCCGGGCTGGTGGCGAACAACCATCAGGCGTCACCCAGATAGGATTTCACGGTCTCGATGAAGCGCGGCACCGATATCGGCTTCGAAATATAGGCTTCGCAACCACCCTGGCGAATGCGCTCCTCATCCCCCTTCATGGCGAAGGCGGTGACCGCGATGACCGGAATGACGTGCAATTCGTCGTCTTCCTTCAGCCACTTGGTCACTTCCAGCCCTGACACTTCCGGCAGTTGGATATCCATGAGGATCAAGTCGGGCCGATGTTTGCGCGCAAGATCGAGCGCTTCGAGACCGTTACGGGTGCGCACGGTTTCATAGCCGCTGGCCTCGATGAGGTCGCGAAAGAGCTTCATATTGAGCTCATTGTCTTCGACGATCATTACCTTCTTCGGCATTCTTTCCCGCTCCGACGACATTCCCGCGCGGAAACCGTCGTGATGCACTCCATCCCGAAGCGCCCAAACCCGGCTCCACATTAGCGCGAGATGATTGACGAAACGCAAACCGGCGGTGTGAAATCCGACCAGTCTGCACACAACAAGACAACAGCAACATCACACAAGCCTTGCCCTTGGCGACGCTTGTGACTACTTCCAGATGCAGACTCATCACCATTGTCGGAATCAAAGGTAGCGATGGCAGACGCAGCGTCAATGCGTGAGCAGGCAGAGGCCCTCGCCGTCGGCGCGTTGGCCTTTGTTGCCAGCGACGCAGAATTGCTGCCCCGCTTCCTTGCGATTACCGGCATCGAAGCCAGTTCGATCCGGCGCGCGGCGGCGGAACCTGGCTTCCTGGCCGGAGTATTGCAATTCATCCTGGCGCATGAACCGACCTTGATGCGCTTCTGCGAGGAGACCGGCACCCCGCCGGCAGCGGTCGGCAAGGCGTTGCACGCCTTGCCGCTCGGAAACCAAGACGATTATGAGCGTTCGACATGAGTGACGATCCAGAGACAGCCCGCCAGATCGCCGAACTGGCCAGCGACCACCGTCCGCTGCTGGTGCTCGACGTCGACGACGTGATCCTCGAATTCATCCGCCCGTTTCCGCGCTTTCTCGAACAGCGCGGCTACGATCTGACCTTCGCCTCGTTCAGGCTGACCGGCAATGTCTCCGAGCGTGGCACAGGCCGGGTGGCCGAGCAGCATGAAGTGCACACGCTGCTGGACGACTTCTTCGCCGGCCAGGCTGAGTGGCAGTATGTTGCTGAAGGCGCTGCTGAGACCTTGAAATCACTGGAGGACCGGGCCGAAATCGTGTTGCTGACGGCGATGCCGCACAAGCATCGCTCCGCGCGGCGCGCCCATCTCGACCAGCTCGGCCTCCGTTACCCGCTGCTCACCACCGAAATGGCCAAGGGCCCGGCGGTGGCAAAACTTCGCGGCGACAAGGGGCGACCGATCGCTTTCGTCGACGATCAGCCCAACAATCTGATCTCGGCGCGTGGTTCGGTTGCCGATGCGCATCTTTTCCACCTGATGGCCGACAATTCGCTGCGTGCGTTCCTGCCGCCGCTGCCGGACGACCTGATCGTGGTACAGGATTGGCACGAAGCCGCTCCAAAGATCGCCCAGGCGCTGGGCGTTTAGAAAGACCGCTTAACGCGCGGATATCCCACAAAAGAAAAGCCCCGCTCATGATCTCTGGGCGGGGCTTTTCCATTTTTTATCGCGGTCGAACCGGCAGCCGCGTGGCCTCTATTGCTGTGGCGCCGGCTGCTCCTGTTCGGAATCCTGCGGCGCCTCCTCGCTCTGGTCGGGGTCCTGCGCCGGATCGGTGGCCTGATCGTCCGTCGCGTTGTCGTCCGTCACGCCTTCCTCGCCGGGTTGCACGACCGGGTCGGCTGCCTTGACCGTGACGCCGTTGACGATGACGGATCCGTCCGACTTGCCGTTCACCACCCATTCGATGCGGCCGTCCGGCAGGGTCTTGGCAAAACCCTTCATTGCCAGCGCGGCGGCAACGGCATTGCTTGCATCCGGTGTGGTCTTGGAAGCTTCCTGCAGCGTCTCCACGATCTTGTCATAGCCAGAGACGGTCACCGTCATGTCGACGTCCGGCTTCTTGGTCGGGTCCGGCTTGTCATACGGGAAACGGACCTCGCCCTTGAACGCGATCTCGGTGTCCTTGTTCTTGATGACGCTGGGCTCGATCAGTACCTTGGGCGACTTGGCCAGGAACTCGGCTCCGATCTGGTCGCCGAATTCGGCGGGCAGCGGCGGCTCCTTGGTCAGGTCGAAGGCGTCGATGGACTTGCGCGCCATGGTATCGAGATCGAGATTGGCGCCGCCGAAATTGAGCTCGATATCGGTGGGCAACAGCGAAGCGCTCCAGGTCGGCAGCATTTGCGCCGCGATTGCCGGCACGGTCAGACCGCTGGCCTTCAGCCCGTAGCTCACCGTACCGTTCTTGCTGACGCCGTCGGCACCGAACTTGGCCACCAGCTCGGTCGTGTTGAACTCGCCGAGTGGCGTACCGACCTTGAAATCCTTGAACTTATAGGTGCCGTCAAAGCGCTGCCAAACCGGCAACGCCGCCAGCAGCAAGGTCTTGAGCTCCGCTTGATTGGCCTTGAGCTTGGCTTCGTCCTCATTGGCAACGCCGAAACCGACGAGATCGAGTATCGCGCGGCTGCGCAGTCCCTTGGCCGTCGCATCCACCACCAGGCTCGGCGAGTTGAAGGTCAGCGGCATCTTCATGCCGGTTTCGGTATCGTCGATCGTGACCGTCTCGCTGAAGTCAGCCATAGTCTGCGACATGGCGAAATCGACGCCACCGTCCGCCGCCTTGGTCGCAGTGCCGGTCATCGTTGTCGCCCCGGCGCGTGCCTCGACGCTCGACTTCGCATCCTTCGAAGCCATAGTCATGCCGGCCATCGAGGACGTCAGATTGGTGAAGGCAGCGAGGGCCGGGTCGTAGACGCCGGCCATCTTGCCGTCCTTCAGATCGAACTCGGTAGTCTGTTGTCCCTCGGGGCCCTTTACCTCGAACGTTCCCTTCGACGAGAAGGTGCTGCCGACATCCCAGGTGCCGTCGGGGCGCGGTTTGACATTCAGCACATAGGGCGGCAGGTCGAATTTGACGAAATCCTGCTCTGGCATCGCCTTGACGAGCGCCTTGAAATCGACGGTGAGCTGGTAGGCGTCACCCTTAGGCTCCACTTTTACAACGCCCTTCTCGAAAGCCTGATTTCCGAGATAGCGGGCAATGTCCTTCTGGATTTGGGCGGCACCCTGGGCATCGATGCCCTGTGCGAAGGCCGGGGCGCAGATCGCCAAAGCCGAAACAGTCGTCAAAACACGGCGCACTTATGGTCTCCACTTTTGTTCAAGGACGAAAAGCCCAATCCGATCGGACCCTTCGTAGGAAATTACAGCCTCAATCACAAGGCGACATGACAAGGCCAACGCAGCCGGCGTGGCTTGAAGGCCGATGGCGCTGCAGGTGCGCCGACGGACTACAGAATCAGCCGCATCAGCGGTCGCCCCGCCTTGCGTTCGACAAGACGCTGGAAGCCTGCCTGCTCGAAAACGCGCGAAGAGCCAACGAACAGCCCGACGGAACGCGAATCGCGCGACAGGTCGATCGGGCACGCTTCGATCATCCGGGCTCCGCTGCTACGGGCAAAATCGATGCCGCCGGCCACCAGCCGGTGGGTCAGTCCCTGACCACGAGCCTTGGTGCGGATGAAAAAACACGAGATTGCCCACACAGCTGGATCGTCCGCATCGGTTGCATCGACCGGCGCCGATCCCCTGCCCTTGTTGTTCCACTCGGGCACGTCGGCGCGCGGACCGATCTGCATCCAGCCATTCGCCACGCCATCTTCCAACACCAGCAGGCCCGGCGGCGGCCCAGCCTCGATGCGTGTCCTGATATGATCCTTGTTGCTCTGGCGACTGCCCGACCGCCGTTCCGCCGGAGGCAGCCGGAAATGCGTGCACCAACAGCCATAGCAGGCGCCCTGCTTGCCGAACAAATCTTCGAATTGCGGCCATAGATCCGGGGTCAAATGGTGGATTTCGATGCTCATGACGCGTCCCTCCAGTCGCCTTGCATGGACCGGCCGTGTAGACTACATTGACAATGTTCTCTTTATGTTCGCAGTGATGGCGGCACCTGTCAACGATCCCGAGCATGGTTTTTGTCGCGACTGCCTGACGCCACAGCGCAGCAGAGCGATGCGCTGTGAACGATGCGGCAGCCCGCGCATCGTTCGCCATGCCGAACTTTACAGCCTGCACCTTGCCCATATCGACTGCGACGCTTTCTATGCGGCGGTCGAGAAACGCGACAATCCGGCGCTGCGCGACAAGCCGGTCATTGTCGGCGGCGGCAAGCGCGGCGTGGTCTCGACCGCATGCTACATTGCCCGCATCCATGGCGTACGCTCGGCGATGCCGATGTTCAAGGCGCTCGAGGCATGCCCCGAGGCCATCGTCGTCAAACCGGACATGGAGAAGTATGTGCGGGTGGGACGCGAGGTGCGCGCCATGATGCTGGCGCTGACACCTCTGGTCGAGCCGATCTCGATCGACGAGGCGTTCCTGGACCTTGCCGGAACGGAGAAACTGCATGGCCTGCCGCCGGCGCTGGTGCTGGCGCGTTTCGCGCAAGCCGTCGAGAAAGAGATCGGCATCACTGTTTCGGCCGGGCTTTCCTACTGCAAGTTTCTGGCCAAGATCGCGTCGGACTTCCGCAAGCCGCGCGGCTACGCAGTGATCGGTGAGGAGGAAGCGGTGTCGTTCCTCGCCGAGCAGCCGGTGACGATGATCTGGGGGGTCGGCAAGGCCTTCGCCGAAGTGCTGGCCCGCGACGGCATCCGCATGATCGGCCAATTGCAGAAGATGGAACGCAGCGACCTGATGGGGCGCTATGGAGTGATGGGGGATCGGCTTTATCGCCTGTCGCGCGGCGAGGATGATCGACGCGTTCATCCAGACCATGACGCAAAAAGCGTATCCGCCGAAACGACATTCGATACCGACATCGCCAAGATGGACGACCTTCTTCCGGTGCTGCGGGCATTGTCCGAAAAAGTATCGGCGCGACTGAAGAAGGCCGGCATAGCCGGCCGCACAGTCGTGCTCAAGCTCAAGAGCCAGGACTTCAAGCTACGCACACGCAACAGGCAGCTTGCCGATCCAACCCGACTCGCCGACCGCATTTTTTCAACCGGGCTCGACCTGTTGCGCCGGGAGGCGGACGGCACCAGATATCGCCTTCTGGGCATCGGCGTCAGCGACCTTTCCGACGACGAGAAGGCCGATCCGCCTGATCTTGTCGATCTGCAATCGCGCAAGCGGGCGCTGGCCGAGGGCGCAATCGACACGTTGCGCGACAAGTTCGGACGCAAGGCGGTGGAAACCGGCTATACGTTCGGCAAGGGACGCAATGCCCATCCGCCGGAACATCTCGACGACTGACGCCGCATCCTCTGGCCCAGAAGATTGGCGGGTCTACAGATTGCCGGATAACGGCCGGCTTGCGAAACAACGTTCATGGCACCGGCTCCCTCGATCCCCAAAGCGGCGTTCTGGATGGCGTTGTCGATCGCGTCCTTCCTGCTGATGTCGGTCGCGGGACGAGCGACGACAAGCGCGCTCAGCGTCTTCCAGGTTCTGGAGATGCGCTCGGTGATCGGCTGGTTCATCCTGCTGCCTCTGGTCATCAGCCAGGGTGGTTTCGCCGCCATGGCCTCGCCACGGCTGCCGCTGCATATCGCGCGCAACGTGATCCATTATGTCGGTCAGGGTGCCTGGCTTTATGCGCTGACATTGATCCCGCTCGGCGTGCTGATCTCCATCGAATTCACCACCCCGATCTGGACCGCCCTGCTTGCCGTTTTGTTCCTCGGCGAACGCCTCAACAAGTTCCGCATCGCCTCGATCGTGCTTGGTCTTATCGGCGTCGTCATCATCGTGCGTCCGAGCACCGGCTCGGTTGATACCGGCCACCTGATTGTTCTCGGCGCGGCCGCCTGTTTTGGCGCCTCGGTGGTCATGGTGAAGGCGTTGACGCGCACCGACAGCGTGGTGCGCATCATCTTCTGGATGCTCGTCGTGCAATCGGTGCTCGGCCTCGTTCCGGCTCTGCTCGAATGGCGCAATCCGTCGCTTTCACTGTGGCCGTGGATTTTCACCATCGCATTCACCGGCATGTCCTCGCATTTCTGCATGGCGAGGGCCTTGACCTATGCTGACGCCACGCTGATTTCGCCGATGGACTTCCTGCGCGTGCCCTTGTCGGCCCTATTGGGCTGGCTGGTCTATCACGAGCAGATCGATGCCTTCACCGCCGGTGGCGCCGCGCTGATTTTGATGGGCAATTTGCTCAACCTGCAGAAGCGACCGGCAAAACCCGCCGAAGTGGCGGCGAGTTGACGCGCCCAGCGCTTCGACTACGCCCTCCGATTGTCTGAAACCGATGTCGATTCTCGTTCTGACGCGCTAGTTGCGCTTCAGGTCGATCTGGGCTGTGACGACCGACTTGCCGCTCGGCAGGTCCTTGTCGATGGTAACGATGCGCATGGCATTCGTTCCGATCTTCTCGACGCGCATCTCGGCATCCCGGTCGCCATTCACCAGTTTCGCCCAGCGGATGGCGAGGTTGAGCGCCTGGCCCTTGCGTCGCCCCGACAACGCGGCAGGTCCGGTTCGCGAGCCGATATAGGTCCCGCTGTAGCGCTGCCCGTCGGTCTTCAACCGCACCCCGATGCTGCGCGAAATCAGTATCAAGCCGCGACAATTGCCGTCGAGCGTTAGAAACGCGTCACCGGATTTCGCGGTGAAGGAGCAGGAAACGCTGACCGGTGATGCCTTTGTGTTGATGCGGAAGCTGCCCTTGCCGCTCCATTTGCCGGCCATCGAGACAAAGAACCGCGGCTCCGCGGCATGAGCTGGTTGCGCAAGGGAAAGGGCGACGAGAACTGCACCCAGGTAGAGGCGGACCAACATTCGTTCTGTTCTCTCCAAAGCACGAACTTTAACGTCACTTCTTGCGGTTCGCTCGCCAGTTTCGTTCCGAAACGGTCAGCTACCCTCGTCCGGTATGTTGAGGACATGGCCGCAAGCCTTGCAATGCACGGCGTCCGGCTCGTGGCGCTGGAGCCCGCATTGCGGGCAAGGAAAGAGGACCTTGGTCGGGCGAAAGATCGCCTGGGCGAGACGCACGAACAGCGAAATGCCGATGATCATGGTGACGATCGAGGTGAGTTTGCCGGCAACGCCCGGCAAGACGATGTCGCCGAAGCCGGTGGTCGTGACGGTTGCCACGGTGAAATAGAGCGCATCGACATAGCCAACGAGCCCAGAAGCCTGCCGGAAGAAGAAGGTGTAGACGAAGCCCGTTACCACGAACAGGAATGTCAGGAGATTGACCACAGCGTGGGTGGTGTCGCGCCAGGCCAGAAACCGACCTCCGCCGAGATGCCGCCACAGAACCCCGCTTCGCGACAGCGACCACAGGCGCAGGATGCGCAGGAAGCTCAGATTGGCCAGTGCCGTCGGAAACAGCAGCGTCAGCAGGATGAACAGATCGACCCAGGATGTCGGTTGCCGCATGAGCCGAACCATGTCGGTGGATGCAAGCAGGCGCGCAAGCAGGTCGGCGGCGACGAGGATCGCCACCGCATAGTCCAGCCACAGGAAGGAAGCCGTACCCTGCAGCAAGGGCGTGGCGATGAAGAAGGCGATGATGACGATGTCGACAAGCACCACCGCCGCCTGAAAACGAACGGCCTCGGGTGTGCGCCCGTGATAGAGCCGGCGCAAGCGATCACGCAATGTCGCCAGGGAGGTACCGCTCTCGGGCTTCGCTTCAGACGCCATGCCTATCGGGTAGCGTCAGCCATGCCGCTCGTCCAGCGTTTTCAGGACGAGTTCCGATTGCCTAAACCAGCTCGACTTCGATCACTCCGGGCACTGCCCGCATCGCCGACGCCACTTGCGGCGAGATGCGGTAGCGATTGGGAAGCTCGATCTCGACCTCCCCCTGCCCGCCGTCCTTGATCAGCACGAAGGACACCTGCCCCTCGCCCTTCACGCCAAGCTGCCCAGCAAGTGCATTGAGCGGGGCGGCATCCCTCACGAAGATGCGCAGGGCTTTCTGGATGCGGCTTGCCTCATCCTCCAGCGACTGCACTGTCTGGATGCGAAGATTGACCCCTTCCGGCCTGTCCTCCGCCGCGACGGTGATGACGACCGATTTGCCGGCTTCCAGCATGTCGCGATATTGCGCCAGCGTCTCCGAAAACATCACCGCTTCATATTGGCCAGTCATGTCCGAGAAGTTCACGATACCCATCTTGTTGCCAGTTCGCGTCTTGCGTTCCTGCTTGGCGGTCACTGTACCGGCAAGGCGTCCGGCCGAGGCGCCACGTTTCACCGCCGCGGAAAACTCCGCCCAGTTCTGCACGCGCATCTTCTGCAGCGCGACCTTGTATTCATCGAGCGGGTGCGCGGAGAGATAAAACCCGACCACCTGGAATTCGCGGTACAAGCGGTCGGCAGCCAGCCACGGTTCGCTCAACGGCAGGTTGAGCGCTTGCGACTGCGCTCCCAGCGAAGCGCCGAAAATGTCGGCCTGGCCGGAAGTGGCATTCTGCTGCGCCAGCGCCGCCAGCCCCATCATCCGCTCGACACCGCCCATCATCTGCGCGCGGTCGTGCCCGAAACAATCAAGCGCGCCAGCCATGATCAGGCTTTCGAAGACACGCTTGCCAACGACTTTCGGGTCGATCCGCTCGCAGAAATCTGCCAGGCTCTTGAACGGACCGTCCCCACGCCTTTCGACAATGTGTTCGACGGCTGCGTCGCCGACGCCCTTCAGCGCCGCCATGGAATAGAAGATCTTGTTCTCGCCAACTTCGAAATCGCGGAAGCTGGTCATCACCGAGGGCGCGACGACCTCGATACCGAGCCGCATCGCATCCTGGCGGAAATCCGCCAGCTTGTCGGTGTTCGACATATCGAGCGTCATCGACGCGGCCAGGAACTCCACCGGATAATGCGCCTTCAGATAGGCGGTTTGATAAGAGACGATGGCGTAGGCGGCGGCGTGCGACTTGTTGAAGCCGTAGTCGGCGAACTTCGCCAGAAGGTCGAAGATGAAATCGGCCTGCGGCTTGGCGACGCCACGTTCCACGGCGCCGGACACGAAGATGCCGCGCTGCTGGTCCATTTCGGCGCGGATCTTCTTGCCCATGGCGCGGCGCAACAAGTCGGCCTGACCGAGCGTGTAGCCCGCAAGCTCTTGCGCGATCTGCATCACCTGTTCCTGGTAGACGATAACGCCCTGCGTCTCCTTCACCAGATGGTCGATCTTGGGATGGATCGAGGCGATTTCCTCTTCGCCATGTTTTCTGGCGTTGTAAGTCGGGATGTTCTCCATCGGCCCCGGCCGATAGAGGGCGACCAGTGCGATGATGTCCTCGATGCGGTCGGGACGCATGCCGATGAGCGCCTTGCGCATGCCGGCACTTTCAACCTGGAACACGCCGACAACCTCGCCGCGCGACAGCATGGCGTAGGTCTGCGGGTCGTCCAGCGGAATAGTGGCAAGGTCGATGTCGATGCCGCGGCGACGGATGAGCTTTACCGCCTTCTCCAGCACGGTCAGCGTTTTCAGGCCGAGGAAGTCGAACTTCACCAGCCCGGCATCCTCCACCTTCTTCATGTTGAACTGCGTGACCGGCATATCCGAGCGCGGATCGCGATACATCGGCACCAGTTCCGACAAGGGTCGGTCACCGATGACGATGCCGGCGGCGTGCGTCGAGGCATGGCGATAGAGGCCTTCCAGCTTCTGCGCCATGTCGAGCAGCGTCTGGACGATCGGCTCCTTTTCCGCCTCCTCGGCAAAGCGCGGCTCGTTGGCGATTGCTTCGGCGAGCTTGACAGGATTGGCAGGGTTCTGCGGCACCATCTTGCAGAGCCGATCGACCTGGCCGTAGGGCATCTGCAGAACGCGACCGACGTCGCGCAAAACGGCACGCGCCTGCAGCGTACCGAAGGTGATGATCTGTCCGACCTGGTCGCGGCCGTATTTGGCCTGTACGTAGCGGATCACCTCTTCGCGGCGATCCTGGCAGAAGTCGATGTCGAAGTCGGGCATCGAGACGCGGTCGGGATTAAGGAAGCGCTCGAACAGCAGCGAGAAGCGCAGCGGATCGACATCGGTGATGAGAAGCGCGTAGGCAACCAGCGAACCCGCACCCGAGCCACGGCCCGGGCCGACAGGAATGTCATGTTGCTTGGCCCATTTGATGAAGTCCGACACGATCAGGAAATAGCCGGGGAACTTCATGCGCTGGATGATGCCGATCTCGAACTCCAGCCTTTCGCGATACTGTTCCTCGGTGAAACCCGAGTGGAGGCCGCGAGTGGCGAAGCGCACGTTCAGTCCTTCGCGGGCCTGGCGCGCAAGTTCTTCCGCTTCAGCGCTCTCGGCCGCCTCGGCATCGGAAACGTCGGCACCGGTAAAGCGCGGCAGGATCGGCTTGCGGTTCTTCGGGTAGTAGGAACAACGCCGGGCGATCTCGATCGTGTTGTCCACCGCTTCCGGCAAATCCTCGAACAGGCGCGCCATTTCGGCCTGGCTCTTGAGGTGATTGTCCGGCGTCAGGCGTCGGCGTTCATCGGCGGCAACGACCGAGCCCTCGGCAATCGCGATGAGCGCGTCATGTGCCTCGAAATCCTCGCGTGAGGAGAAGAAGGCTTCATTGGTGGCGACAAGCGGGAGCTCGTGGCGGTAGGCCAATTCGATCGTGGCTTGTTCGACCTCGCGATCGTAGTTGGTCACCCGTTCCAGCTCGACATAGAGGCGGTTGCCGAACAATGTTTTCAGGGCAAGCAGACGTGTCTCGGCCAGATCGTTGCGATCGTCAAACAGTGCGGTGCCAATCGGCCCACGAGGGCCGCCTGTCAGACAAATGACATCGCCGGCGCAGTCGCCAACCATATCGGTTGAGACATGCACCGGCTCACCGGCGGGCGTTTCCAGATAGGCGCGGCTTATGAGGCGAACGAGATTGGCATAGCCTGCCTCGCTGGCCGCCAGGAAAACGACCGGCCTCAGGTCCGGCCCCTGCCTGCGCCGATCCCGCTGGCCGTCATTGGTTTCGCCGACGAACGCCAGATCGACCTGACAACCGATGATCGGCTGGATACCGTCCTTCACGGCCTTCTGCGCGAATTCGAGCGCACCGAACAGATTGTTGGTGTCGCTGATCGCAACGGCCGGTGCCTGGTCCTTGACCGCGTGGCCGACAATCGCGCCAAGCTGCAAGGCCCCTTCCAACAGCGAATAGGCGGAATGCACGCGCAAATGCACGAAGGGGCGCGCCGGCGCTTCTCCCTTCCTTGCGATCATCGCCTCGCGTTTGAGAGGATCTCGCGTCCTGACGTCGTTAGTCACGGCTATTTCCGATCTGGTGAACGAATCTCGATCCGGCTGCCATCAATCTAGTCAGCCACACCGCTGCCTGCCAGCTTCGTCGTCACCGCGCGCTCTTCGATCACAAGAAACAGCTCCCGCGCCGCGCACAACTGTCCGCTTCAACCTGTGTGAAGCGCTTCATAGCACCTGTACCGCGAAGCCGGCACGATAGTCCTGCGAGAATACCTTCACGGAGGATATCATCATGAGCAATCGTTTCGTCGTCGATCTGTCGGGCGTCAAGCTCGCCAAGGGTATGGAAGAGAAACTGGCCAGGAATATCCAGCAGGCGGTCCTCACCGGGCTGGCCGAAACACATACTCAACCTGAAATGGTGCTGCGCTTTCCAAAGGAATGGCTGGGGCTGATCCTGCATCTGGACCAGCGCCAGCTTCCCGCTATCGAAAAGGAAATCGGCGGTCTGATGCGCTGATGCCATGCCCATTCCAGCGCAGCCTTCCGGTCAACGCCAAACGAGACCGCCGCGCTCGGACGACGGTCAAAGATCGTGCCCGAGCGCGCCTGCCGAACCGGGCGCGCTTCTGATCGGCATCGTCGGAGACGACGGCATCGTGCAGCCTGTCCCGACACGCCTGGAAATCGACGCTGATTTCATAACGCTGGCAGGCAAAACCGGTGCCCCGGAAGCGCGCTTTCGGTTTGCTGGAAAGTGCGTGGAAGGAAAATGCCGGCAATGGACGGGCAATTCCTGCGGCGTCATCGAACGGGTGCTTGCGGGCATGGCCGACCAGAAGATCGATCCGGCCGCCAACTTGCCGCGCTGCGCCATCCGCGGCAGTTGCCGCTGGTATTCACAACGCGGCGGCGAGGCCTGCCGGGCCTGCATCTATGTCGTCACCGACCAGCGCGTCGAGGAAGTCTCGGCCTAACGACAAAATCCGGGGCGGCGAATGGCTCGCCCCGGATGACTTGCCAGACCTCAGGCAAACTCCATGATCACGGCATCGACCGCCAGACTGTCGCCCGGCTTGGCATTCAGTTTCGTAACCCTGAGATCGCGCTCGGCGCGCAACACATTTTCCATCTTCATCGCCTCAACCACGGCCAAGGTGTCGCCCGCCTTGACCTCCTGCCCTTCGGCGACGGCGATCGAGACCACCAAACCCGGCATCGGACACAGCAGCAACCTGGAAGTGTCCGGCGGCAGCTTCACGGGCATTATCCGTTCCATCGCCGCCGTCTGCGGCAGCATGGCAAGCGCCGTCACCGACATGCCCTTCCAGGCGATGCGCGTGCCATTGGGCAGCGACCGCAATTGGGCCGAGACCCTGTGCTTGCCAACCGTGCCACGCCAGACCGGTTCGCCCGGCCGCCAGTCGGAAGCCACCGTGAGTGCCTTGCCGCCTTCGATCGAGAGATCGAGTTCCATCGGTATCGAGATCATGCCCTCAAGAACCGTCGCCGACAGGTAATCCTTGCCGAGCTTCACCACCCAATCACGCTTCAATGCCCCCGAATGCGGGGCAAGCCGACCGCTCAGCCGGTCCAGCCGGTCGCGGCGCAGCAATTCCACCGAAGCGGCGATCGCCGCCAGAACGGCCCTGTCCTTCGCATCCGGCGCGATCGGCGCGAATCCGTCCGGATATTCCTCGGCGATGAAACCCGTCGAAAGCCGTCCCTCGCGCCAGCGCGGATGCTGCATCAAGGCCGACAGGAAGGGGATGTTGTGCTCGATGCCATCCACGACGAATTCGTCCAGCGCCTCCGACATGGCATCGATCGCCTGCCCTCGCGTCGGCGCCCAGGTGCACAGCTTGGCGATCATCGGATCGTAGAACATCGAGATTTCGGAACCTTCGGTGACACCGGTGTCGTTGCGCACGACGATATCGCCGAAGCGGCCTTCCTCGGGCGGCTGGTAACGCGTCAGCCGGCCAATCGACGGCAGGAAGTTGCGATAGGGATCCTCCGCGTAAAGCCGGCTCTCGACCGCCCAACCGTCGAGCTTCACGTCGCCCTGGCCGAAAGCCAGTTCCTCGCCGGCGGCGACGCGGATCATTTGCTCTACAAGATCGATGCCGGTGATGAGCTCGGTCACCGGATGCTCGACCTGCAATCGCGTATTCATTTCAAGGAAGTAGAAGTTTTTGTCCTTGTCGACGATGAACTCGACGGTGCCGGCGCTCTGGTAGTCGACCGCTTTCGCCAACGCCACCGCCTGTTCGCCCATGGCCTTTCTGGTCTTCTCGTCAAGGAAGGGCGACGGTGCTTCCTCGACAACCTTCTGGTTGCGGCGCTGGATCGAACATTCGCGTTCGCCCAGATAGACGGCGTTGCCATGCGCGTCGGCAAGAACCTGGATCTCGATGTGACGCGGATCAACAACGAACTTCTCGATGAAGACACGGTCGTCGCCAAAGGAACTTTTCGCCTCGGAACGAGCACGGTCGAAGCCGTCGCGAACTTCCGCCTGCGACCAGGCGATGCGCATGCCCTTGCCGCCGCCCCCGGCCGACGCCTTGATCATGACCGGATAGCCGATCTCGCCGGCGATCTTTTCCGCGTGGTCGGCGTTCTCGATGACGCCCAGCCAACCAGGGACGGTGCTCACCTTGGCAGCGTTGGCGAATTTCTTGGATTCGATCTTGTCGCCCATGGCCTTGATCGCCTTGGGCTTCGGACCGATGAAGGCGATCCCCTGCGCCTCAAGCGCTTCGCAGAATGACGCACGTTCGGACAGGAAACCGTAACCGGGATGAACGGCCTCGGCCCCGGATGCCTTGCAAGCCTCGATAATCCTGTCGGCGACGAGATAACTCTGGGCGGCGGGGGCCGGGCCGATATGGATCGCTTCGTCAGCCATCTCGACATGCACGGCGTCGCGATCGGCGTCCGAATAGACCGCTACCGTGGAAATGCCCATCTTGCGTGCCGTCTTGATGACGCGACAGGCGATCTCGCCACGATTGGCGATCAATATCTTGTTGAACATGGACGCCGCTTCCTCCGGTAAGTCCTTACCTTTTATGGACTTCCACGACCGGGCTCAAGCTACGGCATGCACCGTGCCGGCATTCGTTGGATGCAAATCGGGTTTGCCTGCCCAGCCGCGCAATCTTGCAGGCGCGAACGATGTACAGGAAAGCCGAGAAATGATCCCCGATTACTCCAGCCAGTCGGTTGCAAAGGCGCCGGCGACATGCAGATCGGTACTTTCAAGCCGTCCGGGACCCAGATTGGAGAATTTGTGCGGCGTGTTTGCCGGCGCAACCAGGATTTGGCCAGCGCTGGCCTCTATCGTCTTGTCGCCGATGATGAACAGCGCCCTGCCTTGCCTGACGATAAAGACCTCCGGATAGGGGTGTTTATGCAGCTTGGGACCGCCGCCGATCCTGTCGGAAGAGTAGAACACCACCGAAACTTCCGCTCCGTATGGCCCACCCTGGAACTCCCCATGCCAAACATCCGGCTTCTCGGCCCATTGCTCGCGCTCGATCACATGTGCCATGCTTGCCTCACTCCCTTCTGCCGGAATCGACCTTAGTCAAAGAAGTCGCTTGCCGGAACATGATGCAAACGATGACCCCACCCGCCCCCGCCATCTATGTCGATGCCGATGCCTGCCCGGTGAAGGAGGAGGTCATCAAGGTCGCCGAGCGACACGGGGTCGGGGTCGTCTTCGTTTCGAATGGCGGGCTCAGGCCCTCGCGCGATCCGATGATCCGCAATGTCGTCGTCAGCAAGGGCGCGGACGCCGCCGATGACTGGATCGTCGAAAACACCAAAGCCAACGATGTCGTAGTTACGGCCGATATTCCGCTGGCGGCGCGGGCGGTGGCGCTCAACGCCCATGTGCTTGGCCCGACCGGCCGGCCCTTCACGCCTGAAACCATCGGCATGGCGGTTGCCATGCGCGACCTGAAACAGCATTTGCGCGAAACCGGCGAAAGCAAAGGCTACAATGCTGGCTTCACGCCGCAGGACCGTTCGCGCTTCCTCGGCGAACTGGACCGCATCCTACGTCGTGCTCTCAAATCAGCCGCAATCGGCTGAGGACATCGGCCCAACATGAAAACGACATTCACCAAGAACACGGCGATCCGCCTCCTGCCTTTCCTGGTCGCGGCTGCGACAGGGCTCGCGACATTCCTGGTCGCGCGCTATTTCCAGATCGCCATCGCCTTCTCGATCGGCGCCGACGTCTTCTTCGTGATGTATATCGTCATGATCCTGCGGCGAATGCCGGGCCTAACGGCGGAACATCTGCGGCTCAAGGCACGCAGCGACGACCTGCCGATCTTCATTATCTTCGCTGTGGTCGCCGTCGTCATCGCCGTGGCGATCGGTTCCCTGTTCCTCATCATCAACGCCAACCACAAGCATCCCCCGCTGGAGCTCTTGGCGGCATTGCTGTCGTTGCCGCTTGGCTGGATCACCATCCACATGATGGCCGCGCTGCACTACGCCCATGTCTACTGGCGCGACGACGAAGTGCGCGACGCCAGAGGCAGGCCAGTCCGCCAACCGGTCGGTGGTCTCTCCTTCCCGGGTGGCGACACGCCGCCGCAAGGATGGGACTTTCTCTATTTCGCGATTGTCATCGGAATGACGGCGCAGACCGCCGATGTCGAAGTCACCACCACACGCATGCGCCGTCTGGTCATCGTGCATTCGGTGGTCGCGTTCTTCTTCAACACGATTATCGTCGCGGCGGCGGTCAATCTCGCCGTTACGCTCGGCGGAAGCTGATGCAAGGCAGCGAGGCACGAAGCACAAAATCGTGATGGAGTGAAACATCACGAGGCGATGGTCCGTATTACGATGCGAGACCAATCGCACCGCGGAATGCGGTTGAAGGGGTGCAAGATGGACGCAACCGCCGAGACCAGCAATGCAGAAGCCGAGACCGGGCGGCCACAAAAAGGCCCGCTCATCTACCGGCAATCACGATGGACGCGGCTCACGCATTGGGTGTGGGCCTTCGCCTTGTTTTTCCTGCTGCTGAGCGGCCTGCAGATCTTCAATGCGCGGCCGCAGCTCTATATCGGCAAGGAATCCGGCTTCGGCTACGACAACACGATCCTGAAGATCGGCGCCGACGAGGCCGATGAAGGCTCACGCGGCTATCTCGAAATCTTCGGTCGACGCTTTGACACCACCGGCGTGCTCGGCTGGTCGGGCCCGCCCGGCAACGAGACGGCCCGCGCCTTCCCGTCCTGGGCGACAATCCCCTCCTACTACGATCTTGGCACCGCCCGTGTCGTGCATTTCTTCTTTGCCTGGACATTGAGCGCGACGCTGCTGGTGTGGCTGATTGCCGGCCTGTTCAACGGTCACATTCGCCGTGACCTTGCCCCTCGCCTGGCCGATATCCGCAATCTTCCGCGCGATGTCTTCGACCATGCTCGCCTGCGTTTCCATCACACCGGTCGTTACAACACGCTGCAGAAGCTCGCTTATGGCGGGGTGTTGTTCGTGGCTTTGCCGCTGATGATCCTGACCGGCCTCGCCATGTCGCCATCGATGAATTCGGTGCTGCCTTTCCTCAACGAGCTCTTCGGCGGACGGCAGACGGCGCGCACCATCCATTTCACCGTGATGGTGCTGCTTGTCCTGTTCTTCCTCATCCACATGCTGATGATCCTCGCCGCAGGCCCGATCAACGAGCTGCGCTCCATCATCACCGGCTGGTACCGGACCGATCCGCCCGAAAACGGAACCTCTTCTGCCGAGCGGAGCAACTGATATGGCCAAGTTTCAGATCAGCCGCCGCAAGTTCCTGACCGCCGCCGGCCTTGGCGCGTCCGGCATCGCGCTCTCGGGCTGCGATGCTTTCGATAACCAACTCGGCATGGGCCAGGGCCTGCGCAATTTCCTCGAGGGGGCTAACGGTCTGACCTATCGGGCGCAGCGGCTGCTTGCCGGGCGCAATGCCCTGGCGCCGGAATTCGGCGAAGCCGACATCCGCCAACCAATGCGTCCGAACGGCGTTACCACACCGGACGACGATGCCTACCAAGCCTTGCTTGCCAACGATTTCGTCGATTGGCGGCTCGAAGTCACCGGGCTGGTGGAGAAGCCGTTGTCGCTGACACGCGAACAGCTCATCGCCATGCCGAGCCGCACCCAGATCACCCGCCACGACTGCGTGGAAGGCTGGAGCTGCATCGCCAAATGGACGGGAACGCCGCTGTCGCTCGTGCTCGACCAGGCCGTGGTCAAGCCGCAAGCACGGTATGTCATGTTCCATTGTCTCGACACGATCGACCGCGACCTGTCCGGCGACATCAAATATTACGGCTCGATCGACCTGATCGACGCGCGCCATCCGCAAACAATCCTGGCCTATGGATTGAACGGTAAACCGCTTCCGGTGGAAAACGGGGCGCCGCTGCGCGTTCGCGTCGAACGGCAGCTCGGCTACAAGATGCCCAAATATCTGCGCGGCATCGAACTGGTCGATTCCTTCGGCGCTTTCGGGCGTGGTCGCGGCGGCTATTGGGAAGACAACGGCTATGACTGGTATGGCGGCATCTGACCCGCCGCCCGCCTGAAGCACCTTGGAAAACAAAAAAGCGGGGTTAGCACCCCGCTTCCTCGTCCGTCGAGTTTCACCGCCGGTTCATCCGCGGTCGATGAAATCGTTCGACACCCACCTCATAGCCACTCGATACGACGACCAGATGACAGGCTGGGATGATCTTCCACCGATTTTGGTTAACC
This sequence comes from Mesorhizobium sp. YL-MeA3-2017, assembly GCF_030814575.1. Classification (NCBI taxonomy): domain Bacteria; kingdom Pseudomonadati; phylum Pseudomonadota; class Alphaproteobacteria; order Hyphomicrobiales; family Phyllobacteriaceae; genus Mesorhizobium; species Mesorhizobium sp. YL-MeA3-2017. The sequence continues at coordinate 5,459,356 of NZ_JAUSVH010000001.1, read as the reverse complement.
ACACGTTACCGCCATCATCAGGCGCGCTCGATCCGGCACTGGTAGCAATTGTTGCGAGCCGAGCGCATGTGCAGATAGGCGATTTCCTCGCGTTCCAGAAGCTCCGCTGCCCGCGCGGCAATATCCGGCGTGGGCACCACCGCGCCGCTGCCATAGACTATACGGTCATCGGCGCTGTAACCGCGCACGATGTAGTCCTTTGTCTTCAAAAACAGCTCCGGGATAGCGGCCGCCTCCTCCGCGCGCGGACATTCTTCGGCGTGCAGGAAGATCGGGCCGGTCTCCGCATAAGGCTGCAATTCTGCGAACGGCCGGTAGGCGAGGATGAGGTAGGCTTCGCCGGCGGCGACATTCTTGAGACAATGCCGGCACGGTACACCATCGCCGTCCGAGATCGCGCGCTCCGGCACGTGGCCATAGGCATCGGCGCCGCCGGATTGCAGCGCGCGCACCGCATCGGTCGGCAAGGCTTTGAACAGGATGGACATGGCTGTGGTTCTCCGATTTCCGTGAACCACAAGCTATGATCGTCAACCGGCGCCTCCCACCCGTTTCCTGCATAGCAATCGGCCATGCAAGAAACGACCGGGCGGTTCGACGTTATCGAATGAAGTCGTCGAAGCGGCGCAATGTGACGCGCCGATTGCGCCAATTCTCGTTCTGCGTCGGCACGAGCAGGAATTCCTCGCCATAACCGACCGTTTCCAGCGCGTAGCCGGGCACGCCGAATTCGCGTACCAGCGTCCGCTTCAGCGAGGCTGCCCGTTGCTCGGACAATGCCTGGTTGGAGGCGAAGGAACCGACCGCGTCGGTATGGCCTTCGATCAAAACACGGGCGTGGCGGTCACGTCGCAGCAGACGATGGAGCCCGTCGGCAATGTTCTCGACCTTCCCATATTGCGACGGCGCGATGGCAGCCGAACCGAAGGCGAAGTTGATCGACTGGATGTCGATGGACGGCGCCATGCGGCGCAGATCCGGCCGGCGCTTGAATTCGCGAATGGTGACGCGTTCGCTGGGCCGCAGCTTCATGCGGGGCGTAGCCTCCAGCGTACGCTCGATCTGGGCTGCCGACGGCGTTTGCGCCTGCGCAAGGGCAAGACCGGGAAGCGCGATGGCGGCGACGAGTGCTGCGGCGACAGTACGGCGGGAAATCATATATTGGCTCCTCATTTCGGCGCGATCGGATTGATGTCGACCGCACCATGGCGGAGCCAAGCTGAAGCCGGCATGAATGGATCGTTCAGGAGTGCCTAACGCATGACGCTGGCCGAGCGATCGGCAAAAGACAGCGGGACAACAACCTCTTTTTTCTGCGCGACCGGCCGGAAGCCGAGTTTCTGATAGAGCGACAGCGCGGCGGGATGGTCGAGCGTGCAGGTCTGCACGGTGACCCGCCTCGGCTTGTGCGACCAGCAAGCCTCGATCGCCGCCCCGAGAAACCAGCGGCCGATGCCCTGCCCCGTCGCGTGTTCCATCATGCCGAAATAGGCCAATTCGACTTCGTCGGGCAGATGCGGCTTGATGTCGAAGAAGCCCGCCGGCGCACCGTCGACATAAAGCACGCGGATGTCGCGATCTTCGCGATGAAGTCCGGCCGAGAGTTCCTCGTCATTCAGCCTCAGCACATTGACCCACTGCCATTTGCGGCCGACGCGATCCTGCAGATAGCGATAGAAATGCAGCGGGATGGCCCGTGTCTTCAGCAGCGCGATCTGCCGGTTGTAGGGCAAGGATGGATAATATGCCGGCGGCGTATCCATCTCGAGGAACGTTACCGTGACGTCTATCCGCTCCAGCGCATCGGCGCTCATTACAATCAGCGCTCCTTGCCCGTGACCACCGGCGTGTCCGCCAGCCCGCCCCATTCGGTCCAGGAACCGTCATAGAGCCGGTTGTCGGTGTGGCCGAGCGTCTCCAGTGCCAGCGTTATCACGGCCGCGGTAATACCGGAGCCGCAGGATGTAACAACCGGCTTCGAGAGGTCAATGCCAGCATCCTCGATGACTTCGCGCAGCGTGGACTTCGGCAACAGCATGCCGTTCTCCGACAGGCGATTGTAGGGAACGTTGTGGGCGCCCGGCATATGGCCAGCGCGCACGCCAGCGCGCGGCTCCGGCTCGGCGCCGGCAAAACGACCGGGCGAACGGGCGTCCGCGATCTGGCTCTCTCCGCTTGCCACCATGCGGCGCATGTCAGCCAGGGACGCTACCCGGGCGGCATCGAAGTCAGCATGGAAAATACCCGGCGCGGTCTTGGTCGGCTCCGCGGTCACAGGGCGCCCGGCAGCCTTCCAGTGATCGAAACCGCCGTCCAGAATATAGGTCTGGAACACGCCCATGACGCGAAACATCCACCAGGCGCGCGGCGCCGAGAAGAAACCAGGCCCGTCATAGACGACGATGGTGTCGTCGGCGGAGATGCCCATGCTGCCGACATATTGGGCGAAGTCGCGCGGCGCAGCCAGCGTGTGCGGCAACGGCGAATTCCGGTCGGAAACAGCGTCATGGTCAAGGAATACGGCGCCGGGAATGTGCGCGGCATCGTATTCCTTGCGCGCATCACGCTTCTGCGCCGGCAGATACCAGGAGGCGTCGACGATCGACAGGCCGGGCTGGCCGAGCCGCTGCTCAAGCCAGTCGGCATCGACGGTGAAAGGACTGTCCTCGGCCATGCTGTTCTCCCTGATCTTTCGCTGTCGCCGCGCCGTCAGGCCGCGGGCATCGCTCCGAAACGGATACGGAAGCGGCGGTTCTCGCGCCCCTTCTTCTCGATCTTGCCGATATGGATCTCGCCAACCTCGCCGGTGCGGGCGACGTGGGTGCCACCGCAAGGCTGACTGTCCACGGACGCGTTTTCGCCGATCAGAACCAGACGGATGCGCCCGGTACCGGTCGGCGGACGCACATTCTTCGATTTGACGAGACTGGGATTGGCGGCCAAATCCTCGTCGGTGATCCACTCGATGGAGACAGGATGATCGGCCCGCACGAGTTCCATCAGCCGCGCCGTCACTTCCTCCTTGGAGTAACCGGTATCGGGGAGATCGAAATCGACGCGGGAATCGTCTTCGGCGACCGAAGCTCCGGTAATAGGAAACGGGCAAACGACGCTCAGCAGATGGCAGGCGGTGTGCATGCGCATCAAAAGGTAGCGGCGCTGCCAGTCGATCGAGGCTTTCACCTTCTCACCCACTGAGGGTACTGGCTGCCCTGCCCCCGGAACGTGAATAATCTCGTCCTTGGTCTCGCCCGTCACCGTCGCCGCGACTTCGATGCGGTCGCCATTGGCCAGCTCGATATGGCCGGTATCGCCCGGCTGGCCGCCGGAGGTCGCGTAGAACACGGTACGGTCGAGGATGATCCCGCCCCGCTCGTTGATGGCGACGACCGTCGCTTCCGTCGTTTTCAGGTAGGAATCGTCGCGAAACAGCGTTTCGGTCTTGCCGGCCATCACGCCACCTTCTCGAACGGCACCGAAATGGTGCTTGTGCCTTCCATCCAGCCCGGCACCGGCAGGTTCTTGGTGCGCAAGAAGGCCGGATTGAACAATTTCGACTGATAGCGCGTGCCGTAATCGCACAGGATCGTCACAATGGTGTGGCCGGGCCCCAATTCGCGGGCAAGGCGGATGGCGCCGGCAATGTTGATGCCGGTCGAGCCGCCAAGGCACAGACCCTCTTCCTGGATCAAGTCGAAAACGATCGGAAGCGCTTCCTCGTCGGGCACCTGGAAGGAAAAGTCCGGAGCGAAGCCGTCAAGATTGGCGGTGATGCGTCCCTGGCCGATGCCTTCCGTGATCGAGCTTCCATCAGCCTTCAATTCACCGCTGGTGTAGAAGGAGTGCAGTGCGGCGCCGAGCGGATCGGCGAGCGCGATCTTGACGTCCCGGCTCTTGGCTTTCAATCCGGCCGCGACACCGGCCAGCGTGCCACCCGAGCCGACAGCCGATACGAAACCGTCAACCTTGCCGCCAGTCTGCGCCCAGATCTCCTCTGCCGTCGTGCGGATATGGCCGTCGCGGTTGGCGACATTGTCGAACTGGTTGGCCCAGATGGCACCGTTCGCTTCGCTCCGCGCCATCTGTTCGGCCAGACGCCCGGACAGTTTCACATAGTTGTTGGGGTTTTTGTAGGGAACCGCCGGAACTTCGATCAACTCGGCGCCCAGTAGCCGGATCGTGTCCTTCTTCTCCTGGCTCTGGGTGTCCGGAATGACAATGACCGTACGGTAGCCAAGCGCCTTCGCAACCAGGGTCAGGCCGATGCCCGTATTGCCGGCGGTGCCCTCGACGATCACGCCACCCGGTTTCAACAGACCACGCTGCTCTGCATCGCGAATGATGAACAGACCAGCCCTGTCCTTGACCGACTGGCCGGGATTCATGAACTCGGCCTTGCCCAGAATCTCGCAGCCCGTTTCTTCCGAGGCGCGCTTGAGCCGGATCAGTGGCGTGTTGCCGATGGCGTCGATCACCGAACGGTGCATGAGGAATCCTTCTCGTGTCTGCAGGCAGACCCTAGAAATGCCGGCTCGCCCTTTCAAGGCTGGATTTAACCTGGACCAGTCGCATTCGCGGCAAGCGACGCCGTCGCATGGAGTGCAATGTCAGCCGAGACTAATATGGTGAGGATCCAAGAACAGGCTTTTCTTTCGACTTCCGCCCCGTTAGATCACGAGACGAGGGAGCTTTCGAGACACTGTATGACACTCTATCGGGCCAGCCCGAAAGACGGCGTTGCCTGGATCACCGGTGGTAGTTCCGGCATTGGCAGGGAACTTGCCAAGGAGTTGGCGGCAAAGGGCTTCACCGTGGCGATCACCGCGCGCGAGGAAGATCCCATTGACCTGTTGATCGCCGAGGTGGCCAGCCTGCCCGGCCGGATCGTCGCTTATCCCTGCGATGTTACCGACGAATTGGGCATGGCCGACACGGTGGCCACCATCGAAGCCGAAATCGGACCGATAGCGCTCGCGATCTTCAATGCAGGCAGCTACACGCAGGTGGCGGGCGACAACCTGTCGGTCCGGAAATTCCGCCGCACTTACGATGTGAACGTGATGGGCATCGTTCACGGGCTGGTTCCCGTGGTAAAATTCATGCGCAGGCACGGCCGCGGACACATCGTGATGGTGGGTTCGATCAGCGCCTATTTCGGCTGGCCGACGACCGCCGCCTATGGCGCCACCAAGGCGGCCATCAACATCATGGCGCAGTCGCTGAAATTCGATCTCGACAAGCTGAACATCCGTATCCAGGTGATGAACCCCGGCTTCATCGACACGCCGATGACCCAGAAGAACGGGGTGCGGCTGCCGGCGCTGATTTCTTCGGCCTGCGCTGCGGACAAGATGATGCGTGGCATCCAGAACGGCGGTTTCGAAATCACCTTCCCTCGCCGCTTTACCTTGTGGTTGAAGGTGCTCGGCATGCTGCCGCACCCGCTTCGCCACTGGTTCCTCAACCGCATGACCGGATGGGGCGACAGGCCACTCAGCTTCGGCCGCAAGCCAAGGCAGCCGATCTAGCGCCAGCCATACGGCAAGCGACCCCGTACCCAAAGAAGCCGACCCGTTGCCTGTTGCAAGCCGCCGCAATACTTTGCGTTGATCTGTCTGGAGTTCGGCATGGGGCGATGTATTGCGGTGATGTTCCTCGGTCTGGTGGTCCTGATCGCCCTGATGGCTTTGCTAGGACCGCGCGTTCCCGTCGACACCACCATGCATTTCGACGCATCGAAGATCGGCGACGATCCGCTGGGCTACCTCGCCCGCGAGGAAGCCAAGGTGCCCAACATTCGCGACGGGCTCGAAAAGGAGATCGTCTGGGCCGACCCGATGATCCACGCCAAAACGCCGGTCGCCATCGTCTATATTCACGGCTTCTCGGCCTCGAAGGGCGAGACACGACCACTCGCCGACAAGGTCGCGGAAGAACTCGACGCCAATCTCTTCTATACGCGGCTGACCGGCCACGGTCAGGACGGCGCGGCGATGGCCGACGGCAGCGTCAACGCATGGATCAACGATTATGAGGAGGCGCTCGCCATAGGCCGTGCCATTGGCGACAAGGTGATCGTCATCGCCACCTCAACGGGCGGATCGCTGGCGACATGGGCGGCAACGCAGCCGAACGCCTCGAAAGATGTCGAGGCGATTGCGATGATCTCGCCGAACTACGGCGTGCAGGCATCGGGCGCGCAGATCCTTACCTGGCCGTGGGGCAAGCAGCTTGCCGAACTGATTGCCGGCAAGGAGCGCTCATTCAAGCCGCGCGGCGCGCTGCAGGAAAAGTTCTGGACCTGGCGATATCCGATGGCAGCGACCCTGCCGATGGCGGCATTGGCCAAGCTTGCCTATGAGGCACCGGTCGAAAAGGCCACCATCCCGGCTCTGTTCATCTTTTCCAACGACGACAAGGTCGTGCGCCCCGATCGCACCAAGGAAATCGCCGCCCGCTGGGGCGGCCCGCACGAGGAGGTGCCGGTGGACGGCTCCGGCGATCCCGACAATCACGTCATTGCCGGCGATGCGCTTTCGCCTTCGACCACGAACTTCCTGGCGCAGCGTATCGTGGTCTGGGTCAGAGCGCTGACCGCCGACACGCCAACCGCGGCACATAAAAATGGAGCGCCGGCGACGACCGGCGCTCCAAAAAGCTAGATCTCGATCGCTGCCTCAGATGGCGGCGGTGATGATGATCTCGACGAGATATTCCGGACCGGCCAGCTTGGCCTCGCCGGTGGCGCGTGCCGGAGTGTGGCCCTGCGGCACCCAGACGTCCCATTCCTTGTTCATTTCGGCGAAGGTGCTCATGTCGGAGAGCCAGATGATCGCCTGCAAGATCTTGGTCTTGTCGGTGCCGGCCTTGGCAAGCAGCGCATCGACCGTCGCCAGAATGTCCTTGGTCTGCTCGCCGACGGTCTTGCCCTCGCCGACCTGACCGGCGAGATAGGCGGTGTTGCCGTGGATGACCACCTGGCTCATGCGGGGGCCGACATCGATGCGACGAACGCTCATGGACATATCCTTTCGTGAGTGGAAAGGCCTCTTTAGAGAGCGTCTTGCTTGCCGACAAGGTCGTGGCCGCCGAATCCCGCCACAGGTGCAATCGGTCGCCCGCCGCTGCCATAGCGCCAGAGCCGATGGGCATTCCCGCGCACGGGTTCATGAAAGTTTCGCGGGACAGGACGTCTTTTCTCGCCAGCTGTGTTGACACATGTAATAACATAACATACGACCTTCACACACAGTGAGTCACCGACTGCCATGAGCCGAGCCGCCCTTTCCTTCCGCGACCTTACCCTGGGCTATGGCAGCCACCCGGCCATCCATCATCTGAATGGCACGGTCGAGAAGGGTTCGCTGACTGCGATCGTCGGTGCCAATGGCTCCGGCAAATCCACGCTCATGAAGGGCATTGTCGGGGTGCTGCGGCCGATGGCGGGCGGTGTCGTCAAGATGCCCGGCATGCGCATCGCCTATCTGCCACAGCAATCGGAACTCGACCGCAGCTTTCCGGCGCGGGTGGTTGACCTGGTCTCGCTCGGCCTGTGGCCACGACGCGGGCTGCTTGGCCGGCTTACGGCGCAGGACCGCGCCACCGTCAGCGAGGCGTTGATGGCCGTCGGGCTCGAAGGCTTTGAAAAGCGCGCGCTCGACACGCTTTCCGGGGGCCAGTTGCAGCGCACCCTGTTCGCCCGCGTGCTGGTGCAGGATGCCGACCTGATCCTGCTCGACGAGCCATTTAACGCCATCGACGCCAAGACCGTCGGCGACCTGATCGCGCTGATCAAGCGCTGGCACGGCGAGGATAGAACGGTGATGGTCGTTGCGCACGACCTTGAACTGGTGCGCCAGAATTTTCCCGAGACGCTGCTGCTGGCCCGCCGTACCGTGGCCTGGGGCGCGACTGCCACGGCTCTCAACGCCGAGAATATGCTGCGCGCCCGCCGTTTCCACGAGGCCTGGGAGGACGACGCGCCCTGGTGCGAGCCGGATGGCCAGATCCACGATCACCGCCATGACCATGCGCATGACGATCATGAGCACGGACACGACCATCATGGGCACGACCATCACGCACATACGGCCAGGCAGAGGGCGGCATCGTGAGCGCGCTGTATGCTTTCTTCGTCGCTCCGTTCGCCGATTTCGCCTTCATGCAAAGGGCGCTGGCCGGTTCGTTGATGCTGTCGCTCGGCGCCTGCCCGGTCGGCGTCTTCCTGATGTTGCGGCGCATGAGCCTTTCCGGCGACGCGATGGCCCACGCCATTCTGCCGGGCGCAGCCGCCGGCTTCCTGTTCTATGGGCTGGAAATTCTGCCGATGACGATCGGCGGCCTGATCGCCGGTGTCGTCGTTGCCCTCGGCGCCGGCGCTGTCTCGCGCTTTTCCATCCAGCGTGAAGACGCCTCGATGGCCGCCTTTTACCTGATCTCGCTGGCGATCGGCGTGCTGATGGTTTCGATCCGCGGTTCCAGTGTCGACCTCATGCATGTGCTGTTCGGCACGGTGCTTGCGCTCAACAACGAGGCACTGGTGTTGATCGGCGGCATTGCCGTCGTCACGCTCGCGGCGCTAACCGTCTTGTGGCGTGCATTGGTCGCCGAATGCCTCGACCCGCTGTTCCTGCGCTCCGTGAGCCGGCTTGGTAGCCCCGTGCATTTCATCTTTCTGGGGCTGGTCGTGCTTAATCTCGTAGGCGGTTTCCAGGCTCTGGGTACCCTGCTCTCGGTCGGACTGATGATCCTGCCCGCGGCCGCCGCCCGTTTCTGGAGCCAGCGCGTCGGGCCGATGTGCGTGCTTGCCGTGATGATCGGCTTCGCGTCCTGTGTCGCCGGCCTGCTTCTGTCCTACCACGCGGCGCTGCCGTCCGGTCCGGCCATCATCCTGTCGGCCGGGGCAGCCTACATGCTTTCCATCCTGGCCGGATCGCGCGGCGTGCTGCGTTCGCGCCTCGTCCATCACCGCCACAGAACCGCCTAACCATTGAAAGGAATTCAGCAATGCTGAAATCGATCCGTCGCGCGCTGACATTGATCGTTATAACATTAATGTCCATCACTGCGTCGACTGCCTTTGCCGAACCGCTGAAGGTCGTGGCCAGTTTCTCGATCATCGGCGACTTCGCCAAGAACGTCGGTGGCGATCGGGTTGCGGTGACGACGCTCGTCGGGCCGGATGGCGACGCGCATGTCTATGAGCCAAGCCCGGCCGATGCCGTTTCGATGGCCTCGGCCAAGGTGGTGCTGGTGAATGGCCTGCATTTCGAGGGTTTCCTGCAGCGTCTGGTGGAGGCCAGCGCCAGCAAGGCCGCCATCGTCGAATTGACCAAGGGCGTCACGCCGATCGAGTTCAAGCCGGAATTCGCCGAGGCCGAGAGCACCGAAGGCGGTAACAGCCACGAAGGCCACGACCACGGCTCCACCGATCCACACGCTTTCCAGTCGGTTCCCAACGCCAAGATCTACGTGAAAAATATCGCGGACGCGTTCTGCGCCGCCGACAGTGCCGGTTGCGACAGCTACAAGGCCAATGCCGCCGCCTATACCGAGAAACTCGAGGCGCTGGACAAGGAAGTGCGCGAGGCGATCAACGCCATCCCGTCGGAAAAGCGCGTCGTCATCACCTCCCACGACGCCTTCGGCTATTTCGAACATGAATACGGGTTGACCTTCCTCGCCCCGCAAGGGCTTTCGACCGAAGCAGAACCGTCGGCGGCAGATGTCGCCAAGCTGGTCACGCAGGTTAAACAGGACAAGGCGGCGGCGATCTTCGTCGAAAACATCACCAATCCGCGCCTGATCGAACAGATCTCGTCCGAAACAGGCATCAAGGTCGGTGGAACGCTGTATTCCGACGCGCTGTCGAAAACGGATGCTCCTGCAGCGACTTACGTCGATTTGATGCGTAACAACATCAAGCAGATCAAAGGCGCCATTCTCGGCAGCTGAGCTGTCCGCCAGATTATCGGCGTCCAGGTGGTCGCTTCGAGCGGCCACGGCACCATCCCGAGGCGGAGGGCAATTTCTCCGCCTTTTTTACTCAATCATTTGTAATTAGATAACGTTACATGGAGAGCTTTATGAAGCGCTTTGCCGTGGCGACTGCGATCGCCGCCCTTCTCGCCAGCGTTGCTACACTCCCCTCCCTTGCTGCTGAAAAGACCGTCTGGCGCCTGTTCGTCTCGGACCACGCCGAACCGATCATCACCATCATCGATGCCATCAGCGGCAATAAACTCGACACGCTACCGCTCAAGGGGCCGGCCTCGCTCTATCGCAGCGCCAGCGGCCGGACGGTCTTCGCGGTCCAAGGCAAGGCTGACACAGTCTCGGTCGTTTCCACCGGCGTCACCTTTGACGACCATGGCGACCACGGCGATATCGAGGTCACCGCGCCCAAGTTGACCGGTGTCGAAATCAAGGGGCCGAAGCCGTCGCACTTCGTCGAACACCGTGGCGAATTCACTCTGTTCTTCGACGGCGAAGGCACGGCTCGCATCCTCGACGAGAAAGCAGCGCTCCAAGATGGGACGCCGCTTCGGGCGGTAAAGACCGATGCCCCGCATCATGGCGTTGCCGCCACTTATGGTGACTTTGCGCTTCTATCGCAGCCCAACAAGGAAAAACCGGACGAACTGCCGGTCGGCATCCGGGCGGTCGATGCCGAGGGCAAGCAGGTCGGCGACGTGCACGCCTGCCCCGACCTGCATGGCGAAGCGACATCCGGCAAACTGATGGCCTTTGCCTGCGCCACCGGCCTGTTACTCGTCCGCGATGGCGAAAGCGGCCCCGGCATCGAGCATGTGCCTTATCCAGCCGGCCTCCCCGCCGGCAAAGCGACGACGCTGCTCGGCGGCAAGGGACTGCAATATTTCCTCGGCAATTATGGCGCCGACAGGCTGTTGCTCGTCGACCCTTCCGCGAAGGACGCGTTCCGCCTGATCGACCTGCCGACCCGCCGCGTGCATTTCGCGGTCGATCCCTTAAGACCGCGCTTTGCTCACGTGTTCACCGAGGACGGTCAGTTGCACCAGGTCGACATCATCGCCGGTAAGATCGCGCAATCGGTGAAGGTAACCGACCCCTATTCGATGGACGGCCACTGGAGCGACCCGCGCCCACGCATCGCCGTTGCCGGCGACCGCATCGTCGTCACCGATCCGTTGAAAGGCCTGCTCCATCTGGTCGACGCGACGAGTTTTGCCAGGACAGGCGACATCCCGCTCGCCGGCAAGCCCTTCAATATTGTGGCGGTCGGCGGTTCCGGCGAAGCGCACGCCACCGAATAGCCTCCCAAGGCTAGCCACCGCGCCGCTGCCGCCTGACGAAATCGACGAAGGCGCGCAGCGGCGCCGGCACGTGACGCCGACCGGGATAATAAAGATACGGCCCCGGAAATGGTGGCAGCCAGTCGTCCAGCACACTGACCAGCCGCCCGGCGGCGATGTCCTCCCGCACATAGTCCTCGAACGTCGCGCAGAAGCCGACACCGTCGAGGCAGGCGCGCAGCTGCGCGACGATGTTGGTGGAAACGAGCGACCCGTCCGGATCGATCTTTTCGAAAACGCCGTCGCGCTCGAATTCCCAGGCCACCTTCATGCCGCTCGGAAACTGCGTGCGAATGCAAGGGCGGCCCAACAGGTCGCGCGGCTGCAGGATCGGCGAACCGGCCGCAACGACAGAGGGAGCAGCCACGACGACATAGCGCTGCTGCGGGCCGAGCGGCACGGCGATCATATCCTGGGCAAGGCTTTCTCCCCAGCGTACGCCTGCGTCGAAACCGGCCGCCACGATATCGATAAAAGCCGTCTCGGCTATGATCTCCAGCCGCACGCGCGGGCACGCGGCGAGAAACGGACCGATGAGCGGCGCCAGCACCAGGTCGATCGCCGGCTGCGGTGCGTTGATGCGCAAAGTGCCGCTTGGCGTGTCGCCTTCAGCCTGCAAATGATCCACGACGGAAGCGATGTCGGCAAGCGCCGGCGTCAGCCTTTCAAGCAGACGCATGCCCGCCTCGGTTGGCGCAACGCTGCGCGTCGTGCGGTTCAGCAAGCGCAAATCGAGCGCAGCCTCGAGGTCACGCACCTGCTGGCTGAGCGTTGAGGGCGACACGCCGCGTTCCACGGCTGCAGCACGGAAGCTGCGGCGGCGGGCAACCGCGGCAAAGGCCGCAAGCAGATTCATATCAACAGGCATTGTACGAATTTCCGCATAGTCCGTTTTGAAAAGCCCATCTTATCGCACAGTTCAGCATGTGCCATCTTTGCGGACAAGGCTCAATCGAAAGCCATCAACCGCGAAAGGAAGACACCATGCGCGAACGCACACTGGGAAAGAACGGACTTGTCGTATCGAGCCTTGGGCTCGGCTGCATGGGTATGTCCGACATGTATGGTCCGGCCGATCGCACCGAGAGCCTGGCAACGTTGCATGCAGCGCTGGACGCCGGCATCACCTTGCTCGACACCGGCGACTTCTACGGCATGGGCCACAATGAAATGCTGATCGGCGAAGCGCTCGCCACACGCAGCGCCGGCCCCGTGAGGGTCAGCGTCAAGTTCGGCGCGCAGCGCGGTCCAGATGGAAACTGGTTGGGCTACGATGCCCGCCCCCAAGCGGTGAAGACGGCCGCCGCCTATAGTCTGAAGCGGCTCGGCGTCGAGGCGATCGATATCTACCGCCCGGCGCGGCTGGACCCGAATGTGCCGATCGAGGAAACGATTGGCGCCATCGCCGACCTGGTGAAGGACGGCTACGTCAAGCATATCGGCCTGTCGGAAGTCGGCTCGGAAACGATCCGCCGCGCGGCGGCGGTGCATCCCATCGTCGATCTGCAGATCGAATATTCGCTGCTGTCACGTGGCATCGAGGACGGCATCCTCGACACCTGCCGCGAACTTGGCATCGGCGTCACCGCCTATGGAGTGCTGTCGCGCGGGTTGATTAGCGGCCATTGGGACAAGACGAAAACCATGACCGGCGCCGACTTCCGCAACCGCAGTCCGCGCTTCCAGGGCGACAATCTCGACCGCAATCTCGTCCTTGTCGAGGCGCTGCGCCAGGTCGCCGAAAGCAGGAACGCCAGCGTGGCGCAGATCGCCATCGCCTGGGTGTTGGCAAAAGGCGACGACATCGTGCCATTGATCGGCGCGCGCCGTCGCGACCGGTTGACCGAGGCACTTGGCGCGCTCGATTTCACACTCACGGCGGCCGATATCGCGGCGATCGAACAGGCAGCCCCCAAGGGCGCCGCGGCCGGCTCGCGCTACAACGAACTTCAGATGGCGTCATTGGACAGCGAACGCGCGGCCTGAGCTGTTCCGATCCGAACCAGGCACCGATGCCCTGCGGGACGTCGGTCGCTATCATAACGGGCCAAGCTTGCGACCGCCCGCGCGGAATGGCATGACAGGGCAAACATGCCATTCCTCCCCGGAGCAGTCCCATGAACATCCGCCAGATCGCTGACAACTATGCCGTCTCGCCGCAGATCAGCGTCGAAGACGTGGCGGCCATCAAGGCAGCCGGTTTCAAGAGCGTGATCTGCAACCGACCCGACAATGAAGATCCTGGCCAGCCGAGCGCCGACACGATCAAGACGGCGGTCGAGGCCGCCGGACTGGAGTTCCGCTGGGTGCCGGTTGTCAGCGGCCAGATGACCATGCAGAATGTGGAGGAGCAGGCCGAGGCGCTGGACGCCCTGCCCCGCCCGGTCTTCGCCTATTGTCGCTCCGGCACCCGCTGCACCAATCTCTACGCAGCGATACAACAGATGAAGGGCTGACCCGGCACTCTCCTAGATCGGCAGAGCGCCGTTCTCCTTCAGTGTTTCCAGCACAATCGCCGTCTTTACATGCTGCACGGATTCGTGCGGCAGCAGTTCGTTGTTGACGAATTCCGATAGCGATTTCAGGTCGGGCGTGACCACCTTGAGGATATAATCCATCTCGCCGGTCAGCGCGTGCGCTTCCTGCACTTCCGGCAAACGCATGATCAGTTCGGCGAAGCGACGGGCATTGTCGCGATTGTGCGTGGCCAGCGTCACCGTGATCACATTGACCAGTGAAAAACCCAGCCTGTCGCGGTCGAGCACGGCCCGGTAGTTACGGATGTAACCCTCCTCTTCCAACCGCTGGCGACGACGCGAACATTGCGACGCCGAAAGATTCACCCGCTCCGACAGGTCGTTGTTAGTGAGCCGCGCGTCGGCTTGCAAAAGAGCCAATATCTTGCGGTCAAATTGATCGATGCGCGTATCTGACGCCATTTTTGCCACCATCATGCACGAAGTGCGCACATAATGCGCGCCTGAAGCGCGTGAATGCAAGCACCGTGCGGGCCGCCGGCACTATAATTGGTGCAGCTGACCCCAAAGGGGTCGAGACGAACCGGAGGATATGCCATGGGTCCCTTCCCGCACGACGCCCCACCCGCCACCATCAGCGAAGCCAATCCCGCCGGTACCGACGGTTTCGAATTCGTCGAATTCGCCCATCCGGAGCCCGAAAAGCTCGTCGAGCTGTTCACCCGCATGGGCTACAGCGAAGTCGCCAGGCACAAGACCAAGAAGATCTCGGTCTGGCGCCAGGGCGACATCAACTACATCCTCAATGCGGAGCCCGGCTCGCACGCCATGCGCTTCGTCGACCAACACGGCCCATGCGCGCCGTCGATGGCGTGGCGCGTAGTCGATGCCAAGCATGCCTTCGAGCACGCCCTTTCCAAAGGCGCCACGCCTTATGAAGGCAACGACAAGACGCTCAACGTGCCGGCCATCGTCGGCATCGGCGGTTCCATGCTCTATTTTGTCGAAAAATATGGCGCCAAGGGCTCGACCTATGATGCGGAATTCGACTGGCTTGGCGAGAAGGACCCGAAGCCGGCTGGCGTCGGCTTCTATTTCCTCGACCACCTCACCCACAACGTCTACCGCGGCAACATGGACAAGTGGTGGGATTTCTACCGCGACCTGTTCGGCTTCACGCAGATCCATTTCTTCGACATTGACGGCCGCATCACCGGCCTGGTCAGCCGTGCGATCACCTCGCCCTGCGGCAAGATCCGCATCCCGCTGAATGAATCTAAGGACGACACCAGCCAGATCGCCGAATATCTCAAGAAGTACAACGGCGAAGGCATCCAGCACATCGCGGTCGGCACCGACGACATCTATGCCGGCACCGACAAGCTGGCCGCCAACGGGCTGAAGTTCATGCCCGGTCCGCCGGAGACCTATTACGACATGTCTCATGCGCGCGTGAACGGCCATGACGAGCCGATCGAGCGCATGAAGAAACACGGCATCCTGATCGACGGCGAAGGCGTGGTGAACGGCGGCATGACCAAGATCCTGCTGCAGATCTTTTCCAAGACCGTGATCGGCCCGATCTTCTTCGAATTCATCCAGAGGAAGGGCGATGAAGGTTTCGGCGAGGGCAATTTCCGCGCGTTGTTCGAATCGATCGAGCAGGACCAGATCAAGCGCGGCGTGCTGAAGGTTCAGGCGGCCGAATAGTCCGAAACAACGAGGTCGAGCGGATCAGAGTTTCAAGCGCTCGACCTCCCTTTTCCTGAGCTTGATATCGAAGTCGAGCAGGAACTCATCGAGCTGCGGCGGCTTGACCGAAGTGCTCGACAGCATGGCATGCACCTGCCCGCGATGGTGGATCTGGTGCAGGAACAGATGCGCCAGCAGGTCGCCGATGCGCTCCGGGATGATGCCGTCATCGCCACGGTCGGTCGGCACGCGGCGTTCAAGGCCAGACTTGTTCAACTCGTTGCAAAAGACGATCAGCCGTCGGTCGGCCTCGGCCTGTACAGCCGCCAACTTAGCGGGGTCCTCGAAATCCGTCCAGGCATCGAAGACGGCCAAGCCAACACCGCCCTCCTCGACCATATCGAGATAATAGAGATCGACCGAAAGAATGTGGTTGAGCGTCGCCTTGATCGACGGGAAGAAGCCGGCGCGCATGGCGTCGAATTCTCCCGGCTTCAGCGCCGTCACCGCTCGGTAGAGCCGGTCATTGGACCAGAGATTGTTGGCGGCCATGCGACGGAAATGGTCGAGTAGATTCATTGCCACGTTCCGCTACATCCCACCACGCTTGGTTGAGTTACCCAAAACCACACCAATGATCTTCAAGCGCGCTGAGAGGGTAGATTTCGTCTCTGACCATTGCTGGTTGGCGATGGCGGCAAGCATTATGGGAAGAAACAAGAGCAAATAGCCAATGACAGCGGAAGTCAGGAATAAGTACCCCACAAGCCTATCCAACGCTCGGTTGTGCTGTTTGGCTACAAAACTCAACGCCGGTTCGATGAAGTTATAGGCTTGGATTACCGCCCACGTTCTGGGCACGCTTGGCCAAATACAAAGCCAACCAATGATGACCATGGCGATAAAACTGGCAGCGGCAAATACCGAGAGCCGGCGGCGCCCCTCCTTGAGGAAATTGCGTACAAGCACAAAAAGGCTGAATGTAGAAAAGGCTGCAAAAGCCAAGAAGGAGACGCACCTCGCCACGAGCCCGGCGTGCGCAAAAAACAGCCCCGCCGGGATGAAGACGACACAAAAGACATTCAGGAAGGCGGTTGTAGCCAGGTAGGTTCTTGCGGAATCGTCCTCGGATTCTACCAATTCACCGCCCCCGTCAATTCTCGTATTTTTCCACCTTCTGCTCGATCGCGCCGAAGATCGAATGTCCGGCCTTGTCCTTCATCTCGATGCGCACCGTGTCGCCGAAACGCAGGAACGGGGTTTTGGGCTCGCCGCTCTCGATGGTTTCGATCATACGCTGCTCGGCAATGCAGGAATAGCCGGCGCCGCCGTCAGCAACGGGCCTGCCCGGGCCGCCATCCTTCTTGTTGGAAACTGTGCCCGAGCCGATGATGGTGCCCGCCGAAAGCGGGCGGGTCTTGGCTGCGTGCGCGATCAGTGCCGGGAAATCGAAGGTCATGTCGACGCCGGCATCGGCGCGGCCGAACGGCTTGCCGTTGAGATCGACGCACAGCGGCAGATGCAACTTGCCGCCGTCCCACGCTCCACCGAGTTCGTCGGGGGTGACCGCCACCGGCGAAAAGGCCGACGAAGGCTTCGACTGGAAGAAACCGAACCCCTTGGCGAGTTCCGGGGCGGTGAGCCCACGCAGCGTCACGTCATTGACCAGCATGATGAGGCGGATCGCGTTGCGCGCCTCGTCCTTGCTTGCCCCCATCGGGACGTCATCCACCATGACGGCGACTTCGGCCTCGAGGTCGATGCCCCAGGCCTCGTCGGCAATGCGGATCGGATCGCGCGGCGCGATGAAGGCGTCCGAGCCGCCCTGATACATCAGCGGGTCGGTCCAGAAGCTGGCCGGCATCTCGGCATTACGTGCCTTGCGCACAAGCTCGACATGATTGACATAGGCCGAGCCGTCCGCCCATTGATAGGCACGCGGCAGCGGCGAATGCGCGTCATGCTCGTGAAAGCGCTCGGATGGGACGGAGCCGTGTTCCAGCGTTTCCGCCAGTGCCGACAGATGCGGCGCGATGCGACGCCAGTCGTCGAGTGCGGCCTGCAGGGTCGGCGCGAGAAACGAGGCATCGGTGAAACGCGTCAGGTTGCGGGACACGACAACCAGTTTTCCGTTGCGCGACCCGTCCTTCAATGTGGCAAGCTTCATGCAATCTCCTCTCCCGACGCACTTCCGGCGCCCAACCCCACAACAAGCCCGTCACGCGCGATCGTCAAGTCGCCCGCCCATGTTTTCCTGACGGCGGCCACCCAGTCGGCCTCGCCAATGGCGGGATCGTCGGCCGGGATCAGGTGGTTGACCACGAGGCGACCGACATTTGCCGCTGTAGCAATGCGGCCTGCGTCCTCGGCGAATGTGTGGCTGGCCAGAAGATGCTGCTTCAGCCTCGCACCATTGCCCGTGCGCGCCACGAGGCGGTCGACGCCGGCCTCCAGCATCGCTTCATGCACGAGAATATCGGCGCCCCTTGCGAAATCGGCGAGCGGCGGGAAACAGGCAGTGTCGGCGGAGAAGACGATGCCGCGCCCCTCGCCTTCGAAGCGCAGCGCAAAGCAATCGACCAGTGGCGGGTGGTCGACGCGCATGGCCGTAACCAGCAATCCGTCCGTTTCGAAAACACGCCCCTCGGCAAATTCCTCGACGCACACGAGCGCGCGCAGATCGGGCCTGCCTTCATCCTCGATACGGATATCGATGTCGAAGGCCATCGCGTCGCAAAACAGCCGCCAGTAGCGTCCGATGCCGACCGGACCGAAGACCGTGACCGGCGTGGCGAGACCGGCCGTCCATGCGGTGTGCAAAAGCGGCCCGAGTTCCAGATAGTGATCGGAATGCAAATGGGTGATGAAAATGAGATCGAGCGTCTTGAGACCAAGGCCCGCATCGGTCAGGCCGCGTGCCACGCCCAGCCCGCAATCGACGACGATCGAGCGACCGCCCAATTCAAGCAAAGACGATGTCGGCCACGGGCCGCCGGGTCGCAATGCCGGCCCGCCCTTGGACCCGAGGAGGACCAGCCGGCCTTTCCGCTGCCCCACGTTCAAGACCAGTCGCCCTCCGGCGTGCCGTTGAAGCGTTTTTTCAGATCCTTCCAGCAGTCGATATAGTCCTGCTGCAGGGTCGGCAGCTCGGCACCGTGGCGGGTGAGCATCTGCGGGAAGCGCGTCTCGAACATGAAGGCCATGGTGTTGTCGAGCTTCACCGGCTTCAGTTCCACTTTCGAAGCCTTTTCGAAACCCGGCGCGTCAGGCCCATGCGCCAACATCATGTTGTGCAGGCTCATGCCGCCCGGCACGAAACCTTCTTCCTTGGCGTCGTACTGGCCGTGGATGAGGCCCATGAATTCGCTCATGATGTTGCGATGGTACCATGGGGGACGGAAGGTGTTTTCGGCCACCAGCCAGCGCGGCGGGAAGATGACGAAGTCAACATTGGCCGTGCCTTCCTCGCCGGACGGGGCGGTCAGCACGGTGAAAATCGACGGGTCGGGATGATCGAAAAGAATAGCGCCGACTGGAGAAAACGTAGCCAGATCATATTTATACGGTGCGTAGTTACCATGCCACGCGACCACGTCGAGCGGCGAATGATCGAGCTCGGTGATGTGGAAGGAGCCGCACCATTTCACGATCAGCCGGCATGGCGTCTCCTTCTCCTCGAACCAGGCGCAAGGCGTCTTGAAGTCGCGCGGATTGGCCAGGCAGTTGGCGCCGATCGGCCCACGATCGGGCATGGTGAACTTGGCGCCGTAGTTCTCGCAGACATAACCACGCACCTCGGCATCGATCAGTTCGACCTTGAAGACGAGGCCGCGCGGCAGGACGCAGATTTCGCCCGGCCGCATTTCGATAACGCCCATTTCGGTGACAAAGTTCAGCCGGCCGACCTGCGGTACGATCAGCATCTCGGCATCGGCGTTGAAGAAATGGTCGTCCACCATGGATTTGTTGGCGACGTAGACATGGGCGGCCATGCCGCTCTGGCCCAACGCGTCGCCCGCCGTCGTCATGGTGTGCATGCCGGCGATGAAATCGGTCGGCTCCTTCGGCATCGGCGTCGGGTTCCAGCGATACTGGCCAAGCGCCAGTTCGTGATCGCCGACATTCGGCGCCGTCTTCCAGAGCGGGTAGTTCACGCCCTTGAAGCGGCCGGTGTGCTTGACGCTCGGCCGGATGCGGTAGAGCCAGGAACGCTCGTTGGTGCCACGCGGCGCTGTGAAGGGCGAACCCGAGAGCTGCTCGGCATAAAGCCCGTAGGCTGGCCGCTGCGGCGAATTTCGACCTTGGGGCAGCGAGCCCGGAAGCGTCTCGGTCTCGAAATCGTTGCCGAAGCCCGGCATGTAGGAAAAGGCCATCGCATCCTCCCCGGATTGACCAAACTGGTTACATCTGTAACCATCGAAAATGTAACTATCAACGACATCTCCCAGCATCCAAGCTCGACCGGAACGGGCATCATGGCAACACCGGAAAACACTCTCGAGCTGGAAAGCTTCCTGCCCTACCGGCTTTACCATCTGGCCGATCTGGTCAGCCGCGAGTTCGCCAGGGTCTACAAGGACCGGCTTGGCCTCACCCGTCCCGAATGGCGCACGCTAGCCGGGCTCGGCCAACACGGCTCGATGACGGCGACAGCGCTTGGCGAGCAGTCGTCGATGCACAAGACCAAGGTGTCGCGCGCCGTTGCTGAACTGGAGAAACGTCGCTGGCTTACCCGCACGCCGGACGAAAAGGACCGGCGCATCGAGCATCTGACACTGACCAAGGCGGGATTGGCCGCTTATCGCGACATGGTGCCGTTGGCGAAGGCGTTCGAACGGGAGTTGCTGGAACGGATCGCAAATCAGGATCGCGTAGCGCTGGAGACGGCGCTGGATGCCATCGAGGCGGCGTTCGCCGTCAGTCCAACCGGCGTGGATAGTGGAAGCGCGGTGGTAGCCGGTGGTGCACGACGCCGAGGCCAACCAGGCTGATCGAGCCGATCAGGATCGTGAAAAACAGCGAGCCGCTCTGCAGAGGCGCGGCGAGCGCCACCAGCGGCACCGCGCCGGCGGGCGGATGCGTGACGCGAAACATCAGCATGAGCGCTATTGCAAGGCCAACGGCCAGCGCCGCAACCTGCCACATGCCCGGAAAGGTCAGCGCTGCCGCCACGCCGACAATCGTCGCCAGGAGATAGCCGCCGAAAACATTGGCTGGCTGCGCCAGCGGACTCGCCGGTTGACCGAAGATCAGCACGGCCGAAGCGCCGAGCGGCGCCAACAGCAGCGGCATGTTTGTCAGCGCCGCGAGACCACCGACCGCTCCGATGCCGACAACCGCGCCAAGCCCCGACTTGGCATGCGAAAGAACCTGCCCGGACGGCTCATGGCGCGCGGTGAAGGAGCGGATATGGCGGCGCATTGCGGAATTCCGGCTCTTGACCACCGCCTCGAAAACCGGTTCTGGTTCTCGAGGCTAAGCGCTTGCACAAAAAGTCGCTCGCATTAGCAAATCCGCCAGCGACATGGCAACAAACAATATTCGAAAAATTCAACCAGCAGGAAAATATTTTTCCTACCAGTCCATCACCACCTTGCCGGAATTGCCGCTGCGCATCGCATCGAAGCCGGCCTGGTAGTCATCAATGCCAATGCGGTGGGTGATCAGACCACTCACATCCAGCGGTCCCTGCACCAGCGCGATCATCTTGTACCATGTCTCGAACATCTCGCGGCCGTAGATGCCCTTGAGATGCAGCATCTTGAAGATGACCTTGTTCCAGTCGATCTCGAAGCCGGTCGGCGCAATGCCGAGAATAGCGATCTTGCCACCATTGTTCATCGTGTCGATCATGTCGCGGAAGGCGACCGCCGAGCCTGACATTTCGAGCCCGACATCGAAGCCTTCAGTCATGCCCTCGTCGCGCATCACGTCGCGCAGCTTTTCCTTCGAGGCGTCGACGACGTGGCGAACGCCAAGTTTCCTGGCCAGCGCCAGGCGCACCGGGTTGATGTCGGTGATGACCACCTTGCGCGCGCCGACGCATTGCGCCACCAGCGCGCCCATGATGCCGATCGGCCCGGCGCCGGTAACCAGCACGTCCTCGCCGACCAGATCGAAGGACAGCGCGGTGTGAACCGCGTTGCCCAGCGGATCGAAGATCGCCGCGATCTCGTCCGGGATATCGTCGGGGATCGGCACGACATTGTGCTGCGGAATGGCGACATATTCGCCGAACGAACCCGGCCGGTTCACGCCGACGCCAAGCGTGTTGCGGCACAGATGCCCCCGGCCCGCGCGACAATTGCGGCAATGGCCGCAAACGATATGCCCCTCGCCCGACACACGCTGGCCGACCTTATATTCGGTCACGGCCGAACCGACATCGGCGATCGTGCCGACGAATTCATGCCCGGTCACCATCGGCACCGGCACGGTTTTCTGCGCCCACTGATCCCAGTTGTAGATATGCACGTCCGTGCCGCAGATGGCCGATTTCTTGACCTTGATCAGCACGTCGTTCGGGCCGATCTCGGGGACTGGAACGCGCTCCATCCAGATTCCAGGCTCGGCCTTGGCCTTCACCAGCGCGCGCATCATGTTGGACATTCTGTTCTTCCTCAGGAAATGACGCCGAGTTCCTTACCCACTTCCCCGAACGCAGCAACCGCGCGGTCAATGTCAGCGGTGGAATGCGCGGCCGACATCTGGGTGCGGATACGTGCCTGGCCCTTGGGTACGACCGGGAACGCAAAGCCGATGACGTAGATACCGCGTTCCAGCATCTTGGCCGCCATCTGCTGCGCCAGCGCCGCGTCGCCCAGCATCACCGGAATGATGGGATGGTCGGCGCCGGCAAGCGTGAAGCCGAGCTTGCTCATGCCGGAGCGGAACCGGGCGGCGTTGTCGTAGAGTTTTCCGCGCAGTTCGTCGCCATTCGCCACAAGGTCGAACACCTTGAGCGAAGCCGCCGCAATCGCCGGCATCAAAGTGTTGGAGAAGAGATAAGGCCGCGAGCGCTGGCGCAGCCAGTCGACCACTTGCCGCTTGCCCGACGTATAGCCGCCGGAAGCGCCGCCCAGCGCCTTGCCGAGCGTTCCGGTGATGATGTCCACCCGGCCCTCGACGCCGCAATGCTCGGCCGAGCCGCGGCCATGCTTGCCGACGAAGCCGACGGCATGGCTGTCGTCCACCATCACCATCGCGCCGTATTTTTCCGCCAGATCGCAGACGCCTTTCAAATTGGCGATGATGCCATCCATAGAGAAGACGCCGTCGGTGGCGATCAGCTTGAAACGACTGCCCTCCGCTTTCTTCAACTCTTCTTCAAGTGCTGCCATGTCATTGTTTGCATAGCGAAACCGCTTGGCCTTCGAGAGCCGCACGCCATCGATGATCGAGGCATGGTTCAAGGCGTCCGAGATCACCGCGTCCTCTTCGCCAAGCAGCGTTTCGAACAGCCCGCCATTGGCGTCGAAGCAGGATCCGTAGAGGATGGTGTCCTCCAGCCCGAGGAAGGAGGAAATCCTTGCCTCGAGCTGCTTGTGTTCTTCCTGCGTGCCGCAAATGAAGCGCACCGAGGCCATGCCGTAACCGTAGCGATCGAGCGCCTTGGCCGCCGCGTCGCGCAACTCCTCGCTGTCGGCGAGGCCGAGATAGTTGTTGGCGCAGAAATTGAGCACCTTGTTGCCGCCCACCTCGATCTCGGCCGACTGCATCGACGAAATCACCCGCTCGGACTTGTAAAGGCCTGTTGCCTTGAGGCCGGTGAGTTCCGTGTCGAGATGGGCGAGGAAGCTTTGGCTCATGAACGGTGGGCTCCTTTAAGGCGGCAAGGGATACTGCGATCGGCCGCCGAGAAGCTAGCACAAAAGCGACCAGCGCACCTGCCGTTTCCCTCGCGGCGCACGTGTCCTACCGCCGCTAGCATCAACTCGAACAGACCATTTCGAAAATCGCCCGAGGAGCCGCCATGACCATTGCCAGCATCACGGTCTACCAGCAATGGCAGCCATTTCGCGACGGCACCTATCGTTGTTCGGGCGGGCGCAGCGCCGAGGGTTTCGATTCGACCATCGTCGAGATCGCCTCGCGGGATGGTGTCAGCGGCTATGGCGAGATGGCGCCGCTCGGTTCCTTCTACGATCCAGCTTTCGCCGAAGGCGCGCGCGCCGCGATGCGGGAACTGACGCCGCGCCTGATCGGCGAGGACGCGGCCGGCATCGAGGCGATCAACCGGCGCATGGACCTTTTGCTGAAAGGTCACCCCTATGCCAAGGCGGCCATCGACATGGCGCTGTGGGACCTTGCCGGCAAACGCAGCGGCCTTTCGCTGGCCGCGATGACGGGTGGCGCGGAAGGCACCACCGTGCCGCTCTATCGCTCGCTGGCACAGGAAAGCCCGGACGTCATGGCGGCACGGGCAAAGAAATACATCGTCGAAGGTTATCGCCGGCTGCAGGTGAAGGTCGGGCTGGACGTCAACGACGACATTGCGCGACTGGAGGCGGTGCGTGCGGCAGTCCCCTCCGGCACGGTGCTGTTCTGCGACGCCAATGGCAGCTGGGGCACCGCCGAGACCCGGCGCTTTCTGCAGGCGACGCGCTCGCTCGACTACACACTGGAGCAGCCCTGCGCGAGCTATGAGGAGAACCTCGCGATCCGCCCGGCCTGTGACCGGGCGCTGGTGCTGGACGAGACCATCGACGGCACGGATGCCTTGCTGCGCGCCATCGGCGACGGGCTCGTGGACGGCATCACGATCAAGCTCGCCCGTGTCGGCGGGCTAACCAAGGCCAAGCTGCTGCGCGACATCGCCATCGCCCGCAATCTCAAGATCACCATCGAGGACACCGGCGGCGCGCAGATCGACACGGCCGCTTATTGCGGCCTGCTGCTGTCAACGCCGCAACTGCTGCGCCAGCATACCGTCGACTTCCACAACTGGGTGACGGTCGCCAATGGCAAGGCCGATTTCGTTATCGCAGACGGAGCGATGTCGCCGCCGCGGCGCCCGGGGCTCGGCGTCGACGTCGACCCCACGATCTTCGGCGAACCACTGTTTCGCTGCTGACCCCGACGCGGTTCAGACGCGCAGACCGAAGCGGATGCCGTCATAGATGGCGGCGTGGATGTTGCGGGAAGCCACGGCATCGCCGATCCGATAGAGAATGAAGGCACCGTTCGGGTTGCGTGTCGGGAAAATGTCGCCGCCGCCGACCAGGCTTTCATAGTCGACGGCGCCGGCGTTCCGCGACAGCGGCTTCAGTGCCCAATAGAGCTCGTCGAGCGGCGCCGTGCCATGCTCGACAATGACCTGGTCGACGAAACGCTGAACCTTCCAGCCTTCGGCAAAATCTGAGCGCAATTCCGCAACCAGTTGATTTCCTTCACGCCGTATCGCACGAACGCGGGTGTTTATGGTCACCGTCACACCCTTCTCGTGGAAGACGCGCATATAGGGCACATGGTTGAGGCCACCCATTTCCGGCGCGAAGAACCGCTCGGGCGATACGAGTTCCAGCTTCGAACCGGCATTGGCGATCAGCTCCGCCGCACCCATGCCCTGATGACCGCCATTGTCGTCGTAAAGCAGGACGTTTTCCGCCGGTTTGACCGCCCCCGAAAGAATATCCCAGCTCGATGTGACCAACGCGTCGCCCGCCTCCAATGGCGGGTTCTGCGGGATGCCGCCGGTCGCGACCACGACCACGTCCGGTTCGAGCGCCAGAACATCGTCCTTTTCGGCCCAGGCATCGTAGCGGATATCGACACCCAGCCGCTCCAACTGTGAAAGCCGCCAGTCGACGATGCCGATCAATTCCTTGCGGCGCGGGTTCTGTGCCGCCAACCGAATCTGCCCGCCGGCCTGCGAGGCGGCTTCGAGCATGGTTACCCTGTAGCCGCGCTCCCCCGCCACACGCGCCGCTTCAAGCCCCGCCGGACCGGCGCCGACGACCACGACATGTTTCTCGGGCCCACCGGAATTGCCGACGACATGCGGGATCGTCGCTTCGCGCCCCGTCGCCGCATTGTGGACGCACAGGGCCTCGCCGCCTTCATAGATGCGGTCCAGGCAATATGTGGCGCCGACACAGGGGCGGATCTCGTGCTCACGCCCTTCCATGACCTTCCGCATGATATGCGGGTCGGCGATATGGGCGCGGGTCATGCCGACCATGTCCAGCTTGCCGCTGGCAATCGCGTGGCGGGCTGTCGCGACATCCTGGATGCGCGCGGCGTGGAAGGTCGGGAACTTGGTCGCCGCCCGCACCTCGCCGGCGAAATCAAGATGCGGCGAGGACCGCATGCCGGTCACCGGGATGACCTTGGTGAGCGCGGCGTCTGTCTCGATTGAGCCGCGAATGATATTGAGGAAATCTACCTTGCCGGATTTCGCCAGCCGCCGCGCGATCTCCACGCCCTCCTCTTTCGACAGACCGGCGGCAAAATCCTCATCCGCCACCATGCGGATGCCGACGACGAATTTCTCGCCGACAGCCGCGCGCACGGCGTCGAGCACCATGTTGGTGAAGCGCAGCCTGTTGTCGAGCGAGCCGCCGAATTCGTCGTCGCGATGGTTGGTTGCCGGCGACCAGAAACCGTCGATCAGATGGCCGTAGGCCTCGAATTCGATGCCGTCGAGGCCGGCCGCGTGACAGCGCTGCGCCGCCGACGCGTAATCCTTGACGATACGCTCGATGTCCCAGTCCTCGGCGGCCTTGGGAAAGGCGCGGTGCGCCGGCTCGCGCACCGGCGAAGCGGACAGCACCGGCAGCCAGTCGGCCTTGTTCCAGCCGGTGCGGCGGCCGAGATGGGTGATCTGGATCATCACCTTGCAGTCGTGCTCGTGGCAGGCCTCGGCGAGCTCCGAGAGCCAGGGCACGATGGCATCGTCGTAAAGATGCAAATTGCCGAATGCGGCCGGACTGTCGCGGGAAACGATGGCCGAGCCCGCGGTCATGGTCAGCGCCATGCCGCCCCTGGCCTTTTCGGCATGGTAGAGCCGGTAGCGCTCCTTCGGCATGCCGTCCTCGGAATAGGCCGGCTCATGGCTGGTCGACATCACCCGATTCTTCAGCGTCAGATGTTTGAGCTGGTAGGGCTGGAGGAGCGGATCGTTGCTGGCCATCGTTGTCCTGTTCTAT
This sequence comes from Mesorhizobium sp. YL-MeA3-2017, assembly GCF_030814575.1. NCBI lineage: Bacteria > Pseudomonadati > Pseudomonadota > Alphaproteobacteria > Hyphomicrobiales > Phyllobacteriaceae > Mesorhizobium > Mesorhizobium sp. YL-MeA3-2017. Next base: position 5,432,707 of record NZ_JAUSVH010000001.1, on the reverse strand, counting down.
ACCGATGCTGGCTGTGGATGAGCCTGCCCCCAAGGAGACTGCCCATGATGACGGAAAGCCTGACTCAGCTTGGCACCAAGGTCGAGACGCCAGACAGCCCCGACCATGCGGTCCTGGAAACGGTACCCTTCACCCGTGGCGATGGCCCGCCGGCTATCGTGCGCTTCACCTGTCCGGAATTCACGTCGCTGTGCCCCGTCACCGGCCAGCCCGATTTCGCGCATATCGTGATCGACTATGCGCCTGATGCACTTTTGGTCGAATCCAAGTCGCTGAAGCTTTTCCTGACATCCTTCCGCAATCACGGTGCGTTCCACGAGGATTGCACGGTCATGATCGCGCGGCGCGTTGTGCAGGCAACCAGCCCGTTATGGCTGCGCATTGGCGGTTATTGGTATCCGCGCGGCGGCATCCCCATCGATGTCTTCTGGCAGACCGGCGAGCCGCCGAAAGGCGCATGGCTGCCCGATACAGGCGTGGCGCCCTATCGCGGTCGCGGTTAGAGCATCGCGCGTTAGCTCGGACTTGCAAAGGACGCTCCAACTCTTTGAATCTGCGTATCATTCGCATTGATACTGGCTGAGCGCCCACTCTCCGGTCACGGAGAGAAGGTCGGTGATTTTCCACTCGCCGCCGACCTTTTTCAGCTTCCACTCGAGCCTGTGCGAGTCACTGCCCGCGACAAACGCCACGACGACGCGAGCATCGTCGCCGTTGATCGATTCCAGCGACTTGAAGCTCTTGTCGAGCGCCGCCTTGTCGTAGGGAACTTCGTCGAGCGGCATGTTCTGGTCGAGGCAGTCACCCTGCCCGGATTTCTTCAGCGCCTCGTTCTTTTCGAGTACGGTTTTGGCCGGATCGACGAAGCGGCTGCGGTCGGCGACGGCAAGATCGGTACCGCCCTCGGCATAAAACGGCCTTACCACGGCAGAGGGCGAACCGACCGCGGCAGGTGTCGCCAGGCCGGACGCGACAGGCGGCTGGTCCGGGGCCGGAGCAGCTGGCGCTGCCTGCGGCTTGGCGCCGAGCAAGCCTTCAGCGCCGGCGCCGCCCGGGCCGGCAGCGAAGGCTCCAACCGCGATGCAGGCCAGCAAGCGACCGATCCTGTTCACCGGCTCAATCCGCGCTGTCCTCACCCGAGCATCCCAACTCGCTGAGTTTCCAGCTGTTGCTCTTCGAGCTGATATCGGCGATCTTCCAACCGCCGTTGACCTTCTTCAGATCCCACACCATTTCACGTTTGGAATCATCGCCTTCGGTGAACAGATTGAAATTTACTGTCACCGTCGCGGTGTCGCCGTTGACGGCCTCGCTCAGTTTCAGGCTGTCGGCCACCGCCTTGTCGTCATAGTCCTGCGCATCGAGCGCCGGCTCGAAGTCGATGCAGGCGACTTCGTCCGGGTTCTTCTTGAGCGCGGCGTCGTTCAGCTCGAACAGCTTGGTGACCGGTTCGGTGAAGCGATCGCGATATTGCGCGTCGGCGGCGAACTTGACCGGCGAATAAAAGAACATGACGGCATCCGATGCCGGGCCAGCCAACGCAGGGCCGGAAAAGGCACAGATGCACAGTGCAAGCAGAACTCCTGGCTTCATGGTATTCCCCCGATGAAACGGTTGCGCAGTCCGCTTAATACCACGCATCCGCCATCCCGGCTTTTTTACGGTCGATAAAATCGAGCAGGGCCTCGTCGACGGCTTCGTCCAGGGGTGGCGCCTGATATTCGGCCAGCATCTTCTTCCAGCGCTGGTTGGCGCGCAATGCGGCATCCCGCGAGCCGGCCGCCTGCCACTTCTCGAATGGCTCATTGTCGGCAATTTCGGTGTCCCAGAAGGCCGTCTGATAGTTCGCCATGGTATGAGCGCAGCCGAAGAAATGACTGCCCGGCCCGACCTCGCGGAAAGCGTCCAGCGCCAATTGGTTGTCGTCGATCTTCACCCCGTCGAGATAGGAATGCAGCGCGCCGCAGAAGTCTGCGTCCATGACGAATTTTTCGTAGGACATGGACAGCAGCCCATCGAGAAACCCGGCTGAATGCAGGATGAAATTGGCGCCGCAATGCACGGCCGCCAGCATCGACATCGTGCCTTCGTTCATCGCCTGCGCGTCCGGCAGTTTCGAGGTGGTGAAGTTGCCGGAACAGCGCAGTGGCAGATTCAGCCGCCGGGCCAACTGTCCGATCACCATCGAGCCGATCGCCGGCTCAGGCGTGCCGAAGGTGGGCGAACCGGAACGCAACGACATCGACGACAGGAAATTGCCGAAGATCACCGGCGCGCCAGGCCTTTCCAGTTGCGTCAGCGCGCAGCCGACCATGGTTTCCGCCAAGGACTGGGCGATTGCGCCGGCATTCGTCACCGGCCCCATGGCACCGCCAAGGATGAAGGGCACGACGACGGCCGCCTGGTTGGCGCGGGCATAGGCGCGCAGCGCCAGGGTCATGGTGCCGTCCCACACCAGCGGCGAGTTGACATTGACATTGCCGAGGATGACGCAGTTCCGATCGACAAAGTCCCGCCCGAAGACGATGCGCGCCATGTCGATGGAATCCTCGGCGCGGCTTTCGGTCGTGACCGAGCCCATGAAGGGACGGTCGGAATATTTGATATGGGCGTGGACCATATCAAGGTGGCGCTTGTTGACCGGCACGTCGACCGGTTCGCAGATCGTGCCGCCGGAGTGATGCAGCCAGGGCGAGGATTGCGCCAGCTTCACGAAATTGCGGAAATCCTCGATGGTGCCGTAGCGGCGACCACGGTCGAGATCCATCACGAAGGGAGAACCGTAAGCCGGCGAGAAAACAACGCTTTTGCCGCCGATCAGAACCGACTTCGCCGGGTTGCGCGCATGCTGCACGAACTCCGCCGGCGCGGTCTTCAGGATTTCGCGCAGCATGCCCGGTTCGAATTTCACCAACAGGCCGGTCACATCGGCCCCGGCCCGCTTCCAGAGGTCGAGTGCAACGGGATCGTCGCGGAACTCGATGCCGATCTCGGCCAGGATTCGATCCGCGGTCGTCTCGATGCGGATCAGGTTTTCTTCCGAAAGGATGTCGTAGGTCGGGATATTGCGAAGAATGTAGGGCCGGCCAAGGCCTTCCGCCCCGTGGCTGCGTTGTTCGCGCCGCGCGCTGCGACCGGCGCGCTCGCGTTTCCCAGCCGCCTGTTCCAGCGTTTCCGCAACCATCATGTTCGACTTCGCTCCCTGTGACATGAAGCTAGTTCATTCGAATATGGCTGTAATGCTTGAAAATATTGATCTCCAGCATAAGCTGGATTCATGCAAAGCTTGCGCCATCTCTTGCCGTCGGCCGACCGCCTCATCGTTTTCGAGGCGGCGGGAAGGCTTTCGAGCTTTACGGCTGCCGGGCGCGAACTCGGCATGACGCAAGCCGCCGTATCCTATGCCGTGCGGGGACTGGAGCAGCAGCTCGGTGTCAGCCTGTTCCAACGGCGTCATCGGCAGGTGTTGTTGACCGAGGCGGGCAGCCGCTTCTTCGCCGACGTGACGCTCGGCCTCTCCCACATTCGCAGATCGGCCGAAGAGCTGCGGGCTCAGGCCGGCGGCGTGCACGTCACCTTGTCCGCATCCACCGCATTTGCCTCGTTCTGGATGATGCCGAGGTTGCGGAAATTCCGCGACGATCTTCCCGGCGTCGACCTGCGCATACAGACCGCCGACCGCGATCTCGATCTCATCGCCGAAGGCATCCCGCTTGGCGTCCGGGGTGGCGCGGCGCGGGATTGGCCGGACTACGACGCGCTGCCGATCGCCGGCGAAGAGATCTACGCCGTTGCCGGGCCTGCCTATGTCGCCCGCGCCGGCTTGCCTGCCACGCCCGCAGAGATTGCATCACATCAGCTCATTCACCTCGAGGAACCGTTCCGGGCGGCGGCGACATGGAGCGAGTGGTTTCGATCCGCCGGCGTCAATACCGGCACCACCAACCGTGGGTTGCTGATCAACGACTATGTCCTCGTCATCCAGGCCGTGATGGAGGGGCAAGGCATCGCGCTCGGCTGGCGGCATCTGACCGACCCGCTGGTGGCAAGCGGGCTGCTGGTGAGGGTCACCGACCATGCCATGAAGACCGGCGACAGCTTCCATGTCGTGTGGCCGAAAAACCGGCCGCTTTCGGAGAATGCGCAAAAGGTTCGGGATTGGCTGGTCGAACAGGCCTGACGCGCTTTCACCCTGCGCTCGAATCCGGCTAGGATCGCGCCATGCCCATCCGCCAGCTTTCCGAAACGATGATCAACCAGATCGCCGCCGGCGAGGTCATCGAGCGGCCGGCCAGCGTGGTCAAGGAACTGGTCGAGAATGCGCTCGACGCCGGCGCCGGCCGCGTCGAGATCGTCACGGCAGGCGGCGGCTTGAACCTCATTCGCGTCACCGACGACGGCGGCGGCATTCCCGAACAGGAGCTGGAGCTTGCCGTGGCGCGCCATTGCACCTCCAAACTCTCCACCGACATCAATGACATCCGTTCGCTCGGCTTTCGCGGTGAAGCACTGCCGTCGATCGGCTCGGTGGCAAGGCTGTCGATCCGCTCCCGCACGGCGGCGGGCGACAGCGCCGCCGAAATCAGCATCGAGGGCGGCCGTATCGCCCCAGTGCGGCCGGCAGCGGCCAATCGAGGCACGACGGTCGAGGTACGCGACCTGTTCTTCGCCACGCCGGCGCGATTGAAATTCATGAAGGGCGAGCGCGCCGAGAGCTCGGCCACCAGCGACGTGATCAAACGCATCGCCATCGCTTTCCCGGCGGTGCGTTTCACGCTGGCCGGCTCCGACCGCTCGACGCTGGAATTGCCGGCGACCGACGACACACCGGAGGGGCAGTTGCGCCGGCTGGCGCAGGTGATGGGCGCCGATTTCCCTGAAAATTCAATAGCCATCGATGCCGGACGCGAGGGTGTGCGGCTGACCGGCCATGTCTCGATCCCTTCCTTCACGCGCGCCAATGCGCTGCAGCAATACGCCTATGTCAACGGCCGCCCGGTGCGCGACAAGCTGATCGCCGGCGCTATTCGCGGCGCCTACATGGACGTGCTGCCGCGCGACCGGCATGCGGTGGTAGCGCTGTTCCTGACCCTCGATCCGGCGACGGTCGACGTTAACGTCCACCCCGCCAAGGCCGATGTCCGTTTCCGCGACCCCGGCCTGGTGCGCGGGCTGATCGTCGGCGCCATCCGCCAGGCGCTGACCGATGCCGGCATCCGCGCGGCAACCACGGGAGCCGCCGGCATGATGGCCGCTTTCCGGCCCGGCGCTACCTCGTTTGGACATGGCGGCCCCGCCAACAATCATCGCAGCTACGAGGCAGCCTACCGGGCCTCGGGCTCCGGCTACGATCCCGCCCGCTCGCCGCAGCGCCCGCTCGACATGGGGTTCGGCGAGAGCGATCAACCGGCCTTCGAGACCGGACCGTCGATGAGCGCCGATGCCCGCGCCAGCCAGACCGAGGCGAACGAAACCTTGCTCGGCATGGTTTTGGGTGCGGCGCGTGCGCAGGTGCACGAGAACTATATCGTCGCCCAGACCCGGGATTCGCTGGTCATCGTCGATCAGCACGCCGCGCATGAGCGCCTGGTCTACGAAGCGTTGAAGAACGCGCTGCATTCGCGTCCAGTGCCGGCGCAGATGCTGCTTTTACCTGAAATCATCGATCTTCCAGAAGAAGACGCTGACCGGCTCGCGCAACATGCCGAAACGCTTCGGCGCTTCGGGCTCGGCCTCGAACGCTTCGGTCCGGGCGCGATCGCCGTGCGCGAGACGCCGTCGATGCTGGGCGAAACCGACGTCCAGCAATTGGTGCGCGACCTTGCCGACGAGATCGCCGACAACGACACGATCGAGACATTGACCGAGCGGCTGCACCACATCGCAGCCACCATGGCATGCCACGGCTCGGTGCGGTCCGGCCGCCTGCTCAAGCCCGACGAGATGAACGCGCTGCTGCGCCAGATGGAAGCAACGCCGGGATCCGGCACCTGCAACCACGGCCGCCCGACCTATATCGAGCTGAAGCTCGGCGATATCGAGCGGCTGTTCGGCCGGCGCTAGAAGCGAGATCCGCGCTTAGACAACGTCCGCTTTTGCTCTGTCATCAGGCGTCAGGATGTGAACGGGACAACAACCGATCCCGAATTGTGAAATAGAAAAGCCATTTCTTTTCAAAATCCTGCGCGAACTTCCCGGACAGGTTGCGGAATTTTTATCCGCGCGCGCTCCTTTTCGGTCAAAATGGCCCCGAATTCGTTCACGCGAAGCCCGTTCCACTCCGAAATCCCAAACAAGAACCGCCGCGCCAGGAAAGTGGCGCGACGGGTCGTTTCGATCGCTTTCGGATAAGCCAGACTTATCGTTTCATGTTGACCACGATCACGCCGCCGAGCGCCAGCACGCCACCGACGATGCCGAGTGTCGACGGCACCTCGCCGAGCCAGAAGAAGCCGATCAGCACCGCCATCGGCGAAACCAGATAGAGGAAGTTCGAGGCGCGGGCGGCCGGCAGGCGCGACAGCGCGGTCGCCCAGGCGGCGTAGGAGATGAAGCTGGGCACGATGCCGAGATAGATGACTGCGCCAAGGCCGGCGGAACTGGCATGGGCGGCTTCGACGAGGCTTTGTGGCAGGAATGGCGACAGGCACAGCGCACCGAGCACCATGTTCCAGGCCGAGACCGTCAGCGGATGATGGTTCTTGAACAGCGGCTTCTGCACGATGGTGTTGACCGAGGAACAGAGTGCCGACCCCAGGATCAGCAATGCGCCGGTGTTGAAGGTGAGACCGTTGCCTTCGCCCATGGCGATGACGCCGATGCCGGCGAAGGAAACGAAGGTCCCGACCCAGGCCAGCGCCGGAAACCGTTCGCCGAGCAGGAACATCGCCATGATGGCGGTGAAGATCGGGCTGACATTGATGATGAAGGCGGCGGCGCCGGCCGAGACCGTGGTCTCGCCGATATTCAGCATGGCCGTATAAAGCGCGACGAAGATGGCGCCGCCGACACCGAAGCGCCACAGCTCGTTGAGCTTGGGCAATGCCGGACGCTTGATGGCAAGAAAGATCGCTGCCGGCACGGCGGCAATGGCGAAGCGCAGCGCGCCCAGTTCCAGCGGCCCGAAGGCGGCGAGGCCGGCGCGGATCGCCGGGAAGGCCGAAGCCCAGCCGACCACGGTGAGCGCGACCGCCAGCACCGCCGTCATATCCGTCCGCTGTTCCGAATTCGCCATGCTCATTTGTGCGCTCATCGTCCTTCTCCACCCCGTCTGGAGCGCCGCGCGTCCTGTTGGACGCGCAAAGGACGCTCTAACACTTTGAACCTGCTGCATCGTGCCTGCCGAAAATCGATTCCGATTTTCTGGCCGATGCAGCAGGTTCGCGATGCCACAAAACCCCTTTCCGAGCTTGTTGACAAACGACGAAATCGAGGATGAGCTGTGAGCATGGATCACAGCTTGGACACATTGCCGCCGCTCGACACCTTGCGAGCCTTCGATGCCGCGGCCAAGACGGGCTCCTTTTCGGCCGCCGCCGAAAAGCTCAACCTGACCCATGGCGCGGTGAGCCGGCAGATCGCCCGGCTGGAGGACTGGTTCGGGCTGAAACTGTTCGAGCGCCGGGCGCGCGGCGTGGCGCAGACCATCGAAGGCAACCGGCTGCACCTGCGCACCAGCGAGGCCTTCGCGCTGATCGCCTCCAATTCCGACCGCTGGGTGGAACCGCGCGGCACGGCCGTGGTGCGACTGGCCACCATTCCCTCGATCAGTGGCCTGTGGCTGATGCCGCGCATGGCGAGGCTCGAAAGCGGCGATCCGAAGATCAGGATCGTGCTCGATGTCGACAACCGCCAGATCGACCTCGCCGACGAGGGCATCGATCTTTCCATCCGCTGCGGGCGCGGACGCATTCCCGAACGCATCGCCATGCAATTGTTCGAGGAACACATGTTCCCCATCGCCTCGCCGCAGCTGGCGCAAGAGGTCGGTGCGGGCAATGCCGCGCGGCTGCTCAAATATCCGCTGATCCATGATTCGGACGCCTCCGGCTGGCGCGCCTGGTTTGGCGAACAGGGCGTGGACTACCGGCCGCGACCGCAGGACCGTCGCTTCGAGGATTATAACCTCGTGCTGGACGCCGCCGCCTACGGGCTGGGCATCGCGCTGGCGCGGCCGCCTCTGGCCGAAGGACAGGTGGCGGCCGGCCGCGTGGTGGCGGTCGACCGGCGAACAGCGCTCAATCCGGTCTGCTACTGGCTCGACCGACCGGCCGGAAAGCCGCGCGCCGCCGCCATCGAACTCGCCAGGCGCATCGCTATCTCGGCGAATGTGCCGGACGACCGCTTGCAGAGTTTTCTGGACGCGGAGCGTTAGGCTCCCCTTATCCGCAGGCGGCGGACGGAAATGCCCTTCGATCATCCTCCAGCCAAATCGTTTGCCCGTGATTTCAAGGCACAAGAGACCGCACCATCGTGGACAATATCAGGATCGAAACGGCGCGCCTTACGCTGCGGCCCTGGAGCGAGCAGGACATCGAACAGCTAACGCTGGGGCTGAACGATATCGAGACCGCGAAGTGGCTGGCCTTCGTGCCTCACCTCTATACGACGGCGCACGCTCAAAGCTGGATCGACAGATGCCGCGAGATTTCAAACGCAAGCGGCCAGCCCACTGCCGATGAATTCGCGGTAGAACTCAAGCCTGGGCGAACAGCGATCGGCGGGGTCAGTCTCAACAAAGTCGATCGCGAAGCCGGCACGGCCGGCGGCGGCATCTGGATCGCCAGCGCCTATCAGGGACGCGGCTATGGGCGCGAAGCGTTCGAGGCGAAGATCCGGTTCGCTTTTCAGGAACTCGGCCTGACGAAACTGGTCAACGGATACTTCGACGGCAACGAAAATTCCTGGGCGATGCAGCGCAGATTGGGATACCGGCGCGTCGCCGAGGTTCAGAGCCGCTGCATGGCGGACGGAAGGCAGACGATCGAACATGTGACGACGTTGCTGCGCAGCGATTGGGAAGATCGCGAGGACCAAAGCCCGAACCGGGCATGACCCGACAGCCTAGAACACCACAAGCACCACCAGAAAGAGGAGCGCGAAGGCGGCAAGGCCAAACCCCAGCGCGCGGGCGCTGACCGCTATTTCCGTCGAATTGCCCTTAGAGCCGCCGGCCCAGGCCGTCGCCCGCTTGCGCGATGTGGTGCGGTTTTCGACCTCGTCCACTGCCGGCCGACCCGGCGCGGCCTGCAGCGGCACCGCCAGCCCGAGCGTGGGAAGAGGTTGGGCGCGACCGGAAACGGCCTCGTCACGCGTGGGCGCCTGGCCAGGAGCTGGTCGCAAGCCGGCTTCCGGCTCGGTGGCCCCCCTCGCCCGCGCCGCTTCCTGGCTTGCAGCCGTCGCGGGTTCCTCCAGCTCGATCGCCGCGCGATAGGCATCGATGACCTGCGGCATGGCCGGTTTCTGTGCGGGCACGATCCCGGCCGGCATGGGCAATGACGGCGCCGCGAAAGGCGCCGGCTGGCTGTTGCCACGCAGCCCAACAGTCGGTTTGACCAGCGTTCTGATCAGTTCCGCCTCGGACGGGTTCGGCTTGGCCACGGGCAATCGGCCTTCACCGGAGGTGGCCTGCTTGAGCAGGGAAGCCAGACGGGAGATTGCAGCGACCATGGGTAACCGGCGACGTTTCCAGGCAAGATAACGCGGTTGCGTTGCCTGAAACTGGCGATACGCTTGACCTCGCTCGCGATTTATGGCGGAAACGCTGCATGACGGCAGGTCTCTCACAATCATGAACCGTTTCGAAGGTCCCGGCGGCCGGGAAGCCCGCATCCGCTATCTCGACGGCGACTTCCAGGTCACCAGCCCGGGCGCTTTCGTGCGCTGCGCGGTCACGGGCGAGAACATCACCCTGGACGAGCTGAAATACTGGAGCGTGGCGCGCCAGGAGCCCTATATCAACGCCGCCGCCTCGCTGCGCCGCGAGATCGAGGCGAATCCGGATTTGCGCAAGCGGTGAGGCCCTTGCCTTCTCCCACAAGGGGAGAAGGGAATGGTGCCACCTACCGCGCAATCCTCCGGCGTCTCGACGCTTCGATCGTCTCTTCCACGATACGCTGCGGCGAGTGGCGCGGCTCGAACACGGTCTCGATTTCAAGCACGTTCAGCCGTTCGAGCAGACCTTCGGGCATCGGGCCGTGACGCAGCCGCGCGGCGTCCTTGGCGGTGGTGACCAGCCCGAGATCCGCCGCTTTCGCGGTCGATGCCAGTTCGGCCAGCTCGTCCTCGGCGTAGACATGGTGGTCGGGAAACGAGCGGCTGAGTGCAACGACGCCGCCGGCCTCGGCCACCGTGTCGTAGAATTTTTCGGGATGGCCGATGCCGGCGAAGGCCAGCAGGCGCTGACCAGCCAGCGCCTTGGCCTCACGCGGTCGCGCGCGCGCCTCGAAGATCGGCTTGCCGGCGCGCGCGGCCTGGCGCACGACGGCGTCCGCCGCCAGTCCGTCGCCCATCTTCAACAGCGCGTCGGCGTAAAGAAGCTGGTCCAGAACCGGCGCGCGCAGCGGTCCGCCCGGGATGACCCGGCCGTTGCCAAGGCCATAGCGGGCATCGACCACCACCAGCGCGTAATCGATATGGACACGCGCGCTCTGGAAGCCGTCGTCCATGATCAGGAAATCGCAGCCATATTTTTCGATCAGCAGCCGGGCGCCCGCCGCCCGGTTCGGCGACACCGCCACCGGCGCGTGTTCGGCCAGAAGCAAGGGTTCGTCGCCGACATGCTTGGCGACGTCATGACCCGGATCGACGATATGCGGCTCGGCGAAAGAGCCGCCATGCCCGCGCGACAGGAAGCCCGGCTTCAGCTGCATGGCCTTGGCCTGTTCGGCGAGCGCGATCGCAACCGGCGTCTTGCCGGAACCGCCGACCGTGAAATTGCCGACGCAAAGCACCGGTGCCTCGACCTTTTCGCGCCGTGCCTGGCGCATGCGCCGGGCGGCGATCTGCCCGTAGGCCCAGGAGAGCGGTGAGAGCGCATAAGCGCGCCAGTCCGGTTTTTCCCACCAGAAGGGCGGCGCTTCGCTCGCCATCTCAGCGGCCTCCCGCCGCCCTCAGGCGAGCCTTGACCACAAGCGGCTGGATATAGGGCTCAAGCGCCTTGAGCGTGCGGGCGAGCGCACCGCGCATCTCGTCGACGGTGGTGGCGCCAGCAGCCATCATCTGGCGGCGCGCCGGTTCGTTGGTGAGCAGGAAATTCACCGCGCCGGCCAGCATCGAGCGGTCCCGCACCAGCTTGGCGCCGCCGGCATCGAGCAGGCGTTGATAGGATTCGCGGAAGTTCTGCACATTGCGGCCGGCAAGAACGGCGGTGTCCAGCATCGCCGGCTCGAGCGGGTTCTGGCCGCCCTCGGCGGTCAGCGAACGGCCGACGAAGGCGATCTCGGTCAAGCGCAGGTAAAGTCCCATCTCGCCGATCGTGTCGCCAAGCAGGATGTCGGTGTCCGGCGTGATCTGGTCGCCGATCGAACGCCGCGCCACCTTGAGGCCCATGGCCTCGATTTCATTGACAAGGAGGTCGGCGCGCTCGGGATGGCGTGGCACCACGACGGTGAACAGTCCGGCATGGCGGGCCTGCAGCGTCTTGTGCACCTCGGCGGCAATCGCCTCCTCGCCGTCATGGGTCGAGATGGCGGCCCAGGTCGGCCGCTGGCCGATCTGCCGGCGCAGCGTGAGAAGTTCGGTCTCGTCGACCGGCGGCGGCGGCGTGTCCACCTTGAGATTGCCGGATACAGTGACCGGACGGGCGCCGAGCACCCGGAAACGCTCTCCGTCGACCTCGGACTGCGCCACCACATGGGCGAGATTCTCGAACAAAGCCTCGGCGATGTTGGACCGTTTCTTCCAGGAGGCGAAGGAACGGTCGGACATGCGGCCATTGACCAGAACCTGCGGCACGCTGCGCGCGCCGAGTTCCAGGATGGTGTTCGGCCAGATTTCCGATTCGGCGATGATGGCGAGATCGGGATGCCAGTGATTGAGGAAGCGGCTGACCGCCGGCTTCAGGTCGAGCGGCACATATTGGTGGATGACGTGGTCGCCAAGCCGTTCCGCGACCAGCTTGGCCGAGGTGACCGTGCCGGTGGTGAGCACGACGGTGACGCCATATTCGAGGATGCAGCGGACCAGGGGCACGACGGCATTGGTTTCGCCGACGCTGGCGGCATGCACCCAGATCAGCGGCCCGTCCGGCCGCTCCTGGCTGGCGATGCCGTAGCGCTCGCGGCTGCGGGTGCGGTCTTCCTTACCCTTGGAGGCACGCCAGGCGACATAGGGGCCAGCCAGCGGATAGGCCGCCGAACCGGCGACCCGATACATGGACAGCATCATGCGGGCCAGCCGCTCGCTCATCGTGGCTGGTCCACCAGGCTGTAGGCCTTCGCCGTGGTGAGGTTCAGCGCCTCGGTGAGCTGGAGACGCACGCGCTCCATCTCCTCCTCGTTGGCATCCGACGCCACGAAGATCGGTTCGCCGGCGGCGATTGCCGAACGACCGAAAGGCAGATTGATCGTCGTCTTGTCCCAGCTCTTTTCCAGCACCTTGCGGCGGCTGGTGGCGAGCGCCGCCGGCACGATGGGACGGCCCGAAAGCTTGGCCAGAAGGATGACGCCGAGACCCGCGTCACGCGGCGTGCCATGCGGGATATCGGCGATCATGCAGACATTCTTGCCTGCCATGAGGGATTTCTTCAGTGCGATCAGTGCCTTGGCACCGCCCTTGTCGATGTGGCGCGCATCGGCGCGGCCGCCGGAACCGCGTACGGTCTCGATACCGAAACGCTCGATCACCTGCGCGTTGATCTCGGCGTCGGCGCTGCGCGACACCATGGCGACGAGACCGCGCTTGGAAGGGTAGAAGGCGGGCATCAGGATGTGCTGGCCGTGCCAGAGCGCGATGATGCCCGGCTCGATGCCCTCAAATTCCCTGTCGCCGAAGGTCGCCGAAGCGGCAACCCGGGGATTGGTCAGGCGAATGAACCGCATGGTGAGCGTGAACAGGCTGACGATCAGGCTCTTGACGAAACGCGACTGCGCCAGCGGCTCACGCACCTTCTTCCACAGCGGCTTCAACGCGCTGCCGCTGCGTTGCCTGCCGGCCGCCGGCTCGTCGGCCCGCGGTTTCGCCACTCGTTCTTCCATCGTCACGCGCCGGCCTTGCCTTCCGGATCGAGCAGGCGGTGCAGATGCACGACGAAATAGCGCATATGCGCATTGTCAACGCTGCCCTGGGCCTTGGACTTCCAGGCCGTCAGAGCCGACTGGTAGTCGGGATAAACGCCGACAATGTCCAGCGCGTCGAGATTGCGGAACTCAGTGCTGCCGACGCTCTTCAATTCGCCGCCGAACACCAGGTGCAAAAGCTGCTTCTTTCCGTCTTCCCCGGTCATGTCCGTCCTTCACATCGCGTGATTTGGTGCTTGGTCTAGACCAAAGCCGCCTATTTTGAAACCTTTGATACGCCGTTAGCCGTGCTGGCTGCCGATGACGACGGCCATCATGGCCAGGAGTTCGCCGCTGCCGGCGGCCAAGGCGCCGTGGCTGACCTTTTCCTTGCCGAAGGCAGGCGTCTGCCCGTGGCTGTCGATCAACCGGCCACCCGCCTCGCGCAGGATGAGTTCGGCGGCGGCGATGTCCCAGTCATGCGCGTTCGGCTTGACGAAGGTGGCGTCCAGCCTGCCGGCGGCGATCATCGCAAGGCGGTAGGCCAGCGAGGGGATGTAGGCCGCGCGGTGCATGCGGCCCTGCCAGGCCTGCGGCACCAGATCGAGCATCGGCTTCGGTCCGGCCATTTCGGCGATGGGCGGCGTTTCGCGCGCGCGGATCGGGGCTCCGTTCAGGAACGCGCCGCCACCGGGCACCGCCCAATAGGTCTCGTGCGCCGCCGGACATTCGAGCACGCCAGCAATCGCCCTGCCCTGTTCGACCACCGCGACGCTGACACACCAGCTCTTCTGGCCATCGAGGAAGCCGCGCGTGCCGTCGATGGGATCGACAACGAAGACGCGGCGTGCCTTCAGCCTCTCGGGGCCGTCGGCCGTCTCCTCGGACAGCCAGCCATAATCGGGCCGCGCCGCCATCAATGTCTCGCGCAGATAGGCGTCGGCGGCGTAGTCGGCCTCGCTGACCGGCGAAGTGCCGCCCTTCATCCAGACTTCCGGGTTCTTGCCGAAATAGCGCAGGGCAATGGCGCCCGCCTCGCGCGCGGCGGCGCGCAGCAGGGCCAGGTCTTCGTCGAACCCGGCCGATCCGCCCGCATCCGTGGCTGCGTCAACTTCCGGCAAGGGTCATCCCTTCGATCAAAAGCGTCGGCGCCGCGGTGCCATAGTCGCGGTCGAGATCGTTGGCGGGGACCAGGCCGAGGAACATGGTCTTCAGGTTCGAGGCGATCGTCACCTCGGAGACGGGGAAGGTCAGTTCGCCGTTCTCGATCCAGAAACCGGAAGCGCCGCGGCTGTATTCGCCGGTGATCATGTTGACGCCCTGGCCGAACACTTCGGTGACGTAGAAGCCGCTCTTCAGCGAACCTATCAACTCTTCTGGCGACCGTTCGCCGGGCTCGATGGCGAGATTGGTGGAGGATGGCGACACCTGCGAGCCGCCGCGCGCGCCGCGCCCATTGGTGGTGAGGCCGAGTTCGCGCGCCGCCGAAGTCGACAGGAACCAGTGATTGAGCACGCCCTTCTCGATCATCAAGAGCTTGCTGGCGCCAACGCCTTCGCCGTCGAACGGCCGGGACGCCTGCCCGCGCCGGCGCAGCGGCTCATCGGTGACGGTGATGGCGGCGGAAGCCACCTGCTTGCCCATCATGTCGCGCAGGAACGACGTCTTCCGCGCAACCGAGGCACCGTTGATGGCACCGGCAAGATGGCCGGCAATGCCGCGCGCGACACGCGGATCGAAGATGACGTCGACCGTGCCGGTCGGCATCTTGCGTGCGCCCAAACGCTTCACCGCACGTTCGCCGGCGCTGCGGCCGATTGTTTCCGGCCCGTCGAGGTCGGCGAAATGCAGGCGCGAGGAATAGTCGTAGTCACGCTCCATGCCGGTGCCCTCGCCGGCGATGACGCTGGCCGAGAGCGAGAAGCGGGTGCCGACATACTGGCCTAGGAAGCCGTGCGAGGTGGCGAGTACCAGGCCGCCCATGCCGGCGCCTGCGCCGGCGCCGCCGGAATTGGTCACACCCTTGACGGCAAGCGCGGCCTCTTCCGCCGCAAGCGCATCCTCGCGCAGACGGTCGGCGGAAACTTCGGTTGCGTCGAACAGGTCGAGATCGTTGGCGCCGCTGGCCAGCAGCGCCGGGTCGGCGAGGCCCTGATAGGGATCTTCCGGCGAGACTTTCGCCATGGCCACGGCACGTTCTGCCAGCATCTTCGGTTCGGAGGCGGCGGTCGCCGAAACGCTGGCGACACGATTGCCGATGAAGACGCGCAGCGAGACATCCTCGCTCTCCGACGCGTTGGTGTTCTCCACCTTGCCGAGGCGCACCGACACGCTGGTCGAGCGGCCACGCACCACAACCGCGTCGGCGGCGTCGGCGCCGGCCTTTTTAGCGGCATCGACCAGCGCGGCAACGCGATCGGTCAGTCTTGTCGTGTCGAGCGTGTCGGCCATGTCTGCTGTCCTGCTGATAGCGGGGCGCGTGTTTGAACGCGGGTCGCCGCTCCATCTATTGTCCTCAACCAGCCTATGCAATGGCTGAAAGCCAATCCGCCGCAGTCTGGTGTTGCCTTCTCCCCTTGCCGGAGAAGGAATATCTCTCAAGCCTCGGCGCGGACCTGGAACCGTTCGCTCCACCGGCACAGCCCTTCTGCCCCGGCGCAGAGTGCTGCACCTGCTTCCGTCAGCGAATAGACAACCTTGGCCGGCAATCCGGGATAGGCCTGCCTTTTCACCAACCCGTCGGTCTCCATCTCGCGCAATTGCTGCGCCAGCATCTTTTCGCTGATGTCGGGAATGGAGTGCCTGAGCCGGCCGAACCTACGCGGCGCGCCGGAAAGCGCGCACAGGATATCGATCTTCCACTTGCCCGCGACCAGTTTCATCGCGACCGAAAAGCCGTTTTCCATAGGCTTGTTCATCCCGTTCTCCTTACCGGCCCATTTCCCTTACCGTGAGGTAACCACTTACGTTTGCGTGCGTATTGGCCCCGCCCCTTCGGCGTCTTAGCTCCCGGCTCACGGCAAGCAAGCCGTGTGTTCAGCCGATATGGAGTGTCGCAATGAAGCCTGCAATCACTGTTTTGGGAACCGGACGGATGGGATCGGCGCTCGCCCGCGCGCTTTTGACGGCGGGGCACCGGACAACTGTGTGGAACAGAACGATCGAAAAGACCGCGCCGCTGGCTGCAGTCGGCGCCATCGTGGCGCCATCGGTGCGGAAGGCAATCGAGGCCGCGGATATCGTTATCGCCAACCTGACCGACTATGCGGCAACGGCGGCGCTGCTGCATGGCGACGACCTCGCCGCTCTTCGCGGCAAGGTGATCGTGGAACTCGCATCGGGCACGCCGCATGGCGCGCGCGAGGCCGGGGAATGGGCCGCGCGCCACGGCGTCACCTATCTCGACGGCGCGATCATGGCGACGCCGGACTACATCGGTACCGAGCACGGCACGATCCTGGTTTCGGGATCAAAACAGGCTTTCGACGCGGGCACGGACATGTTCGCGGCGCTGGGCGGCAATGTTCAGCATGTCGGCGAGGATCTGGGGCGGGCCAATGCGCTGGACAGCGCCCTGCTTGCGCTGATGTGGGGAGCCTTATTCGGCGCGCTCCATTCCATTGCCGTGAGCAAGGCCGAAAAGATCGAGCTTGGCGAACTGGCCAAGCAATGGACCGCGACCGCCCCGGTAATCGAGGGGCTGGTGACGGACCTGATCAAACGCACCGAAGCGGAACGGTTCGCGGCGGACGACGAGACGCTGTCGTCGATCTCGCCGCATTACAGCGCATTCCAGCACCTCGTCGAACTGATGGACGTGAGCAAGATCGACCGCACGGTGGTCGACGGCTATGATGGAATCTTTCAGCAAGCGATCGCCGCCGGCCATCTGCACGACGATTTCGCGGCGCTGTCGCAATTTATGGGAAGGGCCGGCAAATAGAATGTCCCTGACACAGCTGATCGACACATATTGCGCATCCTGGTCGGACCAGGATGCGGAACGGCGACGGGCCTTGCTGTTGTCGGTGTGGGGCGATGGCGCGACCTATACGGACCCCACCGCCCATGCGGACGGCGCGGAAGCATTGCTAGCCCACATCAAGGGTATCCAGGCGCGATATCCCGGTGCCCGCATTGCTCGAACGAGCGACGTGGACGTTCACCACGGCATTGCGCGCTTCGCCTGGACATTCGTGCTTGCGGACGGTTCGTCCTTTCCCGAGGGCCTGGACATTGCGTTCCTCAACGCCGACCAGACGCGCATAACACGCATCATCGGCTTTTTCGGACCATTGGCCAGGCCAGAAGTACGCCAGGCCGCAGCCCCGTCCTGAACCTAGGTGGCACCGGCGTTTCGAGCGTTTTCGAAATTGCCAAGAGGTCGATGTTTGCGGCACTCTCGCGAGTAGTGCGGTTGTGTCCGCAAACCCGACTTCGAACGACGAAAGGCCCGTCATGACACCCTTCCACCTCGCCTTCCCCGTGCGCGACCTCGACGAGACGCGTGCCTTCTATGGCGAGGTGCTGGGCTGCCGCATCGGCCGCTCGTCCGACAGCTGGGTCGATTTCGACCTCTACGGCCACCAGATGTCGGCGCATCTGCGGCCCAACGCGGCCGCTGCCCAACGCGACGGCGCCGTCGACGGAATTGCCGTGCCGATCCCGCATTTCGGCGCGGTGCTTTTGATGGACGAGTGGGAAAAGCTCGCCGCCCGGCTGGAAGCGCGCCAGGACATCGACTGGCTGGAGCGGCCGATGGTGCGCTTCAAGGGCCAGCCCGGCGAACAGGCAACGCTGTTCATCCGCGACCCGTCCGGCAACGCGCTGGAGTTCAAGGGATTTCGTTCGCTGGAACAGGTGTTCGCGCATTGATGGGCGCGATACGGGCACTTCTTCGGGATTGAACCGCGTTACCTTCGTCCACGTTCCGGCATGGATTCCCGACACTCTCCAGTCGCTTCGCTCCCTCACGAGGTCGGGAATGACGGAGTTTCCTTTCCGTCTTCGCTAGTCTCCAGCGCTTGCTCCGACAGTGGAAACCCACCTGGGTTGCGGTGGGCCACGGTCCGCCCCGCGAGGAGCATGGTAACGTCCACTTTGACAGTTGGCGCAGACCGCAAATCCAGTCCGTCATTCCCGACCTCGTGAGGGAGCGAAGCGACCGGAGAGTGTCGGGAATCCATGCCGGAACGGTGGAGAACGAGGTCACGACCCCGCTTCTCAACCCGAATTATCGCAGGAGTTTGACCCGCCGCGCCTCAAGCGCGGCCTCGACGGCGCGCTTGACCTCGTCCTTCACCGCCACCGTCTCGGCCATCACGGCGTCGATCTTCATGAAGTCGAGCACGCGAAAACGCGAGACCGGCGGACGGATGAGGATGTCGGGACGGCCCTGCGTCAGCTTGTTGGCGATGATGGACTGCATCATCAGCTGGGTGGCACCGAACATCAAGTCGATCGAGGTCGGCCGCTTGCGGCTGCCGGTCTCGGGACCGCCAACGACGTCGACGGCGATGGTGATGTCGGCCTCGTTGGCGATCAGGTCGAAGGGCACCGGGTTGTAGATGCCGCCGTCGATCAGGGTGACGCCGTCGCGCACCACCGGCCGGAATACCGCCGGGATCGCCGCCGACGCGGCCAGCGCCGAATGCAGGTCGCCTGCGTCGAAGACCGCGAGCTTGTGGCCGAAATAGTCGGTCGCCGTGACCTTCAGCGGGATTTTCAACTCCTCGAAGCTGGCCGGCACGATCTCCGGCAGGAAGGCTTTGAGGATGCGCTCGACATTGAACTGGCCGACACGCAGGCCGCCCTCCATGGCTTCGGCAAAAGTGCCCGGCCGGGCACGCCACATGCGGCTGGCCACCTGGGCGCGGGTGCCGAGGATGGAGCGCGCATAGGCGTGGATGTCGCGGCCGCTCATGCCGGAGGCAACACCGGCCCCGATCAGCGAGCCGATCGACGAGCCGGCCAAAGCCACCGGCTTGATGCCCAGTTCGTCAAGCGCCTCGACGACGTGGATGTGCGCGAGGCCGCGCGCGCCGCCGCCGCCAAAGGCGATGCCGAAGGTCGGGCTCAACCCTTGCCGTCCCCGGCCAGCGGCGGGCCGACAATCAGCACGGAAGGTTCGACGGAGAGCAACTTCCTGGCCACGGCCTTCACCTCGTCCAGTGTCACGGCGTTGATATAGGACGCACGGCGCTGGATGTAGTCGATGCCCAGCTCGCCGACCTGCAGTTCGACCAGAGTGTTGGCGATTGCGTCGGAAGAGTCGAGATTGTTGATGGCATAGGCGCCGATCAGGTATTTTTTGGTCGCCGCCAGTTCCTGCTCGGTCGGCCCTTCCGTCGCCATGCGCCGGATGACGTCGCGCACGACGCCAAGCGTCTCGGCGGCGCGGTCGGAGCGCGTCGCGGTACCGACCGTGAGCAAGGCGGCGTAGCGCCGGTTGACCAGCGACGACGACACGCCATAGGCCAGGCCGCGCTTTTCGCGCACTTCCTGATAGAGGCGCGAAGTGTATGCCGAGCCGCCGAGCATGTCGTTCATGACGGCCGCGGCATAAAAATCCGGCGCGTCGCGGCGCACGCCCGGGAAGGCCAGTTGCAGCGATGTCTGCGGCAGGTCGTAATTGACCTCCACCTTCTGCCCGAATTTGAGATCGACGTCGGCCACCGGTTTCAGCGCCTGCTTTTCAGGCAGGTCGCCGAACAACTCGTCCAGCTTGCGCTTCAGCGTTTCGGCATCGATCGCGCCGACGACCGCGACACGCAGGCCGTCGCGCGCGAAGGTCGCCTTGTGGAAGGCGCGCAGATCGTCGGCGGTGATGGCCGGCACCGTTTCCTTGGTGCCGTCGTCGGCATTGGCGTAAGGATGGCTGCCATAGATGGAGCGGCGCCACTTGGTCTGGGCAATGGTTTCCGGGTCGCGCTCGCCGGCGAGCAGGCCGGAGAGGACCTGCGCGCGGATGCGCTCGATCGGCGCAGCGTCGAAGCGCGGACTGGTGATCGCCAACTTGAGCAGGCCCAGCGCATCGTCGCGCTTTTCGGCCAGCATGCGCATCGACCCGTAGACGCCGTCGCGGGTCGCCTCGAAACGCATTTCGGCGCCGGCCGTGTCGAGGCGGGTCTGGAAGGTGTCGCTGTCGAGATCGCCCGCGCCCTCGTCGAACAGGCCAGACATCAGATTGGCGGTGCCCTCCTTGCCGGCGGGGTCCTGGCTGGAGCCGCCCTGGAAGGCGAAACGCAGTGAGACGATGGGCACGGTGTAGTCTTCGACCAGCCACGCGGTGATGCCCTTTTCGGACTTCACCTCCTGGATGGTCATGGCGGACGCCGTGAACACCGGAAGAACCAGGAAGACCAGGCCGAGCAGCAGGGTCAGGACGGCGGCGCGGACCGGGGTGGTTTTGATCGACAACGCGCGGTCGCCCGCGAGGCCGGAAATGGCGGGGTGCGACGATTGCTGCAAAATTCTCATGGCCGGCATCGCTCAGTTCTCCGCCTGCGTCTTCGGCAACAGATAACCCGTCACCACCCGGTCGAGCACGAGATAGCGCGCCGCGGCTGCCTTCACTTCCTCGGCGGTGACCTTGCGGACGCGGTCCGGCCATTCGTTGATGTCGGTAACCGTGCCGCCGGTGGTCAGCGTGCTGCCGTAGATGTTGGCCATCGAATCCTGACGATCGCGCGCGAAGATCATCGAGCGCACATACCGCGCTTTTGCCCGGTCCAGTTCCTCAGCGCTGATGCCATCGCGGGCGATCCGCTCGATCTCGGCGCCGACAGCGGCTTCGACGTCGGCGAGCTTGGCCTCGCCGCGCGGCGTGGCGTAGACGGCGAAGACCGAATCGTCGAGCGCCCGGCCCTGGAAGCCGGCATTGACGCTGGCGGCGATGCCCTTCTTGACGATCAGCTCCTGATAGAGCCGGCTGCGCGTGCCGCCGCCGAGAATCTCGCCAAGCAGGTCGATCGCCTCCGCCTCGCCGGGCTTGGCGGTGTTGTAGGACGGCACCACCCACTGCATGGAGAAGCTCGGCACGCTGACGCGGGCGTCGCTCAACGTCACCGTTCGCCGCGTGGTTTTCTGCGGTTCCTTCGGGCGAATGCGCGGCGGCAGATCGGGACCGCGCGGGATCTTGCCGAAACTCTCCTCGGCCAGCTTGCGCACCGCCTCGGC
Source organism: Mesorhizobium sp. YL-MeA3-2017 (assembly GCF_030814575.1). Classification (NCBI taxonomy): domain Bacteria; kingdom Pseudomonadati; phylum Pseudomonadota; class Alphaproteobacteria; order Hyphomicrobiales; family Phyllobacteriaceae; genus Mesorhizobium; species Mesorhizobium sp. YL-MeA3-2017. The sequence continues at coordinate 5,411,312 of NZ_JAUSVH010000001.1, read as the reverse complement.
CTCGACGTCGCCGGCGACGATCAGGACGGCGTTGTTGGGCGCGTAATAGCGGTCGTAGAAGGCCTTGGCATCTACGCGGTTGAGCTGCTGCATCTCCTGCATCCAGCCAATGACCGGGATACGGTAAGGCTGGTTCATGAACAGGGTGGCCAGCACGGCTTCGTCAAGCTGGGCCTGCGGGTCGTTGTCGATGCGCATGCGGCGCTCTTCCAGCACCACGTCGCGCTCGGTGGCGACGACCTCGTCGCTCAGCACCAGATTGCGCATGCGGGCGGCCTCGAAGGCCATCATCTGACTGAGCGCCTGCGGCGGCACGGTCTCGTGGAAAGCTGTATAGTCGTAGGAGGTGAAGGCGTTGTCGTTGCCGCCGATATCGGCCACCGCCTTGTCGAGTTCGCCGGCGGCATGATTGCCGGTCGCCTTGAACATCAGGTGTTCGAAGAAATGGGCGATGCCGGATTTGCCGGGCGGCTCATCGGCGCTGCCGACCTTGTACCAGACCATATGGGTGACGATCGGCGAGCGGTGGTCGGGAACGACCACGACCTGCATGCCATTGCCAAGCGTGAACTCGGAAACCGGGGACGTCGGCACAGGTGCCTGTTCGGCAAACGTCGGCATGGCAAGAAGGACGGTGAAGGATGCGGCCAAAAGCGCGCGGCGCGGCCAGTTTCCAAGTGCTTTCATCGACCCGTTCCGCCTCAATGCAGCACCACCTGTCTTGCCGTTTGCCCGAATACGCGTTTCAGCCCGTCTTGCCGCAAAACAAGGCCGAAGTCAGGCCGTCTCGATGAAACGGATGACGGTTTCGCCATAGTTGCGCTCATCGACGACCGAAAAACCCGGTCCTGGCTGGAACGGGACGGAGGCGGTCTCCTCGACCACGCAGAGCGCGCCGGGCGCCAGCCAGCCGCCGGCCCGCGCCGACTGAAGCGCCCGCTCGCCAAGGCCCTTGCCATAGGGCGGATCGGCAAACAGCAGGGTAAATGGCGCGATCGTGCCGGCCTCGCCAAGCTGGGTGGCGTCACGGCGGAATATCTTGGTGCGGCCGGTGAGGCCGTAGGCTTCGACATTGGAGCGGATCAGGCCGCGTCCCTCGGCCGATTCCTCGATGAAGACGGCGTAGGAGGCGCCGCGCGACAGCGCTTCCAGGCCGAGCGCGCCGGTGCCGGCGAAGAGGTCGAGCACGCGCACGCCTTCCAGCCTGTCGGGAAAACGATGCGCGAGCACGTTGAAGACGGCCTCGCGCGTGCGGTCGGTGGTCGGGCGGATGGAGTGATCGCGCGGCGTGGCCAACGGCCTGCCGCGAAATTCGCCCCCGACGATCCGCATCAGCGCTGCCTCGGGCCTTTGCCCGGTCCCTTGCCGCGCGGCGCGCCGCCCTTGCCTTCGCTAGGACGGCCGCGCGGGCGATCGCCACCGGTGCCGGAACGTTCCGGCCGCTCGATCTTGGCGCCCTGCGGCCGCGCGCCCGGCGCCATCCAGACATTGGCCCGGCGCTGACCCGGCGGCTCGATCGGCCGCTGTTCGCGCTCGCCCTTGCGGGGACCGCGTTCGCCAAAGCCGCCTGGTTTGCCAAAGCCACCTGGTTTGCCGGAACCGCCAGGCTTGCTGAACCCGCCGCGCTCCGGCCGGGTCGAAAGCTTGCCGAGCGCCTCGTCGCGGCTGCCCTCGCGCCGCTTGCGCGCCTTGATCAGGCCACCCTCGCCGATCGGGCGATGATCACCCTCGCGCTGGGGCGGCAGACGCGGCCTATCTTCCACGCGCGGCTCGGTGCGCCGCACCGGCTTGTTGGAGAATGGAGTGGCGATGTCAGCCTCGAAATTGGCGCCCGATTCCTCGATCAGCGTTTCGCCGAGCTGCTCGCGCAGCGTGCGGCCCTTGATCTCCAGAACATGGCCTTCCGGCAATTCGCCGAGCTGGAACGGACCGTAGGAGATGCGGATCAGCCGCGTCACTTCGAGCCCAAGCGCGCCGAGGATGTTCTTCACCTCGCGGTTCTTGCCTTCGCGCAGGCCGATGACCAGCCAAGCATTGCTGCCCTGTGTGCGTTCCAGCGATGCCTCGATGGCACCGTAGAAGATGCCGTCGACGGCGATGCCGTCCCTGAGGTCGGCCAGGGCCTGCTCCTCGACCTTGCCATGGACGCGGACGCGATAACGCCGCAACCAGCCGGTGGCCGGCAGTTCCAGCACGCGCGACAGCCCGCCATCATTGGTGAGCAGCAACAGGCCTTCGGTGTTGATGTCCAGCCGTCCGACCGTCATCAGCCGCGGCAGTTCGGCCGGCAGCACGTCGAACACCGTCTTGCGGCCTTCGGGGTCGCGGTTGGTGGTCACCAGGCCGGCCGGCTTGTGGAACAGGAACAGGCGTGTCCGTTCGATCGCCGGGATCTCGGTGTCGTCGAGATGGATGACGTCGGTTGGCAAGACGTTGAAGGCTGGCGATGGAAGCACCTTGCCATTGACCTTGACGCGGCCAGCGGCGATCAGCTCCTCGGCGTCACGACGAGAGGCGATGCCGGCACGGGCCAGGCGCTTGGCGATACGCTCGCCTGTCTCCATGGCTTCTTCCGAAGCCTGCGGGCGGAAACCGCCCTCGCGGCGCGGGCCTTTGTCGCCAAAGTGCTTCGGCGCGCCGCCCTCGCGTTTCTGGAACGGCTTGCGTTCGCCATCCTCGCGCGGACGGAACGGCTTGCGTTCGCCATCGAATTCGCGCTTCGGGCGCTCGAAACGACGTTCACCGCTGTCGAAGCGCCGTTCGCTGCGTTCGCCGCGCTCGTAGCGGCCGGGGCGCTGGCTGCCCGCGTCGTCCCGCTTCTCATAAGGTTTGCGGTCCGGGCGGAAGCCGCCTTCGGGCCGCGGGCCGCGCGGACGGTCGCCGCCAAAATCGCGCTTCGGCCGCTCGCCGTCGGCTGCGCGATCCTCGCGCGGCGTATAGGGCTTGCGCGGCCCGTCGCGCTTGACGAAGGGCTTGCCTTCGGTGCGTGCACCCTTTTCGTAGGGCCGCTTGCCGAAGGAGCCGCCGCCTTCCCGCTTCTCGTAAGGCTTGCGCTCCTGCCGGAATTCGCCTTCCGGGCGGGGTGTGCGGGGACGATCGCCGAAGTCGCGTCTCGGCCGCTCGCCGTCGGCAGCACTATCCTGGCGCGGCGTATAGGGCTTGCGCGGTCCGTCGCGCTTGACGAAGGGCTTGCCCTCGCCGCGCGCGCTCTTTTCATAAGGCCGCTTGCCGCCATCCTCGCGCTTCTGCCAGGGCTTGCCGCCGCCGGGCTTGAAATCGCCGCGGGGCCGGTCGCCGGCCGGCTTGTCGCCGTCGAAACGCTTGGCGAACGGCTTCTTACCGAAGCCGGGCTTGCCACCCTTGCCAGCGCCGGCATCGCGGCCGCGCGGTCCGCCCGTTTTGGGGCCACGCGAACGCGGCGGCTTGTTGTCTCTGTCGTCCATATTACCTTGCTCACCCGAACGGAATGCCATCGGCCTTCCGCTCTATCTTCCTATTTTGTCGCATGACCTTGCCCGAAAAGTCTGCAACTTTTCGGAATCATGCTCTGGCGCGGCCACGGCGCCGGACGTCGGAAAGGACGCCTCAAGACGCTGTAACACTTCTGTTGTGCGCGTGATCCGGTTCGAAAACCGATACCGGTTTTCGAAGTCGTGCGCTAGATAACAGGATCGCCACCGGGTGGCGAGGGCTTATTCGGGACAGAAACAGCTTGAAACGACCGGATTTCATGGCCGCCGCGCTCAAGGAGGCGGAAGCTGCCGCGGCGCGCGGCGAAGTGCCGGTCGGCGCGGTGATCGTGCGCGGCGCCGAAATCGTCGCCTCGGCCGGCAACCGCACGCGCGAATTGAACGACCCGACGGCCCATGCCGAAATGCTGGCGATCCGCGAGGCCTGCGGCAAACTGGGCAGCGAACGGCTGACCGGGCACGACCTCTATGTGACGCTGGAACCGTGCGCGATGTGCGCGGGTGCGATTTCCTTCGCCCGGCTGCGGCGCCTCTATTTCGGGGCGGCCGACGAAAAGGGCGGCGCGGTCGTCAACGGGGCACGCTTCTTCGCCACCCCGACCTGCCACCATGCGCCGGATATCTATGCCGGCATCGCGGAGACCGAGGCCGCCGCCATTCTCAAGGATTTTTTCAAGGATCGCCGCTGACAGTCGTCAGCAGCCGGTCAATTCCACCAGTCGAACCAGCCCGACTTGCCGCTCTTGGCCAGGGCTTCCTTCTTCAGGCGCCGTTCCTTCTTGTATTCGTCCTCACCGACATCGTTCTGCGGCGCGGTGTCGGCGGCGGTGCGATAGGCCGTGGGCGGATCGGTCAGGAATTTTCTGGAGGTCGGCGTGCCCTTCTCGCTGGCAGCGATGCGGCGTGCCACCTCGGCGCGCTTGGACACGGCCTGGCCAGTATCGGGAGCCGGCGGGTGGCTGGAGCCCGATTCGGCCATCGCCTTCCGGACGGCTGCCGGATCGGACTGCACGTCGTCGCCGACGATCTGGGTCTGGTAGTTGGGGTTATTCTCGTTGGCAGTCGCTTCGGCGCGCAGGCGCGCACGGCGCTGCTCCGGCGATTCCGGCCATTCGCCGCCAGCGGTCTGGGTGATCGAGTCCTGCGGCGCTGGCAGCGCCTCCTTGGTGCCGGCCTTCGGCTTCACCAGCACGGCGCGCGGCTTGTAGTCGATGGCGTCCTTCTTCGGCGGACGCAGCGAAATGGCGTTGGAAAGGTCGCCAAGCAATTGTTGGTCGGCGGGCTTGTCGGTACCGTAGGTGGGCGATCCGACGCAGCCGGCAAGCGCCAGACCTGACGCCATGAGCGGCACGAGAACCAGCGCGCGTGCGCAGCGTCTTTCGGTCATGCTGAAATATTTCACTCTCGACCTCTGGCCAGCCCCGATGGCCCGGCAATGAACCCATGCGCTCATCCGACGGGAATCCGGCGATAGTTTGTCTTTCTTGTCACCGGAATTTCGCGTCTTTACCTCAACGGTCCGTTAAGGGCAACGCCGGCGGCCAACAAGCCACCGGCATCGTACCCGGCCGGCAATCAGAGCCGGCCGAGTGCTTTCAGCTCGTGAAGAGCGGCCGCATCGCGCGCCGAAACGCCCGGGAAAGCGGCGTCCGAGCCGACATCGGCGGTGTAGCGCCAGGAGCGCGCGCACTTGACCAGACCACGGTCCTCGGCCTTGCCGACGACCACGGCAACGCCCGGAACCTCGCGCAACGCAAAGGCGTCGGCGGGGGCGGCAGCGTGCGAGATAACGAGATCGGAGGTGATGCTGATCTCGGCCAGATCAACGCCGTCGAAGGCCTCCTCAAGCACGGCATTGGTCATGTAGACGACCGGCACCGCCTCGAGGGAAGAGCCGATGGTCTTCTTGGCGCGCTCCAGTTCCAGCGCACCGGTGACGACGCTGCGCACCTGGCGGATCTTGCGCCATTTTTCGGCCAGCGCATCGTCGCGCCATTCGGCGGGCACCGCCGGCATCTGTTCCAGATGCAGCGATTCGGCCTTCGGGTTACGATCCAGCCACGCCTCTTCCGTGGTGAAGGGCAGAAGCGGCGCCAGCCATTTCACCAGGCAGTCGAACAGATGGCGCACCACCTTGACCGAGGCCTTGCGCTTCACGCTCGACGGCGCGTCGCAATAGAGCGCGTCCTTACGGATGTCGAAATAGAAGGCCGACAATTCGACGACCATGAAATCGAGCAAGTTTCGCGTGATGCGCTTGAACTCGAAGGCATCGAAGCCGGAACGCACCACCTCGTCCAGTTCCGCCAGCCGGTGCAGCATCAGCCGCTCCAGCTCGGGCATTTCGGCAAGCGCCACTTCGGCGCCGTCGTCATGCGCCAGCGTGCCCAGCATCCAGCGGATGGTGTTGCGCAGCTTGCGATAGGCGTCGATGTTGGTCTGCAGGATGGTTTTGCCGAGCCGCTGGTCTTCCCAATAGTCGGTCGTCGCCACCCAGAGCCGCAGGATATCGGCGCCCGACTGCTTGATGACGTCCTGCGGCACCACCGTGTTGCCGAGCGACTTCGACATCTTGCGGCCTTCCTCGTCCATGGTGAAACCATGGGTGACGACGGTGTCGTAAGGCGCCCTGCCCCTGGTGCCGCAGCTTTCCAAAAGCGAGGAGTGGAACCAGCCGCGGTGCTGGTCCGAACCTTCCAGATAGACGTCGGCCGGCCATTTGAGGTCGGGACGGTCTTCGAGCGTAAAGGTGTGGGTGGAGCCGGAATCGAACCAGACATCGAGAATGTCGGTGACCTGCTTCCACGGTTCGTTGGCCTTAGCACCCAGGAAGCGCTCGCGCGCGCCCTCGGCGAACCAAGCGTCCGCCCCTTCCTTCTCGAAAGCCTCAAGGATGCGGGCGTTGACCGCATCGTCCTTCAGCACATTGCCGTCCTCGTCGGCGAAGACGGCGATCGGCACGCCCCAGGCGCGCTGGCGCGACAGCACCCAGTCGGGGCGCTCCTCGATCATCGAGCGCAGGCGCGTCTGGCCGGCGGCCGGCACGAAACGCGTGGCGTCGATGGCATTCAGCGCGCGGCCGCGCAGCGTGGTGCCGTCGGCCAGTTCCTTGTCCATATAGACGAACCACTGCGGCGTGTTGCGGAAGATGATCGGCTTCTTCGAACGCCACGAATGCGGATACTGGTGCTTCAGCCGGCCGCGCGCGAACAGCGCGTTGACGGCGATCAGCGCCTCGATGACGGCCTTGTTGGCGTCGCCCTTCTTGCCGTTGTCGTCGATGACGCGCGCGGCGCCGCCCTCGCGGTCCGGCCCGAAGCCCGGCGCGTCCTTGGTATAGAAGCCGGCATCGTCGACCGGGAACGGGATCGCCGTGTCGATGCCACGCTTGCGCAGTTCCGGCGCGGCATCCACCCAGGCCTCGAAGTCCTCGCGGCCGTGGCTGGGCGCGGTGTGCACGAAACCGGTGCCGGCATCGTCGGTGACATGGTCGCCGGCGACAAGCGGAACGGGGAATTCATAGCCACCGCCGAGGCCATGCAGCGGGTGCGAAAGCGTCAGGCCGGCAAGCTGCTCCGCCGAGATATCGCGGAGGCGCTTCATAACAACCTTCGCCTTTGCGGACGATTCTTCCGCAAGCGCGTCGGCAAAGATCAGCTTCTCGCCCGGCTGCGGGCCGAAGTCGTTCTCAGCTGCGGTTATCTCGTACAGCCCGTAGGCGACGCGTGGCGAATAAGCGACGGCGCGGTTGCCGGGGATCGTCCAGGGCGTGGTCGTCCAGATGACCACATGGCTGCCAGCAAACGCGCTGGTCGCGTCGTTCACCGGGAACTTCACCCAGATCGCGTCGCTTTCGTAGTCCTGATACTCGATCTCGGCTTCGGCCAGCGCGGTGCGCTCGACCACCGACCACATCACCGGCTTGGAGCCACGGTAAAGCTGGTCGGTCGCCGCGAATTTCAGCAGTTCGCCGGCGATGCGCGCTTCCGCGTGATAGGCCATGGTGGTGTAGGGGTTGTCGAAATCGCCGACGACGCCGAGGCGCTGGAACTCGTCGCCCTGCACCTTGATCCACTTTTCGGCATAGGCGCGGCATTCCTGGCGGAACGCCACCATGGCGGCCGGCTGCGAAAGGTCGGGCTTCGACTTGCCCTTGGAGCGATAATTCTCTTCCTCGATCTTCCACTCGATCGGCAGGCCGTGGCAATCCCAACCGGGCACATAGTTCGAGTCGAAACCACGCATCTGGAAGGAACGGACGATGATGTCCTTGAGGATCTTGTTCAGCGCATGGCCGATATGGATGTTGCCGTTGGCGTAGGGCGGGCCGTCATGCAGCACGTATTTTGGACGCCCGGCGGCGGTTTCGCGCAGGCGCTTGTAGAGGTCCATGTCCTGCCAGCGCTTGACCAGCGCCGGTTCCTTTTCCGGCAGGCCGGCGCGCATCGGGAATTCCGTCTGCGGCAAATAAAGGGTCTTGGAATAGTCGAGGGTTTCAGCTTTGTCGTTCATCGATCTGCCATATGCGTTGCCCGGCGGCGGCGAGCCTCGGGCGTTGAACTAGCATGTTCTGGAAAAAGCGCGAGGGTGCCCCACGCAAAAAGTCCCGGCGGCTCCGACGACCTTAAGCCGTCCGGAACACCGGGCCAATAATTCGTATCGCGATGCCGCGTGGGCGCGAGAAAGCCGTCATGGCCGCGCTTTTAGCCGATAAGGCGGCAGGAATAAAGCGCCTCGCCGCCGCATTCGGCTACATCTTGAAATCGAAGCGGTAGCTGGTCGAGATGCCGATGGTGAACTGGTCCTTCGAACCGTTCTGCTTGACCAGGCTGGACGAAGCAGCCGGACCGGTCAGACGGCTGTATTCGCCGAACAGGCTCGCGGTGATCGGGTCGCTGACTTTCCACGTGACGGCGCCGCCGACACCCACCGATTTGACGCCGCCGCCCGGATGATATTCGGCAAGGCCGGTGGTCGCCGCTTCGGCGGCGTTGACGCCGTAATAGGCGTCGAAATAGCGCGACGAGGCCAGCGACATGCGTGGACCGCCGGAGATGCGGACTTCCGGCGTGACGTCATAGAAGGCGTCGGCCGCGAAATCGGCGACGACACCGTGATGGGCGCGGACGCCCTGGCGCACCTCGCCGCGCACGCGCACCCAGTCCACGGGATAGAATTCGGCGAAACCGCCGAGCTCGCCACCCCATGGCACCGGGTCCAGCCCTTCCAGGCCCTGCGTGTCGCTGCTGCGGCGCAACAGCAGCTTGCCGTTCAGGCCGGCGCGGAAATTGCCGGTGTCGTAGAGGCCCAGCGAGATATTGTCGTTGCGCGAGGAAAAGCGGGTGTCGTTGCCAGCCTTGCCCAGCGAAATGATCGGCTCGGCGCCGAGCAGGTATTTCTTGCCGCCTTCGAAATTCGGCGCGACCAGGCCGGTGACGCCGACCTCCAGATACCAGTCGCCGTGAATCCAGTCGAAAAAGCCGTCCCCGGCGCGGGCGCCGGACGGGGCAGCAACGACAAGAGCAGCCAGTGCCGCCGGGAGGAACCTTGCAGGACTCATTACAACACCATGCACAACTCACCGTTGCGTTGTCTATGACGGCCGTTTGGTAAAATTTGACTTAAATCCGCGATTTCCAAACAAATTCCGTTTCGGCGCCATCACTGGACGCCATATTGGCACGGCGTTATCGTCCGCCCTGTGACAGGCACAACCTTGGAGAGGATGGCCATGACCCTGCCAACGGACGAATTGAAGAATGTAATCGGGCAAGCCCGTTCCAAATGGGGATGGTTCGTTGCCCTTGGCGTTTTGATGTTGATCCTGGGCGGCATCGCCTTCGGCAATCTGTTCATCGCCACGGTCGTGTCGGTCTATTTCGTCGGATGGCTGATGCTGATCGCCGGCGCCATCGAGATCGTGCATGCCTTCGGCGTCAAGACCTGGGGACGGTTCTTCTACTGGCTGCTCAACGGCCTGCTTTATGCGGTGGCCGGCTTCTTCGCCTTCTACAATCCGCTGCTGGCCTCGGCGGTACTCACCCTGCTTTTGGCTATCGCGCTGGTGGCGTCGGGCCTGATCCGCACCACCGTCGGCTTCCAGCACCGCGCCGAAAAGGGTTCAGGCTGGATCATTGCCGCCGGCATCATCACCGTGCTGGCGGGCCTGATCATCGCGCTGCGCTGGCCGGTCAACAGCCTGTGGGTGCTCGGCCTGTTCCTGGCGATCGACCTGATCTTCCAGGGCTGGACCTACATCGCTTTCGGTCTGGGCTTGAGGGCCAGCGCGCCCGCGGACGCTAAAAAGTGATCTTCCCGTCGAGGGCGGAAAGTGGCCGCACGCCGGCCAGCACCGCCCTCGCCTCCGCCTCGTCGCGCTTCATCTGGGCGACCAGCGGGTCAAGCCCCTCGAACTTCACCTCGCCGCGCAGATAGGCGAAGAACGATACCTCGCAGACCTCGCCGTAAAGGCTGTCGGAGAAGTCGAAGAGAAACGTCTCGAGCAGCGGCGCACCGTTGTCGTCCACCGTCGGGCGCCGCCCGAAACTGGCAACGCCATCGTGCAAGGTGCCGTCCTGGCGCCGGAAGCGGACGGCGTAAATGCCTTCCTTCAGCGTGGTTTGCGGCGAAAGCCTCATATTGGCGGTGGGGAAACCCAGCGTGCGGCCGAGCTGCTGGCCGCCGATGATCTCGCTTTCGACCGTGAAACGATAGCCCAACAGGCCTGCCGCTTCGGCCGGCTCGCCCTCGGTGAGCAGCGCCCTGATGCGGCTGGAGGAGACGACGTCCGTGCCCTCGTCGCAAAAAGCCTCGACCTGGGCGACGCCAAAACCGTGGCGCCTGCCAGCTTCCGCCAGATAGGCCGGGCCGCCCTGGCGGTCCTTGCCGAAATGGAAGTCGAAACCGGTGACCGCGCAGGAAATGCCGAGGTTCTTTTCCAGGATATCGGTGATGAAGGATTCCGCCGACCGCTCGGAAAATTCGCGGGTGAATTCCTGCTCGATAACGGCGTCGAAGCCGAAATAGGACAGGAGCCTCGCCTTCACCGGCGGCGGGGTGAGCACGAACAGCGGCACGTCCGGCCTGAAAACGGTGCGGGGATGCGGTTCGAAGGTCAGCACCAGCGCCGGGACGCCGCGCCGATGCGCCTCGTCCAATGCCCGCTGCAACACGGCCTGATGGCCGCGATGTACGCCGTCGAAATTGCCGATCGCCACCACGCCGCCGCGCAGACGGGACGGCAGCACCGTGTCGCCGGAAATGCGTTCGAACGGCTTGTCCATGCCGCTCCCTTATTTCAGCCGCGGCATGACGGCAACGGGCCGGTAGCCGTGCTTTTCGAGGAAAGCCGCCAACCGCGCCGGATCGGGCCGCAACGGGTCGCCATAGTCGCGGGCATGAATGCCGCCGGAAATATAGAGCACGTCGAAGCCGTTGTCGGCGCCGCCCTTGACGTCGGTCATCATGCCGTCGCCGATGGCCAGCGCCTGGTTGCGCGTCAGGTCACGGCCGAGAGCCTCGCAAGCCGCCTTCATCGCCGCCGCATAGATCGGCGCATGCGGCTTGCCGGCGATCAGCGTGCGGCCGCCGAGCTGGGCGTAGTCGCGGGCAAGCGCGCCGGCGCACCAGATCAGCCTGTCGCCGCGCTCGACGATGATATCGGGATTGGCGCAGATGAACGGCAGGTTGCGCGCCCGCAGCCGCGCCAGCATCTCGGCATAGTCTTCCGGCGTTTCGGCCTCGTCGTCGAACAGGCCAGTGCAGACCACGGCCTGCGCCTCGAATTCCTCGACCAGTTCGACATCGAGCCCGTCATAGATGGTGACGTCGCGGTCCGGCCCGAGGTGGAATACCTTGCGCGGGCCTTCGGCGATCAGATCGCGCGTCACGTCGCCGGACGTCACCACGCGGTCGAACGCGTCGTCGGGCACGCCGATCACCCGCAACTGGGCGATCACGTCGGCGTTTCGACGCGGCGAATTGGTGATGAGCACCACCGCCAGCCCGGCCTTGCGAGCCTGCGCAAGGGCTGCGGCCGCAGCCGGAAAATGCGTCTCGCCATTGTGGACCACGCCCCAGACGTCGCACAAGAGCGTGTCATAGCGGCCGGAGACGGCAGTCAGCGTATCGATCGTTTCAAGCAGATCCGTCATGGCATCCCAGAAAAACAGGCCGCGTTCGAGTGCTACCGGCCATGCCGGGACGGCCCCGGATTAGCCGAAGCCCGGGCGGCTGTCACCAGCTTTTGCCGTGACGGGCGATGGGCCAAAAGGCGAAGCCCGATCTGGCGCAATCAGCCGACGGGTCATGATCTTGCGGGTTGCGCGGCAAAGATGCAGTTTCGCGCCAGCGCGCTTGGATGCGCCACATCTGGGGGACTGCCGTGCCCGATACCGCCAATCACATCGCCTTCGCCCTGATCTGCCTCGGCATGGTGCTGACGCCAGGCCCGAACATGATCTACCTGATCTCGCGCTCGCTCTCGCAAGGACCGAAAGCCGGGCTGATCTCGCTCGGCGGCGTTGCCGTCGGCTTCCTGTTCTATGTGCTGTGCGCGGCCTTCGGCATCACGGCGCTGCTGCTTGCCGTGCCCTATGCCTATGACGTGCTGCGGTTCGGCGGCGCGCTCTACCTGCTCTACCTCGCCTGGCAGGCGCTGCGCCCCGGCGGGCGCTCGCCCTTCCAGGTGAAGGAGCTGCCGCGCGACCGGCCGCGCAAGCTGTTTATGATGGGGTTGATGACCAATCTGCTCAATCCGAAGGTCGCAGTGCTCTATCTGTCGCTGCTGCCGCAGTTCATCGAGCCCGAAAAGGGCCACGTGCTGTCGCAGCTTCTGGTGCTGGGCGTAACGCAGATCACCATCAGCCTGAGCGTCAACGCCGTCATCGCGGTCACGGCGGGTTCCATAGCGGTGTTCCTGGCCGGGCGACCGCTATGGATGCTGATCCAGCGTTGGCTGATGGGAACCGTGCTGGCGGCGCTGGCCGTGCGGATGGCGACCGAAAGCCAGCGCTGATCAAGGTAACCCGACAGGCCTACATCGGCCGCCGGTCGGCCTTGCCTTCCGGTACCACCACCTTGCGGTAGAGGTGCCAGGTGGCGTGGCCGAGGATCGGCATGACGATGGCAAGGCCGGCAAACAGCGGGATCGAGCCGATCACCAGTAACACCGCCACGATCAGACCCCAGGCCAGCATCGGCACGGGGTTCATGGCGACGGCGCGCACCGAAGTCTCGATCGCCGACACCACGCCGACGTCACGATCAAGCAGCAGCGGGAAGGCGATGACGGTCGTTGCCAGCACGATCAGCGCAAAGACAAAACCGGTCAAATTGCCGAGGAGGATGAGCCGCCAGCCCTGGTTGGTGGTGAACAGGTCCCGAACGAAGGTTCCAAGCGCTGCCGGAGGCTGGTCGCCAAAGGACGATGCATAGATCGATTGCGCCGTGAACAGCCACAAGAGGAAGAACGCCATCAGCATGATGCCGATGACGGCGATGGACGGCAGCGCCGGCGAATGGCGCACATCGAGCGCACGCTTCCAGGACGTGTCCATGCCGCGCTCGCGCCGCCGCGACATCTCGTAAAGACCAATGGCTGCAAAGGGGCCGACGAGTGCAAAACCGGTCATCAGCGGGTAGACCAGCTGGATGGCGTTGGAGCCCGACGTCCACTCCGTCAGGATCAGCCCGACGATCGGATAGATCAGCCCGAGGAAGACGTAGTGCGAAGGTTTCGCCCAAAAATCCTCGGCACCGCGCTTCAGGGCGTCGAACAGGTCTGAAATGGAAATCCGGCGCACCGTCGGCAACTCAAGTCCGTGCGCCCCTGCCATGACATGAAAACCGGCCATTACCATCCTCCTGTCGGGTTGGAGAGCGGTCACCGCCGAGGGTCGAAACCCTTGATGGCCGCCCGTGGCTGCCACTGTCTGAACGTCTCACCATAACAGCTTCGTCCACGACTGTCGTCCGGGCGGCATCACAGTTTCTTGAGACGCCTGCCAAAAGCCATTTTCGCGGGTATGGAAGAGACGATGACACTTTCAGATTCGACCGCCCGATCGCCCACCCCGCTCCTCTCGATGGACCGGCGCGCCCTGCTGAGGTTTGGCGGCTTCGGCGCGCTCGCCTTGCTCGCCGGCTGCGGCACGATGCGCCCGACCGGCGAAAGTGGCGGCTCCTCGGCGGCGGCAAGCGGCATCGTTTCCGGCATCCGCTCGGGTGCCGGCCTGACGGCGCTCAGCCCCGACGCGCAGCTTGAACAGGCCGCGCTGCAGCAAGCGCGCTATATGGCCAGCGCGGGGCGAATGGAGCACACGACCGGCTGGGGCAAGGATTTCGCCGCGCGCGTCTCCGACAACGGCATCAAGGGCGCGGCCGCCGAAAACATCGCCCAAGGCCGCATGGACCTGACGCGCCTGTTCGACATGTGGATGAACTCGCCGCCGCATCGCCGCAACATGCTCGATCCGCGTTTCACGCGCTTCGGCCTCGCCTATGTCGGCGATGCGTCACGGCCTGGTTGGCGGTATTGGGCGTTGGTTTTGGGGAAGTAGGGCAGTCGGCAGTCGGCAGTCGGCAGTCGGCAGTCGGCAGTCGGCAGTCGGCAGTCGGCAGTCGGCAGTCGGCAGTCGGAAAATAATGGCTGATTTCGACCATGCCTAGCCAATTTCTCACCAGTAAGTTCCGACTGCCGACTGCCGACTGCCGATTGCCTCAATCCATATGCACCGCCGGCGCGGCCGCGCCGCCTGCAGACTTCTTCGGCGATTTGAGCAGGAAGATGAGCGGAATGGCGCTGAGCGTCACCAGCATCATCAGTTTGAAGTCGGAGACGTAAGAAACCATCTGGGCCTGGATGTTGACGAGACCGTCCACCTGCGACAGCGCGGTGCGGTCGCCCATCGCCGCCGACGGGTTAGCGATCCATAGGTTCGGGTTGAACGGGTTGATGAAGGCCGACAGCTCCGAGTGGTTGATCTGCGTGTTCTGCGTCAGCATCACCGCAAAGGCCGAGATGCCGATGGAGGAACCGATGTTGCGCACCAGCGTGAACAGCGCCGTCGCATCCGGCAGACCCGAGGGGTTTAGCGTCGAGAAGGCCATCGTTGAAATCGGCACGAAGACCAGCCCTAGTCCCAGACCCTGCACGATGCCGGACGACACGATCGGCCAGGCATCCATCTGCGGCGTGAAACCGGCCATCATGTTGAACGAATAGGCTGTGAGCAGCATGCCGACGAAGATCAGCTTCCTCGGATCGACGATGCGCATCAGGCGTCCGACCGCCAGCATCGAGATCATCGTGCCGACACCGCGCGGCGCCATCACCATGCCCGTCGTCACCGTGGGATAGCCGAAGATCGCCGAGAGCATGGGCGGCATCAGCGCCATGCCGGCCAGGAGAATGACGCCGATGATGAAGATGAACACCAGCGCCGCCGCGAAATTGCGGTCGAGGAAGATCTTGGCGTCGATGAACGGGCGGTCGGCGGACATGGTGTGCACAACAAAGACCCAGATGCCGATGACGGCGAGGCCGGTCTCGATCCAGATCTCGGTCGAGGAGAACCAGTCGGCATCGGCACCGCGGTCGAGCATCAATTGCAGCGCGCCGACGCCCAGCGACAGCATGGCGAAGCCGAAGAAGTCGAAGCCGCGGATGCGCTTGGGGATGCTGGGCAGGAAGGCGGCCATGCCGAGGAAGGCGACGATGCCGACCGGCAGGTTGATCAGGAACACCCAGCGCCAGTTGTAGCTGTCGGTCAGCCAGCCGCCCAGCGTCGGCCCGACCACGGGCCCGACCATGATGCCGGCGCCCCAGATCGCCATGGCCTGACCCCGGCGTTCCTTGGGATTGATGTCCATCAGGAAAAGCTGCGACAGCGGCACGATCGATGCGCCGAACACGCCCTGCATGAGGCGGAACAGCACCATCGTTTCCAGGCTCCAGGCGAGCCCGCACAAAAGCGAAAAGAAGACGAAGCCGACGACCGAGCCCAGGAACAGCTCCTTGCGGCCGAACTTGTCGGACAGCCAGCCGGTCATCGGCGTGACGATGGCGGCCGCGACGATGTAGGACGTCAGCACCCAGTTGATGGTGTCAGGCGACGCGCCGAGGTCGCCCGACATCGACGGCAGCGCGACATTGGCAATGGTGGTGTCCAGCACCTGCATCACCGTCGCCGCCATGATCGCCACGGTGGCCAGCCCACGGTTCGGGACTTCGCGATAACCTTGATCTGCACTCATGGCAATTTCGATCCAGTCCGGAGCGGTCGGCGCCTGAAGGGCTTTCCGGGCGGCAAGGCAACCTCGTCAGGGGATTGCCAGCCATTTTGGGGGTTTAACGGCCAGCGCCTGCTTTCGCGCGCCTGCCGCCCGGAAACTCTTGGTGGTGCCGGCGGTCGAGGGATCGGGACGCATAAGCGTCACCACAATCACACGCCGCGCCGGCCCGCCGGCAAACCGATCCTCCTCGTCAAACTGTGGTGCGGCTCGCTTAAGCCGCTTTACTTGGCCTCACCGGCGAAGGCGTGGCCAAACAGGCTGCCGAAACCGCGCGATGCGCCGGTGTCGACGGTGACGGAGGCACTCATGCCGGCACGCAGAGCCAGCTTGGCGTCGCTGTCGTCCAGTTGCAGGCGCACAGGGATGCGCTGCGTGACCTTGACCCAGTTGCCGGTGGCGTTCTGGGCCGGAAGCAGCGAGAACTGCGCGCCGGTGCCGGCGCCGATTGCCTGCACGGTGGCCTTGAAGGTCTTGTCCGGATAGGTGTCGAGCACGATGTCGGCCTTCTGGCCGGGCTTCAAGCGGGTGAGCTGGGTTTCCTTGAAGTTCGCGTCGACCCAGGTGTCGCCGGTCTCGACCAGCGCAAACAGCGGCGTGCCGACGCCCACATACTGGCCGACCTTGAAGGACGCAGCCTTGTAGACGACGCCGTCGTCAGGCGCGCGCACCGTCGCCTGGGTCAGGTCGAAAGCGGCCTTGTCGCGGGCGGCGAGTGCCGCCAACACGGTCGGGTGCTTGTCGGTGGCGATGTCGGGATTGCCGTCCAGCGCGGCCTTGGCACTGTCGATGCCCTGCTGGGCGACGGAAAGCTGCTGCTTGGCCTTGTCCAGATCGTTGCGGGTCTGGTCGAGCGTCGACTGCGGGTTGATGCCCTTCTTCACCAGATCGGCGGCGCGGTCATATTGCGACTGGGCGTAGTCGACCTCGCTGGAGGCGGACCTGGCCTGCGCCTGTGCCTGGTTGTAAGCGGCGCGCAGCTGCTCGACGCCGAGGCGTGCATTGGCAACCGCAGCATCAGCCTGGGCCAGCGCGATCCGGTACGGCTCGGGATCGACGGCGAACAGCACGTCGCCCTTCCTGACGCCCATATTGTCGGCGACGTTCACCTGAACGATGCGGCCGGGAACATTGGCCGCGATCGACAGCGTCGCCTGCTGCAGATTGGCGTTTTCGGTCTCTTCGTAGCGACCGCCGGTCACCCAGTAGTAGCCGCCGGCGGCGACGAGCACGAGCGGCACCGACACCATCAGGATGAAGCGCAGGCCGCGCGACTTCTTCTTCTGCGGCACGGGCGCCGGCTCGATCGGCGGCGCAGCGATCACCGGCTGCGCCGGCGGCGCGGGCTGCTCGATCTCGAGCTTGGTCACTTCACTCTCGTCGATCTTGGACACGGCGTTCATTGGTCTGCACTCTCTAACGTCTTGGCTTCAGTGCCATTGTCAGCGTCTTGGGAGGACGTGATGGTGGTGTTGAGGTTCTCGATGACCTTCTCGAGCCCCTGCATGATTGTCTGCTGATCGGCCTTCGATATTCCAGCGAATGCCTCTTCGGTGACCGTGCCGACGAAACTCTTCACGTAGAGGAAGGCTTCGCGGCCCTGTTCGGTGAGGAACAGCGCGCGCACGCGGCGGTCATTGGCATCGGCCCGGCGTTCGACCCAGCCGCCCTGCTCCATGCGGTCGAGCATGCGGGAAACGCTGATCGGCTCGATTTCCAGATATTCAGCGAGGCGGGCCTGCGTCGTGCCTTCTTCCTTGGCCACCCAGAACAGCAACCGCCATTGAGCGGCGGAAAGATGCGTGTTGATCGCCATCTGTTCCAAACGCTTGCGCAAAAGCCGGCCCACCGTGTGGACCAGGAAGCCGATCGTATGTTCCGTGTTCGAAGACATAAGCATGACATATAATAAGCATGCTTACTATTCAAGCCGATCACGAAAAACGTGAACTGGCAAATCTGCATGACAGCCATGCGCTGGCGCGGGAGCGTCCTGACAAGGGAACATGCGGTCGCAGCATGAGAAAAGGGCCGAACCTGGAGGTTCGACCCTGACAACGAACTCCAGATGGATGGGCTTGGGCGCAGCCAGCTAAGGTCCGTCATTCCCGACCTCGTGAGGGAGTGAAGCGACCGGAGAGTGTCGGGAATCCATGCCAGAACATCTCAACTATAGAGCCTTCCACGATAGGAGGTCGAAGAGCGCGGTGTTCTTTCAGTAGCTGCACCGTTTTCACAGCATATCGGTCACGGCATGGATTCCCGACACTCTCCGCTCCCTGCGGTCGCTGACGAGGTCGGGAATGACGGACGAGAGGCGTCTCGCCGTGCCCTCAGTGCCAATAGGCATGCCCTCAGTGCCAATAAGCCGTGCGCCTGCCCTTACGCGCCTACAGCGTCAGCTCCCAGGTCTGCCCGACCAGATCCTTGCCGAAGGATGTGTGGCGTTCTTCCTTGACCAGCTTGAAGCCGGCGGCCTGATAGATGCGCCGCGCCGCGATGAGAATATCGTTGGTCCATAAGGTCAGCGTCTTGTAGCCGCGGGACCGGGCAAAGGCGATGCATTCGTCGGTCAACCGCTTGCCGATGCCGAGGCCGCGTGCCGACGGCTCGACGTAAAGAAGCCTGAGCTTCGCCACCTCGTCGGACTGATGCACCACGAAGACCGAGCCGACCACCTCGCCGTCGCGCTCCGCCACCCAGGAGCGTTCCGTCTTCGGATCGTAGGACTTCACGAAGGCGGCGAGGATTTCGGCGACAAGCGCCTCGTAGGTTTCGTCCCAGCCATATTCCTGCGCGTAGAGCATACCCTGCCGGCGCGTGATCCAGCCGAGGTCGCCGGTCTGCAGCGGCCGCAATATGTAGGGCACCTTCGGTTCGCCGCCGCCGCCCAGCACGCGCATGATCGTCGCCATCGCCGTCACCAGCGTCTGTCGCCGTTCCGGCGGCAGGCGCTCGAGCAAGGCGCCGATTTCCTTGTTCGAGGCGCTATCCAATTCGGCGAAGGCGCTCCTACCGGCCTCGGTCAGCGCGATGGCCGATTGCCGGGCGTCGTCGGCCTGCGCCTCGCGCAGCACCAGCCCGCGCTCCTCGAATTTCTTCAGCATGCGGCTGAGGTAGCCGGCGTCGAGACCAAGCTCGCGGCCGAGTTCGGCGGCTGTCTGGCCGTTTCGCTGCGCAAGATCGAACAGCACCCGCGCCTCGGTGAGCGAGAACGGGCTTTTCAGCAGCACTTCCTCCAGCAGGCCGATCTGGCGCGTGTAGAAGCGGTTGAAGGCCCGCATGCAGTCGATCTGGTCTTGGCTCGGGTTCGAAAGGGCAAGCATGGCAACCTCGGTGGAGTCTAGCATCACAGGACGGCGCCAACGATATTGTTGACTCAGTCAAATATATGATTGTCGGAAACAACAATCAAGCGATGACGTTCGGCGTCGAGATCTATTGCAAAGGAGCGGGGATGTTCATCAGCCCAACGGCAGCGCCGGCCAGTGCTCGATCACCCGCCCCTCGGAAAAGACTGCGATGGTTCCGAACTGCTGCAGCACGAACTCGGACTGGGTTGGGCGCAGGTAGAAAAAATCGTCCGGCTGGATCGTCGCGCCGTCCGGCAGCGCCATGAACTGCTGGTTGGAGGAAAGGCCGAGCATGGCGTTTTCGGCAGCGCCCTCGGGAAACACCGGCTTTGCCATCCACTTGCCGCCATAGATGTAGCAACCGCGGCGCGGGAAGCGGCCAAGCGCCTGCAAGGCGCGGCCGACGAAGGCCGGGCCGGGCAATTCGGCGTCGACCACTTTCAGAACCGGTGTGGCGATGAAGGCGGCTGGCTGGAAGCCGGCAAGGCTAGGTGTGTCGAAATCGGTCGGCAGCATGAAGGCGGAGCCGACCGACACCTCGTTGGCCAGCGTGTCAGTGCGGTGCAGCAGCGCCGTCTTGGAGCCGCCGATGTTGAGGATCTGCCTCTCGTTCGGCGCCAGACAGGCGACGAAGGCCTGGAACGCGGCGACCGATTTCGTTAGCGCCTGTTCGGGGCCGCCGAACAGGTTTGGAATATGCGGCGCGTGCGCCTCGTAACCCATGATGCCTTCGCAGTGGAGCAGGGGATGCGCGCGCAAGCGCTGCAACGCCCGCGACAGCGCCGCCGGCTCGGAAAAACCGCCGCGATGCAGGCCGATATCGACCTCGAAGGCGATGCGCAGGTCTGAGCCCAGCGCTTCCGCCATGGCCATGTATTGTTCAAGCCGTGCTTCGGTATCGACCAGCCAGCAGACGCGGCTCCAGTCATCGTCGCGAAGCGACAGCGCTTGCCGTGCCGCCTCCACCGGCATCGGCTTGCCGAGCAACAAATCCGCCGTCGGGAAAGCCTTCAGCACCGCCTCGGTGATCGGCAGGTGAAAGGTCATGAAGCGCTCGGCGCCGAGGGCGCTGGCGATGCGTGACAGCAATGGCAGGCAGGCCAGCGACTTGTCGACCAACCGCAGTGCAAGGCCCGGCGCCAGCCTCTGCCGGGTCAGAGCGATGTTGGCGTCCAGCCGGTCGCGGTCGAGCACCAGGCAGGGCTTGAAAAGCCCGGCCTCGCGCAATGCCGCTGTCATGCTCGAAAAATACGCTTCCATCACGCTAGCCCGAACAGGCTCGCCAGATAGGGCGAGACGAAGCGGCCTTGCGGGTCGATGTCGCGGCGAACCTCCATCGCGTCCTTCCAACGCGGATAGAGCGCGGCGAAATCCCTCGCGGTCAGGCTGTGCATCTTGCCCCAATGCGGCCGCCCGCCATATTTGCGGAAGATCGGCTCGGCCGCGCGCATGAAGGGCAACGGGTTGCTGGCGGCATCGTGGTGGATGGCGATCGAGCAGGTCGGCCGCTTGTAGAAGGGGCTGAGCCAGAACTCGTCGGCGGCGACGGACCGCACCTCCATCGGAAAATAGACTTCCGGAAAGCGCTTTTCGGTCAGCTCGATGATCTCGGCCAGCGCCTTCGGCCCCTCCTCGAAGGGCAGATGATATTCCATCTCGTTGAAACGAGTGCGGCGGTCGCTGGCGTAGACGTTCAGCCAATCCTGCACGTAGTCCTCGGCCGGCAGCCTGGCCATCACCGAGCGGATGATGAGGCCGCGCAGCCATGGCGCCCAGGCGAGCACCGTGCGCAGCTTGCGCAGTGTCGCCAGCCCCTCCTCATCCTCCTCCGGCGGCCTTGGGCTGACCGGTTTGTCGGACAGGTCGCTGGCGATGAACTGCGCATGGCCGGAGAACGGGACATAGTAGAATTCGGCCGAACGGTGCGCGCCCATCATCGGCTGGAACTGCGCCAACATATCCTTGATCGGCAGCACCCATTTGCGCCGGTGCAGGCGATAAGTGGCGACGTTCTTCAGCGTCACCTCGGTCAAGATGCCGAAGGCGCCCAAAGCCACACCGGTGGCGTGGATCAGGTCGCGATCCTTCGCCAGCGTCAGTTCGCGCACCGCGCCCTGCCCGTCGACGAACTGCATCGCTTCAAGCTGGGTGTGATAGGCACCGAGCGTGCGGCCCGAACCATGCGTGGCGGTGCCGAGCGCGCCGCCAATCGCCTGCCGGTCGATGTCGCCCATATTGGGCAGGCCCTGGCCGATCTCCTGCAACAGCTTCATCAACGGGCCAAGCCGGGTGCCGGCGCGGATGCGCGCCAGGCTGGCGGCGGGATCGTGCGAGACCAGCCCTTCGAACTTCTCCAGCGACAGCAAGGTGCCGTCGGTTGCGGCCAGCGGCGTGAAGGAATGCCCTGCCCCGACGACACGCAGCGGCCCGAGCGCCGTCTTCACCGCCTCGACGATGCCACCGAGATTGTCTGGGCTCAAAATCTGCTGCGGCGAGGCCGCGACAAAGCCCGACCAGTTCGTCCAACTGTTGGTCATGATGGCCCCCGGTTTCAGGCGACGACGCGGCGGCGCGACAGGGCGACGAACAGGCCAAGCAGCGCCACCGAAGCGACGACGCTGGCGGCGGCGAATTGCGGCACGCCGCGGAAATCCCCTTCCCTGATCAGCAGCGAGGCGGCGACCGGCCCGAACGCCAGGCCGAACAATTGCGCTGCCGGCACCAGGAGCGCAGTCGTGCGTGTCTCGTCCGCGGTGATCGCCAGCCTGATCTGGTAGGGAACGACGAAGAGCAGGATGAAGCCCATCGCCAGAGCGGCGATCCAGAAAGTGGTGAGTGCCGGCCCGCCGGCCAGCACCAGGCAGGCGATCACGGCAACGATGCCGACACCGGTTATGGCGAGGCGATAGTCGATGCGCGCCTCGAACACGGTGGCCGTCATGGCGCCAAGGATCTGAGCGGCGAGGCTCGCCGAAACGATCAGTCCGACCGTGCGGCCGTCGATGCCATATTGCGCGCCGAGCGGCTCGAGAAACGCCCAGACCGAACCGAAGAACATGAAGTAACAGAAGATCGACAGCAGCGCGGTGATCGCGCCGGGCGTCAGCACATTGGCAAAATGCTCTTCCTTGGGCAGGTCCGCATAGTCGTCCGCCACGTTGCGGGCGACGGCGAGCGAAAGCAGGCAAACGACCGCCAGCGTGACGAAACCGCCGCCGGCGCCATAGGCGGGAATGACGACGAGTGCGAGCAGCAGCGCCAGAACGCATTGCGCCAGCGTCTGCAGCGAGACGAAATAGCCGCCGATGCGCTCGGCGCGGCGCGATCGCGCGATCAATTCGGTTGCGACGGCGACAAGGCCACCCTCGGCGAAGCCGGCGACAGCGCGGGCGGCGATCAGCATGTTGGCGCCCGCCGCATAGGCGGTCCACAGATTGGCCAGCGCCAAAAGCAGCAGAAGGACCGCACTTTTCCAGCGCATGTTGCGCGCCGAAAGCGCCATTGCCACCGTGGCCGAGCCGAGGCCGATGGTGATCAGCTCGGCGGTGGCGACCAGCGCCAGTTCATCGCCGGTGACATGGCCTTGCGTGAAAAGAGCACCGAGCAGCACCGGCTGCAGGCCGAGGATGAGCAGGCCGACGGAACCGATCCAGAGCGCCGCGGCAAGCTGCCCGCGCGTTGGATTGCCGACCAGCCAGTCCCCTTGCGAATGCGCGGAATTCTTCGAGTCCACAGGCGCCTCCCAACGTCCGTTGCCTCATTCTGTCGTCGCGCATCGTGCTTTCAGGCGGATGCGTCAAAAGCTGATAATCAATCAGTATCTTGAAAACTGATACTTTATCATCTTTGTTGTCAATGCGAATTCGCCAAGCAGGATGTGGACAGCCGGCATATGAAACAGGCCAAGCGTGCAGAGACCGGTTCTCAGCTCAGGCGACGCCCCAAGCAGGAGCGCAGCCGCGAGCGCATCGACGCGATCCTGGCGACCGCCATGCGGCTGATCGGCGAAAAGGGCATCGACGCCGTCACCATGAAAGAGGTCGGCGCGCTGGCCGGCGGGCCGATCGCCACGGTCTACCACTACTTCCCCAACAAGTCGGCGATCCTGGCCACGCTCTACGAGCGCTTCTCGGAGGTGACGCGGGCGCGGCAACAGGAGATCGTCGCCGGCATCGATGGGCTGGAGAGCATGATCGCGGCTTCCGACCGCATGCTCGACGACTATTTCGAGCGCGTCGCCGGCGATCCCGCCATCCAGGACCTGCAGAACGCCATCCAGGCCGACAAGGCGCTGAAGAACCTCGACATCGCCGAGACGCATCACCAGGCCAGCGTTTTCTGCGATCAGATCATCCGGCTGTTGAAACCCGAACGGCAGGACGAGTTCCGGCGCATGGTGTTCCTGTTCTTCCAACTCGCCGGCGGTGTGGTGCGGCTGGCGCTGACGCAGGACAAGGCCGAGGGACAACGCATGCTCGACGACTACAAATCGATCATCCACTGCCAGTTGCGCGGGTTTTTCGACTAGGTTCGGCTGGCGAAACACAGTTGCCTCCGCGCGACCGGCCACCGGTTTGCGTCTTCCTCCGAAAGCTATGCGTGCGCGGGCTGCACCGGACAAGCTGAACGGGTGCCAAGAAAAACCAGCGGGACCGCGATTGCATAGATGACGACCGCCGACAGCCAGATGGCCCCGGGCCAGGTCTTCTGGACCGCGAAATAGAGCGTGGAGAATGCCAGCGGGCTGATGACGGAGCCCAGGCTGACGGCCGAGGCCAGCACGCCTTGCAATTGGCCCTGGCTCGCCGGGTCGACCTGCCGGGTGGCCAGTGCCTGAAACGCCGGCGCGCCGATGCCGCCGAGGGCGAAGACCGGCATGATGGCGAACACGATCCAGCCCTGTCCCGCGAAGGCCATGGCAACAAGGGCGATGCACGTGCAGGCGATGCCGACGACGACGGCCCAGCGCTCGCCGAGCAGTCTGGTTGCCGGGCCGGGCAAGAATGCCTGCGCCAACGTCTGGCAGATACCGAATGCGCCCAGCGACAGGCCGATCCAGAGGCCGTTCCAGCCGAACGTATCGCTCCCCCACAGCGCCCAGCAGGTGCCGTAGGCTTCTCCCGTCGCGCTCAGGATGAAAAACACCGCGACGATGGGCGCAAGCCCGGTCATCGCGAAGACGCCGCGTAGCGGCTTGAGCGGGTTGAGCGCGGCGAGATCGATCCTGGCACGGGTCGGCGTGCGCGACTCCGGCAGAACGAACAGTGCCAGCAGAAGATTGCAGGCGTTCAGCACGGCGGCGGCGATGAACGGCAGTCGCAGCCAATGGTCGCCAAGCAAACCGCCGAGAACCGGCCCGACGATGAAGCCGATGCCGAACATGGCGTTGAACAGGCCGAAGCGGCGGGCTCGCTCGTCCTCCGGCGAAATATCGGTGATGTAGGCCATGGCCACGGAGACATTGGCGCTGGTCAGGCCGGCGATGGCGCGGCCCAAAAGCAACATCCAGAGATGCGGCGCGAAGGCCATGATGAGATAGTCTATTGCCGCACCGCCGAGCGACATGAGCAGCACGGGGCGCCGGCCCAGCGTGTCGCTCAGAGCGCCGAGCACCGGCGCGAAGATGAACTGCATGAGCGCATAGAGCGCGGTCATGATGCCGATATAGGGTGCGATGTCCTGGCTGTGCGTCACCTCCTCGAGAAGGCGCGGTAGAATGGGGAAGATGAGGCCTATGCCGATGGCGTCGAGGACGATCGCGGCAAAGATAACGGTAAGGGATCTGTTCATGACTGGTCTCAGGGGAGCGGACCGACGGGTCCCGCGTGCTGGAGGCTGTGAGGGTTTGGGATGACGGCCACGGGTCCGGCGGGCCAACCGCCGCAATAGCGACTTGCCAGCCAAGTCGGCGTTTCATATACTGGATATAAATATGTACTCAGTATACTTTCAATTATGCCGACTGGAGTTTCATGTCAACCCCAACCGACCTTCGATCCCGCAAGCGCCTCGCCACGCGACGCGCCATCTCGCTCGTTGCCGACCGTCTCTTTTGGGAACGGGGCTTTGACAATGTGACAGTGGACGAGATCGCGGCGGCGGCCGATGTCGGGCGGATGACTGTGTTCAACCACTTCCCGCGCAAGGAAGACATGTTCTTCGATCGCGACGAAGAGGGCCGCGAGACCGTCCGCGAAGCCTTGCGACAGCGCGATCCGGGTGTTTCGCCGATCGAGACGCTGCGCCGGCTCGCGCACCAGCTGATCGCCGACGGGGCTCCATATGTGGAGTTTTCCGCCAGGAGCCAGCGCTTCATAGAGACGGTCGAAGGCAGCGAAACCCTCAAGGCGCGGGCCAGGGCGATCCGCGACGAGCTCGAACATGTCGTGGCGGCGGCGCTGTCCGAATGTACCGGACAGGAGGCGACCGATGCCGGTGCCCGCCTGGCAGCCGCCCTGCTCCTGGCGACGTGGACCGTGGCTTTCCTCGAAGCCCACCGCACCTTTCGACTAAGGCAAGACACGGAGGAAGCGAAAGCCGCCTTCCTCACCGTTGTCGACAAGGGAGCCGCCGGCCTGAAGGCGGCGATGGCCGGCACGCCCTACGCCTGAGCAATCATTCGCGGCGGCGGCCGGATGCAGGAGATTATCGATCCAACGCCGGCCTCGGCAGCGAAACGCGGATTTCGTGCGGCCAGATGCCGCGCCGCTTCTTGACTCTCCCCTGGGGCAGGATTATTTCAGCGCCACGTTAGCACTCACTCAAGGCGAGTGCTAACCGAAGGTCCGGCTAGACCGGACGGAGGAAATTCTTTCTCACCTTTCGCACCGAGGAAATCAAATGGCAAAGTCGAAGTTCCGCCCGCTTCATGACCGCGTGGTCGTTCGCCGGGTTGAATCCGAAGAAAAGACGGCTGGCGGGATCATCATCCCCGACACCGCCAAGGAAAAGCCGCAGGAAGGCGAAGTCATCGCCGTCGGCTCCGGCGCCCGCGACGAGGCTGGCAAGCTGGTCCCGCTGGATGTCAAGTCTGGCGACCGCGTCCTGTTCGGTAAGTGGTCGGGCACCGAAGTGAAGCTCAATGGCGAAGACCTTCTGATCATGAAGGAATCCGACATCATGGGCATCATCGGCTGATCGGCCGGCTCATCCGCACCATCCAATCTTGATTTCGGGCGCAACGCCCAGGAGTAAAAAATG
This sequence comes from Mesorhizobium sp. YL-MeA3-2017, assembly GCF_030814575.1. Taxonomy (NCBI): domain Bacteria; kingdom Pseudomonadati; phylum Pseudomonadota; class Alphaproteobacteria; order Hyphomicrobiales; family Phyllobacteriaceae; genus Mesorhizobium; species Mesorhizobium sp. YL-MeA3-2017. Next base: position 5,384,998 of record NZ_JAUSVH010000001.1, on the reverse strand, counting down.
GCTGCTAAAGACGTAAAATTCTCCCGTGATGCCCGCGAGCGCATGCTGCGCGGCGTCAACATCCTCGCCGACGCGGTGAAGGTGACGCTGGGCCCGAAGGGCCGTAACGTCGTCATCGACAAGTCGTTCGGCGCCCCGCGCATCACCAAGGACGGCGTCACCGTCGCCAAGGAAATCGAACTGGAAGACAAGTTCGAGAACATGGGCGCGCAGCTGGTCCGCGAAGTTGCTTCGAAGACCAACGACATCGCCGGCGACGGCACCACGACCGCGACGGTTCTCGCCCAGGCGATCGTCCAGGAAGGCCACAAGTCGGTTGCCGCCGGCATGAACCCGATGGATCTGAAGCGCGGCATCGATCTGGCCGTTGCTGAAGTCGTCGCTCATCTCGGCAAGGCCGCCAAGAAGATCAAGTCGTCGGACGAAGTCGCCCAGGTTGGCACCATCTCGGCCAATGGCGACGAGTCGGTCGGCAAGATGATCGCGGAAGCGATGCAGAAGGTCGGCAACGAAGGCGTCATCACGGTTGAAGAAGCCAAGACCGCCGAGACCGAGCTGGAAGTCGTCGAAGGCATGCAGTTCGACCGCGGCTACCTGTCGCCCTACTTCATCACCAACCCGGACAAGATGATCGCCGAGCTCGAGGATGCCTACATCCTCCTGCACGAGAAGAAGCTGTCCAACCTGCAGGCGATGCTGCCGGTCCTCGAGGCCGTCGTGCAGACCTCCAAGCCGCTCCTCATCATCTCGGAAGACGTCGAAGGCGAGGCTCTGGCCACGCTGGTCGTCAACAAGCTGCGTGGTGGCCTGAAGATCGCCGCCGTCAAGGCTCCGGGCTTCGGCGACCGCCGCAAGGCCATGCTGGAAGACATCGCCATCCTCACCGGTGGCCAGGTCATCTCGGAAGACCTCGGCATCAAGCTAGAAAGCGTGACGCTGGCCATGCTCGGCCGGGCCAAGAAGGTCCGCATCGAGAAGGAAAACACCACCATCGTCGACGGCGCCGGCAAGAAGGCCGAGATCCAGGGCCGCGTTGCCCAGATCAAGCAGCAGATCGAAGAGACCACTTCGGACTACGACCGCGAGAAGCTCCAGGAGCGTCTGGCGAAGCTGGCTGGCGGCGTTGCCGTCATCCGCGTCGGCGGTGCGACCGAGATCGAAGTCAAGGAAAAGAAGGACCGCGTTGACGACGCGCTGAACGCAACCCGCGCTGCCGTCGAAGAAGGCATCGTGGCTGGCGGCGGCGTTGCCCTGCTGCGCGCCACCCAGGCGATCAAGGCTGCCGGCGTCAACGCCGACCAGGCCGCCGGCATCGCCATCGTCCGTCGCGCTCTGCAGGCTCCGGCCCGCCAGATCGCCTCGAACGCAGGTGCTGAAGCCTCGATCGTCGCGGGCAAGATCCTCGACAACAAGGGCGCGACCTACGGCTACAACGCCCAGACCGGCGAATATGGCGACATGATCGCCATGGGTATCGTCGACCCGGTCAAGGTCGTGCGCACGGCTCTCCAGGACGCTGCTTCGGTTGCCGGCCTGCTGGTCACCACCGAGGCCATGATCGCCGAAGCCCCGAAGAAGGACACCGCCGGCGGCATGCCGGGCGGTATGCCTGGCGGCGGCATGGGCGGCATGGGCGGCATGGACTTCTAAGAAGTCCATAAAGCTCGCCCATGAGCTTATGATGCTCAAGCCCGCAAGCGGGCTTGAGTGGCGGCATGGACTTCTAAGAAGTCCGGCCAACCGGCTGAACTGTTTGGGAAAAGGGCGGCAGCGATGCCGCCCTTTTTTCGTATTCTGCGGCTGAGAGGCTTAGGATGCCTTGGCGAACGGGCCAGGTTGAAAAAATTGACTCTGGCGCGGCGGTGAGGCCTGCCGTTGGATAGATTTTTAACGAAATCCCTCTACGGCTTCACATCTCAGGCAACGTATGGGAAAGGGCGGCAGAAATGCCGCCCTTTCTTCATTTCCAAAGCGCGGCAGGCGCCCGGGAAAATGCATGTCGAACAAAGCTGAAATCACGGTCGAGATCGACACGGCGCTGGTGCGGCGGCTGATCGACACGCAGTTTCCGCAGTGGGCGCATCTGCCGATCCGCAAGGTCGAACCCGGTGGCTGGGACAACCGCACCTTCCTGCTCGGAGAGGCGATGAGCGCCAGGCTGCCGAGTGCGGCGGGTTATGCCGCGCAGGTCACCAACGAACAGCACTGGCTGCCGAGACTAGCGCCGCAACTGCCCCTGCCGATCCCGGTGCCGTTGGCCGAAGGCAGGCCTGGCGAAGGTTATCCCTGGCACTGGTCCATCTATGGCTGGTTGGAGGGCGAGACCGCGACGGACGGGCGCATCGGCGATCCCGCCGAATTCGCGGTCGACCTGGCCGGTTTCCTCGGCGCTCTGCACCGCGCCGATGCCACCGGCGGCCCGCCTGCCGGGCCGCAGAACTTTTTCCGAGGCGGTGCGCTCGCCGTCTATGACGACCAGACCCGCGAGGCAATTCGCCTGCTCGACGGCAGGATCGACACAAAAACCGCGCGCGCCGTGTGGGACGAAGCGCTGTCGACGCAATGGCAGCACCCGCCCGTCTGGGTGCATGGCGACATCGCCTGGGGCAATTTGCTGGTCAAGGACGGCAAGCTCGCGGCCGTTATCGACTTCGGCAGTTCGACTGTCGGCGATCCGGCCTGCGACCTGGCGATCGCCTGGTCGCAATTTGACCGCGACAGCAGGCGTGCCTTCCGCACCGCCCTGCCCCTCGACGCCGGCACCTGGGCACGCGGTCGCGCCTGGGCGCTGTGGAAGGCGATGATCACCGTTTCAGGCCAGATCGCGCGCAGCGCCGAGGAGATCGCGATCTCGGCACGCATCATCGAAACCGTTCTCGACGATTACCGACGCGAGGCCTGTTGAAGCGCGAAAATCGCACGTGGAAGCGCTGATGGCGATCAGCCGGGGAACGTCACCACCGCGGCGAGACCGGGATTGCGTTCCTGCATGGAAACGGACGCACCGTGCAGATCGGCGATAGCCTTGACCAGACTGAGCCCGACCCCGGTCCCCGGGGTCGAGCGGCTTTTGTCCAAGCGGTAGAGACGCTGGAACACCTTGTCATGCTCATGCGGCGGGATGCCGGGGCCATCGTCGACGACCGTCGCCGCGAGCTTTCCGCCGGCCTGGCCGGACAGCGAAACCTCGATGCGGGTGCCGGGCGGCGTGTGCCGAATGGCGTTTTCGACCAGATTGGCGAAAAGCTGCGTCAACAGCTCCCTGTCGCCGGTGACCCAGCCCGTGCTGTCGGTGCCCGTCAAAACGAGCATCTTGCCGTCATCCTCCGCCACATCGGCGTAAATCTCGGCGATCGAGGCGACGATCTCGGCAAGATCCAGCCGCACGAAACGCGCCTTGCGCGCTCCTGCCTCGATCTGCGCGATGCGCAGCAGCGCGTCGAAGGTCTCGTTGATCTGGCTGCTTTCGGCCCTCGCCTCGGCCAGATCGGCCGAAACGTCCTCACGTAACCCCGCCTTCTCCGCTGCACCGTCCAGGATCATGTGCAGACGGTTGAGCGGCGTCTTCAAATCATGGGCGATGTCGCTGCTCACCTGCTTCATGCCTTCGACCAACGAGGAAAGCTGATCGAGTGCCGCGTTGATGCGATTGGAAACCGCGTCGATGTCGTCGTCGCGGCCAAGCTGCGGAATACGCGCCTCGAGCTTGCCCTGCGAAACGGCCACCATGGTCTCGCCGATCACGTCCAGCCGCCGCTGGACGCGCGATGCCAGGAAGGCGCCACCGGCAACCGCCAGACCGGCGACGATGACGGCTGCCCAGGCGAAACTTGCCAGCAGCAGGTGTTCCAGTTCCTCGGTCTCGGAATAGCTTTGGGCGACCGTCAGATTGGTGGAACCGACCCTGGCGGAATAGGCGCGGTAGGGTGCCGTGTCGGGAAAGCCCGGCGTGCCCTCCGGCACGGTGGAGAAACCAGTCGGCAGGTCGACCGCCGAAAGATTGCCGGCGAGACTCTCACCCTGCGCGCCGGTCAGCGAGATCAGCTGGTCGTTGCCTGAATTGCGGCCGGCATGGGCATTCACCGCCGTGATCAGGTCCTCGACATCGCTTTCCCCATAGGTCGCGGCAATGGTCGAATAGGTCTGCCTGACGGCTTCGTCGAGGCGCCTATTCAGGTTCGCGCTCATCGTCTGGTAGACGATGCCGCCCGACAGCAAAAAGGCAAGAATGACGAGCCCCGCGAAAGACAGCGCCAGCCTGAACGGCGTCGAGCGCAGCAGGTTTTCAACGCGGCGCATAAAGGCTGTAGCCGGTGTTGCGCACGGTATGCAGCAGCGGGACCGCAAACGGCCTATCGATCTTGGCGCGCAGGCGGCTGACATGGGTCTCGACCACGCTGGTCTTGGGATCGAAGTGGAAATCCCAGACGCGCTCCAGAAGCATGGTACGGGTGATCACCCTTCCCTCGCTGCGCATCAGCACTTCCAGCAGGCGGAATTCGCGCGGCTGTAATTCGATCGACTGGCCCTGTCGCACCACCTGACGCTTGATCAGGTCCATCTCCAGGTCGGCCACCTTGAGCAGGGTTTTCTGTTCCTGCACTGGTGGACGACGCCCCAGCGCGTTCAGCCGCGCCATCAGTTCGGAAAAGGCAAACGGCTTGACCAGATAGTCGTCCGCGCCGGCTTCCAGGCCTTCGACACGGTCGTCGACACCGCCGACGGAGGTGAGGAAGATGACCGGCGTCATCACGCCGGCGACACGCAGCGATTTCACCACGGAGAGCCCGTCGAGGCCGGGTGTCATACGGTCGACAACGAAGACGTCATAGGCTTCGCGCGTGGCCTGGAACAGCGCGTCGCGCCCATCGGCAAGCTGGTCGCAGACATGGCCGGCCTCGGTCAACCCCTTGACCACGAAAGCCGCCGTCTTCTTATCGTCCTCCAGGACCAGGATGCGCATCAAGTCCAATCCGGTTCGAGTTCACCAGCCTGCGGCGCCGGCCCTCGTTGCGCTTCGCGCGATTGCGGTGCCGTGGCCGGCTACCACATTATTCTAGAGCAAGACATGGCAAAGCAAGGGCACCGAGAAGGCGCCCTTGCTGTCCTATGCCGGATACTAGTCGGCTTCGGTCGCCGCCAGCGCGTCATCGCCCCTCTTCATCAGCGTCATGTAGACGACGATGGCGACGATCGCGGCCAGGAACAGGAAGCTGGTCACGGTGGTGCCGAAACCCAGCCCGCCATAGTCGGTGGGCTGCGACAGCAGATCACCGAAGGAGGCGCCGAGCGGCCGCGTGAAGATGTAGGCCAGCCAGAATGCCAGGATGCCGTTCAGCTTCAGCTTGTAATAGGCGAAGGCCACCGCCGCGATGACGGCACCGAACAGCAAGCCCGTGGTCAGATAGCCGAGCTGGAAGCTCTCGGCGACCAGATCGCCGGCCGAGGTGCCGAGCGCGAAGGTGAACAGGATCGCCAGCCAGTAGAAGATCTCGCGCCTGGTGGTGAAGATGGTGTGGATCGACAAGGTACGCTCGCTGGCCTGCCAGACGGCGAAGGTGGCGGCCAGCAAGACGCTGAACAGGATGGTCGTGGTTTCCAGCCGGACACCGAAATTGTCGACCAGATTGTCGGAGACCAGCGTGCCGACCACGCTGATCATGACGACGGCCAGCCAATAGGCCCAAGGCACGTAGCGCTTCTGCGCGAACTGCAGGAACAGGGCCACGGCCAGCACCGCGGTCATGATGGCCGAGGTGGCGCTGAGCCCAAGCCCGAGATTGATGGCCAGATAATCGGCCGCCGTTTCTCCCATCGTCACCGCCATCAGCTTGATCAGCCAGAACTCGACGGTGACGTCCGGAACCCGATTGACTTGTTGCGAATTGGTCCTGTCCTGCAGTGCAAGCATGGCCTGCATCCTTGTGCCTGAGCCTGTGGGGATATTCGCCGCCGCTGGCGGCTACTTGCCGAGCAGCTTCATCGCCTGACCGAAGAAGTCGTTGGCGCGCTTGTCATCGTCGGCCTTACAGCGTTCGATGCCCTTGGTCTCCAGCTCGTCCAGCTTCGGCTTCACATCGGCCTTGACCTTGGTTGCAGCTTCGGCGGCGCGCAGCGCCTTCAGGCTGTCCTCGCATGGCGTTTCGGCGGCGCGAGCGGCGAACTGGGCGCTGGCGACCGCTGCCGCGCCAAGCGCGGCGATCAAGACGAGCTTCTTCATCAGGTAGACCCCGTTTCTGAGGCCGGCGAAGGCCGGCCTGGCCATCTGCGGCAAGGCGTTCATTCGCCCACCGTCGCGGGATCAGTAGCAACGGCAACTCACCGCCACCTGTCCGTCATCATACGGATCGGTAAGGTTTGCGGGGATGGCAAGCCGGCTGAGGAAAAGATCAGCGTTCCTGGTCGGTCGGCCGGATCAGGATCTCGTTGACGTTGACGCGCGGGTGCTGTGTCACCGCATAGAGCACGGCGGCGGCGATATCCTCCGACTGCATCGGCTCCATCGCCGCCCGGCGCTGTTCGAGACCAGCCTTCATGCCGGGATTGGTGATGTGGTCGCCGAGCTCGGTTTCGACCATGCCGGGCTCGATCACCGTCACCCTGATCCTGTCGGCATAGACTTCGCGCCGCAGCGCCTCGGAAAAACCGACGACGCCGAATTTGGTTGCCGCATAACCGGCGGAACCCGGATTTGCGACCCGGCCCGCGACCGAGGAGACGTTGACGATATGGCCCTTGCTGGCCTTGAGATGCGGCAGCGCTGCCCGCGTCAGTTCCATCAGCGCCACCAGATTGACCTCGACCATCTGCCGCCAGTCTTCCGAGCGCGCTTCGGCAACCGGCGACAAAAGCATCACGCCTGCATTGTTGACGAGAATGTCCAGCCGCTTGCCGCGTGCCAGCACCTCGTTGATCAGGCCCAGCGAACCGTCCGGCCGGGCGACGTCGGCCTCGATGACAAACACCTTGCCGCCGGCTTTTTCGATGCGCGCCGCCAATGCCTGCAGCCTGTCGGCGCGGCGGGCGACGACAGCCACTTCCGCGCCGGCCTCGGCCAATGCATAGGCTGTCGCCTCGCCGATGCCGGATGACGCCCCGGTGACGAGTGCCACCTTGCCGGCGAGAGGACGGGAAACGGAAGTCGTCATGTCGTGTTCTCCTGAAACTCGCCTGCCCAACCCAAACGCAATGTAAGGCCCGGCCGCTGTCCTGACAGGTCCGCGCTCAGCTTTTCCAGTCGCGCGCCAGCGCGTTGGTGAAGACGACTTCGCCATTGTCACCTGAAGCCTCGCCCAACACCACGTCCATGGCGTCGTCCATCACCCGCACCAGCGCGAAACCGCCCATGAAGGCGGCCTTCGGCTTGATGATATCGAGCCCGTCGCGATGATAGATCATCGGCGTCTCGTGCTGATGGCCGTGGAAGACGCCGACGACGTTGTAGCCCTTGAGCACGGCAAGCAGCGCCTGCCGCTCGGTGTCGCTCCACCAGTGCGGCGCGCCGGCGCCTTCGTCGTCGAAGATGGATCTGGCCGGGTCCCAGCGTTCCAGCGAGAAGCTGTCCCAGCCATAGTGCTGGAACAGGACCACTGGCCGGCCGTCGGCAGCATTGGCGGCAAGGTTTTGTTTCAGCCATTCCAGGCTGCCGTCGGCGCCAAAGGCGGCATCGCCGGCGAAACGGTGCGTCTGGACGAGATGCAGCCCACCCCAATCCCACGAATAGCAGTCGGAATCGACGTCGTAGTCATTCGCCGGAACAAGCGGTTTGAAGAAGACGCCGGCGCGATGGTTGAGTTCGACGTAGTCGCGCATCTCGCGCCGGTACCAGTCGGCATGGGGCGGCGGACCGCTCTGGTCGAGATCGTGATTGCCGAGGCCGACATAGACGGGAAAATGCACCCGGTCCGGCCCGAGCCCCTGCTGGTAGCGCTGGCTGAACTGGAGAAGCTGCGTGCCTTCGCTGGGCGATGTCGTCTGGCCGCCACCATCGTCGGTGATGTCGCCGCCGGCGACGATGCCGAGCGGCGCGCCGACCGGTTTGCCGGCCGAGCGCAGGCCGGTGGCGGCACCATTGATCTCGGCTGGCCAGACCTTGTCGGTTATGCCGTTCAGCGCGGTGACGTGACGCAACAATGCCATGTCGGTCTTGCCCTCCGCCTGGCAATTCGGGCTGAGGCCCGAGGCCATGCGGCAGGCATGGATATCGGCAATGAACAGGAAGGTGGCATCGACGGGCGGCGCCTTGGCGGCCTGGGCGAAAGCAGGTCGAGGCAGGGTCGCGCCGGCGGCAGCCATTGCCATGCCGGAGAGCAGGCGACGGCGGGAAAGTTTGGAAGTGAAAATCTTGGTCATGCCGGCTTACTTCTGCATACCACCGCCGGCCTCGTCCAGTTCCTTGGCGCAGAGCCGCAACAGGCTGGAATCCTGCGCCGTTTTGGCCATGGACATGGCGCCGGAGTAAAGCGCCACCGCAGCCGCCGCGAAACGCTCCGGGTCTGTCCCACTCTCCAAGCCCGCCCGCTGATCGGCGCGAACCTTGTCGGCGATCGCCTTGCGCCAGTCGTCAAACACCGTTGCCAGCGCGGCGCGGAAATCCGGATCGGCCAATGACAATTCGTGGGCGAGATTGTTCAGCGGGCAACCGCGCACGAAACCCTGGCGTTCCAGCTCATCCGCGATTGCCACGAAGACCTGCTGCACACCCGAGCGCGCGGAGACGGCGGAACCGACCGGCTCGATCCAGGTGACCCGCACGGCCGCGGCGACACGCTCCTCGATCACCGCCAGCGCAAGCGCCTTCTTGGTCGGGAAATGATGGTGCAGCGCACCGCCGGTCACGCCTGCCGCTGCCATCACGTCGCCAAGGCTGGTGGCGTGGAAACCGCGCGCCTGGAAGGATTCCTCGGCCATGTCGAGCATGCGCCGGCGCATGCCTTCCGGGTCATTGGTGCGTTTCTGGCGGGCTGTCGGCATCGTCGGCGTTGCTTTCGAGAATCGGTCGAGGCCCAGGGACGCATTGGCGGCCATCTCAGGCCGAATGTCAGCAGGCATCCTCGCGAGGAAACTACCATGTTGACAAAACAGGGCAACCGGTTTGTTTATCAAACAGGGCAACCGCCCTGTTTTGCAATTCCGGAGGAATATCGTGAACACCAGCCATTCAGCGACCAGCGCCGTACCGGCCGACCTTCTGCCTGTCATCGAGTTGCGGCAGTACACGCTGGTGCCCGGCCAGCGCGAAACGCTGATCGATATTTTCGACGGCAATTTCGTCGAGCCGCAGGACGCGGCCGGCATGACCGTCATCGGCCAGTTCCGTGATCTCGACCGTCCGGACATGTTCGTGTGGCTGCGCGGTTTCGCGTCGATGGACAGGCGCAGACAGGCGCTGGCCGCTTTCTATGACGGCCCGGTGTGGGCGGCGCACCGCGATGCCGCCAATGCGACAATGATCGATTCCGACAATGTGCTGCTGCTGCGGCCGGCCTGGCCGGGCGCCGGTTTCGCCCCGGCCTTCTGCGAACGAGCAGCGTTGTATCCGCTTGAGACTTCGTTGAAATCGAACAGAAACAACGAGATATCCCCGCTCGTTGCGGCGACGATTCATTATTTGAACCCTGAAAGCGTAGCCGCGTTCGTTGCGCGCTTCAGGAATGAGGCCGCATCCCTCCTCGCGGAACAGGGTGCAACGCCCCTCGCCGCTTTTGTCATCGAGCCGGCCGAGAACAGTTTCCCGCGCCTGCCGGTGCGCATCGGCGAAACCGTCTTCGTGCATCTCAGCCGCTTCGAGAGCATCGACGCCCACGCGCGCGCAGCAGCCGCGCCGTCATGGCGGGATTTCCTTGGCTCTGTTCAACCATACGAAACGAAGCCGGCAGAGCATTTGCGGCTGACGCCTACGTCTCGGTCGCTTCTGCGCTGACGCATGCGGCGGGCGCCCGGAATAGGGCTTCGACGCCCCTTGCGGCTTCAACCGATTTGGTTTGCCGCACCGCGCATTCTTCGCTTGAAGCCCATTGTGCAACGCGATACGCCCTTGCCATCTCAGCAAACCGGAGAGAAGCAGTGAGCGCGCAGAAGACCAGAACCGAAACCGATACGTTCGGCCCGATCGAGGTTGCCGCCGATCGCTATTGGGGTGCGCAGGCGCAGCGTTCGCTGGGCAATTTCAAGATCGGCTGGGAAAAGCAGCCGCTTTCGGTGGTGCGGGCGCTCGGCATCGTCAAGCGCGCGGCGGCGGAAACCAATATGGCGCTCGGCCGCCTCGACCCGGCGCTCGGCAAGGTCATCGTCGAGGCCGCCCAGGAAGTCATCGACGGCAAGCTGAACGAACATTTCCCGCTGGTGGTGTGGCAGACCGGTTCGGGCACGCAATCCAATATGAACGCCAACGAAGTGATCTCCAACCGGGCGATCGAAATGCTCGGCGGTGTCATGGGCTCCAAGAAGCCGGTGCATCCGAACGACCACGTCAATATGAGCCAGTCTTCGAACGACACCTATCCGACGGCCATGCACATCGCCTGCGCCGAGCGCATCGTGCACGACCTTTTGCCGGCACTGAAGCATCTCCATGCCGCGCTCGATGCCAAGGCGAAGGCCTTCGACCACATCGTCAAGATCGGCCGCACCCACACGCAGGATGCAACGCCGCTGACGCTCGGCCAGGAATTCGGCGGTTATGCCGCGCAGGTCGCCTCCTCGATCAAGCGCATCGAACTGACGCTGCCGGGCCTGCAGGAACTGGCGCAGGGCGGCACCGCCGTCGGCACCGGGCTGAACGCGCCGATTGGCTTCGCCGAAAAGGTCGCCGAGAACATCGCCAGGATCACCGGCATCGCCTTCACCTCGGCGCCGAACAAATTCGAGGCGCTGGCCGCGCATGATTCCATGGTGTTCTCGCACGGCGCCATCAACGCCGCCGCCGCCGCCCTGTTCAAGATCGCCAACGACATCCGCTTCCTCGGCTCCGGCCCGCGCTCGGGCCTCGGTGAACTGTCGCTGCCGGAAAACGAGCCGGGCTCCTCGATCATGCCAGGCAAGGTCAATCCGACGCAGTGCGAGGCGCTGACCCAGGTTTGCGTGCAGGTGTTCGGCAACAATGCCGCGCTGACCTTCGCCGGCAGTCAGGGCCATTTCGAGCTCAACGTCTACAACCCGCTGATGGCCTATAACTTCCTGCAATCGGTGCAGTTGCTGTCGGATGCGGCTATCTCCTTCACCGACAATTGCGTGGTCGGCATCGAAGCCCGCGAGGACAACATCAAGGACGCGCTGAATCGCTCACTGATGCTGGTGACGGCGCTGGCGCCGACGATCGGCTACGACAACGCCGCCAAGATCGCCAAGACCGCGCACAAGAACGGCACCACGCTGCGCCAGGAAGCCGTCGGCGGCGGCTATGTCAGCGACGCCGATTTCGACCGCCTGGTGAAGCCGGAGGACATGACGCATCCCGGATGATGGGCGGTGTAGCGCATCTGTGAACGATGTGTTGCCGGTCAGCCCTCTTCAGTGAACGCTGAAGTTTCGCTATCTTTCCATCATCGCGTTCCTGACGAACGCTTGCCATGGAGGGTAGTACCTTGTCCGTCAACACTTCCGCCGCTTCCGGCGTAGCCTCGAATGCTTCCGGCGTCATCCTCGTCGGCCGCATTCTCCTGTCCATCCTGTTCATCCTCGCCGGCTTCGGCAAGCTGACCGCCATTGCCGGCACCGCCGGCTTCTTCGGCAGCCTCGGCCTGCCGGCACCGACGGTCACCGCTGTTATCGTCGGTCTCATCGAGCTGCTCGGCGGCCTGTCGATCCTGGTCGGCTTCAAGACCCGCATCGCCGCGATCGTGCTGGCGCTGTTCACGCTGGGCGCCACCGCTGTCGCCCATCTCGACTTCTCGCAGGCGCTCAACCCGCTGATGCTGCAGAAGAACCTCGCGATCACCGGCGGCTTCCTGCTGCTCGCCATCCTCGGCGCCGGCGCCTACTCGATCGACGGTCGTCGCGGCTGAACCAAACGGTCCTCCCAGACCTGACGAGACGAAGGGCGCGGATGATTTCCGCGCCCTTTTTCGTTGTCGCTTTATCCATGCCTTCGCAGCCGATGCTACATTCGGACCATGGCCGGCATCGGGAAGGCCGCACCGAAGGGAGGACGAAATGCCCAGCGCTATTCCGCTTTTGTTATCCAGGCTGCTTCTGGCCGCCCTCTTCGTTCCCGCCGGACTGCAGACGCTCACCAACATCCCGGGTTCGACCGGCTATTTCGCCGGGCTTGGCCTGCCGATGCCGGCGCTCGCCGCTTGGGGTGTCGGCCTGTTCGAACTGATTGGCGGGCTCGCCATCCTTCTCGGCCTGCAAACGCGGTTTGCTGCGGCGCTGTTTTCGGTGTTCTGCATCGTTGCCGGTTTTCTCGGCCACTACGGCCATGGCGACGGCGACCCGACGCTCACCTTCCTGCACACGCAGATGCTGATGAAGGATATCGCCATTGCCGGCGGCTTCCTCGCCCTGGCGGCGGTCGGTGCCGGTGCATTCTCGATTGACGGCAGGCGCGGCTGAAGCAGCGCTACTTGGCCACCACGCTGGGGCCGCCCTCGACGGCGAGGATAAGGCGGCGGTTGGTGATCTTGGCGAGTTGGGCGAGACGCCCGGCCGGGCGTTCGCCGTAAAGGTCGGCAAGATCGGCCGGGATGATCAGCGCCAAGGCACCGTTGCCACGACTTTCCCAACACAACCGGGGCATGACGCCCGGCATCGAAGCGGTGAGCAGATAGACCACCCGCATCATCGCCGCCAGGATGCGCGCCCGCTCCAGATAGCGCGGCGTCGCCAGCGCCTTGATCTCAGGCGCGATGTTTTCGTTGAAGACACCTTCATGGCGATAGGCATTGGCCAGCGCCAGGAAGGCGCGGCCGGGGTGGTCGACGCCGATGAAGGAGGCATGCGCGATGATGTTGAGCGATTGCCGCCCGCGATATTCGGGATGCGCACGCCAGCCGATATCGGCAAGCAGGCAGGCCGCGCGCCGGTAGCGTGCCTCGTCCGCCGTCTCGTCAATGCCAAAGGTCTCGAAGGCCTTGCAGGTCCAGTCGACCAGTTCATGCGCGTGGGTGACCGAACGCGAGCGCAGCTTGGCCAGTTCCTCGGCCGCCGAAATCAACGGGTCGGCCTTGCGCTCGGTCTCGTCGAGCAGCGAATAGAGATAGCCTTCGCGCACGCCGATCGCTGAAACGATAATCTTCGACGGCTGCATGTCGGTGAGGATTTCCTGCAGCACGACGGCGCCATAGGGCAGCAGCGAACGGCGGTTCTTCGACACGCCCTCGATGCCCTTGACCTTCTCGACATCGCCCCGGGCGACCTGCTTGAGGAAGGCGATGGCGCTGTCGATCTCGATCTCGTAGTGATGCATCACGCCGAGCGGATAGTTGTTCATCTCCATGTGGAGGCGCGCCAGATTTCGCCAGGTGCCGCCAACGGCGTAGAAAGCCCTGCCCTGTCCGCCCTTCAGAAGCTTCGCCTTGGCCAGTTCGATCTTGGCGATGCGGGCCGCCTGGGCGAGCGAATTCCTGGCCATGTCCTGGAGGCGCAGGCCGCCGAGCGGCAGCGTGATGCCCTCGCCGATCACCTCGCCATCGATGTCGACCAGTTCCAGGCTGCCGCCGCCAAGGTCGCCAGCGATGCCGTTGGCGGGATGGAAGCCGGAAATGACGCCGAGCGCCGAATAATAGGCCTCCTGGCGGCCACTCAGCACATGGACCTCGGTGCCCAGCACCTGTTCGGCGCGGTGGATGAAGTCCGGCCCGTTGACGGCCTCGCGCGCGGCGGCTGTTGCCAGCACATACATGCGCTCGGCGCCGGCCTGCTCTGACAGCGCGCGGAAGCGGCGGAATTCCTCCATCGAGCGGGTGACCGCCTCCGGGTCCAGCTTGCCGGTAGAGACGATGCCGCGACCGAGGCCGGCCAGCATCTTCTCGTTGAACAGCACGGTCGGCGAGCGCGCCAGCCCCTCATAGACGACGAGGCGGATCGAGTTGGAACCGATATCGATGATCGACAGCGGGCGGCGGTCCTGCAGCCGTCCCTGGGACACGGCCATCATCAGCCGGCCATGTCCTTCTTGCGGCGCTTGAACTGCGCGATTCGCTTGGGCGCGTGCGATTTCAAGGCATCACCGCGTCCCGACAGGCTCGGATTCGTCATGAAATATTCCTGCGCGTTGAACGGTTCCTCGCCCTCGTCGGGCACGACGCGCCGCGAGGTACCATCGGCCAATACTTCGAAACTTTGCTGGTTGTCCATGATGTTGCCCAGCATGATCTGGCCGAGGATCTGTTCATGCACAGTTGGATTGGTGATCGGCACCATGCATTCGACGCGCCGGTCGAGATTGCGCGGCATCAGGTCAGCGGAGGAAATGTAGACGATGGCGTCGTCGGACGGTAGCCCGTGGCCGTTGCCGAAGCAGTAGATGCGGCTGTGTTCGAGGAAGCGGCCGATGATCGATTTGACACGGATGTTCTCCGAAAGCCCCGGCACCTGTGGCCGCAGGCAGCAGATGCCGCGCACGACCAGGTCGATCTCGACGCCAGCACGGCTGGCATCGTAGAGCGCGTCGATGATGGTCGGATCGACCAATGCGTTCATCTTCATCCAGATGCGCGCCGGGTGGCCGTTGCGGGCATGTTCGATCTCCTCGCCGATATGGCCGAGGATGCGGCTGCGCAGCGTGTAGGGCGACAAGGCAAGGCGCATTTCGCCAGTCGGCTCGGCATAACCGGTGATGAAATTGAAGATCTGCGCCACGTCGCGCGCGATGCCTGGATCGGTGGTGAAGAAGGACAGGTCCGTATAGATGCGCGCGGTGATCGGGTGATAGTTGCCGGTGCCGAGATGCACATAGTTGCGCAACCGCCCGTCCTCGCGCCGCACCACCAGCGACATCTTGGCGTGTGTCTTCAGTTCCAGGAAGCCGAACACCACCTGCACGCCGGCGCGCTCAAGGTCGCGCGCCCAGCGGATGTTGGCCTCCTCGTCGAAACGCGCCTTCAATTCGACCAGCGCGGTGACAGACTTGCCGGCCTCGGCGGCATCGACCAGGGCTCGCACGATCGGGCTGTCGTTGGAGGTGCGGTAAAGCGTCTGCTTGATCGCCACCACTTCCGGGTCGGCCGTCGCCTGGCGCAGGAACTGCACGACCACGTCGAAGGATTCGTAAGGGTGATGGACGACGATGTCCTTCTCGCGGATCGCCGCGAAGCAATCGCCGCCATGCTCGCGAATGCGCTCGGGAAAACGCGGATTGTAGGGCACGAATTTCAGATCGTCGCGCGCCACAGAGACGATTTCTGAAATCTGGCTGAGCGCCAGCGGGCCGGTCAGCACGCTGATGCGGCCGGACGAGACGCCGAGTTCGCCGGCGACGAAATCGCGCAATTCCTCGGGCATGGAATTGTCGAATTCGATGCGGATGACGGAGCCCCGGCGCCGGCGCTTCAGCGCTGTCTCGAACAGGCGCACCAGATCCTCGGACTCTTCCTCGACCTCGATATCGCTATCGCGGATGATGCGGAAGGTGCCCGATCCCTTGACCTCGTAGCCCGGGAAAAGCTTGCCGATATAGAGGCCGACCACCTGCTCCAGCGAAATGAAGCGGACATGGCCCTTGCGGTCCGGCAGGCGAACATAACGCCGCAGCGCCTGCGGCAGACGCAAAAGCGCGCTCATCGCCTCGCCGTTCTTGCGGTGCCTGAGCTGCAGCGCGATGGAGAAGCCGAGATTGGGAATGAACGGGAACGGGTGCGCCGGGTCGATCGACAGCGGCGTCAGCACCGGAAACACCTGCTCCTGGAAATGGTCTTCCAGCCAGATCCGCTCGTCCTTGGTCAGCGCGTCGCCGGCGATCGTCTCGATGCCCTGCTTGTTGAGCAGCTCCATCAGCGCCGAAAGGCTCTTCTGCTGGTCTTCCTGCAACCGCTCCACTTCGCGCAGCAATTGCTCCAGCTGCTGCTCGGGCGTGCGTCCGTCTGGGCTTTTCAGCACGATGCCCTCGCGCACTTGGCCGGCGAGGCCGGCGACGCGCACCATGAAGAACTCGTCGAGGTTGGCGGCCGAGATCGACAGGAAGCGGACCCGCTCCAGCAGCGGGTGATGCGGATTGAACGATTCTTCCAGAACGCGGCGGTTGAACTGCAGCCAGGAGAACTCCCGGTTGACGAAGCGGTCGGGATTGCCACCCTCGACGCTTACCGTCTCGACGTTGATGAAGTCGGCCTGGACCGGCTTGAGTTCGTTCATGTCTCTTGTTCTCTCCCGAGGCGCGCGCCGCTTAACCGGCTCAATTTAGCGTGTGCCATCCTTTTGCGACAGTTTCATTTCATCGAACTTGCAAAGAGCACGGATATGCTTCAAACGCATGTCGTACGCGCTGAAGGAGACGAAAATGGCCGGCGGTTCCATCCCCCACTTCCAGAACGACGCGGGGCACGCGGCAATCGAGATCGGCGTGCGGGAATTCATGTGCGTCGGCGCCAACCCGCCCTTCGACCATCCGCACGTTTTCCTCGACCTCGGCAGCGACGACGAGAAGGTCTGCCCCTACTGCTCGACGCTCTATCGCTATTCGGCCAAGCTGAAGGCAACCGAAACCGTTCCGGCCGGCTGCCTCTATATCGACCGCGCCGCCTGAGGCGGCTTCCAGCCCGAGCCCGATGATGGAGGCACGCCGCCGCATCGTGATCGCCGGCGGCGGCATTGCCGGGCTGACGGCCGCTCTGGCTTTCGCGCAGCGCGGTTTCGCGGTCGACATATTCGAACAGGCCGAACGCATCGAGGCGGTCGGCGCCGGCCTCCAGCTCTCCCCCAATGCCACCCGCATCCTGGTCAGGCTCGGCGTGCTCGAGCGCCTGCTGCCGTCGGCGGTGCGGCCAGAGGCTGTGGTGCTCAGGGATGCCGCCGCGTTGAAGGAACTGGCGCGCGTGCCGCTTGGCTCCTCCGCCGAACAACGCTGGCAGGCGCCTTACCTGACCGCCCATCGCGCCGACCTGCAAGACGCGCTAGTCGCCCAAGCCGGCGCTACCGCCGGCATCCGGCTGGTGACCGGCGCGCGCATCACCTCGGTCGAGACCGGCAATGATGGCGTGACCGCGCGGATCGAGCGCGATGGCAAAACGGACACGGCGCAGGCAGACCTCGCGGTCGGTGCCGACGGCGTCTGGTCGGCGATGCGCCGGCGCGACGGCCTTGCCGGCAACAGCCGCTTCACCGGTGAGCTTGCCTGGCGCACCACCGTGAAGGTGGAGAGCGCGGCCGGCCGGTTGTTTGCGACACTCAGCACCGACGGCTGCGTCAACGCCTTCCTCAATCCGCATTTCCATCTGATCGCCTATCCGGTCAGCGCCGGTGCGGCGATCAATCTCGTCGCCTTCACCAAAGGCGAGAGGATAGCCGAAGGCTGGTCGGGTCGAGGCGATCCGTCGATCCTGGCGAAAGCGATGAACGGCGCGGCGCCCGGCTTGAGGCAACTCATCGACGCCGCCGGGCCGTGGCTCGCCTGGCCGCTCCATGCGGTCGACCAGCGCGCCGCCTGGACCGACCCGGCCGGGATCGCGCTGATCGGCGACGCCGCGCATGCGATGACGCCCTTCGCCGCGCAAGGCGCCGGCATGGCGATCGAGGACGCAGCGACGCTGGCCGCGAGCGTTGCCGAAACGCCAGGTGCGATGGGCGAGGCGCTGGCCCGCTGGGAACTGCAGCGCAAGCCGCGCGTCGCCAAGGTGACCCGGCGCGGCGCGCTCAACCATATGGCCTGGAACGCGGCGGGGCCGGTCGCGCTGGCGCGCAATATGGTGCTCAAATTGCGCTCGGGCGAGCGCCTGGCCGCCGATCTCGACTGGCTCTATGGCTGGCAGGCGCCGTAAGTCAGGTATCCACACGCGGAAACTGCCCTATGGGCGTGCTGTCCGGGCCTGATCGTGGTTGTAGAGCTGCATCGAGAGACCAAGCGACCATGGCAGCGGGTTCCACCAGCCGGTCCTGAGACCGGCGATGCGCAACGCTTTGGCGGTCCAGGTGTTGCAGCCGACAAGCGCGTTGAAGGCGCCATTGGCTTCATAAAACCCATCCGTGGCCGCATAGCCAGCACCCGGAATGAAAACCGGGCCACCCTGTCCGCGCGCGAAACTCGCCTCGATGAAATCGAGCAGAGCGGAAAAACGCGGCTCGGAGATATCGTAGCCGGCGACGGCCGGATGCGGTTCGGGAATGGTGCCGGCGACGTCGACATGCATGACCGAGGCATCCATGGTCAGAGCTTTCAGGACCGGCGCTGGTTTCAGCTGCGACCAGGTTGGCGTTTCCAGATAAAAGGCACGACCGCCCCAGCCGAAGACCAGATAGCGGACGCCCTCGCCGCCTATCGGAATGCCGTCCCCGGACAAGAACCGAAACCGCTCCAGCAGCGCGGCATCGACCGGGATGGCGATGTCGGTGTGGATCGGATTTGAGAGGACATAAATGCGGCGCGTCGCCTGGCCACCGCCGTCGTCGGTACGCCAAAGCGGGCGCGGGAGCAGCGTGCCGAGCGCGGCTGCAACGGCAACCAGCGCCAGAAGCCGGACGATCCAGCGAACAGCCGTTCTCACCGTTGCACCTTCATCATGATCCTGTCCGACATGACGGCTCGGCCGACCGGCGGCCAACAAAAAGGCCCCGCCGGCAAGCGGCGGGGCCCGATCTGAAAAGCACCAAGGCGATCAGTGCAGGATCTGGCTGAGGAAGAGCTTGGTGCGCTCGTGGCGCGGGTGGTCGAAGAACTCGACCGGCGTGTTCTGTTCGACGATCTGGCCCTGGTCCATGAAGATCACACGGTTCGCGACCTTGCGCGCAAAACCCATCTCGTGGGTCACGCACAGCATCGTCATGCCTTCCTCGGCAAGACCGACCATCGTCTCCAGCACTTCCTTGATCATTTCGGGATCGAGCGCCGAGGTCGGCTCGTCGAACAGCATGATGCGCGGGTTCATGCACAGCGAGCGCGCGATCGCCACACGCTGCTGCTGGCCGCCCGACAGCTGGCCCGGATATTTGTGCGCCTGCTCCGGGATCTTGACGCGCTTCAAGAAATGCATGGCGGTCTCTTCCGCCTGCTTCTTCGGGATCTTGCGCACCCAGATCGGCGCCAGCGTGCAGTTCTCCAAAATCGTCAGATGCGGGAACAGGTTGAAGTGCTGGAACACCATGCCGACCTCGCGGCGCACCTCGTCGATCTTCTTCAGATCGTTGGTCAGCTCCTTGCCGTCGACGATGATCTTGCCCTTCTGGTGTTCCTCCAGCCGGTTGATGCAGCGGATCATGGTCGACTTGCCCGAGCCCGACGGACCGCAGATGACGATGCGCTCGCCGCGCATCACCTTTAGATTGATGTCCTTCAGCACATGGAACTCGCCATACCATTTGTGCATGCCGACGATCTCGATGGCGACATCGGTGTCGGAGATATGCATCTTGTTGGTGTTGACCTTCAGCTCTTCCGCGCTGACTGTATTTTCTGTGGCCATAAGCCGAGTTCCCCTTGATTGATTCCTGACGGTGACCGGCAGGCGGTCAGCGTTTGTAACCGGTATCGAGCCGGCGTTCCATGAAGATAGAATAGCGGGACATGCCAAAGCAGAACAGCCAGAATACCGCCGCCGCGAAAATTAGGCCGGAAGCCGGCGTCTGCGGCGTGGCCCAGTTGGCGTCGGAGAAGTTCTGGCGCACGACGCCGAGCAGGTCGAACATCGAGATGATGTAGACCAGGCTGGTGTCCTTGAACATGCCGATGAAGGTGTTGACGATGCCGGGAATGACCAGCTTCAGCGCCTGCGGCAGGACGATGAAGTACATCTTCTGCCAGTAGCGCAGCCCGAGCGAATCGGCGCCCTCGTATTGTCCCTTGGGGATGGCCTGGAGGCCACCGCGCACCACTTCCGCCATATAGGCGGCGGCAAACAGCGACACGCCGATCAAGGCTCTCAGGAACTTGTCGAAGGTGACGCCCGCCGGCAGGAACAGGGGCAGCATAACGCTGGCCATGAACAGCACGGTGATGAGCGGCACGCCGCGGATCGTCTCGATGAAGATCACGCACAGCATCTTGACCACCGGCATCTTCGAGCGCCGCCCGAGCGCCAGAAGAATGCCGATCGGCAGCGAAACGGCGATGCCGACGAAAGACAGCGTCAGCGTGACCAGCAGACCGCCCCACAGCGGCGTCTCGACATGCGGCAGGCCGAACATGTTGCCGACCAGAAGGACGAAGGCGACGATCGGCAGCACGAAGAAGAGCAGAACCGCGTTCAGGCCCTTGCGTGGCACGCGCGGGATCAGCAGCGGCACCAAAAGCGCCACGAACAGAACGGCGGCAAGGATGGGACGCCAGCGCTCCTCGAACGGATAGCGGCCGAACATGAACTGGCCGAATTTGGCGTTGACGAACGCCCAGCAGGCGCCGGACCAGCCGTCCGGCTGCACGCCGCCTTGCGCGACCGTGGCGCAGGCCGTGCGGTCGGCGCCGGACCAGACCGCGTGGATGAAGGCCCAATTGATGAGCGGCGGCAGGATCATGGCGACCAGAAAAAGGCCGATCACGGTCAGGATCGAATCGCCGACCGAGGCGAACAGGTTCTTGCGCACCCAGGCGCCGAGACCATATTCGCCGGCCGGCGCCGGCATTGGCTGCGCCATCTCGGTGCGAACCCAGGAAAGATCGCTCTGTGCCATGGGCCTACCTCTCCACCAGCGCCATCTTGGCGTTGACCCAGTTCATCACCGCGGAGGTGATCAGGCTGAGGCCGAGATAGACCGCCATCATGATGAGCACGCATTCGACCGCCTGGCCGGTCTGGTTGAGCACCGTGCCGGTCGTTGCCGTCAGGTCCGGATAACCGATGGCGATGGCCAGCGACGAATTCTTGGTCAGGTTGAGGTACTGGCTGGTCAGCGGCGGGATGACGATGCGCATGGCCTGTGGAACGACGACCAGCCGCAGGATCGGCCCCGACCGCAATCCCAGCGCGCCGGCCGCTTCCGTCTGGCCGCGGCTGACACCCTTGATGCCGGCGCGCACGATCTCGGCGATGAAGGCCGCCGTATAGAAGGACAGCGCCAGATAGAGCGACAGGAACTCCGGCTTCACCTGGAAGCCACCCGTCAGGTTGAAGGTCGACTTCTTCGGCATGTCGAACGACAGCGGGAAACCGCTGGCGACAAAGGCGAGCAAGGGCAGGCCGACAATCAGCGCAACGGATGTCCAGAACACCGGGAACTGCTGGCCGGTCACCATCTGGCGCTGGCGGGCGCGGTGCGCCACGAACCAGGACATGGCGATGCCCAGCACCAAGGCGAGCAGGATCAGCCACGAGCCCTCGCCCCATACGGCGCGCGGGAAATAGAAGCCGCGACTGTTGAGGAACGATCCGAACGGCAATCCGATGCTGTCGCGCGGCAGCGGCAGTACCGACAAGACGCCGAAATACCAGAAGAAGATGACCAGCAGCGGCGGGATGTTGCGGAACAGCTCGACATAGACCGTGCAGATCTTGGCGATCAGCCAGTTTTTCGAGAGCCGGCCAATGCCGACGATGAAACCGATGAGGGTCGCGGTGACGATGCCGGCCGCGGCGACGATGGCCGTGTTGATCAGGCCAACGATGATGGCGCGGCCATAGGTCGAATCCGACGTATAGGCGATGGCACTGTCGGAAATGTCGAAACCGGCGCGCCCGTTGAGAAAGGCGAAGCCCGACGCAATGCGCAGACGCTGGAGATTGTCGATCATGTTGCCGACGATCCACCAGACCCCAAGTATCAGCGCCAGGGCGACGACGACCTGGACGAAGATGGCGCGAACCTTCGGGTCATTGATCAAGGAGCCCCGGCTGGGCGCCTCGCTAAGGACTTCCTGCGATGCCATTGGATCATCCTCTGGGTGAATTACCGGAAGGTGGACGAGCCACCTTCCGGACGGGATTCACGATCAGCGGATCGGCGGTGCGTATTGCAGGCCACCCTTGGTCCACAGCGCATTCAGGCCGCGCGCGATCTTGAGCGGGCTGCCGGCGCCGACATTGCGGTCGAACATTTCGCCGTAATTGCCGACAGCCTTGACGATGTTGACGACCCAGTCGTTGGTCACGCCAAGGTCGGTACCCAGCTTGGTGTCGGCTTCCTGGCCGAGCACGCGCTTGATTTCCGGACCGCCCGAGGCCTTCATCTCCTCGACATTGGCCTGGGTGATGCCGAGTTCCTCGGCCTGCAACATGGCGAAATAGGTCCACTTGACGATGTGGTACCACTGGTCGTCGCCCTGGCGAACGGCCGGGCCGAGCGGCTCCTTGGAGATGATCTCCGGCAGCACGACGTGGTCGGCCGGCGACGACAGCGTCAGGCGAATGCCGTAGAGGCCGGACTGGTCGGTCGTGTAAGCGTCGCAGCGGCCGGCATCATAGGCGGCGTTGACCTCTTCGAGCTTCTCGAAGACGACCGGGTTGTACTCCATCTTGTTCGCCTTGAAGTAGTCGGCGAGGTTGAGCTCCGTGGTGGTGCCGGACTGCACGCACACCGCGGCGCCCGACAGCTGCAGCGCGGAATTGACGCCCGGCAGCTTCTTGGCGTTCACCATGAAGCCCTGGCCGTCATAATAGGTGGCGCCGACGAAATTCAGGCCGAGCGCGGTGTCGCGGTTGATCGTCCATGTGGTGTTGCGCGACAGGAGGTCGATTTCGCCCGACTGCAGCGCGGTGAAACGCTCCTTGGCCGACAGCGGCGTGAACTTGACCTTGGTGCCGTCACCGAAGACAGCGGCCGCCACGGCGCGGCAGAAATCGGCATCGAGCCCCTTCCATTCGCCCTTGTCGTCCGGCGCCGAGAAACCGGCCAGGCCGGTCGAGACGCCGCATTGCAGAAAGCCCTTCGCCTTGACGGCTTCCAGCGTGGTGGCAGCAGAAGCCGCGGAAGCCATCAGACCGACGGTCGCTGCTGCCAGAATGCCGATTGCAATATGTTTCATGACCCACAGACCCTTTTCTGTTGATCGGGCGCATTCCCCGATTGTTTGTGCGAACACAGCCGGCCGTTCCAGCCCACTTCAGGAACGCGGCTTCAAAAGCCGGCGCACGAGCTGCTCCCGTTCACGAAAGGCATCGAAGGCGATAATTCCCGTGAGGTCAAGGAAAATGACCGAAAGGTGGCGGTCGGCAAGCAAATAAGATCGGGCGTCCGGCACAGATGCTGTCGCACCGCCGAACAGTTCGGCAGCTTGATGAAATTCCGGGTCGAAAACTGTGCAAAATCATAGCAAAGACCTGACCGTGCTTGGTCCATCCGAAGCGTGAAACTGGCGGTGTCCAGGCAGTTGCGCAGCCGTCGCTGGCGAACTATCCCTTCGGGACTTCAACTGGCGGCAGGATCATGACGAAGAAGAACGACAAGTGGGGCATCAACACGCGGCTTGCCCATAGCGGCAACAACCCGCGCGACTTCTTCGGTTTCGTGAACCCGCCCGTGGTGCACGGCTCGACCGTGCTCTACCCGGACGCCGGCACCATGGCGGCGCGCGGCCAGAAATACACCTATGGCACGCGTGGCACGCCGACGACGGACGCACTGGAAGCCGCCATCGACGAACTCGAGGGATCGGCCGGCACCATCCTGGTGCCGTCGGGCCTCGCCGCGGTGACCGTGCCGCTGCTGGCTTTCGCCTCGGCGGGCGACCATGTGCTGATCGTCGACAGCGTCTATCACCCGACCCGCCATTTCGCCGATAATATGCTGAAGCGACTGGGCATCGATGTCGAATATTACGCCCCGCATGTCGGCGCCGGCATCAAGGCGCTGCTGCGCCCCAACACCAAGATCGTCTTCACCGAATCGCCGGCCTCGAACACGTTCGAGATGCAGGACATTCCCGCCATCGCCAAGGTGGCGCGCGCCGCCGGCGCCGTCGTGATGATGGACAACACCTGGGCGACCCCGCTCTACTTCAAGCCGCTCGACCACGGCGTCGACATCTCGATCCATGCCGCCACCAAATATCCGGCCGGCCATTCCGACGTGCTGTTGGGTACGGTTTCCGCCAACGAGGCCTGCTGGCCGCGCTTGCGCGAAGCATTCGACGCGCTGGGCTGCTGCGCCGCGCCAGACGATGTCTATCAGGTGCTGCGCGGCCTGCGTACGATGGGCGTGCGGCTGGAACATCACAGCAAGAGCGCGCTCGATATCGCACGATGGCTGGAAGGTCAGCCCGGCGTTGCGCGCGTGCTGCACCCGGCGCTACCCAGCCACCCTGACCATGCGCTGTGGAAGCGGGATTTTTCCGGTTCGAGCGGTGTCTTCTCGATCGTGCTGGCCGGCGGCGGCCAGAAACAGGCGCATGCCTTCCTCGACGCGCTGAAGATTTTCGGCCTTGGCTATTCCTGGGGCGGCTTCGAGAGCCTGGCGGTTCCGGTCTTCCTTGGCGACCGCACCGTTTCCACCCGCTATGAAGGCCCGCTGATCCGCCTGCAGATCGGCCTCGAGGATGTCGCCGACATCAAGGCGGACCTGACCGCCGGGCTTGCGGCAGCGGCGTCGGCTTGAGGGCCAGAGCGGAGGCAAGCGGCGGCGTCGGCCTCGGTCGCGCCGCCTAGCGGGAAAAACTGCCGGCATTCCTGAGGGCGGCGACCAGCAGGCTGGTATGCCCCAGAATGTCGACGGAAGCTTGCGTCTGCAGCGGCAGATAGCTCCAGGTCTCCAGCGGCTCGATGAAACTGGCCAATGTGCCGTTGACCCGGCAGGTCTCCAGCGACTGGCCGTTCTTGGTCAGCGCCAGGATGCCGACCTCGCCGGTCGGGTAGCGAATGCCGGCCAGCCGCTGAAAGCGATAGTCGCCCTCGACCCGGACATCGAAGACGATCTGGCCCGCGGTGCGGCGGGCGACGTCGACGACTTTCTCCGAAAATCCGGACGGCAGCGCACTGGCGGTGCGCACCGCCATATCGAACAGGACCGTATCCAACTCCGCCGCCATGTCTCATCTGTGAAGAGCGTTTGAAAACAGGCAATTGGGCCAAGCATGTTATGCACAGCCTGCGCGCCGCCTAATTTAGTTCGTCGACAATGGCGGGTTTGTGACCCGGCTTCGCGGAGCCGGATCAGGGACGACGGTATCTGCCGGAATCACATCTTGCAGACGGTCAGGATGGTGAGCCGGGAGGGGATCGAACCCTCGACCACATGATTAAAAGTCACGTGCTCTACCGCTGAGCTACCGGCCCATCCTGACGTGGCCATGGCGCCGGACAGTGCCCGGCACAGGCGAAGGCGTTTCCGACAAGTCGGCCCGCCCCGAAAGTGGGCGGAACATAGGGAGAGTGCCCCAGCCGGTCAACCGGAAAAAACGCCTTTTGAAAGCATAGTCTTCGGCCATGGAATCGATGGCGCCGCGATGGGATGACACCGGCGACCGAGGCTGCCTTCACGCGACGTAACGGAAGGCCGGATCCCACCGAAAACCTTCGATCACATTTTCGCAACCGACACGGCCGCCGGAACAATGGCAAGCGTCCATTCGTTTGTTTGTAGAGGGGTCTGTCCTTCGAAGGAGACGACCATGAACAAGCTCATTTCGGGCGCTCTGGCAACCGCCCTCGCCGCGGCATTCGCAGTGCCGACGGCTGCCATCGCCCAACCGATCTACGTTCCGATCAAGCAAGCCACCGACGCCAAGGTGCAGGACATTGCTTTCCGGCAATGGCCGCATGGCGGCGGTCACTGGCACGGTGGCGGTGGCCACTTTGCGCGCTGGGGCGGCGGCGGTCATTGGCATGGCGGCGGCGGCCACTTCGTGCGCTGGGGCGGCGGTCACTGGCATGGCGGCCATCATTGGGGCGGCCATCATGGCGGCTGGGTTCCGTTCGGGGCCTTTGCGGCCGGCGCCCTGCTCGGCGGCGCGTTCGCTGACGATTATTATGCGCCCAACTACGACTACTACGGACCACCCATGTACCGGTACTACGCACCGCCAGCCTATCGCGTCTATCGCAGCGCCGATGCGCACACGCAGTGGTGTTATGCCCACTACCGGTCGTATCGCGCCTGGGACAACACGTTCCAGCCGAACTACGGTCCGCGCCGGCAATGCTACGGCCCCTACTGAGGCGTGAAAGCGGCAGAACCTAGTGCCATAAAGACGGCCGTCCGGCGCGTCAGGTCGTCAATGTGCGCCTGACCGCATCGCGCCAGCCCTTGAGCTTGGCCGCGCGGACCTTGTCGTCCATCTGCGGGGCAAAGCGGCGGTCGAGCGCCCAGGCCTTGGCAAAATCCTTCATCTTCGGCCATACCCCTGCCCGCGAACCGGCCAGCCAGGCAGCACCGAGCGCGGTCGTCTCGAGGATGGTGGGCCGGTCGACGGGCGCATCGAGGATGTCGGCCAGGCGCTGCATCGTCCAGGTCGATGCCACCATGCCGCCATCGACGCGCAGCACCGTCTTGCCATTGTTGGTCTTCCAGTCCTTCTTCATCGCATCGAGCAGGTCGCGCGTCTGGAAGGCGACCGATTCCAAAGCCGCGCGGGCGAATTCCGCCGGCCCCGAATTGCGCGTCAGCCCATAGATGGCGCCACGCGCATCGGCGTCCCAATGCGGCGCGCCAAGCCCGACAAAGGCCGGCACCAGATAGACGCTTTGCGCCTCGTCGGCCTGGGCGGCGAGTTCGCCGCTGTGCTCGGCCTTGCCGATCACCTTGATGCCATCGCGCAGCCACTGCACGGCGGCACCGGCGACAAAGATCGAGCCCTCCAGCGCGTAGGTGGTCTTGCCGCCAAGCCGGTAGGCAATGGTCGTCAACAGCCGGTTCTTCGACCGCACCATGTCGGTGCCGGTGTTGAGCAGCGCGAAGCAGCCGGTGCCATAAGTCGACTTCATCATGCCGGGTTCGAAACAGGCCTGGCCAATGGTCGCGGCCTGCTGGTCGCCGGCAACGCCGAGAATGCGGATTTCGGCGCCGAAGAGGTTTTTGTCGGTTGCTCCAAAATCATCGGCGCAGTTCTTAACCTCGGGAAGCATACGCGCCGGGATGCCGAGGATGCCGAGCAATTCCGCGTCCCATTCATTGGTGGCGATGTTGTAGACCAGCGTGCGCGAGGCGTTGGTGGCGTCGGTCGCGTGGACCTTGCCGCCGGTCAGGCGCCAGATCAGGAAACTGTCGATGGTGCCGGCGAGGAGTTCGCCGCGTTCGGCGCGTTTTCTGGCACCCTTCACCTTGTCCAGCATCCAGGCAATCTTGGTGCCCGAGAAATAGGGATCGAGCAGCAGGCCGGTCTTCTTGGTGAATTTGGGTTCCAGCCCCCGCTTGCGCAGCCTGGCGCAGAGCGGCGCGGTGCGGCGGTCCTGCCAGACGATGGCGTTGTGGATGGGCTTGCCCGTCGCCTTGTCCCAGATGACGACCGTCTCGCGCTGGTTGGTGATGCCGATGGCGGCAATCTCGGCGGCCTGGCGGCCGGCCTTCTTCAGCGCCGTCTTGACCGTGGCGACAACGCTTGCCCAGATTTCCTCGGGGTCATGCTCTACCCAGCCGGAGGCCGGAAAATGCTGGGTGAATTCCTGCTGCCCGGTCCCGACCGGCTTCATCGCGCCGTCGAACACGATGGCCCGCGACGACGTGGTGCCCTGATCGATGGCCAAAACATAACCGGACATGATGCCTCCCTCGGCTGCGATATGAAGAAGGGAGCCGGTGCAAACCGCCTCCCCTCGATTTCACAGACAGAACGCCGGAACGTTCTTACTTCTGCCAGCTCTTCACCAGTTCGTCATAGTTGATGGTGATCGGCTTGTCCTTCTCGGGCTCGATCTTGAGCTGAGGTGCGATGTTGCCGCTGGCGACGGCTTCCTTGTTCCAATATTCGAGATCGTGCTCCTCGGCGAGCTTCGGACCGATCTCGCCCTGCACGCCTGCCTTCTCGAGGCGGCCAAGCACCTTTTCCTGTTCGGCGCAGAGCGAATCCATCGCCTCCTGAGCCGTCTTGGCGCCGGACGATGCATCGCCGACATTCTGCCACCAGAGCTGTGCGAGCTTCGGATAGTCCGGCACGTTGGTGCCGGTCGGCGACCACTGTACGCGGGCGGGCGAGCGGTAGAACTCGATCAGGCCGCCGAGCTTCGGCGCACGGTCGGTGAAGCTCTTGTGGTGGATCGTGCTCTCGCGGATGAAGGTCAGTCCGACATGGCTCTTCTTGACGTCGATCGTCTTCGACGTGACGAACTGCGCGTAGAGCCAGGCGGCCTTGGCGCGGTCGTCCGGCGTCGACTTCATCAGCGTCCAGGAACCGACATCCTGGTAGCCGAGCTTCATGCCGTCCTTCCAGTAGACGCCATGCGGGCTCGGCGCCATGCGCCACTTCGGCGTGCCGTCGGCATTCATCACCGGCAGTCCGTCCTTGACCATGTCGGCGGTGAAGGCGGTGTACCAGAACATCTGCTGCGCCACGCCGCCCTGCGCCGGAACCGGACCGGATTCGGAGAAGGTCATGCCCTGCGCCTCGGCCGGTGCATAGGCCTTCAGCCAGTCGAGATATTTCTGGATGGCATAGACCGAAGCCGGACCATTGGTGTCGCCGCCGCGCGCCACGCAGGAACCGACCGGGCGATCGCCGACATCGACCCTGATGCCCCATTCGTCGACCGGCTTGCCGTTCGGAATGCCCTTGTCGCCATTGCCGGCCATCGACAGCCAGGCGTCGGTGAAGCGCCAGCCCAGCGACGGGTCCTTCTTGCCGTAGTCCATGTGGCCGAAGACCTTCTTGCCTTCGATCTCGCGCCCGGTGAAGAAGGCGGCGATGTCCTCATAGGCCGACCAGTTGACCGGAACGCCGAGGTCATAGCCGTATTTGGCCTTGAATTCGGTCTTGTTCTTCTCGTCGTTGAACCAGTCGTAGCGGAACCAGTAGAGGTTCGCGAACTGCTGGTCGGGAAGCTGGTAAAGCTTCTTGTCGGGCGCCGAGGTGAACGAGGTGCCGATGAAGTCGGCCAGATCGAGGTTCGGATTGGTGACGTCCTTGCCTTCGTTGGCCATCCAGTCGCTGAGGTTGCGCACCTGCTTGTAGCGCCAGTGCGTGCCGATCAGGTCGGAATCGTTGACCCAGCCGTCGTAAAGGTTCTGCCCGGTTTGCATCTGGGTCTGGATCTTCTCGACCACGTCACCTTCCTGGATGGTGTCGTGCGTCAGCTTGATGCCGGTGATGGCGGTGAAAGCGGGTGCCAGCACCTGCGATTCGTAGCTGTGCGTGGTGATGGTTTCCGACACGACCTTGATTTCCATGCCGGCGAACGGCTTGGCGGCGTCGATGAACCACTGCATTTCCTTTTCCTGGTCGGCGCGAGAGAGCGTCGAAACATCGCCGATCTCCTTGTCCAGGAACGCCTTGGCCTCGTCCATGCCCGCAAAGGCCTGGTTCACGCAGAAGAGAAGTGCAAGCGCACTCGTCGATGCTAATATTTGCCGTCGCATTTCGTTTCCTCCAGTTGCAAGGTTACAGGTGCGATTTGGAGCGGTCGCCGGCACGCGGCCGCTCCAGCCTTTTCTCCCTCTATGCGTAGCGGAACACCGCGATGGCGTAGACCACGGAGAGAGCGAGAGCCCACCACAGGCTGGGTCCGACAAGACCCAGCCAAGCGAGATGGATGAAGGCGCTGCCGAGCAGCGAAATGAAGAGGCGGTCGCCGCGCGTCGTCTCGAAGCGCAGCACGCCGACACGCGGGTTTCCACCCGGCGAGACATATTCCCACGCCGCCATGCCGAAGAGCAGAAGCGCGATGGTGGCGAAGAAGGTGGCGGTCTGCCAGGTCCATGCCATCCATGAAAAATCGATGTTCATGTCACACCCTCCCCAGCGCGAAACCCTTGGCGATGTAGTTGCGCACGAACCAGATCACGACGGCGCCCGGGATCAGCGTCAGCACGCCGGCCGCCGCCAGCAGGCCCCAGTCCATGCCGGCGGCCGAAACCGTGCGCGTCATGACGGCAGCGATCGGCTTGGCGTCGGTGGTGGTCAGGGTGCGGGCGATCAGCAGTTCCACCCAAGAGAACATGAAGCAGAAGAAGGCGGCGACGCCGATGCCCGAGGCGATCAGCGGCATGAATATCTTGAAGAAGAAGCGCGGGAACGAATAGCCGTCGATATAGGCCGTCTCGTCGATCTCCTTCGGCACGCCCGACATGAAACCTTCGAGTATCCACACCGCCAGCGGAACGTTGAACAGGCAGTGGGCGAGCGCTACGGCGATGTGCGTGTCGATGAGACCGAAGGCCGAATAGAGCTGGAAGAAGGGCAGCGCGAACACCGCCGGCGGCGCCATGCGGTTGGTGAGCAGCCAGAAGAACAGATGCTTGTCGCCGAGGAAGCGGTAGCGCGAGAAGGCATAAGCAGCCGGCAAGGCGACCGCGATGGAAATCACCATGTTCATAACGACATAGGTGATGGAGTTGATGTAGCCGCGATACCAGGACGGATCGGTGAAGATGATGGCGTAGTTCCTGAGCGTCGGCTCGTGCGGATAGAGCGTCAGCCCGGAGATGATCTCCGTGTTGGTCTTGAAGCTCATATTGACGAGCCAGTAGATCGGCAGGAGCAGGAAGACGATGTAGAGGGTGGGCACCATCCACCAGAAGCGCGATTCCTCGCCGCGCTTGCGCATGCGCCGCGCCAGATCCTCCTGCGACAGGCCGCTGGCCAGCGCGCCGGCGGCAACAGCTGCATCCAGCGGGCCAGACAAACGTTCGTTGGCGCCCGTCATGTCAGCGCTCCGCGTCGTAGTTGGTCATGACGGTGTAGAACACCCATGACAGCAGCAGGATGATGAGGAAGTAGACCAGCGACATCGCCGCCGCCGGCCCGAGGTCGAACTGGCCGAGCGCCATCTTGACGAGGTCGATGGAGAGGAAGGTGGTGGAATTGCCGGGGCCGCCGCCGGTGACCACGAAGGGCTCGGTGTAGATCATGAAACTGTCCATGAATCGCAACAGCACGGCGATCAGGAGCACGCGCTGCATCTTCGGCAGCTGGATGTAGCGGAACACTGCCCAGCGCGAGGCGCCGTCGATCTTGGCTGCCTGGTAGAAGGCGTCCGGGATGGAGACGAGGCCGGCGTAGCACAGGAGAACGACGAGGCTCGTCCAATGCCAGATATCCATGATGATGACGGTGACCCAGGCATCGAACGGATCCTGGACGTAGTTGTAGTCGATGCCGATCTGGTTGAGGTAATAGCCGAACAGGCCGATGTCGTTGCGGCCGAACACCTGCCAGATCGTGCCAACGACGTTCCACGGAATGAGCAGCGGCAACGCCATCAACACCAGGCAGACCGGCACGCCCCAGCCCTTTTTCGGCATGTTGAGCGCGATCAGGATGCCGAGCGGCACCTCGATGGCAAGGATGATGCCCGAAAAGACCAGATTGCGGCCCATCGACTGCCAGAAGCGCGACGAGGTGAGCAACTCCTGGAACCACTCCGTGCCGGCCCAGAAGAACTGGTTGTTGCCGAACGTGTCCTGGACCGAATAGTTGACGACGGTCATCAGCGGGATCACCGCAGAGAACGCCACCAGCACCAGCACCGGCAGGACGAGGAACCAGGCCTTGTTGTTCCAGGTTTTTTCCACGGTCAGGCCCCCATCTCGACGCGCCAGGAATTGGCGTAGACATTGATGCCGGCAGGGTCGAAGCGCAGTTTCGGCTCGGCAGGGATTTCCTCGTCCTCGCCGATAATGGCCGCGATCTCGTGGCCCTCGAGCCTAGCGCGCACCACCTTGTGGCGGCCGACATCCTCGACCTTGGTAATCGAGACGGCGATGCCGACGCGGCCGAGCCGCACATGTTCGGGCCGGATGCCGAGTTCCATCGTGCCGCCCGTCTTCTCGGGTGCACCCGGCAGCACCACGGCCAGCGAACCGAATTTGGCCGTCTTGCCGTCGATCTCCACCGGCAGCACGTTCATGCCGGGCGAGCCGATGAAATAGCCAACGAAGGTATGGCTGGGGCGTTCGAACAACTCCGCCGGCGTGCCGATCTGGACGATGCCGCCGTCATACATGACGACGACCTGGTCAGCGAAGGTCAGTGCCTCGGTCTGGTCGTGGGTGACGTAGACCATGGTGTAGCCGAAGCGGCGATGGAGTTGCTTGAGCTGCGAGCGCAGGACCCACTTCATGTGCGGGTCGATGACGGTCAGCGGCTCGTCGAACAGGATTGCGTTGACATCGGAGCGCACCAGGCCGCGACCGAGCGAAATCTTCTGCTTCTGGTCGGCGGTCAGCCCCCTCGCCTTGCGCTTGGCCCAGTCGGCGAGGCCGATCATGTCGAGCGTCTCGCGGACCTTGCGGTCGACATCGGCTTCCGGCACGGCGCGGTTGCGCAGCGGGAAGGCCAGATTGTCGTAGACGGTCATGGTGTCGTAGATGACCGGGAATTGGAACACCTGGGCGATGTTGCGCTCCTGCGTCGACAGGTGGGTGACATCGCGGCCGTTGAACAAAAGCTCGCCATGCGAAGGGTGCAGCAGGCCGGAGATGATGTTGAGCAGCGTGGTCTTGCCGCAGCCGGACGGTCCGAGCAGCGCGTAGGCACCGCCATCCTGGAAGGTGTGGTGCACCTCCTTCAGCGCGAAATCGCTCTCTTTCTGCGGGTTTGGCAGATAGGAGTGGCGAATGTGGTTGAGGTCGATGCGTGCCATATCGCGCTCCTATGCCGCCAGCCGGCGCGCGCCGACCGAGCGGCCTGAAGCGTCGAACACCATGATGTGGCGCGGATCGATGAACACCTCGACCTCCTCGTCGGGCTTGAGGTCGAGAATGCCGTGGCTCAGCATCACCCAGCGCACGTCGGCGAAATCGAGATGGACGAAACTTTCCGAGCCGGTGATTTCGGTGATCGACACCTTGGCGCGCACCGGCACGGCCTGCTCGTTCGGCCGCTGCAGCGACAGATGGTGCGGCTGGAAGCCGATCGTGTAACTGGCATCGGCGATGCCCGCGAGATCGGCCGGAACGGGAATGCCGACGCCGCCGTCGAGCAGGAACTTCGCGCCCGCCTTGCGCAGCACGATGGCGTTGAGCGGCGGATCGGCGAAGGTGCGCGCAGTGATCAGGTCGTCCGGCTTGCGGAAGACATCGATGGTCGGCCCGAACTGGGTGACCCTGCCCTCGGACAAGGTGGCAGTGTTGCCGCCAAGCAGCAACGCCTCATGTGGCTCGGTCGTCGCATAGACGAAGATGGTGCCGGCCTCGGCGAATATCTTCGGCAGTTCGGCGCGCAGTTCCTCGCGCAGCTTGTAATCCAGATTGGCGAGCGGCTCGTCGAGCAGGACCAGCCTGGCATTCTTGACGATGGCGCGCGCCAAGGCGGTGCGCTGCTGTTGGCCACCGGACAGGTTGAGCGGCGTGCGTTGCAGGTAGGGCGTGAGCTTCAAAAGGTCGGCGGCCTGCCGCACCTCGCGATCGATGGTGGCACGATCGACGCCGGCGACGCGCAGCGGCGAGGCGATGTTCTCATAGACGGTCATCGCCGGATAGTTGATGAACTGCTGGTAGACCATGGCGACGTTGCGCTTCTGCACCGGCATGCCGGTGACGTCAGCGCCGTCGAACCAGATCGAACCGGAGGTCGGCCGGTCGAGCCCGGCCATCAGCCGCATCAGGCTGGTCTTGCCCGACAGCGTCGGCCCCAGAAGCACGTTCAGCGAGCCGTGCTGCAGCGTCAACGACACGTCGTTGATGTGCGACAGGCCGCCAACGACCTTCGCGACGTTCCTAAGTTCCAGCATCCGGTTCCTCCCCCCTCTGCTGCGCTTATTCGGCCGCGGCTATGTGCGGCCCGCAGATGCGGCGCAGGAATGCCTCCAGTTCCGCGGTCTGTTTACGGTCGAAATGCAGGCCTCGCTTGGTCCTGCGCCAAAGGATGTCCTGCGCGGTCTCAGCCCACTCGTGCTCGACCAGATAGCGAACCTCGGCCTCGTACAGATCGCCGCCGAAATCCTGGCCGAGATCGGCGATGGACCTGGCTGGGCCGAGCAAGGCATGCGCCCGCGTGCCGTAGAGGCGCACAAGGCGCCGCGCCAGGCGCGGATCGAGGAAGGCGTAGGCCTGTTTCAGTCTGGTCACCTCGGCCTCGTAGCCGGTGGCCGGGAAATCGCCGCCGGGAAGCGGGGCACTAACCGTCCAGGAAGGGCCGCGCTTGCCAAGGAACTCCTCGATCTTCTCGATCATGGATTCAGCCAGCCGGCGGTAGGTGGTGATCTTGCCGCCAAAGGCGTTGACGAGCGGCGCGAGCCCTGCACCGCCCTCGGCCTTCAGCACATAGTCGCGCGTCGCTTCCTGGGCCTTGGAGGCGCCGTCGTCATAGAGCGGGCGCACGGCGGAATAGGTCCAGACGATGTCGTCGCGCAGCACCGGCTGGGCAAAATATTCGCTTGCCGCATCGCAAAGATAGTCGATCTCGCCGTCGCTGATCTTCACATCGTGGGGATCGCCGGTAAAGTCGCGATCCGTGGTGCCGATCAGCGTGAATTCGTCCTCGTAGGGGATGGCGAAGATGATGCGGCCATCCTTGTTCTGGAAGAAATAGGCGCGCGGATCGTCGAACTTCTTGCGCACGACGATATGGCTGCCCTGCACGAGACGTACATTGTGGACATCGTTCTTGCCGACGGTTTCGGACAGGACATGGTCAACCCACGGGCCGGCCGCATTGACGAGCAGCCTCGCTTGCACGGTTTCGATGGCGCGGCTGCGCAAATCCTCGATGGTGATCGTCCATATATCGTTGTCGCGCCGCGCGGCCACCACCCGGGTGCGCGTGCGGATAACGGCGCCACGGTCGGCGGCATCGCGGGCGTTGAGCACGACGAGACGGGCATCGTTGACCCAGCCGTCTGAATATTCGAACGCCTTGGAGAAGATCGGCTTCAACGGCTTGCCGGCGACGTCGCGCTTCATGTCGAGCGTACGGGTTGCCGGCAGCGCCTTGCGGCCGCCGATATGATCGTAGAGGAACAGGCCGAGGCGCAACATCCAGGCCGGGCGCGGGCCGCCGGCGAAATAAGGCAGCACGAAGCGCATCGGCCAGATGATGTGGGGCGCGTTGCGCCACAGCACCTCGCGCTCCATCAGCGCCTCGCGGACAAGCCGAAACTCGTAGAATTCGAGGTAGCGCAGGCCGCCATGGATCAGCTTGGTCGAGCCGGAGGACGTGCCGCTGGCCAGATCGTTCATTTCGGCCAGGAACACGGAATAACCGCGACCGACCGCGTCACGCGCGATGCCGCAGCCATTGATGCCGCCGCCAATGACGAAAATGTCGTGGACCGGAGCTGCGTCCAAAATGCCCTCCCGCCTTTTCGCGTTGCAGCATGCAGAGCCACATTCCGAAAGCAGATTAGGATTATTTCGAAAACAGAACGAATGTCAAACGAAATTCACGGACTTGTTACCGCCCACAACCTCCGCACGTCAGGGGCGCGATGTTTCGATGAGCTGCACCTCGGATTCCTCGCAGATCCTGCGGATAGAAGGAATATCGCAGCGGTCCGTAATGAAGGTGTTGACCTGCGAGAGATGACCGATGCGCACGGGTGCCGTGCGTTCGAATTTGGTGCGATCCGAAACCAGGATGACGTGGCGCGTGTTGGCGATGATGGCCTGCGCCACTTTCACTTCGCGAAAATCGAAATCGAGCAGCGCGCCATCATGGTCGATGGCCGAGGCACCGATCACCGCGTAGTCGACCTTGAACTGCTTGATGAAATCGACCGCCGCTTCGCCGACGATACCGCCGTCCGATCCGCGCACGACGCCGCCGGCAATCACCACCTCTATCGAAGGATAGACGCGCATCCTGTTGGCAACATTGATGTTATTGGTGATCACCATCAAACCGGTGTGATCCAGAAGCGCCTTGCTGACGGATTCCGTCGTGGTGCCGATATTGATGAAGAGGGAGGCGTTGTCGGGGATGAGGCGGGCGGCGGCGCGGCCGATCGCTTCCTTCTCGTCAGCGGCGATCTTGCGCCGCGCCTCATACTCCATGTTTTCGATGCCGGATGGAAACAGCGCGCCGCCGTGGATGCGCGTCAGCAGCCGCTGATCGCACAAGTCGTTGAGATCCTTGCGGATGGTCTGCGGCGTCACTTCGAAATGCGCGGCGAGGTCGTCGACCAGCACGCGCCCCGCCTCCTTCGCCATCTGGATGATCTCGGCGTGACGCGGCGACAGATACATGGCGGCCCTTCCCATTTTCGTTTTTCTTACCCATAGCCGAAAACGAAAGCACGGGAAAGCCGCCAGCATGCAACAGGAAAGCGGCGCCGGAGGCGCCACTGCATTTCGCCGGCTATCGATGTCCGCGCTAAGCCAGGCGGCGGGCCGTCTGCACGATCGCGTCGAATGCCGCCTCGACGTCTTCCCTGGTGGCGTCGAACTGACCGACCTGGAAGCGGATCGCCACGCGGTCCTCGACGCGCGTCTGGGTCAAGTAGATGAAACCATCGTCGTTGATGGCGTTGACCAGCCTCAGATTGTGCTCGTCGGCATCGACGCCCTGCGGCGCGCGATGGCGGAAGGAAAACAGCGACAGCATCGGCTCGGTGACGATCTCGAAGTCCGGCTCGTTGCGCAGGCGCTCGGCAAGGGCAACACTCCAGGCAACGTGGTTGCGGATCATCGTGCGCAGCCCTTCGAGCCCGTGCGCGCGCATCAGGAACCACAATTTGAGCGCCCGGAACCGCCGGCCCAGCGTCACCGTCCATTCGGAGTAGTTGATGATGCCGTCATGGCCGTGCGTCTTCAGATATTCCGGCTTGATCGCCAGGGTCCGCACATGGCTCTCGGGATCGCGCACGAACTGGATCGAGCAGTCGAAACTGGCGCCCAGCCATTTGTGCGGGTTGAAGACGATGGAATCGGCCTTTTCGATCCCGGCCCAGAAGTGCCGGTACTCCGGGCAAATCATCGCCGAACCGGCCCAGGCCGCGTCGACATGCAGGTAAAGGCCGTGACGGCGCGCGATGTCGGCGACGGCGGCGATGTCGTCGGTGCCACCGGTGCTGGTGCCGCCGACGCAGGCGATGATACCGGCCGGCTGCATGCCCGCTTCCTTGTCGGCGCGGATGGCGGCTTCGAGCGCGGCCATGTCCATGCTGCGCAACGCGCCTGCCGTCGGGATGCGCACGAGGTTCTCGTCGCCGATGCCGGCCACCCAGATGGCACGGTCGATGGAGGTGTGGACCTGGTTCGAGCAGTAGACGCGCAGCCGCTTCTGGCCGGACAGGCCCTTGCTGTTGCCTTCCCAGCCGAGCGCGCGCTCGCGCATAGTCAGCACCGCCGCCAAGGTCGCCGAGGACGCCGAATCCTGGATCACGCCCGAAAAACCTTCCGGCAGGCCGAGCGCCTGGCGCAGCCAGTCGATCATCTTGGTTTCGAGTTCAGTGGCGGCCGGAGAGGTCTGCCACAGCATGCATTGGGCGGCGACCGCAGTGACCAGATATTCGGCGATCACCGACACGCGCGCGGCATTGGCGGGGAAATAGGCAAAGAACCGCGGATGCTGCCAATGGGTCATGCCGGGCATGATCTTGGCCTCGAAATCGGCGAAGATCGCCTCCATCGGCTCCGCCTGTTCGGGCGGCGATGCCTCGACGCTGTGCTGGATGGAGCCCGGCGTCACCCGCGGGCGCACCGGCCGGTCGCGCACGGTGTCCCGGTAGTCGGCGCCCCAGTCCGCCGCGCGCCGCGACCAATCGCGAAACTCATTGCTGTCCATCACGCCTCTTCCCTCGGCAATCGTTTAATTAATTAACATGTGTATTATATTGCAGAACCGCAAAAGGCAAGCCTCGCAGGCTACCCTTCGCACCGCGCGATCCTATTGTTGTGTCACGGTAATGGAAACGGCGAGCTGTTCCTGCCCCTGCCCCACACGAATTCCGGAGACCGGCATGGCATCGCGATAGTCGCGGCCGGTCGCCACCCGCACGTAGCGCTCATCCGGGGAAATGCCGTTGGCGGCGTCGAACGACACCCAGCCCAGGCCCGCGACATGCGCCTCCGCCCAGGCGTGGCTCGCGGCCTGCTCGGAGACGCCGTCCATCATCAGATAGCCACTGACATAACGCGCCGGCAGCCCCAGCAGCCTGGACGCCGCGATGAAGACGTGGCTGTGGTCCTGGCAGACGCCGGTGCCCAAGCTCAGCGCCTCCTCGGCAACCGTTTCGGCGCTGGTGGAGCCCGGCCGGTAGTCGATCCTGTCACGCACCGTTTCCATCAATCTGTGCAGCCGCTCGATCTCGGTTCCCTCGCCGAGCGTCCGGATCAGCGCGCGGATGCCCTCGCCCGGCGCCGTCAGCGGCGTTTCGCGCAGGAACAGCCAGAGCGGCGCGAAACCATAATGCTTGCCGTAGACACCGGCCTTGTCGAGCGTCTCGACCTCGCCGCTGGCCTCGATCGCGATCATCTGCGGCGCGCCTTCGACGCTGACCAGCCGCGTATCGTTGGCGAACTGGTCGCTGAAATGGACTTCTTCCCTGGCGCCCTCGATCCGCAGCGCCCATGAACGCACCGTCTGGGTCGGGCCGGAGCTTGGCACCAGCCTTATGCGCTGCAGCGCATAGCTGACCGGCGCGTCGTAACTGTATTCGGTCCGGTGCGTGATCCTGAGGCGCATGGTGATCCTAGTAGAACCGGTAGTCCTCGGCGATCTCGTCGCCGAGCCGCGTGTTCTCGGCGATGAAATTGCCGAGGAATTCGTGCAAGCCGGCGTCGAAGACGTCCTTGATCGAGCCGACTTTCAGCATTGCGTGGATACGCTCGGCGGTGGTGTGACAGGCATGGCGCGCGCCATAGTCGCTGCCAAGGAAATTCAGATGTTCGAGGATGAAGCGGTAGCAGAACGTCAGCGAGCGCGGCATGCGCGCATTGACGATCAGATAGTCGGCGATGTTCGTCGGTTTGTATTCGGCCTCATACACCCAGCGGTAGGAGCGGTGCGCCGACACCGAGCGCAGGATCGATTCCCACTGGTAGTTGTCGAGCGTCGAACCGACCCAGGAAATCGACGGCAGAAGCACGTAATACTTCACGTCGAGGATGCGCGCCGTGTTGTCGGCGCGTTCGAGATAGGTGCCGAGCTGCGAGAAATCGAAGATCTCGTTGCGCAGCATGGTGCCGTAGAAGGCGCCGCGGATCAGCGCCGTCTCGCGTTTGACGGCGTCGAGCACGGTCGGCAGTTCGCGCTGGTCGATCGGCTTGGCCAGAATGCGCTTCAGGGCCATCCAGGCCTCGTTGGTGCTTTCCCACGTCTCGCGTGTCAGCGCCGTGCGCACCATGCGGGCGTTGTTGCGCGCGGTTTCGATGGACGACATCACGCTGGACGGGTTCGACGTGTCGCGCAGCAGGAAATCTGCGACATTGGCAGCGGTGAACTCGGAATATTTCTGCGCGAAGGCGACATCGGAACCGGCACTGATGACAACGGAGTGCCATTCCTCGGAAGCATCCTGCGTACGTGTCAGCGCCATGCGCAGACCGGCATCGACCAGGCGCGCCATGTTCTCAGCCCGCTCGATATAGCGGTTCATCCAGTAAAGGCCGTTGGCGGTGCGTCCGAGAAGCATTAGCTGGGCCTCCCGGCGGCAATCGGCAGTCGGCAGTCGGCAGATCGGAAGGGTATGCGTATCAGCGCCATCAGCTTGCCCGTTGGAGACTGCGTATCAAGGCCCGAAGCATCCGACCGATATCGTTTGCCTGAGCCAAAAAGCGTCGTTGTGCTTCCGCCTCGAGAAAGCCAACGCGGGTAGAAATTATGATGTGCGTCTCGAATTCCTTCAGCGAACCTTGAGCGATGCGAAGGAACTGGACGTAAGAACCGGTATTTTCCCGACCATATCCTTCCGCGATATTGGCCGCCACGGAAGTGGCTGCTCGTCTCAACTGAGATGTAAGTCCATACAATTCAGATTGCGGAAAAGCTCTGGTCTGTTCGTAACAGTCGACAGCCAATTCAATAGCCAGGTTCCACACTCTTAGATCGCGATATGAGCCGATCTTGCTGTTTTCAGAACCGAGCGGCGGCTCGTGATCTGAGACCGACTGCCGACTGCCGATTGCCGACCAGCCGCTAGTCATCCAACACCCACGTATCCTTCGTCCCGCCGCCCTGAGACGAATTCACCACGAGCGAGCCTTCCTTCAGCGCGACACGGGTCAGGCCGCCGGGCACCAGCTGGATGCGGTCGGAGACGAGCACATAGGGCCTGAGGTCGACGTGCCTCGGCGCCAGACCCTTTTCGGTCATGATCGGGCACGTCGAGAGCGCAAGGGTCGGCTGGGCGATATAGTTCGACGGCTTGGCGGCGAGTTTCTTGCCGAACTCCTCGCATTCCTTTCTGGTCGCGGCCGGACCGACCAGCATGCCGTAGCCGCCCGACCCGTGAACCTCCTTGATGACCAGCTCGGACAGATGCTCCAGCACATATTTCAGGCTGTCCGGCTCCGAGCAGCGCCAGGTCGGGATGTTGCCGAGGATCGGCTTGCGGCCGGTGTAGAATTCGACGATTTCCGGCATGTAGGAATAGATCGCCTTGTCGTCGGAAATGCCGGTGCCCGGCGCA
Organism: Mesorhizobium sp. YL-MeA3-2017; assembly: GCF_030814575.1. Lineage (NCBI taxonomy): Bacteria > Pseudomonadati > Pseudomonadota > Alphaproteobacteria > Hyphomicrobiales > Phyllobacteriaceae > Mesorhizobium > Mesorhizobium sp. YL-MeA3-2017. The sequence goes on along the minus strand of NZ_JAUSVH010000001.1, from coordinate 5,344,328 downwards.
TTGGCGATGGTGATGTTGCCGGCGCGGTAGACGTCCATGATGCCTGGCACGCCGAGCGCTGAATCGGGCTTGAAGGTCAGCGGGTCCAGATAGGCATCGTCGACGCGGCGGTAGAGCACGTCGATCTGCTTGTAGCCTTCGGTCGTGCGCATCGCGACATGGCCGTCGACGACGCGCAGGTCCGAACCCTCCACCAGTTGCACGCCCATCTGGTCGGCAAGAAAGGCGTGTTCGTAATAGGCGGAGTTGTAGATGCCCGGGGTCAGCACCGCGATGGTCGGCGTGCCGTCGACGCCCTTCGGCCTGACCGCCGCCAGCGATTGCCGGAGCAGCGCCGGATAGTTCTCCACCGGCCGCACCTTGATCTGCTGGAACAACTCCGGAAAGAGCTGCATCATCGTCTCGCGGTTCTCCAGCATGTAGGAGACGCCCGACGGCGTGCGCGCATTGTCCTCCAGAACGTAGAACTCGTTCTCACTGATGCGGACGATGTCGACCCCGATGATGTGGGTGTAGACGCCTGCCGGCGGACGAACCCCGATCATCTCGGGCAGGAAGGCCTCGTTGTCGGCGATCAGCTGCCGGGGCACGCGTCCGGCGCGCAGGATTTCCTGGCGATGATAGATGTCATCCAGAAACGCGTTCAACGCCTGCACGCGCTGCTCGATGCCGAGCGCCAGCCGGCGCCATTCCTGGCCGGCAATGATGCGGGGCACGATGTCAAAGGGGATGAGGCGCTCGGAGGCCTCCTGCTCGCCGTAAACGGCGAAGGTGATGCCGGTTTTCCGGAAGACGCGCTCCGCATCCTCCATCTTCTGGGCCAGTCTGGCCGGGTCTTGTTCTTTTAGCCAACGATCATAAGCCGAGTATGGTCTTCTCAGCCCGGTAGTTTCCGGAAGCATCTCGTCGAAAGCTGCCAATCGCGTACTCCCCTCTGAAGCCATTTGAACTGGCGTCGGGGAAGAAAATCAAGCGCAATCGGTGATTTGCATCAGGCCTAGCCAACAATGTCGGCTGGTTGCACAATGGCAAGGCGGCAAAGCACTGTTATGGGCAGCCGCATGCCGAAAAAACGGTCACCCGGAAGGCGAGCGTCAGAACGCCCGGAAGGTGACGGTCGTGAACGTATCCTTGATGCCGGGAATGACCTGCACCTTCTCGTTGACGAAATGGCCGACATCCTGATCGTCATCGATGTAGAACTTCGCCATCAGGTCGTAGTGACCGGCGGTCGAATAGATTTCGGAAGCGATCTCGGCGTCGGCCAGCGCGCTTGCCACGTCATAGGCCTTGCCGAGCTCGCATTTGAACTGAACGAAAAAAGTCTTCACGGCTCCGCCTCGCTGGTGCCCTTGCTGATGCGGTCGTTCTGGCAGACTGGCGGCGGCGTTTCAAGCGCCGCCTTGGGTAGGGTCAGGACCTGGCTTGACGAACCGCCGTCCTGAGTTCGTCCAGCGACAGACCGTGACGGAACAGGCGGCCGCCCACCACCAGTGCCGGTGTGCCACGCAGCTTGAAGGCACTGGCCTGGCTCTCGTTGCGGACAAGCAGCGCGTCGATCCCGGCACCGCGCTCGGCCAGATTTGCACGCGTCCTGGCAAGGTCGATGCCGGCATCGGCCAGGATCGTATCCGTGCGGCGCTCCGACAGCCGGCCCTCGGCCGTCATCAGGGCATCCACCGCCTGCCCATAGTGGCCGCTATCGCTGGTGGCGAGCGCCATTTTGGCCGCGTAGCGCGACGCGTCTCCAAAGATCGGCCAGTCCTTCATGACCAGACGGATGCCTGCGTCTTCCGCGAGCAGTTTCTTGAGCTCGATGAAGGCCAGTTTGCAGACCGGGCATTGAAAATCGACATATTCGGCGATGGTGACGTCGCCTTGCGGGTTGCCAAGCGCGGGAATGGCCGGATCGGCAGCCACTTCATCCATGGTCGGCATGGCTGCCGCATTGGCCAGCAGGCAAGGCAGCGCCAGAGCGGCGACCGCACCGGTCAAAAACAAACGACGGTCGATTGGCTGACACAACATCGTCCACTCCGAGATCCGCGCGAATCCTCCCGCCGAAAGCATGTCTGGCGCGCCTTAACCACGGCTTAAAGGCGGAAGGGCCGACAGTGGCGCCGAGATTGACACATCTTCCTTTGACGGCTTCAAAATCGGCATAGTCATGAGAGCCGCCGTCAGAGCGGTTTTGGGGAGGATTTTCATGCGGACATTCTGGCGTTGGGCATTGCGCGTCGTTGTGCTCACTGTCGTCGTTGCGCTCGTCGGTGGCTTCGTCTTCCGCCAGAAGATCAAGGAACTGCATGCGGTCTATATCTATGCGAACCTGTTCAAGCCGGATGTGATCGACGAGAATTTCCGCTCGTTCTACAAGACCTATCCTTCCGTCCGCATCGAGCGTGGCGCCGAGGTGAGCGACCTTCCAAAAGCCGAACGGCCGCTTCCGGAAACATATGTGTCGGGCGGCGAGACCCGTACGATCGCCGACTGGATCGAACAATCCCAGACCACCGGCCTGCTGGTCATCAAGGACGGCGTGATCGTCCATGAGGAATACCGGCGCGGCAACAGCGCACAAACGCAATCGATCGCCATGTCGGTTTCGAAGTCGACCATCTCGTTCCTGATTGGCAACGCGGTTGCCGACGGTCTCATCAAGCTGGACGACCCGGTGGAGAAATACGCGCCGCTGCTGGCCGAGGGCGGCTACAAGGGCGTCAAGGTCAAGAACGTGCTGCAGATGGCGTCCGGCGTTGGATTCAACGAGGATTATGGCGACCTCAACTCCGACGTCGTGCGCTACATCATCCAGATCCTGACCGGCTCGGTGGACGATTTCACCGCCCATCTGAAGAACGAGCGCCCGCAAGGTACGGTCAACCGCTATGTCTCGGCCGATACGCAGGTGCTGGGCATGGTGCTGGAGGGTGCCACCGGAAAGCCCCTGCCCGACTATTTCAAGGAGCGGCTGTGGTCGCGTCTCGGTCCCGAGGCCGATGCCTACTGGCTGGTCGATCAGAAGAAAGAAACGATCGCCGCCGGCGGGCTCAATGCGGTGCTGCGCGACTATGCCCGCTTCGGGCTGCTTTATCTGAACGAGGGGCGCAACTGGAAGGGCGAGCAGATCGTGCCGGCAGTGTGGGTGCATGCCTCGGTGACACCCGACGCGCCCTATCTGATGCCGGGCCGCGAAGACGCAGCCGCCGGCGTGCCGTTCGGCTATGGCTACCAATGGTGGATACCCGGCAAGCCGCAGGGCGACTTCTCGGCCATCGGCATCTATGGCCAGTTCATCTACGTCAACCCGGCGCGCAAGGTCGTCATCGCCAAAACCTCGGCCTATGTCGACTACAACAACAGCGGCAACGCCATGGAGTACGCGACGATCGATGCCTTCCAGGCGATCGCCAACGCGCTGTAATACTTTTGATCCGATGCCTGAGCTTTCCGAAGATCGATCCAGACCCGCAGGATCAAGCGCTACAGAGCCGGTAGATCGCCCCTCGCCCAGCCTTCCGAGATCGCCGCCGTTCGGGTCTCAAACTGGCCGGCCTCGATCGCATTGCGAATGTCCTGCATCAGCTTCTGATAGTAGGACAGGTTGTTCCAGGTCAGCAGCATGGCACCGAGCGCTTCCTGCGAGCGCACAAGGTGGTGCAGATAGGCGCGGGAATAGTCGCGCGCGGCCGGGCAGTCGCTCTCTTCGTCCAACGGGCGTGGATCGTCGGCGTGGCGGGCGTTGCGCAGGTTGATCTTGCCGCGCCGTGTATAGGCAAGCCCGTGGCGCCCCGCCCTTGTCGGCATCACGCAATCGAACATGTCGATGCCGCGCGCCACCGACTTCACGATGTCGTCGGGCGTGCCGACGCCCATCAGGTAGCGCGGCTTTTCCGCCGGCAGTTCCGGACAGGTGATGTCGAGCATCTCCAGCATCACAGCCTGCGGCTCGCCGACCGCGAGACCGCCGACTGCGTAGCCTTTGAGCCCCATGGCGGACAGCGCCTGCGCGGAACGCACGCGCAGCTTTTCATTGTCGCCGCCTTGCACGATGCCGAACATCGCCTTGCCGGGCTGGTCGCCAAAAGCCGTCTTGCAGCGCTCGGCCCAGCGCAGCGACAGCTCCATCGCCCGCTCGATTTCGTTCTCGTCCGCCGGCAGCGCGGTGCATTCGTCGAGCTGCATCTGGATGTCGGAATCGAGCAGGCCCTGGATTTCGATCGAGCGCTCCGGCGACATTTCATAGGGCGAACCGTCGATATGCGAGCGGAAGGTGACGCCCTGCTCGGTCAGCTTCCTGAGCTTCGACAGCGACATCACCTGGAAACCGCCGGAATCGGTCAGGATCGGATGCGGCCAGCGGGCGAATTCGTGCAGGCCGCCCAATCGCGCGACACGCTCGGCGCCCGGGCGCAGCATCAGGTGATAGGTGTTGCCCAGGATGATGTCGGCGCCGACGCCGCGCACCTGGTCCATATACATGGCCTTGACGGTGCCGCCCGTGCCGACCGGCATGAAGGCCGGCGTGCGGATCTTGCCGCGCGGCATGGAGATTTCGCCGCGCCGCGCCTTGCCGTCGGTGGCGAGTACAGAAAAGGAAAAGCTCTCGGTCATGCGCTGCCTTTAGCCGCCGCCGCGCTGCATGACAATCGCCGGACCTACCTTGTTCGATCAAGGCGGCCCTTCTACCCTGTATGACGGCAAACCGGGGTCGACCCGATGACGACGATCGAAGGTGCATGCCATTGCGGCGCGGTCCGCTGGCGCTTCAACGGAACACCGGAAGGCGCGACGGCGTGCAACTGCACGGTCTGCCGCCGCCACGGAACCCTGTGGATCTATGGTCATGAGGGCGAGGAGATCGAGGTGTCGGGCGAGGCGCACGCCTATGCGCGCCACGGCAGCGAAAGCCACCTCACCTTCAACTTCTGCCCGAAATGCGGCTGCGTGGCCTGGTGGCGCGGCACGCGGCTGAACAAGGAAGGCCGCCGGCGCATGGCCGTGAACGTACGGCTGGCCGAGCCGGAGGTCGTCGCCGCCCTGCCCATCGACCATTTCGACGGGCTGGACACTTTTACCGACTTGCCGCGCGATGGCCGCTGCGTGGCGGACTACTGGTTCTGAATACCAGCGAAGTCGCTATTCGCCTAATTCCCTGTCATGCACCGGCGCGCCTCACGCCCTGAACAGCAGACTGCCGTCGCCGTAGGAATAGAAACGATAGCCGCTCTTAATGGCATGGCCATAGGCCAAGCGCATGGTTTCCAATCCGGCAAAGGCCGACACCAGCATGAACAGCGTCGAGCGCGGCAGGTGGAAATTGGTCATCAGCGCATCGGCGGTGCGGAAGCGATAGCCGGGCGTGATGAAGATGTCGGTCGCGCCTGACCAGGCGGCGAGCGTGCCGTCCGGGCGCGCGGCACTCTCCAGAAGCCTGAGCGAGGTGGTGCCGACGCAAACGATGCGGTTGCCGCGCGCCTTGGCGGCATTCAGCGCATCGGCGGTCTCCTGTGACACATAACCGGTCTCGGCATGCATTTTGTGGTCGGCCGTATCGTCGGCTTTGACCGGCAGAAAGGTGCCGGCGCCGACATGCAGCGTCACGAACCGCCGCTCAATGCCTTTGGCATCGAGTGCGGCAAACAGGTCCGGCGTGAAATGCAGGCCGGCGGTGGGGGCCGCCACGGCCCCCTCTTCCCGCGCATAGATCGTCTGGTAGTCGGAAAGATCGCGCGCGTCGTCGTCGCGCTTGGAGGCGATATAGGGCGGCAGCGGAATGTGGCCGACGGCATGCAGCGCTTCATCGAGGAATGCACCCGAGAGGTCAAAGCCGAGCAGGACTTCGCCGCCCTCGCGCTTTTCGAGCACGGTGGCGTCGAGCTGGCCGAGAAAACAGGAATTGCCGTCATGGCCGAAATGGATGCGGTCGCCGGTGGCGATGCGCTTGCCGGGCCGCATGAAGGCCAGCCAGCGGTCGGCCCCGGTGCGCATATGCAGCGTCGCCTCGACCTGAGCGGTCGCGTCGCCACGCCGGCGGATGCCGCGCAGCTGCGCCGGGATGACCTTAGTGTCGTTGAAGACGAGCACATCGCCGGGTTCGAGCAATGACGGCAGGTCGCGCACGACCTTGTCGGCCAGCCCCTCGCCGGGCCTCACCACCAGGAGTCGTGCCGCGTCGCGCGGTTCGGCCGGGCGTAGCGCAATGCGCTCCTCGGGCAGGTCGAAATCGAACAAATCCACTTTCATGGCTGCGGCAATAGCCTGATCTGGACCCGGCCGTCACCTGCTTTTGCGCCACCGCGCCTCGCGGCCGGTCACACAAGGGCAATGCGACGATGGAGTCGCTACTCATAACTGATTGCATTTTGCAATCAGTATACCTATCTTCGCGTACCCTGGAAAAACACTCCCAAAGCAGGACGCGTGTCATGAGTAAGGTTAGAGTATTGGGTTTCTCGGTTTCGCTCGACGGCTACGGCGCCGGGCCGGAACAGAGCCTCGAACACCCGTTCGGCAAGGGCGGCATGGAATTGCCGCAATGGCTGATGGGAACGAAGACATTCAACACGATGATCGGCGAACAAGGCGGTTCGACCGGCGTGGACGACCGCTATGCGGCGGCCTCGCTGCAAGGCTTCGGCGCCTTCATTATCGGCCGCAACATGTTCGGTCCGCTACGTGGTGAATGGCCGGACGAGAACTGGAAAGGCTGGTGGGGCGACAACCCGCCCTATCACACGCCGGTGTTCGTGCTTACGCATCACGCGCGGCCGTCGATCGAGATGGAGGGCGGAACGACCTTCCATTTCGTCACCGAAGGCGCCGACGAGGCGTTGAAGCGGGCAAAGGCGGCGGCGGGCAAGCTCGACGTCAAGATCGGTGGCGGTGTCGAGACGGTGCGGCACTATCTGCGCACCGGGGCGATCGATGACATGCATCTGGCGATTTCGCCGGTGCTGCTCGGCAAGGGCGAAGCGCTTTTCGCCGGTCTTGACCTGCCGGCTCTCGGCTATCAGGTCACGGCCCGCGAGACAACGGACCTAGCCACGCATGTCGTGCTGGAGAAACGTTGAAGCGCCGTCCCCGGTGGGGACGACACGCTTCAATAAAGCCTGATCATCAGGGCGCCGGCGAGCAAGAGCACGGCGCCCACGATGCGGCCGGTGGAGATTTCGCGAACCGCGACGCCAAGAAAGCCAACGCGATCGACCATCATGCCGGCCAGAAGCTGGCCGGCGACCAGGAATGCCATCAGCGCCGCGGCGCCGATCCGCGGCGTCAACAGCACCGAGCTCGTCACATAAACGGCACCAAGGGCACCGCCAGCCACGAACAGCCATGGTGCGGGGGTTCGCCAGTCGATGACGAGCCCCTGCGTTCTGGTGGTGAAGAAGGTGACAACGCCCAGCACGACAGCGCCGGCCAGGAACGAAATCGCGGCGGCAGCCACGGGCACGCCCAATCCGCGTGCGAGTTGGGCATTGATGGGAGCCTGGATCGCGATGAAGGCGCCCGCCAGGACGCCGAGAAGCGACCAGAGAGCGCCGACCATCGAGCTTAGGCCTGCACGTCCGCGGCGACCTTCAGCGACACGATCTTGTCGGGATCCTGCACCGGCTCGCCGCGCTTGATCTTGTCGACATTGTCCATGCCTTCGATGACCTGGCCCCAGACCGTGTACTGGCGGTTGAGGAAGCCGGCATCCTCGAAGCAGATGAAGAACTGCGAATTGGCCGAGTTCGGGTTCTGCGCGCGCGCCATCGAGCAGGTGCCGCGGCCGTGGTTCATGTTGGAGAATTCGGCCTTCAGGTCCGGCCTGTCGGAGCCGCCCATGCCGGCGCGGCCCGGGTTGAAGTCCTTGCCGCCCGACTTGCCGAACTTGACGTCGCCGGTCTGGGCCATGAAGCCGTCGATGACGCGATGGAAGACGACGCCGTCATAAGCGCCTTCGCGGGCCAGTTCCTTGATGCGGCCGACATGGCCAGGGGCCAGATCGGGGAACAGTTCGATGACGACCTTACCCTTGGTCGTTTCCATGATGAGCGCGTTTTCGCGGTCCTTGATTTCAGCCATTTTCTGTATCCTCTTGAAAAATCAGTTCTTGTCAGCGGCGATGCGGACCTTGACCATGCGGTCGGGATCGGTGACCGCGCCGTTGTCGGCGGCATCGCCCTTCTTGATCTTGTCGACGAGTTCCATGCCCTTCTCGACGGTGCCGACAATGGTGTACTGGCCGTTCAGCGACGGCGCCGGGGCGAACATGATGAAGAACTGCGAGTTCGCCGAGTTCGGGTTCTGGGAGCGGGCCATGCCGACGACGCCGCGCACATATTTCTCCTTGGAGAATTCGGCCGGCAGGTCCGGCTCCTTCGAGCCGCCGGTTCCGGCGAGGCTGGCATCATAACCCTTCTTGGCGTTGCCGTACTGCACGTCTCCGGTCTGGGCCATGAAGCCGTCGATCACGCGATGGAAGACGACATTGTCATAGGCGCCTTCGCGCACCAGCTTCTTGATCTGGGCAACATGCTTCGGCGCCAAATCGGGGCGCAGGGCGACGACGACGTCACCGTCCTTCAGCGTGATGACCATGGTGTTCTCGGGGTCTGCCGCGAAAGCCTGCGACGCGCCGCCGAACAGGCCGGCAAGCACGACGAGGAAAGCGGCGAGCTTCTTGAGCTGCATTGGAAAAATCTCCGAAAAGTCTATTTCGCGAATTTGGCTTTAAGCGCACCGGCGACCGCCACCGGCACGAACGGGCGGATATCGCCCCCCATCGAGGCTATCTGGCGGACCAATGTGGCGGTAATCGTGCGCACCGAGGGGCTGGCCGGCAGGAACACGGTCTGCAGTTCGGGCGCCATGGTCTCGTTCATGCCCGCCATCTGCATTTCATAGTCGAGATCGGTACCGTCGCGGAGGCCGCGGATCATGATCGAGGCACCTTGCTTGCGGGCGGCGTCGATCACCAGCCCGGTAAAGGAAACGACGCGGATGCGCCGGCTTTCAGCCCCGAATTCAGTGGCGGCGGCCCTCTCAATCAGTTCGGCCCGTTCCTCGAATGAAAAGAGCGCCGTCTTCGACGCCTGGATGCCGATCGCGGCATACACCGTATCGGCAATCGCCAGCGACGCCTTCAGCACGTCGAGGTGACCGTTGGTCAACGGGTCGAAGGAGCCGGCATAGAGCGCGATGCGTTCGGTCATGTTGCTGCTTCTAGCGGGCGCGCGGCTGGAACGCAAATGGCCTTGCCACGCGGCGCGTGAACCCTTCGTCAACCATGAACAGCAGATGAACGGCGCAGTCAGACACGGTTAAATTCTGTTCACGTACAGATAGATGATGATGCGGAGTGAAACCTTTTCACCCGCCGCTCGTTTAGGTGACAGGAGAACCAGCCATGATGATCCTCATGCTCGCCACTGCAATGACCGTAGCGATGTTGATTGCGACCGTTTTCGGCCTACACCAGGAAGCCGAGCGCGTGCGCCTCGACGATTTCGACCGCCGCAACCGTTTCGGCCGCCGCCGCTAAGGCCCAATCCCGAACCAACCCCTGCCGACAGGCGCTTACGCCTCGTCGGCCAGCCGCTTCTCCATATCCACCACGATCCAGCCCGGCCGTTTCGGATTGGCCCGCCTGCCGGTTTCGCGATAGCCATAGGCCGAATAGAGCGCGATGTTCCGCTCCATTCGCGCGTTGGTGTAGAGCTTGACCAGATCGAACTGAGCGGCCCGCGCTTTTTGCTCGGCCCAGTCAAGCAGCCGGATGCCCAGCTTCCGGCCCTGGAAGGCCGGCGCCACCGCAACGGAAAAGATCAGGATGTGATCGGCGTGCCGTTCCAGCACGATCAGCCCGGCGAGCGCGCCTGAGACTTCCAGCAGCCAGACCTGCCCCGCTTCGATGCGAGGAGCGTAGTCCTCGGTGACAGGGATCGGCGGCGCGCCAAACGCCTGCGTATAAGGCTCATAAGCCTGCTCGGTCAGCGCCGTGACCGCCTCGACATCCGAGGCGGTGGCGAGGCGAAATACCGGCGTTTCGTCCAGCATCGTCCCGGCCGTCAGGCCTGCGCCGGATCAGCGCCGCCTTCGCCGGCACCGTCTTCGGCCGTCTCCTCGCCATCCGCATCGTCGCCTTCCGGCTCGGAAATGCGCTCGACGGACACCACCTTTTCGCCCTCGGCGGTGTTGAAGATGGTGACGCCCTTGGTGGCGCGGCTGGCGAAGCGGATATCGTGCACCGGCACGCGAATGACCTGGCCGCCGTCGGAGACGAGCATGATCTGGTCGTCATTGCCGATCGGGAAGGCCGCTACCAGCGGACCGATTTCACCCACCTTCGACACGTCGGTGGCGCGAATACCCTTGCCGCCGCGGTTGGTCAGGCGGAAGTCATAGGACGAGGAACGCTTGCCGTAACCATATTCGGTGACGGTGAGCACGAACTGCTCGTGCTGCCTCAGCAGTTCATAGCGCTCGTCGGAAAGCTGCGCTTCCTCGGAGACCTCCTCGTTGGTCAGCGCGACATCTTCCTCTTCGCCGGCGCCGGCCAGCCGCCGCTCGGCAACCGAGCGCTTGAGATAGGCTGCGCGTTCCGCCGGATCGGCGTCGACATGTTCGATGATCGCCATCGAGATGACGCGGTCGCCTTCGCCCATCGAGATACCGCGCACGCCGACCGAATTGCGGCTCTGGAACACGCGCACGTCATCGACACGGAAACGGATGCACTGGCCCGAATTGGCGGTCAGAAGCACGTCGTCATTGTCGGTGCAGGTTTCGACGCCGAGGATCTCGTCGCCTTCTTCCTCCAGCTTCATGGCGATCTTGCCGTTGCGATTGACCTGGACGAAATCGCTGAGCTTGTTGCGGCGGACGGTGCCGCGCGTCGTCGCGAACATCACGTCGAGTTCGCCCCAGCTTGCCTCGTCCTCCGGCAGCGGCATGATCGTGGTGATGCGTTCGCCCTGTTCGAGCGGCAGCATGTTGATCAGCGCCTTGCCGCGCGACTGCGGATTGCCGATTGGCAGGCGCCAGACCTTTTCCTTGTAGACGATGCCACGCGAGGAGAAAAACAACACCGGCGTATGGGTGTTGACCACGAATAGCCGGGTGACGAAATCCTCGTCCTTGGTCGACATGCCCGAGCGGCCCTTGCCGCCACGACGCTGCGCCCGGTAGAGCGACAGCGGCACGCGCTTGATGTAGCCGGAATGGCTGACGGTGACGACCATGTCCTCACGCGGGATCAGGTCCTCGTCTTCCATGTCGGCGCCAGCATCGGTGATCTCGGTGCGGCGCGGCGTACCGAACTCATCGCGCACGGCAATCAGTTCGTCCTTGACGATCTGCTGGATACGGGCACGGGAAGCCAGAATATCAAGGAAATCAGCAATTTCGGTGCCGATCTTGTTCAGTTCGTCGGCGATTTCGTCGCGACCGAGCGCGGTCAGGCGCTGCAGGCGCAATTCGAGAATGGCGCGGGCCTGCTCTTCCGACAGATTGTAGGTGCCGTCCTCGTTGATGCGGTGGCGCGGATCGTCGATCAGGCGGATCAGCGCCTCAACATCGGCGGCCGGCCAGCGGCGCGTCATCAGCTGCTCGCGCGCCGTCTGCGGGTCCGGCGCGTTGCGGATCAGCTTGATGACCTCGTCGATGTTGGCGACCGCGATCGCCAGACCGACCAGGACGTGAGCGCGTTCACGCGCCTTGCGCAGCAGGAACTTGGTGCGCCGGCTGATCACTTCCTCACGGAAAGCGACGAAGGCCCTCAGCATGTCGAGCAGGGTCAGCACTTCCGGCTTGCCGCCGTTCAAAGCCACCATATTGGCGCCGAACGACGTCTGCAGCGGCGTGAAGCGGTAGAGCTGGTTGAGGATCACCTCGGCATTGGCGTCGCGCTTCAGCTCGATCACCACGCGGTAGCCCTGACGATCGCTTTCGTCGCGAATGTCGGAAATGCCCTCGATGCGCTTTTCGCGCACCAGTTCGGCCATCTTCTCGATCATCGAGGCCTTGTTCACCTGATAGGGAACCTCGGTGATGACGATGGCCTCGCGCTCGCCGCGCATCTCCTCGACATGCACCTTGCCGCGCATGACGACCGAACCGCGGCCGGTCGAATAGGCGTTGTAGATACCGGAACGCCCAAGGATCAGACCGCCGGTCGGGAAATCCGGACCGGGAATGATCTCCATCATCGCGGCAAGATCGATGGCCGGATTGTCGATGACGGCGATGGCGCCGTTACAGACTTCCACAAGGTTATGCGGCGGGATGTTGGTGGCCATGCCCACCGCGATGCCACCCGCGCCATTGACCAGCAGCGCCGGGAAGCGCGCCGGCAGAACCTTCGGCTCCTGGCCAGACGCGTCATAGGTGTCCTGGAAGTCGACCGTATCCTTGTCGATGTCCTCGAGCAGCTCGTGCGCGACCTTGGTCAGGCGCGATTCCGTGTAGCGCATCGCTGCCGGCGGATCGCCGTCGATCGAACCGAAATTGCCCTGCCCGTCGATGAGCGGCACACGCATCGACCAATCCTGCGCCATGCGCACCAAGGCATCGTAGATCGAGGCGTCGCCGTGCGGGTGATATTTACCCATCACGTCGGCGACCGGGCGCGCCGACTTCACATATTTGCGGTTCCAATGATAGCCGCTCTCATGCGAGGCATAGAGGATGCGCCGGTGCACCGGCTTCATGCCGTCGCGCACATCGGGGAGCGCGCGGCTGACGATCACGCTCATGGCGTAATCGAGATAGGAGCGCTGCATCTCCTCGATAATAGAAATCGGCTCGATGCCTGAAGGGCCGTCCGGCCCGCGCGGTGTCTTCTGGTCGGTCAAAACAGATCGCAATCTTTAGGGAATCGTTCAAATCTTATATAGGAAAGCGGCGCCATTCTCCAATCCCGGAGCGCGGTTTTTCGTCGCCGCACCGATGTTTTCCAGTGCTTATTTCCCCTGTTATTTCAACGAGATAAGAGAAGCCGCCGAAAGGCGCCTCCATACGGGCCGCCACAATGTGGCAAGCTCGTGAATTTGCACCCGAAAATACCGTCACAGCAGCAGCGGAAATCGCATGAAACGCCACCGCCAGGATCCGGAAAAACGAGCAAATCCAAACGGCCGGCGATAGCTGACACTGGAAGCGTTGCCGACCGCAGCCATTGCGCGAACGACCGGTGACAAGGTGATCGCATTCGCGCTACCAATGACGCGGTCACGCGCGGAAGGGGAACGGCATGCCCACTTACGAAAGCCTGTTCAACGCCTTCGTGACGCTGCTCGTGACCATCGACCCGCCAGGCCTGGCGCCGCTCTTCCTGGCGGTGACGCGCGGCATGAACCGCGAACAGCGCCAGCAGGTGTCGGTGCGCGCTTCGATCATCGGCTTCCTGGTGATTGCACTCTTCGCTGTGGCCGGCGCCTCGATCCTTTCGGTGTTCGGCATTACCCTTCCGGCGTTTCGCGTCGCCGGCGGCTTCCTCCTGTTCTTCATCGCCTTCGAAATGGTGTTCGAGCGCCGGCAGGACCGTAAGGAAAAGAGCGCGGACGTGGCAATCACCAAGGACCACATCCACAACATCGCCGCCTTCCCGCTGGCCATACCGCTGATTGCTGGCCCCGGCGCCATCTCCGCGACGGTGCTGCTGTCCAGTTCATACCATGGCGTTGCGGGCCAACTGTCGCTGCTCGCCATCATCCTGGCCTGCCTGCTGATCACCTATGTGGTGTTCATTCTGGCCGAACGCATCGACCGTATCCTCGGCCAGACCGGGCGCTCGATCCTGACCCGGCTGCTCGGCGTCATCCTGGCCGCGCTCGCCGTGCAATTCGTCGCCGACGGCATCAAGGCGCTGGCCGGAAGCTGACAACTCCCACCTTACGCCGATCCGGCCACGGCCGGTCATTCCTTCATGAGCGAGCATCCGGACCGGCCCAGGAAGGCCCGATCTCGATCGGAAAACGGCATATGTGAAGAAGATCACAGATCGGGAACCGACGCGACAGCTACGCTGTCGCCGTCTCGCGCAATCATGACTGTCCAACGAGGGTTGCGCGTTCTCGGGAGCGTCCCGTGTGCCTCCCCGCATGCGGGACGCTCCCGCTTTTTCAACCGAAGCGAGGAGTGTCGGCAGCCTGCCGTGGCCAAGCCACGACTGCTTTGCTTCCGTTCCGGCCGGCAATGCATGGCCTGACGCCAGGCGACGCCATGCCAGTCGCAGCATGAAGACTTCGCGGTTGGAGCGCAAATTTCCCGCTCGACCGCGGTGGGGAGGGTCGGGTTGCCAGGCCCGAACGGATCAGAGCACGTCGGCAGCCGTATCGACCACTTCGAAGTCGTGCGTCACCTTCGCGGTCTTGCCCATCATGATCGAGGCCGAGCAGTATTTTTCGGCCGACAACTGCACCGCCCGCTCGACCTTGTCGCGCGACAGGCCCCTGCCCTTGACGATGAAATGCATGTGGATGCGGGTGAAGACCTTCGGATCGGTTTCGGCGCGATCGGAATCCAGCTCGACGACACAATCCTCGACCGCCTCGCGGCCCTTTTCGAGGATATGCACGACATCGATGGCCGAACAGCCGCCCGTGCCGATCAGAAGCAGTTCCATCGGGCTTGGCCCGGGTGACTTGCCGCCTTCGCCATGCGCCGTGCCCAGAACCAGTTTGTGGCCGCTCTGGGATTCTCCCACGAATGTGCGGCCTTCAACCCATTTGATACGCGCCTTCATGCCATTTCCTCTTTTCAGCGAAAGCCAGCGGCTCAGGGCATCTCGGCCAGAAGCGCCTTGACCACATGAGCCGAGTTTGTCGAGGCGAGCGCCATGAACGTCGCCATCTGATTGGCGCCTTCGCCGCCGCCAGCCAGATCGGAAAGACTGCGGACCGCCAGGAACGGCACGCCGTTGCTGTAGGTGACGTGAGCGACCGCGGCACTTTCCATGTCAAGCACCTTGGCATCGAAGGTCTTGTGCACATAGTCGCGGAATTCGGCGTTGTCGACGAAAGCCTGCCCGGACACGCCATTGCCGCCGACGACGATTTTGGGCGGCTTGGCGAGACAGCTGTTGTCGGACGCGCAGGCCAGAAGGTCGAGTTTCGCCGCCACCTTGCGCGCCGCATCGAGCAGCGCCGGGTCGGAAGGGAACCAGAATTTCGTCTCCTCATCAGCACCGCCCTTGCGGGCAATGCCGACCGAGCGCGGCACGATCATGCCATAGCCGGCGAATTTGTCCTTCGGCAGGAAGGCCGGGATCTCAAAACCGCTGTCGGTCTTGCGGGCAAACACCGCCTCGAGATACTGGCCCCATTGGTCGGCAATGACGACGTCGCCGATGCTCAGCGCCGGATCGACACCACCGGCAATGCCCGAAAAGACCACTGAAGTGACGACGAACTGATCGAGCGCGGATTGCGTGGTCATCGCCGCATTGACCATGCTGACCCCGCTCAGGAACAGAACGACGTCCTTGCCGGCAAGCTTGCCGGTGATGAATTTGCGCCCGTTGATCTCATGTTCGGCGCGGTCGGACAGATCCGCTTGCAACGCCACCCATTCGGGCGGAAAGGCGGAAACGACCGCGATGCGCTGCTTTTCGTCCAGGCGCTCGGCTGCCGAGGCAGCCGGCTCGAACATGGCCAAAAGCAGCAGACCAAGGGCCGCGAGACGGGCGAAAGCGCGCATCACCAGTTCTCCTGCGGGAAGAACCGCCCTACCCGACCGGCGGAGCGGTAAAAGCCGGCCAATAGCAATCAGAACGGGATTTCATCATCCAGTTCGCGGGACGCACCACCGCCGCCGCCACGGTTGCCACCGCTGTCGCGGCCGCCACCGAAACCACCGCCGGAGCCGCCGCGACCACCGCCGTCAGTAGGGCCGGACTGGCCGAAGCTGTCGCGACCGCCGCCGGAGTAACCAACCTGGCCGCCCTCGCCCTGTCCACGCGCGTCGAGCATCTGCAATTCGCCACGGAATTTCTGCAGCACGATCTCGGTCGTGTAGCGATCCTGGCCCTGCTGGTCCTGCCATTTGCGGGTCTGCAGCTGACCCTCGACATAAACCTTCATGCCCTTCTTCAGATATTGCTCGGCGACCTTGGCGAGCTGATCGTTGAAGATGACGACGTTATGCCACTCGGTCTTTTCCTTGCGTTCGCCCGAGTTCTTGTCGCGCCAGGATTCCGAGGTGGCGACGCGGATGTTGACGACCGCATCACCCGAATTCAGCCGACGGACTTCCGGGTCCGCGCCCAAATTACCAACCAGAATGACCTTATTGACGCTGCCCGCCATCACACTTCTCCGCGCTCATCCGAAACCAAATTTCTCGCCGCACCATATAGGCTGAGGGTTTTCAGTGCCTGCCTCCGCAGGCCTTTCCCACAAGGTTTTTGTTCTACTTCCGTTCTAGTCTTTATCGCCAACGCTTGTCAAGGAATGTCAGCAAATGCGGGGCTTGCAAGCCTCTTTCGGCCAACGGAACAGAACAGGCCTTGCCAAATGAATAAGTACTCACTTATGCTTTTAGCATGATCGAATCCGAAATCTTCCGGGCACTCGCCGATCCAACCCGGCGCGCGCTCTTCGAACGCCTCGCCGCAGGCGAGATGACGGTTTCCGAATTGCGGACCGGCACGCCGATTTCGCAGCCGGCGGTCTCGCAGCATCTCTCCGTGCTGCGCGGCGCCGGGCTGGTGAGCGAGCGCCGCGAGGGCCGCAACGCCTATTACCGCGCCGCGCCGGACGGACTGGGTCCGCTGCTCGGCTGGATCGAACGCTACCGCGCCTTCTGGCCCGACCGCATCGAGAAACTGAAAGCCGTGCTCAAGGAGATGGATCAATGACCAGCGACGAACCGCGGGACCATAAGGATATCGTCGTCGAATGCGATCTGCCGGAGCCTCCGGAAAAGGTCTGGCGCGCTATCACGCAACCCGAAATTGTCGCTGCCTGGCTGATGCCGAACGACATCAAGCCGGAAGCCGGCCATCGCTTCAAGCTGGGCGAGGAAGGTCATATCGACTGCGCGGTTATCGAGGCCGAACCGGAACAGCTGTTGCGCTATTCATGGCGCGAACGGCCCGTCTCCGGCGAGGCCGGTTTCGACAGCGTCGTGACCTTCGTGCTCGCCCGCACCACGACTGGCGGTACGCATCTGCGGATTGTCCATGATGGGTTCGCCGCCGTCGCCGGCGCGACCGTCATGAGCGGCGTGGCATCGTGCAGCATGAGGCTCCACGTCGCCACGACATCCCCAACCAAAACCGTCCGTGCGGCCAACGCGCCGCAATGGCGGTTGATCGCCTGAACCCACGAAGGAACAAGACAATGTCCGCCATTGCCAATCTTGTGCCCATGGTCATCGAGCAGTCGAGCCGCGGCGAACGCACATTCGACATCTTCTCGCGGCTGCTGCGCGAGCGCATCATCTTCGTCAACGGCGAGGTCAACGACACCATGTCGGCCCTGGTCTGCGCCCAGTTGCTGTCCCTGGAATCCGACAATCCCGACAAGGAGATATCGCTCTACATCAATTCGCCCGGCGGCGTGGTGACCGCCGGTTTCGCCATCTACGACACCATGCGTTACGTCAGTTGTCCGATTTCGACGGTATGCATGGGCTTTGCCGCCTCGATGGGTTCATTCCTCCTGATGGCCGGCACGCCCGGCCGACGCATCGCGCTGCCCAACAGCAGCATCGTCCTGCACCAGCCGCTGGGCGGCTTCCAGGGCCAGGCATCCGACATCCAGCGTCACGCGGAGAATATCAGTCGCGTCAAAAAGCGCATGATTGGCCTCTATGCGGAACATTGCGGCCGCACGCTCGATGAAGTCGAGCGCACGCTTGACCGCGACCATTTCATGACCGCCGAGGAAGCCAAGGCCTGGGGGCTGGTCGACCACGTCTACGATACGCGCAAACACGCCGCCTGACCGGTATGTCAGCGCGATCGATGACAGCGCGGTCGGATGGCAGGGACTGGTCGCGGCGGCATCATGCGCCTATGTTAGGGGCATGATCCGCATTTCCGCTCCCCTCGCAATCGGGTTTTTGGGCTTGCTGGCAGTGTTGCCGCAGGCGGCGACCGCTGTTGCCGGCGAGCCGGCAAAGCCATCAAAAGGCAGCCTGCCTGGTGTCGATGGCGGCTACCGCATCGTCCAGCCGGCCGCCCCGCAGCCGGAGCCCGACGACACTAGCAACGGTGCGAACCGGCAATTCAAGATCGGCGACATGGACGTGCGCATTTCCGGCTCGGTGATCGTCGATGTCGGCGCCGGCGCGGTGTCGGCACCACGCCGCTAACAACAGCCCGAAAAATCAAAGTCGCGGCTCTGCGCCGCCGGATCAAACCAACGGATCTCTCGGCTGGAGACCAAACGGCAAGCGACCGACACGGCTGCGTCGGCCGCTCGTCAGGACATCGCTGGGCGTCTTACCAGTTGCGGACGCAATAGCCGCGCGGTGTCAGATGGGTGCCGCGCGGGCATGCGCGGTAGGCGGGCCGATTGCGGACGCATTCGCCATAGCGGTTCAAATGGCGGCCCGGGCCGCAATAAGCGCGCATCCTGTTTGGAACGCAGCGGCCCCAACGATCCATGTGACGGCCCGGCCCGCAGCGCCAGCCGACCTGCTCGATTGCGTTCGATGAGAACTGGGAAGATTGCGCGGGCGCGATCGGATAAGAGAAGGCAGGCGCGGCGAACGAGAAAAGACCGCCGAGAAGCACCAGGGCGGCGACAAGTTTTGCAGAATACATCACGTATTCCTCCGAGCGATGCCCCCCTGCACGCACGACGGTATTGACCGCTGGGTGAATGGAACGTGAATGTCTTCACGTTTCACGGCGATGTGAAAGGCACTGCCCGCAGGCACTCGCCGTCGGCCGACCAGTTCATCTGTGCTATCGCGACCAGCGCCGGGCTGCGTTATCAAGGACTGGGGCACAACGATGAGAGGACGCCATGCGGTTTCTTCCATACGTCGCTTCGGCCCTTGCTGCCCTTACCCCTGTTCCTGCGCTCAGCCAGCCGATGTTCGGCTACGGCACCAAGGACACCACTTTCTACATCACCGCCTGGAATCCGGAGAACAGAAGCTGGAACTGCTCGGCCGCCTTCACGCTCTATGATGACAGCCAGGGCGTGGCGCGGGTCGAGTTCAGCTACAATGAGAACTTCGTCGTCACCTCGCACACCAACAACACCATCGTCCATTTCGTCCAGGCACGCTGGGCGACGCGCAATCTGCGCTATTCGATAACCAGCCAGCCATCCTGCTTCTGACCGACGGGAACGGGAGTACCCGGGTAGCGTCCACGCGACGGCTGTTGCCGTCGCGGCTTTCGCGACGGTGGATGTTTCCCGCGGTTTGGAGATTCAATGGCCCCTAAAAACCATTGGCCCCGCCGCTGCCTGTGGCAAAGCGGACGGGGCCTTTTGGGGGTTTACCCGATATTACCGGGAGCGTTTCACCGGCTTTGGGTTTCGGGTGCTTCGCGGCATTCAGCCGTCGACCCGACTAGTGGTCTCTGGTTGTAAAGGGGGTCGGCAGGTCACGGTTTGCGCGAACAGGCGTTCGCCTGCCCTGACACCTATGCCCGCCGCGGCTCCAACGACAGATGGAGCCCGAAGATACTGTCCGGTGGGGTCATACCTCGCTCCTTCTCTTGGTTGCTCTTGCCGTCTTCCCAGAGCACTTATTCGTTCGTCCGCGGCGCCTCGCGGATCACCTGCTGGCACGAAGATCGCCCCTTGGCGATCGGCTCGGTTGACCCTTGGACTGTGCGCCTCCCCTCCCCATGCGTCAACCTTTGCTTAGTCGATTGCGGAAAATGTGATCGGAACGATCCGGAACGTCACGTTCTCCTGACATCGCTCTGTCAGGAGCGCGTTCGATCTTTGTTCTTTTTTGCTTGCCCGCCCGCGCGAAAGACGGTTAAACCCGACACGTTGCGGGGTCCACTCGATCTTGCGGCAACAATACCTACATTAACGGGCGGCCGGGCAGATCCGTCCTGCCCAGACATTGCAAAACCGAGGCGGCGGACCGGCATGGCCGACCATAAGTACATTTCCATTCGCGGCGCACGCGAGCACAATCTCAAAAATGTCGACCTGGACCTGCCGCGGGACAGCCTGGTCGTGATGACGGGCCTGTCGGGCTCCGGCAAATCGTCGCTTGCGTTCGACACGATCTACGCCGAGGGCCAGCGTCGATACGTGGAAAGCCTGTCGGCCTACGCCCGGCAGTTCCTGGAGATGATGCAGAAGCCGGACGTCGACCAGATCGACGGCCTGTCACCCGCCATTTCCATCGAGCAGAAGACGACTTCCAAGAACCCGCGCTCGACGGTCGGAACCGTCACCGAAATCTACGACTACATGCGGCTGTTGTTCGCGCGCGTCGGCGTACCCTATTCGCCGGCCACCGGCCTGCCCATCGAAAGCCAGACGGTGAGCCAGATGGTCGACCGCGTTCTGGCGATCGAGGAAGGCACGCGCCTTTACATCATGGCGCCGATGGTTCGCGGCCGTAAGGGCGAATACAAGAAGGAATTGCTGGAACTCCAGAAGAAGGGTTTTCAGCGCGTCAAGGTCGACGGCGTCTTCTATGAAGTTGGAGACGTGCCGGCGCTGGACAAGAAATACAAACACGACATCGACGTCGTGGTCGATCGCGTCGTCGTGCGCGGCGACCTCGCCACGCGCCTGGCGGATTCGATGGAGACCGCGCTCAAGCTTGCTGAAGGTCTGGTTGTCGCAGAATTCGCCGACCGCCCGCTGCCGGCCAGCGAAACATCCGAAGAATCCGCCTACAAATCCAAGAACGAGACGCATGAGCGCATCCTGTTCTCGGAAAAGTTCGCCTGCCCGGTGTCCGGCTTCACCATTCCAGAGATCGAGCCCCGGCTGTTCTCGTTCAACAATCCGTTCGGCGCCTGCCCGACCTGCGACGGGCTGGGCAGCCAGCGCGCGATCGACGAAAACCTCGTGGTGCCGGACGACAATGCGACACTGCGCGACGGCGCCGTCAGTCCGTGGGCAAAATCCACCTCCCCCTATTATTCGCAGACCCTGGAAGCGCTGGGAAAGGTCTACGGCTTCAAGCTCGGCGACAAGTTCAAGGATCTGAGCGAGGAGGCCCAGCAGGCCATTCTTCGCGGCACCGGCGAACGCGAGATCACCTTCAACTATGATGACGGCCTGCGCTCCTACAAGACGACCAAGACCTTCGAGGGCGTGATCCCCAATCTCGAGCGGCGCTGGAAGGAAACGGAATCGGCCTGGATGCGCGAGGAGATCGAGCGCTTCATGTCGGCCACCCCCTGCCCGGCCTGCAACGGCTACCGACTGAAACCGGAAGCCCTGGCGGTGAAGATCGCCGGCAAGCATATCGGCGAAGTGACGGAACAGTCGATCCGCAAGGCCGACCGCTGGTTCAACGAATTGCCGGAGCAGCTCAACGAAAAGCAGAACGAGATCGCCGTCCGTGTGCTGAAGGAAATCCGCGAAAGACTGCGCTTCCTCAACGATGTCGGCCTCGACTATCTGACGCTGTCGCGCAATTCGGGCACGCTGTCGGGTGGCGAGAGCCAGCGCATCCGCCTCGCATCGCAGATCGGCTCCGGTCTTACCGGCGTGCTCTACGTGCTGGACGAGCCGTCGATCGGCCTGCATCAACGCGACAATGCACGCTTGATCGAGACGCTGAAACATCTGCGCGACATCGGCAACACCGTCATTGTCGTCGAACATGACGAAGACGCCATCCTGACCGCCGACTATGTCGTCGACATCGGCCCGGCGGCGGGCATCCATGGCGGCCACATCATCGCCCAGGGCACACCGCGCGAGGTGATGGCCAACCCGGCTTCGATTACGGGCAAATATCTGTCGGGCGAGCTCGAGATCGCGACACCGGCCGAGCGACGGCCCGGCAAGAAGGGCAAGCGCATCAAGGTCGTCGGCGCGCGTGGCAACAATCTGAAGAATGTCACCGCCGAGTTTCCGCTCGGTACCTTCACCGCCGTCACCGGCGTATCGGGCGGCGGCAAGTCGACCTTCCTGATCGAGACGCTGTTCAAGGCCGCGTCCCGCCGCATCATGGGTTCGCGCGAGCATCCGGCCGAGCATGACCGTATCGAGGGCCTCGAATTCCTCGACAAGGTCATTGACATCGACCAGTCGCCGATCGGCCGCACACCGCGATCGAACCCGGCCACCTATACGGGCGCCTTCACCCCGATCCGGGACTGGTTCGCCGGCTTGCCGGAAGCCAAGGCGCGCGGATATCAGCCGGGCCGTTTCTCGTTCAACGTCAAGGGTGGCCGTTGCGAGGCCTGCCAGGGCGACGGCGTCATCAAGATCGAGATGCACTTCCTGCCCGACGTCTACGTGACCTGCGACGTCTGCCACGGCAAGCGCTACAACCGCGAGACGCTGGACGTCACCTTCAAGGGCAAATCGATCGCCGACGTTCTCGACATGACGGTCGAGGAAGGCGTCGACTTCTTCGCCGCAGTGCCGGGCGTGCGCGACAAGCTCGTCACGCTCAACCAGGTCGGCCTCGGCTACATCCATATCGGCCAGCAGGCGACGACCTTGTCCGGCGGTGAGGCGCAGCGCATCAAGCTGGCCAAGGAACTGTCGCGCAAGGCGACCGGCAAGACGCTCTATATTCTCGACGAGCCGACTACCGGCCTGCATTTCCACGACGTGGCAAAACTGCTCGAAGTGCTGCACGAACTGGTCGACCAGGGCAACACCGTGATCGTCATCGAGCACAATCTGGAAGTCATCAAGACCGCCGACTGGGTGCTCGACCTTGGCCCCGAGGGTGGCGACGGCGGCGGCGAACTCGTGGCGTCGGGCACGCCGGAAGACGTCGTCGCCGAGCCGCGATCCTATACCGGCCAATACCTCAAGGAGCTTCTGGAGCGGCGACCGAAGGGGAAGCGCGAGGCGGCTGAATGACGGGTGGCGATGGCATCGTCACCATCGAAAGCCGCTTGACGGTAACGGAAACCATCGACCGGCTGGTCGAAGTCGTTACCAAGCTTGGCCTCAACGTCTTTGCCCGCATCGATCATGCGGCGGGCGCGCGCGATGTTGGCATGGCGCTTCGCCCAACGGAACTTCTCATCTTCGGCAATCCGAAGGGCGGCACGCCGCTCATGCAGGACAGGCAGATCGCCGGTATCGACCTGCCGGTAAAGGCGCTGGCCTGGGAAGATGAAGCCGGCAAAGTATGGCTCTCCTACAACACCGCCGAATGGATCGCCGTGCGACATCATTTGGGCGACGCCAGCAATGCAGCGGTTCAAGCGATAGCCGGTGGCATGAGCAAGGTTGTGGGCCTGGCAACCGGTCGCGAAGAGTAACGGTCACGGCACTGCTGCGTCCCTGAAACCGACGATCGACTGCAGGGAGTTTCTTAACCGCCGGACAAAAAAAAGCAGACGAATAGGAAATTCGCCTGCTCACCCCCAGCGTTTGGCAGCGACGCGGCCGTTGGCACCACGCGCTACCCCCGAGCCAAAGAACCGGGAGAACGGTCTTAACGGTCTGATTTATTTTAGCGGATCGTGATCCAAGGTACAGAGCCCAGTTTCACCGGAAGCAACCGGGTCGCGTTCCGGGGAACTGGCACAAAACCGCGGTTTCGCGCCGGAATATCGATCAGACGGCTGCCGACCGGACAGGCAGAGCGTCTTATACTTTGGTACATAATGCTCGGCGAACGATCAAGCGGTGGACGTTGATGGCAGGAGCCTGCCCTCGCCCGCCGATTTCGGATGGCGTGGACGGCACCGCCGTGATTTGACTTGATGGCGTTGCACGGGCCGACATCCCGCAACGATACAACGGAGGACGAACGATGAGCGCAGCAGGCAAGATCCGGTCGGGCATGGGCGGCTGGACCTTCGAACCGTGGGACGTGTCGTTCTATCCGGAAAAGCTCGCCAAGACGAAGCAGCTGCATTTCGCTTCGCGCCAGGTGCCGAGCATCGAGGTCAACGGTACCTACTATTCCAGCTTCAAGGAGCCGACCTTTCTCAAATGGGCGGGAGATGCCCCGGACGGTTTCGTCTTCTCCCTGAAGGGCAACCGGTTCGTGACCAACCGACGGGTGCTGGGCGAGGCAGGCGAATCGATGATGAGGTTCATCGAATCCGGCGTGGCGGCGCTCGGCGAAAAACTCGGACCGCTCCTGTGGCAGTTCGCGCCGACCAAGAAATTCGATCCCGCCGATTTCGAGGCCTTCCTGAAATTGCTGCCGGAGAAACAGGATGGCGTCGTCCTGCGGCACGCGCTCGAAGTGCGCAATCCATCCTTCGTCGTTCCGGAATTCGTCGCGCTGGCGCGCAAATACAAGGCGGCAATCGTCTATGCCGACCATGCGACCTACCCGGCCATTGCCGATGTCACGGGCGATTTCGTCTATGCCCGCCTGCAGACCGGCAAGGACGATAACCCTGACTGTTATACGCCCGAAGCGCTCGACCAATGGGCCGAACGGGCCAAGGTTTGGTCGGGCGGCGGCGTACCGAAGGATCTGCCGCGCGCCGACCCCAGCACGGATGCGCCGGTCAAACCGCGCGACGTGTTTGTCTACTTCATCACCGAAGGCAAGGTGCGCGCGCCATTCGGCGCCATGGCGTTGATGCGGCGGGTGTAGGATCGATACCTGACACACAAAAGCCGCCCTTCCGGGGCGGCTTTTGTGTTTTCAGACTCATGAACCGCGCGAAGCGTCCAATCGCCTGCAATTTCCAAGAAGGTCAGGCACCGCGCGCAATGCGCTCGATTTCCTCGCGCACCAGACGTTCGACCAAGATCGGCAGATTGTTATCGAGCCAATCCTGAAGCATGGGCTGCAGCATTTCGGCGGCCATATCGTCGAACGATTTCTTGCCGCGGCTGGCAAAAGCCTCCGACAATTCCTCGAAGGAGGCCGCGACCTGGCGGCTTGCCTGTTCGGAAATCAACGACGGGCGCAGCGGCGCGGTCTCGACCGACGACAGATGCTCAACATGTTGCCGCGCCGCAGCAATACGGGCAGGTTCGCGCGCGACATCATCCTCGCCGCCTCGCACAGCAAACGTCTCGACACGGGCTGGCTCACCAACCGGTTCGTGCTCGACCTCGCGCAGCCAGGACGCCGGTACGGTTTCCGCTACCTCGGCTTCCGCCGCTGGCGATTCGTCGGCTTGCGGACGTTCGGTGATGGTACGCGCGCCGACTTCGGCAAGCGTAATCACCGGCGCGGCAGGACGTTCCGGTTCAGCGACGGCCGTTACCAGCTGCGCCTGTACATCGGCCAATGTAATCGGCTTCGGGGCTTGCGGCTCGGCGCGCAACTCGGAGCGGAACGCGGCCACTTCCGGCGACGTCGTCTCGACAACAGCGACCGGAGAGACGTCCGCTTCGCTCGCCAGCTGGATTTCCGACAGATCCTGCGCCGGCTTGCGGCCGGTATCGCTGTCTTCGATGATCCTGCGGATGGAAGCCAGGATCTCTTCCATCGAAGGTTCGCGCTGCGCGCTGCTTGCCGTGGCCATTGTCACATCCGCCGCCCTTGTGACCGAGTGCGTTCCCATCCGGCGATGACGCCGGACTCGAATCATGACGTAAGCGTAACCGACCGGCCGCCATCGGAGAATCCCCAAACTGGGGACTCGTGCGATTTCAACAGATTAGAAGATGAGCGCGCTCTCGACGCAGATCGCTCGATAGCCAAGCCTCAGCGGCCGTCCGGCGTACGCAAGCCGTACCACTTGTCCTTGACAGCCTTGTAATGCTCTTCAGGCTTGTACTTGGTGACCTGGAGACCAAGGCGTTCGACCGTCAGCCGGCCCATGGCCTGAAGGATGCCGTAGCTGGCGATCACCACGTCACGCTCCGAGCCGGCGAGGTTGATCTGCGCGTTGACGACGGCGTTCTGGGCATTCAACACGTCCAGCGTCGTCTGCTGGCCGACATTGCGCTCTTCGATGACGCCGTTGAGCGCCAGCTGTGCTGCCGCGACCGACTGGCGATTCGCATCGACGTTCTGGCGGGCGGCCGTGTAAGAGGTCCAGGCGGCAACCACATTGTTGCGAACCTGATCGCGTGCGACATCGACCTCGATCCGGGCCTGGCCGAGCTTCTCCTTCTGCTGCCGCACCGTCGCGGCGACGCGACCGCCCTCGTAGATCGGAATGGTGAGCGTCGCACCGACACTGGCGGAGGTCGAATCAGGATCCTCGCCGGCAAAACTCGGAGACGCGCTTCGGTAATTCTGCGAGATGCCGGCGGAAGCGGAAAGCTGCGGCAGCAACTGGCCTTGCGCGGATTTCACCGAAAAGCCGGCGGCGTCGACCAGATGCTGATTGGCAATGATGGCCGGATTTTCGTTGTTCGCCGAGGCGATCGCCGACTCGAGCCCGGAAGGCAGCAGCTTCGCCAGGGCGCCTGGCGCCTTGAGCTTGCCGGGCTCCTCGCCCACGATCTGATGGTAGATGCCGGCGCTGGCCAGCGCCTGCGCCTTGGCGGCGCTGACCTGAGCCTGCGCGGTGGCACGCGACGCATCGGCCTGGGCAACATCCGTCCGGGTGCCCTCGCCGACCTCGAAGCGAGAGCGGGCGGCACGCAACTGCTCGGTGATGGCCTTCAGGTTCTGCTCGGTCAGCTTGGCGACCTGCCGATCGTGAATCACGTTCATATAGGCCTGGGCAGCGGTGAACAGGATGCCCTGCTCGGTGTTGCTGAGGCCAGCCACGGAGGCACGCACCTGTGCTTCGGCGGCAGCGACGTTGTTCTTGGTCTGGAAACCGTCAAACAGGGTCTGGTTGATCTGCACGCCGAAATTGCCGGTGGTCAGGCGCCCAGGCTGGGTGCCGCCGCGCGTGTTCGAATAGTTGATGCCCGCGGAACCGTTGATGGTGGGGCGATAGCCGGACTTGGCGATGGCCACGCCTTCGTCGGTGGCGCGGGTGCCGGCGCGGCCGGCGTTCAGGGTCGAGTTGTTCTGATAAGCCTTGGACAAGGCTCCCAGGATCGTCTCGGCGGACGCCTGAAAGGGGGTCAGCGCGGTTGCGCTGACGAGCAATGCGGCGAGGAGACTCTTGGTTACAGACGGCACGGTAAATCCTCATTCTTCATCGGAAACCACGCCATGACGCCTGCCCCTTATTCGGCACCCGTCATCGCGTGTCTACGTTCCATGCCACTGATCCATCTCCCCAAATCAGGATTGGCGGCAACGATCTGTTAACACAAGCCACCATGACCGGACGCCTGCCGCAAGAGCAAAACCGTTAGAATTCGAAAACTTGCACACGTTCGAATCCGGGTAGTGGCTTAATTGCCGCATTAAATGCACGCCGCCCAGTCGCAATTCCAGTAGTCTTCAAAAACAGACGCGCCACGCCGGCATTGCCGTGGCCCTGGACGGCAACAAGGCGCCCGCCTTCCGCAAGCTGGTCGAGCAGCCCCTGGGGCACGTCGTCGACGCTGCCGCCGATAAGAATCACATTGTATGGCGCTTTCTGCGCATGACCGTCGCGCATTGCGCCCGTGGTGACGGTGACATTGTCGTAGCCCAGCGATGCCAGCGTCGAACGTGCCGCATCGGCAAGGCTCGAATCGCTTTCCAGGGCAATGACGGATTTGGCGACGCGCGACAGGATGGCGGAGGAATAACCGGTGGCGCAGCCGATATCGAGCACGGTGTCGCCGGCATCGATCTCGGCCAGTTGCAGCAGCTTGGCCAGCGGCGACGCTTCCATCAGGTAGCGCGGCTCGCCGGAAACGCCTGAGATGCGGATATCCCCATCAATATAAGCGAGATCGCTCTGGCTCGCGGGCAGGAACGCCTCGCGCGGCACGGTGAGGAAAGCCTCGAGCAGCGGCGCGCTGGTCACGTCGGTGGTGCGAATCTGGCCATCGACCATCTTTACGCGGCGTTCGGAGAAATCAGCGCTCATGTCCCAGCCGTCCCGCTTCCGGCGCCAGTTTAGCGCCTACAGTCAACGGGAACGCCCTCCGGCACGAACAGCCGGCTATCGGGTGCTGGAGGCCTCGCCCGGAATCGAACCGGGGTGCAAGGATTTGCAGTCCTCTGCGTAACCACTCCGCCACGAGGCCTCATCGCTCCCGGCGTTCCACGGCGCTTCAATAGGTTGCGGGTTATTTTGCGTCAAGCGTGGAACGGCCATTCTGAATAATATCCTCGCTTCATTCTGAATGAGAATTAGCGAGACGCTCCTCTGAAATCGCATCGAACCACCCAACGACCCCGCATTGAACCTTGGGCCTTCTCCCCGTTGGCGAGAGCTCTCTCTCTACCTCACGACGGGCGACGGCGGCGTTCCCACCAGATCACGAAGCGGCGGCGGTGGCGGCGAATCATCGCGAATTCGTAAGACAGCACGAGCAAGCCGACCGGGATCATCCAGAAGCCGAGAATCGGCAAGAACCCCAACAGGCCGAACACAATGAAGACGACACCGATGGCGATGCGCAGCGCGCGCGATTGCGGCAGCGCGAACTCGCGCCCGAAGGCGGATATCTTGTGCTTCTTGCGGCGCGTCCCGGCCGCACCGTTCACGCTTTGCAGCGATTGACCCACTTTTGCTCCTCTGACCGGCCTCTCGCGGCCGTTTTGCAGCACTTTTGCCGATGTCGCCGCCTGATATGATGGTGCAGGACCGGGATTGCGAGAAAGCGTCGCACAAAAACCTTCGAAAAAATGCGAATTGCCGCTTTGCAAAGCCGGAAAGGGCGGCTATAGCCTCCCCCGTTCACACGAGAGCCCTGTTCCCCGGTAGCTCAGTGGTAGAGCAACCGGCTGTTAACCGGTTGGTCGCTGGTTCGAATCCGGCCCGGGGAGCCATTTTTCCAAAGATGGTAGCGTAGTCCGCCAGCGCAGAGCGTGTGGCGATTTCATGCGTCACCGGGGCGGACTGCCGGCGTCAACAGTCGGCGGGCGCGGAGGCTCAACTCCTCCCCGCAAAGGCTCTGAAGTGCTCTGAGTCTCTAAGCTGTTCTGAAAATTATCCGGCCGAAACGATATCGGCCGAGAAGCGCAATTCGCGCATCGGGCGCACCGTGCGCGTCGTTTCGGCGTAGATCGGATGCGCCTTGAAGGCGCTAAGCGCGGCGTTGTCCTCGAACTCGGCATAGACGACGATGTCGATTTCGTCCGACAGCGGATCGACCTTGGTGTTGAGCCCTACCTCGAACCGTTTCGAATGCGGGATGCCACTCAGCGCCAACAGGCCGTCGCGAACCTTCTCGACATCCTCGCCGGGCCGCGCGCTGAAGAAAACGATGTGCCGGATCAATCCAGTCTCCTTGGCGCGACGCGGAAATATCGGCGATGCGCCGATACCCTTATATGCCTGGGAGCAAGCTTCTGGGCCAGCCGCCGACTGGCGTCAACCGGCAGGTTGTCGCGGCGAACCGGCGCGGGCGCTGCCCTTCAACCGGTCACATAAGCGACCGCGTGTTTCGCGCTTCTTACCCCTGCATCGATGAAACGGCCCTGATTGTAGAGGCCGTCCCAGATCAGGAAGAACGCGATCGCGGTTATGGCGATGACGAGGCGCATGAGCCAAAGCTAAAATATTTGGATTACCACAGTTCTAACATGCAGCTTCCATTGGCCGAAAAGCTTCGCCGGCATATCGCTCGTCGCGTCTGGCTTATCGCTTGCCTCTTGCCAGCCAAGGCTGGTGCATGGAAAATCACCCGAGGATTCATTGGCAGGCGGGCGAGCGATTGCGCTGACCGCCGAATCGTTTCGAGGCGAATACGCCGCGCCACCCAATGAAAGAGGCGGCCGAACGACCGATGGACCCGGTCGGAAGCGGGAGAGAGGCCCGCTTGCAGACAGCCAGGGGGATGAGATGGTTCAAAAGGAACAGAGCGGAGGTGCGTTGCCGGAAGCCATCCGCCTCGACGAGCGCAATTTCGCCGATATCGTCAGAGGACTTCCGGCCAAGGCGCGCATGGTGCTCAATGCCGCGATGAGTTTGCCGCGCGGTTCGCTCAAGGTGCGCTTGCCGGACGGCCGCGCGTTGCTGGTTGGCGGCAAGGCACCCGGCCCGGACGCGGAATTGGTGCTGAAGAACTGGCGCCTGCCCGGCCGCGCTTTCGCCGGCGGCACCATCGGCGTGGCCGAATCCTACATGGATGGCGACTGGGAAAGCCCGGACGTCACCTCCTTCCTCGAACTGTTCGTGGTCAACACCGAGGCGGGCGAAAAAGTCGCCGGCGGCGCCAGCTGGTTCATCAACACCGTGCAGCGCATTCGCCATTGGTTGAACGAGAACACACGCACCGGCTCCAAGCGCAACATCTCGGCGCATTACGATCTCGGCAACGCCTTCTACCAGAAATGGCTCGACCCGAGCATGACCTATTCCTCGGCGCTCTATTCCACCGGCGCCAACGATCTTGAGAGCGCGCAGGCCGCCAAGTACCGCGCGCTGGCCAAGGATACCGGTATCGGCGCCAAGGATCATGTGCTCGAAATCGGTTGCGGCTGGGGCGGTTTCGCCGAATTCGTGGCGCGCGAGATCGGCTGCCGGGTCACCGGCCTGACGATCAGCCGCGAGCAGCACGATTTCGCCAAGGCCCGCATCCAGAAAGCCGGCCTCGCCGAAAAGGTCGATATCAAACTGCAGGATTATCGCGACGAGACCGGCAAATATGACCGCATCGCCTCGATCGAAATGTTCGAGGCGGTCGGCGAAAAATACTGGGCGACCTTCTTCGGCAAAGTGAAGGAGTGCCTGAAACCCGGCGGTACGGCGGGGTTCCAGATCATCACCATCAACGAAGCGGCTTATTCGACCTACCGGCAACGGCCGGACTTCATCCAGCGCTATGTGTTTCCCGGCGGCATGCTGCCGACGCCGACCATCCTGAAGTCGCTGGGTGCGGATCACGGTCTCGCTTATCTGCGCGAACGCGTCTTCGCGCAGGACTATGCCCGCACGCTGGCGGAATGGCGCCAGCGCTTCTGGGGTTCATGGGAACGGATCGTGCCGCTGGGCTTCGACGACCGCTTCAAGAAGCTCTGGGAGTTCTATCTCCACTATTGCGAAGCGGGTTTCCGCGCCAGCTACATCGACGTGCGCCAGGTCGTCTACAAGGCCTGACCGGCGGCCATCCGGCCTCTGGTCGTCCCTTCAAGGCCGATGGACAGCCGGCCTCACAGCAGAATGCGGTATCTGGCGAAGCCGCCTTCGCCGTCACCTGCCGGCTCGATCTTCAGGGTCTTCACCTGGGCAATGAAGTCCTTGGCCTTTTGCCCCGTCTCGAAGATGACGCTGGTGCCCGGCAGCGGCGCAAACGACCAGTTGCCGTCGGCGGACGGGTTAATGGTGCCCTCGGCCACAATGTAGCGCACGATCACGTCGCGGTTGGTATCAGGCGCCTGGTAGATGATCTTGCTTTCGTTGATGCCGGGGAAATTGCCGCCGCCGCCCGCCCGATAGTTGTTGGTGGCAACCACGAATTTCCCGGCCGGATCAATAGGCTTTCCTCCGAACATCAAGTCGACGATGCGGCTGGAGCCGGCATTGATGACATTGCCCTTGGCATCGTATTTCGGCGGCTTGGACAGATCAATCCTGTAGGCCACCCCGTCGATGACGTCGAAATTGTATGACGGGAAATCGGTGTTGATCAGCGGCTGGTCGGCCTTGCCCGGTTCGACCTCTTTGAAGATGCCGGCCGACATTTCCAGCCATTCCTTCACCTCGGCACCTGTGATCTCCACCGCGCGCACCGTGTTCGGATAGAGGTAGAGGTCGGCGACATTCCTGATGGCGATATCGCCGGCCGGCACGTCGGTATAGTAGTCGGCGCCGCCACGGCCGCCCGCCTTGAACGGTGCCGCCGCCGACAGCAGCGGCACATCCTTCCATTTCGTGTTCTTGAGGATGTCCTTCAGATACCAGCTCTGCGCCTGGCTGACGATCTGCACCGACGGGTCATCGGCGACCAGCGAAAAATAGGAATAGAGCGGCGCCGAGGTCTTGCCGACCGGGCGGCGGACATAGGCAAGGGTCGCCTCGTGGTCGGCCTTCAGCGCCTCGGTGATGCGCTGATCGTCGCCGACGGTCGCCTTGTTCTTGTTGTCGACGCGTTCGTAGATCGGCCGCGCCTCGGAGGTTGCCGACACGACACGCCATTTATTGCCGTCGCGCTCCAACAAAAGGTCGACCAGGCCCATATGCGAGCCCCAGAACCCGGCCATCACCGCCGGCTTGCCCTGCAAGGTGCCTTTGTCGGCATCGACGCCGGCGAGTTTCTGGAAATCCTTCTTGCCCGGGAAGACAAGGTGCTGATGGCCGGTGAAAACGGCGTCGATGCCCTCAACCCCGGCGACGAAGAAGGAGGCGTTCTCCATCATGTCGCCTTGCTTGATGTCGATGCCGGAATGGGAGAGCGCGATGACGATATCGGCCCCCTCCTCCTTCATCTGCGGCACCCAGGCCTTGGCCGCCTCGACGATGTCGCGTGTTCTGACATTGCCTTCGAGGTTCTTGGCGTCCCAGACCATGATCTGCGGTGGCACGAAGCCGATGATGCCGATGCGGATTGGATGCTCCGCGCCGGACCCGTCCTTTATCTTGCGGTCGAGGATGACATACGGTTCGAGATAGAGCTTGTCGGCACGCGGGCTGGAGCCGAGTTCGGTGCCGCGGATGAGATTGGCGCAGACGAACGGAAAATTGGCGCCGGCCAGAACCTTGTCCAGGAAGGACAGACCGTAGTTGAACTCGTGATTGCCGAGCGTCGAGCAAGCGTAGTCGAGCAGGTTCATGCCCTTCATCATGGGATGAACATCGCCCTCCTTCATGCCACGCTCATAGGCCGCGTAGTCGCCCATCGGGCTGCCCTGCAGCAGGTCGCCATTGTCCAAGAGCAGCGAGTTGACCGCCTCCTTGCGCACCGCGTCGATGATCGAGGCCGTGCGTGCCAGCCCCATCGTGTCGTTGGGCTTGTCGGCGTAGTAATCGTAAGGCAGCACGTTCACATGGATGTCCGTGGTCTCCATGATCCTGAGATGAGCCTGGTTGGCGGCAGCACGCGCCGAGAAGGGATGAAGCACAGACAGCACTCCAGTTGCGGCGACGCCCGCCAAAAGGGCGCGGCGGGAAATCGGTGGAAGCAACTCGGGCATGGTCGGTGATCTCATCGCTTGCGTGTTTCCTGCCCCTGACGCCCGATCAAATCTCGCGCCAAAAGCCATGCAAGTCCAGCAGGGGTACGTGACATCCACGCGACCGGCTTAAAACATCCGGTCCAGATCGGCGATTGCGACCTCTTCGAGTAGCGATATGTCGTGATACGATAAACTTCGGCGTATGAATTGGCGTAGGCTGTACAGTGTCGATCCACGCAAGGGAGATCGGGATGAGCAACGATGACGAGGCCGGGCCAGCGCAATATTCCTCGCCGCCCTGTTTCATGCATGAACTCGATCCGGCCTATCGGCCACCGCTTTCGGAATGGGCCGATGTTCGGCGCTGGCGCAAGGCCGAGCGCGAACGGCTGATCGCGGCACGACTTGCCACATCGGCGGACGCGCGCACGGCAATGGCCGCCAACATCGCCGAAGGACTCGATGCCGCTATCGGTGATGTTTCAGGCAAGATGGTCAGCCTGTACTGGCCCTTCCGGGGCGAACCTGATCTGCGCGGCTGGATGGAAACGGTCAACGAGCGCGGCGGACGAACGGCGCTGCCCATCGTCGTCGACAAAGGCCAGCCGCTGATCTTCCGCGCCTACCGGCACGGCGACAGGCTGGACCGTGGCGTCTGGAACATCCCGATCCCGGCCGAAGGCGATCCCGTGCTGCCCGACGTCGTCATCTCGCCGATCGTGGGCATCGATCCTGATAACTACCGGCTTGGCTACGGTGGCGGTTTCTTCGACCGCACGCTGGCCTCACTGCCCCGCAAGCCGCTGGTCATCGGCGTCGGCTACGAGTTGCAACGCATCGTCACGATCTATCCGCAACCGCATGATATCCCGATGGATATGGTCGTTACGGAGACGAAGGCTGCCGGCCCTGCGTGATCAGCCGCGCGCTGCGCTGGCCGGTTGCGTAAATCCATAGCCAGTTCATCGCGACCGCGAGCCGGTTGCGAAGGCCGATCAGGAAGAAGATGTGGGCGATGCCCCACAGCCACCAGGCGGGCCAACCGGTGAAGGAAATCCGGCCGAAATCGATCACGGCGGCTCGTTTACCGATCGTGGCGAGATCGCCCTGGTGCTTGTAGACGAAGGGCCGCTTTGCATCATTGCCCGCCAGACGGGCCTTCAGCGTGGCGGCGACATGGCGACCGGCCTGCTTGGCGGCCGGGGCGATGCCGGGCACGGGACGGCCGTCGGCGCGCTTGACCTGCGCCGTGTCGCCGATGACGAAGATGTCGGGATGGCCCGCCACGGTCAGATCATCCTCGACGATCGCCCTGCCTGCCCGGTCGGCTTCCGCCCCCAGCCACTGCGCTGCCGGGGAAGCTGCTACACCGGCCGCCCAGATGATGTTGCGCGCGGCCAGATGTCGCCCACCGAAGACGACGCCGTCGGCGTTGCAGGACGACACGGCATGGCCAAGCTCGACGGTGACGCCGAGGCGCTCCAGCGCCCGTTTGGCGTAGGCTGAGAGATCGGGCCGAAACGCGGCCAGGATGCGGTCACCGGCCTCGACGAGAACGACCTTGGTGTCGCGCGTGTCGATGTTGCGAAAATCGGCGCGGAGCGTGGCGTGCGCCAGTTCCGCGATGGTGCCGGCGAGTTCCACGCCGGTCGGCCCGCCGCCGATGATGACGAAGGTGAGCAAGGCATTGCGGGCTTCCGCATCGGTCTCGCGCTCGGCCTGTTCGAAGGCGCGCAGCACATGGCGCCGGATCGTCGTCGCATCCTCCAGCGTCTTCAATCCCGGTGCGAACTGTTCCCACTCGTCGCGGCCGAAATAGGAATGGCGCGCGCCGGTGGCCAGCACCAGCGTGTCGTAGGCGATGGTATCGCCGTCATCCAGCACCACACATTTGTTCGCCTTGTCGACGCCGGTCACGGTGGCGAGCAGCGTGGTCACCGCCTTCTCGTGACGCACCAGGTGGCGGATCGGCCAGGCGATCTCGGAGGTCGCGAGTGAGGTGGTAGCGACCTGATAGAGCAGCGGCTGGAAAAGATGGTGGTTTCGCTGATCGATCAGCGTGACGCGCACCGGCGCCTTGCCGAGGGCCCGCACCAGTTCAAGACCGCCAAATCCGGCGCCGACCACGACGACATGATGCAATTCACTGTTCATGAAACACCTGTTGCGCAATGCAACAGAAATGCGGGCGCGCAAGGCCGATTTCAAGCAGCCCGGCGACTATGCCCACAAGCAACTGGCGTAACGTCACGCCATCTCGGGTTTCAGCCCCATCGCCGTGCGGTCGACGATCTCGCGCAGGGCGAAGGACGAGTTGATCTTCGTCACATGCGGCATGGCCGAAAGCCATTCCTTGTGGATGCGCTCATAGTCAGCAAGATCGCGCGCGGCGATACGCAGGATATAGTCGTATTCGCCCGACATCAGGTGGCAGGACAAGACGTTCGGGCATCGCTTGATCGCCGTTTCGAAATCCGACAGCGTCTTTTCGAACTGCCCCGACAGCGATATATGCACGATCGCCGTCATCTGGTGGCCAAGTGCTGCGTTGGAAAGACGCGCATGATAGCCACGAATAGCACCGGATTTTTCCAAATTGTCGAGCCGGCGCGAGCAGGCCGACTGAGACAGGCCCACCCGCTCCGCAAGGGCCGCATTGGGGATCCGGCCATCCTTCTGCAAAGTGTCGAGTATGGCGATATCGATCTTGTCGAGCGGCATTGTTCGCGATTCCTGCGAAGAAGTGTTATATTTGCGCAAGGATTATCGATAATCACGTTTGCCGACAAGCGTATTCGCAAACACATGCGTGTCGATTGGTGGTTCACTGTTTCCCTTACAGGGAACAGGCCTGCAAAGGCCGAGAGGAGATCACTGAAATGCGCGTCGGTTGCCCCAAGGAAATCAAGAACCACGAATATCGCGTCGGACTGACGCCGGGCTCGGTTCGCGAATATGTCGCCCATGGCCACGAAGTGCTGGTTGAGACCGGCGCTGGTGCCGGTATTGGCGCCGACGACAATGCCTACCGCGCCGCCGGCGCCACCATTGCAAAGACCGCCAGCGACGTGTTCGCCAAGTCGGACATGATCGTGAAGGTCAAGGAACCGCAGCCGAACGAATGGGCGCAGCTGCGCGAAGGCCAGATCCTCTACACCTATCTCCACCTCGCTCCCGATCCGGAACAGACCAAGGGCCTGCTGGCTTCCGGCGTGACGGCCGTGGCCTATGAGACGGTGACCGACGACCGTGGTGGCCTGCCGCTGCTGGCGCCGATGTCGGAAGTTGCCGGCCGCCTGTCTATCCAGGCCGGCGCCACCGCTCTGCAGAAGGCCAATGGCGGCCGCGGCGTGCTGCTTGGCGGCGTGCCGGGCGTGCTGCCGGGCAAGGTCACCGTTCTCGGCGGCGGCGTCGTCGGCCTGCATGCCGCCAAGATGGCGGCCGGCCTCGGCGCCGACGTCACCATCATCGACCGTTCGATCCCGCGCCTGCGCCAGCTCGACGACATTTTCGGCGGCCGCGTCCACACGCGCTACTCCACCGTCGAGGCGCTGGAGGAAGAGTGCTTCTCGGCCGACATCGTCGTCGGCGCCGTGCTGATCCCCGGTGCCGCCGCTCCGAAGCTGGTGACGCGCGAAATGCTGTCGGGCATGAAGAAGGGCTCGGTGCTGGTCGACGTCGCCATCGACCAGGGCGGCTGCTTCGAGACCTCGCATGCCACCACCCATGCAGACCCGACTTATGAGGTTGACGGCGTTATCCACTATTGCGTCGCCAACATGCCAGGTGCCGTCCCGGTCACCTCGGCGCATGCGTTGAACAACGCCACGCTGCATTACGGCCTGCAGCTTGCCGACAAGGGCCTCAAGGCCATCATCGACGACCATCACCTGCGCAACGGCCTCAACGTGCACAGGGGCAAGATCACCAACCGCGCCGTTGCCGAAGCGCTCGGCTACGAGATGGTCGAGCCGAAGGCCGTGCTGGCCGCCTGACGATCACGGGCGGCAACCGCCGCCCGGTCATGTTTTCCTCCCAGCCGCCGAGGCGCAGTTCCGTCTCGGCGGTTTTTTGTTCCAGGTGGATGACGGTGCGCCGCAATCACTTTCCGGTGCGAAGCGTGCTCGCAGGCTCGTCTCCCTCGACAAAAGACGTCGCACACAGGTGACATTCCGTCGCGGTAGGGCTAAGGATGAGTCGTCTGGGGCTTCGCAAGAGGCCTCACCTGTTTGCGGGAGAGAGCAGCATCCGCTGCCGCCGAAGGGGAAATCGCCCGAAATCTCTCAGGCAAAAGAACCGTAAACAGGAAAGACACTCTGGAAAGTCGGGGGCAGCCAAAGCCCTCGCGCCGAAGGTGTAAGCGCTTCCGACAGAGTTCCGGGGCGCGAGTCTCTCAGGCTTCAGACAGAGGGGCACGGAGCGGTCGCATCCTGCGGCCGGTCATTGTGCTGCTCTGGAGAAGATATGACGGGCGATACCACCAAGACCCTTCCACTCGAGGATTTGCATAGAGCCGCGGGCGCCAAATTCGGTGCCTTTGCCGGCTGGTCCATGCCGCTGACCTATCCGGCCGGCGTCATGAAGGAACATCTGCACACGCGCGAACATGTCGGCTTGTTCGACATCTCGCATATGAAGCTGCTTGAGGTGGCGGGACCAAGCGCCATAGCCGTGCTCAACCGGGCTTGCCCGATCGACGCCGGCAAACTGGAAATTGAGCATTCCAAATATACGTTTTTCCTGAACGAAAATGCGGGCATCATCGATGACCTGATTATCACCCGCATCGCAGCCGATCGTTTCATGGTCGTCGCCAATGCAGGTAATGCCGCCACCGACGAGACGCATTTGCGCGCCGTCGCGAGTAATCACGATGTCCAGATCACGCCGTGGGACGTTGTCTTCCTCGCGATCCAGGGACCCGAGGCAGCCGCAGTGCTGTCGAAGGCGGGAATAGGCACTGAATCCCTCGCCTTCATGACCGGCCAGCAACGCCAGGTTCGCGGTTTCATCAGCCGTTCCGGCTACACTGGCGAGGACGGCTTCGAGATCGGCTTGCCCGAGCACGGTGCCCGCGAGCTTGTCACCAAGCTTCTCAACGATGATCGGGTCATGTGGATCGGCCTTGCCGCCCGCGACAGCCTGCGCCTCGAAGCCGGCCTTTGCCTGCACGGCAACGACATCAGCCCGGATATC
Source organism: Mesorhizobium sp. YL-MeA3-2017 (assembly GCF_030814575.1). Lineage (NCBI taxonomy): Bacteria > Pseudomonadati > Pseudomonadota > Alphaproteobacteria > Hyphomicrobiales > Phyllobacteriaceae > Mesorhizobium > Mesorhizobium sp. YL-MeA3-2017. The sequence goes on along the minus strand of NZ_JAUSVH010000001.1, from coordinate 5,305,967 downwards.
AACCCCGCCAGCGCGGGCCTGATGTGGGCGGTGCCGAAGGAAATTCGCGCCGACGGCACCTTTATCGGCGCCGAAGCCCTGCGCGGCATCGTGGCGACCGGCCCGGCGCAGAAGCGCGTTGGCCTGAAGCCCGAAGGCCGCCAGCCGGTACGCGGCGGCGCTGCCCTGTTCGACGCCGACGGCAATCCGGCCGGCACCGTCACTTCCGGTGGCTTCGGTCCCTCGGCCGGCCATCCGGTCGCCATGGGCTACGTCTCCACCCCGCTGGCCAAGGCCGGCACCAAACTCTTCGCCGACGTTCGCGGAACCAAAATTCCGGTCGAAGTCAGCGCCCTTCCCTTCACGCCTCATCGCTACCGCAAAGGATGATTTGAAAATGGCCAAGACCTATTTCACCGAAGACCATGAATGGCTGAGCGTCGACGGCAACGTCGTGACTGTCGGCATTACCGACTACGCACAGGAACAGCTTGGCGACCTGGTGTTCGTCGACCTTCCGGAAATCGGCCGCAAGCTGACCAAAGGCGAGACCGCTGTCGTGGTCGAGTCGGTCAAGGCGGCATCGGACGTCTACGCGCCGCTCGATGGCGAAATCACCGAAGTGAACGGCGCGCTGTCCGGCGATCCCGCGCTGGTCAATTCCGCCGCCACCGGCGACGGCTGGCTCTGGAAGATGAAGCTCGCCGACGAAGGCCAGCTTGCCGGGCTCCTCGACGAGGCCGGCTACAAAGCCCATATCGGCTAAGGCAGGACACGATATCATGACTGCATCACCCTACCCCTTCTCAACCCGGCATATCGGGCCGAGCGTGACCGATACCCGGACCATGCTGGCGACGATCGGCGTGCCATCGGTGGAAACGCTGATCTCGCAGGCCGTGCCGAAATCGATCCGGCTGAACCGTCCGCTCGACCTGCCGGCACCCGCTTCCGAAGCGGAAGCGCTGGCCGAGCTCGCCGCGAAAATGTCGACCAACGTCGTGCTGAAAAGCTTCGTCGGCCTCGGCTACCACGGCACGCACACGCCGCCCGTCATCCTGCGCAACCTGTTCGAGAACCCGGCTTGGTACACGGCTTACACGCCCTATCAGGCCGAGATCAGCCAGGGTCGCCTGGAGATGCTGTTCAACTTCCAGACGCTGGTGACGGAACTCACCGGCCTGCCGGTGGCGTCCGCCTCGCTGCTGGACGAGGCCACTGCGCTGGCCGAAGCCGTCGGCATGGCCTTCCGCCATCACCGCGACAAGCGCAACAAGGTCGCTTTCGCCAACAAGCTGCATCCGCAGACCCGCGACGTCGTCGTTACCCGCGCCGAACCGCTCGGCATCGAGGTCGACGGCGACACGATCGATGAAGACACCGCCGCTCTCGTGGTTGCCTGGCCGGACACCTATGGTGTCTATGGCGACCATTCGGCCAAGATCGCCGAAGCCAAGGCCGCCGGCGCGGTCGTCATCTTCGTCGCCGATCCGCTGGCACTTGTTGTCAGCGAGACCCCGGCGACCCTTGGCGCCGACATCGCGGTCGGCTCCATGCAGCGCTTTGGCGTGCCGATCGGCTTTGGCGGCCCGCACGCCGCATATTGCGCGGTCTCCGACAAGCTGACGCGCCTGATGCCCGGTCGTCTGGTCGGCCAGTCGGTCGACTCCAAGGGCCGGCCCGGCTTCCGCCTCGCCTTGCAGACGCGCGAGCAGCACATCCGCCGCGACAAGGCGACCTCCAACATCTGCACGGCGCAGGCGCTGCTCGCCAATATGGCGACCGCCTATGCCATCTGGCACGGCCCGGAAGGACTGCAGGCGATCGCCGACCATGTCCACGGCCTGACTGCCCGGCTGGCCGCTGCCTTGAAAGCCAAGGGGCACACAGTTCTGGGCGAAAACCGCTTCGACACAGTGACGGTCGAGGTGAAGGGACAGGCCAAGGCGAAGGCCAAGGAGGCCCAGACGGACGGACGCCTGCTGCGCATGGTCAACGACGATCTCGTCGGCATCTGCTTCGACGAGACCTCGACCGAGGCCGATCTGCAGGCCGTGGCCGCGCTGTTCGGCGCGACCGTTCCCGAGAAGGCGGATCGCCGGTTGCCCGGCAAGCCGCGTGCGATAAAGGGCTTCCTGTCGCAACCGGTCTTCCACCAGAACCGCTCCGAGACCGACATGATGCGCTTCCTGCGCAAGCTGGCGGACAAGGACCTGGCGCTCGACCGCACCATGATCCCGCTCGGCTCCTGCACCATGAAGCTCAACGCAGCGGCCGAGATGATCCCGGTCAGCTGGCCGAGTGTCGCCAACATGCATCCCTTCGCGCCGAAGGCCCATTCGAAGGGCTACAAGGCAATGACGGACGACCTCGAGCGTTGGCTGGCGGAGATCACCGGCTTCCAGGCGGTGTCGCTGCAGCCCAACGCCGGCAGCCAGGGCGAATATGCCGGTCTCCTGGCAATCCGCCACTATCATCTGTCGCGTGGCGATACGCATCGTAACATCTGCCTCATCCCCTCCTCCGCGCATGGCACCAATCCGGCAAGTGCCGCGATGGCCGGAATGGAAGTGGTGGTGGTGCGCTGCACCGAGAGCGGCGATATCGACATGGAGGACATGCGGGCGAAGGTTGCCGCCCACGCCACCAATCTGGCGGCGCTGATGATCACCTATCCCTCGACGCACGGTGTGTTCGAGGAGGGTGTGAAGGAACTCTGCCAGCTCATCCATGACAATGGCGGGCAGGTCTACCTTGATGGGGCCAACCTCAACGCCCTGGTCGGCCTCGCCCGCCCGGGCGACATCGGCGGCGACGTCTGCCATATGAACCTGCACAAGACCTTCTGCATCCCGCATGGCGGCGGCGGTCCGGGCGTTGGCCCGATCGGCGTCAAGTCGCATCTGGCGCCGTTCCTGCCCGGTCACATCGATCACGGTACGGACCACCCGGTTTCGGCGGCGCCTTACGGCAGCGCGTCGATCCTGCCGATCACCTGGATGTATATCCGCATGATGGGCGCGCAGGGTCTCAAGCAGGCGACCGAGGCGGCCATCCTGTCGGCCAACTACATCGCGAGAAAGCTGGAGGCGCACTATCCGGTGCTCTACAAGGGCGCCAACGGGCGGGTCGCGCATGAGTGCATCCTCGACACCCGCGTGTTGAAGGACAATGCCGGCATCACCGTCGACGACGTCGCCAAGCGGCTGATCGACTACGGCTTCCACGCACCGACCATGTCGTGGCCAGTGGCTGGAACGCTGATGGTGGAGCCGACCGAGTCCGAACCCAAGCCCGAACTCGACCGTTTCTGCGAAGCGATGATCTCGATCGCCAACGAAGCGGCAAAGGTCGCCAAGGGCGAATGGCCGAAGGACGACAATCCGCTGGTCAACGCCCCGCACACCGCGACCGAAACGCTGGCAGGCGACTGGACCCATCCCTATTCGCGGATGGAAGCCGCCTATCCGGCTTCGGACCCCGACACCGCCGCCAAATACTGGCCGCCGGTGTCGCGCATCGACAACGTCGCCGGCGACCGTAACCTGGTCTGTTCCTGCCCGCCGGTGTCGGAATATCTCGGCGCCGCCGAATAAGGCGCCGTTCAGGCACGCCGGGCGGGGCGATGAACCGGCCCGGCGATCCACCCGTCGACAGCGACGCGGTTGCGGCCCGCGCGCTTTGCCTCATAGAGCGCGCGGTCGGCCCTTGTCAGCATGTCACTGAGCGTCACGCCGCCCGGTTTGCCAAAGGCGACACCGGCGCTGACGGTGCAGCGCAACGGCCCTGCGGGGGTAACGATTTCCTCCGCGGCGAAATCCACAAGGATGCGGCGCGCCGTCGCTTCGACGTAATTGCCCTCGACACGAGCGATCACCAGCGCGAACTCCTCGCCGCCCAGCCGGAACGCGCTGTCGCCGGCGCGCAGGCTCCCGCTCATCACTTCAGCGAAGCGCCGCAACACATCGTCGCCCGTCGAATGCCCATGGACATCGTTGGTGTTCTTGAAATGGTCGAGATCGAACATGACGACGGCCATCTGCTCGCCGAAGGCCTTTTTCGGATAGTCCTCGACCAGGGCGCGACGGTTCCGCAATCCGGTCAAAGCGTCGGTCAAGGCTTCCGAGCGGTGGCGGGCCGCGGCACGCAGATTGTGCATGGTCATCGGCAGCGCGCCGAGGGCTGTCAGGCACGCCACGGAAATGATGATGTTGATGCGCTCCGCCCAATTGTCGGGCGCTCCGCCGAGCACCCAGCGGCCGTCGACGAGCAACACGATGCCGCACAAGGCGAACGAGACGGAGCAAATGCCGAACAGCGTCGACATCAGCACGATCAGCGCCGGGAACTCGGCGCGGTTCTGCCAGAAGATCCAGCCGATCCACACAAGCAGGATGGTCGACCACAGATATTCCGCCATGAAGGCGGCGCCATCCAGCCCGACGACCATCAAGAAAGTGGTAGAGAGGATCGACAGCCCGACCGCCAGCGGGGCCTGGCGTGTGACCTCCGAACGTCCGTAGAACTGCGCCGCGGCGATCAGGATGAGCGAGAAGCCGGTCGGAAGGAGCGCAAGCGTCAACGCACCGAGCCAGGGCCTCGGCTCAATGCCGTAGCGCCAGAACGCCACCACATGCATGGCAAGCAGTGCCAATCCCATCGAGGCCGTCAGGAAATACCGGCTCTGGCGCGTTGCTGTCCAGATGACCAGCATGGTTACGCTGAGACATGCTCCCGACAATGCTGCCGCAAGCAGCAAGGACTGAAAGTCCAGCATGGCCCCGCTTCCCCGATATTCAACGCCGTCGGCGTCATACCCTATGATCGCCGATCTTGGGCCAAGCTAGCATGAACCGACACGAGAAACTTACGAGATGGTTTACGAGACCTCTCTGTTCAGGGTAGACGGTCGGCCGCCATGAACGGAACACGAACCGCCGTGATCCGGCCGGCAAAGCGTGCCAATATTGTTTCCTGATTCGTTTTCCAATATTCCCGGCCTTCCATGGACGAAATGAACGACCTATTCGGCAATCCGGACAAGCAGCCCCAGCAGCAGCCGCGCGCGACATCGCGACCGGCCGATCCGCTCGTGCAGGCAGCCAAGCGCGCCCAGCCAGCAACCAAGGATGGCAGCGAGGGCTATAGCGCCGCCGACATCGAGGTGCTGGAAGGCCTTGAGCCGGTGCGCCGCCGGCCCGGCATGTATATCGGCGGCACCGACGAGAAGGCGCTGCACCACCTCTTCGCCGAAGTCATCGACAACTCGATGGACGAAGCGGTGGCAGGCCACGCCACCTTCATCGAGGTGGAACTGGATGCCGAAGGTTTCCTCACCGTCACCGACAACGGTCGCGGCATCCCGGTCGACCCGCATCCGAAGTTCAAGGACAAGTCGGCGCTCGAAGTGATCATGACGACGCTGCACGCCGGCGGTAAGTTCGACTCGAAAGTCTACGAAACCTCGGGCGGTCTGCACGGCGTCGGCGTGTCGGTCGTCAACGCACTGTCGGACGTTTGCGAGGTCGAGGTGGCGCGCGGTCGCAAGCTCTACCGGCAGCGTTTTTCGCGCGGCATACCGCAAGGCGGCCTGGAGTTCCTGGGCGACGTGCAGAACCGGCGCGGCACCAGGACACGCTTCCATCCCGATCCCGACATCTTCGGCAAGGGCGCGCATTTCGAACCAGCGCGCATCTATCGCATGGCCCGCTCGAAGGCCTATCTGTTCGGCGGCGTCAACATCCGCTGGTCGTGCGACCCCGCCCTGATCAAGGACAAGGACCCGACGCCGGCCAAGGCCGAATTCCATTTCCCCGGCGGTCTCGGCGATTATCTGAAAGCCTCGCTCGGCGACGAGATGCAGGTCACCCGCGAAATCTTTGCCGGGAAGAGCGACAAGCAAAGCGGCCACGGCTCGGTCGAATGGGCGGTCACCTGGTTTGGCGGCGACGGCTTCGTCAACTCCTACTGCAACACCATCCCGACCGGCGATGGCGGCACTCATGAGATGGGCTTCCGCAACGTGCTGACGCGCGGCCTGCGCGCCTATGCCGATCTCGTCGGCAACAAGCGCGCCTCGATCGTCACCAGCGAAGACGTGATGATCTCGGCCGCCGGCATGCTCTCGGTCTTCATCCGCGAGCCCGAATTCGTTGGCCAGACCAAGGACAAGCTGGCGACGGTCGAAGCGATACGTATCGTGGAATCGGCGCTCCGCGATCCGTTCGACCACTGGCTGGCCGACAATCCGCAGGAAGCCTCCAAGCTGCTCGACTGGGTGATCGCCCGCGCCGACGAGCGCGTGCGGCGGCGTCAGGAAAAGGAAGTTTCGCGCAAGAGCGCGGTGCGCAAACTGCGGCTGCCCGGCAAGCTGGCCGACTGCACGCAGAACGCAGCCGCGGGCGCGGAACTGTTCATCGTCGAGGGCGATTCGGCCGGCGGCTCAGCCAAGCAGGCGCGGGATCGCGCGATGCAGGCGGTGCTGCCGCTGCGCGGCAAGATCCTCAACGTCGCCAGCGCCGGCAATGACAAAATGGCCGCCAACCAGCAGATTTCCGATCTGGTCCAGGCACTCGGCTGCGGAACCCGCTCCAAATACCGCGACGAGGACCTGCGCTACGACCGCGTCGTCATCATGACCGACGCCGACGTCGACGGCGCCCATATCGCCTCGCTGCTCATCACCTTCTTCTACCAGGAGATGCCGCAGCTGATCCGTGGCGGTCATCTCTTCATGGCGGTGCCGCCGCTCTACTCGATCCGCCAGGGCGGCAAGATCGCTTATGCCCGCGACGACGCCCATAAGGACGAATTGCTGCGCACCGAGTTCACCGGCCGCGGCAAGGTCGAGATCGGCCGCTTCAAGGGCCTTGGCGAGATGATGGCCAGCCAGCTCAAGGAAACGACCATGGACCCGAGGAAGCGCACGCTGCTCCGGGTCGACGTGCTGGACGAGGAAACGGCGACCAAGGATGCGGTTGACGCGCTGATGGGCACCAAACCCGAGGCACGCTTCCGCTTCATCCAGGAGCGGGCGGAGTTCGCCGCGGCGGATGCGCTGGACATCTGAGGTTTTCGCCCTGGCCCGGAGATGAAGCCGTGAATTGGGCGACGCTTAAGGAACGGGTCGATGCGACCTTCGCCGGATCGCTTCAGCCGACCCGTTCCGACTGGATCTTCGCGCTGCGGACGACAACGGCCGCACTGATCGCACTGTTCGCCGCCTACGCACTCAAGCTCGAACATCCGCAATGGGCGATGATGACGGTGTTCATCGTCGCCCAGCCCGTTGCCGGCATGGTGCTGGCAAAAGGGTTCTACCGGCTGGTCGGCACGATCGTCGGCGCGGCTGCCGCCATCGGCGTCACCTGGCTGTTCGGCGGCAGTCCCTGGCTGTTCGTGGCCGTGCTGTCGCTGTGGATCGGGCTCTGCACGCTCGTCTCGTCGCTGCTGCGCAATCCTGAGGCCTATGGAGCCGCACTTGCCGGCTATACGGCGATGATCATCGGCCTGCCTGCCTTCGGCCAGCCGCATCTCGTCACCGAACTCGCCTCCGCTCGCTGCATCGAAATCGTGCTAGGCATCGTCTGCGCCGCCATAACAAGCCGGCTCATCCTGCCCAAGCTCGCCGGCTCCGCGATCAACGCCCGGCTACAGCGCAGCATCCTTGATCTCGCGGCCTATACCGAGGGCGCCTTTTCCGGCGCCGATCCGGCCAAACTCGACGCCACCTACCGCAAGCTGATCGCCGACACCCAGACATTGGGAGAGATGCGGGCCTATGCGCGGCTGGAAGCGCCGAGCCTCGCCACGCGCGCTCATCCGGTGCGCCGCACCATTGGCCATCTTCTGTCGGCGCTGTCGGCCGCGCGCATGCTGCACAGCCACGCCGCGCCGCAAAATGCCGCCCTTCTGCCCGTGCGCAGCCAGCTGAAGGCACTGGTTTCCGAACTGTCCAGCACGCCGCATGCGCTTGGCGATACGAAGCCCTGGATCGAAAGGCTCGATGCGATCGCCAGCGAAGCGCGTCGCATTCCCGACGGTCTCGCCGGCGAAGGCGAGGACCCGGTCGGCACCGTCACGCGCCTGACCGTCGCCGGTGAATTCGCGCAGTCGTTGCGGGAGACACTGCGCGGACTGGACGCACTGCGCCGTCCGAAAACCGAAAGGGCGATGCGCGAGCGCCGACAGCCGGCGCTGGTGGTGCATCGCGACCACCACGCAGCCTGGCGCAACGCCATCCGCGCAACGGTCGCCACTATGCTCGTCGCCGCCTTTTGGCTGGCGACGCGATGGTCGGAGGCGGCGGGCACGGTCATCCTCGTCGCCGTCGTCTCCAGCCTGTTCGCGTCCCGGCCCGCCCCCGCGCAGGTCGCCTGGGGTTTCTTCAAGGGCTCGCTGCTCGCCTTGCCCTTCGCCTTCCTCATCGGCCAGCTTGCCTTGCCGCTTCTGCCCGGTTTCGGCTGGTTCGCGCTGTTCGTCGTACCGGTTCTGGTTCCTGCCGCCCTAGCCATGGCCAATCCGCGCCTTGTCGGCGTCGCCACGGCCTTCGCGATCAACTTCCTCGCCTTTCTCAGCCCGCATCAGGGCATGGCCTATGATCCGGCCGGCTTCTTCATCGGTCCGGTCGCGGCGCTGGTCGGCATGCTGATCGCCATCGGCGTCTTTCTGGTCGTGCTGCCGGTCGACCCCAGGGTCACCGTCAATCGCATCGCTGGTGCCATGCGCGAGGATCTGGTGCGTCTCTGCCTGCATGAGCGCGTTCCGCGCCGCTCGGCTTTCGAAAGCCTTGCTTATGACCGCGTCAACCAGCTGATGCCGTTGGCGCAGCAGGCAGGCCGCAAATATGAAGGGCTGTTCGAAGGCAGCATCGCCTCGGTGACGGTCGGGCTGGAAGTGCTGCGCCTGCGCGCAGAACAGGCGGCCGGCACGCTTCCACCGGCGCTGACGGTTTCCATCGCCGAGTCGCTGCGACAGTTGGCGCGCGACCTTCTGGTGCGCGCGCCACGCGAATCCTGGAAGACCGGCATAGCCGCGATGCGCAAGGATGCCGCCGATATCGCAGCCGCCGGCGGCGCGGAGGCGCTGCGGATTGCGGCATCGCTGCGGGTGATCGCGGCGGCCGTCGAGGATTATCCCGACTTCTTCCGCAAGGACTAGGATCAGGACCTGTTCCGCACGAGCCACGTTCTAGCGAGCGTGTTACCAGGCCGGAGCGATTTCCAGCACCGGCTATTGCCGGGCAGGCCGATGCTTGACGCAGTGATCGTAACGGTAACCCTTGCGCTGTGCGGGTTTGAGTTCGCGATCGCGAAGAACGGTATCGCGTGGCGTGGTCGGGGCCGCGCAGATGTCGGCAAAACGCCCGCGAAGATCATCGACATATTCAATGTTGATGACCTGCTCGCCGTAATATCGTGTGTACCCGGCGCATTCGTCGTAGCGGTGGCATTCCTCGGAAACCGAGAAATCGAACCCTATCTGCTTCCGCTCCCGGTCGGAAAGCTGTGGTGCATTCTTTTGTCCAGCCGCCAGTCCGTGCCCATGAGCGGCACTCACCAGCAATGTTGCGAATGCGACCGCATCTTCGTGTTTGAGCGCACCGTTCGACCTTGTGAAGGAATCCAGATTGTCGAACTCGACGGCATTGAACCCTGCGCGCGCGCAACCGGAAATGGTGACGGCAAGGCGCTCCAGGATAGCGGCTCGGCGCTTCTCCGAAGAGATGTCGAGAAGATGTTCATCCGGCCATTCCGGATCGACAAGCGGTTTACCCTTGCTGTTCTTGACCAGAAGGTCGAGCGGCCACGCGACACCGGGCTGTGTCTGGAAACCATTGACATAGCATATGTTGTACAGACCTCGGGCCGGCGTAGCGGTGCTGTCGCGCACGACGACATTTGTCCCGGCGGGAGGGTCATAGGCTCCGCCAAGCTGGTAGTCTGCCATGGCGTCGGAGGGAAGCGGCTTGAATGCCTGAGCGGCTCCGGACAGTTCTTCCGCCGAGCTTGCCGTTCCAGAGCACAGGATCAGCGTTGCAGTGACAAAAATCCAATTCGGTCGATGCATGGTCCCGCGTCATCCATAGCCGATGCCTGTCAGCCAAGATTAGGCGGCGGCGATGGCCAATGCATGACCGCGCGCGTTCTGACGCAGCGCATCGAGGTGGATCGACTTCACCAGCGCGGCCAAGTCGCCCTCGGCGCCCTGCCCACCCAACTCCTTCAGCATCAGCCAGCTGACTTCCTGTACGCCGGCGACGCGCTTGCCATTGGCAACCTCGCGCCAGATCTTGAGTGCCTGCAGGATGATGCCATGCGTTGCCTTGGAAAGACCGGCGGACGCAAACAGCGCTAGCAGCGCAACGTCGTTGCCGCCGGCCAGAAGCGCGCTCACCCGCTGCTCCGATTGTCCGGTGAGCGCCACCAGCGCGGCGCCGAAGAAGTCGACCTTGCCGTGAGCGACGGTGCGAATGATGAATGAGGCCGTCAAATCGCCTCGCAGCCGCAGATGCTCGACCAATGCGCGGTGTTCGACTGCCTGGGTGCCGTCAATAAGGGTGACGGAGGCCTTGATGCAGGCATCGCGCATGACGCGTTCGGCCCGCGCCGTTCCCATCAAGGCAAGCACCAGCGGAGCCCCCCGGAGCGCCTCGCCCAGCTTGACGAGCAGCATGTGGCGGCAGTCCGCGGGCAAGGTCTCGTGGGCGATCAGCGCCTCGCGAAGCGCCGGCAGATGGCCGTGCCGCTCGGCGATGCGCCTGTAGCTCATCGAGGCGATAACGGCGCCGTGGTTCGCAAGAAGCGTCAAGCACGCCTCGGCTTCGCCGATCTCGGCGATCGCGGCAGCAACGGTCATGGAGACGGAGGGCCGGTCGGCAATGAGCTTCTGCGTCGCCTTCTGGCCGGCGGCGACACGATCGATCAGGTCGGCGTCGGTCAGCAATGGCGAGCGGGCCAGAACCACCGCGGCCACTTCGGGCTGGTCGGAGGCCAGTGCCGCGATGATCTGGATCGGCGCATGATGGCTCATCGACAGCGCCTCGGCCATCGCGGCCCGCACCTTGGACGAGGCATCGTCGAGCAGGAATGTCAGTGCCGCCTCGGCGGCGCAACGATCCTCGAACGGCAGGTCGCGGTTGACATAGGCACGGGCCAGCGCACTCGCGGCCGCGGCGCGCTCGGAGACCTTCGCCGTGGCAACCCATTTGAGGAAATGAGAAACAACCATATCCACCCACTTGCACTCGCACCGGACCCCATCCGGCAACCCTGAAAAGACGTTAGGCAGAAATGGTTTACGAAGCGTTCACCATAATTCTTAACCAGCTTGCGGGGGCTGTTGGCTAAGCCTATCAAGCAGGAAACGGAGGATCGACATGGCCGGGCTCTATCTGGAGGAATTCACCGTCGACCGGGTTTTCCAGCACACGCTGCGCAAGACCGTGACCGAAAGCGACAACATGCTGTTTTCGGTGATGACGCTCAATCCGCAGCCGTTGCACATCGACTTCGACTTCGCGTCCAAGACCGAATGGGGCCGGCCGCTGGTCAACTCGCTGTTCACGCTCGGCCTGATGATCGGGATTGCCGTCAACGACCTTACCGTCGGCACCACGGTGGCCAATCTCGGCATGAAGGAAACCATCTTTCCGCATCCCGTCTTTCACGGCGACACGATCCGCGTCGAAACGACGGTGGTCTCGGTTCGCGAATCGAAATCGAAGCCCGATCGCGGCATCGTCGAGTTCGAGCACCGCGCCTACAACCAGAGCAATGTGCTGGTCGCCAAATGCATCCGGCAGGCGATGATGCTGAAAAGGCCGGCCTGAATGCGCTCCCTGCTGTTCGTTCCAGGCGATTCCGAGCGCAAGCTGGAGAAGGGATTCGCATCTCAAGCGGACGTCGTCATCGTCGATCTCGAGGATTCGGTGGCGCCGCAGAACAAGGCCGCGGCGCGCGCGGTAGCCTCAAGCTTCATCGCCGAGCATCGCGCTGCTACGAAAGCGGCCATCTATGTACGGGTCAACGATCTGACGTCGGGACTGATCGACGACGACCTGGCGGCGCTGGTCGGCGCGCAGCCCGACGGCATTATGTTGCCGAAATCGAATAGCGGGCAGGATGTCCAGCACTTGTCGGCCAAGCTGCGCGTCCATGAAGCGCGCTTCGGCCTGCCCGACGGGGCCATCCGCATCCTGCCAATCATCACCGAGACGGCCGCGGGCGTGCTTGCCGCGTCGACCTATGCCGGCACCGGCAGCCGGCTGTCCGGGCTGACCTGGGGCGCGGAAGACCTTTCGGCGGCGATCGGCGCCCGCCAGGCGCGCGACGGCAACGGCCACTACACCGATGTCTTCCGGCTGGCGCGCGCGCTGACGCTTTTGGCGGCATCCTCAGCCGAAGTGGCCGCCGTGGACACGGTGTTTCCCAATTTCAGCGACATGGCCGCGTTCGAGGCCGAATGCGTGGAAGCCGAACGTGACGGCTTCACAGCCAAGATGGCCATCCATCCCGCCCAGGTGCCGGTCATCAACAAGGCCTTCACCCCGTCGCGCGAGGCGGTCGAACGGTCCGCGGCGATCGTCGCCGCCTTTGCCGCGGCCGGCGATCCAGGCGTGGTCGGCATCGACGGCAAGATGTACGACCGGCCGCATCTGCGGCTGGCCGAACGCCTGCTGGCGCGGGCCAAAGCCGCTGGCGTCGCGGTCTAGCGACGCCCCTCCCCGGCATCAGCCGGCGGTCGGCTTCCACGGACCGGCGTAATCCGCATAGAGCTTGGCCGGATCGGGTCGCGGGCGCTCCGGCGCGGTGCCGGCGAAGGTACCGATATGCACGAAGCCGATGACCCGCTCGTCGGGCGCCAGACCGAGCAGCGCCCGGCCCTCGGGGACATCGGAATACCAGTTGCTGATCATGTTGGTGCCGTAGCCGAGCGCATTGGCGGCCATCATCAGGTTCATCGCGGCCATGCCGCCGGACAGGAATTTTTCCCATTCCGGGATCTTGGGGTGCGCCTTGGGCACGGAGACGATGCCGATCACCAGCGGCGCGCGCGAGAACCGCGCGAGCTCCTGATCGCGCCGCACATCGCTCAATGGCCCTTCCCGGCTTTCCGCCAGCGCGGCAAGCTGCTTGCCAACCTCGACCCTGGTTTCACCGCGATAGAGGATGAAGCGCCACGGCTCCAGTTTGCCATGGTCCGGGACGCGAGAGGCGGCGGCGATGATGGTGGCGATTTCGGCATCCGAGGGCGCCGGCGCCTTCAGTTCAGGGATGGGAGCGGAGTTTCTGGTCAACAGGTAGTCGAGGATCGGCTGCTTCACGGGCGCTGTGCTCCTGGATTCGGTTGTGGGCTGAAGCGCGCGATCGGCATATCGGCAGCTTTGGCGACGGCGCCGGCGGCGCCGCAAAAGAGCGATATCCGGTCGACCGGAGACTCTTCAGCCTTGAAATTGCCACCGCCTTGGGCTTCAACGCAAGGCATGTTCTTCGGGCTTCGTCGTCTTTTGCCGACCGCGCTGGGGGCCACGCTTTGCGTGGCGCTGGCGGCGACCGCCCATGCCAAGGACGCCGACGCGCTCGACAAGCTCAAATTGCCCGGCATGTCGACCTATGCGGCACCGCGTGGCGAGGGCCAACTTGCGCGCGGCGAAGGCGATATCCAGCTCAGCGCGCAACTGACCGACAAGGGCGAAGACATCACGCGCGGCCTGGTCTGGCGCGTCTTCAAGCCCGAGCCCGGCACTGACGGCAAGCTGCCGCTGGTCGCCTCTGCGCGTGGTGGGACGGCGGCCTTCCAACTGGAACCCGGCAGCTATCTGGTGCACGCTTCCTACGGCCGCGCCGGCGCCACCAAGCGCATCACGGTCGGGCGCGAACCCAAACGCGAAAACCTCGTGCTCGATGCCGGCGGGCTCAAACTCGATGCCACGCTTGCCGGCGGCATCCGTATCCCTTCCGACAAGCTGCGCTTCTCGATCTATGAGAGCCGCTCGGGCAAGGACGACGAGAAGGCGCTGATCATCCGCAACGTGCAGCCGAATTCGGTGGTGCGGCTCAATGCCGGCGTCTACCACGTCGTTTCCAACTATGGTTCGATCAATGCCGTCATCCGCTCCGACATCCGGGTCGAGGCGGGCAAGCTGACGGAAGCCACGGTCGAACACCGGGCGGCCGAGATCACCTTGAAGCTGGTGCGTGAGCCCGGCGGCGAGGCGCTGGCCGACACGTCATGGTCGGTGCTCAACGAATCGGGCGATTCGATCAAGGAAGCCGTCGGCGCCTTCGCACCCATGGTGCTGGCCGAAGGCAACTACACCATCATCGCCAAGAACCGCGACCGCATCTACCAGAAAGACCTCACCGTCGACGCCGGCAAGAACGGCGAAGTCGAGGTCGTGGCGTCGGAGGCGTCGGCCGTCGACCCTGCCGAAGGCGCCGACTGATCCCGGCAATCGTGATTTCAGCGTGACCTCAGGCTGCCGCGCGACGGAACCGGCGCGGCAGGAACTTGGCGCGTCGCTCCGGCTGCGAAGGTGCCAGATCGAAGACCGCGCGATGGAGCCTGGCCAGCAGGATCTTGCGATCGCGCAGCGGCTCGAATTCCTCGGGCGGCAACGTCTTGCCGATACGAACCTCGATCGCGCGACCCGACAGGCGCGCGAATTCGCGGATCAGCAGCGATATCCTGAGCGTCAGAGAAGCCTTTCCGACGAGACGCGCCAACCGCCCCTCGCGCTCGGCCAGGTTCATCGGCCGGCTGACGAGATGAAAAAGCCGCCCGTTCTGCCCGGAAAAATGCATCGGAATGACCGCCGCCTTGGCTTCTTGCACGAGCCGTGCCGGAAACATCTTCCACGGCAGGTCCTGAGCGCGGCCAAATCCTTTGGGAGCAGTCGCGACGCCGCCAGCCGGGAAGATGACGATGGTCACCCCTTCCTTCAGGAGCCGCATCGCTTCGTGGCGCACGGCCATGTTGGCTTTCACCGCCTCCTTGGTCTCCGAAAAATCGACGGGGAGCGAATAAGGCTCCATTTCGCGGATCCGCAACAGATCCTTGTGGATCATGACGCGAAATGGCCGTCCGAGCTTCTCGGCCAGCGACAGGACAGCAATGCCGTCGCCGATGCCGTAGGGGTGGTTGGCGACGATAACCAATGGAGCATCGGGAAGGTCGACCGGTGGCCATTGGTCGGCGCAGCGCATGCCCACGTCGATCAGGTCGAGCATTCGGCCGAAGACGCGGTCTCCGGTCGGCACGATGTTGCGGCGCCAAAGATCGTAGAGTGCTGCGAAACGATCGCGCCCCGACAGGCCTTCGACCGAGCGGATGAACCAGCGCGTGAAAACCGGCTGTCCGGCATTGGCGTAAGACAGTTCCGGAAAGGGTCTTTCGCGCGATCTGAACTTCATCATAGGCCTGTCATTTAATCGTCTTGCGTGACGCCGATGTGAAAACGGCGGTGGATCCCCACCGCCGTTCGCTGGAAGCTATTGAGTCAGGCGAGCTTCTTGCGTTTCAGGTCGGGAGGCGTCGCCTCGTCCGCTAGCGCGGTCACCGCCTCGGCCAGCGTCAGCGACTGCTGGTCGCGTGAGCCCAGGCGGCGCACGTTGACGGTCTCTTCTTCCGCCTCGCGCTTGCCGCAGACGAGAATGACCGGAACCTTGGCCAGCGAATGCTCGCGAACCTTGTAGTTGATCTTCTCGTTGCGCAGATCGGCCTCGGCCGACAGCCCGGCCGCCTTGAGCCGTTCCACCACCTTTTCGGCATAGGCATCGGCTTCGGAGGTGATCGTCGCCACCACCACCTGCAACGGCGCGAACCAGAGCGGGAAATGGCCCGAATAGTTCTCGATCAGGATGCCGAGGAAGCGTTCCATCGAGCCGCAGATGGCGCGATGCACCATGACCGGCTGCTTCTTCTCGGAGTCCGAGCCGATGTAGAAAGCGCCGAAGCGCTCCGGCAGGTTGAAGTCGACCTGCGTGGTGCCGCACTGCCATTCGCGGCCGATCGCGTCCTTCAACACATATTCGAACTTCGGCCCGTAGAACGCGCCCTCGCCCGGATTGATCGACGTCTTGATGCGATTGCCGGATCGCTGCTGGATCGTCGCCAGCACCTTCGACATGATCTCCTCGGCGTGATCCCACGCCTCGTCGGAACCGACCCGCTTGTCGGGACGGGTCGACAGCTTCACGCTGATCTCATCGAAGCCGAAATCGGCATAGGTCGACAGGATCAGGTCGTTGATGCGCAGGCACTCGGCGGCGAGTTGCTCCTCGGTGCAGAAGATATGGGCGTCGTCCTGCGTGAAGCCGCGCACGCGCATCAGCCCGTGCAGTGCGCCCGACGGCTCGTAGCGATGCACATTGCCGAATTCAGCAAGCTTTACAGGCAGATCGCGGTAGGATTTCAGCCCGTGCTTGAAAATCTGCACGTGACCCGGGCAGTTCATCGGCTTCAGCGCGAAAACACGGTCGTCGTCGGTGTCGTCGCCGGCCACCGTCACCTTGAACATGGCATCGCGATACCAACCCCAGTGCCCGGAAGTCTCCCACAGGCTCTTGTCGAGCACCTGCGGAGCGTTGACTTCCTGATAGCCCTGTTCGCCCAGCCGACGGCGCATGTAAGAAACCAGGTTCTGGAACATCTTCCAGCCCTTGGCGTGCCAGAAGACGACGCCGGGGCCTTCCTCCTGGAAATGGAACAGGTCCATCTCGCGACCGAGCTTGCGATGGTCGCGCTTTTCCGCCTCCTCCAGCATGTGGATGTAGGCGTCGAGCTGCGCCTGGTCTGCCCAGGCGGTGCCGTAGATGCGCGTCAGCATCGGGTTGTTGGCGTCGCCGCGCCAATAAGCGCCGGCAACCTTCATCAGCTTGAAGGCGCTGCCGATCTGGCCGGTCGAGGCCATATGTGGACCGCGGCACAGGTCAAACCACTCGCCCTGGGCATAAATCTTGAGGTCCTGGTCCTCGGGGATCGCATCGATCAGCTCGAGCTTGTAGCTCTCGCCCTTGTCGCGGAATACCTTCTTGGCACGGTCGCGCGACCAGACTTCCTTGGTGAAGGGCCTGTTGCGCGCGATGATCTCGCGCATCTTCTTCTCGATCGTCGGAAAGTCCTCAGGCGTGAAGGGCTCGTTGCGCGCGAAATCGTAGTAGAAGCCGTTGTCGATGACGGGACCGATGGTGACCTGGGTGCCCGGCCACAATTCCTGCACGGCCTCTGCCAGCACATGGGCGGTGTCGTGGCGGATCAATTCCAGCGCGCGCGGGTCGTCGCGGGTGACGATCTCGACCTTGCCGGACTTGCCGAGCGGATCGGAAAGATCACACAACTGGCCATCGACGCTGTAGGCCACGGCCTTCTTGGCGAGCGACTTCGAGATCGACTCGGCCAGGCCTGCACCGGTCATCGCCGCGTCGTATTCGCGGACGGAACCATCAGGAAATGTCAGGGAAACGGAATTCAGCAACGTTCTTCTCCTATCCAGTCCCGCAAACGAACGCGGGTGGTTGATTGCCGGAAACGTCCGGCGGCGAGCGGTCTTTTAGGGGCAGATAGCGGCGTCGTAAAGCCGGAGTGTTGGCGATTGGCGCTTGCGGCAATGAAATGGCCCCTGCTGTCGCAGGGACGCTTCAGCCCTGCTCGCCGGCGTGCCGCTTGCCGACACGCCAAAAGCGCCAGAACGCCCACCAGTGGAGATCCGGCGCGAGCTTGACCGGCACGTTGTCGATGCCATGCGTGCCGCCGGGGCCGCAGCGCATGACCCTGAACAGCCCCATCCAGCCGCCGGCCCACAGGCCATGGCGGGCGATCGCCTCATAGGCGTATTCCGAACAGGTCGGCATGTGCCGGCATGAATTGCCGACGAAACCGGACAAGGTCAGTTGGTAGAACCGCACCAGGGCGGTGCCCGCCAGCCTGCCCGGCGTCCGGCGCCAGGGCCCGGCCCAGTTGCGGCCGCGTGGTGTGGACGCACCAACCTCGCCGTGCTGATGCCCGCATTCGCGGCCATGCCCGTCAGCGTCGTTGTTCATCGCCGGTATCGCGCTCGCCCAATCATCCGCTGTAGATGGCCCGACGCAGCGCGTTTCGCAACGGCTACACCGGTATCAACCGCGCCGGAACCCGACAAAACCTGGCGTGATGGTGACCGGCACGCCTTGTTCGATCAAGGACAGCAGGCCGAGTATCACCTCCTCGCTCGGCTGGCCATAGACGTCGAGCCGGCGCATGACGCAGCTTTCCATGACATCGCGGATGTGCGGATCGGCTATGCGCCAATGCTCCAGGATGGCTTCCGAACTCGGCATGATCTGCAAGCTGTGGGCGCGCATGGCCTCGTCATCGACAAAGGTCTCGACGACGAGTTGCGGTCCGTTCGCCTCGGCGAAGGCGACCGCCTTGCGAATAGCGTCCTTGAACTGCTCGAGCTTGCCCGGCAGGATATCGAAGGACGAGATCTGCACGATGCGTCGCGACATGGCTAACTCCGCACTCACTGAGCAGCCTCGGGTCGAGCCGCCTCGAGCAGCACCGCCTTGATGGCCGATTGACCTCGCCATAGGGTGACGAGGCGACATAGACCAGTTCCACATCCTCGATGGCGTTGAACGAGCCGGGCGTGCCGGCGGGCAGATAAAGCACTTCGCCCGGGCCTGCAGTCTGCCATTCGCCGCGGCTGGCGACGGTGCAGCGGCCTCTGGTGACGATCAGCACCTCGTCATATGCGAACTCGAAGTCGCTGGTTGCGCCCTTGGGTGCCCGCACGAAGCCGATCGCGCCAAGCTTGGAGAGCGGCACATCGTCCTCGTTGAGCACGTCGACCAGCTTCGTGCCGGACCATTCCATCCAGTCCCGCGCCCGATCGGCGACGAATTTCTGGATGTCGGGCGTGTTGGGAACCTGCTTGTCCACGGGAGTTTTCCTTCTTGCGGCGCCGTTAAATCGATCATTTGCGGCTCGATCGACGTGCTACAAGTTCAAGTCAACTTGAGGTCAAGCGAAAAATGTGGGACAAAGTTGGGATGGAACCGACACTCACCATCAACCAGTTGTCGCGCCGCAGCGGCGTGGCGGCATCGGCGCTTCGTTATTACGAGGAGCGCGGCCTGATCGCCTCCGAACGCATCGGCAAGGGCCACCGCCGCTTCACGCGCGCCACCTTGCGCCGCCTCGCCTTCATCGTCTTCGCGCAGCGGCTCGGTATGTCGCTGGCGGAAATCCATGACGAACTGGACAAGCTGCCGACCGACCATGTGCCGAAGGGAGGCGACTGGTCACTGTTATCCGGCCCGTGGTCGGCGCGGATCGACGAGCGCATCGCCGAGTTGCAGCGGCTGAAGACCGGTCTCGCCGAATGCATCAGTTGCGGCTGTCTCTCACTCGAACGATGCCGGCTGGTGAACCCGCATGACAAGGCCGGAGCCCTCGGCCCCGGCCCCAGATACTGGATCGGCGATCGGTCGTCGGACAACGGATAGCTCTATCGCCGCCATGCCGGCCAATCATGCGCCTACAGCCTGTCGTGGCGCTGCGGACGCCTGCGCACATAGGTGTCCTTGTCGTCCGGCCGGTGCTTCAAGTTCTGAAAAGTGGCGAGCGTCAGCGCATCGAGAAGCGCCTGGATGATCTGTGACATCACAATCACTCCGGTCTGGCAAATCGGTTTCATGACCGGAATCAACGCCTGCTGGCGCTTATGTTCAAACGAGTATATTTCTGCCTTCGAATAACCTGAGGTTATGCGAATGAAGCGCAGCCGCCTGCCCCTCACCGCCCTGCGATCCTTCGAGGTCGCCGGCCGTCACACGAGCTTCAGCCGCGCCGCCGAGGAACTGCACGTTTCGCAGGCGGCAATCAGCCGCCAAATCCGCGAACTGGAAACCACGCTGTCGACCCCGCTGTTCGAGCGCCTGCACCGCAAGGTGGTGCTGACCGAGACGGGCAAGGCCCTGCTCACGCAGTTGACCGCCAGTTTCGACGGCATCGAGAGAATGCTGGCCGATATCGCCGCACGCTGCCAGACCAAGACGGCCAGGGTGAGCTCCGACGCCTCGCTGGCCTCCTGCTGGCTGATCCCGCGGCTGGACCGCTTCCGGCGCGCCAATCCGGACATCGATGTGGTGCTGGACGTCGACCCTCGGCTGATCGAATTCCGCGCCGAGCAGGCCGAGCTGGCGTTGCGGTTCTCCTTCCACAACACCAGTTGGGCAAACAGCGAAGCGGAACGCCTCGCCTACGCCTATGAGACGCCGGTGGTGGCGCCGGTTCTGCTGGCAAACGGTGCGCCGATCGAAAAGCCGGGCGACCTGCGCCGCTTCACGCTTTTGCACGAGGAAAGCCGCGAACACTGGAAGAACTGGTTTCGCCTGGCCGGCGAAGAGGAGGCAGACGTGCGGGCTCCGGGTCCGATGTATGCCGACATGGCGCTGTCCAAGCAGGCGGCCTTGCTCGGCCATGGCGTCGCTTTGGTCGACCTTCTCTACATGCAGGACGAACTGGCCGCCGGCACGCTGATCAGGCCATTCGCCACCGAACTCAATTCCGGCGGTTATTTCCTCGTCGCCCGCAATCTGTCGAAGCTCAGCGAACCGGCCCGCATCTTCGCGGACTGGATACGGGCGGAGTTCGCGGCAAGCGTGGCGGCGCTGTCGTCAACCAAGGGTGAACGGTCCGTACTCGGCGCCGCAAGTGGGCATATTCCCTCCACTCGCCTATCTGAACCTTTGAATTGATCGTTCGCCGCTCCGCGCCGATGGTGCGTCTTGCCGAAGCGAACATCACCCGCCCTCCACCGGATCCCCTATCCGGCAACCAGAAATAGAGGTTTCCATGTCGAACACCGTCGAATTCGGGCTGGATACGTTTGGCGACGTCACCGCTGACGACGACGGCGCTCTGCTGCCGCAGGCCGAGGTCATCCGCAATGTCGTCGATGAGGCCGTGCTGGCCGATCAGCTCGGCATCGATTTCATCGGCGTCGGCGAGCACCACCGCAACGACTTCGCCGTTTCCACGCCCGAGACCGTATTGGCCGGCATCGCCACGCGCACGAACCGCATCAAGCTGGGCTCGGCGGTGACGGTGCTGAGTTCCGATGATCCGATCCGGGTCTTCCAGCGGTTTTCCACCGTGGATGCGCTGTCCAACGGCCGCGCCGAAGTCATCCTCGGGCGTGGCTCCTTCACCGAATCCTTCCCGCTGTTCGGTTTCCAGCTCAGCGACTATGAAACGCTGTTCACCGAAAAGCTCGACCTGTTCGCGGCGCTCCTGAAGGGCGAGCCGGTCAGCTGGCAGGGTTCGATCCGGCCGCCGCTCAAGGACCAGTCCGTCTATCCGCCGATCGAGACCGGCACGCTGAAGACATGGATCGGCGTCGGCGGCAGCCCGGAATCCGTCGTGCGTGCAGCGCGTTACAACCTGCCCTTGATGCTGGCCATCATCGGCGGCAACCCGCAGCGCTTCCGGCCTTATGTCGATCTCTATCACCAGGCGCTCGACCAGCTTGGCGGCGCAAAGCAGCCAATCGGCGTGCATTCGCCGGGCTATGTCGCCGATACCGACGAACAGGCGCGCGAGGAGCTTTGGCCGCATTACAAGAAGATGCACGACCGCATCGGCGGCGAACGCGGCTGGCCGCCGACCTCACGGGCCTCCTTCAATTCGGAGGCCGATCTCGGTTCGCTTTATGTCGGCTCGCCCGAAACGGTGGCGCGCAAGATAGCGGCGACCGTGAAGGGACTGGGGGCTTCGCGCTTCCAGATGAAATATTCGTCCGGCCCGCTGCCGCACGAGAAGATGATGCACTCCATCGAACTTTACGGCTCGAAGGTCATACCGATGGTGCGCGATCTCATCGCGTAAGAAGTCCGTGATTTCAGCCTCATAGGCAAGCAGGCTGACAGTCCGATTCAAGCAGAAAGCCCGGCGCGGTTTCCCGCGCCGGGCTTTCTTTTGACGAAGCGAATGCTCAATCCTTGGCGTTCAGATCGGTGCCCAGCGTATCCTTGACGAAGAGCGTGCCGATGATGAGCGACATGGCCGCGAACACGATCGGGTACCAGAGGCCGTAATAGATATCGCCCTTGGCCGCACTGAGCGCGAACACGGTTGCCGGAAGCAGACCGCCGAACCAGCCATTGCCGATGTGATAAGGCAGCGACATGCCGGTGTAGCGGATGCGGGTCGGGAACATCTCGACCAGGATCGCCGCGATCGGCCCGTACACCATCGTCACATAGAGGACGAGGATGAACAGGATGCCGATGACCATCGGCCAGTTCACGGCTGCGGGGTCAGCCACCATCGAGAAGGCGCCGGCGGCAGGAACGCTGTAGACGGTGACGTCAGCGGCACTGCCGGCCTCTTCCTGCGTGATCAGCTTGTCCTTCACCGCCTGGGCGGCCGGAACGGCGGTCTTCTCGCCGCCGCGAATGGCGGCAGCGTCGAGCTTCAGCTCCGGATTGGCCGTCACGAAGGCGTCCAGCTTCTGGTCCGCCACCTTGGCGGCGGCACGCACCAGCGGATAGCCGCCGTCGTGCAGGGCGATGTTCACCGCCTTCGAGAAGGCGCCGTCCTTGGCCTTGGCCTGATCGCCGGCGGCGACGGCGTCGTAGGATTCGACCGTCTCCTTGCCGATCTTGACCGTGGCCGCGGTGCCCGGTGCGGCCGTGGTCACGACGTCATACGGAACCGAGTTCTTGGTAAGGAACGAGGTTGCGATGTCGCAGGATGTCGTGAACTTTGCCGTGCCCACCGGGTTGAACTGGAACTTGCAGTCGCCCGGAGCGGCGGTCACCGTCGCCCGTGTGTTCTGCTGTGCGGTGGCCAGCGCCGGATTGGCGGCCCAGGTCAACGCCTTGAACAGCGGGAAGTAGGTGACGATGGCGAGCGCCAGGCCAGCCATGATGATCGGCTTGCGGCCGATCTTGTCGGACAGCCAGCCGAACACGACGAAGAAGATGGAGCCCAGCGCCAGCGCGATAGCGATCATGATGTTGACCGAGTAGGCGTCGACCTTGAGCACGTTCTGCAGGAAGAACAGTGCGTAGAACTGGCCGGAATACCAGACAACGGCCTGGCCGGCGGTGAGGCCGAACAAAGCGAGAAGCGCGATCTTGGCGTTCTTCCACTGGCCGAAGGCTTCCGACAGCGGCGCCTTGGAGCCCTTGCCCTCTTCCTTCATGCGCTGGAAGGTCGGCGATTCCGACAGCGAAAGCCGGATCCACACCGAAATGCCGAGCAGGACGAAGGACAGGATGAACGGAACGCGCCAGCCCCAAGCGGCGAAGGCTTCCTTGCCGAGCCAGCTCTGCACGATCAGGATGACGATCAGCGACAGGAACAGGCCAAGCGTCGCCGTGGTCTGGATCCACGAGGTGTAGTAGCCACGACGATCGTCGGGCGCGTGCTCGGCGACATAAGTCGCGGCACCGCCATATTCACCGCCGAGCGCCAGGCCTTGCAGCATGCGCAGTGCGATCAGGATGACAGGCGCCGCGATGCCCCATGTTGCCGCTCCAGGGAGAATACCGACCAGGAAAGTCGACAGGCCCATGATGAGGATGGTGACCAGGAAGGTGTATTTGCGGCCGACGAGGTCGCCGATGCGGCCGAAGACCAGCGCGCCGAACGGGCGCACCAGGAAGCCGGCGGCAAACGCCAGCAGCGCGAAGATGTTGCGGGTCGCTTCCGGATATTGCGTGAAGAAGGTGGCGCCGATGAAGGCGGCCAGCGATCCGTAGAGATAGAAATCGTACCATTCGAAGACGGTGCCGAGCGACGAGGCGAAGATGACCTTCTTCTCCTCCCGCGTCATGCCGCGGCCTGTCCTGCCGGCGGTCTGTGCCATTGCCATGAGTGTTCCTCCCAAATGCCCTCGATGCCGGGGGATCGACGCCCGCACCCTCCTCCGGATACGGACTCAAACCGGCTATCGGCACGGAATCTGACAGAAAGCGCCTGTCCTGAGGACCGAGCAATTGGGATTATGACTTTGGTCTAATATGCGCGGCTGGCGCTGCCCTGCCCCGCAAGGAACAGGCGGAACGTGCTATCCGCCCAGCGCTTCAAGCAAGGCCACCGCCGCCATCATGTCGCGATGGCGGAAGGCGCGGCGCGCGACCGCTTCCGAATCCTGGCCCCAATGCTCGATCTGCCAGTCCTCGTCGACGTGGCCTGCCGTCCATGCCGTCTCGCCGGTCAATTCGCCGGCATCGACCGCCAGCGCCAGCAGCGCCGATCCGGTGATCGAGGTCATGACGTGGATAGCTGCCAGCCGGAACGGGTCGTTGCGGCGGGCAAGATGGGCACCGAGGACAGCGATCGATTCCCGCGGCTGTTCGACATGGATGACGCCTTCGGCCAGTTCGAAGCGGGCGCCGAGCGATGAACGCGCCCAGTCGATCACCGGGTCCCAATGCACGTTCTGGCGGTCGACCAGGCCCTGCGGGCTGTCGGCGCGGTAGCACAGCAGATCGGACGAGGCGAAGCGCAGAACATCTTCCAGCACCGCCTGCGGGTCGGAGGCAACGCCGTCGATGGCGGTGTTGACCAGCCGCAGCACCGGCATCGTCACCGGATCGATCGTCTCGGCCTGTGCCTCGAACTCCGCCGCAACGAGTGCCGCCGCCTTTTCGGTCGGCAGCGCCAGCAATGCCTTGCCTGGCGTGCGCACCGACTTGCCGTCGAGATGGACGGCGAATGCATTCTCGACCGGCACGACCGAGGCGGCGGTGTAGAAGCGCTTCGGCAGCGGCGTCTTCATCTGGATCTGGGCGCGGCGCACCGGGTCCGGGTCGGAAAGCTGTTTGCCAGCCTCGAGATCGCTCAGAATGTCGCGCATTGCCTATCCATCTTCTACGTCGTCTTCAGCCGCCTTGGCCGGTTGACGATGCTCAGTCCCGCGCCGATCAGGCCGAGCGCCAGAAAGATCTTCCAGGTCAGCGGTTCGCCGAGGATCAGCCAGCCGCATATGACACTGAATGCAGGCGACAGGAAGGTGAAACTCGACAGCCCCGCCGCTGGATAACGCCGCATCAGCCAGAACCAGACGATATAGGTGATGGCAACGACATAAACGGCCTGGAACAGCAGCGCGCCGGTGGCCAGCGGCGTCACGTCGCGCAGCGCCGGGCCGGCCAGCGGCACCAGCGGGATCGCCATCAACGCGGAAACCACGAGCTGATAGAGCAGAACCTTCTCGGCGCCGGCCGTCTGCAGCTTCGAGCGCTTGATAACCAGCGTGGTCAGTGCCCAGAACAGCCCCGCCGCGAGGCTGAGCAGATCGCCGGTCATGGTCGAAGGGCCGGCGGCGCCCAGCCGGTCGGAAAAGATCACCACCACCCCGCAGAAGGCCAGCGCGAGGCCGAGCAATTTCTGCAGGGTCATGCGCTCGCCCAGCCAGAAATGCGCGCCGACCAGCACCCAGAACGGCATTGTGTTGACCAGCAAGGAGTTCCGCGCCACCGTCGTGTATTCCAGCGCCACGAAAACGAGGCAGAACTCGGCGCCGAACAGCAGGCCGGCCAGGATGCCGCCCCACAACGTGCCGTCCTTCTCGAACAGCCGGATGCCACGGAAGCGGCACCACAGGAAAACCAGCACGCAGGCAATCGCCGAGCGCGCCACGTTCAGGAAGATCGGGTTGTAGCCGGTGTTGGTGAGCTTGGCAGCGACGCCGTTCAGCCCCCAGGAGAAGGTCAGCGCCAGCATGAAAACCACCGCGGCGGTGTCGATGGCGTCGCGGCGGTCCAGACTATGGCTCGCAGTGCTCATTCCCATCCTCCGCGCCGGCTTCAATCAGCCAGTTCCCTACAGGACGTGGGTGCTCGCGGCATGATCCAAGGCAAGCGGAGCGGTGGTTCACCGCCCTACGGTTAGTCCTCGGCGCTTGCCTCGTCAAAGCCGAGCAGGTTCCAGCTCTGGCGCATATGCGGCGGCATCGGCGCGGTCACGTCGACGAAGCCCTTGTCGGGATGCGGGATGACGATGCGGCGGGCGTGCAGATGCAGGCGGTTTTGCATGCCGCCTGGGAAATCCCAATTGGTATCGGCTTCGAAATATTTCGGATCGCCGATGATGGGACAGCCGATATGGGCGGCGTGCACGCGCAGCTGATGGGTGCGGCCGGTGTAAGGCTCCATCTCAAGCCAGGACAATGATTGCGCCGCCTGCTCGACCACCCGGTAATAAGAGACCGCGTGGTCGGCGCCCTTCTCGCCATGCTTGGCGACGCGGACACGGTCGCCGTCGGGTGTCGGTTCCTTGACCAGCCAGGTCGAGATCTTGTCCTCGCGCTTCGGCGGCACGCCCTTCACCAGCGCCCAATAGGTCTTCTTGGTCTCGCGGGCGCGAAAAGCTTCCGACAGCTTCATGGCAGCGAGCCGCGTGCGCGCAATGACCAGTACGCCGGACGTATCACGGTCCAGCCGATGCACCAGGCGCGGCTTCTCGCCCTTCTTGTTGCGCCAGGCCTCCAGCATGTCGTCGACATTGCGGGTCACGCCGGAACCGCCCTGCACGGCAAGACCCGCCGGCTTGTTGAAGACGAAGACCTTGTCGTCTTCGTGCAGCAGCATTTTCTTGAGTACGTCCGCATCGTCCTGATTGCGGATCGAGTAGCCGGTGAGCTGGTCGGCGCCACCCTTCTTGTCGACATCCAGCGGCGGAATGCGGATCACCTGCCCCGGCTCGACGCGGGTGTCGGTCTTGGCGCGGGCGCCGTTGACGCGCACCTGGCCGGAGCGCAGCAGCTTTTGCAACTGCACAAAGCTCAATCCGGGATAGTGGCTCTTGAACCAGCGATCGAGGCGCATGCCTGTTTCGCCGGCTTCCACCGTGATCTGTTCGACGCCTGCCATGGGTCCGCCTTTATTCTTCGAAGCGCGCCAATAGCACTACTGCATCGGCCCGAAAATCGGAATCGATTTTCGGGCCGATGCAGCAGATTCAACATGTTAGAGCGTCCTTTGCGCGTCCAATTGGACGCGCGGCGCTCTAAGGCAGCGTTCTTACGAGCCAAAGCCCGAGGAACAGCGCCAGAATCGCGCCAACGACACTGGCCAGCGCATAACCCAGCGCCGTCAACGCCGCACCGCGCTCCCACAGCGTGGCGAAATCCAGCGAAAAGGCGGAGAAGGTGGTGAAGCCGCCGAGGATGCCGGTGGCGACGAACAGGCGCAATTCCGAGGAAGCGCCGCCGTAGCGGCGCGACAGCGTGGCGATGAAGGCCCCCATGACGAAGGAGCCGATGATGTTGATGACCATCGTGCCCCAGGGAAAATTGGGGCCGACAAGCCTGAGCGCGCCAAGATTGAAGAGATGGCGGATGCCGGCGCCGATCGCGCCGCCAACCGCCACGAGGAGAAGATGAAGCATCGCCCTCTTCCGTGTCGCCGGTCGCGATTTACGCCTCGGCCTTCTTGCCCTTGTTGGACGAGATCATCTTCCAGTTCTTGTAGAACATGGAGTTGATGCGCTCGACGCTCATCGAAACAATCTTCAGCAGCGCCGCAACCACGCCCGGCACCGGGGACGGGCGGATGACGTCCATGAACACGCAGTAGCGGCGGCCGTCATACTCGTTGACCGAGCGGTGCAGCAGCGTGTCGTCGAAGATGTACATCGGATTGTCGTGCCAGTAGTTCCTGGCATCCTGGCATTCGACGAAGATCTCGGCGTTGACCGGGATCAGGTTGTACAGCACGCGCAAGGAGAGCCGCAGCGGCCCGAAATGCCAGGAGGTCGATTCCCGTCCCGAGAACACCGAAACGGCGATGGTCTTCACATATTTGAAGTCCTTGTTGAACTCCGGAACGTTGTCGATCTTGTGCTTGCCGTACCACTGGTAGACATACATGCCGCGCCGGCCGGTGCCGAAATTGGCGTCGATGTCAGCGATGATCTCGTTGCGGCGCTCCTTGAAAACGTCGAGCACCTCGTTGACTTCGCGCTGATAATCGGCCGGAAACTGCTCCAGCTTCCACACGCCCCAGTTCTTGTAGGAAATCAGGTCGACCAGCAGGTTGAACGGCGACAGCAGCCAGGTGAACATGCCGTTGCCGGTGAAATAGAGGCTGAACAGCCGCTGGTCTTTCTTCTTGTTGCGCAGCACGTCGATAAGGCCGCAGACGAGCCAGATCAGCGTGATGATGGGAATGAAATAGAAGCCGACCCCCAAAATCACCACGGCGATGGCGGCTTTGCGGATTGCCTTGCGTTGATCTTTGGTCATATCGAGCCTGGCGCCGGGCGCCACCCTTTTTGAGAGTTCGCCGCGCCCTCGGCAGCGACGCATTTACCCCAGTGTCGGCTGCATAAGCTTATTCACGATTGCGCACAAGACGGACGCCGGGTCAGTTCCTGTGAACGAGGACATAAAGCGGAGTAAAAAGGTCATTATTTTGGAAGACACCAGCAATATGGGCTGATGCCGAGAAACCGGCCCTAGCCGCCGCGCTCCTTCCTCAGCTTCGACCAGTATTCCAGCCGTTTCCTGATCTCGCGCTCGAAGCCGCGTTCGGGCGGGTCGTAGAAGGTCTGGCGGCCCATCTTTTCGGGGAAATAATCCTGGCCGGAAAAGGCGTCCGGCTCGTCGTGGTCGTAACGATAGCCGGCGCCGTAACTCTCTTCCTTCATCAGCTTGGTCGGCGCGTTGAGGATATGCTTAGGCGGTAACAGCGAGCCGTTCTCCTTGGCGGCGCGGGTCGCCGCCTTGAAGGCGTTGTAGACGGCGTTCGATTTCGGCGCGGTGGCCAGATAGACGCAGGCCTGCGCAAACGCCAGTTCACCCTCGGGCGAGCCGAGATAATCGTAGGCATCCTTGGCGGCATTGGCGACGACCAGCGCCTGCGGGTCGGCCAGGCCGATGTCTTCCACCGCCATGCGCACCAGCCGACGGCCGAGATAGAGCGGGTCCTCGCCGGCGTCGAACATGCGCGCCAGATAATAGAGCGCGGCGTCGGGATCGGAGCCGCGCACGGATTTGTGCAGGGCAGAGATCAGATTGTAGTGGCCGTCCTGTCCCTTGTCGTAGATGGGCGCGCGGCGCTGCACCACCTCCTGCAGGCCGGTGGGATCGAAGATTTCGCCCGGCTTCGCGGCCCGCCAGACTTCCTCGGCGAGCGTCAGCGCGGCGCGGCCGTCACCGTCGGCCATGCGCACCAGGGTCGCCCTCGCCTCCTCATCCAGCGGCAGCGGCTTGCCTTCCGTCTGCTCGGCGCGGTCGAGCAGCCTGGCGATGCTGTCTTCGCCAAGTGACTGGAACACCAGCACGCGCGAACGCGACAACAGAGCGGCGTTGAGCTCGAAGGACGGGTTTTCCGTGGTGGCGCCGACCAGAATGACGGTGCCGTCTTCCATCACCGGCAGGAAACTGTCCTGCTGGGCGCGGTTGAAACGATGGATCTCGTCGACGAACAGCAAAGTCTGGCGGCCATTGGTGCGGCGCAGGCGCGCCGTCTCGAACACCTTCTTCAGGTCGGCTACGCCGGAGAAGATCGCCGATATCTGTTCGAAGGCAAGGCTGGTCTCGCCGGCCAGGAGCCTCGCCACCGTGGTCTTGCCGGTGCCGGGCGGGCCCCAGAAGATCATCGAGCCCAGCGTGCCGGAGGCGATCATGCGCGAGAGGGCGCCGTCGGGCCCGGTCAGCTGTTCCTGACCGACGACTTCGGCAAGCGATCGCGGCCGCAGCCGGTCGGCCAATGGCCGGCCCGGCGGCGCCTTTTGCGGTTCAGCGGTTCCGAACAGATCGGCCATGGGGCCATTTCACAGTGCTGGGGTCAGGAACGCAACACTCAGTAACGCAACACCTGGCGCAGCGTCTGGCCGCCGCGCTCGACGGTGAAACGCCACCAGCGCGTGTTCTGCAGCGCTGCTTCTTCCAGCTTCTTGGCGCTGTCGATGGTGACGCCGTTGACCTCGCGCACGATGTCGCCCGGCTGGAAGCCGAAATCCGCCGCCGGCGAGGTGCGCTCGATATCGACCACAGCTACGCCCTTGACGTCGGTGCGGATGCCGAGACGCTGCGCCAGCCGCGGCGACAGATCGGCCACCCGCGCGCCGGCGAAGGGGCTGCGGCCACGCAACATCAGCTCGGCGGTCTTCAGGCCTTCGGGCGCGCGTTCGAGCGCGATGGCGATCTGCTGCTGCTGGCCCTTGGTGAGCACGCCGAAGGTGGCGTTCGAGCCGATCGACAGCGTCGCCATGCGGTAATCCAGCGCCTCGATGCCTTCGACCACGGTGCCGTTCAGCGTCTGCACGACATCGCCCGGCTTCAGGCCGGCCTTGGCGGCCGGGCCGCCGTCGGCGACGGAGGAAACCAGAGCGCCGGTCGCCTTCTGCATGCCGAGCGATTCGGCGATCTGCGGCGTCACCGCCTCGAACTCGGCGCCGATATAGGGCCGCTCGAAGAAATCGCTGCCGGACTTGGCGGCCTCGGCGAAGGCGCGCACCATGTTGGCGGGAATGGCGAAGCCGATGCCGATCGAGCCGCCGCTGCGGCTGTAGATGGCGGTGTTGATGCCGACCAGCTGGCCGCCCATGTTGATCAACGCGCCGCCGGAATTGCCGGGATTGATGGCGGCGTCCGTCTGGATGAAATAGCCGGAATCCGAAATGCCGATATGGCTGCGGGCAAGCGCGGAGACGATGCCGGAGGTGGTGGTCTGGCCAACGCCGAACGGGTTGCCGATGGCCAGCACCAGATCGCCGACCTCGAGCGCGTCGGAATCGCCGATGGCGATGACCGGGAACGGCTTGTCGCCCTCGATCTTGAGCACGGCGAGATCGAGCGATTCGTCCTTGAGCATCACCTTGGAGGTGAATTCGCGCCCGTCGGCCAGCGCCACCTTGACCTCGTCGGCGCCCTTGATGACGTGGTAGTTGGTGACGATGACGCCGGTCGGGTCGACCAGCACGCCGGAGCCCAGCGACGACTGCGCGCGCGGCATCGAGCGGCCGAAGAACTCCTCGAAGAAGGGATCGCCGTCGAACGGCGACGTCACCTTGGCGGTCTGCGAGGCATAGACATTGACCACGGCGGGCGCGGTCTGCTTGACCAGCGGCGCGAAGGACAGCTGCACTTCCTCGCGGCCGAACGGCACGCGCTTGTCCGGGCCAGCGGTGTTGTTGCCCTCGACGCCATGGAGAAGGTCGGTCAGCACGTCGGACAGGCCGGGCTCGTTCTTGGTGGCCGGCGGCGTGGCTTCCTGCGCCACCGCGCGACCGGCGACAAAATTGGCCGTCAGCGCCACAAAGGCGCAAAACAGAATGAGAGACAGCCGCTTAGAACGCATACCGAATCCTCCGAACAAGTTCCGCGCCATTGTCGCGAGGAATGTGCAATTTGAAAGGCCGTAGCGACAATTGCCAAATTTGTCGATGGTTGGCGCGACGCGCTGTTTTTTGACGGCGCCATTTCAGCGCGTCAGTCCAGGCAATACGGACTGTTCAGGACGAGGACCGGGCCGTGCTCGACGACGGTGCGGCCAATGGGTTCCGGCTCTCGCTATGCTCGGCCGGAATGACGGCGTGGTTGCCGCCTTCATCCTGTTTCAGGCCTTCAGAGGGATGTGACGGGGCGGCTTCTCAAGCGTTCGTCATTCCGGGCCAGCGAGGCGAAGCCGAGCGCCGACCCGGAACCCATTGAGCAGCGCGGCCGGGACCTGGGTTCGCGCGGACAGCCGTGAAACACGCGGCGCCGGTCCGGCTGCGTGAACGGTTCAGGACGAGGACCGGGCCGTGCTCGACGATGAAGCGGCCAATGGGTTCCGGCTCTCGCTGCGCTCGGCCGGAATGACGGCGGCGGTACAGTCGCGTCGACGCATAGTAGCGTTGATACACTTCTTCATCGCCACGCTGCGGAAATCCGCCCTGGCCATTGTCAAAAAACACTCCCTTGCGGGAGGTGGGAAGCGGGGCGCCGGGTCGGTGCCTCTCTGTAATAGTACGTGGCGCCTTCCGGGCGCCCCGCCAGTGTTCTTGCCCCGGACCGACCTCGCCGTCCTTCGCGACGGCAGACTTCGGGCCTCAAAGCCGCCATTTGCGGCGGCCGGGTTTTTCCAGGGCCCGGACTTAGGGCTCGTCACCAGACAGCGCCACCGTTAGCGCTGCCAGTCCGGCACCGGCGCCCTCCCTGATACCCGGTGCGCACCAGGTTCCCGTGAGGGCGATGGGCTGATTGTGGCGTGTGCCTCGATCATGTGGGCAAATCCGCGCGCGGTTTTCGTGCGGTTTGCGACAAGGGATTGAAAGGACAACGTACTTTCTTTGAGCTTGCGCCTTCCTCCACGCATTCAATCCACATCTTGCACCGCGCCGAGGCGTCAGCGTTCCGGTATGGATTCCCGACACGCTCCGCTCGTGCCTCGCTCACGCGGTCGGGAATGACGAGGCTTCACGGTCCTGCCCTGCGAGAAAGCTTCGCTGCCCTGCCCTGTGCCGAAGCTTCGCTGTCCTGCCCCGTATCCACATGAACGGGCACTAGACGGCGACGCCCCGCCCTTCCGGATCGGGAAGGACGGGGCGCCGGGGGTCGAGGATCGTCAGTTGCCGAGCTTCAGCGCATCGCGGATGGTGAAGAACATGTCGGTCTGGTCGGTAAGGCCGGCGAAATTGGCGGCGCGCGGACCGAAGGCGGCGACGCGCAGCTGCGCGCCGGTGTGTTCCTGCGAATCGCCTTCTGAATTGCCGTAGCTGACCGACATCACCGAGCCGTCCTTGGTCTTCAGCGCCTGGGTGAGGCCGGGCGCCTTGGTGTCGTTCGGGATGATCTGGCTGGCATGGGCGTGGTCGGCGGTGACGATCACCAGCGTCTTGCCGTCGGTCTTGGCGAAGTCGAGCGCGGCCTGGACGGCCTCGTCGAGATCGACCGTCTCGCCGATCTGGCCGCAGGGGTTGGCCTCATGATCCTGCTTGTCGATCGACGCACCCTCCACTTGCAGGAAAAAACCCTTTTCGTTGGTCTTGAGCAGGTCGATGGCCTTCTTGGTCATGGCGGCGAGCGTCGGCACGGCGGCGGTGCGGTCGGCGTTCGGCTCGCAGGTCACCGCTTCCTTTTCGATGTTGCCGTAGCGGCTGGCCTTCGGCCCCTTCCAGCGCACCGGCATGTTGCCTTCCGAGAACAGGCCGAGCACCGGCTTGTCGTTGCCGGCGGCGCTAAGGGCGTTGAGCTCGTCGGCCGTCCTGACGATTTGGAAGCCGCGTTCCTTGGCCTGGTCGAACAGCGTCTTGTCCTTCCAGTCGCCGGCGCGGGCGGTTTCGCCAAAGCTCTTGGCGCCGCCGCCCAGAACGACATCGGCACGGGTGTTCAAAAGCTGTTCGGAAATCGAGCCGAGGCCGCCATTCTCGAGCGCGTTGGTCGGGCACTTCTCGGCGGTCGCCGACGGGCCGTAGCACTTGCGCTGGGTGACATGCGCCACCTGCACGGCCGGCGTGGCATCCTGGATCTCGGCGGTCGAGACGTTGCCGGTGCCGATGCCGGCAGCCTTGGCCAGCTCGATCAGCGTCTTGTGCGGCTTCTCGTGGATGTCGACGCCGACGGCGTTGTTATAGGTCTTCACGCCGCTGGCCCAGGCGGTGCCGGAAGCGGCCGAGTCGGTCACATAGTCCGGCTTGCCGGTCTTCTTGTCCAGCGCATAGTGGGTGTACTGGCCGGTGACGGGCAGCGCGTCGATGCCCTTGAAGAAGCCGCTGGCGCCTTCGGCATAGTTGCGCGCCACGGTGATCTCGGAATCGCCCATGCCGTCGCCGATCAGCAGGATGACGTTCTTCACCTCGCCATTGTTGATGAACTTCTGCAGCTCGGCGGTGACTTCGCCGGTCAGGCGGCGCGCGCCGCCATGCAGGGTAATGTCGCCCTTGGCCCCGCGTTCGAGGAAGGCATCGGCGGCGCCCTGCCCGTAGACGGCGCCGGAAACAAGCAGCGTGGACAGTGCCGCGGTGGCCAAAAGCGAGTGCCGAACGAGTTTGGTCATATCCCTGATCCCTCAAAACGATGATAGCGGAGCCGCGGACCGGCCCTGAAGTCGTTTTGTTGGAAAGCCATGACCCTGGCATGACAGGTGTACGATTTGTCGGTGACGTTCCCCACTTGCCTCTGCAGAGGCGGCCACCCGGATTTTCAGAGCGGGCGCCGGCCTTCGGTGATGCGCTCGACGATCGCCGCGTAGCCGCGCTTCCTGGCGTGCTGGAGCGCGCTGATGCCATCATGGTCGGGAATATCCCTGGCCCCTGCATCGACCAGGAGCGCGACGATCTCCTGCTGCACCGGGCCGCCGTCCCCCAGGATCACCGCCTCCATCAAGGCCGTCCAGCCAAGATTGTTGACGTGGTCGATGTTGATGCCAGTGCCAAGCAGGATGCGCACCGTCTCCGGAAAACCGTGGTCGGCGGCGGGGATCAGGGCAGTGCCGCCGAAGCGGTTGGTGTCCTTGAGATTTGCCTTGCCGGTGGCGAGGATGGCTTTCAGGATGTCGTCGCGCCCTTCCGCGCCGGCGTAGAGGAAAGGCGTGTCGAGGATATCGTCCTTGGCGTTGACGTCCGCGCCGGCAGCGATCAACAGCTTCGCCGCCTCTGGGTTGTCGGCATGGGTGGCGATGAGCAGCGCCGTGCGGCCCTTGGCATCGCGCTGTTCGAGATCGGCGCCGGAAGCGATCGCCGCCTTGATCTGCGCGATGTCGCCAGCGATTGTCGCTTCGATCAGCATGGGTGCCGTCCCCTTGGCTTCGGCGGCGAGCGTGCCGCCTGTCATCAGACCTACCAGGAATAGGAAGACGCGGAAAACTCGTGCGGACATGTCAGCGACCTTTCTTGCAGCCGTCGCTCATGTGGTGTTCCAGAAACAAAAAGGGACCCCAAGGGCCCCTTAATGTCTTTCAAGAAAGTCCGAAAGGCTTAGGCGGCCTCGGTCTCGCTCGCTTCTGCCTCGACGCGGGCGCGGTCAGCGGCGCCCTTGGCCGAGGTGTCGCGATCGACGAACTCGATGACCGCCATCGCGGCGTTGTCGCCCTTGCGGAAGCCGGCCTTCATGATGCGCAGGTAGCCGCCGTTGCGGTTGGCGTAGCGCGGGGCCAGCGTGTCGAACAGGCGCTTGACGACGCCTTCATTGCCGATCTGGGCGATGACCTGACGACGGGCGTGCAGGTCGCCGCGCTTGCCGAGCGTCACCAGCTTCTCGACGATCGGACGCAGGTCCTTCGCCTTCGGCAGGGTGGTGACGATCTGCTCGTGCTCGATCAGAGACACGGCGAGGTTGGCGAACATCGACTTGCGGTGGCTTACACTGCGGGCGAAACGACGGCCTTTGAAACCGTGGCGCATGGCTCTTTTCCTTCTTTATCTGTTCAAGAGGCCACGGCCTCTGATGGTTTTCCGCATGACCGTCGGACGGGACGGCTTATGCCGCCCGCCCTTGGAAATTCATGCTCAATATTGGTCTTCGTAGCGCTTTGCGAGGTCTTCGATGTTTTCCGGCGGCCAGTCCGGCACTTCCATGCCGAGATGCAGGCCCATAGCAGCCAGAACTTCCTTGATCTCGTTCAGAGACTTGCGGCCGAAATTCGGAGTGCGAAGCATTTCGGCTTCGGTCTTCTGAATGAGGTCGCCGATATAGACGATGTTGTCGTTCTTCAGGCAGTTCGCCGAACGCACCGAAAGCTCCAGCTCGTCGACCTTCTTCAGCAGCGACGGGTTGAAAGCGAGTTCGGTAACGGCCTCGGCCGCGACTTCCTTCTGCGGCTCGTCGAAGTTGACGAACAGAGCGAGTTGGTCCTGCAGGATGCGGGCGGCGAAAGCCACCGCGTCCTCACCCGTGACCGAACCGTCGGTCTCAAGCGTCATGGTCAGCTTGTCCTTGTCGAGTTCTTCGCCGTGGCGGGTGTTCTCGACGCGGTAGGAGACCTTCTTGACCGGCGAATAGAGCGAGTCGACCGGGATCAGGCCGATCGGCGCGTCTTCGGCCCGGTTGCGCTCGGCAGGCACGTAGCCCTTGCCGGTGTCGACGGTGAATTCCATGCGGATTTCCGCGCCCTCGTCGAGGGTGCAGATGACATGGTCGGGGTTCAGGATCTCGACGTCGCCGACGGTCTGGATGTCGCCAGCCAGAACGGCGCCCGGACCCTGCTTGCGCACGACCATGCGCTTGGGACCATCGCCTTCCATCTTGATGGCGATTTCCTTGATGTTGAGCACGATGTCGGTCACGTCCTCGCGCACGCCGGCGATGGACGAGAACTCATGCAGCACGCCGTCGATCTGCACGGCGGTGACGGCCGCGCCACGCAGCGACGACAAGAGCACGCGGCGCAGCGCGTTGCCCAAGGTCAGACCGAAGCCGCGCTCGAGCGGCTCGGCGACCAGCGTCGTCAGCGTCTTGCCCTTCGACGAGAAGTCGATCTTGTTGGGCTTGATCAGTTCCTGCCAGTTTTTCTGGATCATTGTCTGTCCTTCCGTTTCCCCACCACCATCCAATCGTGGTGGGCGACCTGGAAACCATTCGGGAACGCACGAAGCGTTCCCGTCGGTATTCTAAAAATGTTAGACGCGGCGCTTCTTGCGCGGGCGGCAACCATTGTGCGGGATCGGCGTCACGTCGCGGATCGAGGTGATGGTGAAGCCGGCGGCCTGCAGAGCGCGCAGCGCCGATTCACGACCCGAACCCGGACCGCAAACCTCGACCTCGAGCATGCGCATGCCATGTTCCTGCGCCTTCTTGGCGACGTCCTCGGCAGCCATCTGGGCGGCGAACGGGGTCGACTTACGCGAACCCTTGAAGCCCTGGGCACCGGCCGACGACCAGGCAATCGCGTTGCCCTGCGCGTCGGAGATGGTGATCATGGTGTTGTTGAAGGTCGAGTTGACGTGAGCGACACCCGACGAAATGTTCTTGCGTTCGCGACGACGGACGCGTGCGGCTTCCTTGGCCATGGTAGTCCTTTCAGTTGATCTCTACACCGCCGTAATGCCAGCGGCTCCACCTGGAAGGCAGTCGGACTTCGGCAGTCGGCAGTCGGTTTTTCCGACTGCCCGTTGCCTACTGGCGACTGCCGCCAATTACTTCTTCTTACCGGCGATCGCCTTCGCCGGCCCCTTGCGGGTGCGGGCGTTGGTGTGGGTACGCTGACCGCGCACCGGCAGCGAACGACGGTGACGCAGGCCGCGGTAGCAGCCGAGGTCCATCAGACGCTTGATGTTCATCGAGACTTCGCGACGCAGGTCGCCTTCGACCTGGTAGTCACGGTCGATCGTCTCGCGGATCTGCAGCACTTCGGCGTCGGTCAGCTGGTTGACGCGGCGCTCGGCCGGGATGCCGACCTTGTCGACGATCTCCTGGGCGAACTTCTTGCCAATGCCGTGAATGTACTGCAGCGCGATGACGACGCGCTTGTTGGTCGGAATGTTGACGCCGGCTATACGGGCCATGTCTTCTCTTTCTCCATCTGGGCCGGCCGACAGGGTCGAAACGGCGCTTTACGTTATCCCGCGTCCGGTGGAGGCCGGCCCTTGCGGGGAGTTCCTGTTCAAAGCAGATGCCTTGTCCTCACGGACAAGCAAAGCTCATGCCTGATAGGGAGACGGGCCGCCATACTCCAGCAGCCCGGCCTAGTCAAGCCGATTTGTTCACTTCTGGACAGAAGTGGCCAGAATAGCCTCGATCTGCCTGGTCACGGCGTCGATATCGGCCATGCCGTCGACGCCCTTCAACAGGCCCTTGGCATGATAGTAGCCGATGAGCGGCGCGGTCTTCTTGTAGTATTCGCGCAGGCGCTCTTCGAAGATTTCCGGATTGTCGTCCTTGCGCACCGGCTGCCCGGCGGCGGCGGCCTCTTCGGCGCGCTTGACGATTCGGCCAACCAGAACCTTGTCGTCGACGACGAGTTCGATGACGGCATCAAGCTTCAGCTTGCGCTCGGACAGCATCGCCTCGACCGCGTCGGCCTGCGCCAGGGTGCGGGGATAGCCGTCGAGGATAAAACCGCCGGCGCAGTCCGGCTGATCGATCCGCTCGGCGACGATGGCGTTGACGATGGCGTCGGAGACGAGCTCGCCCGCATCCATCACTGCCTTGGCGCGCTTGCCAACTTCGGTGCCGTTCTTGACCGCGGCGCGCAACATGTCTCCGGTGGAGAGTTGCGGTATGCCGTGTTTTTCGACCAGTCGCTGCGCTTGCGTCCCCTTGCCCGCACCAGGCGGGCCAAGCAATATCAACTTCATCTGCCTCTCTTACCCCCGCGCAGCTTCGACTTCTTGATCAGTCCCTCGTACTGATGCGCGATCAGGTGACCCTGAATCTGCGCAACGGTGTCGAGCGTTACACTGACCACGATCAGAAGCGAAGTGCCACCAAGGTAGAACGGTACGCCAGTGGCCGAAATCAGGAATTCCGGCAGAAGGCAGATAACGACCAGGTAGATAGCGCCGATCACGGTGATGCGGGTAAGCACGTAGTCGATATAGTCAGCGGTGCGTTCGCCGGGGCGATAGCCCGGGATGAAGCCCGAATGCTTCTTCAGCTGGTCGGCCGTATCCTTCGGATTGAAGACGATGGCCGTATAGAAGAAGGCGAAGAACACGATCATCGAGGCATAGAACGCCATGTAGAGCGGCTGGCCGTGGCCGAGCGAGGCAAGCACGGCGCTTGCCCAGGACGGCAGATTGCTCGCGTTCGAGAAGCCCGCGACGGTTGCCGGCAGAAGCAGCAGCGACGACGCGAAGATCGGCGGAATGACGCCCGACGTGTTGAGCTTCAGCGGCAGGTGCGAGGTGTCGCCCTGGAACATACGGTTGCCGACCTGGCGCTTCGGATACTGGATCAGCAGGCGGCGCTGGGCGCGCTCGAAGAAGACGATGAGCGCGATGACGACGATGGCCAGAACGATGATGGCCAGGATCAGCGGCGTCGAGAGCGCGCCGGTGCGGCCGAGTTCCAGCGTGCCGGAAATGGCGTGCGGAAGGCCCGCGACGATGCCGGCGAAGATGATCAGCGAAATGCCGTTACCGATGCCGCGCGCGGTGATCTGCTCGCCCAGCCACATCAGGAACATGGTGCCGCCGACCAGCGTGATGACGGTGGAAATGCGGAAGAACATGCCGGGATCGGTGACGATGCCGTTGCCGTTCTCCAGTCCCGCCGAAATGCCGTAGGCCTGCACGATGGCAAGCAGCACGGTGCCGTAGCGGGTGTACTGGTTGATGACCTTGCGGCCCTGCTCGCCTTCCTTCTTCAGCGCTTCCAGCGAGGGGATGACCGAGGTCATCAGCTGCATGATGATGGAGGCGGAGATGTAGGGCATGATGCCCAGCGCGAAGATCGCCATGCGCTGCACGGCGCCGCCGGCGAACATGTTGAACATGCCCAGCACGCCCTTGGACTGCGACTGGAATGCCTGAGCGAAAGCTTCGGGATTGATGCCGGGAAGCGGAATATAGGTGCCGAGGCGATAGACGAGGAGAGCGCCGATCGTGAACCAGATGCGCTTCTTGAGATCCTCGGCCTTGGCGAAAGCCGCGAAATTGAGATTGGATGCTAGTTGTTCAGCAGCCGAAGCCATTCAATATCTCCGCTAGATGACGCGGGAAAGGCCCGCTTCGGGCAGCGCGTGTCACCGAGCAAGGGACATAGGCTCGGCGGTGCCAAGATGCAAGCGGCCGCGTCGAGACGCGGCCGCTTGTCAAAACATGTTTACTCGGCGGCGGCCTGTTCAGGCAGCTTCACGGAACCGCCGGCCTTCTCGATCTTCTCGATGGCGGCCTTGGAGGCGCCAGCGACGTCAAACGAGAGCTTGGCCTTGAGTTCGCCGTCAGAAAGGACGCGCACGCCGTCCTTGAGGCGGCGCAGAACGCCGGCCTTGACGAGCGCTTCGCCGGTCACGACTTCCTTGCCGTCAAGCTTCTTGGCATCGATCGCCGCCTGGATGCGGGCGAGCGACACGGTGACGAAGCTCTTGGCGAAGATGTTGGTGAAGCCGCGCTTGGGCAGACGGCGGTAGAGCGGCATCTGGCCACCCTCGAAGCCGTTGATGGCAACGCCGGAACGGGCCTTCTGACCCTTCACGCCGCGGCCAGCGGTCTTGCCCGAGCCCGAGCCGATACCACGGCCAAGACGCTTCTTGGAGTGGGTGGCGCCGTCCTTGTCACGCAGATCGGTGAGTTTCATTGGTCTTCTCCTGCGGCTTACTTCTCGTCCACAACGCGGACGAGATGCTGGACGGCCGCGATCATACCGCGCACGGAAGGCGTATCTTCCAGGGTGCGCTTGCGGTGCATCTTGTTGAGGCCGAGGCCGACCAGCGTTGCGCGCTGTTCCTTCGGCCGACGGATCGGCGAGCCGATCTGCTCGACGGTGATGGTCTTGGTAGCTTGCTTGGCCATGTTCGTGGTCCTCTCAGCTATCGACTATTCATCAGCCGCTACGGCATTGCCGCGGCGGGCCTGAAGGGTCGAATACTTGATACCGCGAGCGGCAGCCACATCCTTGGGATGCATCTGGCTCTTCAGCGCGTCGAAGGTGGCGCGAACCATGTTGTACGGGTTCGACGAGCCCATCGACTTGGCGACGACGTCATGCATGCCGAGCGTCTCGAAGACGGCGCGCATCGGGCCGCCGGCGATGATGCCGGTACCCTGCTTGGCGGCACGCAGCAGAACCTTGCCAGCGCCCCAACGGCCTTCGACGTCGTGGTGCAGCGTACGGCCTGAGCGCAGCGGCACGAAGATCATGTCGCGCTTGGCCGATTCAGTCGCCTTGCGGATGGCTTCCGGCACTTCGCGTGCCTTGCCATGACCGAAGCCGACGCGGCCCTTCTGGTCGCCGACGACGACGAGAGCAGCGAAGCCGAAGCGACGGCCGCCCTTCACCACCTTGGCGACGCGGTTGATGTGTACGAGCTTGTCGACGATGCCGTCGTCGCGCTCTTCGCGGTCGCGACCGCGCTCGCGGCCGCCTTCCCTACGTTCCTGTGCCATATCCTAATCCTTGTTCTTTTCCGGAAGCACGGGTTGCTGAAATGCCGGCGCCCCTTTTCGAGGTCGCCGGCGGCGAAAAACTTGCGCCTTCTGCACGATCCGTTCCGAAATGTCAGCCCCTTTTTCGAAGCCGACTTCCGGAATGGTTCGAACTTAGAAGCTGAGGCCAGCCTCGCGGGCGGCTTCGGCCAGCGCCTTGACGCGGCCGTGATAGATGTAGGCGCCGCGATCGAAGACGACTTCCTTGACGCCGGCCTTGACGGCGCGCTCGGCGACCAGCTTGCCAACGGCAGCGGCGGCGGCGGTGTCGGCACCGGTCTTCTTGCCGGCCTTGAAGTCCTTCTCAAGCGTCGAGGCGGCGGCGATGGTGTGACCCTTCGCGTCGTCGATCACCTGGACGTAGATGTTCTTGGAGGTGCGGTGCACCGAAAGACGCGGACGGCCGTTCGAAACCGCCTTGATCTGGCGGCGAATGCGCGACGAGCGGCGCTGCGTGGCTTCCTTGGTTGCCATAGTCGTATTCCTTGCCTTGTAAAACGGGGGTTGCCTTGTGCGGTAGGTTCTGGCCTCCCGCAGCAACACCCCGTGGCGTTGCGATAATCCAGCCTTGCCTGAAACGTCCGCGACGTTTCGGGAGCCAAGCCTGTTACTTCTTCTTGCCTTCCTTACGGACGATCTTCTCGCCCGCATAACGGACGCCCTTGCCCTTGTAGGGCTCGGGGCCGCGGTATTCGCGGATCTCGGCCGCGACCTGGCCGACCTGCTGCTTGTCGATGCCCGAAACGGTGATTTCGGTCGGCTTCGGCACGGTGATCGTGATGCCCTGCGGGGTCTCATAGACCACGTCGTGCGAGAAACCGAGCGCCAGCTGCAGGTTCTTGCCCTGCATGGCAGCGCGATAACCAACGCCGGTGATCTCGAGCTTCTTCTCGAAGCCGTCCTTCACGCCGGTCAGGATGTTGACGATCTGGGTACGCGACATGCCCCACTTGGAGCGTGCGTCCTTCGACTGATCGCGCGGTTCAACGGCGATCTGGCCGTTGTCCAGCTTGACCAGCACTTCGTCGTTGACGACGAACTTCAGCTCGCCCTTCGGGCCCTTCGCCGTGACAGTCTTGCCGTCGACCGCAGCGGTCACACCGGCAGGCACCGAGACGGGCTTCTTACCAATACGAGACATTTTCGCTCGTCCTTCCTATCTCAATTCGCCGATCAGAAGATCTGGCAGAGAACTTCGCCGCCGACGTTCTGCTCGCGCGCTTCGTGGTCGGCCATCACGCCCTTCGGGGTCGAAAGGATGGCGATGCCGAGGCCGTTGGCGACCTGCGGGATCGACCTGGCCGAAACGTAGACGCGGCGGCCCGGCTTCGAAACACGCGAGATTTCGCGCACGACCGGATTGCCGTCGAAGTACTTCAACTCAATCTCGATTTCCGACTTGCCGTTCTCGAAATCGGTCTGGCTGTAGTCGCGGATGTAACCTTCCGACTTCAGCACGTCGAGAACACGGGCGCGCAGACGCGAAGCCGGCGTCGACACGGTCGACTTCTTACGGCCATAGGCGTTGCGGATGCGGGTCAGCATATCGCCGAGAGGATCGCTCAATGACATAGTATGTCCTCCTTACCAGCTCGACTTGACCAGGCCCGGGATCTGGCCGGTATTGCCGAGATCGCGAAGCGCGATGCGCGAGACCTTGAGCTTGCGATAGAAGGCGCGCGGACGGCCCGTGACTTCGCAGCGGTTACGGATGCGGATCTTGGCCGAATTGCGCGGCAGGGCCGCGAGCTTCAGCTGGGCGCGGAAGCGCTCGTCCATCGGCTTGGACTGGTCCATGACGATGTCCTTGAGGGCCTTACGCTTGGCAGCGTACTGGTCCACAAGCTTGCGGCGCCGGTTGTTCTTTTCGACTGAGCTGGTCTTTGCCATTTCAGATTTTTCCTTTGCTCGCTGCCGTTACTGGCGGAAGGGGAAGTTGAAGGCCTTGAGCAATGCCCTGGCCTCGTCGTCCGTCTTCGCAGTCGTACAAACGATGATGTCCATGCCCCAGATCTGATCGACCTTGTCGTAGTTGATCTCCGGGAACACGATGTGCTCCTTGATGCCCATGGCGTAGTTGCCGCGGCCATCGAAGCTCTTCGGGTTCAGGCCGCGGAAGTCGCGAACGCGCGGCAGCGCGATGTTGACCAGGCGGTCCAGGAACTCATACATGCGCTCCTTGCGAAGCGTCACCTTGGTGCCGATCGGCATGTTCTCGCGAACCTTGAAGCCGGCGATCGACTTGCGGGCGCGGGTGATGACCGGCTTCTGACCAGCGATCAGCGCCAAGTCCTCGGCGGCGACCGAAGGCTTCTTGGAATCGCCCGTGGCTTCGCCGACACCCATGTTCAGCACGATCTTGTCGAGACGCGGGATCTGCATCTCGTTGTCGTACTTGAACTGCTCCAGCAGCGCCTTCTTGATGGTCTCGTTGTAGACCTGCTTCAAGCGCGGCGTGTTCTGCGCGGTTTGTGCTGCCTTAGCCATTGATGACTTCTCCCGAGCGCTTGGCGACTCGTACCTTCTTGCCGTCCTTCTCGAGCTTGAAGCCGACGCGGGTCGGCTTGCCGTCCTTGGGGTCGGCGATCGCGAGGTTCGAGAGGTGGATCGGTGCCTCTTTCCTGATCAGGCCGCCTTCCTGCGCCTGGGTCTGGCGCTGGTGGCGAACCACGATGTTGATGCCGCGCACAATGGCCGTGTCTTCCTTCGGCTGCACGGACAGGACTTCGCCGGAGCGGCCCTTGTCCTTGCCGGAAAGCACGACGACCTTGTCGCCTTTGCGGATCTTCTGCATTGTTCCGGCTCCTTACAGCACTTCAGGCGCGAGCGAGATGATCTTCATGTGGTTCTTGGCGCGAAGCTCGCGCGGAACCGGCCCGAAGATACGCGTGCCCACAGGCTCTTTCTTGTTGTCGACGAGAACGGCCGCGTTCTTGTCGAAACGGATCACGCTGCCGTCGGGGCGACGGATGTCCTTGGCGGTGCGTACGACGACCGCCTTCATCACATCACCCTTCTTCACGCGGCCGCGCGGAATGGCTTCCTTGATCGACACCACGATGATGTCGCCGACGGAAGCGTATTTCCGCTTCGAGCCGCCCAGCACCTTGATGCACATGACACGACGGGCGCCGGAATTATCCGCGACGTCGAGGTTTGTTTGCATCTGAATCATGACTGGCCGCCTTCTTCTTCTCTAACGGGACAGGCTGAAAAGCCCCTCCCCGGTCTGTCCAAAATTCGTTCGATTACGCCTGCTCAGGGGTAATGACGACCCAGCGCTTATCCTTGGAAATCGGCTTCGATTCCTGGATGGACACCTGGTCGCCCACC
The DNA here is from genome assembly GCF_030814575.1 of Mesorhizobium sp. YL-MeA3-2017. Lineage (NCBI taxonomy): Bacteria > Pseudomonadati > Pseudomonadota > Alphaproteobacteria > Hyphomicrobiales > Phyllobacteriaceae > Mesorhizobium > Mesorhizobium sp. YL-MeA3-2017. The sequence goes on along the minus strand of NZ_JAUSVH010000001.1, from coordinate 5,261,648 downwards.
TTGTGGGCGTTGTTTTCGTCATGCGCCTTGTACTTCTTCGACATGCGCACGGTCTTCTTCATCACCGGATGGGTGAAGCGACGCTCGACCTTGACGACGACCGTCTTCTCGTTCTTGTCGCTGACGACGGTGCCCTGCAAAATGCGCTTCGGCATGATTTTCGTCCTTAAGCCTTCTTGCCGGCCGATTTCTCGGCGGCGATGGTCTTGATGCGGGCGATGTCCTTGCGGACTTCCTTCACACGCGCGGTCTTTTCGAGCTGGCCCGTCGCCTTCTGGAAGCGCAGGTTGAACTGCTCCTTCTTCAGCGCGGCAAGATCGGTGTCGAGTTCATCGACGGTCTTCATTCTGATATCGGCGGCTTTCATCGCAACAGCCCTTTCTTATTCAGCGATGCGCTGTACGAAGCGCGTCTTGACCGAGAGCTTGGCTGCACCGAGGCGCAGGGCCTCGCGAGCGATTTCTTCCGACACGCCGTCGATCTCAAACATGACGCGACCCGGCTTGACGCGGCAAGCCCAGTAGTCGACCGCGCCCTTACCCTTACCCATGCGGACTTCGGTCGGCTTCGAGGTGACCGGAACGTCCGGGAACACGCGGATCCACACCCGGCCGGCGCGCTTCATCTCGCGGGTGATCGCGCGGCGGGCCGCCTCGATCTCACGCGCGGTGACGCGGTTCGGCTCCAGCGCCTTCAGACCGAAGCCGCCGAAATCCAGGTTGGTGCCGCCCTTCGCGGTGCCGTGGATGCGGCCCTTGAACTGCTTACGGAACTTTGTGCGCTTTGGCTGCAGCATCGTTCTAACTCCAAATTCCTATGCCAATCAGGCGTTTTCGCGACGACGGCTGCGCTCGGAGCGCTCACCGCCCTGCGAATGATCGCCTTCGGTGGCACGACGTTCCGAGGCCATCGGGTCGTGCTCGAGAATCTCGCCCTTGAACACCCACACCTTGACGCCGCAGATGCCATAGGCGGTCTGGGCTTCGGCGGTGCCGTAGTCGACATCGGCGCGCAGCGTATGCAGCGGCACGCGGCCTTCACGGTACCATTCCATGCGAGCGATTTCGGCGCCGCCGAGACGGCCCGAGCAGTTGATGCGGATGCCTTCGGCACCGAGACGCATGGCCGACTGCACGGCGCGCTTCATGGCGCGACGGAAGGCGATGCGGCGCTCGAGCTGCTGGGCGATCGACTGCGCGACCAGCGTCGCGTCGATTTCCGGCTTGCGCACTTCAACGATGTTGAGGTGCGTTTCGGACTGCGTCATCTCGGTCAGCTTCTTGCGGAGCTTCTCGATGTCGGCGCCCTTCTTGCCGATGATCAGGCCAGGGCGCGCGGCGTGGATGGTGACGCGGCACTTCTTGTGCGGACGCTCGATGACGATCTTCGAGATCGCGGCCTGCTTGAGTTCCTTCTCAAGATACTCGCGGATCTTGAGGTCCTCGTGCAGCAGCTTGCCGTATTCGCCGGTGTTCGCGTACCAACGCGAGTCCCAGGTGCGGTTGATGCCGAGACGGAGACCGATCGGATTGATTTTCTGGCCCATTATGCGGCCTCCCCTTTCTCTTCAACCTCACGAACGACGATCGTGAGATGCGAAAACGGCTTCTCGATGCGGCTGGCGCGACCACGGCCACGAGCGTGGAAACGCTTCATGACGATCGACTTGCCGACATAGGCCTCGGCCACGATCAGGGCGTCGACGTCGAGGTCGTGGTTGTTTTCCGCATTGGCGATCGCCGATTCCAGCGTCTTCTTGACGGTTCCCGAAATGCGCTTGCGCGAGAATTCCAGGTCGTTGAGCGCTGTAGCAACCTTCTTGCCGCGGATCATCGCAGCAACCAGGTTCAGCTTCTGCGGGCTGACGCGGATCGTGCGCAGAACGGCACGTGCCTCGTTGTCAGCAAGCCTGCGCGGAGCTTTGGCCTTGCCCATCGTTATTTCCTCTTCGCCTTCTTATCCGCGCCGTGACCGTAATAGGTCCGGGTCGGAGCGAATTCACCGAACTTGTGGCCGACCATGTCCTCGTTCACCGAGACCGGGACGTGCTTCTGGCCGTTGTAGACACCGAAGGTGAGGCCGACAAACTGCGGCAGGATGGTGGAGCGGCGGCTCCACATCTTGATCACCTCACTGCGACCACCTTCACGAACCTTGTCCACCTTCTTGAGAAGGTAGCCGTCGATGAAGGGGCCTTTCCAAACCGAACGAGTCACTTGGCGTTACCTCTTCTTAGCTCTTGCGCTGATGGCGCGAGCGCACGATGAATTTATCGGTCGCCTTGTTGGACCGCGTCTTCTTGCCCTTGGTGGGCTTGCCCCACGGGGTAACCGGATGACGGCCACCCGAGGTGCGGCCTTCACCACCGCCGTGCGGATGGTCGACCGGGTTCATGGCAACGCCGCGGTTGTGCGGGCGCTTGCCACGCCACACGGTGCGGCCGGCCTTGCCGTCGTTGATGTTGCCGTGGTCGGGGTTCGACACGGCGCCGACGGTGGCAAGGCACGAGCCATGCACGATGCGCTGCTCGCCCGAGTTGAGGCGCAGGATCGCCATGCCCTGGTCACGACCGACGAGCTGGGCATAGGCGCCAGCCGAACGGGCGACCTGGCCGCCCTTGCCGGGCTTCAGCTCGATGTTGTGGACGATGGTGCCCACCGGCATCGACGAAAGCGGCATCGCATTGCCGGGCTTCACATCGACCGCTTCGCCGGCCACGATCTTGTCTCCGGCCTGCAGACGCTGCGGGGCGATGATGTAGTTCAGCTCGCCGTCCTCATACTTGATGAGAGCGATGAAGGCGGTGCGGTTCGGGTCGTATTCCAGACGCTCGACCGTGCCGACCACGTCGAACTTGCGACGCTTGAAGTCGATGATGCGGTACGAACGCTTGTGACCGCCGCCGATGAAGCGGGCCGTGATGCGACCGTAGTTGTTGCGGCCGCCCGACTTGGTCAGACCTTCGGTCAGGCCCTTGACGGGCTTGCCCTTGTAGAGGCCCGAGCGGTCGACGATGACCAGCTGGCGGGTGCTCGGCGTTACCGGGTTAAATTTCTTCAGTGCCATTGTCGTTGTCCTCGCGGCCTAGCTCAGAGACCCGTCGCGACGTCGATCGACTGGCCATCGGCCAGCGTCACAACTGCTCGCTTGACGTCGCCCTGGCGGCCGATCGTGCCGCGGAAGCGCTTCACCTTGCCCTTGCGGACGAGCGTGTTCACAGCCATCACCTTCACGCCGAACAGCGCTTCGACGGCTGCCTTGATCTCCGGCTTCGACGCCTTCTTGGCGACGTTGAAGACCACCTGGTTCTGCTCGGACGCCATGGTCGACTTTTCGGTGATCGCCGGCGAGACGATCACATCGTAATGACGAAGGTCGGTCATTTGAAGCGCTCCTCGAGAGCCTCGACGGCGGCCTTGGAAAGGACCAGCGTGCCGCGGCGCAGAATGTCGTAGACGTTGATGCCCTGGATCGGCAGTACGTCGATGTTCGGAATGTTGGCAGCGGCCCGCTTGAAGCCCTGGTCGAGCTCGGCACCGCCGATGAACAGGGCATTGGTCAGGCCGAGCGTCGCGAAATTCGCGACCAGCGCCTTGGTCTTGGCTTCAGCCAGCTTCAGCTCGTCGACCACGATGATCGAGGAAGCCTTGGCCTTGGCCGACAGCGCATGCTTGAGGCCGAGCGCACGGACCTTCTTGGGAAGGTCATGCTCATGGCTGCGGGCAACCGGGCCGTGGGCCTTGCCGCCGCCGCGGAACTGCGGAGCGCGAGCCGAATGGTGACGGGCGCGGCCCGTACCCTTCTGCTTGTACATCTTGGCGCCGGTGCGGGCGATGTCCGCGCGGCCCTTCGCCTGATGCGTGCCCTGCTGCTTCTTGGCGAGCTGCCAGCGCACGACGCGCTGCAGGATGTCTTCGCGCGGCTCCAGGCCGAAGATCTCTTCCGAGAGCTTCACCTTGCCGGCGTCCTTGCCGCCGAGGGTGGTGATCTTGAGGTCCATTATTCCGCTCCCTCAGTGGCCGGAGCCTGTTTGGTGGCCGCCCGGATCGCTGCCGGCTTCGGCGCGTTGGCAGGCAGCGCCGACTTGACGGCGTCGCGAACCAGGATCCAGGCACCCTTGGTGCCGGGAACCGCGCCGCGGATCAGGATCAGACCGCGATCGGCGTCGGTCGAAACGACCTCGACGTTCTGGGTGGTGACGCGCGTGTCGCCCAGGTGGCCGGCCATCTTCTTGCCCTTGAACACCTTGCCGGGGTCCTGGCGCTGACCGGTCGAACCGTGCACGCGGTGCGACAGCGAGTTACCGTGGGTGGCACGGCCGCCGCCGAAATGGTGACGCTTGATAACGCCCTGGAAGCCCTTACCGGTCGAAGTGCCCGTCACGTCGACCTTCTGGCCGGCGACGAAATGCTCGACCGTGATCTCGGCGCCGACGTCGAGCATGTTGTCGGCGGAGACGCGGAATTCCGCGACCTTCGACTTCGGCTCCACGGAGGCGGCAGCGAAGTGGCCGCGCAGGGCCTTCGACGTGTTCTTCACCTTGGCAAGGCCAACGCCGAGCTGGACGGCGGTGTAGCCGTTCTTCTCCTGCGTGCGCTGAGCCACGACCTGGCAGCTCTCCATGCGGAGAACGGTAACGGGGACATGCTCGCCGGCATCGTTGTAGATGCGGGTCATTCCCACCTTCTGTGCAATTACACCTGAACGCATAGGTTCATCTTCCTTCAGAGGAGCTGGCCGGGTTTCCCCACCGGCTCATGTTTCAGCTCTTAGAGCTTGATTTCGACGTCCACGCCGGCGGCCAGATCGAGCTTCATCAGCGCATCGACCGTCTGCGGGGTCGGGTCCACGATGTCGAGAAGGCGCTTGTGAGTGCGCATTTCGAACTGCTCGCGGCTCTTCTTGTCGACGTGCGGCGAGCGGTTGACCGTGAACTTCTCGATCCTGGTCGGCAGCGGGATCGGGCCGCGGACATTGGCGCCGGTGCGCTTGGCCGTGGAAACGATTTCCCGCGTCGAGGCGTCGAGCACGCGGTGATCGAACGCTTTAAGTCGGATGCGGATATTCTGTCCGTTCATGCGTCTATTCCTTGTTCTGGCGCGGCGCGGGCGTATCCGCGCCCGCGACAGATCTCTTGTTCTTCTTACTCGACGATGGAAGCGACGATGCCGGCGCCGACGGTGCGGCCGCCTTCACGGATAGCGAAGCGCAGCTTCTCTTCCATGGCGATCGGCACGATCAGCTCGACGTCAACGGTGATGTTGTCGCCAGGCATAACCATCTCCGTACCAGCCGGCAGCGTCACGATGCCGGTCACGTCCGTCGTGCGGAAGTAGAACTGCGGACGGTAGTTGGTGAAGAACGGCGTATGACGGCCGCCCTCTTCCTTGGTCAGGATGTAGGCTTCTGCCTTGAACTTCTTGTGCGGCTTCACGGTGCCGGGCTTGGCCAGAACCTGGCCGCGCTCGACGCCTTCACGGTCAACGCCGCGCAGCAGCGCGCCGATGTTGTCGCCGGCCTGGCCCTGGTCGAGCAGCTTGCGGAACATCTCGACGCCCGTGCAGGTCGTCTTCGAGGTCGGACGGATGCCGACGATTTCCAGCTCCTCGCCAACCTTGACGATGCCGCGCTCGACGCGACCGGTCACGACCGTGCCGCGGCCCGAGATCGAGAACACGTCCTCGATCGGCATCAGGAACGGCTTGTCGATCGGACGCTCAGGCGTCGGGATGTAGGCGTCGACCTCTTCCATCAGCTTGCGAACCGCGTTCTCGCCGATCTCCTTGTTGCTGTCCTCGAGAGCAGCCAGAGCCGAACCCTTGACGATCGGAATGTCGTCGCCCGGGAACTCGTACTTCGACAGAAGCTCGCGCACTTCCAGCTCGACCAGCTCGAGAAGCTCGGCGTCGTCGACCTGGTCGACCTTGTTCAGGAACACAACGATCGCCGGAACGCCGACCTGACGGGCGAGCAGGATGTGCTCGCGGGTCTGCGGCATCGGGCCGTCGGCGGCCGAAACGACCAGGATCGCGCCGTCCATCTGGGCAGCGCCGGTGATCATGTTCTTCACATAGTCGGCGTGGCCGGGGCAGTCGACGTGGGCGTAGTGGCGGGCCGGCGTCTCGTATTCGACGTGCGCCGTCGAGATCGTGATGCCGCGCGCCTTCTCTTCCGGAGCCGCGTCAATCTGGTCGTACGGGCGGTATTCGCCAAAATACTTCGTGATCGCCGCCGTCAGCGACGTCTTGCCATGGTCAACGTGACCAATCGTGCCAATGTTCACATGAGGCTTCGTACGCTCGAATTTACCTTTTGCCATGTGAGGTCTCCATTTCCTGCCTGCCCGTGAGGGCGTTGAACCTAGTTACGGACGCAATTCCAAGGAATTACGCGTACTTCTTCTGAACTTCCTGGGCGACCGCGGTCGGCACCGGCTCGTAGTGGTCGAACTGCATCGTGTACTGGGCGCGGCCCTGCGACATCGAACGCAGCGAGTCGACGTACTTGAACATGTTGGCCAGCGGCACCATGGCGTTGACGACGACGGCGACACCACGGGTCTCCTGACCCTGGATCTGGCCGCGGCGGCTGTTCAGGTCGCCGATGACGTTGCCGACGTAGTCTTCCGGCGTGACGACCTCGACCTTCATGATCGGCTCGAGCAGCTGGACGCCGAGCTTCGGAGCAGCTTCCCTGAAAGCGGCGCGCGAGGCGATTTCGAAGGCCAGGACCGAGGAGTCGACGTCGTGGAAGGCGCCGTCGATGAGCGTCGCCTTGACGCCGATCATCGGGAAGCCAGCGAACGGGCCGGACGACATGACCGAACCGATGCCCTTCTCGACGCCGGGGATGTATTCCTTCGGAACCGAACCGCCGACGATCTTGGACTCGAATACGTATTCTTCGCCTTCCGGGTTCGGCTCGAACACCAGCTTGACGCGGGCGAACTGGCCGGTACCACCGGTCTGCTTCTTGTGGGTGTAGTCCTGCTCGTGAGTACGGGTGATCGTCTCGCGATAGGCAACCTGCGGAGCGCCGACATTGGCCTCGACCTTGAACTCGCGGCGCATGCGGTCGACGATGATGTCGAGGTGAAGTTCACCCATGCCGGCGATGATGGTCTGGCCGCTTTCCTCGTCGGTCTTGACGCGGAAGGACGGATCTTCAGCAGCCAGACGATGCAGCGCGAGGCCCATCTTTTCCTGGTCGCCCTTGGTCTTCGGCTCGATGGCGATCTGGATGACCGGATCCGGGAACTCCATGCGCTCAAGGATCACCGGGTGCAGCGGGTCGCACAGCGTGTCGCCGGTGGTGGTTTCCTTGAGGCCAGCCAGAGCGACGATGTCGCCGGCGAAAGCCTCGTCGATGTCGGCGCGCGAGTTTGCGTGCATCTGCAGCATGCGACCGATGCGCTCCTTCTTGCCCTTCACGGTGTTGTCGAGCGACACACCCTTGGAGAGCTTGCCCGAATAGATGCGGGCGAAGGTGAGCGAACCGACGAACGGATCGTTCATGATCTTGAAGGCGAGCATGGACAGCGGCTCGTTGTCGTCCGCGTGACGCTCAATTTCCTTCTCGGTCTTGGCGTCGATGCCCTTGATGGCCGGCACGTCGATCGGCGACGGCAGGTATTCGACAACGGCGTCGAGCAGCGGCTGCACACCCTTGTTCTTGAAGGCCGAGCCACAGAACATCGGGAAGAACTTGACGGCGATGGTGCCCTTGCGGATGAGCGCGCGGATCTCGTCGTTGGTCGGCTGCTTGCCTTCGAGATAGTTGTTCATCGCGTCGTCGTCCATTTCGACGGCGGCTTCGATCATCTTCTCGCGGAACTGCTCAGCCTTCTCCTTAAGGTCGGCCGGGATCTCGACGACATCCCAGGCAGCGCCCAGGGATTCATCGCGCCAGACCAATGCGTTCATCTCGACCAGGTCGACGACGCCCTTGAACTCGGTCTCCGCGCCGATCGGCAGCTGCATGACGACAGCCTGCGCGCCGAGGCGCGAGCCGATCATCTCGTAGGAGCGGTAGAAGTCGGCGCCGATCTTGTCCATCTTGTTACAGAAGATCATGCGCGGCACGTGGTACTTGTCGGCCTGGCGCCAGACCGTCTCGGTCTGCGGCTCGACACCGGCGTTGGCGTCGAGCAGCGCGATGGCGCCGTCGAGCACGCGCAGCGAACGCTCGACTTCGATGGTGAAGTCGACGTGGCCGGGGGTGTCGATGATGTTGAAGCGGCGCAGCTTGCCGTCACGGCCCTTCCAGAAGGTCGTGGTCGCGGCCGACGTGATGGTGATGCCGCGTTCCTGCTCCTGCTCCATCCAGTCCATGGTGGCAGCGCCGTCGTGGACTTCGCCGATCTTGTGCGACTTGCCCGTGTAATACAGGACGCGCTCAGTCGTCGTCGTCTTGCCGGCGTCGATGTGCGCCATGATACCGAAATTACGGTAGTCTTCGATTTTATATTCGCGGGCCATGATAGATGCCTCTCAGTCTCTCGCCACGCCTTACCAGCGGTAGTGCGCGAAGGCGCGGTTGGCTTCAGCCATCTTGTGGGTGTCTTCACGCTTCTTGACGGCGGTGCCGCGATTGTTCGCAGCATCCATCAACTCGCCCGACAGGCGGTCGACCATGGTCGTCTCGTTGCGGTTGCGGGCAGCGGTGATCAGCCAGCGGATGGCGAGCGCCTGACGGCGCTCCGGACGAACGTCGACCGGAACCTGGTAGGTAGCACCACCGACGCGGCGCGAACGCACTTCGACGTGCGGAGCGACGTTGTCGAGCGCCTGATGGAAGACGCCGATCGGCTCCTGCTTGGTCTTGGCCTGCACCTGGTCGAGCGCGCTGTAGACGATGGTCTCGGCGATCGACTTCTTGCCGTCATACATGACGGCGTTCATGAACTTGGTGACGACCAGATCGCCGAACTTCGGGTCCGGATTGATCTCACGCTTATCTGCACTGTGACGACGGGACATGGTTCTTGTCTCTCAATCTCGCAGGCCCGACGCACAAACAAAAAGCGCCGAAGCCGGAAAACCTTACTTCGGACGCTTGGCGCCGTACTTCGAACGGCGCTGCTTGCGGTTCTTGACGCCCTGGGTGTCGAGCACGCCACGAATGACGTGGTAGCGCACACCCGGCAGATCCTTGACGCGACCGCCGCGGATCATGACCACGGAGTGCTCCTGAAGGTTATGGCCTTCACCCGGGATGTAGCCGATCACCTCGAAACCGTTGGTCAGGCGAATCTTCGCAACCTTACGCAGAGCCGAGTTCGGCTTCTTCGGCGTGGTGGTGTAGACGCGCGTGCAGACGCCCCGCTTCTGCGGGTTCTGCTGCATTGCAGGGACCTTGTTTCGCGTTGCCGGCACCTGGCGCGGCTTGCGGATCAGCTGGTTTACGGTAGGCATTAAACCTTCCTTCTAGTTCTCAATCTCGTGTCGCAAACCCGTTCAGGGCCGTTTCAAGCGGTTTCCATACGCAAATTCGGGCCGAAACCGCACGCTTACGGTCTTGCCCGAACAATAAGCAGAGGAAGCGGAAGCCGCTTCATGCACGCCGGAAATGTCGTTTCGCTCGTAAAACGAACCCTGTTTGAGGCAAACTCCAAGGCGCGACGCCTCGGAAAAGCTGACCTCACATCGGTTCAGACTGGGCGGCTTCTACTCGCAACACGGCAAACCGTCAACCCCGCAGCCCTACAAATTCCGCCTTTGCCGGGGCGCGGCAGCCATGCATGCAGCGCATGTAATATTCTTGCGCCTTTTTGGGCGCGCGAGGAAGAAAGTGACCCACTTGCGACTGTCGCCTTGACCGGCTTCGTGCAAAAACAGGCAAAAGCGCCGCTTGAGACGCCTATCCCAAAGGAATCAGCCCTTGCAAGACCCGATAAACGACAATGACGAACCGCGTCCGGTCATCATCATCACCGGCAGGGTCTGGAAAAAGAAAGGCGGCAAGTCGGAAGGCGTCCACGTCATGCTGATCGCGCCCGACGATGATTCTGCCGTGCGGCGTGCATTGGAATCACTCGCCGCCGAAGGTTATGCCGAAGCGGAGCTCGACCAGATCGGCGAGATGCAGGGCGAGCCCGACGACGAACCGCATATCTCCGCCTATCAGGGCGCGCTCGAAGGCGAAGTCTCGATCGTCACCTTCGACGAGCCGATCTGAGCGGACGCCGGCGATGGGAGGCAAGCAGGGTCACAAGACGATGTCACGGGATTGGGCGGATCGCGCCATCGCGGCGATCGAGGCGGACCAGCATCGCTCGGCCGATACCCATCTGTGGAAGCTCGACGTACCCGCCCTGCCCGGCATCGACCTTTATCTGAAGGATGAATCCACGCATCCGACCGGCAGCCTGAAGCACCGGCTGGCGCGCTCGCTTTTTCTCTATGCCCTGTGCAACGGCCTGATCCGCGAAGGCACCGCCGTGGTCGAGGCCTCTTCCGGCTCCACCGCCGTTTCGGAAGCCTATTTCGCGCGCATGATCGGCACGCCCTTCTACGCGGTGATGCCGCGCTCGACCTCGCGCGAGAAGATCGCCGCCATCGAGCATTATGGCGGTAACTGCCACTTCATCGACGACGGCCGGCGCATCTACGCCGAATCGGCGGAACTCGCCGAACGGCTCGGCGGCTACTTCATGGACCAGTTCACCCATGCCGAACGCGCCACGGACTGGCGCGGCAACAACAACATCGCCGAATCGATCTTCCAGCAGATGCGCGAGGAGCGCTTCCCGGTGCCTTCCTGGGTGGTGATGGGCGCCGGCACCGGCGGCACATCTGCCACCATCGGCCGCTACATCCGCTATAAGCGCCATGCGACGAGGCTGTCGGTCGCCGACGTCGAATATTCCGCCTTCTTCGAAGGCTACTCGACACACGATACCGCCTGTTCCTGCGAGCGACCGTCGCGCATCGAGGGCATCGGCCGGCCGCGCGTCGAGCCGTCCTTCGTGCCGGGTGTCATCGACCATATGCTGCGCATACCCGACGCGGTGTCGATCGCGGCCAAGCGTGTTTTGTCGCGCCGGCTTGGACGCCGCGTCGGCGGCTCGACCGGCACCAATTTCGCGGCCATGTGCTTTCACGCCGCCCGCATGATCGCGGCGAAGCAAAGCGGTTCGGTGGTGACGCTGATCTGCGATTCGGGCGAGCGTTACGCCAACACCTATTATTCCGACGACTGGCTGATGGCGAACGCCATCGACCCCTCGCCTTTCGAGCCGGCGATCGAGCGTTTCCTGGCCGGCGGCCCATTCGAACTCAAACTGGAAGAAAGCTGGCGATGACCAAAGCGCAGCCCATCAACATCGCCATTGTCGGCGTCGGCAAGATCGCCCGGGATCAGCATCTGCCGGCCCTGGCAAAAGACGGCGACTACAAGCTCGTCGCCGCTGCCAGCCGGCATGGGAAGGTGGACGGCGTTCCCAATTTCGAGAGCATCGAGGCGCTTCTGGCGGCCTCGCCCGAGGTCGAGGCGGTGTCGCTGTGCATGCCGCCGCAGGTTCGCCACGACGCCGCGCGCGCGGCGATCCTGGCCGGCAAGCACGTCTTCCTCGAAAAGCCGCCCGGCGCGACGGTGAGCGAGGTGGAACATCTGAAGGCGCTGGCCGCGGAAAAGGGCGTGACGCTGTTCGCCTCCTGGCATTCGCGTTATGCGCCGGCAGTCGAGGCCGCACGAAGCTTCCTTGCGTCGGCGAGGATCAAATCAGCCGCCATCAACTGGAAGGAAGACGTGCGGCGCTGGCACCCGAACCAGGAATGGATATGGCAGGCCGGCGGCTTCGGCGTCTTCGATCCCGGCATCAACGCGCTTTCCATCGCCACCCATATCCTGCCGCCGATGTTCATCACCGAGGCGACGCTCGATTTCCCCGAGAACCGAGACGCGCCGATCGCCGCCCAGGTTTCGTTCCGGACCAGCGAAGGCACCCCGGTAGCCGTCGATTTCGACTGGCGCCAGACCGGACCGCAAAGCTGGGACATCCTGGCGGAGACCGACAAGGGTTTTATGGTGCTGTCCGGCGGCGGCACCAGGCTCGAGGTTGAGGGCAAGGTTCTCAAGGACGAGAAGGAAACCGAATATCCGATGCTCTACCGCCGCTTCGCCAAACTGGTGCACGACCGGACCTCGGATGTCGACCTCGCGCCGCTGCAGCACGTGGCCGACGCCTTCATGCTGGGCAAGCGCAACGTCGTCGAACCGTTCTTCGACTAAGCCTACGAGGCGGGCCTTGGCCGCAAACTCGCCCGAATCCATTGCTTGATGGCTGCGCCCCGATTTTTCGGGGCTGCGATTTTCAGCAGGCTACCGGAACGGCGACCTTCGCCGCGGTGTGCGCTGGCAAGGGGGGACTGGCATGGACCAGGCTATTACGGGATGGATCAACGGACCGGCGGGCGAAAACGCCATGCTGGACGCGGTGATGCTGGCGCTGACCGAATTCGGCGTGCCGGCGCTGATCCTATTGGTCGTGTTGCAATGGTGGCGCAGCGGCGAGCGGCAACATGCCCGCCATACCGCCGTCGTCGCCGGCCTCGCCTTCCTGATCGGGCTCGGCGTCAACCAGCTCATCCTGCTCTTCCTGCACCGCATGCGCCCCTATGATGCCGGCGTCAGCCACCTGATCATCAGCCCGAGCGCCGACTGGTCCTTCCCCTCGGACCATGCAACCGCATCCTTCGCCATCGCGGCGAGCTTCCTGATGAGCCGGCTGAAGCGGCTGGGCGCCGTCTTCCTCGCCATCGCTACCGCAGTCTGCATTTCGCGGGTCTATGTCGGCACCCACTATATCAGCGATGTCGCGGGCGGTGCCGTGACCGGCATTGCCGCAGCCGTTGTCGTCGGCCTGCTCTATCGGGAAGGTACGAGGCTCGACCGCGCGGTAACGAGCATTCTGTAGCCAAGCGGCCATTCGCTCGAACCTGTTTCAATCTACGATGCAGCGTGGCGCGCCTCATGGTCGATGAGCCAGCGTTTGCGCTCCAGGCCGCCGCCATAGTTGGTAAGGTCGCCATTCGCGCCAACCAGGCGATGACAGGGAACGACGATCGACATCGGGTTCGAACCGTTGGCATGGCCGACGGCGCGGGCCGCCTGCGGGCGGCCAAGCCGCAGCGCGAAAGCGCCATAGGCCAGCGTTTCCCCCGGCCGGATGTCGCGCAAGGCCGTCCACATCGCGTTCTGGAACGGCGTGCCGTCGAGCCGAACGGGCAAGTCCCGAAGCGAGCCGACCCCACCGTCGAAATAGGCCGCGAAGGCCTCGCGCGTGCGTCTGGAGACGGTGCCTGCCCTCAGCGCAAAACGGCCCGACGCCAGCCGGTGATGCAGCCAGCGCTCCATGCGGTCGTCGCAATCGGCGAATTCGACCATGAACAGTGCGTCCGTCTCGTCCTCGATCACGACGAGCGCTCCGATCGGCGTGGCGACCGATGCCGAGGTCAGCGTGCTTTGAACCTTGTTCCCGCGCGTCATCGCACGATCTCCCCAATGGCTGGTCCGAACCGGCGGCAGCTTAATGGCTCCGTGCTCGTATTGATGTCAGGAGCGTCGGGAAGATCACAGGAAAAGAAGCCCGTCATGTCGTTCAGCGGGCATCATGGAAGATGATGCCGACCGTGTGGCGATGCCCTGAACGGACGCGGCTGACGCCGTGGCGCAGGTTGACGCGATAGTTGCCTTTCGTACCCTGCACCGGCCGGTTGTGTACGGCAAACGCCACGGCATCGCCGCGCCTGAGCGGCACCACTTCGGCGCGGCTTTGCATGCGCGGGCGCTGTTCGGTCAGCACGAACTCGCCGCCGGTGAAATCTCGGCCGGGCTCCGACAGAAGGACCGCCACCTGGATGGGAAAAGCCAGATCGCCATAGAGGTCCTGATGCAGGCAATTGAAGTCGCCGGGCTGATATTGCAGCAGAAGCGGCGTCGGCCGCGTCTGTCCGGCGCCGCGGCAAAGATCGAGATAGTCGGCATGCGCGGCGGGATAATGCTGGTCGATGCCCATGCGTGCATTCCAGGCATTGGCGACCACCGACAGGCGCGGGTAGAGCGCCGAACGCAGGCCGCCGATCAGATCCGGCAGCGGATATCTGAAATAGCGGTATTCGCCCTTGCCGAAGCCGTGGCGAGCCATGACGACGTGGCTGCGGAAATGCTCTTCGTACGGGTAAAGCCGAGCGATCTCGGCGCATTCGTCGCCCAACAACAGCCCTTCGAGCACGGCGCAGCCATAGCTGTCGAGCTCGGCGCCGATGGCTGTCCAGTCGTAACCGGCGACACGGTTTTCGGCGGAAATCCTGGGCATGTGTTCAGGCATTTTGACGGTGGCCTCCATGGCGGGTTCCTCGGGCGGCGCCGACGGCTCACCGAGCCGAAACGCGCATCATGGGGCCGAGGCTACCCAGTGCCTGTCGCCACCGCATTCCGTTTCTTGCGTTGTTTCAGCAATCGCCGGCGCGCAGCGATTTCGACAGGCGGGCGACGATGGGATCGAACGCCTTCTGCGCGGCCTTGTCGTATTCGAGACGGAAATAGGCCGCCGCGCCGTCGCAGACCGGGATCGCCCGTTCGAAGAAGATGCGGCCGTCCTTTGAGCCCGACCAGACCGCCCATTTGGCTTTGTGCCGTTCATAGGTGACGGACCAGCCGTCCGCCTGCTCCTGCCCGACGCGCCACTTCACCTCGTTCGGGAAATCGCGGTCGCTCAGATAGCCACCCCAGACCGCAAGTTCCGCTTGCCCATCCGGCGATTTCGCGGTGCCGCCATCGCCGTTTTCGGCCTCCTCGATCGCGGAGAAGCCCGGCGGCACGTCGATCCAGTAATTGTAGCGGGCATTGCCGTAGGGCGTCCAAGCAGCCGCCAAAGCCGGCAATATCGCGGCAAAAACAGCGCAGATCATGCTGAACGCGAATGCGGTGCATCTCATGGCGGCCCCACACGACTGTTGACCGCCGATCAATAACCAAGATGAGGCTTGAACACCACGGTCTGGCGCACTGGCCAGCCGCACACCGCCAAAAAAGAAAAAGGGGCCGAAAGGCCCCTTTTCCGTGTCGTTTTACCGTCGCTTACTGCGCGGCGGTGACCATTTCGGTCAGCATCGGTTCTGCCACTTCCGCGCCGGACGTCTTGCGACGCTCGTCGAGGATAAGCTCGTCGCGATGCGTCGCAATGCGACGGATCTGGCTCATCTGGCCACCGGTACCGGCCGGGATCAGACGGCCGACGATGACGTTTTCCTTCAGGCCCTGCAGCATGTCGGTCTTGCCGGCAACGGCAGCTTCCGTCAGCACGCGGGTCGTCTCCTGGAAGGAGGCGGCCGAGATGAAGGACGGCGTCTGCAGCGAGGCCTTGGTGATGCCGAGCAGCACCGGCTGGCCGGCCGCAGGCTTCTTGCCTTCCTCAATCAAACGCTCGTTGATCTCGTCCAGCTCGATCACGTCGACATGGTCACCCGGGATGTAGGTCGAGTCGCCCTGCTCGGTGATTTCCACCTTCTGCAGCATCTGACGAACGATCACCTCGATGTGCTTGTCGTTGATCGTCACGCCCTGCAACCGGTAGACTTCCTGGATCTCGTTGACGAGGTAGGAAGCCAGAGCCTCCACGCCCTTGATCGCCAGAATGTCGTGCGGCGCCGGATTGCCGTCGAGGATGTAGTCGCCCTTCTCGATGACGTCGCCGTCCTGGAGATGGAACGGCTTGCCCTTCGGGATCAGGTATTCGACCGGCTCCAGCGTCGAGTCATGCGGCTCGATGATGATGCGGCGCTTGTTCTTGTAGTCGCGGCCGAAGCGGACCGTACCATCGATCTCGGCGATGATGGCGTGATCCTTCGGACGACGAGCCTCGAACAGTTCGGCCACGCGCGGCAGACCACCGGTGATGTCCTTGGTCTTGGCGCTTTCCATCGGAATACGGGCAAGCACGTCGCCCGGCTTCACATGTGCACCCGGCTCGACCGAGAGGATCGCCTCGACCGAGAGCAGGAAGCGGGCGTCGCCGCCCTTCGACAGCTTGCCGACCTTGCCCTTGGCGTCCTGAACGACCATCGCCGGCTTGAGGTCCGAACCGCGCGGCGTCGACCGCCAGTCGATGACCTCGCGCTTGGTGATGCCGGTCGACTCGTCGGCGGTTTCCTGAACGGAAATGCCGTCGACCAGATCCTCGAACGCCACGCGACCCTCGATTTCGGTGAGGATCGGACGGGTGTAGGGGTCCCACTCGGCGATGCGCTGGCCGCGCTTCACCTTGTCGCCATCGTCCACGAAGATACGCGAACCATAGGTGACGCGGTGCGTGGCGCGTTCCTTGCCGGTCTCGTCGAGGATCAGGATCGCCATGTTGCGGCCCATCACGACGAGGTTGCCGTCGGAGTTGCGAACCACGGCGCGGTTGCGCACCGACACCGTGCCTTCATAGGACGCCTCGAGATAGGAGGAGTCCACCACCTGGGCGGTACCGCCCATGTGGAAGGTACGCATGGTGAGCTGCGTGCCCGGCTCGCCGATCGACTGCGCGGCGATGACGCCGACAGCTTCGCCCTGGTTGACCGGAGTACCGCGTGCCAGATCGCGACCATAGCAGACCGCGCAGACGCCGGTGCGGACGTCGCAGGTCAGCGCCGAGCGGATGCGGACCGACTGCACGCCGGCCTTTTCGATCAGCTCGACATCGCGTTCGTCCATCAGCGTGCCGGCCTTGACCAGCGTATCGCCGGTGACCGGGTGGTTGATGTCGTCCAGGGCCGTACGGCCGAGAACGCGCTGGCCGATCGAGGCGACGATCTGGCCGGCATCGACGATCGGCTGCATGGTGAGGCCCTTGTCGGTGCCGCAATCAACCGAGTTGACGATGCAGTCCTGCGCCACGTCGACCAGACGACGGGTCAGATAACCCGAGTTCGCGGTCTTCAGAGCGGTGTCGGCCAGACCCTTACGGGCGCCGTGCGTGGAGTTGAAGTACTCCAGAACGGTGAGGCCTTCCTTGAAGTTCGAGATGATCGGCGTCTCGATGATTTCACCCGACGGCTTCGCCATCAGGCCGCGCATGCCGGCGAGCTGACGCATCTGGGTGGGCGAACCACGCGCACCCGAATGCGACATCATGTAGATCGAGTTCATCGGCTTTTGACGGCCGTTGGCGTCGAACTCGACCGCCTTGATGCGGCCCATCATTTCGTCGGCGACCTTTTCCGAGCACTTGGCCCAGGCGTCGACGACCTTGTTGTACTTCTCGCCCTGGGTGATCAGGCCGTCATTGTACTGCTGCTCGTATTCCTTGGCCAAAGCCTCGGTCTCGGCGACCAGCTTCTCCTTGGTGTCCGGGATCAGCATGTCGTCCTTGCCGAACGAGATGCCGGCGCGGCAGGCATGGGCGAAACCGAGCGCCATGATGCGATCGCAGAAGATGACCGTCTCTTTCTGACCGCAGTGGCGGTAGACGGTGTCGATCATCTTGGAGATGTTCTTCTTGGTCATCTCCTGGTTGGCGGTCTCGAACGGCACGTTGACGTTCTTCGGCAGAAGTTCGCCGAGGATCATGCGGCCGGGCGTGGTGTCATAGATCTTCGACACGACATTGCCTGCCGCATCGACGGTCCTGAAACGGCCCTTGATCTTGGCGTGCAGGGTGACGGCCTTGGTCTCCAGCGCATGCTGCAATTCGCCCATGTCGGCGAACGCCATGCCCTGCCCCGGATCGTTCTCGTTGACGATCGAGAGGTAATACAGACCCAGAACCATGTCCTGCGACGGCACGATGATCGGCGCGCCGGAGGCCGGGTGCAGGATGTTATTGGTCGACATCATCAGCACGCGGGCTTCGAGCTGCGCTTCCAGCGACAGCGGAACGTGGACCGCCATCTGGTCGCCGTCGAAGTCGGCGTTGAAGGCCGTGCAGACCAGCGGATGCAGCTGGATCGCCTTGCCTTCGATCAGGGTCGGCTCGAACGCCTGGATGCCCAAGCGGTGCAGCGTCGGTGCGCGGTTGAGCAGCACCGGATGCTCGCGGATGACCTCGTCCAGGATATCCCAGACTTCCGGACGCTCCTTCTCGACCAGCTTCTTCGCCTGCTTGACGGTCGAGGAGTAACCCTTGGCGTCGAGGCGGGCGTAGATGAAGGGCTTGAACAGCTCCAGCGCCATCTTCTTCGGCAGGCCGCACTGGTGCAGCTTCAGCTCCGGACCGGTCACGATGACCGAACGGCCGGAATAGTCGACGCGCTTGCCGAGCAGGTTCTGGCGGAAGCGGCCCTGCTTGCCCTTCAGCATGTCGGACAGCGACTTCAGCGGACGCTTGTTGGCGCCGGTGATGACGCGGCCGCGGCGGCCGTTGTCGAACAGTGCGTCGACGGCTTCCTGCAGCATGCGCTTTTCGTTGCGCACGATGATGCCGGGCGCGCGCAGCTCGATCAGGCGCTTCAGACGGTTGTTACGGTTGATGACGCGGCGATAGAGATCGTTCAGATCCGACGTCGCGAAGCGGCCGCCATCCAGCGGAACCAGCGGGCGCAGATCCGGCGGAATGACCGGGACGACCTTCATGATCATCCATTCCGGACGATTGCCGGATTCCATGAAGTTCTCGACCACCTTGAGGCGCTTGAGATACTTCTTCTGCTTCAGTTCCGACGTGGTCGAAGCAAGCTCGGAGCGCAGGTCGCCCGCGATCTTTTCCAGGTCCATGCCGGCCAGAAGGTCATGAATGGCCTCGGCGCCGATCATGGCGGTGAACGAGTCCTCGCCATATTCGTCGACGGCCATCATGTACTCTTCCTCGCTGAGCAGCTGGTGCTCCTTCAGCGCGGTGAGGCCGGGTTCGGTGACGATGTAGTTCTCGAAGTAGAGAACGCGCTCGATGTCCTTAAGGGTCATGTCGAGCAGCGTGCCGATGCGCGACGGCAGCGACTTCAGGAACCAGATGTGGGCAACCGGAGCGGCGAGCTCGATGTGACCCATGCGCTCGCGGCGCACGCGCGACAGCGTGACTTCGACGCCGCACTTTTCGCAGATGACGCCCTTGTACTTCATGCGCTTGTACTTGCCGCACAGGCACTCGTAGTCCTTGATCGGACCGAAGATGCGCGCGCAGAACAGACCGTCGCGCTCGGGCTTGAAGGTACGGTAGTTGATCGTCTCCGGCTTCTTGATCTCGCCGAACGACCAGGACAGAATCTTGTCAGGCGACGCCAGCGAAATCCGGATGGAATCGAACACCTGCGCAGGCGCCTGCGGGTTGAAGAGATTCATGACCTCTTGGTTCATGCCATTCTCCTTTTCGGGGTCCTCGAAAACCCCTTTGCATGTGACTGCGAGCCACCGCTCGCGAAGGCCGGCGTGAGCCGGAAAATCCGTGGCAGGCGCCGATGAACTCCGCGCCTGCTTTGTGCCGTGTTACTCGGCCGCGTCCGGCAGGCTCTGCGGGCCGGCGTCGACCTTGGTATTTTCAAGCTCGACGTTGAGGCCCAGCGAGCGCATTTCCTTGACGAGAACGTTGAAGCTCTCCGGAATACCCGCCTCGAACGTGTCGTCGCCGCGCACGATCGCTTCGTAGACCTTGGTGCGGCCGGCGACGTCGTCCGACTTCACCGTCAGCATTTCCTGCAGGGTGTAGGCGGCGCCGTAGGCTTCCAGCGCCCAGACCTCCATTTCGCCGAAGCGCTGACCGCCGAACTGCGCCTTACCGCCCAGCGGCTGCTGGGTGACGAGCGAGTACGGGCCGATCGAACGGGCGTGGATCTTGTCGTCGACCAGGTGGTGAAGCTTGAGCATGTAGATGTAGCCCATGGTCACCTTGCGGTCGAACGGCTCACCGGTACGGCCATCATACAACTGAGACTGACCGGAAGTGTGCAGGCCAGCCTGCTCCAGCATCTCGTTGATGTTGACCTCATGCGCGCCGTCGAACACCGGGGTCGCGATGGAGACGCCGCGCTTCATCTGCTCGCCGAGGCGAACGATGGACTCGTCGTCATACTCGCGGACCGGCTCGTTGCGGTCGTTGGCCGGGATGATCTGCTCGATCGTCTGGCGCAGCGGCTTGATGTCGCCACCACCCTTATAGGCTTCGATCAGCTCGCCGATCTTCCTGCCCATGCCGGCGCAAGCCCAGCCCAGATGCGTTTCAAGGATCTGGCCGACGTTCATGCGCGAAGGCACGCCCAGCGGGTTGAGCACGATATCGGCATGCGTGCCGTCCTCGAGGAACGGCATGTCCTCGACCGGAACGATGCGCGACACGACACCCTTGTTGCCGTGACGGCCGGCCATCTTGTCGCCCGGCTGCATCTTGCGCTTCACCGCCACGAAGACCTTGACCATCTTCATGACGCCCGGAGGCATTTCGTCGCCGCGCTGCACCTTCTCGACCTTGTCCATGAAGCGCTGCTCGAGCGCCTTCTTGGAATCGTCGTACTGGCCGCGCAGAGCTTCGAGCTCGCCCTGGAGCTTCTCGTTCTCGACGGCGAACTGCCACCACTGCGAACGCGGATAGTCGTCCAGCGTCTCCTTGGCCAGCGTCGTGCCCTTCTTGAAGCCCTTCGGCCCGGCGATAGCCTCCTTGCCGATCAGCACGTCGGAGAGACGGGCATAGACGTTGCGGTCGAGGATGGCCTGCTCGTCGTCGCGGTCCTTGGCGAGGCGTTCGATCTCCTCGCGCTCGATCGCCATGGCGCGCTCGTCCTTCTCGACGCCGTGGCGATTGAAGACGCGCACTTCGACCACCGTGCCGAAGGTGCCCGGAGGCATGCGCATGGAGGTGTCGCGGACGTCGGAAGCCTTTTCACCAAAGATGGCGCGCAGAAGCTTCTCTTCCGGCGTCATCGGGCTTTCGCCCTTCGGCGTGATCTTGCCGACTAGGATGTCGCCCGGCTGCACTTCCGCGCCGATATAGACGATGCCGGCTTCGTCGAGGTTCTTCAGCGCTTCTTCCGAGACGTTCGGAATGTCGCGCGTGATTTCTTCCGGCCCGAGCTTGGTATCGCGCGCCATGACCTCGAACTCCTCGATGTGGATCGAGGTGAAGACGTCGTCGGCGACGATGCGTTCGGACAGGAGGATGGAATCCTCGTAGTTGTAGCCGTTCCACGGCATGAACGCGACGAGCACGTTGCGGCCGAGCGCCAGATCGCCGAGATCGGTCGACGGACCGTCGGCGATGATGTCGCCCTTCTCGATGCGGTCGCCCACCTTCACCAGCGGACGTTGGTTGATGCAGGTCGACTGGTTCGAGCGCTGGAACTTCATCAGGCGGTAGATGTCGACGCCGGACTTGCCCGGATCGAGATCCTCGGTAGCGCGGATAACGATACGGGTCGCGTCCACCTGGTCGACGATGCCGGTGCGGCGGGCGCCGATGGCGGCGCCCGAGTCACGGGCGACGATCGGCTCCATGCCGGTGCCGACGAACGGAGCCTCGGCGCGCACCAGCGGCACGGCCTGACGCTGCATGTTCGAGCCCATCAGAGCGCGGTTGGCGTCGTCGTTTTCCAGGAACGGGATCAGCGCTGCTGCGACCGACACCATCTGCTTGGGCGAAACGTCCATCAGGTCGACGTTTTCGCGCGGCGCCATCATCACTTCGCCGGCGTTACGGCAGATGACGAATTCGTCGACGAAACCACCGTCCTTGTCGAGCTCGGCGTTGGCCTGGGCAACGTAGTGCTTGGCCTCTTCCATAGCCGACAGATAGACAACCTCGTCGGTCAGCTTGCCGTCGACGATCTTGCGGTACGGGCTCTCGATGAAACCGTACTTGTTGACGCGCGCGAAGGTGGCCAGCGAGTTGATCAGACCGATATTCGGGCCTTCCGGCGTTTCGATCGGGCAGATGCGGCCGTAATGCGTCGGGTGCACGTCGCGCACCTCGAAGCCGGCGCGCTCGCGGGTCAGACCGCCCGGTCCAAGCGCCGACAGGCGACGCTTGTGGGTGATCTCCGACAGCGGGTTGGTCTGGTCCATGAACTGCGAGAGCTGCGAGGAACCGAAGAACTCGCGCACGGCGGCAGCCGCCGGCTTGGCGTTGATCAGATCCTGCGGCATCACCGTGTCGATCTCGATCGAGGACATGCGTTCCTTGATCGCGCGCTCCATGCGGAGCAGACCGACGCGGTACTGGTTCTCCATCAATTCACCGACCGAACGGACGCGGCGGTTGCCGAGATTGTCGATGTCGTCGATCTCGCCCTTGCCGTCGCGCAGTTCGACCAGCGTCTTGACCACGGCCAGAATGTCAGCCTTGCGCAGCACGCGCACGGTATCCTCGGCGTCGAGTTCCAGACGCATGTTCATCTTGACGCGGCCGACGGCCGACAGGTCGTAACGCTCGCTGTCGAAGAACAGCGAGTTGAACATGGCTTCAGCCGTTTCCAGCGTCGGCGGCTCGCCCGGACGCATGACGCGGTAGATATCGAACAGCGCGTCCTGCCGGCTTTCGTTCTTGTCGACGGCCAGCGTGTTGCGGATGTAACCACCGACATTGATATGGTCGATGTCGAGGATCTGAATTTCCTGCTCGCCGGTGCCCAGAAGCACCTTCAGCGTCTTCTCGTCCAGCTCGTCGCCGGCTTCGAGGAAGATTTCGCCGGTGCCGTAGTTGACGATGTCCTCGGCCAGATAGCTGCCGAGCAGATCCTCGTCGGTCGCCTTGATCGCCTTCAGGCCCTTGTCGGCCAGCTGGCGCGCCTGACGGGCGGTGATCTTCTTGCCCTGCTCAACAACAATCTCACCGGTATCGGCGTCAACCAGATCGTTGACGGCCTTCAGGCCGCGGAAACGGTCCACGCTGAAGGGGATGCGCCAATGGTCGCCGGTCCGCTTGTAGGTGATCTTGTTGTAGAAGGTCGACAGGATCTCCTCGCCGTCCATGCCGAGCGCCATCAACAGCGACGACACGGGGATCTTGCGGCGACGGTCGATACGGGCGTGCACGACGTCCTTGGAATCGAACTCGATGTCGAGCCACGAACCGCGATAGGGGATGACGCGCGCGGCAAACAGAAGCTTGCCCGACGAGTGCGACTTGCCCTTGTCGTGGTCGAAGAAGACGCCCGGCGAGCGGTGCATCTGCGAGACGATGACGCGCTCGGTGCCGTTGACGATGAAGGTGCCGTTCATGGTCATGAGCGGCATGTCGCCCATATAAACGTCCTGCTCCTTGATGTCCTTGATGGACTTGGAGCCGGTATCCTCGTCGATATCGAACACGATCAGGCGCAGCGTCACCTTCAGCGGCGCGGCATAGGTCAGGTCGCGCTGACGGCATTCGTCAACGTCGAACTTCGGTGCCTCGAACTCGTATTTGACGAATTCCAGCATCGAAGAGCCGGAAAAGTCGGAAATCGGGAAGACCGACTTGAAAACGGCCTGCAGCCCCTCGTCCGGACGGCCGCCTTCGGGCTCGTCCACCATCAGGAACTGGTCATAAGATGCCTTCTGAACCTCGATCAGGTTCGGCATCTCCGCAACTTCCGGGATCTTTCCGAAGAACTTGCGTACGCGTCTGCGGCCATTGAAAGTCTGGGTCTGGGCCATCGTCGCTCCTTGGCTAGCTCTCTTGGGGCAGGCTTTCGCCTCGACCTGCCTTGCAATTCTCGACCGCTTCCGCCAGCGGCCCATCGGGTTGCCCCTCGCCTTGCGGCGCCGGGCCAGAACGGTTGAAAACCCGTTTCCTGAGAGCCGTCATCCGGCCCTCAGGAAAGAGGTTTTCACAGCGTCCTTTCAAGGACCGGCGGACGGCTGATGCCGTCCGCCGAAACCCTGAATTACTTCAGCTCGACCTTGGCGCCGGCTGCTTCCAGCTGGGCCTTGATCTTCTCGGCGTCAGCCTTGTTGGCGCCTTCCTTGACCGGCTTCGGAGCGGCCTCGACCAGGTCCTTGGCTTCCTTGAGGCCCAGGCCGGTGATGGCGCGCACTTCCTTGATGACTTCGATCTTCTTGTCGCCAGCGGCGGCCAGAATGACGTCGAATTCGGTCTTTTCCTCAGCCGGAGCAGCAGCAGCAGCACCGCCGCCAGCAGCAGCAACAGCCACCGGAGCGGCGGCCGAAACGCCCCACTTCTCTTCGAGGAGCTTCGACAGCTCAGCCGCCTCGAGGACGGTCAGCTTCGACAGGTCGTCTACGATCTTTGCCAGATCAGCCATTTTGATATTCCTTTATAAGGTTCGAACGTGTTGTTGTGATGAGGAACGGCCTCACGCCGCCTCGTCCTTCCGGGCATAGGCGCCAATGACGCGCGCGACCGAAGCCGCCGGTGCATTGACGATCTGAGCGATCCGGGTTGCCGGGGTGGCGATCATGCCAACCAGGCGGGCGCGCAGCTCGTCGAGCGACGGCAGCGAGGCAAGAGCCTTCACACCGTCGGCGTTGAGCGAGGTCGTGCCCATCGAGCCACCGAGAATGACGAGCTTGTCATTCCCCTTGGCGAAATCGGACGCGACCTTCGGCGCCGCAATCGGATCGTCCGAATAGGCAACCAGCGTCTGTCCCTTGAACAGATCGATGATGCTTTCGGATTCCGTGCCCTGAAGAGCGATCTTGGCGAGGCGGTTCTTCGCGACTTTGACGGTGCCGCCGGCCTGACGCATCTTCGTGCGAAGATCGTTCATTTGCGCGACGGTGATACCGGCATAGTGGGCCACGACGACTGAACCGGCGCCCTTGAAGGCGTCGTTCAGGCCCGTGACGAGTTCGCGTTTTT
Source organism: Mesorhizobium sp. YL-MeA3-2017 (assembly GCF_030814575.1). NCBI lineage: Bacteria > Pseudomonadati > Pseudomonadota > Alphaproteobacteria > Hyphomicrobiales > Phyllobacteriaceae > Mesorhizobium > Mesorhizobium sp. YL-MeA3-2017. The sequence continues at coordinate 5,236,939 of NZ_JAUSVH010000001.1, read as the reverse complement.
CCGCTCTGTCCACTGCCTATCTCCAGTTGACCACCTCCCCATTTGCGGGAAAGCAGTCGGGTTGCCTTTTGCCGGGCGGGCTATCCAGAAATTCCAGATCTCCCGAACGGCGCTCGAGGATCCTGCCCCCTTTCGCCACACCCGACAGGTTTCCCCGGCGCGATGCGCAGACAAAAGGCAAACACGGTTCGAACCTTCCATTGGAGCAGAGGCTCCGTTGTCTGGTCCTACCCCGTCTCATGCAGGCCGTATGATTAAGGTCCGCCCTTTCGGGACTAGGCCGCCTGCAATCTCGGACAGGATGCCGGATCTCTTTCGATTTCCGGCATCCGGGACCCGCTTGCGCGGAGCCCGGAATTCTTCAGGAGGATCAGCCCGCTAAAGGCCGATCCTCGATCAATCGTCTCAGGAAGCCGCGAGCGTCGCGACGTCCAGCTTGAGGCCCGGGCCCATCGTCGAGGTGACCGACACCTTCTTGACGTAGTTGCCCTTGGCGCCCGTCGGCTTGGCCTTGGTGACCGCATCGGCGAAGGCGCGGATGTTCTCTTCCAGAGCCTTGACCTCGAACGAGACCTTGCCGATGCCGGCGTGGATGATGCCAGCCTTCTCGACGCGGAACTCGACCGCGCCGCCCTTCGACGCCTTGACGGCGGCGGCGACATCGGTGGTCACGGTGCCGACCTTCGGGTTCGGCATCATGCCGCGCGGGCCGAGCACCTTACCCAGACGGCCGACGAGCGGCATCATGTCCGGGGTGGCGATGCAGCGATCGAAATCGATCGTGCCCTTCTGGACGATGTCGACCAGTTCTTCGGCGCCAACCAGATCGGCGCCGGCGGCCTTGGCTTCGTCAGCCTTGTCGCCACGCGCGAACACGGCGACGCGGACGTTCTTGCCGGTGCCGTTCGGCAGGTTGACCACGCCGCGGACCATCTGGTCGGCATGGCGCGGGTCGACGCCGAGGTTCATGGCGATCTCGACGGTCTCGTCGAACTTCACCTTCGAACGATCCTTGAGGATCTTGAGGGCCTCGCCCAGGGCATAGGCCTTGTTCGGGTCGATGCCTTCGCGGGTCTTGGCTACACGCTTTGCAATCTTTGCCATCGTCTTAGCCCACCACTTCCAGGCCCATCGAACGGGCGGAACCTTCGACCATGCGCATTGCTGCTTCCACGTCGTTGGCGTTCAGGTCCTTCATCTTCTTCTCGGCGATCTCGCGCACCTTGTCGCGGGCGATCGTGCCGGCCTTGACCTTGCCCGGCTCCTTCGAGCCCGACTTCAGGTTGGCGGCCTTCTTCAGGAAGTAGCTCACCGGCGGCGTCTTCATGACGAAGGTGAACGACTTGTCCTGGTAATAGGTGATGACGACCGGGATCGGAGATCCCTTCTCGAGTTCCTGGGTCTGCGCGTTGAACGCCTTGCAGAATTCCATGATGTTGATGCCACGCTGACCAAGCGCCGGGCCGATCGGGGGCGACGGAGTCGCAGAACCCGCGGCAACCTGGAGCTTGAGCTGGCCCGCTACTTTCTTAGCCATACTCTTTCCTGCCTTCAGTCATGCCGGCCTCTTCAGAACAAGAGAACACCGGCGGTTGCAGCCTGGTGGTTCGGTTCACGCGACCGGCTAAGCCGCGCTTGCCTCCCACCGCTCATGGCGACGCCAATGGCACCGCCCTCCGCCCCTCTTATCGAGGAGCGGAAATCCGGATCAGCCCTTTTCGACCTGACCGAATTCCAGATCGACAGGCACAGCGCGCCCGAAGATCGAAACTTCCACCTTGAGGCGGGCGCGCTCTTCGTCCACTTCCTGGACGAAACCGTTGAACGAGGCGAATGGCCCGTCCGAAACGCGCACCTGCTCGCCGATCTCGAAGGTAACCGACTGCTTCGGCCTTTCGACGCCTTCCTGCACCTGGTGCAGAATGCGCTCGGCTTCCTTGTCGGTGATGTGCATCGGCTTGGCCGTATGCTTGTCTTCACCGAGGAAACCCGTGACGCGCGGCGTGTTCTTCACCAGCGAGATGACCGCGTCGTTGAGCTCGGCCTTCATCAGCACGTAGCCCGGGAAGAACTTGCGCTCGGCGTCCACCTTCTTGCCGCGTCGAACCTCGACGACCTTCTCGGTCGGCACGACGATCTGCTCGATCCTCTCCGACAGGCCCTTCTGCTTGGCCTTGTTTTCGATGTCTTCAGCGACCTTCTTTTCGAAGTTCGAATAAGCGTGAACGATGTACCACCGCGCAGTCATCTATGAATTCCCTGTCCTGGTGGTCTTATTTGCCGATGCCGAGGATCATCTCGACCGCCAGACCCATGATCTGATCGGCAGCAAAGAAGAAGATCATGGCGATCGCAGCGAAGGCCAGAACCATGACCGTCGAAATCACCGTTTCGCGCCTGGAAGGCCAAGTGACCTTGGCGGTTTCCGCCCGCACCTGCTGAAGGAAGACGAAAGGATTGGATGTCTTCGACGCCATGTCCGCTCTGCTTTCAAGACCCGTTGACCGGATCTCCTGGATGATCCCGCCGGCCGGGACGTACCGCCGGATCGAATTCCAAGCCGAATCAGCAGGCCTTCGATCCATGCAAATCAGACGCGCAAAGCCGGCTTCCCAGCTCCACGCGTCGCGTGTCTGTCATGTCTACATAAAACCGATTCTTGATCCACGCAAGTGGCAAGCTTCCGCTTTATGACCAAACGCCGCATCGGAACCATCCAGTCGTTCCGTCCCGGCTATGGGGCCCTTATGCCCGAGAAACGCTCATATGGCAAGGCTTACGCCTGTTTCAAGGCCTGCGCTTCCGGGAATTTCGGGAGACTGGCAGGGGCAGCAGGGCTCGAACCCGCGACCTGCGGTTTTGGAGACCGCCGCTCTACCAACTGAGCTATACCCCTACAAATTGCTGCGCATCATCTGCGCGGCAGGCGCTTCCTAGAAGCTTCCGCGCCGTCTGTAAAGAGCCGTTTGCGCGTTGATGCCAGCCTATTGCGCGTCGATGCCGGCGCAGCAATTGCTGCGGGCACGAAGGCTCCCGGCTTCGCCTCGCTCTCAACTTTTGGCGGGCGGCGTGTAGGGCCCACCCGGCACGCCCCAACCCCATTGCGGCATCGGTTCCTGCTCGGGATCGCAGGTGGCGCCGAGCGTGGAGTTCATCCTGGCGAGGCGCGAGCCCCACTCGATATAGGCGGCGAAGGCGGAGCGGAATTCCGGATCGTCGGGCAGACCGACCTCGTCGGCGGCGTCCATCAACAGGCTGATCCAGCGGCGGCGCTGCTCCTCGGTCAGATGCCTGTCGAGATGGTGCATCACCATTTCACGATGGCCGCCATGCTGTTCGGAATAGGTCTTCGGCCCGCCGAACACCTCGCCGATGAAGGCCGCGACATGGGCGGGGTGATCCGACGACATCGCCTTGAACACCGGGCCGACGACAGGGTCCTTCGCCACCTTGGCATAAAAGGTGGCAGTCAGGCGGTTGAGGTTTTCGGACCCGCCGGCCCAATCGTAAAGTGTGGGTACATCCGCGGCCATGTCCGTCGTTTCCCTCGATTGTTCGAGCGACGACTGTCCCGGAATGGAGACAAGGACGCAAGCTGGCCGGACGGGCAGCAAAGCCCTCCATTCCCAATTGAACAATCGCCATCCCAAAACAAAAGGGCGACCCGAAGGCCGCCCTTTCGATTGGTCAATTGAAACGCCGATTACTCGACGATCGAAGCAACAATTCCTGCACCAACCGTGCGGCCGCCTTCACGGATAGCGAAGCGCAGCTTCTCTTCCATGGCGATCGGCACGATCAGCTCGACGTCAACGGTGATGTTGTCGCCAGGCATAACCATCTCCGTACCAGCCGGCAGCGTCACGATGCCGGTCACGTCCGTCGTGCGGAAGTAGAACTGCGGACGGTAGTTGGTGAAGAACGGCGTATGACGGCCGCCCTCTTCCTTGGTCAGGATGTAGGCTTCTGCCTTGAACTTCTTGTGCGGCTTCACGGTGCCGGGCTTGGCCAGAACCTGGCCGCGCTCGACGCCTTCACGGTCAACGCCGCGCAGCAGCGCGCCGATGTTGTCGCCGGCCTGGCCCTGGTCGAGCAGCTTGCGGAACATCTCGACGCCCGTGCAGGTCGTCTTCGAGGTCGGACGGATGCCGACGATTTCCAGCTCCTCGCCAACCTTGACGATGCCGCGCTCGACGCGACCGGTCACGACCGTGCCGCGGCCCGAGATCGAGAACACGTCCTCGATCGGCATCAGGAACGGCTTGTCGATCGGACGCTCAGGCGTCGGGATGTAGGCGTCGACCTCTTCCATCAGCTTGCGAACCGCGTTCTCGCCGATCTCCTTGTTGCTGTCCTCGAGAGCAGCCAGAGCCGAACCCTTGACGATCGGAATGTCGTCGCCCGGGAACTCGTACTTCGACAGAAGCTCGCGCACTTCCAGCTCGACCAGCTCGAGAAGCTCGGCGTCGTCGACCTGGTCGACCTTGTTCAGGAACACAACGATCGCCGGAACGCCGACCTGACGGGCGAGCAGGATGTGCTCGCGGGTCTGCGGCATCGGGCCGTCGGCGGCCGAAACGACCAGGATCGCGCCGTCCATCTGGGCAGCGCCGGTGATCATGTTCTTCACATAGTCGGCGTGGCCGGGGCAGTCGACGTGGGCGTAGTGGCGGGCCGGCGTCTCGTATTCGACGTGCGCCGTCGAGATCGTGATGCCGCGCGCCTTCTCTTCCGGAGCCGCGTCAATCTGGTCGTACGGGCGGTATTCGCCAAAATACTTCGTGATCGCCGCCGTCAGCGACGTCTTGCCGTGGTCAACGTGACCAATCGTGCCAATGTTCACATGAGGCTTCGTACGCTCGAATTTACCTTTTGCCATAGTCTCTTTCCTTGGACGGCCTGGACCTACGTTCAGTCGGATGCGCGGCGATTAGCGACAAAGGTCCAAAAACACAAGCCTCTTGTGGCCGGCGTCCGGACCCCGTCTGGATGCCGCCAGCGACGTGGGCAGGTTCAGTGCTGTGGATTTCCGTACATGTAGGAATTTTCACCTAGCGCGCAAGGGTATGTCGTCCCCTTGCGAAACCTGCCGAAACGCTCACAGCCAACCAACGATCTCGTGACCGGGCGCGAGGTTCTTGTGATTGGAAGCGCTGCCGACCCCGCCCCATCTCCGTCTTACCGAACGGTGCGATCCATCCGGGTGCAGCCGTTGTCTGGCAAAAAGGAGTATCCCATGAAGAAGATCGTCCTCATCGCCGCTGCCCTTGTCGTTGCGGCCTCCGGCAGCGCCTTCGCCGCGAACCAGAAGCCGCGTCCGCACAAACAGCAGGCCGTCGAGCAGGTCGACACCTCGACGACCGCGTCCACCAGCCAGATGTATGCCACGCCGCGCGTTTCGCCGACCGACAGGGATCCGTTTAAGATACCGGATGCCGGTTACGGACAGGGCATCTGGGGCAACTGACGATTGCCCAAAAACGCTCGGTGCAAATCGAGAAAGCGCGCCGCGGACCATGCCCGCGGCGCCCGAAACGCTTCGGAATTGACGGCGGCTACAGCGTCAGGCGCTGCGGCCACTGATGGCGTGATATGCCCACAACACAACGACAGCGCCGATCACGGCCACGATCAGGCTGTAGATATTGAGGCCGGTGACCCCCGCCGCGCCGAACGCGCTGAAGATGACGCCGCCGACGACCGCGCCGACAACGCCGAGCACGATATCCATCAGGAAGCCCTGACCACTCTTATTGACGATCTTGCTGCCGATGAAACCGGCGACCACGCCGAGGATAATCCAGCTGATGATTCCCATTGCGTTGCTCCATTCGCCCCCAGGCACCGAGACATTTCCATAGGACGCGGCAAAGCTCAAGCTGGCCTTGAATTTCGGCGGCGGACGGGCAATTGTCAGGGCGGGCCGGGTAACGTTCACAACGGAGATCCACGATGGGACTGTTCGACAACGCCGTTCCGGGCGGCAATATCACCAAGCCCCTGATGATCGCATTGGGCGCCCTGCTGGTCGGGAAAATGCTCAGCGGCGGCGGCTCTTCCTCACAGCAACAGGCTGCCCCCGCCCCGGCGGGCGGCGCCTCCGACGGCGGGCTGCTCGGCGGGCTTGGCGGCTTGCTCGACAAGCTGAAGGACGCCGGGCACGGCCAGACCGCCGATTCCTGGGTCGGCACCGGGCAGAACCAGTCGATCAACGCCAATGATCTCGGCCAGGCGCTGGGGCCGCAGGTCATCAAAGAGATCGCCGCCCGCACCGGCATGGACGAGCAGGAATTGCTGAAACAATTGTCCACCGCCCTGCCGGGCGTCGTCGACAAGCTCACCCCGAACGGTCAGGTGCCGTCGCGCAACCAGCTGGAATCTCTGTTCGGCAACTGAGGCCGGACAATTCTTGACCATTGAAACGGGCGCTACGGCGCCCGTATTTCGTCCGGATCGCGAAGCCGGCATTCCGCCGGTGCTTCTCGCTAACTATCGCTTTGACGTTCCGGGCACCTGGAAACTGGCGGGAAAATCATGCGCAGGCAGGCTCCCTTCGCCAGAGCGTCGGCTACCATCACGCGCCCGCCATGCAGTTCGACGATCGCCTTGACGAGGTTGAGGCCCAGGCCGGTCCCCTGACCGTGTGGCTGCAATCTGTGGAACGGCTCGAATACCCGCTCGCGATCGTTTGACGGAATGCCGGCGCCTTGATCACGCACTTCGATTGTCGCTGGAGCCGATATCTGCACTGTAATGGTGCCGCGTCTGCCGCCATAGTCGATGGCGTTTTGCAGCAAGTTGGTCAGCGCCCGTTCCAATGCAAGCTGGTCGCCCGAAACGACGGCGTGTTCGATATCGGTGTGGAACTCCATCTCATAGCCCGCCGAAAAGCCGAGCGGGCCCATGTCGAGCAGGACCTGCCGACCGATAGCGACGAGATCGACAGGCGCGAAACGGTCGGCCTGCTTGTCGAGGCGCTGCAGGTCGAGGAGTTGTTCGGTCAGGGTCGCCAATCGCGCAACATCTTCGCCCAGCCGCGCCTTTTCCGAACCGGTCGGCAGGGCCGCGACGCGCATGCTCAAAATGGCGACCGGCGTGCGCAGTTCATGTGCGGCATCCGCCAGGAAACGCTGGTGGCGTTCATAGCCCTCGTCGAGCCTGCCCAGCGCATCGTTGATGGCCTTGATCAGGGCGAGCACCTCCGAGGGGGCGTTGTCCACTGAAAGGCGCGTGGCGTGGCGGTCGATATCGATGCTTGCAGCCTGTTTTGCCGCATCGCTCAGCCCGGCAAGCGCACCACGCACCACAATCGGGGTGGCAACAAGAACGCCGACCGCGATGATGATCATGATCGGCACGACGAGCTTCAGAAACACCAGCGAAATGCCTAAGACGATTATGTGCGCAGGCGCCGCCGCTGCCGAGCCGGTCATGATCTGGACCTCGCCGGCGGCCGTGTCGATCCAGCGAACCCGTGCCGTCGGCAGATCGGCCGGGTCCCATATGTTCCAGCCAAGCCTTGCCTGGCCGATATCGTCGAGCGCATCGCCGATGGCGCTGAATTGCGGCGGAACGACGCCTTCGACAAGGCGATCACCCCGCCGGTCGTGAATGACAAACCACAAATCGGGTATCGCGGTTCGCAGAGCGATGATGTCGGCCGTTTGCCGCAGTTTCAGCGCGCCGCCGGGCGCGCGTTCCACAGCGGGGCCGAGAATTTCGATGGTGTTGTCGGGGGATTTGAAGTCGAAGAGATTGCCCGACCAGAAAAGCACGGCCATGACCGCAAGCAAGATGGTTGCCTGCAGTGTCAGCAAGCGCACGATCAATTGTCGCTTCAGCGTGCGGACCGGTCTCGCGGATCGGCCGCTTTGCCGCCTGATCTGCCGCCCGATATGACCGGAGATGTTTTCCTTAATGCCTTGTATGGCGCTTGGAATTCGCTCGGCAGTGATCATGGAACTTCTCGCAGCACATAACCGACGCCGCGGATGCCATTGACGACAACGCCCGCCTCGGCGTCGAGCAGCTTGCGGCGCAGACGGGAGATGTGGGTGTCCAGAGTGTTGGCCTGGATATCGTCGTCCAGGCCGAATACCGCCTCCATCAATGCCGGGCGGGGCACCATGCGCCCCATGCGGCGCATCAGGGCCTCCAGCACCAAAAGCTCACGGCGCGGCAAATCCAGCGGCATGCCGTCGACGCGCACGTCGCGCTGGTCGACGTCGAGCGTCAGCCGCCCAAGCCCGAGCGTGTCGGGCTGAACGTGACCCGGTCGCCTGAGGACGGCGCGCAACCGGGCCAGCAATTCCTCCAGGGCGAAGGGCTTGGCCAGGTAGTCGTCGGCGCCGCCGTCCAGGCCGGCGATGCGTTCGGCGAGGTTGCCGCGCGCCGTCAGCACGATAACCGGCATGGTCTTGCCATGCCCCCTGAGCAACGGAATGAGGGAGAGGCCGTCGCCGTCGGGCAGGCGCCTGTCGAGCAGGACGGCGCCGTGAACGCCTGCCATGGCTATGTCCATCGCCTGTGCGACGGTCAGTGCACGGTCGACGATCATGTCGTGTTTCTTCAGCGCCGCGCAAAGGGCCGAGGCGAATTCCGGCTCATCCTCCACCAAAAGCAGCCGCATGATTGTCCTTCTCAAAGCCGCTTGGTGGACCCGATCGCCAAGGCGCGGCCCCAACAATCATGGATCGACTGCTTGCCGGCAGCGCGCTTGTGACCGCGGCGCAAGATGGTGCCTGGAGCGTCGGCTCGCTCGGGCAAACCGCCAAAACATCCCGAGAAGCTCCTGGCCCGTAAGCCCTGAACCTTGCGGCAACATGACGTCGCCGTGCAATGCAGATGCCAGAGCGGCTTGCGACGAGGGTCTGGAACCCCCTCAGACCCGCAGAGCCGATCACCATGTTTCAGTCCGACATCATCACCTTTCTTCGCGCCTGGCTTACCGCACCCTTGCGCGTCGCCGCCGTCGCGCCATCCAGCCCGGCCTTGGCCAGGCTGATGACCAAGGAACTCACCTCAGGGAGCGGACCGGTTATCGAATTAGGGCCGGGCACCGGCGCTTTCACCCGCGCCCTCATTGCCTGCGGGTTGCAGCAGCGCGATCTGACGCTCATCGAATATGGCGCGGAGTTCGCCACGCTGCTCCAGCACCGTTTCCCCGACGCGCGCGTCGTGAACATGGATGCCGCCGATCTCGGCAGGGCCGGCCTGTTCTCGCGGCCCGACGTCGGCGCCGTCATCAGCGGCCTGCCGCTTCTGTCGATGCCCACCCACAAGGTCATCGCCATCCTTTCCGGCGCCTTTACCTATCTGAAGCCTGGCGGTGCCTTTTATCAATTCACCTACGGTCCGCGCTGCCCCGTACCCGACCGCATCCTCAAACCGCTCAATCTAAGGGCGGTGCATATCGGCCGCACCCTCCGCAACATCCCACCGGCGGCCGTCTACCGGATTGAACGCTGCGCCCAGGCAAATGACCTTGGACAGAAGGTGTTGCGGGCCGTTGCGGATAGCCGCGGCTGACATTTCCGCCAGACCGATCCGAACCGTTCCGTCGCCTGGCAAAAACAGAGCCAGGCGCCACGCGCCGAGACATATCCTCCCGCTCAGCATTTGTTCAAAACACCGTCATTGCGCAGCGATATCTCCACGACAACAGCCTAAAGGAAATCGCGCCGCAGCGGCTGCAAGGTCGAATCTCAGGCAGTGGTACGTCCGTGAAACGGCAGTGACCAGCTCAGCGAGCCAAATCGCAAAATAGCGCTGATTTCCATGGGAGATTTGGAGCGGGTGAAGGGAATCGAACCCTCGTATTCAGCTTGGAAGGCTGCTGCTCTACCATTGAGCTACACCCGCGCCGCGTCCGCATCCATAGATGAGATGGCGGCGTTCTAAAAGCCCGTTCCGCGAGAAATTTCGTCGCTGCGCCGCAGTCGGGCGCGGCGTGGTCGTCAAGCGAAATTCCTTAAAGGAAAGAGTGGTGGGAGAAGTAGGACTCGAACCTACGAAGGCGTAGCCAGCGGATTTACAGTCCGCCCCCTTTGCCGCTCGGGACATTCTCCCGTAACCGTTGCCATGCTCCGTTGAAGGAGCCGGCCTGCCCGATACCGGGCCGGAAACCGGGTGCCTTATGGCGGCTGGTACCTTATGTGTCAACCGCACTGTGATTGTTTTTCATGGCAAGTTTTGGCTTGCGCATCTGTCTTGTGCAGTTAGCCGGCCGAACACCATCGAAATATGGGCAAAGGCCGCCACTACCGCTATAGAGGCCCCATGACAGACGATAAGAAAACCGGCACCGCCAAAGACACGCACTACGCCAAGCTGCGGCGCGCGCATCGCGACGAAAAGAGCGGCGGCGCGCCCGCCTTCCGGCCGCGTCCTAAGGTCGGGCCCGGTGAAGCCGCGGCCAACGGGCTGGTCAGGCTCTACGGGCTGCACACGGTGCGCGCCGCGCTCGACAATCCCGGCCGCCGCATCCGCTCCATGCTGGTGACACGCAACGCGCTGGAGCGGCTGGGCATCGCCGACATCGCCGCCCTGCCCTTCAAGGCCGAACTGGTCGAGCCGCGCGAGATCGACAAGGTGACCGGCTCCGACGCCGTGCACCAGGGCGTGCTGATCGAGGCCGAGCCGCTCAAGCCGAAGCGGCTCGATGCGCTTGGCGACACCAGGCTGGTGCTGGTGCTCGACCAGGTGACCGACCCGCACAATGTCGGCGCTATACTGCGCTCGGCCGTGGCCTTCGGCGCCGGCGCGCTGATCACCACCGCGCGCCACAGCCCGCAGGAAAGCGGCGTTTTGGCCAAATCCGCCTCCGGCGCGCTGGAGCATATCGACCATATCGAGGTGAAGAACCTGGCCGACGCCATCGGCGAACTGCACGCGGCCGGTTTCCAGACGATCGGCCTCGATTCGGACGGAGCGGCGGAGCTCGAAAAAACTTTCTCGGGCGAGAAGATCGCGCTGGTGCTGGGCGCGGAAGGAAAAGGCCTGCGCCAGAAGACCCGCGAGACGGTGACGGCGCTGGCCAGGCTCGACATGCCGGGCGTCATCCGCTCGCTCAATGTCTCCAACGCGGCGGCGGTTGCGCTCTACGCGGTGCGGCGCTTTCTCGGCTGAGCAAACATCGCCTCGCCAAAAAGAATGCCCTCGCGTTGGGAAACGAGGGCAAGGGCTTGCGCCTGAACGGAAATCGGCTGCGAGCATCTGGCGGCCTGATTGGCGGCACGCCGATACCGCATCGAGATCGGTTTGATCCACCTCGCCCGCCGCAAGGCAAAACGAGGTGGATCAAGAGGCGGTCCGCCACTCCCAAGGTGAACCGCAATCGGGAACCCTGCTCTCCTGCACCGCCGGGGGCACCGTCTCCCCCAGGCACGACCCAAGGCAGGGAGACGTATTGCGGCGGACCTCAAAACGGAGCGCACCCGAGAAGGATGCGCTCAGGGGAGAGGTTCCCTTAGTCCTAAGCCACCTCGTGGCCGGCCATGCGCTCCAGCGCCTTGACGAGGCCGGAGTGGTCGTCCCTGGCGTCGCCATTGGCCGCGCAGGAATTGAACAGCTGCTGCGTGGTCGATGTGTTCGGAAGCGCGACGCCGAGCGACTTCGCGCCCTCCAGCGCCAAGTTCAGGTCCTTCTGGTGCAGTTCGATGCGGAAGCCCGGCGCGAAGGTGCGCTTGACCATGCGATCGCCATGCACTTCGAGGATGCGCGAATTGGCGAGCCCGCCCATCAGCGCCTGCCGCACCCTGGCCGGATCGGCACCGGCCTTGGAGGCGAACACCAGCGCTTCGGCGACGGCCTCGATGGTCAGCGCGACGATGATCTGGTTGGCCACCTTGGCGGTCTGACCGGAGCCGTTCGGGCCGACCAGCGTGATGTTTTTGCCCAGCCGCTCGAAGATCGGCTTGGCGCGCTCGAACGAGGCTTCCTCCCCGCCAACCATGATGGCAAGCGAAGCAGCCTTGGCGCCGACTTCGCCACCCGACACCGGCGCATCGAGATAATCGGCACCCGTCGTCTTGACCTTGGCGGCGAATTCCTTGGTGAAGATCGGCGAGATCGAGCTCATGTCGACAACGAGCTTGCCCTTCGACAAGCCTTCGGCGACGCCCTTGGCGCTGAACAGAACCTCCTCGACCTGCGGCGTGTCGGGAACCATCACGATGATGATGTCGGCCGCGCGCGCCACCGCGTCATTGCCGGTGACGACCTTGATGCCCTTGGCCGAAAGCTCGGCCGACGGCTTGGCGAAGTGATCGGTCGTGACCACTTCGTAGCCCGCGTCGAGCAGGTGTCCCGCCATCGGCGCGCCCATGATGCCGAGGCCGATGAAACCGATCTTTTCCATTGTCATTTTCCTTTCGATGTCGGTCGTTCTCGCGGCTGTCAGGCTCGCGCCGTGCCAGCGAGGGGAATATCCGTGAACCCGGTCAGGCCGCTGCGCTGCCCTTGCCGGCGAATGGCTTGAACCAGCCGAGGCCTGCCTCGGTGCCGGCCTTCGGCTTGTATTCAGCGCCGATCCAGCCCGAATAGCCGATGCGGTCGATGTGGTCGTAGAGGAAGGGATAGTTGATCTCGCCCGTCCCCGGCTCGTTGCGTCCGGGATTGTCCGCCAGCTGGATATGCGCGATGCGGCCGAGATTGGCCTCGATGGTCCGGGCGAGATCCCCCTCCATGACCTGCATGTGGTAGATGTCGTATTGCAGATAGAGGTTCTTCGAATTGACGCGCGCGATGATGTCGAGCGCCTGTCTGGTGTTGGTCAGGAAGAAGCCCGGAATGTCGTGCGTGTTGATCGGTTCGATCAAAAGCTTGATGCCGGCCTGCTCCAGCTTCTCGGCGGCGAAGCCGAGGTTTTCGACAAAAACGTTCTCCAGTGCCTGGGAAGCGACGCCAGCCGGGGCGATGCCGGCCAGGCAGTTTATCTGCTCGCAGCCCAGCGCATGGGCGTAGGTGATGGCCTTGGCCACGCCCTGGCGGAATTCGTGGATGCGCTCGGGGAGAACGGCGATGCCGCGCTCGCCCTTGGCCCAGTCGCCCGGCGGCAGGTTGAACAGGACCTGGGTCAGGCCGTTCTTCTTCAGGCGCGCGGCGACCGCCTCCGGCGCATGGTCATAAGGGGCGATGTATTCGACACCCTTGAAGCCGGCGCGAGCCGCCGCATCGAAGCGATCGAGGAATTCGTGCTCGTTGAAGAGCATCGAAAGATTGGCTGAAAACCGTGGCATAGCGGAACTTCCTTGGAATTTGAGTCAACGCGTTGAGAAACTGATTCAATCGAGCAGCACGATCGCGGTGGGGGCGTCTTCGTTCTTCTCGGCGAGGTCCTCGAACTCGGTGATGTTGTTGATCTCGGTGCCCATGGAGATGTTGGTGACACGCTCCAGGATGAATTCCAGCACGACCGGAACCTGATGTTCCTGCATCAGCCGCTCCGCCTCCTTGAAGGCGCCGGCGAATTCTTCCGGTTTCGAGACACGAACCGCCTTGCAGCCCATCGCCTCTGCAACCGCGACATGGTCGACGCCGTAGCCCGCCTGCGGATCATCCTTCCTGTTCTGGTTTTCGAAGGCAAGCGAGACCTCGAAGTCCATCTGGAAGCCGCGCTGTGCCTGGCGAATAAGGCCGAGATAGGCGTTGTTCACGACGACGTGGATGTAGGGCAGCTTGTGCTGGGCACCGGCGGCCAGCTCCTCGATCATGAACTGGAAGTCGTAGTCGCCCGACAGCGCGACGATATAGGCGTCGGGGTTGGCAGCGCGGACGCCAAGGGCCGCGGGCAAAGTCCAGCCGAGCGGGCCGGCCTGGCCGCAATTGATCCAGTTGCGCGGCTTGTAGACATGCAAGAACTGCGCGCCAGCGATCTGGCTGAGCCCGATCGTGGTGACGTAGGTGGTGTCGCGCGGGAACGCCTTGTTCATCTCCTCGTAGACGCGCTGCGGCTTCAGCGGCACCTGGTCGAAATGCGTCTTGCGCTTCATGGTCTTCTTGCGAGCCTGGCATTCCTTCGCCCAGCCCGACCAGTCGCGCAGCTTGCCGGCCGTCTTCCACTCGGTGGCGACGTCGAGCAGCGCTTTCAGCGCCGCGCCCGCATCGGAGACCAGGCCAAGGTCCGGCGCGAAGACGCGGCCGATCTGGGTCGGTTCGATGTCGATGTGGATGAACTTCTTGCCCTTGGTGTAGACATCGACCGAGCCGGTGTGGCGATTGGCCCAGCGATTGCCGATGCCGAAGACGAAATCGGCCTCCAGCATGGTCGCGTTGCCGTAGCGGCGCGAGGTCTGCAGGCCGCACATGCCGGCCATCAGGCGGTGATCGTCCGGGATCGCGCCCCAGCCCATCAGCGTGGGTACGACCGGAACGCCGGTGATCTCGGCGAATTCGATGAGCAGGTCGGAAGCGTCGGCGTTGATGATGCCGCCACCGGCGACGATCAGCGGCTTCTCGGCCTTGTTCAGCATGGCCAGCGCCTTTTCGGCCTGGCCGCGGGTCAGGGCCGGCTTGGCGACCGTCATCGGTTCATAGGCGTCGATGTCGAACTCGATCTCTGCAAGCTGAACGTCGATCGGCAAGTCGACCAGGACCGGGCCCGGACGGCCCGTACGCATCAAATAAAACGCCTTCTGCAGCGTCATCGGAACCAGATAAGGCTCCATGACGGTGACCGCCCATTTGGCGACGGGTGCTGCGATCGCCGCGATGTCGACGGCCTGGAAATCTTCCTTGGTGAGGCGGGCACGCGGCGCCTGGCCGGTGATGCAAAGGATCGGAATGGAATCCGCCGAAGCCGAATAGAGGCCGGTGATCATGTCGGTGCCGGCCGGGCCGGAGGTGCCGATGCACAGGCCGATATTGCCTGATTTGGCGCGGGTGTAGCCTTCCGCCATATGCGAGGCGGCCTCGACGTGGCGGGCCAGCACATGGCGAATGGTGCCCCTCGCTTTCAGCGCCGAATAGAACGGATTGATGGCGGCGCCGGGCACGCCGAAACCGCAGGAGATCCCCTCCTTCTCGAGAACGAGAACAGCCGCATCGACGGCGCGCATCCTGGCCATGTGTAAGCCCTCCAAACCGAGTGATGTTCGAATGACCGGAGTCTGCCAGCGCCGAGGCTATTTTTCAATTTTTCCAGAATATTTTTTCATTTTTCAATTTCTTCGACTACTAATTGTTTCTAAACGATTATTCGTTTTCCAGATAATTGTCCTCGCCACGATATGAAAAACTTTTTTATTGAAGTTCGGCCGATAACGGTGACAATGCCGGCATGGAACCGACCGAAAAACGCCAGCGCGGCCGTCCGCGCGCCTTCAATGCCCCGTCGGATGCGGCGCAGGTGCAATCCCTGGACCGCGCGCTGCGCATCCTCGCCATCGTCGCGGAAGGCAGCGGCCTGTCGCTCTCCGAGATCGCCAATGCGTCGGGTATCGCCGCCTCCACCGCCTATCGCATGCTGACCACGCTGGAGGCGCATGGCATGGTCGAGTTCGACAAGAGCGACCAGCTCTGGTCGATCGGGGTCGAGACCTATCGCATGGGCGCCGCCTTCCTGCGTCGCCGCAAGCTGGTCGACCGCGCCCGCATCGTCATGCAGGAATTGATGGAAAGGACCGGCGAAACCGCCAATCTCGGTCTTGCCGAGGATGATTGCGTGGTTTTCGTCAGCCAGGTCGAGACGCATCAGGCGATCCGCGCCTTCTTCAGGCCGGGCACGCGCAGCCCGTTCCATGCGTCGGGTATCGGCAAGGCGGTGCTGGCCTATCTCGACGGCGACCGCGTCGCCGCCATCAGCCGCAAGGCCGGGCTCGAGGCCTTCACCGGCAAGACCTTGTCCACCCTGCCCGCGCTGGCGCTCGACCTGAAGACGATCCGCGAACGCGGCTGGTCGGTCGACGACGAAGAGCGCAACCTCGGCATGCGTTGCGTCGCGGCCGCCATTTTCAACGAGTTCGGCGAGCCGGTCGGCGGTGTTTCAGTGTCGGGACCGACCGCTCGGGTCACGCCGGACCGCCTGGCCGAGATCGGCCCCCTGGTGCGCGACGCGGCGGCGGAGGTGACCAAGATGATCGGCGGCAGCGCGCCGGACTGACCGTCGTCCTCAGCCAATGCCGGTGACGTGGCGCAGCCAGAATGCCAGGACGATGAAACCGATGACGAAGCTGACGCCGGTCCAGTCGACATTCGCCCCCTTGACGGCGTTGTACAGCTTCATGACCAGCACCCACACGGCCAGCACGATCAGGACGACAAAGACGATCCGGAGCATCACCAATCCCCGCGCAACGACGCCCACGAGGAGCGCCAGCAAAGGATATAGGCATGGAGCCCGCCGATTTCATGCCGGTGGCGGCAAATGCCCAAATCTCGACACGCGCGGCGTCGACAAATATCTTTACTGGAACGGCAAATATGCTAACCGGAGCGCCGTGCCCTTGTAGCTCAGCTGGTAGAGCAGCGGTTTTGTAAACCGAAGGTCGGCGGTTCGATCCCGTCCGGGGGCACCATTTTCTCTATCTCACGCGAGTTCGCTTCGCTCACCGCTCCGATGGGGCGGCCTGTTGGGCCGACGGACAGTCGTCCTTGCGAATCCCGCGGGTTCGATCCTGCGCCGGAGAGGTGCGCCATTCCCGATCCCACTTCAGCTTGTTTCGCTTGCCGCTCCGATGGAGCGACGGGCTACCGCCCTCGCGAATCCCGTGGTTTCGACCCTTCCCGACTGCCTTTTCAGCGCTTGTTCAGGCACGGCATCAGGATGCCGCTGCATTTCGAGACGACGGGTTCATTCATCTGGTCCGAAGCCCTGACGACGATTGAGAACATGACGGCAAACGAGCCGAGCATCAGGAACAGGATCATCAGGCGTGACAAGGGCAAAGCGCAGCTCTCGAAAATGTGGCCCCCGCCTCCCGATTGCTGTCCTTAGCATGACCAAAGCAAATTTCCGAAAAATTAAGACAGGTTTTAACCATGTTTTCGGCAGGGTCGCGATGCCGCGGTTCTGGTCCGGGAGCGGCAACATCGTCACCACCGCCCGCGTCACACCCTTTGCAGGCACGCATCACGCATGCTACCCCGCGACGGGCGATGCCGAGGATCACCAATCGCCAGCCGGGGACCATGACGAACACCGCAAGCCGCCTCGCCTTCGTTTCCTCCGACACCGACGACGCCAAGGCAGCGCTCGAGCGGCTGTCAGCCCGTTATGGCCAGGCTCCGGTGGACGAAGCCGATACGATCGTGGCGCTGGGCGGCGACGGCTTCCTGTTGCAGACGCTGCGCGACACGATGAGCACGGGTAAGCGCGTCTTCGGCATGAACCGCGGCACGATCGGCTTCCTGATGAACGAGTTCCGTGAGAAGAACTTGCCCGAACGCATCGCGAAGGCCGTGCCCGAAACCATCCGCCCGCTCGAAATGGTGGCGACCGGCGCCGATGGCGAGACCGTCTCGGCGCTTGCCATCAACGAGGTGGCGCTGTGGCGCCAGTCCTATCAGACCGCCAAGATCCGGATCGCGGTGGACGACCATGTCAGGCTGGAGGAATTGAGCTGCGACGGCGTCATGATCGCCACGCCGGCCGGCTCGACCGCCTATAATCTCTCCGCCCACGGCCCCATCCTGCCGCTCGACGCGCCGCTGCTCGCGCTGACGCCGGTGAGCCCGTTCCGGCCGCGGCGCTGGCGCGGCGCGCTGCTCTCCAACCGGGCGACGGTGCGCTTCGACATCCTCGAGGCGGAAAAACGTCCGGTGAACGCCGCCGCCGACCACACGGAAGTGAAGGCGGTGACCTCGGTGACGGTGCGGGAATCGCTGACCGCGACCGCCACTTTGCTGTTCGATCCCAACCATTCCTGGGACGAGCGCATTCTCGCCGAACAATTCCGCTATTGAGCGTCCCGCCCGCCTTGACGGCGTGCTTCGCGGCCCCACATTAAGGTTGACCCACGCAATCGCGCGGTTTCCGGCCCGTTTGTGTTGACAAAACGCGGACTTGCGCCTATCGCCGTGCAGCATATCGCAGACGCGGGGCGTCTGCCGCGACGGAAGCCGCCGCGCTCCCAATACAAGCCAAAGACAGCAAAACTTGTCCTCAGACACCCAGACCGCTCAAGAAGCGTTGCTTTTTTCCGACCTCGGCCTCTCGCCAAAGGTCCTCTCTGCCGTCACCGATGCCGGATACACACAGCCGACGCCAATCCAGGCCGGCGCGATCCCGCACGCGCTGACCGGCAAGGACGTGCTCGGCATCGCCCAGACCGGTACCGGCAAGACCGCTTCCTTCGTGTTGCCGATGCTGACGCGCCTGGAAAAGGGCCGCGCCCGGGCCCGCATGCCGCGCACGCTCATCCTGGAGCCGACGCGCGAACTCGCCGCGCAGGTCGAAGAGAATTTCGTCAAATACGGCAAGAACCATAAACTCAACATCGCGCTTCTCATCGGCGGCGTCTCGTTCGACGAGCAGGACAAGAAGCTGGAGCGCGGTGCCGACGTTCTCATCGCCACGCCTGGCCGCCTGCTTGACCATCGTGAGCGCGGGAAGCTGCTTCTGAATGGTGTCGAGATCCTCGTCATCGACGAGGCCGACCGCATGCTCGACATGGGCTTCATCCCCGACATCGAGCGCATCTGCGAGATGATCCCGTTCACCCGCCAGACGCTGTTCTTCTCGGCGACGATGCCGCCCGAGATCACAAAGCTGACGGAAAAGTTCCTGCACGCGCCGGTCCGCGTCGAGGTTGCCAAGGCCGCCACGACCGCCGACACCGTGACCCAGCGCCTGGTCAAGTCCGGCTCGAAGCCGTGGGACAAACGCGAGGTGCTGCGCGATCTGATCCGGCAGGAAGAAGACGGCTTGAAGAACGCCATCATCTTCTGCAACCGCAAGGTCGAGGTTTCGGAGCTGTTCCGCTCGCTGGTGAAATACGATTTCAATGCCGGTGCGCTGCATGGCGACATGGACCAGCGCGCCCGCATGACCATGCTGTCCAACTTCCGCGACGGCAAGCTGAAGCTGCTGGTCGCCTCGGACGTCGCGGCGCGCGGTCTCGACATCCCCGATGTCAGCCACGTCTTCAACTACGATGTGCCGATCCATGCCGAGGACTACGTCCACCGCATCGGCCGCACCGGCCGTGCCGGCCGTTCCGGCAAGTCCTTCACCATCGTGACCAAGTCGGACGGGAAATATGTCGACGCGATCGAGAAGCTGATCGGCAAACAGATCGAATGGCATGACGGCGACATGTCGACCCTCGTCGTCAAGGAAGACGATAGCGAAACGCCGCGCCGCGGCCGTGGCGCGCCGCGCCGCGCCGGCCGCAAGGATGGCGACGACCGCCGCAAGGGCAAGCGCGACGACAAGCGCGCCGCCAACGAGAACACCGAAGAACAGGCCGTGGCGGATGCGCCGGCTGTCGAAAATGACGAGCGCCGCGCGCGCAAGGATGCGATCCGCACCGAGAACGCCGGCCGCAAGGAACAGCGGCCCGACCCCCGGCCGCAGCGCGACCAGCGTCCGCATCGCCGCCGCGAGGAAGAGAACGACGCCACCGTTGGTTTCGGCGACGACATGCCGGCTTTCATGAAGATCGTGGCGAAGGTCTGATCGCGCCGCTACGAAAACCGGCTCAAGCCCCACCATCGAGACAGACAAAAACGGCCCCGAAACGGGGCCGTTTTTGTATGCGTGAATCGCCCTGCCTCAGGTGAGCGGCGAGAGCTGGATTTCGACGCGGCGGTTCTGCGCGCGGCCGGCAGGGGTGTTGTTGGGCGCAACCGGGCGCGTCGCACCGAAACCGGTGACGGCGAAGCGCCGGGAATCGACACCCTGCGCCGACAGGTAGTTCGCGACCGAAAGCGCGCGACGCTGCGACAGGTCGAAATTGTGCTGGGCGCCACCGGTGGAATCGGTGTGGCCGAACACGTCGACTGTCGTCTGGTTGTACTTCTTGAGCACCAGGGCCACCGAATTCAGCACCGGATAGAAGGTCGCCTTCACCGCGTCCTGGTCGGTGTTGAACGTCACGTCGGACGGCATGTTGAGGATGATCTGGTTGCCGGCGCGGGTGACGGAGACGCCGGTGCCCTCCAGCTGCTGGCGCAGCGCATTCTCGTTCTGATCCATCACCGAGCCGATGGCACCGCCGGCCAGCGCGCCGATGCCGGCGCCGATCAAGGCATTGCGACGGTCGTTACCGCCGGCCAAGGTGCCAAGTGCTGCACCCGCGAGACCGCCGAGAACGGCGCCGCCCGCGGTGTTGGAAACCTTCTGCTC
The DNA here is from genome assembly GCF_030814575.1 of Mesorhizobium sp. YL-MeA3-2017. Lineage (NCBI taxonomy): Bacteria > Pseudomonadati > Pseudomonadota > Alphaproteobacteria > Hyphomicrobiales > Phyllobacteriaceae > Mesorhizobium > Mesorhizobium sp. YL-MeA3-2017. The sequence continues at coordinate 5,216,655 of NZ_JAUSVH010000001.1, read as the reverse complement.
GCCCGTATACGGATCGGTGGTGCAGGCGCTGGCCAGCACGGCAACGGCCACCAGGCTGAGCACTGTCTTCTTCATGGGATACCCCTCTCCAAGCTGCGGCCGCGACTCGCCGGCCGGGCCACTGATTAGACGCGCTTCTAGCACGAATTGCGGCGAAAACCGGAACACCAAATGGCAAGCACCGGGGATTTGCCCGGCGCTTCGGCCAATTTTTCGATGAGGGGAAAAAACGATCTTCGGCCCGTCACCAGAGATTTTTGCCATCGATCACGACCACCTCGACCTCGTCGAGGTCGAAATCGTCGAACAGGCGTGCGTTGACGCTGATCTTGGGGTTGTCGAAGTCAGGCTCTCCGGTCGACCAGTCCGGCGTCTGGGTGAAGGTGCCGCAACCGCAGACGGCGCAGAAGCCGTGTTTGATGGTCTTGGAACCCCAGCGATAGAAGCTCACGTTCTGCGGCGCGCTGGTCAGCTTGAACTGGTCCGGGGTGTAGTAGGCCCAGAGCGCGCCGCGCTTGGAACAGAAGGAACAGGTGCACTGCGTCACCGTCCCGGGCGCATCCGACACTTCGAATGTCGTGGCCTTGCAGTGACAGCTTCCCTTGACGATCATCATGTCTCTCCTTCCGTGGCGCGGCAACCAGGCCGCAACACACCATAGAGGGGCCCTCCTGACAACTTAACGTCAGGAGGCCGCCCGGGCGTCCTCGTAGTCGGCGTCGCGCGTCTCGTCCGGCGCGTCGTTGGGCAGGATCAGCGAGAACACCGCGCTGACCGCGATGTTGACCAGCACCGCCAGCAGCCCGGTATAGACCGCGAAACCCGACCAGAGCGGGGTGAGCGGAGTCAGCGCGTAGGAGAACGCTATCCAGGTGCCGAGCACCATTCCGGCGATCCAGCCCATCAAAAGGGCCCAGCCGCCGAACCAGCGCGTGTAGAGACCGAAGATCAGCGCCGGGAAAATCTGGATCATCCAGACGCCGCCGAGCAATTGCAGGTCGATGGCGAATTTGGTCGGCATGAAAATGATCACCGCCAGCGCGCCGATCTTGACGATGAGCGACACCAGCTTGGCAAGGAAGGCTTCGCGGCGCGCCGACAGGTCCGGCTCGACAAAGGGCTTCCAGACATTGCGGGTGAAGGTGTTGGCGGCGCCGATCGACATCACCGCAGCCGGCACCAGCGCACCGATGGCGATGGCAGCGAAAACGAAGCCGGCGAACCAGGCCGGGAATTGCTTGAGGAACAGCTGGGGCACGACCTGCTGGGCATTGTCGACCTTGATGCCTGCCGCATGGCCCATCAGCCCGAGCAGCGCGATGAGGCCGAGGATCAGCGAATAGGCCGGCAGGGCGATGGCGTTGCGGCGGATCGCCTTCGGGCCGGAGGCCGAGAGCACGCCGGTCATCGAATGCGGATACATGAACAGCGCCATCGCCGAACCCAGCGCAAGGGTGATGAACGGCCAGATCTGTTGCGGCTGCAGGATAAGGCCTGTCGCGGCCGGTTTGCCTGCGGCAATGGCGGCGTCGTTTTTCGCCTGGAAGACGGTCGCGGCCGCGTCGAAGATCGCGCCATAGCCGCCAAGCTGTATCGGGATGATGATCACGGCTGCGATGACGAAGACGTAGATCATCACGTCCTTGACGACGGCGATCATCGCCGGCGCCCGCAACCCGCTCTTGTAGGTGTAGAGGGCGAGGATGACGAAGGCGATGGTGAGCGGCAGGTGCGACAATATCCCCTGCCCGGAGAAGCCGAGCGCCTGGATGACGATCTCCATGCCGACGAGTTGCAGCGCGATATAGGGCATGGTGGCGAGCAGGCCGGTGAAAGCGACGGCCAGCTCAAGCCATTTGTTGCCGTAGCGGCCGAGTATGTAGTCGGCGCCAGTCAGATAACCGCGCCGGTGGGTGACATTCCACAAGCGCGGCATGGTGAGGAAGATGAACGGATAGATGAGGATCGTGTAGGGCACGGCGAAGAAGCCGTAGGCACCGACGGCGTAGACGAGGGCCGGCACCGCGATCACCGTATAGGCGGTGTAGAGGTCGCCGCCGAGCAGGAACCAGGTGATCCAGGAACCGAAGCGGCGCCCGCCCAGACCCCATTCGTGCAACTGGTCGAGGTCGCCGGCTTTCCAGCGCGAGGCGACAAAGCCGAGGATGGTGACCAGGGCGAAGAAGAAGACGAAAACGATGGTCGCCGGCCAGTTGAGATTGTCGATCATCACCGGCCCACCCTGGATGCGAGGTAGATGAACAGTGATGAGACCGGGATCAGGACCAGCAGGAACCAGTAGAAGAACGGGAACCCGAACAGTCTCGGATCGACCGCGTTATAAAACGGCGCAATGACCGCCAATATGCAGGGAATGAGAAGCAAGACGTAACGCACTGGCGCCTCCTCGGTGCCCATTGGGCACGCTCGCCGTAAGCGACAGTGCTGTCGGAACCAGGATCGGTCCGACAGATTTCGCTCCCAATTTCGCCGAGTCCCCCATCGCGCGAATTGCAGTGGAGCTTCTGCGGACACAGGCGAAATGTCCAGCGTGCTTTGCGCCGGACGCCAGCTCCTCAACAGTCCTCTGCGAAGCCTGTTTGGGTCATCGGCAGGCGGTTCAAGAACGGTTCTGCCAAATAATGAAAAGCGCCGGCCTTTCGACCGGCGCCTGATATCGTTTGTCCCGCGACTAAACTCTAATCGAGGTCGGCGACAGCCTGGCCGACGCCACCCTCGATGCGCTGCGACAGCGACGCTTCCATGAAGTCGTCGAGGTCGCCGTCGAGCACGTCGGACGGGCTGGTCGATTCGACCCCGGTGCGCAGGTCCTTCACCAGCTGGTAGGGCTGAAGAACATAGGAGCGAATCTGGTGGCCCCAGCCGATCTCGGTCTTCGCCGCCTCGGTGGCGTTGGCAGCCGCCTCGCGCTTCTTCAGCTCTTCCTCGTAAAGGCGCGAACGCAGCATCTCCCACGCCTTGGCGCGGTTCTGGTGCTGGGACCGGCCGGCCTGGCAGGCAACCGCGATACCGGTCGCGATGTGCGTGATACGCACGGCCGAGTCTGTCGTATTGACGTGCTGGCCGCCGGCGCCGGACGAACGATAGGTGTCGATGCGCACGTCGGATTCGCTCACATCGATCTGGATGTTGTCGTCGATGACCGGATAGACCCAGATCGACGAGAACGAGGTGTGGCGACGCGCGTTGGAATCGTAGGGCGAGATACGCACCAGGCGGTGCACGCCCGATTCCGTCTTCAGCCAGCCATAGGCGTTGTGGCCCTTGATCAGCACGGTGGCCGACTTGATGCCGGCTTCTTCGCCGTCATGGACTTCGAGCACCTCGACCTTGAACTTCCGCCGTTCGGCCCAGCGCGTGTACATGCGCAGCAGCATGTTCGCCCAGTCCTGGCTTTCGGTGCCGCCGGCGCCGGCGTGGACTTCCAGATAGGTGTCGTTGCCGTCGGCTTCGCCCGACAGCATCGTCTCGATCTGGCGCGCCCTGACCTCTCCGGCCAGCGAACGGATTGCCGTCTCGGCTTCCTGGACGACGCTCTCGTCGCCCTCTTCCTCGCCGAGTTCGATGAGGCCGATATTGTCCTCGAGCGCCTGGGTGACGCCCTTGACCGTGCCGATGCCTTCTTCCAGGCTCTGCCGCTCGCGCATCAGCTTCTGCGCTTCCTGCGGGTCGTTCCAGAGGCTGGCGTCCTCGGCGCGGATGTTCAGGTATTCAAGCCGTTTTACCGCTTGATCCCAGTCAAAGATGCCTCCTCAGCAGGCTTACGGCCTGCCTGATCTCGTCGACGATGTTCTGCGTTTCCGCGCGCATGGTGCTTTTCTTTTCCGGTTTTCTTGAGCCGATGGCCGGCTGTTTCGGGGCCTGTTGAGATCAGAGCGATGTCGGACCGCAGATGGCGGCTCGCCATGGCATGAATCCCGACACGCCCAAGTCGGCGCGATACATAGGCATCGCCCTGCTCCCTGTAAAGCGAAATGGGCCGGCGCGAGGCCGGCCCAAAGCCATTGTCCAGGATACTAGTAGAGGCCGCCGCCACCCGACTGGATGGCTTGCGAAGCCTGCGGCGACAATCCCGTGCCGGGGCCGTTCGAGCCGTCGGTGCCCATGCCGATGACCCAGTAGCTGTCGGCCGGACCGGTGCCGGGCTTGAAGGCTTCCATGATCGTGGCAGGATCGCCTTCGGCGGCACGCATGCCGGTCTTGCGGTTGATAGCGACCTGGGTCATGCCGTCCGGCATCTTGAACTCGATCTTCGGCTGGCCGACCAGCGCTTCGCGCATGACGTCCTTGAAGACAGGCGCGGCCAGACCGCCGCCGGTGACACCCTTGCCCAGCTGCCTGGGCGTGTCGTAGCCAAGGTAGAGACCGACAACGAGGTTCGGCGTGAAGCCGATGAACCAGGCGTCCTTCTCGTCATTGGTGGTGCCGGTCTTGCCGGCGATCGGATAGCCGAGCTGCGAAATGGTAACAGCCGTACCGCGCTGGACGACGCCTTCCATCATCGAGGTGATCTGGTAGGCAGTCATCGGGTCGAGCACCTGCTCGGAATTGTCGACCAGATCAGGCTCGGGCTGGTTCTTCCACTCGGTGGCGTTGCAGTTTTCGCAGGTCCGTTCGTCCTGGCGGAAAACGGTCTTGCCGTAGCGGTCCTGGATACGGTCGATGACCGACGGTTTGATCGACTTGCCGCCATTGGCCATGATCGAATAGGCCGAGACCATGCGCATGACGGTGGTTTCGCCAGAACCCAGCGCCATAGGCAGATAAGGCGCCAGGTGATCGTAGACGCCGAAACGCTCGGCATATTCAGCCACCAGCTTCATGCCCATGTCGTTGGCAAGCCGCACCGTCATCAGGTTGCGCGACCGCTCGATGCCGGAGCGCAGCGTCGCCGGGCCGGCCGAGCCACCGTCATAGTTTTTCGGCGTCCAGGTGGTGTTGCCGGTCTGGATGGTGATCGGCCCGTCCATGATGACGGAGGCCGGCGTATAACCGTTGTCGAGCGCCGCCGAATAGACGATCGGCTTGAACGACGAACCCGGCTGGCGCATCGCCTGGGTGGCGCGGTTGAATTCCGACGCCGCATAAGAGAAGCCGCCGACCATGGCGAGCACGCGGCCGGTATGCGGGTCCATGGCGATCAGACCGCCCTCGACCTCGGGAACCTGACGCAACAGGTAGTCGGAACCGCTGTCGTCCTTCTTCTGCACGAAGATGACGTCGCCCGGCTTCAGCACTTCCGAAGGCGACTTTGCCTTCAGCGTCTTGTCGCCCTGCTTGTAGCGCATGGCCCAGCTCATGTCGTCACGGGTGATCGTTCCCTCGACCCGCTCCTTGACCAGATCGCCGGAGGCGGCGCGGTCCGGCTGCAGGCCGATGCTGAGACCCTTGTCGGAACTGTCGAGCACGACGGCCAGCGACCATTCCGGCACGTCGCTCAGGCCCTTGACGGCACCGAGCGGCACGCCCCACTCGCCGGACACGTCGATCTTCGTCACCGGGCCGCGATAGCCGCGCAGCGTGTCGAACTTCATCAGGCCGTTCTGCATCGACTTGCGGGCGATGAGCTGCAGCTTGGGATCGAGCGTCGTGCGGATGGAAAGGCCGCCCTCATAGAGCGCGTTCTCGCCATAGCGGGAGATGATCTGGCGGCGCACTTCCTCGGTGAAGTATTCGCCGGCGAACAAATAGGTGCCGTTGCGGCGCGGCTTGACGCCGAGCGGCTCGGCCTTGGCCTTGGCGCCCTCTTCCTTGGTGACGTAGCCATTCTCGACCATCTGGTCGATCACCCAGTTGCGGCGCTCGATGGCGCGCTCAGTGTGACGGAACGGATGGTAGTTGGACGGGCCGCGCGGCAATGCGGCGAGATAAGCGGCCTCGGACACGGTCAGCTCGTTCACCGACTTGTCGAAATAGGTCAGCGCGGCGCCGGCGACGCCGTAGGCGCCCAGGCCGAAGAAAATTTCGTTCAGATAGAGCTCGAGGATGCGGTCCTTGGAATAGGCCTGCTCGATGCGGAAGGCGAGAAGCGCTTCCTTGATCTTGCGGTCCATCGTCTGGTCGGCGGTCAACAGGAAGTTCTTCGCCACCTGCTGCGTGATGGTCGAGGCGCCGACCGGGCGGCGCGAGCCCCAGTTCTGGACGTTGACGATGATGGCGCGGCCGAGACCGGTGATATCGATGCCGGGGTGGCTGTAGAAATTCTTGTCTTCCGCCGAAAGGAACGCGGCCTTGACGCGGTCCGGCACGGCCTGGATCGGCAGATAGAGGCGGCGTTCGCGCGCATATTCCGCCATCAGCGCGCCGTCGGAGGCGTGGATACGGGTGGTCACCGGCGGCTCGTATTTGGCCAAGACCTCGTAGTCCGGCAGCTGCTTGGCCAGATTGCCGACATACATCGCGACAACCGCCGCGGCCACCAATGCCAGCATCGTGCCGATGCCGAAGAAATAGCCGATAAGACGAATCATGCCCGCTCCAGTCCGTGGCTCAGGATTTCCCTAGCGCATGGTCCCGGAAATCGGAATCGATTTCCCGAACAAACCCACGCATCACCTATGCACCACGGCAATCTCGGCGACGGTTCCTGCCCGAGACGCCATAAACGATACCGTTTGCCACGCAAGTCCCGGGAACAGTCCCGGCTCGCTCGCCACCCTTTGTCGCGGCGATGTGGGCAAATTGCGGCAATAGCCAACTTACTGGTCAATTGGCCAAAGAATATCATCCGGTGTTGTCTTGACGCAACGCCGAGGAAAAGAGCGCGCGCCCTTCGCATCTTCAATTGCCGCGCCGTTGTGCCCTCGCGGTCAAAAACGGCGCGAAGCAAACAGTTCCGTGCTAGTCTCGCGCATCATCGGACAGACGGTGGGTGATCGTCATGTTGGAAGCAGACAAGCTATTTGCTGGCTCCATCCCGGAAAACTACGACCGCTACATGGTGCCATTGATTTTCGCGCCGTATGCCGCGGATCTTGCTCAACGTGCAGCGTCGTTGTCGCCCGTCGCCGTCCTGGAAGTCGCCGCAGGCACCGGAGCCGTCACCCGCGCATTGGCGCCGAAACTCTCCACCGACGCGCGCTATGTCGTCACCGACCTCAACCAGCCAATGCTTGACTACGCCGCATCGCGACAGGCCGCCGACAGCCGCATCACATGGCGCCAGGCGGATGCATTGGCGCTGCCGTTCGAGGATGCGACCTTCGACCTCGTCTGCTGTCAGTTCGGCGCGATGTTCTTTCCCGATCGCCCTGCCGCCTATCGCGAGGCAAGGCGGGTGCTGAGACCGGGAGGGCATTTTCTGTTCAATGTATGGGATCGCATCGAGGAGAATGCCTTCGGGAACGACGTGACCAACGCGCTCGCAAGGTTTTTTCCGGATGATCCGCCGCGCTTCCTGGCGCGCACGCCGCACGGCTACCACGACACGGCCTTGATACGCCGCGAATTGGAGAGCGTGGGTTTTTCCCACGTCGCGACCGAGACGAAAGCCGAGCAGAGCCGTGCCCCCTCGCCCCGCCTTCTGGCCGTAGCTTATTGCCAGGGAACTGTTCTTCGCAGCGAAATCGAAGCCAGGGATGCGGGAAAGCTGGAAGCGGCGACCGATTACGTTGCAACCGCGATCGCGGAGAAATATGGCAGCGGCGAACTTACCGCCAAGATCCAGGCACACATCATCACGGCTGCGATCTAGGCGGCATCAGCCGCCGGCGTTCACACGGGAAGCAGCGAAGGACGACACCGCCTTGGCGATGCTGTCGGCGGCCTTGCCGCGCCATTCCGGGTCGGTGAGCTGGGCCTCGTCCTTGGCGTTTGACAGGTAGCCAAGCTCTACCAGCACGGAAGGCACGTCAGGCGCCTTCAACACGCGGAAACCGGCGAAGCGATGCGGGTTGTTGATCAGGCCGACGCTCGTCGACAATTGCCCAACCAGTGTCTGGGCAAAGCCCATCGAGAAGGAATGCGTCTCGCGGCGGATCAGGTCGATCAGAATGTCGGTGACTTCCTGGCTCTCTTCCTTGATCTCCATGCCGGCGAACTGGTCGGACAGGTTTTCGCGGGCGGCGAGCGCCTGGGCTTCCGGGTCGGACGCCTTGTCGGAAACCGTGTAGACGGTGGCGCCGCGGATGCCCTTCAGGCGGATCGTGTCGGCGTGGATGGAAATGAACAGGTTGGCGCCGCGCTGGCGGGCGATGCGCACGCGATCGTCGAGGCGCAGATAGGTGTCGTCGTCGCGCGTCAGCGAGACATCGTACTTGCCTTCGGCGACCAGCTTGTCGCGCAATTCCTTGGCGAAAGCGAGCGTGACATCCTTTTCGATTGTGCCGTTCAGCCCCTCGGCGCCGCCGTCGACGCCGCCATGGCCGGGGTCGAGCACCACCGTGAAGCGGTGGCTCGCCGCCACCGGGACAGGTTTCGCCAGGCGCTCGCGCTTGTCGGGCGCGACGGTCGAGGCGGTGGTCAAGGCCTGGTCCGCCAGCGCAGCGTCAAATTCCTTGTCGGAAACCGCGGAAATGTCGAGCGCCATGCGATAGCCCGAGCCGTCCTCGTTCTTGAGCACGTCCAGCTTGTCGACGTGGAACGGCCCCTTGGTGATCAGGATCAGCCGCGAGGTGTTTGCGTCGTGCAGACCGTAGCGCACGCCTTTGACGAGGCCGCGGGCCTTCAAATCCTTGGCGCTGAAGGAAAGCTTGGTGTTGGGAAGATCGACGACAAGGCGGTGCGGTCCGCGCAGCAGGAACCATTTCGGGTTCGGCTCGCGATCGAAGTTGATGACGATGCGCATCTTGGTGGCATCGCCGGCCATCTTATAGCCGTTGGCCGCGATAGACGCCTCGGCGGCATGCGAAACGGAAGGGGTGGCAAGGCAGGTGACAGCGAGGAAAAGCGCGCACAACAAGGCAGCCAGGCGGTCGAGACCCTTGTGTATGATTGGCTGCAGCCCCATTTCAATTCCAGTCGCTTCCGGGTCGACGTGCTCGCCGGCGGTTGTTCACACACGCAGGTAGGCCGCGAACTCGATTAACGATTGGTATCCAGAGAAGGTTAACCAAGCCTTTTCGCGGGCGTTTTCCGTTCCGCCCCGGCTTTTTGCCGGCATGGAAATCGGGGTTGCCTTCGACCGCTCCAAATCATAAAAGCGACAGTGGGTCTCTGCAATCCCGGAGCCTCCTCGCCGCGCAGCATTCCGCTGCAATCCACAGGCAGGATGGCTCTTTCGCTCAAAGCGACAGGATGGCAGTCGATCGCGACGATTTTCGCAGGTGCCCACCCAAGGCGGGGGAAGCAGCTGCGGCAGGAAAACGGCATGGGTTGTCCCGCGCCGGCTCGACATGAGCAAACAAGCTGGTCCGGTTTTCCGGGCTTTGGTTCAAAAAGGTCCGTTCGGTTTTGACGGTTTCAGGCACTATATTGGAAAGGTCCGCATTCAACCGCGCCATCATGGCTGCGGGCGGCACCGCCATCACCCTGAAGCGGCCCACTGCGGACGATCAAATATCCGGCACGCACGCAAACGCAGCATCACGGCAGTGGACATCGTTCCGCTCGCCGCCGCTGGCGGCTGCCGGGAGGAAACACAATAATGCCCAACAAGATGCTAATCGATGCCTCCCACCCGGAGGAAACACGCGTCGTCGTCATTCGCGGTAACCGCATTGAAGAATTTGACTTCGAATCGCAAGACAAGAAGCAGCTCAAAGGAAACATCTACCTCGCCCGCGTAACGCGTGTAGAGCCATCGCTTCAGGCGGCTTTCGTCGAATATGGCGGCAACCGCCACGGCTTCCTCGCCTTCTCCGAAATCCATCCCGACTATTACCAGATCCCGGTCGCCGACCGTCAGGCGCTGCTGCGCGCCGAGGCCGAGCAGGCCGAGGACGAGGAAGACGACGAGAATGGCGACGGCGACGAGCGCCAGGACCGCAACCGCGGACGTCGCGGCAGACGTCGCGGCCGCAACCGCGAGCGCGGCGAACGCAAGCGCGACGCCTCGACCGGCGAAAACGGTGAAAACGGCGACGACAGCGTCGCCGAGGCCTCTGATGACGCCCATGAAGGCGTCGAGACCAATGGCGACGGCGAGAACGAGAGCGCCAAGGGCGGCTCGATCGCGGCCAGCGTCGAAGTCGACGTGATTTCGGAAACCGTCGAGGTGGTGGAAACCATCGGCGACGAGGCCCATCACAGCGAAGAACACGCGACCGAAGACCACGCGCCCGCCGCCGATTCGGATCGCGGCATGCTGGAAGAGGTTCCGGTCGCCCATTCCGACGAACACGAGATCGAATCGGTTGGTGCCGAGGATGCACTCGAGGAAATCCGCAACCGCCGCAAGCCGGTGCGCAAGCAGTACAAGATCCAGGAAGTCATCAAGCGCCGCCAGATCCTGCTGGTGCAGGTCGTCAAGGAAGAGCGCGGCAACAAGGGCGCGGCGCTGACCACCTATCTGTCGCTCGCCGGCCGCTACTCGGTGCTGATGCCGAATACGGCGCGTGGCGGCGGTATCTCGCGCAAGATCACCAACGCCCAGGACCGCAAGCGGCTGAAGGAAGTCGTCACCGACCTCGAAGTGCCGCAGGGCATGGGCGTCATCCTGCGCACCGCCGGCGAAAGCCGCACCAAGGCGGAGATCAAGCGCGACTACGAATATCTGATGCGGCTGTGGGAAAACGTCCGCAACCTGACCCTGCAGTCGACGGCCCCTGCCCTCGTCTATGAGGAAGGCTCGCTGATCAAGCGCTCGGTGCGCGACCTCTACAACAAGGAGATCGACGAGATCCTTGTGGCCGGCGAGGACGGCTATCGCGAGGCCAAGGACTTCATGCGCATGCTGATGCCCAGCCATGCCAAGATGGTCCAGCCCTATCGCGACACATCGCCGATTTTCGCCCGCAACGGCATCGAGGCGCAACTCGACAAGATGCTGCAGCCACAGGTGACGCTGAAGAGCGGCGGCTACATCATCATCAACCAGACCGAAGCTCTCGTCTCCATCGACGTGAACTCCGGCCGCTCGACGCGCGAACATTCCATCGAGGATACCGCGCTCCAGACCAATCTGGAGGCGGCCGATGAAGTGGCGCGCCAGCTCAGGCTGCGCGATCTCGCCGGCCTGATCGTCATCGACTTCATCGACATGGAAGAGAACCGGAACAACCGGGCCGTCGAAAAGAAGATCAAGGATTGCCTGAAGAACGACCGCGCGCGCATCCAGGTCGGACGCATCTCGCATTTCGGCCTTCTGGAAATGAGCCGCCAGCGCATTCGCGCCTCGGTTCTGGAATCGACCATGAAGCCGTGCCCGCATTGCGGCGGCACCGGCCATGTGCGGTCCGATTCGTCGGTGGCACTGCTGGTCGTGCGTGCGATCGAGGAATTCCTGCTCAAGGATTCGCGCAGCCACATTACCGTGCGCACCCCGGCGGCCACCGCGCTCTATGTTCTCAACCATAAACGCGCGACGCTGGTGGAGCTGGAAAGCCGCTTCGGCCTGACCATCACCGTCGAGGCCGACGAGACGGTCGGCTCACAGCATTACCAGATCACGCGCGGCGCGCTGGCCGAGAAGCCGGAAGGTTTCGTCGAAGTGCGCCAACAGCCGATCCCGATCGAGATCGAGGAGCCGGAAGACGACATCGTCGTCGAGGAAGAGGACGAAGCCGAGGCCGAGAGCGAACAGCCGCAGGCGAGCCAGCAGGCCCGCGACGGCGACAGCCAGCGCGACCGCAAGCGTCGTCGTCGCCGCCGGCGTCGTGGCGGCAAGGATCGCGATCACGCCGCACCGGCTTCGGCTGACGACGGAAACGCCGTCTCGGCTGATGGCGAAGACGAAGCCGACGACGAGGTTGAGGTCGTTGCGGCCGAGGCTGCGAGCGCCGATGCCGAGGCAAGCGCTGCTGCCGAGGCCGACGACGATGGCGCGGCTAAGAAGCGCCGGCGCGGCAAGCGCGGCGGCAAGCGCAACCGCAAGGAAGACGGCGAGGCCGGCGACGAGACGGCTGAAGCCGTAGCGGCCGACGAAAAGGCCGAGGCTGTCGCCGAGGCACCCGTGGCCGAGGTGGTCGCCGAACCAGCGCCCGTGGTCGAGGAAGCACCAGCCGAAAAGCCGAAGAAACCGCGCCGTACCGCGAAGTCGAAGAAGGCCGAGGCGGAAGCCGCAGCAGCTGAGGCGGCCGCCGCTGCCGAAGCGCCCGCCGCGATCGTCGTCGAGCCGGCGCCGGCAGCACCGGAAGCTCCGGCCGAAAAGAAGCCACGCGCGACGCGCCGCAAGGCGGCCGCCACCGAGGCTCCCGCCGCGCCGGTGGTTTCCTCGGTCGTCACGACCGAGACCGAAGGCGCGGGCGAGGAAAAGCCGAAGCGCGGCGGCTGGTGGCAGCGCAAGGGTTTCTTCTAGCCCCGGGCAAGGCTAGCGTGACGGAAGCCAGCCGCTTCCGTCGATCGCGGCTTTGAGACATGAACAGCAAAAGGGCGACGGCACGAATGCCGTCGCCCTTTTTCGTCGTCGCACACTGTCAGTGATGGCGGATATGGCGCTCCGCCGAAACCTCGCCCTCGCTGAAGGCCTGCACGAACGGCATCAGCTGCCACACGGCCGACAGGCCTACGATCACGTAAGCCAGACGGGCCGCAGCGCCGCCGCTACCTCCGAACAGCGTACCGAGAACGTCGTAGCCAACGACGCCCACGGCCAGCCAGTTCAGGCCGCCGAGAATGACCAGGATGAGGGTTATAAGGTTCATGGCGCGCATTTGTGCCTCCATGAGTTGTTGCCTGCATAACAACGCGCAAGTGCACCGGCCGTTCCCGCCCAGTCGCGAAATCGTGAACGAAGACGGCGAAGAGCCCCCTTGCCTATTTCAACCAGCGCTCTAGCCGACTGACCGCCTCGACGATCTCGTCATGGCTTCCCGCATAGGAAAAGCGCATGGTGCGGTGTCCCTGCAAGAGGTCGAAATCGCGGCCAGGCGTTGCGGCGACATGGGCCTCTCCCAGCATGCGCCCGGCGAACGCCATGCTGTCGTTGGTCAGCCGCGAGACATCGCAGAAGGCATAGAAGGCACCGTCCATGGGCGCCGCCAGCGCAAAGCCGAGTTCCGGCAGCCGCTTCATCAGCAATTCGCGGTTCCAGGCATAGCGGGCCTTGACCGCCTCCAGATCCGCCGTCGCCTTGAACGCCTCGATGGCGGCAACCTGCGACAGTTCGGGCGCCGAGATGTAGAGGCTCTGGGCGATGCGCTCGACCGGCCTGACCAGTGGCTGCGGCAGCACCATCCAGCCGATGCGCCAGCCGGTCATGCAATAATATTTGGAAAAGGAGTTGATCACGGTGACGTCGCGGCCGAATGCCAGCGCCGTGGTGTCGGGCGCATTATAGGCAAGCCGATGATAGATCTCGTCGGAAATTACCGCGATGCCGAGCGTGTCGGCCGTCTCGACCAGCTCCTTCAGCGCGTCGGCCGGGATGACGGCGCCGGTCGGGTTGGCCGGACTGGCGAACAGCACGCCTTTCAAGGGCTTGTCGGCGTGCGCGGCGCGCAGATGCTCGGCGTGCAGATAAGCGGCGCCCTCCAGCTCGATCTCCACCACCTCGATGCCGAGTGCCGCCATGATGTTGCGATAAGCCGGATAGCCAGGCGCGGCGATGGCGACGCGGTCGCCGGCATCGAACATCGCCAGGAATGCCAGGTTGAAGGCGGCCGAGGAACCGGTGGTGACGGCAATGCGTTCCGGCGCCACGTCGAGCCCGTAATGCTCACCATAATGCGCTGCGATCGCACGGCGCAGCGCGGCGAGGCCAAGCGCGTCGGTATAGCCGATGCGACCCGCTTTAAGGGCCGCGGCCGCCGCTTCGCGCACGATTGCCGGGGCGGGATCGGACGGTTGGCCGACAGCCATCGAGATGACATCCTTGCCCTGCGCGATCAGCCGATTGGCACCGGCGAGGACGTCCATGGCGTGGAAAGGCTCGACGTCACCGCGCCGCGAAAGCGAAACTACCATTGTTAACGACAACTCCCGGCGGCAGTCGCTGCAGTACACGTCGGACTGGCCGAGCGTACGCCGCACAATTGCCCGATTGATGGGGATCACAAGTTCGGTAAGTTTTCGCCCGCCGCCTTTTCATCGTCAACTGCCTCGTCTACCAGTGTACACATCATGCTGAGCCTTTCACGACCGGGACCGAGGATCGCCAGGACTGCGCGTGCCCTGATGACGCTGGCGCTCGGCACGGCGGTGGCCTTGACCGGCACCGTCTCCGCCTTCGCCCAGAACGTGCCGGTGGTGCGCGACGCCGAGATCGAAGCGCTGGTTCGCGACTATGCCAAGCCGATCTTCAAGGCGGCGGGGCTCTCCAATGCCGGCCTGCAGATCGTGCTGGTCAACGATCCGAGCTTCAACGCCTTCGTCGCCGGCCGCCGCGTCTTCATCAACACCGGCACGCTGATGCAGGCGGAGACGCCGAACGAGGTGATCGGCGTTCTGGCGCACGAAACTGGACACATCGCGGGCGGCCACCAGCAGCGGCTGCGCGACCAGCTCGAACGCGCCAAGACCATGGCGATTGTCGCCGGCCTGCTCGGCGCCGGCGCGCTGGTTGCCGGTGCCGCCACCGACAGCCGCGGCCTGGCGGGCGCCGGCATGGGCCTCGCCACCGGCGGCACCGAGATGGCGCAGCGTTCGCTGCTTGCCTATCAGCGCAGCGAGGAGATAACCGCCGACCGCTCCGCCATCACCTACCTCAACGCCACCGGCCAGTCCGGCGCCGGCATGCTGAAGACCTTCAAGCGCTTCCAGAGCGCGCTGTCGCTCTCCGGCGCGCGCGTCGACCCTTACCGCATCAGCCACCCGATGCCGCAGGAACGCATCGCCAACCTGCAGGAACTGGTCGCCAAGAGCCCCTATCTGGACAAGAAGGACGCGCCGGGCCTGCAGCAGCGTCATGACATGATGCGGGTCAAGATCGCCGCCTTCACCCAGGGCCAGGCAGCAACGTCGCGGCTTCTGCGCAAGAACCCGGACACGGTCGCCATCCAGTATGGCGACGCCATTACCACCTATCTGACCGGCAATCCGAATTCGGCTCTGTCGAAGACCGACGCCCTGCTCAAGGGCCAGCCGAAGAACCCGTATCTCTACGAATTGCGCGGCGACATATTGATGAAGGCCAACCGGGCGAAGGAAGCGGCGGCGGCCTATTCCAAGGCGGTCAGCCTCGACCCGGCTAAATCGGGCCTGCTGTCGGTCTCCTACGGCCAGGCGCTGCTTGCGCAACGCACGCCCGAAACCCTGAAACAGGCCGTCGCGCAGATTTCCAGCGGCCTCGAACGCGACCGCGAGAACGCCGCCGGCTACCGCTTCCTGGCGCAGGCCTATGGCGAGCTCGGCGAAGTGGGCCGGGCCGAACTGGCGACCGCCGAAGGCTATTATTACCAAGGCGCCAGCAAGGACGCCAAGATCTTCGCCATGCGAGCACAGAAGCTGCTCAAGCCCGGCGAACCGGCCTGGGTGCGTGCCCAGGACATCATCGGCGCCAAGGCGCTGCCAAAGGATTCCAACTGAAGCGCCCACCATATCCTGAACAGGACCGGCGCAAGCCAAGACAGGCGAGAGGAAAGACGACCATGAACAAGACCCATTTGCTCGGCACCGTCGGGGCGGTTGCCGCCTTCGCCGCCCTTGCCGTCGGCTTCACCGCCAGCGCCACCCGCCCGGCCCTTGCCGACACCAAACTCGACAAGGCTCAGGTCGAGGAGATCGTGCGCGACTACCTCCTGAAGAACCCGGAAATCCTGCTCGAAGTGCAGGACGCGCTGGAGGCCAAGCAGAAGGACGAGCAGAAGCTCGCGGCGCTCGGCGTCATCAAGGAAAACAAGGACGCGATCTTCAATTCGGCCTTCGACACCGTCGTCGGCAATCCGAAGGGCAAGGTGACGATCGTCGAGTTCTACGACTACAATTGCGGCTTCTGCAAACGCGCCATGTCCGACATGGCTGCGCTCACCAAGACCAATCCGGACCTGCGTTTCGTGCTCAAGGAATTCCCGATCCTCGGCCCGGATTCGCAGAAGGCGCACGTCGTTTCGCAGGCTTTCCAGAAGCTGATGCCGCAAAAGGCCGGCGAATTCCATTTGGAGCTGCTCGGCGGCCAGACCCGCGCCACCGAGGACGTCGCCATCAAGGTCGCGGTTTCGCTGGGCGCCGACGAGGCCAAGCTGCGCGAAGCGATGAAGGACCCGGCGATCATCGAGCGCTTCGCCAAGACCTATGATCTCGCCAACAAGCTGGCGATCACCGGCACGCCTTCCTATGTCATCGGCAACGAGGTCGTGTTCGGCGCGCTCGGTGCCGATGTTCTGGAGCAGAAGATCAAGACGGCCAAGCCGACGCTGTAGAGCGTCTCCGCGCCGTAGCCGGGCGGGCCAGTCCGTCCGGAAGCGGCGCGTTCGCGCTGTGGACAGGGCAAGAACGCACTTGCGCTCTTTTCGCGGCCGGTTATGCCCATTATAGAGGTCCGGCGCGCCGGCTACGTTCGGCGCGGGGAAAGGTGCCATTTTTTTGAAAACGGTTTTCGTCCTCAACGGTCCCAACCTCAACATGCTCGGCAAACGCGAGCCGTCCATCTATGGCGACAAGACACTGGACGACATCGCCGCCGATTGCGTGAAGGTAGGAACCGAACTCGGGCTGACCGTCGACTTCCGCCAGTCGAATCATGAAGGCCATCTGGTCGACTGGATCCAGGAAGCGGGCGAGCTTGCGGCCGGCGTCGTCATCAATGCCGGCGCCTACACTCACACCTCGATCGCCATCCACGACGCCATCAGGGGCGTTGCCCCGTTGCCCGTCGTGGAAGTGCATCTCTCGAACATCCACGCGCGCGAGCCGTTCCGGCATGTGTCCAGGATCGCCCCGCACGCCGTGGGCATGATCTGCGGCTTCGGGCCGCTTGGCTACACGCTGGCGCTGCAGGCGCTTGCCGCTCGCATATGAGCGGAAAGACAAAAGAAGGGTCGGACATGACGACGAAGAAAACCGGTGTTGATCAGCAACTGATCCGCGATCTCGCGGGCATCCTGAACGACACCAATCTAACCGAGATCGAAGTCGAGCTCGGCGATCTGAAGCTGCGCGTCTCGCGCCATGCACCGGCGGTTCACGCCATCGCGGCGCCGGCGCCCATGATTGCCCAGCAGGCCGCGGCAACCGCCGCTGCGCCGGCGGCAGCGGCAAGCCCGGCCGATGTTTCCAAGAACGCGGTCCCCTCGCCCATGGTCGGCACCGCCTATCTCGCCCCCTCGCCCGACGCCAAGCCCTTCGTCGAGATCGGCCAGAAGGTGAAGGAAGGCCAGACGCTGTTGATCATCGAAGCCATGAAGACCATGAACCAGATCCCGTCGCCGCGCGGCGGCACGGTGACGGCGATCCTGATCGAGGACGCGCAGCCGGTCGAATACGGAATGCCGCTCGTCGTGATCGAGTAAGGCGCGGGGACGGACGGAATGATCCAGAAGATCCTGATCGCCAATCGCGGCGAAATCGCACTGAGGGTCCTGCGCGCCTGCAAGGAACTCGGCATCCAGACCGTTGTCGTGCACTCCACTGCCGACGCCGACGCCATGCATGTGCGCCTTGCCGACGAGAGCGTGTGCATCGGCCCGCCGCCGTCGCGCGACAGCTACCTCAACATCCATCAGATCGTCGCCGCCTGCGAGATCACCGGTGCGGATGCCGTGCATCCGGGCTATGGCTTCCTGTCGGAGAACGCCAAGTTCGCCGACATCCTGGCGGCGCACAACATCACCTTCATCGGCCCCTCGGGCGACCATATCCGCATCATGGGCGACAAGATCGAGGCCAAGCGCACTGCCAAGCGCCTCGGCATCCCGGTCGTTCCAGGTTCGGAAGGCGCGGTCACCGACGAAAAGGAAGCCAAGCGCGTGGCCGCCGAGATCGGCTACCCGGTCATCATCAAGGCCTCAGCCGGCGGTGGTGGACGCGGCATGAAGGTGGCGCGCACGGAAGACGATCTGGAAGTGGCGCTTGCCACGGCCCGGTCGGAAGCGGGCGCGGCCTTCGGCGACGACGCGGTCTATATCGAGAAATATCTCGAGAAGCCGCGCCATATCGAATTGCAGGTGTTCGGCGACGGTTTTGGCAATGGCGTGCATTTCGGCGAGCGCGACTGTTCGCTGCAGCGCCGTCACCAGAAGGTCTGGGAAGAAGCGAACTCGCCTGCCCTCAACGAGGAAGCCCGCGCCCGCATCGGCGGCATCTGCGCCAAGGCGGTCGCCGATCTCGGCTATTCGGGTGCCGGCACCATCGAATTCCTCTACGAAAACGGCGAATTCTACTTCATCGAGATGAACACCCGCCTGCAGGTGGAGCATCCGGTAACGGAAGCGATCACCGGCATCGACCTGGTGCACGAGCAGATCCGCGTCGCTTCCGGCGGCGGGCTTTCGGTGCGGCAGGAGGACATCAAGTTCAACGGCCACGCCATCGAGTGCCGCATCAACGCCGAGGACCCGCGCACCTTCACGCCATCGCCCGGCACGATCACGCATTTCCATACACCCGGCGGCCTGGGCATTCGCGTCGATTCCGGCGTCTATTCGGGCTACAAGATCCCGCCCTACTATGACAGCCTGATCGGCAAGCTGATCGTGCACGGCCGCAACCGCGTCGAATGCATGATGCGGCTGCGCCGCGCGCTCGACGAATTCGTGGTCGACGGCATCAAGACGACGCTGCCGCTGTTCCGCGACCTGGTCGGCAATGCCGATATCGCCAATGGCGACTACGACATCCACTGGCTGGAAAAGTACCTGGCAGCCACGGCCGAGTAAAAAATGGCAGGCCCTTCTCTTTTACGGGAGAAGGGCATCTTCCTCCCGGCGAGACTGGCGGCATCGCACTTTTCGACATCTCGAAGGCCATGCACCAGGCGCGCTATAAAGGCCCAATGACTCGCCCCTTCGCGCCCGGCTATCGCATCCCGACCGACCTTTTGCTCAAGGCGTATGCCTCGGGTGTCTTCCCGATGGCCGAGAGCGCCGACGATCCGGAGGTGTTCTGGGTGCGGCCGGAAACGCGCGGCATCATTCCGCTCGACGATTTCCATGTGCCGAAAAGCCTTGCCAAGACGATACGCAAGGCACCCTTCGACATCCGCTTCGACCACGACCTTGCCGCGACCATCGATGCCTGCGCCGAACAGCGCCAAGTGCGCCAGTCGACCTGGATCAATGCGCCGATCCGCGAAGCCTATGTGAAACTGCACGAGATGGGGCATTGCCATTCGGTCGAGGCCTGGCAGGAAGGCCGAATGGTCGGCGGGCTCTATGGCGTGTCGCTGGGGCGCGTCTTCTTCGGCGAGAGCATGTTTTCGCGCGAGACCGACGCCTCGAAAATCTGCCTTGTCCATCTGGTGCAAAGGCTGAACGCGCGCGGTTTTGCCCTGCTCGACACCCAGTTCACCACCGAGCACCTGAAGCGCTTCGGCGCCGTCGACGTGCCACGCGCCCGCTACGAGAAGATGCTGGCCGCCGCCTTGCAGGGTCGCGCCGACTTCTAGCACCTGGCATTTCGGCTGGTTCGATTGATGCCCCGATGTTGGACCAAATCAAAAAAGCCGGGCATTTCAAGCAGATGGGCTATCTTTTTAGCGCACGCTTACCTATGGTCACGGGACTGGGTGGGTTTCAAACAACAATCGGAATTCGGGCGTCGGTGGATTGAATACACCGGCTGGTGACCCGTAAATTCCGGCAGGGGGCATTTTGCAGTACAAAGCATTTGGGCGATCAGGCGTGATCGCAACGGCGTCCGTTGTCGCCATTTCCACCGCCATGTGGGCTTCCCAAGCAGCGGCACAATTCACGCTTTCAGTGCCGCGGACGGTGCCCATTCTGTTGTCCGGCCCGATCGGAACCCTCCACGTTACAAACAGCGGTTCCATCACTCTCAACAACAACAACGCCATCTGGACAGGCAGTGTCGCTCCGTTCGGCACATGGACAATCAATGTCGATGGCAGCCTCAAGGTTCTCCCCGGCGCAGACACGTACAACGCCATTCAGCTTCTCGGTGGCGGAACGGTCAACGTCTCGTCCACCGGCCAGGTCGAAGGCACGCAAACCGGAATAGAAATCCGGAGCAGCCTCGGCAATGTCCAGAATGACGGCATAATCCGTGGACAGAAAGGCGCCGCCATCTACATCGATGCGGGAGGTGTCGCCGAAAATCGAGGCACAATCGTAGGCGGCGTGGCCTTCGGCAACGCGCCCGGCACTTTTATCAACAAGAGCTCGATCTCAGGCAATGGTAACGACTACGGCTACCCGTACGGCATCACCATGAGCAAAGGCGGTTCCGTCAACAATTCCGGAACCATCGAATTCACCAATGTAGGCCAGACATTCTATAGCGCCGGAGATATCAACTTCATAAACTCCGGCACCTATAGCGCTGTCGGCGCCACGAGCCAGACTTCCTCCGTGATGATGGTGAACGGCGCAGTCGTCGCCGACAATTCGGGCCTCATCAAGGGGCGAGATCTCGGCATGTTCGTTTCCGGCGGAACCGCCGATGTCACCAACTCCGGCACGATACAAGGCACCACGCTTCACGCGGTTGCGTTGCATACGGGGACAGGCGTCGCGTCCTTCAAGCAAACTGCTGGCAAGCTCGAAGGTGGACGGCACGGCCTTTCGGTCCTGACCAAGGGCGATACCACCGTGGCCGTGAGCGGCGGCTCGATCACCGGCGGCATGACCGACGCCACCGGCGTCGGCGTGATATTCCGAGACAGTGGCAAGACCACCATGACGGTCAGCAACGCCACGATTTCGGGCCGGGCGGCCGCCATCCAGGGCGGCTCGGGAACATTCGACCTCAAGCTTGGCCAGGGCAGCAACATTCAGGGCGATATCAAGCTCGGCTCTGGCGATTCCAAACTCGAGATCGCGACGGGTGTGATCGTCAACGGCAAGATAGACGGCGAAGCGGGCATCAATACCTTGCGGCTCACCGGTGCAGGCAGCAGCACGCTTTCCAGCGACATCCTCAACATTGCCGCGCTTGAGGTCGATTCCAGCGGTGGTGTCTGGAAATTGACGGGCAGCGGAACGTTTGCCAATGGCATAAAGATCGTCGCGGGCGAGCTTTCCGTGAATGGCAATTTCAACGCGGCGACGACCGTCGGCGCCGGCGCCTTGCTGGAAGGCAACGGCACGCTAGGCACCACCATCGTCACCAGCGGCGCGACCGTGGCACCCGGCAATTCCATCGGAACGCTACACGTAGCCGGCGATCTCACGCTGGGAAGCGGGTCGGTCTATGCCGTCGAAATCGGCGGGGGCGGCACAGCGGACCTGTTGAGCATTACCGGCAAGGCGATATTGCAGGGCGGCACCGTTTCCGTGACCGCGCTCGATCCCGAGGCCAGCTACCGGAATGGCCAAAGCTACACGATCCTGACCGCGGCAGGCGGCGTAGTCGGAACATTCGACCCGACAGTTCTGTCGAAATCCGCGTTTCTCCAGGCTGATCTCAACCACACGGCCAACGCCGTGGCCCTGGTGATCGCGACGAAAACACCTCCTGTGGTGGTAGTGCCGCCAATCGTCAAACCCAAGCCCGAAGCGCCGCCGCTTTTCACTACGGTGACGCAGACGCAGAACCAGTACGCCACGGCAGGCGCCCTGGACAGGCTTGAGCAGAAGGGAGCCTCACTGGCGCTCTACAACCGCCTGCTGGTGCTGGATGCGGCTTCGGCCCGCGGCGCATTCGATCTCTTGTCCGGCGAGATGCATGCCTCGATCAAAAGCATGCTCCTGGAGGACAGCCACGCCATGCGTGACGCGGTGTTGGCCCGGCTGCGCGCAACATCCCGCGATACAGGCCCGACCGCCTTGCCGATCATGTCCTTCGGCCCCGGTGGCACGGACATTGCCATTGAGGATCCCGACAAGCTCGCCCTCTGGGCGGACGCCTTCGGTTCCTGGGGACGATGGGACGGCGGCGCCAATACAGCAAGGTTCGATCGCTCCACCGGAGGGCTGCTGATGGGCGGCGATGCCGCGATCGGCGATCATTGGCGCGCCGGCCTGGTTGCCGGTTACAGCCACACCAGCTTCGACTTGGATGCCCGCGCATCGTCCGGTAATAGCGACAACTACCATCTCGGCGTCTTTGGCGGCGGCCAGTGGGGGGCGTTTGGCCTACGCGCCGGCGGCGCCTACACCAGGCATAAGCTGGAAACAGCCCGCACCGTCGACTTTAGCGGGTTCTCGGACGCCCTTGCCGCCGACTACGATGCCGGAACCGCGCAGGTCTTCGGCGAGGCCGGCTACCGCTTCGATACGGATGCGCTCCATTTCGAACCTTTTGTCGGCCTCGCTTATGTCAGCGTCCGGAACGACGGCTTTACCGAAAAAGGCAATGCCGCGGCACTCACCGCCAGCTCAGCCGCGTCAGATGCGACGTTCACCACCATTGGTTTGCGCGCCGAGACCGATTTCACGCTGGGCGATGTCAAGGCATCGGCACGCGGCATGATCGGCTGGCGTCATGCCTTTGGCGATGTCGTTCCGCAGTCGGGGCTTGCTTTTGCCAATGGCGGCGCCTTCACGGTAACGGGCACGCCGATCGCCGAAAATGCCGCGGTGATCGACGCCGGCGTTGATTTTGCGGTATCGCCCGTTGCCACGCTCGGTGTCTCCTATAGCGGCCAGTTCGCCGGCAAGGCGCGCGACAATGGGTTCAGGTCGCAGCTGAAGATTTCATTCTAAGGAATGGACCGCTGAAGATCGGCCGCGGGGACGCGGCCGATCTTCCCCTGGTTACCTGCGCCCTGCTCCTGCCACAGGCGGCGTATTGGCTCAACGAACCGTCACGAACCGGCCGCCAGTTCGAAACCTTCATACCGCCAGCCGCTGATGCCGCCGCTCATGATCTTGACCGGCCTTCCGAGCTCGGCAAGGCGCAAGGCGCCGCGCGCAGCGCCGTTGCAATGCGGCCCTGAGCAATAGGCGACGAAGATGGTCTCCTCGTCCCACGCCTCCATCTTCGACCTTACGATCTTGCCGTGCGGCAGGTTGATCGCGCCGGGAACGTGCCCCTTCGCAAACATGGCCGGGCTGCGCACATCGAGCAGTACGAAATCAGCACCTTTCGACAGCGATTCGTGAACATCCCAGCAGTCGGTTTCAAACTCGAATTCGGCGACGAAATGCGCGCGGGCGCGGTCGCTTGGCGCCGGCTTCACGGCGGTTACATAGCTCGGCATGGCGTCTCTCCTTTGGTCCGCCCCTTGTCATCTCCTGCGCGCCGGCTTGCAAATGGCGTGAATGACAATATACGTAAAGATCATGCCAAACCCTTCCGAACCGCTCGTCGTTGCGCTGTTGTATGACGGCCTGTGCACGTTCGAATTCGGCATCGTCGCCGAAATCTTCGGCCTGGCACGGCCCGAAATGGGCCCGAACTGGTATCGCTTCGCGAGTTGCCCGGTCGATGAGGGCCCGATGCGCGCCCATGGCGGCCTCAGGCTGGTGGCCGACGGCGCGCCCGAACTGATCGAGCAGGCGGACATCATTGTCGTTCCGGGCTGGCGCGGCGCCGATGCTCCGGTGCCCGAGGAGTTGTGCCGGCGACTTCGCGATGCCCATTCCAGGGGCGCACGCCTAGCGTCGATCTGTTCGGGCGCCTTCGTGCTGGCGGCGACAGGATTGCTGGATGGCGGCACGGCCACAACGCATTGGCGTTATGCCGAACCGTTTCGGCGCCGTTTTCCCGGCATTACCGTCGACGAAACCTCGCTCTACCGCGAGCACGACCGCATCCTGACTTCCGCCGGCAGCGCGGCGGGCATAGACCTGATGATCGAGATCGTGCGGCAGGATTTTGGCGCCGTCGCCGCGAACTCGGTTGCGCGGCGGCTGGTAATGCCCGCGCACCGCGCCGGCGGACAGGCGCAGTTTCTGGAACGACCGGTGCCTCACCGCAAGGGCTCGGAGATCGCCCCGCTGCTCGACACGCTTCGCGCCAATCTGCAGTCGCGCTGGACCGTCGAGGCCATGGCCGCCGAATGCCGGATGAGCGCCCGAACCTTCGTGCGCCGATTCGCCGACGCGACCGGAACCTCGCCCGGCGATTGGCTCGTCGAAGAACGCATCGCATGGGCAAAGCAGTTGTTGTGCCGGCGGCCCCTCAGCATCGACGACGTCGCCGAAGCCGTCGGCTTTGGCAGCGCCTACACGCTTCGGCACCATTTCCGCAGGCATGTCGGCATCAGCCCGACCGAATACCGCGCGCGCTTCATGGCGGAGCTGACCTGATCATGCGACGCGTCGGTAGCGGCAGGCCGCCGCCAGCTACTTCTTGGCGTTGACCTTGGCCGGAGCGCCGGACGACGGCGTGTTGGGCGCCTGCGGCGCAGGCACGTCGGACTTCTGCTTGCAGCCCTTCAGCCAGACGTCATAAACGGCGTGCTCGACGGCATTCAAGCCGGGGCTTTCGGCGAACATCCAGCCGGTGAAGATGCGGCGGATCTTGCGGTCCAGCGTGATCTCATCCACCTCGACGAAGGAATCGGTCTTCGGCGCATCGGCGCCCGGGCGCGAATAGCAAACGCGCGGGGTGACCTGCAGCGCGCCGAACTGCACCGTCTCGTCGATATAGACGTCGAACGAAATGATGCGGCCGGTGATCTTGTCGATGCCGGAGAATTCAGCGACCGGATTGGCGACGCGCTCGACCGCCGGCGTGTGGGAAGGTTGTTCCTTGGCCGCCTTGTTCTGGGCAGGCTTGCTTTGGGCGGGTTGGTTTTGGCCGGGCTGGTTCTGGGCAGGTTGCGGCTTGACTGTCTGACCCGGAGCGGCTTGTTCAGCCGGCTGGCCTTGGTCAGGCTGCTCCTGCATGGGCTGACCGAGATTCGGGTCCGGCTGGACCTGGAACGGCACATTGGACGGCGTTTCGTTCGCCGGCGGGTCCCAGGGCATCTGCTGCGAATTCGCATGAAGCGGGTGAGCAACCGCCAGCATCGCTGCCAAGGCACCGGTCGAAAGGCGGCTGAAAGATTTCATACGGACGACCCGTCTTTGGGCAATTGATTCTCGACGCCCAAAGGTAGAGCGTTCCGGCGAAGCGAACCAGCTAAACGGCAAATGTGGCGAGAACCCGAATATAGCGAGAGCCCAAACCGGCTCAGGAACCCGGCGTCCAGGCGTCGTAGTCGCCCGTCACCTGGGGACGATGCTGCGTGCCGAGAATGGAACCCTTCGGCCGGTAGGCGGCGGGGCTGCCGGTCAAGTTCGGTTGATACGGCTTCTGCCATTCGCGCGGCTTGTAGGTCTCGTTGACCGGCGCAACGTCGACGCGGTGATGGATCCAGCCGTGCCAGCCGGGCGGGATCGCCGAAGCTTCCGACTTTCCGGCATAGATCACCCAACGACGGGTCAGGCCGTCCGAATTGATGCCGCCTTCGTAATAGACGTTGCCGAACTCGTCCTGGCCGACCTTCTTGCCGTGGCGCCAGGTGTGGAAACGCGTGCCCAGCGTCTGGCCGTTCCACCAGGTGAAAAACTGCGTCAGAAAGCCTGCCATGCTGGTCCTCGCGGGCGTATGCGGTTGCCTGCTTATGGCGCTCCACTCGGCGGAAGGCAAGGGTTTAGATGGTTGCTGCTTCTCCTTCTCCCCTTGCGGGAGAAGGCAAGCGTCTATCTTTTCGCAATTGCTCAATAATTATCTCGCACTTGCAAAAAACTTAGCCGCTCCGTATCCCTAGCAGGTCCGGTCCGCCGGGCTCTCGGACAGGCCCCGCCCGTCCGTCGAGGGAGGAGAAAGATGGCTTCCGACGCGACTGCGGCCACGCCCCGCATCACGCCTGCCGAGCTTATGGCCCGCAAGGGCGGCACGCCCATCGTTTGCCTGACCGCCTACACCTATCCGATCGCCCGGCTGCTCGATCCGCATGTCGATCTTCTCCTGGTCGGCGACAGCGTCGCCATGGTGTTGCACGGCCACAAGACGACGCTCGGTGCCACCATGGAGATGATGATCCTGCACGGCCAGGCGGTGATGCGTGGTTCGTCCCATGCCTGCGTGGTGCTCGACATGCCGGCCGGCAGTTACGAGCACTCCTCCGCCGAAGCGCTGGCCTCCGCCCGGCGGCTGATCGCCGAAACCGGCTGCGACGCGGTCAAGCTGGAAGGCGGCGTCGACATGGAGGCGCAGATTGCCGCGATCACCAGCGCCGGCATCCCGGTGATGGGCCATATCGGGCTGCAGCCGCAGTCGGTGGAGAAGGACGGCGGCTACAAGATCAAGGGCGGCACCGACGACGCCATTGCCGCGCTGCTTGCCGATGCACAGGCGGTCGAGCGCGCCGGTGCCTTCTCAATGGTCATCGAAGGCACGATGGAACCGGTGGCCGCCGAAATCACCCGCCGGTCCGCCATTCCCACCATCGGCATCGGCGCGAGTGCGGTCTGCAACGGGCAGATCCTGGTCATAGATGACGCCATCGGGCTGACCGTCGACCGCGTGCCGAAATTCGTCAAGGAATATGCCGTGCTGCGCGACATCGTGGCCGAGGCGGCCGCACGCTATGGCTCGGAGGTGCGCGCCCGCAGCTTCCCCGGCCCCGAACATGTCTTCCAGCCCAAGGGCAAGGCAGAATCATGAAACAGCCACAAGTCATTGAAACTGTTTCCGATCTTCGCGCCGTGGTGCGGGATTGGCGCAGCCAGGGCCTGAGCGTCGCTATGGTGCCGACCATGGGCGCCCTGCATGACGGCCATGTCTCGCTGATGCGCATCGCGCTGGAACGTGCCGATCGCTGCGTGGTGTCGATCTTCGTCAATCCGACGCAGTTCGCGCCGACCGAAGACCTCGACAAATATCCGCGCCAGCTTGCCGCCGACCTCGAGCGGCTGGCGCACGCCGGCGTGCAACTCGCCTTCACGCCGACGGCGGCGGAAATGTATCCGCACGGTTTTGCCGCCAAAATTGCCATTGGCGGCCCCTCGGCCGGGCTCGAGACGGACTTCCGCCCGACCTTTTTCGACGGCGTCGCCACCGTTGTGGCCAAGCTCTTCCTGCAGGCGCTGCCAGACTGCGCGATCTTCGGCGAGAAGGACTACCAGCAGCTCTGCGTGGTGAAGAAGCTCTGCCGCGACCTCGATATCCCTGTCGAAGTGATCGGCGCGCCGACCGTGCGCGATGCGCAGGGGTTGGCCATGTCCTCGCGCAACGCCTACCTCTCGCCGGCGGAACTGGCGGTTGGCCGGCAGCTCAACACCATCCTGCGCCACGCCGCATCGGCGCTTCAGCTGGGCGCCGATCCTGGAGAAACGCTCGAAACCGCCCGGCTGCATATCCTGGAGGCCGGTTTCGGCCGCGTCGACTATGTCGAAGCGCGCGAGAGCGACACGCTTGCGCCTTGGCGCCGCGACCGCGCCGGGCGCATCTTAGCCGCGGCTTGGCTCGGCACGACACGGCTCATCGACAATATCGAGGTGACGGGGATTTGAGGGCTCTGCCCAATCCGGAGCGTCAGGACGCCAACCCTCCGGCGATGATCTCAGCCGTCTTGGGCTGCGGCCGGGCCAGCAGATAGAATGCCAGCACGTGGGTGATCATCAAGGCCGGTACATAGAGGATCGGAACCCAATAGGCAGCAGCCAGTGCGCCAGCCCGATCCGGAAGCCCCAGCTGCACGCCGTGATAATAGTTGATGATGAGATCGGCCGTTCCCACCACGTTGAAGGCGACGACGAACAGCCAGAACAGCGGCCGCACCCGGACCGCCTGCAGCGCAACCATGGCCAGCACCCCGGTGATGAAATCGCCATAGGCAGCGGATGGCGCAAATCCTGCGGGCAAATCCGGACCGACGACGCCGGGAAGGATGAAGACCAGCCCGAAAAAGCGGAAACTATGCAGCGTGGCGATGGCGCGCTGCACCTGGAAATGGTCCATCGACTTCAGTTTCGGCAACACATAGGTGCCTAATATCAGCAACCATGGCACATAGCCGAGGACGAGTTGGATTGTGAAAATAGTCGCCGGCGACATAAACATCTCCCGTCGGGACCGCCCGATCAGCATGAGTGATGGAATGCGACAACATCGGCCGCTATGATGGTACCCATCGGTACCAAAGTCAAGGAGGACGCCGTGGCAACAGCATCCGAGACCTCGCCGCCGGATGATGCGGACCGGAAGCCGGCGCGGGCGCGCATCATCGACGCCGCCTTCGCGGCCTTTGGCGTGCACGGCTATGCTCAGACAAGCATGCTGGAGATCGCAACCCGCGCCAAAGTCTCCAAGCGCGAGCTCTACGCGCTGGTCGGCAACAAGCACGACATGCTGGTCGCCTGCATATCGGAGCGCGCCGGCCGCATGCGCCCTTTGGCCGGCACGCCTGAGCTTGATGATCGCGAAAGTCTCGCCGACGTTTTGTCGGCATTCGGCGAGCGACTGCTTCGCGAGATCAGTGACCCGGTTGTGCTGGGCGTCTTTCGCCTGGCGATCGCCGAGGCCGAACGGGCACCGGAGATCGCGCGGGCGTTGGATTCGATTGGCCGGGCGGCGGCGCGCAATGAGTTGACGGCGATCCTGGAACAGGCGCGGTCGCGCGGCCTGCTGGTCGGAGACACTGTCGATTTGACGGAGCTGTTCCTGGCGTTGCTGTGGGGCGACCTGTTGATGAAGCTGCTGCTCGGCCTTGCCGAACCGCCTGAGCCGGGAAAGATCAGGCAGCGCGCCCGCGGCGCCGCGTCGGCCTTCCTGCACCTGTAGCTGACAGGTCCACAGGCGCGCCGCGCTCCCGCGAGAAAAACGCAGGGCGCGCCTTCACCCCAACCGCTTTTCCATACTCACAATCATGGCGTCGACCCATTGAGTGGCGGGGCGCCTGCCAAATTCGACGAAGCCGTTTGCCCGGTAGAAGTCCCGCGCGCGCTGGTTCTTTTCCTCGACCTCCAGCCGCATCAGCCTGCATTCAGGAAAAGAATCTTCCAGTTCGGCCAGCAGCAGGCCACCAACGCCCCTGCCCTGCATTGACGGGCGCACGTCGAGTTCCGTCACTTCGACCAGTTCGTCTTCCTTCATCACCGCATGAGCCACGCCGGCAAGCTCGGCACCGGTGTCAGCAACGATGAATTCCGAACGCGGTTGCCTCAAAAGCTGTTTGAGCCAAGTCACGGAGTGCCAGTGTTCGGAAATCGCCGTCACGCCCTCCACGCCATAAATGGCGTCGTAGGTGGCATGCCATGTCTCGGCGAGCAGCGCCCTGATCGTCTCAAGGTCGCGCTCGCCCGCCGTGCGCACGAACATGGCGACTATTCCGTGATGCCGAGCTTGGCCTTGACCAGGTCGTTCACCGCCTGCGGGTTGGCCTTGCCGCCGGTCGCCTTCATGACCTGTCCGACGAACCAGCCCGCCATGGTCGGCTTGGCGCGCGCCTGCTCGACCTTGTCGGGGTTGGCCGCGATCACATCGTCCACTGCCTTTTCGATGGCGCCGGTGTCGGTGACCTGCTTCATGCCACGCTTCTCGACGATCTCCTTCGGGTCGCCGCCCTCGGCCCAGACGATCTCGAACAGGTCCTTGGCGATCTTGCCGGAAATGGTGCCTTCCTTGATGAGGTCGATGACACCGCCGAGTTGAGCCGGCGAAACCGGAGTCTCTTCAATGGCTTTGCCAGACTTGTTCAAGGCGCCCAGCAGGTCGTTGATGACCCAGTTCGCCACCGTCTTGCCGTCGCGGCCCGCCGCCACCTGCTCGAAATAGTCGGCAATCGCCTTTTCCGAGACCAGGATCGAGGCGTCATAGGCGGAGAGGCCGAGCTTCTCGACCAGCCGCGTCTTCTTGTCGTCCGGCAGTTCTGGCAGGTCCTTGGCCAAGGCATCGACATAGGCCTGGTCGAATTCCAGCGGCAAAAGGTCCGGGTCGGGGAAATAGCGGTAGTCATGCGCTTCTTCCTTGGAGCGCATGGAGCGGGTCTCGCCCTTCACCGCGTCGAACAGGCGGGTTTCCTGATCGATCTTGCCGCCGTCCTCCAGAATGGCGATCTGGCGGCGCGCCTCATATTCGATGGCCTGGCCGATGAAGCGGATGGAGTTCATGTTCTTGATCTCGCAGCGCGTGCCGAAACCCTCGCCCGGCCGGCGCACCGAGACGTTGACGTCGGCGCGCAGCGAACCCTCGTCCATGTTGCCGTCGCAGGTGCCGAGATAACGCACGATGGTGCGCAGCTTGGTGATGTAGGCCTTGGCCTCTTCGGAGGAACGAATGTCGGGCTTCGACACGATCTCCATCAGCGCCACGCCGGAGCGGTTCAGATCGACATAGGACATGGTCGGATGCTGGTCGTGCATCGACTTGCCGGCGTCCTGTTCGAGATGCAGGCGCTCGATGCCGACCTCGATATCCTCGAACTCGCCCTTCTTGTCCGGGCCTACGGAGACGATGACCGTGCCCTCGCCGACGATCGGCTGCTTGAACTGCGAGATCTGGTAGCCCTGCGGCAGGTCCGGGTAGAAGTAGTTCTTCCGGTCGAACACCGACTTGTGGTTGATCTCGGCCTTCAGCCCGAGGCCGGTGCGAATGGCCTGGCGCACGCATTCTTCGTTGATGACCGGCAGCATGCCGGGCATGGCGGCATCGACCAGCGACACATTGGCATTGGGCGCGGCACCGAAGGCGGTCGAGGCGCCGGAGAACAGTTTCGCTTCCGAAGTCACCTGGGCATGGACCTCCATGCCGATGATCACTTCCCAATCGCCGGTGGCGCCGGGGATCAGGCGTTTCGCGTCGGGCGTGCGGGTGTCGATGAGGGCCATGGGAACCTGTATTCGGGAAGCTGAGAAAATCGTCGGTTTGGGCTAGCGCAACCAGCCGCATGAGGCAAGACGCCGAAAGCTCCGCCTCGCTTCACCTCTTGTAGGAAAAACTTTGCACCTCGTCATCTCGCAACTGCGAAGGCGAGGTTCGTTCTGCTCCGATCGCCGGAATCTTTGAGACGATATTCCGCACATACCATGCGCCGGGCAAAGCGGTCCTTTGAACGGAAAGCCGGCTTTGTGAACGATAAAGACAGGCTTCGCATTCCGCGCCGCCACCCTTTTCGCCTCCCAAGGCTTTTTCGATTGAGGACCGCCATGACCATCACTTTGAAAAACCAATCCGGCCCGCTGTCTGCCAGGATCACCCGCCGCGCCGGCCTTGCGGCGCTGCTTGCCTCGGCTGTCGCCCTCGTCACTTTCGCGGCACCTTCATCCGCCTATGCGGAAGACAAGAAGGCGGTGAAGGTCGGCATCATTTCCGGCGAGGACGAGGATGTCTGGCGCGTCGTCACCGCCGAGGCGGCGAAGTCCGGCCTCATCATCCAGACCGTTGTCTTCAACGACTACACCCAGCCGAACGAGGCGCTGGAGCGCGGCGAGATCGACGCCAACGCCTTCCAGCACCAGCCTTATCTCGACAACCAGATCAAGACGCAGGGCTATCACATTGTGCGGGTGGGCTATACCGGCGTCTGGCCGATCGGCCTATATTCGAAGAAACACGCCAAGGTGGCCGATCTGGCCAAGGGCGCGGTGATCGGCGTGCCGAACGATCCTTCCAATGAAGGCCGGGCCCTGCGCGTGCTTGAAGGCGCCAAGCTGATCAAGCTGAAGGATGGCACCGGCATTCTGGCCACCACAGCCGACATCGCCGAAAACCCCGGCGGCATCACCATCAAGGAACTCGACGCCGGCATCGTCGGCCGCTCGGTGGAGGATCTCGACGCCGCTGTCGTCAACACCGACTGGGCACTGAAAAGCGGGCTGACGCCGGAAAACCGCATCGCCCAGGAGCCGATCGCCGACAACCCCTACCGCAACTTCATCGCGGTCAAGCAGGGCAATGAAACCGCGCCATGGGTGAAGACGCTGGTCGCCGCCTACCAGAACCCGACCGTGAAGGCCGAGTTCGACCGCGTCTACAAGGGCACCGGCATCAGCGCCTACTAAGCGCGATGCACCCCTATCTGGAACGGCATGCAGCCCGCGGCCCCTGGGGTGGCGGGCTGTCCGACATGGAGCCGCTCGATGCGGCGCCGCGGGAAGTCGTGGAGCTGAAAGGATATCCCGTGAACCAGCACGTCCTGGCGGAAATACCCGATCCGGCTGAGCTGTCGGACGACGACGTCCGGCCGGCCCAGCCCGCCCCTGCAGCCGGCGAAGAGGTCGTGCGCCTGGTCGACCTCAAGCGCCGCTTCGGCGAGACGCCGGCGCTGGAAGGCGTTTCGCTGACCGTGCGCAAGGGCGAAATCCTCGGCATCATCGGCCGCAGCGGCGCCGGCAAGTCGACGCTGATCCGCTGCCTCAACGGGCTGGAGCGGCCGGATTCCGGCGAGGTCCATGTCGAGGGCCGCGAGATCAGCCGCCTCTCCGAGGGCGAACTGCAGCCGCTCAGGCGGCGCATCGGCATGATCTTCCAGCATTTCAACCTCCTGTCGGCCAAGACAGTGGAAGACAATGTCGCCCTGCCGCTGAAGATCGAGGGCCGGCCGAAAGCGGAGCGCCGGGCGCGCGCTGCAGAACTGCTCGAGCTCGTCGGCCTTTCCGCCAAGGCCAAAGCCTATCCTTCGTCACTGTCGGGCGGCCAGAAACAGCGCGTCGGCATTGCCCGAGCGCTCGCTGCCGGGCCGGCGCTGCTGTTGTCGGACGAGGCCACCTCGGCGCTTGACCCCGAGACGACGCGCTCCATCCTGGCCCTGCTCAAGGACATCAACCAGCGCTTCGGCCTGACCATCCTGCTGATCACCCACGAGATGGAAGTGATCCGCTCCATCGCCGACCGCGTCGCGGTGATCGACGCCGGTCGCATTGTCGAGGAAGGGCCGGTCTGGTCGGTCTTTTCCGATCCGCAATCCGAGATCACCCAGAGCCTGCTTGGCGGCATCCGCCCGCAGCTTCCCGCCGCGATCGCCGAAAGGCTTTCGCCCGTTCCCGGCAGGGAGGCGATCCTGCGCGTCGACGTAGCCGGCGATGCCGCGCGGCGTCCGCTGCTGGCCGAGCTAGGTGCGGCCGTTCCCGGCCGCTTCCGCCTCATCCATGGCGGCATCGACCATGTCCAGGGCGAGCCCATCGGCAGCCTGTTCCTCGGCATTGCCGCCAAAGACGGCCAGGTCGCCAAATCACTCGATTTCCTGACCGCCCGGGGCGCCCGGGCAAAGGTGCTCGGTTATGTCTGAAATCATGTTTCAGCTTCTGCTGCGCTCGCTTTGGGAGACGATTGTGATGACGGCCGCCTCCGGCCTCATCTCGCTCGTCGCCGGCCTGCCGCTCGGATTGGCGCTGATCGCCACCGAGCGCGGCGGCATCGCCGAGAACCTTGCCCTGAACCGCGTTCTCGGTGCCATCATCAACGGCTTCCGTTCGGTACCGTTCATCATCCTGCTGGTCGCGCTGATCCCGGTGACGCGGCTGATCGTCGGCACCTCGATCGGCACATGGGCGGCGATCGTGCCGCTGTCGATCGCGGCGACGCCCTATTATGCCCGCATCGCTGAAGTGTCGCTGCGTGAGGTCGACCGCGGTCTGATCGAGGCGGCGCGCGCCATGGGCGGCAACCGCTGGACCATCATCCGCGAAGTGCTGGTGCCAGAGGCCCTGCCCGGTATCGTCGCCGGCTTCACGGTGACGCTGGTGACGCTGGTCGGCGCATCCGCCATGGCAGGCGCCATCGGTGCCGGCGGGCTCGGCGACCTTGCCATCCGCTATGGCTACCAGCGCTTCGAGACCAGCGTCATGATCGCGGTGGTAGCGGTGCTGATCGTGCTGGTCTGCGGCATTCAGTGGCTGGGCGACCGGCTGGTGGCGCGGCTCGATCATCGGGGCTGATTTCGTCCGCGTTTGATAGGCTCGCTCCGGCCAGCTTGGTTTTTTGCCGGACTTCGCCTATATGCCCTCCATCCCATGGAGTGTGGATGTTTACTTCGTCTGAGTCCCGCTAAGGCCCCGACCTTCCTCTGAAGGCGGGGCGTGAAAACCTGAAACCCCGTGCCGCGTTCGCGTGGCTGCGGTTTTTGTTGTTGGCCGTCCAGAGTTTGCGCATCGCGCTTGCCGAAACCGGTTCCGGTTTCGGGCCGACGCGCCGGCCAGGTTTTCCGGGAATTTTCCAAATGAACGTATCGCGCTTGGAACAGCGCATCCTGCACCTGCTCGCGCGGGGCGGACGCATCGACGTCGAAAAAGACGACAACGGCAAGATCGAGCTCGCACATTGCATCACCCGCGAAGGGTGGCGCTATCCGGACTTCGATCTCACCCTGTTCAAGAAACTGAAAAGCAAACGTGCCGTCGCATCCAGCAATGGCGGGCCTTATCGCATCACGCGTGAGGGTCTGAGGCTGGTTCGCGCGCAGCTCGACAATCGTTGATATCCAACGAAAACGCCTCCCCACGCGGCCTGTCGCCGGCGTGGGGAGGCGCCAGTCGCCAAGTCCCTCTTGGGGAGGGACAGAAATCAGGCCGTCGCGATATAGGCCTTGATCTGCTCGGCCTCGCGTTCCACCGTCTCGATGCGCCGCTTGACCACGTCGCCGATCGAGATGATGCCGTCGAGCAAGCCGTCCTTTTCCACCGGCAGATGGCGGAAGCGGCCATTGGTCATGATTTCCATGACCTCGTTGACGGTGTGGTTGGCGTTGCAGATCTTGACCTTCGGCGTCATCACGGCGCGCACCGGAAGTTCCAGCGCCGCCGCGCCTTCCTTGGCCACGACCCGCACCACATCGCGCTCGGAGAGAATGCCAACGATCTTGCGATCGCCATTGGTGATCACCAGAGCGCCGATGCGGCGGTCGGCCAAAAGTTGGATCGCTTCGGCCAGTTTCGCGTTGGGGCCGAGCGTGACGACCGCATGGCCCTTTGCCTCAAGAATTGCCTTAACAGTCATGGCGTCCTCCTCTGCATGATCCGCCTGCCCCTCACAGTCGGGCGGACAACGACGTCAAGCAGAGACATGGTGCGCCGTGATCGGTCGCTTTTCAAGTATTCCGATCAAGCCTGCCGGGCTTGCCGGCGATCGAACAAGCGCAGGCAGAGGAAGCCAGCGAGAAACCCGCCAATATGCGCTTCCCAGGCGATCTGGCTGTCGTTGCCCGGCACGAAACCGACGACGCCGGTGACGATGTTGATGACCATCCAGACGGCGAGGAAGCTCAGCGTGGCGCGCGAGCGCAGCACGGCGCTGAACGGCAATGGCGCACCGCCAAATGCGCCCTTGCCGGTGGAGCGATCGATGCTGAAGGCGAAACGCGCGGCCGCTCCCATCATGCCCGAGATCGAGCCCGAGGCGCCGACCAGCGGCGCCTGCATGGTCGGATGGATGGCGAAGAAGAAGAATGCCGCGGCAAGGCCGGTGAACGCGAAGAACAGGATAAAGCGCATCGCGCCGATGCGGTTGGCGAGCGGCGACCCGAACGCCACCAGCCAGACCATGTTGACGATCAGATGCGCCCAGCCGCCATGCAGGAACGTATAGGTGAACGGGCTCGAAAAAGCATAAAAATCAAGATCGTATTGCCCGGAATAACGAACCGGAATGAAGGCGGTGCGGATGAGAAGCTCGATATCCTGCTGCTGGGTCAGCAGATAGAGGCGCACCAGATGCACGCCGAAGCAGACGGCGACGATCGCGATGATGACAGCCGGCAGGTTGAAGACGGGCTCGTGCGGCAAGGCCTCATCCTGCGTTGGCTCGGCCTGTCCTGCCTCGTTCATCGCGTTCATCCCGTTTCGGTCCGCGAGCATGTAAGGCAAGGCGCGTTATTTCACAAATGGAGATCGGCGCCGAATCGAGGCCTGCGAATCAAAGAAAACCGCCCGAAGTTTCCCTCGGGCGGTTGGTCGAGCCCCCTTGCTCCCCTGAAAGTCTTTGCCTGCTGCGCCGCCGCCTGGAACGAGGCGGCAGCGAAAACTGGAGTGATTTCAATCTTGCACGGCCAAGTTTGAGCGGCAATCTAAACCTTTCGTTAACCTTAACGTCCCCGACCGGTTAACAAACGCCCGGCAAGCTGGCACGCATCCTGCTCCGCGTCCCATGTAGGTCATCGGAAGACGCACTCCTGTTCCCCGATGGCACATCCGGTGAAAGGGCAGCGCGGAGCATATCGAAAATGAACCTGAACGGATCGATCGCACTGTTCCAATATTGGAATCGGCTGCGCGCCGGCCGCCCGGCCCCCCGGCGGACCGAAGTCGAGCCAGCCGACATCAAGGCTTTGCTCGCCGATACCTTCATCCTGGAGAAGGACACGCGCGGCGAGGCTGTGTTTCGGCTGGCGGGCACGAGGCTGTGCGCGACGCATGGGCGCGAGTTGAAAGGCTTCTCCTTTCCTTCGCTGTGGCGCGAAAAGGACCAGCGGCTGGTGTCGCGCCTCATTCACGGCGTCTTCGACCAGCGATCGGTGGTTCTGATCACCTATGAAGGGATCAGCCGCAGCGGCCGGCCCTGCAAGTTCGAGCTTCTGGCGCTGCCGCTCGACGGCGGCGTCGAACACCCGCGCTGCCTGGGCATCGTCTCGGTGGCGGAAAGGCCATTCTGGCTCGGCTCCGACCCGATCGTCGACGCGCTGATCGAGTCGATCCGCATCGTCGACCCCGACAAGGAGATGGCCGCCCTGGCCAGCCGCACCGCGATCACGCCA
This sequence comes from Mesorhizobium sp. YL-MeA3-2017, assembly GCF_030814575.1. Lineage (NCBI taxonomy): Bacteria > Pseudomonadati > Pseudomonadota > Alphaproteobacteria > Hyphomicrobiales > Phyllobacteriaceae > Mesorhizobium > Mesorhizobium sp. YL-MeA3-2017. The sequence goes on along the minus strand of NZ_JAUSVH010000001.1, from coordinate 5,179,925 downwards.
CCCTCGCTGGCGCCGATCGACCTCGACCGGCGCGACGGTCTCGGCCCTCTCGGGCGCGGACGCAAGGTACGCCATCTCGTCGTGCTGGAGGGCGGGCGTGAAGAAGAGTAAACGCAGCTAAGCTGACGTTAACATTTTCTGATTTTTTAACTTCTCATGCTGTAGCGTTCCCCCGAAATTCCTCGCAACGGCGTAGGAATGCCAACGAGGTACGGGTGGTGATGAGGTCAGCGGCGATCGAGCACGCGCCGGCGGCAGCTGAAAGACGCAACTTTCAGCGTGTCCGCGTGAAGATTTATGGCCGCTTCATGCTGGAAGACCGCAGCGAGCATCCTTGCCAGGTGATCGACATGTCACCCGGCAACGTCGCCCTGCGTGCGGACCGCACTGGTGAACCCGGTGAAAAGATCATCGCCTATCTCGACCATATCGGCCGCATCGAAGGCGTGATGACGCGTCGCCTGCAGGACGGTTTCGCCATGACCGTGGTTGCCTCGGAGCGCAAGCGCGACAAGCTGGCCGCGCAATTGACGTGGCTGGCCAACAAGCATGAGCTGGACCTGCCGGAAGACCGCCGCCACGAGCGCGTGGCGCCGCGCAACCCGATGAGCGTGCTGCATCTTTCCGACGGCCGCCAGTATCAGTGCCGCATCATCGACCTGTCGCTTTCGGGCGCGGCGATCGAGATCGACGTCAAGCCGGCGATCGGCGTGCAAGTGGTGCTGGGCACTATGCGCGGCCAGGTGGTGCGCCATTTCGAGGAAGGCATCGCCATCGAGTTCGCCGTCGTGCAGCGTCCCGAGACACTCGATTCCGAGTTCAACCGGCCGCGGGCTTAGCCTCCTCTCCTGTTCGCCGCCGAAATCTCGCCTGTTTCGGCACAGGCTTGCCTGGCGGATCGCGTCGACCGCCAGCCTTGGTTATCTTCGACGCTCAGAAGATCGTTTCCAGCGGCTGCGGCAGCGCGATGGCAAAGCCCTGCGCCTGGTCGATGCCCATCTCGCGCACCAGTTCCAGCGTCTTTTCGTCCTCGACCTGCTCCGCCACGGTGACCGCGCCCAGCCGATGGCCGACGGCATTGATCGATTCCACGATCGCCCTGTCGAGATCGTTCTCGGTCATCTGGCGGATGAAGCCGCCGTCGATCTTCAGGCCGTTGACCGGAAACTGCCGCAGATAGGTGAAGGAACTGAGGCCCGTGCCAAAATCGTCCAGCATCACGCCGCAGCCCGCCGTGCGCGCCTTGGACAGGAATTGCTTGGCAGCAGTCAGGTTGTTGATGACCGCGGTCTCGGTGATCTCGAAATGCAGCCGGCGCGGCGACAACCCGGAGCGATCGAGCTCCTCCTGCAGGAACGGCCACAGGAAGGGGTCGTTGAGCGAATTGGCCGACAGGTTGATGGCGAAGGACAGGTTGGTCGCCTCGGCAAGACGCGGACCGTAGTCCTGGAAGGTGGTGCGGATCACCCAGCGGTCAATATTGCCCATCAGGTCGTAATGTTCCGACGCCGGGATAAAGGCGGCCGGTTCGACGATGCTGCCGTCATCGCCCAGCATTCTGAGCAAAATCTCGTAGTGGCGGCCGCCGTTCATCTTCCCGTTCAGGTGCCGCACTTCCTGCGCGAACAAACGGAAGCGGTTTGCCTCGATGGCGTTGCGGATACCGGCGGCGACCTGCGCCTGGCGGTGGTTGCGGTGCGCCTCGCTGCCAGCGCCGCCATAGACGGCGATCTGGTTGCGGCCAGCGGTCTTGGCCGTGTAGCAGGCGATGTCGGCCTGGCTCATCAACTCATCGATGCGCAAACCCTGGCTGTCTATTGCCGTCAGGCCGACCGATGCGCCGACCTGGTAGGTCCGCTCATCCCAAGCGAATTTGAGCGCCGCCAGCTGACGCAGAAGCTGCTGGACGATCTTCTGGCCGTGTTCGACGGCGCAATCATAAAGCAGCAGGCCGAACTCGTCGCCGCCGAGTCTGGCGGCGATGTCGTCGGTGCGGCAGATACGGCGCAACACATTGGCCACTTCGCGCAGCAGCGCATCGCCAGCAGCGTGGCCGGCGGTGTCGTTCACCAGCTTGAAGCGGTCGAGGTCCATGAAGCACAACACATGTTCGCGGCGCTGCATGCGCGCCTCTTCATTGGCAACGCGCAATTCGCGTTCGAATGCGGCGCGGTTCGGCAGACCGGTCAGGCTGTCGTGGTTGGCGGAGTGCTCCAGCGCCTGCTGCAGGGTGCGTGCCTTGGTCACGTCCTGGAACACCAGCACCGCACCGATGACCTCGCCGGTCGCCGTGCGCACGGGGGCGGCGGAATCGCGAACGCTGCGGCGCTCGCCATTGCGGGCGATCAGGATCGCGCCGTCGCTCAGATAGAAGGGCTGCATCCGGTCGAGGCAGGTCTCGACCGGGTCCGGGATAGCGTCGCCGGTCTGCTCGTCGACGATCCTGAACACATCGCGCAGCGGCTTGCCGGCGGCTTCGCTGGCCAGCCAGCCGGTCATTTCCTCGGCGATCGGGTTCATGAAGGTGATGCGCGCCTGCGCGTCCGTCGAGATCACCGAGTCGCCGATGGAATGCAACGTGATGCGCAGCCGCTCCTTCTCCTCGAACAGCGCCTCCGTCAGCTCGACATGATCGGTGATGTCCCAGTTCATGCCGACGGCGCGCAGCGGCGCGCCATTGTCGTCTCGTGTCAGCTTGGCAAGCGAGCGGATGTGGCGCATGGCACCCGAGCGCTGCTGCCTGATGCGCAGATCCATTGAGAAAACCGACGTTTCCTGGACGCCGACTTCGTAGCGACGAAGCACTTCGGGCACATCGTCGGGATGGATGAAGGTCATCCAATGGTCGAGCGTGCCGTCGAATCCGTCGCGCGACAGTTCGTACAGCTCGTACATGCGCTCGTCCCAGGTAAACTGCCCGGTGGCGAAGTCGAGATCGAAAATACCTGCCTCCGAGGCCTCGACGGCCAATTGCAAACGCTGGTTCAGCGCAAGGATCGCCGCCTCAACGCGCTTGCGCTCGGTAACGTCGGTATGCGTACCGATGCAGCGCAGCGGCTTGCCGTCGTCGCTACGCTCGATCACCTTGCCGCGATCGTAGATCCAGCGCCAGGAACCATCTTTGGCGCGCATCCGATGCTCCAGCGCGAAATCCGGCGTCTCGCCGCGGAAATGCTTTTCGATGATCGCGAGGCAACCGGGCAGGTCTTCCGGATGCACGCGGTCCGACCATTCGTTGACCGTTGAACCGATTTCATCGCCCTCGTAACCCAGCATCGCTTTCCAGCGTTGCGAATAGAAGACCTGATCAGTTTCCCGGTTCCAGTCCCAGATGCCGTCGCCGGCGCCGTCGACAGCGAACTGCCAGCGCATTTCGCTTCTGCGCAAGGCTGCCGCGGCGGCCTTCATTTCGGTCACGTCGCGCGCGATGCCGATTATGCCGACGATCTCGCCCTTCTCGTTGCGTCGCGGCGCCTTGGTCGTCGAGAAGACACGCCGGACACCCTCGTTGATCGGCGTCTCTTCGAATGTGCTGGCGACGCCGCTTTCCATCACCTGCCGGTCGTTGGCGGTAATCTGTTGCGCGACTTCGGCGGTGTAGAGGTCCTGCGCCGTCTTGCCGATGAGGTCGGAGCCCGACCGACCGACCAGCTTTTCGTACGATTTGTTCGCGACGAGGTAGCGGCCATCGAGATCCTTGGCGAAGATCAGGTCGGGTGTGCCCCGCATCACGGTTTCCAACAGGGTCAACGTGTCGTGGAGCTGCTTCGTGCGCTGGACCTGCTCGGTGACATCCCAGCAGACGCCGACAAAGCGGTGGACGGTGCCGTCGGGTTTGCGGATGGCCTTGGTCGCGGCGCGAATGTGATGAACCTCGCCCGAGCGCGGATGAACGACCCGGTATTCGATCCACTGGAACATGTCCCCGGATGCCGCGAACGTGCTCAAGCTCTGTCGAAGCCGCTGCAGATCGTCCGGGTGGATGAGGCGATGATAGGCTTCCCGCGAGCCATCGAACTCGCCGGCCGCCACGCCATGGAGCGCCAATGTGCGCTCGTCCCAGGTGCGCAGACCCGTGGTGTGGTCGACATCATAGGTGCCCACCTCGCCGGCCTCCAGGGCAAGCTGCAGCCGCTCCGTCACGCTTGCAAGTTGCGCCAGCGTATCGCGCAGTTCCGCGTTGCGCTCGACATCCTGGGTGACGTCCCAACACGCGCCGATCGCGCGTTCGACAGTGCCATCCGAGCGACGGATCAGCCGCACCGAAACGCGGATGTGCCTGTAGGCCTTCTTTCGCGGCAGGAATATACGGTAGTCGAGCTGGTAGCCGGACTTGCCCGCCTTGAAGGCCGCTTCGCGGGTGCGTTTGGTCTTGGCGGCGTCCTCGGGACTGAGCAGTGCGTTGAACGCTTCGACCGAACCGTCGAATGTCTGCGGCGTTACCCCGTGCAATTCATGGGTGCGCGCATCCCAGTGACGGTTGCCGCTCGGATAATCGACATGGAAGATGCCGATGCCGCCAACCTCAAGCGCCACCTCCAGCAATTCGGAGGCCGTCGCAAGCTGGGCCTCCATCTCCTTCTGGTGCGTGATGTCGGTGACGGTGCCGACGAAGCGCAGCGCCTTGCCTTCGGCCGAACGCCGCACCACCTTGCCGCGCGCATGAATCCAGACCGCCTGCCCGTTCTCGTGCCGGAGCCGATAAACTTCCTCGAATGTGGATGACCGGCCGGTAACGATGTTCTTGACCGCGTCATGCACGCGATCGCGATCGTCGGGATATATTCTTTGCGCCCATTCGGCTTCGTCGATCTCGACGTCGCCGGGCTCGAGACCGATCATCGTCCTGATCTGGGGCGATATCCATATCCGTCCGGTGAGGACGTCGGTGTCCCAAACCGCCTGCTCGGAGCCCAGCAGCGCATTGTTCCAGCGCCATTCGTTTTCGGCGAGCTGCAGTTCGGCCTGCTTCTGGGCTTCGATGTCGACGATCTGCAAAACGAAACGGAACGGCGTGCCGGCGGCCGCCTCGCCCAAGGCCGAGATGCTGGTGAGGCCGTGGAAAGCGGTGCCGTCCTTGCGAACATAGCGCCGTTCGATACCTTCGCCCGCCTCCACAGACGAGCCCAGCTTGCCGCGATCATCAGGATGGGTGATGGCCGCAAGCGTTTGGTCGATACTTTCTTGCGTTTCGAAACCGAAAAGCGCGCCAAAAGCGCTGTTGGCATAGAGGCAATGTCCAGCCTCGTCGAGTAGCGCCATGCCGACCGCGGCCCGGTCCAAAACACTGCGCAGGAGGCCATCGCCTTGCAGAACAGCCATTATCTCACCGGAACCAGACCGTTGTTAGGCTTTGTCCTTCATTTGCCAATATTCGACCTTAGTCGAACCGACCGCAAGTGGTAAAAACTTGGCGACGGCAAATCAAAACTTGCAATGTTGCTGATGAAGTCGCCCCAGCCTGGCAGGCTGACGTGCCACGTTTGGCGGATTTCAACATCGCGGCTCTGACCCGCGACGGTGAGCAGACGGCGTCCATTATCGCGGATTGCGCGCCAAACGCCCCTTCAACGGAAGCACGGTTTCCGCGAGCTTCACATGGTTAACAATTTCCAACAAAAATCGTAACTATTTTATACTTATTCAATTCAATGTTGAATTCAATTCATTCTATGTTTTACTCAATATCTACTCCCCGATTTTGCGTCAAATAAATTCGACCCTGTCATTATCCTCGCAAACGGGGAGACTGCAAAATGACGGGACTGACGGGCAAACTGCTTCTGGCGGCGGCGCTTCTGTTCGGCGCTCTGGGCACTGCCGAGGCCGGTGCCAAGTTCATGCCGACCAGCGATCGTACCACGCAGCCGGTTGGCCACTACGACCTTTGCCAGCGCCTGCCACAGGAATGCAACGAGCGCACGCCAAAGGGCGCGCCGATTGAGCTCAGCCGTCCGCTGTGGGCCGAGATCATCCAGGTCAACAATTCGGTCAACACCCGCATCAAGCCGCGCACCGATCTCGAGAACTACGGTGTCGAGGAATATTGGTCCTACCCGGACAACGGCTACGGCGACTGCGAGGACTATGCGATGGAGAAGCGCCGCGAGCTGATGGCGATGGGCGTGCCGGCCGGCGACCTCTTGATCACCGTTGCCCGCCAGCCGAATGGCGACGGCCATGCCGTGCTTACCGTGCGTACCTCGATGGGCGACTTCGTGCTCGACAATCTGCAGCCCAAGGTCAAGCTGTGGAGCGAGACCCCCTACACCTATCTCAAGCGCCAGTCCGAAGTGAATTCGGGCGTTTGGGTGACGATCACCGACGGCCGCGCCGACGCGGTCGCCAGCGTCCGCTGAGGCACAGGGAGGCCACAACAAGGCCTCCCATCGCTTCGTGGAGCAGCGAATACCCGGTCGAGTCCCTACCCTCCCCGTCCCCGAAGACCGGGTAAAGGAGCCGGCCCAGTCCCCGGGCCGGCTCCGCCTTTTTTGAGGCTGGCACGGGAACGTGCCCGCTCAAAGCTGTTTCAGGCCATCCTTGAAGCGCTTGCCGTTGGCGACATAGTGTGCGGCCGAGCCGCGCAGCCCGGCGACTGCGCCGTCATCCAGGCTGCGCACCACGCGGGCGGGCGAACCGACGATCAGCGAATTGTCTGGAAACTCTTTGCCTTCGGTCACCAGGGCGCCGGCGCCGACCAGGCAGTTCTTGCCGATCCTGGCGCCGTTGAGAACGATGGCACCCATGCCGATCAGGCTGTTGTCGCCGATCGTGCAGCCATGCAGCATGGCCCGGTGGCCGATGGTGCAACCGGCGCCGATGGTCAGCGGAAAACCGATATCGGTGTGCATGACGGTGTGTTCCTGCACATTGGTGTCGTCGCCGATCGTGATCGGCTCGTTGTCTCCCCGGATGACCACGCCGAACCAGATGCCGGCGTTGCGACCGAGGCGGACATCGCCGATCACCGTGGCATCCGGCGCGACCCAATTGCTGTCGGCATCGACGAAGCGCGGCGCCTTTCCGTCCAGTGCATAGAGCGGCATTGTTCTTCCTGAGCTTTCCATTCGGATCGGGCGGACAGTAGAGGAACGCCGGCTTCGATGACAAGCATCGGCGCCGCCCTTTACGGTCCATTTACCATAATTCCGCACAGTCCAACCGGATACTCAGCCTGCCGGAATCGCGCGTCGCGACCATCCGAAACCCGCAATCGTCGAGCCCCGCATGAGCAAGCCCGTCGCCGACAGTCATGAATTCACGGTTGTCGATTCGACGCTGATGATGAAGGTTCTCTACGGCTTCGCCATTGTCGCGCTGTTGTCGGCCACCATCAGCGTCGCTGGAAAATGGTACGGCCGCTCCATCGCCATGGGTGGCTATTCCGATGCGACGACGGTGCACGAAATCGTCATCGGCAACAATGTGCTGGCCATGCCCGACAATGTCATCCGCTTCGACAAGGCACGGCGCAACGGCGTGGCCGAGCGGCTCGATCTTTATGTGCGTTATCCCAGGATGGACGGCTACAGCGCCGCCGCCCGCGACGAATTCAACAATGCCAGCGGCAACAGGACCATCCTGTTCCTCACCTTCGAGGAACAGTCGATGTCGCGCGACATGAGCGGCCGCTTCGGGCCGATCTACAGTTCGCTGATCGCCAAGCCAGGAACGCCGGGCCCGGGCGGCATCACGCTTTACGGCTTCAACGAAAAATCGGGCTATCTGAATGAAATGCTGGCGGTGGCCGAGCGGCCGGGCAAGGACCCGTTCGTCGCGCGCTGCCTTGTCGGGCCGAGCGCCGAACAGTCGCTGGCGCCTTGCGAGCGGGACGTGCTCGTCGGCGAGAGGCTCAGCCTCACCTACCGTTTTCCGAAGGAGTTCCTGGCCGACTGGCAGGCGCTGGACGCCGCCGTTCTGGCCTTTGCGGCGCATGGCCTGAAAACGGGCGTCGCGCCGAAGAAGTAGGTGGCGGCGCACAGCTTCAAAAACATTTAGAGCGCCGCGCGTCCCTTTGGACGTGCGGCGCTCCAAAGATAGTGCGATGCCCTGATCAGGCGAGATCGATGTCGAGGATCGCCATCGAGAAATTGTAGTCGCCTTCTTCCTCATCCTTGTAGACGAGGCCGAGGAACTCGTCGCCGAGATAGAGTTCAGCCGAATCTTCCTTGCGCGGACGCGCCTTCACTTCCAGCCTTGGGTTCTGGAAGACACGCTTGAAATAGGCGTCGAGTTTTCTGATTTCGTCGGGTTTCAACGGCTTTCTCCGCTAGGAAATGGCTGCCTGGCACCATCCGGCGCACACGGCGTCCAGCGCTTCTGACATGGCAAGGATGGCGATGTAAAGGCAATCGGGTCGACGCTGTCTTCCTTCTCCCTGTTTACGGGGAGAAGGTGGCCCGAAGGGCCGGATGAGGGGCTGCGCAAGTCTTCGGCGATTGTTCCCGCCCCTCACCTGCCTGCCGGCATCCTCTCCCCGTAAACGGGGAGAGGAGAAAACACTTCAGATGTCGAACGAAACGACATGCTCCATCGACTGCGACGGCAGCAGCTGGTCCATCTGGCGCGAAGGCTGGTCGCAGCCGGTCTCGCCGACGACACGGGCCGGAACGCCGGCGACCGTCTTGTTGTGGGGCACCGCCGACAGCACGACCGAACCGGCCGCCACCTTCGAGCAATGGCCGATCTCGATATTGCCGAGGATCTTGGCACCGGCGCCGATGAGCACGCCGTGGCGGATCTTGGGGTGACGGTCACCGCCGGCCTTGCCGGTGCCGCCCAGCGTCACGGCGTGCAGGATCGAGACGTCGTCCTCGATCACCGCCGTCTCGCCAACGACGAAGCCGGTGGCGTGGTCGAGGAAGATGCCCTTGCCGATGCGGGCGGCCGGGTTGATATCGGTCTGGAACACCGAGGAGGAGCGGCTCTGCAGATAGAGCGCGAAATCCTTGCGGCCATGGTTCCATAGCCAGTGCGCCAGCCGGTGCGTCTGGATGGCGTGGAAGCCCTTGAAATAAAGCACAGGCATGATGAAGCGGTCGCAGGCCGGATCGCGGTCGAAATAGGCCTGGATGTCGACCCGCACGACGCTCGACCACGAGGGATCGTCGGTCAGCATCGCCTTGAAGGTCTGGCGGATCAGGTCAGCGCCGACATCCTGATGGGCAAGCCGTTCGGCCAGCCGATGGATCACCGCATCCTCCAGGCTGTCCTGGTTGAGGATGGTGGAATAGAGGAATGCGGCCAGCAGCGGGTCGCGGTTCACAGCCTCCATGGCCTCGTCGCGGATCGCCCGCCAGATCGGATCGACAGGCTGCAAGGCGCTCGGACGGGCGATGCTGATGCTGTTCATGGATAGTCTCCAAGGGCAGGCTTGTCTTATCCGGCCGCTGCTATAAGCCATATCATAGCACGGGTGAACTCAATTTTCCTTAGTGCATCTTCAATTGGATTTGGCACGCGGATTTTCAACCGGCGATGGAAAACGAACCCTTGATCGTGAAGGTCGCCGACAACGTGGCCTCTGTGCGCATCAACCGCCCGCGGAAGAAGAACGCCATCACCTTCGCCATGTGGCAAGCGCTGGCCGCCACCTTCGAGGCGCTGTCGGCCGATGCATCGGTGCGGGCCATTATCCTGAGCAGCGAAGGCGCTGATTTTTCCGCCGGTGCCGACATCGCCGAATTCGACACGCTGCGCGGCGGCGACAATGCCCGTCACTACGAGGCGGCCAATTCGGCCGCCTTCGCGGCGGTGCGCAATGCCCGCCCGCCGGTGATCGCGGCGCTCAAGGGCGTGTGTTTCGGCGGCGGCTTCGGCCTTGCCGCGGCCGCCGATCTCAGGGTAGCAGCGCCCGATGCGCTCTTCGCCGTGCCGGCGGCGAAGCTCGGTCTCGCCTATCCGCAGGATGCCATGCGCGACATTGTCGGCGCGGCCGGCCAGCAGATGGCCCGCTATCTTGCCTTCACCGGCGAGCGCATCGATGCGCGCGCAGCACTTGAGGCCGGCTTGCTGCTCGAAATCGTCGCCGCCGACGAGCTTGAACCACGCGCGATGGCCATTGCCACGACGATCGCCGCCAACGCGCCGCTTTCCGTGCAGGCCTCGAAACTGGCGATCAACGCCGAGTTGAGCGGCGACCTTGCGGACGCAGAACGCGCCCGCGCGGCCGGAGACCTTACCTTCGCCAGCACCGACTATGCCGAAGGTCGCGCCGCCTTCAAGGCACGGCGCCGGCCGGAGTTCACCGGACAATGAAACCGCCGCTTCTCACGCATGAGATGAAGGCCGAGCTCTCGGCCCTCTACCGCACCGCCGACCGCCACTATCACGGCATCGCCCATATCGAGGCGCTGCTGCGGCTGCTTGACGAACACCGGGCTGCATTCTCCGATCCCGAGGCGGTCGAAGCGGCGATCTGGTTCCATGACGCGATCTATGACAGCCGCGCCAAGGACAACGAGGCGCAAAGTGCCGTGCTCGCCGCCGAGAAACTGGACGGGCGAACCAACGCGCAGCGCATCGGCCGCATCGTCGCAATGATCGAGGCGACAGCTACCCATACGGTTCCGGCTCTCGACCCCGCGCCCGCCCGGCGCGACGCGGCGCTGCTGCTCGACATGGACCTGTCGATCCTGGGAGCTGCGCCGCCCGTGTTCGATGCCTATGAGGCGGCGGTGCGGCGCGAATATGCCTGGGTGGATGAGCCGCTTTGGGTGGCGGGCCGCGGCGCGGTGCTGAAGACCTTCGTCGAGCGCGACCATATCTTCCACACCGAGATTTTCCGCGATCGCCTCGAGCGCCAGGCGCGGGAAAATCTGAAGCGCTCGATCGAGGCGTTGAGGCTTGGCCCTCGCCCCTAATCGGGGAAATTTTCCATCCGCCGTTCGCGGACGGTAAAACCCGCTCGCTGGTAGACCGACAGCGCCTTCGGATGATCGTTGGTGTCGGTGTGCAGCCACACGCGCTGCGGCCGCGTCGCCCATACGGCGCGCAACGAACTGTCTAGCAGATAGGGTCCGAGCCGCCTGCCCTGGAAGGCCGCGACCAGGCCGAAGTGAACCAGCTCCACGACCGGTTCGCCGACGCCGTTGAATTCGCAGAAGCCGGCGGCGGTGCCATCGACGCGCAGGACATTGAGCCATGTCGACGGATGGGCAAGCAGGGCCGAGAGTTCGGCGGCCGGCATGCGCAGCCGCTGGTCCCAATCCAGAGGTTCGCCGACGGCGCGATAAAGATCGAGATAGGCAGCCAGCGAGAGGTTTTCGCGGCCGATCGTGGCCGTGGCAACAGGACTGGCCAGCGCTGGCCCCGATGGCGGCGCCGTCATGTCGAGATAGGTGACGAGGAGTTCGACCATCGCGCTGCTGAAGAGCTCAGAGCGGATGTTCGGAATAGAATTCCAGCACGCGCTTCTTGAAGGTGCGGTCGCCGACCGAAAGCATGTGGTCGCGGCCTTCGATGTGGAAAGCCGTGGCGTTGGGCATGAGTGCGGCCAGTTCGTCCGGCGAGCCGGCGATGTCGTCGGTGGTGCCGACGGCGATCAGCGTCGGCTGGGCGATGCGCGCCACCTGGTCCTCCGACAATTCGTCACGCGAGCCGATGATGCAGGCGGCAAGGGCCTCACGGTCGCTTTTGGTCTGGTCGGCGAAGGCGCGGAACATGCGGCCGCGCGCATGGGTGATAGCTGCTGCTTCGTCTGCGAGCAGCGCCTCGGCGATCGGGTCCCAGTCGCCGACACCGTCGACCAGCCCGATGCCCAGCCCGCCAAGTACCAGCGTCGCCACCTTGCCAGGTTCCGACAGCGCCAGGAAGGCTGACACCCGCGCGCCCATCGAATAGCCCATCACATGGGCGCGCTCGATGCCGAGATGGTCGAGCAGCGCCGCCGCGTCCGACGCCATCTTGTCGGGCGTGTAATCGGCGCCGTCATAAGTCTTGGTCGACGCGCCATGGCCGCGATGATCGAAGGCGATGGCGCGGTAGCCGGCATCGTTGAGCGTCTTGAACCAGCCCGGCGCCACCCAGTTCACATAATGGCTGGAGGCGAAACCGTGGATCATCAGCACCGGGTCGCCGCTGCCCGAGGCGGGCTGGCGGTCGAGGAAAGCAAGGTCGAAGCCTTCATGGCTGAAGGATTGCATGGCGTGGTCCCGCTCTCTTCACTTGGTGCCGGAAACGGCCTGGACGGCCGGGTGCTTGATCAGGTCGCCCTCGGCGATGCCTTGGCGAGCCGCGGTACCGGCTTTCAGCTCGAGCACGAAACGCACGGGGGCGTCAGGGGCGATGACGGCCTCCGACTGCGGCTCGCCCTTGCGGATGGCGCTGATGCGGCCATCCTCGCCGATGAAGATCAGGTCGAGCGGCATCGGCGTGTTCTTCATCCAGAAACCGACGCCCTCGGTCTGATCGAACACGAACAACATGCCGCGGTCGTCCGGCATGGTCTGCCGGAACATCAGTCCCGCCTCGCGTTCGTCCTCGGTGTCGGCGATCTCGATCTGGAAGGCGCGGTCGCCCTTGGCGGTGACCGCGACCAAAGGCGCTGCATCGACCGGCAGCATCATCGCCTGGTTCTCGGCGGTGGCCGGCGAGAGCACGAACAGGCTGAGGCAGATGGCGACCAGCGCCGCCAACATGGCAACGGCGGCAAGCGAAGGTCTGGCTTCCTTCACGGCATTCAATCGAACCATCGCGGCCTCACATCAGCTTCGCCCATCGACCCATGCAAAGCGGCCGGAATCGTGACGACGCCTGTTGGAGCATGCCGAACAGGCAAAGCCAAGCCGGCAACCGTCATGCCATCAATCTCGCGAAACGGGCACGCACGCGCTCGCGCGCAAAGTCGACGAAGGCGCGCAGCTTGGGCAGCATCTGGGAGCGGCTGGGGTAATAAAGGAACAATCCAGGTGAATCGGGCGCGTATTTTTCGAGGACCACTTCAAGCTCCCCCTTGCGCACCAGCGGCATGACGAGCGGCTCCGGCGCATAGGCCAGTCCAAGCCCCTTGATGGCGGCGGCGATGTTCAAGTCCCCATCATTGACGATCAGCGGACCGTCGACCGAGACCTCGATGTCGCGGCCATCCTCGATGAACTCCCAGCGATAGATCGCGCGTCGCGAGGCGCGGCGCGAACGGATGCAGCGGTGAAGCTGCAGGTCGGCCGGTCGCTGCGGCCGGCCGTGGCGGGCAAAATAGTGCGGAGCGCCGACAACGACGAAGCGGAAGGAAGGCGTCAGCCGCATCGCCACCATGTCGGCCTCGACAAGCTCACCCAGCCGCACGCCCGCATCAAAACCCTCGCCGACGATATCGGTCAGCGCGTTCTCGGCGAACAGTTCGACTTCCAGCGCCGGATAGCGGCCGCAGAATTCCGACAGCAACTCGTCGGCCAGCAACGGCAATAGCGGGCGCGGCACGGTGATGCGCAGCAGGCCGGTCACTTCGGCGCCCAGCGCCTGCGCGGCCTCGAAACCCAACATCAGCCGGTCCAGCGCCGGGCGGGCGTGATCGACGAAGCGCTCTCCTGCTTCGGTGAGCCCGACACTGCGGGTGGTGCGCGTCAAAAGCGTTACGCCGATGCGGGCCTCCAGCGCGCGCACGATCTGGCTCAGCGCCGATGGCGAAAGGCTGAGTTCCTGCGCGGCGGCGCGAAAGGAACGCAATTCGGCGACGCGCAGGAACGCAACCACACCGTCCAGCTGATCGCGAGTAATTATGAAGCCTGAATGCATAGTACATGTAGTTTATGTCGTATTCTCGGACAGTTTCAAGAGACCTACCTTCGGGTTTGCCGCGCGTTGGGCGCCGGCACACTACCGGAGATCAGCCATGTCGGCCGACGCACTCGCCTTCTTTCTCGCCTGGATATCGGCTCCCTTGCGGGTGGCTTCGGTGACGCCGTCCAGCCAGGCATTGGCCGATCTGATCACCAGCGAGATCTCCGGCGCGACGGGACCGGTGCTGGAACTCGGGCCCGGCACCGGCGTCTTCACCCGCGCACTCATCAGGCGGCAGGTGGTCGAAAGCGACCTCACCCTCGTCGAGCTCGGCGGGGATTTCGCCAGATTGCTGCGGCTGCGTTTCCCAGATGCAAGGGTGCTGGAAATCGATGCCGCCGCGATCGGCCAGTCACCGCTGTTCGACGCCGCGATGGCTGGCGCCGCGATAAGCGGGTTGCCGCTCCTGTCGATGCCGCCGCCCAAGGTGACGGCGATCCTCGCCGGTTCGTTCCGGTGGCTACGACCCGAGGCGGCCTTCTACCAGTTCACCTACGGACCGCGCTGCCCGGTTGCGCCGTCCGTACTTGAGCAGCTCAACCTCAAGGCCGAGCGGGTCGGCAGGACCCTGCGCAACGTGCCGCCGGCCGCCGTCTACCGCATCACGCGCCAAGCCGGATGAGGGGTGTTGGAAGAAACGACGCGATGCGGGTCGGACACCTTGATCTCAGGGGAGGCATTGGCACGGGCGCACTCCGTCCAGCACCCCTCGTCCGACCTCGCTTACGGCGGCTGCGCCGCCGCGCTCGGCCACCTTCTCCCGCAAGGGGAGAAGGGAGATTGCACCATGATCGCCGCCGATGAACGGCCACACATGCGCTGAACGAACTTACGTCAGCGCCCGCAAAAGGAGAAAACAATGACGCAAGACACCGGCAAACCCTCGCGACGGCGCATATTGGGCACGGCGGCAGTGGGCGTGGGCGCCGGGCTGGCGCTCGGCCTGTCCGGCGGCGTGGTGCTTGGCCAATCGTCCAGCCCGCCGCCTCCGCCACGCATCGAAGGCCGGCGCTTCGAAGGCAAGGTCGTCGTCGTCACCGGCGCCACATCGGGCATCGGCCGCTCCGCCGCGATCGCCTTTGCGCGCGAGGGCGGCAAGGTCGGCTTCTGCGGCCGGCGCCAGCATCTCGGCCAACAGGTCGAAGACGAGATCAAGGCGGCCGGCGGCGATGCATTTTATGTGCCCGCCGACGTGCTGAAGGAAGAGGACGTGAGCGCCTTCATCGCCAAGGTCGTCGACCGCTACGGCCGCCTCGACGTGGCGTTCAACAATGCCGGCATCACGCTGGAAAAGACGCTGCACGAATATAGCGCCGACGAATGGGACCGGGTGGTGAACACCAATCTGCGCGGTGTGTTCCTGGCCATGAAATACCAGCTCCCGCATATGATGGCGGTGGGCGGCGGTACCATCGTCGTGACCTCGTCGTCCAACGCCATCGCCACCAGCGCGAAGCGTGCCGCCTACACAGCCAGCAAGCGCGCGCTGGTCGGGCTGGTCCAGGCCGCCGCGCTCGACTATGCCGCCCACAACATCCGGGTGAACGCGCTGCTGCCGGGCACGACCGACACCGAACTGGTGCGGCGCGTCGCCGGCATGGAGGCAATTCCCGACGCCGCCTGGAAAGTCGCGGCCGCGCAATGGGCGAAGTCGAACGTGCCCGGCCTTGGCCGCATGGCCACCGCCGACGAGATCGCGGCATTCGCGCTGGTGCTTGCCTCGAACGACCACCCCTACATGACCGGTGCCTCGCTCGTCATCGACGGCGGGAAAACGGCGCATGGCGGATAAACACATGGGCGGATAAACAAAAGGCCGCCTTCCGGCGGCCATCGCTTTGGGAATGCGGTGCGCTTAATGCGCTACCGGCAGGGTTCCCACATCGGGATGGACTTCGGCGGCCATCAGCCCCTTGTCGCCCCGGCCATAGCGCACCAGAACCACCTGGCCCGGCCGCAATTCGGTGACACCGTAGCGGCGCAACGTCTCCATATGGATGAAGATGTCCTCGGTGCCTTCGCCGCGCGTCAGGAAGCCAAATCCCTTGGTGCGGTTGAACCACTTGACCAGGGCCCGCTCCAGCCCGCTCTCGGGCGTAACCGCGACATGGGTGCGCTGTTCCTGCATCTCCGCAGGATGCACCGCCGTCGAGATATCCATCGACAGGACGCGGAACGCCTGCAGTCCGCGATCGCCCTGCTTGACCAGGCAGACCACCCGCGCGCCTTCGAGCGCGGTCTGGAAACCGTCGCGGCGCAGGCAGGTCACATGCAGGAGGATATCGCCGGAATCGCCTTCGTCGGGAAGAATGAAGCCATAACCCTTGGCAACGTCGAACCATTTGATGGCGCCGGAGACCTCCAAAAGGTCCGCCGTTTCACCGATCTCGTCGAGCCCGGCGGTGTCGCCTAGAAGCGCACCCCGCCCGATCAGAGAGGCTTTTTCCCCCATCAGAACGCCCCCTTTCTCCGAAACTGCATCAACTGATTCTTTACATGAGATTAACACTGCGGCTTCCGGGGTGTGCAAGAGCTGACGTGCCTTTTTTCACCGGCTCATTCAATCTCCACCACAAACGTTGTTTGCCGACTGCCGTCGCGTTGTTTTTCTACGTTGCGGGGTATCCTCACGACCCCTATGGTGCGCCACACCCCAAGCTTGGAGACGAATATGCGCTATCTGCACACGATGGTCCGTGTGGCCAATGTCGAACAATCCCTCGACTTCTACTGCAACAAGCTGGGTTTGAAGGAAGTGCGCCGCTACGAAAACGAGCAGGGCCGCTTCACGCTGATCTTCCTGGCGGCATCCGAAGACGAGGCAAGCGGCGTCGAGGCGCGCGCGCCATTGGTCGAGCTGACCTACAATTGGGATCCCGAAGACTACAAGGGCGGCCGCAACTTCGGCCATCTCGCCTACGAGGTCGACGACATCTACGCCACCTGCCAGCAGCTGATGGACAAGGGCGTGACCATCAATCGCCCGCCGCGCGACGGCAACATGGCCTTCATCAAGTCGCCCGACGGCATCTCGATCGAGTTGCTGCAGAAGGGGCCGGCCAAGGGCAAGGCCGAACCCTGGGCCTCGATGCCGAACACCGGTACCTGGTAACAAGATACCTGACTTCCGGCGGGTCCGACCTATTTCAGGTCAGGCCCGCCTCACCCAGCCAGCGTGACGCCAGCCAGGACAATCGAAAACGGAGAATTCCATGTCCAACAGTCATGCCGACGTCGCCACCGAACATGCCAGCCGCTATCTGCAGCAGCTCTGCAAACATTGGGCGCACAAGTTTCCGGTCTCTTTCGACCCGAACCATGGCGAGATCGAGCTGACCATCGGCCGCACCGTGATGGACGCCGGCGACACCGCGCTGCGCATCGCGCTGACCGCCGCCGATGCGGCATCGCTGGAGCGCCTGGAGAGCGTGGTCGAGGACCACATCAAGCGTTTTGCCTTCCGCGAGGAACTGGCCTTCGCCTGGCAACGCCAGGCTGCCTGATCCTTCGCCGCCTCAGCGCGGCGCCGGCGAAACCATCTCGGCCAGCGCAAGCACCGAACGCCAGTTGCGCGTGGTACCGGGCACCTTCAGCGTGCGCGGCAGGATTTCGGCGAATTTCGACCTGCCGAGCCCGTCCGGCGCGTGAAGGTAGAGCACGTCGCCCTTAACCGCGAAACGCTCCGGTCCCGTGCATTTTTCGGCGAGCCGGCCGATTTCCTCGGCCGTCGGCTCCCGCTCCAGCGCCATCGCGTGCAGTTTGGTCGGGTCCTCCGCGACTTCCGGATAAGGATTGTCCGCCACCAGCCGCTCGAACCAGGCGGCGTCGCGCACCATGATGCGCGAATAGAAGCCCCAGCGCTTCTCGAACGCCGCCTCGATCGTCCTGGTCAGCGCCACCGCATCCGCCTTGGCCGCGCGGAACACGACATTGCCGCTTTGCACGTAGCTGGCGACATTGGTGAAGCCGAGCTCCTCGAAGAAAGCGCGCAGCTCCGCCATTTTCACGATGCGGTTGCCGCCGACATTGATGCCGGAAAACAGCGCGACGAAACCAATCTCGCTCATATGATGAAGCCCGCCAGCGTCTCGTTTTCGGTGATGTCCTGATATTGCACGCCATGTGTGTCGAAATTGGCGAGCAGCAGATCGAAATTGCGGCGATCCTTGGTCTCGATGCCGATCAGCACCGAGCCGAAATTGCGCGCCGACTTCTTCAGATATTCGAAGCGGGCGATGTCGTCGTCAGGTCCCAGCATTTCGAGGAAATCGCGCAGCGCGCCCGGCCGCTGCGGAAACCGGATGATGAAGTATTTCTTCAAGCCTTCGAAGCGTAGCGCCCGCTCCTTGACGTCGGGCAGGCGCTCGAAATCGAAATTGCCGCCCGAGACGACGGCGACGACGGTCTTGCCCTTGATCTCCTTGCGCGGAAAATCCTTGAGCGCGTCGATGGCGAGCGCTCCCGCCGGTTCCAGCACGACACCCTCGACATTCAGCATCTCGATCATGGTGGCGCAGAGCCGGTTTTCGGGCACCAGCCGCACGTCATCCTGCGAAAAGCCTTTCAGGTGCCGGAACGGCTCGCGGCCGATCTCGGCCACCGCCGCGCCGTCGACGAAATTGTCGACCTTGGCGAGTTTGACGCGCTTGTCGGCGGCGAGGCTTTCCTTGAGGCTCGGCGCGCCGGCCGGTTCGCAGAAGACGAAACGCGGCACCCTGCCCCGCTCGGCGAAATAATGCGACACGCCGGCGGCCAGCCCGCCGCCGCCGACCGGCAGCAGCACGATGTCGGGCACGCGCGCGCCGGGCATCTGGTCGGCGATCTCATAAGCGACGGTGGCCTGTCCCTCGATGATATCCTTGTGGTCGAAGGGCGGCACCATATGGGCGCCGCTCTGCTCGGTGAATTCGAAGGCGGCGCGATAGCATTCGTCGAAGAAATCGCCCACCAGCCTGATCTCGACGTATTCGGCGCCGAACAGCCTTGTCTTGTCGATCTTCTGCTGCGGTGTCGTCACCGGCATGAAGACCACGCCCCTGCGGCCGAAATGGCGGCAAACGAAGGCGAAGCCCTGGGCGTGGTTGCCGGCCGACGCGCATACGAACAACTCTGCCTCGTTGCCCTCGGCCAGCGCCTTGCGGAAGAAGTTGAAGGCGCCGCGGATCTTGTAGGAGCGCACCGGCGTCAAATCCTCGCGCTTCAGGAGCACCCGCGCGCCGAATTTGCGTGACAGGTAGTCGTTCTCCTGCAGGGGCGTCTCGGGGAAGATCTGGCGTACCGCGGCGGCGGCATTGGCGACGCGGTCGGCGAAGCTGGTCATCGGACAAGCCCTTGTTGCGATTGTTGTAACCGTTCCTGACGCCATTTTGGCTTTGGTGCAACAGTTGGCTCTCGACAGATCGCCGTGGGCATGGTTTTCGCGGCCCTGGACTTACTTTGGCCGCACTTCGCTTGTCCGGAGGCTGCTTCCATCTAACCGAGAACCGGCGGGAGCCGGCATTAGCAGGGCTGGACGTATCGTGCGTTTGAGAAGGTTCCTGATCATTGCGGCGGCGCTCCTTGCCGCCGGCTGCGCCACGCAGTCGTCGCAGGAGGTGCTGGGCAGTGCGGCTGTCACGGCGTCGGTCTCCGACATCGTCGGCAATCATGCCATCTTCATCGCCACGACCCGCAAGCGCGCCGACGATCCGAACCAGGGCTTCGACGGCGATCGCTCGGCCTCGCTGAACTATGCGCGCGTCAACGTCACGGTGCCGAAGGAGCACCAGGTCGGCCAGATCGAGCGCAAGAGCCGCGGCACCTCCGACGATCCGTCGAAATATTTCATGGCCTCGCAGATGGTCGGCTACGACGCGTCGCCAAAATTCCAGACCGCGCTCAACGCCGATATCGCCGCGCGCGGCGGCCGCGTCATCGTGTTCGTGCACGGCTACAACACCTCGTTCGACGACGCTGTCTATCGCCTCGCCCAGATCGTCAACGATTCCAACTATCCCGGCACGCCGGTCCTGTTCTCGTGGGCTTCGGGCGCCTCGACCACCAGCTATGTCTATGACCGCGAGAGCGCCAGCGTCGCCCGCGACCAGCTGGAGGTGACGCTGCGCATGCTGGCGCAGACCGGCGCCCGCCGCATCGACATCGTGGCCCACTCCATGGGCACCTGGGTGACGATGGAAACGCTGCGGCAGCTGGCCATCACCGGCGACCGCAATCTCGGCGGCAAGCTGGGCGATGTCGTTTTGGCCTCGCCCGACATCGACGTGGACGTGTTCAAGAGCCAGATGCGCCGCTACGGCAAGCCGGACAAGCCGTTCATCGTGCTTTTGTCCGACGACGACCGGGCGCTGCGCCTGTCGGGAATCCTGGCCGGTTCGCGGCCGCGGCTCGGCGACTACAAGAACGCCGACGACCTGGCACAGTACGGCGTTTCGGTGGTCGATCTGTCGTCCAAGCAAGGCACCGACGCGTTCAACCACAACAAGTTCGCCGACAATCCCGAGATGGTCAGGCTGCTCGGACAGCGGTTGCGCGAGGACGACGGCTTCGCCAGCGACCGCCAGGTCACCGACCGTATCCGCCAGCTCGGCATGATGTAGACAAAGCCGGATTGCGCTGGACTGGGCTCGGTTCAGCCACTATTCGAGGATGGACGCCAGGCTCCGGCGTGAAGACATCGGGAACGGCATCATGCGCTGGAAGGCATTGTTCGTCGTCGCCATCGCGCTTGCAGCCTCCGGCTGCGCCGGCTCGAACACGCACGATCTCCTGAACAAGACCGCTGTCGAAGCGCCGGCTTCCGCCATCGCGGCCAAGCACGACATCTATGTCGCCACCACCCGCAAGCCCGCGAAGACCGAGCCCAGGCAGGTGTTCAGCAGCGACCGTTCGCTACACACGCAATATGCGCGCGTCGACGTCTCCGTGCCGAAGATCCATGAAATCGGCAAGATCGAGCGGGCCAGAGGTCGCGGGCAGAGCGACCCCGCCAAGCATTTCACCGCCCAGCGCGCGGTGCTCTATGGCAACGCCAAGGAATTCGAGCAGGCGGTCGGCGCCGACATCGCCCGCGCCGACGGGCGTGTGCTGGTGTTCGTGCATGGCTACAACAACGGTTTCGACGACGGCGTCTTCCGGCTGACGCAGATCGTGCAAGACACAAACTATCCCGGCACGCCGGTGCTGTTTTCCTGGGCCTCGGCTGGCAAGACCACCGGCTACATCTATGACAAGGAAAGCGCCAACGCCGCCCGCGACGATCTTGAGGCGACGCTGAGGATGCTGGCGAAGACCAAGGCCAAGAGCATCGACATCATCGCCCATTCCATGGGCAACTGGGTGGCGATGGAAGCGTTGCGCCAGCTGGCGATCACCGGCGACCGCGACCTTTCGGGCAAGCTGGGCTACGTCGTTCTGGCCTCTCCCGATATCGACGTCGACGTCTTCAAGAAGCAGATGCTGCGCTACGGCAAGCCGAAGCGGCCCTTCACCGTGCTGCTTTCGGCCGACGATCGCGCCCTGCAGCTTTCCACCTTCATTTCCGGCGACAAGCCGCGCGTCGGCGACTATGGCAATGCCGCCGATCTCGCCCAGTATGGCGTGGTGGTGGCCGACCTCACCAAGACCCAGAGCGGCGACAGCCTCAACCACGCCAAATTCGCCGACAACCCGCTCCTGGTGCAGTTGCTGGGCAAACAGTTGCGCACGCCGGCGGCGCTCGCCTCGGCCGAGCCCGGCGGCGACCAGCCGCTCGAAAACCTCGGCAGCGGTCTCGGCCGCGCCGTCGGCTCGGTTGCCGAGATCGTCGTGACCACGCCGTTCAAGGTGCTGACAGTGGTGACCGGTGGGCAGTGAGAGGTGGCGCGCGGTTGCAGCGCTGGCATGCCATGACGACTTGAAGCCGCGAACGGAGCCCAATGCGTTTCATCAATCCGATCCCTTTCGTCAGCGACATCGGCCGCTCCAGGGAGTTTTATCAAAAGAGACTCGGCCTGAAGATAGTGGAGGATTTTGGGAGCTTCGTCCTTTTCGAGACCGGCTTCGCGATCCACGAAGGCCCCGTGCTCGAACAGACTGTCTGGGGCAAGGTATCCCAGGCGACGGAACCCTACGGGCGGCGGAACCTGCTCCTCTATTTCGAGCATGAGGATGTCGACGCGGCTTTCGAGGCCATCACGCCGCATGTGAAGCTGATCCATCCCGTCGAGCGTCAAGCCTGGGGACAACGCGTGTTCCGCTTCTATGACCCCGACGGACATGCGGTCGAGATCGGAGAGCCGCAAAACCTCGGCGCTCCAGGCAATTCGACCGGGTCCTGAGGCCGGCCATTTCGTGAGAGCGCCCGGGGATCGTGCCCCTCGGAAAAGGCGATCCGTTGCGCACTTTCGCAGGCCACAATCAAGCCACCGCTTGACTTGTCGCGGCGGCGGGCAAATGATCGCCATTATGGGGATTGCGATCTCCCCACGAGGCTACGGCCCAAGAATCGCGTCCAGAAACCCGGTAAACGGAAGGACGCGTCATGCCATCCCCAACGACCATATCCATCGACAAGCTCGCCCGCCTGATCGGCACGCCGCATTGCCCGGCGCTGATCGATGTACGCAACGACGAGGACTTCGCTCTCGACCCGCGCCTCGTGCCCGGCTCGCTCAGGCGACCATATCAGGACGTTCAAATCTGGCATTCGGCAATCAGCCAGACTTCGGCGGTGGTGATCTGCCAAAGCGGCAAGAAGCTCAGCGAAGGCTGCGCTGCCTGGCTGCGTCAGCTCGGGCTGCCGGCCGAGTCGCTCGAAGGCGGTATCGAGGCCTGGTTCGCCGCTGGCTTGCCGGCGGTGCCCGCCAACAAGGTGCCGCCACGCGATGCGACAGGCCGCACCGTCTGGGTGACGCGGGCACGGCCGAAGATCGACCGCATCGCCTGTCCCTGGCTGATCCGGCGTTTTGTCGATCCGGCCGCTGCCTTCCTGTTCGTGGCACCGCAGGAGGTGGCGGGCGTGGCTGAACGCTTCCATGCCACGCCGTTCGACGTGGAGGGCGTGTTCTGGAGCCATCGCGGCGACACATGCAGCTTCGATACCATGGTCGAGGAATTCGGGCTCGCCAGCGATCCCTTGCTTCGGCTTGCAACCATTGTGCGCGGTGCCGATACCGCGCGTCTCGACCTTGCCCCGGAGGCGGCCGGGCTGCTTGCGGCATCGCTCGGCCTTTCGCGCATGTATTCCGACGACCTTGCCCAGCTGGAGGCCGGCATCTTGCTTTACGACGCTTTTTACCGCTGGTGCCGCGACGCGACCGACGAGACTCACAATTGGCCGAACGTCAGGCAGGGAGCCGCGCAATGACTGTGTCGGTTCCGAACAAAGCGACCACCACGCCGGACCGCCGTGCGGCGCATGGCATCAGCTTCGGCGAAGCGGTCAAGGTATGGGCCAGGATCGCCGCGCTGAGCTTTGGCGGCCCGGCCGGGCAAATCGCGGTCATGCACCGCATCCTTGTCGAGGAAAAGCGCTGGATCGGCGAGACCCGGTTCCTGCATGCCCTGAACTACTGCATGCTTTTGCCTGGCCCGGAAGCGCAGCAGCTGGCGATCTATATCGGGTGGCTGCTGCACCGGACGAAAGGCGGGCTGGTGGCGGGCATCCTCTTCGTGCTGCCGGGCCTCGTCGCCATCATGGCACTGAGCTGGATCTATGCGATCTTCGGCAATGTCGGGGTCGTGCAGGCCCTGTTCTTCGGCCTCAAGGCGGCCGTGCTGGCGATCGTGCTGGAAGCGGTCGCCCGCATCGGCAAGCGCGCGTTGCGCAACAAGGTGATGGTGGCATTGGCAGCCGCCGCCTTCGTCGCCATCTTCGTCTTCCGGGTGCCGTTTCCGTTGATCGTGCTCTCCGCCGCGCTGATCGGCTATGTCGGTGGCCGGGCCGGCTGGGCAGCGTTCGCCGCTGCCAATGGCCACGGCAAGATGGGTAAGAACCAAGTCGCCGATGCCGACACCGCGCTTGGCGATGATATTCCTGCCCATGCCCGCAATGCGACGGCCTGGTCGCTCAGGATGGCGGCCATTCTTTTGGTGCTCTGGCTGACGCCTGTCGCGGCCCTGCTTCTGTTGAAGGGGCCGGGAAACGTCTTTGCCGAGATCGCCATGTTCTTCTCGAAGATGGCCGTGGTCACCTTCGGCGGCGCCTATGCCGTGCTCGCCTATGTCGCCCAGCAAGCCGTCGGCACCTATGGCTGGCTGAAGCCCGGCGAAATGCTGGATGGGCTGGGCATGGCCGAGACCACGCCCGGTCCGCTCATCATGGTGACCCAGTTCGTCGGCTTCATGGGGGCCTTCCGCTCACCGGGTGCGATGCCGCCCTTGCTGGCCGGCACCCTGGGCGGTCTGCTCACCACCTGGGTGACATTCACGCCCTGCTTCCTGTGGATTTTCCTTGGCGCGCCCTACATCGAGACGCTGCGCTCGAACAAGGCGCTCTCGGCGGCGCTGGCGACAATCACCGCCGCGGTCGTCGGCGTGATCCTCAACCTCGCGGTCTGGTTCGCGCTGCACGTCCTGTTCGGCGAACTGCGCGAAATCCATCTGGCGGGCGCAACCCTCGACATCCCGGTCCTCACAAGTGTGAACCCGGCGGCGCTCGGCCTTTCCATCATCGCCCTGCTCGCCGTGTTCCGCTTCAAGCTTGGCATGCTTTGGGTGTTGGGCGGCTGTTCGCTGCTGGGCGTGATCCATGGTCTGGCGAGCGGCGCCATCTAGCGAGATCGAGGCTCCCGTTCACACGAGCGGGGCAGCTTTCTCGAAGGTCCCAATCGACCGACCCGACTTTTGGGGAGGCGCGCCGGATCACGGCCGGCCCCAACGGCATGTGCTGCTTGTGGTTGCTGTCCCGCAGCCTCGATCAGCCGCCCCATACGGCGGTGAAAACCGCCAACTGGGCAGCGAAGGCGCGCCTGAAGGCCGGCCGCGCCTCGGCGCGGGCGACATAGGCGGCGATATTGGGAAATTCGTCGAGTATCCCCGATGTGATCAGCCTGCGCAGCACCCCGACCATGACCAAGTCGCCGGCGCTGAACGCGCCGTCCAGCCAATCGGCATTGCCGAGATGATCGGAGAGCGCGCGCAGCCGGTGGCGGATGCGGTCCTCGACCCGAGGCAGGCGCTCGGCGTGCCAGGGTGCGTCGCGCTCGAGGAGGACAGCGGCTTCCCGCTCCAGGACCGGCGGCTCGATCGTGCTCAGCGCGGCGAACATCCAGGTGATGGCGCGCGCCCGGGCATTTGCCTCGTCGGGCAAGAGGCCGCGATGGCGCTCGGCGATATGGAACACGATCGCGCCTGACTCGAACAGAGTGAGATCACCCGCTTCATAGGTCGGAATCTGCCCGAAAGGATTCAGCGCGCGATGCGCGCCTTCCCTCATCGCGCTGAACGAAACAAGGCGAACGTCGTAGGGCTGTCCCACTTCCTCCAGCGCCCAGCGAACACGCATGTCGCGCGCCTGTCCCCTGCCGCGATCTGGAGACCGTTCAAAGGCGGTGATGGTGGGGATCATTGGATCGCTCCCGACGATTGAATGATGCTGGCGAGACCAGTGCGCATGATTGCGGCGATCCTTCCCATGGCCAGCGATCCAGTTCCTGCGCTTTGCCTCCAAAGGACGAACGACCGACGCAGTTCCCGACACCTCGGCTCATTTTTCGTGAGATTTCGCGGCGAGAGCAATCCGTCCGGGGCGTTGCCAGTCGAGCTCCGCCTCGACCTTGCTTTTGCTCCGTTCGTGATTGAGCCTAGGTGCATCCCCTATTGCCAGACAAACGATCGGTGCCAAATGACGACTTTTATCCTCATTCCGGGTGGATGGCGCGGTGGCTGGACTTTTGATCCGGTCGCGGATCTGTTGACCGCATCGGGACACAAGGTACTCGCGCTCACCCTCCCCGGCCTCGGCGATGTTCCGGCGCCGGCGGCCAATCTCTCCAGTCACATAGAGGCAGCCGTTCAAGTCGCGGAAGATTGCGATGACGAATTGATCCTGGTCGGTCATTCTTATGGCGGCATGGTCGTGAGCGGCGTTGCCGACAGGGCACGCGCCAAAATCCGGGCCCTGGTCTATGTCGATGCCTATGTTCCCGAAACCGGCGAGTCCGTCTGGTCGCTGACCAGCCCCGATTTTCGCGATATCTTCATCGCCGGATCGCAAGCCGACGGGCTGACCTGCGTGCCACCCTCCAACCGCGAGCCGCGATGCCGCCCGCATCCGATGGCGACTTTTCTCCAGGCGATCACCCTGACCGGGCATTGGCGCGACGTTCCGCGCAAGCTCTATGTCGGCGCGCATGGGTGGGAGGGCAGTCCGTTTCGCGACCTCCATGAACGCTTGAGCAATGACCCGGACTGGCAAACCTACGCCCTGAACTGCGGACACAACGTGCCGCAGCTCGAACCCGAAGCCCTCGCGGAAATACTGCTGAAACAAGCCTGAGCCTCACACGGCCGCGATGTCCGCAACTTGGCCAGTGTCGACATCGGCGCCCCGGCACGGCGTCCCTCACCCGCCGCTCCGGCCCAACCGTGGCTCCGACCCGGACAGGAGCCGCTGGATGTTGGCGCGATGGCGCAGGATCACATAGAGGCCGCCGGCGATCACCAGCAGCCGGTAAGGCAGCGGCTGCTCGAAAGCGAAGACCAGCATGATCGCCGTTATCGCGGCAAGGATCGAGCTGAGCGAGACGATGCGGGAGACGGCGAGCACGATGCCCCAGACCGCGAACGCGCCGAGCCCCACGGGCCAGGACATCGCCAGCAAAACGCCGAGCCCCGTGGCGGCGGCCTTCCCGCCGGTGAAGTTCAGCCAGATCGAGCGGCCGTGCCCGAGCAGCACCGCCAGCCCCGACAGGCAGACGGCCCAGGGCACCAGGGCCTGGAGATCGATCGCCGCCGGCGGCGCGAAGGACGGCAGCGTCGCGAGCCAGGAATAAAACCAGCGCGCGAAGACGATGGCGGCTATACCCTTCAGCACATCGACGAGAAGCACGACCAGCGCCGGTCCCTTGCCCAGCGTTCTGAGTACATTCGTCGCCCCGGTGGATCGGGAGCCATGCTCGCGGATATCGATGCCCCGCAGCAGTTTCCCCGCCAGGTACCCGGTGGGCGTGGCCCCCAGCAGGTAGGCGACCACCAATCCAACGGCACTTGCCAGCCAGAACGCCATAAAACCTCACACGAACAGGTCGACCTTCTCGAAGGTGCGTACATCGACCAGCCCGACATCCGAGATGCGCAGCTCGGGGATCACCACCAGCGCCAGCAGCGAGTGCTGCATGTAGGCGTTGTTCAGCGAGCAGCCCACCTGGCGCATCGCCTCAGTCAACTTCTCGGCCTTGGCTGCAACGATTTCGGCGCGCTCGTCCGACATCAGGCCGGCGATCGGCATTTCGACCAGCGCCAGTTCCTTGCCCTTCGAATAGAGCACGACGCCGCCACCGACCTCGGCCAGGCGGTTGGCGGCCAGCGCCATATCCTCCTTGTTGGTACCAACGACGATGATGTGATGGCTGTCATGCGCCACCGACGAGGCCATGGCGCAATCCTCGCCATAGCCGAAACCCGAGACGAAAGCGTTGGTGACGCCGCCGGTGCCGCGATGGCGCTCCACCAGCGCGATCTGGCAGACGTCATTGCGCCGGTCCATGGCGACCAGACCGTCCTCGACGGCGAGGTCCGCCTCCAGCGCGCGGGTCGGCGCCTGGTTCTCGATGACGCCGATGACGCGGGCGCGCACCTTGTTGGCGCCTTCCGGCGCCTTGATGTCGAAGTCGTGTGCGGCAAGGCGCTTGCCGAGCTTCACCGTATTCTTGGCGCTGGCCGGATAGTCGTAGGCGGGGATATCGGCCTCCAGCCTGCCGGCGGCGGCGAGGCGAACGCCACGGCCATAGACCTCGTCGATCGCCATTTCGGCGAGGTTCGAGACGATCAGGAAATCGGCCAGCCGCCCCGGCGCGATCGAACCGATCTCGCGCTCCAGCCTGAAATGCTGGGCGGTGTTGATGGTCGCCATCTGGATCGCCGTCACCGGCTTCAGGCCCTGTTGGATCGCATGGCGCACGACGCGGTCCATATGGCCGTCATTGACCAGCGTGCCGGAATGGCTGTCGTCGGTGCACAGGATGAAGTTGCGCGGGTCAATGCCTTGTTCCGTCACGGCTTTGATCTGTTCGGCGACGTCGTACCATGCCGAACCGAGACGCAGCATCGCCTTCATGCCCTGGCGTACGCGGGCGATCGCATCGTCGGCGCGGGTGCCTTCATGGTCGTCTTCCGGACCGCCGGCGACATAGCCGTGGAACGGCAGGCCGAGATCCGGCGAGGCATAGTGGCCGCCCACCGTCTTGCCGGCGCGCACGGTCGCGGCGATCTCGCCCGACATCACCGGATTGTTGGCGGCGACGCCCGGGAAGTTCATAACCTCGCCGAGCCCAATGATGTTTTCCCAGCCCATCGCCTCGACGACATCCTCGACGGTGAGCTGAGCACCGGCATTTTCCAGCCCCGGCGCCGAAGGCACGCAGGACGGCATCTGCACATGCACGTTGATCGGCATGGCCAGCGCCTCGTCATGCATCAGCCGCACGCCGGGCAGACCCAGCACATTGGCGATCTCATGCGGGTCGATGAACATGGAGGTGGTGCCGTGCGGAATGACGGCACGGCTGAACTCGGTCACCGTCACCATGCCGCTTTCGACATGCATGTGCGCGTCGCACAGGCCGGGCACCAGATAGCGCCCGCCGGCATCGACCACCTGCGTATCAGGGCCGATGGCGTGCGAGACATCGGGCCCGCAATAGGCGAAGCGCCCGCCGACCACGGCGATATCGGTGCCGGAAACAATCTCGCCGGAATGGACATTGACCCAGCGGCCGTTGCGCACGACGAGGTCGGCCGGCTTGCGGCCCATGGCGACGTCGACCAGCAGCGTCGCCATTTCGGTCCAGGGTCGCGGCTTGGAAAAGGATGAATTTTTCGGCATTGCAAGGAGATTCCCGTGTTTCTTCGCGACTGTAGCGAAAGCCGCCGCGGAAAACAGCGGCTCGGTTGTTTGAACTGAGACCGTGGCTATACTCGATAACAGAATTGTTCCGGGTCTTTAGGACCTGCCATGGACTTCCGATGCCGCAGTTCCTCAAAGGTCGCCGCTGGATCTGGCCTGCGCTCGCGGTCGCGACGCTGGCTGTGGCGCTCGCCTTCTATGGCAGCAGCTTCGCCTCGCGCGCTTATCTCGACCAAGCGGCATCGCGCGGCAAAACCACGCTGAGACTGGCCGTCGCCGCCTTGCAGGGGCAGCTCAACCGCTTCGAACCGCTGCCCTCGCTGATCGCCGACAATGACGACATCAAGGATTTGCTGGCCGACCCCGGCAATCCGGAACTCCGCGCCAGGGGCAATGCCTATCTCAGGCAAATCAACGCGTTGCTGCAATCTTCCGACATCTATGTGATCGGCCCGGACGGCGAGACGATCATCGCCAGCAATTTCGACCGCCCGATCAGCTTCGTCGGGGAGAATTTTTCCTATCGACCCTATTTCCAAGACGCGATCGAAGGCAAGCGCGGCCGCTTTTTCGCGCTCGGCACCACCTCGCTGAAGCGCGGTTACTATTTCTCGGCCCCGGTGCGTGTCGGCAGCGCCATCCGCGGGGTCGTGGTGTTCAAGGTCGAGGTCGATGCCATCGAGGCCTCATGGCTTGGCGGCGACGACGAGATCATCGTCACCGACCCCGAGGGCATCATCTTCATGGCGGAACGGCCGGAGTGGCTCTATTCCAGCCTTTTGCCGCTGACACCGGACCGGCTTGCCCGCACCGCCGCCTCGCGGCGTTACGCGACCGCCACGCTGCGTGAACTGCCGATCACGCGCAGCAGCTTCGGTGACCGGCTTCCGCTGATGACCGTCAATTTCGAAAGCCAGCGCAGCGAATATCTGGTCCTGTCGGAGGCGATGCCGGACGCCGGCTGGACGATCAGTGTGCTGCTGGACACACGTTCGGCGCATACCCAGGCCTTGATCACCGTGACCGTCGCGCTGCTGGCGCTCGGCCTTGCCGCCCTGGCCGGCTTTGTTTTCCTGCAGCGACGGGCCCGGCTGGCCGAGCGGCTGCTTCTGCAACGCAACGCCCAGGCCGAGCTCGAACGCCGCGTCGACGAACGCACCCACGACCTCGCGCTGGTCAACACGCGCCTGGAGACCGAGGTCACCGAGCGCCGCGCCACCGAACAGCAACTCAGGCAAACGCAAGCAGACCTGATCCAGGCCGGCAAGCTCGCCGCGCTCGGCCAGATGTCGGCGGCGCTGTCGCATGAGTTCAACCAGCCGCTGGCGGCGGTGAAAACCTATGCCGACAACGCCGCCGTACTGATCGACCGCGAGCGCGCGGCCGAGGCCCGCGACAATGTCGCGCGCATCTCCAGCCTCGCCGACCGCATGGCCTCGATCAGCCGGCATCTGCGCAATTTCGCCCGCAAGCCGAACGAAAAACTCGGGCCGGTCGACCTCGCCGAAGTGATCCGCGACACGCAGGAGATCGTCGCCTGGCGGCTGAAGGCGGCGGACGCGACGCTCACGGTCGATCTCGGCCGCGCGCCGCTGACGGTCAAGGCCGGCTCGGTGCGGCTGCAGCAGGTGCTGGTCAACATCATCACCAACGCCGCCGATGCCGTCGAAGGTTTGCCGGACCGGCGGATCGAACTGGTGGCGAAACGGCGGGCCGGCAAGGTGGCGATATCGGTACGCGATCATGGTCCCGGCATCGCCGAGGCGATCGCGGAACGCATCTTCGACCCGTTCTTCTCGACCAAGGGCGTCGGCAAGGGTCTTGGTCTCGGCCTTTCGATTTCTTATAACATCGTCAAGGATTTCGGCGGGGACCTTGCTGTTTTGAATCATCCCGAGGGTGGCGCCCTGTTCACCATCGAGCTCGACGCGGCGCGCAGCGGCGTGCGCGAGGCGGCCGAATGAAGCCGCCCATCGTGCTCCTGGTCGACGACGAGGAGGAGCCGCGCCGTGCTGCCGCCCAATCGCTCGACCTCGCCGGTCTCGCCGTGCAGGACTGCGCTTCCGCCGAGCGCGCGCTCGATTTCATCACGCAGGGTTTCCACGGCGTCGTCATGTCGGACATCCGCATGCCAGGCATGGACGGCATGACACTGCTCGGGCGCATCCGCGAGATCGACGCCGACATCCCCGTCATCCTCGTCACCGGTCATGGCGACGTGCAGCTTGCTGTGCGCGCCATGCGCGAGGGCGCCTACGACTTCATCGAAAAACCCTATGCGACGCAGCATCTGGTGGAGATGGCCATGCGCGCCATCGACCGGCGCAAGCTGGTGCTGGAAAACCGCCAGCTGCGGGCGGCGGCCGGCAAGAACGACGACCTCGAAACCCGCCTGCCCGGGCGCACCCAGGTGATGGTCGAGTTGCGCTACAAATTGCGCGCCATCGCCGCCACCGACGCCGACATATTGGTGATCGGCGATACCGGAACCGGCAAGGAAGTGGCGGCACGCGCGCTGCACGACATCAGCGGCCGCGCCACCAAACCTTTCGTCGCCATCAATTGCGCGGCACTGCCCGCCACGCTGATCGAAAGCGAGCTGTTCGGCCATGAGGCCGGCGCCTTTCCGGGCGCGCTGCGCCCGCGCTTCGGCAAGTTCGAACATGCCAGGGGCGGCACAGTGCTCCTCGACGAGATCGGCTCGATGCCGGCCGACCTGCAGGCGAAGCTCCTGCGCGTCATCCAGGACCGGGTGATCTACCGGCTCGGCTCCAACGAGCCGATACTGCTCGACGTCCGCTTCATCGCCGCCAGCAAGGTCGACCTCGACGAAGAAGTCGCGGCGGGCCGCTTCCGCGCCGACCTGCTCTACCGCCTCAATGTGGTGACGCTGCGCATGCCTTCACTTGCCGCGCGGCGGGAAGACGTGCCGCTGCTTTTCCTGCAACTGGTGCGCGAGGCCACCGGCCGCTATCGCCGCGACGACACCGACGTGCCACCGCACATCATCGCCGATGTCGCCAGCCGCGACTGGCCGGGCAATGTGCGCGAACTGCGCAATGCCGCCGACCGTTTTGTCCTTGGCCTCGGGCAGCATGGCGCCGAAGAGCCGGCCGGGGCGGACGCCGGAGACTTGCGTCTCGCCGATCGCGTCGCCGAATTCGAGAAGGATGTCATCGTGGCGGCGCTGCTTGCCCATGGCGGCAGCCTCAAGCCGGTCTACGAACAGCTCGGAATCTCGCGCAAGACGCTCTATGAGAAGATGCAGCGCTACGGGCTCGACAAGAAGCGGCTGGGCGTTTCGGAAGCCGCCGACTAGGTCCGGCTCCGACTGCCGCGCCCGCATGTGTGGAAACCCACACACGCCGGAGCGGCGATGTTACGATTTCCACCCATCGCGCGACACTCCTTGCGGAAATGCCGCCGTTTTGCGCCTGCGTCGTGTTGCCGAACGCGGCTCTGGCCCCTCCTATTCGCCATCCACTGCCTGCGCTGGAGGAAACCAGGGCGTCGGCAGGGCACGCATATTTGGGAGGACTCCATGAAGACGCTCATCGCCTCGCTGGCGACGGCTGCCGCCATTGCCATGCTGACCGGTTCGGCCATGGCCGAAAGCTATCCAGACCGCACCATCACCGTCATCGTGCCGTTCTCGGCCGGGGGCCCGACCGACACCGTTACCCGGCTGGTCGCCGAGGCCATGTCCAAGGATCTCGGCCAGCAGGTGATCGTGGAGAATGTCGGCGGCGCCGGCGGTACGCTGGGCGCGGCCCGCGTCGCCGATGCCGACCCGGACGGCTATACGCTTTTGCTCCACCACATCGGCATGGCCACCAGCGCCACGCTCTACCGCAAGCTCGCCTACGATACTTTGAACGCCTTCGACTATGTCGGCCTCGTCACCGACGTGCCGATGACCATCGTGGCACGCAAGGATTTCGAGCCGACCGACCTCAAGGGCCTGATCGACTATGTGAAGGCCAACAAGGACAAGGTCACCCTTGCCAATGCCGGCATCGGCGCCGCCTCGCATCTGTGCGGCATGATGTTCATGAACGCCATCCAGACCCCGTTCGTGACGGTTCCTTATAAGGGCACCGGACCGGCGATGACCGATCTGGTCGGCGGCCAGGTCGACCTGATGTGCGACCAGACCACCAACACCACCAAACAGATCCTGGGCGGCACCATCAAGGCCTATGCCGTCACCTCGCCGGCCCGGCTGGACGTGCTGCCCACCGTCGCCACCGCCGAGGAAGGCGGCCTGCCCGGCTTCCAGGTCGGCATCTGGCACGGCATCTACGCGCCCAAGGGAACGGCGCCGGAAAAGCTCGACCGGCTCTCCAAGTCGCTGCAAAAGGCGCTCAAGGACGAGAACGTGGTCGCCCGCTTCGCCGAGCTCGGCACCAAGCCGTCGCCCGAGGCCGACGCCACGCCGGCGGCGCTGAAGGCCAAGCTCGAAGGCGAGATCGCCCGCTGGAAGCCGGTGATCGAGGCCGCCGGCCAATACGCCGACTAAGGCATACGGCAGGGCGAGCATCCCCTCACCCCGAGGGCAATCGCAGGCGAGCCTACCCCTCATCCGGCGCCGACGGCCTCCTCTCCCTCGGGGAGAGGTCGGTCCGGGTCCGGCAGCGAAGCCGCAGCATGCGGAGGCTGAGTGAGAGGGATGGCCGCACCAGGCATTGGGAGGGAACCGTGGACAAGCTTTCCATCGACCGAACGAACGCGGCGTGCGGCGCGATCTTCATCGCCGCCGGCCTGTTCTTCGGCTACCAGTCGCTCGGGCAGGAAATGGGAACGGCCTTTCGCATGGGCCCGGGTTATTTCCCGCTCGTCCTGTCGGGCGTTCTCGTGCTGCTCGGCGCCATCATCGCCATCCAGGCGATGCGCATGGCGGGCGAACCGATCGGGCCGATCGCCTGGCGTGGCCTGTTCTTCATCCTGCCGGCCCCGATCTTCTTCGGGCTCACCGTGCGCGGGCTGGGCTTCGTGCCGTCGCTGTTCTTCACGGCGCTGATTGCCGCCTTCGCTTCGCAGCGCATGCGGCCCACCACCGCGATCATCATCGCCGCGGCGCTTACGCTGTTTTCGGTCGTCGTCTTCAGCTACGCGCTCGGCCTTCCCTTCCAACGTTTCGGGCCGTGGCTCGCCGGGCTAGGAGCCTGACGCGATGGATCTCTTCAGCAATCTCGCACTCGGCTTTATGACGGCGTCGACGCTGGCCAATCTGGGCTTCTGCCTGATCGGCGTGCTGCTCGGCACCCTGATCGGCGTGCTGCCGGGCATCGGCGCCACCGCCACCATCGCCATGCTGTTGCCCGTCACCTTCCAGATCGGCGACCCGGTGTCGTCGCTGATCATGCTGGCCGGCATCTATTACGGCGCCCAGTATGGCGGCTCCACCACCGCCATCCTCATCAACATGCCGGGCGAATCCTCCTCCGCCGTCACCGCCATCGACGGCTACCAGATGGCGCGCAACGGCCGCGCCGGCGCTGCCCTGGCAACGGCCGCGCTCGGTTCCTTCTTCGCCGGCACCGTCGCCACCTTCCTTGTCGCCATCTTCGCCCCGCCGCTGACCAGGATCGCGCTGGAATTCGGCGCGGCCGAATATTTCTCGCTGATGGTCGTCGGCCTCGTCTCCTCGATCGCGCTCGCGCACGGCTCCATCGTCAAGGCGCTCGCCATGGTGGTGCTCGGCCTGCTGCTCGGCCTGGTCGGCTCCGACATTTTCGAAGGCACGCCGCGCTTCACGCTCGGCATCCGCGAATTCTCCGACGGGCTGAATTTCGTGGCCGTGGCGGTCGGCGTGTTCGGCGTGGCCGAGATCCTGCGCAATCTGGAAAACGAGCACGACCGCTCGGTGATGATCCGCAAGGTGACCGGGCTGATGCCGACGCGCGAGGACTTCCGGCGCATGACGGCGCCGGTGCTGCGCGGCACGGCATTGGGCTCGGCGCTGGGCATCCTGCCTGGCGGCGGCTCCATCCTGGCCTCCTTCGCCTCCTACACGCTGGAAAAACGCGTCGCGAAAAATCCCGAGGAGTTTGGCAAGGGCGCGATCGAGGGCGTGGCCGGGCCGGAATCGGCCAACAACGCGGCCGCGCAGACCTCCTTCATCCCCATGCTCACCCTCGGCATCCCGGCCAACCCGGTGATGGCGCTGATGATCGGCGCCATGATCATCCAGGGCATCGTGCCTGGCCCGGACGTGGCTGCCGAACGGCCGGCGCTGTTCTGGGGCCTGATCGTGTCGATGTGGATCGGCAACCTGATGCTGATCGTGCTCAACCTGCCGCTGATCGGCCTGTGGGTGAAGCTTCTTACGGTGCCCTACACCGTGCTGTTCCCGGCGATCATGGCGTTTTCGGCCATCGGCGTCTATTCGGTGAAATCGAGCGCCTTCGACCTCTACGCGGTCGCCTTCTTCGGCCTGCTCGGCTATGTGCTGGCCAAATTGCGCTGCGAGCCGGCGCCGCTGCTGCTCGGTTTCGTGCTCGGCCCGCTGTTCGAGGAGAACCTGCGCAGGGCGATGATCCTGTCGCGCGGCGACCCGTCCATCTTCGTCACCCGTCCGATCAGCGCAGGCCTTCTGGCCGTCGCGGCGCTGATCCTGGTGGTGGTGCTGTTGCCGGCGGTGCGCAAGAAGCGCGAGGAAGTGTTCGTCGAGGAGGACGCGTAAGGTCTCAGGGGCGAAGGTTCGTGCCGGGGTCGGGAATCCATTCCCGACCCCGGCGTCGCTTTTGCCCGATGTTGACTTTGCGCGGCGGAAGGCGGTTGATCCGGGTTCAATCCCGGAGGACCGCCCGATGTCGCGTTTGTGGACCGCTTTGGCCTTTGTCGCCCTTCTCATCGTCTCGGGCGCCGCGCGCGCCGAGGAACGCTGGCTGACCCTGCCCGAACCCGCGCCCATGCCGAAGGCCGAGGAAAGCGGCTATGCGCCGGTCAACGGCATCCAGATGTATTACGCCGTCTACGGCAAGGGCGATCCGGTCCTGCTCATCCATGGCGGCCTCGGCCATGCCGACATCTGGTCGAGCCAGGTGGCGGAACTGGCCAAGACGCACAAGGTGATCGTGGCCGACAGCCGCGGACATGGCCGCTCCACCCGCACCGAAGAGCCCTATGGCTACGACCTGATGGCGTCCGACTACCTTGCCCTGCTCGACCATCTCAAGATCGACAAGACGGCGCTGGTCGGCTGGAGCGATGGCGGCATCATCGGCATCGACATCGCCATGAAGCATCCCGAACGGCTGACCCGCCTGTTCGCGCAAGCCGCCAACGTCACCACCGATGGCGTCGATCCCGGCGTGCTCACCAACAAGACTTTCGCCGCCTATATCGAGCGCTCGGGCCGCGACTACAAAAAACTCTCCAAGACGCCCGACCAGTACGACGCCTTCGTCGCCCAGATTAGCAAGATGTGGGAGACGCAGCCGAACTGGAGCAAGGAGCAGGTCGCCAAGATCACCACGCCGACGGCCATCGTAGCCGGCGATCACGACGAGGCGATCAAGCGCGAGCACACCGACTACATGGCCAAGACCATTCCGGGCGCCAAGGAGATCATCCTGCCCAACGCCAGTCATTTCGCCATGCTGCAGGCGCCCGACGAATACACCAAGGCGGTCGTCGACTTCATCGACCAGAAGTGAAGACGCAACGATAGCCCGTCCCTGCCCGCATGGAGGCGGGCTCATCCCCCAAAAAGCTGCGTTTGCGCTATTGAAATCGATTTCATTCCTGTTACCATTCGCGCCGTCGCACTCAGGGAGGAACATATGAAAAAGGCGATCGCATTAGCTTTGACGGCCACCACCGCGCTGGCCATATCGGCGTTTTCCACTTACGCAGCAGATTTCAAGATCGGCCTTTCCAACGGCTGGGTCGGTTCCGAATGGCGCACCCAGATGATTGACGAGGCGAAGGCCGCGGCAGCCGCCTGGAAGGACAAGGGCGTCAATGTCGAGGTCGTGGTGCAGAGCGCCAATGTCGACGTGCCCGGCCAGATCGCGCAGGTGCGCAATTTCATGAGCCAGGGCGTCAACGCCATCATCATCAACCCGAACAGCCCGACCGCGTTCGACCCGATCTTCAAGCAGGCCAAGGACGCCGGCATCCTGGTGATCGCCACCGACGCCGAGGTGTCGTCCAAGGATGCCACCTATGTCGGTATCGACCAGAAGGCCTGGGGCGCCGCCGGCGCCAAGTGGCTGGCCGAGACGCTGGGCGGCAAGGGCAATGTCGTGGCCATCAACGGCGTCGCCGGCCATCCGGCCAACGAGATGCGCGTTGCCGGCTACAAGGAAGTGTTCGGCAAGTATCCCGACATCAAGATCGTCAACGAAGTGAACGCCAACTGGGACCAGGCGCAGGGCCAGCAGGCCATGCAGAACCTGCTCGCCACCTATCCCGACATCAACGGCGTGTGGGTGCAGGACGGCATGGCCGCCGGCGCCTGGAAGTCGATCATCGATGCCGGCAAGCAGTCGTCGATCGCCGCCACCGGCGAGATCCGCAAGGACTTCATCGACATCTGGACCAAGGACAAGCTGAACTCCGGCGCTTCGGTCAATCCTCCGGGCGTCATGGCCTCGGCGCTCAATGTCGCCGTGCTGATGCTGCAGGGCAAGGAACTGAAGGAGCCGGCGGCGGCCGGGCAGTACAAGAACGCCATGTACCTGCCGATCCCGTTCATCGATTCCAAGAACCTTCCGGAAGCAGCGAAAGCAGTGGACGGCAAGCCCGGCTACTACTCCTTCACCAGCCAGCTTTCGATCGAAGACGCTGAAAAGCTCTTCAAGTAATTCCTCCCAAGGAACTCCGTTCGGCGGCTTCGGTCGCCGGGCGGACCTGGGACGAAATTTCAAGTAATCTGGCAATTTCCGGGGTTTTACCCCTGCCCTGCCGAAGGAACGGCATCGATGTCCGAACTCATCGTTCGCGGCGCGCGCAAGGCCTATGGCGCAACGGTTGCGCTAAGCCGAGGCGACCTGCATCTCAAGCCTGGCGAAGTGCATGTGCTGATCGGCTCGAACGGCTCGGGCAAGTCGACGCTGTGCAAGATCGTCGCCGGCAGCGTCAAGCCGGACGCCGGCGAGGTGCTGCTGGACGGCAAGCCGGTGACGATTGACGGACCGCGCGCGGCGCGGGCACTCGGCATCGGCATCTTCTACCAGGAGCTCAGCCTGGCCGCGCGGCGCACCGTGGCCGAGAACATCCTGTTGCCGGCGATGCCGGTGAAGGGCGGCGTCTTTGTCGACCGCACCGCATTGGAAGAGCGCGCGGCAAAGGTGATCGCCGAGTTCAAGGATGTCGCCGGCGAAGGTTTTGCCGCCGACGTGACGGTGGACCGGCTGCGCGCCGACCAGCGGCAGCTGGTCGAGATCATGAAGGCGCTGGCCACCGAAGCCCCCATCCTCATCTTCGACGAACCGACATCGGCGCTCGACCGCGCCCAGGTCGACCGTTTCTTCGAAATCCTGCGCCGCCTGAAACAGGAAGGCCGCGCCATGGTGTTCATCTCGCACCGCATGGACGAAATCTTTTCGATCGGCGACCGCGTCACCGTCATCCGCGACGGCGCCACCGTCGCCACTTCGGCCATCGCCGAGACCAATGCCGATACGGTCATCCGCCAGATGGTGGGCGAGCGCGAGGCGGTATTTGTCGATGCCAAGCCGCCGGTGCCGGCCACCGCCGGCGATGCGGTACTGTCCGTCGCCAACCTATCGGGCGCGGGCTTCCGCGACATTTCCTTCAGCGTCGGCAAGGGCGAGATTCTCGGTTTCGGCGGCCTGCACGGCCAGGGCCAGTCGTCGGTGCTGCGCGCCATCTTCGGGGCGCTGGCCCATAATTCCGGCGCCATCCATGTCGGCGGCAAGCCGTGCGCGGCCCGCACGCCGGCCGAGGCGATCCGCAACGGCATCGCCTATGTCTCGGGTGACCGCGGCCGCGACGGCACGCTGACCGGCCGGCCGATCCTGGAAAACGTCACGCCGATCCATTTCCTGCGCAACGGGCTGCATCTGGCCCGGCCGGGTGCGCTGACCGCACTGGTCGACGGGCCGCTCAAGGCGTTGAAAACCAAGTTCCAGGACATCGGCCAGCCGGTGAATTCACTGTCGGGAGGCAACCAGCAGAAGGTGGTGATCGCC
Source organism: Mesorhizobium sp. YL-MeA3-2017 (assembly GCF_030814575.1). NCBI lineage: Bacteria > Pseudomonadati > Pseudomonadota > Alphaproteobacteria > Hyphomicrobiales > Phyllobacteriaceae > Mesorhizobium > Mesorhizobium sp. YL-MeA3-2017. Next base: position 5,140,940 of record NZ_JAUSVH010000001.1, on the reverse strand, counting down.
CGCTGGCTGGTCGACCGTCCGTCGATCCTTTTGCTCGACGATCCCACCAAGGGCATCGACCTCGCCGCCAAGTCCGACCTTTTCCAGCTCATCCGTTCGCTGGCCGCCGACGGCATGGGCATCGTGCTCTATTCCTCGGAGGACGCCGAACTGCTTGCCAATGCCGACCGTATCCTGGTCTTCAACTCGGGCGCGGTGACGCGCGAACTGAAGGGCGAGGACCGCACCCGCTACAATCTCTACCACGCCGCCTACGAGGCCGCCTGATGAGCGACGCGACCCAACAATCAAGAACCGGCGGCCTCGGTCGCCTGATCCGGCGTTATCCCTTCCTGCCGGCGCTGATCATCCTTGTCGCGCTGCTGGCGCTCAACGGCATCTTCGAGCCGCGCAGCCTCGGCTTCCGCGCCATGACCGGCCTCGTTTCCACCTATCTGGCGCTGATGATGCTGGCGGTGGCGCAGACCTATGTCGTGTTCTCCGGCGATATCGACCTTTCGGCCGGCAGCATCGTGTCGCTGGTCAATGTGTCGGTGATCGTGCTGATGCAGAAATGGGGCGGCGACGGCTTTTCCGTGATCGCCGCCTGCCTTGCCGGCGCCCTGATCGGGCTCGCCTGCGGGCTCATCAACGGCATCATCGTCGCCGGCCTCAGGCTGCAGGCGATCGTCGCTACCTTCGCGACCTCGATCTTCTTCACCGGCCTTGCGCTCACCGTGCTGCCGGTGGCCGGAACGCCGGCGCCGGAAGCCTACTGGACCACCTATGGCGGACGCTTCTTCGGCATCCCCTTCGTGCTCTACGCGGTTGTTGCCGTGGCGATCGTGCTCGCCTTCCTGATGCGCATGCGGCTGACCACGCAGATGCTGGCCGTCGGCGACGACCAGCAGGCCGCCTTCCAGAGCGGCTTGCCGGTCACCGCCATCCGCATCAAGGGTTATGTCTTCTGCGGCCTGTTCGCGGCACTCGCCGCACTCTGCATCACCGGCGACACGGCGAGCGGCGACCCGCTGGTCGGCGGCAAGATGACGCTCTATTCGGTCGCGGCCGTGGTGCTGGGCGGCTCGGCGCTGGCCGGCGGCTTCGGCACGGTCACTGGCTCGCTGATCGGCGCCCTCATCATCGGCCTTATCAACGCGCTGGTCTTCTTCGTCGGCACGCCGTCGGAATGGCAGAACTTCGCGCAGGGCTTCGCCATCCTGGCCGCCCTGATGACCGGCATCCTCGTCAGCCGCGGAGCACGGGCATGAGCGCCGACGCCCTCGCCTCGAAGCCGGCGCAGAACGCCGTGCTGGCCTTCCTGAAGAAGCCGCTCGTGGTGGCGCTGATCCTCATCGTGCTGCTGCTCGCCGTCGGCGAATGGCTGTCGCCGGGCTTCGCCTCGCCGGGGCAGGTGCTCAGGCTGCTCATCGTTGCAGCCTTGCTCGGCATCGTCGCCGCCGGCCAGAACCTCGTCATCCTGGGCGGGCGCGAAGGCATCGATCTGTCGGTCGGTGGCATCGTCTCGCTGGCGGCGATCCTTGCCGGCAATGTCATGAACGGCGCCGATGGCGGCATCCTGCCGGCCATCCTGGTCTGCATTGTCGTCGGCGCTTTCTTTGGCCTCATCAACGGCGTCGGCGTCACGCTGCTGCGCATCCCGCCGCTGGTGATGACGCTCGGCATGCTGGGCGTGCTGCAGGGCCTGCTGGTGGTGATCCGCAACGGCATCCCGTCGGGACGCGCCGCACCCGGCCTCTCCGACTTCGTCGTCAAGCCGTTCCTGCTCGGCCTGCCCGGCATCATCTGGCTATGGCTTCTGATCGGCCTTGCCATGGCGCTGCTGCTGCGCCGCACCGTGTTCGGCTACCGGGTCTACGCCATCGGCTCCAACGAGCAGGCCGCCTTCATGGCCGGCGTGCCGGTGAAGACGATCCGCATCGCGCTGTTCATGCTGTCGGGTGCCTTCGCGGCAATCGCCGGCATGTGCCTGCTCGGCTATTCCGGCTCGTCCTTCGCCAATGTCGGCGAACAATACATGCTGCCGTCCATCATCGCCGTGGTTCTGGGCGGCACGCCGCTTTCCGGCGGCAAGGGCGGTTACACCGGCACCATGGCCGGCGCGGTGCTGCTGGTGCTGCTGCAAAGCATCCTGACCACCGTGCATATCGACGAATCCGGCCGCCAGATGGTGTTCGGCGCGACGCTGGTGGCGCTGATGCTGTTCTACGGCCGCGCCAAGGCGATGCGGAGCTGATCGGCATGGCCGGGCCCGCCAAGATCAAGGACATCGCCGCGCGCGCCGGGGTTTCCCCGGCGACGGTCTCGCGGGCGCTTTCCGACACCGGACTGGTGGCCGAGCCGACCCTGTCGCGCATCCGCGAGGTGGCGCAGTCGCTGAACTACCGGCCCAATGTCAGTGCCCGCAACCTGCGCACACAGCGCTCCATGGCGGTGCTGATGGTGGTGCGCGACGTCGGCAACCCCTTCTATCTCGAGATCATGAAAGGCGTCGAAGCGACCGCGCGCGCCGCCGGCTATTCGGTGCTGATGGGCAACACCGAAAACAATGCCGAACGCGAGGTCGAGTATTTCGACATGCTGCGCGACGGCCATGCCGACGGCATGATCCTGATCACCGGCAAATTGCCATGGTCGGTCCAGGAAAGCCGCCAGCATCTGCACGGCCTGCCGGTCGTGGTGGCGCTGGAAACCATCGAGGGTCTCGGCCTGCCGCATGTGCAGATCGACAATGTCGGCGCCTCGCGCGCCGCCGTCGAACATCTCATCGACCTCGGCCACGAGCGCATCGCCCATATCAGCGGGCCGGTGCCGGAGGTCATGAGCGTCAAGCGCCGCGACGGCTACCGCCAGGCGATGTCGGCCGCCGGGCTCGCCATTCCGGACGGCTACGAACCGGTGGGCGACTATCTGCTGCATTCGGGCGAGACGCTGTGCCGGGCGCTGTGCGAGCGGCCGGACCCGCCGACCGCCATCTTCGTGGCCAACGACGAAATGGCGTTCGGCACCATCAACGAATTGCGCCGGCTGGGTCTCGACGTGCCGGGCGACGTTTCGGTGGTCGGTTTCGACGACCTGTTCCTGAGCCAAGCTTTCTACCCGCCGCTGACCACGGTGCGCCAGCCGCGTGCCGAGATCGGCCAGGAAGCAATGCGACAGCTCTTGCGCGTGCTGACCGGCGACCTGACCGAAGCCGAGACGCTGGAAATGCCGACGGCCTTGCAGGTTCGCGGCTCGACGGCGCGCGCCAAACCGATCTGAGAGATTTCAAAGCAGGAAAGGACGACCATGGCACAGTTGCCGAAGGAGAGATTGCGCGTCGGATTCGTGGGCACGGGCTTCATCGCCCAGTTCCACCTGAAATCGCTGGTCGGCGTGCGCAACATCGACGTCGTCGGCGTCTACAGCCGCTCAAACGAGAAGCGCGCGCATTTCGTCAAGCTCGCCGACGAGCTCGGCCTCGGCGCCTGCAAGAACCACGACAGCCTCGAAAGCCTGCTTGGCGATCCCACGCTGGATGCCGTCTGGGTCCTGTCGCCCAACTACACCCGCCTCGACGTGATGCGCACATTGCATGCGGAAGTGAAGGCCGGCCGCTCGAAAGTGTTCGCCGTCGCCTGCGAAAAGCCGCTGGCACGCACGGTGGCCGAGGCACGCGAAATGCTGCGGCTGGCCGAGGATGCCGGGCTGAACCACGGCTATCTCGAAAACCAGGTGTTCTCGACGCCGGTCATCCGCGGCAAGGAGATCATCTGGCGTCGCGCCGCCTCCACCACCGGCCGCCCCTATCTGGCGCGTGCGGCGGAGGAGCATTCCGGCCCGCACGAGGCCTGGTTCTGGCAGGGCGACAAGCAGGGCGGCGGCGTCTTGTCCGACATGATGTGCCATAGCCTCGAAGTCGCCCGTCACCTGCTCACCGCGCCGGGCGCTGCGCGCAATTCGCTCAGGGTCAAGTCGGTCAGCGGCACCGTCGCCAACCTCAAATGGACGCGGCCGCATTACGCCGACGACCTCGCCCGCCGCTTCGGCCCGGGCGTCGACTACCGCAACCACCCATCCGAGGATTTTGCCCGCGGTGTGGTGGCACTGGAGGACGAGGCCGGCAACGAACTGATGATCGAGGCCACCACTTCCTGGGCCTATGTCGGCGCCGGCCTGCGCATCCAGCTCGAACTGCTCGGCCCAGAATATGCAATGGAATTCAACTCGCTGGGCACCGGCCTCAAAATATTCATGTCGCGCGCCGTCAAAGGCTCGGAAGGCGAGGACCTGGTCGAGAAGCAGAACGCCGAACAGGGCCTGATGCCGGTGCTGGAGGATGAGGCAGGCGTCTATGGCTACACCGACGAGAACCGCCACATGACCGAATGTTTCCGCAAGGGCGAGACGCCGCAGGAAACCTTCCATGACGGGCTCGGCGTGGTCGAGATGATGATGGGTCTCTACAAATCCGCCGAAACCGGCGAGACGGTGCATTTCCCGGCACCCGACCTCGAACACTACGTGCCGCCGGTGGCGCGGCGCTAGCTTCCAGCAACAGGCGTCGAGGCGATGCGGATGAAGGGATGAACCCCGCCTGCCATTAGAGGCAGATCCGCGCTTCGACGCCCGTCTTCAAGGCAAGGTGCCCTCCCGTACCTTGCCTTTCTTTTTTGGACCTTTCTTTTTTGGGCCTTTCTTTTTGTCCCCTCGCGTCCGGCGGGCCGCATCACCCGGTCAGGCTATGCGCCTGTGGCTTGTGGCGCCGGCCAATCGACAAGCGTCGCGCGTCAAATTATCTATGAAATATGGGCGCACAAAAAGAAGACACGCTGGCGGTCCGCATCTCCAGGACGCTGGCCGACCGCATCATCGCAGGCAAGATCGAGCCCGGCTCACGGCTGCGGCAGGACCATATCGCCGAGGAATTCGGCGCCAGCCACGTTCCGGTGCGCGAGGCGTTCCGCCGCCTCGAGGCGCAAGGGCTTGCGGTGAGCGAGCCGCGCCGCGGCGTGCGTGTCGCCAGCTTCGACCTCGCCGAAGTGAAGGAAGTGGCGGAAATGCGCGCCGCGCTCGAAGTTTTGGCACTGCGCCATTCGGCGCCGCACATCACGCCCGCCATTCTCGACGCGGCCGAGGAAGCCACCAAGGCCGGCGACAATTCCCGCGACGTGCGCTCCTGGGAAGAGGCGAACCGGCGTTTTCACCGCGTCATCCTCGAACCCTGCGCCATGCCGCGCCTGCTTTCGGCGATAGATGATCTGCACGCCGCCAGCGCCCGTTTTCTGTTCGCCGCCTGGCGTTCCGACTGGGAAGCCCGCACCGACCATGACCACCGCGCCATTCTTGCCGCCCTGCGCAAGGGCCAGGTTGAAACCGCCTGCGGCACGCTTGCCGGCCATGTGCAGTGGATCGGCCGCCGGCCGCAGAAGTCTGCAAGCGGTAGCGTTCGCGACGCTTTCGCGATTGTCGGATAAAATATCTATAATTTAGTTGCGACTCGTTTCCTTTTGTGGATTCAATGTAGATATAGATCACAAATTATCTATAATCTGCGAAAGGAAAAACATGAGCCAGACCCTCACACTGCGCGGCGTCAAGCCGCGCGAGGCGATCAAGACCGCCGCCGTCATCGTCGCCGGCGTCGCCTTGCTCACGCTGTGCGCCAAGATCCGCATCCCGTTCTGGCCGGTGCCGCTGACCATGTACACGCTGGCGGTGATGGGCATCGCCGTGGCGACCGGCCCGCGCATCGCCACCGCCACCTTCTTCTCCTTCCTGGCGGTCGGCGCCGCCGGACTGCCGGTCTTCTCCGGCTCGCCGGAACGCGGCATCGGCCTTGCCTATATGATGGGCCCGACCGGCGGCTATCTGCTCGGCTACCTGTTCGCCAGCTGGCTGACGGGCGCGCTCGCCGAAGGCCGGCAGATGTTCGGCCGCACCATGGCCATGCTCGCCGGCCTCGCCGTCACCTACGCCGTCGGCCTGCCCTGGCTCGGCCTCTACATTCCGATGAAGGACGTCATCGCGCTCGGCTTCACCCCCTTCATCCTGGGCGACCTGATCAACATCGCCATGGTTGCCGCGGGCTCCGCCATGATCCCGGCCCGCCTTTTGGGCAGGATCGGCCGGTGAGCGTGCCGCGCCAAGCAATGGGGGATCGCCTGTCTCTGCTGGGGACGGGCAATCTCCGCACCGACTGGACGCAGGAGGAGGCGGCGGCGATCCACGCCCTGCCCTTGCCCGACCTCATCTTCATTGCGCAATGCCTGCACCGCCGGTATTTCGACCCGACCGAGGTCGAGACCGCCAGCCTGCTCAGCGTCAAGACGGGCGGCTGCCCGGAAGATTGCGGCTACTGCTCGCAGAGCGCGCATCACAAGACCGGCGTCAAGGCGACCAAGCTGATGGCGGTGGACCAGGTGATCGAGGAAGCAAGCCGCGCCAAGGCCGGCGGTGCGACGCGCTTCTGCATGGGAGCGGCCTGGCGCGGCCCGAAGGACCGCGACATGGGCCAGGTCTGCGCCATGATCGAGGGCGTACGCGCGCTCGGCATGGAAACCTGCGTCACGCTCGGCATGCTCACGGAGCCGCAGGTCGAGCGCCTCGGCGAAGCCGGTCTCGACTACTACAACCACAACATCGACACCTCGCGGGCCTATTATCCCGAGATCGCCACCACCCGCAGCATGGACGACCGGCTGGAGACGCTGGCGCTGGTGCGCGCCGGCGGCATCAAGGTCTGCTCGGGCGGCATCGTCGGCATGGGCGAGACGACGGAGGACCGCATCGCCATGCTGGTCATCCTGGCGACGCTCGAACAGCATCCCGAAAGCGTTCCCATCAACATGTGGAACGAGATCAAGGGCACGCCGGTGATGGAGAAGAGCCGGCCGGTGGAGCCGATCGCCTTCGTGCGGCTCGTCGCGCTGGCGCGCATCCTGATGCCGAAAAGCGTGGTGCGGCTGTCGGCCGGGCGGCACGCGATGAGCGACGAATTGCAGGCGCTGTGTTTCCTGGCCGGCGCCAATTCGATCTTCACCGGCGACGTGCTTCTGACCACCGGCAATCCCGCCCGCGGCAAGGATTTTTCGCTGCTGGAAAAGCTCGGCATGCGCGCCGCGTTGCGCCCTGTGCATGAAGACGTCTGCGATGATAGCCCGGCAGGCGTCGGCCTCAGGCCTCAATCGGCACCGCCTGCCCCAACGGTCGAAGCCCAATGACAACACGCATCGTCGTCACCGGCACCGACACCAATGTCGGCAAGACGGTCTTCGCCGCCGGGCTCACCGGTTTCCTCGGCGCGTCCTACTGGAAACCGGTGCAAGCCGGCCTGCTAAGCGAGACAGACAGCGAAACCGTCATGCGGCTCGGCGGCATTCCCGCCCAGCGCATCCTGCCCGAGGCCTGGCGGCTGAACGCGCCGGCCTCGCCGCATCATGCCGCCGCCATCGACGGCGTCGCCATCGATCCCGAAAAGCTGACGATACCGCAAACGCAAGGCCCCCTGGTCATCGAGGGTGTCGGCGGCGTGCTGGCGCCGTTGACGCGGACCGTCACCTTCGCCGACCTCGTCGCCCGCTGGCAGGTGCCGGCGGTGCTCTGCGCCCGCACCCGGCTCGGCACCATCAACCACACGCTGCTGTCGCTGGAGGCGCTGCGCGCCCGCGCCGTGCCGGTGCTCGGCATCGCCTTCATCGGCGACCCGGAACCCGAAACCGAACGCATCATCTGCGAGATGGGTCGGACAAAGTCGCTCGGCCGCCTGCCCTTGCTCGATCCCTCGACCCCGACAACGCTGCACGCCGCATTCGCGGCGGCGTTCCGGACTGAGGATTTTCTGTCCGGTTCGGCCCACAGCCTGTTCGCCGGGCAAAACACCGGTTGACGAACTCCGCTCAAGCCTCGAAAAGCAGGGCGCGCGGACGTGGCGGAACTGGTAGACGCAAGGGACTTAAAATCCCTCGATCCTCGATCGTACGGGTTCGATTCCCGTCGTCCGCACCATTTTCCAAATAATATTTATAAAAATCAGCTAGATAAGACCAAGGAACCTTATCCGCCGCCGCTGCAATCCCTGTTTGTGGCGTCGTTCGGCCTGGCGACACACACCCATTATCGCGCCATTCTCGGGCCATCGCGAGAATGCACCACCACACCACAGAACCTCTCGCGACGCGGGAAGAAACCGAGACCTGGCTAACGGCGTCGTGGGAAGAGGCGATGACGCTGCAGCGTTCTCTTCCTGACAACATGACAGCCTTGGTTGATGCACCCAACGACGCGATCAGCGTTCGACAGGTGCTGTTCTAGGAGGTTCGAATGGACCGGATTGTTCGCCTCGATACACGGCGGGAAACCGCATTGCAGCGCATCGCCGACCGCTTCGTCGCCAGCCACAAGGGCGACGTGATGATGGCGCTGAAACAGATGATCGTGCTCAATGGCGAGATGCAGCAGCGCCTCGATACGCTGGGAGATGGCTCGCCGTTCGACCAGCAGCCTCGCAGCCATCATTGAGTGATGGATGATGCGCCTGTCTCACGCGGCCGCGACCACCTCGATCTCGACCAGCCATTCCGGCACAAGTGTCTGGGCCACGATCGCGGTTGTCGGAATGCGCCGGTCACCCAGAGCCTTGATGCGGGCGTTCTGGTTTGCCTCGGCGTATGACGCATCGCGCAGATAGCTCGTCAGCCGCACGATGTTGTCGGTCGTCATATGGGCTTCTGCAAGGATACGCCGGAGATTGGACCAAATCAGATCGAGCTGTTCCTCCAGGCTTTCCGGGGCATTGCCCTGGGCATCAAGCCCCATCGTACCGCTGATGAACAGGAAGCGCTCCGCGCTTCTCACCTCCATCGCATGCACGTAGTCATCGGTCGCGGGATAGATGCCGTCGCGTGGATTGCAAGGTGTCAGCTGCATTCTCGTTTCTCTCCGGTCGACATGTTGCCGTTACGCTTTTTTGGGCGCGGTTTCCAGGAAGAAGCTATGGCGGCGGATGCATGCCGTTCGGTCGCGTCGAACGGTGGACAGCCCGATGGATTGGATTTCCCGGTCAAAGTGAACAGGTCAATTCGGCCAGAGCGCCAACGATGGGCTGATAAGAAATAGCGTGCGCAGGGTAGCGTTGCTGCCGGTCCCGGTAGAAGGCAAGCCACATCGCGCTATCCGAAACCGGGTACCGACCTACCCAACCGCCCCGGAAGGCGTGAACATGCCGGCCTCGCCCGCCGGTTCCAATTCACCGCTGGCCTTGCTAGGCTGGCGCCATGAAAGCGATCGGCCTCCGTTTCCCGGCAACCGCCTTTCTGCTCGGCCTTCTGGTAGGCTGCGGGTCGATGAAATCCGTCGATCCCTCGCAATATGCGTCGATGGATTGCAGCGGCCTCAACGCCGCGCTCGGCGTCGTCGCCACCGACGTCACCCGCAACGCCTTCAGCCGCGGCACCATCTCGAACGCCGATGTGCCGCTGTGGCTGCCGGGCGGGCAGAAGGCGGTGTCGCTGCTGAAGGACCGGCGAACGGCGGAAATCGAACGCCTGCAGGCGCAAGGCGCGGCCATCGAGGCTGCGCGCAATCGCCGCTGCAAGGGCGAACTGTAGCATTCGCGCCAACCCACGCCGGGTATCCAGTGAGCTGTTTCGTCTATCGAAAAGCGGCGCTTCCCTCAGCCGAACAGCGCCGGATTGAGCTTCAGGTGCTGCAGGAGAATAATGGTCTTGCCGTCGATGATGCGGCCGTCGGCGACCGCCGCCATCGCCTCGTCGACCGGCATTTCCAGCACCTCGATGTCCTCGCCCTCGTCGGCCGCGCCGCCGCCGGCGGAGATGCGGTCGGCCGGGCTGTAGCGGCCGGCGAACAGCCACAGCCGTTCGGTGACGCTGCCGGGGCTCATATAGGTGGAGAACAACAGCTTCACCCCGTTCAGCCTGTAACCCAGCTCCTCTTCCGCCTCCTTGCGGATGCAGGTTTCGGCATCGTCCTTGTCGAGCAGGCCGGCGCAGGCCTCGATCAGCGGTTCCTTGTGGCCGGTGACATAGGCCGGCCAGCGGAACTGGCGCACCAGAAGCACGGTGCCGCGGTCGGGGTCGAAGGGCAGGATCGCGGCGCCGTCGCCACGGTCGTAGGTCTGGCGCACCTGCGTCTCCCACACGCCGTCGCTGCGGCGGTAGTCGAAGGTCGTCTTCTTGAGGATGGCCCAGTCGTCGGAAAGGATTTCCTGCGAAAGAATGCGAATACGGTCGTCCATGCTTGCCTCGTCTCGGGGGATGCGCTGGGATAGCGCGCGGCGACGCGGCCCGCAAGGATGGCGGCCGGAAACAGGACATCTACCGGCCTCATCGGGCGGCGGCGATGCAAGTGCGAGGTTTTGATGCGGCTCAATCAGGTCACCGTGACCGCCCCCGATCTCGACGCCGCCTGGGAATTTTACCGCAGGCTCGGGCTCATTCCCGTCGTCGACAGCCGGCCGCACTACATCCGTTTTCTCTGCCCGGACGGCGACAGTACATTTTCCGTCGATCAGGGCGAACGCACGGGAAGCGGAACGACCGTCTACTTCGAGATGGACGATCTCGACGCCGAGGTCGCACGCTTCAAATCGCTGGGCTTCGCATTCACCTCCGGGCCCCGGGACCAGCGCTGGCTTTGGCGGGAAGCGGAACTCTTCGATCCCGCTGGCAACAGGATCGTCCTCTATCATGCCGGAAAGAACCGCATCGACCCGCCATGGCGGGTGCGGGCTTAGGTCAGGACTTGGTGCCAATCATGGCAGTGTTTGGGCCAATCCACGCCGGCCTTGATCCGCGGCGCGCGGCGGCCTTTAGTGGGAAAACGGTCGCGACAACGCCGGAGATGTCATGACAGCCGCCCTTTTCCAGCCCATTTCGCTCGATGGCCTCGTTCTGCCCAACCGCATCGCGGTCGCGCCGATGTGCCAGTATTCGGCCGATGACGGCTCCGCCACCGACTGGCACATCTGCCACTGGATGAACCTTGCCATGTCCGGCGCCGGCATGATCACGGTGGAGATGACCGACGTCGAACGGCGCGGCCGCATCTCGCACAATTGCCTTGGCCTTTATTCCGACCACAACGAGGCCGCCGCCAAGCGGGCGCTCGATGCGGCAAGGCGCGTCGCCATGCCCGGCGCCAAGTTCGGCGTGCAGCTTGCCCATGCCGGCCGCAAGGCGTCCTGCCAGCGGCCCTGGGAAGGCGGCGGACCGCTGATGCCGGGGCAAGACCCGTGGGCGGTCGTCTCGGCCTCGGCAATAGCCTATGACACCGGCTGGCAGGTCCCGCATGCGCTGGACGAAGACGAGGTGCTTGGCGTCATCCAGCGTTTCGCCGAGGCGGCGCGACGGGCCGAGCGCGCCGGCTTCGATTTCATCGAGCTGCACGCCGCCCATGGCTATCTGATCTTCCAGTTCCTGTCGCCGCTTTCCAACCGGCGCACCGACCGCTGGGGCGGTTCGCTGGAAAACCGCATGCGCTTCGCGGTCGAGGTCGCCAAGGCGGTGAAAGCGGCAGCACCCAAGCTGATGCTGGGCGCCAGGCTTTCGGTGAAGGAGTGGGTGGATGGAGGTTTCGACGTGCCGGAGGCGATCGAGGTGGCCAAGACGCTGAAGCAAGCGGGCGTCGCCTATCTGTGCTGCTCGAGCGGCGGCAACTCGCCGCTGCAGAAGCTGCCGACCGGCGCCGGCTACCAGGTGCATCTGGGCGAAGCGGTGCGCAAGGCCACCGGCATCGCCACCCGCACCGTAGGCCTCATCACCGACCCCGACTACGCCAACACCATCGTGGCGCAAGGCAAGGCCGACATCGTGGCGCTCGGCCGCGCCTTCCTCGCCGATCCGCGCTGGGGCTGGCGCGCGGCGGCGACGCTGGGCGAGAAGATCCACCCCGCCCCGCAGCTCGCGCGCGCCGTCACCACCATGGAACACTGGCTCAAGGACGACGATTGAACAGGGCGTCATGGCGCCGGCAAAACCAGCCGAAGGTTGAAATCCGCGCGAAAGTGCTGGAAAGTGCGGGAAGTTGGCTTTCGATCGCGGCCAACTGACCGGAGGTTTTCATGACGAAGCTGACCTACAAGATCGTCGAGCATGACGGCGGCTGGGCCTACAAGGTTGGCGGCACCTATTCCGAGACGTTCCCGAGCCATTCCGACGCGTTGCAGGCCGCCCAGATCGCCTCCTCGGAACAGCAGATTGCCGGCCAGACCGACGGCATCGAATATGAGGATGCCACTGGCAAATGGCATTCGGAACTGGCCGACGGACGTGACCGGCCGCAGACGGAAGTGCAGGACGACAGCAACGCCTGACGACGGATGCGCCTGATCGACCGGCCGGGACCGGTCAGGCCGCCGCGCGACCGGCGAATGCGCGCTCGGCAATGCGGCGAATGAAGGCAGCAACCTGGTCGGGGCCGACGAATTGCGGCATGTGGCCAAGCCCTTCGGCGATCTCCAGATCCAGCCCCGCGATCTTCTCCTTGACCGGCGTGCCCTGCACTTCGAGCCTGATGATCGGATCGACGCCACCGAACAGAAGGCCGGTCGGCACCTTGATCTCATTGTAGCGCTCCGACAGGCGCGGCAGGTCCATCTCGATGACTGCGAAATCGGTGGCGCTGGCGTAATAGTGGCTGGGCCGCAGCCCGATATAGCCGCCATTGTCGGTCATGTAGTTCTTCGGCGCCGGATGCGGCGCGAAGATCAACCCCATCGTCTTCATGCCGTATTTCAGCCCGGCGGGCGCCGAGACGGTGTGCGCGAGGATAAACCGCTTCAGCGGCGAGGAGACGAACAACGCCTTGAATTCCGGCCTGAGCTCGACCTCCTTGTGGGTGAGCGCTGACAGAAGCACGAGACCGGAAATCGCCTCGGGATGTTCGACGGCGATGGCGAGTGCCACCGATCCGCCCAGCGAATGGCCAACGATGACGGGCTTCTCCAGACCAAGCTGTTCCATGAAGGCGCAGACGATGTCGGCCTGCTCCGGCAGGCGCCCGGTCGAGCCCCTGGCGCGCGTCGAATAGCCCGAGCCCGGCCGGTCGAGCGCGATCAGCCGGTAGCCAGGTCCGAACACCTTGAACAGCGGATCGGTGAAATGGTGCAGCTGGGCGCCGAGGCCGTGCAGGAACACGATGGGCGGCCCCTCGCCCATATCGACATAGTGGATGCGGTTGCCCTTCACCTCGATGAACTTGCCCGCCGGCGGCATGGTGCGTTCGACCCAGGCAACGATGCGCTGCGTCTTGAACACGAAGTAGCCGACGACGGCCACGGCGGCCAAGATGATAGCGGCGAGCAGCCAGAGAAGAACCGTGAGCAACATCAGCAGCCTCTAATCCACACGATCCGCATATCGGCGTGTCCGCCGGCTCCGTGTCAAGGCAAGCCATGTTGCGTGGCTAAGAGAATGGGAAATGGATGGCGACAAGGTAAATACAGCCACGGTGCCGATCGCGGCGAGGCAGCGCGATTGATGCCCCAATGCGGCCCAAAGACAAAAATCCGGACCGTTTCCAGTCCGGATTTCCGGCAAGCTCGTTACCCCACCCGAAGCCCCGGAGCCCGCGGCCGCACGCTAGCGGAGGACACGCCTCAAGGGCATACGGCAAATGACGTATATTAAGGCCCGCCGCTCCGGTATTTTCAAAGCGGAACGGGCGGCCCTTGCGGACCGCCCGTCGCAAGCCACCGGCCGTGAGACGCTCAGCCGTGCAGCTTGTTGGCGATTTCGGCGACGCGCTTGCCCTGGAAATGCGCACCTTCCAGTTCCTGCGCCGAAGGCTGGCGCGAACCGTCGCCGTCGGAGGTGGTGGTCATGCCGTAGGGCGCGCCACCGCGCACCACGTCGATGCCCATCTGGCCCTGATAGGCATAGGACAGCGGCACGATCACCATGCCCTGGTGCTGCATGAAGACCTGCGCGTTGATCAGGGCGAGCTCGCCGCCGCCATGCTGGGTCGCGGTCGAGACCATGACCGAGCCGACCTTGTTGAGCAGCGCACCCTGGGCCCAGAGCGGGCCGGTCTGGTCGAGGAAATTCTTCATCTGCGCCGCCATGGTACCATAACGCGTGGCGGTGCCCAAAATGATGGCATCGTAATTGGCGAGTTCCAGCGGGTCGGCGACCGGCGCGTCCTGGTCGAGCTTGTAGAAGGCGGCCTTGGCAACGTCTTCGGGCACCAGCTCGGGCACGCGCTTCACCGTCACCTCGGCGCCGCCCTCGCGCGCGCCCTCGGCAGCGGCCCGCGCCATCTGCTCCATATGCCCCCAGCTCGAATAATAAAGGACCAGGACCTTCGCCATGCAGTGTCTCCTTGATGATGGATTGTCGGGACTGGAAGCGTCCCGCCGCGCGGCAAAATAGGGCCCTGATCGTTCACCGGAAGACTGCAATGCCGATACGCACTGTTCACTGTTTCAGGAGCATTGCCCGCATCCGTGCGGCGCGGTATTCGACTGCGTCCCTGCCCTCGGAGCCAGCCATGCCAGATATCGTCACTGCCGCCATGATCGTCATCGGCGACGAAATCCTGTCCGGCCGCACCAAGGACAAGAACATCGGCCATCTGGCCGACATGATGACGGCGATCGGCATCGACCTGAAGGAAGTGCGCGTCGTGCCGGACGAGGAGGACGAGATCGCCGCCGCCGTCAACGCGCTGCGCGCCCGCTACACCTATGTGTTCACCACCGGCGGCATCGGCCCGACCCATGACGACATCACCGCCGATTCCGTTTCCAAGGCTTTTGGGGTGCCTTGCGAATACGACGCCAAGGCGCTGACGCTGCTCGCCGCCAGCTATGAGAAGCGCGGCATCGAATTCAACGACGCGCGCAAGCGCATGGCCCGCATGCCGCGCGGCGCCGAGCATATCGACAATCCCGTCTCGGTCGCGCCTGGCTTCCGCATTGGCAACGTCCATGTCATGGCCGGCGTGCCGTCGATCTTCCAGGCGATGCTGGACAATGTCATGCCGACGCTGAAGACCGGCACCAAGCTGCTTTCCGCCACCGTGCAATGCCCGTTTGGCGAAGGCCGCATCGGCGAACCGCTGGCGGCGATCCAGAAGGCGCATCCCGACACCATCATCGGCTCCTATCCGAAATATGCCGACGGGTCGTTCTGGACGGAACTGGTGGTGCGCGCCCGCTCGGCCGAAGCGCTGGAAGCCGCGCGCGCCGAGGTCGAAGCCATGGTCGCCGGGCTCGTCGCCGAGGGCTGACGGGCGGAACCTGTCCCAATCCTCCACGTTTTATCATTATCCGAGATGTCGCTGTTATGCCGCCGCGGTGGCGGCTACAGTGCGATCAGAGAATGCAGGCAGGAGGGTTTGATGACGTTCAAGACCATCGTCGCCATCGTTCAGAATGAGCAGGATGCCGAGCGGGTGCTCGACGGCGCCATCGCGCTTGCCTCCCGCTTCGGCGCCCATGTCATCGGCGTGCATGCCGAGGCGCTGCCGATGCCCTATACATCCGCGACAGGTTTTCCAGACACCGAGTTCCTGCAGGTCTCGGCCGACCTCAACAAGGAACGCTCGGCCAAGCTGAAGGCGATCTTCCAGAAGCGCCTGCAGCCCTCCGGCCTCTCCTTCGAATGGCGTGCGCAGGAGACTTTCTCCGGCGACAGCGCGCTGTCCAGCCTGTCCAGCGTGCGCGCCGCCGACCTGGTGGTGGCGGCGCAGCGCGACGCCGGCGGCGATTCCAACGCTGATATCGGTTCGCTGATCTACGACGCCGGACGCCCGGTGCTGGTGGTGCCGCATGCGGGGCCGGCGGCCGCCAGTTTCCGCCATGTCATGCTGGCCTGGAACGGCAGTCGCGAGGCGGCGCGCGCCGCCTTCGACGCCCTGCCCTTCATGATCGGGGCCGAGAAGGTCGAAATCTTCGTGGTCGACCCCGGCGAGGATGGCGACGAGGACGATGCGGGCGGCGCCGGCATCGCGGCGGCACTGTCGCGCCATGGCGTCAAGGCTTCCGTGGCAATCCGCCAGTCCAAGGGCGGCACGATCGAGGATGCCGTGCAAAACCGCCTGGTCGAGACCGGCGCCGACATGATCGTCGTCGGCGCCTACAGCCATTCCTGGCTGCACCGGCTGCTTTATGGCGGCGTGACGCGTACGGTGCTGCGCTCCTCCCCGGTCACCGCCTTCCTGTCGCGCTGAAACGGCTGGCCCCCGCGGGTTGTTGAAGACGATGAACGGCCGAGGGTGGTGGATATCCTCGGCCCGGACCGAAGGACAATTCCGCAAGCCCTTGCCAAGCACGCGGCTTTCCGGCTAATTCCGCCCGCATTCCTTGATTTCTGCGCGCGGTCGGCGCGCTTGCGGAGTGCGAGCCATGTCCCTTCCCGAAAAGGCCTTTCCCGTTTCCTGGGACCAGTTCCACCGCGACGCGCGCGCGCTTGCCTGGCGGCTGTCCGGCGTCAACGGGCAATGGAAGGCGATCGTCTGCATCACGCGCGGCGGGCTGGTGCCGGCGGCGATCATTTCGCGCGAACTCGGCATCCGCATCATCGAGACGGTGTGCGTCGCCTCCTACCACGACTACACCTCGCAGGGTCAGATGCAGGTGCTGAAGCACATCGAGCCCTCGCTGCTGGCCGACGAAGGCGTCGGCATCCTGATCATCGACGACCTCACCGACACCGGCAAAACCGCCGGCGTGGTGCGCGCCATGATGCCGAAGGCGCATTTCGCCACCGTCTATGCCAAGCCGAAAGGCCGGCCGCTGGTCGACACCTTCGTCACCGAGGTCAGCCAGGACACCTGGATCTATTTCCCCTGGGACATGGGCTTCACCTACCAGAAGCCGATCGCCGACGACCACGCCGGCTGACCGGCACCGACGACCCCGATCTTCGAAAATTGTCCGGTTTCGGGTTCGGGCTCGAATCAGCGCTTGCGCGCGCCTGTCGAAACGCAATGCGAAAGCGGCCGGCAAGGCATCCGCATCTGTTTTTCCGCCAGCATTTCACAACTTTTTCCAGATTTCGGGCGGTTTCCGGAAACATCTGTGAAGTTTTTACTTTTGTTTCGGAAAATAGCGCCCATATTTCGTGAAACAGCGAAGAAGTTTCGATTTCTTGCGGCGATTTTCGAATGTTGAACGGGCCCCTCTCTCAAGACCATATCACCGAACGTGTGCGCAAGCTGTTCGGCAAGGCGCCGTTGCGCCTGCAGGTGGCGGCCCTGCCCTGGCGGCAGAATGACGGGACGCTGGAAGTGATGCTGATCACCAGCCGCGACACCGGCCGCTGGGTGCTGCCGAAGGGCTGGCCGGAAGCGCGCGAGCCGCTCTGCGAGGCGGCAGCCCGCGAGGCCGGCGAGGAAGCCGGGCTGACCGGCAAGGTCTCGACCATCGAGGCCGGACGTTATTTTTATGCCAAGGCGCTTTCCACGGGCCAGCAGGTGCCGTGCGAGGTGCTGGTCTTCCCGCTGCTTGTCGACACCATCGCCGACAAGTGGAAGGAGTGCCATCAGCGCGAACGCAAATGGGTCACCCCGGCGCAGGCCACACGCATGGTCAACGAACCCGACCTCGGCCAGATCATCGCCTATTTCGGCACCGACCCGCAGCGCTTCGCCGCCTGATTGCATCGCGACAGCCGCCTGCGACCTGCCGTTGATCGCGGCTGGCGTCCCATGTGCTGAGGGAACCACTTCACGCCTGCGGAGTTTATCGTCGTCCTTGTCTCGGATGGGAGATGGCGGTGTCCTTCTACGACAGTGCATCGGGCCTGGTGCGGCGCATCTACGAACGCCGGATCGACGCACCTCCCATCCTCGACGCCGCCACCGAATTCCCCGACGCTCAAAAATTCACCGCCGAATGGCAGGCGATCCGCGACGAGGCGCTGGCGGTGCGCATCGACAAGGTGCCGCGTTTCCATGAGATCATGCCCGAACAGGCCGACATCTCGGCCAATGACGGGCTCGACTGGCGCATGTTCGTGCTCAAGGCCTATGACGTCGCCGTGCCGGAGAATGTCGCCCGCATGCCGGTGCTGGCCCGCATCCTCGGCGAATGCCCCGAAGTGAAGTCGGCTGCGATCTCGTTCCTCGCGCCCCACAAGCACATACCGCGCCATCGCGGCCCGTTCCGCGGCATCATGCGTTTCCATCTCGGCCTGCAGATCCCGAGCCTGCCCGACGGACGGCCGGCGACGATCATGATGATCGACGACGAGGAACACCGCATCTCGGATGGCGAATGCATGTTGTGGGACGACACCTATCCGCATGAGGTGATGAACCTGTCGGACAAGCCGCGTGTCGCGCTTCTTCTCGACGTATGGCGTCCGCACATGCCGGTCGACATGGAAATGCTGTCGCGCGCCATCGTGGGCGCGGTGCAGCTAGGCATGCGATATCGCGGCGTTTCCTACTCCGCCTGAAGCCAACCTTACAACCGGGACTAAGCGACCTTGTCCGGCGTCGCGCGCTTTGGCGCGGCATCCTGCGATGAAGCGCTTTTGCCGGACCATTCGCGAATCAATTTCAGCGCAGCCGGCTTCAGCGGCTTCCATTCCAGTTCGCCGCCCTCGCGCAATTCGTCGTCCCATTGCTGGGAAAGGGCAGCGTCCTCGAGGCCGGTTTCCGTTCCGTCCTCGGCCAGCGGCCATTGTGTCTGCGTGGAGCCGGGAACAAGCAGGCCGCCCATCGGCGCCGGCGCATAGTCGCAAATCGCCGGGTCGCAGCATTCGTCGACAAGCGCGGCAAGCAACACCAAGGAAGGGGCGACAAAAAACCCGACGACTTCGCAGTCGACGGACTTGCGGACAAAATAGGCCTTCAACTGTCACCCCAATGTGTGACGGCTGCCACTCTCAGCCATATTCCCCCGCGCCTCTTTTACGCACGCGTACGAAACACGCAAGCCGTCAGCGACAAATTCCTGACAAGGCCCGTCGTTAGCCGGGCGGTTTTCTCCCCATTATCCACATATGTGACACACAATATGTTGGGGTCACAAAATCTACAAAAACGAATCCTTGACGGGTCGGGGCGAGTCGACTTTTATAAGCCATGCGCTCGTGTTTCGGGCGCGGCCGGAAAGTTTCGAGGCCGGTCTTTTTCCCAGGATCTTGTGCGTTTTCGCTCGTATTCCGCCTTACCCACCAGGCCGGCGGAGGCGTGACGTTTGCCGGGCGGGAAGCACCGAAAAGGAGACTTTTACGGCTGGAATAAATGACCTGTTAACACTATATTTAGTGTTTGCAGCCATGATCAGCCCTAGATAATGTGAATTTCCCTCCAGTGAGGGAATCGAGATTTTTTCGAATTTGAGGGACCCGCGCGGGTCCGTCGACAGGCTGAACAGGGTTTCGCAAGAGGCTTCAGGCAGCAAGGCGGCGACAGGGCGCGGAGAGGAACCCCGGCTGTTGCGAGGCGGCCGGAGAGCTGGGACGTGCGCTTTTCGAAAGGGATCGGGAAATCTCCCGCGAAAAGCGCTATATATAGATGAAAAGGGACCACGACGATGCGCATCGAGCGGCGTTTCACCAAGCAGGGACAATCGGCCTATGCGGAGATCGAATTCCGCAAGGCGCTTTCGGAAATCAAGAACCCCGACGGCTCCGTGGTGTTCCGCCTCGACGGCATTGACGTGCCCTCGCAGTTCTCCCAGGTCGCGGCCGACATTCTGGCGCAGAAGTATTTCCGCAAGGCCGGCGTGCCCGCGCGCCTGAAGAAGGTCGAGGAAAACGACGTTCCTTCCTTCCTGTGGCGCTCCATCGCCGACGAGGCCGAACTCGAAAAGCTGCCGGAAAGCGAGCGCTACGGTTCCGAGCGCGACGCCCGCCAGGTCTTCGACCGTCTTGCCGGCACCTGGACCTATTGGGGCTGGAAGGGCGGCTATTTCGCTTCGGAGGAAGATGCCTCCGCCTTCCGTGACGAACTCGCCTATATGCTCGCCACCCAGCGCGTGGCGCCGAATTCGCCGCAGTGGTTCAACACCGGCCTGCACTGGGCCTACGGCATCGATGGCCCCGGCCAGGGCCACTATTATGTCGACCCCTTCACCGGCAAGCTGACCAAGTCGAAGTCGGCCTACGAACACCCGCAGCCGCATGCCTGCTTCATCCAGTCCGTCGGCGACGACCTCGTCAACGAGGGCGGCATCATGGACCTGTGGGTGCGCGAGGCGCGCCTGTTCAAATACGGCTCGGGCACCGGCTCGAACTTCTCCTATCTGCGTGGCGAGGGCGAAAAGCTGTCGGGCGGCGGCAAGTCGTCGGGCCTGATGTCCTTCCTCAAGATCGGCGACCGCGCCGCCGGCGCCATCAAGTCGGGCGGCACCACGCGCCGCGCCGCCAAGATGGTCATCGTCGACGCCGACCATCCCGATATCGAGGCCTTCATCGACTGGAAGGTCAAGGAAGAGCAGAAGGTGGCCTCGCTGGTCGCCGGTTCCAAGATCGTCAAGAAGCACCTCGACGCGATCATGCGCGCCTGCGTCAACTGCGAAGGCCAGGATGACGACTGCTTCGATCCCGCCGTCAACACGGCGCTGAAGCGCGAGATCAAGGCCGCCAAGAAGAACGCCGTGCCGGAGAACTACATCCAGCGCGTCATCCAGTTCGCGCGCCAGGGCTACACCGCGCTCGACTTCAAGACCTATGACACCGACTGGGATTCGGAGGCCTACCTCACCGTCTCCGGCCAGAACTCGAACAATTCCGTCTCGCTGAAGGACGACTTCCTGCGCGCCGTCGAGCAGGACAGCGACTGGCACCTGACCGCCCGCAAGGACGGCAAGGTCCTGAAGACGCTGAAGGCCCGCGATCTCTGGGAGAAGATCGGCTACGCTGCCTGGGCTTCGGCCGATCCCGGCCTGCACTTCAACACCACGATGAACGACTGGCACACCTGCGCTTCGGCCGGCGCCATCCGCGCCTCGAACCCGTGCTCGGAATACATGTTCCTCGACGACACGGCCTGCAATCTCGCCTCGATCAACCTTCTGCCCTACCGCAGGGCTGACAGCTCGATCGACATCGAGGCCTATGAGCACACCGCCCGCCTGTGGACCATCGTGCTCGAAATCTCGGTGATGATGGCGCAGTTCCCGTCCAAGGAGATCGCCAAGCTTTCCTACGAATACCGCACGCTCGGCCTCGGCTACGCCAATATCGGCGGCCTGCTGATGACCTCCGGCATTCCCTATGACTCGGCCGAAGGCCGCGCCATCTGCGCAGCGCTGACCGCCATCATGACCGGCGTCGCCTATGCCACCTCCGCCGAAATGGCCCGCGAGCTCGGCGCCTTCCCGGACTATGACCGCAACGCCGTCAACATGCTGCGCGTCATGCGCAACCACCGCCGCGCCGCCTATGGCGACAAGGCCGGCTACGAGAAGCTGGCGGTCGACCCGGTGCCGCTGGTCCATGCCGACCTGAAGCAGGTCGAGCTCGGCCAGCACGCCAAGGCCGCCTGGGACCACGCCATCGAGCTCGGCGAGGAGCACGGCTACCGCAACGCACAGGCAACCGTGATCGCGCCCACCGGCACGATCGGCCTGGTCATGGATTGCGACACCACCGGCATCGAGCCCGATTTCGCGCTGGTGAAGTTCAAGAAACTGGCCGGCGGCGGCTATTTCAAGATCATCAACGCCGCT
Source organism: Mesorhizobium sp. YL-MeA3-2017 (assembly GCF_030814575.1). Classification (NCBI taxonomy): domain Bacteria; kingdom Pseudomonadati; phylum Pseudomonadota; class Alphaproteobacteria; order Hyphomicrobiales; family Phyllobacteriaceae; genus Mesorhizobium; species Mesorhizobium sp. YL-MeA3-2017. Next base: position 5,119,318 of record NZ_JAUSVH010000001.1, on the reverse strand, counting down.
GTTCCGGAAGCGCTGCGCACGCTCGGCTATTCCGAAAGCCAGATCGCCGAGATCGACGCCTATGCCGTCGGCCATGGCAATCTCAACCAGGCGCCCGGCATCAACCCGTCGACGCTGAAGGCCAAGGGCTTCACCGACGCCAAGATCGAGGCCGTCAACGCCGCGCTGAAGAGCGCCTTCGACATCAAGTTCGTCTTCAACCAGTGGACGCTCGGCGCCGACTGGGTGAAGGAAACCTTCGGCTTCACCGACGAGCAGCTCGGCGACTTCTCCTTCGAGATGCTGCCGGCGCTGGGCTTCTCCCGGAAGGAGATCGAGGCCGCCAACGTCCATGTCTGCGGTGCGATGACGCTGGAAGGCGCGCCCTTCCTGAAGACCGAGCATTATGCGGTGTTCGACTGCGCCAATCCCTGCGGCAAGATCGGCAAGCGCTATCTGTCGGTGGAAAGCCACATCCGCATGATGGCCGCCGCCCAGCCCTTCATCTCGGGCGCCATCTCCAAGACCATCAACATGCCGAACGAGGCGACCGTCGAGGACGCCAAGAGCGCCTACATGCTGTCGTGGAAGCTGGCATTGAAGGCGAACGCCCTCTACCGCGACGGCTCCAAGCTGTCGCAGCCGCTCAACGCCTCGCTGATCGCCGATGACGACGAGGACGAGGACGACGCCGTCGAGGCGCTGATCGCCGCCCCCGCCGCCGCCAAGGCGGTGCAGGTGACGGAGAAGATCGTCGAGCGCGTCATCGAACGCCTCTACCGCGACCGCGAGAAGCTGCCGAACCGCCGCAAGGGCTACACCCAGAAGGCGGTCGTCGGCGGCCACAAGGTTTATCTGCGCACCGGCGAGTTCGACGACGGTCGCCTCGGCGAGATCTTCATCGACATGCACAAGGAAGGTGCCGCCTTCCGCGCCATGATGAACAACTTCGCCATCGCGATTTCGCTCGGCCTGCAATATGGCGTGCCGCTGGACGAATATGTCGAGGCCTTCACCTTCACCAAGTTCGAGCCGGCCGGCATGGTCGTCGGCAACGACGCCATCAAGAACGCCACCTCGATCCTCGACTATGTGTTCCGCGAGCTCGCCGTCTCCTATCTGTCGCGGCACGACCTCGCCCATGTCGACCAGTCGGACCTCGACAAGACCTCGCTGGGCAAGGGCATCACCGAAGGCAAGACGACCCCCTTCTCCAAGGGTCTCTATCGTGGCGCCTCGCCGGTGAAGCTGGTGTCGGGCATGGGGGCAGCCGAACCCAAGGGTTTTGCCGGCCAGAGCCCGGCCGCCCCTGCCCGCGCGGCACCCACCGCCTTCTCCGGCTCCAACGTGCTGGCGCTGGCGACGGCTTCCGCCACGGCTCTGCGCCCCTCGGCCGATGAATCGACCGCCTACAAGCGCGACTATGAAGAGCGCGCCAAGGAACTGGCCGAAGACATCGCCGTCGAGGAAAGCGCCGACCAGGCATCCGACACCACCTCGGCGCTGTTCACCGACGCCGCCGCCAGGGAGGCAGCCGACGCCAAGAAGCTCGCCGCCGACCGCCGCGCCAAGTCGCTGCTGCAAGGCTACACCGGCAACTCCTGCTCGGAGTGCCAGAACTTCACCATGGTGCGCAACGGCACCTGCGAGAAGTGCGACACGTGCGGCGCGACGAGCGGGTGCTCGTGATAAGCATTTGAAATCAGAGAGTTAGTGAATCGGCCCGGTCGCAAGATCGGGCCGAAAGTGCAAAAGAGAACAAAACAGGAAACCACATAACGATGTCTTTATGTGACGTCACTTCAAACACCAAAGCCGACCCAGATGGATCGGCTTTGGATACCGCAATCAGCTAAGCCGCTGCGGGGCGAAAGAGTTCGACACTCCTCCTGTGACAAGGTGACTATACGGAGAGTCGGATTTCAGAGTCGATGCGGTTCATCAGCATCAATGGAGAATTCGATGCTAAATTTTGGAACGTCTGCATATCTCAAGTTACTCGCACTAAACCCCAAACCTCGAGACTCGGTGATCCGCAAGCGCCTCGCGGGCGGAAGTGGAGGCTATGATTTCCACAAGGCCATGCGCCGCATCGCAGTGGGTAACGCTTGCGGAAGACTCTCTCAGTCCCAAGTCCAAGCTGAACTCAGCCGAATTCAACGACTTCCTGAACGGAAAGCTGCAACCGCAGCTACCGAGTATCTACCTAAATGCTTGGGTGGCATTGGCGTTAGAGAGTTGCGGAACACCGACCAAACGGCCCAAAGCCCATTAGGGTACTTTACCGTGCGCTTCTCACCAGACTTCGAGATGGAACATGATGGCAAAGTTGTGCACGTGCATATCTGGAACACAGCCAAGCCTCCTTTAAACCTACGAGAAGCCATTGGCACAATGGGTTTGTTTGGCCGTGAAGGTGCCTCGCATACTCTGGGTATACTCTCGCTCAGAACGGGAGAACTATTTGTGCTTCAAGACGTCACGAGTGCTCGGCAGCTTGCAGCGCTCCTGGCTAACGATATTGAACGGCGGATTGACCGAATTCGAGACGAATTGGATCGCCCTAGCACCGAAGACCGGCGGGAAAAGCGAACGTCTTAACCCTCCCAACATTCCCCATCCGTCGCATTCAGCAGCATCTTCTCCCACAGCGGAGAAGATGCTGCTGGCGTCATTGTCGTCACTGTTAGCGTAAGACGCGAAAGCCGTGCTTTCGTCATCCTAGGGTGGAGCCGAGCATGGCGAAGCGCAAGCCCTAGGATGACGAAGTGGCCGCGCGGACAAGCCATTCCCGGTGCCGCGCCTAAGGACACAACTCCGATCTTGGCGAACGCAGCATCGCCGAACCAGCCCTTGGCACATCCCTAAACCCCGCTCGGCACCCTTGACGCCGCGCCCACCGCACTTCTTCCATCACTGGGTCAAGCACAGCGGGGAAGCAGCGATGACGGTCACCATCACCTCCAGGAACGATATCAATCTCGACACCGTGCAACGTGTCGCCTGGCAGAACGAGCCGGTGACGTTGAGCGCGGCGGCCCTTGCCGAGATCGCCCGCTGCCGCGCCGCTTTCCTCAGCCTCATCGACACCGACCCGTCGCTCGTCATCTATGGCGTGACCACCGCAATGGGCGAGTTGGCCCACACGCGGCTTTCGATCGAGGAACGCGAGCGCCATGCCCGCATAAAAGCCTTCGCCGCCGCGACATCCTTCGGCGATCCCTTCCCCGAACGCGTCGTGCGGGCGATGGTGTTGGCGCGGCTGGCGAATTTCGTCGAGGGCCACGCGGCCACCACGCCGCGCATCGCGCTTGCCGTCGCCGAAATGCTCGACGGCCGGCCGATGCCCAGCGTTGCCTCGTCCGGCCAGGGCGGGGCCGGCGAAATCCTCGCGCTCTACCCCCTGTTCGCAGCACTCACCGGAAGCCTCGACCTCGAAGTCAAGGAACGCGGATCGCTGATCAACGGCTCGCCCTGCGCGGCCGCGCTCGTCGCCGACGCGGCACTTGCCGCCCGGCGACGCCTGCGGCGCGCCGAACAGGTTTTCGCGCTCTCCATCGAGGCGTTCCGGGCGCCGCTCGAACATTATGACGCCGCCCTTGAAACGCTGTGGGGCGACGAGCATGAGGCGGCGGCGCTGAGCGGCCTGCGCCATCTGCTGGAAGGCGGCACCGGCGACCGGCGCAACTACCAGGCGCCGGTCTCCTTCCGCATTGTGCCCCGTGTGCTCGGCCAAGCCTACCGCGCCTTGGCGACTGCCGAGCGCGCCGCGACGATCTCGCTGCGCTCGGCCTCCGACAATCCGCTCTTCATTCCGCCCGACGAGACACATCCCTACGGCCGCTGCATCAGCACCGGCGGCTACCACAATGCCATGGCGGCGCCCGCCATGGACGATCTTGCGGCGATCTGGGCTGATCTTTGCCTGCTGTGCGACCGCCATGGATCGAAGCTGCTCAACGGCGCCGTCTCCCATTTGCCCAATCTCCTGATGGTCGACCGGCACCCGAGCGACAGCGACGGGCATGGCGCGCTCGGCTATGTGCCGATGGCCTCGACAGGCTATCTCGAACAGGCGAAGCTCGCGGCCCAGACCACCTTCATCCCCGGCACGGAATCGGCGGGCTCGGGTCAGGACGACGTTGCGACCACGGCCTTCATCGCCTGGGCGAAGGAGGAAAAAGCCGGCCGCTGCCTCGATGCCTGCATGGCTGCATTCTCCGTCATCGCCTCGCAGGCCTTCCACGCCACCCGGCGCAACGCCCCGCCCCGGCTCGCCCCGTTCATCGACGAAGTGCGCTCCATCGTGCCGCCGGTTGATGAAGACAGGGTGCTCGGCCCGGAGCTGGAGCGGCTTTCGCGACACTTCACCGAGCAGACGTTCAAGGCCTAGGCGAAGAAGTCAAAGCGAGGGCGGATATAGGCTACAGAACCGCCTACTGTTTGAAAACACTGGGCACGCGAATGTAAGAATTCTGTTGTGAGTACTCTGTTTTCGGAACTCCCACTCCCAACGTCACAGCACCCGGTATGAGTTTTCCTTTTGGTCCGAATTGGTATTCTATCGCAGAACAAAGGTGGGCAAGATCAAAGTATGAAAACTGACGCAACGAAGATTCAGCTTCAAACGCAGCAGAATTACCTTCATTGACAGTAATATTTGACCAATTCGACAAATATTCTTTCAATAGCTTTTTGTTGAAGGTTGATCCTTTGCACCACGCACCTTCCATGCGCGCCAGCAGCGAATTCCGAAAGGCCGTTGATGGCGCGTCTTTCAGGTCGGCAGTGTATTTTTTCAGCGGGTAGTTTAGTGCGGGATCATTGACCATCGACTTCCGCCAAAACCTTGGAATCTCATCAGCGCTCGCAACGCTGGCGATTGCAGCCAAGGCAAGCACAACTGCCGCCAGACCAGCTTTCCGTTTCAAACAGCGATGAGACATAGAATACCCTCTTGCTGTGACCATCGCACACCCGACCAGAGCTAACAACGGCTGCTGCGCGCATTAGCCTCGTGGGGCATTTTCACAGGAAAACCCTGCGAATGACTTCGACGCAGCGACCTTAGCGACACACTCGCTTACGCCTGGCCGCCCGGCCCCTCCTCCGCCGGGCGTTGACCATCCTTCAGCCGTTTCCCGGCTTTGGCAGGCTACGATACCCGCCATCCTTGTCATCGGGTTCTCGTCCATGGTCTCCTCGATCTCCTCCACCCCTCCCCGCCCGCCGCTCTCGGCATCGCCGTCGGGGCAACAGACCGAAGCCGCGCTCAGGCGGCAGATTGCGGCAAAGGAAGCCGAAATCCAGGCCACCACCAACAAGGCCCAGGCCGCCCGGCTGGCCGAAGAAGTGGCCGCCCTGAAAACAAGACTGGAAATTTTGCAGCAGAAGAAGGAAACGGCACGGACCGGCGGCGGCCCCGCCCAACGCTGACCGTCGCGGGACCCGGTCCAGCGATCATTTGCGGACGCCGGGCGTCTGTAGCCGGCCACGTATCGCCGGTTCTGTGCAAGCCGATCCTTACGCGCTAAACTGCCGGCAACCCTGGGGGCAATACCCGGGTGAAGCACAGTCGGGCACCAGATCATGCGGGCTCCGCTCATCGTCATGCTTCTATTGCTGGCCGGTTGCGACGACCGCCCGGGCGAATGGTCGGCGATCGTCTATCCAAACCGCGCCGACCGCACGAAATTCGACGTCACGCCGCGCTTCAAGACCGCCGAATACTGCAAGGAAGCAGCGATCGAACGCATGAACACGCTTAAGCTAAACGGCAGCGGCGACTACGAATGCGGCTATAAATGCGACACCTCCGGCGATCCCCACAAAATGAACCGCTGCGTGGAAACCCGCAAATAATGGGCGGGTGAGCCGAGACGGCCAATCGGGGCGGAAGCGGAAAAGCCCGGCGAGGCCGGTTCCCAAGAGTTGGTTAGGCTCTGGCGTGACGCCAGTCGACAGGTTCTTCATGTCCGATCGTTCTGGGCGGCAGCTGACATTTGGCTCCGAACCGTGGGCGACACCGTCAACGTTCCGGCATGGATTCCCGACACGCTCCAGTCGCTTCGCTCCTTCACGCGGTTGGGAATGACGAGAGGCGTGGATGGTCTCGCCAATTGTCCGTGCCCGGCTTTGCATCAGGGGCGCTGCGAACGACAGCGATCCCTAAAACCGTTGGTGTGAACAACGGCGGTCATCGAAACCGACGCGAACGACAACTACTCTCAAAACCGTTGGCGATTGACGAAAGCGCTCAAGGACATTCGTCATTCCCGACCGCGTGAGCGAGGAACGAGCGGAGCGTGTCGGGAATCCATGCCGGAACGCTGACGCGCCCGCGCGGTGCAGGATGTGGATTGGATGCGTGGAGGAAGGCGTAGGTCGAAAGAAAGAACCTTGTCCGTTCAATCCCTTGCCGCAAACCACGCGAAAAATCGTTCGCGGATTTATCCACGCCCTCGCGACACACGCCACAATCGGCCCGTCGCCCTCACGGGAACCTGGTGCGCACCGGGTATCAGGGAGGGCGCCGGTGCCGGACTGGCAGCGCTACGGTGGCGCTGTCTGGTGACGAGCCCTAAGTCCGGGCCCTGGAAAAACCCGGCCGCCGCGAATGGCGGCTTTGAGGCCCGAAGTCTGCCGTCGCGAATGACGGCGAGGTCGGTCCGGGGCAAGAACACTGGCGGGGCGCCCGGAAGGCGCCACGTACTGTTTGCTAAGAGGCACCGACCCGGCGCCCCGCTTCCCACCTCCCGCAAGGGAGCATTTCTTGACAATGGCCAGGGCGGATTTCCGCAGCGTGGCGATGAAGAAGTGTATCAACGCGTCATCGCGTCGACGCGACTGCGCCACCGCCGTCATTCCGGCCGAGCGCAGCGAGAGCCGGAACCCATTGGCCGCCCGTCGTCGGGCACGGCTCGGTCCTCGTCCTGGACCGCCCAGCAGCCGAACCGACGCCGCATATTTCACAGCTGTCCGTGCGAACTCAGGACCCGGCCGTGCTGCTCAATGGGTTCCGGGTCGGCGCTCGGCTTCGCCTCGCTGGCCCGGAATGACGAACGCGTGGGAGATGCCGCCTCGTCACATCCCTCTGACAGCCAGTAACAGGCTAAAGGGCGGCAAGCCCCTACCCGACGGTCTCCAGCTTGTCCTGCGTCCTCGTCTCGAAATCGCTGGCATCGTGGCGTTCGCGCAGCTGGCCGGCCGGATCGCCCGAGACGCGGTTGACCATGCGCCCGCGCTTGACCGCGGCCCGAGCATAAATCTGGTCGGCCCAGCGCAGCACGTTTTTGTATTCGTGCACCGACAGGAACTCGGCCGCACCGTAGTTCCAGCCCTTCACCATGCCGCCATACCAGGGCCAGATCGCCATGTCGGCGATGGTGTATTCGGAACCGGCGACATAGTCGCTCTCGGCCAGCCTGCGGTCGAGCACGTCGAGCTGGCGCTTGGTCTCCATCGCGTAGCGATCGATGGCGTATTCGATCTTTTCCGGCGCATAGGCATAGAAATGGCCGAAGCCGCCGCCGAGGAACGGCGTCGAGCCCATCTGCCAGAACAGCCAGGACAGAGCTTCGGCGCGCGCCGGCTGTGCTGTGGGCAGGAAGGCGCCGAATTTTTCGGCCAGATACATCAGGATCGCGCCGGATTCGAACACACGCACCGGCTTGTCGCCGCTCCGGTCCATCAGCGCCGGGATCTTGGAGTTCGGATTGACGTCGACGAAGCCGGAGCCGAACTGGTCGCCCTCGTTGATGCGGATCAGCCAGGCGTCGTATTCGGCGCCCTTGTGGCCGAGCGCCAGCAACTCCTCCAGCATGATGGTGACCTTCTGGCCGTTAGGCGTGCCCAGCGAATAAAGCTGCAGCGGGTGCTTGCCGACCGGCAGGTCCTTGTCGTGAGTGGCGCCGGCGATCGGCCGGTTTATGGAAGCGAAGGCGCCGCCATTGGCCTTGTCCCAGGTCCAGACTTTCGGCGGCGTGTATTGCGGGGTGTCGGTCATATTGGGCTCCAGAGGCGCGGTTGGCACGAGGATAGGCGATCGTCCCTTGATGACATAGGTCGCCAATACCGTGGCCGCCAATCTTCTTGGCGGCGATCGTTGGTCCAGCGCGGCAATATCTGCTAGGCGTCGCACGGCTCTCGCCAGGAAATCGGAGCCGCCTCCCGGTTGCTAATTCGGATTGCGGGCGCGAGCGAGATCGCCGAGCGCCTTCAAGGCGTCGCGGTCGCCGGTGGCGGCGGCGGCACGAAAAACCTGCTCGGCATCGGAGAAGCGGCGCAGCTTGAGATAGGCATAGCCGCGCAGGATCATCAGGTTGATGCGCTCGGGCGCGATGCGGGCCCGTTCCTCCAGCGTCATCAGGGTCTCGCGATAGCGGCCGTGCTCGAAGGCGGCGAGCGCCTGCTGTTCCAGAAGCGCGGTGCGGATTTCGGTGGCGCGGCCGCCGCTCAGCGGGGCTTTCGTCGATGCCACCGCCGCCCGGTCGGCAAGGCCGGCGCGCAGATAGGCCAGGCTTTGACCATAGGCCGCGTCGCTGCGGGTGCGGCCGCTGCCGCGCAGGGCGACCTCGAAGGCGGCGGCGGCCTCGAGCGGCCGGTTGATCTCCATCAGGCACCAGCCGCGCGACAGGGCCTGTTCGGGCGCCATGCCGGTGGGGTCCTGCGTTGCCTGGCAATTGCGCGGCTGCGCCGCAGCACGACGCGGCCGAGCCCGGCGTTCGGGCGCGGCCTCCTGCGTCGGCGATACGGCGACCGGCGCCCTCGCCTGCGGCTCGACCCGGGGCTGGGTTGGCGCCAGGGGCGGCAGAGGTGCCGTTGGCGTGCCGTTGCGCGGTTTCGCCTCGGGTTCGCCCACCCGGGCGATCCGTTCCGAACGGCCGGCCCAGGCCCTTTGCATCTCGCGCACGCCGGCCTTGTCGCCGAGCTTCCAGCGCATCAGGGCAAGCCCATAGGCATTGGGCTCGTCGTCGGGTTTCCAGCCGAGTGCCAGCGCAAACCATTGGCCCGCTGTCTGGAACTGGTTCAAAGCGTCGGCATACCAGCCGAACTGCTGCGCCGACACGGGATCCTTCGCGGCCACCACAGCGCGCGACATGCGGTCCAGCACTTCCGGCGTCGGCTGCGGCGGTGGATTGGCGGCAAGCAGATTGGCGACGGCGGCCAGATAGACTTTTTTCGTGTCGTCGCTGCTGTCGCGCCACTGGAACAGGACCGTTTCGGCCTCGGCGGCGCGGTTGGTGTCGACCAGGCTGAGCGCCAGGCCTTGTGCGGTCTCGGCGGAGCTTTCCTTCAGATAGGCCCTGCGGAACCAGGTTTCGGCGCCCTGCGGATTGTCGCGGCGCAAATGGTACCAGCCAAGCAGAAGGTTGTCGGAGACCAGGTTCTGGTCGTTCGCCAGCTTTTCGACGAGGGCCAGGTCTTCCGGCAGGACGGTGAGTTTCGGATCCTTGCCGGCATCGGCCAGGCTTTGGCGGGCGATGTCGGCGCGCACCGGTTCGAACTCGCCCTTGCCGTCGGGCGCCTTGCGCTCCAGCGCAAGCAGCAGGGCAATGTCCGAGCGCGGCAGCAGCGGCAAAGCCTTCTGCACGCTACCCAGCCGCTCCTCGGGCTTGTCGCAATTTCTCAGCACATAGAGATAGGCGTCGGTGGCGCGATCCTTGCGGTCGGTGCGGGCGAAGGCCTCCGCCACCCGCCACAAAACATCGACGTCGCCGCAGGTCAAAAGGCCTGTATTAGCGGCGCCGAGCCGCACCACCTCGTCATAGTTCTTCAGGTCAGCGGCCTTGACGAGCTGTTCTCGCGCCTCGGCGAGTTTCAGCCGATCGACGAGATCAGGCGGCGGCGTCCAGCCGGGCTCGGCCAGCTGCCGCGCGGCGATGGCTTTTTCGAGTTCGGCGAGCTTGCCGTCGGAATAAAGCTTCCACATCGCATCGAGCTGGGGATCGCCGACGGGTGCTGCCGCGAGCGGGTTCTGCGGCGGCACCCAATTGGGGTAAAGCGCCTTCAGCCTGGCGATCTCGGCTTCCAGGCGCTTGGTGTCGCCCCTGGCGGCAAAGTAGCGAAGCGCCGTCTCGTCGACCTTCGGCTGGGCGGTCGGGCGGGCCGACAGGGGCGTGGCGGTGCCGCCATCAGCCTGCGCCAAAATCGTATGCACGTCGGCGATCGTTGCCGTCATGTCGCCGCCGGCCAGGTTCTGTGCGCCCATGCCTGTACCGCCGCGCACGAACTGCTCAAGCCGGTCCGCATTAGCGACCGCGAGGGCGCCAAGCACAACCAGGCCAGCGGGAATGAGGATGCGCGCCCTCATGGTCGCCTGCCCAGGGAAGCGAGCAGACCTGCGGTGGCGAGGCCAAGCAGGATGGACAGCACAGCAAGCGCCACCGAATAGGCAAGCGCATTGGCCGACAGCCAGTTCGCCACGATCAGCCGGTAATTCGAAATGGAGAATGGCTGCGTCTGCACGAACCCGAACCTGACCACTGGCTCGGTCGTCACCTTGTGGCTCAAGACATCCAATGCGGCGATACGGCCGCTGAGCTGCCGCCACTGTGTTTGCTGAGCCAGCGCGTCGACGCCCTCCTGCAACAAGTCGGCGTTCGGCGCGGTGGCAACGGTCCAGGTGCCGAAGCCGTCCGGGCTGGCCTGCTGGGCAAGCAGCAAGCTGGTGCCGCCCGGAGGCGAGAACGGCCGGTCAGAGCGTGGGATCAGCCGCAACGAACTGAAGGAAAAATTGAACGTCCGGTTCAGCCAATCCTCGAACATGCTGACCTGACCGCGCCATCCGCTGCCGCGCAGCCTCTGGCGCCATTCGTCGAAGGTGGCATCGGTGTTGGTGCCGGCCGGGCTCGTGGCTTCGCCCCAGGTCAGCGCCACATCACCGGCGATGCCCAATTGAGCAAGCACCGTCGCTGGGATTTGCGAGACCGCACCGACAAAGATCGCATCGCGATCCGTGGTCGCTCCGCTTGCCGTTGCCGCCTTGACGGGTATCGGCCGGCCGGCGGCCACCGACATTCTGGCAAGCAGGGAGGCGGCGGCCGACAAGGCCTTGGGCTCGCTGTTGTCGACGATGAGCGGTACCGGCTCGCCTGCCCTGCCATAGGGAAATCCGTTGCCGCTGACGGCGCTGAGATTAGGCGTCCGGCCGATGCGGGCAAAGGCCGGCACCACCAGCTCGGAACTGTCGAACAGCACGAAACGGCTGCTGCCGGAGCCGGTGGCACCGGGCGCGCACACAGCATCCGACTTTGTCTGCAGCACCGCCTCGATCGCAATCGAATTGTCGCCCGGCCGGAAATGGCGCATCGTCACATTGATCGGCAGGTGCCGCAGGATCTCGCCGCCCGTCGAGGTGATCGGCATGGTGGCGGCGATGTTGCCGTTCACATAGACATCAATGTGGCTGCCGGGAAGCACGTCCTGCGAATAGGCAGCATCGAGCAGCAGCGTCACATGGCCGTAGGAATCGGCGTAGAAATCAGCCGGCATGCCGATCATGAAATCCGTCCTGAACCGGCGGCCGCTGAACTCCTGCGTGGCGACGCCCAGTTCGGAAAATGTCTTGAGCCCGGCCTCGAAAAAAAGCGGTACGTCTGGCATGTGCCATGTCTGCGTGGCGAGGCTCGTTCGCTGGCTGGTCGCAGGCCGGTCCAGAACCTTGGCGATGTCCTCGACCGCCGAGCCGACAGCCTGCCAGTTGGGCCCGGTGACCACGAGGGTGGACGGGCCGCCATTGGGATCGTCGACCATCGCCGAGACCGGAGCGGTCGTCGCGCCTGGCGGCAATGCCGGCAGGTATTGCTGGATGTCGGCTGCCGGGCCAACGACCGCCACTGCCTGGCCGGCGCGCGCTGGCGCATCGGGCTTCTCGCGCAGTGCGAAGGTCTGGTTCGGCATGTTGGACAATGTGGCCAGCACTTCGGCCAACCGGACGACGGGAACCGTGGCCGGGGTTTGTGTCATTGACGGCGCCACCAACAGAAAACTGGTCCCGCCTTTTTCGTCGACCCCGACGGCGCGGATGTCCTCGACGCTTTTCCAGCGGCCGGCAGCCTGGTCCTGAAAGGTCAGAAAGGTCTTGGCCGGATCAAATCGTGTCCACAATTCATAGGTGGATGCGACCGTGCAGTCGGTGCGGTGGCGCTGCTGCGCTTCGACGACGATCTCGTTCAGGCCCTGGTGAAGCAGGTTGGCGGGGATGTCGACGCCAAGCTCGGCCGTGCCATTGGACGATTTGATCTGTGTATCGACCAGCTTGTTGCCATTGATCGACAGTACCAGATGCGAAATCTCGGGCGCCACGACAACCGCGTTCTGGTAGCCGATGCGAAGCCCTGCCGGCGAGGCAGCCTCCTGCTGGGTGAGGTAGATGGCCCAAGAGCGGCGCGCCGTCTCACCCGACAGTACGAATTCAGGAAACGGCAGAAGGTAGCGCCGCTGCCTGTCGGCAACGGTGGGAAGCGGTTGCGGGTTGGTGCCCTGCGACGGCTGTGTCTGGGGTTGGCCACTGGCCGCCGGACGGCCGAGCTCGGGCGTCATGTCGAAGGGTATCGATTGCGCGCCTGCGGCCACTGTCGACAACAGCACTGCGAGGCCAGCGTAGAGCCGTGCTCTCATGGCCGCCGCTCCGCGGCCTTGGCGACGGGCGTGTCATGCTCCGATCGGCCGCGAATATCGCGCAGGAGATAAACGACGCCGCGATAGGTCTGGTAGAGCGCCAGCCGCAGGAACCAGAAGGTGCCGCGCAACAGGCCGGGATTGCCCCGGCGCGACAGTTGGAATTCCTCCCACTGCTTGGAATTGGCGAAGATCAGATCCGCGACCAGCTTGTGATGCGCCGCCTCTTGCGGGCGATAGCGGCAGCCGATGGCGATGCCGTCGGCGGTGCGTTCGAAATTGCGGATGGCGACAGGCAGGACGCCGTCGGTGTCGGTCGCAAAGGTGCGGAAACGCAAGGCCGCTTCGGCACCCTGCGCGATCTCCTCCAGTTCGGCGCCCGAGACCACGACCCTGGCCCCGTTGGCGGAGACGTTTTCGATCGTTCCCTTCAGCCACCGTCCATTGAGGTTGAAGTCGCAGCGGCGGCTCACCTTCACGCGTCGTGTCGCGGCGCGCTCACCGCGCTCGGAGACCACGCCCAGCGCGCATCCCGCCATGATCAGATTGAGCAGGTTCCAGCCGCCGACGACCAGGGTGACGTCGGCTTTGTAGGGCTCGGCATAGACCTTGTAGATGGTCATGGCGACGCCGAGCAGCAGAACGCCAAAGATGACGAAGAACGGCCTGCCGATTTCGGAAAGCCGGCTCGTGGCGATGGATTCGTCCTTGGCCGTGACCTTGAAGGTGGGCTTGCGCGGATTGGCGATCACCGAAACCACCGCCGGAAGCAGGTGGATAGTCTGAACATATTCGTAGAGTTCCGAAATCCACGGCCAGCGGAACGCCCCGTAGAGGTAGTTCTGCATCATCAGGTTCACGATCATGTAGGCGAGCGTGTAGGCCATGAACTCGCCGCCCGAGGCCGTGAATATCTGCAGGTCGAAGAACAGATAGAAGAGCGGGGCGAACAGGAAGATCGACCGCGCGAAGGGAAACAGCCAGAACAGCGTCGACGACATGTAGCAGAGGCGCTGCGGGAACGTCAGACCACGCTTGAGCGGCGGGAACCGGAACCGCAGGATCTGCATCATGCCTTGCGCCCAGCGGCTGCGCTGGCCGATGAAGGATGCGAACGTGGCGGGCTGGAGCCCGGCAATCAGCGGTCGGTCGACATAGACGCTGTTCCAGCCTCTTGAGTGAAGTTCGACTGCAGTCTCGCAATCCTCGGTGATCGAAACACCGCTGAAGCCGTCGGTTTCCAAGAGCGCCGAGCGCCGAAGCACGGCCGCCGAGCCGCAGAAGAACGAGGCGTTCCACTTGTCCAGTCCGCGCTGGATGACGCCGTAGAACATCTCGTTCTCGGAAGGCATCTTCTCGAAGGTGCGCAGATTGCGCTCGATCGGATCGGGATTGAGGAAGAAATGCGGCGTCTGGACCAGGAACAGGCGTGGATCCTCGTCGAAATAGCCGACCGTCTCCTTGAGGAAGTCGCGAGCCGGTGCGTGGTCGGCGTCGAAAACCGCGATCAACTCGCCCTTCGAATGGTCGAGGCCGTTGTTCATATTGCCGGCCTTGGCGTGTTCGTTGCGATCGCGGGTCAGATAGCGGGCGCCAAGATCGGCGGCGAGCTTCTGCAGTTCGACATGCCGCCTCGCGGCGTTGTCCGCCTCGGTCAGCCGTTCGGAATTGCGCTTCTGCAGCGTGCCGCCGTCGTCGAGCAGCCAGACGGTGAAACGGTCGGCGGGATAGTCCATGCCCATCGCCGCGGCCACCGTATTGGCGAGCAGCGCCGGCTCCTCATTGTAGGTCGGGATGAAGACGTCGACCGTCGGCAACCTGCCGTCGAACTTCGCCCGCGACGGTCGCGAGGGCAGCGGCTGCGCCACCACGAAAAGGCTGATCGCCAGCATCAGCACGCTGTACATTTCGGCGAGGTAGAGCAGGAAGCCGGGGATGAAGTTTTCGGGCTGATTGATCGGCGGCAAGGTGCTGGTGGAGCGCCAGTAGACATAGCGCATGACGACAGCCGTACCGAAAGCCAGCGCGATCAGCCGCCACATGCCGTCCGGTCGCACCAATTTCAGGATCATCATCGCGAGAACAACGGACAATCCCGCGACCAGCTGGGTCTCAAGGCTGATCGGCAGCGTCACAAGACCCAGCACCGCAACGGAGGCTACGGCCCATTGCAGCACTATGATCAGTTTGCGCATCAAATCCGTCTTTCCACCATCTGGAACCTCGTCCCCGCCATCCCGACGGGACGTTCTGGACTTGCCTCGCAGCGCTCCGTGTTCCGCTGAACCTCCCGCTTCAGCATCAAAGACGAATGGGAGGCCTAGTCTCCTCCATGACCACGGATATGGTTAATGATTCCTTTCCATCAGCCTGCCTATCGGCAGTTCGTTGTTGTCGGATCGCATGGCGGCGGCGGCACGATGACTGCCGCCCTCGGCGACGGTACAACGACCTGTTTGCCTGTCGTCGTCTGCGGGATTTCCGCCCCAGGCGCGCCCGAAACCGGCGGTGGCGGCACGACGGGGCCAACCGGCTGTGGCAGCGCCTGCTGGGTCCTCGCAGGGCTGCCCCGCGCTGACGACCTTACTGGTGCGGCGACCGGCGCGGGACGCACATCCGGCACGGCCGGGCCACCGGCCGCCGCCGGATAAATCGGCGCACCGGACTTGCCGAGTAACGGATCCGGCGGATTCGCATCGCCATAGGGATTCCAGCCGCTCGACTGGAAATAGGACGAGATCGTAAAATCATACATCGTCTGCAGCAGACGATGTTCCGGCAAGGACTGGTCGCAAAGCCGCAATCTGATCTGGACCGACCCCTTGTTGCCGATCAGGGTTTGCGTCGAGCCGGTGGAGGTCAGCCGCTGCCAGGCATAGATGCAGGTATCGCCGGCCGTGGATCGCCCGACCGCGTAGCCGAACGGGCCATATCGGTTCTGGACGTAATATGGCGAGCGCGCCATGCGTATGCCGGGGAAAAGCTGCCGCAACTCCGTGCTTATGTTGCTCGGCGGCAGGAAGCCGTCGCGCAGTCGGGTCTGCCCCGTGGTTTTCGTGTCCACCGGCCCGAACAGCTGAACGCGCAACATGTTCTGGCCGGATGTGTGCGCGGAGGTGGCGAGCGCGATTTCCTGCTGGATGGCGTTGGCATAGCGCCGTTCCAGCACGGCGGTGATCGCCGGTCCGCCCGGGCCCGGGTAGGCAAACGCCTTTTCCGCCGACATCATCTGCGTGTCCGTCGACGACGCGATCTGTGGCTGGGCACAGCCGGCCAATAGCAGCGCAACCATCCCGCCAGTTGCAGCCAACATGGCGGAGCGTGGCAGCAGCGGTCGCAACTTTGCTGAAGGCAGCCTGCGTTTGAACAAGGTACGCATGCAGCGAAACTAAGAGATTCGCTCGATCTCGCGAAGTGCGAAGGCCGCCGCTTACGAATTTAGGCACATATTGATGCGGGGCAAACGGTAACGACCCCGCAACGCCAGTTCCGCCCTGCCTTTGAAAGAGAAAATTCGCCCGTGCGAGTTCGCTCTGCGCATAGGTCGTTCGCTACCGCCCAAGACGAAACCGAACTTCGCCTCCTAGACAGGGAGCGAAGCGATGGGGAGACGACGCAGCGAGGACAGTCGCCATCGTTTCAAAGCGAACGGGGGCATGTTTGGAGCAGACCGAAGTGTTGGGCGTGCGACGCGTCGCCACCAGCCATTTTCAGAAATGGCAATTGGAGGAGATCAGCTTCCAGGCCAAGGATGGCCGCGCCCTGGCAGGACGCCTGCATCTGCCCGGCACCGAGCCGCGTTTCGCGGTGGTGCTGCATGGCGGCATCGGCTTTCCGGCGAGTTTCTACGCGGATTTCGCGCTTTGGCTTGCGCGGACCCATGACGTGGCCGTGCTGACCTATGATTATCGCGACTTCGGCCGTTCGGGCAGCGGCAGCCTTTCCCGCTCGGCGACATGTCTCAGCCATTGGGCGATCGACGATCAATCCGGCGCGCTGACCTACCTCGCCGGTCGTTTCCCGTCGGTGCCGCTGCGCGTCATCGGCCATTCGCTCGGCGGCCAGTGGCTGGCCTTCCATGACGATATCGCCAAGGTCGACCGTGTCGTGGCCGTCGCCTCCGGGCCGACCCATTGGCGCGACCACCCGCAATCGTCGTTCGCGCGCATCCTGGCGTTCTGGTGGCTGCTTGGTCCGCTCGCGGTAACGCTCTTCGGCTATCTGCCAGGGCGTCGCCTGGGTTTCGGGGCCGACATTCCGGGCGGCGTCTATTGGGAATGGCGCCATCTTTGCCGGCAACGCGATTATCACCGTGCGTTCTGGGGCACGGAATATCCCGTCCCCGGCCTCGATCGAGCAAAGTTCAAACTGGCCATGGTCGCCGTTGAGGACGATCCATTGGTGTCCCCGGCGATCGCCGGAAAACTGGCAAGCTATTATCCGGCGGCGAAGGCTGGCCTGACCTTGTTGCGGCCCATCCAGCTGGCGCTCGCTTCGATCGGCCATGCCGGGGCGTTCACCAGAAAACGCAAGGCATGCTGGCCCTGGCTTGTCGCGCCGCTGCTGGACTGAATAGGGAATGAGCGAGGGCGCAGCCTCAGGAGCCCTATCACTGTCGTCTCAGGCGGTCGGTGCGACAAAGCCGCGAGCCAATGCCACGAGCGCGGCCTTGCTGTGTGTGCGGGTCTTTTCGTAGGCGGCCTTCAGGTAATTCCGCACCGCTCCGATGCCTAGGCCCAGGGTGGCAGCGATCTCAGGAATTTCCAGCCCGCTGGCCAAAAGAACGACCACGTCGCCCTCGCGCCTGGTCAGCCGGAAAACATCGACCAGCGCCGCCCGGTCGACCACGACCTGGGCATCCGGCTCAGTGATGAAGATTGCCGCAACGGCGCGGCGATGCGACAGCCCCTGGGTCTCGAAGGAAGCCGCCGGCAGCACCGACAGCAGCAGCGGCGAGCGGCTGTGTTCGCGCGGTAGCCGCAACCTGATTTCGGCCGAACCGTCGTGAATGGCCAACCGGCCGAGCCGGCCAAAAATCTCCTGCAGGCTGCGGTTGCCGCCCGGGTCGGTCGCCACCAGCCTGTTTTTCTGCAGGGCGAGCCCTTCGGCCCGGTCCAATATCGCCGCGGCGCGCTGGTTGACGAAACAGACGCAGCCCTCGCCATCGACGATCACCAGTGCCGCAGAAATGCGGTCGAGCAGGTGCGCCAGCCCCCTGGCACTGTCCTGCGCGTGGTTGAGGCGCTGCTGGACCTGCAAGGCGGTGGCGAAATGGGGAACGAGTGCGGCCAGGCCCGACATCTCGTCCGCACCGAAATCGGCGGCGCTCCGACCCCGGCATATGGCCAACGCATATTCATCCCCGGCGCCGAACCGGGCGAGTGCGGCATGGAAGCCGCGCATCGGCCTGACCACCTCGTTGTAATAGCCGCTGCGCTCGAATTCGCGGTCGGAAATCAGCGTCGCGCGGGTCATGGTCGTGCCGCGCAGCGCCGGCAACGGCGACGCCGGACTTGCGCCGGCGGCAAAGCTGACGAATTCGCGATCGGCCGATCTTGCTATGGCAGTCGCGTTAGCAACCGACGGCCGCGCCGCCGCGAGTTCCGCGCCGGCGCTCAGACTGCGCGCGAGGATATCGACGTCGAGACGGGTACTGGCCAGGAGCTGGCCCGGTTCGGTCCTGGTCGGCAATCGAACCAGGACGGCATGATCTCCGCCGGTCAGTTCAGCCACATCTTCCAGCGCAAGCGACCACTCATGCGGCGCCAGCGCGGCCGCATGGATGCGATTAACCGACGAAAGAAGCCTTGCCTGATCCATTGACCCCCGGGCGCGGTACCAAATGGCACTGGTCCAATTTTTATCTTATAGTCAAAAACAGCGGAGAAATAAACATTGCTCCGGTTCGTGGATACAAATCCACCCTGGCCGGAGTTGTTTTTCGTGCATCGCAGATGACTGGCCGCAGGCACAATATCCGTGCGGGCTCGTTTGAGTTGATCTTCGCAATGAGGCCCCTTCAATGACCGTCGGATCTTTTCCGATGCAGCGCTTGTCGACGCAAGGCATGCAGCACGCCGGCCAGATGGCCTTCGTGCATGACTTCGTGGCGCGCCAGGTGGGCGGGCTGCACCTGCACCCCGTCGACAAGGACAATATCGCAATGGACCTGGAGGCCATGACGCTGCCTGGCAGCGTCACCGTCGGCCATGCGCTCTACCCGGCGATGTCCGGCGCCCGCACGCGCGACCTGACGCAGGACGGCCGCGACAACTACCTGCTGACCATGCACAGCGAAGACCATGAAATGGAGGTGGATGGCGGCGAACCGATCAAGATCAAGGCCGGCGACCTTTTGTTCATCAACCAGGCCCGGCCGTTCAAGTTCTGGAAGGGCAAGTCCGCCCGCCTGCAGGCGATCTCGCTCGACCGGCAGGTGCTGGCACGCCTCGCTCCCCGTGTCGACGTGGAGCCGACCTATATCGTGCCGCGCGTGACACAGCAGTCGCGGCTGTTCGCGGATTATGTCTCCATGCTGCTCAAGAACCCGCCGACGACCGAGAAGGCGCAGGAGATCGTCTCGCGGCACGTTCTCGATCTCAGCGCGCTGGCGCTGGACGATTTCGTGCGCGGCGGCGCCGAGCGCAACGACAGCGGCATCGCCGCCGCACGGCTGAAACTGATCAAGCAGGATATTCTCGAACGGCAGCACGACCCGGACCTGCACATCAATGCAGTGGCCAAACGCCAGGGCGTGACGCCGCGCTACATCCAGCGCCTGTTCGAAAGCGAGGGCTCCACCTTCTCCGATTTCCTGCGCGGAACCAGGCTGGACCTGGCTTTCCGGCTGCTGCACAAGCGCGATCTGGCCCGATTTACCATCGCCGCCATCGCCTATGACGCCGGCTTCTCGGACATCTCGTCCTTCAACCGCGCGTTTCGCCAGCGCTTCGACGCGACGCCGTCCGAAGTACGCGCCAAGATATTAGCCAACTGACCTCCAGGCACGGGCGCCGGTGTACGGAACGCGCTGACAGACAGTGCCGGGACACGCCTTTGCGTTCCCACCAACCCACTGATTAAACTATAGTTTTTTCACTTTCCTTTACCTGCCGGCATTGTTCGTTTCCAGCATAGATCGTTCGCTGCCGCCCAAGACGGCGGCGGTTTCCCCAGCGTAGACGTTCAGCCAGGCGGTGTGGAGGCCATGCCTAGAGGACGCACCGCCGCCATTTCCGAGATGCGGTTGAAGGGGGACGGACTTTTGAAACGGATATTCGCCACCATACGCCGGCGCGACCCGCCGGCAAGCGACAGGGCGCGCGAGGTGATGACGCGCCACATCTTCGATCTCACCGCACTGGTGCTCGACGGCTTTGCGCGCGGCGGCGGCAAGCGCAAGGACAAGGGCATCGCGGCGGCGCGGCTGAAGCTTATCAAGCAGGACATTCTTGAGCGGCTGCATGATCCGGGGCTGCACATCGATGCCGTGGCGCGGCGCCAGGGCGTGACGCCGCGCTACATCCAGCGCCTGTTCGAAAGCGAGGGCACCACCTTTTCCGACTTCGTGCGCGGAAGCAGGCTGGACCTGGCATACCGGCTGCTGCACGAACGCGATCTCGTCTCAACCACCATCGCCACGATCGCCTATGACGCCGGCTTCTCGGACATCTCGTCCTTCAACCGTGCGTTTCGGCGCCGCTTCGAGCTGACGCCGTCCGAAGTGCGCGCCAGGCTGCTGGCCGGCTAACGCGGGCCGCGCCGCCGCCCTCGTCCCGGTCGCGCCCGACCGGAGGGAGCGGCGACGCCCGCCGCCGACCAACCGACTGAATATGCTTCAATTTTCGTCACCGGCCACAATCGTCGCGCTTTGTTCGTTTCCTGCATAGGTCGTTCGCCCTCGCCCAAGACGGCGCCAGTTTCCCCGGCGTAGACGTTCGACCGGCGGTGCAGAGAGCGGTTCTCGAGGGTGCGTCGCCGCAACTTCTAGGAAGCGGTCGAAGGGGGCGGATTTTGAAACGGATCGATGTTCTGGGTGCACGGCTCCTGGCGGGGAGCGGCCATCCAACGAGGAGGCCACACGAGACGCAGGCGGCGTTGCGGGTGACCGAGGCCGTGCGCCCCTGGCAGCGCACCACCGGCGGCCTCACCAAACTGCTTCGGGCGACGCGACACATTCTGGCTGCTGTATTTTGTGCCGGGGTGACGTTGGCGTCGAGCCCGGCGACGGCGCTGACCAGCAGCGAGGCTGCCAGCGTCGTCGATCTCATTGAAGCGCTGCAGCCGCAGCTCGGACCCTTCGCCTATGACGAGGAAATCGTCGCCGAATGGTTCGAGCGCGACGCCGAGGGCTCGCGGCTGATCACCACGGCCGGCTTCACCGCCGAGAGCTGGAAGGCGGCGGTCGGCGAGACGATGCGCGGCTTCCTGGCGGTGGTGAGCGAGGCCGAACTCCATGGCGTGTTCGGCGACCTGAAGACCGGCATCCGGCGGCTCAGCCAGCTCAACGACGTCCAAAAGGAAGAGGCCATCGCCTCCCTCGACGAGGAATTCGACAAGATGCTGGCCATGCGCGCCGAGGGCGAACCCTTCGTCGACGTGGTGCGGCCGCTGGAAGGGCGCCTGCGCGAGGTCGTGCTGACCCGGACCGAATGACGGCCCGCAACGGCTGTTCCCCCACCCCTATTCGAACAGAGAGCACATTTCATGACACATCTGGTCCCCTCGCCGGCACGGCGGCTTCCGATGACCAAACGCCTGCTTCTGTCGGCCACCGCGCTGGTGGCGGCCGGGACGGTGCTGGCGACGCCGGCGGGTGCTGCGCCAATCGTCTACAACACACCCGGCCCCCACAACGATGCGATTGTGCTCAACAGTGGAAATACGGCCCAGGCCATGTGGGCCACAAGCAATGTCACGGCTACATTTTCCGGGACAGTGGATTTTCAATCCGGAGGCCCAAAAACACTAATAATTGGCAACACGACAATTCCGGATGGGAAGGTAATTTTTTCACCGTCAGACCTGAAAACAGATAGCCAGAAATCAAATCTATACTTAAATGCTGGAATTCTTTCCATTGGCAATCAATTAGCGAGAGACGCGCTCAGCTCGGGGCGGTTGAACCTATCTTTATTTGGCGGCACATTGGATCTATCGGGTTCATCTCTCGCGGTACGCGATTTTAGCGGAACTGGAAACTCGAAAATCCTCAACAGCACCGCAGGCACCATCGCGTCATTGACGATCATGACAGCGGCAGGGTCGCCATCGCTTAACCTCGCAAGCACAATTTCGGACGACACCGGCGTTGTCGCGTTGGATATCCGCGGAAGCGGTTACGTTGATGTGCGCGGCAACAACAGCTATTCCGGTGGCACGTCGATCATCGGCGCGCAGGTCTATGCCGCTCACTCGAATGCGCTTGGGACCGGCACAATATCCATGCTGTCGACCGCCACCAATACCGCCTCGCTCTGGCTCAGTAATGGTATCATTCTCAACAACAACCTGTATCTGGACAGTTCACAACCCGTTAACCTCGGCGCAGCGGTCGTAGTAAGCGGCACGTTGCGTGGCGACATCAGCGGTGATGCCGACATACGCAAGGTCGGCGGGGGCTGGCTCCGATTGCAAGGCCAGCACCTTGGCTCTGGCCGGGTGCTGGTCGAGGAAGGCGACCTCGTAGTCGGGTCCGCCCAACCAGGTTCGGGCACCATCAACAACATGTCGGAAGTTCATATTTCGCGGCTCGCGACATTGCGTGTTCGAGAAGACGAAGCCATCGGCCATCTGGCCGGGAGAGGAACCGTCGATGTCGGCACGAATGCCGCTTTCTGGGTTGGTATGGACGACAGCAGCATGACCTTTGATGGAAACATCACAGGGCTCGGTAGATTTTTCAAAACCGGCCAGGGGACGCTCACGCTGACGCAAGCCAGCACATTTGACAGCGCTTTCTACCTGCAGCAGGGCGGCCTCTCTGTGCGCGCAACAGACGCGCTGGGTACCAGCACCCTTTTTACCGACGAAGACACGCGCCTCACCCTCGCCGATGGCGTTCGCCTGGACAACTACATCATAATCGATGACATCGGCTTCGAGATCGAGGTCGCGAACAATCATTCGGCCACGCTCGGCGGGGATATTACATCGGGCAACGGCGACTATGGTTTCCAAAAAACCGGCAGTGGCACGTTGGTCCTGACCAGCGCGGATTCAGATGTTGACTTAGTCGAGGTCAACGGCGGCACGCTGCGGGTCGACGGGCGCTTACGCGTCAACGAGTCAGTGACCGTTCAAGCCGATGCCACGCTGACCGGCCGCGGAACCGTTGACGGTGACGTGACGATCGATGGCGGCGGCGTGCTGAAGGGCCGCGCGGGCGACCGCCTCACCGTAACCGGCGACATGATGCTAAACGACGATTCCTACATCGACGTCGCGCTCGGCGCACCCAGCACCAGCGCCCTGTTCAACGTGGGCGGTAACCTCACGCTGGACGGCGCGCTGACGATCACGGATGCCGGCGGCTTCGGCCGCGGCATCTACCGGCTGTTCGATTATGAAGGCGGGCTGACCGACAACGGCCTCGAAATCGTCGGCTCGCCGCCCGGCATCCCGCGCACCAACATCTCGGTCCAGACCGCAATCGCCAACGAGGTCAACATCGTGGTGGCCGGCGACGATCCCGGCCCCGGCGAGGTTCCCGAAACGCAGTTCTGGGACGGCGGCGGCACCACGGCCGACGGCCGCATCGGCGGCGGCACCGGCACCTGGAACAACACCACCACCAACTGGACGCGCGTCAATGGCGACGCCAACGACGCCTGGGGCGGCCGCTTCGCCGTGTTCCAGACCGAGGGCGGCGTGGTCAGCGTCGACAGCAGCGGCGCGCCCGTCACCGTCACTGGCATGCAGTTCGCCACGGACGGCTACACCGTCACCGGCGGCAGCCTGACGCTTTCGGCGCCGCAGACGCTGATCCGCGTCGGCGACGGCACCGAGAACGGCACGCAGATGACCTCCCGTATCAGCTCCAACCTCATTGGCAGCGGCGGGCTGGTGAAGGACGATCTCGGCACGCTGGTCCTCGACGGCGTCAACAGCTATGCCGGCGACACCATCGTGCGCAATGGCTGGCTGGTCGGCGATGTCGACAGCATCCGCAACAACCTCCTCAACAATGCCGGCGTCACCTTCCTCCAGCATGAGGACGCCACTTTCGCCGGGGTCATCGAAGGCACCGGCCGCACCGTGAAGGACGGCAGCGGCACGCTGAAGCTCGCCGCCGGCAGCACGACCGACTGGGAGGTGGGACAAGGCGTGCTCGTCTCGCAGGCCGGCCAGTTGCGCGGCGATGTCGAGATCGGTGGCGAAGGCATGCTGCAATTCCAGCAAGCCGCGTCGGCCGCCTATCAGGGCGTGCTTTCCGGCAGCGGCGCATTCGACGTCGCCGGGCAGAACAATGCGCGCGTCATCCTGAGCGCCGACAGCTCGGCCTTCAACGGCACGACAAGCGTGTCGTCGGGCGAACTCACGGTGGACGGCAAGCTCGGCGGGCAGACCACGGTGCGCAGCGGCGGCAGGTTGTCGGGCACCGGCACGCTGGCCACGGCCAATGTCGAGGCGGGCGCCATGCACGGCCCCGGCAATTCCGTCGGCACCCAGACGGTGACCGGCAACTACACCAACCGTGGTACGCTGCAGGTGGACATCACCCCTACGACTGCCGACAAACTGATCGTCGGCGGCAATGTCGACATCGGCGGTGCCACGCTGGATCTTCTGATGAGCTCGGCGCCGCTGTCGGAATGGAATAGCGTCACCGGTCCCTACACGCTGATCCAGAACAACGGCCAGAACGCCATCGCCGGCCAGTTCGCCAGCGTGCTCAACCCGCTGGCCTTCCTCAGCCATTCGCTGAACTATGTGGGCGGCGACGGCAACGACCTGACGCTGCAACTGACCCGCAACGCGGTGAAATTCGCCGATGCCGGCAAGACCCGCAACCAGATCGCGGTCGCCACCGCGCTCGACCGGATGGCTGGCGACAGCCGGCTGGTCGGCCATGTCGCGCTGCTCAGCCAGACCGACGCGCGCGCCGCCTTCGACCGCCTTTCCGGCGAGATCCATGCCTCGGCCAAGACCGCGCTGATCGACGATTCGATCCATGTCCGCACCGCCGTCAACGACCGCATCCGCGCCGCTTTCGAAGGCGTTGGAGCAGCGGCGATGCCGGTGATGTCCTATGGGCCGGAAGGCGGCCAATTCGACGCGGCCAGCACCGACCGCTTCGCGGTGTGGGGCAATGCCTTCGGCAGCTGGGCCAATGTCGACGGCGACGGCAATGCCGCCAAGCTCGAACATTCGATCGGCGGTGTTTTGTTCGGCGGCGACGCGCTCGTCAGCGAGGCGGTGCGGCTTGGCGTCCTGGCCGGCTACACCCAGTCGAACTTCTCGATCGAGGAACGCGCTTCGTCGGGTTCGAGCGACAATGCCCATCTTGGCATCTATGCCGGCGCGAAATGGGGCCGCGTGGCCTTGCGCGGTGGCCTCGCCTATGCCTGGCACGACATCGAGACGGCGCGCCGCGTCGCCTTCGGCGGCCTGTCGGAGCAGCTGAAGGGTGACTACGACGCCGGCACCTTCCAGGCCTTCGGCGAAGCCGGCTACCGTATCGATACGGCGGTCGCCTCCTTCGAGCCTTTCGCAGCGCTTGCCCATGTCAGCCTGCGCACGGACAGCTTCGCTGAGACCGGCGGCATTTCGGCGGTGACGGCGAAGAGCCAGACGACGAGCGTCAGCTACACCACGCTCGGGTTGCGCGCCTCGACCGATTTCGTGCTGGCCGGCATGGGTGCCACGGCACGCGGCACGCTGGGATGGCGTCATGCCTTCGGCGACGTCACGCCGGCCTCGGTGCAGGCTTTTGCCGGCTCGCAGCCCTTCGCCATCTACGGCGCGCCGCTCGGCCGCGATTCCGCGATCATCGAGGCCGCGCTCGACCTCGACCTGACGGCGAAGGCCACGCTGGGCTTTGCCTATCACGGTCAATTGGCGAGCAATGCCCAGGACCACGGCATCAAGGCCAATCTCGGCGTGAGGTTCTGATCATGGCCTTGCTCAGATTGATGACCATGATCAGCGCCGGCGCACTGTCGACGACGGTGCTGGCGCAGGCGCCGCAACTGCCCGGCGGCGCCACCTCGCTCAACGAGACCTATCAGGACTGGACCGTCGGTTGCCGGGTGGTGAACGACACCAGAAGCTGCACCATCACCCAGCAGCAGCAGCGCCAGGACGGTCAGCGCGTGCTGGCCATCGAATTGCGCAAGCAAGCCGACCAGGCGGTGCCCGGCCTGCTCGTCCTGCCCTTCGGATTGTCGCTGCAAGGTGGAGTGACGCTGCAGATCGACGAACAACCGGCGCTGGCCCTGCAAAACTTCACGACCTGCCTGCCGGCTGGCTGCCTGGTGTCGTTGAACTTCGACGAGGCCGCCGTCTCGATGCTGCGCGGCGGCACCGCGCTCAAGGTGACCGCGGCGACACACGACACCAAGCAGGATGTCGCGCTTTCCATCTCCCTGAAGGGCCTGGCCACGGCGCTGGACCGGCTCGATGCCCTGGAGGCAAGCTAGAAAACAGAGGCTACAGGCCCATTCACCCGTATGCCTGTTCTCGGGCCCTTCCCCACGAAGGGCCCTCTTTTTTGGCGCAGGCAAGCTGCAGGAGCGGTCTCATTCCTGCGGCGGCAGGAAGGCCGGATTGTAGACGACTTCCCACAGATGATCGTCGGGGTCCTGGAAATAGCCGGCATAGCCGCCCCAGAACGTTTTCTGCGCCGGCTTCACGATCCGCGCGCCGGCGGCGATCGCCCGTTGCATGACGGCATCCACTTCCCCCTGGCTGGCTACGTTGTGACCGAGCGTAAACTCGGTCGGGCTGCGGCCGGTCCTGGTTATGCCGGCGTCATGCGCGATGTCGGCGCGCGCGAAGATGGCGAATTTCACGCCCTGCTGCAGATCGAAGAAAGCGACCGCGCCATGTTCGAATTCGGTGCCGATGATGCCTTCGGTCGGCAGGCCAAGGCCATCGCGATAGAATTTCAGCGACGTCTCCAGATCGTCGACGCCGACGGTGATCACGCTGATCCTGGGTTTCATGGTCTTGGCCTTTCCTGTCCTCGCTTGCCTACGGCTATCGGCGCCGGGCAACATCGACATCTGTTTGCCTGACCGTAGTTCGGATTGCTTGAACATTTCGGCCAATGTTGCAGCCCGCGTGCCGGAGCGGCTTGAACGGACCGACAGCCGACCCTACCCTGTTTGCAAGACGCGTTTTTGCCCAGGGAGAACAGATCATGCAGGCGGTGCCCGCCCAGGCGACCGGCCATTACCACGAGCGTCCGGTCGCGCCGTTCCTGCGCGACTGGTTCTCCGCCGTCTGGGTTCACCAGATGTCGGAGGCAGGAGCGCCGCCGATAGTGGTGACGCCGGACGGCACGATCGACCTGCAGTGGATCGACGGGCGGTTCCGCATTGCCGGACCCGACAAGGAGCCGCAGACCGAAGCGATAGCTGCGGGCGTCGCTGTCATCGGCTTCCGCTTCCAGCCGGCCGCGGCTGCCGCCTGGCTTGGCGTGGACGCTGCCGAACTGCTCGGGCAGCGGCTGGCGATCGAGACCGTGCTTGGTCGAAAGGGAAAGCTGCTCGGCGCATCGATCCGCCAGCAGCCGAACCTCGCCGAACTGATCGCCTCCTTGGAAAGCGCCATTGCGGGACATGCCCGGAGCGAGGCCGCCGACCGCACCATGCAGGCCGCCCACCGGCTGATCGATGCCGGGCCGCCCGAGGGCGCGCCGCTCATCCCCTGGCTGGCACGCGCCCTGGCATTGAGCGAGCGCACGCTGAGGCGTCGTTTCGACGAGAGTTTCGGCTACGGTCCGAAGACGCTCGACCGCATCCTGCGCTATCAGCGCTTCCGACGCCTGTCGCAAAATTCACGTGCCTCGACGGCGGCCCTGGCGGCCGAAGCCGGTTATGCCGACCAGGCGCATCTGGTGCGCGAAACAAGGCGCCTCACCGGCAGCACTCCCGCCCGCCTTGAGCAAATATTCGCCGGCAGCTCGTGACTGGCGTCCAGATCAAGCCGAGCCTGTCGAGCCGGGCAGCGCTCTAACCCATCACCCAGGACTGGCCGGCAACGATGGCGGCATAACGCGCCGCCTTGCCTATCCCCACCAGCGCAACGAAACGCCAGATGCCGACGCGCGCGGCACCCGCGACCACGGTCAACGCATCGCCGATGATCGGCAACCAGGCAAAGGGTAGCGTCCATAAGCCATAACGCCGAAAGACGCGGCCGGCCTGCTCATAGTTTTCCGCCGAGACCGGAAACCAGCGGCTGCCCCGCAATGCCTCGATGCCGCGACCTATCGCCCAGTTCACCACCGAGCCCGCCGTGTTGCCGACCGTCGCCACGATCAGCAAACCGGCGGGATCGCCGCGACCGGCGGCAAGCAGCCCGACCAGAACCAGTTCCGACGACGCTGGCAGGAGCGTCGCGGCCAGGAAGGCGCTGGCGAACAGCGCGCCATAGGCGACGAGATCTTCCATGCGCTACCGGACTACCGGCATCGGCCGGCCATCGTCGACGGCCTAGGCTCGCACATCGACCACGCCCATCATGCCAAGTTGCTCATGCTCCAGGATGTGGCAATGATACATGCGCAGGCCCGGGCGCTCCTGCTTCAGCAACAGCCTCACCGTCTCGCCGCGGGCGACATTGACCGTGTCCTTCCAGGCCCGATGAGGAGCCGGCGTTACCTTGCCGTCGCGCTCATTCTCGATCACCTGGAACTGGGTTCCGTGCACGTGGAAGGGATGATCCATGTCGGCCTTGTTGACGATTTCCCACAGTTCGGTCTCGCCAGCCTTGGCGACGACGTCGACGCGGTTCATATCGAAAGCGGCGTCATTGATGAAGAACCCCATTTCCATGCCGCCGGCGCCCATGCCCATCTTCTCGGTGAAGACGAAGCGACGACGCACCGCCGACGTCCCCCGCGCCGCGATGCTGCGCAGCTTCTGCGGCAGCGGTGGCGCAGGTTCGGCCGGTGTCTCCGAAACATTGACCGTCAGCAGCGTCAGCCCCGCATCGTCCGGCCGGCCCGGCCCCATCCAACCACGGTCATAGTCGAGCGTGGCCAGTTGCACCACGCCCGGCTTGTCGAAGGCGACGACCAGTTCGACACGCTCGGCAGGCGCCAACAGAACCTCGTCGACGGTGACCGGCGCTTCCAGAAGTCCGCCGTCGGAGCCAATCACCGTCATCGCGGCATTGCCGAAGGACAATCTCAGGAAGCGCGCATTGGTGGCATTGAACAGGCGGAAGCGCCGCTTGGTGCCGAGCCCGACGGCGAGCGTGGGGCTCTTCTGGCCGTTGACCAGGACGTGGTCGCCGACGCGTCCGTTCATCAGGTCGACCATCGAGCTCTCGGGCATCGCGCCATCTTCGCCAAGGCGCAGATCGGTGAAGAAAAGCACGGTGTCGCTATAGGCGGCCGGCACGGGATCGGTTTTCGGCTTGACCAGGAAGACGCCGGCGAGGCCGCGATACACCTGCTCGGCCGTCTTGCCGTGCGGATGCGGGTGATACCAATAGGGGCCGGCGCTGTCGGCCGGCAGGTCGAATGCATAGACGCGCTTGGCGCCCGCTGCGACCGGGTCCATCGGATTGCCGTCCTGGTCGGCCGGCACCGGCATGCCATGCCAGTGGATGGTGCTTTCCTCGCCCGGAATGGCGTTGTCGAAGTCGATCTCGACGCGGTCGCCCTCGAAAGCCTCGATCAGCGGACCGGGGCTCGTACCGTTGTAGGCGAGGATGGGCGTGTCCAGACCTTCAACGAAGTTGGCTTTCGCCAGTCCCGCCGTCAGGCTGGCGCGAAAACGGCCAGCTTCCGTCGCCTGGTTGGCGAGCCTCGGCAGGTCGCGCAGCGGCTCGCCTTCCTTCAGCGCCAGCTCCGCCGCCGGCGTGGCGGGTTCGGCCGCCATGTTGTGCCCCTCATGACCGCCCATGCCCGGCATGGCGTTCATGTCATGCCCCTCCATCTGCGCGAGCGCGTGGCCACCGGTGGCCAGCACGGCAAGGCTGGCGGTCAGGAAAGTGCGCCGATGCATGATTTTCTCCTTGTTGGGTCTTGTAGACAGTCTGGTCGCGGGATTGCCGGAGCGCTTCAATAGGCGTCGCTTCGGCGTCGCATTGTGCTGCGCTTCGGCTTCGGTGGAGCCGCCTCATGGCCGCTCGAAAGCTCCTCGATAATCGGGCAGCTGGCTTGCGTATCGCCGTGGCAGGTTTTGGCCAGATGGCGCAGCGCATTCGACATGGCGCGGAGTTCGCGCATCTTGCGCTCCAGTTCGGAGACATGTGCCAAGGCGATACGCTTGACGTCGCCGCTGGCACGCGAGCGGTCGCTCCACAACGCCAGCAGACTGGTCATCTGCTCGACCGAAAAGCCGAGATCGCGCGCCCGGCGGACGAAACGGAGCATATGGATGTCATCGGGCGAATAGACCCGGTAGCCGGCCCCGGTACGCTCGGGGCTGGCGATCAGGCCGACCTCTTCATAGTAGCGGATCATCTTCGCCGACACGCCGGACGCGGCGGCTGCGTCTCCAATGTTCATCGGCTGGCCCTCCCGTCTGAGGACAGAGCAAAACCGCTGCCGGCAGGCGTGAATGGGGCGGGGAGGATCATGTTCGTGCAACTTCCTTGGGTCGTTGCAGGAGCAGATAAGGTTTCCAGTAACTGGAAGGTCAAGCGACTATCTTCCTAGCCTCATCGGAAAATGGGCAAAGCGACATCGTCGGCAAATTTCTTCGCGCTGCGCTTGACCTTCCAACGATGGCAAGCCCCACAACCTCACCGTCCCTGCTGTCGACCATGAAAGGAATGTTGTGATGATCAACCTGAAAGTATCGGATATGACCTGCGGCCACTGCGCGAGCACGGTGGAGAAGGCGGTGAAAAGCGTCGATCCGCAAGCCAGGGTCACGATCGATCTGGCGGCGTCGATCGTCTCGGTGGAAGGCGCCAGCGATGAGAGCGCGATTTCGGCTGCGATCTCGAAGGCTGGCTACGGCAACGAGAAGGTCGCTACCAGCTGCTGCGGCAGTTGCCATTGATACAAACCGGCCCCGCGGCAAGCCTGCGGGGCCGAGTTTAAATCCAGACTTGGCCACCGCGACTAGAGGCCATCACAATTTAAGATGGTCAATTCAACAACCTAGAGATGCAACCAATTCGTGGTGGCGTCACCCGGAATCACCCTAACTCTGTCCGCTCAACCAAGAGGACAGAGCCATGTCGAGCTGCACGGATCGTAACGGGGATAGCTGGGAAATCTACATGGGCAATGACGGCTGGCGCTGGCGCCGCACGTCATCGAACGGCCGCATCGTCGGCGCGTCTTCGCAAGGATATACAAACCGGGCTGACTGCGTCGCCAACGCGCAGCGCAACGGGATGACGTGCACGCCGGTCTGACCTCAACCGCCCAACCAGCGCGGCCGACAGGTCTTGGCGATTACGTGCGGCGCCAGCACCAACGGCGTGGCCGCCGATCGTTGGCGCGCTCGCTCGAACAGCAGGCGCACATCTTCCGGCCGCCAGCCGTCCCGTTCCATCACGAGTTGCACGATCTGGTCGCCCAACAGCTCGTCCAGTGTCTCACTGCGCTCGCTCATGTCTCGCCTCATCGAAGGCCGCCCGCCATGCATAGATAGGGCGCCAAACATGGCACCCCAATGATGTTTCGCCGGCTATTTCGAGGAATTTGCAGGAAAAATACGGCGGCGTAAGCGATCCATTTCACACTTGCGCGAGCGACCGCTTGAACGCCGAAAGCCGGCTCTATGCAGGAGGCGGCGCGCCTTCGAATTGCGGCAGGCCGTCGTTAATCGTCAGCCATGCCTGCTTCGAGGCGGTGTAGATATGCATCTCGGGTTTGAACGCCGCCGGATCGTCGAGCGACCCCGATGTCACGCCCATGACGCCGGCGGCATCGCGCCGCGAAAACATGGTCGTGCCGCAATGCGGACAGAAACCACGCCTGATCTCCGACGAGGAATTGACCATGGCCAGCGGCCCTTCGACCGCGACGGCGTCGATGCGAAACAGCAGGCGCGCATTGAAGGCGGCGCCGATCGCCTTCTGGCAAAGGCGGCAATGGCAGACCCGCTGATTGATCGGCTCGCCCTCGGCGGAATAACGAACGGCACCGCAAAGGCATCCGCCCTGGTATTTCATGGTCATGTCAGGCTCGCTGAAAAAGAGAAGCGGCACGGTAGCGCCCTGCCCCGTGCCGTCAAATGAAAAGCCGTGATGCGGTCTATTCGCGCCGTCGATCAAAGCGTCCTGGCGAGTGCCTCGAGCTGGTCGGCGCAGATGCCCCAACCACCCTCGAAACCCATCTCCACATGCTGGTCGCGGTCGGCCGCGTTCCAGTGCCGGACGCGAGCGATGTAACGGGTCTTGCCCGCGCCTTCATCCTCGAAGGTCAGCACCACGGCCATGAACGGCTTCGCCGACGGCTGCCAATCGCCGGTGAAGGCATCGGTGAAAACCAGCTTGCGGCCGGGAACGACCTCCAGATACTGGCCCGGATTGGGAAACTCTGCGCCGTCCGGACCGGCCATGACGACCAGCGAGGCGCCACCGGGACGGACATCCATCTCCGCGCGCGGTGTCGTCCACGGTTTCGGCGCGAACCATTGGGTGACCAGCTTCGGGTCGGTCCAGCAGCGATAGACAGCGTCGCGCGGCGCATCGATGATGCGGGCGAGGACCAGTTCGTTTTCCGAAGACGGAGCGATGTCGAGTTTGGTGGTCACGGTGTTTCCCTTCCTGATGGGTGCGAATGTTGACGTTCGCACCTAGGACGAAGCGCGCGAGGTCGATCCGACACCGCCGGCCAGGATATTTTTCCTCAATTTGAAAACGGGATTCTTTTCAAAGGCTTCAGGGCGCCAGTGAAAGCGCCAGGGTCAGGACCTAGTGCTTCTTGGCCTGAACCAGATAGGCGTCGATGGTTGCCTCGCCCAGCCATTTCGCCGCTTCCAGCCGGTGCAATCCCTCGACCAGGACATGGCGCTTGCCATCATGGCGTACCTGGATCGGCGTCTTCATGCCATTCTCCAGAATATCCTCGGCAAGGTGGCGGACGGTCTCGGGATGCAGCGTCTTGCGCCGCGCGGTCGGCACATAGATGTCGTCGACCTTGACCTTTTGTATCCGCAGCATGACCGCTCCCTTGGCGTTCCCTCGTGCTTTCTGGATAGTCGGTTTGCGCACCAAGGCCAAGGGTAGCCGGCTGGCCTGATGCTTTCCATTTGACGCCCGGCAAGACGATGATCGAAATGGCCGCAGAAATTTCCCGCCGGACCCCATGAACCAGTCATCCTCGCTATTTCCGGATTTCGGCCTGACAGCGCAGCAACGCCATGCCGCCGTGCGCAGCCACTATTACGAGAAACCCGGAATGGATGGCGCGCGCGGCGAAATCTGGGCCTATTCGGACCGCTTTTCCTATCGACCGGGCGAGACCGTGCGGCTGCAGGTCAGCGCGACGGCACAGCATTTCTCGATCGAGATCGTTCGCGACGGTGGCATCGAAACCAGAGTGTTCGAGCGCGATAACATCGCCTGCCGCTGGCAAGAGACACCGGAACAATGTTCGGTGGAAGGCTGCGGCTGGGAAACGACGTTCGAATTCACGACCGGCACCGATTGGCCTTCCGGCGCCTACCGGCTGACGCTGACCGCCGAAGGCAAGGACGGCCAGCCGATCCGTTACCATCACCTCATCATCGTCGCGCCGCTGCCCGGCAATCGAAGCGGCCGCATCCTGCAGGTTGCGGCGACCGGAACCTGGCTGGCCTACAACACCTGGGGCGGCTCCAACCACTACGAAGGCATCACCGGCCCGAACCGCAACCAGTATTCGCCTGTCGTGTCGACCGAACGCCCCTGGTGCCGCGGCTTCGTCGTGCTACCGCCGCAAGCTCCGCGCGTGCCACACGGTGTCTCGATGCCGCCAAAGACGGTGCCGCGCTATCCACATATGGAATGGGCCTACGCCACCGGCCATTCGAAGAAATACACCTCGGCCGGCTGGGCCAGCTACGACAGCCATTTCTTCCGTTTCACCGAACGCGCCGGCCATTCGATCGACCTCGCCAGCCAGCACGACCTGCATTTCTCGCCCGAAATCCTCGAAGGCTATGACTGCGCCGTCTTCGTCGGCCACGACGAGTACTGGACCTGGGAGATGCGCGACGCGGTCGACGCCTATGTCGAGCGCGGCGGTCATGCAGCGCGGTTTGCCGGCAACTTCATGTGGCAGACGCGGCTGGAAGACGAGGGCCGGCGGCAGGTCTGCTACAAATACCGCGCCCGCGCCGAGGACCCGGCCTATACGAGCGGCGACGTCCGCCGCGCCACCAATTCCTGGGAAGCGCCCGAGATCGGCCGGCCCGGGGCCGAGACCTTCGGGCTGAACGCCACGCGTGGCCTTTATGCCGGCTGGGGCGGCTGCGCGCCGCGCGGCGCGCGCGGCTTTCCGATTTATCGGCCCGAACATTGGGCCTTCGCTGGCACCGGGCTCTATTATGGCGACCTGCTCGGCGCCGACAGCCATGTCTTCGGCTACGAGGTGGATGGGCTGGAGCATGAAATCCGGGGAGGCCTGCCCTACCCCGTGGCTGACAGCGGCGCGCCGGACGGCCTGCAAATCCTCGCCGTCGGCATGGCGTCGCAGGTCGAGGAAAGCGCGGATATCGCGGCGCAAGATCAGTTCCTTGGCGACGAGGACGGCCGCTTCAGCGCCGAAACCCTGTTTGGCGAGGCGAGCGACGCCAATCTCGACAAGATCAAGCGCGCGAACGGCATGATCGTCTCCTTCCCGCGCGGCAAGGGCGAGGTCTTCCACGCCGGCAGCTGCGAGTGGGTCGCCGGCCTGCTGCGGCAAGACCCCATGGTCGAGCGGGTTACCGCCAATGTCCTCGATCGCTTCCTCGGAAAACAGACTTCATGACCGATACCGCCGTGACAAAACCCAATCTCTTCCATTTCACCCGGCTGCCGCGCCCGACGGTGGACCGCGCCGACGGCATTTATCTGTGGGACAAGACCGGGCGCCGCTACATCGATGGCTCCAGCGGCGCGGTGAACGTCAATATCGGCCACGGCAACCGCGCAGCGATCGAGGCGATGCGGCGGCAGATGGACCGTGTCTCCTTCGCCTACACCATCCATTTCGAAAGCGAGCCGGCGCTGGCGCTGGCTCGCGAACTGGCGGCGCGGCTGCCGGAGGGACTGGATCGCATCTATTACGTCTCCGGCGGCTCCGAGGCGGTGGAAGCCTGCCTGAAACTCGCCAGGCAATGGGCGGTGGCAACGGGTCAGCCCGAGCGCTGGAAGATCATCGGCCGCATGCCGTCCTATCACGGCATCACAGTCGGCTCGCTCGGCGTCACCGGCGACGAGGTGCTGACGCCGGCCTTCACGCCGATAGGCAAGGCCATGCCGCTGGTGCCAGCCCCCTTCGTGCACCGCGACCGCGACAACCTTTCGCTGGAGGAACGCGGGCTGCGCTACGCCGACATGCTGGAGCAGAAGATCGTCGAAGAAGGCGCCGACAGCGTGCTCGCTTTCATCATGGAGCCGATCGGCGGAGCGGCCAGCGCAGCGCTTGTGCCTCCGGACAGCTATTTCGCGCGCATTCGCGAGATCTGCGACCGCCACGGCATCCTCTTGATCCACGACGAGGTGATGACCGGCATCGGCCGCACCGGAAAATTCCTGGGCGGCGATCACTGGAATTGCCGGCCAGACATCGTCGCCCTCTCCAAGGGCCTGTCTTCCGGCTACGCGCCGCTCGGCGCGGTCGCCGCGACCGAAAAAGTGGTCGGCCCGGTGCTCGAAATGGGCGGCTTCCTGCA
The DNA here is from genome assembly GCF_030814575.1 of Mesorhizobium sp. YL-MeA3-2017. Lineage (NCBI taxonomy): Bacteria > Pseudomonadati > Pseudomonadota > Alphaproteobacteria > Hyphomicrobiales > Phyllobacteriaceae > Mesorhizobium > Mesorhizobium sp. YL-MeA3-2017. Next base: position 5,083,718 of record NZ_JAUSVH010000001.1, on the reverse strand, counting down.
CGGCCATACCTATGGCGGCAACCCGGTCGCCACCGCTGCGGGGCTTGCCGTGCTTGGCGAGATCGACCGGCTTGGCCTCATCGACAATGCAACGGCCATGGGCGCTGTCTTGAAAGGCGAGTTGGAAGCACTGACCCAACGCTTTCCCTTCGTCGCCGACGTGCGCGGCAAGGGCCTGCTTCTCGGCGCCGAACTCTATGCCGATCCGGTCGCCAAAACGCCGCTGCCGCGCGAATGGAATGCCAATGTGCGTCTCATCGATCTCGCCTTCGAGCGCGGCCTGATCATCTATTCGCGCCGGGTGCGCGGCGGACCGGAGAGCGACAATTTCATGGTCTGCCCGCCGCTGATCGTGACCGCGGAGCAAATCGGCGAAATCGTCGCCGTGCTCGCCGATACGCTGCAAGCACTGGCCGGCGAACTCGGCCTGCCCGTCAACTCCTGAGGATCGTCATGGCATCCGGTAAAGTCATCATCACCTGCGCCATCACCGGTTCGGTGCACACACCGTCGATGTCGCCGCATCTGCCGGTGACGCCCGACCAGATCGCCGCCGAGGCCATAGCGGCGGCCGAGGCCGGCGCCTCGATCCTGCACCTCCATGCCCGCGACCCGCAGGACGGCCGCCCGACCGCCGATCCGGCCGTGTTCACGCAGTTCCTGCCGCGCATCAAGCAGGCGACGGACGCGGTGGTGAACATCACCACCGGCGGCTCCTCGCTGATGAGCCTGGACGAGCGCCTCGCGGCACCGCTGAAGGCCGAGCCGGAAATGTGCTCGCTCAACATGGGCTCGATGAATTTCGGCCTGTTCCCGATGCTGGACAAGCCGCGCGACTGGCAGCACGAATGGGAGCCGAAGCTTCTGGAAGCAACGCGCCACACCATTTTCAAGAACACCTTCGCCGACATGGAGACCATTCTCGACAAACTCGGCAAGGGTTGCGGCACGCGGTTCGAGTTCGAGTGCTACGATGTCGGCCACCTCTATTCGCTGGCGCATTTCCGCGATCGCGGGCTGGTGCAGGGTCCGCTCTTCATCCAGTTCGTGCTGGGTATCCTCGGTGGCATCGGCGCCGATCCGGAAAACCTTCTTCACATGAAGCGGATCGCCGACAAACTGTTCGGCGGCGACTACAAATTCTCCGTACTGGCCGCCGGGCGCCAGCAGATGCACCTGATTTCGATGGCGGCCGCGATGGGCGGCAATGTCCGCGTCGGGCTGGAGGACAGTCTTTACGACGGGCGCGCGCTGGCCAAATCCAATGCCGATCAGGTCAAACGCGTCCGGGCCATCCTGGAGGGCCTGTCGCTGGAAGTGGCCACCCCCGCCGAAGCGCGCCAGATGCTGTCGCTCAAGGGCGGTGACCGGGTGGCGTTCTAGCGATGACCACCAAAGACGCAAAGCATGTCCGGGTGCATATCCGTCCCGGCCGGGTCGAGGATGCTGAGAACATCCATGCGGCGCTGCTCGGCATCGCCGAGACGGTCGGCGAGCTGCCCAAGATGCGATCGACACCGGAAGATATCCGCCGCGACGGTTTCGGCTCCAAGCCGCATTTCCAGGTGCTGATCGCAGAAATTGATTCAGAATTCGCCGGCATCTGCCTGTATTTCCCCATTTATTCCACGTGGAGAGGCCGGCCAGGCGCCTTTGTTCAGGACCTTTTTGTCGGCAAGGATTTTCGCGGCATGAAGGTCGGCGAAAAGCTGCTGCGGCAGCTGGCGCGGCTCGTTAAGCAGGAGGGTGGCGTCTATCTGGAACTGGCGGTCGACACCGGCAATATCGGCGCGCAACGGTTCTACGAGCGCATCGGCATCGCCCATCAGGACGACGATCAGGTACACAGGATCATCGGCGATGCGTTCTTCGCCTTCGCCGAAGCCGGGGATTTGGGGGACGAGCGATGAAAGCCTTTTATGCCGCAGAGCAGAAACGCCACGCCCCCAAGGCCTTCCTGTCCAGCGGCGCACCACAACCAAATCCGGAACAGCCGGAGCGTGTCGAAAGGCTGAAGTCGGGCGCGATTGCCGCCGGCTGTTCGATCGAGCGGCCGCGCAACCATGGCCTTGGACCGGTGGCGGCGGTGCACACGCCGGAATATCTCGATTTCCTCGAACATATTTTCGAACGCTGGCAGCGCATCGAGGGCGCTTCCGCCGAAGTCATCCCCAACATCCATCCCATCGCGCGTGGCGGCTCCTATCCGGCCTCGGCGGTCGGACAGGCCGGCTACCACATGGCCGACACAGCCTGCCCGATCTCGGCCGAGACCTGGGACAGCGCCTTGTGGAGCGCGTGGAGCGCCGTCGAGGCGGCCGAGGCCGTCCTGTCGGGCGAGCTCGCCGCCTATGCGCTTTGCCGTCCGCCCGGCCATCACGCCTTCGCCGACGTCGCCGGCGGTTTCTGCTTTATCAACAATTCGGCCGTGGCCGCCCAGGTGCTGCGCCGGGATGCGGCGCGCGTGGCGATCCTCGATGTCGATCTGCACCACGGCAACGGCACGCAAGGCATCTTCTATGCCCGTCCGGACGTGCTGACCGTTTCGATCCATGCCGACCCGGTGCGCTTCTACCCCTTCTTCTGGGGCCACGCCGACGAACGCGGCGAAGGTCCGGGGCTAGGCTATAATTTCAACCTGCCACTGCCGCGCAAATCGGGCGACGAGGCGTTTCTGGATACGCTTAACACGGCGTTCCGGCGCATCCGCGGTTTCGCGCCGGACGCGCTCGTCGTCGCGCTCGGCCTCGACGCATTCGAGGGCGATCCATTCGGCGGACTGTCGGTGTCGACACCCGGCTTCGCGCGCATCGGCGAAGCGATCGGCAAGCTCGGCCTGCCGACCGTGATCGTGCAGGAGGGAGGCTATCTCTGCGACGCGCTCGGTGCCAATCTGACAGCCTTCCTCACCGGCTTCGGCGACAGCCACCGCCCGGCAAGATAACCGCCCATGGCGAAGGTTAGCGCTGCTGCCGCAACATGGCGATGATGCGGGCAGCGCTTTCCAGCGTCTCGTCGATCTCGGCGGCGGTGTTGTAATGCGCGATGCCGATGCGCACGACACCCTCCTCCGCCGGGATGCCGAGCTGGTGGACAATCTCCCACGCGTAGTTGTGGCCCGACCACAGGAAAATGCCTTCGGCGTTCATTTGCCTGGCGATGCTTTCCGGCGCGATGCCTTCCACCGTGAAGGAAACGGTCGGCACGCGCTCATTCACCCGCGCAGGCTCGGTGATGCCGTGGATGGTCAGACCCTTTATGGCGGAAAGCCCGTCGATCAGCCGCGGCGCCAGCACGTTCTCATAGGCAATGGCCGCCTTGAAGGCGGCGGCGATCTTCTGGCGCCGCGTGCCGTGTTCGCCGGTCGCCTCACCCAGCTTTTCGAAATATCCGACGGCGGCGGTCAGGCCGGCCATCAGCTCGATCTGCGGCGTTCCGAGTTCGAACCGCTCCGGCAGGCCGTTTGAAGAGCAGCGGCACTTATAAGGCTGCAGTGCGTCGATCACCGAACGCTTGCCCCACAAGATGCCCATATGCGGGCCGAAGAACTTGTAGGCCGAGCAGGCCAGGAAATCGCAACCGATTTCGGCGACGTCGACAAGCCCATGCGGCGCGAACTGCACGGCATCGACATAGACCAGCGCGCCGGCCTGCTTGGCGATGCGCGTCAGTTCCTTCACCCGGTTGATCGAGCCGGTGAGGTTGGAGGCATAGTTCAGCGCCACCAGCCGCGTGCGATCGTTCAGAAGCGCTGCAAGGGCCGCTCCCTCGACCTGCCAGCTCTGCTGGTCGAAGGGCAGCCAGCGCACGACAAGGCCGCGGTCTTCCGCCAGTTGCAGCCAGGGCGAGACGTTGCCCTCGTGGTCCATGCGGGTGAGGATGATCTCATCGCCGGGCTTGAAATCGCGGCCGAGCGTGCGCGACATATGGTAGGTCAGCGTCGTCATATTGGCGCCGATGATGATTTCCTCGGGCGAAGCAGCACCTACGAAATCGGCCATGGCGGCATGGGCATCATCCACCACCTTCTGGGCGGCCAGCGTCGTCTCGAAGAAGCCGCCGAGATTGGCGTTGGTTTCGACAAGGCAACGCGACACCGCATCCGCCACGGATTTCGGCACCTGGGTTCCGGCCGGGTTGTCGAGATAGATGCGACGGCGGCCCTTGTCGGTCAGGGAAAGTGCCGGAAACGCGTCGCGCACGGCCTCGATCGGAAAATCCATGCTGTCCTCTCTGTTTGTGACCGTGCCTAGATGCAGCACGCGTGGCCACCGGGCTAGGGACAGGGATTGCCGACCCGCTGATGCACGGCATCGACCGCCTTCTGCATGTCCTCGGTCCACACGACGGCTGCGGCGGCAAGCGCGATCTCGAGCTGAGGCAGGCTGGTGGCGCCGATGATGCTCGACGCCACGAAGGGCCGGCTCGCCACATAGGCACCGGCAAACAGCGCCGGCTCCATGCCGAAAGAACGCGCCAGCTCGCTGTATTCGAGCAGCACCTCGGCGGCGTTCGGCGTTTCATAGCGCTGGCCGCGGTTGAACAGCTGCGAGCGCGAACCCGCCGGCCGCGCGCCATGGTCGTATTTGCCGGTGAGATAGCCTTGCCCCAGCGGCGAATAGGCAAGCAGCGACACGTCCTCGCGGGCACAGGCTTCGGCGAGATTGACCTCGAAGGTGCGGTTGACGAGATTGTAGGCGTTCTGCAGGGAAACGGCGCGAGGCCCTATCCCCTTTTCGCTCTCGGTGATGAAACGCATCAGCCCCCAGGAACTCTCGTTGGACAGGCCGAAATGGCGGATCTTGCCGGCCTTCACCAGTTCGTCAAAGACGGCAAGCGTCTCGACGATCGGGGTCTCGTCGCCACTGGTGGAATCGGCACGTGGCGGCGTGCCGCCAACGCGGGTCGGATTGGCACCCCAGGGCACATCGCGTTCCGGCCAGTGAATCTGGTAGAGATCGACATAGTCGGTGCCGAGCTTGGCGAGCGATTTGTCGATGGCGTCGAAAATGTCGGCGCGTACGAGTTTTGAAGGACGTCCGCCGCGAAACCAGTCGCTGGCGGTGCGGCCGACAACCTTGGTGGCCAACAGCACACGGTCGCGATTGCCACGCGCCTTCATCCAATTGCCGATGATCGTCTCGGTGCGCCCCTGCGTCTCCGCCTTTGGCGGGATCGGGTAAAGCTCCGCCGTATCGATGAAGTTGACGCCGCGCGCGAAGGCCAGATCCATCTGCGCGTGCCCTTCCGTCTCCGTATTCTGCTGTCCCCAGGTCATCGAGCCGAGGCATATCTGCGAAACAAGAAGATCGGTCCGGCCGAGACGGCGCTTTTGCATGATCGGCTCCAGGAAGCGTATCGGGAAAGGTCTTGGTTGCGCAGGCGCGCGGGAGGAAACCCAGCATAAGCGGTGCAAACGTCGAGGCCAAGCCCCGCATGCCGCCACCCTTGCGCAAGAACGGACTAGCGGCGGCGTGTCGCCGCCAGCGCCTTCTGCCGGGCGTCGTCGATCAGCATGTTCGCCACCTGCATGCGGATCATGGCCCGTTGCCTCAGATGCGGCGCCACCCGGTCGGGATGATTGGCGAAGGCGAATTCGCGGCGCAGGCGGGCAAGGTCGGCGGCCTTGGCGACACGGCCGAGGCCGAGTTCGGTGGCGATCGCCTCGGGGTCGATCGGCGGCAGCACTTCCTGCGGCTCGGGATGCTCGTTGGCCAGTGCGATCCGCGCCTGGTCGAGCAAGGCCGCGAACTCGGCCGCCAGATCGGCTCCGCTCTCGCGATATTCGGCGGCGGCGGCCTCGCCGGCCACTTTGATGCGACCGGAGTGCAGCTCGTCGACAACGGACAGATAGTCGAATGGAATGGTCGGCTTCGCGGCGACGTCCTCCGCCTCGCCGGAGGCGACGAACAAATCGTCGAGCAACGAAGCGAAATCTCGCTTGGCCCCGGTTGCGATGTCAGCCTCCCAGCAATGCGTGCCCAACCGGGCTTTGCACGGACGATACATCCGGCCAGTTAAGAATGCATGCCTTCGGCAAGGGTTTTTTTGGCGTTGCTTAACGCTGGCGATCCTAGCCCATCATCGCGCCGATTATCCTCCTCGCTGCGACATATTGTGCAATGCAACATAAAACAGCGTTCCGTGGCCATGCTGCACTGCAACAACGGTCATGAATCACCTATATGAGGAGACGGGAGGACCAACCGGAGCCGAGAACCATGGGGTTCTTCACCGAGATGTTCGCCCGCCCGCGGCCGCAGGAACAGGTGCGCTACAGCGCATCGCTGGCGCTTATCTATGCGATGAGCCGTACCGATCGCGCCGAGACCGGTATCAGGCCGATCGACTTTCCGCGCATCGCACGCCGCCCGGCACTTCGCTGACCACCGTCAGCCAATATGCGGCAGCCGGTATTCCGGCTGTCGGCCTCAGGATCGCTGCCCGCCACTGATGAAAGTCACCTTGCCCAGCGGCACGCCGTTGTGACGCAGGATGTCGTAGGCGGTGGTGACGTGGAAATAGAAGTTGGGCATGGCGAAATGCAGCAGATATTGCAGGCCCGGCATGGCGATCTGCCTTCCACCCAGCTTCATTTCGATATTCTTCTCCTCCGACCCGTCGAGGTCCTGCGCCGAGAAAGTCGCCAGGTAATCGGTCGTGCGGCCGATGCGGGCGTGCAGGTCGTCGAAGCTCTGCTCGTCGTCCTCGAAACGCGGCGCCTCGCGCCCGGCCAGCCTGGAACTCGCGCCCTTGGCGTGATCCGTCGCGATCTGCACTTGGCGGGTCAGCGGATACATGTCCGGCGCAAGGCGCGCGAGCAAGAACACGTCCGGGTCGATCTTGCGGTCGACAGCGTTCTGCTCGGCGGCATTGAGCACGCCGGCAAGTGCCTTCAGCCTGGCTGAAAACACCGCAATCGAGGCATCGTACATGGATATCGCCATAGGCCGCTCCGTTCTTGACCGCTAAAAGAGCTAGCGCTTTCGCGCACGATTCTTCAAGTGTCGCGCAGGCGTCACGCGCCTGCCTCAATCGATGTGGATGCTGCCCCTGTCGACTGGAGATTCCCGATGAAAAGCCCCCTTTTCGCCGCGACGGCAGTCCTTGGCCTCGCAACGCTCAGTCAGGCCGCGATGGCCGCCGAGCCGCCCTATCTCGACGATCGTTCAGACGCCGCCAATGTGGTGCGCTCGCTCTACAATGCAATCAACCGCCATGAATATGCGCGCGCCTGGGACTATTTCGGCGAGACCAAGCCCGCCAAGGATTTCGACGCCTTCGCCAAGGGGTATGAAAGCACCGAGGCTGTCGAGGTGACGACCGGTATGCCTGCAAGCGAGGGGGCGGCCGGCAGCATTTTCTACACCTTGCCCGTCGCCATCCGCGCCGTCGACAAATCCGGCAACGGCAAGGTGTTTGCCGGCTGCTACACGCTGCGCCAGGTCAACGCGCAGATTCAATCGCCGCCCTTCAGCCCGATCCGCATCGAGAAGGGCGCGCTGAAACTGTCCGACAAAGAGCTCCAGAACGCACTGCCCGACAGCTGCGGCGAAGGACCGGCGCTGCCGAAACAGGACGCGGTGCTGGAAAAGGCGAAAAAGGCCTTCCTCGCCTCCTATGGCGATCAATGCGATCCCGAAGCCCCTGGCGGTGGTGCGAAAACCGGCGAACCAAGCGACCACACCATCACCTACAAGCCCAGCGACAGCGAACCGGACAAGACCGTGCGGTTGTTCCGCTTCTTCTGTTCGATGGCCGCCTACAACGAAAGCTCGGTCTATTATGTCTCTGAAGACGGGCAGAGCGTGAGCCAGCTGCAATTCGCCGTGCCCGAACTCGATATCCGCTACGAGAACGGCGACACCGAAGGCAAGGTCGAGCATATCGGCATCACCGGCCTCCGCACGACGGATCAGTTGATCAACGCCGACTATGACGAGAACGCCCACACGATCGTGTCGCACGACAAGTGGCGCGGCGTCGGCGATGCTTCCTCGACCGGCACCTATCTGTTCCGCAACGGCGTCTTCGGCCTCGTGCAATATGACGTCGACGCGTCTTATGACGGCGAGATCAACCCGCAGACCGTGCTGGACTACAACACCGCGCCCTGAGCAAAAACCATCGATCGTTCAGAGCCGCCTCGGTCGAGCCGTCCGGCTCCTTATTTGCGCGACAGCATCCAGTTCAGCGTTTCGCGCCAGTCGGTCATGCGGATCGGCGTGCCATGCGTGCCGGTCTCGAAGCGCACAAAACGCGTCGGGTAAGCCTTTGACTTGGCAAGAATAGACCGGAAGAAGGCTTCCTGGTTCTCGATGGGGAAAACGGGGTCCTTGCTGCCCTGGCCGAAAAACACCGGCACGCGCCGCTTGAAGGCAGGGCTTGCAAAGAAGCTGTCGTCCCACAACGAACCCAGCAAAAGCAGGCCGTCGATGCGGTTGCCGGTATCGGCGCGGCCGGCGAGTTTCCAGCATAGTGCGCCGCCCATCGAACCGCAGGCGACGAAGATCTTCGCACCGGGCGACCGCTCGGCATAATGGCCGATCAATGCCGCCACCTGCGCGGCGCCCTTGTCGCCGAAATCGCTGAAGTCGGGCGACAGGTAAAGACCGCCATTGTCGGCCATCAGGTTCTTGATGCGGTTGAAATTGCCGCCGAAGGTGAAGTCGTCCACCCCTTGCTTGCGGCTGCCGCCCTGCCCGTGCAGGTAAAGCACGATGATGGCGGCGCCCTCGGTCTTGCCGACGGCGACATGGCGGATGATGCCGACGTCGGTCGTCAGCGCCAGATCCTGCTGCACGCCGCGCACGCCGGTCGAGGTATATTGCGGTTTCACGCGCCGTTCCGGCACCGTGTCGCGCGCGTTGATGTCGCGCATCTCGCGATAGTCGACCACGCGATAGATATCGCCCTTTTCGGCCGACAGGATGCCCGGATAGGCGAACAGCTCGTCCTTGAGCGGCTTCAGCGTCTGCGCATCGGCCAATGCCGCGGCGGGCGCCAGCGACAAAAGGAGGATCAGCGAAAGACGGAAGCGGCGCGCGAGGCGCGGCGCGGCGGAAGAAACAGCAAAGATCATGGGAGAGCGTTGCGGCTTTCGGCGGCTGCTTGTCAATCCTGCAACACGCCGCCGGCGCCTTCCAGTGCCTCGCGCGTGTCGACATCGACCGAGGCGCCGGCGCCGATCTCGACGTCGATCACCTCCACCCCCTCCGTCTCGACGAGATGGCGGGCACCGGTATCGCCTTCGAGATGGGCAACGGCGGCAAACAGCGAACGCGGCAAAAGCACCGGGTTGCCGCGCCGGCCGTCATGCGAGGCGCGCACCACCGCCTTGCCGCCGGAACCCGCGAAGGCCTCGATCAGCCGATCGAAATCGGCGGAGGCGACGCCCGGCATATCCCCCAGCACGATCAACGCGCCGGCGGCACTGGCCGGCAGCGCCGCAATGCCCGCCTTCAGCGAGGTCGACAGGCCGTCGGCGAAGTCGGGGTTGTCGGTAAAGGCAAGGTCGAGCCCGGCGAGCGCAGCGCGCACTCGGTCGCGCTGATGGCCGGAGACCACGACCGTGCCGACGGCCTTCGAGGCAAGTACGCGTTCGGCGGTGCGGCGCACCAGCGGCTTGCCGTCGAACAGCGCCATCAGCTTGTTGGGTCCACCCATGCGGCTCGAGCGACCGGCGGCCAGGAGAACGGCATGAACCCTTTCGCCCGCATGCGCCGGTGGACGTTCGCGCGGCTCCGGCCGGCTCGGAATTTCCATCAGCAGTCCACCGACGCCCATGCCGGCGATGTCGCGTCCTGTCACTTCGAGCCCGGCAATCAGCCGGTCGAGTACCCAGTCGAACCCGTTTTCCTTGGGACTGCGGGCACACCCCGGCGCGCCGACGATTCGCTTGCCGTTCAGCCGGCCAAGTACCAGCAGATTGCCTGGATCGACCGGCATGCCGGCGCGTTCGACGCGGCCGCCGGCCCGTTCGATCGCCGCCGGCACGACGTCGGCGAAATCGGACATCGCCGAAGCGCCGAAGATGACCACCATGTCGTTGTCCCTGGCCAATGCACCGGCGGCCTCGGCCACCGCTTCCGCTTGATGCGGCACGCGACGCTCGGTGGTCACCCGGCTGCCGGAACGCGCCAGCCGCGCCTCGGTGACACGCATGGTCTTGTCGAGCACGCTGGGTTTCACCCCCGGCAGCACCGTCTGCACGACGCCGAGCCGGATCGCCCGATAGGCGTTGACCGCGAAAACCTCGCCGCCGGCGCAGATGGCCAGTACCGCGTCGACAAGAGCGCGGTCGACCGCGAAGGGAATGATCTTCACTGTCGCCACCATCTGGCCGCTCTCGACCGGGGCATGGTGGGCCAATGTCGCGATGGTGATAGCGGGATCGACGGCATTGATTGCGTCGATCATCGCCGCATCGACGGTGAACACGCCGGCCGCCAACGCATGCAGATTGACGCGACCCGTGGTCGCCGCCTTCGCCTCGATGTCGCGATGGCGCATCGCCCGCGCGATCGCCCCGGCGGCGGCATCCTCGCCAAGGTCGCGGGCCCCGAGCACCGCCGCCACAACTTCGGTGACACCCGCCGCCTGCAGCGCGGCGATATCGGCCGCTTCGAGCCGGTGCGCCTTGCGAAAACGCCGCTCGCCGGCATTCGTCGCGTGGGCCAGGATCGCGCCTTCAGCCTGATCGATCGGAACCGGACCGAATTTCACGCCGCTTCGCCCCGGCGCGCCAGCCCGCGCGAGCGGAAAGCGCCGATCACCTCGGCCAGAACGGCAACAGCGATCTCGGCGGGGTTCGCCGCGCCGATGTCGACGCCGATCGGCGAGTGGATGCGCGCGACATCGTCGGCGCTCGCACCCAGCGCCAGCAGCCGCTCGACCCGCTTGGCGTGCGTCTTGCGACTGCCCAGCGCACCGACATAGAAGCAGCGCGCATCGAGCGCCGCCTTCAGCGCGAAATCGTCGATCTTCGGATCATGGGTGACGGCGGCGAGCGCGGTGTAGCCGTCGAGCGGCTGGCGCGCCAAGACATCCTGTGGCCATTCGGCGTGCAGCGGCATGTCGGGAAAGCGGTCGGCCGTGGCAAAGGCGGTGCGCGGGTCGATAATCTCGACCGGGTAACCGGCAATCCTGGCCATCGGCGCCAGTGCCTGGCTGATATGCACGGCGCCGATCACCACCAGGCGCGGTTGCGGCAGATGCGCGTTGAGGAAAAAGGGACGCCCTTCGGCCTCGACCGCCTTGGAACGGCCGGTCCGGAAGGCAGTCTCGATGGCGGCGCCCAGTTCGCCCGCCACCTTATCGCCCTCGCGCACGACGCGGTCGCGGCCGTCGCCGAGATCGGTGACCAGCACGGCTGCACGACGTGCGCGGCGTTCGGCGTTCAGTGTCTTGAGGGCATAGGGGTCCATCGTGATGTGCCGATTTCAAAAAGCTTCATGGCGAGGCGAAAATCGCGCGTTGCAGATCGTTTTCACGTCGTTCTACCCCAGTCGTTCCACATAAACCTTGATGCGGCCGCCGCAGGACAGCCCCACGTTCCAGGCGGTTTCGTCGGCGACGCCGAATTCCAGCATCTTCGCCTTGCCCGAGCCGATGACGTCGAGCGCCTCGGCCACCACGGCGCCTTCCACGCAGCCGCCGGAAACCGACCCGTGGAAATTGCCCCCGGCGTCGATCACCAGATGGCTGCCGGCCTGACGCGGCGCCGACCCCCAGGTTTCCACCACGGTGGCGATGGCGACATCCTTGCCGTTCTTCATCCAGTCTTCCGCGATGATCAAAGGATCGCGGGCTTCGTCGAGATAGGCGCTGTTTTCCATGGGCCCTCCTCCAGACATATGGCTACGCTGCCCTGGCCGCGCCAATGTCGAGCCAGCGGCGCGGATCGACGTCGCGAGCGGAGCCCCGCGCCAACGAGGCGCAGAGATCGGCCAGCGCTTCGAGATTGTGCACCGGGCGAAACTCATCGACATGCGGCAGCATCGCCTTGACGCCGCGCGCCCGCGCCTCGAAACCGTCGAAGCGCAGCAGCGGATTGAGCCAGATCAGCCGCCGGCAGGATTTGTGCAGCCGCTCCATCTCCTGCGCGAGACCCTCGATATGGTCGCGCTCCAGCCCGTCGGTGATCAGCAGCACCACGGCGCCCTGCCCCAGCACGCGGCGCGACCACAGCCGGTTGAACTCACCTAACGTCTCGCCGATGCGGGTGCCGCCTGACCAGTCCTTGACGACGGCAGAGGCATCGGCCAGCGCCGCGTCCGGGTCGCGATGGCGCATCTGGCGGGTCAGGTTGGTCAATCGGGTGCCGAAGACGAATGCATGGACACGCCGCCGTTTCTCGGTCAGCGCGTGCAGGAAGTGCAGGAAAATCCGCGTGTACTGGCTCATCGAGCCGGAAATGTCGGCCAGCACCACCAGCGGCGGATGGATTTCGCGCGGCGAACGGAATTTCGGCAGGATCAGCTCTCCGCCCGTGCGCGCCGCCATGCGCATCATGGCGCGCGGATCGATGCGGCGGCCGGAACCATCGGCCTTGAAGCGCCGCGTCGCGACCGTATCGAACGGCAATCGCAATTCCGAAATCGCCTTGCGCGCGTCGGTGAGCTCGTCGGCGTTCATCTGCGCGAAATCCTTGCCGCGCAACACTTCGCTGCCGGACACGGTGAAACGCGCGTCGATCTCTATTTCGGGTATTTCCCGCGGCGGCCGGCCATCCTGCCGGCCTTCGAACATCGCCTGGCTGACCCGGTTTTCCGCCGCGCGCGGCTTGCGGCGCTCGGCATTGTCGACCGCCACCGGCGAGAACATGGCGAGCAGCTTCTCGACCAGCTCGCGCGACTTCCAGTAGAGGCGAAACGCCTCGTCGAAAGTGGCGTGGTCCTCATGGCGGGTGACGAGCACGGCGTGCAGCGTCCAGTAGAAATCGTCGCGGCCGCCGATGCCGGCGGTCAGCACCGCCTCGATGGCGTCCTTGACCGAGGCCGGGCCGACCCGCATGCCGGCCTTGCGCAGGGCACGCGCGAAAAAGACGATGTTGTCGGCGATCCGGCCCTCCGGCTGGCTGCCTTTCATCTCATGCTACTCCGCCGCCGAGGCCAGTTCCGCCTGGACCTCCTTGAGGATGCGCCGGCCCTCGCCCTGCTCGATCCGGGCGATGTCGTCCTGGTATTTCAACAACACGCCGATCGTATCAGACACGGTTTCGGGGTCGAGCGCGACCTTGTCCAATTCCGCCAATGCGCCGGCCCAGTCGATGGTTTCCGCCACGCCCGGCGCCTTGAACAATTCGATCTGCCGCAGCTTCTGGATGAAAGCGACGACTTCGGCCGACAGCCGCCTGTTGGCGTCGGGCACCTTACGCCGCACGATCTCCAATTCGCGCGCCGCGTTCGGATAATCGACCCAGTGATAAAGGCAGCGGCGCTTCAGCGCGTCATGGATTTCGCGGGTGCGATTGGTGGTGATGATGACGATCGGCGGTTCCTCCGCCTTGATCGTGCCAAGCTCGGGCACCGTCACCTGGAAGTCAGAGAGGATTTCCAGAAGAAAGGCTTCGAACGCCTCGTCGGTGCGGTCGAGTTCGTCGATCAGGAAGACGGGCGCCGCACCTTCCTTGCCGGTCAGCGCGTCGAGCACCGGGCGGCGGATCAGATATTTTTCGGAAAAGACGTTGCGCTCCATGGTCGAGCGCTCGACCTTGCCGGCCGCCTCTTCCATGCGGATCTCGATCATCTGCGCGGCATAGTTCCACTCATAGACCGCCGAGGAAACGTCCAGCCCCTCATAACATTGCAGGCGGATCAGCCGCCGACCAAGCGCGGATGCCAGAACCTTGGCGATCTCGGTCTTGCCGACGCCGGCCTCGCCTTCAAGGAACAGCGGCCGTTTCATGCGCAACGACAGGAACAGCACCGTCGCCAGCGAGCGGTCGGCCACGTAATCCGCGCCGGTCAGGAGATCGAGCGTTTCGTCGATCGTTCCCGGCGCGGGGCGCGGTTTCAGCTCGGTCATTCTGTCTCCGTGCGTACCCGCATCCCAGAATCAGGACCCTAGTCCTGCAGAATGCGGTAGCCGCGATCATGGTAGATCAGCGGCTTCAAATTATCGCCGATGCGCAGGCCTGTCACCTTGCCAAAAAGCACACGATGGCTGGCGAGATCCTTGATGTCGGTCAGCTCGCAGTCGAAAACGGCGAGCGCTCCGACCAGCGTCGGCGCGCCGGTGGCGATGGTGTCCCATTCGGCCAGTCCGAAGCGTTCGTCGGGCGCGAGATGAGTAAGGCCGGAAAAGCCGTCGGCCAGCCCCCGGTGCGTGGCGGCCAGCGTGTTCAACGCGAAATTGCCATTGCTGACAAAGGGTTCGTTGCGGGGATTGGAGCGATTGAGGCACACCAGTATCATCGGCGGCGTATCCGAAACCGAACAGGTCGCGGTCACCGTCGCGCCACGTCTGCCCGACGGACCGTCGGTGGTGACAATGTGGACATGACCGGCGAAACGGCTCATCGCGTCGCGATAGGCCTGCGGCTCGACATCATTCTTCTTCAGCACGGGCGATTTTCCAGACACCAAACCCCTCCCGCTATATATGGCGGTATCTTGTGCATCACAAGCGAAGTGGTTGATGCGGCTCATCGAAACTGCCTTGCTGTACCAAGATTCGACAGGCTTGTTGCACCAAGACGGTGCAGCCTTTAGGTCTGGGCCGAAGCCTGCAGGGAGACACGTTTCATTCGCATGCGACTGGCGTCCGCAATCCTTAGCCTGCTTGGCGGGTTTTTCCTCCTCGATCCGGCAGCCGCCACGACGCTGACCATTGGCGTCGCGGCACCGCTGTCGGGTCCGTCGGCTGTCCTTGGCCGGCAGATCGAATATGGCGCAAGGCTCGGCGCCGGCGCGAACGGCGCCGCGATCAGCGTTGTCGACGACACCTGCACGGCGGCGGGCGGTGCCGCGGCAGCCGCGCAATTCGCTGCCGAAAAGGTCGATATCGTCGTCGGCTTCCTGTGCACCGAGGCAATCGAGGCAGCGATGCCCATCCTCAAACAGGCGGGCATCGCGGTGATCACCCCCGGCGTGCGCACCGACAGCCTGACCGACCGGCGCGCCAAGACTGGCTGGCCGGTGTTCCGGCTCGGGCCGCGCGGCGACGCCGAACGCGACGCAGCCGGCAGGGTCCTGTCCCGGCTGTGGCGCGACCAGCCTTTCGCCGTCGTCGACGACGGCACTATCTACGGCCGCGAACTTGCCGAAGCGATGCGGGCCACCGTCGAGCAGGCGGCGCTCAAGCCGGTCTTCACCGACACGTTCCGCCCAGAAATGGACAACCAGGTCGGGCTAGTCGGCCGCTTGCGCAAGGCCGGCGCCACCAGCGTCTTCGTCGGCGGCGACGGCCGCGATCTGGCCGTCATGGCGCGCGATGCCGCCAAGCTCGGCGCCGACATGGCATTTGCCGGCGGCGAAGCCCTGCGCGCGGCGAGCGACGTGCCTTACACGCAAGGCACGCTGATGATCGCCATGCCCGAATGGGCGGATGTCGCGGACAAGAAAACGCTCGATCTGTTCAGCGCCGCCAAAGTGCTGCCCGAAGGCTATGCGCTGCCGGCCTTTGTCGCGGTCGAGATCGCCGGCCAGGCCAAGAAGGAGGCCGCCGGCAAGCCGCTGATCGAAACCCTTGCCGACCGCGACTTCACGACCGCCACCGGCATTATCCGCTTCGATGCCAAGGGTGACCTTGCCAAGAACCCCTATCGCGCCTTCCGCTTCGACGGAACGCGCTTCGTGCCTCTCGAGGGACAATGATGTTTCGCACCGGCCCGCGCAATCTGATCACCGATGTCGCCGGCCTGCGGGTCGGTAATGCCGGCGACGCCAGGCTGAAATCGGGCGTCACCGCCATCCTGTGCGACACACCGGCGGTTGCCGGCGTCCAGGTGCTGGGCGGCGCGCCGGGCACGCGTGAAACCGACCTTCTGGAGCCGCACAATGCGGTGGAAACCGTGCATGCGCTGGTGCTGTCGGGCGGCTCCGCCTTCGGGCTCGACGCCGCGTCGGGCGTGCAGGCAGCCTTGCGGGAAAACGGCATCGGCTTCGAGGTCGCGGGGTTCCGCGTGCCGATCGTGCCTGCGGCCATCCTGTTCGATCTTGCCAATGGCGGCGACAAGGGTTGGGGCCGCTACCCGCCATACAGAGAACTGGGACATGAGGCGGCGCTCACGGCGTCCGACGACTTCGAGATCGGCACCGCTGGCGCCGGTATCGGCGCGCTGACCTCCGGGCTCAAGGGTGGGCTCGGCTCGGCTTCCACCGTGCTCGACAACGGCATCACCATCGGCGCGCTGGTCGCGGCCAACCCGACCGGCTCGGTCACCGTCGGCCGCAGCCGTCATTTCTGGGCAGCGCCCTTCGAGATCGGCAACGAGTTCGGTGGACTGGGCTATCCTTCGCCACTGCCCGAGAATGCCAGGCAGATACGCCTGAAATTCCGCGACAATCCGGTCGGTGCCAACACCACCATCGCGATCATCGCCACCGACGCCGTGCTGACCAAGGCGGCCGCCAAACGCCTGGCGATCGCCGCGCATGACGGCTTCGCCCGCGCCATCTGGCCGACGCACACGCCGGTCGACGGAGATCTGGTCTTCGGGCTGGGCACGGGAAAGAGCGGCATAACCCCGTCGGCGGTCGAAGCCATCGACCTTTATGCGGCGGCCGGCGCGACGATGGCGCGCGCGATCGCGCGAGCAGCCTTCGCCGCCACGCCGGCGAAAGGCGACCTGTTTCCCGTATGGTCGGCCCTGCCGGGCTGACACGAGGCGCCAGCCCGTCCGTTCCATGACAATGGCGTTGGAAGCCCGATCAGGTTGGATCGGATCTTTCTTCCTCGAACATGACGGCGACATCCGAATTCGCCGACAGCCACACCTTGCCGTCCTGGATTTCGGCAAAAAGGCTCAAGGGGATGTAGTGATGATGCCCCCGGTGGGAGCCCTGGCCGCTGTCTGTCTTGATAAGCTTGATGCGCTTTCCTTCAACCTTGTCGACGGTACCGACATGGGTACCGTCCGCACCGACGACTTCCATATGCTCGCGAATTTTGCTCGTGTCGCTCATGGCAGTTCTCCTTGTGAAGAACGCCGAGACTAGCAAAGAGCGGGCCGGCCGCATCCATCAAAATGCATTTCGCGCCATGCGACGCGCTAAAACGATTGTGATAGGAACCGGTATGTTCCAGCCGACACCGGAGAAAAGATGAACCGTCTGATGCGTTTGGCACTCACAGTTGTCCTTGTCCTGGCCGGCGCCGTCGTCGCACGGGCAGGCGATGTCGCGCGGCTGCAGATTCTCGGTTTCGCCAAGGGCGGCGGCATCTTCGCCTTCGAGGAATACGGCGTGCAGGACGGTTCCGGTTTCCCTTATGCAAACCGCTATTACATCGACACGGCGACCGACACATTCGTCAGCGGCACACCCATTCGCGTACGGCTCGACGACGAGAAGGCCACGCTGCAGGCAGTGCGCGACAAGGCGCGCGAACAGGGCGAAGCCATCGTCAAACAGGCGGAACTCGAGGCCAATGCCGGCTTCACCGTTGGCGGCAATCCCGTCACCGAGTTGTCGGCCGACCCGCACCGTATGGTCGTCAATCCGCGGCCGGTGTTTCCAGCGATCGACGAGCCGCTGGAAGTGCGCTTGGACGAATTCACCCTGAGTGGCGACGACATCTGTTCCAGCCAGGGCGAAACCAAGGGTTTCCGACTGCTGCGCATCGAAGCCCGCGAAGGCGGCCAGACCAAGCTTTTGCATGAGGACAAATCGATCCCAAAGAGCCGTGGCTGTCCCAACGGCTATGGCATCGGCGCGGTGCAGACTTATGGCGGCGACAGCCTGTCGGCCTATGCGGTGCTGATCTGGGTTCGTGGCTACGGCTTTGAAGGGCCGGATTATCGCTGGATGGCGGTGACCGGGCGGCTGTGACAGACCCGGCCGCCCAGGCAACGACTTTACGCCCCGACGGGCGCGGCACGATTGCGATGCGGTTGCGCCTGGCCCTGCCCGCGCCGCGCATCGCACTCTTCGGGGCGTTGGCATGGGCGACGGCGATGGCCGTCAGTGCCGGGACCAATCTTTTCCTGCAAGGCTGGGAATCGTCCGCTGCCGTGGTTGCGATCATGTCGCTGTTTGCCATCGGCGGCGCTCTTGCCTTTCCGACTGGCCTGTTCGTCGCGCGCTTTGTCTCGCTTGGCCGCCCCGGCAGCGTGGTTTTCGCGGCCGGCTTCGTGTCGCTGTTTGCGGCGACTGTGCTGGTCACCGGTGGGCTCTATGCGATGCAGTATCGCTCCTACTACGCCGAATGGCATGGCCCGCCGCTCAGCCTGCGCTGGCTGTTCCAGTTCGCCTTCACCAGCGCCGGCGCGCTTTATCAGTTCGCCGTGCTCGGCATCCGCCTCTATTTCCCGGTCGGGTTTGTCGCTCTCTTTGCTGCTGCACTGTGGTTTGTCCGGCAACGACATTGAGCATCCGGGAGCATCTGGCGCGTTGAGCATTTTGCCGTGCTCTGTTAGGACGCGGCGTAAGTTTTCCCCAGACATCAGGACGGACCGATGATCCCACGTTATTCCCGGCCGGAAATGGTCGCCATCTGGTCGCCCGAGACGCGCTTCCGCATCTGGTTCGAAATCGAGGCACATGCCTGCGATGCGCTGGCCGAACTCGGCGTCATCCCGAAGGAAGCGGCGAAGACCATCTGGGAAAAGGGCAATGCCGCGACGTTCGATGTCGACAAGATCGACGAGATCGAGCGCGTCACCAAGCACGACGTCATCGCCTTCCTCACCCATCTGGCCGAATTCGTCGGGCCGGACTCGCGCTTCATCCACCAGGGCATGACCTCGTCGGACGTGCTCGACACCTGCCTTGCCGTGCAGCTTACCCGCGCCAGCGACATCCTGCTCGCCGACATCGACGCGTTGCTGGCGGCGCTGAAGCGCCGCGCCTTGGAGCACAAGGACACCGTCACCATCGGCCGCAGCCACGGCATCCATGCCGAGCCGACCACTTTCGGCGTCAAGCTGGCGCAGGCCTATGCCGAATTCAGCCGTTGCCGCGAGCGCCTCGTCCATGCGCGCGAAGACATCGCCACCTGCGCCATTTCCGGCGCGATCGGCACCTTCGCCAACATCGAGCCCTATG
This sequence comes from Mesorhizobium sp. YL-MeA3-2017, assembly GCF_030814575.1. Lineage (NCBI taxonomy): Bacteria > Pseudomonadati > Pseudomonadota > Alphaproteobacteria > Hyphomicrobiales > Phyllobacteriaceae > Mesorhizobium > Mesorhizobium sp. YL-MeA3-2017. The sequence goes on along the minus strand of NZ_JAUSVH010000001.1, from coordinate 5,064,510 downwards.
TCGAAGAACACGTTGCCAAAAAGCTCGGCCTGAAGCCGGAGCCGGTGTCGACGCAGGTCATCCCGCGCGACCGCCATGCCATGTTCTTCGCCACGCTCGGCGTCATCGCTTCCTCGGTGGAGCGGCTGGCGACCGAGATCCGTCATCTGCAGCGGACAGAGGTTCTGGAAGCGGAAGAGTATTTTTCGCCCGGCCAGAAGGGCTCGTCGGCGATGCCGCACAAGCGCAATCCGGTGCTGACCGAAAACCTCACCGGTCTTGCCCGCCTGGTGCGCGGCATGGTGCTGCCGGCGATGGAGAACGTGGCACTGTGGCACGAGCGCGATATCTCTCACTCCTCGGTCGAGCGCATGATCGGTCCGGACGCCACGGTGACGCTGGATTTCGCGCTGGCCAGGCTCACCGGCGTCATCGACAAGCTGCTGGTCTACCCGGAAAACATGGACCGGAACCTCAACAAGTTCCGCGGCCTGGTGCATTCGCAGCGCGTGTTGCTCGCGCTCACCCAGGCGGGTGTTTCCCGCGAGGACGCCTACCGGCTGGTGCAGCGCAATGCTATGAAGGTCTGGGAACAGGGCGCTGATTTCCTTGAGGAACTGCTTGCCGACAAGGAAGTGACGGCGGCGCTGTCCGAAGCGGAAATCCGCGAAAAATTCGATCTCGGCTACCACACCAAGCATGTCGACACCATCTTCAAGCGCGTGTTTGGATAAGCATATCCATGCGGCTGGCGGTCATCTCCGACATCCACGGCAACCTGCCGGCGCTGGAGGCGGTGCATGCCGAGATCAAGACGGCCTCGCCGGACCTGATCGTCAATCTGGGCGACTGCTTGTCCGGTCCGCTATGGCCGGAAGAGACGGCGCAATATCTGATCGCCGAGAATTGGCCGACGGTGCGCGGCAACCATGATCGCGCGCTGGCCGAGATGCCGCCAGGCGAGATGGATACGATTGACGCCTTCGCATACCGGCACCTCACCAAGGCTTCGCGCGATTGGCTCGCATCGCTGCCTGCGACAACGAGCCTGACGTCGGAGATTTTCCTCTGCCACGGCAGCCCGGCGGACGACGAGGTTTTCCTGCTGGAGGAAGACGGCGGCAACCACTTCTTCCCCTCCAGCGAGGGCCAGATCCGACGCAAACTCGGCGATGTGCCGGCCGAGCTCGTGCTGTGCGGCCATACGCACACACCGCGCATCGTGCATGTCTCGGACCGCCTGACCGTCCTCAATCCGGGCAGCGTCGGCGTGCAGGCCTTTCCCGGCCTGACCGTGACCGGCAGCCCGCATGCCCGCTATGCAATCGCCACGCGCCTCAACGGCAAATGGTCGTTCACCCTGCGCGCGATCGATTATGATTGGAGCTCGGCCGCCCGACGCGCCGAAGCCAGCGGCTTTGCCAATTGGAGCCATGGGCTGTCGACCGGCTTTGCTGCTAACGCCATCGGCACTTAAGCGTCGCTCAGGGCACGAACCGGTCCATCAAAACGACGGTGCCCTCCCTGGTCTGGTGCTGATTGATCAGCGGCACCAGCCGGCGGAAATGCTCGGTGCGGCAGTGGACGTCCAGTGCGGCGCGGTCTGGCCACTCCTCGATGAAAACGAAATGCCCCGGGTCCTTCTGATCGACAAAAAGATCGTAGGAGATGCAAAGCGGTTCCTGCCGCGTCTTCTCGACGAGTTCGGCATAAAGCGGCTGCACGATTTCGAGTGCCTCAGGCTTGATGAAATCGCGGGCGATAACCTTCAACATGGATGAGCCTTAGTTCCTTGATGCCAACAGCCGAATCCGCCTGACGCGGATTCGGCTGTGAATGTCTAGCATCGGTCGAGGCTCGGGGGTGTCAGGATCCTTCCTGAACGATCCATCAGGGCGGCAAAGTCAGTTTGTTATCCAGGCTGGCCGGGCACGGCGCGGATGACGGTTCCCCACGGATCTTCATAGGCGGACGGCGTCTTGGCCTCAGCCGAGCGCATCTCGACCCAGGCGAGACCCGAACGGCTGGCATCGCGCTTACCGGCGCCGGCGCTCTGCCAGGTGTTGGCGCCGATATGGTGATGATACCCGCCCGACGACAGGAACACCGCCTGCGTGCCGTATTTCTTGACGGTGTCGAAGCCGAATTCCTTGTTCCACCAGGCCTCGGCCTGGTTCGGATCGCCGACCCGCAGATGGACATGGCCGACAACGGTGTTGTCCGGCGCGCCCTTCCAGCCGGCATCGCCGGCCGGCACCGAGCCGACAACGCCTGGAATATCCATGCGCAGTGTCGCCATCTCGACGCTCGGGCCGTCCCATTTCCAGCTTTCGTGCGGGCGGTCGGCATAGATCTCGATGCCGTTGCCTTCCGGGTCTGTCAGATAGGCCGCCTCCGAGACCAGATGGTCGGACGCGCCCTCAACCTGGATCTTGTTTTCGATGGCGTGGTTGATCCAGCGGCCGAGATCAGCACGGCTTGGCAGAAGAAAGGCGGTGTGGAACAGGCCGGCACTGCGCGGATCGTCCGGCTTGGCAGCCGCATCGCGTTCCAAGACCAGCAACGGCCGGTTGGCCGCGCCCAACGTGATCGTCTCGCCGTCGCGGGCCAGCTCTTCCAGGCCGACAACAGCACGATAATAGGCGGCCAGCGCATCGGCGTCGCGGGTCTTCAACCCGACACGGGCAACACTGATCGGCGTGGTAGCGGCAAAAGGCAGATCGCTCATCATCTTCTCCGGGCGGGCTGCGCTGGTCATGGCCCCCAAGGCCATCACCCCTACGCCACCCATCATTGTACGCCGTGTCAGTCGCAAAATCCCTATCTCCGAAAGCATGCGGCGGTGATTGCATCGCCTACCAAATGGAACAATCCCATTGTTCACACAAGGCGGCAAAAATCGAACAAGGTGTTCACAATTCGAATATTCGAGTGGCATGTTGCGCCAGCAAAGGCGGAACGCTACATCCGAGCCATGAAAGTAAAGGACACCGATATCCTCATCGTGCCGGGTTACACCAATTCGGGGCCCGATCATTGGCAGAGCCGCTGGGAGGCGAAACTGTCGACCGCGCGCCGTGTCGAGCAAGCGGAGTGGTCGAAGCCGGTACGCGAGGACTGGACGGCCCGCGTTGCCGAAGCCGTCAACGAGGCGACCAAGCCGGTGGTGCTGGTGGCGCATTCGCTGGGCGTGGCAACCGCCATCCAGGCGCTTCCCTTGTGCGACAAGCCGATCGCCGGCGGCTTCTTCGTCGCCCCGCCGGATGTCGCCAATCCGAAAATCAGGCCAAAGCACCTGATGACCTTCGGCCCCTATCCGCGCGACCCGCTGCCCTTCCCCTCAATGGTCATCGCCAGCCGCAACGACCCGTTCTGCGACTTCGACGTGGCCGAAGACCTTGCCGGCGCTTGGGGATCGCTGTTCATCGATGCCGGCGACACGGGCCACCTCAACTCCGAATCCGGCCACGGCCCCTGGCCGGAAGGCTCGATGACCTTCGCGCATTTCCTGTCGCGGTTGTGATAGACGTGTTGGATTAGTCTGACTGAAGCCTAACCGATCGATTCCTTCACGCTCGCCAGCAGCGTCTTGGTGCCGAGCCCGATCAGCGCCTGTTCTGAGCCCATGGCCAGCAGCCGGTAGCCCATCTTGACAACGCGGCCTGAAATGGCCGGATCGATGACATAGATCGCGGCGTGCTTGCCCGCCTTGCGGGTGCGTTCGGCGATCGAGGCGATGGTCTCCATCATGTCTTCCAGCGTCGAATCGACCTTGGCGCCGTTGCTCCAGGCGATGGAGAAATCGGACGGGCCGACGAAGATGCCATCGATGCCGGGTGTTTCCAGGATGCCGTCGAGCGCGGCCAGCGCGGCGCGCGTCTCGACCATGGCGAAGGCCAGCGTGCGCTGGTTGCTCTCCTTCAGCCAGTCGGCCTGCGTGCCCTTGCCGTGGCGCGGCAAGGCGTAGGTCGGGCCCCAGGAGCGTTCGCCGAGCGGCGGATATTTCATCGCCGCGGCAAAAGCCCTGGCGTCGGCCACCGAATTCACCATTGGCGCGATCACCGCCTCGGCGCCAAAATCAAGCGCGCGGCTGGCCATGTCGAAGCGGCCGACCGGAATGCGAACCAGCGCCGGTTTGTTGACCGCCTGGATCGGTACGATCGAGCGCAGCACGCTGTCCTCATTGTGGCCGCCATGCTGCATGTCCAGCGTCACAGCGTCGAAACCCTGCCGGGCAACGATCTCCACCGTCAGCGCGTCCGGCACGCCCGACCATGCCGTGCACAGCGTTTCATCGGCTTCGAGACGTGCTTTCAGGGACATTGGCTCATTCCTCTCACAATGAATCCAGTTTCAGCCGGAAATGACGGAAAAGGCAAAGAAAAACCGCCCGGTAATACCGGGCGGTTCGTTGGTCCAGCCATGTCGGCGCGACCGGCCGTCGATCAGGTGTTGTTGATCTGGGCGATGGCCTCGGCCATCAGCTCGTCCATGGTGCGGCGAATCTGATGGTCGGACTGCTCGACGCCGGCGGCGTCGAAATCCTTGCGGATCTTGCGGAAGACATCGTGATCGCCGGCTTCCTCGATGTCTGAAACCACCACTTCCTTGGCATAGGCCTCGGCGTCGGCGCCGCTTTTGCCCAGCTTCCCGGCGGCCCAAATGCCGAGCGCCCGGTTGCGCCGCGCATTGGCCTTGAAGCGCAGTTCCTCGTCATGCGCGAACTTGCGCTCGAAACCTTCTTCGCGATCCTTCATGCTGCTCATGCGGCAATTCCTCCGGGTGGAAACCGAGTCATCTGGCAATTGTGCCTGTCGCGATCCCTCAAACCAAATGGGCGGCCCGCGGTCAATATGCGAAATAGCATGCTGCAATGCGGCATTTCGGTGGTCAAACCGGTTGATTCAACGGATTTGCCGATTGAGCAAAGCCCGCGATTGCGGTAGAGACCGCGACTGAGACCACCGCGCCGCCAAGCGTTGCGAAAGAAAGGGACCGGTCGTTGCCGCTTGCCCTTCCAACCAGAGAAAAAATCCAATGAAGTCACGCCGCCGCATTTACGAAGGCAAGGCCAAGATCCTCTATGAAGGACCTGAGCCGGGAACACTGATCCAGTTCTTCAAGGACGACGCTACCGCGTTCAACAAGAAGAAACATGAAGTGGTCGACGGCAAGGGCGTGCTCAACAACCGCATTTCCGAGCACATCTTCAACCATCTGAACCGGATGGGCATCCCGACCCACTTCATTCGCCGCCTCAACATGCGCGAGCAGCTGATCAAGGAAGTCGAGATCATCCCGCTCGAAGTCGTGGTGCGCAATGTCGCCGCCGGCTCGCTGGCCAAGCGCCTGGGCATCGAGGAAGGCACCGTGCTGCCGCGCTCGATCATCGAATTCTACTACAAGGCCGACGCGCTCGACGATCCGATGGTTTCGGAAGAGCACATCACCGCCTTTGGCTGGGCAAGCCCGCAGGAAATCGATGACATCATGGCACTGGCCATCCGCGTCAACGACTTCCTCTCCGGCCTGTTCCTCGGCGTCGGCATCCAGCTCGTCGATTTCAAGATCGAGTGCGGCCGTCTGTTCGAAGGCGACATGATGCGCATCGTCGTCGCCGACGAGATTTCGCCCGATTCGTGCCGGCTGTGGGACGTCGCCACCCAGGACAAGCTCGACAAGGACCGTTTCCGCCGCGACATGGGCGGGCTGGTCGAAGCTTACCAGGAAGTGGCGCGCCGCCTCGGCATCATGAACGAGAACGAGCCGCAGCGGACCGGCCCGGTGCTGGTCGCCTCGACCGAGCCGCCGAAAGGCTCGAAGCCGCATTAATAGTGTTATCGCGCGGGGTGCTTCGAAGCGAAGCTCGTAGACCCCGCGAATGGATGCAGGAACAGCATGATGAAAGCCCGCGTTACCGTAACCCTGAAGAATGGCGTGCTCGACCCCCAGGGCAAGGCGATCGAACATGCGCTCGGCGGCCTCGGCTTCGGTGGCGTAGGTTCCGTTCGCCAGGGCAAGGTGTTCGACATCGAGATCGACGGCACCGACAAAACCAAGGCTCAAGCAGAGCTCAAGGCCATGTGTGACAAGCTCCTGGCCAACACGGTGATCGAAAACTACGCGGTGGAGATCGCCTGACGTGAAAACCGCCGTCGTCCTCCTGCCCGGCCTCAATCGCGATCGCGACATGATCGCGGCGTTGACCAAGATTTCCGGCACCGCGCCCGCCACCGTCTGGCAGACCGATACGGAAATCCCCGATGTCGACCTGATCGCCATTCCCGGCGGCTTCTCCTTCGGCGACTATCTGCGCTGCGGGGCGATCGCGGCGCGTTCGCCAGTGATGCGGGCGGTGGCCGAGAAGGCCGCCAAGGGCGTCATGGTGGTGGGCGTGTGCAACGGCTTCCAGATCCTGGTCGAAGCGGGCCTCCTGCCCGGTGCCTTGATGCGTAACGCCTCGCTGAAATTCGTCTGCCGCGAAGTGAAGCTCCAGGTCGCCAACGCCAACACCGCCTTTACCCGGGGCTACCAGCCGAACCAGATCATCCGCTGCCCGGTCGCACATCACGACGGCAACTATTTCGCCGACGCAGAGACGCTTGCGCGCATCGAGGGCGAAGGCCGGGTCGTGTTCCGCTATGCCGACGGCACCAATCCGAACGGCTCGATCAACGACATCGCCGGCATCATTTCGACCAAGGGCAATGTGCTTGGCCTGATGCCGCATCCCGAAAACCTGATCGAGGCGGCGCATGGCGGCAATGATGGCCGCGCTTTGTTCGAAGGCGCGCTCGGCATCGCCGCCTGAGCAGGCCATCTTCTCTTTCGACGACAATCAAACTTCATCTCGACTGGGGGAAGCCGAAACGATGAACGCAGCAAAGATGGCCGCCCGTTTCGGCTTCGTCGCCCTGGCAGGCCTGGTTCTGGTGGCTTGCCAGTCGAAGTCCTACAATTCCGCCCCCAGCGGCGGCAGCAAGAGCGCTTCGCTGCGCGCCATGGAACAGGTGGCGATCGCCGCGCACAAATGCTGGATCGCCTCGAAGGACCCGGCCTTCAAGTCCTACCAGATGGCCAATGAGCTCAACAATTTCGGCGGAACGCCACGGTTCCTGCTGGTGCCGGGCAAACATTATGGCGGCAAGCCGCTGCTGGTCGTGCAGGCGCGCGGCAATTCCAACCGCGTCGAGGTGTTCGGCCCGCTGATGGCCGAGCCGCTCGGCGGCCGCATCGGTTCCGACATCGCCCGCTGGCAGACCGGCAACGGCGACTGCGGCGCCAAGGCCTGATCGACCCGGCCGGCGTCGATGGCACGGTTTCTGCAAATCGTCGGACTGGCAGCGGGGCTCATCGGCCTCGTCCTGCAATTCCTCATCACCATTCCCGCCGCGATGGCGGCGGGGCGCGGCTTTGTCGGCGCAATCGTCTTCTATTTCAGCTTCTTCACCATCCTGACCAACATCGCAGTGGTGCTGGTGCATGTCTCGCTGCTGACGCCCACCGGCTACGCCTGGGCGCCGGGCTTCGCCTCGCCTCGGCTGCGCGCCGGCGTGGCGGTCGCCATCTGCGTCGTCACCATCGTCTATGCGGTCGTGCTGGCGCCACTGTGGCAGCCGCACGGCCTGTTCCTGCTTTGCAACGTGCTTCTGCACTATGTGGCGCCGGCGCTGTTCGTGCTGTGGTGGCTGACCGCGGGCGCCGAAGGCACCTCGCGCTGGGAGGATATTCCGGTCTGGCTGATCTACCCGGTCCTGTACGTTGTCTATGCGCTGACGCGCGCGCATTTCACCGGCGAGGCGCCCTATCCGTTCCTCGATGTGCGTATGACCGGCATTTTTGGCGTTGTCTTGGGCACGCTCGGCGTCGCTGCTCTGTTTGTCGCGCTTGGGGTCGCCGCCGCCTTCCTCGACCGAACCATCGGCCGCCGCCGAGCTCCGGCCCCGCGGCGACGGTAAAATTAGGCACTTGCCATATCCGGCGAGGCTGCAGGCGGGCCACTATGCCCTGCCACGCTATCCGGCGCTTCTCCCCGCTCATGCTCACTCCCCCAAGACTGTCAGTCGAAAAAGGGGCGCAGTCCTTCGCGATGGGCGTCGGCGCGGGAGATGCCGATATCCTTGAGCTGGTCGTCGGTCATCTCGAGCAGCTGAAGGCGGCTGCGACGGCGCTCCAGCGCATCCGCAAGTCGATTGCTCGCGGTGACAATCACCACAACAATGCGGCGCACGAAGCCCGACAGGCCGGAAGGCTGCTTGCCAAAGCCCGCCGAAGCCGACCGGTTCCGATGAATTGTCTCGATTGCACTTGCCATCATAGCACCATTGTAACAATTGCCGCGACAATCGCGGTGCAATCCATATGTATTGACTCTGATATTGATACAATATAGAAAATTGTCACCATGACAACTTGGCTCCCCGACCTTTCGACCGGCACCGGCCCGCTTTACCAGCGCCTGGCCGACCGCATCGAAGCGGACATCGATCGCGGTGTGCTCGGCGCCGGCGTCAAGCTGCCGCCGCAGCGCGACCTCGCCTATGACATCGGCGCGACCGTCGGCACCGTCGGCCGCGCCTACCAATTGCTGCGCGAGCGAGGACTGGTCAGCGGCGAGGTCGGCCGCGGCACCTATGTGCTGAAGCGCCATTCCGACGGCGCGCCGGCGGATGCGATAACGCTCTCGTCCTACGCCGAGAGCACGAAGCTGACCGAACCGCCGTCCGGCAAGCTGCGTTTCGACACCACTGCCGCGCCAGACACCGGCCAGGGCGTCGCCATCGCCGATCTGTTGACGAAGACGGCGCAGGAACACCCCTACGAAATCGCCAGCTATACGCGCGACTTCCCCCAGCGCTGGTACGAAGCCGGCAGCCTTTGGCTCGCCCGCAATAACTTTCGCCCCGCGCCCGACACCATCGTGCCGACGCTGGGCACCCACCCGGCGGTGATGGCCGCCATTGCCGCGCTCACCGTGCCGGGCGACAGCATCGCCTTCGAACATCTCACCTATTCGCAGATTTCACGCAGCGCCGGGCTGGTCGGCCGGCGTGTTGTGTTGGTCGATTCCGATTCCGGCGGCCTCGACCCGCAGGATTTCGAACGGGTCTGCGCGCAGAAGCATCCAAAGATGCTGTTTCTGATGCCGACGGTGCAAAACCCGACGCTGGTGACGATCGACACCGACCGCCGGCGCGAGATCGCCCGCATCGCGCGCGAATACAATGTGCTCCTGATCGAGGACGATCTTTACGGCGGCCTCACCAACGATCCGACCCCGCTTCTGGCCGAACTGGCGCCGGAACGCACCATCGTTGCCGGCGGCCTGTCGAAATCGGTGGCAGCGGGCGTGCGCGGCGGCTGGCTGTCGTGCCCGCCGGCCTACCGGCACCGCATCCAGGTGGCGCACAAGATGTTGACCGGCGGCATGCCCTTCCTGCTTGCCGAGGTCGGCGCGCAACTGGTGCTGTCGGGCCAGGCGCACGACATCCGCAACAAGAGCATCGGCGAGATCAACGCCCGCATCGCCATCGTGCGCGAGAAGCTCGCCGGCTTCACCTTCAAGGCACACGACAACGTGCCCTTCGTCTGGCTCACCCTGCCCGATCCCTGGCTCTCCGGCACGTTCAAGAAGGCCTCGTTCGAAAACGACCTGCTGCTCGACGACGAGGACGAGTTCAAGGCCGGCCGCTCCGAACAGGTGCTTCACGGCGCACGCTTCGGCATTTCGGCTCCGGGCCAGCGCGCCGAAGTCGCGCGCGGCGTGGAAATCATCCGCAGGCTTCTGGAAGAAGGCCGCGTCGGCTACGATTCCTTCGGCTGAAACGCCGGCAGGCGCGCGCTTCAGCCCGTGATCGGCGGCGCGTGCGCCTCACTGTTGCCCGCGGCAGCCAGGCGATCCAGCGTCGCCACCAGCCCGGCCGTGTCCGGGCAAATGTGAAGCGAGGTCATCCTGCCCCAGGCCAGGCGCACGGCGTGAATGCCGCGATTGTGGGTGCGCACTCCGTCGGTGCCGCTGTTGGTTTCCAACCAATCGACAATGGCGAGCGTATTCCAGGGCGGTCCGCTGACGGCGATCCCGTCCAGGTCGAAATGCAAATCCGGCAGCAGGCGATAAAGGCGCTCATACCATAGCCTCGTTGCGGACAAGGAGGTGCGGACCCCGGAAAGCGCATGCCCCTCGCCCAGGAAGCGATGTTCGAAACGCGGCGCGAAAGCCGCAAGCACCGGGCCGGCATCGCCCTTGTTGACGCTCTCGAACAGGGAGCGAATGCGGGCACGAACGATCGCATGATACATGGCACGCCTCCATTCAATGATTGAACCTATCGCCTTGAGTTCAATCAAGCAACTGACTAGGATCGCGGCATGAAAAAGGTAAGCTTCGCCGACATGCGCTGTTCGCTCGCCCGCTCGCTGGAGGTGTTCGGTGACTGGTGGTCGCCGCTCATCGTCCGCGACGTCTTCCTTGGCGTGTCGCGTTTCGACGATATCGCAGTGGATTTGGGCATTTCGCGCAATCTGCTGACGCGCCGGCTTCGACACCTGGCCGAGGGCGGCATCCTGCAACGCGTGGCGTATCAGAGCCGGCCGGCGCGGTTCGAATACCGCCTCACGAAGGCCGGCGAGGAACTGGTCCCGATCATCGTCGCCCTGACGAGCTGGGGAGACCGCTGGGTGCAACCCAGGGAGGGGCAGCCCATGCGCTTCGTGCACAAGACATGCGGCAACCCGCTGGAACCCGAAATCACCTGCGCCACATGCGGCGGCAAGGTCGAGGCCGGCGACGTGCTGGCCCTTCCCGGCCCCGGCGGGGCCGCCCGGCCCGGCACGATGGTGCTTGCGAAACGCCTCGCGCCGGCGCCAAACGCCTAGTGTATCAGCCCGAAAATCAGGTCCGATTTTCGGTAAGCACAATGCGCGGATTCAAGGTTCTAAAGCGTCCTTTGCGGGTCCGAACGGACGCGTGGCGCTCTAGACTGCGCAAACTGCCTGTGGCATGCGGCTTTTTTTCTGAAATCGGCAGTGTCGCGGCGCCGGCTGTTCGGCTATAGGGGCCCCAACACGCTTTCGGAGCTGCCCGCCGCACCATGACCATCTCCAACACCGTGAAAATCACACCCGAGCTGATCGCATCGCACGGGCTGAAGCCCGACGAATACCAGCGTATCCTGGATCTGGTCGGGCGTGAGCCGACCTTCACCGAACTTGGCATCTTCTCGGCGATGTGGAACGAGCACTGCTCGTACAAATCCTCCAAGAAATGGCTGCGCACGCTGCCCACCAAGGGCCCGCGCGTCATCCAGGGTCCGGGCGAGAACGCCGGCGTGGTCGACATCGGCGACGGCGACGTCGTCGTCTTCAAGATGGAGAGCCACAACCACCCCTCCTTCATCGAGCCCTATCAGGGCGCTGCGACCGGGGTCGGCGGCATCCTGCGCGACGTCTTCACCATGGGCGCCAGGCCGATCGCGGCCATGAACGCGCTGCGTTTCGGTTCGCCCGATCATCCGAAAACCCGCCATCTGGTGGCCGGCGTGGTCAGCGGCGTCGGCGGCTACGGCAATTCCTTCGGCGTGCCGACGGTTGGCGGCGAGGTCAATTTCGACGCGCGCTACAATGGCAACATCCTGGTCAACGCCTTCGCCGCCGGCCTCGCCAAGGCCGATGGCATCTTCCTGTCGCAGGCCAAGGGTGTCGGCCTGCCCGTCGTCTATCTCGGCGCCAAGACCGGCCGCGACGGCGTCGGCGGCGCCACAATGGCGTCGGCTGAGTTCGACGACAAGATCGACGAGAAGCGCCCGACCGTGCAGGTGGGCGACCCCTTCACCGAAAAGTGCCTGCTCGAAGCCTGCCTCGAACTGATGGCGTCGGGCGCTGTCATCGCCATCCAGGACATGGGCGCCGCCGGCCTCACCTGTTCGGCCGTCGAGATGGGCGCCAAGGGCGACCTCGGCATCGAGCTCGACCTCGACAAGGTGCCGGTGCGCGAAGAGCGCATGTCAGCCTATGAGATGATGTTGTCGGAGAGCCAGGAGCGCATGCTGATGGTGCTGCGCCCCGAAAAGGAAGAAGAAGCCGAGGCGATCTTCGTCAAATGGGGGCTCGACTTCGCCATCGTCGGCAAGACCACCGACGATCTACGCTTCCGCATCCTGCATCAGGGCGAGGAAGTCGCCAACCTGCCGATCAAGGAACTCGGCGACCAGGCACCCGAATATGACCGCCCCTGGGTGGAGCCGGCCAAGCGCGCACCGCTGGCGGCGAACGACATTCCGCAGGCGGATGTGGCCGCAGCACTTGTGAAGATGCTCGGCGGGCCCGACCTGTCGTCGCGCCGCTGGGTGTGGGAACAATACGACACGCTGATCCAGGGCAATTCGCTGCAGATTCCGGGCGGCGACGCCGGTGTCGTGCGCGTCGACGGCCATGCCAGCAAGGCGCTCGCCTTCTCCTCCGACGTGACGCCGCGCTATTGCGAGGCCGACCCTTACGAAGGCGGCAAGCAGGCGGTGGCCGAATGCTGGCGCAATCTCACCGCGACCGGCTCGCTGCCGTTGGCTGCCACCGACAACCTCAATTTCGGCAATCCCGAGCGGCCCGAGATCATGGGCCAGTTCGCCAAGGCGGTGACCGGCATCGGCGATGCCTGCCGCGCGCTCGACTTCCCGATCGTGTCGGGCAACGTCTCGCTCTACAACGAAACCAACGGCCAGGGCATCCTGCCGACGCCGACCATTGGCGGCGTCGGCCTGATCGACGACTGGTCGAAGATGGCCAGGCTCGGCTTTGCCAGCGAAGGCGAAGTCATCCTGCTCGTCGGCGGTCCCGCCGGCTGGGGCAGCCACCTCGCCCAGTCGATCTATATGCGCGACATCCATGGCCGCAGCGACGGTCCGCCGCCGCCGGTCGATCTCGCTCACGAGAAAAAGGTCGGCGATTTCGTGCGCAAGCTGATCCACAGCGGCGCCACCACCGCCGTACACGACCTCTCCGACGGCGGCCTCGCCGTGGCGCTGGCCGAAATGGCGATGGCATCCGGCATCGGCGCAACCGTGCCGGGCTTGAGCGGCGCCGACCCGATCCCGGTGTTCTTCGGCGAGGATCAGAGCCGCTATCTGGTGACGGTGAAGTTCGGCGGTCAGTCGCAGGAATTGCAGGCGCTGTGGAACGAAGCCAAGGCGCTCGGCATCTTCGCGCCGTGGATCGGCACCACCGGCGGCAGCGAATTGAAACTCGGGTCGGCACGCGCCATATCAATCAAGGACTTGAAAACGGCGCACGAATCCTGGTTTCCTGCCTTCATGGAAGCCTGAGATGCGCGAGTGAAAGTCAAACATAGCGGCTGTCGCAGTGGCAAATCGAAATGGTTGAGTTTTTCTTCGGCCTGATCCTCAGATTGCTTCTCTTCGTGTTATGGGCAATCCAGCAACGTATCGGGGAAGCGGTAGTTTGGTGGCTTTTCGAAAAAATGGCCCGTCTGTCGCGATCGCTTTCGATCTACCTTTTCCCAACTGTCGGCTTGGGCAGATTTCGACCCGCACAGAATGGACAGCGGTTTTCCGACAAACGGTATTCCACCGTGCAACTGCGTAAATCTCGCATGCCGGTTCGTTTTCGAAACTAAGACCCGATGAATTGACCGAGGCTGGCGAATCCTGATTTCCTCGCCTCATCGGGAACTGAAGAAGGAACGTCCCATGGCGATGGACGCACACGACATCGAACGGCTGATCAAGGAAGGCATTCCGGACGCCCGGGTGACCATTCGCGATCTCGCCGGCGACGGCGACCACTATGCAGCCGAGGTCGTGGCGGAAAGCTTCCGCGGCAAGAGCCGGGTGCAGCAGCACCAGATGGTCTATGACGCGCTGAAGGGCAATATGGGCGGCGTTTTGCACGCGCTGGCCCTGCAGACCAGCATACCGGACTGATTTTACTAAGAAAATCCGGACGTGCCCGCGCTTCGGCCAGGCCGGCGCTCCTGCCTGCTGCTGACGCGCGATGTGGACAGAACGCCCGCGGCCGACAAAAGTGAAATGAAAAAGCGCTTTTGATTCAGACGGTTGTCGGTGACACCCCCGAAAATCGCGTCGGATTTGTCTACAAGCCGCTGTTTGCGCGCAAAATGGGTCTGTTTCGCGCGAAACGAGGTCGTCTAGCGCCCATTCTCCTTCATTCGCACCGCCAGGATCGGCCCCGCCGGGAACGAGGCGCCGACGATCGTGTCGGTGCCGTTGGAAAGCGTCGAGATGGCGCCGTCGAAGAACAGCGCGTTCCTGCAGCCGAGTGCGTCGCGGAACAGCCGGGCGAAGCTGCCGAGGCTGACCTCGCCGCGCGAGATGACCAGCACGATCGTATCGGGATCACGGACGCCGACCCCGTTGCGGATGTAGCGGGAGGAGCCATTCGGCTCGAAGCGCGGATGCAGGGCGCCGTCGATGACCAGCATCGGGCCGGATTGCGTGGCATAGGCCACCGAGGGTTTTGTCGCGGCATAGGCGCCGGTTTCCAACACGCCCGCCTTGCCGTCGGTGTCGACATAAAAGACGCCATTGGGTTTCAGGAAAAAATTTCCGTCGGCGTCGTCGCGGTTGAGCGGCGCTTCCTCGCGGCCCGCCGCCACGAACAGGCCGACCGGCGTCAAATCCTTGTGGTACATGCCGGCATTCATGGCGAGCAGCGCCGGCGTGCCGGCGGCGCGCATGGCCTGCGTGAATTTTCGCACCGAGGCGTAAGGCACACCGCCGGCGTCCGCCCGCTGCAACGTCACCGCGTAGCGGCGAAGATCGATCTCGCATACGACATAGGCGACCGTCTCGAAGGTCTGGTCGCGACAGGGCTCCGGCAATGCGGCCGGCGCGATGGGCGCCGCTTCGCTTGGCGTCGCCGGCGCCGGTGGGAGCGCGGCGGGCGCCTCCCCGTTCGGCGCCTGATTGTCCGGCGCGGTCGGCGCTTGGCCACCCGGCGGCAACGGAGGTGCCGGCGGCACCTGCGGCGGCGTGGATGGCACCTGCGATGGCGATGGCGACGCCGGTGCGGGAGCCGGCGACAGGCCGGGTTGAGGCGCGGTAGCGGGTTGGGCTGTAGGTGAAATCTCCAAGCCAGACGGGCGCGGCAGCGAGACAAACCATGCGGCAGCCAGGGCACCGGCCAAAAGCGCCGCCAGCCCGCCGAACAGGACCCGGCGCATCATCGGCTCTTCACGCCGGCCGGCGGATTGGCCCAGCCACGGCCCGTCGCTTGCGCCATTCCTAAGTGCAAATCGGCAAACATCTTGTCTCGCACGGCTGTCGGGTTTATCTGATGCTCATGTTTCAAGCCCGACTCCCACGGGCGCAGAAGGATTTTTGCCCATGAGCGGAATCAACGACTACATCGACAGCGAAGTGAAGAGCAACGACGTCGTCCTGTTCATGAAGGGTACACCGGGCTTCCCGCAGTGCGGTTTCTCGGGCCAGGTCGTGCAGATCCTCGACTATGTCGGCGTCGACTACAAGGGCGTCAACGTGTTGGACTCCAACGAGCTGCGCCAGGGCATCAAGGACTATTCCAACTGGCCGACGATCCCGCAGCTCTATGTGAAGGGCGAATTCGTGGGCGGTTGCGACATCATTCGCGAGATGTTCCAGGCCGGCGAATTGCAGGCCTTCTTCGACGAGAAAGGCATCAAGGTCAAAGGCGCCGCCTGACCTGACGCCCGCCGGACGATCGAGCCCGGCCCACAACTGAACAACCGTCCGTTCGAGGACGCGAGACCCGATGCGCCGGCCACCCGGCGCATCGTGCTTTCCGAAAATCGGGTTCGGTTTTCGGAAAGCACGATGCGCGGATTCATAATGTTAGAGCGTCCTTTGCGCGTCCGAACGGACGCGCAAAGGACGCTCTAACGGCGCATCGGCGTTTTGGCATTGGGGACGCCCTCATGGATACGCAAGTTCAACAGCCGGCCAAAGAGATGGCCTTCCCGATCCCGCGCTGGGAATTCATCGCGCTGTGCGCGGCGCTGATGGCGCTCAACGCGCTGGCCATCGACATCATGCTGCCGGGCCTGCAGGAGATCGGCGCCAGCCTCGGCGTCGCCAGCGAGAACCACCGCCAATATGTGATCTCCGCCTATTTCGGCGGCCTCGCCTTCGCGCTCCTGGCCTATGGGCCGCTGTCGGACCGTTTCGGCCGCCGCACGCCGTTGCTGGTGGGACTGACCATCTACATCTGCGCCGCCGCCGGCGCGGTCTTCGCACCGACTTTCGAGACCTTGCTGGCGCTGCGCTTCATCCAGGGCATCGGTGCCGCTTCGACCCGTGTCATCGCGGTTTCGATGGTGCGCGACCGTTTCGGCGGCCGCGCCATGGCCGAGGTGATGTCGCTGATCTTCATGGTGTTCATGGTGATCCCGGTGGTGGCGCCGTCGATCGGACAAGTGGTGATGATCTTCGCCAACTGGCACATGATCTTCATGGTGATGGCGCTGATCGCCGCGGCGATCGCGCTGTGGGCCGTCATCCGCCTGCCGGAAACGCAGCATCCCGAAGACCGCCGCGACGTCGATCTCGGCTCGATCTTCCAGGGCTTCAGGATCGTGCTGTCGAACCGGCTGTCGCTCGGCTACACGCTGGCATCCACCGCGGTGTTCGCTGCGCTGTTCGGCTTCATCAACTCGGCGCCGCAGGTCTATATCGGCATCTACCACCTCGGCTACTGGTTTCCGGTGCTGTTCGCGGCCATCGCCGGCATGATGGCGGTGTCGTCGTTCCTGAATTCGCGGCTGGTGATGCGCTTTGGCATGCGCCGCCTGTCGCATGGTGCGCTGATCGGCTTCACCATCGTCTCGACGATCTGGTTCGTGATATCGCTGTTCGGGCCGGTGCCGTTGCCGCTGTTCGTGCTTCTGTTCGCGGCGGCCATGTTCCAGTTCGGCTGGATCGGCTCGAACTTCAACGCCATCGCCATGGAGCCGCTCGGCCACATCGCCGGCACTGCCGCGTCGATCCAGGGTTTCATCCAGACATTGGGTGGCGGCCTGATCGGCGCCGCCGTTGGCCAGGCCTTCGACGGCACGGTCACACCGCTGGCCGCGGGCTTCTGCGGCGTCGGGCTGATGGCGCTGGTCCTGGTGCTGATCGCCGAGCGTGGCAAGCTGTTCACCGCGCCAAGCGCGCACCAGACGGTCAGCGCCGAGGCTGCTCACTGATTGCAAGGCCGGCAGCCAAGCGCTGCCGGTCCTTGTCAGGCCCAGAGTTCGCGCCTGATCTCGGCCCAGCTTGCCTTGTCGGGCGCCACAATCAGCCCACCGGAGAGATGCGACGGCAGGTAGGCGCTGCCGTCGAAGCGCGCCGCGTAGCCGCCTGCCTCCTGGTGGATGAGCACGCCGGCCAGGTGATCCCACGGCATCATCACGTTCTGGACGATGAAATGCGCGTGGCCGGCGGCAAGCACGCGATATTCATGCGCCGAGCAGCGGTAGCCGATGTAGGACAGGCACTTGGCCTGGTTCCTGGCGAGCAGCGAACGCTCGGGTTCGTCGAAGGCCTGCCAGCCGAGCGCACCGGTCATCAGCGAGAACGGCACCGGTTCGGCCACGGCGACACGTTCCGGCCCCTGTGCGCCAACCATGTGGCTTCCCGCTCCGCGAACGCCGATCAGGGCATCCTTGCCGACAGGATCGTAGATGATGCCCGCCACGGTCTCGCCGTCCTGGACCACCGCCAGGATGACGCCGAACACCGGCACGCCGGAGGCGAAATTGTAGGTTCCGTCGACCGGGTCGATGACGAAGGCCAGCTTGCTGCCGCCGAGCTTCGCCAGCAGCGTCTTGTCGGCCTCGCAGGCCTCTTCGCCGACGATGAGGGCGTCCGGATAACGCGCGGCGATCGCCTGCGTGATGACACGCTCGGCGTTGATGTCCGCTTGGGTGACGAGGTCGGCGGCCGACTTCTTCTGCTGGATGTCGCCGGCACCAAGGCGCCGGAAGCGCGGCATGATCTCCTGTGCGGCCGCATCGGCCAGAACGCCGGTCAGCCATTCGATATCGCGGTCGTCAAAGTGCATCGTCATTCCCGATAGTGGTGGCCAGCGCGGCGAAATCGAACAGTTTGCGGTCGAGCAGATGCGACGGCCTTACATTGCCCATGGCGCGGATCATGGTGTCCTTGCGGCCGGGCTGCTTCTTCTCGATATCGTCCAGCATCGCCTTCATGGCGTTGCGCTGCAGGCCTTCCTGGCTGCCGCACAGGTCGCAGGGGATGATCGGGAAGGCCATGGCGGCGGCGAACTTCTCCAGATCGTCCTCGGCGCAATAGGCGAGCGGGCGCAGCACCATCATGTCGCCCTCGTCGTTGAGCAGCTTCGGCGGCATCGCCGCCAGCCGGCCGCCATGGAAGAGGTTCATGAAGAAGGTCTCGAGGATGTCCTCGCGGTGGTGGCCAAGCACCAGCGCCGAACAGCCCTCCTCCCGCGCGACGCGATAGAGATGGCCGCGCCGCAGCCTGGAGCACAGCGAGCAATAGGTGGCGCCCTGCGGCAGCTTGTCGGTGACGATCGAATAGGTGTCCTGATATTCGATGCGGTGCGCGATGCCGTTGGCGGTGAGATAGTCCGGCAGGATGTGCTTGGGGAAGTTCGGCTGACCCTGGTCGAGATTGCAGGCGATGAGCTCCACCGGCAGAAGGCCGCGCCATTTGAGGTCCAGCAGAAGCGCAAGCAGCCCGTAGGAATCCTTGCCGCCCGACAGCGCCACCAGCCAGCGTTCGCCGGGCTTGACCATGGAAAAATCGTCCATGGCCTGGCGGGCCAGCCGCAAGAGCCGCTTGCGCAGCTTGTTGAACTCGACCGAGGACGGCACGTCGCGAAACAGCGGATGGCAGCCGCCGTCGAGGTCGGGGATGGTTTCGGCTTGCACGTTCATGGCGTAACGTTCCGCAGGATGATGCCGCGCCTTATAGCGGCGCTCGCCCCACCAAACAAACGCTCCAGACAAAAAAGGCCGCCCGGAGGCGGCCTTTTCGCAATTCGTATTCGCCGCCTGATTAGCGCGAATAATATTCGACGACCAGGTTCGGCTCCATCTGGACAGCGTACGGAACGTCCGACAGGCCGGGGATGCGAGCGAAGGTGGCGACCATCTTGTTGTGATCGGCTTCGATGTAGTCCGGCACGTCACGCTCGGCGAGCGCGACCGATTCCAGGACGATGACGAGCTGCTTCGACTTCTCGCGCACCTCGATGACGTCGCCGACCTTGCAACGGTACGAACCGATGTTGGTGCGCTTGCCGTTGACGTTGATGTGGCCGTGGTTGACGAACTGACGGGCGGCGAAAATGGTCGGCACGAACTTGGCGCGGTAGACGACGGCGTCCAGGCGCGATTCCAGCAGGCCGATCAGGTTCTCGGAGGTGTCGCCCTTGCGGCGGTCGGCCTCTTCGTAGGTCTTGCGGAACTGCTTTTCCGAAACGTCGCCGTAGTGACCCTTCAGCTTCTGCTTGGCGCGCAGCTGCAGACCGAAGTCCGACAGCTTGCCCTTGCGGCGCTGGCCGTGCTGGCCGGGACCGTATTCGCGCTTGTTGACCGGGGACTTCGGACGGCCCCAGATGTTTTCGCCAAGGCGACGGTCGATCTTGTATTTTGCGGATTCGCGTTTGCTCATCGCATTCCCTTTCAAAACAAAATACCCGGACCTCATGGTCCGAGTGAAGGAAACGCGCCCTCCTCTGGCCCCCGTTTTCGGAGCCTGACAGGATCTTCCGCGCAAGCGACAAGAAGATCCACGGGACACGTCGGTGATGCAAGGACCTGAAACCGGATGATTCCGGGACCTTGCGGCATAAAACAAAGCACCGGACCTCACGGCCCGGCGTTGCGCGGGTTCGATAGACCGCTGTCATCGTTCTGTCAAGCGCGGGGATCGGGCCGCGTCCGGTGCGTTGGCTCAGGCCCGCGCCGACATATCGGCGCTCCGGCCTCAGGCGGCGGCGTCGAAGGCGGCGCGCGCGACACGCAGATTGTCGCGGTTGCCGGCGGCCCAGGCGCCGAGTGCCGCGATCGGCACGGCAAGCGACTGGCCGAGTTCGGTCAGCGCGTATTCCACCTCCGGCGGCGTGGTCGGGCGTACGGTGCGGCGCACGAGACCGTCGCGCTCCAGCGAGCGCAGCGTCACCGTCAGCATGCGCTGCGAGATGCCCTCGATCGACCGTTTCAGCGCGTTGAAGCGCATGGTCGCCGGCTGCAGGTTGAGGATGACCAGGATGCTCCAGGTGTCGCCGAAACGGTCCAGCGCCTCGCGGATCGGACAATTGCCGTCGGCGTCGATGGCGAAACCCGGCGTGGTGTGAAGCAGCGGCACGCCCGCTTCGTTGGTTCTGGCGTTCATGCGGTTCCTTTCGCGTAACCTGGGCACGAAATCATGCGTTCTTTTCGCGGCAGGCGGTCGTCGCTATGTAGTTACCCGTGATAACCTGATTACTGAAAATATCCATCTTTCCCGGCAAGGGGAAGGGGAAAGACAAGGAGACCATCCATGAAGATCGCCCTTATCGGCGCTTCCGGCTTCGTCGGCGGCGCGCTCACCAAGGAAGCCACCCAGCGCGGCCACAGCGTCACCGCCATCGTGCGCAACCCGGCCAAGGTGCAGGCTGGCGCCGGCGTCACCGCGGTCAAGGCCGACGTCACCGACGTCAAGCAGCTTGCCTCACTCATCGCCGGCCATGACGTCATCATTTCCGCCTTCAATGGCGGCTGGGGCGATCCCGACATCTACAACAAACACATGGCCGGCTCGCGCGCCATTGTGGCGGCCGCCAAGCAGGCGGGCGTGCGTCTGATCGTGGTGGGCGGCGCCGGCAGCCTGCACGCGCCGGACGGCAGCCAGCTCGTCGATTCGCCGCATTTCCCGGACGCCTACCGCGACGGCGCCCGCGGTGCCCGCGACGCGCTGGCCGAACTGCGCAAGGAGAGCGGCCTGGAATGGTCGCTCGTGTCGCCGGCCGCGCACATTGCTCCCGGCGAACGCACCGGCAAGTTCCGCCTGGGCGGCGACGAGCCGGTGCTCGACGCCAAGGGCGAAAGCCATGTCTCGGTGGAAGATCTCGCCTACGCCGTGCTGGACGAAGCCGAGACGCCGAAGCACACCGGCAAGCGTTTTACGCTCGGCTACTGAGCCGAACCATCGAACGCCGTAACGGCGTATACCGGACAGGGTCAGTCCTCGGACCTCTTGTCCGGTATGTTTTTTGGCCGGCCAGGGCGAAAAGTCAGGAAACCGTGGTCAGCCCGAAACCCTGCATCAGGCGCCGGATGGCGTGGTCGGGCTTGCCGGAGGTGAAGACGGCGATGTCGGGGCCGTTCGGTGCGAAGTCCCTGCGGCCGCCCGGCTGCGCCCCATCGAGCAACGACAAGGCGCGGCGCGCGATCGCCTCGGCCGGATCGATCCAGTCGACCGGCCACGGCGCGGTCTTGCGCATGCGGTTGGCCAAAAACGGATAGTGCGTGCAGGCAAGCACGACGATGTCGGTGAAACGGCCGTCCTGCTCGATGAAACAAGGCGCGATCTCGGCGCGCACGGCTTCCTCGTCGACGAAGCCGTCACGCATATAGACCTCGGCGAGGCCCGCCAGCGCCGTCGAGCCGACCAGGCGCACATGACATTTCTGCGCCCATTTCGCGATCAGGTCGCGCGTGTATTGCCGCTTGACCGTACCCGGCGTCGCCAGCACCGAAACCAGGCCGGAGCGCGTGCGCTCAGCCGCCGGCTTGATCGCCGGCACAGTGCCGACGAAAAGATGGCTTGGGAACGTCTCGCGCAGCGCGTCGATGACCAGCGTCGACGCCGTGTTGCAGGCGATGACCGAAATGGCCGGGCGATAACGCTCCAGCAATTGCCCGAACAAAGTGAGAAGATGCGCCAGCAGCGCCGGTTCTTCCCAATTGCCATAAGGAAAGGCGGCGTCGTCGGTGATATAGATGAAGCGGCGGTCGGGCATCAGGACGCGCGCCTCGCGCAGCACGGTGAGCCCACCGACGCCGGAATCGAACATCAGGATCGGCTGCTCAGCCATGGTATGCCTCAGTCGTTATCGAGACCCTTGCCGCCCTCGGGCGGCAGCGTGTCGGCGTCATCGTCCGCATGGGCAGCGCGATCGGCCTTGGCCTTGCGTTCTGGATAGCCGGCGCCGCGCGGCTCCTTCGGCGAGAAATAATCGAGCGACGCAACCACACCACGCAGCACCTTCAATTCCGGCTGGGCGAAGCCGGCGCGGGTCAGAACGGCGCGCAGATTGTCGACCATCTTGGGCTTCTTTGCGGCGGGCCTGAAATAGCCGCGCGCCTCCAGCGCCGCCTCCAGATGCGCGAATAGGCCGTGCAGCTGTTCCTTGGTGGCGGGCAACATTTCCGGGCCGGCGAAATTGGTGTCGGTCTCGCTCTCCAGGCCCGACTTCATCCATTCATAGGACATCAGAAGCACGGCCTGGGCGATGTTGAGCGAGGAAAAGGCCGGATCGACCGGGAAAGTGACGATCTCGTCGGCGAGGCCGACCTCTTCATTATAGAGGCCGAAACGCTCGCGCCCGAACAGAATGCCGGTCTTCAGGCCATCGCGCTGGCGCGACCGCAGCGCCCTGCCCGCCTCCACCGGCCCGCGCACCTCCTTGAAACCGTCGCGCTCGCGCGCCGTGGTGGCGAAGACGAAATTCAAGTCGGCTACGGCCGAAGGCAGGTCATCGTATAGCTTGACCCCGTCGATGACATGATCGGCCCGGCTTGCCGCCGCGCGCGCCTTCTCGCTCGGCCAGCCGTCGCGCGGGTTGACGAGCCGGAGTTCGCCCAAGCCGAAATTCGCCATGGCCCGCGCGACCATGCCGATGTTTTCGCCGAGCTGCGGTTCGACAAGGATGATGGCGGGGCCGCCCGCTTCGTGTGAAGAATTCGTCATTGCAACCAGAAAACGCTCATTTGCGACATTGTCGCGACCCCTGCCATATTCGGCCGGGAAAATGAAGGGTTGGCAAAGACAGGCGTCACCCCGCAACCTTGATCTGCGGCAGGTCCCGGGTGAAGGCGCGAAAGCCGACGCTGTAATACATGTCGCGGGCGGCCGCGTGGGCCGGCGCGCCGCGACAGGCGACCAGCATGTGTTTCGCGCCGGCGGTTTTTGCCAGATGCATGCCGTGCAGCTGCAACGCGGCACCCAGCCCTCGCCGCCGGAACTGCGGATGCGTGCCGACGGGCTCGAATTCGGCGGTTTGCGTCGCCTTATCCAGCCAGATGATCGCGGTCGCGGCCAGGGCGCCGTCCGGTGCGGCGACCAGCACATGCAGGTCGGCCCGATACGGCCAGGTGTGCCGGACCCGCTCGAACGCCGCCTCGTTGAAAGCCGAGGGATGCCATGCGTCGCGATGCACGTTGACCGCGTCCGCCGCGGGGACTTCCGCGGCGGTCAGGAAGCGGAACCCTTCGGGCAGCGCCGGGTTCGGCACGTCGGTCAGCTCGCGCATGTTGAACTGCACCCAGGAGCCGTCGTCTCCACCGGCCTCCGTGTCGAAGGCGTAGCCATGCGCGGTGACAATCGCCTGCGCCGCGACATCGGCGGACTGTATCGTCAGCAGCCGGTCGACATCGCCCGCCACCTCGTCGTACCAGTCCAGTATGTCGACCAGCAGTTCCGGCCGGTCCGGATGCGCCTGCCAGATCAGATTGGCGGTGTCGCTCTCGCGGAACGTGCCGTCGCCGCGTGGAACCTTGTAAGGCAGATGCGCCCAGCCCCAGCCAGCCAGCCGGCCGTCGACGAGCCACAACCGATGCCGCCAGAATGGGCCGAGCGCATCGAAATCCTTGGCCCAGACCCAGGCCAGTTCGCCGACGGTGGCGTCGCCGTTCAGCAACTCGGGCCGCAGCGCGGTCACCTCCTGGGCCAGGCTCTGCATCAGTCGAAGTTCGGTCTGGCCAAGTGGTTCCATACGCGCAGCTTGGCAGGGCTGCACTGCGCTGTCGAGCGCGTGCGGGCTGCGGGGCGCAGGTAGATTTGCGGCATTTGCGCGTCGCTGCCATATTTAGAAACGGAAAAGAAAGTTTGGCAAAGGATCGACCGTGACGGATGAACTTGTCGAACAAATCCGCGCCGTTATCGGCGACGATCCGAACGTTGCCGAAATCCGCATGTTCGGAGGTCTGTGCTTTACGCTCAACGGCAACATGCTGGCCGGTACGATGAAGGGTGGCGGCCTGCTTGTGCGCGTGGGCGAAGCCCAGGAAGCGGAAGCGCTGTCGCGGCCGGGCGCGGCGCGCATGAACTTCACCGGCCGCGAGATGAAAGGGTTCGTGATCGTGACAGCGGACGAACTCGACGACGCGGCGCTGAAAGGATGGCTGGCAATGGCCACCCGATTCGTCGGGCCGATGCCTCCAAAACAGAAGAAGAAATAGGCATTGGCGCCGCCGCGGGCCAACTTAGCCCGCAGCGACGTTCCAGCCGTTTGCGTGCCGGTTTCGGCTTTGCTATGAGAGCCGCATCTGACGGCCGAGCCCTGCGCGAGGCCCTTTCCCGACCAGCAGCGAGGCTTTCTTTATGGCGAAGATCAAGGTGGCTAACCCCGTCGTCGAACTCGACGGCGACGAGATGACCCGCATCATCTGGCAGTTCATCAAGGACAAGCTGATCCACCCCTATCTCGACATCGACCTCGAATATTACGACCTCGGCATCGAGCACCGCGACGCCACCAACGACCAGGTGACGATCGACGCGGCCAACGCCATCAACAAGTGGGGCGTGGGCGTGAAATGCGCCACCATCACGCCCGACGAGCAGCGCGTCGAGGAATTCAAGCTTAAGAAGATGTGGAAGTCGCCCAACGGCACGATCCGCAACATCCTCGGCGGCACCATTTTCCGCGAGCCGATCATCATGAAGAACGTGCCGCGCCTGGTGCCGGGCTGGACCAAGCCGATCATCGTCGGCCGTCACGCTTTCGGCGACCAGTACAAGGCGACAGATTTCAAGTTCCCGGGCAAGGGCAAGCTGTCGATCAAGTTCGTCGGCGACGACGGCCAGGTGATCGAGCACGACGTGTTCGACGCGCCGGGCGCCGGCGTGGCGATGGCCATGTATAATCTCGACGAGTCGATCCGCGAATTCGCCCGCGCCTCGCTGAACTACGGCCTGCTGCGCAATTATCCGGTCTACCTGTCGACCAAGAACACCATTCTCAAGGCCTATGACGGCCGCTTCAAGGACATCTTCCAGGAAGTGTACGAGAAGGAATTCGAGGCCGAGTTCAAGGCGCGCAAGCTGTGGTACGAACACCGCCTGATCGACGACATGGTGGCCTCTTCGCTGAAGTGGTCGGGCGGCTATGTCTGGGCGTGCAAGAACTATGACGGCGACGTGCAGTCGGACACGGTGGCGCAGGGTTTTGGCTCGCTCGGCCTGATGACCTCGGTGCTGATGACGCCGGACGGCAAGACGGTGGAAGCGGAAGCCGCGCACGGCACCGTGACGCGCCACTACCGCCAGCACCAGAAGGGCGAAGAAACCTCGACCAACTCGATCGCCTCGATCTTCGCCTGGACGCGTGGCCTCGCCCACCGCGCCAAGCTGGACGACAATGCCGCGCTGAAGAAGTTCGCCGAGACGCTGGAAAAGGTCTGCATCCAGACCGTCGAGTCGGGCTTCATGACCAAGGACCTGTCGCTGCTGATCGGCCCCGATCAGCCCTGGCTGTCGACCACCGGTTTCCTCGACAAGATCGACGAGAATTTGCAGAAGGCGATGGCGTAGGCAGCGCCGGCCAAAGGTCGTGAAAAGCCCCGGATTTTCCGGGGCTTTTTTGTTGGGCGATGCACGTCCCTTCTCCCCTTGCGGGAGAAGGAAAGGCACCTCACACCAGCGGCAGGTTGATGTCGGTCAGCAGTTCGGCCGGCGGCACGTCGCGCGGGTTGTTGACATATTCCTCGAACATCACCGTGTCGCGCAGCTTGCGGCCCGACATCGGCAACCATTCCGCGTAGAGCCACTGATAGGCCTTGTGCATTTCCGCGTAGGGCCCCTTGTGGCGCAGAACGGCGTATTCGCCGCCTTCGAGCGTGCGGCGTTCCAGCGGCGCCTGCGCCGGCGCATCCGCCTCCACGCAGGCGAAGGAACGCAGCTTGTCGACGGCGACGACATTGGGATCGTCGAGATAGACGCCGATCATGCGCATATCGGGCCTGCCCTGACCACGGGCATAAAGCGTGCCGAACAGCTGCTCGAACGCCTTGCCGATGTTCATGTAGGAGCCCTGATGGGAAACGCCGACCAGTTCGGTGGGCCGGAGCGTGCGGATGGAAATGTCGAACATATGGGAAGCCTTTCTCTGATTGGTTTCAAACAGCGTGTGGCTTCCCTCTTTCCGGTAGCGCGCCGGCGGCATGCCGTAGGCAGCCTTGAAGATGCGGTTGAACGACTGGACGTTGGGATAGCCAGATCGTTTCGCAATTTCGCTGACGCTGAGATCCGTCTCGACGATATCGCCGGCGGCACGGTGGAGCCTCAGACGCTTGACCGTCTGGGTCGCCGTTTCGCCGTAGATGGCGCGGTAGATCCTGTGCCAGTGATAGGACGACAGGCAGGCGATCTCGGCCAGGCGGTCCATATCCAGCTCCTCGTCGAGGTGTTCGTGGATGTGGTTCGAAACGCGCCTCAGACGCGCTTCGTAGACTGCCCATGCCGTTTCGCCATTCATGTCGCCCCCCTGCAAATCGATCGGCCGGAAACAACCATAGCCAGATTTGACAAATCCTGCTGACTTGCGGGTTGCCATAAGCGGCGTCACGCGATCCCCATCTGGCCTCGCCACGCGCCGGTCTCAGGGCCAGACCGACCGGCGCATTTTCGTGATACTCAGACGAGGCGACGGGAGCCACCATGAGCCAGCAGCCGAAACCCATCCTCTATGGCGCCGACTACAGCGTCTATGTCCGCATCGCGCGGCTCACGCTCATGGAAAAGCAGGTCGAGCACGACGTCGTGCCGGTCGACATCTTCGCCGAGGGCGGGCCGCCCGAATGGTATCGCGCCCTGCACCCCTTCTCCAGGATACCGGCCTTCGAGCATGACGGGCTGAACCTGTTCGAGACGACGGCGATCGCGCGTTATGTCGACGAGGCTTTCGACGGCCCTGCCCTGCAGCCTCATGAGGCGCGCCAGCGTGCGGTGATGAACCAGATCATCGGCCTGCTCGACGCCTATGCCTACCGGGCGCTGGTGTGGGACATCTATGTCGAGACCGTCTCCAAGCCGAGGCAAGGCGCAACGCCCGACGACGCCGTGGTGACGGCTGCCCTGCCGCGCGCCGAAGCCTGCCTCGCGACACTGGCCGGGTTGAAGCAGCCCGGAACGTTCCTGCTCGGCGAGCAGCTGACGCTGGCCGACCTGCATGCGGCACCGATGTTTTTCTACTTCGCGCAGGCTGCAGTGGCGGCATCGATGTTGGAGAAAAATCCCGCCCTGTCCGGCTGGTGGGACGCGATGCAGGTTCGCGAGAGTTTTCTCGCGACCCTTCCTTCCAGCTAAGGGCTTCCAGTGCGAGTAGCTTTTTTCGTACCGAACCTGAAATCAGGCGGTCGTTTCCTTGCCGTTGTCACGCGCGCGCCCCAGATTATGGGTGGCGGTCCGTTCGGGCCGCGACCATCCTTTCCGGCGATGTCCATCGGCCAACCCAGGCATCGTCCTCCCATCGACCGCCATCCCACGACGATTTCAGGAAAGAGACCATGAGCCCAACACTCCGTTTCAACGACGGCAAGCAGATACCGCAGCTTGGCTTCGGCGTCTGGCAGGTGCCGAACGAGGGCGCCAACGCGGCAGTGACCGCGGCCATCCAGGCCGGCTATCGTTCGATCGACACGGCCGCGATCTATCGCAACGAGCAAGGCGTGGGCGACGCGCTGGCCGCCTCCAGCGTGCCCGCCGACGAACTCTTCATCACCACGAAACTCTGGAATTCCGACCAGGGTTATGATTCGGCGCTCAAGGCCTTTGACGCCAGCCTGAAGAAATTGCGTCGTGACAGCGTCGACCTCTACCTCATCCACTGGCCGGCGGCTTCGCTCGGCCGCTATGTCGACAGCTGGAAGGCGCTGATCAAGCTGCGCGAAGAAGGACGCGTCGCCTCCATCGGCGTCTCCAACTTCCAGATCGCCCATCTGGAACGGTTGAAGGCGGAAACCGGCGTGGTGCCGGCGATCAACCAGGTGGAGCTGCATCCGCGCTTCCAGCAGAAGGCGCTGCGCGCCTATCACGAAAAGGAAGGCATCGTGACAGAAGCCTGGAGCCCGCTGGGCCAAGGCACACTGCTCAACGACGCCGCGCTGGCAGCGCTGGCCAAGAAGCACGGCAAGACCGTCGCCCAGGTGATCCTGCGCTGGCACCTCGACATCGGCAATGTCGTCATCCCGAAATCGGTGACGCCGGCCCGCATCGTCGAGAACTTCCAGGTGTTCGACTTCAAACTCACCGCGGAAGACATCGCGGCGATCGAGAAGCTGGATGACGCGAAGGGCAAGATCGGCCCCGACCCCGACACTTTCGCAATGGTGTAGGACCAATCGACGTTCGCGGACCGACGGACGCCTTGCCGAAAGGCAGGCGCCCGTCATCCTTTTCCACAGCCGCCTTCAAAGCGGCACAGCTTGGTCCAGATTTCGTCCCGGTTCCGCGCATAGTTGCCGCATCGAACCCGGGGGAAAATCATGCGCAAGCGCACAATCGCCTTTCTTGGCATCCTTGCCGCCGCTGGCGCCGTCTGGGCCGCCAACAGCAGCCTGCTGGCCGGTCAAAGCGAGCGGCGCCCGATGCTGATCGCCCATCGCGGCCTTGGCCAGACCTATTCGCATGTCGGGCTGGGCCGCGACACCTGCACGGCGGACCGCATCTATCCGCCCGAGCATGCTTACCTGGAAAACACCATTGCCGGCTTCAAGGCGGCTTTCGAGGCCGGCGCCGACATCGTCGAATTCGACGTGCACCCGACCACCGACGGCCAGTTCGCGGTCTTCCATGACTGGACGGTGGACTGCCGCACGGAGGGCAAGGGCGTGACCCGCGAAAAGAGCCTGGCCGAACTCAAGGCTCTGGATGTCGGCTATGGCTACACGGCCGACGGCGGCAAGACCTTTCCGTTTCGCGGCAAGGGTGTCGGGCTGATGCCCGGCTTGGACGAGGTGCTGGCCGCGTTTCCCGACCGGCGTTTCCTCATCAACATCAAGAGCGACGACATCACTGAGGGAAGCCTGCTGGCCAACGTCATCGGCGCGATGCCGGCGGAGCGGCAGAAGTCGATCATGGTCTATGGCGGCGGCAAGGCGATGCAGGCCTACAAGACGGCGCTGCCGGAGGCGGTGGTGCTCGGCACCGACCGCGTTATCCCCTGCCTGTTGCGTTACGCCGCTCTTGGTTGGAGCGGCCATGTGCCGGCGGACTGCCGCAACACGCTGTTCATGCTGCCGGCCAACTACGCGCCGTTTGCCTGGGGTTTTCCCAACCGGCTCAGCGAACGGCTCGCCGCCAACGGTTCGACGCTGGTGGTGTTGGGCGACAATGACGGGTCGAGACATTCGACCGGCGTCGACGATTTGACGACACTGGAGAAGCTGCCGGCGCGCTTCGACGGCGCGATCTGGACCAACCGCGTCGACCGCATCGGCCCGGCGGTGATTGCTCAGTAGCGCTCGCGTTTCGAGGCGCATCAGGTGCGGCCTTCGAGGCGCGCCCGCGCTGCTTCTTTCGCTCATCATTCCGGGCGTTCGTCATTCCGGGCAAGCGAGGCGAAGCCGAGCGCCGACCCGGAACCCATTGAGCAGCACGGCCGGGACTTGGGTTCGCGTAGACAGTCGTAAAACATGCGACGCCGGTCCTCCCGCATGAACGGTTCAGGACGAGGACCGGGCCGGGCTCGACGAAGTGGGGCCAATAGGTTCCGGCTCTCGCTGCGCTCGGCCGGAATGACGGCGGCGTGTCGCCATCTTCACCCTGTTTCGAGCCGTCAGAGGAATATGACGGAGCGGCATCCCAAACCTTCATCATTCCGGGCAAGCGAGGCGGAGCCGAGTGCCGACCCGGAACCCATTGAGCAGCGCGGCCCGGAAATAGGTTCGCGTAGACAGCCGTGAAACATGCGACGCCAGCCCTGCTGCATGAACGGTTCAGGACGAGGACCGGGCCGGGCTCGATGATGTTGCGGCCAATGGTTCCGGCTCTCGCTGCGCTCGGCCGGAATGACGCGATCTACCGGCGCATCGGGTCGGCGGTGATTGCCACCCATCAGCACAATAGAAAATGCCGGGCGAAACGCCCGGCATCGATTGATCATCCAGAATTTGCGTGGCTCAGGCCGCCAGTGTCGCCCTGACCGCGGCGATCGCGTCGTCGGCCTTGGAGGCATCGGGGCCGCCGGCCTGCGCCATATCGGGCCGGCCGCCGCCGCCCTGCCCGCCGAGTGCGGCCGAGGCGACCCGCACCAGATCGACCGCGCTGAAACGCGCGGTGAGATCCTCGGTGACGGCGACGACGACGCTCGCCTTGCCGTCGGCCTCGCCGACCAGCACGACCACGCCGGAGCCCAGTGCCTTCTTGCCTTCGTCGGCCAGCGACTTCAGGTCCTTCGGCGCGACACCCGACACCGCCTTGCCCATGAAACCGACGCCGGCCACCGTCTCGGACGCGGTCTCGGCAGCGCCGTTGGCAGCGCCGCCGCCCATGGCGAGCTTCTTCTTCGCGTCGGTCAGTTCGCGCTCCAGCTTCTTGCGCTCTTCCAGCAGCGCTTCCACCCGCGCGGGCACGTCGGCCGGCGAAATCTTCAGCGTCGCCGCCACCGTCTTCAGGCGCCGGTCCTGCTCATCGAGATGGCGGCGCGCCGCCTCACCGGTCAGCGCCTCGATGCGGCGCACGCCGGCGGCCACACCGCTGTCCGAGACGATGCGCACGAGGCCGATGTCGCCGGTCGCCTTCACATGGGTACCGCCGCACAGCTCGACCGAATAGGGCCGGTTGGCCTTGGCGCCATGCAGGCCGGTGCCCATCGCGACCACCCGCACCTCGTCGCCATATTTTTCGCCGAACAGCGCCATGGCGCCTTCGGCAATGGCGTCGTCGACCGACATCAGCCGCGTGGTGACCGGGCTGTTCTGCACGACGATCTCGTTCGCCATCCGCTCGACCACTTCCATCTCCTCGGCCGAAATCGGCTTGTTGTGCGAGATGTCGAAACGCAGCCGCTCGGGCGCCACCAGCGAGCCCTTCTGGGCGACATGCGTGCCCAGCACCTCGCGCAGCGCCTCGTGGATGAGGTGCGTGGCCGAATGGTTGGAGCGCAGGCGCGAACGGCGCGCATGGTCGACCTCGAGTTCGACGGCGACGCCGGTCTTCACCGCGCCTTTGGCAACCTTGCCGAGATGGACGAACAGGCCATCGGCCTTCTTCTGCGTGTCGGTGACGTCGATGCGGAAACCTTCGCCGGTGATCGTGCCGGTATCGCCCATCTGGCCGCCGGACTCGCCGTAGAACGGCGTCTGGTTGACGACGATGGCAACCGTATCGCCTTCCTTGGCGTCGTCGACCACCTTGCCATCGCGCACGATGGTGGCGACGATGCCTTCCGCCTTCTCGGTCTCGTAACCGAGGAATTCGGTGGCGCCAGTCTTGTCGCGCACGGAGAACCAGACGGTCTCGGTGGCCGCCTCGCCGGAGCCCGCCCAATGGGCGCGGGCTTCCGCCTTCTGCCGCTCCATCGCGTCGGTGAAGCCGGCGAGATCAACGGAGATCGAGCGCTGGCGTAGCGCATCCTGCGTCAGGTCCAGCGGGAAGCCGTAGGTGTCGTAGAGCTTGAAGGCGGTCTCGCCGTCCAGCATGTCGCCGGCGCCGAGCTTGTCGGTTGCCTCGCCGAGCAGGCCGAGGCCGCGCACCAGCGTCTTGCGGAAGCGGGTTTCCTCCAGCTTCAGCGTCTCGGTGATCAGCGCCTCGCCGCGCACCAGTTCCGGATAGGCCTGGCCCATCTCGCGCACCAGCGCCGGCACCAGCTTCCACATCAGCGGCTCGGAAGCGCCCAAGAGCTGCGCATGGCGCATGGCGCGCCGCATGATGCGGCGCAGTACATAGCCGCGGCCTTCGTTGGAGGGCAGCACGCCGTCGGCCACCAGGAACGAGGAGGAGCGCAGATGATCGGCGATGACGCGGAAGGAACCGACATTATCGGCATTCGGGCCATGGCCGAGGGCGGAGGACGCCGCGTCGATCAGATGGCGGAACAGGTCGGTCTCGAAGACGCTCTCCACCCCTTGCAGGATGGAAGCCATGCGCTCCAGCCCCATGCCGGTGTCGATCGAGGGGCGCGGCAGGTCGACGCGTTGATCCTTCGAAACCTGCTCATATTGCATGAAGACCAGGTTCCAGAATTCGAGGAAGCGGTCGCCGTCCTCTTCCGGGCTGCCGGGAGGGCCGCCCCAGATGTGCTCGCCGCGGTCGATGAAGATTTCCGAGCACGGGCCGCACGGGCCGGTGTCGCCCATCGCCCAGAAATTGTCGGAGGTGGCGATGCGGATGATGCGGTCGTCGGAAAAACCGGCGATCTTCTTCCAGTAGCCGGCCGCCTCGTCGTCGGTGTGGTAGACGGTGACGAGCAGCTTGTCCTTCTTCAGCCCGAAATGCTTGGTGATCAGGGTCCAGGCAAGTTCGATGGCGCGTTCCTTGAAATAGTCGCCGAAGGAGAAATTGCCGAGCATTTCGAAGAAGGTGAGATGGCGCGCGGTGTAGCCGACATTGTCGAGGTCGTTGTGCTTGCCGCCGGCGCGCACGCTCTTCTGGGCGGTCGCGGCGCGCGAATAGGGCCGCTTCTCGAGACCCGTGAAGACGTTCTTGAACTGCACCATGCCGGCATTGGTGAACATCAGCGTCGGGTCGTTGCGCGGCACCAGCGGGCTGGAGGCGACAATCTCGTGCCCTTCCTTGCGGAAATAGTCGAGAAAGGTCGACCGGATTTCGTTCACGCCACTCATCGAAACTGCCTTTATGGTGAAGCCGCCGCGCGAGGCGGCGGAAATGGACTAGGCCTTTTAGCGGCAGCGTTTCACCCTGTCCAGAAACACGCGGCGTCGCGCGCTCCTGCCCGTCTCGACGGGTGGATGAGGCGCTCAAACGCGAACCGCCGGCGCGAGGCCGGCGGTCGGTGAACTCAGTTGGGCGATAAGCCTGCCCTCGGGTGCTCGAAATTCGAAAAGCCAGTCAATTGGCTTTTCGCGGAACGCTTCCCGGCCCTCGGCTTTGGCCTCGGGCGTTCGAGCCCTTTGAAAGGTCCACCGGACCTTTCAATTCGCTCCAAGGCGAGCCGCTGCCCGGCCCCTCGCAGGCTCGGGGCGTTCGAAGCTCGAAAAGCCAAGCAGTTGGCTTTTCGTCCGCTAACGCGGACCGCTTCTCACCCCTCCGCGGCGTCGTCTAGGTCGTTGTCGGCGCCGCCGTTCTGCAGGAGCTTCTCGGCGATCAGCCCGGCATTCTGCCGCAGCGCCAGTTCGATTTCGTTTGCCGTATCCGGATTGTCGCGCAGGAACTGCTTGGCGTTCTCGCGACCCTGACCGAGGCGCTGGGAATTGTAGGAGAACCAGGCGCCCGACTTCTCGACAATGCCGGCCTTGACGCCGAGATCGACCAGCTCGCCGGTCTTCGACACGCCTTCGCCATACATGATGTCGAATTCGATGACCTTGAAGGGCGGCGCCAGCTTGTTCTTGACCACCTTGACGCGGGTCTGGTTGCCGACGACCTCGTCGCGGTCCTTGATCGAGCCGATACGGCGGATGTCGAGGCGCACCGAAGCGTAGAACTTCAGCGCGTTGCCGCCGGTGGTGGTTTCGGGCGAGCCGAACATGACGCCGATCTTCATGCGGATCTGGTTGATGAAGATGACCATGGTGTTGGAGCGCGAGATGGAGGCGGTGAGCTTGCGCAGCGCCTGGCTCATCAGGCGGGCTTGCAGGCCAGGCAGCGAATCGCCCATCTCGCCCTCGATTTCGGCACGCGGCGTCAACGCCGCGACCGAGTCCACCACCAGAACGTCGATGGCGCCCGAGCGCACCAGCGTGTCGCAAATCTCCAGCGCCTGCTCGCCGGTGTCCGGCTGCGAGATCAGGAGATTTTCGAGATTGACGCCCAGCTTGCGGGCATAGACCGGGTCGAGCGCGTGCTCGGCATCGACGAAGGCGCAGATGCCGCCCTTCTTTTGCGCTTCCGCCACCGTGTGCAGCGCCAGCGTGGTCTTGCCCGAGCTTTCCGGCCCGTAGATTTCAATGATGCGGCCGCGTGGCAGGCCACCGACGCCGAGCGCGATGTCGAGTCCCAGCGAGCCGGTCGGCACCGTCTCGATCTCGACCACCTGCTCATTGGCGCCGAGCCGCATGATCGAGCCCTTGCCGAATGCCCGCTCGATCTGCGACAGCGCAGCGTCCAGAGCTTTTGTTTTGTCCACCGAATTGTCCTCTACAAGCCTCAAGCTATTCTGAGCCATGATACATCACCCCTTGGTCGTCAATGAAGGCCGGATCGTCCGGTGGTTCCTGTGAATATGTACCCTTTTTGTTCTATTTTGGCAAGACACATCAAACTGTTGAAAAATATGAATTATCCGTATTTGTTCTTTTTTTGTTTTGTCAGCAAGCCGCAAAACCTGTCCCCAGATGCGATCGCGGCAAACGCTCCGGAAACGCCTGGTCGATTCGGCAGGAGCAGCGTGACGCAGCCACGCGCGGGCCTGATCGGGGCACAGGCATGAACCAGCCCCCCAAGCTTTTCGCGGCCGGCGGCGCGCATATCGACCGGCGCGGCCAGGTAGCGGGCGCCTATGTGCCGGCGGCGTCCAACCCCGGCACCATGCGCGAGGATGTCGGCGGCGGTGTCTTCAACGCGCTGCGCACGGTGGTGCGGCGCGGCGTTTCGGCCTCGCTCATCTCCACACGCGGCGGCGACGGCGCCGGCGAGACGGTGGCGCGCGCCATCGCCGAGGCCGGCATCGCCGACCTCTCCGCGACATTCCTCGACCGCACCACGCCGAGCTACACGGCGATCCTCGACCGCGACGGCGAGCTGGTGGTGGGTTTCGCCGATATGGGGCTTTATGAGCTGGCCTTTCCCAAACAGATGCGGCGCGCCAGCGTGCGCACGGCGGTGGATCAGGCAGACGCCGTGCTCACCGACGCCAATTTGCCGACGGCGGCGCTGGAGCGGCTGACCGCGACGGCCGGCGAAAAACCGGTCTTCGTCATCGCCATCTCGCCGGCCAAGGTGGTGCGGCTGGCACCGATCTTCGAGCGCCCTGCCTT
Organism: Mesorhizobium sp. YL-MeA3-2017; assembly: GCF_030814575.1. NCBI lineage: Bacteria > Pseudomonadati > Pseudomonadota > Alphaproteobacteria > Hyphomicrobiales > Phyllobacteriaceae > Mesorhizobium > Mesorhizobium sp. YL-MeA3-2017. The sequence goes on along the minus strand of NZ_JAUSVH010000001.1, from coordinate 5,029,196 downwards.
GCTGTTCATGAACCGGCGCGAGGCATCGGCGCTGACCGGCCTGGCGCGCGACGCAGGCGAGGCCGAGCTGGTGGCCGGCCTGCGCGGCATCGGCCTGCGCGGCGGCGTGGTGACGGCGGGAGACCGGCCGGCGCTCGGCTTCGACAAGGACGGTGCCTTCTCGATCGCGCCGCCGCCGCCCCGCGCGGTCGTCGACGTCACCGGCGCGGGCGATGCGCTGGCCGGCGCCACTGTCGCCGCATTGCTGCATGGCCAGCCGCTGCGCGCCGCCTTGCGCGAGGGCGTGGCGGCGGCCGGGCTTGCCATCGAAAGCCCGCTCGCCATACCCGACTTCACCCCGGCATCCTTTGCCGCAGCCCTGGCCCTTGTGCCGCAGGCGCGGGAAGTGGCATGAGGACGGCCCGAACAGATTGTTGACGGCGCAGCACAGACAGCGCGGCAGCCGACCGGAGATTTCCAATGACGCTTGAAACCGCCCGCCCCTATATCGACATCCACGCCCCGGTGGCGGAAGCACTGGCAGCCGGGCGCCCGGTGGTGGCGCTGGAATCGACCATCATCACCCACGGCATGCCCTATCCCGACAATGGCGCGATGGCGGCCAATGTCGAGAAGATCATTGCCGATGAAGGCGCGGTTCCGGCGACGATCGCCGTGGTCAAGGGCCGCATCAAGATCGGCCTTTCCGACGGCGAGCGCGAATCGCTGGCCATGACGGGCGATGCCATGAAGCTGTCGCGCGCCGATTTCGCCTTCGCCGTCGCCGAAGGCCGCACCGGCGGCACGACGGTGGCGGCAACCATGATCGCCGCGCATATGGCCGGCATCAAGGTGTTCGCGACCGGCGGCATCGGCGGCGTACACAAGGGCGCCGAAAAGAGCTTTGACATCTCCGCCGACCTCGACGAGCTGGCCCGCACGCCGGTGATCGTGGTGTCGGCCGGCGCCAAGGCGATCCTCGACATCGAAAAGACGCTGGAAGTGCTGGAGACGCGCGGCGTGCCGGTGATCGGCCATGGCTGCGAGACGATGCCGGCCTTCTGGTCGAGGCAGTCGCCTTTCCGCGCGCCGCTGACGCTGGACGCACCCGAAAAGATCGCGAAGCTGTTCAAGACGCGCCAGGCGCTCGGCATCGATGGCGGCGTGCTGGTGGCCAATCCGGTTCCGGTCGCCGACGAGATCCCGGCGGCCGAAATGGCCGGCTATATCGAGGCGGCGCAGAAGGCGGCGGAAGCACAGAATGTCACCGGCAAGTCGGTGACACCGTTCCTGCTCGGCAAAATCCTCGAACTCACCAACGGCCGCAGCCTGAAGACCAATATCGCGCTGGTGGAAAACAATGCCCGCGTCGCGGCGCGGGTTGCCAAGGCGCTGTAGGGTCTCGACGCTGAAAAGGAGCGCCCTGCCGGACACTCCTTAAGTTTACGAAACGCCGTCGTTGAGAGGGATGAATGTCGATACAGCGGAAACTGACCGTCGTTGCCTTTTGCGCCACCGCTTTGCTAACCGGCATGGCAGGCGCGCAGGCCGCCGCAAAATGCTCGCCTTACGAGCAGCAGGTGGCCAAGCAGATCAAGGAAGGCAGGGCATTCGTGAAAGAGGCCAGCTTCAAGAAGTGGATCGACGCCGGCTTGCAGACCAAGGCGCCCTACAACAAGAAGCCCTATACGGCTTACAGCAAATGGTATGCTCGCTTCGATAAGCTGGGCAGCCAGGAGGCGGAAGCCGAGAACGTAAAATTCCTTGAAAAACACGGCTTTACGGCCTCAGCCGCCTATTCCGTGTTTCAGGGCTACGCGCTCAACGGCAAGCTGACGTCGTCCGTCGATATCGATTTCGAGAAAAAGATGAACGCCTATCCCTGCCGTTGATCGGCAGGGATTTTCGGACGCCTCATTTTCCGGCGCGCAGGCCCGCTTCGTAGGATTTGCGCGCCCAGGCGGCCATTTCGTCGGGATCGTCGACGGCACCGTCGGGCACGGTCCAGTAAGGCATGGAAACCTGCTTGCCATGCTTGGAGCCGACATAACTCCATTGCCTGCAGCCGGCGGCCTCGAACTCGGAAGCCAGCTGGGCATCGCCCTTCAGCATCAATTCGCCGCGCAGATCGATGGCGATGATGACATTGTCGAAATAAATGCCCTTGCCACCGAACAGGCGGCGGATGTCGACCGGGCCGAGGCCGGCGAAAAGATCGGCGATAGCGTCATTGTCCATGAAACGATCATGACACTCCCCGACGCACTCGTCACGACGCCGGGCAAGTTCTCCTGACAGATTTCGAGCCGATCGGCTGTAGGATAGGGTCGATCCAGCGAGGAGACGATCATGCCCATGCTTCTTCAAGGCTCCTGCCGTTGCGGCGCCGTCCACTTCGAGGTCGAGAGCCACACGCCCGTGCCCTATCAGCTCTGCTATTGCTCGATCTGCCGCAAGCAGCAGGGCAGCGGCGGCTATGCGATCAATCTTGGCGCCAACTCCGCGACGCTGAAGGTGAGCGGCGGGGAAAAGCTCGGCGTCTATCGCGCCGAAATCCAGGACGACGAACGGCCGGTCTGCGAAACCGCCACCGGCGAGCGCAATTTCTGCACGCACTGCGGCTCGGCGCTGTGGCTCTACGATCCGACCTGGCCCGAACTCGTGCATCCCTTCGCGTCGGCCGTCGACACCGACCTGCCGGCGCCGCCGGAGCGCACGCATCTGATGCTGAAATACAAGGCCGGCTGGACGGAGCCGAACATCCGCGACGGCGACAAGGTGTTTGCTCTCTATCCTGAGGAATCGATCGCGGACTGGCATCGGCGGACCGGCATGTGGGTGGAATGAGGATTCTGTCTTCTCCCCGTTCACGGGGAGAAGATGCCGGCAGGCAGATGAGGGGCGGCGCGGACTTTTCGAAGCTAGCTCTGCCCCTCATCCGGCCCTTCGGGCCACCTTCTCCCCGTAAACGGGGAGAAGAAAGAGGCGCTAGTCCTCGCCGGCAAATTCCTTCAGTGCTTCACCCTTCAGGCGGAAGAAGACCTTGTCTTCCTCGCGCATAGCTCCGGTTTCGTCATAGAAAGCGAGCAGGCGAGAATTATTGCGATCGGCTGTCCAGTCGACCCGGCCGAGGCCGCGTGAAACGGCAAGCCGCACATGATCGGCGGCACTGGCCGGTCGGATCGAGATGGAAGCGCTCATGAAAAAGCGCAAGCCCAGCGATAGGCTTCCGCGCCCACCGCCGCAAAAACCTTACGCCGCGCTTTGGGCGCGGGCTTCGGCCAGCGCCTTGAGGTCGGCGGGCTTCAGCTCGACCGATTCGCCGCAGCCACAAGCGGAAGACTGGTTCGGATTGCGGAAGGTTAAGCCGGTGCGCAGCGTCGTCTGCTCGAAATCCATCTCGGTGCCGAACAGGAACAGTGCCGCCTCCGGCGCGACATAGACGTGGGCGCCGTCGCGTTCGATATGGTCGTCCTTGGGATTGGGCTCGGTCACCAGGTCGACCGTATATTCCATGCCGGCGCAGCCGCCCTTCTTGATGCCGAGGCGGATGCCATGCGCATTCTCGCGCGTGGCCATGATCTCGCGCACGCGCTCAGCGGCCTTGTCGGTCATCGAAATGACGGCGAAGCGTCCCATGTCACTCTCCACTTTCGCGCGGGTTCAAGGCCCGCGGATACCCCATAGATGGTCGATGAAGCGCCGATTGGCAAGTCGGTCAGCTTTCTTCGTCGTGAAAGTAGCCATCTATATCCCTATGACCTTCCAGAACTGTCACCACTTCGACGATATCGTCTCGATAGCGGAAGAAAATGACGTAGCCCTTCAATACGATGCTGCGTAGACCGGTCCGAAGTTCGGACCTGTCGCGCCCAAGCGTGCCAGGGAGAGATGCAAGGCGGCCGCATTTCTGCGTTATCTGCTTAACGAAGTTCTCCGCAAGCGGGCGGCTGCCCGTGCTCATTGCAATATAGAATGCGATGTCAGCCAGATTCTCGAGCGCCTCGCTGGTGAAGCGCAGTCTGCTCATCAGCGCGACGCTTCGCCGAGATTCAACCGGTCGAGCCGGGCCTTGACCGCGGCTTCGACCTCTTCGGCGCTATGGCTGCCGCCGCGATCGATGGCAGCCTTGATCGTCTGTCGAAGGGACGCCAGTTTGGCCTCCCGTTCCTCCACGAGGCGAAGACCTTCGCGCACAACCTCGCTCGCGGAGCCGTAACGGCCTTCCTCGACCGCCGTCGCGACAAAGTTTTCCCAGCGCTCGCCAAGAGAAACGTTCATGACTTGGCTCCTTGCGTCAGTGCATCATAGCACATGTCAAAAATGGCGCAATTTTTGTTATTAGAGGCAGGCGTCTGGCCTAATACCAGCCGACCGCGACCTGCGCCTCTTCCGACATGCGGTCGGGCGTCCATGGCGGGTCGAACACCATCTTGACCTCGACGCCGGAAACGCCTTCGACGGCGCCGACGGCGTTCTCGACCCAGCCCGGCATCTCGCCGGCCACCGGGCAGCCGGGCGCGGTCAGCGTCATGTCGATCTTGACCGAACGGTCGTCCTCGATGTCGATCTTGTAGACCAGGCCGAGCTCATAGATGTCGGCCGGGATTTCGGGGTCGTAGACGGTCTTCAGCGCCGAGACGATGTCGTCGGTGATGCGCGCCAGCTCGTCGGCGGGAATGGCCGAGGCGGCAGCGGCCGGCGGTGGCGTCTCTTGTTCGGTGATGGCGGCGTCCTGCATGGTGCTTACCCGAAGAATTTCCGTGCTTTTTCCAGCGCCTCGACCAAGGCGTCAACCTCGGCACGCGTGTTGTACATGCCGAAGGATGCCCTGCATGTGGAGGTGACGCCGAAGCGTTTCAACAGCGGCTGTGCGCAATGGGTGCCGGCGCGGACGGCAACGCCCTGCCGATCAATCACCATCGACACGTCATGGGCGTGGATGCCCTTGAGTTCGAAGGAGATGATGGCGCCCTTGTCAGGCGCGTCGCCGAAGATGCGCAGCGAGTTGATCGAGCGCAGCCGCTCATGCGCGTAGGCCTTCAGCTCGGCCTCATGCGCGGCGATGCGCTCGCGCCCGACCTTTTCCATATATTCGAGCGCCGCACCCAGCCCGATCGCCTGCACGATCGGCGGTGTGCCGGCCTCGAAGCGATGCGGCGGATCGTTGTAGGTGACGATGTCCTCGGTCACCTCCTCGATCATCTCGCCGCCGCCCATGAAGGGGCGCATGGCTTCTAGCCGCTCCTTCTTGCCGTAGAGCACGCCGATGCCGGAGGGGCCGTAGACCTTGTGGCCGGTGAAGACGAAGAAATCGCAATCCAGATCAGCCACGTCGATCGGCATGTGCACGGCGCTCTGGCTGCCGTCGACCAGCACCGGAATGCCGCGCTCATGCGCGATGCGGCAGATTTCCTTGATCGGCGTCACGGTGCCCAGCGCGTTCGACATCTGGGTGATGGCGACCAGCTTGGTGCGCGGGGTCAGGCTCTTCTCGAAATCCTCGATGTGGAAGGCGCCGAGATCATCGACCGGCACCCAGACCAGCTTCGCGCCCTGGCGCTCGCGGATGAAATGCCACGGCACGATGTTGGAATGGTGCTCCATGATGGAAAGCACGATCTCGTCGCCCTCGCCGATGTTCGGCATGCCGAAGCCGTAAGCGACCGTGTTGATCGCCGCCGTGGTGTTCGAGGTGAAGACGATGTTGTCGGTGCTCGGCGCGTTGAGGAAGCGCCGCACGGTTTCGCGTGCCTTTTCATAGGCATCGGTGGCGGCATTCGACAGGAAATGCAGGCCGCGATGCACGTTGGCGTATTCGTTGCGGTAGGCATGGTCGATGGCCTCGATCACGGCCAAAGGCTTCTGCGCCGACGCGCCGTTGTCGAGATAGACCAGCGGCTTGCCGTAGACCTCGCGCGACAGAATCGGGAAGTCGCGGCGGATCGCCTCGACATCATAGGGAGCCGTAGTGTTCAGCACGTGGTCCATTTCCTGCCCGTTCGAAGTGAACAGTGAGTAGTGGTCAGTCAGTAGTGTGAGTGCGGCTCTATGATTTCCGCCTCTACTCGCTACTCCCTATTCGCTACTCACTAGCCATGCGTCGCGAACCACTCGTCGAGCCTGCTTTCCAGCGCCTCGACGATTTGTTCGTCGTCCAGTTCCTCGATGACCTCGGCGACGAAGGCCTTGACCAGAAGGCCACGCGCCGTCTTCTCGTCGATGCCGCGCGCCATCAGGTAGAACAGATGGCCGTGGTCGATCTCGGTGACGGTGGCGCCGTGGCCGCACTGCACGTCGTCGGCGAAGATTTCGAGCTCCGGCTTGGTCGAAAACTCGCCGTCGTCTGACAACAGAAGCGTGTTGCAGGCCATCTTGGCGTCGGTCTTCTGGGCGTATTGATGCACGTTGATGCGGCCCTGGAAGACGCCGCGCGCCTTGCCGGTGACCACGTTGCGGATCACTTCCGTCGAGGTGGTGTGCGGCACGGAGTGGTCGAGCACCATGGTGACGTCGGTGTGCGTGTCGCCGGCCAGGAGGTTGACGCCGCGCAATTGGAAGTCGGCGCCTTCGCCCTTGGTCGCCACGACGATTTCCTGGCGCACCAGCTTGCCGCCGGCATTCATGATGAACAGGGTCAGCTTGGCGTCCTTGCCGATCCAGGCCTTGAACTGGGCAAGATGCGAAGCCGTCTCGGGCTGCTCCTGCACGATCAGCCAGGTGACGTCAGCCCCGTCGTCCAGCGTCAACTGGCTGACGGACGAAGTGAGCGTGGCGCCCTCGCCGGCCTGCCGCTCGAGGATGACGGCCTTGGCGCCCTTGCCGACGCGCGCGGCCAGGCGCACATGGCTCTGGCCTCCGGCCTGCAGGTTCTGCAGCTCGATCGGCTTTTCCAGTTCGACACCGTCGGCGACGTCGACCAGCACACCGTCGGCAACGAAGGCGACGTTCAAGGCGCCGATAGCGTCATCGCTGCCATAAAGATCGAGCGCCGGCGCGAAGCTGCCGTCGGTCAGCTTGTCGGACAGGCGCGCGAAGGAAACGCCTTCGACTGCCGGGAACTTGGCGGCGGAGGCGCCATTCAGCACCGAGACCACCGCCGAACCTTCGACGACCGGCGCGAGCGCCTTGGCCTTGGCCGCCGGATCGAAGCCCGGCACCACGGTGAGCAAGGTGCGCAGATTGGTGTAGTGCCAGCTTTCGATGCGCTTGGTGGGCAGGCCGCCCTTCAGCGCCTCGACGGCGTTGTCGCGGCGAACCATCACGTCGCCGTCGCCCGGCAGCAGCGACTGCCGCTCGCCAAAGGCCTCGATCAGCGCCATCTCGGCCTGGGTCAGCTGCGGTTGAGCATGTACATTCATGACAGCCCCCTCACGCGGCCTCGCCGATCACGCCGGCGTAACCATTGGCTTCGAGGTCGAGCGCCAGCGACTTGTCGCCGGACTTGATGACCTGGCCCTTGTAGAGCACGTGCACGCTGTCGGGCACGATGTGCTCCAGCAGCCGCTGGTAGTGGGTGATGACGATGATGGCGCGGTCGGGCGAACGCAAAGCGTTGACGCCGTCGGAGACGATCTTCAGCGCGTCGATGTCGAGGCCGGAATCGGTCTCGTCGAGCACGCACAGCTTCGGCGCGAGCAGCTTCATCTGCAGGATTTCGGCGCGCTTCTTCTCGCCGCCGGAGAAACCGACATTGAGCGGACGCTTCAGCATGGAGATGTCCATGCTGAGCGAGGCGGCGGCCTCCTTCACCAGCTTGAGGAATTCCGGAACCTTCAGCGGCTCCTCGCCACGCGCCTTGCGCTGGGCGTTCATGGCCACTTTCAGGAATTCCATCGTCGCCACGCCCGGTATCTCCATCGGATACTGGAAAGCGAGGAAGATGCCGGCGGCGGCGCGTTCGGCCGGGTCCATCTCCAGGATGGATTCGCCGTTGTAGAGGATGTCGCCCTCGGTGACTTCATAGTCCTCGCGGCCGGCGAGGATATAGGACAGCGTCGACTTGCCCGAGCCGTTCGGGCCCATGATGGCGGCGACTTCGCCCTTGTTCACCGTCAGGTTCAGCCCGCGGATGATCTCGGTGCCGTCATCGGCGATGCGGGCATGCAGGTTCTTGATCTCAAGCATCGTTCTTACCTTCAGAAATTCAATTTCTTCACCGCGCTCTATCGCGGTCAGTCACTCTTGAGAGCTCGGACACAAACCTGAAAAACGGTGGCATCACAAACAACCCAAGAAAAAATCCAACAGCACCAATTCCGGCTGCATAACCGCCTAGTGCTTTAAGTTCTGGCCAGCCGCCCATCGCACCAATCAATACCAAGACGGCCCCGCCAATTGCAGCGGTGAGAAACAAGCCCAAAACACCGATCATTGCCCACTGTATTACGTTGGCAATTCGAGGGAGTTTGGGGCTCGCGCTCACTACCCCACGCTCCCCTCCAGGCTGATGCCGATGAGCTTCTGCGCCTCGACGGCGAACTCCATCGGCAGTTCCTGGATGACATCCTTGACGAAGCCGTTGACGATGAGCGCGATGGCCTCTTCTTCGGGGATGCCGCGCTGCATGACGTAGAACTTCTGATCCTCGGAAATCTTCGAGGTGGTCGCCTCGTGTTCGAACTTGGCGGTCGAGTTCTTGGCTTCCATGTAGGGCACCGTGTGAGCGCCGCACTGGTCGCCGATCAGCAACGAGTCGCAGTTGGTGAAGTTGCGCGCGTTGGTCGCCTTGCGGTGGGCCGAGACCTGGCCGCGATAGGTGTTCTGCGAGAACCCCGCCGCGATGCCCTTGGAGATGATCCGGCTCTTGGTGTTCTTGCCGAGATGGATCATCTTGGTGCCGCTATCGATCTGCTGATAGCCGTTCGACACAGCGATCGAATAGAAATTGCCCTGGCTCTCGTCGCCGCGCAGGATGCAGGACGGGTATTTCCAGGTGATGGCCGATCCGGTCTCGACCTGCGTCCACGAAATCTTCGAACGGTGGCCGCGGCAGTCGCCACGCTTGGTGACGAAGTTGTAGATGCCGCCCTTGCCTTCGGCGTCGCCCGGATACCAGTTCTGCACGGTCGAATATTTGATTTCGGCATCGTCGAGCGCAACCAGCTCGACCACGGCGGCGTGAAGCTGGTTCTCGTCGCGCTGGGGTGCGGTGCAGCCCTCGAGATAGGAGACGTAAGCCCCCTCCTCGGCGATGATCAGCGTGCGCTCGAACTGGCCGGTGTTCTTCTCGTTGATGCGGAAATAGGTGGAAAGCTCCATCGGACAGCGCACGCCCTTCGGCACGAAGACGAAGGAGCCGTCGGTGAACACGGCCGAGTTCAGCGTCGCGTAGAAATTGTCCGAGGTCGGCACGACCGAGCCCAGATATTTCTTCACCAGCTCCGGATGTTCGCGGATGGCTTCCGAGATCGAGCAGAAGATGACGCCGGCCTTGGCCAGCTCATCCTTGAAGGTGGTGACGACCGAAACGGAGTCAAACACGGCGTCGACCGCGACGCGGCCGGACTTGTAGACATTGTCGCTCGCTTCGCCGTCCAGCTCTTCACCATCCAGCCCGTCGACCGGTGCCTTTTCCTTCTGCACGCCGGCCAGAATCTCCTGCTCCCTCAACGGGATGCCGAGCTTTTCATAGACCTTGAGCAGTTCCGGATCGACCTCGTCCAGCGACTTCGGGCCGGACTGGTTCTTCGGTGCCGCGTAATAATGAAGGTCCTGGAAATCGATCTTCGGATATTCGACACGCGCCCAGGTCGGCTCTTCCAGCGTCAGCCAGCGGCGATACGCTTCCAGGCGCCATTCCAGCATCCATGCCGGCTCGTTCTTCTTGTCGGAGATGAAACGGATGATGTCTTCCGAAAGGCCCTTGGGTGCCTTGTCGGTCTCGATCTGGGTCTCGAATCCATACTTGTATTGGTCGACGTCGATCTTTCGGACTCGATCGATCGTCTCCTGCACGGCAGGCATAAGCGTTCTCCATCCATGCCGAGGTCAAGGCCCGGCCGTTTTCAAACTATGGCACCGCCGACCCAAAGGGCCGTGCTGGCGGCGTAAGTTCCATATAGTGCGCTCCAGCCAGGAAATCACCCGGCCAATGCGGAACACACGGCTCTACCAGGCCGAAGCCTGAACTTTTCGCCGCCTTCAGGCGGCTTTTTCGCGTCCGGTCCGGCGCGCGGCGATGCCGGCGAGCACGGAACGAAAGCGTTCGATATCCTCGGCCGTGGTCGACGCGCCGATCGAGACGCGCAGCGCGCCCTCGCTCTCGCCGCGGCCCATGGCCTTCAGCACGTGGCTGGCCCCGACCTTGCCGGACGAACAGGCGGACCCGGCCGAAAGTGCTACGCCCGCAAGATCGAAAGCGATCTGCGCCGTCTCTGCCTTGACGCCCGCAATAGCGAAGAATGTCGTGTTGGCAAGGCGCGGCGCGCGCTTTCCGAAGATTTCGACGTCCGGCACCAGTTCCTTCACGATCGCCTCGATGGCGTCGCGCCGCTGACCGACCGCATCGATGGTGGCGAGACCGGCAAGTGCTGATCGCGCGGCCGCGCCGAAACCAGCGATACCCGGCAGGTTTTCCGTGCCGCCGCGATGGCCCTTCTCCTGGCCGCCGCCCGCAACCAGCGGCTTCGGCATCATCAGGTCGGAGGCGGCGACGATCGCGCCGACGCCTTTCGGGCCACCGATCTTGTGCGAGGAGAGAATCACATAATCCGCATAAGGCACTGACATATCGAGCGGAATGCGCCCTGCGGCCTGCACCGCGTCGACCACAAGCACACCGCCGGCGGCTTTGACGATTGCCGCAATTTCGGCAATTGGCTGGATGACGCCGGTCTCGTTGTTGGCGCCATGGATCGCCACCAGCGGCAGGCCCTCGGCCTTGTCGTGGCCGGCAAGTGCTGCCGCCAGCGCATCGAGATCGACGAGGCCGTCGGCGTCGACGGCAATGCGGGTGATCCTGTCCGGCGCGAAACGGCCGCCGTTCAGCAGGCAGGGATGGTCCGCCTCCGACACATAAAGCCGTGCCATGCGCAGCGCGGCGCGGCCCATGCGCCAGTCCGGCGTCAGCAGCGTGGCGGCGGCTTCCGTGGCACCAGAGGTGAAAACGACGTGTTCGGGCTTGGCGTTGACGAGAGCGGCGACGTCGCGCCGCGCGTCCTCGACCAGCCGCCGCGCGGCACGCCCCTCGGCATGGACCGAGGACGGGTTGGCGGCATCCAGCGCCGCGACCATAGCCTCACGCGCCGCGGCAAGCAGCGGCGCGCTGGCATTGTGGTCGAGATAGGCGCGATCGGCAGCCATTTTTGCCCGATTGTTTCCCTTCAAAACCCGCCCGTTGGGGCGAAAGCGTTATTTCCTTGAAATTCCAAGGCCAGCCGTCCTATTACCCGGCTTGCGGCGGCGATGGCAGGGTCTTACATCCCTGTCATCCAGTTTTGAACAGTTCTAAACTAGCTTCTAGGTAGACGCTCGCTCAGCGTCAAGGCCAGATTACGGGGCCAGAGTGGGGATTGTTCGGACGACGCCAGTAGTGCGTATTTCAGGAGTCATCTATGCCAGAGGTCATTTTCACCGGTCCGGCCGGCCGCCTTGAGGGTCGCTATCAGCCTTCGAAGGAAAAGAGCGCGCCGATTGCCATCATTCTGCACCCGCACCCGCAGTTCGGCGGCACGATGAACAACAAGATCGTCTACGACCTCTTTTACATGTTCCAGAAGCGCAACTTCACCACGCTGCGCTTCAACTTCCGCGGCATCGGCCGCAGCCAGGGCGAATTCGACCACGGCACGGGCGAGCTTTCCGACGCCGCCGCGGCACTCGACTGGGTGCAGTCGCTGCATCCCGATTCCAAAAACTGCTGGGTGGCCGGCTATTCCTTCGGCTCGTGGATCGGCATGCAATTGTTGATGCGCCGTCCGGAAATCGAGGGTTTCATCTCGGTGGCGCCGCAGCCCAACACCTATGACTTCTCGTTCCTGGCGCCCTGCCCATCGTCCGGGCTGATCATCCATGGCGACGCCGACAAGGTGGCGCCGGCCAAGGACGTGCAGGGGCTGGTGGACAAGCTGCATACGCAGAAGGGCATCACCATCACCCAGAAGACGCTCCCCGGCGCCAACCACTTCTTCTCCAACGACGCCGAGCTGCTGATCGAGGAATGCGCCGACTATCTCGACCGGCGCCTCGCCGGCGAACTGGCCGACCCGCGCCCGAAGCGACTGCGCTAGGTTTTTCTCCCAGCCAGTCCCGGCAACGAGACTGACCATGAACATCAGACGCTATACCGAGCGCGACAGTGCGCGCCTGGTCGACATCTGGCTCGCCGCGGTGCGGGCCACGCATCACTTCCTGATCGAGGACGACATCCAGTTCTTCCTGCCGCGGCTGCGCGACCTGCACATTCCGGCGCTGGAGGTGCATGTCGCCGAAGACGACAACGGCCGCGTGCTGGGGTTTGCCGGGCTGGACGGCGCCAATCTGGAAATGCTGTTCATCGATCCCGAACAGCATGGACGCGGCGTCGGCCGGTTGCTGGTCGACCACGCTGTGGGGCTGAAGGGCCCGCTCAACGTCGACGTCAACGAACAGAACCCCGGCGCGCTGGCCTTCTATCTGAAATGCGGCTTCGTCCAGGTCGGGCGCTCCGAACTCGATGGTTCAGGAAAACCCTTTCCATTGCTCCACTTGCGGCAAATCGCCTGAAACCATGGCATGGCCGCCGGCAAGTCCATTGCCGGCCGCCTGCATCGGCGTCAAAATAAGGCACCTCACGAGGTGTCGCCATGTACCAGCCGCCGCATTTCATCGAAACCCGCACCGAAGTGCTTCACGCGCTGATGCGCGCCCATCCGCTCGGGCTGCTGGTCTCCAACGGTACGGACGGGCCGGCGGCCGATCTCATCCCCTTCCTGCTCGACGCGGAAGTCGGCGCCAATGGCAGGCTGCGCGCCCATATGGCCCGGGCCAACCCGCACTGGCGGCTGATCGCCGACAACCCGCAAGCAAAGGTGCTGGTCGTCTTCCAGGGCAGCGACGCCTATGTCACCCCATCCTGGTACGAGACCAAGCGCGAGACCGGCAAGGTGGTGCCGACCTGGAACTACGCCATCGTCCAGGTGGGCGGCGCGGCGCGCATCATCGAGGACGGCGCCTGGGTGGCCACGCAGATCGGCGACCTGACGAGACAGCAGGAGAATGGGCGGCAGGAGGCCTGGGCGGTCACCGACGCCCCGCCGGCATTCATCCAGGCGCAGATCAAGGGCATTGTCGGGCTGGAGATCGACATCCAGACCATCCACGGCAAGTGGAAGGTGAGCCAGAACCGTCCGGTCGCCGACCGTGCCGGCGTGGCCGACGGCCTCGATCGCGAGACGGACCCGGAGCAATCGGGGGATATGGCAAGCCTGGTGCGGCGCTACGGCGGCGTGGAACAGGGCTAGGCTAGCGCCGTTTTCCGGCGCGATCCCCAGACGGTCCGCTTGAGCACCGGCAGGCCCGCCGGCATGGTGCGGAACAGAAAGCCCAGCCGCGCGAATACCAGGCCCGTCGCCACGGCGAGGCCGAAACCCATGCCGAAACCGACGATGGTGTCGCTCGGATAATGCGCGCCGACGACGACGCGCGTGGCGGTGATCGCCATGCACAGGGCCAAAATCGGATATTTGGCGCGCGGGAACAACAGCACCAGCACGCCGGCCACCGAACCCATGGTGGTGGCATGGCCGGACGGGAAAGACGCATAGACGGCGTTGACCGCGCCTGGATGGAACGAAAACGCCCCTTCCTGGGCAAACAATTTCGGGCGAGCGCGGCCGAAGACGATCTTCAGCACGATGTTGAGCAAGCCCGGCAGGCCGACGCCGACGAGCACGAACATGGCGATGCAGGTGCGGTTATAGACCGCCATCAGCTTCTCACGGCGCAGGCTTGCCCAGTCGATCTGGTTGGCGACCAGCAGCCAGCCCGCCGCCGGCCACAGATACCATTGCCCGAGGCCGAGCTGGGTGAGGATTTCACCCGAGGCGCCGAAGATCTCGTGCCAGTTCCGCACCGAGGCCTGATCGAGGAAGGCGGCTGCGAAGGCGGCGAGAAGCGCTATGCCCGCCGCCCACGGCCACCAGGAGATGTGGCCATACAGCGCCGGCCGCACGCGGAAGCGGCGGCCGATGATGGCGAAGGTGGCGCTGGAATTCTGGCGGCTGCGCGCCAGCATCCGCGGCAACAGCGACCGGTGCGGATCGCCAGCGTCATTCATGATCGAGGCCCTTTGCCCGGCCCCGCTGACCGGCGGAGCCAAAATATGTGAAGCGTGACGCTATCATGACCGATCATCAAGGCCTGGCGGACGGACGATCAAGGTTTGGCGACGCGATAGAGCGCCAGGGCCAGCTTGTCGCCGGACGAATAGTTGGTTCCGTCGATCTCGGCGACACGCGCCGCCGTCTTGCCTGACGTGGCCAGCGCCGCCTGCAAGGCAGCGTCGTCCGCGACCGACACGAGAGCCAGCGCGCAGGCGGGATCGGCGGCGAGATGGGCAGCCGCGCCCGCCGTATCGGTGAGCAAAGTCTTGGTGCCGGCCATGAAGACGAGGCTGGGCTCGTGATAAGCCGATGAAGCCAGTACCGAGGTCGGACATGGGAGGCTCTGGTTGATCGCGGCGACGATGCGCGGCGTCAGCCAGATCGGCGTCAGCGCCGGCACGATCAGGCCGATCAGCACGGCATAGGTGGCACCGGCCGCGACGGCGGCCGCGCCGATGCGCTTCAGCGGCATTTGCTGGTTACGCGGGAAAGCGAGATAGCCGGCGGCAAGGGCGAAGGCAGCGGCCGGAACGCTCCAGGGGTTAAACGTGCCGGTGAGGTAAAGCGGCGCGCCGACGGCAACTGCCGCCAACCCCAGCGTGACGACGACCAGACCGAAGGCGGTCGCCCAATACATCCAGTTCTGCCAGCGTTTCAACGGTTCCGCGCTCTGCTGCGGCGTCAGCGTCAACAGCCAGCCGACCAGCAGCGCCAGGCCCGGATAGGCCGGCAGCACGTAATGCGGCAGCTTGGTCGGCACCAGTTCCAGCAAGAGCCAGTATGGCAGATACCAGGCCAGGCAGAAGGCCAGGCGCGGGTCGCCGCGCGTATGGTTGAGCGCCCTCAGCCCGGCCGCGACCGCCAGCAGGCCGAACGGCCACATGAACAGCGAATAGGTCAGCGAATAATAGCCCGGCGGCATGCCGTGCGATTCCTGGCCCTCGGCGACCTTGCCGACGAGATCCTTGCCGACGGCCTCCTGCCAGAAGGCGCCGCCGCTTTTCCAGGTGATGGCGGCGAGCCAGGGCAGCACGATCAGCGCCAGCAGCAAAAGGCCGCGTCCGGCCTTCAGCCTTGCCAGCCAGCGCCAGTCGCGCTGGAAGGCGATGAGGGTGAGGATGGTGACGATCGACAATAGCGGAGTGATCGGCCCCTTGATCAGGATGCCGATGCCTTGTGCTGCCCAGAATAGCCAAGGTAGATAGCCGGGCGAAGCTTCATTGCGACGGGAAGCGACGTAAATCTGCGCCAGCGCGCCCTGCGCGACCACGCAACAGGCAAGCAGCACGGCATCCGTCTTGGCGATGCGCCCCTCGAAGGCGGTGGCGAAGATGGCTGCGACGACAAGGCCGGCGGCAACGCCGGCATTGGGACCGAACAGATTGGCGCCGGTCCAGGCGACAGCCACGACCGCGACGGCGATGCCCAGCGCCGAGATCAGGCGATAGACCCAGATAGGTGCGGCGGCGCCATCGCCGCTCAGCGCCACGGCCGCCGACTGCAGCCAGTAGATGCCGACCGGTTTCTTGTAGCGGGACGCATCCTGGAAGCGGATGTCGACATAGTCGCCGCTCTCGGCCATCTGCTTGGTGGCCTGGACGAAACGCGCCTCGTCGCGGTCGACCACCGGCAGGCTGGCCAGGCCCGACGCCGAAAGCACCAGGCTGAACAGGAACAGGAAGAGATATCTGCGGGTCATCTCCACGCGTCCGGCCCCCTTCCCCTCGATGCGATCCGCCGAAGACGCGCTGGCCATCCGGTCAGTCGACCTTGCTCATCGCCGCCTTGCGCTCATTGGCAATCAGCCAAAGATTGCGGACGTAGATGAACAGGCCGAGCCCCTGGCCGGCGATGAAGACCGGGTCGCGACGCTGGATGGCATAGACCAGGAGCAGCCCGCCGCCGCCGAGCGAGAAGAACCAGAAGGCGATCGGCACCACGGAACGCTTGGCGCGTTCGGAAGCCACCCATTGCACGACGAAGCGCATGGTGAAGAAGAACTGGGCGATGAAGCCCAAAAGCACCCAGCCGTCGAATTGCTGCACGAAGACCTCGTGCAGCCATGTAACCAAGCCCTGCAACACGCTATCCATGGGTCACTTCCCTTGCCTTTGGCATTCGCCGGCGCCGGCGCCGCAGCCACCATACCCCGACGAGATCGGCGGTCCCCTGCAGGCCGCGGTCGAAGATGCCGTAATTGGACTTGCCGTGGCGGCGCGAGCGGTCGACGACGTCGCAATGGACCACGCCATAACCTTCCTGGATGATCAGCGCTGGAACGAAGCGGTGGGTGCCGTCGAAGAACGGAATCTTGCGGAATACCTCGGTGCGCACGGCCTTCAGCCCGCAGCCGGTGTCGCGGGTCTCGTCGTGCAGGATGGCGTTGCGCAGCCAGTTGGCGAAGCGCGAGGCGAGCTGCTTGGCCTTGCTGTCGCGCCGCTTCAGGCGCTGGCCCTGTGCCGCGGCCACATCGGGGCCGGCATTGCGCAAGGCATCGACCAGGACCGGGATGTATTGCGGGTCGTTCTGGCCGTCACCGTCGATGGTGGCGACGATGTCGCCGCGCGCGGCCCAAATGCCGGACCGCACGGCAAGGCTCTGCCCGGACGATTTGTCGTGGCGGATGTGACGGACGGGAAAGGGCTGCGTGGATGCCTGGGCGGCGAGCACGGCAGCCGTGTCGTCGGTCGAACCGTCATCGACGATGATGATCTCGAAATCGCGCCCACTCATCGCGCTAGCGATCTCGTCGATCAGAAGGGGAAGATTGGCCGCCTCGTTGCGGCCAGGAATGACAATGGAGATCAATGCATCCGCCATGGCTATCAAACTGATCTGAAACGGCAATCTCTTCGAAACTGAAGCAACGCGTGTCGATCCGAAGCAAGCTCTGGAACGGCGGCGCGCCCAAACAGGCGCGCGCTTCCATACGCTGGCACCGTCATCGAAGCAAGCAGAGCCCCTCAATTCAAGAATTCGTGATGTAGGGCATGCCCGCAAATCGGCAAGCGCACCGCGATCCTTGTGATTGCGCCTGTTGAGATGCTAAACGCGCGCATTCGCCTATGCCATGGCCGGTCGCGGCCGACGATCTTTCGGAAAGCACGAAAATGCCCGCCTTCAAGTCCGATTTCCTGCGCGTCCTCGATGAACGCGGTTTCATCCACCAGATATCCGACCCGGAAGGGCTGGACGCACTGGCGTTGAAAGGTCCGATCACCGGCTATGTCGGCTATGACGCCACCGCGACGTCGATCCATATCGGCAATCTGATCTCCGTCACCATGCTGTACTGGCTGCAGGAGACCGGCCACAAGGCGATCAGCCTGATGGGCGGCGGCACCTCCATGGTGGGAGACCCCTCGTTCCGCGACGACCAGCGCAAGCTGCTCACCATCGAGCAGATCGAGACCAACATCGAGAGCATCAAGAAGGTCTATGGCAACATCCTGCGCTATGACGGCTCTAACCCGGCCATCATGGTCAACAATGCCGACTGGCTCCTGAAGCTCAACTATGTCGAGTTCCTGCGCGATGTCGGCCGGCATTTCTCGGTCAACCGCATGCTCACCTTCGACAGCGTCAAATTGAGGCTCGATCGCGAGCAGTCGCTGTCGTTCCTCGAGTTCAACTACATGATCATGCAGGGCTACGACTTCGTCGAGCTCAACAAGCGCTACGGCACGGTGCTGCAGATGGGCGGTTCCGACCAGTGGGGCAACATCATCAACGGCGTCGACCTCAGCCACCGCATGGGCGGCGCCCAGCTTTATGCGCTGACGACGCCGCTGCTCACCAAATCGTCCGGCGAGAAGATGGGCAAGTCGGCGTCCGGCGCCGTCTGGCTCAATGGCGATCTCTTCAGCCCCTATGATTTCTGGCAATATTTCCGCAACACCGAGGACGCCGATGTCGGCAAGTTCCTGAAAATCTTCACCCGGCTGCCGCTAGCCGAAATCGCCAAGCTGGAAGCACTCGGCGGCGCCGAGCTCAACGAGGCGAAGAAGATCCTGGCGACCGAAGTGACCGCCATCGTGCACGGCCGCGCGGCGGCCGACGAAGCTGCCGAGACGGCGCGCAAGACCTTCGAGGAAGGCGCGCTCTCCGACAATCTGCCCTCGATCGATATCGCGCGAGCGGAGCTTGAAGCCGGCATTGGTCTTCTGGCACTGGTGGTGCGGGCCGGCCTCGCCGCCTCCAATGGCGAGGCGCGCCGCCACGTCCAGGGTGGTGCCGTGCGCGTCAACGACCAGCCGGTCAGCGACGAGCGGCGGGCGATCACGCTTCAGGATCTGAGTCCGGAAAACGTCGTAAAGCTTTCGCTCGGCAAGAAAAAACACATCCTGGTCAAGCCGGTCTGATCGCGGCACCCGAAACCGGCGACGGTTCCGGAGCCCGGTTGCCCGCAGGCTCCGCTTACCGGAATTCGAATATCGAGCGGAAGATGCCGGGTGCGATCACCGACAGGGGATTGATCTGCAGGTCCGGCTTGTTGGCGTTGCCCTTGAGGCGGTAGGTGACGCCGATCAGCCCACCGTCGCGACCATTGCCCAACAGCGCGCCTACCAGCGGCAGTTCGCCGAAGATGCGGTTCAGCCCATAGGCCGGCATGAAGGTGCCGGTCATGTCCATATTGTTGTTCTGGTCGTAGAGCGTGCCCTGGAAGGTGGTGCCGATCAGCGGACCGCGCAGCACGCCGTTCGACACTTTCAGATAGCCATTGCCCTTGTCGATCTCGGCATAACCGCGCTCGAACTCCGCACGGGAGGTATCGATGTCGGCCTTCACCGCATCGTTGAGCGAACGCTTGTCGCCTGTGGGCTTGGTCGAGACGATCGACGCCAGTTTCGGCTCGTTGACGATCACGAAATTGCGGGTGTCGACCGTGCCGCGCATCGGCCCGTCCGACGCGCCGGCAAGTGCCACCGTGATCGCGCCGCCCTGCATGTGCTTGTAGATATCGAGGAACCGCAGCACCGCGCCGGCATCGGTCGACTTCATGTTCAGCGTGTGCCGGCCATTGGCCGTGTCGTTGGAAACATCGATCAGCGCACCGGACTTCGACTGCGCCTTGACGCTCAGCCCGTTCAGCTTCGAACCCGAGCTGCTGTAGTCGAGGCTGAAATTCGACACCGTCTCGTCGTTGAAGCCGGTCAGTGCCTTGACGTCGGCGGAGAGCGAAATGGAATCGCCGCTACCCGGCTTGGTCGCGCTGTCGGTGTCGGCGGTGAATTGCTTGATCAGCGGGCGGGCGTCCAGCGCATCGCCATCCACCTTGACGGTATAACCTTTGCCGGATCGTTTGACCGAGACCGCGACATCGTCGCCGCGGTTCAACTGGACATGGCTGAGGTCGGCCGACACCAGGCTGCCGTCGGACAATTCGACCGCCCCGGCGGCGGAAAAGGTCTTGCCATCCAGCTTGAAGCCGGAAAGTTTCGTGGATGCGCCGGATTTCTTCATGGTGAAGGAAGCGGTCGCCGGCACCCCCTGCCCCTTGCTCCAGCCCGCCCATGGCAGGTTCAGCTTGGCATTGGTCAGGTCGGCGACAACCTGCTGGTTGTCGTTGTCGCTCTTGTCGAGGGCGATCTTCATCGAACCGGAAAGCAAGGCGGACAGGCCTGGCATCATGGTCTGGCGGATCTTGTCGTCGACTGTCAACGACACCTGGCGCGCGCGTGCCGGCCCGTCCGGCTCGAGCGGCTCGACCAGGGAGATGTCTGCGGGGATGCCGTTGAGCTGCGCCTTGGCCGTCACCGTGGCGCTCTTCGGGTCCACGACGATGCTGCCATTGGCGGCGGTGACCATCTGGTCGTCAACCGGCTTGGAGATGGCCAGGTTCTGATAGTCCAGCGAGACCAGCCAGCCGAGCTTGGAGGTGTCGATGCCGAGCTGCAACGGGATGTCGGCCCTGACATTGCCGGTGACAGTACCCGAAAGCTCTTCCGGCTTCAGGCCGACATGGCGCATGGCGTTGATCGGCTCGTAGGAGGCGAGTTCAGCAACCGCATCGGCATCGCCGACGACATCGATGTTCAGCGCGCCGATCACCGGCGGCAGATTGGCGTTCTTGACGGTGAGCGTGCCGTTGCTGGCCGAGACGACGCGACCGCTGGGCATATAGACGGTGCCGGACGACAACGCGATGTCGACATCGTTGCCGTGGAATTCGACGATGCCGTTGGCGTCGCGGATGGGCGGAATCTGGCCCGCCGTATCGAAACGCGAGCCTTCGAGCTGGAAGCGACCGAACACCTCGTTGCGGTCGAGCGGAATGCCGTTGCCGGCACGACCCGGCGCGACCTGATATTGCAGGCTCGCCTCGACGACCCTGCCGCCGAACAGGTTCTGCAACACCCATTCGCGGGCGCCATGCGCGGAGAACCACGGCCACAGCTGCTTCACATGCGAGACCGGCATGTCGTGCACGTTGAGCGCGAGCGAGACGCCGGGCGCCTTGCCTTCCACGAAAGTGAGGGCGGCGTTGCCCAGCACCTCGCCGGCGGCGCCGGAGCGCACCGCGATGGTCGGCACCACAAGCTTGCGGCTGACCGTCTGGTAATCGCCGGCAATGCGGGCAGCGATGCTCAGCGCCTGTTCGGAGGAATCGGCCGGCGCCAGCACCGATTTGTCGCTGACCAGATCGAACCGGTAGGACGGGTCTTCACCGGCAACGCCCTCGCGCGGCTTGGGACCGAGCGAGCCCTCGATGCCGATATCCGAGCGGCCGACCTGGAGGTCGAGCTTGTCGATGGCGAGCTTGTTGGCGCCCCGCAGCAGCGTGGCCTGCAATTTGGCGTCGAGCGGCAGCATGCCGCGCGCGCCGAGGTCGAGCACCGCGCCGGCCAGCGTGCCGGAAATGGCGAGCCTTGGCTGCGCGTCGCCCTGGCCCTCCGATCCTTCCAGATGCAACGTCAATGCGCCCACCCTGCCGGCGACCGGCGTCGCCTGCGGTTCGGCGCCGATCGGCTCGACCGCGATGTCGGCGGTCAGCGAGGTGACCTTGCGTGCCGCGGGATCGCGCGCCGCCAAGGCGTCGACGCTGAGCTTGCGGCCATCGATATCGAGCCTGGAGGAGAAGGTGAAGCCGCCGGGCCCCGACTGCGCCACATTGGCCTCGGCGATGGTCAGCAGGCGCAGGTCGCCAGTCTTCGACAGCACGATCTCGACATTGTCGAGGTCGATCTCGCGGACCGATTCCAGCCTTATGGCGTCCAGCGACTGGTGGACCGCCCCGAACACCGTATCGGTGATCTTGTCGGGGTCGACGAGGCCGTCGGCGTTGCGCAGCGAACCGGCCCAATCGCCGCCGCCTTGCGAGGGAAGCGCGTCGACAAACAGGCGCGCCTGCGAAACCCTGGCGCTGGTCAATTGGACCTTGCCCGTGAGAAGCGGGAAAAGCCGCACGCCGAAACGCATCAAGCCGGCTTCCATCATCGGCTTGCCGTTGCCGGTCTGCATGGTGACGTCACGAACCTGCAGGGCGAGGAAACTCGACTTGTCGAGCGTGATCGAGGCCGGGCCGACGGCCACATCGACATCGACGCCGGCCATGCCTTCGATCGCCTGTTCGGCGGCTATACGCAGCCGTTCCGAGCCGACGCCGGAGGCGCCGATCGCGTAGATGCCGGCGACAAGGACCAAAAAGAACGCGCCGATGCCGAAGGCGACACGGATCAGGAGCCGCGCGCCGCGACCGATCTTCGCCTGCCCCAGAGGCGGGGTCGGGCTGGCAGACGGCAAGGAGTGGAGATCGGCGATCTCCTCGCGCCTGAACCTGATCTTTTCGTGCCGTGGCAGCTCGTGATCCACGCAGTCTCCGTCTTCAGCCCTCTTTCGCGGACGAATCCCCGGCCGACACTATAGCGACCCGATGCCGGGCGCGAACGCCAAAAGCGGATTCCCGCTTTGCGTTCGTGCGCGCGCCAATTTATTGAGGTTCTCGCACGGTCCCGGCCTGGGCTGCTTCGGGACCGTGAGCCGGCGCATAGGTTCAAACAAAGGCAGGGTTATGGCCGATCTCGACATGGGCGATCTGGCGCCCGATTTCACGCTGCCGCGCGACGGCGGCGGCTCGTTCAAACTGTCGGACTTCATCGGCAAGCCGGTGGTTATCTACTTCTATCCGGAAGACGATACGCCGAGCTGCACCAACGAGGCGATCAGCTTCTCGCAACTCAGGCCCGAATTCGAAAAGACCGGCGCCGTCGTCATCGGGCTTTCACCGGACAGCGTGAAAAAACACGACAAGTTCAAGGCAAAGCACGGGCTCGCCGTCGACCTCGCCTCCGACGAGGAGCGCAAGGTAATCGAGGCCTATAGTCTTTGGGTCGAAAAGAAGATGTACGGCCGCACCTATATGGGCGTCGAGCGCGCCACCTTCCTGATCGGCCGCGACGGCCGCATCGCGCGCATCTGGCGCAAGGTGCGCGTCAAGGGCCATGCCGAGGCGGTGCTGGAGGCCGTCCGCGCCCTTTAACACCCGGACCGCGCCGGTAGAGACGCCTCCAGGAAATGGAGGCCGGAGGCTCGCCGCGCAAGGCTTTGTTAACCCTAACAATGTCTTATGGGCATTGTCGGGTGTTGCAAACGAAAGCCTGGTTCGGTGAACGCAAACGGTCAGTCGGCAGTCTTCGGCAGGCGCAAGGAGCCGCATACCGTCATCATCGCCCGTGGTGACGAAATCCGGCATTTCACGGTGCGTCCGTGGCTCATCGCCTGCTTCGGCTCGGCCATCGCCGCCGTCATCATCGGCTACCTTCTGGCCACTTCCTATCTCGTCTTCCGCGACGATCTGATCGGTGCCACCACAGCGCGCCAGGCACGCATGCAGCAGGCCTATGAGGACAGAATTTCCGCGTTGCGCGCGCAGGTCGACCGCATCACCAGCCGGCAATTGCTCGACCAGCAGTTGATGGAAACCAAGGTCGGCGAACTCCTGCAGCGCCAGACGCAGCTCAGCCAGCGCCACGGCCGGCTGGGACCGATCCTGGAGCGCGCAGAGGCGATCGAACCGGCCGCCGTGGAAACGCAGGCGCCCGCCCCCGCCGTCACACCCGGCGACCGCAGCAAGCCCGAGGATCACGCAGCCCTGATCGATGGCAAGGCAGCGCCGCAGCTTGCGATGCTGACCAGCTTCAGCGGCGCCGACGCCCAGCCGTTCTCACGCTGGTCGACCCGAGCCGACCTGCCGCCCGACGCCTCGTCGGCCGATCGTGCCGACAAGCTGTTCGTGGCCATCAACCAGTCGCTGCGGGCGATCGAGAGCGAACAACTTCAGCGCGTCACGAAGCTTGCCGACACCACCTACGAGAATGCCGACGCCATCAAGGAAGCACTGCAGGCCGCCGGCCTGCCGGTGGACAAGGATTTCGGCAAGAACGAAAGCGATGTCGGCGGCCCGCTGGTGCCGATCGACAGCGCCTTGCTGTTCGACACCAAGGTCAAGGAACTGGACGAGGCGCTGGACGAGCTCGACCGCCTGCGCAAGGAAGCGCGCCGCCTGCCGCTGGCCAATCCAGCGCCCGGCCGGGCGGTGACGAGCCCGTTCGGCGTGCGCGCCGACCCGCTGCTTGGCACGGCGGCACTGCATTCAGGCATGGATTTCCGCATTCCACTCGGTTCGGCTGCCCGCGTCACGGCGCCCGGCGTGGTGACCAAGGCCGGCTGGAATGGCGGCTATGGGCGCATGGTCGAGGTCGACCACGGCCAGGGCTACACGACACGTTACGCGCATCTCGGCCGCATCTCGGTGGCGGTCGGCCAAACGCTGAAGGCCGGCGACGTGATCGGCCAGACCGGCAGCAGCGGCCGCTCGACCGGCCCGCATCTGCACTACGAAGTGCGCCACGACGGCGAAGCCATCGACCCGCTGCGGTTCCTGCGCGTCGGCAAGAAGGTCGAGAAGTACCTCTAGACCCTTTTCATGAGGCGCCGCCGACGCGGCGCGCCTGCGAAATTCAGAGCTTGCGCAGCCCGATGCCATCGATGATGAGGCGAAGCCCGAGCAGGCCCATCGCCGTGCCGGCCAACCGGTCCACCCACAGCTTGCCGCGCGAATAGGCCGCCCGGGGATAATCCGCCGAGAAGACCAGCGCGACAACCGCGTACCAGCCGGCCTCGACAACAAAGACCAGCGGCGGCAGCAGCAGAAGAAGCCATGCCGGCGGCGCGGCAGGCAGCATCGCCGCGAAGATGCTGGCATAGACGACCGCAGTCTTCGGATTGCTGAGCTGGGTCAGGGTGGCGAACAGGACCGAGCGCCAAAGCGAACGGTTTTCGACCGGAACGGTGCCAATTGACGGCAAGGGTTCGGCGGCGCCACGCCAGATGCGAAGCCCCAGCCAGACCAGATAGCAGCCGCCGGCGAGTTTCAGCGCGAGATAAAGCCAGGCGACCTGGTTGAGCAGTGCGGCAAGGCCAAGCAGCGCCAAGCTGGCGAAAACCGTGCCGCCCGCCCCCATGCCGATCGCCGTCGCCAAGCCATGCATGCGGGATTGGGCGATCGAAATGCGGGTGACAAACAGAAAACTCGGGCCGGGGCTGATCGCGCCGATCAGTACGGCGGTAACGATGGCTAGCAGGGCTGCGAGCGGCGACATGGCAATCACCTCCTGGCGTTGAGATCGCTTGGGCAAGCGGCGGTCGATACCCGTGCTTGCCGATGGTTCCCCGCCGTCGTTCGCCAGTCGCGCGGGAGCGGAAGTTAGCCAAGGCGCCTGCGCCGGACAAGGGCGTCGAACGGCAACTGCCTGTGCCAGTCCGCGCCCCTGATTTCGTACCCGCCAACCCATCCCCTCGTCGGGTCCGACAGAGACCCCACCCCAAATTGCATCTTGACGAGCGCGCGACAAAATGGAATGAATATTTCACAAGAAGCCATCAATGGCTCAATCATTCCGAAATTAACACTCGGGAGGCCAGCCTCCCCATCGTTTACCTGTCAGTCCGCAAGTGAACGGTGCGGACGGCGGCGCATGCAGTTCCCCTTTCCGGGGCAGTTATCCGGATCATTCAGGTGCCACCGGACACCAATCGTGGAGGAGAAGAGACATGAAGACTTTTATTCTGGGTGCGGCATTCGCCGCGCTGATGACCGGCTCGGCATTCGCCGGTGACATCGGCGTCTCGATGGCCAATTCGGACACCTTCCTGACCGTCCTGCGCAAGGGCATCGAGAAGGCGGCGGCCGACGCCAAGCAGCCGGTGCAGGTCGAAATCGCCGACGACGACGTCAACAAGCAGCTCAGCCAGGTGCAGAACTTCATCGCGGCCAAGGTCGACGCCGTCATCGTCAATCCGGTCGACACCTCGGCCACCGCGCCGATGACCAAGCTCGCCCACGACGCCGGCATCCCGATCGTCTATGTCAACCGCCAGCCGATCGACACCGACAAGCTGGGCGACAAGGCCGCGTTCGTCGGTTCGAACGAAGTCGATTCCGGCACGCTGGAGACCAAGGAAATCTGCCGCCAGCTGAAGGAAGCCGGCAAGAAGGAGGCCGGCATCCTGGTCATGCAGGGCGACCTCGCCAACCAGGCGGCCGTCATGCGCACCAAGGACGTGCATGATGTGATCGCGACGCCGGATTGTTCCTTCATCAAGGTCATCGACGAGCAGACCGCCGGCTGGGATCCGGTCAAGGCGCAGGACCTGATGACCAACTGGATCGCCGCCGGCCACAAGCCGGACGCCGTCATCTCCAACAACGACAACATGGCCATCGGCGCCATCAACGCCATGAAGGCGGCGGGCTGGAACATGAAAGACGTGATCGTGGGCGGCGTCGACGCCACCCAGGAAGCGCTTGCCTATATGAAGGCCGGCGACCTCGACGTCACCGTCTTCCAGAACGCGGCTGCCCAGGGCAGCGGCGCCGTCGGCACGGCCATGAAGCTTGCCAAGGGCGAGAAGGTGCAGTCGCCGGTCTGGGTGCCGTTCGAGCTGGTGACCCCGACCAACATGGACAAGTACGCCGCCAAGAACTGACGGCAGGCAACAGGGATGCGCCGCCGGAGGAGCGGCGGCGCATCTTTTCCATCGACGGACAAGTGCCTGAACCTGATCCGGGAGGACTGATCGGTATGCAGAGCCATGCAACGGCGGCAGCCGCGCACGACAGCAGCGCTGCGCCCGCAAGCGGCTATCTTCTCGAGGTCGAGAATGTGCGCAAGGAATTCCCCGGCGTGCTGGCACTC
The DNA here is from genome assembly GCF_030814575.1 of Mesorhizobium sp. YL-MeA3-2017. Lineage (NCBI taxonomy): Bacteria > Pseudomonadati > Pseudomonadota > Alphaproteobacteria > Hyphomicrobiales > Phyllobacteriaceae > Mesorhizobium > Mesorhizobium sp. YL-MeA3-2017. The sequence goes on along the minus strand of NZ_JAUSVH010000001.1, from coordinate 5,002,717 downwards.
GACAATGTACAGTTCCGCCTGCGCCCGGGCAGCGTCCACGCCCTGATGGGCGAGAACGGCGCCGGAAAGTCGACGCTGATGAAGATCATCGCCGGCATCTACACGCCCGATTCCGGCACCTTCAAATTCCACGGCCGCGACATCCGGCTGAAAGGCCCGCTGGACGCGCTGGAGAACGGCATCGCCATGATCCATCAGGAACTGAACCTGATGGCGCCGATGACGGTGGCCGAAAACATCTGGATCCGCCGCGAACCGACCAACCGTTTCGGCTTCGTCGACCATGGCCAGATGCGCCGCAAGACGATGGAACTGTTCCGGCGGCTCAACATCGACATCGGCCCTGACGTCAGGGTCGGCTCGCTCAGCGTCGCCAACCGGCAGATGGTCGAGATCGCCAAGGCGGTTTCCTACGAATCCGACGTGCTGATCATGGACGAGCCGACCTCCGCGCTCACCGAGCGCGAGGTGGATCACCTGTTCAAGATCATCCGCAGCCTGCGCGAGCAGGGCAAAGGCATCATCTACATCACCCACAAGATGAACGAGCTGTTCGAAATCGCCGACGAGTTCTCGGTGTTCCGCGACGGCAAATACATCGCGACCAAATTTTCCACCGAGGTGACGCGCGACGACATCATCCGCATGATGGTCGGCCGCGAGATCACCCAGATGTTTCCCAAGGAGACGGTGCCGATCGGCGACGTCGTGCTGTCGGCGAAGGGGCTGGCGCTGAAGGGCGTGTTCGCCGACGTCTCCTTCGAGGTGCGTGCCGGCGAGATTCTCGGCATCGCCGGCCTGGTCGGTTCGGGGCGCTCCAACATCGCCGAGACCATTTTTGGCGTGACGCCCGCCGATGCCGGCACCATCGAATTGTTCGGCAAGACGGTGCGCGTCGACAGCCCGGCGACCGCCATGCGCCACGGCATGGCCTTCCTGACCGAGGACCGCAAGGATACCGGCTGTTTCCTTCTGCTCGACATCCAGGAAAACACCCAGATCGCGGTGTTGCAGTCGGGCTATGTCAAGGGCGGCTTCGTGCGCCAGAAACAGCTCTCCAAGGCTTCGGTCGAGGTCAGCAACGCGCTGCGCGTCAAGACGCCCGATATGGCGGAGCCGATCAACAACCTCTCCGGCGGCAACCAGCAGAAGGTGCTGATCGGCCGCTGGCTGCTGACCAAGCCGAAGATCCTCATCCTCGACGAGCCGACGCGCGGCATCGATGTCGGCGCCAAGGCCGAGATTCACCGCCTGATCTCGAAGCTCGCCGGCGAAGGCGTCGCCGTCATCATGATCTCGTCGGAGATGCCCGAGGTGCTCGGCATGAGCGACCGCATCATGGTGGTGCACGAGGGCCGGGTCACCGGCTTCCTCGACAGGGAAGAAGCCAACCAAGTCAAGATCATGGAGCTGGCGTCGCATTGAGCGCGCCGCCCGTTTGGGGTGGAGACGAACATGACTACGAATGACGTTGCAGGGCCTGCGAGCATCATAGGATCGAAGAAGCGCCTGCCGCCCGAGGTTTCCATTCTTGCCGTCCTGATCGGCATCGCGCTGGTGTTCGAGATCCTTGGCTGGATCCTGGTCGGCGACAGCTTCCTGATGAACAAGCAGCGCCTGTCGATCATCATCCTGCAGGTGTCGGTCATCGGCATCATCTCGGTGGGCGTGACGCAAGTCATCATCACCGGTGGCGTCGACCTGTCGTCGGGATCGGTCGTCGGCCTGGTCGCCATGGTGGCCGCCAGCCTGGCGCAGACGGCCGCCAATCCGCGTGCCGTCTACCCTTCCCTCACCGACATCTCGCCGATCTTCGCCATCCTGGCCGGCCTCGGCGTCGGCCTGTTGGCGGGCTGGATCAACGGCTTCATCATCGCCAAGACCAAGATACCGCCCTTCATCGCCACGCTCGGCATGATGGTGTCGGCGCGTGGCATCGCCAAATGGTACACGATGGGCCAGCCGGTGGCGCTCCTCAGCGACAAATTCACCTGGTTCGGCAAGAGCTTCGAGGTGTTCGGCTTCCCGCTGCCGCTGCCGGTCATCATCTTCCTTTTGGTGGCGCTGATCTTCCACATCGCGCTCGGCTACACGCGCTACGGCAAGTTCACCTACGCCATTGGCGCCAACCAGCAGGCAGCGCGGGTGTCCGGCATCAACATCGGCAACCACCTGGTCAAGGTCTATGCCATCGCCGGCCTGCTTTCCGGTCTCGCCGGCGTGGTGACGGCGGCGCGCGCCGCCTCCGGCCAGCCCAATATGGGCGTCGCCTATGAACTCGACGCCATCGCGGCGGCGGTCATCGGCGGCACCTCGCTGTCGGGCGGCGTCGGGCGCATCTCCGGCACGGTGATCGGCACCATCATCCTGGGCGTGCTGACCTCCGGCTTCACCTTCCTCAAGGTCGGCGCCTACTACCAGGAGATCATCAAGGGCATCATCATCGTTGCCGCCGTCGTCATCGACCAGCAACGCCAGAACCGGCGCAAAAAAGCCTGAGCCGCTCCTCCCGAGCCAACTGCCAGCCGTGCCGGCCTCCGGCGCGGCTTTTTCATGGCCACGGGCAAGTGCGAGCGCGCCGAGCATGGTTGGCGCGCAACTCAACGATGGCTAGACCGGATCGGCTTGATGAAGGAACTGGTGGGCGATGACGGGCTCGAACCGCCGACATCTTCGGTGTAAACGAAGCGCTCTACCAACTGAGCTAATCGCCCGCTCCGGGGCGGACCTTTAAGCAGTTAGCGTGCGCTGCGCAAGGCCAAATGACGGCGTGGATGAGACGCCCCACCCGTCCTTCCGCGGCTTTTCTGCATGCTGTCAAAAAACCTTCGCATGAACTGCAATTAGCCACGGCGCGCCGCTTGACACCTGCCGGTGAACCCCGTATCCAGCCGCCAACGACGAACGCGGCCAGCCGAATTCGTCCAGTGCGCGGGTGTAGCTCAGTCGGTTAGAGTGCCGGCCTGTCACGCCGGAGGTCGCGGGTTCGAGCCCCGTCACTCGCGCCATTTTCTCTCCTCCAAGCCATTGTTTGCAAGGAACGGGGCAACGCGGCCGCGTAAGCGGTTTTGCAGCCACGCCGCTAACCTGCGCGCCAGGTTGTGCGATATCGATCTTCCCACACGCATTGCCGAGACACGGATAGCGATAGCAACCGATCCAGTTGCCTCACAGCCCCGTCAGGCGCTTGCACGCGCCCTTCCCCGCCTTCGCATCGCTCACGGCCGCAGCGCGCCCGAAGCCATTGCCAAGCCTTTTGGCGATGGCGCCGGCGCACCAACCAGACAACAAAAAAGCCGGGCTCAAGGCCCGGCTTTTCGCATTTCTGAACAATGGGACGTCTTAGTTGACGGCGTCCTTCAGGCCCTTGCCAGCCGTGAACTTCGGCACCGTACGCGCCGGGATCTTCACTTCAGCACCGGTCTGGGGGTTGCGGCCGGTCGAGGCAGCGCGCTTCGAGACCGAGAAATTGCCGAAGCCGACCAGACGGACATCGCCACCATTCTTCAACTCGCCGGTGATTACGGAGAACACCGCATCCACCGCCGACTGCGCGTCACCCTTAGAGATCTTCGCGGCATCGGCGACAGCGGACACCAGTTCGTTCTTGTTCATAAAAATTCCCTTCCATGAGAAAACCGGAACTTGCGACTCATCCGGCAGGGATTGGACTTTAGAAAGAAGCGTTCCCACAACCAAGCCGCAAGACCGACAAAAAGACGAAAAAAGCCCGGAAAACCGGGCTTTTTCACAAGAAAGCCGGGCTCAAAGGCCCGGCTTTCCGTTTGTGCGTCGCACTCTTGGCCGCTGTTAATGAGCCAGCGACTTTCCGGCATCGTCGGCATCGGTGCTCGCCGGCGTGTTGACGGGCTCGACCCATTCGATCGGTTCCGGCATCCTGACCAGCGCGTGCCGCAGCACTTCACCCACTCTGCTGACCGGAATGATCTCCATTCCGTTCTTCACATTGTCCGGAATCTCCGCCAGATCCTTGGCGTTCTCTTCCGGGATCAGCACCTTCTTGATGCCGCCGCGCAGTGCCGCCAGCAGCTTCTCCTTGAGGCCGCCAATCGGCAGGATGCGTCCACGCAGCGTGATCTCGCCGGTCATCGCCACATCGGCCCGGACCGGGATGCCGGTCAGGATCGACACGATGGCGGTGGCCATGGCAGCACCGGCCGACGGACCGTCCTTCGGCGTGGCACCCTCGGGCAGATGCACGTGGATGTCGCGCTTGTCGAACAGCGGCGGCTCGACGCCGAAATCGAGCGCCCGCGAGCGAACATAGGATGCCGCCGCAGAGATCGATTCCTTCATCACGTCGCGCAGGTTGCCGGTCACCGTCATGCGGCCCTTGCCGGGCATCATGACGCCTTCCACCGTCAACAGCTCGCCGCCAACCTCGGTCCAGGCCAGGCCGGTGACGACGCCGACCTGATCGTCGGATTCGGCACGGCCGAAGCGGTAGCGCTCGACGCCGAGATAATCAGCCAAGTTGACGGCGGTGATCTTCACCGACTTCTTCTTGGTCTTCAGGATCTCGGTCACCGCCTTGCGGCCGAGCTTCATCAGCTCGCGCTCAAGGCTGCGCACGCCCGCTTCACGGGTGTAAGTCTGGATCACGGCACGGATGGCGTCCTCGGAAACCGAGAACTCCTTCGGCTGCAGCGCGTGGTCGCGCACCACCTTCGGCATCAGGTGCCGCTTGGCTATCTCGACCTTCTCGTCCTCGGTGTAGCCGGCGATGCGGATGATCTCCATGCGGTCCATCAAGGGCGCAGGGATGTTCAACGTGTTCGCCGTCGTCACGAACATCACGCTCGAAAGGTCGTATTCGACCTCCAGATAGTGGTCCATGAACGTTGCGTTCTGTTCCGGATCGAGCACCTCGAGCAGCGCCGACGACGGATCGCCACGGAAGTCCTGGCCCATCTTGTCGATCTCGTCGAGCAGGAAGAGCGGGTTGGACTTCTTCGCCTTTTTCATCGACTGGATGACCTTGCCGGGCATCGAGCCGATATAGGTGCGGCGGTGACCGCGGATCTCGGCTTCGTCACGCACGCCGCCGAGCGCCATGCGGATGAACTCGCGACCCGTCGCCTTGGCAATCGACTTGCCGAGCGAGGTCTTGCCGACGCCGGGAGGGCCGACGAGGCACAGGATCGGCCCCTTCAGCTTCTTCTGGCGGCTCTGCACGGCCAAGTACTCGACGATGCGGTCCTTGACCTTGTCGAGGCCGAAATGGTCGGTGTCGAGCACTTCCTGAGCAAAGCTCAAATCCTGCTTCACCTTGGAGTTCTTGCCCCACGGGATCGACAGCAGCCAGTCCAGATAATTGCGCACGACGGTGGACTCCGCCGACATCGGCGACATGGTCCTCAGCTTCTTCAACTCGGCTTCCGCCTTCTCGCGGGCCTCCTTGGTCAGCTTCGTCTTCTTGATGCGCGCCTCGATCTCGGCGGCCTCGTCGCGGCCGTCCTCGCCTTCGCCGAGTTCCTTCTGGATCGCCTTCATCTGCTCGTTGAGGTAGTACTCGCGCTGCGTCTTCTCCATCTGGCGTTTTACACGCGAGCGGATGCGCTTCTCCACCTGCAGGACGGAGATTTCGGCTTCCATGAAGCCCATCGCCTTTTCCAGCCGTTCCTTGACGGACAGCGTGGCGAGCATTTCCTGCTTCTCGGGGATCTTGATGGCGAGATGCGAGGCAACCGTGTCGGCGAGCTTGGAATAGTCGTCGATCTGGCTGGCCGCGCCGACCACCTCGGGCGAGATCTTCTTGTTCAGCTTGACGTAGTTCTCGAAGTCCGAAACCACGGAACGCGCCAGCGCTTCGACCTCGACCTCTTCCTCCTCGGGCTCGGCCAGAACGCTGGCTTTGGCCTCGTGGTAATCGGTGCGGTCGGTGAACGACACGATCTTGGCACGCGCCACGCCCTCCACCAGCACCTTCACGGTGCCGTCGGGGAGCTTCAGGAGCTGCAAGACGTTGGCGAGCGTACCGATGTCGTAGATCGCATCGGCTTCGGGATCATCGTCGGCGGCATTCATCTGGGTGGCAAGCAGGATCTGCTTTTCCTGGCCCATCACCTCTTCCAGCGCCTTGATCGATTTTTCACGCCCGACGAAGAGCGGAACGATCATATGTGGAAACACCACAATGTCGCGCAGTGGAAGAACCGCAAAGGCGCCGTCGCCGGGAGCCTTGGATATTTTGGCCATTGTCCAACCTTTCCTTCGCGACCGCCCTTAGCCAATCGCGAATCTCATATTAACGACCGCGGGTCATTCCGCCTACCACCGATTGTGACGGGAGTTTTGCAGCACAGAATTCGGCCCTTGGCCTTCGCTGATTAAGTGGATGCGGCGCCGGCAAAGATCAAGGTCCGCCGGCACCTGCCTTTAGTGCTAGGCATGGCCTTTCGCCAAGCCCGCATCCAGGAAACGAAAACGGCGCCTTTCGGCGCCGTTCCAACCCTGGAGGAAGGCACGTCAGGCGCTGACGTTGCCCTTCTTTTCCTTCTGTTCGGAATAGATGTAGAGCGGCCGGGCGTTGCCCGAGACGACCTCTTCCGAAATCACGACTTCGCGAACGCCTTCCAGCGCCGGCAGCTCGAACATGGTGTCGAGCAGGATCGCTTCCATGATGGAGCGCAGGCCGCGCGCGCCGGTCTTGCGCTCGATGGCGCGCTTGGCGATAGCCGACAGTGCGTTCTCGTGGAAGGTCAGGTCCACATTCTCCATCTCGAACAGCCGCTGATACTGCTTGACCAGCGCGTTCTTCGGCTCGGTCAGGATCTGTATCAGAGCAGGTTCATCGAGGTCCTCAAGCGTCGCCAGAACCGGCAGACGGCCGACGAATTCCGGGATCAGGCCGAATTTCAGCAGATCCTCGGGCTCGACCTGGCGGAACAGATCACCGGTGCGGCGATCTTCCGGCGAGGCAACCGTCGCGCCGAAGCCGATCGAAGTCTTGCGGCCGCGGTCGGAGATGATCTTGTCCAGGCCGGCGAAGGCGCCGCCGCAGATGAACAGGATATTGGCGGTGTCGACCTGCAGGAACTCCTGCTGCGGGTGCTTGCGGCCGCCCTGCGGCGGCACGGAAGCAACGGTGCCTTCCATGATCTTCAGAAGCGCCTGCTGCACGCCCTCGCCCGACACGTCGCGGGTGATCGAGGGGTTGTCCGACTTGCGCGAAATCTTGTCGATTTCGTCGATGTAGACGATGCCGCGCTGGGCGCGCTCGACATTGTAGTCGGCCGACTGCAGCAGCTTCAGGATGATGTTTTCGACGTCCTCGCCGACATAACCGGCTTCGGTGAGCGTCGTGGCGTCGGCCATGGTGAAGGGCACGTCGATGATGCGGGCCAGCGTTTGGGCGAGCAGCGTCTTGCCGCAGCCGGTCGGGCCGATCAAAAGGATGTTCGACTTCGCCAGTTCGACGTCGTTGTTCTTGCCGGCATGCGCCAGGCGCTTGTAGTGATTGTGGACCGCCACCGACAGCACGCGCTTGGCGTAGGGCTGGCCGATGACGTAGTCGTCCAGAACCTTGAGGATTTCCTGCGGTGTCGGCACGCCTTCGCGCGACTTCACCATCGAGGTCTTGTTCTCCTCGCGGATGATGTCCATGCACAGTTCGACGCATTCGTCGCAGATGAACACCGTCGGGCCGGCGATCAGCTTGCGCACTTCGTGCTGGCTCTTGCCGCAGAAGGAGCAATAGAGGGTGTTCTTGGAATCACCGCCGCTGTTGCTGACCTTACTCATCGTCCCAGTCCTTTCATGGGCACCCGCCGATGCTTTGGCGTATGGCACACCTAATTATCTATCGCGGGATTCCGCGCCGGCCAGTGGTCTGGCTCCTGCAACGCATTCCGTACGAAACACAAATCAGAAAACGTGGCAATGATTCCTGCAACCCCGCTGAAAGCTAAGCCGCCGAAAATCAACATAGCCTTAACGTAGGCAATCGCCGCAGTCGAGGAAACAGCCAATTGTGGCCGAAATGCCGCAAACCACACCAAAAGCGTGGTCTGCGGCCAGCAACTGCCATTTTAACGTCTTCGGTTTCAGGCTGCGGAAGCCTCGACCGGATCGCGGCTTTCGATGACCTTGTCGATGAGGCCGAAATCCCGGGCTTCGTCGGCGGTCATGAAATGATCGCGGTCGAGCGTCTTCTCGATCGTCTCGTAGTCCTTGCCGGTGTGCTTGACGTAGACCTCGTTGAGGCGGCGCTTCAGCTTGATGATGTCCTGGGCGTGGCGCTCGATATCGGAGGCCTGGCCCTGGAAGCCGCCGGAAGGCTGGTGAACCATGATCCGGGCGTTCGGCGTGGCGAAACGCATGTCCTTGTGGCCGGCGCACAGAAGCAGCGAGCCCATCGAGGCCGCCTGGCCGATGCACAGCGTCGATACCGCCGGCTTGATGAACTGCATGGTGTCGTAGATGGCCATGCCGGAAGTCACCACGCCGCCCGGCGAGTTGATGTAGAGGTTGATCTCTTTCTTCGGGTTCTCGGCTTCGAGGAACAGAAGCTGCGCGCACACCAGCGTCGCCATGCCGTCTTCGACCGGGCCGGTGATGAAGATGATGCGCTCCTTCAGGAGCCGCGAGAAGATGTCGTAGGCCCGCTCGCCGCGATTGGTCTGCTCGACCACCATCGGAACGAGGTTCATGTAGGTTTCGAGTGGGCTCTTCATAAATGGTCCCTTGCCTGGATGGGATTTCCGCGGCGGACGCGCGGAATCGATGCTGACTGTCGTGTCCGTAAATAGGATGCCGCCTCACCTTAGCGCAAGACCGGTCGGCCTAGCCATCCGGCCAGCGCATTTTCGCGGGCGGCGCCGGCGTTAACGAATTTTAAAGAATTCGCTTTTCCGGCCTTCGCCTTTCGCTAAAGTTGCAGCGAGCGGCGTCAGTACGCGTAAAAAGGGGTGGCATATGTTGAAGAAGCAGCTTTCGCTGGCCGTGTCCGCACTGATCGTGCTCGGTACCGCCTCCGAAACCGTGGCCGGCGGCCGCGCGATCGAGTGCTACGAGCCGTACAGGACGCAGCCGGTCTACGACACTGTCTACGGCGAGGTCCAGGTCAGCCCCGGCTACAGCCGCGTGGTGCGGACGCCCGCCATCTATGGAACCCGCCAGCGCGAAGTGATGATCCGCCCCGCGCGCGTCACCTACGAAGTGGTGCCGGCCGTGGTTGAGACCCGCTACCGCACCGTCCAGGTCTCCGACGGCGGTTATGGCTGGGAATGGCGCGTCATCAACGGCCGCCGGGTGCTGTGCAAGGTCCAATACAAGCCGCGCTACGAGCAAGTGGCCGAAAGGGTCGTCGTCCAGCCGGAGGCCCGCCGCCGCGTCGTCATCCCCGCCGAATATGGCTACCAGACCGAACAGGTGGTGGTGCAGGAGGAAACCCAGCGCGTGCTGGAAGTGCCGCCGACCTACCAGCGCGTCGCGCGCAGGGTGATGGTCTCCGAAGGCGAGGCCGGCTGGCGCCGGGTGCACATTCGCAACCACTGCCAGTACTGAGCGGTTTTGTCATAGAGATGGAAGAGCCGGGTCGCTGACCCGGCTTTTTTCCGTTGGCGGCTTTCGTCCTGGCGGTCGCAGGTCTTGCAGGAAGATCTTCGCAGGCGGGAGCATCATTCAATGTCCGCGCCGCCCCAATACTACCCGCGACTACGCGATCTTGCGGCGATAGGTGGCCATGGCGAAAGCGTAGGCGACGACGAGGATGCCGATACACCAGGCTAGTGCAACCCAGATGTCGGCGCCGACCGGTTGCCCGGCGAACAGGCCGCGAATGGCGTTGACGATAGCCGTCACCGGCTGGTTCTCGGCGAAGGCGCGCACCGGGCCGGGCATCGTGTGTGTCGGCACGAAGGCCGAACTCAGCATCGGCAGGAAGATGAGTGGGTAGGAAAACCCGGTGGCGCCGTCGATGGATTTTGCCGAGAGACCGGCGATCACCGCGACCCAGGTCAGCGCCAGGGTGAACAGGATCAGGATGCCGGCGACGCCAAGCCATGCCGCTACGCCCGCTCCCGAGCGGAAACCCATGATGAGAGCGACCAGTAGGACGACGCCAAGCGAGATCAGATTGGCGACCAGCGAGGTCAGCACATGCGCCCACAGCACCGACGAACGGGCGATCGGCATCGACTGGAACCGCTCGAAGATGCCGCTTTTCATGTCCACGAAGAGCCGAAACGCGGTGTAGGCGATGCCCGAGGCGATAGTGATGAGCAGGATGCCGGGCAACTGGTAGTTCACATAGGAAGCCGCCCCGGTATTGATGGCGCCGCCGAAGACGTAGACGAACAACAGCATGAAGGCGACCGGCATGATCGTGGTCGTGATGATGGTGTCGGGGCTGCGGGCGATGTGGCGTAGCGAGCGTCCCAAGAGGACGGCAGTATCGCCGAAAAAGTGCGTGGTCATCGTCGTTCCTCAGTTATCCCTGCGGCTGTTGGCCGCCGCGTTGTCATTGCCGGCGGCATCGTCGTTGCCGATAACGGCAAGGAAGACCTCCTCCAGCGTCGGCTGTTTCTCGACATATTCGATCGTGGTGGCCGGCAGCAGCTGCTTGAGCTCGGCCAGCGTGCCGTTCACGATGATCCGGCCCTTGTGCAGGATGGCGATGCGGTCGGCGAGCTGTTCGGCCTCATCCAGATACTGCGTCGTCAAAAGCACCGTTGTGCCCTGCGATGCGAGTTCCCTGACCGCCTGCCACACTTCGAGGCGCGCCTGCGGATCGAGCCCGGTCGTCGGCTCGTCGAGGAAGATCACCGGCGGGTTGCCGATGAGGCTCATGGCGATGTCGAGGCGCCGGCGCATGCCGCCGGAATAGGTCGACACTTTGCGCGCCGCCGCCTCGGTCAGCGAAAAACGCTGGAGCAGGTCGTCGGCGACCTTGTCCGGATCGTCGAGGTGCCGCAGCCGGGCGACCAGGATGAGGTTCTCGCGCCCGCTGAGGATTTCATCGACGGCCGCGAACTGGCCGGTGAGACTGACGGTCTCCCGCACGCTCTGCGCCTGCGTGGCGACATCGAAGCCGTTGACGCTGCCCGCGCCGGCGTCGGCCTTGATAAGCGTGGACAGTATCTTGACCACCGTGGTCTTGCCTGCCCCGTTCGAGCCGAGCAGGGCAAAGATGCTGCCCCGCGCCACGTCGAAGTCGACGCCGCGCAGCACATGCAGTGCCTCGTACGACTTCTCCAGGCCCCGCACGCGGATCGCCTGTGCCTGATGAGCCATCATTGAACAGCCCCTTCCGGTTTTCCAGCAACGCGATCGATGGTGTCGATCAGCCGCTTCCGCTCCTTGTTGATCCAGCGGCCATCCGCGTAATTCTCGAGAAACGTCTCGACGAATTCCACCGGGTCTTCGCCGACGATCGCGCGGATCGGGGTTCCGATCGCGGCACTTTGCTCGAAGAGATCGATGAGATCCTCCGTCATCTTCACCAGCACATCCCCTTTCGTAATCCCGCCGAAATACATCAGGTACCGGTCGATCGCCTCGACCGCCTCGCGGTAATTGGCGGGAAGCTGTTGCGTGCGCGCCTTGTATTGGCGGTATCGCTTCTTTTCTTCGAGCGACCCCGCGATCAGTTCGAGCCATCCTTTGGCCATGTCTATTTCCTTTCCGTGTTGAGCTGTTCGAGCCGTTCGGTGAGGAAGCCCCAGGTCCTCCAGAATTCGTCGAGATAGTCCCGCCCCTGCGCGTTGAGGGTGTAGACCTTGCGTGGCGGGCCCTTCTCCGAGGGGACCTTTTCCACATCGACGAGGCCGCGCTGCTCGATCCTGACGAGCAGCGCGTAGACGGTGCCTTCGGCGATGTCGGTGAAACCCTGCTCGCGCAGCCGCGCCGTGATCTCGTAGCCATACGCGGCCTGCATCGACAGGATCGCGAGAACGATACCCTCCAGCGTGCCCTTGAGCATTTCCGTCATCTGCTTGCCCATGCGCCTCTTTCCTACCTACTAAGCGTTACTGACTACTGGTACTTAGTGTCAATGAATAGCAATGTCAACGGGACAAAATTCGTCCGCGGGGCGGCGCGTGGTCAGGCCGGCCGCCAACGGGTTGCGCCATGGCTGGCGCAGCGACCGCACGGCCGGCGCATGCGGCTGCGCGCCGCCCCCAGAGGACCAGCGTTCACAGATTCGATTTCAGGATTTGGGTTGGCGGTGCCGCGCAGGCGCCGCCTACGCGGCGATCGACACGCCCCCGGCGTGCACGTTACGCCAATTCGGCGCGCAGCCAGCGCTTGAGCCCGGCAATGTCGCCGTCGTCAACCGACCGCGCCACCCGCCGCCCGACGGCGGCGCCGAATTTGTAGCCGTGGCCGGAACAGGGCGAGACGATCAGGCAATGGCCCTTTTCGCGGGCCAGGAACTTTTCATCGGCGGTGAAGGTGTAGGCGCAGGTCACCACCTCGGTGACGCGATACTCGTCGATGCGGGCGATGGGCGGCGAAAACAGGTCGCGGATCTGCTCGCCCTCTCCCGGCACCGGCACGCGGTTCCAGTCGGCGTCGCTCGTCGGCACCTTGTGCAGGCCGGAGCCGAACTTCATGCCGGTGCCGCGTGTCGGCGGGATCATGTAGCCGTCGGTCTTGCCGCCGATATCGAGGATGACCGGAGCGGCCTCCCAGGCGGCCTTCAGGTCCGCCGGCGGATCGACATAAGCGAGCGCGGTGCGATAGGTCTTGAGTTCGGTGCCGAGCTCGGGAAACAGTTTCAGCACCCAGGCGCCGGCGGTGACCACCACCCGGCCGGCATGCAGGGTTTCGCCACTGGCAAGCGTGACCCGGCCGGCCTCGGCATCGACCGCCGTCACCTTGCAGTTCTCGCGCACGTCGGCGCCATGGGAGCGCAGCCACCGGGCCAGCCCCGCCGCGATCCTGCGGCAATGCAGTGCGCCGCCGTCCGGCGAGAAATAGGCGTAGCGGAAGGTGCCGGCCTCAAGGAACGGCCAGCGCTTGACCGCGGCCGCCGGGTCCATGAGCTCGATCGGCCAGCCGCCCGCCTCCATGCCTTCCCGGTATTCCTCGGCCTCGTCGCCCGGCTCGCGCGACACACACAGGAAACCGCGCTGGTCGAGATGGTTCTCGCCAAGATCGCTCCACAACTCCTCCCACACCGCATAGGCCTCGCTGATCAGCTGGCCATAGCCGGTGCCGGCACGATAGGCGCGGCGGATGATGCGGTGATGATCGCCGGAGGCGGCGAGCGGATTGGGGATCGGCCCCTGCTCCAGAATGGTTACGCCGTAGCCCGCCTTGATCAGCGACCAGGCCGTGGAGAGACCGGCAATACCGGCGCCGACGACGATGACATTCATGTTGGCACGTGCCCCCTTGTGCGGGAAAGTCTGATCATTTCGCCACTCAGGAGCATGTCTTGCAACATCGCCTCGTCCGCGTCGACTGTTCGCAGATCAATGACACCGCCGATCTGCATGATCGTTTCGCGCAAACCTTTGGCTTTCCGGCTTTTTACGGCCGCAATTGGGATGCCTGGATCGATTGCATGTCGCATCTGGACGAACCCGGCGCTGGCCTTTCCGCCATCCATGTGGAAGAAGGCGGCATCGTCGTCATTCATTTGAGCGAGGCCGAGGCGCTGAAACGCCGACGGCCGGATTTGCTCGCGGCACTCTGCGAAAGTGCGGCCTTCGTGAACTGGCGACGCATCGAGGCGGGTGCCGCCGCCATCCTGAGCCTTTCCTTCGCAGCCTGAGACCCGACATATGCCGAGCAAGCCAGCCTATCTCTCCTTCGACCCCGCCACCCGGCATCTGAGCCTCGACCCGCATGAGCCGGCCTTCGTGCAGAACCCCTATGCGGCCTATGCCTGGCTGCATGCCGAGAGCCCGGCCTTTTTCTGGAAGGAATTCGGCTTCTGGTGCCTGGGCGGCTACGACACGGTGAACGGCCTGCTGCGCGACCGCCGCTTCGGCCGGCAGAACCCGGCCGGCATTCCCGACAGTCGCGGCCTCGACCAGGACCGCAGCCACCTCACAGACTTCGACGCCATCGAGGCGAACTCGATGCTGGAGCTGGAACCGCCGGTACACACCAGGCTGCGCACGCTGGTCAACCGCGCCTTCGTCTCGCGCCAGGTGGAGCGGCTGCGGCCACGCGTCGAGGTACTCGCCAACGAACTGATCGACCGTTTCGAGCCGGGCAAGCCGGTCGACCTTCTGCCTGCCTATGCCGCGCCGCTGCCGATCACCATCATCGCCGAAATGCTCGGCGTTCCGGTGGAGATGGGGCCGCAGTTGCTCGACTGGTCGCACGATATGGTGGCCATGTACATGCACGGCCGCACCCGCGAGACCGAGGACAGAGCCAACCGCGCCACGCGCGAATTTTCCGACTTCCTGCGCGGCTATGTCACCGAGCGGCGCAAGCAGCCGGGCGACGATCTTCTGTCGCTGCTGATCTCGGCGCAGGAGGACGGCCAGAAGCTGAGCGAGGACGAACTGGTCTCCTCGACGATCCTCCTGCTCAATGCCGGCCACGAGGCGACCGTGCACCAGACCGGCAATGCGGTGCGCTCGATCCTTTCCCAGGGCGGCGACCCGTCTCGCTTCTTCACCTCGCCCGAAGCGACCGCCGCCACGGTGGAGGAATGCCTGCGTTATGACGCGCCGCTGCACATGTTCACGCGCTACGCCTATCAGGAGATCGAGGTGGTGCCCGGTGTGACGGTGAAGCCCGGCGAGCAGGTCGGCCTGCTGCTTGGCATGGCCAATCGCGACCCGTCGGCCTTCGCGGAGCCCGACGCCTTCACTCCGGGGCGCGGCGACCAGAAGAACGTGTCCTTCGGCGCCGGCATCCATTTCTGCATCGGCGCGCCACTGGCGCGGCTGGAATTGCAGGTTTCGCTGAAGACGCTGTTCGAGCGCCTGCCGACGCTGAGCTTTGCCGAGAAGCCGCAGTTCCGCGACACCTATCACTTCCACGGGCTGGAAAAACTTTCGGTCCAGCGGTGAAAGAAAAACCCGACCCGCATGGCGCGGATCGGGTTTTGCCAGCGGATCAGACCGCTCAGATCTTGAGCGTGCGGCTCTGCTCGCGGCCGAGGCCACGAACCTCGATCTTGTCTGCATAGACTTCGACCACCGAATAGGCTGTTTCGGCCGGGGTATCGACCATGCCCTTGAAGTTGAGGAAATGCTTGCCCTTGACCTCGCCATAGTTGCCGGCGTGGTTGTGGCCGTTGAAATAGGCGACGAAATTGTCGAAGCCGGTCAGCAACTCCACGACCCGCTCCGAATCCCACATATTGTGTTCGTTCACCGGGAACACCGGGTAGTGGCCCATGACGATCACTTTTTCGCCGGCGAGCTGCGCCTTCTTCATCGTTTCGCCCAGCCAGGCGAACTGTGCATCGCCGAGCGAGCCGTTCCATGTCTGCGCGTTGACGGCGCCCTTGGCGGTCAACTCCTCCAGCCGCTTGGCGGCGATGTCGCGGCGCGGGTCGTCCTTCGGCGGTGCGAACAGGCTGACGTCG
The DNA here is from genome assembly GCF_030814575.1 of Mesorhizobium sp. YL-MeA3-2017. Lineage (NCBI taxonomy): Bacteria > Pseudomonadati > Pseudomonadota > Alphaproteobacteria > Hyphomicrobiales > Phyllobacteriaceae > Mesorhizobium > Mesorhizobium sp. YL-MeA3-2017. The sequence goes on along the minus strand of NZ_JAUSVH010000001.1, from coordinate 4,987,194 downwards.
TTGCCGTCCAGCACGATGAAACGGTAACCGCCGCCGGTGAAGTCGTAATAGGCCTTCTCCATGCCGACGGTTCGGGTGACGGAGGTCAGATATTCGGCGGCGATATCGAAATCATGGTTGCCGAGCAGGAAGAAGTGCTCGTGCCTCAGCTTGTCGTAGAGCGGCAGGATATGGTTGTAGCTCTCCCAATGCCGGTCGATGATGTCGCCAAGCGTGGCGACGAACTGCAGGTCCTCCTTGTTGAAGGCCTCTATCGCCTCGGAAAGCTTCCACAGGCTGTTGGAATAATAGCGGTTGAGCTTCAGGTTCGGCACCACCGGCGCGTATTGCGGGTCGGCAACGATGCCGAAGCGGAAAAGCGGGCCGTTCTGCGCGGCGGCCTGGGAGACGGTGAAGCCCGCGAAGGGCATCAGCAGCGCGGTAGCAGCACCTGCCTGGAGGATGTTGCGGCGGGTCGGCATTGGAGCCTCCTTGCTTGTTGAAAAAACAGGCTGGGGCTACCGCGCGGCCATGACAGCGCGGTGACGGAGCCGCGCGAATTTCCCGAAACCGGCCTGACGGCGCAGTCCTCGGGCTGCTCCCCCACGTTCACAAGCGCTGCGCGAAGTTCCCTGCGCCAGCGTGGCGGTTCCGTGCTATCCTCGCCTTTTCGCAGGCATAGTTTCGCATCGCCGTACGTCTCGATGAGGGGGAGCGTGCACCATGCGGCAGGACAAATATCTGCTCGGCCGCGGCCCGGCCGAGGAAGCCAGGCTGAAACGGCAGATCGCCAATCTGGCGCCCGATTCCGATGCCCAGTTCGAGCGCATCGGCATCAGGCCGGGCGAATGCGTCATCGATCTCGGCTGCGGTCCGGGCGGCGTGCTACATCTGCTCGGCAAGCGGGTCGGCCCGACCGGACGGGTGCTCGGCCTCGAACGCAGCCCGCATTTCGTCGAGATGGCGCGGCGCTTCGTGGCCGACCATGCATTATCCCAAGTGGAAGTGCGCGAGGGCGACGCCTACGATACCGGGCTGGAACGCGGCTCCTTCGACGGCGCGCATATGCGGCTGGTGCTGGTCAACGTGCCGGAGCCACAGCGCATCGTGAACGAAATGGTGGCGCTGGTGCGGCCCGGCGGCTGGATCGCCAGTTTCGAGGCCGATTTCGTCGCCCATTTCTGCGACCCGCCGCTGCCGGCCTGGGATCGGCTGCTCAACGCCTACATCGCTTATTCGGCCGCGCAAGGCATCGACCTGTTCGTTGGCCGCCGCACGCACCGCCTGTTCCGCGAAGCTGGCGTCCGCGACATCCATGTCGACGCCGTCTACCATGTCTATCCGCCCGGTCACGATCGCCGACCGATGCTGCACCAATTCATCACCAATGTGCGCGACAGGATGGTCGACCAGGGTTTTGTCGCAAGCGACGATCTGGAAAACGACATGGCCGTGCTCGATGCCCATGTGGCCAATCCGGACGTGCTGGTGACCTCGCACACCTTCTTCAGGCTGTCCGGGCGGGTGCCGGGATAGGTGCAGCGATCGGCATCTCGACAAGTGCCGGCAAGTGGCTTGTGGCCTGCTCCGGCGCCAGCACGGCAATCGTCATCGCAGCCCCTCTGCTCCCAGCCTAGGCTGCACGGATCGCGCGACGGCGACCTCGATGTTCGCCCGCGGCGCGATGTGGTATAAGCAAAAGGCAATCAGCGACCAACGGATGTTCAAGGTCAGCTAACCGGTGAGCAGTCGTCCTCAGAGAAGGCCTTCCTACGATCGGTGCGACGACGACGCATAGTCGTCGGCATTCCCGCATCGCCGTCGTTTCAACCTTCTCATGAGGGCTACCATGCCATCACTGTCGCCACGCGTGGCGATCGTCGGAGCGTGCCTGTGCTGGGCGCTCGGGACGATCCTCAGCAAAACCCTGCTTTCCTCGTTTCCACCCGTCACCGTTCTTGTGTTCCAGCTTGCCCCGAGCGTCGTCGCCCTGTGGCTGGCGGTCGGCGCGACCGGCGCGCCGGTTCCGCCGCAACGGTTGCTGTTGCCGATCGCATTGCTCGGACTGCTCAATCCCGACTGGGCCTATACGTTCAGCATGTTCGGCCTGACAAGCACGAGCGCCAGCGTGACGACGCTGCTGTGGGCGTTCGAGCCGATCCTGATCCTCGGTCTCGCCTGGACCTTTCTGAAGGAGCCGGTCGACCGCCAGCTCGCCATGCTGGTCGCGGCCGCCACCATCGGCGTGCTCCTGGTCAGCGGGCTGGTCGCCAGCGGCTCGACGCTTTCGACCGATATCGGCGTCGTCCTCATCCTTGCCGGTGTATGGTGCTGCGCGATCTACACGGTGCTGGCGCGCAACATCGACGCCGATCCGTTGTTTACCGTCGCCTTGCAACAGACGGTAGCTTTCGGCTGGATGCTGGCGATCTGGCCGATCGAACTGCGATCGGCGCAAATGCCACCCGTTGCGACAATCCCAATATCGGACATTGCTACGATCATCGTCTCCGGGCTGCTTTATTACGCCGCCGCCTATTGGCTCTATCTGCGGGCGTTGCGTTCAATGCCGGCAAGCATCGCCGGCAGCTTCTTCAACCTCATTCCGGTGTTCGGGATCATCGGAGCGTTTGTCTTGCTCGGCGAACGGCTGAGCCCGCCGCAGTGGTGCGGAGCAGTCATGATCGTCGGAGCGGCCATCATCGTGCTGCGGCGGAACTATGACGCGCCCGGCACGGAAGCGGATCGGCGCGACCCGCAACAAGAAAGACCGCTCTCAATGCTCGACGACCACCAACTCGACGATCTTGGCATAAGCCATGAACAGGCGGGCGAAATCGATGAGCAGGCAAGACATCGGCACGGACGGTGGGACACCTTCGCCTCAAGGTGGCGATCTCCATGACGACATGGCCGTTCTTGACGCCCATGTAGCCAATCCGGGCGGGCTGGTGAGGCCGCACACCTTCTTCAGGCTATCCGGGCGAGTGCCCGGATAGGCAGCGGCGATCAGAGCTTGATCACGTATTCCTTGCGAGTCGTTTCAAGCACTTCCCAGCTTCCCTTGAAGCCGGGTCTCAGAACGAAACTGTCGCCGGCACGCACGGTGCGCGCCTCGCCGCCCTCTTCCGCGATCACCGAGACGCCGGCGAGGATGTGGCAGAACTCCCACTCGTCATACACGATGCGCCATTTGCCGGGGGTCGATTCCCAGATGCCGGCGTAAAGGCCGCCATCGCGCTCCTCGGCATTCCAGGTGCGGAATTTCGGATCGCCCGAGACCAGCCGGTCGGGCGCCGGCGCACCATGTTCGGGCTCGACGCCGTCGACGGAAACGGAGAGGAATTTCGGCTCGGTCATGAAAAAGGCTCCGGTCTGATCCGGAGCCTTCTGTGCCATGCCAATCAGGCTTTGGCGAGCGCCTGTTCGAGATCGGCGATGATGTCCTCGATATTCTCGATGCCGACCGACAGGCGCACCGTGTCCGGGCCGGCGCCGGCCGCCACCTTCTGCTCGTCGGAGAGCTGGCGGTGTGTGGTCGAGGCGGGGTGGATGACCAGCGACTTGGTGTCGCCGATATTTGCGAGGTGCGAGAACAGTTCCAGCCCCTCGACGAACTTGACGCCGGAATCGTAGCCGCCCTTGAGGCCGAAGGTGAACGCGGCACCGGCGCCAAGCGGCGAATAGCGCTTCTGTAGGGCGTTGTTCTTGTCAGTCGGCAAGCCGGGATAAGACACCCAGGACACTTTCGGATGCTTTGACAGCCAGGCGGCGACGGCGGCGGCGTTGTCGCAATGGCGCTGCATTCTGAGCGGCAGCGTCTCCAGCCCGGTCAGGATCAGGAAGGCGTTGAAGGGCGAGATCGCCGGGCCGAAATCGCGCAGGCCAAGCACGCGGGTGGCGATGGCGAAGGCGAAATTGCCGAAGGTTTCGTGCAGCACCAGCCCGCCATATTCGGGGCGCGGCTCGGACAGCATCGGATATTTGCCGGACTTCGACCAGTCGAAGGTGCCGCCGTCGACGATGACGCCGCCGATCGAATTGCCGTGGCCGCCGATGAACTTGGTCAGCGAATGGACGACGATGTCGGCGCCGTGCTCGATCGGCCGCATCAAATAGGGCGTGGCCAGCGTGTTGTCGACGACGAGCGGAATGCCGTGCTTGCGGGCCAGCTCGCCGAGCGCCTCGATGTCGACGAATTCGCCGTTCGGGTTGGCCAGGCTCTCGGTGAAGATGAATTTGGTCTTCTCGTCGATCTGCTTTTCGAAGGTCGAGAGATCGCTGGTGTCGCCCCAGCGCACTTCCCAGCCGAAATTCTTGAAGGCATGGCCGAACTGGTTGATCGAACCGCCGTAAAGCCGGCGCGCGGCGACGAAATTCTCGCCCGACTTGAGCAAGGTATGCGCCACCAGCAACTGCGCGGCATGGCCGGACGCCACGGCAAGTGCGGCCGTGCCGCCTTCGAGTGCGGCGACGCGCTCCTCCAGCACCGCCTGCGTCGGGTTCATGATGCGGGTGTAGATGTTGCCGAACGCCTTCAGGCCGAACAGCGAGGCGGCGTGGTCGGCATCGTCGAAGACATAGGAGGTGGTCTGGTAGATCGGCGTGGCGCGGGCGCCGGTGGCCGGATCGGGTTTGGCGCCGGCGTGAACCGCGAGCGTGTTGAAACCGGGTGCGCGCTGGCTCATCGAAAACCTCCTGAAATAGCCCCTGAAAATCGCCGGGCATTCTTGGGCGAGCGGCGCGCTGAAAGCAAAGAAGATTTTGCCCCTGGACCGCTATTTTTCGAACAGCGGGCCAACGTTTCGACGCAACCGCGAAAAAACGTTCCGGATTACTTCTGGCGCACGCCGAAACTCTGGAACCCGGAACGCATGATCGGCCTTTTGGACGACAGCACGCCGGAATTGACGCCGGTCCAGCCGATCTCGCCGGACAGGCGGCCATATTCGATCTTGGGGCAGCGGTTCATCACCACCTTGATGCCGGCGGCTTCCGCCTTGGCGGCCGCCTCGTCGTGGCGCACGCCAAGCTGCATCCAGATCACCTTGGGCAGCGGGTCGAGCGCCAGCACCTCGTCGACGATGCCGGGCACCGCCGCAGGGGCGCGGAAAATGTCGACCATGTCGATCGGCTCGGGGATGTCGGCCAGCCTGGCATAGGTCAAACGGCCGAGGATTTCCTTGCCGGCATGGCCGGGATTGATCGGGAACACCGAAAAACCCTTGGCCAGCATGTATTTCAGCACGAACCAGCTCGGCCGCACGTCGTTGGCCGAGGCGCCGACCATGGCGATGGTCTTCACCGAATTCAGGATGCCGGCGATGTAGGCGTTGTCATAGGTATCGTGTTTCATGCTGCATCCGGTGCGAAGCGGTAGTGATAGCTGTAGAGTTCGGTGTTGAAGCCCAACGCCCGGTAAACCGCAAGAGCCGGATGGTTGTCGGCCACAACCTGCAGGCAGGCCTTGTCGGCGCCGGCGCCTTGCGCCCAGTTCATCAGCGCGCCGACCGTGCGCCTGGCGAGCCCCTTGCCGCGATGATCGGGATGAGTGGCGACCGATTCGACCACCAGCATGCCATGGCAGAGTACGCCATAGGCGATGGAGGCGGTGCGCCCGCCGGCGCGCGATGAAGCGAAGGCCTTGGGCAGGCCGATCGATGCCACCATGTCGCGGAAAATCAGCGGGTCCTTGGCCAGCCGGTCGCGCAGGTCGAACCAGCTTTCGGTCGGCTCCGTGGTCACGACAGTAGCCTCGGCATCCAGCGCGGATTGGCCGGCCAGCAAGGCAAGCAGCGTGCGCGTGCTGGCCTCGATGGTGTAGCCGCGCCGGTCGAGCTCGGTGGAAATCTCGCGGGTGAAATCGGTGAGGCGAAACACCGGCATTTGGCGAAAGCCGCGATAGAAGGTCTCGACGCGGTCGATCAGACCGGCATCGCAATGGCGCTCGCCGGCAAGCGGGTTGGCTGAATTAGTGCGCCGGATGCCGCCGCCCGAACGCCTGAGCAGCCAGCCGTCGGCAAGTTGCTCGACCGCCGCCGGCCATGCCTGCCGGCACGCCTCCTCGACATGCCAGACGGTGTTGGGCCGGATATCGAGGACGGGGCTGTTTTTCATGCGGGACAAGTCGCCAGGAGATGCGAAACGAACGACACGGCCACAGCCGGCCGCTTCACTCGCCCTTCCACTCCGGCTGCCGCTTGCCGATGAAGGCGCTGATGCCTTCTTCCGCATCGCGCGCCAGCATGTTGTCCACCATCACGCGGCCAGCATAGGCATAGGCGTCTGAAAGCCCCATTTCCGCCTGACGGTAGAAGGCTTCCTTGCCGGTTTGGATGGTCAAAGGCGATTTCGAAGCAATGGTTTGCGCGTATTTGGTCACGACCTGATTCAAGTATTCGCGCGGCACGATGCGGTTGACGAGACCGAAATCCTTGGCGGTGGTGGCATCGATGGTCTCGCCGGTTAAAAGCATTTCCATCGCCTGCTTGCGCGAGACGTTGCGCGACAGCGCCACCATCGGCGTCGAGCAGAACAGGCCGATGTTGACGCCCGGCGTGCAGAAGGTCGCCTCGTGCGAGGCTATCGCCAGGTCGCAGCTTGCGACCAGTTGCAGGCCGGCGGCGGTGGCCAACCCGTCGACCGCCGCGATCACGGGCTTCGGATGATGCACGATAGTCTGCATCAGCGCCGAGCAGGCGGCGAAGGTCTTTTCGAAAAACGCCCTGCCCCGGTCGGCTTCGCCGCGATGCGCGGTGAGTTCCTTGAGATCATGCCCGGCGCAGAACACCTTGCCCGAGGCGGCCAGGATGATGACACGCACGGAACGATCGTCGCGCAGCCGGTCGAGCTCGGCCTGCAGGGCGGCCATCACCGAAAGCGACAGCGCATTGGCCGGCGGGCTCGCCAGCGTCAGCCTTGCGATGCCATTGGCCTGTTCGGCAAACACGGGCCCGGCAGGCTCGGTCTTGATGGCGACGATTTCGGCCACGCGTGATCTCCGCAATTCATTCAGTCGGCGGCGACGGCCACCATGGAACAAAAGAACTAGCACGCTGCCGGTTGAAGGAAAGGCTTCCGCCGTGCTTTCTCACCCCTGCAAGATCATAACAGGCGCCGAATAGCCACCCATGCGCCACGACAGCAAACGGACCATGCCATGCCGAAGCAGGACAATCTGAAGCCAGTGCTGACGGCGCAAGAGGTCAATGCATTGCTGAAATCAGTCTATCCGCAACTCAACAACGACCTTCAGGCCTATGAGGCGGTCGACGTCTTTCCCGGCGGCTGCACGGTCAGGCTCAACGCCGACGAAAGACACCTGCGCCCCGGCGGCACGGTGTCCGGCCCCTGCCTGTTCACGCTGGCCGACATCGGCGGTTATGTCTGCGTGCTCTCGCATGCCGGGCCGGACGCGCTGTCCGTCACCACCAATCTCAACATCAACTTCATGCGCAAGGCCGAGGCCGGGCCGATCGACGGCCATTGCCGTATCCTGAAGCTCGGCAAGAACCTGATGGTCTACGACATCGATATCGTCGCCGGCGGCCACACGATCGCGCACGCGACCGGCACCTATTCGATCCCGCCGAAGCGCTGAGCGAGGCTTTCACGCCGTAGACCTCCCCCGATTTCGAGAGAGGTGTCGCCAAAGGCGACCGAGGGGCACGACGCTTCTCCAATCAGACGTAGCGCCCCTCCGCCTAGGCCGGCACTACCTCGTCACGCCGCTCGAGCCTGAAGCCTTCCCGCGATAGCGCCGATCGAATCCTCCAGCGAACGCGGCTTTTTGCCGGACAGAAGCTCGACGGAGTCGGTGACGGCGGCGACCCAGCCCTCGGCGACGGGATGAAAGATCGCGGCCAGAAGCTCGGCATAGCCCTGCGACAACCCGTTGCGGACGGTATCCGCGACGAAGGTGCGGTCGTCGACGGAACGGTATTGGATCGTGCGTCCGAGCGCGTTCGACAACAGCGCGGCCGCCTCGACATAACCGTAGGCCTTGGAACCGGTGAGCGCGAAGGCTTTGCCGTCGTGCCGGTCGCTGGTCAGCGCGCCGGCGGCGGCGGCGGCGATGTCGCGGGCATCGATGAAGCTCGTCTTGCCCTCGCCGGCGGGAACGCGGATTTCGCCGGCCTGGACGCCAGCCGCCCAATAGGTCGCGAAATTGTCGCTGAACCAGTTGGGCCGCAGAATGACGAACGGCGCGCCGGAGCGTTCGAGCCGCAATTCCAGCTGCCGGAACGGGATGGCGTCCGAGGCATCGACACCGATCGCCGTCTGCAACACGACCTTGATGTTGCGCGTGGCGGCTGCTTCGACGACGGGGCCGAGCAGGCCGACCTGGTCGAGATAACCGGTCGGCGACACCGCATAGATGCGGTCGACGCCTTCCAGCGCCGGCTCCAGGCCGCGCGGGTCGCTGAGGTCCAGCCGCACAGCTTCGGCACCGGCGGACAGAGCAGGCGTGGCGCTGCGGCTCGCTGCCTTGACCTTCTCGCCCTTGCCGAGGAGTTCGGCCACCAGCGGCGCGCCGACATTGCCGGTGGCAGCCAGAACCAGGATTTTTCCTTTGGACATATCAAGCTCCTTGACGCTTTCTTTTGGAAAGTGGGTTTCAAACGGAAGCTTGTTAGCGACTGGATAGCTGGGTAAAAAGAGAGCACTTCGCGGTTACAAGGTGCCGCCGCCGGTATGCAGGTTACCAGCAGGAAATCGCCTTCAAGGGATGCCCGATGCGCAAATACGATGTCTATGCCGAGAATTGCCCGACAAGGCTCCTGCTCGACCACATCGCCGACAAATGGACGGCACTTGTGTTGTGGAAGATCTCGCGGGAGCCGGTGCGCTTCAACCAGTTGCGGCGCGACGTCGAGGGCATCTCGACCAAGGTGCTGTCGCAGACGCTGAAACGGCTCGGCCGCGACGGGCTGATCCTACGTGAGGTCTTCCCCACAGTGCCGGTGACGGTGGAGTATTCGATCACCCCGCTTGGCAGGACGCTTTCGGAGAAGCTCTCCACCATCACGGAATGGGCCGAAGCCAACATCGATGCGGTGCTGGCGGCGCAGGATCGCTTCGACCGAGATTGCGCCTGCGCCGACAATGCGGTCACGGCCAATGGTGCCAAACGCGGGCTCATCCAGCCCGCCGGGATGAGGTAAAATAATACCTTTTTCATAACATGCTGTTTTTGAATGAATTTTCGGCGCGATGGCCACTTTTCGCGCCTTGACGGGGGCGTCACCCTCCCCTATAAGCCCATCCAAAGCAGCGGCCCGTAAAGGCCGCCGTTTTGTTATTGACCAAGGGCTCCGGCCTCTTGCCAATAAAAGCAACAAGAAACGCCTTCTTTTGAAGGTCCCAAACGAAAGCATGTAACCATGGCAACCTTTTCGCAGAAGCCTGCGGACGTGGTGAAGAAGTGGGTGCTGATCGATGCCGAGGGTCTCGTCGTCGGCCGTCTCGCCTCCATCGTCGCCAACATCCTCCGCGGCAAGAACAAGCCCACCTTCACGCCCCATGTCGACGATGGCGACAACGTCATCATCATCAACGCCGACAAGGTCGCGTTCACCGGCAAGAAGTACACCGACAAGGTCTACTACTGGCACACCGGCCACCCCGGCGGCATCAAGGAGCGCACCGCGCGCCAGCTGCTCGAAGGCCGTTTCCCGGAGCGCGTCGTCGAGAAGGCGGTTGAACGCATGATCCCGCGCGGCCCGCTCGGCCGTCGCCAGATGAAGAACCTCCGCGTCTATGCTGGCGCCGAGCATCCGCACACCGCCCAGCAGCCTGTGACGCTCGACGTCGGCGCGCTGAACGCCAAGAACAAGAGGGCTTGATAATGGCTGAGCTTTCCTCGCTCGCAGAACTCGGCACCGTCGCGCAGACCGCGCAGCCGGCTGCTCCGGTCCACGTCCAGAAGCTCGACAAGTCGGGCCGCGCCTATGCCACCGGCAAGCGCAAGGACGCCATCGCCCGCGTCTGGGTGAAGCCCGGCTCCGGCAAGATCACTGTCAACGACAAGGAATTCGGCGCTTACTTCGCCCGTCCGGTCCTGCAGATGATCCTCAACCAGCCGATCATCGCGGCCAACCGCGCCGGCCAGTACGACATCATCGCCACCGTCACCGGCGGCGGCCTCTCCGGCCAGGCCGGTGCCGTGCGTCACGGCATCTCCAAGGCGCTGACCTATTACGAGCCGGCGCTGCGCGGCGTGCTCAAGAAGGGCGGCTTCCTGACCCGCGACAGCCGTACTGTCGAGCGTAAGAAGTACGGCAAGGCCAAGGCCCGTCGTTCGTTCCAGTTCTCGAAGCGCTAAGCGCTTTTCGGAACCGAATACGAAAAGGCCGCCTCCGGGCGGCCTTTTTTGTTTGGGCTGGTGGCTAGCCAATCACCCGGCGACACCATTGCGCCAATGCCACGACAGTTCGTCAGACAGGCGCGGACAGAGCCCTCAGCCGCAAATCGAGATAGCCCCTCACCTGTGCGACAGCCGTGTCGCGGTCGACACTGCCCGCCTCCAGGCCAAGGCGCAGCCACAGCCCATCGATCAGGGCGCTGATACCGAGGGCGATGTCCCGCGCCTGTTCAGGCGCCACAAGACGAGACAGCCCCGACATCAGGTTTGAATGCATGCGGGCATGAATGACCTTCTGGATGCGCTTCAGCTTTTCGTCGCGCGGCACCTCGGCACACAGCGACAGCCAGGCGTGACAGGTCGGCGGCTGGAACAGCTCGGGCTCGAAATTGCCGTCGATCACCGCCTCGAGCCGCTCCATGGGTGTGCGCGCGCGTTTCAGCCGCGCCACGACCGCATCGCGAAGTGCGGCGTTGGCCTCGCGCATGGTGTGCTCGAAGAGTTCCTGCTTCTTGCGGAAGTAGTGCAGGACGATGCCCTTCGAGGCACCGGCGTGGCTGGCAACCTTTTCCAGCGTCATGCCTGCCACCCCCTCCTTTTGCAGAACGGCAAAGGCTGCCTGCCGCAGTTCCTTGCGGCGGATCTCGCTGATGCGGGTGAGTCTGGCTGGACGATCATGCATGAATCGAGATTGACATTTCTGCCCCTCCAGATCAATTATTGTCCCATGGGTCAATAATCATACCAAACGGATAATGGGAGCGCTCGACATGCGGAACTTCGCCATCATCGTCTTGATCGCCTGCGGCGTCGCCACCGAGGCCCACGCCGCCGATCCCGCCGGATGCAAGGCGGTTCGCATGGCGGAACCCGGCTGGAACGACCTCGCCTTCACCACCGGCGTGGCCCATGTCCTGTTCGAAGCCCTGGGCTATGAGCCGAAGAGCGATGTGCTGGGCATCAACGTCATCTACGAAGGCATGAAGAACAACGACCTGGACGTGTTCCTCGGCTACTGGGACCCGGCCATGGTGACCTACTACAAGCCCTACAAGGAGGACGGCTCGGTCGAGACCCTGAAGCTCAACCTCGTCGGGGCGAAATACACATTCGCCGTGCCGGCCTATGTCTGGGATGCAGGGGTCCGGGATTTCAAGGATCTGCACAAATTCGCCGACAAGTTCGGCCGCAAGATGTACGGCATCGAACCCGGCTCCAACCAGCTGATGATGGATGCCATTGCCGATCCCACGCTGGAACTCGCGAGCTGGGAAGTGGTGGAGTCCAGCGAAGCCGGCATGCTCTCGGAGGTCGGCTACAAGATCAAGGAAAAGCAGTTCATCGTCTTTCAGGGCTGGGCGCCGCATCCGATGAATGTCAGCTACGACCTGCGCTATCTGACCGGAGGCGACAAGTTCTACGGCCCCGATTTGGGCGCCGCGACGGTCTCCACCCAGACCCGAAAGGGCTATGCCGCCGCCTGCCCGAACGTCACGAAATTGCTGACGAACCTGACATTCAATGTGGCGCTGGAAAATGCCGGCATGGGCTACCTCATCAATGACGGCATGGCGCCAACCGCCGCGGGCCGCAAGGCGATCGCCGCGAACCCTGCACTGCTCGAGACCTGGCTTGCCGGCGTGACCACGTTCGACGGCCAGCCGGCACTGGCCGCGGTGAAGGCGAAGCTTGGCCTATGACAGGCACTGACGCGTGGCTGGGCCGCAAGCGCTTCGTCGACGCTGGCGGTGCCCGCATCGCCTATGTCGAATTCGAGGGGGCCGGCCCGCCGCTGCTCTTGCTGCACGGTTTTACCGACAGCAGCCGCAGCTTTTCGCTCATTACCTCGCAACTGGCGGGCCGTCGCCTCATCATCGCGGACCTGCCCGGCCATGGCGGCTCGGCGCCAGGCCATGATGGCTGGACGCCAGCCGATCTCGCCCGGCAGATGTCGGCCTTCATGACCGCCCTGGACATGGAGCCGGCCGTGCTGGTCGGACATTCGCTCGGATCGATGGTCGCGATCGAACTGGCGGCAACCCGACCTGGAGCGTTCGCAGGGCTCGTCCTGCTGGCGGCAACGTTGCAGCCCGAACTCGCCGATGATCACCCGGTCGTCGTTGGGGTGAACGCGTTGCGCGACCCTATCGACCCGAACGCTCCGTTCTTCGAGCTTTGGCATCACTGCCATCCAGGCGTGCCTGAGACATTTCTGGCGCGACTGGCCGAGGAGGCCGCCGCCATGCCGGCGCACAGGTGGCGTGCCATCCTGCAGGCTCTGCGCGACTGCGACCTGACCGAACAGGCGTCGCGCATCGACATGCCGGTCCTGATCATCAGCGGCGCGGACGACGATCTGTTCAGCAAGGCGCATCACGAAGCGCTGGCGGCCGCGTTTCCTGATGCGGTGGCGATGCGTCTTGCGGATTGCGGGCACAACCCGCACTGGGATTCGCCGAAACGGGTGGCAGCGGCCATCACGCAGGCATTTCCGGCCACGGTATAGAACACCCCCTGCTGCCATGACCGAAGCCCATGGTGCTTACGCCCCGGACGATGATCTCAGTTGATGCTCGCCGTCGTCGTCGGCATTTGCGGTCGCGCCATGCCATAGGGCACGCGATAGCCGTTGGCGGTCAGCCATTCGATCGCCGCGCGCGGCTCGTCGGTCTGGATGATGGTGGCGCCGCGCTCGGCCCAGAAACCCCAGCTCTCGGCCGGCAGGCTGGCCGCCACCGCCAGTTCGTCGCCGCGCCCGCCGGCAAGAGAGCCGCCCGGCTTGTTCAGGATGGCGTAGGTGTCGGCCCACAGATGCCAGTCGCCGCGCACGGCCGCCGCCCGCACTTTTGTCGAAAACAGCGCGCCGCCGGTTTCGGTCAGCCTTTCGGCACCGTTGCGCCAGTTGATCAGCTCGATCGCATCGACGGCGAAGGCGCCGGCGACCTTGGCGACGAAAACCGGATCGCGCACGGCATCGTCGGCAACGATCGGCATGAACTGAAAACCGCGTCCCGCCGCCTTCAACGCCGCGCCCACCTCGGCGATGCGGGCGTCGTTCCAGATGTTTTCCTTGACCACGACCTCATTGGCCATGCCGAGGTCGCGCGCCTCGGCGATGATCGCCGGCAGCGCCTCGGTGCCCAGCTTGTTGTCGACATTGACCAGGATGCGGCCCCGGGTCGCCGATAGGAATTCGCGTAGCGTCGAGACGGTCTCTGGCGTGGCGACGCGGCCGGCCTCGATCACCAGCCGGCATGTCTTTATTTCGGTCAGCGTGCGTTCCGCCACCTCGCCGTTGCAGGTGGTCGTGCGGTCGAGCCAGCTGTCGTGCATGATCACCAGCACGCCGTCCTTCGAGCGACGGACATCGACCTCGACCATCTCGGCGCCAGCGGCGATTGCATCCTCGACGGCGGCCAGCGAATTTTCCGGGAACCGTGCCTTACCGGCCTGCAGCCCGCCGGAGCGATGGGCGACGACCATGACATGGTCGCGCCACTGGTTGGCGTTGTGCAGCCGCTCCAGGATCTGCGCGGCACGGCCGGTGTCGGCCGCCACCGCGGGAAAAGCCGCCAGCATCGCGGCCACCGCCGCGCCCAACCACGCCATCCGCATTGAGAATCGCTCCGTGCCGGACCAGTCGGCGCCGCAATAGCGGCCCGCCATGACGGCGCCGTGAACGAAGCCGGCTTGCGAAAGACGTGGCCAGGAACCCGCATCGCCGCCAGGCCAACAAAAAAGCCCCGCCGAAGCGGGGCTTTTTCGAATTCTCTACCGGGCGTTCAGGCGCCCTGGAAGACGATCAGTTGGCGGTCTTGGCCTTGTCCTGCTCTTCCTTGAGCTTCTTGGAGAAGTCCTGGTTGTTCTTGTTGACGAACTCCTGGAGCTTCTTCTGGCGGTCCTCGATGTCGGACTGCTGCATGGCCGGGCCGTCGAAGGCGGTGCCGAAGCCAGCCAGCGAAATCTTGATCGGGTTCGGCTGGTTCTGGAAATTGATCGAGGTCAGCGTGATCTGCTGGCCCTTCTTGAAGGACGAAACCAGTTGGTCGGTCAGCGGCACTTCGGCCACGCAGCGGTCCGGGAAGCAGATGACATAGTCAAGCTTCTGCGCCTTGCCGGCGTCGATTTGCAGGCCGATGCCGGGAGGCACCAGACGGCCGGTCGGCACGGTGACCTGGAACACCTTGCGGTTCACCTTGCCGCGCAGGTCGATCAGGCTGACGCCGGTGATCAGCTGGCCGTTGTTGGCGGTGGTGATGTTCTGCACGTTGCAGATGTCGACGTCTTCCTGCTTGGTGCAGGCCTTGAACCAACCCTGCGGGATCTGCTGCTGGGCGGATGCAGCCGGAACGCCAGCACCCAGCACACCGGCGACGCCGGCAACCATGAGCGGGAGGCGGAAAGCTTTGCTGTTCAAGCTCATCATATGATGGAATTCCTCTAACGTGATCCCCGAGCGGCCTTCGGCCCTTTGGCGTGCTACCTCTTGCCCAAATGAGGCAACAGAATGGCTTGGTCGGCGTGTTACACCGGCATTGCAGCCGAATCCAGCCCAACGACCGTATTTCTTGGCTATGACCACGGTACGGCCACAGCTCATGCTAGGTTGCGTCCCGAATCACACAATCTCGTTCGAGGATACGGCATGAGCCGCTCGTTTCCCTGGCTGACCGCCGCGTTTCTTCTGCTCGGCAGCGCACTTGCCCAGGCCGAGCCAAAACACGGCATCGCCATGCAGGGCGAGCCGGAACTGCCAGCCGGCTACACGCATTTCCCCTATGCCGACCCCGAAGCGCCGAAGGGCGGCAATGTCACCTATTGCGTGGTCGGCTCGTTCGACAATCTCAACCCGTTCATCATCAAGAGTCTGCGCACCACCGCGCGCGGCATGATCGACACGGTCTACGGAAACCTCGTCTTCGAGCCGCTGATGCAGCGCAATTACGACGAGCCGTTCGGCCTCTACGGCCTGCTAGCCGACACCGCCGATATGAGCGAGGACCGCAAGTCGATCGAATTCCACCTCGACCCCAAGGCCAAATGGTCGGACGGCCAGCCGGTGACGCCGGAAGACGTTCTGTTCAGCTACAACGTCTTCACTGAAAAGGGCCGCCCGCCCTATTCCGACCGCATGAAGAAGATCGCCAAGCTGGAGAAGACGGGCGAGCGCAGCGTGCGCTTCACCTTCAACGACCAGTCCGACCGCGAATTCCCGCTGATCATCGCGCTGACGCCGATCATCCCCAAACACGCCTTCAACAAGGACACGTTCGACCAGACCACGCTGAAGCCGCTGGTCGGCTCCGGTCCCTATACCGTGGCGCAGGTGGCGCCCGGGCAGCGCATCGTGTTCAAGCGCAACCCCGACTACTGGGGCAAGGACATCCCCTCCAAGCGCGGCTTCGACAATTTCGACCAGATCACCATCGAATATTTCCTGAACGCCAATGCCCAGCTCGAGGCGTTCAAGAAAGGCATCTGCGCCGTCAACACCGAGAGCGACCCGGTCAAGCGCGAGCGCGACATGGACTTTCCCGCCTTCAAGCGCGGCGACGTGGTGGCGGAAACCTTCAAGACCGGCATTCCGCCGGTGGTCACCGGCTTCCTGTTCAACACCAGGCTGGCGAAATTCTCCAACCCTGAGGTGCGCCGCGCGCTCGGCATGCTCTACGACTTCGAATGGGCCAACAAGAATCTGTTCAACGGCCGCTACACCCGCACCATGAGTTACTGGCAGGGGTCGGAGTTGTCGGCGCTCGGCCACCCGGCCTCCGACAAGGAAAAAGCGCTTCTGGCACCCTTCCCCGGCCGCGTGCCGCCGGACGTCATGGACGGCAGCTGGCGTCCGCCCGTCACTGACGGCTCGGGACAGGACCGCAAGGTGCTGAAGGCCGCCTTCGACCTGTTCAAGACGCAGGGCTATCACATCGAGAACGGCCAGATGCTCGACGCGCAGGGCCACCCCTTCGGCTTCGAGATCATCACCGCTTCGCAGGACGAGGAGCGGTTGGCCGCGCTCTACCAGCGCACGCTCGCCAAGATCGGCATCGCGGTGACCATCCGCGCGCTGGACGGCGACCAGATCCAGTCGCGCAAGCAGCGCTACGATTTCGAGTCGCTGATCGGGGCCAGCGGCTTCAACAATTCGCTTTCGCCCGGCATCGAGCAGACCATGCGCTGGGGTTCGGCCGCGGCCAAGGTCGACGGTTCGTTCAACCTTGCCGGCGTCGCCGACCCGGCGGTGGACGCGGCGATCAACGCCATGCTGAACGCTCACAGCAAGGAAGATTTCGTCGCCGCGGTGCGCGTGCTCGACAGGCTGCTGATCTCGGGCAACTATATGGTGCCGATGCAATACAATGCCGAGCAGTGGATCGCCTATTGGAACTACCTGGATCACCCCAAGGCGACAGCGCTGTTCGGCTACCAGTTGCCGGTGTGGTGGCGTAAGCCGAACTGAGCTGGGCCGAACTGAGTTGCCGAAAGGATCGAGGATGAGCGAGACAACCTCCCTGACCATCGATGTCGTGTCGGACGTCGTCTGCCCCTGGTGCTTCCTCGGCCAGAAACGGCTGGAGCAGGCGATCGAAGCGGTGAAGGATGTCGATGTCACGGTGCGCTGGCGACCCTTCCAGCTCGACCCGACCATTCCGGCGGAAGGCAAGGACCGCAAGGCCTATATGCAGGCGAAGTTTGGCGACGGCGACCGGCTCAAACAAATTCACGCCAACCTCGTTTCGCTCGGCGCCGCGGAAGGCATCTCTTTCGACTTCGACGCCATCAAGGTGGCACCCAACACGCTCGATGCCCATCGCGTCATCCGCTGGGCCGGGCCGGTCGGCGAGGCCGTGCAGAACCGGCTGGTGACCGGCCTGTTCGGCGCCTATTTCGAGCGCGGCGAAAACACCGGCGACCATCAGGTGCTGATCGCGGCCGCGCGCGAGGCGGGCATGGACGCCTCCGTCGTGGAAACGCTGTTGC
This sequence comes from Mesorhizobium sp. YL-MeA3-2017, assembly GCF_030814575.1. NCBI lineage: Bacteria > Pseudomonadati > Pseudomonadota > Alphaproteobacteria > Hyphomicrobiales > Phyllobacteriaceae > Mesorhizobium > Mesorhizobium sp. YL-MeA3-2017. The sequence goes on along the minus strand of NZ_JAUSVH010000001.1, from coordinate 4,969,871 downwards.
CGACCGACGCCGATGTCGAAGCCGTGCGCACCGAGATCGCCACCGCCGCGCGCATGGGCATTACCGGTGTGCCGTGTTTCCTGATCGAGGAGCGTTATGCGGTGATGGGCGCGCAGGACACCGAAACGATCGCCGACGCGATCCGGCAGGTGGCCGCCGCCAAGGCACGCGGCGAGCTCGACAAGGCGGGGTAACCGCCCCGGCATATGAATGCCGCCGGCCAACGCGGATCACCGTGCCATATTTCTCGGCGGCCCACGCGAATCCAGGTCCCGGCCGCGCTTCCCAATGGATTCCGGGTCGGCGCTCGGCTTCGCCTCGCTTGCCCGGAATGACGACCGGATGTTCTACGCTACCAGCTTCGCCAGTTGCGTCATCACCACGGCGGAACCTGCCAGGCGCTTTTCGGCCGTCGGCCAATCGCGGATGAAGACGACACTCTGGTCCGGCCTGATCTTGGCCAGGGAGCCCTGCTCGCCGATGAAGCGCACCAGCCCGGCCGGGTTGGAGAACTCCTTCTTGCGGAACTGCACGACCACGCCCTTCGGCCCGGCATCGAGCTTCTCGACATTGGCCCGGCGGCACAGAACCTTGATGAAGACGATCTTCAGCAGGTGCTTCACCTCTTCCGGCAACGGGCCGAAACGGTCGATCAGCTCGGCGCCGAAACCGTCGATCTCCTCGGTGGTCTCAAGGTCGCCGAGGCGGCGGTAGAGCGCCAGCCTGAGCTGCAAGTCCGGCACATAGCTTTCCGGGATCATCACGGCGGTGCCGACGGTGATCTGCGGCGACCAGCCGGTGTCGGCCACCTCGCCGCTGTCCTTCACCTCGGCCACCGCCTCCTCCAGCATCTGCTGGTAGAGTTCGAAGCCGACCTCCTTGATGTGGCCGGACTGCTCTTCGCCGAGCAGATTGCCGGCGCCGCGGATGTCGAGGTCGTGGCTGGCGAGCTGGAAGCCGGCGCCGAGCGTGTCCAGCGACTGCAGCACCTTCAGGCGGCGGTCGGCGGTGTCGGTCAGCTTCTTGTTCGCGGGCAGCGAGAACAGCGCATAGGCGCGCACCTTGGAGCGGCCGACACGGCCCCGGAGCTGGTAGAGCTGCGCCAGGCCGAACATGTCGGCCCGGTGCACGATCAGCGTGTTGGCGGTCGGGATGTCGAGGCCGGATTCCACGATGGTGGTGGAGAGCAGCACGTCGTACTGGCCATCGTAGAAGGCGTTCATGATGTCGTCGAGTTCGCCGGGCGGCATCTGGCCGTGGGCGACGGCCACCTTCAGTTCCGGCACCTCAGCCTTGAGGAAATCCTGGATTTCCGACAGATCCGAAATGCGCGGCACGACGTAGAAAGAATGGCCGCCGCGATAACGCTCGCGCAGCAGCGTCTCGCGGATGACCAGCGGGTCGAAGGGCGAGATGAAAGTGCGCACCGCCATGCGGTCGACCGGCGGCGTGGCGATCAGCGACAGTTCGCGCACCCCGGTCAGCGCCAGTTGCAGCGTGCGCGGAATGGGCGTCGCCGACAGCGTCAGCACATGCACATCGCTCTTCAGTTCCTTCAGGCGTTCCTTGTGCTTGACGCCGAAATGCTGCTCCTCGTCGACGATCAAAAGACCGAGGCTCTTGAAGGAGATTGCCGAGCCGAGCAGCGCATGGGTGCCAACGACGATGTCGACGGTGCCGTCGGCGATGCCCTTCTTGGTCTCGGCCAGTTCCTTGGCGCCGACCAGCCGCGAGGCCTGGCGCATCTTGACCGGCAGGCCGGAGAAGCGCTGCGAGAAGGTCTTGAAATGCTGGCGCGACAGAAGCGTGGTCGGCACCACCACCGCCACCTGGAAACCTTCCATGGCGGCGATGAAGGCGGCGCGCAGCGCCACCTCGGTCTTGCCGAAGCCGACGTCGCCGCAGATGAGGCGATCCATCGGGCGGCCGGCGGACAAATCCTCGGTGACGGCGTCGATGGCCGACTGCTGGTCGTCGGTCTCCTCATAGGGGAAGCGCGCGGCGAACTCGTCATAGAGCCCGTCGGCCGGAACCATGGCGGGCGCGGCGCGCATCTGGCGCTCGGCGGCGATGCGGATCAACTGGCCAGCCATGTCGAGCAGGCGGCGCTTCAGCTTCGCCTTGCGCGCCTGCCAGGCGCCGCCGCCCAACTTGTCGAGCGTGGCTTCCGCCGAATCCGAGCCGTAGCGCGACAGAAGCTCGATGTTCTCGACCGGCAGGAACAGCCGGTCGTCGCCGGCATAGCGGATTTCGAGGCAGTCGTGCGGGGCGCCGGCGGCCTCGATGGTCTTCAGGCCGACGAAGCGGCCGATGCCGTGGTCGGCATGGACGACGATATCGCCATGCGACAGCGAAGCGGCCTCGGCGATGAAATCGGCGGCGCGCTTCTTGCGCTTGGAGCGCCGCACCAGGCGGTCGCCCAGAATGTCCTGCTCCGCGACGACGACGAGCGCGTCGGTCTCGAAGCCGGTCTCCAGCGGCAGCACGGCGAGAGCCGCCTCGCCCGGCGCCAGTTTTTCAACCTCGGCCAGCGACGCGACCGGCTTGAAATTGCCGAGATGATGTTCGGCCAGGATCTGGCCGAGACGGTCGAGCGAGCCTTCGGTCCAGCCGGCGACGACGACGCGGCGTTTGGCGGCGCGTTCCTCGGCGATGTGCTTGACCGCCACGTCGAAGACATTGGCGTTGGGGTCGGCACGCTCCTCGGCGAAAGAGCGGCCGGCGCGCGAGCCGGCGTGGAATACCTTGCGGCCGCCGGCGTCCGGCGCGTCGAAAGGCGTGAACTCGATCGCCTCGCGTTCGCCGGTCGCGGCCTTCACATCGTCGGGCGCCAGATACATCAGCCCCGGCGCCACCGGCTTATAGGGAACCGCGTCCTTCAGCGCCGCGTCGGCCTGCTTGCGGCGTGCCTCGTAGTGATCGACGATCAGGTCGTGCCGCTCGCTCAGCGCTTCGTGCGCAAGGTGATCGAACACCACCGGCGCGTCTGGCAGGTAGTCGAAGACCGTTTCCAGCCGCTCGTAGAAGAACGGCAGCCAGTGCTCCATGCCGGCGAAACGACGTCCCTCCGAGACCGCCGCGTAAAGCCCGTCGTCGCGCGACGGGGCGCCGAAAGCTTCGATGTAGGAACGGCGGAAGCGGCTGATGGTTTCCGGCGTCAGCGCCACCTCGCTCATCGCCTGCAGCGACATCGACTTGCGCTGGCCGCTGGTGCGCTGGCTGGCGACATCGAAGCTGCGGATCGATTCCAGCGTGTCGCCGAAGAAATCGAGGCGCAGCCCTTCGCTCCAGCCCGGCGCGTAGAGGTCAAGAATACCGCCGCGAACCGCGAATTCGCCGACATCGCGCACCGTCGGCACGCGCTCGAAGCCGGAATTCTCCAGCCGCGAGATCAGCTTGTTCATGTCGACCTGGTTGCCGGGACGGGCATGGAAGGTCTGGGCTTCCAGCAGTTCGGCCGGCGGCATGCGCTGCAACAGGGCGTTGACGGTGGTGAGCACGATGGCACGGTGCGGTTTGCGCGCCAGAGCAACCATCGCCGCCAGTGCATCCAGCCGGCGCGCGGCGGCGTCGGAGCCGGGCGAGACGCGATCATAGGGCAAACAGTCCCAGGCCGGCAGTTCGAGCACCGGCAGGCCGGGCGCGGCGAAGGCAAGCGCCTCGACGATGGTCGGCAGGCGTTGACCGTCGCGGGCCACGAACAGCACCGGGCCGTCGGGCGCGATCTCGCTCGCCGCCTGCACCAGCGCGAAGGCCTCGAAGCCGTCGGCGACGCCGTCGACGATAAGGGAAGTAGCGCGGCCCTTCGGCAGACCGATTTTGGGGATCAGAACCATGGTCGTTTCAATGTCGGGCTTAGAATTCGATCGTTTGGCGCGACGCCAGGATCTTTTGCAGGATCGGCAATCCGGTATCGGCCGGCACCGGCTCGCCACCGGTCAGCCAGGGCATCAGCACCGTATCGGAGATTTCGAGGAGCCTTTCATATTGGTCAATCTCGTCGGCGGTCAAGGCGGCGATCTCGCGCTCCGCGAAGTTGCCGAGAATCAGGTCCACCTCAAGCATGCCGCGATGCCAGGAACGGAACAGAAGTTTCTTGCGGCGCGGGTCCAGATGCTCGTTCGTCCGCTCTGCATTCAATGCTGTCGTTGCGGTCATGGTGGCGGCGTCCCTCACTGGCAGGGGCGATATAGCGTGGATAGGAGGCGGTGTCAGCCTCGCAACGCCTGACCGCGTACGGCTCATGCCAGCAACTGCCCAATCGGCCGCTTGGCAGGCCGACTGTGACCGCGCTCACAGTCGTGCCGGCGATTTTCTGGTCATCTGCGCCAGCAAATCAGCCGCATCCGTCTCACAGCAACAGGGAGTATGAACATGGTCAAGGCAACCACCATCAAGACACCCAGTAAGACCGCTGTTTCCAGCTTGAAAAGCACAGACGTCAAGTTCGGCGACAGTTTTATCAGCGACCCGTCCAAGGCCCTGAAGGCCAAGGGCCTGGTCATTTCCGACGCCGAGGCATCACGGCTTTCACGCGAAGTCGAAAAGCTGAGAGCGCGCCCCGGTGGCGGCTTGGCGGGGTCGGCGGCCGCTGAAACCGAAGTCACCGTGTCGGTCGGCGTCAAGTTCTGACCGACGCTTAAGCCTGGCCGGCGAAATTCCGGCCAGGTCAAGAGAACCCGGCATCCGTCCGTCGTCCCAAGCCTTCCGCGCCGCCAGCCGGTGCGGAAGGCTTCGCCAAAAACCGCGCAGGTGCACAATGTTCGACGCTGACTATAGAATGGCCGACATCCTGGTGATCGTGCCGCCCTTCGCCAGCCCCGACCGGCCGGCACTCGGGCCCCATGTGATCGCGGCGCGCGCCGAACAGGCCGGCTACCGGGCAAAGGTTCTCTACGCCAACCTCTCTTTTGCCGGCCGCATCGGGGTGCGGCGCTACCAGAAACTTTGCGGAACGCCCACCGGGCTCCTGATCGGGGAGCGGATCTTTGCCCGTGCCATGTTCGGAGCGCGGGCGGACCGCCGCATGGAACCCGAGGTCGAACGCGCCATCGCCGACGCGACCGGTCCGTCGGTCGTCACGCTCGACTGGCTGCAGAATGCGGCCGAGCAATGGACCGATGCCTTTGCCGACAATCTGGCGAAGATGCCGGCGCGGATCGTCGGCTTCAGCACCGTCTTCGAGCAGACGCTGGCGGCACTATCGATCGCTAAGCGAACCAAGGCGGCCGCGCCGGACAAAATCTTCCTGCTCGGCGGCGCCAATGTCGACGGCATCATGTCGGAAGGCATCCAGCCGCTCGCAGGCTCGATCGACCACATCTTCTCGGGCGAGAGCGATGTCACCTTCGTGAATTTCCTCGACGGCCTGCATGAGGCGAAGCCGACCCCGGACAGGATCATCCGGGGCGAGCCGCTGGAAGCGCTCGATGAATCGCCGACGCCCGACTATGACGACTATTTCACGCAGCTGGCGCAGACCGTGGGCTGCGACATCCATCCCGACGGGTTGCGCCCCGAAGAAATCTGGCTGCCCTACGAAACCAGCCGCGGCTGCTGGTGGGGGGCGAAGCAGCATTGCACCTTCTGCGGCCTCAACGCGAACGGCATGCAGCACCGCCAGAAGTCGGCCGAGAAGGCATTCAGCGAGCTCACCGAACTGGTCGCCCGGCACAAGGCGACGCGGATCATGATGGTCGACAACATCATGCCCCATTCCTATTTCTCGACCCTTTTGCCGGAGCTGGCCAAGGCCGAGAACAAGGTCGGCATCTTCTACGAGCAGAAGGCCAATCTTTCCTTCCAGAAGATGAAACTGCTGAAGTCGGCGGGGGTCGAGCGCATCCAGCCCGGCATCGAATCGCTTGCGACCTCGGTGCTGAAACTGATGCGCAAGGGCAGCACACTCAAGATCAACCTCGACTGCCTGCGTTTTGCCCGTGCGCTGGGCATTGAGGCGGCATGGAACCTGCTGACCGATTTCCCCGGCGACGAGGACGCCGCTTATGAAGCGACCGCCAAGCTGATCCCGCTGCTCCAACACCTGCAGCCGCCGGTAGGGGTCGGCCAGCTCAGCATCGAACGGTTCAGTCCGTATTTCGACAAGCGGGACGACTACAAGATCACCAATGTCCGTCCCATACCGGCCTACGGGCTGGCCTTCCCGGCGATCGAACGCGCCGACGACATGGCCTATCATTTCATCGGCGACTACGATTCCAGCCTGAGGCGAAGACCCGACCTTGCCCGGCGTCTGGGCGACGGCGTCGCGGCCTGGAAGGCGGCGTGGGCGCCGGACCGCACCATGCCGGTTTTGTGCGTTCTCGACCTGTCGCCCGGCCGTTATTTGATGATCGACACCCGCGCCTGCGCCCATGTCGACGCCGAAATCCTCAACGAGGCAACCATGGCGGCTTATCTCTCCGGGATCGGAGAGGACGCCGTTTTGAAGCGCGCACTGGATTGGGGCTATCTGCACGACGACCACGGGCTGCTGTTGCCGCTGGCAACCGCGTCCGAAAATCTGTTGGAGCGGTTTGAAACGCGGGCCGGCGCGGGCAGATGCGACCCAGCTTCGGCTGGTCCGACGCAGACAGGGTTCGTGATGCCCAAGGGAGCGACAGCACCATGATAGAACCCTGTCGGCGACGGACAGTCGGCCCCACTTGCAGTTCCCTGTGGTGCCGGCTGCATACGGCTTGCGCAAACAGCGGGTTCCGCGCTTATTGCAGGCCATGCGCCCTTCGCTGCTCGATCCGTTATTCTCGCCCATCACCGCGCTTGCCGGCGTCGGGTCGAAGGTCGCCGCCCTGATCGAAAGGGTGGTGCCGGCCGATCTTGGCGACCGTGACGCACGCGTCGGCGATCTTCTGTTCGTCCTGCCCAATACCGTCATCGACCGGCGCAACCGGCCGGGTATCGCCTATGCGGCCGAGGGCGCGATCGTGACGCTGGATGTGCGCATAGACCGCCACCAGCCACCGCCGCGCGGCAACAAATCGGTGCCCTACCGGGTCTACGCCCATGACGATACCGGCGAGATCGCGCTGACCTTCTTCCATGCCCATGCCAGCTATCTGGAAAAGGCGATGCCGGAAGGCGAACAGGTGGTGGTGTCGGGCCGCATGGAGTGGTTCAACGGCCGCCCGAACATGGTGCATCCCGACCACATCGCTCTGGCCAGCGAAGCCGGCAGCCTGCCGCTGGTCGAGCCGGTCTATCCGCTCACCGCCGGGCTTTCGACAAAGGTGTTGCGCCGTGCCATCGGCCAGGCGGTGGGCCGCGTGCCGACGATGCCGGAATGGCAGGACGGCGCCTTCATGCGACGCCATACTTTTCCGGCCTTCACTGCCGCGCTCGACCGCGTGCACAACCCCGAAAGTCCACTCGATGCCTTGCCGGACAGCGTCGCCTGGCGTCGGCTTGCCTATGACGAATTCCTTGCCGGCCAGGTGTCGCTGGCGCTGGTGCGGGCCCGCGTCAGGAAGCTTTCCGGCCAGCCGCTGACCGGCAGCGGCGCGATCCTCGAACAACTGCGATCCGCCCTGCCCTATTCGCTGACCGGTTCGCAGGAAACGGCGCTTGCCGAAATCCTGTCCGACCTTGCCGCGCCCGAACGCATGCTGAGGCTGCTTCAAGGCGATGTCGGTTCCGGCAAGACAGTGGTGGCGCTGCTTGCCATGGCGCACGCGGTCGAAGCCGGCGGCCAGGCAGCACTGATGGCGCCGACCGAAATCCTGGCACGCCAGCACCTCGCCACCATCCAGCCGCTGGCGGAGAAGGCCGGCCTCAGGACAGCCATCCTGACCGGACGCGAAAAGGGCCGCGAAAGGACCGAGACCTTGGCCGGTCTTGCCGACGGCACGATCGACATCGTCGTCGGCACGCATGCGCTGTTCCAGGAGGCCGTCGCCTTCAAGAACCTGGTCTTCGCGGTGATCGACGAACAACATCGCTTCGGCGTGCACCAGCGCCTTGCCATCACGGCCAAGGGCGACGCACCCGACATGCTGGTGATGACGGCGACGCCGATCCCACGCACGCTGGTGCTGACCGCCTTTGGCGACATGGATGTGTCGAAACTCACCGAAAAACCGGCGGGACGGCAGCCGATACGAACCGTGACTTTGCCCCTGGAGCGGCTCGACGAACTGGTCGGCCGCATCCGCGACGCGGTGGCGGAAGGCCAGAAGATCTACTGGATCTGCCCGCTGGTCGAGGAATCGGAAGAGATCAAGCTGATGTCGGCGGAAGATCGCTTCGCCTCGCTGAAGCCCGTCTTCGGCGAGCGGATCGGCCTCGTGCACGGCCGCATGAAAGGGGCCGAGAAGGACGAGGCGATGCGCGCCTTCAAGGAAGGCGAGACACGCGTTCTGATCGCCACCACAGTGATAGAGGTCGGCGTCGACGTGCCGGACGCCACCATCATGGTGATTGAGCACGCCGAGCGCTTCGGCCTTGCCCAGTTGCACCAGTTGCGCGGCCGCGTCGGGCGCGGTTCGAAACCGTCGAGCTGCGTCCTGCTCTACAAGGACCCGCTCGGCGAAACGGCTAAACGCCGGCTGTCGGTGATGCGCGAGACCGAGGACGGCTTTGTCATCGCCGAGGAGGACCTGAAACTGCGTGGCGAAGGCGAACTGCTCGGCACGCGCCAGTCCGGTACGCCGGGATTCCAGGTGGCGCGCATCGAGGCGCATGCCGATCTTTTGGAAGCCGCGCGCGACGACGCAAGGCTGATCCTGACGCGCGACCCGGAATTGCAGGGCGAACGTGGGCAAGCGCTCAGGTTGCTGCTTTATTTGTTCGGGCGCGACGAGGCGGTGCGGCTCTTGCGGGCCGGCTGAGGCAAGGTGCCGGCCGGCGGGTTGGCAAGATCGATCAAGCGCCCGTCCGGTCCCTTGATCTTCTTCTTGGGGTCAGGCGCGACGAGACCGGCCGACACGATCAGCCGCGCGCCTTCCTCGATGGTCATGTCGAGCATGACGATCTCGGATTTGCGGACATACATCAGGAAGCCGGTGGTCGGGTTGGGGGTGCAAGGCATGAAGACGCCAAGCAGCGGGTCGCCCTCCACATCGAGCTTCTCGTTGATCTCGGTGTGTTTTTCGCCGGCGACGAAGACCAGCGACCAGACATCCTTGCGCGGGTATTCGACCAGTCCGACTTGCCGGAACATGTCGTTCCTGTTGGACAGGACGGTTTCGAAGATCTGTTTCAGCGAACCGTAGATACCGCGCACCAGCGGCATGCGACCGAGCAGGCGCTCGCCGAAGCCCACCACGGCGCGGCCGACGATGTTGGCTGCCAGGAAACCGATCAGCGTGACGAGGATGAGCGCGACAATCAGCCCGAAACCGGGCACCGGGAACGGCAGATAGGTATCGGGACTGTAGCGCGCCGGGATATAGGGTTTCACCCAGGAATCGACCCAGCCCACGAACGACCAAGCGATATAGGCGGTGATCGCCAGCGGCGCGCAGACGACGAAACCGGCGAGGAAATAGTTCCTCAGACGGGCCATCGCCGAGGTCTTGTGGCTGTCGGACATACGATGCTCGGTGGATTGTGCGCTGCACTTATCTTAGAGCATCAAGTCATCTGCCCGACAACCGATATTGCGTTGCGACCTGCTGCCGACGTTTGCCGGAGGCGCCCATGCGGGTCGCTCCGGCACAGAGCGCGGCACTTCTTGTGCGACGGGCTACTTCAGCGTTTCGATGACGCAGATGAAGCGCGTGGGGTCGGCAAGGGGCTGCTTGATCAGACCGTTCGACTTCAGCCGAACGACCCGGTCGCCAACAGTGTCGGCCTCGTTGCCACCGACAGTGCGGACATAACGCCCGCTTCCGTCGGAACCTTCCTCGACGACGACCGCGGAATGCGATTCGTAGGCGTGATTTGCCGCCGCGTGCGCGAAGTCGAAATGGTTCCCGTTGCGGTTGTTTTGGATGATGTCACCGATCTTCGGGGCGTAACTGACGATGGGCCGTCCCCGGAAAACGCCGGTTTCGGCCTTGCCGTTCTTGATCGCCTGGAAGACGAATTCGGAATGCCTGGGCGCGAAACGGAACTCCGACGACGTTGCACCGGCCGATTTCACGAAAAAGGACACGAAAACCGCCGACCAAGGCGTGCTGACGCCTGGAAACCCCAGACCAAGGTCGCCCCAGTATTTTCTGATCCGCGTCGCCATCCTCGACGTCGTCTCATGATGGCCACCGTAATTGTCGTACTCGGCCTCCGCCAGCGAGGCCAGTTTGGTCGCAAAAGCTGTCGCCATGTCGATCCCCCTCTCCTGAAAAGAAGGATGATATTCGGATCATCAGCAATTTCAACTATTAGTTACATAATTCAAATATATGCGTCTTTAGATTGTAGTCCTGCCGCAGGGCATTGCGTAGGCTGAATTACGGAACTTCGATCGAAACGACAAAGCCGTCGCGGCGCGAGGGCTTTGGAAAGGAGACAGCTTGGTGAAAAGCGGAGCCCCAGAGAGGGCTACTCCACCGTCACCGACTTGGCCAGATTGCGTGGCTGATCGACGTCGGTGCCCATGAACACGGCGGTGAAGTAGGCCAACATCTGGACGGGCAGCGCATAAAGGATCGGCGCGATGATTTCGGGCACGTCGGGCAGCACGATGGTATCGATGGTGTTGACTGTCGATTTCTCGGCACCCTTCTTGTCGGTGATCAGGATGATCTTGCCGCCGCGCGCCGCCACTTCCTGCATGTTCGACACGGTTTTTTCGAAGATGCGGTCGTAGGGCGCGATGACGACGACCGGCATGTTCTCGTCGATCAGCGCGATCGGGCCATGCTTGAGCTCGCCGGCGGCATAACCCTCGGCGTGGATGTAGGAGAGCTCCTTCAGCTTGAGCGCGCCCTCCAGGGCCAGCGGGAAATTGGTGTCGCGGCCGAGATAAAGCACGTCACGATGATGGGCGAGGTCGCGCGATACCTTTTCGATCTGCTCTTCCAGCTTGACGACCTGGCTGGCGAGGCGAGGCGCCTCGGCCAATTGCTTGACCAGCTTCTGCTCTTCGTCCGGCGAGATGTGTCCACGCGCCACGCCGGCACGCACCGCAAGCGCTGCCATCACCGAAAGCTGGCAAGTGAAGGCCTTGGTCGAGGCGACACCGATCTCAGGACCGGCCAGCGTCGGCAGGATGACGTCCGCCTCTCGCGCCATGGTCGATTCGCGCACGTTGACGACGACGCCGATCGGCACGCCTTCCTTGCGGCAATAACGCAGCGAGGCCAGCGTGTCGGCCGTCTCGCCCGACTGCGACACGAACAATGCCGCGCTGTTCTTCGACAGTGGCATTTCGCGGTAGCGGAATTCCGAAGCGATATCGATGTCGACCGGCAGGCGCGCCAGACGTTCGAACCAGTATTTGCCGATCAGGCCGGCCAGATAGGCCGTACCACAGGCCGAGATCGCCAGACGATCGATCTTGGCGAAATCCCAGGGCAACTCCAGCGCCTTGGCCTTGCCGTTGGTGAAGTCGATGTAGTTGCCGAGCGTGTGGGAGATGACCTCCGGCTGCTCGTGGATTTCCTTGTGCATGAAGTGGCGGTGGTTGCCCTTGTCGACAAGGAACGAGGTGCCGATCGACTGCTGGCGCTTGCGCTCGACCTTGTTGCCGTCCATGTCGAAGATGGCGATCTCGTTGCGACGCACAACCGCCCAGTCGCCATCCTCCAGATAGGTGATGGAGTTGGTGAACGGCGCCAGCGCGATGGCGTCCGAGCCCAGATACATCTCACCTTCGCCGTGGCCGACGGCGAGCGGCGGGCCGTTGCGGGCGCCGACGATCAGGTCCTCGTCACCCTTGAACATGATGGCCAGCGCAAAGGCACCCTCCAGCCGTTTCAGCGCCTTGTGGGCGGCTTCGACCGGCTTGGCGCCTCGCGCCATTTCGCGCGAGACGAGATGCGCGACGACTTCGGTGTCGGTCTGCGAAGCGAAGTTGTAGCCGTCGGCGATCAATTCATCGCGCAATTCGGCGAAGTTCTCGATGATGCCGTTGTGGACGATGGCCACGCCGTTGGAGAAATGCGGATGCGCATTGGTTTCGTTCGGAACGCCGTGCGTCGCCCACCGTGTGTGGCCGATGCCGATGGTGCCGTCGAGCGGTTCGGCGTGCAGCTTGCGCTCAAGATTGACCAGCTTGCCCTCGGCGCGGCGGCGCGCGAGCTCGCCGTGTTCGATGGTGGCGACACCGGCGGAATCATAGCCGCGATATTCGAGCCGCTTGAGCGCGTCGACGATCAACGGTGCGACAGGCGTGTGTCCGACAATTCCAACAATTCCGCACATGAGGGATGCCCCGATTCCTTGCGACCAAAACCCGGTCGCTGTTTAGTCGACCGCCACAGCTTGAGAAAATCACATTGCGTTTCGACCAGTCTTTTGACTTAGCCCGCCGCTGTGGCCTCGTAAGACAAGCGTTCCGTCAAGTCCAGCGGCGAGAAACTCTCACTTCTTCGCGGCGGAAGCTTGACGCGCGCGCAACTCCTTGCCCTTTCCAGGCAAGGTTTTCTGGCGCGCGCGGCCGAAAGCCAAAGCATCTTCTGGCACGTCTTCCGTAATCACGCTGCCCGAAGCGACGTATGCGCCGTTGCCGAGCTTGAGCGGGGCCACCAGCGACGAATTCGAGCCGACGAAAGCGCCCTCGCCGATATCGGTGAAGAATTTGGAGTAGCCGTCATAATTGCAGGTGATGGTGCCGGCACCGATGTTGGCGCCGGCGCCGATGCGCGCGTCGCCGATATAGGTCAGGTGATTGACCTTGGCGCCAGCCTCGATCCTGGCGTTCTTGACCTCGACGAAGTTGCCGACCTTGGCCTTGGCCGCAAGGTCCGCGCCGGGGCGCAGCCGGGCAAAGGGCCCGATATCGGCACCGGTTGCCGCTGTCGCGCCCTCGATATGGCTGAAGGCATGGATCTTGACGCCGCCGGCTATTTTGACGCCCGGGCCGAAGACGACATTGGGTTCGACGACCGTATCGGGTCCAAGCTCGGTATCGTGCGAAAAATAGACCGTTTCCGGCGCGATCAGCGTGACGCCCGACAGCATCGCCTGTTGGCGGCGGCGCTTCTGCCAGATCGCTTCGGCCTCGGCGAGCTCGGCGCGGTTGTTGATGCCGAGTGCATTCTCGAAGCCGGCCTCGGTCGCGACCACATCGAGGCCCTTCGCTCCGGCGATCTCGACGATGTCGGTGAGGTAATATTCGCCCTTGGCATTGGCGTTGCCGACCGCGTCCAGCAATTCCAGCGCATGCCGGCCCGAGACCGCCATCATGCCGGCATTGCAGAAGCCGATCTTGCGCTCCTCGTCCGTGCAGTCCTTTTCTTCGCGGATCGCCACCAGCTTGCCGGCTTTCTCGATCAAGCGACCGTAGCCGGCTGGGCTCGGCGGACGGAAGCCGATAACCACGACGGCCGCGCCGGCGGCAAGCTTCGCCCGCGCCTCGCCAAGAGCCGCGGCGTCGATGAGCGGGGTGTCACCGAACATGACCAGGATGTCGTCATACCCCTTGGCCACCGCATCGCGCGCGGCCAGCACGGCATGGGCGGTTCCCAGGCGCGGTTCCTGCACGAAGGTGCCCGCGCCAGGCGCGAATTTCGCCGCCGCCTTGCGCATCTCGTCGGCGCCATGGCCGATGACGAGCGCCAAATCCGTCGCCCCCGCCGCCTCCGCCGCCTTCACGACATGGGCGACCAGCGGCAGCCCGGCGATCGGATGCAGGACCTTGGGCAGCGCGCTTTTCATGCGCGTGCCCTCGCCGGCGGCAAGGATAACGGACAGGCAGGTTCTAGAGGTCATGAGCAGCTACCGATGGAGAAGAGGTGGAAGCCTTCTAGCATCGGCGCGATATGGTACCAATACGGTTAAATTCCGAGATGCCGGTTAGAGCGCCGGCGTGACAGGCCGGAACTCTAACCCAAGCGGCCGAGGGCCGGAAAATTCTCCAGAAGCCAATAGGCCATCACCTGCACGCCGCCGGTCAGGAAGAAGACGCCGGCAACCACAAGCAAGGCGCCGATCGCCTTTTCGACACGGCCGAGATGCAGGCGGAACTTGCCGAGGAAGCGCATGAAGGCACCGGAAAACAGCGCCGCGATGAAGAAAGGAATGCCGAGGCCGAGCGAATAGGCGGCGAGCAACAGAGCGCCCTCGCTCATCGTCTCGCGCCCGCCGGCAAGTGTGAGGATCGGGCCGAGCACCGGGCCGATGCACGGTGTCCAGCCAAAGGCGAAGGCCAGGCCCATGACATAGGCCGCTACGGCGCTGGCCGGCTTGCCCTGCGACTGGAACCTTGCTTCGCGCGACAGGAGCGGAATGCGCACGATGCCCAGGAAATTCAGCCCCATCAAGATGATGAGCGCGCCGGCGATCATCGCCAGCGGTTCCTGGTAGACACGCAACAACCTGCCGATGGTCGAGGCGCCGGCGCCAAGCGCGACGAAGACCGTGGAGAAGCCGAGCACGAAGGCGATGGAGGCGATCAGCAATGCGCCGCGCGCGCCGGCCTTGGCGGCGATGCCGGCATTACCGCGGAAATCGTCGACCGAAACGCCCGCCATATAGCAGAGATAAGGTGGCACCAGCGGCAACACGCATGGCGACAGAAACGAAATCGCCCCTGCCCCGACTGCGCTGATATAGCCGATGTCCAATGCCATTCGCCGCTCCGTCCGATGCGAACGACGATATAGCGTTCCAAGCGCCCAGGCTCCAATCACCATTCTGTGGCAAGTCAGCGCAGAGCCTACTCGATCAGGTCAAACCAATGGGAGGAAAGCCAGCCCCTCGACAGCCGTCGTTCAGGCGTTGCCTTTGCGCCTCACAGGGTAGACCCGTGCCGGCCGCTCGTTTCGAATGATGTCTCCCGCTTCGATATAAGCCATCTCGATGAGATAGGTCAGCATGTCGAAACGTTCGGCTTCCGCCATGCCGCGCAGTTGGCCGAGCATCGCATGCATATAGTCGAGTGTATCCGTGCGCCCTTGCGGATAAGATTGAGGCATCGACAGAACCTTCCCCCTGCAGCGAAACTGAATTCAGCTTCATCGGTCCGCGACGTTCGACTTCGCGAAGGCTACACAGCGGACCGTCCGGACAGTGTATTATGACAATCTAAAATTGCAATATTGATGCATAACACCCAAAAGTTGCATCGCGTTGTAAGCCGCCAATTTACCCCCGCCTCTTGACCAGACTGAAAAGCACGGCCATTTGACGGGCGGATTTTCAGCTTCCCGCGCCACGGTTCCCGGTTTGGCGCCGCACAGGAATGCAGTCGCACATGGACGTCGTCGTCGTCGAATCGCCGAACAAGGTCAAAAGCATCAACAAATATCTGGGCAAGAACTACAAGGTTCTGGCCTCGTTCGGCCATGTCCGTGACCTGCCGGCCAAGGACGGTTCGGTGAAACCCGACGATGACTTCGCCATGTCGTGGGCAGTCGACACTGCCTCCGCGAAACGCCTGTCCGAACTCGCCAAGGCGGTGAAAGAAGCCGACGGCCTGATCCTCGCCACCGACCCGGATCGCGAAGGCGAAGCCATTGCATGGCACGTGCTGGAAGTGCTGAAGCAGAAGAAGGTGCTGAAGGACAAGCCGATCAAGCGTGTCGCCTTCAACTCGATCACCAAACAGGCGGTGCTCGACGCCATCGCCAACCCGCGCGAGATCGATCCGCCGCTGGTGGATGCCTATCTGGCACGGCGTGCGCTCGACTATCTGGTCGGCTTCACGCTTTCGCCGGTGCTGTGGCGCAAACTGCCCGGCGCCCGCTCTGCCGGTCGCGTGCAATCGGTCGCGCTGCGTTTCGTCTGCGACCGCGAGGCCGAGATCGAGCGCTTCGTGCGCGAGGAATACTGGCAGATCGCCGCCATCCTCGGCACGCCGCGCAATGAAAACTTCGAGGCACGGCTAACCGCCTTCGACGGCAAGAAGCTGCAGAAGCTCGACATTTCCTCGCAGGCCATGGCCGACGACATCAAGACGATGCTCGAAGGCGCTTCGTTCCGGGCACTGTCGGTGGAAGCCAAGCCGACCAAGCGCAATCCGGGACCGCCCTTCACCACCTCGACGCTGCAGCAGGCCGCGTCGTCGCGGCTCTCCTTCTCGGCGCAGCGCACCATGCAGGTTGCCCAGCGCCTCTACGAAGGCATGGACATCGGCGGTGAGACCACCGGCCTGATCACCTATATGCGAACCGACGGCGTGCAGATGGCGCCGGAGGCGATCGCCGCCGCCCGCGATGCCATCGTCAAGGAATTCGGCGCGAAATATCTGCCGGAGAAACCGCGCCACTACACCACCAAGGCCAAGAACGCCCAGGAAGCGCACGAGGCGATCCGCCCGACCGACTTCAACCGCACGCCGGCCGAGATGCGCAAATTTCTCGATGCCGACCAGGCCAGGCTCTATGAGATGATCTGGAAGCGAGCGATCGCCAGCCAGATGCAGCCGGCGGAGATCGAGCGCACCACGGTGGAGATCGAGGCGAAGAACGGTGCGAAGACCGCCGGTCTGCGCGCGGTCGGATCGGTCACCCGCTTCGACGGCTTCATCGCCGCCTATACCGACCAGAAGGACGAGGATTCGGAGGACGAGGAAAATCGTCGTCTGCCCGAAATCCGCCCCGAGGAAACGCTGAAGCGCGAACAGATCAGTGCCACCCAGCATTCGACCGAGCCGCCGCCGCGCTATTCGGAAGCCAGCTTCATCAAGAAGATGGAAGAGCTCGGCATCGGCCGGCCGTCGACCTATGTCGCGACGCTGAAGACGCTGGAAGATCGCGATTACATCAAGATCGAGAACCGCAAGCTGATGCCCCAATCCAAGGGCCGGCTGGTCACGGCCTTCATGGAAGGCTTCTTCGAGCACTATGTCGAATACGACTTCACCGCCTCGCTCGAGGAGAAGCTCGACGAAATCTCCGACGGCAAGCTCTCCTGGAAAGACGTGCTGCGCGACTTCTGGAAGGATTTTTCCGGTGCAGTCGACGGCATCAAGGAACTGCGTGTCACCGAGGTGCTCGATGCGCTGAACGAGGAATTGGCGCCGCTGGTTTTCCCCGAGCGCGAAGACGGCTCCAACCCGCGCATCTGCCCAAAGTGCGGCACCGGCAACCTGTCGCTGAAACTCGGCAAATTCGGCGCTTTCGTCGGCTGCTCGAACTATCCCGAATGCGGTTTCACGCGCCAGCTCGACGGGCCGAACGGCAATGGCGAGAACGGCGCGGTCGAGGACGGCACCAAGGTCCTCGGCAAGGACCCGTATACGGCAGAGGAAATCACCCTGCGCTCCGGCCGCTTCGGACCCTATGTCCAGCGCGGCGAAGGCAAGGATGCCAAGCGTTCCAGCCTGCCCAAGGGCTGGGCGGCGGCGTCGATCGACCACGAGAAGGCGCTGGCGCTGCTTTCATTGCCGCGCGATGTCGGCCAGCATCCCGAAACCGGCAAGATGATCTCGGCGGGCCTCGGGCGCTATGGACCGTTCGTGCTTCACGACGGCACCTACGCCAATATCGAAAGCATCGAGGACGTGTTTTCTATCGGCCTTAACCGCGCCGTTTCGGTGCTGGCCGAGAAACAGTCCAAGGGCAAGGGTGGACGCAATGGCGGCACACCGGCGGCCCTGAAGGAGCTTGGCGACCATCCGGCCGGCGGCGGCAAGATCACCGTGCGCGACGGCAAATACGGTGCCTATGTCAATTTCGGCAAGATCAATGCGACCTTGCCCAAGGACAAGGACCCGCAATCGGTCACCATGGACGAGGCGGTCGCGCTGATCGCCGAAAAGGAAGCCAAGGGCGGCGGTGGCAAGAAGCCATTCCGCGGCAAGAAGAAGGGGTAAGACATTGGCGCGCAGGATCTCCGGACGAAGCCATGGCGATCCCCGCGCTGCCGATACCCGCCGGGGGCCGCGCGACCAATATCGCCCCTCCCGTGACGAGATCCTGCGTTACATCGCGGAAAATCCCGACCGCTCGGGCAAGCGCGAGATCGCCAAGGCCTTTGCACTGCGCGGCGACGATCGCGTCTGGCTGAAGGAGCTGCTGCGCGACCTCCAGGACGAGGGCCTGCTGGAGCAGAAACGCAAGCGTCATATTCGGCCCGGGGCCTTGCCCCATGTGACCGTGCTCGACGTGATTGGCCGCGACGACCAGGGCGGCCTTATCGGACGGCCAGCCGAACATCAGGGCAATGGCGAACCGCCAGTGGTCTCGATCCGCGCTTCGCGCGGCGGCCCGGTGGCCGGCATCGGCGACCGCGTGCTGGCCAAAACCTTCCCGACCGACGAGGTCAGCGGCCCCGCCTACACGGCGCGGATCATGAAAGTGTTCGAGAAACGCAGCGATGCGGTGCTCGGCGTCTTCCGCGTGCTGAAGGACGGGACTTTCCGCATCGAGCCGGTGGAACGGCGCCAGCCCGAACTGATCGTCGACAAGGAATTCCAGAACGGCGCCAAGCATGGCGATCTGGTCGAGGTCGAGCCTTCGCGAGCCGGCCGCTATGGCCTGCCGCGCGCCAAGGTGCTGACGGTGCTGGGTTCGCTGACCAGCGAAAAAGCGGTCTCGATGATCGCCATCCACGCACACGACATCCCGCATATCTTCCCCGC
The DNA here is from genome assembly GCF_030814575.1 of Mesorhizobium sp. YL-MeA3-2017. Lineage (NCBI taxonomy): Bacteria > Pseudomonadati > Pseudomonadota > Alphaproteobacteria > Hyphomicrobiales > Phyllobacteriaceae > Mesorhizobium > Mesorhizobium sp. YL-MeA3-2017. Next base: position 4,951,228 of record NZ_JAUSVH010000001.1, on the reverse strand, counting down.
CGATGTGCTGGCCGAAGCCGAAGCGCTGAAGCCGGTGACGCTGCAGGGGCGCGAGGATTGGCGCGACCTGCCGCTGGTCACCATCGACCCGGCCGACGCCAAGGACCATGACGACGCCGTCTATGCGATACCGGACCCGGATGAGCATAATCCCGGTGGCGTGGTGGTGACCGTGGCCATCGCCGATGTCGCCGCCTATGTGCGGCCGAACTCGGCGCTGGACCGCGAAGCGCTGAAGCGCGGCAACTCGGTCTATTTCCCGGACCGGGTGGTGCCGATGCTGCCCGAGCGCATCTCGAATAATCTGTGCTCGCTGCGCGAAGGCGAGGACCGGCCGGCGATTGCCGTTCGCATGACGTTTTCGGCGGAAGGGCGAAAAGTCCGGCATACATTCCACCGGGTAATGATGAAATCGGCGGCCAAGCTTGCCTATCCGCAGGCTCAGGCGGCAATCGACGGCGCAACCGACGAGAAGACCAGCCCCATCCTCGACGGCGTGCTCAAGCCGCTATGGGACGCCTATGCAGTACTGAAGCGCGGCCGCGACGCGCGCCAGCCATTGGAACTCGACCTTCCCGAACGCAAGATCCTGCTCAAGGAAGACGGCACCGTCGACCGCGTCGTTGTTCCGGAGCGGCTGGATGCGCACAAGCTGATCGAAGAATTCATGATCCAGGCGAATGTCGCCGCCGCTGAAACGCTCGAGGCAAAAAAACAGGCGCTCGTCTACCGCATCCATGACGGACCGACGCTGGCTAAGCAGGAATCGCTGCGCGAATTCCTGCAGACACTTGGCCTGTCGCTGGCCCGCGGGGCACAGATGCGGCCAAGCCAGTTCAATTCCATCCTGGAACGCGTTCGCGGCGCCGACAATGAAGCGCTGGTCAATGAAGTCGTGCTGCGCTCGCAGAGCCAGGCCGAATACAACCCCGACAATATCGGCCATTTCGGCCTGAACCTGCGCCGCTACGCGCATTTCACCTCGCCGATCCGCCGCTATGCCGACCTGATCGTACATCGCGGACTGATCGCCACGCTCGGCCTCGGGCCGGACGGGCTGACGCATGGCGAGGAGGAAAGATTGGCCGAGACCGCCGCGCTGATTTCGGCGGCGGAGCGCCGCGCCATGGCGGCGGAACGCGAAACCGTCGATCGCCTGATCGCGGGCTATCTGGCGGAACGGATCGACGAGCGCTTCGACGCGCGCATTTCAGGCGTGACCAAATCAGGACTTTTTGTCCAATTGCCACAATTTGGCGCAGATGGTTTTATCCCGGTGTCGTCTCTGGGTGACGATTACTATGTGTATGACGAAACGGCGCGTTCGCTTTTCGGAGAACGCAGCGGCAAGGGATATCAGCTCGCCGACCGGGTAGAAGTTCGCCTGGTCGAGGTGGCGCCAATGGCTGGCGCCATGCGCTTTGAAATGCTGAGCGCTCCCAAACCCCTGCCCGGCTCGAAACGATCGTTCCACAAGGCAAAGGGCCGCGCCCGCGCCTCGCAATCGCGTTCAGGATCGCGCGGCAGGAGACGATGATGCAACAGCAGGTTTTCGGTGGCCAACAGCAATCCGCGAGGGTAGTCCGCCCGCTTTGGCCGGCGCTGAAGCGCGGCTTTTTCTGCCGTTGCCCGAACTGCGGCGAAGGCAAGCTGTTCCGCGCCTTCACCAAGACCTTCGACAATTGCCAGGTCTGCGGTGAGGAATTCCATCACCATCGCGCCGACGACCTGCCGGCCTATCTGGTGATCGTCATCGTCGGCCACGTCGTCCTTGGCGGTTTCATGGGCGTGGAAGCCACCTCGACGCTGACCACGTGGCAGCATCTGGCGATCTGGGCACCGTTGACCGTCATCATGTCGTTGGCGTTGCTGCAGCCGATCAAAGGGGCCGTCGTTGGCCTGCAATGGGCCTACTACATGCACGGCTTCGGCGGCGAGGTCGACCATATCGAGGGGCATCCCGAGACTTGAGCCCGGGCTGGCGTAATCGCCAGCCGACGCGAACCTCTTTAATTTGACATGAGTTTCCGCTAGGTCGGTCGCATGCGAGGTATGACCAAGGCGGAAGTCGACAAGGCCGAGCGCAACGATGTGGCGCTTGGCGAGGGGCCGAAGCGTCCGCGCGATGCCGCGACCCTCATTCTGCTCGACCGCAAAGGCAACGATTTCCACGTGCTGATGGGCCGCCGTCATGCCGGCCATGCGTTCATGCCCGGCAAGTTCGTGTTTCCCGGCGGCCGCACTGACCCCGCCGACAGCCGCGTGCCGGTGGCAACGCAATTGCATCCGCAGGAACAGGCCAAGCTGACGGCAGGCGCCGGACGTACCGGCCCGGTCCGCGCTCGCGCCATTGCATTGTCAGCCATCCGCGAAACTTACGAGGAGGCCGGGCTGCTGATCGGCCGCAAGGGCGCGCTCACCACCGGCAAGCGCGACTGGCAGGGTTTCGTCGAGCACGGCGTGCAGCCCTCCCTGGAGGCCGTGCGCTTCATTGCTCGCGCCATTACGCCGCCCGGCCGCGTGCGCCGCTTCGACACACGTTTCCTGGCGGCATGGCGCGACGACGTCGCCGTTGCGCTGCCGGATGGCGGGCCGACCAACGAACTCGAAGAGCTGGTCTGGCTGCCGGTCGGCGAGGCCAAACAAGCAGACATTCCGACGATCACCCGAACTATCCTGGAAGAACTCGAGAAGCGCCTTCGCGACGATCCGCTGTTGCGGCCCGGCGGCGCGGTGCCGTTCTACAGGATGCTCCACAACCGCTTCGTGCGCGAAGTACTTTAACACGAAAATCTTCCAGCTATCGGACATCGCATGACGGTCGAAACCAAGTCGCAGGACGAGGAGAGCGTACACTGGCTGCCGATGATCGCGGCCATTTCCTCGATCAGCGTGGTCGGCATCGCCATCGGCCTCGGCATGCCGCTGCTCAGCGTCATCCTGGAATCACGCGGTCATTCGGCGTCGATGATCGGCCTCAATACCGCCGTGGCCGGCCTCGCCTCGATCGCAGGCGCACCGCTGGCGACACCGATCGCCACGCGCCTCGGCGTCGCCTGGACCATGCTGATTATGATCGCCGCCGGCGCGCTCGCCTTTGTCGGCTTCCATTTCGCGACCGCGTTCTGGATGTGGTTTCCGTTGCGCGTGGTGCTGCATATCGCGCTGACGGTCCTGTTCATCCTGTCCGAATTCTGGATCAGCACTTCGGCGCCGCCGAAGCGGCGCGGTCTGGTGCTGGGTATCTATGCCACTGTGCTGTCGCTGGGTTTCGCCGCCGGGCCCTGGCTGTTCTCGCGAATCGGCAGTTCCGGTTTCCTGCCCTTCGGCGTCATCGTCGTACTGGTGATGATTGCCGCGATACCGGTCCTGGCAGCCCGCAAGGAAAGCCCGCCCATCCGCGCCGAAGGCGAGGAGACCAGTGGCTTCCTGCAATATATCTGGCTTGTTCCCACGGCCACCGCGGCCGTCCTGGTGTTCGGCGCCGTGGAAACCGGCGGTTTCGCGCTGTTCCCGGTCTATGGCAACCGTATCGGCTATTCCGAGGCGGATGCAGCACTTCTGCTGACCATGATCGGCCTCGGTAACGTGCTCTTGCAGATACCGCTTGGCATGATCAGCGACCGGGTCGGCGACCGCCGCTACCTGTTGTTGATCTGCGCCGCCGTCGGGCTGCTCGGCACACTGGTGATGCCGCATCTTGCGCAGAACTGGTACCTGATGGCGGCCCTGCTGTTCGTGTGGGGCGGCGTCGTCGCCGCGCTCTACACGGTCGGCCTTGCCCATCTCGGCTCGCAGCTTTCAGGACATGAACTGGCATCCGCCAACGCCGCCTTCGTGCTTTGCTACGGTGTCGGCATGGTGCTGGGGCCACAGGCGATCGGCATCGGCATGGACGCTTTCGGCCCGTCCGGCTTCGGCGGCGCGCTGTCGCTGTTCTTCGCCGCCTATATGGTGCTGGCGATCGGGAGGCTCGCGTTCAGGCGGGGACCCGGCTAGAGCCGTCAGGGCAACGGACGCGCCTTCAGCCACAGAAACAGCGGCATGCGGACCCAGTTCTGCAGCCCCGCCCATTGCGAGCCGGTGTCTGGAACAGGCTCCCGCAGCGCGGTGATGGCAAGACCTGCCTCCTCCAGCGCGGCCATGTAGTTCTGCAGAGGCTGCGACCAGCCGGCGAAGCGCATGCGCAGTCCGTCGCGTTCTTCCGCGCCCTCGAAATGCTCGCGGCCGAAATAGGTGCCGTCAACCACGAAAGGCATGCCCGGCCGTTCGCGATCGAACCGGCCGCGATCGGCGAAGGGATGCACGATGGAGACGAACAGCGTGCCGGATGGGCGGAGCACGCGCCGCATTTCCGTCACCGCGGCCGGAACATCCTCGACATCCATGAGCACATTATAGGCCATGACGAGATCGAAGCTGGCGGCTTCGAACGGCAAGGCGTTTGCGGGGGCAACTTCGTAGCGATCAGCCGAATCGGCGCCCCGGGCAGCGGCAACGAACGCCGCCACCGGGTCCGTCGCGGTTACGCGATGGCCGCATTCCTTGAGGAGCCTGGAGACCCGGCCTTCGCCGCAACCGACTTCCAGCGCTTCGCCCGTGCCCTGCCCGACAAATTCGCGCAAGGCGGGCCGGTAGGCCCAGAAGGCATCGTGGTTGGGCGCACGAGCCCATTCGATCCACTCGGCAGCGACTTCGGACCAATGGTCGTGATCTTTCCTGCTCATCCGAGGCTCCATGCTGGTGGGGTCTGAGGCGATCAGCCGTGATTGCTCAGTCGCGCTCCTCGCACAACCAACCAAATCGGCCTCAAGGATGTTCCAGAAGCGGGAATCGCTCCGGTGACGGTCGCTTCCCGTCGTGAGAAACGGCCCGGCAGTCGTCAGTCGCCGGGCTTTCTCTTGCCCGTCAGCAGCGCGTAGACGGCCATGGAGTGCCCGTGGCCGAGGTCATAGTCGGCCTTCAGCCATTCGATGATCTGGCCGGCCTTGACGCTCGCTTTAAGTTTTCCACCTTCCGAGAAGCCTTTCGCGTCGGCGAGGCGCATCAAATCCTCCGGCCCCTGACCGGTCTTGTTCTTGATCGTGTCGAGATAGGCCTGGAACGACATGGACTTCCCCTCTCAAAGCTGTGAAGGCGGCACTATGGGATTGTCGAACAATTCGGACAATGGTTAGCTTCCGGCCATCAACAAGGCAGTCGACCAGCCCGTTATTACCCCGCCACTGACCGGCAAGGGTTGTGTTCCAGCCAAATTCCTGTATAGACGCGCGCAATCTGCCGGTCCCAGCTGGGGGCTGAACGGAGGGCCGGAGGTTTCTTCAAGGAACCGCCGCGTGAAGCGAAAACGCTTCCGCCTCCCGTGTCTCCGCTCTCGACCGTCTCGTCATGCTCCTTTCTTCTCCGCGTTTGCGGGTTAAGAGAAGTTGCAGAGGCTTTAGCCGCCGGGAACCGGGAGAGAAACGAAGAAAGGCAAAAGCACTATGGCTCTTTACGAACATGTGTTCCTTGCCCGGCAGGATCTGTCGCAGCAGCAGGTCGATGAGCTCGTTGAACGTTTCAAGGGCGTCATCACCGCAGGCGGCGGCTCGATTGGCCGGGTCGAGAACTGGGGACTGAAGTCCCTCACCTACCGGGTCAAGAAGAACCGGAAGGCATACTACACGCTGATGGACCTGACCTGCCCGCCGGCAGCGCTCAACGAGATGGAGCGCCAGATGGGTCTGTCGGAAGACGTCCTGCGCTTCCTGACCATCAAGGTCGAGAAGCACGAGGAAGGCGTCTCGGCAATGATGCAGAAGCGCGAAGAGCGCCCTGAGCGCGGTGGCTTCGGCGACCGTGACCGCGGCGATCGTGGCCCGCGCTCGTTCGGCGACCGGGATCGCGGCGACCGTGGTCCGCGCTCGTTCGGCGACCGCGAAGACCGCGGCCCGCGCCCGCAGCGCAGCTTTGAAGGGGGTGCAGAATAATGGTCGACATCAACCAGATCCCGACCCGGCGCCCGTTCCATCGCCGCCGCAAGACCTGCCCGTTCTCCGGCGCCAACGCCCCGAAGATCGACTACAAGGACGTGCGTCTCCTGCAGCGCTACATTTCCGAGCGTGGCAAGATCGTTCCGTCGCGCATCACCGCCGTCAGCCAGAAGAAGCAGCGTGAACTCGCCCAGGCGATCAAGCGCGCCCGCTTCCTCGGCCTGCTGCCCTACGTGGTCCGCTAAGCGCCTTTCCCCGCGGGCGGTTGCCGCCTGCGGGGTTTTCCCGGCCGTGATGGGCACGACCGGTGAATCTAAAATCCCGAGTTGGGTCTTTTGACCCTAACTGCCTCGACAGGCAGGACAGCGAAACCGGCGCCAGGCGCCCTTCACTTCCTGACTGTCTCCCGAACAGCGCCCGCTATGGCGCATATGGAGAAAACTATGGAAGTCATCCTTCTCGAACGCATTTCCCGCCTCGGCCAGATGGGCGACACCGTCAAGGTCAAGGACGGCTTCGCCCGCAACTTCCTTTTGCCGAAGGGCAAGGCGCTGCGCGCCAACGAAGCCAACAAGAAGAAGTTCGAAGGCCAGCGCGCCCAGCTCGAAGCTCGCAACCTCGAGCGCAAGGCCGAAGCCCAGCAGGTCGCCGACAAGCTCGACGGCAAGAGCTTCATCATCGTCCGCTCGGCTGGCGAAACCGGTCAGCTCTACGGCTCGGTCTCGACCCGTGACATCGCCGATCTCCTGACCGCGGAAGGCTTCACCGTCGCCCGCAACCAGATCGAGCTCAACCACCCGATCAAGACGATCGGCCTCACCAATGTGGCGATCGCGCTGCATCCGGAAGTCGAAGTCACCGTCACGCTCAACATCGCCCGCACGTCGGAAGAAGCCGAGCGTCAGGCCAAGGGTGAGATGCTGACCACCGCCGAAGCCATCTATGGCGACGACATCAACGAGAATGCCCGTCCGGACAGCTTCTTCGACCCGAACGCCGAGTTCGAGGGCGAAGAGGAAGCCTGATCCTTTCGGGATCTGTCACAAATCTGGCCTTGCAGCTGGATCAAGAAACCGGGCCTCGCGCCCGGTTTTTTTATGCCAACGGAACTTTTTGGCGCGCTCGCCTTTTTTGAAGGATTGGACAGCACGGCTGTCACTATCGTTCTTTGAGGGTTCGTCATGAATGTTTTCCTGGAACGCATTGCCCAACGCATCGTGCGCAGAGGCAACCTGGCCATCACCGGGCCAAACGGAGGGACCCGCACCTTCGGGGACGGAACCGGCCCGAAAGTGCATATGGTGATCCACACCCGCCGCGCCGAGCGCGCCATCACGCTGCATCCCTCGCTGGCCATTCCGGAGGCTTTCATGGAGGAGGAACTCGACTTCGTCGAAGGCGACGTGCTGTCCTTCCTCCAGCTCGTCTATCAGAACACCGGACTTTCGTGGGCGGAATCGACCTGGGGCAAGTTGCTCAACTCGGCGCGGCTGACGATCCGCCCTCTGCAGCAATTGAACAACGCCTACCGGTCACGGAAGAATGTGGCGCACCACTACGACCTCTCCGGCGACCTCTACAAACTCTTCCTCGACAAGGACATGCAGTATTCCTGCGCCTATTTCGAACGACCGGACATGACGCTCGAAGAGGCGCAACTCGCCAAGAAACGGCACATCGCCGCCAAGCTGAAAGTGCGGCCGGAGCAGACCGTGCTGGATATCGGCTCGGGCTGGGGCGGTCTTGGTCTCTATATCGCCGAGGCTTTCGGAGCCGATGTGCTGGGCGTGACGTTGTCGACCGAGCAGCACCAGGTGTCGACCGACCGTGCCCATGCCGAGGGCATGGACCGGCAGGTCCATTTCGAGTTGCGCGACTATCGCGACCTATCCGAACGCTTCGACCGCATCGTTTCGGTCGGCATGTTCGAACATGTCGGCATCAATCACTACAAAACCTTCTTCGACAAAAGCGCCAAGCTCTTGAAACCGGACGGCGTGATGCTCTTGCACACGATCGGTCGAACCGGACCGGCTACCACCACCAATGCCTTCATCCGCAAGCATATTTTCCCCGGCGGATATATTCCGGCCTTGTCGGAGATGATGCCACATATCGAGCGCTCGGGCCTGGCGGTGACGGATGTCGAGATCCTGCGACTGCACTATGCCGACACGCTCAAGCACTGGCGCGAGCGCTTCCTGGCCAATCGCGACAAGGTCAAGGCGATCTATGACGAACGCTTCTGCCGCATGTGGGAATTCTACCTCTCCGGTTCGGAAGCGTCGTTCCGCTGGCAGGACCTCGTTGTGTTCCAGATCCAGCTCACGCACAAGAACGACGTGCTTCCGGTGACGCGCGACTATATCGGCAAATGCGAAAAGGCGCTCGAAGTGCGGGATGCGCCGCAAAAGCCGCTCTTCGCCAAGCCGGCAAGGCGCCGGAGGGTGAAAGAGTGAGGAAGAAGACCAACAGCGGCGCGGCTAGCGCCGCTTGTTGAGAACAAAGCTAGACGCCTCGTCAATGGTTTCGTAAACCGGAGCTGATATCGCGAGCCTGGGGTTTGAGGCTGCGCCATGCTCGACAAAATCCCCGGGCCGACCGGGTCGCTCCCACTTGTGACGATAGCCGAGGCCCGCACCGTCGCCGCCTCGGACGGAGCCATGTCGACATTGCTCGGCTGGGTCGAGTCCTACCTCATGCGCGATCACCCCGACCTTGGGCGAACTGGAGCGGTCTGCCCGTTCACCCGGCAGGCGGCGAAGATCGACACGGTCAGGCTGGCGATCTCGAGCGCCGACGCCGCCAATGAAGAAGAGGCCTTCGCGCTGATCCGCAGGGCCTTCAGCGAGCTTGAGAAAATCCCCTGCAAAGCCGGGATGAAGCATTTTCGCACCGTGATCGTCGGCTTTCCGAATTGCAGCGATGACGAAGGCGTCGCCATGCTGCAACGTGTGCAGGCAAGGCATAAGTTTTATTCGCTGAGCCGCTTTCGCATGATCGGCTTCATGCATGCAGGCAACGAGGCGCCTGGATTGTGGAACCCCGCGTTCCGGCCATTGCGCGCGCCGCTGCCCGTGCTCGCCATCCGCCATCTGGTCGAACAGGATGCCCCGTTTGCCGCACGGCACCCGCTGCTTCTTGCACCGTTCCTGATAAAATTCCGCTTCGACGGCGCAAAACGTATCCTGGCCTACTGGCGGGCACAAAAGACGTGACCCGGACCACGTCGAAATCAAAGCAAAAAGGCGTCGAAGGATCAGACCTCGATCTTCGAGTGGTCGACACGGTCGAAGGTTTTCAGTCGCTCCAAGACGACTGGAACGCGCTTGCCCAGCGCTCCGCGGCTCCGCACCAGCTGTTCCAGGATTTCGGCTTCCTCCGCCATTGGGTGAGCCACTATCTCGGCGCCCGGCACCGCCTGCAGATCATCGTGGCGTATCGCGGCACGAACATCGTCGCGATCCTGCCTTTGGTGCGCCAACGCTGGCTCGGGCTGGACACGTTGCGCTTCATGGGCATTCCGGTCGCACGGTTCAGCGACCTTTTGATCGACGCGGACGCTGGAGAACCCGTTGTTCAGGCGCTACGAGCCAAGATCGGCGCTCTGCGCGCCGACATCATCGATGCGCCGCTCGTGCGTCAGGATTCGGCGTTCGTCCGCGTCGGGTTCGATCAGGACGCCGCGGTTCTATCCCGGCTTGATGCTCCCTTTTGCGTGCTGGCCGACCGCATAGGCGACGACGGCCCCGGCCCCGCCTATTCGGCCAAGATCCGCTCGAACTATCGCCGCAGGGTGCGCAATCTGGCGGGACCGGGCGAATTGCTGATGCGCCAATATCAGGCGGGGCCGGAGGCTGCCGGGCTGGCCCATGCGGCAGTTGTCATGAAGAAAGCTTGGCTGGAACGCGAAAAGATCGGCGCACCCACCCTTTTCGATCCCCGTTTCGAAGCTTTTTTCGCTAGAATGGCCGGCGATCAAGAGGCACTGGCGTCCATCAACGTCTCGACGCTTGAACGGGACGAGCGGCCCATCGGGATCGACCTGTCGTTCGACCACAAGGGCCATTGCTTCGGCCATGTCATAGCCACCGACGCCTGCGCGGAAAAGGACGGGGCCGGCAGTGTGCTGGTGCATCACGTGTTTGCCACCGCCAAAGCACGCGGAAATACCGTCTTCGAGCTGCTGACTCCCGCCAGCGAGCACAAGATGCGTCACGCCGACGGCGTGACCAAGGTGCGCGACCTCGTCATTCCGCTGAGCGTCAAGGGGCGGATCGCCTGCCAGGCCCTGCTGGTGCACGGACTGCCGGCGGCGAAGTCGCTGCTGCGGCGTTTTCCGGCAAGCCTGACCCGTGCCATTGCCTCGCGGACAGGCTATTAGACCTGATGGGTATTGTTCTTTTCGTCGCGGCGGCGGTCGCTGAAATCGCCGGTTGCTTTTCGTTCTGGGCCTGGTGGCGGCTGGAAAAATCGCCACTTTGGCTTGTTCCCGGCGTCATCTCGCTGATGGCTTTCGCCTGGCTGCTGGCGCTTGCCCCCACCGATGCCGCGGGACGTGCCTATGCCGCCTATGGCGGCATCTATATCGCGGCCTCGCTGCTGTGGCTGTGGCTGGTCGAAGGCGTGCGTCCCGACCGCTGGGATATCGTGGGAGCAGCAATCTGTATCGCCGGCGCGTCGCTGATCCTGCTTGCGCCAAGGAGTGCATAGAAGTGGAGTTGCCGGCGCAGTTAAAACAGGCGGTCGAGAGGCTGCTGGATGGGTTGCCGCTCAACACGCTGAAACAGGCTTCCAGAACGCTGTCCGACCGCTATCGGGCTGAGGTTCGCGACGGACGCCTGCATATGGGCGACGACATTGCCGCCAAGGCCTACCTCGCCACGCGCCTACCCGCCACCTATGCCGCCGTTCGGGCAAGTCTCGAGGCAACCAGCGAGGCGCTGCCTAATCTCGCGCCCAGAACATTGCTCGACATTGGTGCTGGGCCCGGCACGGTGCTGTGGGCGGCGTCCGACCTGTGGCCGTCCATCGAGGCAGCGACGCTGTTCGAAGCCAGTGCCGCCGCGCGCAAGGTCGGGCAGATGCTGGCTGGAGAGAACATCGCAGCCGAGATCCGCTGGCTGCAGGGCGACGTGACCGTCGACCTTCCCGACATGGCGGCCGTCGATCTCGTCACCATGGCCTATGTCATGGACGAGGTTGCGCCTGCGGCGCTGCCGAAACTCATCGACCGCCTTTGGCGCCTCACCGCCGACACTTTGCTCATCGTCGAACCGGGAACCCCGGCCGGCTGGCGCCGCATCCTCGATGCAAGAACACAGCTGATCGCAAGCGGAGCACATATCGCGGCGCCCTGCCCGCATGCGGAGCCCTGCCCGCTTGTCGCTCCCGACTGGTGTCACTTTTCCCGGCGCGTGGCGCGCTCACGCCTGCACCGGCTGGCCAAGGAAGCCGAAGTGCCGTGGGAAGACGAGAAATTCATCTACCTCGCCGCATCCCGTACACCCTCAGCTTTGCGCCATTCACGCGTACTGGCACCGCCAAAGGCCGGGTCGGGTAAGGTCTCGCTGAAACTCTGCCAGCCGGATGGCCTCGCATCAGAGCGCTTTTTGACCAAGCGCGACGGCGAAATCTTCAAGGCGGCGCGGCGGGCGGACTGGGGCGACAGCCTCGTTCAGGGCTGACTTCGATTTAACCAGGTTCTTGATATGTTCCGGTTATTCGGCTAGGTTTTGCGTCTTGTCGAGTCAAACAGATTCGGGGCATCGGAATATCGTCCTGTGGACGAAGATGCCTGGCTGTGAATCACGGTAAACATCGTCGACTGATCCGGCACTGATGCAGATAAGTCAGCATCGATCCGCTGCAGTTCTGCTACCGACAGATGGGATCAGGATCGGGGAATCATGGCGGAAGCAGCTCTCAAATTCGGCGCGGCGGAAACGCCGCTTTATCGCGAGGCGCCGAACAACATCGAGGCCGAGCAGGCGCTGCTCGGCGCCATGCTCGTCAACAACGACGCCTTCTACCGCGTCTCTGATTTTCTCAAGTCCGCGCATTTCTACGAGCCACTGCATCGCAAGATCTTCGAGGTCTCGGCGGAACTGATCCGTATGGGCAAGATGGCCAACCCGGTGACCATCAAGACCTTCCTGCCCGCCGACGAGAAGGTCGGCGACATGACCGTGGCGCAATATCTGGCCCGGCTGGCGGCCGAGGCGGTGACGGTCATCAACGCCGCCGACTATGGCCGCGCGATCTACGATCTGGCCACACGGCGCGCGCTGATCACCGTCGGCGAGGACATGGTCAACATCGCCTATGATGCGCCCGTCGACATGTCGCCGTCCGAACAGATCGAGGACGCCGAGCGCCGCCTGTTCGAACTGGCCGAAACCGGCCGCTACGATGGCGGTTTCGAGGCGTTCACAGATGCGGTCAAGACCGCCGTCGACATGGCCAACGCCGCCTATATGCGCGACGGCCACCTGTCCGGCATCTCCACCGGCTTGCGCGATGTCGACCGCAAGCTCGGCGGCCTGCAGTCCTCCGACCTGATCATCCTTGCCGGCCGCCCGGCCATGGGCAAGACATCGCTGGTCACCAACATCGCCTTCAACATCGCCGAAGCCTACCAGCCGGCGCAACAGGCCGACGGCTCGTTCAAGGCCGCCAATGGCGGCGTGGTCGGCTTCTTCTCGCTGGAAATGTCATCCGAGCAACTGGCCACCCGTATCATTTCCGAGCAGACCGAGATTTCGTCATCGAAGATCCGCCGCGGTGAAATCACCGAGGCCGATTTCGAAAAGCTGGTCGCCTGCGCGCAGACCATGCAGAAGATCCCGCTTTTCATCGACGCCACCGGTGGTATCTCGATCGCCCAGCTTGCCGCGCGCGCGCGCCGCCTGAAGCGTCAGCGCGGTCTCGACGTCATCGTCATCGACTACGTCCAGCTGATGCAGGGCTCGGCCAAATCCTCGCAGAACCGCGTGCAGGAAATCACTGAAATCACCACCGGCCTGAAGGCCCTGGCCAAGGAACTCAATGTTCCCATCATCGCACTGTCGCAGCTGTCGCGTCAGGTCGAAAGCCGTGACGACAAGCGCCCGCAGCTGTCGGACCTTCGCGAATCGGGCTCGATCGAGCAGGACGCGGACGTCGTCCTCTTTGTCTATCGCGACGAATATTACCTGCAGAACAAGCAGCCCGAGGAAGGCACGCCGGAATATGAGGACTGGCGGATCAAATTCGAGAAGGTGAAGGGCAAGGCCGAACTCATCATCGCCAAGCAGCGTCACGGCCCGACCGGCACGGTCGACCTCGCATTCGAGGGGCAATACACCCGCTTCTCCGATCTTGCCGAAGAACATCACCTGCCCGAGCGGTTCGAGTAACGCCTTGATTTGCATCCCTGCATCGCAGCGCAACCACGGCCGCGTTCATGGCTAAGTCGCGCGTCCAGTTCATCTGCCAGAATTGCGGCACGGTGCATCAGCGCTGGGCAGGCAAATGCGACGCTTGCGGCGAGTGGAACACGCTGATCGAGGAAGGCACCGCCGGCGGCATCGGCTCTGGGCCCGCTTCGCTGAAAAGCGCCCGCAAGGGCCGTGCCGTGGCGCTGACCACACTTTCCGGTGACATCGAGGATGCCCCGCGCATTGCTTCGGGCATCGGCGAGCTCGACCGCGCGACCGGCGGCGGCTTCGTGCGCGGCTCGGCGTTGTTGGTCGGAGGGGATCCAGGTATCGGCAAATCGACCCTGCTGACGCAGGCGGCGGCAGCGCTTGCCCGGCAAGGCCATCGCATCGTTTATGTTTCGGGCGAAGAGGCGGTGGCGCAGATCAGGTTGCGCGCCCAGAGGCTGGGCGCGGCATCAGCGCCGGTCGAGCTGGCCGCCGAAACCAATGTCGAGGACATCCTGGCCACGATCGCCGACGGCAAACGGCCGGACCTGGTGATCATCGATTCTATCCAGACGCTGTGGACGGACCTTGCCGATTCGGCACCCGGAACCGTCACGCAGGTGCGCGCCGCCGCCCAGGCGATGATCCGCTACGCGAAATCCACAGGCGCGGCGATCGTGCTGGTAGGCCACGTGACCAAGGAAGGCCAGATCGCCGGACCGCGTGTCGTCGAGCACATGGTCGACGCCGTCCTCTATTTCGAAGGCGAAGGCGGACACCACTTCCGCATCCTGCGCACGGTCAAGAACCGCTTCGGCCCCACCGACGAGATCGGCGTCTTCGAAATGTCCGACAAGGGGCTGCGCGAAGTGGCCAATCCATCCGAGCTTTTTCTCGGCGAACGCCACGCAAAGTCGCCCGGAGCCGCCGTTTTCGCGGGAATGGAGGGCACCAGGCCGGTGCTGGTGGAAATCCAGGCGCTGGTCGCGCCGTCGTCGCTCGGCACGCCGCGGCGCGCCGTCGTCGGCTGGGATAGCGCGCGGCTGTCGATGATCCTTGCCGTTCTGGAAGCCCATTGCGGGGTACGTTTCGGTCAGCACGACGTCTATCTCAACGTTGCCGGCGGCTACCGCATTTCCGAGCCGGCGGCCGACCTCGCCGTGTCGGCCGCCCTGGTGTCGTCGCTCACCGGTCTTGCCCTTCCCGCCGATTGCGTCTATTTCGGCGAAATCAGCCTTTCAGGCGCCGTGAGGCCGGTTGCGCATGCGCAACAGCGTCTCAAGGAAGCGGAAAAGCTGGGCTTCGGAAGCGCAGTCCTGCCCTTGGGCAGCGAGGAAATTGCCGGGGGGATAGGCGCCGGTGCTTTCCAGCCTACCGAGCTCGCCGATCTCGTAGCGCGCATTGCCGGCACCCGCCGCAGTCGCACTCCGGAAGACGAATGACAGGGCATATGGAGTAGGCGAAGACATGCCGATTACGCTGCTTGACGGAATTCTCGCCGGCTTCACTCTCGTTTCCGCGATGCTCGCGATGGTTCGCGGCTTCTCGCGCGAGGTTCTGTCGATCGCCTCATGGGCGGCGGCGGCAGTGGCGGCTTACCTGTTCTACAAGCCGGTCATCCCCTACCTCAAACCCTATATCGACAACGAAAAGATCGCGATGGGCGCTGCCGCCGGCATCGTCTTCGTGATCGCGCTAATCGTCGTGTCGATCATCACGATGAAGATCGCTGACTGGATCATCGACAGCCGGGTCGGCGCGCTCGACCGGACGCTGGGTTTCCTCTACGGCGCGGCGCGCGGCATCTTGGTCGTGGCTGTCGGCCTGATGTTCTTCAACTGGCTGGCCGGCGACAAGGCTCCGAACTGGATCGCCGCATCGAAGTCGCGCCCGCTGCTGGAATCGATCGGCAAATATATAGAGAGCGTGTTGCCGGAAGATCCGGAAAAGACGATTCTCAAGAAGCTCAACAAGAACGGCATGCTGCCCGAAGCCGGGACTGGAACGGCGCCCGCGGCTGGCGAGGCACCCGCTACCGGCGCGCCCGCCAACGAAAATGCGGCTCCCGACAACAACGCCGCTCCCGACGACGAAGCGCCCGCCGACCAGCCTCCCGCAGGCGGCAACGCCCCTGCCGGCGGCAATGCGCCGGCTACGAATAACTAACGATGGTGTGAACCGTCACGACTGCACGTTGCTTTCGGAGCGCTACCGCCTTATATCGCGGCTTTAGCGGACAAGAGGCTCCCGGCATGGCAGACGCAGCAGACGTGCTTTGCTCCGAGGCGGACGACCATTTCCACGACGAATGTGGCGTCTTCGGTATTTTCGGCCGCCAGGACGCGGCCGCCATCGTCACACTCGGGTTGCACGCGTTGCAGCACCGTGGCCAGGAGGCGGCCGGTATCGTCTCCTATGACGGTACGCAGTTCCATGTCGAACGGCATGTCGGCCTGATCGGCGACACCTTCACCAAGCAGGCGGTCATCGACAGCCTCAAGGGCAACCGCGCCATCGGCCACACCCGCTACGCCACCACCGGCGGTGCCGGCGTGCGCAACATCCAGCCCTTTTTTGCCGAACTCGCCGACGGCGGTTTCGCGGTTGCGCACAACGGCAACCTCACCAACGCCATGACGGTGCAGCGCGCCTTGCAGAAGCAAGGCTCGATCTTCTCGTCGACCTCCGACACCGAAACCATCCTGCACCTGGTCGCCACGTCCAAGGAGCGCGACCTCAATTCGCGCTTCATCGATGCCGTTCGCCAGGTCGAAGGTGCCTTCTCGCTGGTTGCGATGTCGTCGAAGAAGATGATCGGCTGCCGCGATCCTCTGGGTATTCGCCCGCTGGTGCTGGGCGATCTCGACGGCGCCTGGATCCTGGCCTCCGAAACCTGCGCGCTCGACATCATCGGCGCGCGCTTTGTCCGCGACCTGAAGCCGGGCGAGATGGTGGTGGTGACGGCCAAGGGCATCGAAAGCATGTTCCCGTTCGAACAGCAGAAGTCACGCTTCTGCATCTTCGAATATGTCTACTTCGCCCGCCCCGATTCTTCGGTCGAGGGCCGCAATGTCTATGAAGTACGCAAGCGCATCGGCGCCGAACTTGCCATGGAAAGCCCCGTCGACGCCGATCTCGTCGTGCCGGTGCCGGATTCGGGCACGCCGGCGGCAATCGGCTTCAGCCAGGCGGCCGGCCTTCCCTTCGAACTCGGCATCATCCGCAACCACTATGTCGGTCGCACCTTCATTTCACCGGGCGATTCCATTCGCCACATGGGTGTCAAGCTAAAGCACAACGCCAACCGTCGCATGATCGAAGGCAAGCGCGTGGTGCTGGTCGACGATTCCATCGTGCGCGGCACCACCTCGCAGAAGATCGTGCAGATGGTGCGCGACGCCGGCGCGAAGGAAGTGCATATGCGCATCGCCTCGCCGCCCACCCGCGCCTCCTGCTTCTACGGCGTCGACACGCCGGAGAAATCGAAGCTTTTGGCTTCGCGCATGTCGATCGAAGAGATGGCGGAATTCATCCGTGTCGATTCGCTCGGCTTTCTGACCATCGAGGGCCTCTACCGGGCCGTCGGCGAAGCCGGCCGCAACGACGAACAGCCACAGTTCTGCGACGCCTGCTTCACCGGTCAGTATCCGACCCGGCTGCTCGATCATGAAGGCACCGACAATGTGCGCACGCTGTCGCTGCTGGCGACCAACGGGCAATAAGGTTTCGGTCCGCCCTTAAGCTTCCGCGTCAGTTCGCGGAAGCCGCTTCGTCCTTCCAGACAAAACCTTTTCGCAGCGCCAGTCGTTCACCCGGTCCATGCACGGCGGCGAACAAAAGCCCGGCCAGGAAGGTGAAGTGGTCGATGAAGAAGCCGAACTCGTCCTGGTTGGCTTGCCAGTGCGACGGACCGTGGAAAGCAAAGGCCAGAAAGACCACATAGGCTCCAGCGAGCAAGGCGGCGTCGGAAAAGTAGGCGCCGGTGAGGAAAGCCAGAATCAGCCCGACCTCGAAGATCGCCGCCAACCAGGCCAACAGCAGCGGAAACGGAAGACCAGCCGCTGCGATGTAGGCGGCCGTATTGGCCATGCCGGCAAATTTGAAGCTGACGGCCATTGCAAAGACAGCGGCGAAAATCAGCCTGGCGACGAGAATTACGATTGTGCGGCCCATGGTCTCCTCCTGTGAAGCCTCGTTTCACCTTCAAGGACGTTGAAGCGCAGCCGTTCCCGACAGCGGCGCCGAAAATTCCCGCGACCGGCCTTCAAGTGATCATCCAACCCCACGGTCGTTCAACCCGAGCACGATGCCGATTGCAGCGTTGGCGAAGACGAGCAGACGATCTGCGCGCGACCATGACAGGAGAGTTGCGGACAACACTGTCCCTTCGCCGCGGTGTCGGAAATCTTGATGGGCGCCCGTCATCAATGCTCGGCGGGCACGATGCCAAAAGTGACGTTTGAAGGACCGCGGATGACTTGTTCGGTACCCAATCCGCCCAATGTGCCCGGTCCCAATGGCAGGTCGTCCACCGGTCCTTTCAGCAACTGAGCCGATTTCTTGGCCCGCGCCTCGCTCTGGACAACGATAAGGCCACCCTCCGACATCATTTTGCGGCACGTCGAGCCGACATTTTGCATGTAATATTGGTAGATGTCTTCGCCGGACGGTGCCTTCGCCTCCCTCACCGTATAGCCCTGAACGCGCATCTTCCGATAAGGCATGCGGATGGTCGGCACGCCCGGCACGGTTAAGGTGATGGCCTCGCCAACGACCCGATCCGTGATCGTGTCGTCGGACTCGTCCCCCATCACAACACCCACCGCCTTTATCTTGCGGTTCTCCATGTCTTTCTGGCAGACCTGAGTGATCATGCCGCCCGATTTCACCCTGTAGATATTTTTAGGCTCCAGCCGTTTGCCAGCCGTCACGCTGAGCGGAATTGCCGACGTTCCGAGCACCTGATTGGCCGCATAGGATGTGCATCCTTGCACAAGGACCACGACACCAACGACACAAGCTACTTTTCTCATATGGTTCCCCCATCAATTTCGGCAACCTAAAATAGAATTGCTATCAAAACAATATTACAGGTTGTAGAGGCGGCTATAGGCAAAAATGGGCTGCGTCCATCTCGCCCCTTGCCAAACGGCGCTGAACCGTGTTTCGCGAGGCTCGGAGTTTCCCGTCAAATCTCAGCAGGTACTGGCAGAAATGACACTTGACCTCACCGGCCGCCTCGCCGTCGTTACCGGCGCATCGCGCGGCATCGGCTACCACATCGCCAAGCAGATGGCGGCGGCGGGCGCTCACGTCATCGCGGTCGCCCGCACCGTCGGCGGGTTGGAAGAGTTGGACGACGAGATCAAGGCCGAACGCGCCCGGACCGGGAAAGGCGAAGCAACGCTGGTGCCGCTCGACCTCGCCGACATGACCGGCATCGACCGGCTGGGTGGCGCCATCCACGATCGCTGGGGTAAGCTCGACATACTCGTGGCCAATGCCGGCGTCCTGGGCGTCATTTCGCCGATCGGCCATGTCGAAGCCAAGGTCTTTGAGAAGGTCATGACGGTCAACGTGACGTCGACATGGCGACTGATCCGTTCGGTCGATCCGCTGCTCAGGCTTTCCGATGCGGGTCGCGCCATCGTGCTGTCGTCCGGCGCCGCCCATTCGGCGCGTGCCTTCTGGGCGCCCTATGCGGCCTCGAAGGCAGCAGTAGAGGCGATGGTTCGCTCCTGGGCCGACGAAACCAGGAACTCGCCGCTGCGGGTCAACGCCGTCGATCCCGGCGCTACTCGCACCGCCATGCGCGCTCAGGCCGTACCTGGCGAAAACCCGGACACCCTGCCCCATCCTTCTGAGATCGCGGCCCGGATCGTGCCGCTGGCCAGTCCTTCAGTGACGGAAACCGGCATGATCTTCCAAGCAAAGCCGAACCGCTGGGTGTCGTACCAGATGCCGGCCTGAGATCGGCTGTTCTGAGGAGAAGGCCGTCATCGGGGGCAAGCCCCCGTTCGGCACCAACCGTCGCAGGCCCGTCGGCAATGGCACGATCCGATTTGTGGAAGAAACATACGGACTTAGGCGTTCACATTTGGAGGCAACGAGCCCCAAAGGTTGATCCGATCTTCGAGGCTCCGCGTCACCGGTGCGCTTTCACCTGCCGGCAAGACTTGCTAGGCTCGCGCAACCCGTCATCTCCAATCCGCAGAAAAGAGGATTCCCCATGTCATCGACCGTTGCCCTGGTCTGGTATCTCGTGGTGGCCGGCCCGCAAGGCGGCATGGTGGTGCTGCCAAGCACTTTCGACAAACGCGAACAGTGCACTGCGGCCATAGCCGAATATCAGAAGCAGCCGGCGCCGGTGGGCTGGGCGGTGCAGTGCGTCCCCAGCGCCTCGCCCTATGCCGACATGGGAGACGACGAGCCGGGCGCCTCGCAAGTGCCGCAGCCGGCGCAACCGGCTCAGTAAGGACGCATTGTTGCTACACTGCGCCAACGCAACCACTTCTGTGGCTTAGCAGCGCTGATGATGCGCCTCGTGTAGCCTAGCGGCTGCGGTGGGCTCTGAAACAATCGAGATTCGGGTTCGGCCGCCTCAGCAGTCGCCGGACTCGTCATGTCAGAAGTCGTCCTCACCGATACACGCGAGAAAGTGCTGGCCGGCATCATGCTGACCAGTTTTTCCTATCTGCTGTTTTCGTTCCAGGATGCATCCATCAAGCTCTTGGTGGTGGCTGCGCCAGTCTGGCAGATCCTGTTCTTCCGTAGTGCCACGATCCTTGCCGGCTGCGTTGCCACCGGCGGCTGGAGACTCCTTGCGGATTCGGCGCGTTCGCCGATCCTCAAATCCATGCTTTTGCGCAGCTTTCTCATCCTGGCGGCGTGGCTTTGCTATTATACGGCCGCCAAGGATCTGCAGCTCGCCGAACTGACCACCATCTATTTCGCCGCGCCGATCATCGTCACCGCCTTGTCGATCGTCGTGCTGGGCGAGAAGGTTCCCTTGCTGCGCTGGGCAGCGGTGCTGATCGGTTTTGGCGGCGTCTTCGTCGCTTGCGATCCTGCCAGGCTCGGCTTTTCACTGCCGGTGATCCTGGTGCTGGCAGCGGCCGCGCTATGGGGATTGTCCATCGTGCTTCTGAGCAAGGTCGCCTCCCAGGAGCGCACGACGGTGCAACTCGTGCTCAACAACGGCTTCTTCCTGGTCATCGCCGGCCTGCCGCTGTTCTGGACCTGGCAGACACCCGGTTGGCAGGAACTCCTGCTGCTGATCGCCGTTGGCGCCTTTGGCGGCCTCGGTCAGTATTTTCTGTTCGAAGGCATGAAACGGGCGCCCATCTCCATCATCGCTCCGTTCGAATATACGGCGCTCGTCTGGGCTTTCGCGCTCGGCTTCCTGATCTGGGGCGACGTGCCGCGCAGCGAAGTGTTCATCGGTGCGGCAATCATCGTCTTCGCCGGCCTCGTCATCGTCGCCAGCGAGCGCTTCCGCAAACCGGCCGCCTGAACGCGCATTCCTGCCAGAAGGCTGTCAGTAGCCCGGCGCTATCGTGATGCAGCGCCGGAGGAGCCGATGACACCACCAAACGGGGTTTCGAACGAACGAACGCTGGGCATCCTGCTGGTCTCGGCATCGGCGATCGTGTTCGGCCTCACCGGCGTGCTGACCAAATCGATTTCGGCCGACGCCCTGACCGTCTCCTGTTGGCGCGGTTTCGTCGGTTTCCTGCTGATCGGAGCCTATGTGCGCTGGCGTCCCCGAAGGGCAGGCGAAAAGCCCAACATGCGGCTTGGCTGGCGTGGATGGTTGGTGGCCGTGGTCGGTGCAGCCGCCAGCATTGCCTTCATCTCGGCCTTCAAATTCACCTATGTCGCCAATGTCGCCGTCATTTACGCGACAGCGCCCTTCGTGACCGCCTTGCTGGCATGGCTGCTCGTGCGCGAGCCATTTCGAGCGCCGACGCTGGCTGCGGCCATTGTCTCGCTCACCGGCGTTGCCATCATGGTTCATTCCGGGTTCGGGTCCGGCAATCTGTTCGGCGACGGGCTCGCGGCACTGATGACCATCGGCAGCGCGCTCTACATGATCATGATCCGCGCGTTTCGCGACACGCCGGTCGTCTGGGCCGGTGCCGTCTCGGCCTTTCTTCTCTTCATATTCGGTTGGTTCGTCACCGACCCTCTGGCGATCACCACCTGGGACGCCGTGCTGCTCGTTGTCTTCGGGGCATCGTTCGCATTGGCATCGATCCTCTGGACCGAAGGCAGCCGACTCATTCCGGCGCCGGAATCCGCACTATTGGGCGCGGCGGAGGTACCCGCCGCGGTATTGCTGGCTTGGCTGTTCCTGTCGGAGGTGCCGCCTGCGGCCAGCATATTGGGCGGCGCGATCGTGCTTGCCGCGGTTCTGGCTCACGGCGCCCGCGATTGGTTCAAGGCACGGCGGGCAGCGGCGCTGCCGGTAGCGTCACCATCAAAATAGTCGCGCTGTCACGGAACCATCATGTTGCACACGCATTATTGTCTAGCGGGCCACGCTCTAGTCCCCCCAATCCCCCGGCCCGCTCCCCCTCCAGAGCCGACCTCTTGGTCGGCTTTTTCTTTGTCGTCGGCAGTGCGCGTCTTCCGCATTGACCTTGGCATCACTTCGGATAGGTTTTGCCCCGGCAAGGTCGGCGATCGACTACGCTAGATTGAGCGTCCAAGCGGACGCGCGACACCCTGACCGGCATTGGGAGTGACGCGGTATGATCCTGACCCTGGGGCTGCTCGCAGCACTCGCGATCGCCTGGTTGCTCGTCGGCCTTGTCGAGAAGGTCCGGCTAGGCCTCAGCCTCGCGCAGGCGCTGCTCTACACACCGTTCAAGCTGGCCTATCGCATCGCCGATCACCGCATCAGGCTCGCCCGCGACAGCGACGCTCCAGTCATCTACGTGATCGTCCATCAGTCGAGAATAGACCCGGCGCTAATGCTGTCGCTCCTGCCGGAGGATACGCTTCACATTCTGGACGAGGCATCGGCGCACTCCTTCTGGCTAGAACCGTGGCGGGAGCTTGCTCGCACCATCGCGTTTAATGCCGAACATGTCTTCGTCAGCCGCAGGCTCGTGCGCGTTCTCAAGGGACGCGGCCGGCTGGCCGTCTATTTCCCCGACGCCGTGGAACCGGACGTCAAGTCGTTCCGGCTATACCGCGCGGTCGCCCGCATCGCCATGCAGGCCGACGCCCGCATTGTGCCGATCTTCGTCGGTGGCGCACGCTGGCTGCCTACGTCGCTCACGCCCGCCAACAAGGCGCCGCGGCGCTGGTTCCCGAGGCTCGACATCAGCGTGCTTGCGCCGATGACCGTGGACGAGCTGGCGGCGCGCGGCGGCGAGCCGGCGACCAATGGCAGCAACGCCCTGTTCGATCGCGTCGCCGAAGCCCGCTTCGCCGCCACCGACCTTACCCGCAGCCTGTTTCAGGCAATGCGGGACGCCGCCGACCGTTTCGGGGCCTCTCATCCGATCGTCGAGGATGTGGTTTCGGGGGCTCTGAGCTACCGCCGCCTTTTCGCCGGCGCACGCATCATCGGCCAAAAGGTCGAAGCCAAGACGGCACCGGGCGAGGCCGTCGGCCTGCTTCTGCCCAACACCAATGGCGTCGCCATCTCCCTGCTCGGCCTGCTGTCGGCCGGGCGCGTGGCAGCCATGATCAACTATACGGCCGGGCCGGCAAGCATCACTTCGGCCGTACGCACAGCGACGATCCGCACCATCGTTTCCTCGCGCGCATTCGTCGAGAAGGCGTCGCTTTCGGATATCGTCGAGGCAGCGCAAGCAGGCGGCGCCCAGTTCCTGTGGCTTGAGGAGTTGCGCGACGATACGTCGTCACTGGACCGGCTGAGCGCCATGCTTTTCTGGCGATGGCCGCTGCAGCCGCAGGATGCCGCCAAGCCTGCCGTCATCCTGTTCACGTCCGGTTCGGAAGGCGCCCCCAAGGCGGTGGTGCTTTCCAATCGCAGTTTGCTGGCCAATGCGATGCAGGCCGAGGCGCGCATCACCATTTCGCCTCTGGATATCTTGTTCAACGTCCTGCCGGTGTTCCACTCATTCGGACTGACCGGCGGTACCATCCTGCCGCTGCTGACCGGCGTGAAGGCGTTTCTCTACCCTTCGCCGCTGCACTACAAGATCATCCCCGAGATCGCCCGCAAGGCGCGGCCGACGGTCATGTTCGGCACCGACACCTTCCTGGCCAACTATGCGCGCCATGCCGGCGACGGCGACTTCTCCAGCCTTCGCTTCATCGTGGCCGGGGCCGAGCCGGTGAAAGCGGATACGCGCCGCATCTATCGCGAGCGTTTCCAGGCCGAGATCATCGAAGGCTTCGGCCTGACCGAGGCGGCCCCCGTCGTGTCGGTCAATACGGCGATTCACAATCGCGAGGGGACTGTGGGCAGGCTGCTGCCCGCGATCAAAATGAGGCTCGACCCGGTCGAAGGCATAGAGAATGGCGGCAGGCTGTGGCTCGACGGACCCAACATGATGATGGGTTACATGACCGCCGACCGCCCCGGCGAGTTGCAACCGCTGCAAGGCTGGCACGACACCGGCGATATCGTTTCCGTCGACCGCGACGGCTTCATCACCATTCGCGGCCGTGCCAAGCGCTTCGCCAAGATCGCCGGCGAAATGGTATCGCTTGGCGCAGTCGAGATGCTGGTGCAGTCGCTCTGGCCGGAGGACAACCATGCGGCGGTGGCCGTGCCCGACAAGCGCCGGGGAGAGCGCATCGTGCTGGTGACCACGGCCGACGAGGCCGAAGCCGATGCGCTGCGCAAGTTCGGCAAGGCGCATGGCGCCGCCGAACTCATGGTGCCGAACGACATCGTGAAGGTGGACGCGCTTCCTGTTCTGGGCTCAGGCAAGACCGATTATGTGTCAGCGCGCAAACTGGCGATGGAACGCCTGGGACTGCCGGCCTGAGCGGTTGGGATCAATTCTCGCCGTCGACGACCTTGTGGTCGACATCCGGCGGCAGAACCGCCTCGCCTTCCTTCTTGGCACGCCGCGAATAGGCCCTGACGCTGAACGGCAGGAAGACCAGGTAGGCTAGAACCGAAGCGGTCAAGGTGTGCCAGGGATAGCTGACCAGAAGCAGCATGTAGAGCACGACGGCCAGGATGACCGGCAGCACCCGGTCGCCCGGTATCTTGACGCTCTTGCCGGAATAGACCGGCAGGCGGCTGACCAGCAGGAAGGCGATGAGCACCGTGAAGGCCACGCCGGCAAAAGCGATCGGCCGCGTCGGCGGCATGCCGAGGAAAGCGAGATAGAGCGGCAGCATGACAAGCACGGCACCGGCAGGCGCCGGCACGCCAACGAAATAGTCTGCCTGCCAGGCTGGCCGGTCGGTCTGCTCGTCAAGCACGTTGAAGCGCGCCAGGCGCATGCCGCAGGCAATCGCGAACAGGAGGGCGGCGATCCAGCCCGGTGAACCTGCCCTGTCCAGGAGATAGGCATAGAGCACCAGGGCCGGCGCCACGCCGAAATTGACGATGTCGGCCAGCGAATCCATCTGCGCGCCGAATTTCGAAGTGGCCTTGAGCAGCCGCGCCAGCCGGCCATCGATGCCATCGAGGAAGGCGGCGAGCAGCACCATCACCACGGCTGTCTCGAACCGGTTCTCGAAAGCGAAACGGATGCCCGAGAGACCGGCGCAGATCGCCAGAACGGTCACCAGATTGGGCAGAACCATGCGCAGCGGGATTTCGGTGATGCGCGGCCCGCCAAGACCATGCGCCTCGAACTTCTTGAAGGGAGCGCCCATCGCGCCGTCCCTAGGAGATGCGCACCAGCGGCGCCGCCTGGGCACCGCCGAACTCGGCAATCACCGTCTCGCCGGCCACGGCGGTCTGGCCGACAGCCACCCGCGGCGCGGCATTCGCCGGCAGGAAGACATCGACACGCGAGCCAAAACGAATGAGGCCGAAGCGTTCGCCGATCGCCAGCGTACCGCCGGTTTCGGCCCAGCAAACAATGCGCCGCGCCACCAGGCCGGCAATCTGCACGGCAGCCACGGTGCCATTCGGGCTTTCAATGACGACGCCGTTGCGCTCGTTTTCCTGGCTCGCCTTGTCGAGCTCGGCATTGAGGAACTTGCCCGGCCGGTGCTCGATACGGGTGATGCGACCGCGCACCGGGGCGCGGTTCACATGACAGGAAAACACGTCCATGAACACTGAAACGCGGGTCATCTCGGTGGTGCCAAGACCCAGCTCGCGTGGCGGTATAGCCGGTCCGACCGCGGAAACCACGCCATCGGCGGGGCTGATCACCAGCCGGTCGTCAACGGGCGTGACACGCTCCGGATCGCGGAAAAAATAGGCGCACCAGGCGGTCAGGATGAGACCGATCCAGAACAGGATCGACGAAAAATAGCCGAGCAGCAGCGTTCCAGCGCCGAAAGCCGCGATGAAGGGATAACCTTCGCGGTGGATCGGCACGAACGCGTTCTTGACCGTATCGACAAGATTCATCGGGCTGGGGCGGCTCTGTTTCGGGTTCGGCTTGTCTACCGGAAACACTTCTCCGCCGCAACGCGGCAATCCGGCATCACTCGGATATCCCGCTGCAGCTTACGGCCGGGCGAGCGATGCACCGGGCACATAGAGCATGATCGGCCGCACTTCATAGACAGCGCTGGGATTGGCGCGGCGCAGCTCCCGGGCGGCCTCGACCGCTTCTTCCTGGCTCGGGAAATCAACCACATAGAGGCCAAGAAGCTGTTCTTTCGTTTCCGCGAAAGGGCCGTCTATCACCATGCCATCGCCAAGGCCTCGAACAGTTTGCGCCTGTTCGACGGGACCGAGCCGGGCCGCAGGCCCCATATGACCCTGCGTGACCAGCCTGTCGTGGGTCGCAAGCAGATCGTCCATCAGCGCGGCGTCTTCCTGCGGCGTCCACGATTCCACGACACCCTCGGCATGATAAGCGAGAATAGCGAAGAACATCGGCTGCTCTTTCTCCGTAAGGCCCCCTCACCGGCCGAGCGCCACCGAACATCCGCCAGCTGCCCCAGTCAAGAGCGCAGCTGTTCGGATGCGATGGTTCAGGACACCTCTGCCGTTCGCCGACGCACGACGACGCCGAGATCGTCGCTTTCGCGGGCAAGACGCAGACGCTCCTCCGCCTCCGTCGCCTCGCGCTGACGATCCCACATCGACGCATAGAGGCCGCGTTGCTGAAGCAGGTCGGCATGGGTGCCGCGTTCGGCGATCTGCCCGTCCTTCAGCACAATGATCTCATCGGCCGAGATGACGGTTGAAAGGCGGTGGGCGATGACGATCGTGGTGCGGTCTTTCGAAACGAGATCAAGCGCCGCCTGGATTTCCTGCTCGGTGTGACTGTCCAGCGCCGAGGTCGCCTCATCGAGAATGAGGATCGGCGGCGCCTTCAGAATGGTCCGGGCAATCGCCACGCGCTGTTTTTCGCCGCCCGAGAGCTTGAGGCCGCGCTCGCCGACCATGGTCCGGTAACCGTCCGGCAGGCGCTCGATGAAGGGACCGATCTGGGCGAGCTCGGCTGCGCGCCTGACTTCTTCCTCTTCGGCGTCGACGCGGCCGTAGCGGATGTTGTAGGCGACGGTGTCGTTGAACAGGACCGTATCCTGCGGAACCATGCCGATGGCCGAGCGCAGGCTTTCCTGTGTCACGTCGCGCACATTCTGTCCGTCGATCAGCACGGCTCCGTCCTGCACGTCGTAGAAGCGAAACAGCAGCCTCGAAATCGTCGACTTGCCGGCGCCCGACGGGCCAACGATGGCCACCGTCTTGCCTGCCGGAACCTCGAAACTGACGCCTTTCAGGATCTTGCGGTTGGGGTCGTAGGAGAACTGCACGTCGCGAAATTCGACGCGACCGGAGGCGACCGCCAAAGGCTTGGCATCGGGCTTGTCGAGAACCTCCTGCTGAACATCGAGCAGATCGAACATCTGCTCGATGTCGGTCAGGCCCTGCCTGATTTCGCGGTAGATGAAACCGATGAAGTTGAGCGGCACCGAAAGCTGGATGAGCATGGCGTTGATGAAGACGAAGTCACCGATCGTCTGTGTCTTGTTCATCACCTCATAGGCCGACATGCACATGACGACCGTGGTGCCGAGGCCATAGATGACGCCCTGGCCGAAGTTCAGCCAGCCGAGCGACGTCCAGATGCGGGTGGCGGCGCTTTCGTAGCGCGCCATGGAGCGATCGAAGCGGGAGGCTTCCATCGCCTCGTTGCCGAAATATTTGACGGTTTCGAAATTGAGCAGGGAATCGATCGCCTTGGTGTTGGCGTCGGTGTCGCTGTCGTTCATGTCGCGGCGGATGGCGATGCGCCAGTCTGAAGCCCTCACCGTGAACCAGACGTAGAGGGCAACCGTAACGGCGACGACCGCGACATACTTCCAGCCATAGGTGAAGCCAAAAATGCCGGCGGTGAGCGCGAACTCCAGCACGGTGGGCGCCGTGTTGAGCATGATGAAGCGCACGATGGTCTCGATGCCCTTCGTGCCGCGCTCGATGATGCGAGAGAGGCCGCCGGTGCGCCTTTCCAGATGAAAGCGCAGCGACAGCTGGTGCATGTGAACGAAAGTGCGATAGGCGAGCTGGCGCACCGCATATTGGCCAACGCGGGCGAACAAAGCGTCGCGAAGCTGGTTGAAGCCAAGCTGCACCAGTCTCAGCACATTATAGGCAATGACCAGCGCGATCGGCGCGAGCAGGATAGCCGGCAGGGGTGGCGTGTATTTCCCCTCGCCGGTCAGGGCGTCAGTGGCCCATTTGAAGAAGTAAGGACCGGCCACCAGAACCAGCTTGGCGACAACCAGCAGCAGGGTTGCCCAGGTTACGCGCCAGCGCAGATCCGGGCGGTCGGCCGGGTACATATACGGCCATAGATTGCGCAGAGTCTTGAATGTGGAGCCTGAGTCGGCGGAGACGGTTTTGTCGGCCACTGTTCTTGCCTTGTTATTTGGTTCAACCGGTCTGACAGCAGGTCTCGACCAGGGCGGAGAGCGAAGCCGAGACGCTGGCGAGCGCTTGATGATCAACCGCGTAGCGCGAGCGTTGCCGGTCCGGCGTAAAGCGAACCAGCCCGGCTTCGACCAGTATTTTCAGATGTTGCGAGACTGTGGATTGCGCGAGATCGAGATGATCCACCACTTCGCCGCAGCAGCAGGAATTGCTGGCGGAAAGGCGCTTCAGGATTTCAATGCGCGCCGGATGCGCCAGCGCAGCAAGCTTTGCCGCGACGGCCCGAGTGTCGGCGAGATGCCCCGCCCCGCATGTCTGTGAAAGCGATGTTTGCATGGTTCATCGTCGATAGACGATGAACCTATTTTGCGCAACCTAGCCGAATGGGCGAATGAGGTTCTATTTCGCGGTCGTCATTTGGTCGCCGAGCGTGTTCATGTCGGCGGTTTCGCCTTCTTTCGACTTCTGCGGCAGCTTGAAGACCTGGCCCGGCCAGATGCGGTCCGGATCGCGGATTTGCTCCTGATTGGCCAGATAGATCGTCGAGTAGCGCATGCCGTGGCCGTAGACCCGGCGCGAAATGCGCCACAGCGAATCGCCGCGGCGAATGATGACCGCGTGGTCGACCTGCTCGAGTTTTGCCGCGGTGCTGCCAGCAGCAGCAGTCTCCGGTGCCTTTGTTTCGGCCGGCGCCGGTGCAACGGCGGCGACCGCCTCCCCCGGCTCGCGCTGGAAGGGAACAGCAGCGCGGGCGACCACCTTGGTGCCGTCGGCATCGAGCGCGTCGACACGCACCGTGTAGTTGCCGACGGGCAGATCGCGCGTCGCTTCGACAAGGAACTGACCCTTGGGCGAGGTCAGGGCTTCGCCGAGCAGCATGTCATTGGCATAGGCCCGCACCTTGCGGCCGGGATCCGCCGTGCCAGCGACGAAAACCTTGCCACCGTCGATCTCGACGGCCTCGACCACGACCTTGGACACCTCAGGGGACACTGCGGGCGAACCCGGTTCGGCCGGCTTGGCAGGTTCAGCCGATGCCGTCGCCTGTGCCGCGGGCTGCGCGGCCGCCGCAGGCTGTTCGGCCGCGGGAGCGGTTGCCGCGGGAGCTGCCGCTGTTTCGGCGCCAGCCTTCTCCTCTGGCTTCGGAACCGAAAGCAGCGTTGCCGCCTTGCCCGGTTCCTCGACCATGGCAAGGACTTGTCCGTTGGGCTTTTCGGGGATGGAGACGACCGCAGTCTGCGCCGAGGTTGCGACCGTATTGGAAGGCGCGGTCGCATGCAGCTGCAGTTGGTAATTGCCGGGCTTGAGCGGGTTTTCGAGCACGATCGCGAAGGCACCGTCCGGCCCGGCCGTTGCCGAACCGAGCACCGTCGTTCCCTGGACGACATCAACCTTGGCGTTGGCGGCGGCATTGCCGGCAATGACCACCGAGCCATTGCCCTCCACGCGCACCACATCGAAGGTGGGAGCGACCGGTCCGGCGACCGCCGGTTTCGTCTCAGCCGGCTTTTCGGCCGCTGGTGTCGCGGCCGCCTGCTGCTGCGCTGGTGCCTGCTGTTCCGAAGGCTGCGGCGTCGCCGGCGCGGCGGGTGCCACGGCCGCGACCTGTGCCGGCGGGGCCGGTTTCAGGAAGGGGTCGAGTGCCCCTGAGACATAGGCGACGCCCGCAACGGCGGCTGAACCACCGGCAGCAAAAAGCAATGCTCTGACAAGCGCCGTAGCCATATTCGTTCTGCCCCCTTAGCCACCTATCAACGGTCTAGCTGCTTTTGCCGAATCCGACAAGAAAAAGCCCGCTTCCAGACTTGACCGCGATGATGGACGGCATCACCAATCGAACCATGAATACGATTCGATCCGTGTGCGTGTATTGCGGCTCCTCTCCGGGCCGTGACGGCATCTATGTCGAGGCCGGACGTCTGCTTGGCCACTCGCTCGCGCGTTCAGGCCTGCGCCTTGTCTATGGTGGCGGCACCAAGGGCGTCATGGGCGCCGTTGCCGATGGCGCGATGCGGGCCGGCGGCCAGGTGATGGGCATCATCCCACGCTTTCTGATGAACCGGGAAGCGACCGAAAGTGCCCTCGACCGGCTGCATGAAGTGGTCGTCACCGAAAACATGCACCAGCGCAAGCACAGGATGTTCGAGGAATCGGACGCCTTCGTCGCCTTGCCGGGCGGCATCGGCACGGTCGAGGAAATCGTCGAGATCATGACCTGGGCGCAGCTCGGCCATCACCGCAAGCCGATGGTGTTCGTCAACGTCAAGGGTTTCTGGAACCCGATGCTGGCGCTGATCGACCACATGACCAGCGAAGGCTTCATCCATACCGCCCACAATGTGAAGCCGCTGGTGGTGGACGATCCTGAGGCGGTGGTCGCGACCATTCTTGCCACCGGCGCCAGCGTCGATGCGCCGACGGGCGGCGTGTCTTCGGTCATCGACAAGATGTAGGTGCCTGCGCTGCCTGCTCAGCGCTGCCTGCTCGCCGTCAGCATCGACCAGGAATAGATTGCCAGCGCCGCCCAGATCAACCCGAAGGCAATTGCGTTCACCGTGTTGAACGGTTCGCCGAAAATGAAGACGGCAATCAGGAACACGATGGTCGGCGCGATATATTGCATGATGCCGATGGTCGACAGACGCAGCAGACGAGCGCCGAAGGCAAACAGCAGCAAAGGCACGGCCGTAACCAACCCGCTTCCCATCAAAAGAAGCGTATCCGTGCTGTTGCCGGTTGCGAAATGCCCTTGCCCCGTCGAAGCGAGCCAGACGGCATAACCCAGCGCTGGGACCGACAGCAGCAGCACTTCAAGCAGGAACCCCTGGCTCGGACCGATGGGCAGCGTCTTGCGGAAAAACCCATAGGCGGCGAACGAGAAAGCCAGGGCCAATGAGACCCATGGCAGCTTGCCGCTTTCCACGGTGAGCACGATGACCGCGACAGCCGCCAAAGCCACCGCCACCATCTGCAACTTGGTCAGGCGCTCGCCAAGCAGCAAAGCCCCGACCACGACATTGACAAGCGGGTTGATGTAGTAGCCCAGCGCCGTCTCGACCGTGCGGTCGACGGCGATGGCCCAAACATAGATGCTCCAATTCACCGTGATCAGGGCAGCGGTCAGCGCCGCCATGGCCAGCATGCGTGGTGAGCGCAACGCCGCCTTGAAATCGGCGGTGCGGCCGAGCCAGATCAGCACGGCGGCCGCAATCGGCACCGACCAGATGATGCGGTGCGCAATGACCTCGGCCAGCGGCAGATGCGCCACCGCCTTCATGTAGAAAGGCAACAGCCCCCACAGCAGGTAGGCGCAAAGCGCCAGCACAAAGCCACGGCGGGCGTCGGAATCGGCTTGGATTGGCACAGTCTGGCTCGTCATGGCCCAACCCTATGCGCCAGAGAGCAAGCCAAGACCATCAACTATTTCTGATGGGTCATAGATTTTCACTGATGGATTGCACGGAACAGAGCAGTCCGGCGATCTTCGCGCGGAACTGCCTAAGGCCACCTCGAGGTTCTATTCCGCGGCCACCAGCCCGGCCATCTCGCGGTTCTTCATCAGCTTGTAGATGATGGAATCCATCAGCGCCTGGAAGGACGCGTCGATGATGTTTTCCGATACGCCGACCGTCCACCAGCGCGCGCCGGTGGAATCATGCGATTCGATCAGCACGCGAGTGATCGCCTCGGTGCCGCCATTCAGGATACGCACCTTGAAATCCGCCAGTTCGAGATCGCCGATCTCGTTCTGATACTTGCCAAGATCCTTGCGCAAGGCGAGGTCGAGCGCATTGACCGGGCCATGGCCTTCGGCCACCGACATCTTCTCCTCGCCGTCCACCATCACCTTCACGATGGCTTCCGACACAGTCCGCAACTGGCCGTTCGCGTCGAACCGCCGCTCGACCATGCAGCGGAAGGAGGTGACGGCGAAGAATTCCGGCAGGCCAGTCAGCATCTTGCGCGCCAAAAGTTCGAAGCTGGCGTCGGCGCCTTCATAGGCATAGCCCTCGGCCTCGCGCTCCTTGACCACGGAAATAAGCGCGTCGAGGCGTGCGTCGTCCTTGGGCACATCGATGCCGCGCCGCTTCAGTTCGGCGAGAAAATTCGCCTTGCCGCCCTGATCGGAGACCATAACCCGCCGGCGGTTGCCGATTTTTTCCGGCGGCACGTGTTCATAAGTCTGCGGTTCCTTGACCAGGGCCGAGGCATGAATTCCCGCCTTCGTGGCAAAAGCCGAAGCGCCGACATAAGGCGCTTGCGCTTCCGGCGCTCGGTTCAGCAATTCGTCGAAGGCGCGCGATAGGCGCGAAATGCCCGTCAATTGCTCGGCCGATATGCCTGTTTCGAAGCGGTCGCTGAAGGCCGGCTTCAGCATCAGCGTCGGGATCACCGAAACCAGATTGGCGTTGCCGCAGCGCTCGCCGATGCCGTTCAGCGTGCCCTGGATCTGGCGCACGCCGGCCTCGACCGCCGCCAGAGAATTGGCAACCGCCTGGCCGGTGTCGTCATGGGCATGAATGCCGAGGTGATCGCCAGGAATGCCGGCACTGATCACTTGTTCGACGATGGCGCGCACCTCCGAAGGCTGTGTGCCGCCATTGGTGTCGCACAAAACCACCCAGCGCGCGCCGGCTTCGTAAGCCGTCCGCGCGCAGGCCAGCGCGTAGTCGGGGTTGGCCTTGTAGCCATCGAAGAAATGCTCGCAATCGACCATCGCTTCCTTGCCGGCCGCCACCGCCGCGGCCACCGAAACGCGGATCGAATCGAGATTCTCCTCATTGGTGCAGCCGAGCGCGACACGGACATGGTAGTCCCAGCTCTTGGCGACAAAGCAGATGGCGTCCGACTTCGCCTGGATCAAAGCAGCCAGACCCGGATCGTTCGACACGGAAACGCCGGCGCGCTTGGTCATGCCGAAAGCGACGAATTTTGACCGCGCGGTGCGTTTTTTCGCGAAAAACTCCGTGTCGGTCGGGTTAGCGCCGGGATAACCGCCCTCGACATAATCCATGCCGAATTCATCCAGCATGCCGGCGATCGCAATCTTGTCCTCGACAGAAAAGTCGATGCCCGGCGTCTGCTGGCCGTCGCGCAAAGTCGTGTCGAAGAGATAGAGGCGATCGCGTTGCATGGTCATTTACCGGCGTATTTGTCCGTCGCGCGGATCAGGCGATCGAGGATGCCCGGCTCCGAATAGGCGTGGCCAGCGCCCTCGATGAGGTGGAAATCGGCCTTCGGCCAGGCCTTGTGCAGCGCCCAGGCATATCGCGCAGGGCACGGCATGTCGTAGCGGCCATGGACGATGGTGCCGGGAATGTCCTTCAGCTTGTGCGCATCGCGCAGGAGCTGGCCTTCTTCCAGCCAACCGGCATGGACGAAATAGTGGTTCTCGATGCGCGCGAAGGCGATGGCGAAATCGTCCTCGCCGAACTTGCCGCTGGTTTCGGGGTCCGGCAGCAGTGTGATCGTCTCGCCTTCCCACAGGCTCCAGGCCCTGGCCGCCTCGACCTGCTTTTGCCGGTCGCTGCCAACCAGCCGCTTGCGGTAGGCGGCCATCATGTCGCCGCGCTCCTCGACCGGGATCGGCGCGACGAACCGTTCCCACTTGTCGGGGAACATTTCCGACACGCCGGACTGATAATACCATTCCAACTCGGCGCGGGTCAGCGTGTAGATGCCGCGCACGACCAGTTCGCTGACGCGGTCGGGGTGCGTTTCGGCATAAGCGAGCGCCAAGGTAGAGCCCCAGGAGCCACCGAAAACCAGCCATTTGTCGAAGCCGGCCATCTCGCGCAGCCGCTCCATGTCGGCGACCAGATCCCAGGTGGTGTTGGCATCAAGCGAGGCATTGGGCGTGGACTTGCCGCAGCCACGCTGGTCGAACAGCAGGATATCGTAGAGCTTCGGGTCGAACAGCCGGCGATGCTTGGGCGAAATAGTCCCGCCCGGACCACCGTGCAGGAAGACCGCAGGCTTGGCACCCTTGGTGCCGGCGCGCTCCCAATAGACGGTGTGGCCGTCGCCGACATCGAGCATGCCGGTCTCGAACGGTTCGATCTCCGGATAAAGTGTACGCAAGTCCAAGATCACAGCTCCAAAATCACAGTTTCAGTCCGCTATGCGGCCAATTGTCGGTTTCCTGGTCCGGATGCTGGAAGGAGATGATCTGCTCCTGCCGCGCGTAATAGTCCGGATTCTTATGGATGGGCGCCTCGAATATCTTCTCCACCCACGGCAGCCGCGCCGGGTAGTTGACCTGGTGCACTGGCGCGAGATCGCTGCGGTCGTCGAAACTGCCGATCGAGATTTCCAGACCGTCGGGTTGCTTGTAGGTCATCGGCGTGCCGCAGCGCTTGCAGAAGCCGCGTGCGATGTTCACCGACGACTGGAAATAGGTCGGTTCCTCGTGCACCCATTCGACGCCGTCGATGGGCACGGTGACGAAGGCGCCGAAAAACGAACCGAACTGCTTCTGGCACATGCGGCAATGGCAGATGGAGGCGTGGCCCAATTTGCCGCGAACACGGAACCGCACCGCCCCGCACTGGCACCCACCAGTCCTGATCGTCTCTGTCATGATCTGTTCTCCGGAGGCCAGGTTTCAGTATCGTGATCGGGATGCTGGTAAGAAACCATCGACGTGACGAAGGGCAAAGATTCGGGATCGTCCTCGGTCACCCCGCCCGGCAGGGACGGGATGGTATCGACATAGGGAAGTTTCGCCTCGATGCCCCATTGGATGGTCGGCGGGATTTCTTCCGGGTGATCGAAGGCAGCGATTGCAAGCGCGATGCCGTCCGGTGCCTCGAAGGTCAAAGGTGTGCCGCATTCCGGGCAAAAGCCGCGGCGGGCGAAATTCGAAGACTGGAAGTGCTTCGGCTCGACCCGTGTCCAGGTCAGCCTGGCGCCGCCGACGGAAACCAGCGGCTGATAAAAATTGCCGCTCGCCTTCTGACACATGCGGCAGTGGCAGATCGAAGCGTCGCCGAGCACGCCTTCGACGCGAAAGCGCACCGCGCCGCATTGGCAGCCGCCCGCATACACAGGTCTGTTGTCGAGGCTCATCGTCTTATCCCGGCCTGTGGCAGACGGCTTCGATGTTGTTGCCGTCCGGATCGAAGACAAAGGCCGCATAATAGTGCTCGTGATAGTGCGGGCGCAGGCCCGGACCACCATTGTCCTTGCCGCCGGCCGCAAGAGCAGCCTTGTGGAAAGCGTCCACGTCGGCGCGGCTGGTCGCACCGAAGGCATAGTGTCGGCCAGGTCCGGGCACTTTCGCCTCATGCAGCCAGAACACCGGTCGATCACGGCCATAGCCACCGACCTTCTCGCCACCCGTATATTCGATAGGCACCATGTAGAGCAGCGAGGCGCCCAGCGGCGCCATCGCCTTGTCGTAGAAGGTCTTGGCCGCTTCGAAATCGACGACGGAAATGCCGGTATGATCGATCATCTCTTCACCTCCCAGGTCGTTACGCGTTCACCCGTCGCCGGGTCCTTGCCATCCTTCAACTGAATGCCTTGCGCCAGCAATGCGTCACGGACGCGGTCAGCCTCGGCCCAGTTCTTGGCGGCAATGAAAGCGAGACGTTCGGCAATGGTGTTCGAAACCGCCTGTTCGTCAATGGTCGCCGTGGCAAGATTGAAACCGAGGAACTGAAGTGCCGTCTTGAGACCGGCCGCAGCCTCGTTTCCTTCCGATGCTTCGGCGGCAAGCTGCGTCAGAACCTGGAAGGCCGGGTAGGTAGCGAGATCGTCGGACAGCGCCTCGACAACCGCCTCGGGAAGCCGGCCGCTATCGCCGGTTGCCAGATCAGCCGCGCGCTTCCATTTGCGAAGCGTGTTTTCAGCCTCTTCCAGTTTGCGCACCGAAAAATCGATCGGCTCGCGATAATGTGTCATCAGCATGGCGAGGCGCAGCACCTCGCCCGGCCATTTGCGGCCGCCGAAAGTTTCGGTCTCCAGCAATTCGTTGATGGAATAGAAGTTGCCCAGGCTCTTGGACATCTTCTGACCCTCGACCTGCAGGAAGCCATTGTGCATCCACACCTTGGCCATCCCATCGGTGCCGTGGGCGCAACGCGACTGCGCGTTCTCGTTTTCATGGTGCGGGAAGATCAGGTCGAGACCGCCACCGTGAATGTCGAAGACTTCGCCAAGATAGGCCGCGCTCATCGCCGAGCACTCGATATGCCAGCCCGGCCGGCCCCGACCCCAGGGCGAATCCCAGCCGGGCTCTTCCGGCGAGGAGAGTTTCCACAAGACGAAATCGCCGGGATTCTTCTTATGCGCGTCCACGGCGATGCGCACGCCGGCCTGCTGTTCGTCGAGCGGGCGTTTAGAAAGCTGGCCGTAGTCGACCATGGAGGCCGTATCGAACAGGACTTCGCCTGCGGCTTCATAGGCATGGCCGCGTTCGATGAGAGATTGAATCAAGCCGATCATGTCGGTCCTGCCGTCTGATCGGGGCTGGACGAAGTCCGTCGCGCGCGGCTCGAAGGTCGGCGGCAAGCAACCGAGCGTGGCGACATCCTTGTGAAACTGGTTTGCCGTCTTTTCGGTCACCTTACGGATCGCCTCGTTGAGCGA
Organism: Mesorhizobium sp. YL-MeA3-2017; assembly: GCF_030814575.1. Lineage (NCBI taxonomy): Bacteria > Pseudomonadati > Pseudomonadota > Alphaproteobacteria > Hyphomicrobiales > Phyllobacteriaceae > Mesorhizobium > Mesorhizobium sp. YL-MeA3-2017. The sequence continues at coordinate 4,914,254 of NZ_JAUSVH010000001.1, read as the reverse complement.
CAGCTTTCCGGTCGCGATGTCGCTACCGAAATCACGCAGCGCGCGCGCGTTGATCTTGTCGTCCAGGTCGGTGATGTTGCGGACATAGGTGACGCGGTCGGCGCCATAGACGTGCCGAAGCAGCCTGAACAGCACGTCGAAGACGATCACCGGCCTGGCGTTGCCGATATGGGCGAAGTCGTAGACGGTCGGGCCGCAGACATACATGCGCACATTGGTTGGGTCGATGGGGACAAAATCCTCCTTCGTCCTGGTCATCGTATTGTAGAGGCGCAGGCCCTTCGAACCCTCAGACATTCATCCCCTTCCCGGCCTATCCAGGCCGCCGCGCATAGGCGCAATTCAAACCCAGCCTGCTGGCCGGGGCGTTCGTCTACTCAGGGAGAAAATTGAGGCGAAAACGTCCGGACCAGCGCGTGCGCTAGCCAATAATGCAAATGCCACAAATGGCGAATGACGTTTTCATGCGCGGCTTTATCGCGCCCGGCCGTGTTGCCGTCAAGTCGCAACTTTCCGGTTCAGGCCAGGTTGATGACAGACCATGTAGCCGAACAACCTTTTGTTAAACATGTGGGTTCAGTGCTATAGTATCCGCCTGTTCCTTTGAAAGGCGTCACGATTTGGTCGGAATCGGCCATCATTTGCAGCGTCATCAACGTGAACTTGACCTTGGGGAAGTCGAAATGCCACGCAGCAAGCAAGAAGCCAGTCGCGCCAAACAACCAGCGCTCGCCAGTCAATATCGGGCCATAGGCCCGGCGGCCATCGCGGCCGCCCTGCTCCACACACCGAAGAGCAAGAAGCCCGCGCACAAGATTACCTCGCCGCGCGCGGCCTGATCGACTGACCGGCCTGGCGGTGCAGGTCGATGCGCGCCGACACGGCCGGCGCATCCACAAAGACTAGAACAGCGACATCTGATCCGTATCGTCGCCCGGCTTTTTGCGTCCGGGCTTGGCAGCCTTTTGTTGCGGCGCATCGCCCTCGGACGAGGCGACGAATCTCTCCTGAATCTCCGGCCCGGTATTGGCGACCTTGTTGACGAGATCCGAGACCGGAATCGCCTCGAAGAAGCCAGGCTCGGCGGGCCTCAGAAGATCAGCCACGTCACGTGGTTCCTGGCCACGGCAATCCAGCCAACGCGAAAAATCGCCGGGATGGATCACGACCGGCATGCGATCGTGGATATGGGCAATGTCGGTGTTGGCGGCGGTCGTCATGATGGCGCCGGTGTCCATTTCCGAGCCGCCCGGCTCCGCATAGGTCTCCATCAATCCGGCGAAGGCGACCAGCCCGCCATGGGCCGGCCTTATCCAATAGGCCTGCCCTTTCCTGCCGCCGGTCTGCCGCCATTCATAGAAGCCGCTGGCAGGCACCAAGGCGCGACGATGGCGCATCGCCGCGCGAAACGAGGCTTTCTCGGCTGCACTTTCCGAGCGGGCGTTGAGCAGAAGCGGAAAGTCGCGCGTATCCTTGACCCAGGCCGGGATCAGTCCCCAGCGAACCAGAACAGCGGTTCGGTCTGAGCGATTTGAGCCCGGATCGCGCGGCGCGCCGGCCAATGTCATCAGCACCGGCTGGGTGGGCGCGATGTTGTAACGCGCCGGAAACGGTTCGATCTCGTCAACGCCCAGAAATGTCGCCGTCTGGTCCGGCGTCGCGGTCAAGGCGAAACGTCCACACATGGTGCAATCTCTTTGATGTCTGGCCCTGAAGGTGGTGGTGGAACCACGCCGCCGCAACCGCTAAAGCTCGATCCGGTACCGCGATCCACAGCCAAGGCTTTGATCGCGAACCGCAAGGAAGCCTGCCAGAGGCCGAATGTCATGACCAAGAAGCAACCCATACCATCGGTATCCGTGGCAGTCGTGCGCGGTGACCGTGTGCTGCTGGTCAAGCGGGCAAAGCCGCCCTCCCAGGGCGTCTACGCCTTCCCCGGAGGAAAGGTGGAGGCCGGTGAGGCGTTGGAGACGGCGGCAAAACGGGAACTTCTCGAGGAGACCGGCCTCGTGGCCGCTGATTTTCGTCCCCTGATCGAGATTTTCATCGACGGCTCGGTCGAAAGTCATCCGGCCGACTATCTCCTCACGGTTTTCGGAGCAGGCTATATCGGTGGCGAGGCGCAGGCCGCCGACGATGCAGAGACCGCTGCGTTCTACACGCTGGCGGAGATGGAGACGATGCCTCTGGCCGGTTCGGTCTTCTCGGTTGCCCGCGATCTGCTCTCACCACTGAAAAAGCCTTTGGGCGACGCCTGAAGGCGCCTTGCAGGCGACAGATTGTTTGTCCACAAAGCGTTATGGTTCGCGCCTTCGCCCTTCTTGTCCTTGGTCTGGTCCTTGCCGTCGGCTCCCCGGCGCGGCCTGCCACTGCCGCCGAGGCTCCGTTCGAGCCAGGCCTGATGCGGCTGGCCGAGGTTCTCGGGTCGTTGCATTTCCTGCGCAATCTGTGCGGCGAAAAGAGCGACCAGTGGCGGACCGAGATGGAAAAGCTGCTGACCTCGGAGAATCCCGCTCCGGAACGTCGCGCACGCTTCATCGCCGCCTTCAACCGAGGCTATCGCTCGTTCGGCAGCACCTATACGCAGTGCACCGCCTCGGCCAGCGAAGCCATCAGCCGCTACATGAAGGAAGGCGAAACGCTGTCGCGCGACATCGCCTCGCGCTACGGCAATTAGCAAGCTGTTAACTTTTTCACCATTGTGGCAGCACAGCATCACAGTGCTGTGCTAGGAAACTTAACGGGACATTAAAGGGACGGTTCGAGTTTGATCCTCATTTGACGGATCACCGCTTGAAAAGGGTGGTAGTTGCGTATGGAACACACAGTCAGCGATATCGACGCCCTCGTCAGGGAAGAAAAGCGCCTGACGGCAGTCGAAAGTCACAACGAGGCCTGGGCCGAAGGTCTTTCGGCCGGCATCGAGGCCGACATCATCGCTGAGGCGGCGCTTGAGACCGCTTTTTGCGAGATGCTGCGAGCCAATGGAGAGACAGCGGCCCTTGCCCTGCTCGACAGGATGCGTGAAAAGGTGATTGCCGGGGCGTTTGGGCCCGACCAAGTAAGGCACTGATCCTGACGCCTGGCGCTGAATAGCGGGACTGCCTCCCGCTACGAAGCGGCATACCGACCGGGCTGTTGCCCGGCAGCATGGAGAGGCGGCCGGTGAGAATTTCTTCCTTCGACAGACCTCGTGGCCTGGCGTTCGGGGTTGGCCTGCTCGCATTGACGCTGCCGCCGGTGTGGGTGACCACTGTCCGTCCCGCCGCCGCGCTCAGCGAAATCAAGCACGACGACGTTCAGCAGCCCGCCAAGCCGCAAGCAGCCCCGGACAATGCGAAGCCGGGCGCCGTGCCACTGCCGGACCCGATCCAGCGCATACCGCCGGCCAACAAGCCTACGCCACCCGGCCAAGATGAGCCGGAGCAGGTTGAACCAGCCAAACCCAATGAGGGTGGCGGCAACCTTGCCAGACCGCAGGTCGACCCCGCCGCGCCATTGCCGCCGGTTGAATACGACCTTTCCAAATTACCCGAGCCCGTGCGTCGCATGCGCGATCTCATCGTGGAAGCCTGCAAGAGCGGCGACATCGAAAAGCTTCGCCCGCTGATCGGCAGCGGCGATACAATCACGCAACTGTCGCTGACCGACATCGAGGGCGACCCGGTCACCTTCCTGAAGGGGCTGTCCGGCGATACCGAAGGCCAGGAAATCCTCGCCATCCTGCAGGAAGTTCTCGACGCGGGTTATGTGCGTCTCGACCCGGGTACGCCGCAGGAACTTTATGTCTGGCCTTATTTCTTCGCCTATCCGCTGGCCAAGCTGGACGCCCGCCAAAGGGTCGAGCTGTTCAAGATCGTCACCGCCGGCGACTACGAGGACATGAAGCAGTTCGGCACTTACATCTTCTACCGCGTCGGCATCACGCCGCAGGGGCGCTGGACATTCTTCGTCGCGGGCGATTGAGACCGCGCCCATTCGCGCGGTGAGCGGGAAAGAAAGCCCTTAGCGGCCTGTTTCTAGTAGCCGCGACGGTAGTAGCGCTCGTCGCAAGGCGCGGTGAAGATGCGGCCATAACGGTCCTGATAGCGGCACATCTCCTGATCGCGCGGCTGCGGTCCGCCGGACGTTGCTAAAACCGCGCCGAGCAGCGCGCCGGCACCGGCACCGATCAGGGTGCTTTCCGTGTTGCCGCCGATCGCCTGACCGACCAAAGCGCCACCGGCCGCACCAAGTGCTGCGCCACCGGTCGCCCGCTGTTGCTGCGCGGTCTGCGAGCAGGCGGTGACGGCAAGCGTCATCAATACCGCACCGGCAGTCGCGAGTTTGGAAAGGCTCATTGGGTCGTCTCCGTAATGTCCATGCGGACGATGACGGAAATCTTACTGATCCAACATGAACGCAGGCTGTCTGAACCACCCAGCGAAAGGGGCCGCGCCTCTTTGCGGAGTGGAAAACACCGTCATCCAATCACCGCTTCGGAGAATTCCACCGCCCTGCCCTGCGAAGGCGTGGCGATGTCGCCTTCCCACATGACGCGACTTCCCCGGATGATGGTGCCGACCGGCCAGCCGGTTACCTGCTTGCCATCATAAGGCGTCCAGCCGGCACGCGAGCCGGCCTGGGCGTTGGTTATGGTTTGCCTGCGCTTCATGTCTACGACGGTGAAGTCGGCATCGTAGCCGGCGGCGATGCGGCCCTTGCGCGCCATGCCGAAGATGCGGTTCGGGCCATGGCTGGAGAGATCGACAAAACGCTCCAGGGTCAGGCGACCGGCGTTCACATGGTCCAGCATGATCGGCACCAGGGTCTGCACGCCGGTCATGCCGGATGGAGAAGCCGGATAGGGTTTTGCCTTCTCGGCCAGCGTATGCGGCGCGTGATCGGAACCCAGTACGTCGACAACGCCCTGACCGATACCGTGCCAGATGCCGTCACGATGACGGGCGGCCCGCACCGGCGGGTTCATCTGCAGCAGCGTGCCGAGGCGGGCATAATCGTCCGCGCTCATGGTCAGATGATGCGGGGTCGCTTCGCAGGTAGCGACATCCTTGTGCTGTTGGAGAAAGGCGATCTCCTCGGCCGTCGAGATGTGCAGCACATGGATGCGCGCACGCGTTTGGCGCGCGATCCGCACCAGCCGCTCGGTACATTGAAGTGCGGCGATCTCATCGCGCCAGATGGGGTGCGAAGACGGGTCGTTCTCGACGCGCAGGCCGAGACGTTCGCGCAGCCGGAATTCATCTTCTGAGTGGAACGCTGCGCGACGGCGCGTGTTGCGCAGGATCGAGGCGACGCCCTCGTCGTCCTCGACCAGCAGATCACCGGTGGAAGAACCCATGAACACCTTGATGCCGGCAGCGCCCGGCAGCCGCTCCAATTCGGCGACCTCGCCGGCATTGTCGCGGGTGCCGCCAACCCAGAAAGCGAAGTCGCAATGCATGCGGCCCGTCGCGCGCTTGATCTTGTCGGCCAGCGCCGCTTCGCTGGTGGTCAGCGGATTGGTGTTCGGCATCTCGAACACGGCCGTGACGCCACCCAGCACCGCCGCGCGGGAACCCGTCTCCAGGTCTTCCTTGTGCTCGAGACCCGGCTCGCGGAAATGCACCTGGCTGTCGACCACTCCGGGCAGCACATGCAGGCCATGGCAATCGATGGTCTGGCCGGCCGACGCCGCACCCAGATCGCCGATCGAGGCGATCCTGCCATCCTTGACGCCGATGTCGCGCAGGCCGATGCCGTCATGATTGACGACCGTGCCGCCCTTGAGGATGAGGTCGTAGATCGCTGCCATCCGCTCCGGCCCTTGTGTGGGAATTGCCTGCGGCTTACGTAATGGCTCTCCGAATTGCAAGATCAGGCCCATGCCGACAACCTTTCTCGCCGACCGCGCCCTTGTCTCCGTTTCAGGCCCCGATGCCGAACACTTCCTGCAAAACATCCTGACCGTCGATCTCGACGGGCTGGGCAACGCGGAAGCCAAACCGGGCGCATTGCTGGCGCCGCAGGGCAAGATCCTGTTCGATTTCCTGGTCTCCCGTGCCGGCGAAACCGCGTTCCGGCTGGAATGCCGCGCCGATATCGCTGACGATTTCGTGCGCCGCCTGATGTTCTATCGCCTGCGCGCCAAGGCCGATATTTCCAAGCAGGATCAAACCGTTGTTGCCGTTTCATGGCGATCTGATTCAAACGCTTCGCAAAGTGATTCCGCTGCTTCAAGCGTTGATTCAAGCAAGGGCGCTCGCGACACCCGCTTCGGCGCTCGCGTCTTCCGCTTCTACGACGCGCCATTGCCCACACCCGATGCCACTGAAGCCGACTGGCATGCCTTCCGCCTTTCGCATGGTGTTGCGGAAAGTGGCGACGACTATGCGCTGAACGACGCCTTCCCACATGACGTGCTGCTCGATCAATTGGACGGCATCGGCTTCAAGAAGGGCTGTTTCATCGGCCAGGAAGTGGTTTCCCGCATGCAGCATCGCGGTACGGCGCGCCGGCGCGTGTTGCTGGTCGAGGCCGATTCTCCCCTACCCGCTCCGGGTACGGAGTTGACGGTCGACGGCCGCCCGGTCGGGACGCTCGGCTCGGTCTCCGGCATGCATGGTCTTGCGATCGCCCGCATCGACCGCGTCAAGACGGCGATGGATGCCGGCCAGGAAATCAGCGCCGGCGGCGTTACCCTGTCGCTTGCCATTCCCGGTTGGGCGCGCTTCACCTTCCCGGAAACCGCCGGCTCGGAAGACGCCTGATGGCGGACCGCGTCGGCGCCCCGTCGCGTGCCTGGCAGCGCATGCTGTCGGGGCGGCGCCTTGACCTGCTCGATCCCTCGCCGCTCGACATCGAGCTTGGCGACATCGCGCACGGGCTTGCCCGCGTCGCCCGCTGGAATGGCCAGACTTCGGGGGACCACGCTTTTTCGGTGGCCCAGCATTCGATCCTGGTGGAGGAGATCTTCCGCCAGATCGTACCCGCCGCCTCGCCGACGGCACAACTGACGGCGCTGCTGCACGATGCCCCCGAATATGTGATCGGCGACATGATATCGCCGTTCAAATCAGTGGTCGGCGGCGGCTATAAATCCTGCGAGGAACGCCTGCAGCACGCCATCCATCTGCGCTTCGGGCTGCCGGCGGCGACCGCGCAAGGTGTGAAGAAGGACATCAAGCGCGCCGACCAGATCGCTGCCTATTTCGAGGCTACGGCTTTGGCCGGCTTCGACCTAGCCGAAGCGGCCGAGTTTTTCGGCCGCCCGCGCGGGTTTTCCGCCGATCAGTTCGACCTGACGCCGAAACCGGCGAAGCAGGTCGAAAAGGCGTTCATGGCGCGCTTCCAGAAGATCGAAAGCGCCTTGCGCTGAATTTGCCTCAGCCTTCGACGAGGCGCAGGCCAACAACACCGACGATGATCAGCGCAATACAGCCGAGCCTCAGCGGAGTGGCCGGATCGCCGAACAGCACGATGCCAAGTGTGGCGATGCCGATCGCGCCGATGCCGGTCCAGATCGCATAGGCTGTGCCGGCTGGCAGATGCCGCATGGCAAAGGTGAGAATGAAAACGCTGAGCAAAGCGAAGAACAGGCCGCCAACGCTCGGCCAGAAACGCGTCCAGCCTTCGGCGTATTTCAGCGAGACGCCCATCGCGATCTCGACTACGCTGGCGAGCAGAAGAAGAAACCAAGCCATTCCGGCCTCCTTTGATGTTCAGACGAAGGCTGATTTGTGTTAATGGGAACCAAAGTGCAATTACGCACCTTTTGGTGCCTATAGGTTTTTCGATGGCTGCTCCCAACGTCTATGATTCCGCCTGTTCCGCGCGGCTTGCGCTGGAGCTCATCGCTTCAAAATGGGCGATGCTGATCCTGCCCGCCTTGTCGGCGGGCCCGATGCGCAACAGCGCGCTCTTGCGCAAGATCGGCGGCATCTCGCAAAAGATGCTGACGCAGACGCTGAAGGATCTGGAGCGCAACGGGCTGGTGATCAGGCGAGACATGCAGACCGTGCCGCCGCATGTCGAATACAGCCTGAGCAAGCTTGGCGCGTCGCTCAGCGAGGCGTTGATCACCCTCGATCTGTGGGCGGAGCGATATTCGGACGATCTCGATGCCGCCCGCGGGCGCTTCGATGCTGGATTGAGGCCCTGACTTCGCGGTGGCGGCTTACAGCGTCAGAGATGGGGGCTGAGCCCGACCACCGTATCCTTGCTGGTCGCCACCGGCACAATTTCGAAACCGACAAGGTCAGCCCATTCGACGACCCAGCGCTGGACCAGCGTCACGTCGTCGGCCTCCACCAACATGAAGCAGCGGCTCATGTCGGCGGCAACCCAGCTGTGATGGACGACGAAGCCCTCGGGGGCGAGCCGGCCCTTGTCACGGAAACGGCGATAGATCGCCTTGGGATCGCCGCCGCGAAAATCCTCGATAACGACGAACTGCATAAATCGCCCTCCTGCCTGAACCCGGCTAGCGGTGCCTGCGGCGGCCGGTATCAGGCCAGCCGCCAGCTATTTTCCGTTCCGCTCCAGGCGGTCGAGGAACCATTGCGTCAGACGCACCCAGACCTCGTCCTTCTCGCCGGTATCCTCACAGCCGTGGTCGAGATTAGGGTTGTCGTTGACCTCGATGACGAAAACGCCGTCCTTGGTCTCCTTGAGATCGACGCCGTAGAGGCCGTCGCCAATACAGCGGGCCGCCTTGACAGCCGTTTGCACGGCATGGGCCGGCGCATCCTTCAAGGTGAAGGTCTTGAAACCGCCTTCGTCCGGCTTGCCGGCACGGTCGTGGTTGACGATCTGCCAGTGCTGCTTGGCCATCAGATATTGAACGGCAAACAGCGGCTCGCCGCCGAGCACGCCGATGCGCCAGTCATAATCGGTCGGAATGAATTTTTGCGCGACGAGCAGGTCGGAATCCTCCAGCCACTCCGTCGCCAGTTTCTTCAACTCGCCGAAATCCTTGCATTTCTTGACACCGCGCGAGAACGCGCTGTCCGGGATCTTCAAGACCAGCGGAAAGCCAAGCGTATCGGCGGCGACTTCCAGGTCGGACGAACCGGCGATCATCACCGTCAGCGGCACCGGCACATCGTTGAACGCCATCAGCTCGTTCAGATAGACCTTGTTGGTGCAGCGGATCATCGACAGCGGGTCGTCGATCACCGGCATGCCTTCCTGCTGGGCACGGCGGGCGAAACGATAGGTATGGTTCGAAATCGAGGTCGTCTCGCGGATAAACAGTGCGTCGTAGTTGGCGACCCTGGCCAGATCCTTCTTGGTGATCGGCTCGACCTCGACGCCCATCTTCTCAGCGGTCTTCGCCCAATAACGCAGTGACGAGATTGCCGAAGGCGGCAGTTGCTCGTGCGGATCGACCAGCGTCGCGAAAGTATAGCGCGCCGGCGTGCGCGCCTTGGTGTCGCGCCATTCGCGGCCGGTGTAGACATCCAGGCATTCGAGGAAGCGCTTCTCCTCGTCTTCCGTCATGCGCGCAAGCGGGTAGAAACCGATCTTGCGGATCGAGGCCCACTCGCCGCCATCGGTGATGGCTACCTCGAGTGCCGGCGCCCGGAACCAGTCGAACAGAAGCTTGGCGAAACGGTCCCAGGCCTTGCTCGGGCCGATGCCGAAGAAGACGTGCATCTTGGCTGGAAAGGCGCCACCAAGATCCTTGCGGCACTTGTTCAGGGCCAGTTCCAGTTCCGGCAGCGCATGCTCGTAGAGCTTGCGTTCGGACAGGTCGATCATCGTCTCGACGGTCGGGATGACCTTGTGGCCACGCGAGCTGGCGAGCAGCGAGGCATAATAACCACGGCTCTGGTAGTCATATCGGTTGGAGAGGTTGATGACCTTCGGGCGCTGCCCGCGGAAGAGGCCCGGGTGCGCCAGATAATCGCGGCTGGTGATGATCTTGTGCGGCGTGGCCACCTGGTCGATGTCGTTCTGCCTGCCGGTGAGGATGACCCAGGTCATTGTCTGTCACGCGCTCCAAGGATGATGGCAGCGCGCAGCCCGTCGCGTCCGAACTGCGCCATGTTGATGAAGATGTCGTAAGGCACGGGAATGTTGGCAGCGTCCGACTCGGTTTCTTCCCGCTCGTCCTCGACCCACGGGTCATGGATCAGGATATGGTCACCGTCGTCGCCGATCGCCAGAACCCAGTGCGGAACTTTCTTACCGAACATCAGGAAGCCGCTGACCAGAACGACAACCAGCTTGCCGGCGGCGATCGCGGTGCGAATGTCGTCGATCGAAAAGGCGTTGTAGCGCACGGGAATGTTGTATTCGCCCGCACGGCGCTGGAAGTCGATCTGCGCCAGTTGCATGACCCGGCGTTTCTCGGTGCTGCGCACCGATTGCAGGAAAAGCGGTCCGTCGAAGGAGACGAAGACCTCAGCGGAAAGTCCGTATTCGAAGGCCGCCACCGCCAAGCCGAACGGCTCGCAACCGCCCGGACCCGACATCATGAAGACGGTGGTCGCCTCGCGCCACAGGCGCACTTCCATCACCGGATCGGGCCGAAAAGTGCCGTCGAAATTCGCCATCGCCATCATCAGGCAGCAAGGCCCGCAAGTGAAATCGCAGGTCTGCTCGTAGAAGGGCACCGAGGTGGCAACCGGCACATGGCCACGCAGCGTCTTTTCGTAACGCAACGCTGGCGTGCCGTCCTCGTAGTAATCTGTCTCGCGCCCGATCCGACGGTAACCGGACTGTTCGTAGATGCGGATGGCGCGGGCGTTGTCCTCGCGCACTTCCAGCCGCAGCATCATGCGATCATGCTCGAAGGCGACGTCCTCAGCCGTATCGAGAAGCAGGCGGCCAATGCCCTGCCCTTCCCGCCCCGGTCCTGTCGCGATGGAATAGAGCCGCGCCACGCCGCTGCCCTTGCGAAACAGGATGATCGCATAGCCAGCGACCTTGCCGTCGCTCTCGGCGATCAGCGTTTCGGCGGTTTCGCGCTCGATCAATTGCCTGAACGAGCGGCGCGAGATGCGGTCGGTGGGAAAGACGGCGTTTTCGATGGCGGCAAGGTCATCGACGTCGGACGGGCGGGCCGTGCGGATTTCGGCAGGCATGAGGGCTTAAGAAACCTCGGTGCGTGGCAGGGAAAGTGCCCAATCGAAACGTCGTCGCGCCAACCGGAAAGCCGACGCATGGTCAGCGTTTCGCGCTTCGATTTGGGCTGAATTGTGACAGATTCCGCTGGCTTGCCAAGCGATATAGCGGCTCTCCCCACCGGACATGCAAGCGCTCCAGTGCAAGTGTTTGACTACCGGACGATTGTCTCAAGCGACAGCGACGATCACACCCGGCGTCCAAACAGCGAGCCCACAACAGATGGTGCTTTGCAGCCGGGCTCTGCCATGCCACCAAGGGGCATGACCGCCCACAATCAGCAGCAACCATCCCGACCCTGGCCGAAATGGCTTGGATGGCTCGGCCTCGCCATCCTGGTCGCAGCCACGCCGGTGGCGTTGCTGGCCATGTCGATGCCGGCGAACGAATACAAGGCCGGGGGCGTGGATGCAGTCGATTGCGACGGGCCGATCTCGGCGCTTCTGTTCGCGATCCCGGCTTTGCTGCTCTACGGCGTTGGCGCTGTGGTGAACGGGCACTATTTTCGCGACCGGCTCAATCTGGTCATCGCCGTCATCTGCACGGTGGCCTGCCTGTTGATTGCGGCCAACATCGTCGGGGCAGCGAGGGAACAGATGCTGATGGACCGCGATCCCCAAGTCTGCGGATGACGCACTGTCAGCCCGAGCAACCCTCAGTCCCGAAGCCACGCCCGGTCAGACGGTGCGGTGCTAACTCGCGATACCCGCAACCAGTTGCCCGTAGGCGTTCCTGGCAACCGCGGCGAGCCGTTCGCGCGGCAATGAGCCAACCACGGCGCAGCCATAACCCTTGTCCAGCCAGTAAACCGCCGTCGGGCCGTTCTGCGCGGCATAGGTGCCCTTGGCGTTGCTGCCCGAATCGCCGGTGACGAACAGCGAGATACGGTTGCCTTCCTCGTCTTCGTAGAGGAGCATCGCCGCCTTGCTCTCGCCGGCAGGCAGCAACCGTCCGCCGACGAGCTGGAACCCGTCCGCGGTCAAATCAGGCGCCACCAGCCTCAAGCCGAGTCGCGCCGACAGCCATGTCTGCATGTGCTCCTTGTCGGATGCAGGCACCTCGACGGCGTGGCGTTTCTCGGAGGCGTAGATGGCGTGCGCGGCGACCGCTTCCTCGGCAAGCCGATCTCCGGCCGGATCCTCGAAGCCAAAGTCCCGCGTGCCGACGGCAAAGCCGCCCGCACCGCCGACCGCGAGTAACGCCGCAGCAGCGGCGGCCTGCCACCAAGGCGACCGTCTTACCCGAGAAACACGTTCCTTGCCCGCAACCATGTCGGTGAAGCGGGCAGGCAGCGGTTCTTCAAGAACCCCGGCGAACGCGGCACGCAGCGCCGCACCGTCGGCGTCATAGCGGCTGCCCCTCGCCTTCATCTCGGGATTGCTGTCCAGCCAGCTCTCGAACGCGGCGCGCTCCTCGGCCGGCAACTCGCCATCCAGAGCAAGGTGGATATCGCGTTCGGTGAAATCGCGTGCGGTCATTTCTCGACCACCCTCAGCGATCGACGGCGCGCCTTGTCATCGAGCAGCACGCGCAAATCTTCGCGGCCTCGCGATATGCGCGACATCAGCGTGCCTGCGGGAATACCAAGGATGCCGGCGGCCTCGGCATAGGAGAAACCTTCAATCGCCACCATGACCAATGCGGAGCGACGCTCGGGACTGATCGCGTGCAACGCTTCGATGATCTCGCGGGAAGCGAGACTTTCAACCTGGATTGCCGGCACGGCCAGCGCCTCGTCGCCATCCAGCGACAGCATCGCCGCTTCGCCGCGCCGGTTCACCTTGCGCATCTGGTCAATGAACAGGTGGTGCATGATCGTGAACAGCCATTTCCTCGGGCTTTCGCCAGTCTGCCAGTTGTCCAGCCTGACCAGGGCCCGTTCCAAGCAATCTTGGACGAGATCGTCAGCGGAATCGCGGTCGCGCACCAAAGCGCGCGCATAGCGGCGCAAGCGCGGAATCTCACCAAGGATCGCTGCCTTCCTCTCGTCCATGAGCGGCGGTTCGCCAATTTCTTCCGTTGCCGGTCGATTGAACGCGCCTTCGCCGATCGGCGCAAGCAGCGCAAATACCCGCTTCGTTGCCATCGTCAGGAAAACGGCGGCCGACGAAGGATTATTCCCGATCCTGAACGGTAAAATGCCCGAAAACGACAACGCCGCCGATCCTTGTGGATCGGCGGCGTTGCGACGACTGAGCTGGAACAGTCTTCGTTTTGCCGGTGTCAGAACCGGTAGTTGACGCCCATGTTGACGGTGTGGGCGGACAGATCGGCCGACCGCTTGGCACCGTTGCGCAACGTGTAGTCGACGTCGCCATAGTTGACGTAGTTGTATTCGACCTTGGCCGAGACGTTGCCGGCGAAGGCCTGCTCGATACCGCCACCCAACAGATAGCCGCCTTTCCACCTGCCGCCGGATGCAACGGTACCGCCAGGCTTGACCTTGGTCATCGAATAGCCCGCCGTGCCGTAGACAAGGGTCTTGTCGAAGGAAACGCCGGCGCGAACCTTGGCGGCGCCGATCCAGGTGCGCTTCAGTTCGGCACCATCGTCGAGTTTGTGCTTGGCGCCCCTGGAATAAGAACCGTCAAGTTCCGCACCATAGACAATGCCGCCGCTCTGGAAGTTCGTGCCGAGCTGGCCGCCGAACTGCAAGCCGCTCTTGCTCGAGAACGGGTTCGGGAAACCCGAGGACGACGTGCCGAGATGGCCGCCGACATAGCTGCCCGACCAGTTGTAGGCAGCGTCCGAATAGTTTTGCGAGCCGTAGTTGTTGGATGCCAGATCGGCTGCCGTGGCCGGCACGGCGAAAGGTGCAAGGCCAGCGAACATGACGAGAAACAGATTTCGCTTGGTCATGGTTTTTAGCTCCGAAAGTGATTGAGCTGCGGAGCGGTTAGCTCCGCAGCCCGTTGACAAGGCCTCGACCGTACGGCGACTGGGGAAGCAATCCGCCGGTCAGGCCCCGTGCACCAGCTAGCTGGTTGCATGCGGAAGATGACCGCTCTGGATTACGCCAACATTGCGCAAAATTTAGCAAAAACAAATATTTATCGGTAATATTTGAGTAACGTTCCTTAAATTTCTCTTAGCATCGCGGCTACCTACCGAGCAGCACGCGACAGCAGGCGCTGGTAGAAAAGCCCGATGCCGATCAGCACGGCGCCAAGCCCGATGAAGGACAGCGCGCGCAGCACGCCCTCCAGCTCCGACATGTCGAACAGGAAGACCTTGAGCACCGCTATTGCAATGAGGGCCGCCGAAGCAATGCGCAGCACCTGCGAACGGAACCGCACGCCGACCACCAAAAGAATCACGCCGAGCAGCAACCAGAGCGCGGAATAGCTGTAGGTTTCCACCTGCTCCATGCCGCTCCACAGACCGATGAACTCGCCCTTGAAGAAACGCCGCACCGACAGGGTCGCATAGGCGAAAGCCAGCAAGGCTCCCATCAGAGCCAGCATCGCGGAGTACCATTTCGGCCGCTTGCCGCGCGCATAGTAAGCCAATGCGCCAGCCGCCAGGGCTGGCAGAAGATAAGCTAGGAAGAGCAGGTTTAAGACAGGGATGCGGCCGGTCGATTCGTCGGTGAACAACGGATTGAGGATCGCGAAGTGCTGGCTGACAATCGTCAGCGCCGACACGACGCCCGCGATCAGCGAGCCATAACGCAACACTGAACTCGGCGAACGCATGTCGATGCTGATCAGGATGGCGCCGGCGCCGAGCGTGATCAACGTGTAGATGGCCTGCTCGGCCAAGGTGACATGGCCGTCGTCGATGACACCGCCATGCATGGCATGGCGCACCAGCATGGCAACGCCCAGCAGCGCAAACAGCGCGGATCCGGCTTCCATGGCAAGGCGCGGTCGGCCATCGGTGGTGCGCGCCAACTGCCAGGCGGCGAAGCCAAAGGCGAGCGCCGGCACGCCATAACCAGGCAACAGCCAGTTGAAGACTGGCGTTCTGGACAGGAAATCCGCTCCGACGATCGTCGGGTCGAAGGCGACACGCGCCAGCACGCCGACCACGGCGCCGACGGACAGCCAGCCCAGTACCGGATAGCTGCGCCAGCGCGTGGCCAAGGCGGGCACAACCGCCGCAGCACCCAACAGAACCGTCGTTATGCCTGACCCGAATGCCATGTGCAGCATCAGGACCGCGGCAAGACCCGCGCCGACAAGGGCGAAGGAAACCGCCGGCCCACCTGTCAACTGCGGTTCTTCGGCACGCGCGATCCATTCGCCGCCCGCGACGAGGGCCGCAAGCAACAGCAAGGAAATCAGGGCGTAGACAAGGTCGCGGTCGAGATTGCCGAAGGTGACCCAGAGCGACAGGACGATGACCAAGGGTGCAACAGCCGCCCAAGCGGCCCATGAAGCCGACTGGACAAGGCTGGCCGAGACATGGCGGCGAGCGCTCCACAAGCCGGTCCCGAGGAAGAGCAGACCGAGCAACAGGCCGATGCGAACCATCGAGGTTCCGGCCGCCGCCGCTACCGGCATCGTGTCCATCACCGCGTAGCCGGAAAAATCGATCGACGCGGTCGCGAGAGGCGTCAGGCGCAGATAGGCGAAGACCGTCGCCACGCCTGCACCGAAGAGCAGCGGCAGCGCCTGAGGCCTGAACAGTGCGGCCGCAAGCAAGGCGGCGATCAGAATAGTCGCCGGCCAGGCGCCCCCGATCTCGGCGAAGCGTGGTTCAACGAACAGCAGCAATGCCGACAAGGCCACGAAGATAGCCGGAGCGAGCGAGGGCAGATCGAAGCCGAGCGTCGCCGAAACGGCGTCCTGTTCCTTGCCGAGCCAGACGAAAGCGAGCACGACAAGCGTGACAAGGCTGATGAAGACCAGGACCGAAAAACCCGGCATCGGCGCTTCGATCATGTAAGCCACGGTCCAAAGGCCGACGCCGGCAAAAGCGGCCGCCATCAAAGGCGTCCAGCGGCGGATCCGGGCGATGAACCCGGTCGCGACCAACACAATGGCCAGATAGCCGAACAAGGCCCAGGGGTTGGGTGACTGCGATGCAACGAGCATCGGGGTCGCCAACGAGCCGAGCAAGCCAATTCCGGCCAATGCCTGGCCATGCACAAGGGCCGCGGCGATCGTCGCGACACCAATCAATCCAAGCAGCACGAAAGCCGCCGCCGGACCGATGAAGCCGTAGATGCCATGCGCGGCATAGACGGTACCAAAAAGGGTGAATGCGCCAGCAGCGGTCAGGATCGCCGGTATGTAGGCGCCGGCCGCACCTTCGACCGGCACCTTGTAACCAGTGCGGCGGATGAATTCTCCACCGCCGATCAGCAGCAATCCAAGGATCGCCGCCATTGTGAGGCGCAAACCGGGGCCAAAGATACCGGCTTCGATGCTGTAGCGGACGAGGAACAGACCACCCAGGGCCAGCGCAATGCCACCGACCCAAACCGCCCAACGGGTGCCCAGCGCCGTTTCTATATCCGGCTTGCGCGACGCATCCGCTTGCGCGGGCGAAGCTTCCGCATCGCCGGCGGCCTCCGCCCTGGCGCTTCCCCATGGCCCGGCGACGGCCTCTTCAGGGGCATTGGCCTGATGTGCGGCCGGCCGCACGCTTTCCTCTTGGGCCGCTTCCACCCGCAGCGTTGCAGGCGACGTGGTTTCGGCCTGAGCCTTGCCAGCATCCGGTGCCGCTCCGGCGGAAATTGCCGTCGTCTTGCCGGCCGAGGTGAGGATTTCCTCCAGCGCGGCTTCCGATTTTGCAGCTCCTGGAACTGCCATACCGCGCAATTCGGCAAGATCGCGCTCGATCCTCGACAGCTGCGAGCGTTGCCGCAATACGACCACGAACAGCACGACAAGCGCGATGATGCTGATTGTATCCAATGCGAAAATCCCCGAGTCTGACAGTTTCCGAGAACTACAGATACGCCCTATCTGGCAGCCAAATTGCCCAGTGGGAAGATCGAACAGGTTTCCGTGCCGAAAGCCAGCAGTTTGCCTGCGCTGTCCTTCAGGCTCGCTTCCGATACCGCCAGCGTACGCCCCTTGTGGATGACCCTGCCTTCGCAGACCAGTTCGCCGCTATTCGGCGTGATGGGGCGCATCAGATTGACCTTGAACTCTGCCGTGGCATAGGCCTCGCCCTTCGCAAGCAAGGTTTGTACGGCACAGCCGAGCGCGGAATCCAGGATGGTCGCCGCCCAGCCGCCATGCACGCCGCCCATGGGATTGAGATGCTTCTCATTGGGCACGCCACGAAAGACCGCCCGCCCCTCCGCCACCTCGGTCAAGCCGAAATTCATCTGGTAGGCCATCGGCGGGGTCGGATATTGGCCATCGACAATGCGCTGTAGGAATTCCAGCCCCGAACAGTCAGCGATTTCGGCATGCGGGATGGTGCCTACACCCATGGGCGAGACCAGATCCGGGTAAAGCTCCATTGCGCTCATGCGGCGTTGTCTCCCGTAATGGCCTTCGGGCCGGCATGATGTTTGCGCAGGGCCGCGAGAAATCCCGAACGCGCATCGGGCGGTTCGATGCCGCGCGGCTCGTAGACATGGCGCCTGAAGAAGAAACCGGTCAGGCGAAATGCATCCTCGATGGCGTCTGGGTCGGCATGCTGCCCGCCGCCTCTCTGCAGGAAGCCCGGCAACACCAGCATCTTGTCGTGCCACGGCGCGCCCGCCTCGCGCGACACCGCCCTGCCCGATTTCGGCGAGACATAGGTCAGATCCTGCCTGGTACCCGTCGCGGCACATTCCGTAAGATCGAGGCCGAAACCGAGTTCATCGAGCACCAGCAATTCGAAACGCGCCACCAGTTCGCCGGCAAGATCCGCATCCTGGAGATGTTCGACGATCACGCCCAAGGTGGCGTAGAGACCGTCATGCCGGTCACGCTCCGGCAACAGGCGCAGATGCGCGGCCAGAAGCTGCAGGCCGTAGACGGCGACGGCGCTGTCCATCAGCCGCGCAGCGTTCATCTCGATCGCTTCAGCCTGGAACGTGCCCAGATGCTCGTCCAGCCGCGCGCGCCAGATCAGATCGACGCGATTGCCAGCCTGGAGCACCGGCTGGATCTTGCGCGAACGACCGCCGCGCACGAGGCCGAGATGCCTGCCATGCGTTTGTGTCATCACCTCAAGGATGGCGCTGGTTTCGCCATGCTTGCGGGTGCCGAGAACGATTCCCTCGTCGCGCCATTCCATGGGCGGAGATTTGACGCCTTCTGAGACGAAATCAAGAAGCAGGCGAACAACCGGACAGTTGCTGCCGCCAAACGGAAACGGCCCGCGACGATTGTCGCGGGCCGCAAAACCAGGGTTTGAAGCTGATTAGAAGTTGCGCTGGAAGCGGATGATGCCGCCCAGGCTGTTCTTCTTGTCGGCCTTGGTCCAGGTCGAGCCTGCCTCGCCGTAACGGCCGTTGTGGAGGAAGTCCACTTCGGGCGTGATGGTGAAGCCGGGGACGATTTCGTAGGCAACGTTGGCGGCAATCGCGAGATTGCGGTTGTCGTCATACGAGATCTGGGTGTTGAACTTGGTCTTGGAGTTGAACTTGTAGGTACCGCCACCCCAGACAGCCCAGTTGCCGCCCCAAGGCTTGTACTGGTTGCGGTCGATGTTGTCGTCCGTACCGTAACCGCCCATGACGAAGAGGGTGAGGTCGCTGGTGGCGTTCACGTCGAGGCGAACCTTGCCGGCCCACTCTTCGAAGGCGCTGTTGTAAGCAACGACGCCGGTCACCGAACCCCAGTCACCCTTGTACTTCACACCGCCGACGACGTGCGGAACATAGCTGTCGATGGTGTTGTTGTCGGAGACCCAGGTGTCGCCAACGCGCTTGACGCGCGAATAGCTGCCGGCGCCCTGTTCGAGCGACACGATCGCCGAGAGGCCGTTGCCGGCATCGAAGGTGTAGCTGATCAGGTTGGTGTCCTTGCCGCCATACGGGATGATCGTGTCCTGGATGACGTTACCGGCGTAGCCGATGAAGGTGTCGTAGGCGGTTTCGTCCTTACCGACGCGCAGACCACCGAGCTGGATCCAGGCGAAGTTCAGCGACACCGACTTGTTCTGCGCGGTGCCGTCGGCATTGGTGTTGCCGAACTGGAAGCGGGTTTCGGTGTAGGTCTTCAGGGTGCCGAGCTCGGTCTCCTGACCGGTCCAGGTCTTCAGCGCGAAGCGGGCGTTCTTGTAGTAGGTGTGCTGCCTGTCGCCGTTCAGGCGATCATTGGTCACCGAACCGTCGAAGGTGCCGATGTCGCCGAAGCCGGCGTCATAGCGGAGATAGCCGCCGACGCGCAGGCAGGTTTCGGTGCCCGGGATGTAGAAGTAGCCAGCGCCGTAGACGTCGCAGATCTTGACGTATTCAGCGGGTTCCGGTTCGGCAACGACGACCGCATCGGCCGCACGCGCGCCGGAGACTGCGAGCAGTGCCGCAGCCGAGCCGAGCAGAAGGCTCTTGATGTTCATTTTGACCTCTCCAGTCAATTTTTCAAAATGTGTTTTCGTGTTCTCGGCCGAGGGCCAAAAAATGCCAACCGCCTGTTGAAGGAGGCACGTCAGCGCGCTCTTTCGATCGGGACAATACGCATCGAATTCTCGCTTTCAATGAATATTGCACCGCACAACGCCGTCCGCGCGGATTCAACGGAAGCTTGTTGTATATTTACAACTAAGATGTTGATTTTAAACAGATTTTGGCACAAACGGCACAACGACAGAAAACTGTCATAAAAGGCGCACTCTTCGTCGAATAATATTCTCGAAAGGAGCGTAAAGGGCGGTGAAACAACCGGGAACGAAGGCGCTCAGGTCGTCTGCGGAA
Organism: Mesorhizobium sp. YL-MeA3-2017; assembly: GCF_030814575.1. NCBI lineage: Bacteria > Pseudomonadati > Pseudomonadota > Alphaproteobacteria > Hyphomicrobiales > Phyllobacteriaceae > Mesorhizobium > Mesorhizobium sp. YL-MeA3-2017. Next base: position 4,894,336 of record NZ_JAUSVH010000001.1, on the reverse strand, counting down.
GCTGGTCCGTGCTGGCGGAAACCGCCGCCGCGGCGCGGATGACATCGTCGGATCGATCCTTGGTCAAAAGGTCGATCGGAGCCTCGCCATCGAACTCCGCGGCTGGTCGAATCAGCCACGACCACGCGGTGCGTGGATGCCCAATCAATTGCAAAACCTCGCGAATGCCCGGCACCGGCCGGCCATCGACGAATTGGGCGAGCGGAAAGACATGTTTCCTGCCGCCGGTACGCAGCGCGATGACCTCGCCGCGCCGCTGCCAGCGGTGCAGCGTGGAGCGCGGTATCCGCAGCGTCTCTTCCAGATAGGTCGAGCCGGCCACCTGCCCTGCCCAATCCTCGATGAGCGCCGACGCCAGCCCGCCACGCTGCGGCTGCGAATCGCTGGCCATCTCGGATTGCGAGGCGGCGGACGTCTCCATCGAATCGAGCTGGCCTCTTGCCGACGTCGATTCGGTTTCTTGCGCCGCGTCGGCCAGCAGCAGCCTGACGATCTTGGGCGCCAGCTTGGAAGGGTTCTTCAGGGTAGCCGAGAGCGCTCTGTGCTGGCGCGGCGACAGATTGATGATCGCGGTTGCAACGCTGCCGCCGACGATAGCCGCCAGCTTCACGGCATTCTCGGATGTCTCACCACCGCGACCGCGCAGGGCTTGTTCCAGCGCTGCCGCAACAACTCGCTCGAGCTCAGAGCGGACAACGCCGCTTGCCGCGCTGTTGAATTCGTTCATTCGCATCATTCCGCCGCTGCCTCGGCATGGGGATGATGCCTAGGCTGTACACGGCTATAGGTGCGGTTTGTGACAGTTGCGCGACTGGCGCTGGCGCCCGGTCAGTGCGGGAAATCCAGCCCCATCTCGCGGTAGCGCTCGGGATCGTCGCCCCAGTTCTCGCGCACTTTCACGAACAGGAACAAATGCGTCTTCTGTTCGAGGATCTCGCCGATCTCCCTGCGCGCGGCTTCGCCAATGGCGCGGATGGTTTCGCCCTTGTGGCCGAGAACGATCTTCTTCTGGCTGTCGCGCTCGACATAGATGACCTGTTCGATGCGAACCGAACCGTCCTTCTTCTCTTCCCATTTCTCGGTCTCGACATGGGAGGAGTAGGGCAATTCCTGATGCAGGCGCAGATAGAGTTTCTCGCGGGTGATCTCGGCTGCCAGCTGGCGCATCGGCAGGTCGGAAATCTGATCCTCCGGATAATACCAGGGACCGGACGGCAATGTCGCAGCCAGATAGTCGAGCAGGTCCTTGCAGCCGGAGCCGGTCAAGGCGGAAACCATGAATGTCCTGTCGAACGCGACGCGTTCGTTGGCAGTTTTCGTCAGCGTCAGCAGCGCTTCCGGTTTCACGCGGTCGACCTTGTTCAGCACCAGAACCTTTGGCTGGCGCACGTCCGCCAACCTGTCGAGGATGGCGTCGGCGTCGCCCTTGATGCCGCGCTCGGCATCGATCAGCACCAGGACGATATCAGCATCCTTGGCGCCGCCCCAGGCGGTCGTCACCATCGCGGTGTCGAGGCGTCGCCTCGGCTTGAAGATACCGGGCGTGTCGAGCAACACGATCTGAGCGGCGCCATGGGTGGCGATGCCACGCACCAGGGCACGCGTCGTCTGCACCTTGTGGGTGACGATCGACACTTTCGAGCCGACAAGCTGGTTGATCAGCGTCGACTTGCCGGCGTTCGGGGCGCCGATCAGGGCGACGAAGCCCGAATGCGTGGCCTGCTCACTCTCACCGATCGACGTCACGGCATATCCCCTTCTTCCGGAACCCAGACGCCCTCTCGCACCAGAAGGGCCGTGGCGGCAGCCTGTTCCGCCTCACGCTTCGAACGACCGCTGCCGGTTGCGGGCGCCCTTTCGCCAACCTTGACCCGAACGGTAAACACCGGATCGTGGTCCGGCCCCTCGCGCCCTTCGATACTATAGTCAGGCGTGGCGCCTGTCGCCTGGTGCGCCCATTCCTGCAACTCTGTCTTGGGGTCGCGACGTGCCGCGCCGACGGCGCCGGCACGCGGCTTCCAATAGGTGTGAATGAACCGCCGGGCAACATCGATGCCACCGTCGAGATAGATGACCGCGATCAGCGATTCCAACGCGTCGGCGCGCAGGTTGACCCGCTTGCGCTCGGCCAGATTGCGAACTTCGCTGCCGGCGCGGATCAACTCCGCGAGCCCGATTTCGTCGGCGATCTGCGCCAGGGTTTCGGCATTGACCAGAGCGTTCAGCCTGACCGACAGCTCGCCTTCCGGCGCGTTTGGGAAATCTGCGAGAAGCATGTCGGCAATAACAAGGCCGAGCACCCTGTCGCCGAGGAACTCGAAGCGCTCATAGTCGACACCGGCCTGGCTTCCACGCGCGCTGGCATGGGTCAGCGCCCGCTGCAGTCGCTGCGGGTCGCTGAAGGCGTGACCGGTTCGGCTTTCCAGGACGGCGGCAAGCGCGTCGGCTGTCAAACGCTTCGGTGCCGTCATAGGCTAGTGGACAAAATTGAAGAGGCGCGAGGCACGCATCTCGGACGGCCACTTCCAAATCTCGAGCGGGCTTGCACCACCGGAAATCGAGAAGAAGATGATGTTTGCGCGGCCCACCAGATTGTCGGCAGGCACATAGCCGACGGAGAAGCGGCTATCGCTGGAATTGTCGCGGTTGTCGCCCATCATGAAATAGTGCCCTTCCGGCACCTTGAACTCGCGCGTGTCGTCGCCGATGCCATTCGGCGTCAAATCGAGCGTATCGTAGGAGACGCCGTTGGGCAGCGTCTCGCGATAGACGTCGACCGGGCGATTCTGCTCGGTGATGTCGGGATTGTCGATCTGGCCGACCTTCACGCGCGGCACGCCGACATCGTTGATGAACAGCTGGCCGCCCTTCATCTGGATCTTGTCGCCTGGCAGGCCGACGACGCGCTTGATGTAGTCGACGGACGGATCCGGCGGGAACTTGAAGACGACGACGTCGCCGCGCTTCGGCTCGGAGCCCCAGATGCGACCCGAGAAAAGGTCCGGACCGAAGGGCAGCGAGTAGCGCGAATAGCCGTAGGCCCACTTGGTGACGAAGAGATAGTCGCCTTCCAGAAGCGTCGGACGCATCGAACCGGACGGGATGGAAAATGGCTGGAAGAACAGCGTGCGGATAACCAACGCCAGAAGCAAGGCCTGCACAATGACACTGACGGTCTCGCCAAGCCCGCCGCTTTTCTTGTCGGATTTATCTGCCACGCTCATCTCGTCCTCGATGCCTCGCCGGTTCATATACGGGGTCGTTGCCTGTCCGGCAACGCCCATAAGTCCTTCCAACGCCTATCACTGTGGCGCTTATGCGACAGGCAGCGCCTCGATAATCACAAAGGCTTGAGCGAGTGGGTAGTCGTCGGTGATGGTCAGGTGGATTGCGGCCCGGTGTCCTGCCGGAACGAGCTTTTCCAGTTGCTCGGCGGCACCGCCGGTCAAAACCATGGTCGGCTTGCCGCTTGGCAGGTTGGCAACGCCCATGTCGCGCCAATAGACACCTTGCGCGATGCCGGTGCCGAGTGCCTTGGCGCAAGCCTCCTTTGCCGCGAAGCGCTTAGCATAGGAGGCGGCCCGCATCCTGCGTCCCTCCGACCGCGCCTGCTCCACATCGGTATAGACACGCTTGACGAAACGCTCGCCGTGGCGCTCGAGCGACTTCTCGATGCGGCGGATGTCGATCAAATCGCTACCGATGCCGATGATCATCGCGTGGCAGAACCCAGATGGCCCACATCCGACGCGGGATGGCCGCGCGCGGCGCGCTCGGCCAGACGCCGGCGCTGCCGATCCTGGAATTTGGTCATGCCCCAACGGGTCAGGCCATAGGTGATCAGACCGGCCGTAAGACCCAGTGGAATGGCGCCAATGGTCATCGGCTTCAGCACTGGTTCCCAAAGCTGCGCGAAGCTCAGGTGACGCAACATGGCACCGAGATGCGCCGGCGGACCGCTGTGAGGAACATGCTCGTTCAACAGCAGCCTGCCGGTTTCCCAGGAGGCGCCCCACAGGAACGGTACCGTCAGCGGATTGCCCACGGCCGTTCCGATCGCCGCGGCGACGAGGTTGCCGGCAACCACCCAGCACACCACCGCGGCGATGACAAAATGCAGGCCGAGCGGAAAGAAAGACGCGAACACGCCGGCGGCGACGCCAGCAGCAACGGCATGCGGTGTCGCCTTCAACCGGACGATGCGCTTGGCGAAATAACGCAGCGAACGCGAAAGGGAGCGGCGCGGCCACAGCCAAATGCGCAACCGCTCGCTTAAACTCTCGGCTTCCCTTCGCTTGAACAGCATATGTCAGGCCAAACTCTATAGTGCCGCGATCGTTACAGCGCCCGGCTGCCGGGTTTAACCGCCGGCAGTGCGGCAAGTTCCGGCGGCAACTTGTCCGCAGGATACGCCGGAACCTCATACTGCGCGAGGGCAATCAGGGGCACCCCCACCTCGGTCTTTCCGGCTGAACGGTCGATGATGCAGGCAGCCGCCAGCACCTCCGCGCCAAGGTCGCGCAGGCAATCGATGGTCTCGCGGATCGACAGGCCGGTGGTGACGATGTCCTCGACGATGACGACGCGGGCGCCTTTCTCGATTTCGAAGCGGCGCAGCCGGAACACACCCTGCTCGCGCTCCACCCAGATGGCCGGTACGCCGAGATGGCGCGAGGTCTCATAGGCGGGGATCAGCCCGCCGACCGCCGGACCGACGACATAGTCGATCGGCCCTTCGACCTCTGCCCGGATCTTGCCAGCCAGTGCCTTGCACAGCCGTTCCGTCTTGTCGGCATGCATGAAAACACGCGCCTTCTGCAGGAAGACCGGGCTGCGCAATCCCGAGGTGAGGATGAAATGCCCTTCGAGCACCGCGCCCGCCGAGCGAAAGATATCCAGCACTTCAGCCGTGTTCATGCCTGCGGTTCCGATCATCCATTGACGCGCCGCGCATCGCTGACGCTGGAGTTTTCCTTGAGCTGCGACAGCAGCCGGTTCAAATGCTTCAGGTCCCAGACCTCGATGTCGATCAACATTTCGGTGAAATCGGGCGCGGTGCGCACCATCGACAATGTGTGGATGTTGGCATCGTTAGCGGCCACGACTTGCGCTATATCAGCAAGCGATCCCGGCGCATTGATGGCAGTCACCGAAATACGTGCGGGAAACCGCTCGCGATTGTTCTCGTCGATGTCCCAGCGCACGTCTATCCAACGTTCCGGCTGATCGTCGAACGCCGTCAGCGACGGCGACTGGATCGGATAGATGGTGATGCCGGACCCCGGCTGGATGATGCCGACGATACGATCGCCCGGCACAGCACCCTCCGGCGCGAAACGCACGGGCAGATCACCACGCACGCCGCGGATCGGCACGGCGGCATCCCTGGGCTGGCTCTTGTCGCGCCGCGCGGCACGGCCCGGCATCTGGAAGAGCATGCCGGCGGCGTTGCGTATGCGCGACCAACCCTCTTCGCGGTGCTTGGGCTGGGCAACAGTGACGCGCTCGTCCTTGTAATCAGGGAACACCGCCTTCAGCACATCCGCCGAAGCGAGTTCGCCGCGGCCGACGGCGGCCAGCACATCCTCGATGTCCTTGCGCGCCAGGCGGTGCAGCACCGGCTTCAAGCTCTCCTTCGAAAAGGTCTTGCCGCCGCGTTCGAAGGCGCGCTCCAGAATGCGCATACCGAGGCCGGAATACTGCTTGCGGATGGCGTTCTTGGTAGCCCGGCGGATGGCGGCGCGCGCCTTGCCGGTGACCACGATCGATTCCCAGGCGGCGGGTGGCACCTGCGCCTTGGAACGGATGATCTCGACCTCGTCGCCGTTCTTCAGTTCCGTCATCAGCGGCATCACGCGGCCGTTGACCTTGGCGCCCACGCAGCTGTCGCCGACGTCGGTGTGGACGGCATAGGCAAAATCGATCGGCGTCGCGCCACGCGGCAACGCGATCAGCATGCCCTTGGGGGTGAAGCAGAAGACCTGGTCCTGGAACAGCTCCAGCTTGGTGTTTTCCAGGAAATCCTCGGGATTGTCGCCCTCGGCCAGCTGCTCGATGGTGCGGCGCAGCCAGGCATAAGCGTTGGTTTCCTTGGAGATCGTGTGGGTGGCGCCGTTGGTCTTGCCCTTGGCATCCTTGTAGATCGAATGCGCGGCCACGCCATATTCGGCAATCTTGTTCATCTCGCGCGTACGGATCTGCAGCTCGACACGCTGGCGCGACGGACCGACGATGGTGGTGTGGATCGAACGATAGTCGTTCTGCTTGGGGGTCGAGATGTAATCCTTGAACCGGCCGGGAACCATCGACCAGCTGGTGTGGATCAAGCCCAGAGCGCGGTAACAGTCCTCGATCGTGTCGACGACCACGCGGAAACCAAAAATGTCGGACAGTTGTTCGAAGGACAGCGCCTTGGCTTCCATCTTGCGGAACACCGACCAGGGCTTCTTCTGCCGGCTTTTGACGCCAGCCTTGATGTTGTGTTTCTCGAACAGGGCCGAAAGCGCGTTCTCGATCTCGGCGAGCACACCCTTGTTGCGCTCCGATATCTCCGCCAGCCTGGCGGTCACCGTGCGGTAGGCTTCGGGATTGATGAAGCGGAAGGCGATCTCCTCCAGCTCCTCGCGCATGCCCTGCATGCCCATGCGCCCGGCCAGCGGCGCATAGATTTCCATCGTCTCCTCGGCGATGCGCACGCGCTTGTCCTCGCGCATATGGTCGAGGGTACGCATGTTGTGGAGCCGGTCGGCGAGCTTGACCAGGAGAACGCGAACGTCCTCCGAAATCGCCAGCAACAACTTGCGCAAATTCTCGGCCTGCTCGGCCTTCTTGGAAACAAGGTCCAGCTTCTTGAGCTTGGTCAGCCCTTCCACCAGCTTGCCCATGTCCGGACCGAACAGTTCGTCGATCTCGGCGCGGGTCGCGGTGGTATCCTCGATCGTGTCGTGCAGCAGGGCGACCGCGATGGTCGCCTCGTCGAGATGCATGTCGGTGAGGATGGCAGCAACTTCGAGCGGGTGCGAAAAATAGGGATCGCCGGAAGCACGCTTCTGGTGGCCATGCTTCTGCATGGCATAAACATAGGCCTTGTTGAGCAGCGCCTCGTTGACGTCGGGCTTGTAGCGCTGCACGCGCTCGACAAGCTCATATTGACGCATCATGGGCGGATTCTCGCAAAGCTCAAATGAATCATGCGCCGCAGCGACGGCGGCGCATGTCACAAATAGCCACGAAAACTATGGCGCGAAAGGGCCGAAGCCCCGTCGGCTATCAATAATCGTCGTTCTTTTCCGGCGCGACCAGGCCTTCGATGCCGGCCAGCAGGTCTTCTTCCGTCATACGGTCGAAAGTGATGTTCTCTTCCGGCTCGTCGGCATCGGCCGCGACGGCAGTGCCGGTCTGATCGGTGATCGCTTCGCTTTCGGGCGCTTCCGGCTCGTCGACCTCGACATGCTTCTGCAGCGAGTGGATCAGATCTTCCTTGAGATCGCCGGGCGAAAGCGTCTCGTCGGCGATCTCGCGCAGCGCCACGACCGGGTTCTTGTCGTTGTCGCGCGGCACGGTGATCTGTGCGCCCTGGCTGATCTGGCGGGCGCGATGGCCGGCCAACAGCACCAGCTCGAAGCGGTTGTCGACCTTGTCGATGCAATCTTCAACGGTTACGCGGGCCATTCGATGCCCCTTTCATGCTCTTGATCTATTGGAAATCTGGCGGGCTCCATAGCCCGAACCAGGCCGGATTACAAGCACGACGCGCCTCGGCTGCCTTTGCCGGCTCGCGATTGATCACAATTTCTTGCGCAGCCCCTCTTGCTCTTGGAATGCCATGATGCCGGCGTTATTCCATCAAGAATAAGGGCCTGGGTATTTTCTATGAAACCTTGCCCTACGTACTTATCGCGCCTCTTATTTTCAAGAAGGATATTGCCGTGTTCGATCCACGCGAAAAAATCGCCCTTTTCATCGACGGCGCCAATCTTTACGCGACCTCGCGCGCACTCGGTTTCGATATCGACTACAGAAAGCTGCTGGCCAGCTTCCAGAAGCGGGGCTATCTGCTGCGCGCCTATTATTACACCGCGCTTGTCGAGGATCAGGAATATTCCTCGATCCGCCCATTGATCGACTGGCTCGACTACAACGGCTTCAAGGTGGTGACCAAACCCGCCAAGGAATTCACCGACGCCGCAGGGCGCCGCAAGATCAAAGGCAATATGGACATAGAACTGACGGTCGACGCGCTGGAGCTCACCGACGTCGTCGACCACTATGTCATCTTCTCCGGCGACGGCGATTTCCGCACGCTGGTGGAAGCATTGCAGCGGCGCGGCCGCAAAGTTTCCATCGTCTCGACCATGTCTTCGCAACCGCCGATGATTTCCGACGATTTACGCCGTCAGGCCGACCACTTCATCGACCTTGCGACCTTGAAGAACGAGGTCGGTCGCGATCCGAACGAACGGCCTGTCCGCCGCGCCGAGCCGGCTGTCGCGCATGATGATGACGAAGACGAATATTGATGGTAGCAGGCGGCATGCCCGCCTCGACCGAACCCTCCCACGATTGCCCGCTCTGCCCTCGCCTGCATGATTTCATCGCTGGCTGGCGCGAGCGTGAGCCGGCCTGGTTCAACGGTCCCGTTCCGGCGTTCCTGCCGCGTGACGCCGCGGCAAGGCCAAGCGAAGACAATGTGCGCCTGCTCATTGTCGGCCTTGCGCCCGGCCTGCGCGGCGCCAATCGCACCGGACGCCCGTTCACCGGCGACTTCGCCGGCGACCTACTTTACTCGACCCTGATTTCGCATGGTTTCGCGCGCGGCAAATTCGAGGCGCGCCCGGACGATAGCCTGGAACTTGTCGACACGGCGATCGTCAATGCGGTGCGCTGCGTGCCGCCGGAGAACAAGCCGACCGGACCGGAAATCGCCACCTGCCGGTCGTTCCTCGTTCCGACCATAGGCCGTTTTCCGAAGCTGAAGGCCATATTGACGCTCGGCGCCATCGCGCATCAGTCCACCGTGCGCGCGCTCGGCCTGCGTGTAGCGGCCTTCCCTTTCAAGCATGGCGCGCACTATCAGGCCGGGAACGTTGCTTTGTTCTCCAGCTACCACTGCTCGCGCTACAACACGAATACCGGCGTGTTGACGCAGGAGATGTTCGTGAAGGTCTTTGCCAACATCAGGGATAAGCTCGGTCCGGCCTGATGCAAGCTCGGTACGGAGGGTAGCGGCAAGCCGGCCACCCCACCGTTCGCATGGTAACGTTGAGCCTCAGCCCCGTTCCTTCAGCAGCCTGCCTTTTTCGCGAGCCCAGTCGCGCTGCTTTTCGGTCTCGCGCTTGTCGTGCAACTTCTTGCCGCGCCCCACCGCGAGCAGCAGTTTCGCCCGACCGCGGTCGTTGAAGTAAATCTTCAGGGGCACCAGCGTCATGCCCTCGCGCTCGATGCTTTGCGAGAGCCTCGCCATCTCGCGCTTGTTCAACAGCAGCTTTCGGCGCCGGCGCGGCTCATGGTTGAAACGGTTGGCCTGCAGATATTCCGGCAGATAGGAGTTGATCAACCAGATGCCGCCGTCTTCGACCGAAGCGTAGGAATCCTGGATATTCGCCTGCCCCTGGCGCAACGACTTGACCTCGGTGCCGGTCAGCACCAAGCCGGCCTCGATTGTGTCGAGAACCTCATAGGAGAAGCGCGCCTTGCGGTTTTCCGCGGCGACCTTGTTGTTGGGATCGGCTTTTCTGACCTGGTTCATGGCATCAATTTCAAATGATTGGCGATGCGTCCCCGCAAACGGAGTGTTGGAAACGCATCTGAAAAGAAGCCATCAAATGGTCATGCGAAGCTAGCCCCGCAAGAGCCGTAACAGCTTAGTTGATCAACCCCGCAACGCGCATGGCCGCATCGATCTTGGCGGCCGTGCTCGCTTCGACCGTCATCAGCGGCGAGCGCAGGACATTTTCCACCTTGCCGAGACGCGACAATGCGTATTTGGCGCCAGACACGCCCGGCTCGACGAACAGCGCCTTGTGGAGCGGCAAAAGCTTGTCCTGCAGTTCCAGCGAACGTTCCTTGTCGTTGGCGAGCGTTGCTTCCTGAAACTCGGAGCAGAGCCGTGGCGCGACATTGGAGGTGACTGAAATGCAGCCGACACCGCCATGCGCGTTGAAGCCCAGCGCGGAAGCATCTTCGCCCGAAAGCTGGATGAATTCCTTGCCACATGTCGCGCGCTGCTCGGACACGCGCTCGATCTTGCCGGTCGCATCCTTGACGCCGACGATGTTCTTGAATTCGCTGGCCAGCTGCCCCATCGTCTCGGGCATCAGGTCGATCACCGAACGCGGCGGGATGTTGTAGATGATGATCGGCAACTTGGTCGCCTTGGCCACCGTGGCGAAGTGCTGATAGAGCCCGCGCTGGGTCGGCCTGTTGTAATAAGGCGTCACCACCAGCGCCGCGTCCGCACCGGCTTCCTCGGCAAACCGCACCAGGCCGACCGCTTCCTCGGTGTTGTTGGAGCCCGCTCCGGCAACCACCGGCACCCGCCCCTTCGCAACTTCGATGCAGACCTTCACCACGTGGCGATGTTCTTCATGCGAAAGCGTGGGCGACTCGCCAGTCGTACCGACCGGAACCAGTCCCTTTGTGCCTTCCTCGATCTGCCAGGCGACAAGCGCGCGAAAGGCTTTCTCGTCGAAACGCCCGCTCTTTTCGAACGGTGTCACGAGCGCAGTAAGCGAGCCTCTCAGCATGTCTTCAAACTCCACGGACCCAGAGGGTTCCAAGCTTCGGTTTCAATGTTTCTCTTGTGGTGCCAAACGGCAGTTGGCCCCAGCCCATCGAAGGGCCGCGCACCATAGTCTCGACACTGTTCTGGAGCAAGTAGAGCCGGTGCAGAAGACGGCAAACGAAACAGAGGCGCTAACCTTTCGTTCACCATCTCTTCATCGCGGCTCACTAGGCTCTTTGCAATCGATGCCTATCTGTAGCGCGCAACCACTTTGAACAGACCGGAATCATGACCGCCAGACGGTTCTATCGTTATGCATTGTTTGGGGCGCTGGTCGCGCTGGCGCCTGCCATCGCGATCGGCAGCAGCGCCGACACGCGACCGACCGAAGCACTGCCCATGTTCCCGGCTCCCGACAAGGCGAGCCTGCCCGTCTTCGATCTCACCCAACTGAAAAGCGGGCTGGACGCCCTCACCGCCAGGAACTTCGCCGCGGCGCGCGCGGCGCGCGACAATCTGCCGGTCTCCTCGCTCGACCATCATATCCTGGCTTGGGCGATCGCGCTTTATGGCGGCGACAAGGTGCCATCCGATGAGATCACGGCGGCCGCGCAACTGCTGCCTGGCTGGCCTGGAATGACGACGCTGCGGCGCAACAGCGAACGCGCCCTCGCCCGGGAAAACCCGACGCCCGATATCGTCATCAAGGCCTTCGACGGCAGCCGGCCGCAGACGGCGGAAGGAACGATCGCGCTGGCCAGGGCCTATGTGGCGAAAGGCGACGCGAAGGCGGCACAGTCCGTCCTGTCACCTTTCTGGCGCACGGAAAAGCTGGAGGCCAGATACGAGACGGCCATCATCAATGAGTTCGGTCCGATCATCCCGGTGGCGGATCACCGCTACCGCATGGAGCGCATGTTCTATGCCGATCGCGTCGATTCCGCGCAGCGCGTCGCGACACTCGCCGGCGCGCAGCCTTTGGCCGACGCCTGGGCGGCCGCCTCGCAAGGCGACAAGAAGACACCGAAGCTTTTGGCAGCCGTGCCGGCCGACCAGCGCGGTGCCGGCTACCTGTTTGCCCAGGCGGAATATCTGCGCAAGCGCAAGAAGTTTGCTGAAGCGGCAGCGGTTATGCTGAAGGCGCCGACCGACCGTGCCGCGCTGGTCGATCCCGACGCGTGGTGGATCGAGCGGCGCGTGCTGTCGCGCGAACTGGTCGACCAGGGCGACATGAAGACGGCATACAAGATTGCCGCCGCGCATGCCGCTGAAAGCCCGATCAATGCAGCGGACGCTGAATTCCACGCAGGCTGGTATGCGCTGCGTGGGCTGAACGACCCGGCCAAGGCGGCGGAGCATTTTTCGCGCATCCCCACTCTGGCACAGGGCGCCCTTTCACTGTCGCGCGCTTATTATTGGCTCGGCCGCGCCGCTGAAGCTGGCGGACCGGGCGATGCCAAGGCCTATTTCACCAAGGCATCGCTCTTTGGCACCACCTTCTATGGCCAGCTCGCCGGAGAGCGCGTCGGCAACCGTACGCTGAACATTGCCGACCCGCAGTCCAGCGACAGCGACCGCTCGACCTTCGCGGCGCGTGAGGCGGTGGCGGCCATCACGCGGCTGCAGGAAGCGGGCTATCAGCGCTTTGCCGACACACTCTATCTCGATCTCGCCGGCCAACTGACCAGTCCTGGCGAATTGGCATTGCTGGCCTCGATGGCCGAGAAACAAGGCAATCATTTCCTGGCGCTTCGGATCGGCAAGATCGCCGCCGCCAATGGCATCAATGTAGGTGCATTGTCGCACCCGATCGGCGTCATTCCTGACAGCGCCAATATTTCCGGGTCGGGCAAGGCGCTGGCCTATGCCATTGCCCGCCAGGAAAGCGAATTCAATGTCAGCGCGGTTTCTCGCGCCGGTGCACTCGGCCTGCTTCAGCTGATGCCCGGCACCGCAGAACAGCTGGCGAAAAAGGCCGGCATGGCCTTCAGCCAAGCCAAGCTGACCACCGACGCCGGCTACAACGCTACGTTGGGGGCGACGTTTCTTGGGCAGCAGTTGGACCGCTACAACGGCTCCTATGTGCTGACTTTCGCCGGTTACAATGCCGGACCGCGCCGCGCCGACCAATGGGTTGCCCGGTACGGCGACCCGCGCGGCAAGAAGATCGACGAGATCGTCGACTGGATCGAGCGGATTCCGTATTCGGAAACAAGAAGTTACATCCAGCGCGTGATGGAAAACTACGAGGTCTACAAGATGCGGATCTCCGGCCAGTTCGACATTGTCGGCGATCTGGTCGATGGGCGAAAATGATCGCCCGAAACGCCTGTCTTCAGATCGCGGCCATAGACAACCTGTAGGTGAAATAAAAGGTCAAAAGTGGAAATAACCGCCACCGCTTGTGAGCTGTAAAATGGAATCGTCTTCCTGTTTCAATGACCTGCGCGATTTTCGCGGAAAGGTTGCGGATTTTTTATTCACGCCACGCAATATCCCTCGATAATCGGCTCGATTGCGTTGAACGAACGCCTGATTTGACGACGCCTCCTCTCATCTGTAGCCCTTTGAAGAAGACTACGGCATCGGGAGGCACTTCGGCGTGGCGGAAGCTTTTTCGGATTTCTTCTATTCCGCCCCGGACGGGCTGAAGCTGCACGCCAGGGTTTATGGGGAACAGCATGGCGAGGTCCTGCCAGTCGTCTGCCTGCCGGGCCTAACCCGCAATGCACGAGACTTTCATGAACTGGCGCTTTGTCTGTCGACCTCCGCGGAAACAAAACGCAAGGTTGTCGCCGTCGACTATCGCGGCAGGGGACAATCCGCCTACGACCCCAATGTGGCCAACTACAATGTCGGCATTGAAGCCGGCGACATTCTGGCCGGGCTCGACGCGCTGGGGATTTCGGAAGCGGCTTTCATCGGCACCTCGCGCGGCGGGCTGATCATCCATGTGCTTGGCATGATGAAACCCTCGGTGCTGAAAGCCATCGTGCTCAACGATGTCGGCCCGGCGCTGGAAATGGCGGGCCTCGCGCACATCAAGTCCTATCTGGAAAGGGCGCCGCGGCCGGAAAGCCTCGACGAGGCCGTTGAGGCGCAAAAATCGGCACACGGTGCCGACTTTCCGGCACTTGGCGATACCGACTGGCGACGCATGGTGGCAGCCATCTATCGTACCGAAAACGGCAAGCTCACCCCGGACTTCGACCCGAAACTGGTGGATACGCTGGCTGGCGTCGATCTGTCCAAACCCTTGCCGACCCTATGGCCGCAGTTCGACGCGCTGACCTCGATACCGATGCTGGCCATCCGCGGCGCCAATTCAAGGCTGTTGTCTGGTGAGACCCTGAATGAAATGGCGCGCCATCACCCGACATTGCAGACGGTGACGGTGCCCGGCCAAGGCCACGCGCCTTTCTTGGAGACAGGTGATCTGCCGCAACTGATCGCCAATTTCATCGATCGATCGGAGCGGCAATCATAGCTTCGGCCGCTCGTCGCATTCACGAGATCGGCCAAGACACCTCAAGGCATCAATCGTAGGGTCTTCTTCGAATGGATCGCGCCCAATTCGTTTTCGAACCGAGCACGATCAGGCGCGCTTTTTCTCTCCGACAGCGGTCGAGGCCTTCTTTGCGCGCGGCTTACGGGCCTTCACGACGGCCGGGGCAGCGGCTTCCAGCGGCGAAACAGCGGCCGCATTGGTGCTTTCGACGGGCCGCGTTTCAAGAACCACGACACAGCTGTCGAGATCGTTCGTCGCCAGATGGGCGTAACGCATGGTCATCTGCAGCGTCTGGTGGCCGAGCCACATCTGAACGCGCCTGATGTCGATGCCGCCCTGAACCAGCCTGGAAGCACAGGTATGACGCAATATGTGCGGCACCACCTGGTCATCTGCGCCGAGGCCGACTTCCTGCTTCGCCTCGTTCCAGATCTGGCGGAATTGCGGCTGATTGAGCATGACGAACGGGCCTTTCGGCCGCCGGCCTTCACCCGAAAAAGCGACTGTGTCGCGCGCGCGCTGCGTCAAAGGAATGGTGCGGCTGCGGCCGGATTTGGTGATCCAGAAGCTGACGCGCATCGGCTGCAGATCGTTCCAGATCAGCCCGAGGGCCTCGCCGAGGCGGCAGCCGGTGTCGACCAGGAAGACCGAGAGCCGGTAAGCGTCTTCGCTGCGGCTGCGAATGGCCGCGAACAGCCGCGCCTCCTCGTCCTTTTCGAGGAAACGGATTCGTCCCGCCCGCTCCTTCTGGCGACGGAACTCTGGCAGACTGTGGATATCCCCCATTTTTTGAGCCTTGCGCAGCAATTTACTGAGCGCAGCCATCTTACGATTGATGGTTGCGTTGCTGTTGCCACGTTGGCGCAGGGTACCGACCAGGTTGTCGAGAGTGCCTTGGTCGAACGTACTAAAGCGTTCGCCAAGCAAAATCTCGTCTATTTCGCCGATGAACGAACTGACATTGTATTTATGTCGTCCATCGTCCCACAATATGTCGCGATAGGCTGAAAATAGTTCGCCGATCCGATAGGATTTCACCTCCCTTATATTGCCGGTGTTGTATTTCACCCGGATATTCTGAGACGTAAAAACTGCAAATCGATCGGAGAGCGTGCTCTCCTGAAGCGCGTCTTGAGACATCTTTTTGCCACACCCCCCTGTGGATGCCCAAAGGCTTAACCACAAGGAGCCGTCCTTTCAAGAGAGCAACTTGCAATCGCCTCATTCCGGCAAACGACCGGAATCCCTTCGAAGCGACCTGCAAACTTGCTTCAGCTACCGTTCCACCCCCTTGATCCTTCTTCGTTCCCAAGCCCAACGCAGAAACAAAAGAACCCGGGCGCAGAACGCCCGGGTTCGATATGTCATAGGAGACGCGACATCTCTTAGAAGTCGCGCTGGAAGCGCAGGATACCGCCAACGCCGTCCGACTTGGCGTGATACTTGCTGTTGCCGACATTGAAGTAATCAACTTCGGCCGTGATGGTGAAGCCCGGAACCAGCTGGTGCGCGATGTTCGCAGCGAGACCGAAGGTCTTACCCTGGTCGTACGAAGCCTGCACGTTGAACGAGGTCTTCTCGTTGAACTTGTAGGTACCGCCACCCCAGACAGCCCAGTTGCCGTCCCACTGCTTGTAATAGGTGTGGTTAATACCCTTATCCAGGTCTTCGCCGCCGTAGCCGCCCATCACCCAGAGATCGATCTGGTCGGAGACCTTGACGTCGACGCGAACCTTGGCGGCGACTTCTTCCAGATTGCTGTCGTAAGCGACAACACCGACGATGCCACCCCAGCCAGCGGTGTACTTCACGCCGCCAACAATGTGCGGCACGTAGCTGTCGATGGTGTAGGCCTTGTCACCCTGTTCGAGCGAGACGATCGCCGAGAAGCCGCTGCCGGCGTCGAAGGTGTAGCTGATCAGGTTGGTGTCGAAACGGCCATAACCAACGATCGTATCGTCGATGACGTTACCGGCATAACCCGAGAAAGTGTTGAAAGCCGATTCGTCCTTACCGACGCGCAGGCCACCGAGCTGGATCCAGGCGAAGTTCAGCGTAACACCGTTGGCTGCAGCATAGTTGGAGGCACCGGCCTGATCCCCAGACGAATTGGAGAAATCGAAGCGGGTCTCGGTGTAGGTCTTCAGGGTGCCGAGCTCGGTTTCCTGGCCGGTCCAGGTCTTCAGAGCGAAGCGGCCGCGCTTCCAATAGGTATCCTGCAGCTTGCCGGTCAGCACGTCACGAACATTCGTGGTGCCTTCGCGATCGCCCACGCCGATGTCATAACGGATGTAACCGCCGACGCGCAGGCAGGTCTCGGTGCCCGGGATGTAGAAGTAGCCAGCGCCGTAGACGTCGCAGATCTTGACGTATTCAGCGGGTTCCGGCTCGGCAACGACGACAGCGTCGGCGGTTACATCCGTTATGACGCTGGCTTCGGCGACGTCGGCTCGTTCGATGGCGCTCGCGCCAACGACCGCCTCACCGGCAAGGACCAGGGCACCTGGTGGAAGCGCGGCCGCTTCGCGCTGAAGACCTGGACCGGTCAGGAGACCGAGCTCGGCACCCTGAAGACCTACACCGAGACCCGCTTCAACTTCGGCAACTCGCAGAACTACGGCTCCAACAGCACGGCCAGCAGCTTCTCGCTGAACTTCGCCTGGATCCAGCTCGGTGGCCTGCGCGTCGGTAAGGATGAATCGGCCTTCAACACCTTCATCGGTTACGCCGGCAACGTCATCAACGATACGCTGGTTCCTTACGGCGACTTCGACACCAACCTGATCAGCTACACCTTCGATGCCGGCAACGGCCTCTCGGCGATCGTGTCGTTCGAACAGGGTTCGGGTGGCGAATCGCGCATCCGTCGCCCCGGCGACACCTGGGTTATCGACAACAACACCATCGACAGCTACGTCCCGCACGTGGTTGGCGGCGTGAAGTACACCGCTGGCTGGGGTGCGATCACCGGCGTCGTTGCTTACAACAGCAACTATGAAGAGTGGGCTGGCAAGGTTCGCTTGGATGTGAAGGCGACCGACCAGATCGACCTGTTCATCATGGGCGGCTACGGCACCGACGACAATATCGACCGCAGCTTCTACAAGCAGTGGGGCGGCAACTGGGCTGTGTGGGGCGGTGGCACCTACAAGTTCAACGAGAAGACCTCGTTCAACGCTCAGATTTCGTATGACGACGCCAAGAACCTCGGCGTGGCTGCAAACATCGCGCACCAGCTGGTTCCGGGCTTCACCGTCACGGCCGAAGTCGACTACCTGAACGAAGGCAACTTCGGCAAGCCGGACTACACCGGCAGCTGGACCAACGCCAACAAGAAGAACAGCGTCGGCGGCCTCATCCGCTTCCAGCGCGACTTCTAAGAACAGTCCCTACGGACTTTCTGAAAACCCGGCGGGCAACCGCCGGGTTTTTTCTTTTTTCCTTCGTCATGCCGTTCCAGCGATCAGCAGCCAGTGCTTGCGCGGTTCGGTCGGTCGCTGTAGCCAGAACGCGAAACACCATCCGGGGCCTCTCCATGCCAAAACATCCTCCGCTGTCACCGATCGTCGCGGCGCTGCCGGCGACAGTGCCCTTCGTCGGCCCGGAGGCGCAGGAGCGCGACCGCGGCAAACCGTTCCGGGCTCGCCTCGGCGCCAACGAAAGCAGCTTCGGCCCGTCGCCGCGCGTCGTCGAGCGCATGAAGGCGATCGCCGGCGAGATGTGGATGTATTGCGACCCCGACAATCACGACCTGAAGCTCGCCGCGGCGGCGCATCTCGGCATCTCGGCCGACAACGTCGTGGTCGGCGAAGGCATTGACGGGCTGCTCGGCCTGGTGACGCGCATGTATGCCGGGCCGGACTTGGCGGTCGTAACCTCGCTCGGCGCCTACCCGACCTTCAACTTCCATGTCGCCGGCACCGGCGGGCGGCTGGTCACCGTTCCTTATGAGAAGGATCGCGAGAGCCTCGACGGGCTGCTGGCGGCGGTAAAGCGCGAAAACGCGCCGCTGGTCTATCTCTCCAATCCCGACAACCCGATGGGGAGCTGGTGGGAGGCGGCGGACATCAACCGCTTCATGGAGGCCCTGCCCGCAACCACCATGCTGGTGCTGGACGAAGCCTATGGCGAGCTCGGCCCTGCCTCGGCACTGCCTGCGGTCGACGTCAGCCGGCCTAACCTCATCCGCATGCGCACTTTCTCCAAGGCTTACGGGCTGGCCGGCATACGGCTTGGCTACGCCTTCGGCGAAGCCGGAGTGATCAGCGACTTCGAGAAGATCCGCAACCACTATGGCGTCAGCCGCATGGCGCAGGAGGCCGGCGTCACAGCGCTGGCCGACCAGGACTGGCTGCGGGCCGTGGTGGGCAAGGTCGAGGCGGGGCGCAAGCGAATCGCGACAATCGCCCGCGACAACGGTCTTACTCCCCTGCCCTCGGCCACCAATTTCGTCACGGTCGACTGCGGCCGCGACGGCGCCTTCGCGGCAAAAATCATGCAATCGCTGCTGTCGCGCGACGTCTTCATCCGCAAGCCGATGGCGCAGGGGCTGGATCGCTGCATCCGCATCAGTGTCGGCCTCGATCATGAGCTCGACATACTGGCCGAGGAACTGCCGGGCGCGGTTGCGGCGGCCCGAGGCAACTAGGCGCGACACCCAGCGCAGCCTACTCAATAGAATAGCCTATCGCGCGGAACCGGTATGCTCAGGCGCGCCTGGGCTTCGGCGCCGTCAAACCGCATGACCGCAACATCCAGCGGCGGCCGTCGCTGCGCAGGTCGGTGAGGCTGAGCGGCTCGACATCGATGTGGCGGAAGCCGGCAAGCGGCGCCTGCAGCACATGCAGGATCGCGGCGCGGACGACCGTGGCGTGGGTGATAGCGACCGTATGACCTGGCTGGGCGACAAGGCTGTCGAGCAAATCCGAGACGCGGGCCGCGACAGCCGAGAAAGGCTCCCCTTCCGGCGGTGACGTGTCGGGATCGGTCAGCCAGCCCTGCGCCGCTTCCAGGGCCACCCGCTCGACCGCCTCGAAGGCGAGGCCGGCCCAGCCGCCATAGTGCTGGTCGCGCAGCGCCGGCGTTTCCACTGCGTCCAGCCCCAATGCTTCCGCCGTCTGGCGCGCGCGCCGGGCTGGAGCGGTGAGGAACCTATCCGCCGGATCGACAAGCCTGGCCAGGCGCGCCGCGGCGGTCACGGCCTTCGGCTCAAGCGGCTCGTCGGACGGGAAAAAGCCGCGCCGGCTGGCCGCGCTGGCGCCGCAGCAGATCAAGGTAAGACGTACGAGCATCAGGCAAGCATCTGGAATCACGGCCCCAACTGCCGGCAGGCTAGCACAAGTCCAGCGCGCGGCGGCGCCACGCGGCTCGACATGGCTGGGGAGGAAATTGCCCGCAAGGCTTGCGGGTCCGGCGATCAGCTTTCAAACTGCCCGGCGAATCCGCAGCGTCCTGGTCAATAGGATGCGATTTCACCAATCCGTCGATTTTCTGCCTGCGACGGAGATTTGCAAGGCTCTTGTAATCCGGCCGCCATACTGAGCCGCGATGACAGATCGAGCCCGAGAAGGACAGCATGCAGGCGACATACTTCAATCCGCGGAGCATGATCTACGGGCTTCTCTCCGTCATTCTCTGGCCAGTCATCTTCACCGCCAGCATGATCGGCTCGTATTTCGCTTTCGAAAGCGACCATCCGATCCTGTGGTTCAACGTCGTCTACCTCACCAGCATCGCCGTCATCGCGCTTTTCGAGCGTTTGATGCCTTATGAGCGGAGCTGGCTGGAGCCGGATGGCGAGACGTTCAACAATGTCGCCCACACCACGGTGACCAAGGGGCTGACGCAGATCGCCGCCGCCATCACCACCTCGTTTCCGCTTCTGTTCGCGACCATCGCGCAACCGGCGCTGCACCCTTCCTATTCGCTGTGGCCAAGCGAAGCGCCGATGTTCGTGCAAGCCGTTCTCGGCCTGGTGATCGCCGAATTCGGGCTCTATTTCGCGCATCGGCTGAGCCACGAACGCCTGACGCTGTGGCGGTTCCATGCGCTGCACCACAGCGTGGAGCGGCTGTGGGTGCTCAACACCGGGCGATTCCACTTCGTCGATTCGCTGTTCAAGATGCTGCTTGGCCAGTTGCCGCTCTATCTTCTGGGCGCGCCGCTGCCGGTGTTTCTGTGGCTGGGCGCGGTCTCGGTGTTCATCGGCCTGCTCACCCATTGCAACATCGACATGCGCACCGGCCTGCTCGACCGGATCTTCACCACGCCGCGCATCCATCGCTGGCACCATTCGCGCGACCTGCGCGAAGGCAACACCAATTATTGCGAGAACATCGTGATATGGGACCAGGTGTTCGGCACCTATCTCAACCCGCCGCGCCCATCCTCGACCGACATCGGCATCAGCGGAACCATCGACAAGAGCTTCCTCGGCCAGATCGTGCAGCCCTTCTCCAAGGCCGGCATGCGGCGGATCATGGGCAAGGCTCCGCGCGAAAGCGACAGGAGCGTCCCAAAAAGCCAGGAACAGCCGGAGCGGCAGGAAGCCTAGGATGCATCCTGCTTGAGCGCGGACACCGCCATCTCGCTGTCGCGGATGTGTTCGTTGGCGTCGGGCTGGCGTTGCACCAGAAGGATGAACAAAAGATCGGTGAGCGCCAATTGCGCGTCGCGGGCCGAAATGGCGGAGGAGCGCACGCCATCGTCGTCGCCGACTGAATAGAGCACGACATCGGCGATGCGGCTGAGCGGATTGTTTTTCAGCGATGTCATGACGATGACCGCGGCGCCGCGGGCCTTGGCCAGTTCGGCGATACGCAGCGTCTCGATGCTGGCGCCGGAATGCGAAAGCGCGAAGAGAACATCATTGCGCCCAAGCGAGGAGGCGCTGGCGAGCTGCACATGGCTGTCGCTGTCGTGCAGGACGTTGCGGCCCAGCTTCATCAGCTTGATGGCGAAATCGCGCGCCACCAGCGCCGAGGCGCTGACGCCGGCAAGATGGATGCGCCCGGCCTTGTCCAGCCGGTCGAGCACCTCGCCGATGGTCTGCTCGCTGTTGACCGACATGCTCTGCTGCATGGAGGCGAGCTTGGAGGCGACCAGCTTCTGCAGGACGGTCATATAGCCGTCGCCGCGCTCGATCGAGCCATGCACCATGCCGGCCGGCGCGTGCCATTGCTTGGCCTTGGCCTCGCTGACGGCGAGCTTCAATTGCTGATAGCTGGAATAACCCAGCTTCTGCGAGAACTTGACGACGCTGGACTGGCTGCGGCCGGTCTGCTCGGCCAGCGCCGCGGACGACAATTGCAGCATCTCGTCGGGATTATCGACGATGAACTGGCCGATCTGCCGATCGGCCGGCGCCATGGTGTCGAGCGTGGCGTGGATCTTCTTGAGAACCGACATAGAGCCTGCTTCTTTGCCAATCGGGCAAGGAATAGAATATTCCAACGCAGGTTGACAGGGAAGAATATCCCGGTCAACTCTCGCCATGGTACCGCCAGTTCAACAGCTGCCGGAATGGACCCTGAACCATGGACAGATTGCGCATTGTCGGCGGGCAGCGACTGCAAGGCGCGGTCGCCATTTCCGGTGCCAAGAATGCGGCGCTGCCGCAGATCGCGGCATCGCTGCTCAGCCCCTCCCCGCTGGAACTGACCAACCTGCCGGCGGTCAGCGACGTGGACAACATGCTGAATGTGATTGCCCAGCATGGCGCCCAGATCAGCCGTTCGGCCCAGGCGGTGACGATCGACACCAGTGCGGCCGCTTCCAGGGAGACGACATACGACACGGTGCGCAAGATGCGCGCCACCGTGCTGGTGCTGGGGCCACTGCTCGCCCGCTTCGGCCAGGCGCAGGTATCGCTTCCCGGCGGTTGCGCCATCGGCGCGCGGCCGGTGGACATGCATATCAAGGCACTCGCACAATTGGGCGCCGACATCGGCATCAAGGGCGGGTCGATCGTGGCCAACGCGCCGGACGGCCTGACCGGCGCACGCATCGTGCTCGGCTCGCCCTCGGTCGGCGCCACCGAGACGGCGATGATGGCGGCAACGGCCGCCAAGGGCGAGACCGAGATCGTCAATGCCGCACGCGAGCCGGAAGTGGCCGACCTCGCCGCCTGCCTTGGCGCCATGGGCGCCACCATCGAGGGCGCCGGCACGCACCGCATACTCGTGCAAGGCGATACGCGCTGGCGCGCCGCCAGCCATCACACCATTCCCGACCGCATCGAGGCCGGCACCTATGCGATCGCGGCGGCCATCACCGGCGGACAGCTGGAACTGACGCATGCGCGGCTGGAGCACCTCGCCTCGGTGGTGCAGATCCTGGAGGCGACCGGCGTCAGCGTGTGGCCCGGCGACCGTGGCCTGATCGTCTCGCGCGACGGGCCGCTGCGTTCCGTCGACGTCACCACCGAGCCCTATCCCGGCTTTCCGACCGACCTGCAGGCGCAGTTCATGGCGCTGATGTGCTGCGCGCCGGGCGCCTCACTGCTGCGCGAAACGGTATTCGAAAACCGCTTCATGCACGTGCCGGAACTGATGCGGCTGGGCGCCAACATCACCTTGCAGGGAACCTCGGCGCTGGTGCGCGGCGGCAACCCGCTGCGCGGGGCGCAGGTGATGGCAACCGATTTGCGCGCCTCGGTTTCGCTGGTGCTGGCGGCGCTGGTGGCCGAGGGCGAAAGCGTGGTCAACCGCGTCTACCACCTCGACCGCGGCTATGAGAGCCTCGACCGCAAGCTGCGCATGTGCGGCGCGACGATCGAGCGGTTCCGCGAATGAGCGCCGCGCCGCATTTCTATCTCGGCGTCGACGGCGGCGGCACCGGCTGCCGCGCCCGCATCGAGGACGAAGGCGGCACGGTGCTCGGCCAGGGCCTGTCCGGACCGGCGACGACGCGGCTTGGCATCGAAGCCGCATGGGCCTCGATCGCGCGCGCCTTCGGGGCGGCCGCCGAGGAGGCCGGCTTCGGCCGGGCCGAACTCAAGCACACCTTCGCCGGCATCGGCCTGGCCGGCATCGGCCGCAAGGGCGCGCTGGAGGCGCTGCGGGCGATCGAGCATCCCTTTCTCGGCATCGACTTCACCAGCGATGGCATGGGCGCCTGCCTTGGCGCCCATTCGGGCCTCGACGGCGCCATTGTCATCGCCGGCACGGGCTCGATCGGGCTGGGTTTTGTCGGGGACCGCAATCTGCGCGTCGGCGGCTACGGTTTTCCAATCTCGGACGAAGGCAGCGGCGCCGACCTAGGACTGAAGGCAGTGCAACTGGCGCTGCGCGCCCAGGACGGCCGCCATGACCGCTCCGCCCTGCTCTCGGAAATCATGCAGCGTTTTCAAGACGATCCGATGGAGGCGGTGGCCTGGATGGATCGCGCCACGGCGACCGATTACGCGGCCCTCGCCCCGACCGTGATGCGCCATGCCGACCAGGGCG
Organism: Mesorhizobium sp. YL-MeA3-2017; assembly: GCF_030814575.1. Classification (NCBI taxonomy): domain Bacteria; kingdom Pseudomonadati; phylum Pseudomonadota; class Alphaproteobacteria; order Hyphomicrobiales; family Phyllobacteriaceae; genus Mesorhizobium; species Mesorhizobium sp. YL-MeA3-2017. The sequence continues at coordinate 4,870,659 of NZ_JAUSVH010000001.1, read as the reverse complement.
ACGCGGCGGGACGGCGCATCGTGCAGGCGGCGGCCGAGCAGATCGACACGCTGGTGCGCACGCTGTTCGACAAGGGAGCGCCGCGCGTCACCTTGTTAGGCGGATTGGCCAGCCCGCTGGAACCGTGGCTGGCGCCTGATGTGCGCCGGCGGCTGAAACCGGCCGATGGCGACGCGGTGTCGGGCGCCATCATCCTGGCACGGCGGGCCGGTAGCCGGATGGCGAATTGCCCGCCTTGAGGTGGTTTGGAATATTTAATTCCATCCTATATTGACACAAAGGAATAATGCATTCTAAAAAGTTAACGGGATACTACCGGACCGGTATCGATGCGGTCCAAACGGGAATGCGCAGGTGAAGATCGTGTCCGAACAAGGCCTGATAGCGGAGCTGGAGCGACTGGTTTCCGAGGATCGGAACCCGCGCACCATGGACATGGACCTGTTGCCGACGGTCGAATTGCTGCGCAGGATCAACGACGAGGACCAGGGCGTCGCCGGCGCGGTCGCCAAGGTGATCCCTGAGATCGCCGCCGCCGTCGACCGCATCGCCGCCGCCTTCCGGAAGGGCGGCCGCCTGATCTATATGGGCGCCGGCACCAGCGGCCGCATCGGCGTGCTCGACGCCTCCGAATGTCCGCCGACCTTCCGCGTGCCGCCGACCATGGTGGTCGGGCTGATCGCCGGCGGCTATGACGCGCTTTTGAAGGCGACCGAGGGTGCGGAAGACAGCCAGGCCAAGGGCGCCGAGGCGCTGGCCGAGATCGGGCTGACCGCGAAGGACGTGGTGGTCGGCATCGCGGCCAGCGGGCGCACGCCCTATGTCATCGGCGGGCTGAACCACGCCAGGAAGATCGGCGCCACCACGGTGGCGCTGTCCTGCAACCCGCAATCGACGATTGCCGATATCGCCGAGATTGCCATTTCGCCCGTGGTCGGCCCGGAAGCGCTGACCGGGTCGACGCGGATGAAATCCGGCACCGCCGAGAAGCTGGTGCTGAACATGCTGACCACGGCCAGCATGGTGAAGATCGGCAAGACCTATCAGAACCTGATGGTCGACCTGAAGGCGTCGAACAGGAAGCTGGTGGCGCGCGCGGCGCGCATCGTCATGCAGGCGACCGAGTGTACGCTGGAGGAGGCTGAAGCGGCACTTGCCAAGACCCATAACGACGTGAAGCTGGCCATCCTGATCACAATGACGGGGATGAACCTCGCCGAGGCGCGGATTGCGCTGGAAGGTGCTAACGGCTTCCTGCGAAAAGCGATCGAACACGGCGGGCCTGCCGCGATGTGAGGCTGTCGGCATCGATCCGGACTTGGACAAAGAAGACCATTTCGACCAAGAAGAACATAAAGGGAGGATGAAATGACCAGTCAATTCAAGCGCCTGCTCGGCCTGACCGCGGCCATCGTGCTCGGCGCCACCGCATTTGCCGGCACCGCCGACGCGGCCAAGCTGCGCATGGCCTGGGCGCAGGATGCCACCGGCCTCGACCCGCACAAGCAGACAGCCTTTTCCTCGCTGCGTCTTTTGGAACTCATCTATGAGCCGCTGGTGCGCCTCGATGCGGAACTCAAGATCGTGCCCGGCATCGCCAAGAGCTGGGCCTTCTCCGCCGATGGCAAGGAACTGACCTTCAAGCTCGACCCCAAGGCGAAATTCCAGAACGGCGCAGCGGTCACTCCGGCCGACGTCAAGGCCTCGTTCGAGCGCATCCTCGACGAGAAGACGGGGGCGGCCAACCGCGCCAACTATCTGTCGATCGCCAGCATCGAGACGCCGGACGCGGAAACCGTCACCTTCAAGCTGTCGCAGCCGGACGCGCCGATCCTGACCGCGATGACCGACACCAATTCCTCGATCGTTCCGGCGGCCGACATCGCCGCCGGCACCATCGGCACCAAGGCCGTCGGCTCCGGCCCGTTCAAGCTGGAGCGCTGGGACCCGAATTCCAAGGAAATACTCACCGCCAACAAGGACTGGGCCGGCGGAGCGACCGGCGTCGAGGGCATCGAGATCAGCGTTCTGCCCGACGAAACCGCCATCCTGGCGGCGATGCGCACCGGGCAGATCGACTTCGCGCTGCTCAACGACCCGCTGATCGCCACGCTGGTGCCGAAGGAGCCGAAGCTGCAGCTGAACCGCGCGCCGGTGCTTGCCTATCACGTGTTGCAATTGAACCCGGCGCGCAAGCCGATGAACGAGCTGGCGGTGCGCCAGGCCATTTCCTGCGCCGTCGACCGGCAGGCAGTGCTCGACACCGCCTCGCTTGGCGAAGGCAAGGTGACCGGCCCGCTGACCATGCCGTTCTTCGCCTCCGATCCGAACACGCTGTTCTGCTACAAGCGCGACGTGGAGAAGGCGAAGAAGCTGATGGCGGATGCCGGCATGACCGGCGGTTTCACCGCCACGGTCATCGCCGCCACCGGCGAGCCGCCGACGGCGGCGGCCGAGGCGCAGGTGCTGCAGGCGCAGCTCGCCGAGATCGGCGTCAAGCTGGACATCAAGATGATGGAGCTGAACGTCTATGTCGACACCTGGCTGAAGGGCGATTTCGACATGGCGATCGCGCTGAATGGCGGCCGGCCTGATCCATATACGATGTACAACCGCTACTGGACCAAGAACGGCAACCTGCAAAAGGTCTCGAACTTCGCCGACGACACGCTGGACGCGCTTCTGCAGAAGGGCCGCGTCGAGACCGATCCGGAAAAGCGCAAGGCGATCTTCGCCGATTTCGACAAGGAGCTCGCCGAAAAATCGCCCTGGGTGTGGCTCTACACCTCCTATGGCTATACGGCGCAGCAGAAGAACGTGCAGGGCTTCGTGCCGATGCCGACGGGCTCGCTGGCCAGCCTCGGCAAGGTGACCGTCGGGCAATGACGCGGACGGCCTTACCTTTCCTTCAACCGGGAGGGTAAGGCGCCTCGCCTGACCGAAACCCGCACATCCCGACACCCCGCACATCCCGACACAAGGGCACGTCGCGTGAACTATCTGATACGGCGCCTTGCGGCCTTCCCCCTCGTGCTGATCGGGGTTTCGATCGTCGTCTTCATCGCCATCCGTCTCGTGCCGGGCGATGCCATCACCGCGATGCTGGGCACCGAGGCCGGCCTTTTGACGCCGCAGCAGCGCTCGTCGCTCGCTGCCTATTTCGGCATCGACCAACCCTGGCCGGTGCAATACTGGCGCTGGTTCACCGGCCTGTTTTCGGGCGATCTCGGCATTTCCGTCACCTATGGCAAGCCGGTGCTGGCGGTGATCCTCGAGCGTTTCCCGCTGACGCTGGAACTGGCGCTGCTGTCGATGCTGATCGCGCTGGCGATCGGCGTGCCGGCCGGCGTCTTCGCCGCCACCCGCAACGAGCGGCCGGCGGACCTTGGCGTGCGCGTCGCCGCCATGATCGGCCAGTCGACGCCGAGCTTCGTCGTCGGGCTGGTGCTGATCTACATCCTGTCCGCGGGTTTCGGCGTTTTGCCGACGATGGGCGCCTTCACCCCGCTCTGGCAGGATCCGCTGCAGAATCTCGGCCAGATGATCCTGCCTGCGGTCACGCTGGGCTGCGCCTTCGCCGCATCGGTGACGCGGGTGTCGCGCTCGGCCATGCTCGACGTGCTGAGCGACGACTATGTGCGCACGGCGCGGGCCAAGGGCGCGCCGGAACGCAGCGTCATCTGGCGGCACGCGCTGCCCAACGCGCTGGTGCCGGTGGTGACGCTGAGCGGCATCGAATTCGGTTACCTGCTGGGCGGCGCCGTCATCGTCGAGCAGATCTACGCGCTGCCCGGCCTTGGCCGCATGGTGCTGGAAGCGATTTTGCAGCGCGACTACGCGCTGGTGCAGGGCTCGGTGCTGTTCATCGCCCTCAACTTCATGATCGTGAACCTCCTGGTCGACCTCGCCTATGTGGCGCTCGACCCGCGCATTCGCCTGGAAGGCCGGTGATGGGCATGGTCAGAGCCATCTTCGCGCATCCCAGCGGCCGCATCGGCGGCGCGATCGTGCTGGTCTATGTTGTCATCGCGCTGTTCGGCGCCTTCGGCCTGACCCCGCACGATCCGCTGATGCAATACCGCATCGACCGGCTGCACGGGCCGTCTCCCTCCTACTGGATGGGCACCGACCTGTTCGGCCGCGACGTGGCGAGCCGGCTGATGAAGGGAGTGGGCCAATCCTTCACCGTGGCCTTCTTCTCGGTCGCGGCGGCCGCGCTCTCCGGCACGGTGCTCGGCCTCACCGCCGCCTGGTACGGCAAACGCTGGGACACGGTGATGATGCGGCTGATGGACGTGCTGCTGGCTTTCCCCGCAATCCTGTTGGCTCTCTTGGTGGTGACGATCATCGGACCCGGCACCTGGACCAGCGTGGTGGCGATCAGCATCGTCTACACGCCGATCTTCACACGCGTGGTGCGCGGCCCGGCGCTTTCGCTGAAAACCCGCGACTTCGTCGACGCCGCGCGCACCTTCGGCTCCAGCCGTTTCTACATCCTGACCCGCCACCTGCTGCTCAACCTCGTGGCGCCGCTCACCGTGCAGGTGACGCTGGCGCTCGCCTGGGCATTGCTGACGGAGGCGGGCCTGAGCTTCCTCGGCCTCGGCACCCAGCCACCGGCCGCCTCGCTCGGCCTGATGTTGAGCGACAGCCGCAATTTGATGGAACAGGCGCCGTGGCTGCTGGCATTCCCGGCACTGGCCATCATGCTCTCCATCCTGGGCTTCAATCTGCTCGGCGACGCGCTGCGCGACATCCTCGACCCGAAGACGAGGAGGGCGTGAGATGAAACCCATTCTCTCCGTCCGCGACCTGCATGTCAGCTTTGGCCGAGCGCCCGATGCCAAGGAAGTCGTGCATGGCGTGAGCTTCGAGGTTGGCGTCGGCGAGGTGCTGGCGATCGTCGGCGAAAGCGGCTCGGGCAAATCGGTCACCGCGCTGTCGACCAACCGGCTGATCGATTATGCCGGCGGCCGCATCACCAGCGGCACCATCGAGCTGCTGCGCGCCGACGGCACGGTCACCGACATCGGCAGCGCCAGCACGCAGGAACTGACGAAAATCCGCGGCGCCGAAATCGGCGTGATCTTCCAGGAGCCGATGACCTCGCTGAACCCGGTGCTGAGCATCGGCGCGCAGGTGGAAGAAGCGTTCCGGCTGCATCGCGGCCTGACCGGCAGACAAGCCAAAGCGGCGGCGCGCGAGGCACTGGAGCGGGTGCGCATCCCCGATGCGGAGCGGCGCCTGTCGGCCACGCCCGACCAGCTTTCCGGCGGCATGCTGCAGCGGGTGATGATCGCCATGGCGCTGGCCTGCAACCCGCGCCTTTTGATCGCCGACGAGCCGACGACGGCACTCGACGTGACGGTGCAGGCGCAGATCATGGCGCTGCTGGCCGAGCTTCGGCGCGAGACCGGCATGTCGATGATCTTCATCAGCCACGACATCGGCCTGGTGGCCGGCATCGCCGACCGCGTGATGGTGATGCAGGACGGCCACGCGGTCGAACAGGGCGAGCTCGGCCAGATCCTCGACCATCCGCAGCATCCCTATACCAAACATCTTTTGCATGCCGTGCCGCACTTTTCCGGCGGCGACGCGGCACGGACGGACACCATCCGCGCGCAGGCGGACGAGATGCGGCCGACGGTGGCCAAACCGACGCTCGCGGTGGACGATCTCGTCGTGCGTTATCCCTTGAAGAGCGGCTGGCTGAGCCGGCCTTTCGGCGCGGTTCACGCGGTGGATGGCGTCGGCTTCGACCTTTTGCCCGGCGAAACGCTGGCGATCGTTGGCGAAAGCGGCTCGGGCAAGTCGACCACGGCGCGCGCCGTGCTTGGTCTCGTGGCGCCGACGCGCGGCGCGTTCTCGGTCGACGCACATGCGGCGCGGCCCGGACAAAGCCGGCTGCCGGTGCAGATGGTGTTCCAGAACCCCTATGCCTCGCTCAACCCGCGCCTCAGCATCGAGCAGATACTGGGCGAGCCGGTGATCGCCGCCGGCCAGCGCATCGACGCCACTGTGCGCGCCAGGATGACGGCGCTGCTCGCGCGCGTCGGGCTGCCGCAGGACAGCCTGGCGCGTTATCCGCACCAGTTTTCCGGCGGCCAGCGCCAGCGACTGTGCATCGCGCGCGCGCTGATGCTCAACCCCTCGGTGGTGGTGCTGGACGAGGCTGTCTCCGCGCTCGACGTTTCGGTACAGGCACGCGTGCTGGAACTTCTGGTCGACCTGCAGCGCGAATACGGCCTTGCCTATCTATTCATTTCGCACGACATGGCGGTGGTGGAACGTATCGCGCACCGGGTTGCCGTGATGTTTGCCGGCCAGATCGTCGAGATCGGCGAGGCGAAATCGGTGCTGTCCGATCCGCAGCATCCCTACACGAAAAAGCTGATCGGCGCGGTGCCGACCATCGCGCGGCGGCGCCAGCATTTCGAGCTCGATACAAGGCAGGTGCCCTCGCTGGTCAGGCCGCTCGGTTTCGAGCCGCCGCCGGCGACATGGCGCGAATATGGGCGCGACCACAAGGTGCGTGCGGAGGCCTGAAGGGGAACAACAAGGAATGGCCAGCGACGATTTCCGCCAGCGTTTCGACCGTGCCTTTGCCCCGCTGCAGGGGGCGATCGAAGCCGGCCGCATCCCCGGCGGCGTGCTGGGCCTGGCGACGCGCGACGGCCAGCGGCTGACCCGCGCCATCGGGCTGGCGCAACGCGTGCCGGGCGAGCGGCCGATGCGGGAGGACAGCTGGTTCGACCTCGCCTCGCTTACCAAGGTGATCTTCACGACGCCGCGCATCCTGGCGCTGGCCGAGGCAGGCGCGATCGATCTTGATGCGCCCTTGACCACGGCCCTGCCGGACCTGCGCCAATACGATGCCGATGCCTGGGAACGGCAGGTGACGTTCCGCCAGTGCCTCGGCCACCAGACGCCGTTCCCCGCCGTCGCGCCGATCTACACCTATGGCCGCGACCCCGATTTGTTGCGCACCTTCGTGCTGCAACGCGAATGGCGCCGGCTGGACGAGCCGGTCTATTCCGACATCAATTTTATTCTTCTCGGGCTCGCCATGGAGCGGCTGTCCGGCAAGACGATCCGCGCCATGGACGCGGGGCCGGGTTTCGCGTTCTTTGCCGAACCGGAGCGATCGGCGGCGACGGAGGACTGCACCTGGCGCCACCGGGTTTTGAGTGGCGAGGTGCATGACGACAATTGTTCCGCCCTGCAAGGCGCCGGCCATGCCGGGCTGTTCGGCACGGCCGGTTCGGTGCTCGACTTCGCGCAAGGCCTGCTCGACGGCAGCGGCGCCTCGGCAAGCGCCGTCGCGCTGATGCGGAAACCGCTGTCGGCCAGGCGCACACATGGCTGGGAACACGCTTATGCCGGCTGGTCGGGTGGCGATGGTTGCAGTGCCGGCACGATCGGCCATACCGGCTTCACCGGCACCGGGCTGTGGATCGACTTCGACGCAGGCCACGCCTGGACCTTGCTCACCAACCGCATTCACCCGACCCGCCATTTCGACAGCGGCATTGTCGATCTTCGCCGCCAGGTCGGCGACCTCTTGAACGGAGCAGAACCATGAACCCCATCTGGTCGGTCGGGCTGATGACCGGCACCGTGCTCGACGGCAATATCGACGTCGCGCTGTTGAAGACCGACGGCGAACGCATCGAGACTTTCGGGGCCTATGCGCTGGTGCCCTACGACGCCCCCATTCGCCCCATGCTGGAGGAAGCGCAGGCTGCAGCCCGCGTCTGGAATTTCGAGGGGCCGGAACCGGCGATCTTCGCCGAGGCCGAGGCCGCATTGACCCGCGCGCAATCGGCGGCGGTGAAAAAGGTGGTGGAAGAGGCCGGCATGACGATGGCCGAGATCGGCGTCGTCGGCTTCCACGGCCAGACCGTGCTGCATCGCGGCCCGCAGAAGGGCCGGCCTGGCGACACGCGCCAGCTCGGCGACGGCGCGCTGATGCAATCCATTCTCGGCACAAAAGTGGTCTACGACTTCCGCACCGCCGACATCCGCGCCGGGGGCCAGGGCGCGCCGCTGGCGGCGGTCTATCACGCGGCGCTGCTTGGTACGGCCGGCGCGCACGGTGACAGCGCCATCCTCAACCTGGGCGGCGTCGGCAACGTCACCTGGTGGGACGGCAAGGGCGACATCGTCGCCTTCGACACCGGCCCGGCGAACGCCCCGATCAACGACTTCATCAAGGCGCGGGGCTTGGGCGAAATGGATCGCGACGGCGCCCTTGGCGCCGCCGGCAAGGTGGACGAGGCGCGGCTGGCGAAGCTGCTGGAGCACCCCTATCTCGCGGCGCCCTTCCCGAAATCGCTCGACCGCTTCGACTTCACCGCGGCAATGGCCGACGGTTTGAGCGATGAGGACGGCGCCGCCCTGCTCACGGCGTTCAGCGCTTCCTGCGTCGGCAAGGCGCTCGACCTTTTGCCGCGGCGGCCGAAGACGCTGTTCGTGTCGGGCGGCGGCCGCCACAACCCGACATTCATGGCGATGCTGACCAGCCGCGCCGGCGTCGATGCGGTTTCCGCCGACAAGCTCGGCTGGCGCGGCGATGCCGTGGAGGCCGAGTGTTTCGCCTTCCTGGCGGTGCGCGCGCTGCGCGGCCTGCCGATCAGCTTCCCCAGCACCACCGGCGTGCCGAAGCCGATGACCGGCGGACGCATCGCGGGGTGACAGGCGGCCTCGCCTCCCCACTCGCGGGGCGGCGGGTCAGCCTTCTTCGCCGACCCGCAAACTCTTCGCCAAAAAGGTCCGCGTGCGGCCTTTCGGGAAATCCGGCAGGGTTCCGAAGGGCTGATAACCCTGGCGCTGATAGACCTTCAGCGCGGTCGGATTGAAGGTATCGATATAGGCACCGTGGCAGCCGCGCGCGGTGGCCTCGTCCTCGGCCGCCTGCAGCATCCTTGCCGCCATGTTCTGGCCGCGCAGGCTCTCGTCCACCCAGAGCCACTGCACGTAGAGCCAACCCCAGGCGGTGTAGCCGGAGATGCCGGCGGCCAGCCTGCTCTTGTCATCGCGAACCAGCACCGCCAGCGCGCGCCGCTCCGCCGGGCCGACATCCTGAACGTTGAACGCCGCGAGGCTGTCGCCAACGACGGCGAGCACCACGGGGTCGGGGGTCTCGGTGACTTCGATCTTCATGCGGTGCCTTCCAGTCCCTGCCTTACCGGCAAAGCCGATCCGGGACTTGGTGTAGCGGCCTTCGCCGGCCGCTTCAACGGCGCGGCGGTGCTGTTGGCATCGATCGGGCCGATGCCTGCGAAGATCGCGAATAGGCGGACAGGTCCTCCCCCTCAAAGCCGATTGCGCAGCAAGGTCGCGACCACGAAGAGCGCGCCGACCGAGGAGGTGATGATGCCGATCGGCAGTTCCTGCGGCGGCAGCAAGGTGCGGGCCAGGAGATCGCTGGCCAGGAGCAGGACGGCGCCGAAAACCGCGCAGGCAATGACCAGCCGCAGATGGAGCTGTCCGGCGAAACGGCGCGCCAGATGCGGGATCATCAGGCCGACAAAGCCGATGACGCCGGCGACCGAGACGAGGATGGCGGTGGAGAAGGCGGCCGCCAGGAAGGTGAAGGTCCTGAAGCGGGCGACCGGAACGCCGAGGCTTTCGGCGGTGTTCTCGCCGGCCAGGAACGCGTCGAGCCAGCGATGGTAGCGCAGCGCGAAGGCCAGGATGACGGTGGCGCCGAGAAGCGCCAGGCCGATATTGCTCCAGCGGGCGAGACCGAGCCCGCCCATGGTCCAAAACAGCACGGAATGGGCGGCGCGCTGGTCGCCGGCGAAGACCAGGTAATTGGTCAGCGCCGTGAACAGGAACGAGACGGCGAGGCCGGCGAGGATCAGCCGTTCCGGCCCCTGGCCGCGAATGCGGGCGACAAGCAAGAGCACGACGATCGCGGTGAGGATGCCGCCGGCGAAGGCGGCAAGCGGCAAGGTCCAGATGCCGAGCCGGTCGCCGAAGACGGTGATGACCGAAACCGCGCCGGCGGCCGCGCCTGACGACAGGCCGAACAGGAACGGGTCGGCCAGATCGTTGCGCGTCACCGTCTGCAACAGCGCGCCGACGACGCCGAGGCCAGCGCCGACGCAGATGGCGAGGATCGCCCTCGGCAATCTCAAGTCGACGACGATCTTCTCGACCGGCACCGAAACGGCGGCCGCGTCGAGGCCGACGGCGCGCGCAAGTGCCGCGATCACGTCTCCCAACGGAATGACCGTCGAGCCATAGGCGATCGACAGCAGCGCCAGCAGGACAATCAGTGCCGCGCCAATACCGATCGCCGCGCCGTAGGACCTCGTCACGTTCAGAAAGCCTCCGGGTGCATGGCCTTGGCGATCTTGTCGATGGCTTCGATGTTGGCCGGCCCGGGCGTCAGCTCCGCATAACGAAGGGCGACGAAGCGGTTGTTCTTGACCGCGTCCGTTTCCTTCATGGCCGGGTGGCTTTTAAGAAAATCAATCAGCTTCCGGTAGCCGGCCGCATCCTGGTAGTCGAGCAGGACCAGGAATTCCGGGTTCCTGGCGGCGACCGTCTCCCAGTCGGTGTTGCCCCAGCTGGTCTGCATGTCAGCCATGATGTTGGTGCCGCCGGCGGCCTCGATCATCGCGGTCGGAATGGCGAATTTGCCGGCGGTGAAAGGCTTGTCCTCGCCGGAATCGTAGAGGAAGACGCGCGTGCCGCTGCGGTTGCCGACCTTGGCGGTGATAGTGCCAAGCCTTTCCTTCCAGCCGGCGACCAGGGCGTTCGCCTTCTCTTCCTTGCCGAAAATCTTGCCGAGTTTCTCGACGTCGCCAAACAACAGGTCCATCGACGCCGCCGGGCGGTTCTTGTCGACGTGGATACAGCTTTCGGTGAGAAGCAGCGTCTTGATGCCGTGCGGGGCCAGCGTATCAGGCGTCACCTCGCCGCCGGGCTTCATGCCGTAATACCAGCCGGCGAAGAAGAAATCGGGCTCGACCGCGAGCAGGTTTTCCAGCGTCGGATACTTCGGCGCGAGTTCCGGGATCGCGCCCTGGGCGGCCTTGAACGCGGCATCGACCTTGTACCAGCCGGTGATGCCGGTCAGGCCGACGATCTCGGGCTGCAGCCCCAGCGCGAAGGCCATTTCAGACATGTTGAGATCGTTGATGACCGCGCGCTTGGGCGGCGCGTCGAAAGTCAGCGGAACGCCGCAATTGTCGACGGTGACCGGGAAGGCAAAAGCCGCCGATGCAAACAGCGAGAGGGCAAGACCAAGCGCAAGACGTTTCATGGGAACTCCGTTGGGATTGTTCAGCGGGAAAGGCGGATCGGAACGTCGAAGACCGTCAGTTCGCGGTCCCGTTCTTCCGGATGGGGGAACCGCAACACGTCGATCGAAAAGACCTCGCGCACCAGAGCGGGCGTCAGCGTCTCGACCGGCGAGCCGAGCGCGCGCAACCGCGCCTTGTCCATGACGGCGACATGGGTGGCAAAGGGCGCGACCAGCGGCAGGTCGTGCAAGACGGTGACGACGGCGATGCCCAGCCTGGCAACGAATTCGAGCAATTCGCCGCGCGCGCGGGGGTCGAGGTGATTGGTCGGCTCGTCGAGGAACAGCACGGTCGGCCGCTGCGCGATGGCGCGGGCAAGCTGGGCGCGCTGGCGCTCGCCGCCGGAGAGTGAGCCCATGGCGCGCGCTTGCAGCGGCAGCAGGCCGGTCTGACCAAGCGCATCGACAACGATGTCGCGCTCGTCCGCCTGGCCATGCAGGCTGGCATGCGGGATGCGACCGAGCCCGACATAGTCGAGGACGGACAGGCGTGGGTCCGGCTGGTCGGACTGGCCGACGACGGCGATCCTGCGCGCCCGCTCGGCCATCGACAGCCGGTCGAGCCGTTGGCCCTCGAGGCTGACCGTGCCCCGGCTCGGGCGCAGCATGCCGCACAGCATGCGCAAAAGCGTCGTCTTGCCGGCGCCGTTGGGGCCGATGATGGCGAGCCTTTCACCGGCTGCCAGGTCGATGCCGACTTCCTCGACGAGGCTGACGCCGGTTTCAGGCCGGTAACAAAGGCCGCGGGCCTGAAGAACCGGCCCGTTCATGGCAGAACGTCCGATGCGACGCGTGAGGTGCGTGGCGAGACCGACGCGGCCGCCGCGCGGCATACGCGTTTGCGTCGAAGAGCAGCAATACCTTCCACCGATCTCTCTTTCGATCAGGCGCGGAAGGATGGCCGGGATGACGGCAGACGCCGCCCTCTAAGCTTCCTCCCGGCACACCCCGTCCGGTCAACTCGTTGCGATGGCAGGTCTCCTGGCTCGCGGGTCTCGGCTCGGTCCTGCCTTCCCGGCCTGTCGGCCAGTGGCGTATTTCGGACTTTGCTACCGCTTACAGTTGCGGGGGCAGCCATGGCCTCGGCCCGAAGAGCCTCACCATGTTCCCTTTTCACCCCGGACCTTTCGATTCGGGGAACCATCGTCGGGCACCCTATTGGGGCGGCCGCCGCGTGGCAATGGCCATTCATGCTCGCCCGCGGAGCCGGCGGCGGGCCGATCGCCGGGCGGCGTATAACGAACGCGCGGGCGGTGGCAGTCGCAGTCGATATGGCTCCGGGCGGTGAACAGTTTGCGCAGCGAAGCGATGATCATGCCGCCTGCCCTTCCCAGTTCGGGAACGGATCGGACATGTCGCGCCACAGCTCCGGCGCGAAGACCGGACAATCGACGAGGCAGGCATCGAGCTCGGCCCGGATATGGACCTCGTTCATGGGATTGCAGCCGATGAAGACCAGTTCCTGGCGGCGGTCGCCCCACATTGGATCGAGATAGGGCAGCATGGCGTCCCGCCATTCATTGCTGTCGGGCCAGCGGTTGCGGGGAACTGCGGCCCACCACAGGCCGCGCCTGCCGGTTTTGACCAGCGCGCCGGCCTGGCTCAGTTCGCCGACATGGCTTGGCCGCGTCGCCAGCCAGAAAAAACCCTTGGCGCGCACCACGCCCGGCCACGGCCGGCTGACGAATGCCTTCAGCTTCATTGGATCGAAGGGGCGGCGCTCGCGATAGACAAAGGAGCGGATGCCGTATTCCTCGGTCTCGGGCATGTGGTCCTTGAAGCCGTTCAGCTCCTTGAACCAGAGCGGGTGCTGTTCGGCGCGTTCGAAATCGAAGCGGCCGGTGTCGAGCACCTTGCCGAGCGGGACGCGGCCGAAATCCGCCTCGATCAGTTCGGCCTCGGGGTTGAGCGCACGGACGATCTTGCGCGCCAGTTCGCGATCGGGCGCGGCGCAGGCCGAGACCTTGTTGAGCACGACGACATCGGCGAATTCGATCTGCTCGACCAGCAGATCGACCAGAGCGCGCTCGTCGGATGCGCCGAGCGAAGCGCCGCGATCGCGCAGGAAGTCGGCGGAGGAATAGTCTCGCAACAGGTTTGCCGCGTCGACCACGGTGACCATGGTGTCGAGGCGGCAGACGTCGGACAGGCTGGCGCCCGTCTCGTCGCGGAATTCGAAGGTGGAGGCGACGGGCAGCGGCTCCGAAACGCCAGTGGATTCGATCAGCAGATAGTCGAACCGCCCCTGCTCGGCGAGCTGGCGCACCTCCTTCAACAGATCGTCGCGCAGCGTGCAGCAGATGCAACCATTGGTCATCTCAACCAGCTGCTCGTTGGTGCGCGACAGGTTGGCGCCGCCGTCGCGGACGAGCGCGGCATCGATGTTGACCTCGCTCATGTCGTTGACGATGACTGCGACGCGGCGGCCCTCGCGGTTGTGCAGGATGTGGTTGAGAAGCGTCGTCTTGCCCGCCCCCAGGAAGCCGGAGAGCACGGTGACGGGAAGGCGGTTTGGACTGGGTTGGGGCATGGCTGCTTTCCGGGGATGACGATGAGGTCTGCGGCGGGTGAGGCAAAGGGTGCGGACGGGCCGTGTCGTCACGTCCGGCATCGGTGCCCGCCTTGGCGAGGTAGTTTTGTTATAACGTAACATATTTTGAAAAGGCAAGCCTCGGTTTGAAATCTCCTGTGTCGGCGGAATTGTCGTGCGGGTCTTCGGCACGGCCCGCGCGACATGACGTCGGCAATTGCGTGTGCGCAACTGTCGGTCAGGCCTTCGGGGTGAATGTCGCTAGCAGCCCGCGCAACTGCTCGACCGATTTCAGCATGTCCTGATCCGACAGCGCGCCGAAGCCCAGGACAAAACCCTGCTTGCGGGGCGTGCCCTCGTAGAAGGCGGAAAGCGGCACCAGGGTCAGGCCGAGCTTTTCGCCCGCCCTTGCCAAAGCCTGGTCGTCGATCCCTCGGAGAGTGTTTTCGTCCAGTTCCACGATGACATGCTGGCCGCATTCGCTGTTTGACACTTTCAGCCAGGCGGACAGATTGTTTTCGAGCAGCTCTACGAAACGCGCGCGACGAAGCGAATAATGTCGCCGCATCTTGCGCAGATGGCGGGTGAAATGACCGCGTTCCATGAAGCGGGCAAGCGCCAGCTGGCTTGCGGCCGGTGCGTGGTTGCCGGTCGCCGCGCGGACGTTGCACAGCGGATCGACAAGGGGCTTCGGAACAACGAGATAGGCAAGCCGCAAGGCGGGAAACAGCATCTTGGAAAAGGAACCGAGATGAATGACGCGCTCGCCGCCATCCAGGCCCTGCAGCGCCGGCAGCGGATTGCCCAGATGCCGGTATTCGCTGTCGTAATCGTCCTCCAGGACCCAGGCACCGACCGCGCGCGCCGCCGCAAGCAGCGAAAACCGCCTCGCCGGGCTCATCGTCATGCCGAGCGGAAACTGGTGGCACGGTGTTGCGCAGATCAACCTTGCCCCGGACCACTCGGCGCTGTCGGCCGGGACGATCAACCCCTCCCCGTCAACGGGCTTTGGGCGAACGGACAGTCCCCATGAGGCAAGCACGCTCTTCAGGCCGCTGTAGCCCGGCTCTTCGACAATCGCTTCATCATTCGGCGCAAAAAGGGCGCGGCACAGGAGATCAATGCCATCCTGGGCGCCGCCGACAATGAAGACCTGATCGTCCTCGCAGCGGACATTCCTGGCGGCCCTCAGATAGGCGGCGACCACTGAGCGCAGCTGCGCGTTTCCGCGTGGATCGTCGTGTTCCGCCAGCTGATGACGCGTCGTTCGCGACGCGGCAGCGACGCATTGCGCCCACGCCTTGGCTGGAAAGGCCTCGGACGAAGGCAAGCCCGGCGTGAAGGCCGGATTGCGGGATTGCGGCGCCAATGCGTGGCGCAGCGTAGCCTGGCCGCGCGCGGACAGCACCGACCCGGGCCGTGCTTCCGGCACGTCGGCGCCAGGCGCCGGCTGCGTCGAACTGCGTTCGGGAAGCATGCGGGAGACGAAGGTTCCGGCGCCGGCCCGCGCCTCCAGATAGCCCTCGGCGACGAGTTGGCTCAACGCTTCAGCGACGGTGTTGCGGGAGATGTCCAGCTCCAGCGCCAGATTGCGGGACGAAAGCAACCGGGTTCCCGGCGGCAGCTCTCCGGCGAGGATCTTCGCGCGCAGCTGGTGATAGAGCTGGCGCCCGAGCGAACGTCCCTGCCGCCGGTCGATGCCGAGCGGTGCCAGTTCACCCATATTCGTTGCCATCATTGTCCCCGCGACGCGTTCAAGACCAATGGCCCATGAAATCCGATATTTTCTGGAACTGGAAGTGGGACAAGATAACGCTTCAACATGCGGACAGCCGCTGATGACCAGCGGCCGACATCTGGAGAAGCGACAATGGCCATTGGCACCGAATCCGCACTGTATCAAACCATCCACCGGCAGCCCGCCGACCTGAGAAGGGTTCTCTCGGAAGAGTGGAAGCCGGCGGCGGAAGCGGCCACGATATTGGCCGGTGCGCGGCGCGTGTTCCTGGCCGGCATGGGCACGAGTTATTGCGCGGCCCTGGCCGGCGCCTGGATGCTTCGCGCCGCCGGCGCCGATGCCCGGCCGGTCAATTCCTACGACCTCGCATGCTACACGGATGCCTATCGGCCGTCGGAAAAGGACGTGTTCATCATCCTGTCTCACACCGGCGTGAAGCACTATTCGCGTGTGCTGTTCGATGTCGCCAGGCAGGCGCGCTGCCGCGTCGTGGCCATTGCCGGAACCGAGGCGGCGATCGGCGATGCCGATGCGGTGCTGCGCACGACGCAGCGCGAGACTTCGGCTGCCTACACCTCGTCCCACCTCTGCGCCATGGCGGCCATCGCCCAGATCGCAACCGAACTGGGGGATATCCGTCGATCTGACGGGACCGCCGGTTTCCGCCGATGCCTGGAGGCGATGCCGAGCCAGGTCGAGGAGGTGATCGAGCGCGGCGAAGAACTGGCGCCGTTCGCGCGCCGCTCGGCCAGCCGCGCGAACTACGCGGTCGGCGCCGGGCCCAACGAAGCGTCGGCCTGGGAAGTGGTGATCAAGGTTCGCGAGGCTGCTTTCGGCAAGATAGACGGGCTCGGGCTGGAGCAATATCTGCATGGCCCGGTCGTATCGCTCAACGCCGGCGACGGCGTGCTTCTGGTGAACTACCCCGGCGCCTCGACACGCCGCGTCAACGTGGCCGCCAGGGTCTTCGACATGATCGGCGCCGACATGCTCGTTCTGGGAGACGCACCGGAGCAGCCGACCGACGCCGCCGTCTTCCCCCTGCCCTCCACCGACGAACATCTCTCGCCGATGCTGTCGCTGCTGCCGATGCAGTTCTTCGCCTATCACATGGCGGCGGCCCAGGGCGTCAATCCCGACATGGCGCGTCGTGACACGCCAAAATACCACGCCGCGATTGCCGAACTGCTCAGGGCCTGAGGGGCGAAGCGATCCGAGACAAGGGCAGGTGGTCGTGGGTGATCCGGGTCACTCAGGAAATTGACGGTGAACGACCTTCGGAAGCCGGGGCATGGACCTGGTCGGCCATTGCGTCTTTATGCTCCCGATGCATAGTCAGGTTCGTCCAACGCGTTTTCGTCCGGCAATGGTCTAGCGACTGATCGCGCCGGACGAAAACGCGGTGGCGGTCGCGTTGCCCTTGCTCGGCATCGCCAGAATGCGTTTCGCGAACGGAGGCGCTGTTCAAGCCCTCCTCTAATCAACACCCCAGTCTCCCCGGCAGTTGGACCGCGTTGCTGGATCCCGCTTCCGTCGGAGCTCGCGAACGCAGCCCCCACTTGACTTGTTTTTATACAATGTCTAATATTGCACATAGTTCAATTATTGCCGCAAGGTTGAACCCGCCGAGCACCGGAGCAACTAACATAGGCACTCCTCGGCCAGGGATCAGTCCAGCAAAACGACGGCGATGCATCGCCAAGCCGGCGTAGTTGGACGCGAATTAGACGTCACTCGCATTTAGACATTGTATATTTTTGGAACACGCCATGGCCAGCAGACCGCAACTCGGGAAAAGTCAGCGCACACGTCTTCGTATCGCCGAGACCGCCCACGCGCTGTTCGAGCGCCACGGCTTCGACGCCGTGACCATGGAACAGATCGCCATCGAAGCCGACGTCGTACGCGGAACGCTTTACAACCACTTCCCGGTGAAGGAGGCCGTGCTCGTCGAATGGATGCACCTACGCCTGGCCGAAGATTTGGCCCCTTTGATAGGGCAGGTCATGACGCAGCGTTCATTTTCGGCCCGCATCTCGACCCTGCTGGACGCGTCCGCGTTATGGTGGGAGCAGCACCGGCAATACGCAGCCGCCTATCTCCGCTTTCGCTTCCAGCAATTGAAGCAAGGAGAGGCTGGGCAGACGTCCTCCGACATGGCCGCCGCCTATGCGGCTCTCATCGCCAAAGCCCAGGAGGTTGACGAAGTGCGCGTCGACGAATCCGCCATCCGGCTCGCCAACTATCTGCATTTCCTCATTCTCTACGCACTGATGACTTGGCTTGAAAGCCCGACGGCATCGTTGCGCGATGAGCTCGCGCATGCGTTCGAGTTCTTCATGCTCGGCGCGAAACCTCGTTGATCCATTTCCTCTTTTCATTGCGAGAAACAATATGACCATCAACTGGCCTGTAGCCGTTTGCGCCCTGATCGTCGCCGTCATCGGCGCGATGCACCTGGTGTACACGCTGTTCGGAACCGAACTTCATCCTCGCGAAGAAACGGCGCTGAAAACACTCCGCAGCGCGACACTGCGCGTCAGTCCCGGCGCATCGATGTGGCGCGCCTGGATTGGCTTCAACGCGAGCCACAGCCTGGGCCTGATCCTGTTCGGCGCGATTTACGGCTATCTGGCCTTGTTGCAGCCCGCGGTGCTCGAACTCCCCGCCTTGTCCGCGGTCGGCGCGGGGTTCCTGGCCACAATCGTGCTGATTGCAAAGCGTTTCTGGTTCAGCGTGCCTTTCATCATCATGTCCGTAGCCTTGGTGCTCTATCTGGCCGGAATGGTGATGGCGCACGGATGACCCGACGCGTCGGCTGACTTTCGAATTTCCAGACACCCCCGCCTTCAATTTTGGCGACGCGTTCTCCGTGGCCATCTCCGGCCATGGCCGCCACCCGCTGCGGGCGACCGGCACCGGCGCCCGCATCGCCTGCGAGCCGCCTTCCACGGCCATTCAGTCCCATTCCATTCCCTTCACTCATGGAGAGCCAGATGAAAACCGCCTCGCCCCAGCCTGTCGATCGCGCCCTCCTCGCCTGCGGCGTTGCGACTGCCCCGGTCTTCTACGCCGTCGTTGCCCTGCAACTGGCGCTGAGGCCGAGCCATGACATTCGGACCCAGCCTCTCAGCCTTCTTGCGCTGGGTGAGCTCGGCTGGATCCAGATCGCCAACTTTCTTTTGACCGGTTTTCTGGCGCTCGCTGGCGCGGTTGGGCTGCGCCGGGTTTTGCGTGACCAGCGCGGGAGCAGTGCTGGCCCCATCCTCGTCGGCCTTTACGGCCTTGGCATGATTGGGGCCGGATTGTTCGGCCCCGACCCGCTCCCTTCCCCGGGCCAAGCGCCGCAGATAAGCGCCACCGGCGCCTTGCATCTGGTGGCATTCCTGGTCTCGTTCCTGTCACTGATCGCGGCTTGCTTCGTCCTTGCGCGCCGGTTCAGTGCCGCGGGCAAGCCCGGCTGGATGGTCTACAGCATCGCCACGGCCCTGCTTGCCCCGGCGCTTGTTGCGACAGGCATAGCCAATCCTTCCTTTGCCGGTGTGATTATCGGAGGCGCCGGCGTCGTGCTCTTCGGCTGGTTTTCGCTCGTCTCTTTCGAGCTTCGCGACTCAAACGTCGTGTCGTGAGACTTGCCCAGCGCGGCACCAATTCGTCTTCCTGGACCACGCCCTTATTGGTCCTGAAAAAGGCTACGCGCGCCGGCATCGAACGAAGCGCAGGCTGCAACTGAATTGCAAGTTGCAGCCCTGAATCGGAAAATCCGCCCGGGACATCAACCGCCTCGTCACAGCGCGTGTCATCGCTCTTGAATTAATTGAACGTTCGTTTTATTATCCTCCAATCGGGAGGAGACGATGGCGAGAACAACGGGCTCTGACGGCGGCAGGACGCAGGCGGCGATCCGGGATGCGGCGCTGTCGCTGATCGCGCGTCACGGCTACGAGGCCGTCTCCATGCGCCAGCTGGCCGCCGAGGTGGGCGTGCAGGCCGCCGCGCTCTACCGCTATTTCCCGACCAAGGAAGACCTGCTCTACACGCTGATGCAGGACCATATGAACGGGCTGATCGCGGCCTGGGAAGGCGCACGCCCCGCCACGGTCGACCCGACGGCGCGGCTTGCCGCCTATGTCGAAAACCACATCGCCTTCCACATCGAGCGCCGCTCCTCGACGCATGTCTCCAACATGGAACTGCGCAGCCTCGCGCCGGAGCGGCTGACCCACATCCTGAAACTGCGCACGGCTTACGAGAAGGAATTGCGCACCATCCTGCGCGACGGCGCCGAGAAGGGCGTCTTTGCCGTCGACGATATCGGCCTCACCGCCATGGCACTGATCCAGATGATGACCGGCGTCATCGTCTGGTACCGGCCGGGCGAGCGGCTGTCGATCGACGGCGTCACCGAAACCTACCTATCCATGACCATGCGCCTTGTCGGCGCGCCACAGCCTGCTGGGGAGCAAAGGCATGTACACGCACACGCTTAATTTCGGATTGAACGAGGACGTCGAGGCAATCCGAGACCTGACGCGGCGCTTTGCCCAGGACAGGATCGCGCCGCTGGCGGCCGAGATCGATACCAGCAACGAATTTCCGCCGCATCTTTGGCCCGAACTCGGCGCACTCGGCCTGCTCGGCATGACCGCCGATCCGGACTATGGCGGCTCGGGCATGGGCTATCTGGCGCATGTGGTGGCGATGGAGGAGATCAGCCGTGCCTCGGCCTCGGTCGGGCTCTCCTACGGTGCGCATTCCAACCTGTGCGTCAACCAGATCAACCGCTGGGCAACGCCGGCGCAGAAGGAAAAATACCTGCCCAAGCTCTGTTCGGGCGAGCATGTCGGCGCGCTCGCCATGTCGGAGCCGGGTGCCGGCTCGGACGTGGTGTCGCTGCGCCTGCGCGCCGACAAGAAGAACGACCGCTATGTGCTGAACGGCACCAAGATGTGGATCACCAACGGCCCCGACGCCGAGACCATGGTGGTTTATGCCAAAACCGACCCGGAGCGGCATTCGCGCGGCATCACCGCTTTCATCATCGAGAAGAGCTTTGCGGGGTTCTCGGTGGCGCAGAAGCTGGACAAGCTCGGCATGCGCGGCTCCAACACCGGCGAACTGGTGTTCGAAAACGTCGAGGTGCCATTCGAGAACGTGCTGCACGAGGAAGGGCGCGGCGTGGAGGTTTTGATGTCCGGCCTCGACTATGAGCGCACGGTGCTGGCCGGCGGCCCGCTCGGCATCATGGCCGCCTGCATGGACGTGGCGATGCCCTATGTGCACGAGCGCAAGCAGTTCGGCCAGCAGATCGGCACCTTCCAGCTGGTGCAGGGCAAACTCGCCGACATGTATACGACCATGAATGCCTGCCGCGCTTACGTCTATGCCGTGGCGGCCGCCTGCGACCGCAAGGAGACGACCCGCAAGGACGCCGCCGGCTGCATCCTTTTTGCCGCGGAAAAGGCGACCTTGATGGCGCTGGACGCGATCCAGCTGCTTGGCGGCAACGGCTACATCAACGACTATGCGACCGGCCGCCTGCTGCGCGACGCCAAGTTGTACGAGATCGGCGCCGGCACCTCAGAAATCCGCCGCTGGCTGATCGGCCGCGAGATGATGGCGGAGGCGATCTGAGATGAAGCCCGCGCGACATTTCCGCCGCGCGGGCTGTCTTCTAGCGCTCGGACAGCGCGATGGCTTTCGCTTTCGCCCATCGGCCAAGCACCTGACGCTCTTCAGCGGTGGCCAGGCGATTACCGTGGCCGCGCACCTGCACCACATGGTGCTGGCGATTGAGCTCGATGGTGAGCAGACGCTTGATGTTGCCCTCCACGCAGCGACGCAACGACCAGATCGAAGCCTGCCCGGAGATGCACTTCTGCGCGTAGCTGGACACGCAGTGATGCATGGCGCGGGACTCGGCCACGAGCTCGTCGGCGGTGACGAGTTGCGTCACCGTGAACTGCTCCTTACGCACGCGCACCTCCCCCGCCGTCGGCTTCCAGCTCCAGTCGTCGAGCGGCGAACCGGCCCAACGCCCCTCGGGCTCGCCGCCCGCTGCCCGGAAGGCCCGGCGCCGGGCCGCCTCGATGCGAGCGATAGTCTCGAGGTCGCGATGCCACTCGGCCATCTGGCGCTGCAGCGAGGCGAGCGTACGGCCGTTGAGGCTGTAGCCGGGCTCCCGCTCGCGCCGCGCGGCAAGGTAGTCGCAGAGATCGTCGATCTCCGCGATGGTCGCCACGTTCACGCAGAAGAAGCGTGCCACCTCGCGCCAGAAGACGAAGCCGGCACGCGGCGTCCGCGCGATCTTCGAACGGGCAATGCGCAGCGCCGAGCCGAGGTCGCCGGTGTAGGAGCGGGCCACGGCCAGCCAGATCGCCTCGTCGAAACCGAGATCGCCGGGCGAGTTGAGGAACCAGTGGACTTCCTTGCGGGAAAGCCACGTTCGCGCCTCCTCCTTCCACAGCGAACGACCGCGCGCGGCAACCACGTACCAGCGCCGGCGCAGCGCGATTTCGTCGGCGTCGAGACCGGAACCGTCGAGCCAGATTTCTTCCAGCGCATAGGGAACCGGGTAGAGCGCGAAGAGATGGCGTGCCGCGGCCAGCTGCAGGCGTGCGGCATCGCGCGTCTTCAACATGGGGCGCCATGCCTCGGGTTCGCGGGCCATGACGCCGGCGAACCCTTGCCCGGCGTCGTTCAGCGCACGCGCGAAGTCCGGAGCCGGACGCGGCGCGCGCTGGACACGCCGCAGCGTCGCTTCATAGCAGGCAATGCGTTCGCGCTCGGCCTCGCGCCGGCGCTTGATCGTGGACTTGGCCATGGCCGTTCATCCTTGGTGAAACCCTGTCAGCCGGACGCGCGTCGAGCGCCGGCACGGAATGTGTCGATCTCGGTCTCGCGGTCATGGACGGGTCTCCTTTCGGTTGAACGGGGCGGCTCTCTAGGCCGCCAACGGATTTCGGGCAAGTGCGGAAAGAGTATTGTTTCCAATGCGATAAGTGCCTGTTGCATTCGCGCAACTGAGGCTTTGGACAAACCGGTGGCGTCGGCGGGGAGCACCTGGCTCCCCGCCGTTTCAGTTGAAGCCGCGCGGCGCTTCGAACGTCGGCTTCACCACCACCTGGTGCGCGTCGCGCCACAGCACTTCGCGGTGGCGGTCGATCCTGACCGCCCGCACCGGCAAGCCGCCCTCTTCGATCAGCCAGGCGCAATAATGCGCCCGGGCGATCATCTCGCGCGCGTCGTGGTCGAACCAGCACACGCCCCAGATCGAGTTGCGCCGCTTGAAATGGCGCGCCACCCGGCCCGGCACCGGCAGGTGCTCGTTGAACCATTCGAACTCGTCGTAGAGCTCGCGCAGAATCCAGTCCGGCGCGCCGATCCGGTGGAGATACCAGGACGCCCGGAAGAAGCCGGTCTCCACCCGGCTGTCGGGGTGGATAAGCGGCGTGACGAACCGCACATACATGATGACACTGGCGGCGCCGCGCGCCGCTCCTCAAACTTGCTGATGTTTCTGGCTAAAAAGTCGCCGCCCTCAGGCGGCTTGCTCGCACGCCCGAGGCAGACATTCGCGGGAAAGCAGAATTCTGCTTTTCATCGTCGCCTCCATCACAGTGTCATGCGCGACCAGACAGACGAGGCTTCGCGCGGGGCGTGGCCAATACATCGAAACGATTTGCGCCGCAAGGCCGGTCTGCCGAGAAATCGCGACGAAACTATAGTAAAACGCCGAAATGTTCCCTATAAGTTCCTCATACGTTCAAATGGAGCGTATTGGGGGGACATCATGAAACTGAAACAGCTCTTGAAGCTATTGATCCCGCTCGGGCTTCTGGTCGCGGTTCCGCTCGCGGTTTCGAGCCCGGTCTCGGCGGCGCAGCAGCAGGGTTATGCAACGGTCGAGCAGCTGGCGGCGGCGGTAGAAAAGCGCCTGCGCAAGGATGGCCGCTTTGTCGACATCAAGCCCAATCCCGACGACCCCGCGCAGATCGATCTTTCGCGCAAGAACGGCGAAGGCGGCCGCATCCGCATCGACGTGACCTACCTGCTCGACCAGGTCCGGGGCCTTCCACCGGCGGAGGCCGGAGAAGCGATCGAGACCTTCATCGGCGCTTTCGCCACCCTGCAAGAGGGGTACACCAGCGATCCGGCGCGGATTTTCGCCAATGTGCGCTCCAAGGGCTACCTCATGCAAAGCGGGGGAGACCTGACAAAGCGCGCGGTTTTCCAGGAACTGGCTGGCGATCTGATCGTGCTCTACCAGATGGACGAGCCGACGGCGCTGCGCACGCTCGACCGCTCGGAAACCGGCGGCCGCAGCCTCGAGGAACTTGCCGAACTCGGCCGCAAGAACCTGAAAGAGCAGATCAAGAAGGTGATCGAGCAGCGGATCGGCGACGATGTGTCGGTGTTCGAGATCGACGGCAATGCGCCGCTTTCGGCCGCCCTGCTGCTGTCGGACTGGTTCCACGGTTATGTCGCCAAGAGATTCCCCGGCGGCTATTTTCTGGGCGTGCCGGAGCGCGACTTCGTCATCGCGTTCAACAAGAATGCGCCGCAAGGGCTGCAAATGGCGCGCCAGCTCATGGACGAGTTCACCAAGGACGACCAGAATATCATGTCGCCGCTGCTTTACGAGCGGCGCGGCGGCAAGCTCGCGGTCGTGCACGAACCCATTTGAAACGAGGTCTTAATGCCAGCGCTCACCTCTTCGGTCTCCACCTCCTCCGAAACCTTCCGCGCCAATGCCGAGCGCATGCGGGCGCTGGTCGCCGACATTTCGGACAAGGCGGCAACGGTCCAACGCGGCGGGACGGAAGAGGCGCGCGCCCGCCACACCCAGCGCGGCAAGCTGTTGCCTCGCGACCGGCTGGCGCAACTCCTGGACACCGGCTCGCCCTTCCTGGAGATCGGCCAGTTCGCCGCCTGGGGCATGTATGACGATGCCATTTCCGCCGCCGGCATGATCGCCGGCATCGGACGCATCGAAGGCCGCGAGGTGATGGTGGTGGTGAACGACGCTACCGTGAAGGGTGGTACCTATTATCCCGTCACGGTGAAGAAGCACCTCAGGGCGCAGGAGATCGCGCTGCAGAACAGGTTGCCTTGCGTCTATCTGGTCGATTCCGGCGGCGCCAACCTGCCCAACCAGGACGAGGTGTTTCCCGACCGCGAGCATTTCGGCCGCATCTTCTACAACCAGGCCAATATGAGCGCCGCCGGCATCCCGCAGATCGCCTGCGTGATGGGTTCCTGCACGGCCGGCGGCGCCTATGTACCGGCGATGGCGGATGAATCGATCATGGTGCGCAAGCAAGCGACCATCTTCCTCGGCGGCCCGCCGCTGGTTAAGGCGGCGACCGGCGAGGATGTCAGCGCCGAGGAACTGGGCGGCGCCGATTTGCACACGCGCCAAAGCGGCGTCGCCGACCACTATGCGATGGACGACGAACACGCGCTGGCGATCTGCCGCCGCATCGTGCGCAACCTCAACCGCAAAAAGGAGAGCGGCCTCGACTTGCGCCAGCCCGTGGCGCCGCTCTACGACCCACGCGAAATCCTCGGCATCGTGCCGACGGATCTGCGCCAGCCCTATGACGTGCGCGAGGTGATCGCGCGCATCGTCGACGGCTCGGAGCTGGACGAGTTCAAGCAGAATTACGGCACCACGCTGGTCACCGGCTTTGCCCATATCCATGGCATGCCTGTCGGCATCATCGCCAACAATGGCGTGCTGTTTTCGGAGAGCGCTGTGAAGGGCGCACATTTCATCGAACTGTGCTGCCAGCGCAAGATCCCGCTGGTGTTCCTGCAGAACATCACCGGCTTCATGGTCGGCAAGAAATACGAGGCCGGCGGCATCGCCAAGGATGGCGCCAAGCTGGTGACGGCGGTGGCGACCGCGCAGGTGCCGAAGGTGACGATGATCATCGGCGGCTCGTTCGGCGCCGGCAATTACGGCATGTGCGGGCGCGCCTATTCGCCCCGCTTCCTGTGGATGTGGCCCAATGCGCGCATCTCGGTGATGGGCGGCGAGCAGGCGGCGATGGTGCTGGCGCTGGTGCGGCGCGAGAACATCGAGCGCAAGGGCGGCAGCTGGACGGCCGCGGAAGAGGCCGAATTCAAGCGCCCAACGCTGGAAAAATACGAGCGCGAGGGCCACCCGCTCTATTCATCCGCAAGGCTTTGGGACGACGGCATCATCGACCCGGTAAGGTCACGCGAGGTGCTGGCGCTTTCGCTGTCGGCCGCGCTCAACGCGCCGATCCCCGACACGAAATTCGGCGTGTTCAGGATGTGACGCCGTGCACTTGTTTTCACCGAAGCCAATACAGTGCTGTTCAAATGGGCCAGTCGAAGAATTGCATTGCCCGACAGCGACAATTTCTTCTATTGATTACGGTGTTCAATATTGGGCACATGGGGATAAATTTGCGACATCTTCGTTCTTTGAATATTTCCGTTCTGGCTTGCATGCTTCTTGCAGCGACTTCAAACATAACAACCGCCGGATCATTGGCGGGAAATCAGGGCGACAAGCGGTTCCCTCCGACTTTGCCGGACAATCCGAAAGACCCCTGCACCAAAGCGTGGAAGGCCTATGTGGCGGCTGGAGGCCACTCAGCCTACGCAATCACGCCCTATTCTCGCGTGCGGGATATCTTCGTCATTTGCGGCAATTCGTTGAACGCAAAGACGCAGGCGGCTGCGGAAGAAAAGGCGATGGCAAGCTGCGTGAGGACCCGCGACAGTTACAAGGGCAAGATCAACATAGGCGGCAGCTGCGAGATCGCGGCTTCGAAGTAAGCCGCGCGCGTCTCTCCGGCCGCAAAGCCGCGTTGCTAAGTCCAGCTGCGTGCCGGCCTTGCCATGATGGTGGCGGCCGGCACTACGGGGCAAGTGTCGATGCTCGGCCCGAGCGCCGCATTCGACGTGCAAATCCCGGACGCGACGTTCGGCGTGTTTGGGATGCGAGGTCTCCTATGGCCGCCGTTCCGAACCCGTCCGGAAGGAGTTCGCCCATGGCCTCTCCCGTTACCGATGCGCGTATCACGACCCTCGTTAGTCGTCTGATCGAAGCCAATGAGCTCGAGATTGCCGCACGGGAGCGCGAGGACACGCGTGCAGGAAACCGTCAGGTGGATCGGATGCGGCTCGTGCTGGATGAGCTTGTTAACTCCCCAATCGGGCGCGATACACTTGAGCGTCTGATGACACATGAGATGCCCGAAGTGCGCCTGCGCGCGGCCGGCCGAGTTATGGGGTGGGCGCCCAAAAAAGCCATTCCTGTACTCGGATCTCTGGTCGCCAATTGGATGCCGAAAGACCCGAAAAAGGGATATGTCGCCGTTGGCCTTTCTGCCGGCTGGAAACTCTACGAATACTTCGGCGTCAAGGATTTCGACCACAATAAGCTCATCGAGCCGTTGCGCACCTATGGGATCGAGCTGCCGAGGCGGCCAGACTAGCAGCGGAACAATCGAAGACGCGACCGGCGCGCGATGGCGCGCCGGCAGCACCACAACTACCCGGTACCAACACGAGGAAAGACTACCGATGCAATTCCATCGCGGCCGCCTGATCGACCATATCCATCTGCGCGCGGCCGACCTTGAAACGACCAGGCGCTTCTACCGCGCAGTACTCGAAGCCATCGGCCACGCCTCCTCCATTCATGAGGGCGAGACCTTCTTCTCGGCCGACGAATTGTGGATCGACGCCGCCAGCGGCCAGACCTCGCGCGTGCATCTCGCCTTCCAGGTGCCCGATCGCGAGACGGTGGCGAAATTCTACCAGGCGGGCCTTGCCGCCGGCGGCAGGGACAATGGCGGACCGGGCGAGCGCAGCTATCACCCCGGCTACTACGCCGCCTTCCTGTTCGACCCGGACGGCAATAACATCGAGGCCGTCCACCATGGCCCCTTCGAGCGCTCGGCGCCGTCGGTGGTGATTACGCCGAAATAATCAAGTCCGGCACCTTAATTGCCCTTACCATTGGAGGCCCCGATGTTTTCGAAGATCCTGATCGCCAACCGTGGCGAGATCGCGTGCCGCATCATCCGTACCGCGCGCAAGCTGGGCATCGATACGGTCGCCGTCTATTCCGACGCCGACGCCGCCTCCCTGCATGTCGCCATGGCCGACGAGGCGGTCCATATCGGCGCCTCCCCGGTCGGCGAGAGCTATCTTAGGGCCGAGCGCATCATCGCGGCGGCAAAGCAGACGGGTGCCGAGGCCATTCACCCCGGCTACGGCTTCCTTTCGGAAAACCCGAATTTCGTCGATCAGGTGGCGGCGGCGGGGCTGGTCTTCATCGGCCCGTCGGCCGCGTCCATCCGCGCCATGGGCCTCAAGGATGCTGCTAAGCGGCTGATGGAAAAGGCCGGCGTGCCTGTCGTGCCCGGCTATCACGGCGAGGCGCAGGACATCGTGCTGTTGGCCACCAAGGCGCGCGAGATCGGCTATCCGGTGCTGATCAAGGCGCGCGCCGGCGGCGGCGGCAAGGGCATGCGCCGGGTCGATCATCCCGATGATTTTTCCGAGGCACTGTCCGGCGCGCGGCGCGAGGCCAAGGCCGCCTTCGGCGACGACCGCGTGCTGGTCGAGAAATATGTCGACAAGCCGCGCCATATCGAGGTGCAGGTGTTCGGCGATAATTTCGGCAATGCCGTGCATCTTTACGAGCGCGACTGCTCGGCGCAGCGGCGCCATCAGAAGGTGATCGAGGAGGCGCCGGCGCCCGATATGACGCCGGCGCTGCGCAAGGCGATGACCGATGCCGCGGTGAAGGCCGCCAAGGCGATCCAGTATTCCGGCGCCGGCACCATCGAGTTCATCGTCGACGCCTCGAAGGGACTGTTGGCCGACCGCTTCTGGTTCATGGAGATGAACACGCGCCTACAGGTCGAACATCCGGTGACGGAAATGATCACCGGCGTCGACCTCGTCGAATGGCAGCTGCGCGTGGCTTCCGGCGAAAAGCTGCCGAAGGCCCAGGACGAGATCGCGCTTTCCGGCCATGCCTTCGAGGCGCGGCTCTATGCCGAGGATGCGACCAAGGGCTTTCTGCCGGCGATCGGCACGCTGCATCACCTGCGCTTTCCCGAGACCGCGCCGGCGGGTGCCAGCATGCGCGTCGAGACAGGCGTGCGCCAGGGCGATGCCATCTCGCCCTATTACGACCCGATGATCGCCAAGCTTGTCGTGCATGGGCCCGACCGCGCGAGCGCGCTGGCCGCGCTCGGCGAAGCGCTGGCCGGTACCGAAATCGCCGGCTCTGTCACCAACACCGCCTTCCTGGCTGCGCTGGCCGCCGATGAGGATTTCGCCGCCGGCGATGTCGACACCGGCCTTATCGGCCGCAAGCAGGAGGCTTTGACGGCGATCGCCCTTCCCGGCGACGATGTCATCGCGACGGCAGCACTTGCGGCGGCGGACGTCTCCATCCCTCGAAACGGTTCCGACCCATGGTCGTCACTTGTCGGCTACGCGCATTTCCACGCCGGCGCGCGCCGCATCAGGCTGAAAGCCGGCGACGAGGAAATCGCTGCCCGCATCACCGCGCGCGACGACGGTGGCTTCGATGTCGCGACCGAGACGGGCGTGCACGCCTTGCGGGCCGGCGGCGGCAAGCGGCTGGCGCGCTGGCCCGGCCACGTCACCGTCTTTGCCGGCGCCACGGGCTATAGTTTCGGCGTGCCGGATCCGCTGGCCAAGGCTGATGATGCCGGCGCGGGTGTCGGCAATCTGCGTGCGCCGATGCCGGGGCTGGTCAAGGTGGTGCGCTCGGTGGCTGGCGACGTGGTGGTCAAGGGGCAGCCGCTGCTCATCCTGGAAGCGATGAAGATGGAGCACACCATCGCCGCCCCGCATGACGGCACCATCGCCGAGATCGCTACGGAGGGCGCGCAGGTGACGGACGGAACGGTGCTGGTGCGGTTCGCCGAGACGGAGGCCTGAGCCGCCGACGATCCACGCCACGATCTCCAGCAAACAAAATGGCCGGGACAAGCCCGGCCATTCCGCTTTCATCAATCATCCCATGCGGGATCAGTCGACCTTGATCGGCGCGTACTTGCCTTCATGCCACTGGTTGATGTCGTACTTGGCGTTCTTCAGGTCACCCTTTTCGTCGAAGATGACTTCGCCAACCACGGTGCTGATCGGCTTGCCGTCCTTCAGCGCGGCGGCAACCTTGCCCGGATCGTCGCTGCCGGCGCGCTTGATGCCTTCGGCGAAAGCCTGGATCGTGGCGTAGGAGAACAGCGTGAAGCCTTCCGGCACGAAGCCCTTGGCCTTGATCTTCTCAATCGCTTCCTTGGCTTCCGGGCGGGCCTGCGGGTCAGCCGGGAACACGAACATCGTGCCTTCGCCAGCCGGGCCGGCAACCTGCCAGAATTCCGGCGAGGCGATGGAGTCCGGCATGATCAGCTGGTACTTGAAGTTCTGCTCGGCCGACTGGCGCAGGATGAGGCCGGCCTCCGGATGATAGCCGCCGAAATAGACGACATCGGCCTTCAGGTTCTTCAGCTTGGTGACCAGTGCCGAATAGTCCTTCTCGCCGGAATTGATGCCTTCATAGAGCACTTCCTTCAGGCCGCCCGCGTTCATCGTCGCCTTCACGGCGTCGGCGACACCCTGGCCATAGGCGCTCTTGTCGTGCAGCACGACGACGTTCTTGCCGGCATACTTCTTGGCAATCCACGGACCGATGAAGGCGCCCTGGGCGTCGTCACGGGTGTAGAGGCGCATGATCGTCGACCAGCCCTTCTTGGCGGCGTCGTCGGTCATCAGCGGGTTGGACGAGGCCGGGCTCATCATCAGCGCGCCGGCTTCGGCATAGACGGCGGAAGCCGGAATGCTCGAGCCCGAGCAGGCGTGACCGTCAATGAACATGACGCCGTTGCCGACGATGCGGTTGGCCACCGAAACGGCCTGCTTAGGGTCGCACTGGTCATCCTCGATGTCGATCTTGATCTGGCGTCCGTTGACACCGCCGGCGGCGTTGATGGCGTCGGCCGCGGCCTGCGCGCCGTGCTTGAACTGGTCGCCGATGGTGGCGAGCTGGCCCGTCATCGGCCCGACAACCGCGAAGGTGATGTCTTCGGCATAAGCGGCCGAGGCGCTGAGCGCCATGCCGAACAAGGCAGCGCTCAAAAATTTGGTCTTCTTCACTTTAAACCTCCCAAGGCTTGCGCAACCCCCTGGCCACGCTTGGCCGAGAATGGCCTCAAAATTCCACCGCTCGTCAAGCCCGTCGAAGCGTTTTTGCAATCGTCGGGTTAATCGCGCCGGCCAAATGCCGGGTCGAAAATGCGAAAACCGCGCCGGTCTTGTAACGACCGGTCGCGGTTTTCTTTCGCCGGGGCGGTTTCGAGCCAGATGGCTTCGAAAACGACCCGCCTTCCCTGTTTCGCCGGGCGGCCTTGCTGGCCGCTTCCGTTTCTTCAATTCGCCGTTGGAGCGGCGAGACCATCCCCTCGCGGGGCGGAATTCAGTGCGTGGTCATCCAGTCGCGGGCTTCGCGCAGGGCATGAGCGATCTCGCCCTTGGTCATGGAAGCCGAAAGTTCGGACCGCAGTTCCGCGGCGCGGGTCGAGCCCTTGATCGCGGCGATGTTGAACCATTTGTGAGCCGTGACTACGTCGGTCTCGCAGTCGCGGCCGGTCGCATACATCATGCCCAGTTCGAAGAGAATGTCGGCTTGAGCGGTTGCGCCCATCGTACCGAACCCTGCTTCCAGCATCTCGAAACGTGCCATTTCAAATCCCCTTGTCTGACCCTGTCTGCTCCTGAAAGCCGCCACCCTTTTCTTCAGTGGGTGTGCGCTCTTCCGATGCTTCGAAGAATGAAGGGGACGCTTGAATCCGTCGTTAAATGGCTTGCTTAACTGGAAGAAAACAAAGCTAAAACAAGAAGTAAACGTGAGAAACCGTTAAGGATAGGAAGTCCGCGATTGCTGGGTTTTCGCTCAAATTCGACGAAAATCCGAACCTCGCAAAACAAGGTTTCGCTAACCACGCGAAAGCTTCGCGAATTGAGAAATGCCTCAGCAGCCGGCGAAATGCCCTTTCGAACGCCGATGAAAAAGCGCTTTTCCTTCCCCAGCGGCACGGCTTTTGTTTTATTGGGGACTGGATTAGCCTGCTTGGGCGTGAGGGATGGAGAGGCTGGACCCGCAGGTCCGGCGGAGCGCACAGGGAGGAAGGAATGTTTCGCAAACTCAGCTTGGCTGTTGCGGCCACATTGATCATGGCGGGCGCGGCCTGGGCCGACCCGATCGAAGGCAACTGGAAGACGGCATCCGGTGCCACGGCGGCGATCTCGGGCAGCGGCTCGTTCTCGATCACGCTGAAGACCGGCAAGCATGCCGGCAAGACGATCGGCTCGTTCAAATCGACGGGTGAAGGCAAATATGCCGGCACCATCACCGATCCGGAGAACGACAAGACCTACAACGGCAAGGCCTCGATCTCCGGCAAGTCGCTGAAGATGAGCGGCTGTGTGCTGGGCGGCCTCATCTGCAAGAGCCAGACCTGGACCAAGATGTAAGCCGAACAGCAGACCCGGTTGACGACAAGGCGTTTCCGCCATGCGGGAACGCCTTTTGTTTTGGGAGCTGCGGTTGCAGTTGCCTCTCCTTCTCCCCTTGCGGGAGAAGGGGCGCTGCATCTGAATTTCCGTCAATCATTTTGAACCCTGGATGAACGGTGGCCTCAGAAGGGGTTCAGCCGCGCTCGGGCATTCTCTCCAGCATTGAGGGAGAGACCAATGCTTGCGCGCCGCTTCACCATCGTCTGCCTGCTGATGACGTTGTTCGGCATGGGCTTCGCGACACTGGTTGCCGGAGACGGCCGCTCCGCCCGGGCCTGGGATCAGGCCGGCTTGCGGCTCTGCGGTCTCGCCTGCCCCGACAGCTACACCCGTTGAACACCCGACACCTCGTATCGAAAGCCGCCGCCATGAACAGCATCGCCGAAAACACCGTCGCCGTTCTGAAGCTGTTGCCGCGCGCCATGCTGATCCTGATGCTGCTGGCTGCTCCGGTGCTGGCCGTGCCGATGATGCGGACAGGCACGGGCTCGACCATCGAGGCGCCGGCACTCAAGAAGAACGGCATCGGGCTGGTTCTTCTGGTCAGCCTGCAGCGCGGCTGATCAAGCTGATTGCTCAATCAGCTAAAAGCACGGGCAGCTAGAAAACACGGACCACTAAAAAAGCATGGGCCAATGAGCCTTTGGCGGGGCGGCCCCTCCCCAGTGTCATGTTCCATCTCTATAATGGGTCATGGAAAAGCGAATCTATCCACAAGCCATCGAGACCCTGGTCATGCCGGAGCCCTATGCCCGGCAATCCTTCGACGATGCCGGCGAGGCCGTCGCCGCGCTCAAGGTGCTCTACGAGCGCAACACCAAATTCCTGCGCGACTCCTTCTCGGCACTTGCCGCCGGCGGCGGCAACGACAAGCGCTACCGCGCCTTCTATCCGGAGGTCAGCGTCGTCACCAACTCGTTCACCCAGGTCGACTCGCGCCAGGCCTACGGCCATCTGCCGACGCCGGGGCAGTTCTCGACCACCATCACCCAACCGCATCTGTTCGAAAGCTACCTGACCGAACAGCTCAGGCTGATCATGCGCAATCACGGCGTGCCGGTGATCGTTTCGGAATCGGAGACGCCGATCCCGCTGCATTTCGCCTTCCTGGAAGGAACCTATGTCGACAGTGCCGCCGCCGAGCGCATCCGCCGGCCGATCCGTGACCTGTTCGACGTGCCGGACCTCGACGGCACCGACGATCAGATCGCCAACGGCACCTTCGAGGTGGCGCTGGGCGACCCGCGCCCGCTGGCGCCCTTCACCGCCCAGCGCATCGACTATTCCCTGCACAGGCTGACGCATTACACGGCGACCAGCCCGCAGCATTTCCAGAATTTTGTCCTCTTCACCAACTACCAGTTCTACATCGACGAGTTCTGCGCGATGGCGCGCGAGTTGATGGCGAAGGGTGGCGAGGGTTATTCCGAATTCGTCGAGCCGGGCAATGTCGTCACCAGGCCGGGCACGCCGCTGCTCAGCGAAGGCACCGCGCCGGGACGGCTGCCGCAGATGCCCGCCTATCATCTGAAGCGGCCGGACCATGGCGGCATCACCATGGTCAATATCGGCGTCGGTCCGTCCAACGCCAAGACCATCACCGACCACGTCGCCGTGCTGCGCCCGCATGCCTGGCTGATGCTTGGCCACTGCGCCGGCCTGCGCAACACGCAGGCGCTGGGCGACTATGTGCTGGCGCATGCCTATGTGCGCGAGGACCATGTGCTGGACGACGACCTGCCGGTGTGGGTGCCGGTGCCGGCGCTGGCCGAGGTGCAGGTGGCGCTGGAGGAAGCGGTGGCCGAGGTGACCGGGCTTTCCGGCTACGACCTCAAGCGCATCATGCGCACCGGCACGGTCGCCACCATCGACAATCGCAACTGGGAACTGCGCGACCAGCGCGGGCCGGTGCAGCGGCTTTCGCAATCGCGCGCCATCGCGCTCGACATGGAATCGGCAACCATCGCCGCCAACGGGTTCCGCTTCCGCGTGCCCTACGGCACGCTGCTGTGCGTTTCCGACAAGCCGCTGCATGGCGAACTGAAGCTGCCCGGCATGGCGACCGAATTCTACAAGCGGCAGGTGGCGCAACACCTGACCATCGGCATTCGCGCCATGCAGAAGCTGGCCGAAATGCCGATGGAGCGGCTGCATTCACGCAAGCTGCGCAGCTTCTCGGAGACGGCGTTCCAGTAGGAGGCCGTACTCCGAGCGGCGGTGTGCGGCGTCGGCCTCAACCGACTATAGTGACGGCGGTTGCCGAACATCAGGTCGCCGATGACGATCAGACTCCAGCGATCCCCCAGGGCCTCGAGAATCCGATTGATCGGGCAGCCCAGCGCAGGGCATTCACGCGCACTCCAAAAACCGATTGCAATATAAAATCAGTTTATGTAACCTACAACCGGTTGCGAGATGCAATCAGTCAGGCAGATATGCCGCGTGGCTGATTGCAAGCGATGGAGGCGGAGGGATGCTCAAGACCGACGGCGTTATCTAGATGATCCCAAAACCCTGTTCGCAGCAGCGTGCAAAACTGTTGAGGGAGACGAAAAGATGAATGCCCCCGCCTCTATCACCATCTCGCCAATCCTCGTTGCCGACCTTTTCGTCGAGGGCGAGCGAATGCCAGTCTACGTGCACGTCATCGACCATCCCAACGGGCGCATACTGGTCGACACCGGCATGACGGAGCTGCACCCGGCAGTGGTGGCCGCCTTCAGTCCGCGCCTGTATCCGCTGAGCAAGCAGGACTTCGACCTCGCCGGCATCGACATCGTCGTCAACACGCACCTGCACGCCGACCATTGCGGAGGCAACCATCTCTTCGCCGGCAAGCCGATCTACGTCCAGCGCCGGGAACTCGACAACGCGCGCAACGAGGACGACTACACCATTCGCGAGTGGGTCGATGCACCCGGCGTGGAGTACGTGCCAGTCGACGGTGAGCTCGAGCTACTCCCCGGGCTCCGGCTTGTCCCGGCGCCCGGCCACACAGCCGGCATGCAGGTCGTCGTCGTTGAGACTGGCGGGCACCCGGTCGTCGTTGGCGGCGACGTGGCGGTCTGGTTTGGCGAGCTCGACGAGCCGCAGACCGAAGGCCAGCTGCGGGTGCGCGCGCTCGACCCCGAACTGGTCTGGCTCGCGCACGAGCACGAGCCGTGGCGACCCCGCACCGCATAAGGCATCTGGATGCCGGGCAGGCGCGCTACCGGAGAAAAGGTCGCCGTCAGCTCTCGCACTCGCCGAGTATCTCAGTCGCCGTTGACCAGCCCCAGGACAAGCCGCTGGATGTTGCCGCCCGGCCCCATCTCGACGCGATCGAACTCGCTGCTCTCCTGGCGCTGCGCCAGCGAGGCCTCCGACAGCGGCGTCTGGATCTGCTTGCGGATCTTCTGGCAGCCGGGGTCATTCGGCACCGAAACGCCGATGGTCGTCGCCTCGATCCGCTTCAACATCGCCTTCATGTGGTCGCCATGGACTTTCTCGTGACGCCGGATGCCGTCGATGAAGACGTCCCAGCGTTTCTGCACCGCCGGCGCAAGCGCATTGGCGGGCTTCGGCAGCGTATAGGTGATGGTTAGCTTGGGCGTCGCCGACACCAGCGTGCAGCCGCCGCCCTGCGGCACGTAATTCCTGGACCAAGTGAGCGTGAAGAAGGTGTGGGCGATGACGCGGCGGCCGCTGCTGCCCACCGCCGGGCCGTTCTGGCCGATGGAACTGTAGAGCTCAGCGCCGGATGCGCCGGTGATGGCATAAGGCTTTTCCTGTTCGATGGTGCGGCCACCGGCCTGCGCGGAGGAGGCCGCCAAGACAAAGCCGGCCGTAGCCGTCAGCAGGACAAGTCCGTTCTTCAAGATCATCGCGTTTCCAGGATAGGGCATTGCATTTTTCGCGCGCACCATAGAGAGCGCTTGCCCTACCATCAATGAGCCGCAATGTTTCGAGCTATGACCGCCATGGACAGCGCCCGTATCCTGTTTCAATTCCTGATCGCCGCCTGCGCGGTGGCGTCCTCCGTCGCGCTTCTGGCCGGATTCTTCGGCGCCTTTCATCCGGCGTTGGATTCCTTCTCGCATTTCCGCACCCACCTCGCGGCGCTGCTCGTCTTGTTGGCGCTGGTGATGATCATTGCCGGCCCGCGCTGGCAGGCGGTGCCGTTCCTGGTTTTTGCGATCGCCTGCCTTGCGACGACGACCAGCCTTCCGGGCCTCGGCAAATCACAGGCCGGCTTCACCGCCAAGCCGGACGACCGCGCCGTCTACCGGCTGCTGCAGATGAACCTGCGCTACAACAACCCGACGCCTGAAAAGGTGTTGTCGCTGATCGACAGCGTCAAGCCGGACGTGGTGACGCTGAACGAGGTTTCCGACATGTGGGCGGGCAAGCTGAAGCTCCTGTCCGGTGTCTATCCCTACAGCATCGCCTGCCCGTTTCCGAACGGCTTCTTCGGCGTGGCGCTGCTGTCCAGGCAGCCCTTTGTCGAAGGCAGCGAGCCGCAATGCAATGACCGTGGATCGATGGCGACGGCCCATATCGACTTCGGCGGCACGGAAGTGGCGGTCGCCGCCGTCCATATTGGCTGGCCGTGGCCGTTCAACCAGTTCCGCCAGATCCGCAGCCTGAGCCACCCGCTGGCAACACTGGGCGAAGACGCCGTCGTCGCCGGCGATTTCAATGCCGTGCCGTGGAGCGAGGCGGTGCAACGGTTCGCCAGAGCCGGCGCCTTGACGCTGGTGCCCTCCGCCGGCCCGACCTGGTTTTACCGGAGGCTGCCCGCCGCTTTGTCCTTTGCCGGACTGCCGATCGACCAGGTGTTGTACAAGGGCGCCGTGGTGGTCCACTCGGCCACGCTTCTGGAAGACACCGGCTCGGACCACCGGCCGGTCCTCGTCGAATTCTCGCTGAAGCCGGCGGCGGCGGAACCGGAGGGCGGACCGAAAACGGCGACTGTTTCGGCCGAACGACCCGAACAACGCAAATTGGTACGCGGCGGCTGACCGCCGGCGCCTCCCGGGATTTCAGGCGAAGACCTTATTGCGCTTTCTGCAGGGCGGTGACGAGTTTCTGGACATGGCCGCCAGGGCTGTGCTCGCGCATGTCGAAGGCGACCTGCCTGGCTTCGTAGTCGGCGGTGGCGGCGGCGGTCCTGCGCTCGGCTTCGCGGCGTGTCTTGATGCATTGCGGATCGTTGGCGAGGTTGAGACCGGAAACGGAGCGCTCGCCGGCCGCGACCATCTGGCGGGCGATGCGGCCGTGGGTTTCCTCATGTGCCCGCACGCCGGCGAAAAAGACCTGCCAGCGCTTGCGCAGCGCCGGCGACATTTTCGAGGTGACGCGCGGATATTGGTAGGTGAGGTCCAGGGTTCCGTCGGCGCGCAGCAAACGGCAGCCGCCAGCTGACGGCTCGGTCTTGTAATCCCAATTGAGGGTGTAGGACGTGCGGGCGATGGCGCGCGTGGTGAAGCCGTGCCGCGGGCCGCTCTGGTCCATGGCGGCGACCAGCGCCTTACCGCTGTCGCCCGCGATATCGTAATTCGTGGTGTGGACGACCACCTTGGCACCGGCCATGGCGAGGCCGGGCAGGCTTCCTGCAATCAAAAGTCCGGCCAGACAGCGAACCGCGGCGTGACGCATCAATGTTCCTCCCAACCCTCCGCCAGACCTTCAATGGTCGTCTTTTTCACGGAAGCTTGATCGAGCCTTGCTACGTCTCTGCGGTCGAATTAAGGCGCTAAGGTGCCCCATAGCGCCTTAGTCCCCAACTACATGTTCTGATAGACCGGCCCCTCGCCACCCTGCGGCGGCACCCAGTTGATGTTCTGGTTCGGGTCCTTGATGTCGCACGTCTTGCAGTGCACGCAGTTCTGGGCGTTGATGACGAAGCGCACATCCTTGGCCGTCGGATCAGCGGCGGCATTGCCTTCCGCGTCGACCCATTCATAGACGCCCGCCGGACAATAACGCGTCGACGGTCCGCCGAAGACGTCGTGCTCCGAACTCACCTGCAAGGCCGGGTTCTTGACCTGGAGATGGACCGGCTGGTCCTCCTCATGGTTGGTGCCCGACAGGAAGACAGACGACAGTCGGTCGAAGGTCAGCACGCCGTCCGGTTTCGGATAGACGATCTTCTGGTGCTTCGATGCCGGCTCGAGCGCGGCGGCGTCGGTCTTGCCGTGCTTCAGCGTGCCGAAGGGCGAGACGCCGAACAGCGTGTTCAGCCACATGTCGAGGCCACCGAGGCCAACGCCGACGATGGTGCCGAAACGCGACCACAACGGCTTGACGTTGCGAACCTTCTTCAAGTCCTTGCCGATGTCGGTGCCGCGCCAGGCTTCTTCATAAGAGGCCAGTTCGTCATTGGCCCTGCCGGTGGCGATGGCTTCCGCGACGTGCTCGGCCGCCAGCATGCCGGACAGGACGGCGTTGTGAGAACCCTTGATGCGCGGCACGTTGACGAGGCCGGCCGCGCAGCCCATCAGCACGCCGCCGGGGAAGGACATCTTCGGCACCGACTGCCAGCCGCCCTCGGTGATGGCGCGCGCGCCATAGCCGATGCGCTTGGCTCCGGCGAAGGTCGGCGCGATCGCCGGATGCGTCTTGAAACGCTGGAATTCCTCGAACGGCGACAGATAAGGGTTCTTGTAGTTCAGGTGCACGACGAAGCCGACCGCAACCTGATTGTCTTCCAGGTGATAGAGGAAGGAGCCGCCGCCGGTCTTCATGTCGAGCGGCCAGCCGAAGGAATGCTGGACGAGGCCGAGCTTGTGGTTCTCCGGCTTGACCTGCCAGAGTTCCTTCAGGCCGATGCCGAACTTGGCGGGCTCGCGGCCTTCGGCGAGGTTGTATTTGGCGATGAGCTGCTTGGCGAGCGAGCCGCGCGCGCCTTCGCCGATCAGCACATATTTGCCCATCAGCGCCATGCCGGGCGCGAAGTTCGGGCCATGCGAACCGTCTTTCTCGACGCCCATGTCGCCGGTGTAGACGCCGGTGACCGCGCCCTCTTCGTTATAGAGCAGCCCGGCGGCGGCGAAGCCCGGATAGATTTCGACGCCGAGCGCCTCGGCCTTGCCGGACAGCCAGCGGCAGACGTTGCCGAGGGAGACGATGTAGTTGCCGTGATTGTTCATCAGCGGCGGCATCAGGATGTTCGGCAGGCGGAAGGAACCGGCCGGTCCCAGAACCAGGAAATGATCAGCCGTCACCTCGGTCTTGAAAGGGTGGTCGCTCTCCTCGCGCCAGCCGGGCAGAAGGCGGTCGATGCCGATCGGGTCGACGACGGCACCGGACAAGATGTGGGCGCCGGCCTCGCCGCCCTTTTCCAGGACGACAACGGAAAGATCGGGGTTGACCTGCTTGAGCCGGATCGCCGCGGCGAGCCCCGCCGGCCCCGCGCCGACGATCACCACGTCGAATTCCATGCTCTCCCGTTCGATCTCGCTCATCAGGTCCCTCCGCACTGGCTTGCCGTTCCGGCATCTTGCTGGCTCATGCGCTCCATAGCGCATCATTCCGCGACGCGAAACCGGCTCGCAACGACAGCACCGTTCCGCCGGCCGGCAAAGCTTCACGTTGGCGCAGAATATTTGACGTTCACGTAAACGTCAAATAGAGCGCAACCCTTGAAAACGGGAGCTTTTCGCGGAACCGGATATCGGTCATAGTCCTGTTCATGCGCAGTCGTGGGCCAGCCGGCTTAACATTATCGCGCCTATCCCCTGCCCCAGGCCGACTATGGCCGGCGGCCATCCTCGGTTTTCTCCTGACGATCTCGACTGGCGCGGCGCAGGACAAGCAAAAGGTCTGGGACAGCGGCCCCTATTCCTTCTCCGACGAGCTGGGCGGTTTCCGCATCACCGGCGTTTCCGGCAAGGGCACGCGGCAGGACCCGATCGTCATCCAGGAAGAGCTGAGGTCGGCGACGCCGATTACCCTGACCATCAGGGCGATCCGCCCGGTCATCCCGTTCGATCCGTCCGGAGACTATGTCAGCGGCATCCTCTACATGCGTGTCGTCACGATGAACAACAGCGGCCATCCCTGGCAGGAATTCCAGTTCGAGCTGCAGAAGATACTGGGCGAGCCGAGCACATTCAGCGATGGCCTCTCCTTCGACCAGCGCGACCCCGAGCCGGAGCATGTCTCGTCGTCCAACTTCGCCAAATTCGAGCGGCTGCTGGAGCCCTATGACCGCCTGCTGTTCTCGCAGGGCAAGATCGACCCGAAAAAGTCCGGCGAGTTCGAATTCCTGATCACCGATTATACGCCGCGCTGGGCCTTCTACATCGTGCAGGACCCGCGCATTCCCTCGACCTGAACGATTGTTTCCACCCTGCGAGACCCTGGCGGCGGCCGGCCCGAAGGGTGGCCGCAGGGCCTTGTCAGCATAGTGCGAGGCCGACGCGGCGCGCCGCTTTCCGAAAAGCCCGCAATCAGTCATACTTGCGTCATGCGCAGCACCGGCCAGAGGTGGTTTCCAGCTTGGTGCCTTCCCACCGCCCGGCGCCTTGCGAGCCTGGCGATCCTTCCCGGTTTCCTTGCAGTATCAGCACCTCACAGCCATGCCGGCGAACACAAGGCGTGGCCGTGCGGCCCCTACGCCGTCTCGGACGAACTCGGCGGTTTCCGCATCTCGGGCGCTTCCGGCAAGGGCACGCGCACCGATCCCATCGTGATCGACGAGGAGCTGGATTCGCCCGAGCCCGTGACGCTGACCATCCGCACCACCCGCCCGATCGTGCCCTTCGATCCTTCCGGCGACTATGCCTCGGGGCAGCTCTATCTGCGCATCAACGCGCTCAACAACAGCGGCGAACCGTGGGTGGAGTTCGAATTCGAACTGCAGTCGGTTCTCGGCCAGCCGAGCGACGACACCGACGGTCTTTCCTTCGACCAGCGCAACGTGACCCCCGACAACATCCACTCCAGCACTTATGCCCAATACCACCGGGAGCTGCGCCCCTATGACCGGCTTCTGTTCAAGAAGGGCCAGGTCGACCCCAAGCATGTCGCGGAATTCGAATATCTGGTGACCGACTACACGCCACGCCTGGCGATCTACATCCTGCAGGAACCGCGCGTGCCGGTGATGTGAACAGCGGCCTCTTCGCGCGGGCTCCGCTCTTGCAAATCGCGGCCGGCCGGCAGATGGTGCCGGCATGACTGCCCCCAATCTCGACCATGGCGCGGACCTTTACGGGCTGCTCGCCTTCTATGCCGAAGCCGGCGTGGATGAAGCGCTGAGCGACGAGCCGATCGACCGCTTCGCCGAAGCGCGGCAGGCCGTCAACGCTGCGCCGATTGCAGCGGCGCAAGCCAGTGAAGCGACGGCTCCGACGCGCGCGGCCCCGGCGCCAGCCGCACGGTCGGCGCCCCCGCCCATGCCGGCGCAACCCTCAGCGAGCGTGCCGGATGAGGCGCAGGCGGCCCTGGCGCGCCAGCTTGCTGCCCAGGCCTCGACGCTGGACGAACTGCGACAGGCCATGGCCGGCTTCGACGGCTGCAACCTTAAATTCACCGCCAAGAACCTGGTCTTCGCCGATGGGAACCCCAATGCGGCGCTGATGCTGGTGGGCGAAGCGCCTGGCCGCGACGAGGATTTGGAAGGCCTGCCCTTCGTCGGCCGTTCCGGCCAGCTGCTCGACCGCATGCTGAAGGCCATCGGCCTCGACCGCAGCTCGGCCTATATCGCCAATGTCATCCCTTGGCGTCCGCCGGGCAACCGCACGCCGACGCCGCACGAGACCGAAATCTGCCGTCCGTTCATCGAGCGCCAGATCGAGCTGGTCAATCCGAAGGTGCTGATCAATCTGGGCGGGCCTTCGGCGAAAACCCTGCTCAACACCACCGAGGGGATTCTGAGGCTGCGCGGCAACTGGCGCGTCCATATGACGGCCAGCGGCACCGCCATTCCCGCGATGCCGACGCTGCACCCGGCCTATCTGCTGCGCACGCCCGCCCACAAGCGCCTGGCCTGGCGCGATTTCGTCGAAGCCAAGATCAAGCTGCGCTCCCTCGCCTGACGACAAAAACCAAGCGCCGCGACCCGTATCCGGTTCTCGGCGCATGATTTGTTCGGCACTTTGGCCAGTTCATTCTCAGGCAGGCTGACGGCGCAGCCCGACATATTGCAGCTCGGCGAACAGCGCGACCGCCACGGCCTGGGCGCTGACGAAGGCGATGCCGAGCAGGTTCGGCGAGATGGCGCCCGAGACGAGCAAGCCGAAGCTGGCGACGACCCAGAGCACGTTGATGGCGATGATCTCGACCAGCATGGCCCGCGACACCGTCTGACGGCGCGACACGGCGAAGACCATCGCCACGAAAGGCACCAGGGCAACGCCCGCCCAAAACAGCAGGCCGGAAGGAATGCCGAGCAGCGGGCCGAGCAACGACGCGCCGGCAAGCGCCAGGACGGCAGTGGCGCCCGTGGCGACGGCATCAAGCAGCAGCACGTTGCGGAGGAACGGGGTGACAGTGATCGGCATTGGCTTTCTCCTGTTGGTGATGCGGCGGACCGTTCCGGCATCTGATGACCGGACAATGCCAAGGCCGTTCATGCCTGGCGATTACGCGCCAGGTAATGGAAATAACTTTCTTCCGATCATAGATTTGCAGCCATCCGAGGAGCTTCAACGCGCTGCTGGCCTGCATTGCCCGCCGTCCGCGCGACAAGAAAGAAAAGACCACGATGACCACGCCCGAAACCTCAGCCGGCAGCCTGATCCGCGAATGGCGCACCCGCCGCCGCATGAGCCAGCTCGACCTCGCCATGGAGGCGGAAATCTCGCAGCGGCACCTCTCCTTCGTAGAAAGCGGCCGCGCCATGCCCTCTCGCGACATGGTGCTGCGGCTGAGCGAGCAGCTGGCGGTGCCGCTCAGACAGCGCAACCAGATCCTGTTGGCTGCCGGGTTCGCTCCGTCCTTCTCGGAGCGCAAGCTTTCCGATCCCGACCTGGCACCGGCCATGGACGCGGTGAAGCTGGTGCTGAAGGGGCATGAACCGTTCCCGGCGCTCGCAGTCGACCGCCACTGGAACCTGATTTCCGCGAACGCGGCACTGGCGCCGCTGCTTGCCGGCGTCACCGATCCTGCCCTGCTCGAGGCGCCGGTGAACGTGTTGCGGCTCAGCCTGCACCCCAAGGGCGTCGCGCCCAACATCGTCAACCTCGCGGAATGGCGCGCGCATCTGCTTGAACGGCTGAAGCAGCAGGTTGCGGCTTCGGCCGACCCTGTTTTGGAGAAACTAGAGGAGGAGCTGCGCTCCTATCCCGTCCTGTCCGCCACGCGGGCACCGAAACCGGAGGCCAACGCCTTCGTGCACCCGCTGCGGCTGAAGCTGGACGGCACCGTGCTGTCCTTCATCAGCACCACCACGGTGTTCGGCACACCGCTCGACGTGACGCTGTCGGAACTCGCCATCGAGACCTTTTTCCCGGCCGACGAAGAGACGCGCCACGCGCTGGCCTGCCTTGCGCTCGAACGCACAAAGGCAGTCGGCAAGGCCTGATCAGCCGGGCGGTTGCGACGCCTTGCGCGAGGCGGCGCGTTCGAGGCCGAGCTGCCGCTCACGCAGGATGATGAACAGGCCAGCGGCGACCACGATGGCGCCGCCCACCAGCATGTGCAGGGTGGGCACGTCGCCGAACGCGAAATAGCCGACGACGATCGACAAGAGCATGGACGTGTATTCGAACGGCGCCACCACCGACGCCTCGGCGTGGCGATAGGCCGAGGTCATCAATATCTGCCCGAGCCCGCCGCAGAAGCCGGCAAGGATGAGCAGCAACACTTGACGGGTGGCTAGCGCCTGCCAGCCGAACGGCACCGTCAGCAATGCTACCACGCTGGCGGTCAGCGAAAACCACAGGACGATGGTGGCG
The DNA here is from genome assembly GCF_030814575.1 of Mesorhizobium sp. YL-MeA3-2017. Taxonomy (NCBI): domain Bacteria; kingdom Pseudomonadati; phylum Pseudomonadota; class Alphaproteobacteria; order Hyphomicrobiales; family Phyllobacteriaceae; genus Mesorhizobium; species Mesorhizobium sp. YL-MeA3-2017. The sequence continues at coordinate 4,826,593 of NZ_JAUSVH010000001.1, read as the reverse complement.
GTGCGCTCGCTGTGAACGAGGCTGCGTACCAGAAGCATGGCGACCGCCGAAATCGCGGCGGCGATGAAGGCGGCGATGACGCCGAGGACTTCCTGGTCGCCAAGTGCGGCGCCCGAGCGCAGCAGCGTCAGGGTCGGCCAGGAGATGATGAGCACGCCAACCAGCCCGACCGCCACCGCGCCCCAGCGGTAGATGCGGATGGTTTCGCCAAGGAAGATCGCGCTGAACACCACGACCAGCAGCGGCTGGGCATAGTTCAGCGTGATCGCCTCGGGCAGTGGCAGCCGGGTCAGCGCGAAGAAGCCGAAACCCATGGCGCTGACGCCGACCACGCCGCGCGCGATGTGGTTGAGCGGCCGTTTCGTGGAGAAGGCGGTGCGCAGCTCGTGCCGGAAACCGAGGAAGATCAGGATCGGAAAAATAGCGAAGAAGGAGCGGAAGAAGACGATCTGGCCGGCCGGCAGTTCACCGGCGGCCTTGATCAGCGACGACATCGCTACGAAGACGGCGACTGAACAGATTTTGAATGTGATGCCGACCAGCGTGCGCTGCTGGCCGGACGATGCGTCCGATGTCACTGCATGCCAGCGTCCTGGATCGCTCCCCAGATGCGCGACGGAGTTGCCGGCATGTCGATGTGCCTGATGCCGTAGGCGCGGTAGAGCGCGTCGGTGACGGCATTGAGCGTCGCCGGCGTAGCGCCGATGGTGCCGGCCTCGCCTGCCCCCTTGATGCCGAGCGCATTGGTGGTCGACGGCACGTTGCGGGTCTCGAAATGGAAGGACGGCACGGTGTCGGCGCGCGGCATGGCGTAATCCATGAAACTGGCGGTCAGCAATTGCCCGTCCTCGCTGTAGACCGTGTCTTCGGTGAGCGCCTGGCCGATGCCCTGCACGACGCCGCCATGCACCTGCCCGGCCAGAAGCAGCGGGTTCACCGTTACGCCGAAATCGTCGACGATGGTGTAACGCGTAATCGCGGTGGCGCCGGTGTCGGGATCGATCTCGACCTCGCAGATATGCGTGCCGTTGGGATAGGTGCATTCGTCCTGCAGGAATTCGCCGAAGCCGCGCAGATCGTCCGGTCGCTTGGCCGCCTTGGCAATCGCCGCGAAATCCATCGACCGGTCGGTGCCGACGATGCGAGCCATGCCGCCCTCGAGCTCGATGTCGGCGGCGGCCGCCTCCATCTCGTCGGCGGCAATGCGCCTGATCTTCTCGGCGAGGTCTTCGCCGGCACGCGCGGTGGAAACACCGCCGAGCGGGATCGAGCGCGAACCGCCGGTGCCGCCGCCGGCCTTCAATTCGTCGGTGTCGCCCTGTCGAACGTGGATCCTGTCGATCGGCAGGTTGAGCTTGTCGGCCAGGAACTGCGCATAGGCCGTGGCGTGGCCCTGGCCGTTGGACTGCGTGCCGATCTTCAACGTCACCGTGCCGTCGCCATTCAGCTCGACATGGGCCGGCTCGGAACCGGGGAAGGCGCAGGCCTCGACATAGGTGGCCATGCCGATGCCGCGTATCCTGCCGCGCCGTTTTGCGTCCTCCAGCCGTTCTGAAAATTGAGTCCACGCAGCCCGTTGCATGGCCTGGCTCATGTGGCCCTCGAATTCACCAGTGTCGTAGAGCCTGCCTGTCTGGGTGCGATAGGGCATCTGCTGTGGGCGGATGAAGTTGCGGCGGCGGATCTCCTCGACCGGCAGGCCGAGGTCGTGCGCGCAGGCGTCGACCAGCTTCTCGATCAGCAATGCCGCCTCGGGCCGGCCGGCGCCGCGATAGGCGTCGACGGGCGTGGTGTTGGTGTAGACGGCGGTCACCGAAACATCGAGCGCCTGGATGTCATAGACGCCGGTCGACATCGAAACGCCGACGACGGGAATGTAGGGACCGTATTGCGAAACATAGGCGCCGAGATTGGCGGTGAGGCCGATGCGCAAGCCGAGGAAACGCCCCTCGCCGTCCATCGCCATTTCCGCGGTGGCGAGGTTATCGCGGCCATGCGCGTCGGTCAGGAAATGTTCGGTGCGGTCGCCTGTCCATTTGACCGGCGTGCCAAGCCGCTTGGCCGCCTCCAGCACAAGCACGTGTTCGCGGTACGCGAAAGCCTTCGGACCGAAGCCGCCGCCGACATCGGGGGTGATGACGCGCAGCTTGTCGCGACCGATGCCGAAGACGCCGGCCACCACATATTGCATCGAATGCACGCCCTGCGAGCCGGTGGTCAGAACGAAGCGATCCTCATCGGCATTCCATTCGCCGATGGCGGCCCGCGCCTCCATATAGTTGCAGATCAGCCGGTTGTTGACGAAGTCGATGCGGGTGACCCGCTTGGCGCGGGCGAAAGCGGCGTCGGTCTTGGCCTTGTCACCGATATGATAGGCGTAGGCGCGGTTCGAGCCGAGTTCGGGCCAAACCAGCGGTGTTCCGGCATCGAGCGCCGTCGCGGTGGCGCCGGCGGCGTCCAGGCTGTCGTAATCGACCTCGATCAGTTCGGCAGCGTCCTGCGCCAGCGCCCGGCTATCGGCGACGACGAAAGCCACGGCATCGCCGACATAGTTGACCTGATCATGGCACAGGATCGGGATGTCGCGCGTCGGCGCGCGCGTGCCGTCCGGCTGCGGCTGCATCACCGTGGAACGCAAAGCCCGCAGATGACCGAGATCGGCGCCGGTCAGCACCAGATGCACGCCGGGCGCAGCCTTAGCGGCCTCGGTCGAGCCGATGGAAAAGCGCGCCTTGGCCGCCGGCGAGCGCAACACGTAGCCGTGCAGGACACCGTCTGGGCGAATATCGTCGGTATAGCGACCGCGGCCCGTGATGAAGCTGACGTCTTCGACGCGGCGGACCGCGGCGCCCATCCCGAATTTCGGAGTGACGGCCGTCATGGGAACCTCGCAGCGGATGGCGAAAGGATGGATCAGGTTGAGATAGACCTACCGCCAGTTTTGTCGAGGGGTGGTTTCGTGTAAAGAGCCGCAACCTCAATAATCTTGAACCAGCGTCTGCTGGTCTCGCCAGCCTTTCAGGAAAGCCACGGATGCGCACAGACACCGGCCAGGTCTTCAAGCTCGAAGACTACCGTCCAAGCGACTATCTCATCCCCGCCATCGACATGGCTTTCGCACTTGCACCGGACGCAACCAGGGTTGTGGCGACATTGACGGTGGAACGCCGGCAAGGCGTGGCCGCGGGCACGCCGCTGCTGCTCGACGGCGACGAGCTGAAGCTGGTCCGCGTCGAGATCGATGGCAAGCCGCTGAAAGAGGCCGCCTATGCGGTAACGCCCGACCAGCTGACGATCCTTGCTCCGCCAGCCGCACGCTTCAGCCTGACCATCGAGACCGAGGTGAACCCGTCGGCCAATAGCGCCCTGATGGGGCTCTACCGTTCGAACGGCGTCTATTGCACGCAATGCGAGGCCGAGGGTTTCCGGCGCATCACCTATTTCCTCGATCGGCCCGACATCCTGTCGGTCTACACGGTGCGCATCGAGGCGCCCAAGGCCGAGGCACCGCTGCTGTTGTCCAACGGCAACCCGGTCCGCCATGGCGAACTTGCCGGCGGCCGCCACTTCGCCGAATGGCACGACCCCTTCCCCAAGCCCTCCTACCTGTTCGCGCTGGTGGCTGGCGATCTCGGCAGGCTGGCAGACGAATTCACCACCATGTCCGGCCGCAAGGTCGAACTCGGCATCTATGTCGAGCACGGCAAGGAAGCGCTGGCCAGCTATGCGATGGACGCCCTCAAGCGCTCGATGACATGGGACGAGGAAAAGTTCGGCCGCGAATACGACCTCGACGTCTTCAACATCGTCGCCGTCTCCGACTTCAACATGGGCGCGATGGAGAACAAGGGCCTCAACATCTTCAACGACAAATATGTTCTGGCCGACCAACAGACCGCGACCGACGCCGATTTCGCCAATATCGAGGCGATCATCGCGCATGAATATTTCCACAATTGGACAGGCAACAGAATCACTTGCCGCGACTGGTTCCAGCTCTGCCTGAAGGAAGGGCTGACCGTTTATCGCGACCATGAATTCTCGGCCGACCAGCGTTCGCGCCCGGTCAAGCGTATCGCCGAAGTGCGCACGCTGCGCGCGCACCAGTTCCCGGAGGATCAGGGGCCGCTGGCGCATCCGGTGAGGCCGCGCCGCTACCGCGAGATCAACAACTTCTACACGGCGACCGTCTACGAGAAGGGCTCGGAAGTGGTGCGCATGATCCGCACCATCCTGGGCGCCGAGATGTTCCGCGCCGGCATGGACCTCTATTTCGAGCGCCATGACGGCGACGCCGCCACCATCGACGACTTCCTGAAAGTGTTCGAGGACGTTTCCGGCCAGGACCTGTCGCAATTCGCGCTCTGGTATCACCAGGCCGGCACGCCGCATGTGACGGTGAGTTCTGCCTACAACGCAAGCACCCACGAGTTCACGCTGGAGATCGAACAGTCGTCGCCGCCGACGCCGTCGGAGAGCCGCAAGCGGCTGATGCACATTCCGCTGGCCTTCGGGCTTGTTGGCCCCGATGGTGAAGACCTCGCTTTTGGCGAGGTGAGCGGCGCCACGGTGGAAGACGGCGTCCTTCACCTGCACAAGCGCCGGCAGACAGTGGTTTTCAAAGGCCTCAGCGAACGGCCGGTGCTGTCGCTGAACCGAGGCTTTTCCGCGCCGATCACGCTGTCGCTGGAGCAGAAGCCCGAGGACCGGATCTTCCTCGCCGGCAATGACGGCGACGCCTTCTCGCGCTGGCAGGCCTTCAACACGCTGCTCACCGACGCGCTGATTGCCGGCTTCCGCCGCATGCTCGGCAACAGGCAGCCGGAGTTCGCCGCCTCGCTCGGCGAGCTTGCCGGCCGCATCGCCGCAAATGCGTCGCTGGAGCCGGCCTTCCGCGCCCTGGCGCTGACGCTTCCCGCCGAAGCCGACATCGCCCGCGAGATCGGCAAGGGCATCGACCCGGACGCGATCTTCGCCGCACGGGAAGCGCTGGCCCGGTCGATCGCGACGGTCAATGAAGAGGGTTTCAGGCAGCTCTACGCTGAATTGAACAGCGATGGTCCGTTCCGGCCCGACGCCGACGGCGCCGGACGGCGCGCCCTGCGCAACGTGCTGCTCGACTATCTGGCGCTGCTGCCAGGCGGCGCCGAATTCGCCGCCCTGCACTTCGCCAGCGCCACCAACATGACCGATCGCGCCGCCGGCCTGACCGCGCTGGCGCATCGCCATGCCGGCACGCCGCAGGCCGTGGATGCACTGGCGCGGTTCGAAAACGAATATTCCAGCGACGCGCTGGTGATGGACAAATGGTTCCTGATCCAGGCCAGCGCGCCGGGACCCGCCGCGTTGGACACCGTGCGTGGGCTGACCGCGCATCCCGCCTTCTCGATCGGCAACCCGAACCGCGTCCGTTCGCTCATCGGCACCTTCGCCGGCGCCAACCAGACCGGCTTCCACCGCGCCGACGGCGAGGGTTACCGCTTCTTTGCCGAGACGGTGCTGGAGGTGGAGAAGCGCAATCCACAGGTCGCGGCGCGGCTCGCCACCGCGATGCGCTCCTGGCGGTCGCTGGAACCGGTGCGCCAGGGCAAGGCGCGCGAGGCGCTGGTGTCGATCCTCAAGGTGGAAAAGCTCTCGGCCGATCTGAAGGACATCATCGAGCGCACGCTGGCCTGAACCGGCCCAAGTGGAAGCTTTGGCCGGCGATACAGAAAACGCCGGTCAAATTTATTAAATCTTTAATATTTTCTCCCCGCCCACTGGACAAGGCGAATCACCTTTGATTCTTTAGTGACGATTCGGAAGTGCGGTGTAACCGGGTCATCATCGGGGTTTTTGGGGAGAGCCAGTCAATGGCCAAGGCGGACGCGTTGCGCGCGCCCGGACGGACAGCTTTTGAGCGGCGCGGGCAATCGCGACGCGGTGGCGCCTTCGCAGGCAATGCCCGGCTCATCTCTGCTCCGACCTACGGCCAGTTGCTCGCCGCCGAGCCGGTTCTGCGCCGGCTGATCCCCTCGCTCATCATCCTGTTTCTCATTGCCATCGCCGGCCTGCGCTGCCTGTCGCTGATGAACTGGCACGACGAGATCGACCGCAACGCCAAGGCGATCCTGACACTCGCAGCCGGCGAACTGGCGAAGTCCGGTCCGGCTAGCGGCGCCAGCGACCCGCAGGACCTGATCGAAGAGGCCGTGCGCCAGGGCTCGCTCAGCCCCGACCATGTGCTGGCGCTGACCGACCGGAACTTCAAGGTGCTGGCGGTATCGCCCAAATCGACGCGCTGGCAGGGCCGCGCGCTGGATACGGTCGTGTCCGGCGGACAGCCTCTGTTCCTGTTCGGCGAACGCGCCGGCGTGCTCGACGTGCAGATCGGCGAGCAGAACTGGTACGCCGCCGTCGATCTGAGACCCGATGGCAAGGGCGCCGCCGCCGTGCTGGTGCCGCAGGACGCCGTCTTCGTCGAATGGCGCAAGGCCGTCTCGCTCAATGTGACGCTGTTCGTGCTGACCGCCGGCGTGCTGCTCGTCGTGCTCTACGCCTATTTCTGCCAGGTGACGCGCGCTAAGAGCGCCGACCGCATCCTGGCAGAATCGCTGCAGCGCATCGACATGGCGCTGGTCAGGGGCCGTTGCGGCTTGTGGGACTGGGACATGGTGCGCGGCAAGATGTACTGGTCGCGCTCGATGTACGACATGCTGGGCTACGAGCCCTGCGAGACGATGCTGTCCTTCGGCGAGGTCGACGAGATCATCCATCCCGAGGACGGCAATCTGTTCGAACTGGCCGAACGCATCGTCGCCCGCGAAATCGACCAGATCGACCAGGTCTTCCGCATGCGCCATGCCAATGGCCAATGGGTGTGGATGCGCGCCAGGGCGCAGGTGATGGACCCGGACGCGCCCGAAATCCAGCTCATCGGCATTGCCGTCGACGTCACCGAGCAGCGCCATCTGGCACTGCGCTCGGAGGCCGCGGACCTGCGCCTGCGCACCGCGATCGAGAACATCAACGAATCCTTCGTGCTGTGGGATGCGGCCGAGCGGCTGGTGATGTGCAATTCCAAGTTCCAGTACGACAACGGCCTGTCGGACCGCAGCGTCATGCCCGGCACCGAGCGCACCGAGATCGAGGAACGCATGCTGGCCTTCGCCTCGGAGCGGCGGCTGGCCAACACCAACGGTCCGAATGGCGGCGTGAGCATCGAGCGGCAGCTTGGCGACGGCCGCTGGCTGCAGGTGAACGAATTGAAGACCCGCGACGGCGGCACCGTCTCGGTCGGCTCGGACATCACCCAGATCAAGCAGCATCAGGACAAGCTGATGGACAGCGAGCGCCGGTTGATGGCGACGATCCACGACCTCAGTCTCGCCCGCCGCGCCGAAGAAGAGCGCGCCCGCGAACTGGTGGAGCTGAACCGCAAATACATCCGCGAGAAGGACCGCGCCGAGGCCGCGAACCAGGCCAAGTCGGAGTTCCTGGCCAACATGTCGCATGAGCTGCGCACGCCGCTCAACGCTATCATCGGCTTCTCGGAGCTGATGGAACAGGGGCTGTTCGGGCCGCTCGGCTCGTCGCGCTACGACGAATATGCCACCGACATCAATTCGTCCGGCAAATATCTGCTCGGCGTCATCAACGACATTCTCGACATGTCGAAGATCGAGGCCGGCCAGTTCTCGATCGACCGCGAGGAGATCGATCTCAACCCGCTGATCAGCGAAACGGTGCGGGTGGTGTCGCTGCAGGCCGCGCAGAAGTCGATCACCGTGGAAACGCGCATCGCCGACAGCCTGACGCTGGTGGCCGACCGCCGCGCCATCAAGCAGATCGTCATCAATCTCCTGTCCAACGCCGTCAAGTTCACCGGCCAGGGCGGGCATATCGTGGTCAGGGCGCGCAATGCGTCGGGCGCGCTGACGCTGACCATCGAGGACAATGGCTGCGGCATTCCGAAGACGGCGCTTGGCAAGCTCGGCCGGCCGTTCGAACAGGTGCAGAACCAGTTTTCCAAGAACCACACCGGTTCCGGTCTCGGGCTCGCCATCTCGCGCTCGCTGGCCGAACTGCATGGCGGCGCGTTGAAGATCCGCTCCACGGAAGGAACCGGCACCATCGTTTCGGTGCGCATCCCGATCCGCAAGGCGCAGCAGCCGGTGAAGGCGGCGGCCTAACTTTCCGCAATGCCCGTCAGGCAATGGCCGGCGACTTCCGTCGCCGGCGTGCTCGCTTCATCGACCGCGCTTACTCCGCGCCTTCGAGGCGGTGGCCGCGGCCACCCTTCGGCAATTCGTTCTTCTCGATCTTGCCGTCGTTGTTCTTGTCGAGCAGCGCGAAGACCTTCTTCTGGCGGGCAGTGACATCTTCCTGGGTCAGGACGCCATCACCCTTAGTGTCGTAGCGGGAGATGATGCGCTTGGCCATCTGCTCGAAGCGGGCTTTTTCGAGCGCCGCGGCAAGCTGTTCAACGGTGACCTTGCCGCCATTGTCGGCGAGGATCTTCGTCAGTTGCGGGTTCATCGCCGCCTCGAACTGGTCGAAAGTGATGCCGCCGTCGTTATCCTTCAACGCCTTCTGCAGACGCATGCGGACACCGTCGCGCATGCCGTCGCCCTTTTCCTGCGCATAAGCGGCCGTGCCAACCACACCGGCCAGGGCCACGAACGCAAATGCCAGTTTTGTCGATTTTCTCATCGGTATCTCCTGTTGCATCGTTACCCCCGATGCTTCGGGAAGGGGCGCGAGGTGTCAGTGCCTCATGACCGCTTCCCACGCAGCAAAAGGTCGAAATCCTTCCGCACCTTTTGCGACGTCTCCTTGAGGTGCGCTTCCAGCACCCCGAAATCCGGCAGATCGGTTGCTGCCAGAAGAAGGTCGGCCAGACCGGGCGGCACATCGTTCTTGTCGAAGGCGCTGGTGAGGCACAACCTGATCATCTGGGTAACCGACAAATAGAGCGAATATGCGTCGCAGAGCTCGCGCGTCGTGGTCGCATCGGCATAGTCGGGCGCCAGCCGCGCCAGCGTCTCGGCGGTGCCCGGCGTGCGTTCGGCACCGGTGAGGCGGCCGGTGATCGTCGCCACCTGCGCGATGAATTCGAGATCGATCAACCCGCCCGGAATGAGCTTGATGTCCCACAGATCGTGCGCCGGCTTCTCCTCTTCGATCAGCTTGCGCATTTCGCCGGCATCGGCACGCACCTTGGCGGCATCCCGCGGCAAAGCCAGGATCGCGGCCACTTCCGCTTCGAGCTCCGCTCCCAGCGAGGCATCGCCGGCGATGGCGCGGGCGCGGGTCAGCGCCATCTGTTCCCAGGTCCAGGCCTCCTGGCGCTGGTATTTGCGGAACGAACCGACATGGGTCGCCACCGGCCCCTTATTGCCGGACGGGCGTAACCTGAGGTCGAGTTCATAGAGCACACCCTCGGCTGTCGGCGCCGAGACGGCGGCGATCAGGCGCTGTGTCATGCGCGCAAAGTAGTGCGACGGCGCCAGCGGCCGCTCGCCATCGGAATCCTCGGCATCCTCGTCGTGATCGTAGAGCAGGATCAGGTCGACATCGGAGCCGGCGGTCAGTTCGCGGCTGCCGAGTTTGCCCATGCCGAGCAAAGCGACGCGCCCGCCGGCGATGCGGCCATGACGTTGCGCGAATTCGGCGCTGACCGCTTCGAGTGCCGCGCCGATGGTGAGGTCGGCGAGGTCGGAGAAGGCGCGGCCGGCGCGCGTGGCGTCGATGGAGCCGGCCAGCAGGCGCACCCCGATCAGGAATTTCTGCTCGGCGGCGAAGATGCGCAACCGGTCGAGCACGTCCTCATAAGCGCGGTCACCATCGATGAAGGCGGCAAGCCGGGCAGACAAATAGGCGCGGTTCGGCAGTTCGGTCAAAAGTGCAGGATCGAGCAGCCCGTCGAACACATGTGGACGGCGCGTGATGATGGCAGCCAGCCGCGGTGCCGCGCCCATGATGGTCGCCATCAGCCGCAGCAGGCCGGGATTGGACTGCAGCAGCGAGAAAAGCTGGATGCCGGCGGGCAGGCCGGAGAGAAACTCGTCGAAGCGCATCAACGCCTCGTCGGCGCGGCGCGTCTTGCCGAAGGCTTCGAGTAGCGCCGGCGTCAGTTCGGTCAACCGCTCACGCGCTTCGGCCGAGCGCGTCACCCTGTAGCGGCCGAAATGCCAGGTGCGGATGACGCGGCAAATGTCGCTCGGGCGCTGGAAGCCCAGGCGATGCAAGGTCTGCAAGGTGTCGGGGTCGTCGACATCGCCGGTGAAGACGAGGTTGCCGACGCCGGCCGAAAGCTCCGGCGCCGCCTCGAACAAAGCGGCGTAATGACCCTCGACCTGTAGCAACGCGGCGCGAAAGGCTGCGGCGAAGGTCTCGGCGTCCTTGTAAGCCAGCATGCGGGCGATGCGCTCCAGCCCCTCGTCGTCCTCCGGCAGCATATGGGTCTGTTCGTCGGCCACCATCTGCACGGCGTGCTCGACCCGGCGCAGGAACCAGTACTGGTTGGCCAGCACGTCGCGCGCCTCGGCGGTGATCCAGTTGCGCCCGGCCAGTTCGCCCAGCATCGGCACGGTCTCGCGACCGCGCAGTTCCGGAAAACGGCCGCCAGCGATCAGCTGCTGGGTCTGCACGAAGAATTCTATCTCGCGGATGCCACCGCGGCCGAGCTTGACGTTGTGGCCCTTCACGGCCACCTCGCCATGGCCCTTATGCGCATGGATCTGGCGTTTGATCGAATGGACATCGGCGATCGCCGCGTAATCCATGTATTTGCGCCAGACATAGGGCTGCAGTTCCTTGAGGAAGGCTTCGCCGGCCGCAATGTCGCCGGCAACCGGCCGCGCCTTGATCATGGCGGCGCGTTCCCAGTTCTGGCCCCTGCCCTCGTAATAATTGAGCGCCGCCTCGACCGGGATGGCCAGCGGCGTCGAGCCCGGATCAGGACGCAGCCTGAGATCGGTGCGGAAGACATAACCGTGTTCGGTACGGTCCTGCAGGATGCGGACAAGGCGGCGGGTGAGCCGCGAAAACAGTTCCGTGGCGTCCAGCGGATCGATCACCGCCGGCGCGAAGGGGTCGAAGAAAACAACCAGATCGATATCGGACGAGAAATTCAACTCGTTGGCGCCGAGCTTGCCCATGCCGAGCAGGACCCAGCCGGATTTCAGCGTCGGGTTCTCGGGATCGACCAGCTTCAGCTTGCCCTGCCCATGCGCGTCGCGCAGCAGGAAATCGACCGCAGCGCGGATCGAGGCATCGGCCAGGCTGGAAAGGCGGCGAACGGTGAGCACCGTTTCAGAGACGCCGGCGAGCTCGGCAAGCGCGATCAGGAAATGCGCCTCCGCCTTGAACTGGCGAAGCTCCATCATCAGGCTCTGTTCCGAAACGCCCTCGGCACGGGGAGCCATAGCAATCGCCTGCCCGATCGCCGCGAGCCGCTCCTCGACGGTTTCATCGAACAGCGCGTCGAGTATCTGCGGCCGCCGCCGGGCGAGATCGCGCAGGAAGGGAGAAAGGTCGAAAACGGCGGCAAGGAAATCCTGCACAGGCCCCTTGGCGGACAGGAACCGGGCGAGACGCGGCAGCTCGTCCTCGGCTGCAGCGGCGGCAACGTCGGCCAGCTCGTCTTGCGCGTGCCGGGCATCCAGCGGCGAAAGCCGCGCCTTCGGCTCCAACCGCCACAATGCCTTGGTCTTTTCCTTGCCCGCCGCGACTGCCATCATTCCGTCTCTCCCCTAGAAACCTTCCCGCGCGGGAAAGCTCATGACGACGCATAGTCCGGGATCGGCGGGTTTAAGATCAAGGGTGCCCTTGTGGAATTTCATGATTGCCTTGGCGAGACTGAGCCCCAGCCCCGAGCCCGGCTGCGAACGGCTCTTCTCAAGACGCACGAAACGCTCGGTGGCCCGCGCCCGGTCGGCGTCGTCCGGTATGCCCTGGCCGTTGTCGGCCACTGACAGCATGATCTTGCCGGCGACGCGTTCGAGCGAAACCTTGACGACCGGCTTGGCGGTCGCGTCGGTCGAATATTTGATGGCGTTGTCAACGATGTTCGATAATGCCTGCCCGACGAGCTCGCGATTGCCGTCGACCAGATAGGGTCCGGTCAGCCCTGCCTCGATCATCACGCCGGCCTCCTCCGCCACGGGCTCGTAGAGCTCGACGACGTCGCGCACGGCGGCGGCGAGATCGACCTGCGTGACGTTCTCGGACGAATAACCCGCCTCCAGCCTGGAGATCATCAGGATGGCGTTGAAGGTTTTGATGAGCTGGTCGGACTCGGTGATCGTGCCCTCCAGCGCCGCCTTGTAGTCGGCGGCGCTGTGTTTGCCGGACAGCACGGCCTCGGCCCGGTTGCGCAGCCTGGTCAGCGGTGTCTTGAGGTCATGGGCGATGTTGTCGGAGACCTGCTTCAGCCCTTCGTTGAGCGTGGCGATGCGGGCCAGCATGGCGTTGAGGTTTTCCGACAAGCGGTCGAACTCGTCGCCGGCACCGGTAACCGGCAGGCGGCCGGTGAGGTCGCCGCCCATGATGCGCCGGCTCGCCTCCGAGACGTTGTCGATGCGTTTTAGTGCGGCATGGCCGACGAAGAACCAGATCGCCAGGCCACCCAGCCCCATCATGCCGAGCGTCAGCATGAGCGCGCGCCGCACGACGGAGCGGAACTGCTCCGGCTCGCCCATGTCGCGGCCGACCAAAAGAATCATCTGGTTGGGCAGGCGCACCACCAGCGCAATGGCGTTGTGCCCCTTGCTCTGCTTGGCCTGGGCAGCAGGATGGCTGCTGTCACCCGCCGCCTGCGACTGCTCACCACCGGTCTCGCCGTAGCGTTCGTAGGAGAACGGCAATTCGGTCCAGCCTTCGCGGGCAATCACGCCGGGTTCGATGCTCTGGACGTTGCCGGTCAGGATCTGTCCGTTCGGATCGGCGATCATGTAGAGATTGGCGCCCGGCGCCCGCGAGCGTCGCTCCACGGTGCGCACCAGGAAAGGCAGGCCGCCGCGCTGATAGGCGCGGGCAAGGCCCAGCGCTTCCTCGTTGATGGTCTCCTGCGTCTGCGAGGTCAGCATGCGCGCCGACAGCGAGGTCATGTAGAAGACCAGAAGCATGGCGCAGAGCGCGAACAGCAACAGATACAGCGCGGAGAGCCGCGCCGCCGTCGTCCTCATGATGGCCGGTAAGGTCAGCGCCATAGGCAGCTAGCCGCTCTTCAGCATGTAGCCGGCGCCGCGGATGGTGTGCAGGATGGGCTTCTCGAAACCCTTTTCGATCTTGCCGCGCAGCCGCGACACATGCACGTCGATGACATTGGTCTGCGGATCAAAATGATAGTCCCAGACATTTTCCAGGAGCATGGTGCGCGTCACCACCTGGCCGGCATGGCGCATCAGATATTCAAGCAGCCGAAACTCGCGCGGCTGCAGCACGATTTCCTTGCCCGCTCGCTTGACGGAATGGGACAGACGGTCGAGCTCGAGATCGCCGGTGCGATAGACCGTCTCGGTCTCCTTCGCGCCGGCGCGGCGGTTCAGCACCTCGACGCGGGCGAGCAGTTCGGAAAAGGCGTAGGGCTTGGTCAGATAGTCGTCGCCGCCGGCGCGCAGACCGGTGACACGATCGTCGACCTCGCCGAGCGCGGAAAGGATGAGGACCGGGGTGGCATTGCCGCGCGAGCGCAAGCCGGCGATCACCGACAGCCCGTCGCGGCGCGGCAACAGGCGATCCACCACCATGACGTCGTATTCGCCGGAATCGGCGAGCGCAAAACCGGTCTCGCCGTCGCCGGCGACATGGGCGGTATGACCCGCCTCGGTGAACGCCTTCTCCAGATAGTCGGCGGCCTCCCGATCATCCTCGATGATGAGAATCTTCATGGGATCGTTATACGCAATTTCGGACGCTCTGGCGGCAGTCATTGCAACATCCCTAAAGTTTTGCGGCAGCGGGCGACGAGGCCCGCTGCCGCCGAGGTCGGACACCGAAGACTGACAGACTGTTCCGACCAGGTTTCCTTTGCGGCGATCCGGGGGTGTGGAAACCGCCGCATCGGAAAACGGAAGACTATCAGCCCTTGGCGACCGGCAAGGTGATGAAGCGGTTGTTGTCGTTGCGGGTGATCTGCACCAGCACCTGCTTGCGGCCGGCCTTCTGGGCGTCGGTCATCGCCTTGCTGATGTCGGACGCCGCGGTGACTTCCTGCGAGTTGATCGCGGTGATCACGTCGCCGGCCTGGATGCCACGGTCGGCGGCATCGCTGTCGGGATCGACCTCGGTGACAACCAGACCCTTGCCGTCCTCGGACTTGGTGACGGTAAGACCGAGGTCGGTCAGCGAATTGTGGTCCTTGGCCGGCGCCGACTGCTGTTCGGCCGAGGCCATCTTGTCGTTCTTCGGCAGGGTGCCGAGATCGACCTTGATGGACTGTTCCTTGCCGCCGCGCCAGACGGTGACGTCGACGGACTTGCCGGGCTGGTAGTTGCCGATGGTGCGGGCCAGATCCTTGGTCGTCTCGACCGACTTGCCGTCGACCTGGGTGATGACGTCGCCGGCAACGATGCCCGCCTTCTTGGCCGGGCTGTTGTCCTGCGAACCAGCGACCAGCGCGCCCTTTTCACCCTTCAGGCCGAGCGATTCGGCGATGTCGGAGGTGACCGGCTGGATTTCGACGCCGAGCCATCCGCGCTCGATCGATCCGCCCTTCATCAGAACCTGCACCACATTCTTGGCGGTGGAGGCCGGAATGTCGAAAGCGATGCCGACGCTGCCGCCCGAGGGCGAGAAGATGGCGGTGTTGATGCCGACCACCTGGCCGTTGAGGTCGAAGGTCGGGCCACCCGAGTTGCCGCGGTTGACCGGGGCGTCGATCTGGATGAAGTCGTCATACGGGCCGGCGCCGATGTCGCGGCCACGGGCCGAGACGATGCCGGCGGTCACGGTGCCGCCGAGGCCGAACGGGTTGCCGACGGCCACGACCCAGTCGCCGACGCGGGTCTTGGCATCGTCGGCGAAGTCGACATAGGTGAATTTCTGTCCGCCGCCGTCGACCTTGAGCACGGCGAGGTCGGTGCGCGGGTCGGTTCCGACCAGCTTGGCGTCAAGCTCCTTGCCGTCCTTCATGACGACGGTGAAGGCGCTGCCGCCATCGACAACATGGTTGTTGGTGACGATGTAGCCGTCTTCGGAAATGAAGAAGCCGGAGCCCTGCGCCACCGGGCGCGGTTCGCGATTGGGGTTATCGCGGTGCTGGAAGCGGCGGCCGCCCTGGCCGTCGGGACCGCGGAATTCCTTGAAGAAGCGCTTCAGCTGCGGGTTGTCCTGGAAGAAGTCCGGACCGTCGAACGGGCTCGCCTGGCCGTCGTCTGCAGCGGGCTGAACCTTGGCCTTGACCTGAACGGAGACGACCGCCGGCGAGACCTTCTCGACGAGGTCGGCAAAACCCGCAACCTGGGGAGCCTGGACGCGCACGGCCTCGGCCATCACGGGGGCGGTGCCGGTGGTCACGGCGACGAAGCCGATCGCGCCGGCGATGGCCACGGAAGCAGCGGCAGCAGTCAGGCGCGAGCGGGTGCGGGAGGAAATGGGGGAAGCAGTCATCGGTCTGTTGTCCTTTTGCACGCAGGTGCCAAAAGCACCCTTCGAACAAAAGGAATAAGATCGCCGACATTACGGCGCCATTTCCGGTGCATGAAATTTTGGTAATCTTGGGCGGTTGCCCGACGCTTCAATCCTGCTTCAGGATGGCGTCCAGCCTGGCCTTTTCTTCGTCGGACAGGGCTGCGGTCTCGGGCGCTTTGCGGCGGCGCGCGGCGCGCACCATGAAGGCGCCGCCGACGACCAGCAGCAGCACCGGCGCCCCCCACAGCAAGGCGTTGCGCCATTCGAAACGGGGTTTCAGAAGGACGAACTCGCCGTAGCGCGACACGACATAATCGATCACCTGCCCGTCGCTGTCGCCCGCCTTCAGCCGGTCGCGCACCAGGATGCGCAGGTCGCGCGCGAGGTCCGCGTCGGATTCGTCGATCGACTGGTTCTGGCAGACCATGCAGCGCAGGCCGGACGACAACGCACGGGCGCGAGCCTCGAGCGCGGGATCGGACAGAACCTCGTCCGGCTTCACCGCAAGGGCAGTGCCGGATGCCAGAACGCCGAGCACCAGCACGCATGCCGCCAGCGAACGAACGATGCCGGCCACGGGCTTCACGACAGACTTCCGGCAGGCACGGTCTTGGCCTTGCGTTTGGCAGGCGCGCCGACGCGCAGGCGGCGGTCGGCCAGCGACACGGTGCCGCCCGCCATCATCACCACCCCGCCCAGCCAGATCAGCGTCACCAGCGGTTTCCACCAGATGCGCACGACAACCGAGCCGTCCGCAGCCTCATCGCCCAGCGAGATGTAGAGCTGGTTGAAGCCGATCGTCTTGATGCCGGACTCGGTAGTCGGCATCTGGCGCGCCGGGTAGAATCGCTTGGCCGAGCTGATTTCGCCCGTCACCTGGCCGTTCGCGCCGATGAGTTCGAAGCGGGCGCGATCCTCGCTGTAGTTCGGTCCCTTCATCGGCATCAGGCCGTCGAAGTGCACGACACGGCCGGCGATCTCGACGGTCTCCTGCGGACGCATCGTCAGAATATGCTCGCTGCCGAACCCCAGTGTGCCGACAATACCGATCAGCGTGATGCCGAGGCCGGCATGGGCGAGCGCCGTGCCGAACACCGAACGGGGCAGGCCGGCAAAGCGGCGCAGCATGATCGGGAATGTCACCGAACCGAAGCCGGATTTGGCGGCGAGATCGGTCAGCGCGCCCATGATGAGCCAGAAGGACAGGCCGGCGCCGAGCGCGGCAAGGGCGGAACTGCCGTCGATGAAAACGAGCGTGACAATCGCTGCCAGCAGCGCCGCGCCAAAGGCGGCCATCAAACGCTGGGCGGCGGCCAGAATATCGCCGCGCTTCCAGGCCAGCAGCGGGCCGAACGGCACCAACAACAGCAGCGGCAGCATCAAAAGGCCGAAGGTCAGGTTGAAGAACGGTGCGCCGACCGAGATTTTGTCGCCGGTAAGCGCCTCCAGCCCCAACGGATAGAGCGTGCCGACCAGGACGGTGGCCGCCGCCGTGGTCAGGAACAAATTGTTGAGAACCAGCGCGCCCTCGCGCGAAATCGGCTGGAACAGCCCGCCGGCCGTCAGCGAAGCGGCGCGCAGGGCAAACAGCGCCAGAGACCCGCCGATAAAGAACAAAAGGATGCACAGGATGAAGACGCCGCGCGAAGGGTCGGTGGCGAAGGCATGCACGGAGGTGAGCACGCCCGAACGCACCAGGAAGGTGCCCAGCAACGACAGCGAGAAGGTGAGGATAGCGAGCAGCAGCGTCCAGATTTTCAGCGCCGAACGCTTTTCCATCACGATGGCCGAATGCAGCAGCGCCGTGCCGGCCAGCCACGGCATGAAGGAAGCGTTCTCGACCGGGTCCCAGAACCAGAAACCACCCCAGCCCAGTTCGTAATAGGCCCAGTAAGAGCCCATGGCGATGCCGCCGGTCAGGAAAATCCAGGCGACCAGCGTCCACGGCCGCACCCAGCGCGCCCAGGCGGCATCGATGCGTCCGTCGATCAGCGCGGCGACCGAGAAGGAGAAGCAGATCGAGAAGCCGACATAGCCGAGATAGAGCAGCGGCGGATGAATGGCGAGGCCGAGATCCTGCAGGATAGGATTGAGATCGCGCCCTTCCACCGGCGCCGGCGACAGCCGCGCGAAGGGATTGGACGTGGTCAGGATGAACAGGAAAAAGGCGGTGCCGATCGAACCCTGCACGGCAAGCACATTGGCTTTCAGCGTCGCCGGCAGATTGCTTCCGAAGGCCGCGACCAGCGCGCCGAAGAAGGTGAGGATGAGCACCCACAAAAGCATGGAGCCTTCGTGATTGCCCCAGCTTCCGGTGATCTTGTAGATCATCGGCTGCAGGGAATGCGAATTCTCCCAGACATTGACCACCGAGAAATCGGAACCGGCATAGGCCGACACCAATGCGGCGAAAGACAGCGCGGTCAGCGCGAAGCCGGTGATCGCGGTCGGACCGCCTACGGCCATCATGCGCTCATTGCCGGCGCGAGCGCCCACCAGCGGCACCACGGTCTGCACCAGCGCCAGCGCGAAGGCGAGTACGAGGGCGAAGTGACCGATCTCAACCATGGCGGCGTCCGCTATTCACTCTTCGTCTCCTGCCACACGCCCTTGGCCTTCAGCCCGTCGGCGACTTCCTTGGGCATGTAGCGCTCGTCGTGCTTGGCCAGCACGCTGTCGGCCACGAAAGTGCCATCCGGACCAAACGCGCCTTCGGTGATGACGCCCTGCTCCTCGCGAAACAGGTCGGGCAGGATGCCGGTATAGGTGACCTTGACCGAATTGTGCGTGTCGGTCACCGCGAAGGAAACCGTCGTCCCCTGCCCGCGCAGGATCGTGCCCTTCTCCACCAGCCCGCCCAGCCGGATGCGCTGGCCGGGCGCCAGATTGGCGGCGGCGATATCGGCAGGCATGTAGAAATAGGACGCCTTCTGACCGAGCGCATAGAAGGTCAAGCCGGCGGCCAGCGCCAGGAAACCCAGCCCCGCCACGATCACCGACAGCCTTTTCTGCTTGCGTGTCATGATCCCGTTTCGCCCCTACTCTGTCGCCGTCAGGCCGAGCGTGCCGGCAAAGGCGGTGAATTGCTTGGCCTCCGGGCTGTCGGCACCGAACACGGCAATGCCACGGCGCAGCGCGGCACGCGCCTCGTCGGGCTTGCGCAACACGGCATAAGAACGAATGAGGCGCATCCACCCTTCCGCGTCGCGTGGATTCTGCTTCAGTTTTTCATCGAGGCCGGCAACCATGGTCTCGATCATCGCGCTGCGGTCCTCGTCGGAAAGCGAGGAGGCTGCGGCCACTTGGTCCTCGCTCGGCCCTGCGGCCGGCCGCGAACCTTCAGCGGCCAGCGCCTGGCCGACGGCGCGACGCCACGGCGAATCCTGAGGCAGCGATGCCTGCATCTTCTGCAGCATGGCCACGGCCTCGGGCTTGCGACCCTCCTGCGACAGCGCCAATGCGAGATAGAAATTCGCCTTGGGGTTGGCGGGCTCAAGCTTGAGGGCTGCCTCAAACACCGCCTGTGCCTCGGCGGAGACGACCCCGCCGGCGCCATTGACCATGGCTTCGCCAAGTCCGGCCTGGCGCGCAGCCGTTTCGCCTGCCAAGCGAATGGCATTGCGGTAGGCGGTGACGGCATCGGGGAAACGACCGATCCTGAGATAGATCGGGGCCAGAACGTCCCAGCCACGGCCATCCGACGGGTTCTTCGTCAGATGCGCCTCGGCGCGCGCGACAAGTTCGTCCACCGAACTGTCGGCCGGGTTCTTCGCCAGCCGCTCGGCGAGCGGTTGGGACGGCAGATCGGGCGAACCGATACGGCTGTAGATGCCCCAACTCAACAGCGGCACGGCCAGCACGGCGGCCATCGACAACAGCCCCGCCAGCTTCGGCATCGTACCAGGCGCGGCGGCCGCCGTCTCGCCAGTTCCCAGCCGAATGATGCGGCGGGCGATTTCGGCGCGCGCCTGCTCGGCCTCGACCGGCTGGATCAGCCCGCGGGCGAGATCGCGGTCGAGTTCGGAAAGCTGGTCGCGGTAGACTTCGAGGTCATGGGCGTCCTGCGAATCCCGCTCCTTCGCGCTCCCCGCGAGGGGCAGCAGCACCGCCAGGCTCGCACCCAGCGTCAGCACCGCGGCTATGACCCAAAACAGCATGGAACTTCCAATAGCGGTCCGGCTTCGTCCTGCCAACACAAGCGTCCTGCGACGCTTTGACAGAATTACGGCCGGCCGCACTTGATCGAGCGCAAACGCTCAATCGAAATCGGACATTCGAAGCAGTTCGAGCGCCTTCACCGCAAATCAAATTGTCGGAGCGTCCTTTTGCGCGTCCAAAAAGGAGGCGCGGCGCTCCAACGTCAGGTCAGCGGCGTCCACGACCCGTCGGTGTTGCGGCAAGCCGTGCCACGGGCGATCTGGCCGTTGCCGCCCGAATAGACGGTGTGGCGATACTGGCGGCAGTCCTGCGAGCCGACGCGATAGGGCTGCGCGGCAACCACTTCGCCATAGCGCCCTCCCTGGTCGCTCTTCCAGGTGACCGTCTGGCCGCTGGCGGTGTATTCGAGCGCCTTGTATTCGGCCTCCAGCGCCTTGCGCTTGTCGGCCGCGGTCAAGCCGGAGCCGATATTGCCACCGATCAGGCCGTCACCCAGTTCCTCGAGCACGGTCGATGTGACCGAACCGCTGTCCTTGCCGGCTTTCGGCGCGGTGTCCGAACCATTGCCGGTCAACCCGGTCGTGGCGCAGCCGGTCAGCAGCAACATTCCGGCAACGAAGCCAATGCGAATCGTCATTCTCTCAAAAGTCCCCTCTTCGCCACGCACTGGGCGACGGTCGCGGCGATAGTGCCGATATTGGGCTGAAATTGGGCCGCATGCCAATCCCATAACTCTGTTCCTCACCGGACACTTCGCAGGCGCACAATCGCCTTGAGCCCACCGAGGTCCGAACGTTCCAGCGCGAGGCTGCCGCCATATTCGTTGACGAGGTCGGCGACGATGGCCAGACCAAGCCCCGTCCCGGGCTTGGTTTCATCGAGGCGTTTGCCGCGCTGCAAGGCATCGCGCGCCTTGTCTTCCGGGATTCCGGGGCCATCATCCTCGATGAGTATTTCGAACGGTTCGCCGCCTTCGCCACCCGTTGCCAATGGCCGGACCGTGACCCTGGCCGCGCCATTCGCCCACTTCATCGCATTCTCCAGAAGGTTACCCAAAACCTCCTCGAGATCCTCGCGCTCGCCGGCAAAAATAATGCCCTCCGGCGGCAGTGATAGCGACAGCGCGACGTTGGGATTGAGCTTCTGCATCACCCGCACCATGCGCTCGGCCAGTGGCGCCACCGGGGTGCGGTAGACGACGCTGTCGCGCTGCGCGGCGATGCGGGCGCGCTGCAAATAGTGCTCGACCTGTTTCTGCATCGAGGCCGCCTGGCCGGCGATCAGCTCGCCTTTCGGCCCGCCCAGCGCGCGGCCCTCGTTCAGCATCACGGCAAGCGGCGTCTTCAGCGAATGGGCGAGATTGCCGACCTGCGTGCGCGAACGTTCGACGATGCGTTTGTTGTTCTCGATGAGCGCGTTGGTTTCGTCGGCCAGCGGCTCGATTTCGGACGGAAAACGGCCGTCGAGCCGCTTCGCCGTGCCTTCCCGTACCATGGCAAGGGCGGCGCGCACGCGCCGCAGCGGCTGCAGGCCGAACAGGATGGCAATGGCGTTGATGGCGATCATGCCAACGCCGAACAGCGACAGGTAGGTGAGCAGCCGGCGCTGGAAAGAGCCAATCTCTTCTTCCAGTTCGCTCTTGTTGCCCATGACGCGGAAGCGGGCGATGTGGTTCTTCGAATCGAGCACGAATTCGCTCTCGAAGATTTGCAATTCCTCGCCTTTCAGCCCGTGAGCAGCGTAGCTGCGCTGGAAGCTGGAATTGAACGGGACGTCGCTGATGCTCGGCGAGGGAATTGCCTGCACCATGGAGGACGAACGCAGATGGCCGCCGACGCCGTCCGACGCAGGCTCCACCGACCAGTACCAACCCGAAAACGGTTCGGAAAAGCGCAGGTCGCCGAGATCCGGCGCGCCGATCAAAACGCCCTTGTCGGAAATGCCGACCGAGCCGATCAGGTTGAAGAGATGGGCTGAAAGCAGGCTGTCGAAGCCGCGTTCGCTGGCCTGGCGATAGAGCGTCGTGATCAGGGTGAAGATGACGACCAGCGTCAGCACGGCCCACATCGAGGAAAAGGCCACGACGCGAAAGGTCAGCGAGCGCAGCCAGAACCGCAGCGGCGCTCTCGTCTTGACCCGTTTGGTGGGAAGCGGTTCCGCTTTACGCCTCCGGTTCACGCATGCGGTAGCCCATGCCGCGCACGGTCTCGATCATGTCGACGCCCATCTTCTTGCGAAGCCGGCCGACAAACACTTCGATCGTGTTGGAATCGCGGTCGAAATCCTGATCGTAGAGATGCTCGACCAGTTCGGTGCGCGACACCACCTCGCCCATGTGGTGCATCAAGTAGGCAAGCAGGCGAAACTCGTGCGAGGTGAGCTTCAGCGGCACGCCGTCGACATCGGCTTTCGAAGCCTTGGTGTCGAGGCGCAGGGGACCGCAGGTCAGTTCCGACGAGGCATGGCCGGCGGCCCGGCGGATCAGTGCGCGCACCCTGGCCAGCACTTCCTCGATGTGGAACGGCTTGGTGACATAATCGTCGGCGCCGGCGTCGATGCCGGAAACCTTGTCGCTCCAGCGGTCGCGCGCCGTCAGTATCAGCACCGGCATCTTGCGGCCATCGCGGCGCCAGCGCTCGACCACGCTGATGCCGTCCATCTGCGGCAGGCCGATATCGAGCACGACCGCGTCATAGGGCTCGGTGTCGCCGAGATAATGCCCTTCCTCGCCGTCATAGGCGCGGTCGACCACATAGCCGGCATCGACGAGTGAATCGGCCAACTGCCGGTTCAACTCCTTGTCGTCCTCTACCACCAATACGCGCATCGTGCCTCGTGTCGTTGCTTTCGGTTGCTGAGATATAAGCCGATTCCGGCGGTAAGACGACCGCTCAGCCCTGCGGCACCACCACTTCGGCCCGGCGCGGGCGTTCGCCTTCCTTGCCTGGCACGAGGATGACGACCACGCAAACCGGCTGCCCGCCACGCGTTGACGGCGAGGCTTTGGCGAGCGTGCCGCCGTTCTGCGCCGCGACCTCTTGGCCGATGGCGTAGCAATCGGACGCCACCGTCAAAACCTGGCTGGGGCTGTCGAGAGGGGTGATCGGAAGCGCCCCTGCCGGCGGCACTGCAAACAGCCCGCTGGCGCCGAGCGCCAGCACAATCGACCGGAGATTGGAACGAAAGCTTTTCATGGTGCCCTTACTAGCGCACCGGGGCTGAACACGAAATGAACACCGGCGGCTGCGTCCCCTTTGACCTCGCACCATCGCGGCCGGATGGCGAGTTGCAGGAAGCTTAACCTATGCGGTCGGTGGCGGACAACCGGCCAAACAGGGCCACCAGCCCGGCGATCGCGCCGACGCCTTGCAGCAAGGCGTCGGTCAGCGCCGTTTCGTCGACCTGTTCAGGCGAAGCGCCAGCCAGTCCGGCGGCGCCGGTCAGGATGGTCACCAGCGCCGCCCAGATGGTGCGGGAAAGATACCAGGGTTTCATCGTTTTCATCTTCGTTCCTTTCGACGGAAAGTAGAGCTCTCAGGCAATGGAGAGGCGCTTGGAGACCGGTACGCCCCAACCTGCGGTGACGCTGAACTGCCGCACCGTGACATCGATCGCGGCAGGCGGCGCGGTGAAGTCGGCAACGATCATGGCCGCCTCGTAGAGCCAACGCGGTTCCGCGGTGACGACCGTACGCACCGGCATGCCGCCAGGCGCCGCAATCTCGACGCGATATTGTTCGACGGCTTCGCCGAGCGGGATGTCGCTCGCATCCCAGCCATCGGCGTCAACACGGCCACGGCGGATCCAGGAAAACACCACGTCGGCGCCGGCTCGCCGTGCGCGCAGATGCACTGGCGCCAGTGGCAACGCAGCCCGCTGGCCGCCGACAGCCGTGCTCTCGGCAACATTGAGGCCGGAACCGTCCAGGCCGGTCGGCCCGACCCGCCAGTTCAGCACGAGGCCAACTTCGCTGGAGCGCAGGCCGGCCGGCACGACCGCGTCGTCCAGCAGGACAAAATCCGCGCCTTCGGCGGCGCCGGCGGCCATCGCGTCCGAGGTGCCGAGCTGGCCACGCAGCAGACCGGACAGTCGCCAGAGCTGCGGCTCGATTTCCGTGGCCTGCTGGAATTGCAGAACTTCCCACACCCCGACCGTCGACCGCACCGCCGCCGCGTTGGCGCCGTTGAGCATTTGCGCCACGCTGATGCTCTCGGCCTGGCGATCGAAAAGCTCGACGAAGATCGCCCCGGCACGGTCGATACGTCCCTCGAAACCGGGGGCGAGCGGGGCGGTCAAGCGGCCCAGAACCGCCGATTTCGCCACCATGGCGCGCGCGGTGAAACCGGTCGTCTCCGGCGATGCGGAGAGCGCCTGCGTCCGCCACGGCTTTTGCCAGACCGCAACACGAAGCTGGTCGTGCAGGCTGCCCTCGCCGACACCCGCCGGCAGATCGAGAAAGACCGCGTGCGGTCGTCCTGACACGATGACCGGCGGAACCGGCGGCCTCGGCACGACGCTGCGCCAGCGCGGCACCGCACCGCGCGCGATCTGCCTTGCCGAGACGCGGCACACCAGCCCATCCTCGACGCCCGTGACCAGGAATTCGGACGGATTTCCCGAGGCAGGCAGCGTCACCACGGCGCCGGGCGCAAGTGCGTCGTCGGGCATGGCCACCGAAAAGCCGATCGTCTCGCGCTCGTACCAGGTGCGGCGCAGCCAGTCCTCGGCCAGCGCCTGCCCCTGCCCCTTTTCGAGCACTCCGGAAAACGACTGCACCTGCTGGCGGGCGCCGGCCGCACCCTGCCGCGCGAAGCGTGCGGTTGCGGATTGGTAGTCCGAGAAAGGATCACGAAACGCCAGCAGCGCCTCGGCGGGCAGTTGCTGGTCGGGCACGCGCATGGTCTCGACCGCCGGACGGTCGTCGTCCAGCACCAGTTCTGTTACCGACACAGCGGCGCCAGCCTGGCCCGCCTGCCGGAACACCAGCCCGTCGGCCTGTTCGATCACTGTCAGGTCGAACAGATCGACCAACGGTTCGAGGCTTGCCCTCGCCGAGGACGGGTCGTCGACGACATAGCCATGCACGACGCCGTCGGCGCCGGAAACGTCGGCAGCCGGCAAGCCGTGATCGGCCAGGACGGCGTTGATCAGCGCGCCGAGGTCCGGGCTCGCCAATCGTCCGTTCAGCCAGTGTCCACGCTCCCAGTTGACGCCGTCCGACCACACATCGGCGCGCTGCGGAAAAGCCGGAAACGGCCGCGCGTCCCACGCCCACAGATAGATGCGCGACAGATCGAGCATACGCCCGCCATAGGCTGGCGAAACCGGGTTCCAGGCCTGCTGGAAGCCGGGCCCAGCCGCATCCCAATGCTGCAGATGGGCCTCGATGAACCGGCGCTGGGCGATGTCGGAGCGGCTGCCGTCGGAAAAATAGGGAGCGGCGCTCTCCACCGATTTGGGATCGGGAAAGACATTGGGCTGGTTCGGGCCCTTGTCGGTCGCCGGGCATCCAAGCTCGTCACACCACGCGGCTGAAAATTGCGGCCCGCGCAGGCTCTCCGGATCTTCCGAGGAGAACAGCTGCGCCACCGCGCCGCTCGGCCACAACAGCCGCCGGCGCGTCGGCTCGAAACGCGGCCGGTCCTCGCGGGCGATGGTGAGGATGCCGGAAGGCCCCTCCACCATCACCTCGCGCGCATCGCCCAGCGTTTCGCCCACCAGCGCGATGCGGTCGTAGCGATTGCCGAACTCGGCGAAGGGCGGCAGGCACCGCGCCAGCGCGGTCGCCCATTCGGCGCCCAGCCTGGTCTTGCCGGAACCGCGCCCGCCGGTGACCAGCCAGGTCGCCGGCGTCGGGCGCCCCACCGGATATTGCACGCCATGGGCGCTCAGAAACCACTCATGCCATGCCAGCTCGGCGCCCCGCAGGCCGACCTGGCTCGTCATCCAGTAACGATTGATCCGCGACCATTTCGGCCGCCATCCGGGTGGCAAGTTCGACAATGCGTTCATTGATGCGTCCAAGAACCTCCGCGAGGTCTTCATTGCGCTTGATCTGGCTTTCCCTGGCGATGCCGCCGGTGCGCAAAATCTCGGCGATGCGATCCAGCGCGCGGATGGCGGCCGTCAGCGCATCGAAGCGGGCCTTGTCGATGTTCTCATTGGCCAGCAGTGCGCTGCACAACGTCTCCACCCGCTCCAGCGCCTGCGCCGCGATGGCTTGCACGCGCTCAGCCGCGTCGGTGCTAGGTCGCCGCGCGTGTGCCCAGCCTTCGCGCTCGGCCTGTTTCTTCAGCGCCTGCAGCGAGCGGCCGGACGCATCGGCCAGAAGATCGAGCGTCACCCGTGCGCCTTCCGCCAGCGCGCGCAACGCCCGCTGTTTCGCGTTCGGTCTCGAACTCGGCATTGCTTTTCCTGAAAACGGTCGGAACCTGACGGTTACTCAAAGTGCGCCGGCAGCCGAACAACCATGCAGGTGCCGCGCGCCGGCATCGTCTGGTGCTGGTGCAGAGACCGGCAGGCTAGATATTAAGGGGAAATCGCCGGGGCGCCGCTGCGCCACCTACACTTTTCCGACGATAACCAAATCCTAGCAAAGCATCGTAACGGTGTCAAGGACTATTTTCCTATTTTTTGAAAATGGCCGTTCATCACCGTTTGTCGTCGTAAGCCCGCAATTGGCGGCGGCACTTCGAAACGGCCTGATGGTCGCGCGCTTCTGGCACGGCGATCTCCGTGACCTTCCTCACATTCAGTCGGGCGGTTTCCGTTGTATGGAAATCCCGCTTGGGGGAAGCGTCATGTCCAACATCGATATCCTGTTCGCCGTGGCCGGCACCGTCCTGGTCGTGCTGGCGATCATCCTGATCCTGAAGAAGCTGGAAGTTTCGGCCGGGCATTCGGCCATCATCGTCATCGGCGCGGCGCTGCTGGCGCTGCCCTATGTCGCCAATTTCGAATGGACCGGAAGCGGCATCAGGTTCACCACCCGGGACCAGGGCTCGCAACTGGCCGAGCAGATCGCCGCCAACAGCGCGCAACTGGCCAAGATCAACGCCGATATCGCGGGCGTCGCCGACGCGTTGAAATCGTCGAACGAGCGCATAGCGGCGATCGAGGCCAAGCAAGGCGGCAGCGCCACGCAACCGCCCGTCAAGCCAATCAATCCCGCCTTCTTCGACAGGCTTATCCAGGAAAACAACAACGCCAAGCTGTTGACCAACCGGCGCCTGCAGGACCTCGACATGCTGAAACAATCGCTGTCGGTTGGAAACTGATCAAATTCAGCGCTTAGCTGGTCGCTAATATCGTTTATCCCTAATGGTTTGCCTTTACCCTCCCTTCACCAATCGCGCGTCCAATGGCTGAGCCCTTGCCAGTGCCGCAGCAATCGACGAATAGTCGGCCCTGACCGCCGAGAGGGCGCCGTCCGCGTTCCCGTTTGCGCGGCGAACGCGTATAATCCGATCACCGCGCAACCATCCGAAGCCAGTAACCGTCCTCGATGAGCAATTCCCAGGAACCGCGCAAGAAAAGAGGCCCGATCGCCGCCTGGTTCCTGTCGTTGGATGCCTGGCTCGATTCCAGCCTCTACGAGTTGCGCTACCGGGCCGGCGAGTTCTGGGAAAGCGCCACCATCTTCTTCCGCCGCTTCAAGGTCAAAGGCTGGCGGCGCTGGCTGGTCGAGATCCTGTCGGAAGGCTTTACGCTCGGCACCGGCGGCGCCGTCGTCATGCTGGCGCTGGCGCTGCCGGCCTTCCAGGAAACCAAGGGCGACTGGCGCGCCCAGGGCGACTTCGCCGTCACCTTCCTCGACCGCTACGGCAACGAGATCGGCCAGCGCGGCATCATCCAGCGCGATTCCGTGCCGGTCGACCAGATGCCCGACCATGTCATCAAGGCTGTGCTGGCGACCGAGGACCGCCGCTTCTTCGACCACTACGGCATCGACGTCCTCGGCCTGATGCGCGCCATGACCGAGAACGTGCGCGCCAATTCGGTCGTCCAGGGCGGTTCCTCGATCACCCAGCAATTGGCCAAGAACCTGTTCCTCACCAACGAACGCACGCTGGAGCGCAAGGTCAAAGAAGCCTTCCTGTCGCTCTGGCTGGAAGCCAATCTTTCCAAGAAAGAGATCCTGCAGCTCTATCTCGACCGGTCCTACATGGGCGGCGGCACCTTCGGCATCGAGGCGGCGGCCGATTTCTATTTCGGCAAGAGCGTGAAGGACCTGACACTGGCGGAATCGGCGATGCTGGCCGGCCTGTTCAAGGCGCCGACCAAATACGCGCCGCACGTCAACCTGCCGGCGGCGCGCGCCCGCGCCAACGTCGTGCTCAACAACATGGTCGAAAGCGGCTTCATGTCGGAAGGCCAGGTGCTGCAGGCAAGGCTGCATCCGGCCAATGTCGTCGACCGCGGCGAGCGCAAGAGCCCGGACTATTTCCTCGACTGGGCCTTCGACGAGGTCAAGCGCATCGCACCCAAGGGCACGCATTCGCTGGTCGCCCACACCACGTTCGACGCCAACATCCAGGACGCCGCCGAGGAATCTGTCGAGTTCCACCTGCGCCAATACGGCAAGGACTATCGCGTCACCGAAGGTGCGGTCGTGGTCATCGAGACCAATGGTGCCGTGCGCTCCATCGTCGGCGGCCGCGACTACGGCGCCAGCCAGTTCAACCGCGCCACCAAGGCGCTGCGCCAGACCGGCTCGTCGTTCAAGCCCTATGTCTATGCGACCGCTATGGAGCATGGTTTCACGCCGGAATCGGTGATTTCGAGCGCGTCGGTCAGCTGGGGCAACTGGACGCCCAAGAATTACAGCGGTGGTTTCGGCGGCAAGATCACGCTGCTCACCGCCTTCGTCAAATCCATCAACACCGTGCCGGTGCGGCTGGCCAAGGATTCGCTGTCGATCCCGCCGATCAAGAAGATGGCCGAGGACATGGGCGTGGAATCGCCGCTGGAATCGCACAAGACCATGGTGCTCGGCACCTCCGGCATGACGGTGATGGACCAGGCGACCGGCTATTCGGTCTTCGCCCAGAACGGCTTTGTCGGCACGCGCCACGGCATCACCCAGCTCGTCACTCACACCGGCCAGGTCGTCTACGACTGGGCCAAGGACGCGCCGCCGCCGCGCCGCGTACTGTCGGAAAAGGCGCTGCATTCGATGAACTCGATGCTGGTGCAGGTGCCGGTCATCGGCACGGCCCGCCGCGCGGCATTGCCCAACATCGTTTCGGGCGGCAAGACCGGCACCACGCAGAGCTACCGCGACGCCTGGTATGTCGGTTTCACCGGCAACTACACGGCTGCGGTCTGGCTCGGCAATGACGACTTCCGCCCCACCAACAACATGACCGGCGGCTCGCTGCCTGCGATGATCTGGCAGCGGATGATGGTCTATGCGCACCAGAACATCGACCTGAAGCCGATCCCCGGCATCGACCAGCCCTTCGTCGACAAGACGGTGGCGGCCAAGACCGAGCCCGAGAAGAAGCCGGCAGCCGACGACCAGGCCAAGGTGGCCGCCGAGCGGCCGCCCGTTCTGTCCAGCCGCACCACGCAGACCCTGCGCACGCTCAGCAAGACCTTCGAGGATGCGCCGGTGCTCACCCCGCCTACCAAACCCGAAACGCTCTCGGCGCTGTGAAGCAGCCCACAGCCTTGCACCAGCCCCGCACCGCCGCTATGCCGGCCACCATGTCGCAATGATCCCCTGCCCTGACGAGCCTCCATGCTGAAGAACGCATTGCTGACGCTTCTGGCTCTCGCCATCGCCATCGGGTTGGGCGGCGGCAGCGTCTGGTACGCGCTCGATGCCCAGAGCGGCGGCGGCGCCATCCGCATCGGGCCGTGGACGGCCTTTCCCGATATCGGCACAGCGGAGGCCGATCCCTATTCGCAGGCGCGCGTGGCCCGCCAGGGCGCGCTGGCGCTTGGCCGCGCCGAGGGTCTTTCCTTCGTCGCCGAGGCCGATTCCAACGGCGAAAGCCTGCGGCGCGAATGCAGCTACACCATCGAAGGCAGTTTCCCGACGGCGCGGTTCTGGACCCTGCACGCCGCCGACCAGGCGCTTGACCCGATCGTGTCCGGCCGGCCGCGCCAGGCGGCGCTGCAGTCGCACGAGATCCTGCGCCAGGCCGACAATTCCACCGTCATTACGGTGGCCAGTAACGCGGCGCCCGGCAACTGGCTTCCCGTCGCCGGCGCCGGTCCGCTGCGCTTCGTGCTCAATTTCTACGACACGCCGATTGCCGCCTCGACCGGGCTCTCCGACGTCAAGCTGCCGGCCATCCTGAGGATCGGCTGCGATGGCTAGGCTGTTCCACGCCATCCTGCTCGGCCTCGTCGGCGCGGCCATCGTACACATCGCCGTGCTTTTGCTGGTGCCGACGTTTTCCGAGCGCGACGCCTGGTCGAACCTGGCGATGAAGTCGGATTTCTACACCATGGCCCGGCTTGACGCGGATGCCGGCAGTCCGGCGCCGGTGAAGTCGATCGATCCGCAATTCTACGCCGCCGCCTGCCGCTTCGACCTCGCCGACGGCATGATACAGCTGACCGCGCCGGGCTCGGTGCCGTTCTGGTCGGTCTCGGTCTACGACCGCAACGGCCACAACATCTACAGCTTCAACGATCGCAGCGCGACAAACGGCCAGTTGGATGCGGTGGTGCTGACGCCGGCGCAGATGATCGAGGTGCGCAAGGCCCTGCCCGACGGGTTCCAGGGCTCGATCTTTGTCGAGGCGCCGATTGAGGAAGGCATCGTGGTGGTGCGCGCCTTCGTGCCGGATGAAAGCTGGAAGCCGGCGGTGGCGCGTTTCCTCGATCAGAGTTCCTGCGAATTGCAGCAATTCTGATCGGAAAGCGACTTACGCCGCCTCAGTGGCGCGGCTTCGACGACGGCGCGCCTTGCGTGCCCGTCTCGGCGCCCGATGCCGTTGCCGCACCTTCCTGCGGCCGCTCGTAGCGCACCCCTGGAAAGATGATGACGGACGCGGCCGTATCAACGCTTCGCGGAAGTCTGTTTGGTGCCGCGTTCCGCGGCTGGAAAGACAGTACCTGTCCCATGGTTCGCGCATTCCTCTCGGTTCGACCCAGAGCACAAACGCAACGCCTACAGGGTTGATTAGGCGCCTAGAGGGTTAACGGAGCGCTAACGGATCGCGGCTAATTTGATGCTTGTTCGCGCGCCCTCGGCCGGACTGTTGTCCGCGTCGGGATCGGAGCGCCGTGTGTTTGTACAGGCGTAACTCGTGTCATCTTCTGACTTCCGGCATATCGCGGTGCGGATGGAAACGGGAAAGGCCGAGCGGCTTTTCCGGGCCGCCATTTCGGCGTTCTGCTCGCTGCCGCGCCCGTCGCGCCGCGAGATAGCGCAGTTGGAAGACCTTGCCCTGCCATTGTTCGACGATACGCCCAATGAGGCGCTGCGCTTCGGCGCAGCCGCCCTTTCGGAAACCGAATACGCGCCGCGCCAATTGGTGCTCAGGCTTGCCGACGCCAAGGTCGATATCGCGGCGCCGCTCCTGATCCGCTCGCGGGCGTTGACGGATGTTGACCTCATCGCCCTGATCGGCCGTCATGGCTTGCCCCATGCGCGCGCCATCGCCCGCCGCAAGGACCTCAACCCCGCGATTTCGCATCTGATCCGCGCACTGGAACGGCCAGCACAGGGCCGGTCGCGCGAGATGCGCGATACCGCAACTGAGGCGCCTGGACCGGCCAAGCCCATGCCTGGCCAGGCGGCCGAGGCGGTGCGCCAGCGCCTGCGCGCGGTGATGGCCGACCCTAACAACACCGCCACCACCGCTCCGGCCAGAGCCGACACCAATCCCTACCGGAAGCTGCGCGACATGGCGCTGAGCGGCAACGCCGCCTTCTTCAAGACCGCGCTCGCCGACGCGTTGCGGATCGACTTCGCCACGGCGCATTCGATCGCGGCGGCGGACGACTATTCGCGGCTGCTCACCGCACTGCGCACACTCGAACTCGGCGACGACCACGCCTTCCTGATCGCCGTGGCGGTCTTTCCCGGCCAGTTTCCGCATCCGCAGTCGATCCGCCTGTTCCTCGACCGCTACAGGTTGCTGCCGTTGGACGTGGCGCGCGGCCAGCTGGCGCAGTGGCAGGCCGAGGCGCTGTCGCCGGGCCTGCGCGACGCGCGCGAGACAACCGCCAATTCCGACACGCCGGCGGCAACGCAGCAGGGCAAGCCGGCGTTCAAGGCGTCCTGATCGCGATCAGTTCTTCCACCGGTTCCGAACCCGGCTCGATCTCGACCACCCAGATGTCGGGGTCGAACTTCTTCTCCCGCTCCAGCCTTTTGATGACGACCTCCTCGTCCAGCGTCGTCTCGAGTTTGCCGAACAGGCGCTCGTCGGGCCGCGCGTTGTCATAACTGGTCTGCGGCGCCGGGCCGTAGAGTGTCACCTCGCCGAAGCGATCGCGCGTCAGCACGAAGACGGCGCCCGCCTCGGTGGCGCCGCGCTGGAGGATCGCCGCGAAGCCGCTCGACGAAAAGGCCCGGCGCACCAGCGCCGACACCCACAGGTCGGTGGTCACACGCATGGGCGGGCTCCGCGAGAAGCGGATTGCGGGAAATGCTTTTTCATAGGTGATTGCTGTAGCAGGGCGTGCGCTTGTGTCCAGCGCATGGTCCGTCGCCGTTTTGCCCGCGGGCGGAGAACCCGACCTCAGTTGGTCAGGCCGATCTCGCGCATCTTGGCATAGACCACTTCGTCCGGCTCGCCGGTTTCGGGCAGTCCGAACAGCGACTGGAACTCGCGAATGGCGGATTTGGTGCGGGCGCCGATGACGCCGTCCATCTTGATGTCGTTATTGCCGAAGGCGCGCAGGCCCGCCTGGATCTTGACGAGGCGGGCGTCGGTCTTCTGCTGATCCGTCATGGCATTGGCCGGCGCCGGTTTCGGGACCGTGCCTGTGGTGTCGCTGCGCGGCGCCGGTTGCGGCACCACCGAGGCGGTGGTGGCAATGCCGAGATGGTCGAGCAACGCTCCGTCGATGGCGCCGGAAACAGAGAGGCCCATCTTCTGGCGATAGGTCTCGATCGCCTTGCGCGTCGCCGGCCCGGTCAGGCCGTCGACGGTACCGTCGTAATAGCCGATCTCCTTCAGCACGCCCTGCACCCGCTGCACGACCGGATCGCTCTTGGCGACTGCCTGCTGCGAAGTGGCGGGGACTGCCGCCGCATTCGGGTCGGGTCGCTCAATGTTGATGGTGGTCTCCGGCTCCGGCACGGCCGGTACCGGGAATTGCTGGAAGCTGCGCGTGGCAAAGAAGGCGCCGGTGTGCAGGCCCGGCTGATACCACAGAGCGTTGGCCGAGACGTAGAATAGCGTCACCAGGAAGGCGGTCGAGCCACCGACCAGGACAGGGTTGTTGGCGATCATCTCGCCCAGCGCCGCGGTGCCGGTCTGCAGCATGCCGGGGCGCTTGTTGCGGGCGCCTTTCCTAGGCTGTTTTGCGGAGCGAGCCAAGGCCGGCCTCCTTTTCGTTCCTTGGCTGGGTCAACGGCAGCACGGTCGACTTGGGGGCATTCCCCTTCGGACCATCCACCGGCAGGCTGATGGTCACCTTGGTGCCCTCGCCCGGCGCGCTTTCGACCGACATCGTGCCTTCGTGCAGGCTGACGAGGCCCTTGACCAGCGACAGGCCGAGGCCGGTGCCTTCGAAGCGGCGTGTATAGTCGTTCTGGATCTGCATGAACGGCTTGCCGAGATTGCACAGATCCGCCTCGGCTATGCCGATGCCGGTATCGCTCACCCAGAAATGCAGGCGCGAACCGATGCGGCGCGAACCGATCGAGACCGCGCCGCCGTCCGGCGTGAACTTGACGGCGTTCGAGGTCAGGTTGATGAGGATCTGCTGCACGGCGCGGCGGTCGGCGTTGATCTCGCCCGAATCGGCGGCGATCTGCGTGGTCAGCCGGATGTTCTTGGCCTCGGCCTGCATGTGCATCATCGACTGGCACATCTCGACGGCGTCGACGAAGCGGAACGGCTCCGGCTGCGCCGAATAGGCGCCCGATTCGATGCGCGACACGTCGAGGATCGAAGTGACGACGGCGAGCAGATGGTGGCCGGAATCGCGCACCAGCTCGACATATTCCTTCTGGCGCGGGTCCTTGAAGCCGCCGAATATCTCGTTCAGCAGCATGTCCGAGAAGCCGATGATGGCGTTGAGCGGCGTACGCAACTCGTGGCTGACGGCGGCCAGGAACCTGCCTTTGGCGACATCGGCGCCAGCCGCCGATTCACGCGCGCCGGCCAGCGCATGCTTCAGGTCCTGCATCTCTTCGTTCGAGCGCAGCAGCGCGACGAAACCATCGCCGGCGCGCATCAGGTCGAGCCGGAACGGCTGGTGGTTGGAGGCGCCATCGCCCGCCTCGCCCCTGGGGAGGCGCACGCGCATCTCGACGCTGCGCAGCGCAGCGCCCTCGCGCATGTCGGCCAGCGACGACAGGTAGGCGACGCGGTCGGCCAGATGGATGCGGTCGAACAACCCGTTGCCGGACAGGAGTTCAGGCGCGAGCTTCAACAGCCCGCGCGACTGCGCCGACGCTTCCAGCACCTCGCCGTTCTGCGCCAAACGCAGCACCACGGCGTCGATAATGTCTTCCAGGCGCGTTGCCTCCGGCGTCGCGTCGTCATCGGCGAGCGACCGTCCGAGACCGCGAACGCGCGGCAGCCAGGTCAGGCCCCAGGCGACCGGGAACAGCCAGTGCCAGGCGGTCGGTGCTTCCACCGGCAGCAACGGCGCCAGGGCGAATTGCAGAACGAGCGCGGCGAGCGCAGCCGCGAGGCCAATGCCCGCGGCGCGGCGCGAATTGCCAATCCAGAAAGCCTCGGCCGACAGGGCCAGCGCCAGGATGACCAGCGGCGACGCGAGACCGCCACCGGCGGCGACCAGGCCGGCAAGGCCGACGGCGCCGGCGCCAAGTGCCACGCCAGCGGCCGGCATCAGGCGGCCCGTGGCAGCCACCAGCAGTGCGGTGAACCAGGACAGACCGAAGATCGCGAAAATGGTGGCAACGGTGACATCGGCACCCAGCCTGGCGGTGACCAGGACAACGGCGGCGCTGGCGAACAGGAAAGGTGCCGCCAGCATCAGGCCGATGAAACGGCGCTGGCTGCGGCGGGCGGCCTGATCGGTAACGCCAGCATGCACCAACCGCTCGCAGCCTGCGGCCACGGCGTCGGGCAAATCAACGTATCGGGTCGCTATCGAATTCAACGCAACGCACTCACACTGGTCTGCTTTGCAGATCGCTTTTGTTGATCTGAAACTCGCATCCAGCCTTTAAGGAATGAATAAAACCGGGCCGAACTAGGCCGATCACGGTGCGAATATCGGTATCCCCCGGCATCCATGCCCAGCCGATTGCGGTCATGGTAAACACCGGGTTAGCCGGACCGCCTTCAGGACTTTTCCGGCCATTTCGGACGCTATCGGAGCAGTGCCGGAAAAGACGAATAAACACAGCATCTTAGATGGTTACCGCAGCCCTAACGAAAAAGGCCGCATTTTAGCCTTGTCTAAATCGAAAATCGGGCCTTTCCAGATTGTCTAAAATTTGAGGCAAATTCTCGCATGGACCGCAAGCCGTCCTTTGCGCGGCTGTGTCAGGATCATCCTCAACAAACGAGACTGCGGCACAACGATGCCCGGTCCGGTCACAACGAGAGGGTCGTGTCATGTTCTTTCTGCTCAGAGCCGCTTTCTGGTTCTCGCTCGTGCTGCTCGTGCTGCCGTTCAGCGTCGGCTCCGACGAACAGGGCCAGAGCGTAAACCCCATCCAGGCGCTGCTGGCGGCGCGCGACGCGGTCGGCGACATTGCCGGCATGTGCGAACGCAAGCCCGACGTCTGCGAAACCGGCAAGGCCGCGGTGCACACCATCTCGGTACGCGCCAAGGAAACCGCCAAGATCGCCGCCGACATGCTGGACGACCAGCCGGCCAAGCAGGCCGAGGCCGCGCCGGCCGGCCCGTCGGACACCACGACCATCACCGGCAGCGTCATCCCGACGCCGTCCGCCCGCCCCGATCCGAACAACTGATCGGCCGGGGCGCCAGGCCCCGATCCCACTTTTGTCGCGAAAATCCCCTTGCCGATCTTCGGCATCACCCGCAGGCCGCCTCCCTCTCGGCGCCTGCGGTTTTCTTTTTCCGTGACTGTAGCGGCCGGCGTGACTATATCGCCTGCATGAGCGCCACCATCGAAGCCATACGCGACGACTTCTCCCTGCTCGACGAGTGGGAAGACCGTTATCGCTATGTGATCGAGCTGGGCGAAGCGCTGCCGGAATTCCCCGATACCGCCCGCATACCCCAGAACAAGGTGCCCGGCTGCGTCAGCCAGGTGTGGCTGACCACCGAACAGGGCAGCGGCGGCGATCCGGTGCTGACGTTCCAGGGCGATTCTGACGCGCATATCGTGCGTGGGCTGGTGGCGATCATGCTGGCGCTGTTTTCCGGCCACACTTCCAGCGATATCCTGAAGACCGACGCGGAAGCCACGCTGAAAGCGCTGGGGCTGGACGAACATCTGTCGCCGCAGCGCGCCAACGGCCTGCGCTCCATGGTCAAGCGCATCAAGCACGATGCCGAAGCGGCGCTGAAGCAGACCGCCTGAGCGTTTCGCGAAAGACTATCTACCGTCACGCGATGCGCGGGCGATAATCCTGCGCGCCCCAATGCAGGGGTTGCCTTGGTCCACGCGCCGGCGGGCGGTAGTGCCGCGCCAGTACTGCCAGGCCGGTCTTGAGCACGATCTTGGCCGAGCGCAGCGGCCAGCCGCGTTCGCTTTCGACCCGTTCGAGCCCCTTCAGGAAACAGCAGACATCGACCAGAACGCCGGACAGTTCCGGGCCGACCGCCGCCAGCGCGGCCTCGACGCGATGGCGCGCGGCGAGCGCGGCGTCGGTCAGGTCGGCGAGGCCGTCGGCGCGCCGGCCCGACGAGACCGATGCCTCCCAGTTGGCGCCCAGCCTCGGCATGATCTGGCCGCGCGTATAGTCGGCGCGCAGCCTTTCGCCCGCCTCGAATTCCGGTGGGCTCAGAAACGGCTTGCCGTCCTTGGTCTTGCGCCGCACCAGTTGCGCCAGCGGCGATTCCGACAGATTGGCCATGACCGAAACCGGACAGGTGCCGGTATCGGCGGTCACCACGCCAAGTTCGCGTTGTCGCCCGCCAAATGCGTCGGCAGGCGCGGACAGGCGCTGCGCCAGCGCAGCGCCGCTGGCCGTCAATGCCAGGCTGAACCCTTCGCGTTTGATCACGCCGCCGGAAGCGAGCGTGGCAAGCACATGCTCCTCCACCGCGATCGCACCCCGCCCCGAAGCCTCGACAAGCAGCCGGCCCGCGACCGAGGCCGGCCGCAGCGAGGCCGGGCCCGGCATCAGAAAATGCAGCAGCCTTCTTTCGCTTGAAACCACAGTCGCGCACGCCTCCATCTCAGCGCCCCAGCCGGTCGCGGAAGGCGGCATAGGCAATCCGTTCGACCACCAGCACGAGATGGTCGAATTCGGCGTCGTCGCGCATGTCCTCGATGAGGTGGCAGGCATGAACCACCGTCGTGCGGTCGCGGCCGAAGGCGCGGCCGATCTCGCCCTGGGTGAACTGCAGCACGACATGCGCGACATACATGGCGATCTGCCGGACCCGCGTCACCGGCGCCGACGTGCGCTGCGCCTTGCGCAGTTCCCTGCTCGACACCGAAAACAGCGCCGCGGTCATGTCGATCAGCCCTTCGCAAAGTTCGAACACGATCTCGTCGCGTCGCTTCGCATGTGGGTGAGACCCTTCCGAAAATACGAGCCCGCTGGTGGCAGGTTCGCCCGGTTCATCGGCTAGGACGGTCATCAATTGCACGAAACCCCTCCCGTTATAGGAATAAGTTCCTTTGTAGCCGGATACGCCGTACATGTGAACAAATCAAGAACATTGAATCTGGCAAATAGCGCGCAAAGTCTTGAAATGACTTGCGAATAATTTTCACCGTCCCGAAGCGCGCTTGTCCTTTCTCCCCACGCCCCGCGTAGCGGAGATGATCTCACCGTCACAGCAACAGCGAGGCAGGACGGATGAAGCGGTTCGAGGAAGAAGCGAAAAGTTTCGGTGCCAGGAAAACAGCGCAGGCAAACGAGGCACGCCAGCTCGCGGCGACGAGCCTGTTATGCGGCATCGATCTGGCGGCCGCGTTTACCGCGCCGCCCGAGACGAAAGCCAAATTGATGCAAAGGCTTGAGCGGGTCATCGAACGCGAGCGGCTAAAGGGCATGCGCCGCCACTGGAGCTACGATCTCAACCGTCATATCGCGCTGAAACAGGCACTGGACCGGCTGCGCGGCGAAGCGCCGGCGCAAAGCGAGGATGGCGGCCATGTCGGAAACCGGGCGCGCAGCCATGCCCGAAAAATGAAACGGCGCCCGAAGGCGCCGTTCGATCACGCGGGCAACAACTCCTTGGCGAAGCCGTGAACCCGTGAAAAGCCTGGAACTACCGGCCCTTCGGCTTGCGGCCGAGGCCCATCTTCTTGGCCAGCTGCGAGCGCGCGGCGGCATAGTTCGGGGCGACCATCGGATAGTTGGCGTCCAAGCCCCACTTTTCGCGGTACTGGTCGGGGGTCAGCCCGTAATGGGTCATCAAATGGCGCTTGAGCGACTTGAACTTCTTCCCGTCCTCGAGGCAGACGATGTATTCGTCATGAACCGAGCGCTTCGGATTGACAGCCGGCTTCTGCTTGTCGGCAGGCGGCTGTTCCACCGTTCCACCCACGCGGCCAAGGGCAGCGTGAACATCGGCGATCAGATTCGGAAGCTCACCCACCGGAACAGGATTGTTGCTGACGTATGCGGCAACCACGTCTGCGGTCAACTCGATCAGCATATCGCTGTTTTTTGGAGGCGTTTCGACAATATCCATAGCGTTCGGGTCCCAACGAGAGTTAAGTCTTGCCCATTCTGGAGAGGGCGCTGCACGCTTCTGCACAGGCTGTTGCCCGCGAGTCGTGTCACGGGGCTTTAATGGACTTGATAGACAAGTAAGTCAATTCATTCTTCAACTATATTAATACTGCTCAAGAAAATATTCTTTGACGGGTGGATATTTTTCCGTACTCCGTACAACTTCTGCGTTATCGCTTGGCCTAATCGAACCGCGGCTCTGGAGAACATCTTGAACTACATCCGGGCCGCCGGCGAGCGTTTCCCAACCTTCCCCAACGTCAACTACTGAGCAGCGCCTCCCTCGACCGCCGTCCGCCGCGTAAAGAAGCGGGCGCCTCTTGAATGCCGCCGCCTCGCCGTGTTCAGTCGCAACTCGGATTCTGCACAGCGAGATTTGGATGACCCGACCTGCAATTTTTCCCCAGGCCACTGCACCGCGCCCGGAAAAGCGACCCCATTCCGACACCCACCACGGCGTGACCCGGGTCGACAACTATGCCTGGCTGCGGGCCGACAACTGGCAGGAAGTATTCAAGAATTCCTCCGTGCTCGATCCGACGATCCGCAAGCATCTGGAGGCCGAGAATGCCTACCAGGCGGCCTTGATGACCGACACCGCCGACCTGCAGAAAGCTCTGTTCGGCGAGATGAAGGGCCGCATCAAGGAGGACGATTCCTCCGTGCCGATGAAGGACGGCCCCTTCGCCTACGGCTCCTCCTTCAAGCTCGGCGGCGAACAGCCGCGCTATTTCCGCACGCCGCGCGACGGCAGCGAACAGCAGATCCTGCTCGACGGCGACCTCGAAGCCGAAGGCAAGGCCTACTTCCGCCTGGGCGGCGTCGACCACTCTTCCGACCACAAAAGGCTGTTGTGGGCCTTCGACGACAAGGGCTCCGAATTCTACACGCTATACGTGCGAGATCTTGCCGACGGAAACGATCTTGCCGACCGCATCGAGGATACTGGCGGCGGCGGCGTGTGGGCGGCCGACAACAGCGGGTTCTTCTACACCAGGCTCGATGCCAATCATCGCCCATCCAAGACTTTCTACCATGCGATCGGCGCCAATTCGCAAGAAGATCTTCTTGTCTACGAAGAACAAGATCCAGGTTTCTTCATGAATGTTGGCGGAACGCGCAGCAACGAATGGATCATGATCGGCATCAACGATCACGAGACCTCCGAATACAGGCTGCTGCGCGCCGGCGAGCCGCTTGCCGAGCCGAAGCTGGTGGCGGCACGCGAAATCGGGCTGCAATACGACCTCGAGGAAGGCGGCGATGTCTTCTTCATCCTGACCAATGCCGACGGCGCCAAGGACTTCAAGATCATGACCGCGCCGGCACACGACCCTGTGCGCGCCAACTGGCGCGAGCTGGTGCCGCACGAGCCGGGACGCCTCATCCTCTCGGTCATCGGCTTCAAGGACTTCATGGTACGCCTGGAGCGCAAGGACGGCCTGCCGCGCATCGTCGTGCGCGAGCGGGCGAGCGGCGAGGAACATCTGATCTCCTTCGACGAGGAGGCCTTCTCGCTTGGCCTGTCGGGGTCCTACGAATACGACACCGAAATCATGCGGTTCTCCTATTCGTCGATGACGACGCCGTCGCAGCTGTTCGACTACGACATGCGCACGCGCCAGCGCACATTGTTGAAGACGCAGGAAGTGCCGTCCGGCCACGATGCCAGCCACTATGTCACCCGACGGCTGATGGCCCCCGCTCACGATGGCGAATTGGTGCCGATTTCGCTGATCCACCACCGCGACACGCCCATCGACGGATCGGCGCCCTGCCTGCTCTACGGATACGGTTCCTACGGCATCGCCATACCGGCATCCTTCAACACCAACTGCCTCTCCTTGGTCGACCGCGGCTTCGTCTATGCGATCGCCCATATCCGCGGTGGCAAGGACAAGGGCTACGCCTGGTACGAGGACGGCAAACGCGCGACGAAGATGAACACCTTCACGGATTTCATCGCGACCGCCCGGCATCTGGTGGCCGAAGGCTACACCGCCCATGACCGCATCGTGGCGCAGGGCGGTTCGGCCGGCGGCATGCTGATGGGCGCCATCGCCAACATGGCGCCCGACGCATTCGGCGGTATCGTCGCCGAAGTGCCTTTTGTCGATGTGCTGACGAGCATGCTGGACGCGACCCTGCCGCTGACACCGCCAGAATGGCCCGAATGGGGCAACCCGATCGCCTCGGCGGACGACTACCGCACCATCGCGGCCTATTCGCCCTACGACAATGTCGGCGCGCTCGATTATCCACCAATCCTGGCGCTGGCCGGGCTGACCGACCCGCGTGTCACCTATTGGGAGCCGGCGAAATGGGTGGCGCGGCTGCGCGAAATGAAACGAAGCGACAGCCCGGTCCTGTTCAAGATCAACATGGAATCCGGCCATGCCGGTGCGTCCGGGCGCTTCTCCAGGCTGGAGGAGATCGCCTTCACCTATGCTTTTGCTCTCAAGGTGACGGGGAAGATGGAAGCCTGAGCTGTCGGCAGTCGGCAGTCGGAAGAGATTGTTGACGTGGAATTCGCCGTCTCGCCTGTCGCAGCCGACACTGCGACGGGTTTTCTTCCCGACTGCCGATTGCCGACGGCCTTCGCTACTTCCGCGCCGGATAGCCATTGGCGTGCGGCGGTATCGCCTTCAGATAGGCGGCGATCGCGGCGCGATCTTCGGTCGTCAGTTGCGCCATGTTCTTCTGCACGTCGGCCATCGAACCGCCGACGGAATCGAACTCCGGCGTGAAGCCGGTCTCCAGATAGTTGGCGATGTCGGCGGCCGACCAGCCGGCGAAGCTGCCCTTGCCAGGCGTGATGTTCGGCACGATGCCGCCACCTTCGGCGGCGACCGCGCCGGCCAGCCATTGTGTCTTGTCGGGTCCGCCAGAGACATCGCGCGGTGTGTGGCATTCGCCGCAATGGCCGGGCCCTTCAACCAGATAGCGTCCGGCGACGACCGCGGCGGGTGCGTCGGCGGCGAGCGCCACAACCGGGTTGCTGTCTAGATAGAGCCGTTTCCAAAGGCCGATGCCGCGACGAATGGTGAAGGGGAAAGACAGTGAATGCGCCGCCGCCTTTCCGGGAACCGCTGGCAGCGTCTTCAGATAGGCGTAGAGATCGGCCACATCCGACGGCTTCATGCGGGCATAGGAAGTATAGGGAAAGGCCGGATAGAGATGTTCGCCGGAAGGCGAGACGCCGCGCATCATGGCGTTGGCGAAGTCCTCCAATGACCAGGCGCCGATGCCGTCTTGTCTGTCCTGCGAGATGTTAGG
Organism: Mesorhizobium sp. YL-MeA3-2017; assembly: GCF_030814575.1. NCBI lineage: Bacteria > Pseudomonadati > Pseudomonadota > Alphaproteobacteria > Hyphomicrobiales > Phyllobacteriaceae > Mesorhizobium > Mesorhizobium sp. YL-MeA3-2017. The sequence continues at coordinate 4,784,549 of NZ_JAUSVH010000001.1, read as the reverse complement.
CGCAACGAAGGTGCCAAACCCGGTCTTCAGTTCGACCCCACCCACCAGTTCCAGCCGGGCGTCGCCTTCAGCCTTGGGCCGCGCGTGGCAGGATGTGCAGCCGCCGGCGTTGAAGATGCGTTTGCCGCGCACCGCATCGCCCGCCCCGAGCCCGGCAACGGTGGCTGCATCCAGCCCGACCGGCGCGGACAAAATCCATCCGGCTCCGGCGACAATGCCGGCCAGCGCCACGCCGGCGCCGACTATCCTGCCCCACACCGGGCGCGTCCCGTCAGCTCTTCTTCAGGCGATAGGGCTGGTGACAGCCGCCGCAATTGGCGGTCACCGCGCCAAAGCTGGTCTTCAGCGCGTCGACGCTGTCGGGCGCGGCAGCCACGGCTTCCTTCACATTGGCCAGATATTTATCCCCAGCGGCCTTGAAGCCGCTCGGGTCTTCCCAGATCTTCGGAGCGGCTTCGGTTTCGCCCTTGTCGCTGCCGGCCGGGAACATCGTCGCGACATCGAATTTCTGCGCATTCGCTTCCAGGGCCTTGAGCTGGTCGAGCACGGCGGCCGCGTCGAAAGCGGCATCACCCTTGACCACTTTGGCAAGGCCGCCCACGAGCTTGCCGCGCTCCTTCATCAGGGCCTGACGGTCGGCGATCGGATCAGCGAAGGCGGCCGAGCCCGCGAAGGCAAGCATCGAGACGGCGAGGACAAGCTTTCTCATTCGGTGAGTTCCTTGGTTGACGATCGAGACATTCGTATGCCTGGGACAACGGCCAAGGTGGCCCAAAAATTCCGGAATATCCACTCACGCGCCTTTGAACCTCAGTTGAATGGTCGCGAGATCGGCAGGACGGCCAAGCCCGGGCCGCTGGGCCAAAGAAAAAGCCCCGCAAAAGCGGGGCTCCTCCAGATCAAATTCAGTGGACCGAAAGAGCGGTCTTCACGCCTTTTCGTAGAGTTCCAGCACGTAATCCCAGTTGATCAGGCTGTCGACGAAAGCCTCGAGATATTTCGGGCGCGCGTTGCGATAGTCGATGTAATAGGAGTGCTCCCACACGTCGACGCCGAGGATCGGGGTAGCGCCGTGAACCAGCGGGTTCTCGCCGTTCGGGGTCTTGGAGATGGCGAGCTTGCCGTCCTTGACCGAGACCCAGGCCCAGCCCGAGCCGAACTGGGTGGTGCCAGCGGCGATCAAGTCAGCCTTGAACTTGTCATAGCCGCCGAGATCGCTGTCGACCGCCTTCTGCAGCGCGCCCGGCAGCTTGTTGCCGCCGCCGCCCTTCTTCATCCACTTCCAGAAATGGACGTGGTTGTAGTGCTGGGCGGCGTTGTTGAAGAGGCCGGCATTCTTGCCGAACGACTGCTTCACCACCTCTTCCAGCGACAGGTTTTCCATGCCGGCCTCTGCGGCCAGCTTGTTGCCGTTGTCGACATAGGCCTTGTGATGCTTGTCGTGGTGGTACTCCAGCGTTTCCTTCGACATGAAGGGCTGAAGCGCCTCGTAATCGTAAGGCAAGGCGGGCAGTTCAAAAGCCATGGTCGTACTCCTTCGTTGGCAATTTCCGGCAATCTCTCACCGGACAGACATATGGTGGAACTGTCTCGCGACAACCCATGAAACTGGTGTGCGGTTCCTTCTAAAGCATCGCACCGGAAAGTGGCAGGCCGTTTTCGCCATGGAACCGGGTTTACCCGAAAAAATATACTAAGGGAACACTTGGAAAATTAATTTTCAAGCGGTCGCCAGGCCGTGTGGGCAGTTCGAGATCGAACTCGCAAGCGGTCATTCCGGGTTCCACTAAGCGCCCCCGGGAATGACGTAGGTAAGGGTGGCCGGTCGCATCTTATGGAGGCCTAACCGTCCACAGGCTGCTAACCGGCGGGCGTCGAATGCGCCCATTCCCAATAGAGCTCGCGCGCCTTCTTGGCGACCGGACCAGGCTGCAGGTCGCGATCCTCGATGCGGGTGATCGGCACCACTTTCGAATGGTTGCCGGTCGAGAAAATCTCGTCGGCCTCGCGGAAATCGCGCACCGTCAGCGTCTTTTCGGTGGTGCGGAAGCCGTAATCAGCCAACAGCTTGACCGTGCGCGCCCGGGTAATGCCAGACAGGAAGGTGCCGTTGGCGGCGGGCGTGTAGATGTGCCCGTCCTTGACCATGAACACGTTGGACGAGCCGGTTTCGGCGACGTTGCCCAGCATGTCGAGTACCAGCGCATTGTCGAAACCGCGCGCCTTGGCTTCCAGAATGGCGCGGCCATTGTTCGGATAGAGGCAACCGGCCTTGGCATTGGTGGGCATGGTTTCGATCGATGGCCGCCTGAATGGCGACACGGTGATCGAAAATCCGGCCGGCGGCATCATCGGCGCCTCGTAGAGGCACAGGCAGAAGCGGGTCGAGGCGGGATCGGCCGGCACGCCCATATAGCCGCCATGCTCGGCCCAGTACATTGGGCGGATATAGACGGCGGTCTTGCCGTCGAATTTCTTCAGCCCTTCCCAGGTCAGGCCGATGATCGCTTCCGGCGTCATGGTCGGCTCCAGGCCGAGTGCGACAGCCGAGGCGTTGACGCGGGCGGCATGGCGGTCAAGGTCCGGGGCGACGCCCTCGAACCAGCGCGCCCCGTCGAATACCGACGAGCCCAGCCAGAACACGTGGCTGCGCGGCCCGACTAGCGCGACATTGCCCTCATGCCAGTCGCCGTCGACAAAGGTCCAGGTGGTTGAAAGTGCGGCGCTCGCCAAAGTCATGGTCGGATCCCGTTGCTGCCGATGAGGCTGGCAAGATTGGGCGCGAGGCGATGGTGCCGTCAACCGGCATCGGCCGGAATTGGTGAGGCCAGCGGCGACCGCTCCGTATCCGCAACCCCGTCACGCAGATGTGATCGGCTGGCGCGAAAATCATAAAGAAAACCATGTCAAACAAGGCTTTGCGCGACCGGAGCCAGCTTGAAAGGAGGCCGCGCCCGGCGAAAGCCATGAAAATGGCGTTGCCGATCGGCAACACTAGCCGGACCGTCACCCCCTCGCCTCTTTTTGTCCACCTTGCCGCCGGAATCAGAAACGCCTATCGCCCCCATCACAACGGCACGACCGTCAAGCGGGCCAACGCCCATTCACGCTTTCTTCGACATATCGAACTAATCCAAGGCCATTATGCTCAAGACGCCCACCATCCCCATGACCCGCCGGGGGTTCCTGAACACCGCATTGGTCGGCGCCGCCTCGATGGCGCTGGCCGCCTGTACCACCGTCAGCCAGGAGCCGCCGCCGGTGGTAGCACCGCCTCCCCCGCCGCCGCCCGCCGATCCGATCCTGCCCGACTACGCCGTCATGTATGGCCCGGTGGTCGACGAGAATTACGAGATCCCCGCGATCCCCTACCGCAAGATCGACCAGCAGTTCCTGCGCCAGGTCGTTCCGGACCCGACCGGCGAGAAGCCGGGCACGGTCGTTGTCGAGACCTCGACGCATTTCCTCTATGTCGTGCTGCCGGGTGGTCGCGCGCTGCGCTATGGTGTTGGCCTCGGCCGCGCCGGCTTCGCATGGTCGGGCACCGCCGTCATGCAGTGGAAGCGCAAGTGGCCCAAGTGGACGCCGCCCGAAGACATGATCAAGCGCCAGCCGGAACTGCGCAAGTTCAGCGCCGACAATGGCGGCATGCCGCCCGGCCTCAAGAACCCGCTCGGCGCCCGCGCGCTCTATCTGTTCCAGAATGGCGAGGACACGCTCTACCGCCTGCACGGTTCGCCGGAATGGAGCTCCATCGGAAAGTCGGTCTCGTCCGGCTGCGTGCGCCTGATCAACCAGGACGTCATCGATCTCTTTGATCGGGTCAAGAACGGCGCCAAGGTGATCGTCACCGAACGCGCCGGACAGCCGCTGGTCGCCAATTCCTACGACCAGGAGCAGGGTATCCCGATCGACAGCGGCGTCCCCGCTGGCTCGCAGTTGCTCGGCCCCGCCGGCCGCTCCTGGTTCTAAACACCGTTCGATATCGCGAAACGGCCGCTGCCCTGCTCGGACAGCGGCCGTTTTCGTTTGACGCTCGGCCGACGCGCCGTGCTCCAACCCGCCGCGCGCGTTGAAGCAGGTCGGGAATACGGATATCCGTTGTCCGTAACGTGCGCGGATGCAGCCTGTCTCGGGAGATCGCCATGCCGACACGCAGAGCATTTTTGGCAAAGGGTCTGCTGGCCGCGGGCGGCGGCATCCTTGGAGCAAGCATGACCGGCGTCGCCGCCCGCGCGGAAGACGCAGCCCGGCAATGGCACATGCCTGAAGAGGGCGAGCCGCACGCCGCCACATGGATGGCGTTCGTGCCGAGCACCCGGATCTGGGGCAAGCAGCTGCTGCCGGTTGTACGCGAAAACCTCGCCCGTATCGCCAAGGCCATCGCGGCCTATGAGCCGGTGAAGATGTTGGTGCGGGAAGACGAGTACGACCTGGCACAGCGCCTGTGCGGTCCTTCGATCGAGCTCGTCGTCCAGCCGATCGACGATCTGTGGATGCGCGATACCGGCCCGGTCTTCGTAAAGGACCAGTCCGGTCAACTTGGCGGCGCGGGCTTCAACTTCAATGGCTGGGGCGACAAGCAAAGCCATTCGCGCGATGCCAAGGTGGCCGCGTTCGTCGCCGGCCAGGCCAGCGCCCGGTTCCTGGAAACGGATCTGGTGCTGGAAGGCGGCGGCATCGAGGTGGACGGCGAAGGCACGGCCATCATTACCGAAAGCTGCGTGCTCAATCCGAACCGCAACCCGGATCTCACCAAAGCCGCCTGCGAGAAGGAATTGTTCCGGCTGCTCGGGCTTGAGAAGATCGTCTGGCTGCCCGGTATAGCCGGCAAGGACATCACCGACGGCCACACCGATTTCTACGCGCGCTTCGCCGGTCCCGGTGTCGTCGTGGCGGGGTTGGATACCGATCCCGCCTCCTTCGACCATGCCGTCACGAAACGGCATCTGGAGATATTGGGACAGGCGACCGACTCCAAGGGAAGGCGCCTGCGCGTCGTCACCCTGCCCGGCCCGACAAGCGTGCGGGAGGACTATGAGAACCGCGAGTTCGCCGCCGGCTACATCAATTTCTATGCCTGCAACGGCGCGGTGATCGCGCCCGAATTCGGCGACAAGGACGCCGACAGGACGACCCACGACACCCTATCGGACCTGTTCCCGAAGCGAGAAATCATTCAGCTGAACATCGACGGCATCGCCGCCGGCGGCGGCGGCATTCATTGCACGACCCAACAGCAACCGGTTTAGTGTGCGCCTGAAAATCGGCGTCGATTTTCGCAAAGGATCACGCGCAAAACCGGACTGTCAGGGACTACCCTTTAAGCGCCAAACAGCGATGCGGATCACCGCCGCGTAAGGCTGCCCAAGATTCCGCGCACGATCGCCCGGCCGAGCGAGGAGCCAACCGAACGCACGACGGACTTGATCGCCGCCTCGGTGACGGTCTGCCGGTTCGACGGCCTTGGCGCCGGCGCGCGTTGTCCAGGCTGCTGGCGGCCGCCGCCGCCGAAGTCCGGCAAGGTCCAGCCCGAACCGCCGCTTTGCGGGGCCTGCGCCTCGGCGGCCTTCTTCTGGAGGACCTCGAAGGCGGATTCGCGGTCGATCGTCTCGTCATACTGGCCGGCCACCGGGCTCTCGGTGATCAGCTTGCGGCGCTCCTCCGCAGTGATCGGGCCGAGCCTGGAGGATGGCGGGCGGATCAGCGTGCGCTGGACCATCGACGGCACGCCCTTCTCCTCCAGCGTCGAAACCAGCGCCTCGCCGGTGCCGAGTTGGGTGATGGCGGTGGCGCAGTCGAATTCGGGATTGGGACGGAAGGTTTCGGCCGCCGTCCTCACCGCCTTCTGCTCGCGCGGCGTATAGGCGCGCAGCGCATGCTGCACGCGGTTGCCGAGTTGGGCGAGCACCGTTTCCGGCACGTCGAGCGGGTTCTGGGTGACGAAATAGACGCCGACGCCTTTCGAGCGGATCAGCCGCACCACCTGCTCGACGCGGTCGACCAGTGCCTTCGGTGCGTCGTCGAACAGAAGATGCGCCTCGTCGAAGAAGAACACCAATTTCGGCTTGTCGGGATCGCCGATCTCGGGAAGCTGTTCGAACAACTCCGACATCAGCCAAAGCAGGAAGGTGGCATAGAGGCGCGGATTGGCCATCAGCTTGTCGGCCGCCAGCACGTTGACGGCGCCGCGGCCGTCGCGGGTGGTGCGCATGATGTCGGCGATCCTGAGCGCCGGTTCGCCGAAGAAATTGGCGCCGCCCTGCTGTTCGAGGATGAGCAACGAGCGCTGGATGGCGCCGACCGACAGTTTGGTGACATTGCCGAAGCGGGCCGATATCTCGGCGGCGCGCTCGGCGATGTTGGCGAGCAGCGCCTGCAAATCCTTCATGTCGAGCAGGAGCAGGCCTTCCTCGTCGGCGATGCGGAAGGCGATGTTCATGACGCCTTCCTGCGCCTCGGTGAGGTTCATCAACCGCGACAGAAGCAGCGGCCCCATTTCCGAGACGGTGGCGCGGATCGGATGGCCTTGTTCGCCGAACAGGTCCCAGAAGATGACCGGAAATTCCTGGAACTGGTACGGATCGAGCTTCACATCCTTGGCGCGCTTGACCAGGAAATCCTTGGCCTCGCCGATGGCCGCGATGCCGGAAAGGTCGCCCTTGATGTCGGCGCAGAACACCGGCACGCCAGCGTTCGAAAAACCTTCGGCCATGATCTGCAGCGTCACCGTCTTGCCGGTGCCGGTGGCGCCGGTGACCAGGCCGTGGCGGTTGCCATAACGCAGCAAGAGCTGTTCCGGTTTCTGGTAGCTGTCATCCGGCTTGCGGCTGGCGCCCAGGAAAATGCTCGTCTCGTCAGCCATTGTCTCGTCTCCGCAAAGCCGCTGTGCGCATCGTCACAAACCCGTTCCGCCGCAGGTATAGTAACGCAGTCGTCAAAATCAAAGGTGCGAAGTTCGAGGAGCGTGGCGGGGTAGCTCTCGGATTGTCGTCATTCCCGACCTCGTGAGGGAGCGAAGCGACCGGAGAGTGTCGGGAATCCATGCCGGAATGGCGGCGAGGGCTGCAACGGTCCAAAATCTGGCATTCATTCGCGCCGATTATCTGTCAATGCTCTTGTAGATCAGATAACATGTCGATAAAGTCAGAAAAAATCGACACAATAACCTCATGTGTCGAAGACATCGACATATCTGCCCTTCATGTCGATCAAACGGCAGATTATCACCATGAGCTTCCGCCCGGACCAGCCTTTCAACGATCTTCCGCCCCTGCCACCGGCGCAAGACATCGAAACCAAAGCAGTGCTGAAAGCCTGTATCGAGGCACGTGCCGCCTTGGCAGAGTTGAGGGTCTCGGGGCAACTCATCCCCAATCAAGCGGTGCTGATCAACTCGATCCCCTTGCTTGAAGCCCAGGCCAGTTCCGAGATCGAGAACATCGTCACCACCAGTGACCGGTTGTTTCGTTTCGCCAACGACGCGCAGGGGCAAGCCGATCCTGCGACCAGAGAGGCGCTGCGCTATCGCACGGCGCTGCATCGCGGTTTCGGGATGCTGAATCAACGTCCGCTCTCGACAGCCATCGCCGTCGAGGTATGCCGCACAATCAAGGGCGTCGATCTCGATATCCGCAATACGCCCGGCACCGCATTGGTGAATGACGCGACCGGCGCCGTGATCTATACACCTCCGGAAGGAGCCGACCTTCTACGCTCAAAGCTCGCAAACTGGGAGCGTTATATCCACGAGGTCGAGGAAACGGACCCGCTAATCCGTCTCGCGGTGATGCACTATCAGTTCGAGGCCATCCACCCCTTCGCTGATGGCAACGGCAGGACGGGGCGCGTACTGAATCTGCTCTATCTGGTGGACAAGAAACTGCTGGATATTCCCGTGCTCTATCTCAGCCGGCACATAATCCAGAACAAGGCGACCTACTACAGATATTTGCTGGAGGTTACGACCAGCGGTTCGTGGACGCAGTGGGTGTTGTTCATGCTGGAGGCGATCAGGACGACAGCCCAATGGACCACCGCAAGGATAGGCGCCATCCGCGATCTGCTGGAGCAGACGGCCGACCGGATGCGGCAGAACCTGCCGAAGATTTATTCCCGCGAACTGGCCGAGTTGATCTTCGTGAACCCCTATTGCCGGATTAGCGATCTGGTTGACTCCGGCGTGGCCAAACGCCAGACAGCCGCGGTCTATCTCAAGGCGTTGACGTCGGAAGGGTTTCTGCACGAGGCAAAGGCCGGGCGGGAAAACCTTTATATAAACCCTGCCTTGTTGGCGCTGTTGTCGGATCGTGGTCAGTCAACTGCCTGATCAGATGGCAATCGGACGGCCGCGTAGCTCCTTCAAACACCTGCACTTCAAACCTGACACACCACACTTGCCATGTTGCTGCATTGCGATGCGCGGCAATGGACCTTAGAGTGATTTGCAATGGCTGGTGCGGCCGGCAGACGAGGATGGATGATGGGCAGCAAAGCCATCGACGAACCGAGCGAACCCGACAGTCCGCAGCGGCAGCGCTGGCTGGCGCTGGCCGAGAAGGCATTGGCCGGCGCTTCCTTCGAGGAAAAGCTGGTTTCGCACAGCGATGACGGCATTCGCATCAATCCGCTCTACGAGCGCGCCAGCGGGCATGAGCACAGCCTGCGCGCCAACCCGCTGAAGCCCTGGATCGTTTCGCAGCGCGTCGACGACCCGGATGTCGAGCGTGCCCGCGCGCAGGTGGCCGAAGACATCGCCCAGGGCGCGACCGGCCTTTCGCTTGTGTTCGAAGGCGCGCCGAATTCATTCGGCTATGGCCTGCCCTATGCGCCCGACACGATCGACCGTGTGCTGGAAGGCGTGCCGCTCGACCAGACCTATCTGCGCGTCGACGTGCATCCGGCCAGCCGCGCCATGGCCGACTGGCTGACCGCCTTTCTCGCCAAGCGGCGTGTCGATCCGGCGAGGCTGAACCTTTCCTTCGGCATCGACCCGGCCGCGATCTTTGCCGGCACCGGGCGGCTGCGCATGTCGATCGAGGCGCTGCAGGCCTCGATGCCGCAGTCGCTGGCGCATTTCTTCGCCATGGACGTGCCGGGCGTGCTGCTCGAGGCCGATGGGCGCGTGTTCCACAATTCCGGCGCCACCGAGGCGCAGGAACTCGGCATCATGCTGGCTTCGGCCGTGTCTTACCTGCGCCTGTTCGAGGAAGCACGCCAGGCGCTGATCTATGCCGCGCCGCATATCGGCTTCGCATTGGCCGTCAACCAGGATCAGTTCCTGTCCATCGCCAAGATCCGGGCGCTGCGCAGGCTGTGGATGCGCGTTCTGGAGGCAAGCTCGATTCAGCCGACGCCGGCCAGCGTGCACGCCGAGACCTCCTACAGGATGGTGACGGCCGCCGACCCCGAAACCAATATCCTGCGCTCCACCATCGCCTGTTTCGCGGCTGCCGTGGGCGGCACCGATTCCATCGCGATCCTGCCGCACACCATCGCGCACGGCCTGCCGGCCGCCTTCGCCCGCCGCGTCGCCCGCAACACCCAGCTTGTCATCGCCCGAGAGAGCCATCTCGGCCATGTCGGCGATCCGGCCTTCGGCTCGGGCGGCATCGAGGCGCTGACCGACAGCCTGTGCGAAGCGGCCTGGAAGGAATTCAGGCAGATCGAAAAGGAAGGCGGCGTTCTTCAGAGCCTGAAGGACGGCCACATCCAGAGCCGCATCGGCGAAGCGCGCAAGGCACGCGCCGAGGCCTATCGCAGCGGCGAGCGCGCCATAGTCGGCACCACGCTGCATCCGGTGAAGACCGAACGGCCGGTGGAGACGCTGGAGGCGACGCCGCGCATCGCGCCCAGCGACGGTACGGTCTTCTGCGAACCGCTGCCGCCGGTCCGCGACGACGCGTCGGTCGGAGGCATGGTTTGATCCCAGATTTCAGCAGCATGGCGTGGACGGCGCCGCGCATGCCATCCGCCACGGTCGACGGCATCTGGGAAACGCCGGAAGGCATCGCGGTCAAGCGCCAGTACGGCCAGGCCGATCTGGAGGGCGTCGGCAATCTCGACACCTGGCCGGGTCTCGCGCCGTATCTGCGCGGCCCCTACCCGACCATGTATGTCCAGCAGCCTTGGACGATCCGGCAATATGCCGGCTTCTCCACGGCAGAAGAATCCAACGCCTTCTACCGGCGCAACCTCGCCGGCGGCCAGAAGGGCCTGTCGATCGCCTTCGACCTTGCCACCCATCGCGGCTATGACAGCGACCATCCGCGCGTGGCCGGCGATGTCGGCATGGCGGGCGTGGCGATAGATTCCATTCTCGACATGCACCAGCTCTTCGACGGCATCCCGCTCGGCGAGATGACCGTCTCCATGACCATGAACGGCGCGGTGTTGCCGATCCTGGCGCTCTACATCGTCGCCGCCGAAGAACAGGGCGTGGCGCAGAAGGATCTCACTGGGACCATTCAGAACGACATTCTGAAAGAGTTCATGGTGCGCAACACCTATATCTATCCGCCGAAACCCTCGATGCGGATCGTGTCGGATATCTTTTCCTACACATCCAAGAACATGCCGAAGTTCAACTCGATCTCGATCTCCGGCTATCACATGCAGGAGGCAGGGGCGACGGCCGACCTGGAGCTCGCCTACACCATCGCCGACGGCATCGAATATGTGCGCGCCGGCGTCGCCACCGGCCTCGACATCGACAAGTTCGCGCCGCGGCTCTCCTTCTTCTGGGCGATCGGCATGAACTTTTTCATGGAGGTCGCGAAACTCCGCGCCGCGCGCCTGCTCTGGGCCGAACTCATCGAGAAGAATTTCGCGCCGAAGGATCCGCGCTCGCTGTCGCTGCGCACTCACAGCCAGACGTCCGGTTGGTCGCTGACGGCGCAGGACCCCTACAACAACATCGTGCGCACGATGATAGAGGCGATGGCCGCCACGCAAGGCCACACCCAGTCGCTACACACCAACTCGTTCGACGAGGCGCTGGCACTGCCGACCGACCATTCGGCGCGCATTGCCCGCAACACGCAGATCGTCCTGCAGAAGGAAAGCGGCACCACCCGCATCATCGACCCCTGGGGCGGCTCGGCCTATGTCGAGCGGCTCACGCATGAACTGGCCGCGCGCGCCCGCGCCCATATCGAGGAAGTCGAGAAGCTCGGCGGCATGGCGGCCGCACTCGAAAAGGGCATTCCGAAGCTGCGCATCGAGGAAGCCGCCGCCCGCACACAGGCACGTATCGATTCAGGCGAGCAGGTGCTGGTCGGCGTCAACGCCTTCCAGCCCGAGCGCGACATCGAAGTCGATGTCCTGAAAATCGACAATGCCGAAGTTCGGGCCAGGCAATTGTCCAAGCTGCAGCGGCTCAAGGGCACGCGCGAAGTCGCCGCCGTCGAGAGCGCGCTGGATGCGCTGACGAAAGCCGCGCAGGGCGACGGCAATCTGCTGGAATTCGCCATCCGGGCGGCACGGGCCAAGGCTACCGTCGGCGAGATCTCGCTGGCGCTGGAAAAGGCGTTCGGCCGCCATGTCGCCTCGGTTCTGATGATCTCGGGTGTCTACCGCGCCGCGCTCGGCGACAATCCCGAAGTCGACCGGCTGCAGGACAAGATCGCTGTCTTCGAAAAGAAGAATGGGGCGAAGCCACGCATTCTCGTGGCCAAACTCGGCCAGGACGGCCACGACCGCGGCCAGAAGGTGATCGGCACCGCCTTCGCCGATCTCGGCTTCGACGTGACGGTGGGCGCGATGTTCCAGACGCCAGACGAGATCGGCAAGCTGGCGGTGGAGAACGACGTCCACATCGTCGGCGTCTCCTCGCTCGCCGCTGGCCATCTGACGCTCATCCCGGAACTGAAGGCCGTACTGAAGAAGCTCGGCCGCGAGGACATGCTGATCGTCGCCGGCGGCGTCATTCCGCCACAAGATTTCGACGCCGTGTTGAAGGCGGGTGCGGCCGAGATCTTCCCGCCAGGCACAGTGATCCCACAAGCGGCCGAACGGCTGGTGGACAGGCTGCTGGGATAAAGTCGGAATTGGTACCGCTGCTGACGCTCGACCGGCTGCTGCGCGAAACCGACGCAAACGTTGCCGGCGTAGGCGGCAAGGAACAGACAGCCCCTACCCCAGCCCCACCACTTCCCATTCGCGGCCGTTGACCGCGATCGTATCGCCAACGGCCTTGCCGAACAAAGCCCGCGCCACCGGCGAGACATGCGAGATCGAACCCTTGGCGGGGTCGGCTTCGTCCTCGCCGACAATGTGCCAGGAAACCGCTGCGCCGTCCTCGCCTTCCAGCGAAACCGTCATGCCGAAGCGCACCACGCCGCTGTTCGGCTCGGGCACGGAAAGCTCCGCGTTTTCGCGGCGCGCGTTCCAATAACGCAGGTCGCGCGAGACCAGCGCGATGCGTTCACGGTCGCTTGCCGTCTCGGCATTGGCCAGTGCTGCCCGCAAGCCTGCCAGTTCGGCATCGATCATCGCCAACCCTTTGGGCGTGACCAGATTGCGGTGTTGGCTGACAGGCCGCTCGCCAATACCGGCGATGGCGTTCTCGCTGTCTTCTTCACGGGTGAAAGCTCTGCTCATGAAGGAAACTTAAGGCCGGAGAGTTGGCTTAACAAGCACCGGTCGAAGCTCGGATGTCCTGAGTTTCAAAACATGGCGAACTGGAACATCCACGCACCCTAGTCAGCCAACCCACGGCATGGCACGGTCGCCCAGCCTCATTGAAGACGGGAACCGAGCCGATGTTGGATAGACGCCGCCTTCTGGGCTTTGCCGCCGGCGCTGCCGTGCTCAGCCTGATGCCGGGCAAGGCAGCCGCGGCCAAGGCTTCGGGCGCGAAGGCTTTGTCCAGAACCGGCGGGATCGATCCGGCCGATTTCGATGTGCGGCCCGGCGCCACGGATGACCAGAGCAAGGCGTTCACCAAAATGCTCAAGGCGGCGAGCGATGCCAACCAGAGAGTTCGAGAAACGATGCAGAACGCAGAAATCTGGAAACCGGCTTCGCTTAAATCGAGCGAAAGCCGTCATAAGCACCTCGTTGCGAGCTTCAATTATGACTGCGCTCGATGGCACAGCGCTCAATCCACTCGGCCGGCAATACATTCACCGCAGCGTTCGGAGGTAGCTCGTAAAAATCCATCTCACGATAGCTCCACGCATATGGCTTGCAGTGTTTCAAAGCGGCAGCGTGGAGAAAGAACTGAAATTCGTTTGGTGCCTCCTGCAACGAGCGGAAGAATGGTTTTTCAACATAGCTATCCGGTGCGAATTCCAAAACTTTCACTCGCCTCAAACGCTCTGCGTAGGCACCGACCAGACCAACGGAAAGGACCATCGTCAGTCCAATAAAAAGAGGTGTGCGGCTGAGAGCAAACCATGCTGGAACCCACGAGGCGACATACGCAGCGCATGCCATGCTCAAAACGACAATCCACCGCCAGAACGGCGCGCCAAGATCATTCGAATAAAACATAAGATATCCGATGGGAGGCAAGATACTATGGAAAAGAAGAAGTGAAGTGAATATACAAACGATAGCAGAGCTTCCAAAGCATATAAAATTTCTCACAATGGTTCCCTACCCCGTTCTCAAGATAGGTTCGTATCACATAAATTTCTGGGTCGCCACGCACCAACGCGAATGCCTGTTTCCGCAAACCGGGACTTGTTCACAACACATGTAACCGGATTCTGAGTTTTGCTCTCGCTGCGTTTGCAGGCTCACTACTTGCACTAGCCATCACTGCCACGCCATGGCACGGTCGCCCAGCCTCATTGAAGACGGGAACCGAGCCGATGTTGGATAGACGCAGCCTTCTGGGCTTTGCCGCCGGCGCTGCCATGTTCAGCCTGGTGCCTGGCAAGGCAGCCGCGGCCAAGGCTTCGGGCGCGAAGTCTTCGTCCAGAACCGGCGGGATCGATCCGGGCGATTTTGGAGTCAGGCCCAGCGCCACGGACGACCAGAGCAAGGCGTTCGGCAAAATGCTCAAGGCGGCGAGCGACGCCAACCAGCCTATAGTTCTGCCACCGGGCACCTATATCGTGTCCGGCCTCATCCTGCCGCCGCGCGTGCGGCTGGCCGGCACTGCCGGCGCCACCCGGCTGATCCATGGCGGCGGCGGGCCGTTTCTATCAGGCGAAAACGCCGACCATGTCGAATTCTCCGGCCTCGTCTTCGACGGCGCCAACCAATATCTCGGCGAAAGCGTTTCGGGCCTTCTCGACCTGCGTTCAGTGAAGACACTGTCGATCGACAACTGCCAGGTGAACGGCGCCTCGAAAAACGGCATTGCGCTGCAGCGCGCGGCCGGGCGCATCGAGCGCTGTTTCATTTCGGGCGCCGCGGACGCCGGCATCTGGTCGGTCGACGGAGCCGGCCTTTCAATCAGCGGCAACAGCGTGATCGATTGCGCCAATGGCGGCATCCTTGTCCATCGCCGGCAGACGGCCGAGGACGGCACGATGGTCACCGCGAACCGCATTTCTCGCATCGCGGCGCGCAATGGCGGCACCGGCCAGAACGGCAACGGCATCAATGTCTTTCGCGCAGGCGGCGTGCTGGTCTCCGGCAATGTCGTTGCCGACTGCGCTTTCTCGGCGATCCGCGCGAATTCCGGCTCGAACGTGCAGATCACCGGCAATTCCTGCCTGCGCTCCGGCGAAACGGCACTCTATTCCGAATTCACCTTCGAGGGCGCGGTGATCGCCAACAATGTTGTCGACGGCGCCGCCAACGGCATTTCCATCGTCAATTTCAACGAGGGCGGGCGCATGGCGACCTGCAGCGGCAACATCGTGCGCAACCTGTCGACCACTGGTCCGTATCCACCGGAAGTCGGCGGTTTCGGCATCGGCATCGGCGTGGAGGCCGACACGACCGTTTCCGGCAACATCGTGGAAAACGCGCCGCTCTACGGCATGCAGCTTGGCTGGGGGCCTTATCTGCGCAACGTCGTGGCCACCGGCAACGTCATCCGCAACGCCGGCACCGGCATCGCCGTCAGCGTCGTGGAAGGCGCCGGCAGCGCCATCATTGCCGACAACATCATCGACGGCGTGACCAACGGCGCCATCATTGGCCACCGCTGGGCAAAGCCCGCCACCGGCGATCTCGCCCAGAGCGGCACCAGCGGCTATCCGCACCTCGTCATCGAGCGCAACAGGGCAAGCTGAGTTGCCGACGGCCGTTCAGGCCAGCGCCGCCGTCGGCCGCATGCCGCCGACAACCGCGCCGATGCGGCTTTCGATGGCGGGATTGGCCTGTTCGGTGAGTTTGGCGGAGACTTCACGGTCGCCGCTCAACAGCTTCGCCAGAACCGCCGCCACCATCACCTCGGCGGCGCGGGCGGCACCGTCATCGCATTTCAGCGCTATGCCGAAGCCGAGTTCAGGCAGCGCCGCGCAATAGACGCCCTCGGCGCCGACCTTGACGAAGGTGCGGCCGGGGGCGGCCTGCATCAGCGCGACGTCGGCACGGCCGCTGCCGGCCACCAGGAAGGGCTCGGCCATGCAGGCGCCGAGCAGCCGGCGCGCCGCCCTGGCGCGTTCCGTGCCCAGCCCGTTGCCGGTGGCCATCCTGGCGAAGCCCAGCGCGAAGGAGCGCAGCGGCACAGCATAGGTCGGGATCGAACAGCCGTCGGTCGCCTGGTGGGCGGTATCGTGCGTCGCCCCGGTCACCGCCTGCATGGCATCGCGCACCATCTCCTGCAGCGCATGGCCGGCCGCGACGTAACCGCGATGGTCGACGCCGGCGTGGCAGCACACGCACAGAAAGCCGGAATGCTTGCCCGAACAATTATTGTGCAAGGCGTTGGGCACCCCGCCCTGGCGCGCCAGCGCGACGGTCGCATCATGGCTCGACGGCCAGTGCGTGCCGCATTCCAGCGCGTTGACGTCGAGGCCGGCTTTGGCCAGCATAGCAACCGCCAATTCCACATGCTCCGGCTCGCCCGAATGCGAGGCGCAGGCCAGCGCCAATTCGCGATTACCGAAGCCATAGGCGTCGGCCGCGCCGCTCTCGACCAGCGGCAGCGCCTGGATTGCCTTCACCGCCGAGCGCGGAAAGACGGGATGGGCGGTGTTGCCGATCTCCAGCACCGTGCGGCCATCGCCGTCCAACACCGCAACCGCACCGCGATGGGCGCTTTCGACGACAGCGCCGCGCAACACTTCGACCAGAACCGGATTGGCCATGAATCCCTCGAACAAGCTGTACTTTCGGCAAGGGGTAGCGGCTCAGTGGTCCGCTCGCAACCAGGATCGATGGGCACAGCCTAAAACCGCGGCTCTTGACTCTCGGCATCGCGCAATGCAATTTTATGTATATACATATTCTACCCCAGGTGGATAGGCCCACCGGGTCTCGGGAGGAACATCATGGCAGCGGCATCAACGGGCGTGGCCGAACGGCGCACGATCGACCGGATTCCGGAGAGCGAGCGACACGGCTCTCCCATCAACCAGTTCACCTTGTGGTTCGGCGCGAACCTGCAGATCACGGCCGTCGTCGACGGCGCGCTCTCCATCGTGTTCGGCGCCGAGGCGCTGACCGCAATCATCGGCCTTGCCATCGGCAATCTGCTTGGTGGCGCGGTGATGGCGCTGCATTCTGCGCAGGGCCCTCGCCTCGGCCTGCCGCAGATGATCTCCAGCCGGGCGCAGTTCGGCGTGAAGGGCGCTGCCCTGCCGCTCATCCTCACCGTTCTGATGTATCTCGGCTTCGCCGCCACCGGCACCGTTTTGTCCGGCCAGGCAATCAATTTGATGTTCGGCGTCCAGACGCCCGCCTTCGGCATGCTGGCCTTCGGCCTCATCACGGTCATCGTCGCGGTGGTGGGTTACAATCTCATCCACGTCATCGGACGCATCGCCACTGTGGTCGGCATTCTTGGCTTCGGCTACCTCTCGGTGCAGCTTTTATCGCACTACAATGTAGCAGAGGCGTTCGGCCAGAAACCCTTCACTGTCGCCACCTTCCTGCTCACCATTGCGCTGGCCGCCGGCTGGCAGATGACCTTTGCACCCTATGTGGCCGACTATTCGCGCTATCTGCCGACGAAGACGCCGGCCCCTACGACCTTCTGGTCGACCCTCCTCGGCTCGGCCATCGGCGCGCAAATCGCCATGAGCTTCGGTGTGATCGTGGCGGCACTTGGCGGCAAGTTCCTGCAGAACCAGGTCGGTTTCATGGGCGAACTGGCCGGCGCCGGATTGGCCGCATTGCTCACCTACATCGTCATCGTCACCAACAAGCTGACGGTGAATTGCCTGAACGCCTATGGCGGCTCGATGACGATGCTGACCACAGTCAGCGCCTTCACCGGCCAACAGCGCGTCTCGCAGGCGGTGCGCATCGCCTACATCGTCGCCTTCGTGGCGGCCTCGGTGGCAATCGCCATCTTCGCCAGCGCCAACTTCCTGTCGGCGTTCAAGAACTTCGTGCTTCTCCTGCTCGCCGTCTTCGTGCCGTGGAGCGCGATCAACCTCGTCGACTACTATCTGGTGTCGAAGGAAAAGGTCGATATTCCGGCGCTTTACGATCCAGCCGGCCGCTACGGCGCCTATAACTGGACGGCGCTGGGCTGCTATCTCTTCGGCGTGGTGGTGCAGATCCCGTTCCTGAACCAGGCGCTTTATGAAGGCCCGATCGCGGTGTTGCTGGGCGATGCCGACATTTCCTGGATCGTCGCCCTGGTGGCAACGTCGCTGCTCTACTACTTCCTGGCGCGCGGCAACGCCAATGTGCCCAAAGCCATGATCCTGCCCGAGGATGCGCCTGCCCGCGCATGAGCTAGGAGAGAGCCTGGGTGGAGGATGTATTGAGATTCAAGCCAGGGCGAGCCGAAAATGGTGGCTTTCGAGAACCGGAACGGAGCGTACATTCAAGTACGTGAGTACCGGAAGCGCAGAAAGCCGCCATTTGCAGGCCGGCCTCGCTTGAATATCAGAACATCCTAGCGGATGCGGTCGAGGATCGAGACGTAGTTCGCGACCGCGGCGCCGCCCATGTTGAAGATGCCGCCGAGCTTGGCATCCTTGACCTGGATACCGCCGGCCTCACCGGCAAGCTGCATGGCGGTCAGCACATGCATGGAAACGCCGGTGGCGCCGATCGGATGGCCCTTGGCCTTGAGGCCACCTGATGGGTTGACCGGCAGCTTGCCGTCCTTGGCGGTGTAGCCTTCCAGTGCCAGCTTGGCACCCTCGCCAGGCTTGGCCAGTCCCATCGCCTCGTATTCGATGAGCTCGGCGATGGTGAAGCAATCATGCGTCTCGACGAAGGAGAGATCGCCCAGCGCCACGCCTGCCTTCTTCAGCGCCCGCGTCCACGCCTGTTCGCAGCCTTCGAAGGCAAGGATGTCGCGCTTCGACATCGGCAGGAAGTCCTGCACATGCTCGTTGGCACGGAAGGTGATGGCACGGCGCATGCCGAGCGCGGTCTGGGTGTCGGCAAGTACCAGGGCAGCAGCGCCGTCCGAAACCAGCGAACAATCGGTGCGCTTCAGCGGACCGGCGACGAAGGGATTCTTCTCGCTTTCCTGACGGCAAAAGTCGAAGCCGAAATCCTTGCGCATCTGCGCGTAGGGATTGTCGACGCCATTCTTGTGGTTCTTGGCAGCGATCATGGCCAATGCATCGGACTGGTCGCCATAACGCTGGAAATAGGCCTGCGCGATCTTGCCGAAGACACCGGCGAAACCGGCCGGCGTGTCGCCATCCTCCGGCAGATAGGAGGCCTTGAGCAGGTTCTTGCCGATCTCGGGTCCCGGCGTCGTCGTCATCTGCTCGGCGCCCACCACCAGCACGATGCGGGCAGCGTTGGCGTCGATGGCGCGGATGCCCTGGCGCACTGCGGCCGAACCGGTGGCGCAGGCGTTCTCGACGCGGGTCGCTGGCTTGAAGCGCAGCCGGTCGTCGGTCTGCAGCACCAGGCTCGCGGTGAAATCCTGGGCCGAGAAGCCGGCATTGAAATGGCCGAGTACGATCTCATCGACGTCACCCGGGCCGATGCCGGCATGCTCGAGCGCCTCCGCGGCCACCTTGGTGATCAGGCCTTCGAGCGTCTCGCCCTCCAGCTTGCCGAAGCGCGAATGCGCCCAACCGACGATGCTTGCCGTCATGGGAGTTCTCCAGATTGGCCTTGTCTTTCCTAGCACAGTAAGCCCCTCGGCGTAACTGTTCAATCATGAACATATAGGCCACGGCATGGCACTCTACCCTCCCCCACGTCGCAATGATCACACCGCATGGCGGGATTTTTGTTGATTGATTAGTCAATAAAAAATAACTTACCCAGCGGGAGAAGCTGATATGCCGAAAATAGGAATGGAACCGCTGCGCCGCAGGGCGCTGATCAACGCCACGATCTCGGCGATCGGCGAACGTGGCTCGCTCAACGTCACCATGTCGGAGATCGCCGACCGCGCCGGTGTGTCCTCGGCGCTCGCCCACCACTATTTCGGGCCAAAGGACGAGCTGCTGCTCGCCACGATGCGACATCTTCTGGCCGATCTCGGCGCCGATGCCGTCGCGGCTTTGAACAAGGCCGGCACGCCCCGCGAACGGCTCTCGGCCATTGTCGGCGTGAACTTCAACGCCGGCCAGTTCCGCGAGGAGACCGTGCATGCGTGGCTCGCCTTCTATGTCGAGGCGCAGAACTCATTGCCGCTGAGGCGGCTGTTGCGCGTCTATGCGCGCCGGCTGCATTCGAACCTGATGAGCGGCCTTGCGCCGCTGGTGCCGCGCGAGGAAGCCGCGCGCATGGCCGAAGCGATCGCGGCCATGATCGACGGGCTCTACATCCGCCGGGCGCTGCGCGACGGCCTTCCTAACCCGGTCAGCGCCAGTGCGCTGGTCGAGGACTATATCGATGCCAAGCTGGCGCAAGCACGATGACAAGGGCGCCCAACATCCTCATCGTCATGGTCGACCAGTTGACGGGGACGCTGTTCCCCGACGGTCCGGCGGATTTCCTGCACGCGCCGAACCTGAAGGCGCTGGCCGCGCGCTCGGCGCGGTTCCGCAACAACTACACCGCCTCGCCGCTGTGTGCGCCCGGCCGCGCCGCCTTCATGAGCGGGCAATTGCCGTCGCGCACGGGGGTGTACGACAACGCGGCGGAGTTCATCTCGTCCATCCCGACCTTCGCCCATCACCTGCGCGCCGCCGGCTACTACACCTGCCTGTCGGGCAAGATGCATTTCGTCGGGCCGGACCAGTTGCACGGTTTCGAGGAGCGGCTGACGACCGACATCTATCCGGCCGATTTCGGCTGGACGCCGGACTACCGCAAGCCCGGTGAACGCATCGACTGGTGGTATCACAATCTGGGTTCGGTGACGGGCGCTGGCGTCGCTGAAACGACGAACCAGATGGAATATGACGACGAAGTGGTGTTTTTCGCCGGCCAGAAGCTCTATGAGCTGTCGCGAGCACAAGACAATGCGGCGCGGCGGCCGTGGTGCATGACCGTCTCACTGTCGCATCCGCATGACCCGTTCGTGGCGCGGCGCAAATACTGGGATCTCTACGAGAACTGCCAGGCGCTCGATCCCGAAGCCGGCTTCATTCCGCAAGAGAAGCAGGACCCGCATTCACAGCGGCTCTACCGCGCCAGCGACTACGCGTCCTTCGAGATCACGCGCGACAACGTGCAGAAATCGCGGCGCGGCTACTTCGCCAACATTTCCTATGTCGACGACAAGATCGGCGAACTGCTCGACCTCCTCGAGCGCACCCGCATGGCCGACGACACGGTCATCGTGTTCTGCTCGGACCATGGCGAGATGCTGGGCGAGCGCGGCCTGTGGTTCAAGATGAGTTTCTTCGAGGGCTCCGCGCGCGTGCCGCTGATGATCGCTGGCAAGGGCGTGCAGGCGGGTTTGATCAGGACGCCGGTTTCGAACCTCGACATCTGCCCGACACTCTGCGAACTCGCCGGCATCGACATGTCGGCGATCATGCCGTGGACGGACGGGCAGTCGCTGGTGCCACTCACCGGCGACGGCATCCGCACGGCGCCGGTGCTGATGGAGTACGCGGCCGAGGGCAGTTACGCGCCGCTCGTCGCCATTCGGCAGGGCCGCTACAAGTTCGTGCATTGCGAGCTCGATCCACCGCAGCTCTTCGATCTGGAAAACGATCCGCTGGAGCGGAACAACCTCGCCGAAGACCCAACCAAGGCGGCGCTGGTGGCGGAGTTCATGCAAGCCGTGCGGGCGCGCTGGGACATGGCGCAGTTCGACGCCGCGGTGCGCGAGAGCCAGGCGCGCCGCTGGGTGATCTACCCGGCGCTGCGCAACGGCGCCTATTACCCGTGGGATTTCCAGCCGCTGCAGAAGGCGTCCGAACGCTACATGCGCAACCACATGAACCTCGACACGCTCGAGGACAGCAAGCGCTTTCCGCGAGGCGAATGATGACCGAACCGCTCGTTCCCTCCCTTGACCATATCAGGCGCGCCTATGCCGAGACGGCGAAGGCAACGCAGATGACGCCGCTGCTCGAATCGACCGCGCTCGCCCGCGAGACCGGCGCTGCCCGTGTCTTCGTCAAACCCGAATCCTTGCAATGGGCAGGCTCCTTCAAGGTGCGTGGCGCCTATTGGCGACTGAAGCAGCTGTCGCCCGAGGAAGCCAGGAAAGGCGTCGTCGCTTATTCCTCGGGTAATTTCGCGCAAGGGCTGGCGGCGGCCGGCCAGGTGCTCGGCATTCCCGTCACCATCGTCATGCCGTTCGACGCGCCGGCGGCCAAGCGCGAGGCGACCGCCGGCTACGGCGCGCGCGTGGTGCTGACCGAACATGGCGACCGCGCCCGCGAGGAAGTGGCAGCGGCCAAAGCGCGTGAGATCGCGGCTACCGAAGGCCTCGCGCTGCTCCATCCTTTCGACGATCCCGAGATCGTCGCCGGTCAGGCCGGCGCCGGGCTGGAGGCGCTCGAACAGCTGGCCGCGCGCAATGCCTCTGTCGATCTCCTGTTCTGCCAGGTTGGCGGCGGCGGCCTGATCGGCGGCGTCTCGCTCGCCTTCCACTATCTGTCGCCGAAAACCCGCATCTTCGCGGTGGAGCCGGAAGGCTTCAACGGCATGGGCTCGTCGCTGGCGCGTGGCGCCATCGAGACAATGCCGCTCGGCCCGAAATCGATCTGCGACGGGCTGATGGCGCGGGCGCCGGGCGCGGCCCCGTTCGCGGCGCTGAAGACGGCCGGCGCCGAAGGCATCACCGTGGGCGACGCTGCGGTGCGGCGGGCGATGAAGACCGCCTTCGAGCGGATGAAACTGGTGCTGGAGCCTTCGGGCGCCGCATCGCTGGCGGCACTTCTTGGCGGCGGCGTCGACGTCGCTGGCAAGACGGTGCTGGTGATCGCAACCGGCGGCAACGTATCGCTCGCCGATTTCATGGCGCATATGCAAAATGCTTGAAGCGGATTTCGTCATCATCGGCTCCGGCTCGGCCGGCTCGGCCATGGCCTATCGCCTGTCTGAGGACGGCAAACATTCGGTGATCGTCATCGAATATGGCGGCACCGATGCCGGCCCGCTGATCCAGATGCCGTCGGCGCTGTCGATCCCGCTCAACATGCCGCTCTATGACTGGGGTTTTGCCTCAGAGCCGGAACCGCATCTCGGCGGCCGCATCCTCGCGACTCCGCGCGGCAAGGTAATCGGCGGCTCGTCCTCCATCAACGGCATGGTCTATGTGCGCGGCCATGCGCGCGACTTCGACCATTGGGCCGAACAGGGTGCTGCCGGCTGGGGCTACGCCGACGTGCTGCCCTACTTCAAGCGTATGGAAGACAGCCATGGCGGCGAAGACGGCTGGCGGGGCCAAGGCGGCCCGCTGCATGTGCAGCGCGGCGCCCGTGCCAACCCGCTCTATGCCGCCTTCGTCGAAGCCGGTCGCCAGGCAGGCTTCGAACTGACCGACGACTACAACGGCGCCAAGCAGGAAGGCTTCGGGCCGATGGAGCAGACCATCCGCAACGGCCAGCGCTGGTCGGCGGCGAATGCCTATCTGCGGCCGGCGCTGAAACGCAAAAACGTGAGTCTGGTCAAGGGTTTCGCGCGGCGCGTGGTGATTGAGAATCAACGCGCGGTCGGCGTCGAGATCGAAGCTCACAAACAGATTCAGGTCGTTAAGGCGCGACGTGAGGTGATCGTCGCCGCCTCTTCCATCAACTCGCCCAAGATCCTGATGTTGTCCGGCATCGGCCCGGCCAAACATCTGGCCGAATACGGCATTCCGGTCGTCGCCGACCGGCCCGGCGTCGGCCAGAATTTGCAGGACCATATGGAGCTCTACATCCAGCAGGAATCGACCCAGCCGATCACGCTGAACTCGATCCTCAACCCCTTCTCCAAGGCGCTGATCGGCGCGCGCTGGCTGTTCTTCAAAAGCGGGCTCGGCGCGACGAACCATTTCGAGGCGGCCGCCTTCGTGCGTTCGGCGCCCGGCATCGACTATCCCGACATCCAGTACCACTTCATCCCGGCCGCCGTGCGCTATGACGGTAAGGCGGCGGCGAAGTCGCATGGCTTCCAGGCGCATGTGGGGCCGATGCGGTCGAAGTCGCGCGGCTCGGTGACGCTGCGCTCGCACGATCCCAACGCCAAGCCGGTGATCCGCTTCAACTACATGTCGCACCCCGACGACTGGGCCGATTTCCGCCACTGCATCCGCCTCACCCGCGAGATCTTCGGCCAGGCAGCCTTCGACCCCTTCCGCGGCGAGGAGATTTCGCCCGGCAGCAACGTCCAGAGCGACGACGAACTCGACGCCTTCATCCGCGCCCACAGCGAGAGCGCCTACCACCCCTGCGGTACCTGCCGCATCGGCAGTGCCGACGACCGTCTCGCCGTTGTCGACCCCGAATGCCGGGTGATCGGCGTCGACGGCCTGCGCGTCGCCGACTCCTCGATTTTCCCACGCGTCACCAACGGCAATCTCAACGCGCCGTCGATCATGACCGGCGAAAAGGCGGCCGACCACATTCTCGGCCGCCCCATGCTCGCGCCGTCGAACCAGGAGCCCTGGATCAATCCGCGCTGGCAGGTCTCGGACAGATAGAGCATCATCGGCCGCCGCATCCGGCAGCCACAGAATTCGGAGTATTCCATGCGCGCCCAACCCAAGGCATCGCACTACATCAACGGCCGCTTCGTCGATGACGAGCAGGGCGCGCCCTTGCCGGTGATCTATCCGGCCACCGGCGAGACCATCGCCACGCTGCATTCGGCGACGCCCAACATCGTCGAGCTGGCGATCGAGGCCGCGCGCGCCGCGCAGCCGGCCTGGGCCAGGCTGAAGCCGGTAGAGCGCGGCCGCATCCTGCGCCGTGCCGCCGACATACTGCGCGCCCGCAATGCCGAGCTCGCCCGACTGGAAACGCTCGACACCGGCAAGGCCATCCAGGAAACTCTGGTGGCCGACGCACCGTCCGCCGCAGACTGCCTGGAGTATCTCGGTGGCGCGGTCGGCTCCTTTAACGGCTCGTTCATCGATCTCGGCGGACCGTTCGCCTATACGCGGCGCGAGGCGCTCGGCGTCTGTGTCGGTATCGGCGCCTGGAACTATCCGATCCAGATCGCCGGCTGGAAATCGGCCCCGGCGCTCGCCATGGGCAATGCCATGGTGTTCAAGCCGTCGGAAAACACGCCTTTGTCGGCGCTGGCGCTGGCCGAAATCTACAGCGAGGCCGGCCTGCCGGACGGGCTGTTCAACGTGGTGCAGGGTTATGGCGACGTCGGCGCGGCCCTGGTCGAGCATGAGGTCGTCGCCAAGGTATCGGTCACGGGCTCCGTGCCGACCGGCAAGCGGGTGCTGGCGCTGGCGGGCTCCAAGATGAAACATGCCACCATGGAGCTCGGCGGCAAATCGCCCATCGTCGTGTTCGACGATGCCGACCTCGAAAACGCCATCGGCGGAGCGATGCTCGGCAATTTCTATTCGACCGGCCAGGTCTGTTCCAACGGCACCCGCGTCTTCGTGCAGAAGGGCCTGCATGACCGTTTCGTGGAGCGGCTGGTGGAGCGCACCAAGGCGATCCGTATCGGCGATCCGCTCGACCCGGATACCCAGATGGGCCCGCTCATCAACAAGGTGCAGCACGACAAGGTGCTGTCCTATATCGACGTCGGCAAGCAGGAAGGCGCCACGCTTGCCTGCGGCGGCGGCGTTCCCGCCTTGCAAGGTTTCGGCGGCGGTTTCTTCGTCGAGCCGACCGTCTTCACCAATGTGACCGACCAGATGCGGATCGCACGCGAAGAGATATTTGGCCCAGTGATGAGCGTGCTGTCCTTCAGCGACGAGGAAGAGGTGATCGAGCGCGCCAATGACAGCGAATTCGGCCTTGCCGCCGGTGTCTTCACCCGCGACCTGCCTCGCGCCCACCGGGTGATCGGCGCCTTGCAGGCCGGCACATGCTGGATCAACGCCTACAATCTGACGCCGGTGGAAATCCCCTTCGGCGGCTACAAGCAATCCGGCATCGGCCGTGAGAACTCGCTGGCGGCACTGACGCACTACTCGCAGGAGAAGGCGATCTATGTCGAAACCGGCGACGTGGCGAGCCCGTATTAGGCTCGTCGCCTCGCCCCAGTCCCTTCGGTCTTGTCCAGGTACTGCGTAAGCGCGGTGACCAGATGATAAAAGATGCTGGCCGGCACTTCCGTCGCCTGCGAGCGGCCGCGTTCATCGATGCGGTCGATCCACAGGCCGACGGGAGCGGGGTCGATGTGCCAGCGGAACAGACGACCGACGCGCGCTTCGATTTCCGGTTTCAGATCAGGTCCGCCAGTGCCATCGAGGGCGATCGCTGCCTTGATCGCTTCAGTCTGCGGCCAGCTGCGCGAAATGCGGTCGAGCGGCAGCCCATCCCGCGACACGGCGCCATAAGCCAGCCCTGTTGCCCGGTTAAGGCCGTTGGCGATGGCTGAGGCGTAAAGTTTGCGTGCGTAGCCGGCGAGATCGTCGCGGTGGCTGCGCCCGGCGAAATCGACCAGCAGCGACGCCCATTCGAAGTGATGGCCGGGTTCGGTCCACTCACCCCGGTCGCCCGGGGCCGGTTTCCACGCTTCGTCAAAATACTCACCCAGCGTCCAGCTCTCGCGATCAAAGAAATGACTGCGGAAAAGATCGACCAATCGCGCCGCACGGCGCAAATAGGTGCGGTCGCCGGTCGCCGCGTGCCAGGCCAGGAATGCCTCGAGCAGATGCATATGCGGGTTGGATCTGCGTTCGCCTTCTCCCCCCGACGTCTCCAGAAAGCCCGTGAGGCGCTCATCCTCCAGATGCGCGTCGAGGAAGGAGAACGTCTCCTGAGCAAGTCGCAGCGCGTCGGGATTACCGCACATATGCGCATGGGCCAGCGCCAGCAGGACGCAGGAGTGGTCGTAGGCGTCTTCCGCCGCGTCGGCGACGCTGCCGTCGACATTCAGCGTGCGCACCCAGCCGCCCTTGTCGGTGCGGCCATTTCTGGTCATGAACTCAAGTCCATGCGCGATCAACCGGTCGGCGGGCCCGTCCCAGCCACGCGTCTTGGCGACGGCGAAGGCATAGACCTGGCGGGCCAGCGTGCGCATGCGTTTCTGCTTGACCAACGGCACGGCGTCGAAGCCCAACGCTTCATGGAAGCCGCCATGATGGTCGTCGACGCCGACCGTGGACCACAAGGGCATGGTCTCGTCGAACAACCAATGATGCACGCGCTTGCGCCAGGCACCGTTCTCAACCACGCGGTCATGCGTGGGCGTGAACTTGGTTTCGAGACGCCCGCTCTTTTCGAGCTGTTCGACCACCTTGCGCACATTCTGGCTATGGCTGACCGGAGCGACGAAAGTGGCATCGGCGGTGGAAACGATGGCGATGTCTTTCAGACCGACCGCGGACAGCAGACGGCCTTCGCTGCGGATGTAGGAGTTTTCGCAGTCGATGGCGACAACGTCGCCGATAACGACATTGCCATCCACGTCGGCCGGGCCGACATCGAGCAACGACTGCCACGAGCCGAGGTCGTTCCAGCGGAACCCGGCCGGCACCATGGCGATGTCGCTCGCCCGCTCCATGATCGCGTAGTCGATCGAGATGGACGGGATTGCCTCGTATAGATGCTGCGCCATGTAAAGACCGGACACATCGGTGGTGGCGGCATTGAACGCAGCCTCCGTCGCTTTCCATATGTCGGGACGAAATGACAGGAACGCATCGCGCATGGCGCTGGCGCGGAACAGAAAGATGCCGGCATTCCAGTAGAAATTGCCGGCCGCAAGATAGCTTTCTGCCGTCGCCAAATTCGGTTTCTCGACAAAACGCGACACGTCGAACGTACCGCTGTTTTCCGCCCCGACCTCGATATATCCGTAACCTGTCTCGGGTTGGGTTGGCTTGACGCCGAACACCACAAGCCTTCCGGCGCGGGCCGCGGGAACGCCCGCCTCAACCGTCTGCCAGAATTGCGCTGTCGTCGATATTTCGTGGTCCGATGGCACCACCAGCACCAACGCGTCGTCATAGTCGGAAAGGGTGCGCAGTGTCGCCAGTGCCACGGCGGCCGCGGTGTTGCGGCCGACCGGCTCAAACAGGGCGTCGCCGCCACGCAGATCGATACCAGTGAGGTCCGCGCCGACGCGCTGGGCATGACGCTCGGAGGCGATCAGGAAAACCGGCGTCTCGCCGCCCTTGCGCGCGGCAAGACGCTGCAGCGTCTTCACCAGCATCGACCCGTCGCCCGACAGGTCATGAAACTGCTTGGGATTGTCCTCGCGCGACAACGGCCACAGCCTGGAGCCAACGCCGCCACTCATGACGAAACCGACAATGCGTTCGCTCATCCCACCCCCAGACGCTCGTTGCGTCGCCCCGCTAACCTTGTCACCAATCGACATTCGCGATTGGTCCTAGAATGTCTGGTTGTAAGGGCCGACTTCAGGACTGCGCCGCAACACCCCATCGACCGCTTCGAACATCTGCAGGCGCCTTTCGGCTGAAACCGGACTTTCCACCACCACGACCAGTTCCGGCTTGTTCGATGAAGCCCTTACCAACCCCCAGGTGCCGTCTTCTGCCACGACCCGAACGCCGTTGACCGTGATCAGGTCCACGATCTTTTGGCCTGCGAAGATTTCGCCGCCGGCCTTCATCGCCTGGAAATCCGCCACCACCCTGTCCACCACACCATATTTCTTGTCGTCATCGCAATGCGGAGACATGGTCGGCGTCCCGTAGGTCAGCGGCAAGGCGCGATAAAGGTCGGCCATCGAGCTTTGTCGATTGCGGTCGAGCATCCGGCACACGGCAATGGCCGTCACCAGCCCGTCGTCATAACCACGGCCGATCGGCGGGTTGAAGAAGAAATGGCCGGACTTCTCGAAACCGGCGATGGCGCCAAGCTCGGCGACGCGGCGCTTGATGTAGGAATGGCCGGTCTTCCAGTAATCGGTCTTTGCTCCGTTGGCGCGCAGCACCGCATCGGTGTTGAACAGGCCTGTCGATTTGACGTCGACCACGAATGTAGAGCCAGGATGTTGTCCCGAGAAGTCGCGAGCCAGCATGACGCCGACCTTGTCGGCGAAGATCTCGTTGCCCTCATTGTCGACGACGCCGCAGCGGTCACCATCACCATCAAAACCCAGACCGACATCCGCGCCGGTCTCCAGAACCTTGTCGCGGATGGCATGCAGCATCTTCATGTCTTCGGGATTTGGATTGTAGCGCGGGAAGCTGTGATCGAGTTCGACATCGAGCGGAATGACTTCACAACCGATGCGCTCCAGAACTTCGGGGGCAAATGCGCCGGCAGTGCCGTTGCCACATGCCGCCACCACCTTGAGCCTGCGCGCGATGCGGCCCCCGGCAACAAGATCGTCGATATAGGCCGCGCGGAAATCGGCCACGAACTCGTAGCTGCCGCCGCCTACCAGATCGAAGTCGCCCGACAGGACGATTGCCTTCAGCGCGCTCATCTCCTCCGGGCCGAAGGTCAGCGGCCTCTGCGCGCCCATCTTCACGCCGGTCCAGCCGTTCTCATTGTGGGAAGCCGTGACCATGGCGACCGACGGCGTGTCGAGCGCAAACTGCGCGAAATAAGCCATGGGCGATAAGGCCAGTCCGATGTCCTTGACGCGTGCGCCCGCCGCCATCAAGCCGGAGATCAGGGCAAGCTTGATGGAAAGCGAATAAGATCGGAAATCATGGCCGGTGACGATATAGGGACCGGCTCCCAGCCGGCGAATCAGCGTGCCCAACCCCATGCCCAGCGCCTGCACGCCGACGAGGTTGAGTTCCGGCTGCTGCGTCGAGCCTGGATGGCCGAGCCACCAGCGCGCGTCATATTCACGAAAGCCGGATGGCTTGACGAGCGCCGACGTCTCGAAGGCGAACGTATTGGGCTTGGCTTCGGCGACAATCCTGAAGGTCAAAACAAAGAGACTCCCCTGTGGTCGAACCCCGGCAACAAGTGCGTAAACGTGGTTCAGCCGCCTCTCTTAGCACGTTAGCCTAACAGGAAACTTACTGCAGCAGGCGGTCGGTCAACAAAGCTGACGAAAGCCACCAAAGTTGCACCATTGCCGCTTGCAGGATCGGGATGCGGCAGCTATAAGCCCGCCGTCTGGTCGCGGAGTGTAGCGCAGCCTGGTAGCGCACATCGTTCGGGACGATGGGGTCGCAGGTTCAAATCCTGCCACTCCGACCAGAAAATTCAAAGGGTTGCGCCCGAGAGCACCCTGACGACCTTTTCCATGAATCTGATTGGCCAGCGAGTCTGCTTCTTCGGCAGTCGCCGGAAACGCCTTCGCCGAGGCGATAGTCAAATCTTTGCCACGATGCTAACGCAATCGCGGCAAATTGGGCCACTTCTTTGCGTGTGGTTTGAAACAGTCTCGTCTTGAATACCACTCTCTTTCCCTCCAGTCTGATCGACGATTCGACTAAGAGGGGTGGCGCAGTCGAAAATGGACTTCAATGAACCTTCCGATCTTCGCCATTAACCTCGACCGTGACGCCAACCGCTGGAGCGAGTTGCATGCCAGTGCCGAAGCGGCTGGCCTGACCTTGCATCGCATCGCTGCAATCGACGGCCGCACGCTTGCCCAAAAAGACTGGACGGAGATCGATCTTCCAACCGCGCAGAATTTGAACGGGCGCGACATTCTGCCAGGCGAATATGCCTGCTATCGCAGCCACGTCCAGGCGCTGGAAACGTTCCTCGCCGACGGCAGCCCGTATGGCCTGATCGTCGAGGACGATGTCCTGTTCGGCGAGGACACGAAACCGCGCATCGAAGCCATCATCGCCGCGGTGCCGGATTTCGACGTCATCAAACTCGCCAACCATCGCATGAGCCTGTTCCTGCGCGCCGCCACGACGACGCAAGGCGACGAGATCGGCCGCGCGCTACATGGCCCGCAGGGTTCAGCCGCCGCCTATCTGGTGACCCGGGAAGGAGCACAAGGGCTGCTTTCGAAGCTCGCGGTGATGACCATGCCGTGGGACGTCGCCCTCGAACGGTTCTGGGACACCGGCCTTCGGGTCTATACGGTGCGCCGCAACGTCGTGCGCTTTGCCGCGTCGAGCGCGGTCTCCGGCATTGCCGGTCCGTCGGGCAGCTACAAATTCGCACGTTTTCCGTGGCCGAGCCGATTGGGTGCCGCCGCGTTCCGGGCCAAGGATCAGCTCAGCCGCCTGCATCACACGTTCTTGAGGCCGCCGCTGCCGCGCGAAACGCCGGACTACGCCAGAGACGACGCGCCGCGCAATAACTTCATACTGGTGCTTGCGTCCCTCGCTATTCTGGCCATGGTGTCCACGGTATGGCGCGAGGCCGACACCTACCGCGTCGCGGGCCTGGCGCTTGCCGGGGCTACGATTTTTCGCTGGTTCAGGCAGGACCTTTGGACCTACAGCAAACCGCTGATCGGCGGTGTCGGCTATCTGTGCCTGGGTTGGTCGCTTTATGTCTTCATCCGGCTGGCGATCGTCTATTTCGGCACGGGCCAGCTGGGCGGCGCCGAAGGCATCTATCTGTTTCCGCTGCTCTACGCGACGACCGGTTTCTCTCTCTTGCTGTTCGCCCGACGCCCCGCACAGCTGGTGCTCTGGTTCATGATCCTGAGCCTGGTCTTCCTGGCTGCCGACACGGGCTACTCGGACATTCTGCACGGCATCAAGCCGGACGCACGGCTGTTCAACAACCCCATCCATGCGGCGGTGGCCGCTGGTTTCATCTTCCTGTGCACACTGCAGTTCATCGCCCATACAGCGCAAAGAACGGACCTGAGCGGCAGCGCCAGGGCTTGGCACTGGGCACTTTCGGCGGCTGTGTTGCTGTTTGCCCTCGTCAACATCATCGCGCTGCGCTCGAAAGGCGTCTGGCTCGCCGTCGCCCTTGCGCTCCTCGTACTGGCAGTGATGGCCCTTGCCAGAGGCCATCGCCGCGAATTGCTGGTCGGGTCTGGCGTGCTGGCGGTCGTGGCAGCCGGCGTTGTCGCCACGCACAACCTCTTCTGGTCCACCGCAGGCGATACCATGATCTTCGTCAAGACCTTGGTTTCAGATACTTTCAGCCAAGGCCTGGGCAAGGCGATTTCCGCTGCCATCGCGAGCGACACAACGCCCCTTGGCGCCAAGGAACGGCTGATGTTGTGGGCCGATGCGATTGAGGTCTGGAAACGTCATCCGATCTTCGGCGCAAGTTCGGCCTGGCTCACCGAATGGGAGAGCAGGACCTATCATCCCAGCATCCACGACATCTTCCACAACGGTTATCTGGAAATCGCCGTGCGCTACGGTGTGGTCGGATTGGCGTTCTTTGCGTTTCTCTACATCTGGTCGTCCAGGCAGGTCGTGCTAGCCGTGCGCGCCAAGCTCGTCGCCCCGGCGGCGTGGTCGTGTTTCATCTCGACCTTGGTCTTCTTCGCCATCACCATCCTCAGCAATTCGAACAACCGGCTGGCGATCGGCGAGTCCTTCATGTGGGTTGCCGCCGCCTTCGGCTTCTATTGTTTTTATCTTCGCCAGCAAAAGGGCCTGGTCGAGCCGAAGACCTATTTCTAGGTGGGCCGGCTTCGGCCTGTATCGCAGAACCCTTGCCGATCACGTTGCGTTGCCGCCGGTAACGACGCATTCCCCTGCCCCCGTTCCGCCGCAATGGCCCGTCAGGGGAGCAGCGGGGCTATGTGGAGAGGATTTTTCAATGCGACTTCATACATCTATCGCCGCCATTCTGATGACAGTCGCGCTTGCCGGCTGCGAAACGTCGGAACAAGGCCAGCGCGCCGGTACCGGTGCGTTGATCGGCGGTGCCGGCGGCGCACTGGTCGGCCAGGCGATCGGCCGCGACACCAAGAGCACGCTGATCGGCGCGGGCGCCGGCGCGCTGCTTGGCGCGGCCGTCGGTTCGTCCACCACGCCGCAGCGCCGTGGCCAGGAAATGTGCCGCTATCAGGACCGTTCCGGCCGCATCTACACCGCGCCGTGCGACGATCGCTATTACAACGGCGATTACTGAGGTTCTGTCCGGGCGCAACGATTTCGGCGCCCGGTGACCAAACCAATGCCAAACCTGTCCGGGAAAGCCTGGCGGCGTCCGAGGCAATTCTTTCAAGGAATGAAGACACCGCCCGCCAGTTGTGCGGGCGGTGCCATTTCAGCGGGGTTCAAGCGCTCGCCCTGAAATGCGTCGAGTCGATCGCGGCGGCCATCAGCGTCTGGGTGTATTTTTCGGCCGGATGATCGAAGATCGCCTCGGTCGGTCCTTCCTCGACGATCTTGCCCTGTTTCATGACGATGATGTAGTCGGCCATGGCGCGCACCACCGCCAGGTCGTGGCTGATGAACAGATAGGACAGGTCGTGGTCGGCCTGCAGCTTGCGCAGCAATTCGACGATCTGCTTCTGCACCGACCGGTCGAGCGCCGAGGTCGGCTCGTCCAGCACCACCACCTTGGGTTTGAGGATCATGGCGCGTGCGATAGCGATGCGTTGGCGCTGGCCACCCGAAAATTCGTGCGGATAGCGGTTGCGCATGATCGGATCGAGCCCGACCTCCTTCAGCGCCTCGACGGCGCGCTTGTCGCGCTCCTTGCCCGACAGCGCCGGCTCGTGCACCAAAAGCCCCTCGGTAATGATCTGGCCAACCGTCATGCGCGGCGACAGCGAGCCGAACGGGTCCTGGAACACCAGTTGCAGTTCGCGGCGTAGCGGCCGCATAGCCTGTTTGTCGGCGCCGGAAATGTCATTGCCGCCAAAGCGGATCTGCCCTTCGCTGGGCAGAAGTCGCAAGAGGGCGCGGCCCAGCGTCGACTTGCCTGAACCGGACTCGCCGACAATGCCGATGGTCTGGTTGCGTTTCAGGCGAATGGAAATGTCGTCCACCGCGCGCAACACCACGGGATCGCCCGCCAGGAAGCCGCCGCCGATCTTGAACGTCACCTCGACCTTGCGGCCCTCCAGAAGCACGGGAGCGTCGGGCGCGGGCGGCGCCTTGCGTCCAGTCGGCTCGGCCGCCAGCAACATTTTGGTGTACGCATGCTGCGGATTGGCGAACAGCGAGGCCGCCTCGCCCTCTTCCACCACCTCGCCCGAGCGCATCACGTAAACGCGGTCAGCGAAACGCCGCACGATGCCGAGGTCATGCGTGATGAAGACGATGGCCATGCCGAGCTTCTTCTGGAGCTCGGCGAGCAACACCAGGATCTGCGCCTGGATGGTGACGTCGAGCGCCGTCGTCGGTTCGTCGGCGATCAGGATGTCGGGATCGTTCGCCAGCGCCATCGCAATCATGACGCGCTGGCGCTGGCCGCCCGACATTTCGTGCGGATAGGATTTCAGCCGCCGTTCCGGGTCGGGAATATGAACGAGGCGCAGGAGTTTCAGCGCTTCCTCGCGCGCCGCAGCGGCGCTCAGGCCCCGATGGCGGCGGATCGGCTCCATCAGCTGATTGCCGATCGAGTAGAGCGGATCGAGCGATGTCATCGGCTCCTGGAAGATCATGCTGATCTTGCGACCGCGCACCTTGTTGAGCTCGCCCTTTTTCATGGCGAGCAGGTTGGCGCCGCGGTAGTCGACGGCGCCAGTCGCCTCGCCATTGGAGGCGAGCAGGCCCATTGCCGCCATCATGGTCTGGCTCTTGCCGGAGCCTGACTCGCCGACGACCGCGACAGTCTCGCCGGCCTTGACGTTGATGTTGATGCCCTTGACGGCCTCGACGGCGCCGTCGAGCGTGCGGAAGCGGACCTTGAGGTCGCGAACGTCGAGAACGGTTTGCGCGTTGGCCATCTCAGCGATCCTTCGGGTCGAGCGCATCGCGCAGGCCGTCACCAACGAAGTTCAGCGCGAACAGCGTCGAGACCAGGAAGAAGGCGGGGAACAAAAGCAGCCAGTTGGCGGTGCCGATGTTCTTGGCGCCCGCCGAAATGAGCACGCCCCAGCTCGTCATCGGCTCCTGCACGCCAAGACCGAGGAACGACAGGAAGCTTTCCAGGATGATGACCTGCGGCACCAGCAGCGTCATGTAGATGACGACCGGGCCGAGCAGGTTGGGGATGACATGGCGGATCAGAATGCCGCCTTGCCGCACGCCCAGAGCCTCGGCGGCCTGGACATATTCCTGCCGGCGGATGGACAGCGCCTGCCCGCGCACGATGCGGGCCATGTCCAGCCACAACACCGCGCCAACGGCCAGGAACATCAGCACGAAATTGCGCCCGAAAAACACCACCAGCATGATGACGAAGAAGATGAACGGCAAGGAATAGAGCACATCGACGATGCGCATCATCACCTCGTCGACCTTGCCGCCGGCAAAACCGGCGGTCGCGCCGTAGAGCACGCCGATGACGACGGCAACGACGCCGGCGAGCAGGCCGATGGCCAGCGAGATGCGTCCGGCCATCAGCGTACGCGAAAGCAAGTCGCGGCCGATATTGTCGGTGCCGAACAGGAAATATTGCTGCTTCACCCTGGTGGCCACCACCATCTCGGTGCCGTCGGCGGATTTGCTGGTGATCGATGCGCCCTCGAACGTGTCGGAGCGGTCGAGATAGCGCAGATAGCGCTCGTCGATCGGCTTCGGCGAGGTCAGCGTGACGGCAAGGGTGTCGCCATCCTGCTTCATCTCCTTGATGTCGACGCGCATGCGCTTGACGACGTCGCCGAGCGCCGACTTGACCATATCCTCCTTCGGATAGGCCGACAGGCTGGGAGCCGTGCGCACATAGTCGGAGTAGATGGCGGTGTAGTCGTGCGGCACGAACCACGGACCGGCGATGCAGACGACGCCCATTACGATCAGGTAGCAGAGGCTGAACATGGCCGCGCGGTTGGCCTTGAGACGCGCCCAGGCATCGCCCCAGAGCGAACGCCCGGCGACATGCGGGGCGGAGGTGGCTGCGATATCAGTCATAGCGCACCCTCGGATCGACCACGGCGTAAAGAATATCGACGATGAGGTTGAAGATGATGGTGAAGATGGCGATCACCACCACCGTGCCCATGACCAGCGTGTAGTCGCGGTTCAGTGCCGCATCGACGAAGTAACGGCCGACACCCGGGATCGAGAAGATGGTCTCGACGACGATCGAGCCGGTGAGCAGAGCCGCCGCGGCAGGCCCCGCATAAGAGACGATCGGCAACAGCGCGCCGCGCAGGGCGTGCTTGACCACCACCGACCAGTCGGAAAGGCCGAGCGCGCGGGCGGTGCGGATATGGTGCGAGCGCAGCGACTCGATCATCGAGCCGCGCATCAGGCGGGCCACAATGGCGATCTGCGGCAGCGCCAACGTCAGCACCGGGCCGATCTTGTTGACGAGTGCGCCATCGCCCCAGCCGCCGATCGGCAGCAGCTTCCAACTCAGCCCGAAGACTAGCTGGATCAGCGGCGCGATGACGAAGGTAGGGATGGTGGAACCGGCGGTGGCCAGCGCGATCACCGCATAGTCGCCGACCTTGTTCTGGTTCAGCGCGGCCGTGATGCCGAGAATGGAGCCCAGGATCAGCGCCAGGATCAGCGCCGAGGAGCCGAGCTGGATCGAAATCGGCAGGCCCTTGGCGAAGAGTTCGCCCACCGTGAAGTCGGGCAGATTGTAGCTCGGCCCGAAACTACCATGCAGCAAATTATTGATATAGTTGAGATATTGTTTCCAGAGCGGATCATTGAGGCCGAACTGGGCTTCCAGATTGGCCTGGATCACGGGGTTCAGCCCACGCTCCTGGTTGAAGGGCCCGCCAGGAGCGACCCTGATCAGGAAAAACGCCAGCGTGACAATCACGAATAGCGTCGGGATGGCGGTCAGCAACCGCCTGAACACATAAAGCAGCATGGCCGCCGTACCTCACCTGCAAAGGGAAGCCGCCGCCCCTTGAGGGACGGCGGCTCTGGAGGACTTGTCAGTCCTTGCTGATGAAGCGCGACGGATGAACGTCCATCACGTTGTCTTCGAAGCCGTGCAGCTTCGGCGAAACGATGTTGTGGAAGCTGTAGTAGAGCAGCGGGATCTGGCCGACGTCGTCGATCATGATGCGTTCGGCCTCGGCGAGATCCTTCATGCGCAGCTCAGGCTTGCCGCCATCGGCGGCTGCCTTGTTCATGGCATCCTCGAACTTCGGGCTGTTGTAGCTCGAATAGTTGTTGCCGCTGTCCTTGCGGGTGATGCCGAGGAAGGTTTCCGGATCCTGATAGTCGGCGATCCAGGCAGCGCGGGCGACGTCGTAATTGCCCTTCTCCTGGAGGAAGGCGTAGTGGGTCTTGGTGTCGGTGTTAAGCAGCGTCACCTCGACGCCCAGCGGCTTCAGCTGTTCCTGAATGGCGACCGCGGTGTTCTTGTGGTTCTCCGAAGTGTTGTAGCGGATTTCCATCTTCAGCGGATTGCTCGGGCTGTAGCCCAGCTTCTCCAGGATCTTCTTTGCCGCATCCTCGCGGTCGATCTGCGACATCTCGGCGAACTTGGCCATCGCCGGCGTGTAGCCCTTGATGCCGGGCGGGACCATCGAATAGCCAGGGAACATGGAGTTGTTCCAGACCTTCTCGGCCAGGAAGTCGCGGTCGATCGCCATCGAGATGGCGTTGCGCAGTTCCGGATTGTCCCACGGCTTCTTGTCGGTCTTGATGGCGTAATAATAGGTGCCGAGATACGGCGCGACGCGGATCTGGTCGCCGAACTTCGCCTTCAGGTCAGGCAGCTGCTCGGTCGGCAGATCGTCATAGCTGTCCATTTCGCCGGCTTCGAAGCGCTTCATCGCCGAGGAGCGGTCCTCGGTCGGGATGAAGTTGACCACATCGATCTTGACGCTGGCGGCATCATGGAACTTCGGGTTCTTGACCATCTTGATATGGTCGTTCGGTACCCATTCGGCCAGCGTGTAGGCGCCGTTGGAAACCAGCTTGCCCGGCTTCACCCACTCGGCGCCCAGCTTTTCGAACGATGCCTTGTTGATCGGGTAGGTCGCCTGGTGGGTCAGCATCTCCAGGAAGTACGGGGTCGGTGCCTTCAGCGTGATCTGGAGCGTGTTGGCATCGATCGCCTTGACGCCCATTTCCTCCGGCTTGGCCTTGCCCTTGTTGACTTCCTCGGCATTGGCGACCGGATAGAGCATGGAGGCGTATTCAGCGCCGGTCTTGGGATCTTCCAGGCGGTGGAAGGCATAGACGAAATCTTCGGACGTTACCGGGGTGCCGTCCGACCACACGCCGTCCTTGCGCAGCTTGAACGTATAGGTCTTGCCGTCGTCGGAAACCGTCCAGCTTTCGGCGGCGCCCGGAATGAGCCCGGCCTTGGCATCCTGCATGACCAGGCCTTCGAACAGGTCGCGCAGCACATGCGCTTCATAGACGGTCGAGGTCTTGTGCGGATCGACCGTTTCCGGCTCGGCGGCGCTGCCGCGGTTATAGACGACTTCGGCATAGGCGGCCGCGTGGAAGGCGCCGCCAGCCAAAGCGAAGGTGGTGGCGAACACTGTCGCCTTCAGCATGTTTTTCAGCATGAAAACAAATCTCCCTTAGTCGTGCGGGCTTCCTGTCGGGCCCGCGGAGGTGTTGACGCCCGCTGACCGTTCACCGGCCTCTCCCTTGGGCGAGCCGCGGTTCCCTCTCCGCGGCAGATGGGCAGACACTAACGCCGCGATTTTTTATTTCAACATCCGCGCAACCTTCCCCAACGTCACCCGGAAACAAATATTGTGCAGAGCCTTTGAAAAACCAATGAAATCAAAAGCGTAACCTGTAGCTAACCATTAAACGGCTTAGCGCCCCTACAACGCCGGATTACTTGACACGCGGCTAAAATATTAATGCGCCATTAAGCAACCGACGGTTACATTTCACCGTACTTTTGTAGGCTTTTCTTTTTTAGGCGGGAGAAAGCATGCATAGTATACGAGGAACTTCAGCTTTAAAAATTCGTTCGATACTTTCGAGATGGAAAGTTGATGGCAAAGGCACGTCAGCGGTAGAATTTGCTTTTCTTGCGCCACTCTTCATCCTGTTTGTACTCGGAATAGTTGCATATGGCATCTACTTCGGCGCGAGCCATTCGGTGCAACAGCTGGCGGCCGATGCGGCCAGAACCGCCATAGGCGGGGCCAATCAGACCGAGCGACAGTCGCTCGTCACCACCTTCCTTGCCAACAATGCGGCCGGCTATCCCTTCGTGGACAGCACCAAGCTCACGGTCCTAGCGCAGGACAGCAAAGCCGACGGCAGCCAGTTCGTCGTTACCGTCAGCTATGACGCGCGCAACCTGCCGATCTGGAATCTGCTGTCCGGCCTGCCATTGCCGGGAACCACCATTTCCCGCCAATCAACGATCCGCGTCGGGGGGATATGATGCGCATCCTCGCAGAGTTTGCGGCCCTTGGCCGGCGTTTCCTGCGCGATCGCGGCGCCAACATCGCCATCATGGCGGCCTTGTGCACACCGGTGGCGGTGGCAGCCATGGCGGTGGCCGTCGACGAAGGCTCGCTCTACAATGAGCGGCGCGCGGCGCAATCGCTGACCGATCTCGCGGCAATCGCCGCCGGCTCCAACATCACCAATGCGGAGGCGGCGGTGCTGGCGGCTTTCGGCGACAATGGGTTGAATGGCGCCACAGTGGTAGCAGCTGGCTCGGGCACGCCGACGGCCGGCAAGCCGGTGGTCAGCGTCGTGCGCGGCCGCTACACGCCAACCGCGGCCTTGGGTCAGCGGTTCCAGGCCGGTGTGACGCCTTACAATGCCGTCTCAGTGTCGATGCGCAAGATCGGTACGCTGTATTTCGGTGGAGCGTTCATGGCACCACCGCAGATCGGCGCGAGCGCCATCGCCTCGACCACGCCGCAGGCCACCTTCTCCATCGGCTCGCGGCTCGCTTCGGTCGACACCAGCAAGAGCCCCTTGCTCAACGCGCTGCTCGGCGGCTTCCTCGGCACCAATGTCGCGCTGAACGCGATGGACTATAATTCGCTGCTCAGCGCCGACGTGAACGTGCTTTCCTTCCTCGACCAGCTCGCCATCAAGCTCAATCTCACCGGCGTCAGCTATTCGGATGTGCTGGCGTCCAAGGCGACGGTCGGGCAGATACTTGGCGCGCTGGCTGGCGTGCCCGGACTGGATTCGCGCAGCCAGCTCGCCCTGCAGACAATGGCCGCCGGCGCGACCAATCTCATCAAGATCCCGCTCAATGCATTGGTCGATCTCGGCAATGTCGGTCGTCTCGGCCTCGGCCAGCGGCCAGCTGGCCTGACCGTCGATGCCGGCGTGCTCGGCATGGTCTCCGCCGCTGCCGGCCTCGCAAACGGCGGCAAGCAGATCGACCTCGGTACGGCGATCAATATCCCAGGCGTGCTCAGCATTACCGCCTCCGTCGCCGTCGGCCAGCCGCCGCAATCCGCCCCCTGGTTCAGGGTCGGGCAGAAGGGTTCCGTAGTACGCACCGCCC
Source organism: Mesorhizobium sp. YL-MeA3-2017 (assembly GCF_030814575.1). NCBI lineage: Bacteria > Pseudomonadati > Pseudomonadota > Alphaproteobacteria > Hyphomicrobiales > Phyllobacteriaceae > Mesorhizobium > Mesorhizobium sp. YL-MeA3-2017. The sequence goes on along the minus strand of NZ_JAUSVH010000001.1, from coordinate 4,744,626 downwards.
AGACGCGGCTGAAACTGCTCGTCCAGGTCATTCCCAGCACCAGTCAGCCGGCCGCGGGCGTCAAATTGAACTCGGCGGTGATTACACTGCCGGTCAATGTCGAACTCGCTTATGCCGAGGGCACGCTCACCGACATCAGCTGCCCGACGGGATTGCCAGCAAGCCGCGTGGTCTCGATCGCGGCGCGGCCGGGAATTGGCAGCGTCAAGATCGCGCAGACCAGCGGCACGGGCTTCGCCGACTTCACGCAGCCGCAGAGCTTCAGTGCAGCTCCCATCGTCAATGTGAGCATCAACCTGCTGCTGCTCCAGCTCAGCCTCATAACTGTGAACGCCTATGCGGACGTCGATATCGGCAACACGATTACGACGCCGCTGACGTTCAACAATTCCGACATAACGTCGAAGGCCCCAAAGACCGTCACCTCCTCAAACTTCACGAACTCCGCGACCACCTCGCTGCTCGGGAATCTTGACCTGAGCGTCACCGTGGCGGGCTTAGATCTCGCCGTCCTGACAGGGCTTATTACCAACACGATCACACCGGCTCTGATGCCGATCCTGCAGACGGTCACCGCTCCGCTGGATAATTTGCTTGCCGGGTTGCTTCAGTCGCTCGGCATCGGCCTCGGCCAGGCCGACGTCCGCGTCACCGGTGCTACCTGCGGCCAATCGGTTCTTGTGCTGTAGGCAGGTTTTCCCCACCCTTGCCCGAAATGCTGAAGGCGGGAGGCTCGCAAGAGCTCTCCCGCTACTTTTCTGTTTAGCGCAGCCGGCCGAGAAGCGTCCCCAGTGGCGGCAGCAAGACCCCGCTATCGCCGAGCGTCGCCCGCGCTCCTGAAAGATCGAACACCTCGGCGATCTCGAACCCATCCGGCAGTGGCCACGAGCTCTCCGTCCCGCCGAAATTGAACAGGCAGAGCAGCCGCTGCCCGTCCGCTTCGCGCATGAAAGCCAGCACGTCGCCCTCCGCATCGAGGAAACGGATCGAGCCCCTGACCAGCGCGGGGTGAACTCGGCGCAGCGCAAGCGCTGCACGGTAGGCGGCCAGCACGCTGCCATCATCGCCAGCCTGGACATCGACGGCACGGGCGCGATGCTGGTCCGGCACCGGCAACCAGGGTTTCGCGGTCGAAAAGCCGGCATTGTCGGCGCCCACCTGCCACGGCATTGGCGTGCGGCAGCCGTCGCGCCCCTTGAAACCCGGCCAGAAGCGGATGCCATACGGATCGCGCAAATCCTCGAAGGCGAGTTCGGCCTCCGGCAGACCGAGTTCTTCGCCCTGATAAAGACAGATCGAACCGCGCAGGCAGACAATGAGGCCGACCGCGAACTTCGCCACGGTATCGGTATCGCCGCCCGGCGGCGTCCAGCGGCTGACATGGCGCACCACGTCGTGATTGGAAAAGGCCCAGCAGGCCCAGCCTTGCGGCGCCGCCTTCTCGAATGCCTCGACGCAGCCGCGCACATGCGCGGCCGAGAAGGCACCGCCCAGAAGGTCGAAGGTGTAGCACATGTTGAGACGGTCATTGCCCGACGTATAGGCCGCCATGGTCTGCAGCGAACGCCCTTCGTCGCCCACCTCGCCGACCGCGGCACGGTTTCCATATTCGTCGATCAACGCACGGAAACGCCTGAGGAACTCCAGGTTCTCCGGCCGCGTCTTGTCGAACAGATGCTCCTGGAAGAGATACGGGTTGGTCTCGTTGAGCGTGCCGGCGAGGCTGGCAACCAGCGGTGGGTTGGAGCGCAGCCAGCGGTCGTGAACAAAATAGTTCACTGTATCGAGGCGGAAGCCGTCGACGCCGCGCTCCAGCCAGAAGCGCACCGTTTCCAGAAGCGCGGCTTGAACCGCGGGGTTATGGAAATTGAGATCGGGCTGGGCGGCCAGGAAATTGTGCATGTAATATTGCCGCCGCGTCGCGTCCCATTCCCAGGCCGGGCCGCCGAACACGGAGAGCCAGTTGTTGGGTGCGGAACCGTCCGGCTTGGGTTCGGCCCAGACATACCAGTCGGCCTTGGGGTTATCGCGGCTGGAGCGGCTCTCCTGGAACCAGGCGTGTTTGTCGGAGGTGTGCGACAGCACCTGGTCGATGATGACCTTCAGCCCGAGGCGATGTGCCTCCGCCACCAACGCGTCGAAATCGGCCAGCGAGCCGAAGATCGGGTCGACGTCGAGATAATCGGAGACGTCGTAGCCCATGTCGGCCATCGGCGATTTGAAAAAGGGCGACAGCCAGACCGCATCGACGCCAAGCGAAGCGACATGAGCGAGACGCGCGGTGGCGCCGTTGAGGTCGCCGCTGCCGTCGCCCGTCGTGTCCTGGAAGGAGCGCGGATAGATCTGGTAGATGACGCAACCGCGCCACCATTCATGACCGACAGTGGTCATTTCGCCTCTCCCTTGTCTGGTCACCGCTTGCGTTCGCTCATGAACACCACCGCCCTGCCCTCGACCCGGCGCCAGGCCTCTGCATCGGCGGCAGGGTCCAGCGCGTCGACCCAGTTGTAGCCATCGCGCACCGGCAGCACGAAGGAGGAAGCGCGGCGGTCGCCGTTGACGAGCACAGCAAGCCGGCCACCGTCGACGCCTGCCACGCCCAGAACCATCGCCAGGCGTCGCCGGCGCGGGTCGTTCCAGGCGCTGTCGTCCATCGGCTGGCCGGTCTCGGTCAGCCACTCGACGTCGGCGCATGCATCGCCCTTCTGCGGCTGGCCAGTGAGCAAGGTCGGATCGCGCAGCACGGGTACAGCACCGCGCAAGGCTGCGAGTGCCGCGACATGGTCTTCCAGCGCGCGGTCGCGGCCGGCCCAGTCCAGCCAGGTGATGGCGTTGTCCTGCGCATAGGCGTTGTTGTTGCCGCGCTGGCTGCGCCCGAACTCGTCGCCGGCGGTCAGCATGATAGCACCGCGCGAGGCAAACAGGGTGGCAAGCAGCGCGCGTTGGTCGCCCGCCCGATGTAACGCGACGCCGGCATCGTCGCTCTCGCCCTCGACGCCATGGTTCCACGACAGGTTCTCGTCGTGACCGTCGCGATTGGCCTCGCCATTGGCTTCGTTGTGCTTCTTCTCGTAGCTGACGAGGTCGGCCAGCGTCATACCGTCATGGGCGGCGATGAAATTGACCGTGCGGCTCGCCGTGCCGGGAAACACATCCGAGGAGCCGGCCAGCCCCGTCGCCAGCCGGCCGACCATGCCGGCATCGCCGCGCCAGAAACGGCGGACGTCGTCGCGATATTTATCGTTCCATTCCAGGAAGGGCTGACCGAACCGGCCGAGCTGATAGCCGCCAGGGCCGATATCCCAGGGTTCCGCGATCAGGATACGGTCGGAAAGCAGAGGGTCGGTGCGCATGGCGGCCAGCAACGGCGCATTGGCGTTGAAGCCTTGGTCGTTACGCCCCAGCACCGGCGCCAAGTCGAAGCGAAAGCCGTCGACGCCCGCGTTTCGCACGAAGTGGCGCAGGCTGGCCAGCACCAGATCGCGCGCAGCCGGGTGGTCGCAGGCCAGCGTATTGCCGGTGCCTGTATCGTTGACGAGGCGCCCGTCCGGCGCGTGGCGATAATAAGCGCGGCTGTCCAGCCCGCGCAGCGACAGGGTCGGGCCGCGCTCGTCGCTCTCGCCGGTGTGGTTGAAAACCAGGTCGAGGATAACGCCGATGCCGGCCCCATGCAGGGCCTTGGTCGTGCTGCGCAGATCGGCGATACCCCGCGGCGCCAGGCGTGGGTCCAGCGCCATGAAGGTGACCGGGTTGTAGCCCCAGCCATTGGTCAGGCCGAGCGGCGGCAAATGGCGCTCGTCGATCTTCGCCGTCACCGGCATAAGCTCCACCGCCGAAACGCCGATCTTCTTCAAATGATCGACGATCGCTGGATGGGCGAGCGCGCGCAGCGTGCCGCGATCCTCGTCCGGCACCTGCGGGTGTCGCATGGAGAAGGAGCGAACCGACAATTCATAGATCAACCCGCCGGGCTCGAACAACGGCGCCCGCGCCGACACCGGATCGGACAAGGCGCGCACCACCGCCTTGGGCATCAACGGCGCGGTGTCGCCGCCTTCGCCGCGCCGGGCGGCAAGCCTTGCATCGTAAACATAGGGGCGATCGATCTCGACGGCATAGGGATCGACCAGCAGCTTTTCAGGATCGAACCATAGGCCGCGTTCCGGCGCATAGTCGCCGTCGGCGCGCAGGCCGTAACGCGCGCCCTCGCCGATGCCGCCCACACGCAGCCGGAAGATATCGTCAGCCCCGCGCGCCATCGGCAGGCGTTGTGTCTCGCGGTCATCCGCGTCGAAAAGGCAGAGCTCGATCTTGCCGGCCTGGCTCGACCAGACCGTGAATTCAGTACCGGATTTGTCGGGGCGTGCTCCGAGAATGGCGATACTCCTGGAACGAAATCATCGTCACCGGCGACTCGCCAGCATCCAACAATAGCAACCTTGCCGCATCTCGGAAGCCGTCGAGTGCCTGTCAGGAGGTTGCAGCACTCTTCAACCAAATGACGCACTCGGGCTGGACAATTCGCCAGGGATCGAGAGGGTCAGGTGCACCTGAAACCTGAGCCAGGGACGTCGTTTCCCGCCCATAATCGATGAGGAGTAAGGTCATGCCCTATACCATCCATCTGCATCGCGTCCTCAAGGCCCCGCCCGAAAAGGTCTATCGCGCCTTTCTCGATGCGGATGCATTGCGCCGCTGGCTGCCGCCCTACGGCTTCCTGTGCAGTGTCGACCATGTCGATGCCAAGGTCGGCGGCACCTTCCGCATGTCATTCAAGAACTACACGACCGGCCAGGCGCATTCGTTCGGCGGCGAGTTTCTGGAACTCGAGCCCCATCGCAAGCTGGTCTATACGGACCGCTTCGACGATCCCAATCTGCCGGGCGAGATCAAGGTTACGGTCGCACTCACCGAAGTGTTCTGCGGCACCGACATCAAGATAGAGCAGGCCGGAATACCGGATATGATCCCGGAAGCCGCCTGCTATCTCGGCTGGCAGGAATCGCTGTTGCAACTCGCCAATGTGGTCGAGCCCGATATCCGCCAGTAACAACAGCGGCGGTCGTCAAAAGGGAACGGCGCCTCCGAACGGCCTCAGGTGATCACGCTCGGCTTGTTGCGGCCGGTATGGCGCTTGATGCCGGCGATGTCGTCGGCCGCGGCGATCAAGTCGGCCAGCGCCACCTGCGTGTCGATGCCGTGCTTGGCCTTGTCCGCTTCATAGCGCTCGATATAGACGCGCAGCGTCGCGCCCGAAGTGCCGGTGCCGGATAGGCGCAGCACCACGCGCGAGTTGCCCTCGAACAGGATGCGGATGCCCTGTTTCTCGCTGATCGAGCCGTCGACCGGGTCGTGGTAGGAAAAGTCGTCGGCGTTGACGATCTTCAGGCCACGCACCGTGGTGCCGGGCAGCGAGGCGAGCTTGGCGCGCAACTCATCGACCAGCGCGTTGGCGCGGTCGCTGTCGACCCCTTCATAGTCGTGGCGCGAATAATAGTTGCGGCCGTAGGTCGCCCAATGTTCAGTGACGATCTGCAAGGCGCTTTCGCCGCGCGCCGCCAGGATCGACAGCCACAACAGCACCGCCCATAGCCCGTCCTTCTCGCGCACATGGTTGGAGCCGGTGCCGGCACTTTCCTCGCCGCAGATGGTGGCCATGCCGGCATCGAGCAGATTGCCGAAGAACTTCCAGCCGGTCGGCGTCTCGTAGATGCCGATGCCGAGCTTTTCGGCCACGCGGTCGGCGGCGCCGCTGGTGGGCATCGAGCGGGCGATGCCCTTGAGGCCGTCCTTGTAGCCCGGCGCCAGGCGCGCATTGGCGGCCAGCATCGCGACCGAATCCGACGGGGTGACGAAGATACCCTTGCCGATGATCAGGTTGCGGTCGCCGTCGCCGTCGGAAGCGGCGCCGAAATCCGGCGCGTCCGGGCCCATCATCTCATCATAGAGATGTTTGGCGTGGACCAAATTCGGATCCGGATGATGGCCGCCGAAATCCGGCAACGGCTTGAAATTGCGGCAGGTGCCGGCGGCGGCACCCAGCCGATGCTCGAGGATTTCCTTGGCATAGGGACCAGTCACGGCATGCATGGCGTCGAAGCGCATGCGGAAGCCCGATTTGAACAGTTTGCGCAGCGCGTCGAAATCGAACAGCGCCTCCATCAGCTCGGCATAGTCGGCGACGGAATCGATCACCTCCACCGTCATGCCGCCGGCCTTGACCGTGCCGATCGTATCGAGGTCGATCGGGGCGATGTCGGCGATCTTGTATTCCTTGATCGCCTTGGTGCACGCGAAGATGGCGTCGGTCAGTTTCTCCGGCGCCGGGCCGCCATTCTCGGCATTGTATTTGATGCCGAAATCCTCGTGCGGGCCGCCGGGATTGTGCGAAGCCGACAGGATGATGCCGCCGAAGGCCTTGTATTTGCGAATGACGTTGGAGGCGGCGGGCGTCGACAGGATGCCGCCCTGCCCCACCATCACCTTGCCGAAGCCGTTGGCGGCGGCAATGGCGATCACCTTCTGCGCCACCTCGCGGTTGTAATAGCGGCCGTCGCCGCCCAGGATCAGCGTCTTGCCCTCAAAGCCCTGCAGTGCGTCGAAAATCGACTGCACGAAATTCTCGACATAGTTCGCCTGCTGGAATTCCGGAACCTTCTTGCGCAGGCCCGACGTGCCGGGCTTCTGGTCGTCATAGGGCTTGGTGGCGACGGTGCGTATCATCGTTGGGCAACCTTCCTTGCAAGCAGCGAGCGGTAGAGCTCGACATATTTTCCGGCGCTGCGGTCCCAGGACACGTCCGCCTTCATGCCCTGCCGCTGGATCGAGGTCCAGGCGTCGGTGTCGCCATGTGCCTGCAGCAGCCGGCGCACGGCGTGCAGCAATGCATCGCCATTGTTGGCGGCGAACTGGAAGCCGGTGGCGACGCCTGCGGCGACCGCAGCCTCATTGGCGTCGATGATGGTGTCGGCCAAACCGCCGGTGCGCGCCACCACCGGCACGCAACCATAACGCAGGCCGTAGAGCTGGGTCAGCCCGCAGGGCTCGAAGCGCGATGGGATGATAATGGCGTCGCAGCCGCCCTGCATGACATGCGACAGCGCCTCGTCATAACCGATGACGGTGCCGACACGGCCGCGATGGCGGGCGGCGGCGGCCAAAAGCGCGCCTTCGAGACCCGGATCGCCGGAGCCTAGAACGGCCAGTTTGGCACCGGCGGCGACGATGCCGTCGGCCATGGCGGCGAGGATATCGATGCCCTTCTGCCAGGTCAGACGGCTGACCACGCAGACGATCGGGCTGCCGTCGCTGGCAAGATTGAAGCGCTCCTCGACCGCCGCGCGGTTGGCGGCGCGCCTGGCCAGGGTGTCGGCCGTGTAGGTCGAAACCAGGTGCTTGTCGGTGGCGGGGTTCCAGATGTCGGTGTCGATGCCGTTCACGATGCCGTGGAGGTCGGCGGCGCGCAGATTGATCAGCCCGTCCAGCCCCATGCCGAATTCCGGCACGCGGATTTCCTGCGCATAGGTCGGGCTGACGGTCGTGATCGCCCAGGCCGCCTGCAGGCCGGCCTTGAGATAGCCGACGCCGCCGTAATATTCGACGCCGTCGAGGCTCATCGCCTCCGCCGGCAGGCTGAGTTCGCCGAAAATGCCGGCGCCGAACTGGCCCTGGAAGGCCAGATTGTGCACGGTGATCAGCGAGGGCGTGCCGACCGCCTTGCCGTAGCGCATATAGGCCAGCGTCATCGCCGCCTGCCAGTCATGGGCGTGCACGATGTCGGGCTTGTAGCCGTCGATGCCGCCGCCGGCGATGTCGCCGCCGACACGGCACAAGGCCGCGAACCGGCGCCAGTTGTCGGGCCAGTCACGGCCGCCGGCATCGCCATAAGGCCCGCCGACGCGGTCGAACAGATGCGGCGCGTCGAGCACCAGGAGATCGAGCCCGGCGACCTCGGCCGCATAGACCGCCGCCTTGCCGCCATGCAGGGCCGGATAGGACAGAAGCGGCTTCTTTTTCTTGAAGGCGTCCATCACCACCGGATAACCGGGCACCAGCGAGCGCATGGCGACGCCCTTGCCGGCCAACGCGATCGGCAGCGCGCCGGCGACATCGGCCAGCCCGCCGGTCTTGACCAGCGGGAATATCTCCGGCGTCACGGACAGAACCTGCATGCGCTACGACCCCAATTTGTCGATCATATCCTGCGTTATCAGACAGATACCCTTTTCCGAAACCCGGAATCGCTTGGCATCCTCGACGGGGTCTTCGCCGACAATAAGGCTTTCTGGGATTTTCACGCCATGGTCGATGACGACATTGGTCAGCCGCGCGTTGCGGCCAACCGTGCAGTCCGGCAGCATGACGACATGGTCGAGGCTCGAATAGGAGTTGATGCGCGCGCCGGTGAAGATCAGGCTGCGCTTCAGCGAGGCACCCGACACGATGCAATCGCCCGACACCAGCGACGACACCGCCATGCCGCGCCGCCCCTCGTCGTCATGCACGAATTTGGCCGGCGGCTTCAATTCGGCATAGGTCCAGATCGGCCAGTCGCGGTCGTAGAGATCGAGTTCAGGCGTGATGTCGGTCAGGTCGATATTGGCTTCCCAATAGGCGTCGATGGTGCCTACGTCGCGCCAGTAGGGCCCGGCCTCCGCCGTCGAACGCACGCAGGACTTGGCGAAGCGATGGGCGACGGCTTTGCCGTGCTCGACGATGTAGGGGATAATGTCCTTGCCGAAGTCGCGGCTGGAATCGGGCGTCGCGGCATCGCGGCGCAACTGCTCCATCAGGAACTTGGTCTTGAACACATAGATGCCCATCGAGGCCAGCGCGTAGTCCGGCTTGTCGGGGATGCCGGGCGGATCGGCCGGCTTCTCGACGAAAGCGATGATGTTGTCCTTGGCGTCGACATGCATGACACCGAAACCGGTCGCCTCCATGCGCGGCACTTCGAGGCAGCCGACGGTGACGTCGGCGCCGGCATCGACGTGCTGGCGCAGCATCATCTCGTAGTCCATCTTGTAGATGTGATCGCCGGCGAGGATCACCATGTATTCGGGCCCGTAGGCCTCGATGATGTCGATGTTCTGGTAGACCGCGTCCGCGGTGCCTTCATACCACTGCGTCTCTGAAACGCGCTGGCTGGCGGGCAGGATGTCAAAACTCTCGTTTCGTTCGGGCCTCAGGAAGTTCCAGCCGCGCTGCAGGTGGCGGATCAGCGAATGCGCCTTGTATTGCGTGGCGACGCCGAGGCGGCGGATGCCGGAATTCAGCGCGTTGGACAGAGCGAAGTCGATGATGCGGGTCTTGCCGCCGAAATAGACGGCAGGTTTGGCGCGACGGTCCGTCAACTCCTTGAGGCGACTGCCGCGCCCACCGGCCAGAACATAGGCCATCGCATCGCGCGCCAGCGGTTGCGTCCGTTTGAAATCCGCCATTCTCAGCCTCCCTGCTTTGCCTTCGGAACCGCGCTTTTCCTGATGCGCGCCGCCGTAGCCGACTTCGCCTTTCCCGCGACCTTCCTGCCTTCGGTCGCGGGCATGAATTCCAGCATCACCGTCGCCAGCGGCGGCAGCACCATCACGGCGGCGGTGCGGCCGCCTTCGGCACGCGCCTCGACAGTGCCGCCATTGCCCCTGCCGGAGCCGCCATAGGCGGCAGCGTCGGTGTTGATGATCTCGCGCCAGGTGCCGGCCTCCGGCAACGGCACGCGGTAGTTCTCGCGCGGCACCGGCGTGAAATTGGTGACGACGGCGACCGGGTTGGCGCCCGGCGCCTTGCGCAGCCAGGCAAAGACCGAGTTCTCGCGGTCGTCGACGATCAGCCATTCAAAACCTTCCGGCTCGCAGTCGCGCGCATGCAGCGCCGGCTTTTCGCGATAGAGGCGGTTCAAATCGCGCACCACGTCGCGCATGCCGCTGTGCGGTGCATATTGCAGCATGTCCCAGTCGAGTGCGCGGGCCTCGCTCCATTCGCGGCGCTGGGCGAATTCCTGGCCCATGAACAACAGCTTCTTGCCGGGATAGCCCCACATGAAGGCGTAATAGGCACGCAGCGTGGCGAACTTCTGCCAGTCGTCGCCGGCCATCTTGCCGATCAGCGTCGCCTTGCCGTGCACCACCTCGTCATGGGAGAGCGGCAGCACGAAATTCTCTGTGAAGGCATAGGTCAGGCCGAAGGTGATCTGGTTGTGATGGTATTTGCGGAACAACGGCTCGCGGGCCAGATATTCCAGCGTGTCGTTCATGAAGCCCATGTTCCACTTGAAGCCGAAGCCAAGCCCGCCTTCGTGAACCGGGTGGGAGACCTTTGGCCAAGAGGTGGATTCCTCGGCGATGGTCATGACGCCGGGATGATGGCCGTAGATTTCCTTGTTCATGCGCTGCAGGAAGGCGACGGCCTCGAGGTTCTCGCGGCCGCCCTTCTCGTTGGGGATCCACTCGCCGGCCTTGCGTGAATAGTCGAGGTAGAGCATCGAGGCGACCGCATCCACGCGTAAGCCATCGACGTGGTATTTCTCCGCCCAATAGAGCGCGTTGTTGACGAGGAAGGACAGCACCTCGCCGCGACCGAAATTGTAGATCAGCGTGTTCCAGTCGGGCTGGTAGCCCTTGCGTGGATCGGCGTGCTCGTAGAGCGCGGTGCCGTCGAACTTCGCCAGTCCGAACTCGTCGGTGGGGAAATGCGCCGGCACCCAGTCGAGGATGACGCCGACACCGGCGCGATGGGCACCGTCGACGAAGCGCGCGAAACCTTCCGGATCGCCGAAGCGGGCGGTCGGCGCGTAGAGCCCGGTCGCCTGGTAACCCCATGACGGGTCGTAGGGATGCTCGGAGATCGGCAAAAGCTCGATATGGGTGAAGCCGGTGTCGACGACATAGGGGATCAGCCTTTCCGCCAGTTCGTCCCAGGTCAGGAAGCTGCCATCCTCGTTGCGCTGCCACGAACCGGCATGGACCTCATAGATGGAGATGGGCTGGCGCCGCGCTTCGGTTTCACGCCAGAACTTGCGATGCGCGGCATCGCCCCATTTGTGCCGCGAGGGCGCCGCCGTCACCGAGGCGGTGGCCGGGCGCAGTTCCGAGCGGAAGGCGAAGGGGTCGGCCTTGAGCGGCAGGCGCGCGCCCCTCGCCCCAACGATCTCGTATTTATAGGGGCGGCCCTCGCCAAGGCCGGGAATGAAGATTTCCCAGATGCCGGTGTCTTGCCGCAACCGCATCGGATGGCGGCGGCCGTCCCAGGCATTGAAATCGCCGACCACGGAGACCCGCTTGGCATTGGGCGCCCAGACGGCGAAATGCACGCCGCTGGCGCCTTCATGGTCGATGAGATGCGCACCCAGCTTGTCGAACAGGCGCAGATGCGAACCCTGCGCCATGTAATAATCGTCCATCGGACCGAGCACCGGGCCGAAGGTGTATGGGTCGGTGATCCACCATTCGCCGCCCGAATTGCGGGCATGGTATTTCAGCGGCTGACGCCGGGTGATCGAGACTGGTCCCTCGAAGAACCCGGCCTCGTTGCGGCGAAAGAGTTCACCGACAGGCTTGCCGGCGAGCGTATGGGCAGTGACGGTTTCTGCATCGGGGATGAAGCAGCGGGCGACAAAACCGACGCCAGTCTGCTGGACGCCGAGCACCGCGAAAGGGTTGCCATGCGTCCCCGCCACGATCGCCTTGACGTCGCTGGCCGAGGCCAGCCCTTCGGCCTGGTCGCTCGTCGCGGTCGCGCGCGGCTTTTTCGTCAAGCGGTACCCCTCCCTGGGTATCCGGCCACTTTGGCGTGGCCTTCATGCAATCACATCACACAGGCACGTTCCAGATTTCTTTCGCGTATTGGCGAATGGTGCGGTCCGACGAGAACCAGCCCATGCGCGCCACGTTGCGAATGGCGCGGGCGTTCCAGTCGGCACGATCATTCCAGACCGCGTCGACCTCGCGCTGCGTGGCGGCGTAGGCATCGAAATCGGCGGCGACCATGAACCAGTCGCTGTCATAGAGCCCGTTCATCAGGTCGCGATAACGGTCGGGATCGTGCGGCGAGAAAACGCCGGACGAGATCGCCGAAATGGCCTGCGCCAGTTCCGGCAAAGCTTCGATGATGGCGCGCGGCTGGTAGTCGCCACGGCGGCGCTCGGCCACTTCGTCGGCCTTCAAGCCGAAGATGAAGATGTTGTCGTCGCCGACATGTTCCTTCATCTCGACATTGGCGCCGTCGAGCGTGCCGATGGTGAGCGCGCCGTTCAGCGCGAACTTCATGTTGCCGGTGCCGGACGCTTCCATGCCGGCGGTCGAGATCTGTTCCGACAGATCAGCGGCCGGCATCATGATCTCGGCCGCGCTGACATTGTAGTTGGGCACGAACACCACTTTCAGCAGACCGCGCACCGCCGGGTCGCCATTGACGACCTTGGCGACGTCATTGGCCAGTTTGATGATCAGCTTGGCGTTGTGGTAGCTGGGCGCCGCCTTGCCGCCGAAGAATTTCACGCGCGGCGTCCAGTCCTTTTCCGGATGCGAGCGGATCTGGTCGTAGAGCGCCACCGCCTCCAGGATGTTGAGCAGCTGGCGCTTGTATTCGTGGATGCGCTTGATCTGGATGTCGAACAGCGCCGACGGATCGACCCGGATGCCCAGCCGGTCGGCGACCAGATTGGCCAGCCGCGTCTTGTTGGCGCGTTTGACGGCGGCGAACTTGTCGCGGAACGCTGCATCCCCGGCAAACCGGTCCAGTTCCTTGATCGCCTCGATGTCGTCGAGGAAACGGTCGCCGATGGCCTGTCGCGCCAGCGCCGTCAGCCCGGGATTGCACTGGATCAGCCAGCGGCGCGGTGTGATGCCGTTGGTCTTGTTGTTGATGCGGTCGGGATAGAGCCGGTGCAGGTCGGCGAACACGGTCTGCTTCATCAGCTCCGTGTGCAGTGCCGACACGCCGTTGATCGAATGCGAACCGACGAAGGCGAGATTGCCCATGCGCACGCGGCGGTCGCCATTCTCCTGGATCAGCGAGATCGCGGCGATCTGGTCGCCGGAGAAGCGGTTGGAGGAACGCGCCTCCTGCAACACCTCGGCGTTGATGGCGTAGACGATCTGCATGTGGCGCGGCAAAAGCCGCTCGAACAGCGGCACCGGCCAGCTTTCCAGCGCCTCGGGCAGCAGCGTGTGGTTGGTGTAGGCGAAGGTGCGCTTGGTGATGTCCCAGGCCTGGCTGAAATCCATGCCGTGGACGTCCATCAACAGCCGCATCAGCTCCGGCACGGCCACCGCCGGATGGGTGTCGTTCAAATGGATCGCGGCCTTGTCGGGCAGCGAGGCGAGCTCGCCATATTGACTGAGATGGCGCTGCACGATGTCCTGCAGCGAAGCGGTCGAGAAGAAATATTCCTGCCGCAGCCGCAGTTCCTGGCCGGCCTTGTGCGAATCCGCCGGATAGAGCACCCGCGACAGCGCGTCGGCCTTGTTGCTCTCGGCCAGCGCGCCGATATGGTCGCCGGCATTGAACTTGTCGAGCAGGATCGGGTCTACCGGCATGCCGGACCACAGCCGCAGCGTGTTTACGCGTTTGGCCTTCCAGCCGACCACCGGCGTGTCGTAGGCAACCGCCAGCACATGCTCCAGCGGCTTCCAGACATGGCGCTCCAGGCGCCCGTCCTTGGCGGTGACGGACTCCACCGAACCGCCGAAACCGACCTCGAAGGAGCGCTCGCGGCGCTCGAACTCCCAGGAATTGCCGTGGTCGAGCCAGGTTTCGGGCAATTCGACCTGCCAGCCATCCTGGATTTCCTGGCGGAACATGCCGTTGGCGTAGCGGATGCCATAGCCATGCGCCGGCACGTCGACGGTGGCCATCGATTCCATGAAGCAGGCGGCGAGCCGGCCGAGGCCGCCATTGCCGAGTGCCGCGTCCGGTTCCAGCGTGGCGATTTCGTCGAGGTCGACGCCGAGCGAAGCCAGCGCCTCGCGCATCGGGTCCATGATGTCGAGATTGGAGAAGGCGTCGCGCATCAACCGGCCGATCAGGAATTCGAGCGACAGGTAGTAGACCCGCTTTTCCTGCTGCTCGTAGGTTTCCTTGGTGGCGCTGATCCAGTGGTCGATGATGCGATCGCGCACCACCTTGATCGAGGCGGTCAGCCAGTCATAGGGCGTGGCGACGGTGGTGTCCTTGCCGACCCGGTATTTGAGGGCCATCAGCACCTCGGACGCCAGCGTCTGCGGGTCGGGATGGTCGAGAGCGGGCAGCGAAGCACTAAGCGTCTTGGTGCGGGTCATGTTGCCTCTCGCGCAACCGGCAATCAGGACCTCTCCGTCTCGCCGGGAACCGATTTTGCCTTTCAACAAGCATGCATAGCAGGACCATCTAGCCCATACCAGACAGTTGACTAGAATTTTTCAATCGATTTAAGTTCGCTAATATTCCGCGTTGCACCCAGAGCTTATCGCAATGCACTCCGGGCGCAATCAGGAACTCAGGCAGCGGCCCCTGCCATCTCCGGCGGCGCCTTGGCCCCGGTCATGAAGGCGACCGCATCCGACATCGAATAGTCCTTCGGGTTGATGACGGTCAGCCGCCGGCCGAGCCGGTGGATATGGATGCGATCGGCCACCTCGAAGACATGCGGCATGTTGTGCGAGATCAGCACGATGGGCAGGCCGCGCCGCTTCACGTCGAGGATCAGTTCCAGCACGCGCCGGCTTTCCTTGACGCCGAGTGCCGCCGTCGGCTCGTCCATGATGACGACACGGCTGCCGAAGGCGGCGGCGCGCGCCACCGCAACGCCCTGGCGCTGGCCGCCGGACAGCGTCTCGACCGCCTGGCCGATGTTCTGGATGGTCATCAGGCCGAGTTCCGTCAGCTTTTCGCGCGCGCGCTTCTCCATCGCCGTGCGGTCGAGCATGCGCAACCACGACCCCAATATGCCGGGCTTCCGCAGTTCGCGGCCGAGAAACATGTTGTCGGCGATCGACAGCGCCGGCGACAGAGCGAGGTTCTGGTAGACCGTTTCGATGCCGGCGTTGCGCGCCTCCATCGGCGATTTGAACTGCACCGGCTTGCCCTCCAGGCGGATTTCGCCCTCGTCCGGCGTGACCGCGCCGGAAATCGCCTTGATCAGCGACGACTTGCCGGCGCCGTTGTCGCCGATGACGGCGAGGATTTCGCCCGGATAGAGATCGAAATCGGCATTGTTCAGAGCGGTGACGCGGCCATAACGCTTGACCAGTCCGCGCGCGGTGAGAATGGGTTCTGGCTGTCCGGTCATCCTGCGACCTTCCTGATCCACTGGTCGATGGCGACGGCGCTGATAATCAGCACGCCAATCAACAGATAGGTCCATTGCGGGTCCGTGCCGATGAGGCGCAGCCCGAGCGAAAAGACGCCGACGATCAGCGCCCCGAAAAGCATGCCGAGGATGGAACCGCGGCCGCCGAACAGCGAGATGCCGCCAATCACCACCGCGGTGATGGATTCGATGTTGGCGAACTGGCCGGCGGTCGGCGATACCGAGCCGATGCGGCCGATGAGCAGCCAGCCGCCGAGCGCGCAGATCAGACCGGCCAGCATGTAGACCGAGACCAGTATGCGCTTGACGCGTACGCCGGACAGTTCCGCCGCGTCCGGATCGTCGCCGATCGCGTAGACATGGCGGCCCCAGGCGGTGTGGTTCAGCACATACCAGAGGATGGCCACCAGCAGCACCATGGCGATGACGCCATAGGTGAAAACCGCATTGCCCATCCGCAAATTGGTGCCGAAGAACTGGAGGATCGGCGCCTGTGTCTCGATGTCCTGGGCGCGGATCGTCTCATTGGCCGAATAGAGGAAGTTCGAGGCCAGAACGATCTGCCACATGCCGAGCGTAACGATGAAGGGTGGCAGTTTCATATAGGCGACGAGCGCGCCGTTGATCCAGCCGCACAACGCGCCGACGCCGAAGCCGCACAGGATCGCCAGCGAGGGCGGCAACCCGTAGCGGAAGGTGAACTGGCCCATCACCACTGACGACAGCACCATGATGGCGCCGACCGAAAGGTCGATGCCGGCCGTCAGGATGACCAGCGTCTGCGCCGCGCCGATCACGCCGGTGATCGCCACCTGCTGCAGGATCAGCGTCATCGAGAAGGCTGAGAAGAACTTGCCGCCGATGATGACGCCGAAGATCAGCACCGAGACCACCAGCACGATCAGCGGCACCGCAGCCGGATTGGAATGCAGGAAGTGCTGCACCTTCTCCACGCTCGAACGTGTGTGCGTGTCGAAATCAGCCACCGCCGTGTCGGCGCCGGTGAGTACCTTTTCGAATTCCTGCGGTCGCCTGGCGTCCGCCGAAGCGTCGGTCATGTCGGCTCCTCCCGATCGGGGATCTCTGCCCCCGTCATACGCCCAACGTAATGCCCGTCGACGTGCCGATGCCCTGTCCTCCGACCAGCCTCGCGTCAAAAACCGACACGCGAGTTGCTGGTCTGCAATCACCTTCCCCGGCAGGAGAAGAAGACGTCCGGAAGATAGGGCGCTCCGCCTTCGAGGCACCCTGCTGGAGCGCCGCGCGTCCATCTGGACGCACGGAACGCTCCAACACTTTCAATCTGCATATTGGCCCGAAAATCGGATCCGACTTTCGGGCCGATGCGCCAGACACTGTCACGCCGTCAGGCGTTCAGATCAACCCCAGCACTTGGCGAGGCCGGTCTTGACGTCGATGGAGTCGACGCCCTTGGCCGGCTTGCCGGTGACCAGCGCCACGCCTGTGTCGAAGAAGGTCTTGCCTTCGGTCGGCTTCGGCTTCTCGCCGCTGTCGGCGAACTTCTTGATCGCCTCCACGCCGAGCGAAGCCATCAGCAGCGGATATTGCTGCGAAGTGGCGCCGATGATGCCGGCCTCGACGTTCTTGACGCCCGGGCAACCACCGTCCACCGACACGATCAGCACGTTCTTTTCCACGCCGACGGCCTTCAGCGCCTCATAGGCGCCTGCAGCGGCCGGCTCGTTGATCGTGTGCACAACATTGATGCTCGGGTCCTTCTGGAGCAGGTTCTCCATGGCCTTGCGGCCGCCCTCTTCGTTGCCGTTGGTGACGTCGTGGCCGACGATGCGCGGATCGGTTTCGTCGCCGATCTTGGTCGGGTCCTTGGGGTCGATGCCGAAGCCGATCATGAAGCCCTGGTCGCGCAGCACGTCGACGGTCGGCTGCGACGGGGTGAGATCGAGGAAGGCTACCTTGGCGTCCTTGGCCTTGTCGCCCAGTGTGGCGGCGGCCCACTGGCCGATCAGCTTGCCGGCGAGCAGGTTGTCGGTGGCGAAGGTGGCATCCGCTGCGTCTGCCGGCTCCAGCGGCGTGTCGAGCGCGATCACCAGGATGCCGGCGTCGCGTGCCTTCTTGATGGTCGGCACGATGCCCTTGGTGTCGGAAGCGGTGATCAGGATGCCCTTGGCGCCGTCGGCGATGCAGCTTTCGATCGCCGCGACCTGGCTTTCGGTGTCGCCGTCGATCTTGCCAGCATAGGTCTTCAGGTTGACGCCCAGTTCCTTCGCCTTGGCGGTGGCGCCTTCCTTCATCTTGACGAAGAAGGGATTGGTGTCGGTCTTTGTGATCAGGCACGCACCGACCCCGGCCGCCGAAGCGGGAACGGTGAAGGCGGCAAGCGCGGCAACCGCCGCGCAGAACACGGACGTCTTCAAAACGGAAATTCGCATAGGTACTCCTCCCAGAACCAAGATTGGCGGCCCGCCTGCCGGGCATTGCGCCACGGCGCCCGAATGCCTTCCCGGTGGAGCGCCTGGCACGAACGAAACACCAAACATCGACATGAGTCAATAATTAAATCACTCTTATTTATTATTGACACACTTGCGGAGCCGGCACATTCTCGGCCAAAAGTCAGACAAGAAAAGACCGGAGGGAGGAGCGTTTGGACGACGGCGTTCAAAAGCACGGTTCGTCTGAGCCGGCCGCGAGCCGTCTTCATCGCGGCACGAACCAGAGCGGCATGCGCGACCACAATGAGCGGCTGGTGCTTTCGCTCGTGCGCCAGCATGGCGGGCTGGCCAAATCCGACATTGCCCGCATGACCGGCCTTTCGGCGCAGACCGTCTCCGTCATCATGCGCGAACTGGAGGACGAGGGCCTGCTGGTCAGGCGCGAGCCGCTGCGCGGGCGCATCGGCCAGCCCTCAATCCCGATGGCGCTCAACCCGGAAGGCGCCTTCTTCATCGGCCTCAAGATCGGCCGCCGCAGCGCCGAACTGGTGCTGATCGACTTCCTTGGCAAGGTGCGCGCCATGCTGCACCATTCCTATCGTTATCCCGAACCGTCGGAGACCGTCGATTTCGTCGCCAAGGGCGTCGCCAAGCTGCGGGCGGATCTGACGCCTGCACAGGATCGTCGCGTCGCCGGCCTCGGCATCGCCGTGCCATTCGAACTGTGGAGCTGGGCGGACGCGGCCGGCGCGCCGCGCTCGGTGATGGAGGAATGGCGCCACCGCGACATCCGCTCCGACATCCAGGCGCTGTGCGATTTCCCCGTCTATCTGCAGAACGACGCAACGGCGGCCTGCGGCGCGGAGCTGGTGTTCGGCAATGTCTCCGACGTGCGCGATTTCGTCTATTTCTACATCGGCGCCTTTGCCGGCGGCGGCGTGGTGCTCAACGGCCGCATCTATAGCGGCCCGACCGGCAATGCCGGCGCGCTGGGCTCGATGCCGGTTCCGGGGCCGGACGGCAGGCCAATCCAGCTCATCGACGTTGCCTCCATCGCCACGCTGGAGAAAACCCTCAACCAACGCGGCATCGACGCCCAACATCTTTGGACTTCGCCCGAGGACTGGGGCGAGATCGGCCCCGAGCTGGAGAGCTGGGTGGCGAACGCGGCCGCGGCACTTGCTTATGCCATCGTCGCTGCCGCCTCTGTAATCGATTTCGAGGAGGCGGTGATCGACGGCTGGCTGCCCGCGCCCGTGCGCCGCAGCCTGGTCGAGGCCGTCAACGCGGCGATCGGCCGGATCGACGCCGAAGGCCTCAAGCTGCCCGCCGTGCGCGAAGGCACAGTCGGCATCCACGCCCGCGCGCTCGGCGGCGCCAGCCTGCCGCTGTCCGAACGCTTCCTTGTTGGCCCACCCTCGGCATCCGGAACGTCCTGATTATGCTCATTGGAATCCCTTCCCTGCTCGGCCCCGAACTGTTGGCCGTCCTGCGCGCCATGGGCCATGGCGACGAGATCGCCATCGTCGACGGCAATTATCCGGCCGAGGAACAGGCCAAGCGGCTGATCCGCGCCGACGGGCTCGACCTGATCCCGGTGCTGGACGCCATTCTCACCGTGCTGCCGGTGGACGATTTCGTCGAAGAGGCGCTGTTCCGCTCCTCCACCAAAGGCGACCCGAAGCTGGTCGACCCTGTGCATGGCGAGATCGAGGCGGTATGCGCCCGGCGCGCGCCCGGCCGCAAGGTCGTCGCCCTGCCCGGTGCCGACTTCTACGCCAGGGTCAAGGCCGCGCATGTCATCGTCGCGACCTCCGAACCCAGACTCTACGCCAACATCGTCGTCCGCAAGGGCGTCATCTACCCGACCGGAGCCTGACGCCCATGATCCTTTGCTGCGGCGAGGCCCTGATCGACATGCTGCCGCGCGAGACCACCGCCGGCGAAGCGGCCTTCGCGCCTTATGTCGGCGGCGCAGTGTTCAACACGGCGGTCGCGCTCGGCCGGCTCGACCTGCCGGCCGGCTTCTTCACCGGCATCTCGACCGACTTCTATGGCGACATGCTGCGCGACGCGCTGGTTGCCAGCAATGTCACGCTGGATTTCATCAAATTCGCCGACCTGCCGACGACGCTGGCATTCGTGCGCCTCAGCGGCGGCCACGCCAGCTACCTGTTCTACGACGAAAACACCGCCGGCCGCATGTTGGTCGAATCCGACCTGCCAGCAGTCGGCGACGCGGTCGAGGCGATGCATTTTTCCTGCGTCAGCCTGATCCAGGAGCCCTGCGGCGCGACCTACGAGGCGCTGATGCGGCGCGAGCACGGCAAGCGGGTGATGATGTTCGATCCCAACATCCGCAAGAACTTCATCAAGGACAAGCCGAAACACCTAGCCCGCATGAAGCGCATGCTGGCCATGGCCGACATCGTCAAGCTGTCGGACGAGGACCTCGACTGGTTCGGCGAGAGCGGCTCGCTGGAGGAAATCGCCGCGCGCTGGCTACAGCTCGGCCCCAGCCTGATGGTGGTCACGCAGGGCGCCAAGGGTGTGCTGGCCTTTTCGAAGAGCCATGCCGTCTCGGTGCCGGCAACGCCGGTCACCGTCGTCGACACGGTCGGCGCCGGCGACACCATCAATGCCGGCATCCTCGCCTCGCTGCGCGACCAGGGCCTGCTTTCCAAACAGGCGATCGCCACGCTGTCCGAGGAACAGATCCGCACAATGCTTGCCTTCAGCGTCAAAGCTGCCGCCATCACGGTCTCCCGCGCCGGCGCCAATCCGCCCTGGCGGCGCGAACTCGCCTGAGATACGCCGGGTCGATCTCGGTCGGGCTCGCCAAAGCGGACTTCGCCAATCACATTATGTTTCGATCCGGCGGCCGACGCTCGCCTCGCCGCCCGCGAACGGCCGGAAACGCCTGTAAATCCGGCCTTTGCCGGCTCATCGCGCCAGGAACCGGGTAACATGGCCGGCTGCTGCCTGTGGTCGCGCCCTGCCCGCGCGGCTTTTCGGCGCCGTGCAACTCTGTTACCAGCGGCGCGTTATCAGGCAAATATTGGGGCCGACATGCAGTTCATCGATCTTGGCGCACAGCGCGAGCGTATCCAGGACCGCCTGACGCAGGCGATCGACCGCGTCGTCAAAGACGGCAAATACATCCTCGGCCCGCAGGTTGCCGAATTCGAAGCCAAGCTCGCCGACTATGTCGGCGTCAAGCATGTGGTGGCCTGCGCCAACGGCACCGACGCGCTGCTCCTGCCGCTCTATGCTTCCGGCATCGGGCCTGGCGACGCCGTGTTCGTGCCGAGCTTCACCTTCGCCGCCACCGCCGAGGTCGTCGCGCTCGCCAAGGCCGAGCCGGTCTTCGTCGATGTCGACGCCAAGACCTACAACATCGACATCGAGAGCCTTGAAGCAGCCATCGCCATGGTCAAGGCCGAGGGCCGCCTGACGCCGAAAGCGATCATCCCGGTCGACCTGTTCGGCCTTTCCGCCGACTACGACGCCATCATGGCGATCGCCAAGCGCGAGAAGCTTCTGGTCATCGAGGACGCCGCCCAGTCGATCGGCGGCACCGCCGACGGTCTCAAATGCGGCGCCTTCGGCCATGTCGCCGGCACCTCCTTCTACCCGGCCAAGCCGCTCGGCTGCTATGGCGATGGCGGCGCCATGTTCACCAACGATGCGGCGCTCGCCGACAAGCTGCGTTCCTTCGCCTTCCACGGCAAGGGCGCGACGCAATACGACAACGTCCATGTCGGCATCAATTCGCGCCTAGACACGCTGCAGGCGGCGATCCTGATCGAGAAGCTCGCCATCCTCGAGGACGAGATGATCGCCCGACAGAAGGTGGCTGCCCGTTATGCCGAAGGCCTCGGCGACATCGTCACCGCCGCGCGCAATCTCGACGGCAGCCGCTCGGCCTGGGCGCAATACGCCATCGAGACGCCGAAGCGCGACGGGCTGAAGGCGCATCTGCAGGAAAAGGGCATTCCCTCGGTCATCTATTACGTGAAGCCGCTGCACGAGCAGGTGGCCTATCGCCACTTCCCGCGCACGCCGACCGGGCTCACCGTGTCGGAAGACCTGCCGAAGCGCATCCTGTGTCTACCCATGCACCCGTATCTCAGCACATCCGACCAGGACCGCGTCATCGAGACGATCCGCAACTATATCGGCTCGAATTCAGCGCAGGCGGCCGAGTAGCCGCCTCTTCGGGTCTCCGTCTCCCCGCAAGCGGGAGACGGAAAAACCTCATTACCTTCCCCGGGCAATAAAGAACGGGTTGGCGAAATCCGCGTCGTGCGGCTGGCTGCGCTTGCCATAGGCGAGTGGCGTGCCGTCAAGCGTCTGCGTGGTGCCACCGGCGGCGCGCAGCACCGCATCGCCTGCCGCTGTGTCCCATTCCATGGTGCGGCCGAAGCGGGGATAGACGTCTGCCGAAGCTTGCGCCAGCAGGCAGAATTTCAGCGACGATCCCACCGAGACGATCTCGGTTTCGCCCAGCGTCGCGATATAGGCATCGGTCTCCGCCGTGCGGTGCGATCGACTGGCGACGACAGCGAGCGGCGAACCCGCCCGGCGCACTGTTATCTCGCGCCGCAAACCGACAGCGAAACCGGCATCGACCTCCGCTACTTCCGCCCTGCCCGGCCGGCCAAGATAGAGATGCCCCGAACAGGGCGCGAAGACCACGCCGACTTCCGGCGCGCCATGGCGCACCAGCGCGATGTTGACGGTGAAGTCGTTGCCGCGCTTGACGAACTCCTTGGTGCCGTCGAGCGGGTCGATCAGGAAGAAGGCGTTACCCAGCGCCTCTGGCAAAATGCCGGCGCTGACCTCTTCTTCCGCCACGCAAGGAATGGCCGGATAGGCGTCGCGCAGGCCAGCCAGGATGATCACCTCCGCCTCGCGGTCGGCGATCGTCACCGGCGAGGCGTCGGCCTTGGCATCGACGGCGCAGCCTTCGTGAAAGATGCGCATGATGGCTTGGCCGGCAACGAGAGCCAGCCTTTCGAACACGACGAGCATCGCCGCGTCGGCCGCTTCTTCTGCTATGTGGGCCGCGCTCATCTAGATGCCGCCGCCGCTCTCATATTGCGTTTCGGCCTTGTCGCGCTCGGCCAGCCAGTCGTCCAGAATATCCACCATCTCCTCGACCGTGCGGCCGACGGTTTCGAGACGGATTTCCGGATTTTCCGGCGGCTCGTAAGGCGAATCGACGCCGGTGAAGTTCTTGATCTCACCGCGCATTGCCCGCGCATAGAGGCCCTTCGGGTCACGCCGCGCGCATTCCTCGAACGGGGTGTCGACGAACACCTCGACGAACTCGCCGCCGGCCATCAGTTCGCGCGCCAGGCGCCGCTCGGCGCGGAAGGGCGAGATGAAGGAGACCAGCACGATCAAGCCGGCATCTGCCATCAGCTTGGCCACCTCGGCGACGCGGCGGATGTTCTCGACACGGTCGGCATCGGTAAAGCCGAGATCGCGGTTGAGGCCGTGGCGCACATTGTCGCCGTCGAGCAGATAGGTGTGGCGGCCGGTGGCGGCCAGCTTCTTCTCGAGCAGGTTGGCGATGGTCGACTTGCCCGAACCCGACAGGCCGGTGAACCAGAACACCGCCGGCCGCTGGTGCTTCATGTCGGCGCGGGCGCGCTTGTCGATGTCGAGCGACTGCCAGTGGATGTTCTCGGCGCGGCGCAGCGCGTGCTGGATCATGCCGGCGCCAACGGTGGCGTTGGTGATGCGGTCGATCAGGATGAAGGCGCCGGTCGAGCGGTTCTCGGCAAAGGCGTCGAAGACCAGCGGCGTGCGCGTCGAGATGTTGACGACGCCGACCTCGTTCATCTCCAGCGACTTCGCCGCCTCGTGCGAGAAATCGTTGATGTTGAGGCGGTGCTTCAGTTCGGTGACGGTCGCGCTCGCCTGGTCGGTCTCGGTGCGCAGGATGTAGGAGCGGCCGGGCAACAGCGCCTGTTCGTCGAACCAGACCAGATTGGCGGCAAACTGGTCGGCCACCTGCGGGCGGGCGTCCGCCTGCACCAGCATGTTGCCGCGCGAGACCTCGACCTCTTCGTCCAGAACCAGCGTCACCGCCTGGCCGGCGACGGCCTGCTGGAGGTCGCCGCCATGGGCGACGATGCGCTTGACGCGTGCAGCGCGACCGGACTTGGCCACCACGACCTCGTCGCCGCGCGCAACGGTGCCGGAAGCGACGGTACCGGCGAAACCGCGGAAGTCGAGGTTCGGCCGGTTGACATATTGGACCGGGAAACGGAACGGCTGGCCGGCGGCGGCGCTGTCGACCGGCACCGTCTCGAGATGCTCGATCAGTGTCGGGCCCTGATACCAGGCCATGCGTTCGGAGCGCGCCGAGACATTGTCGCCGAAGCGCGCCGACATCGGGATGGGTGCGATGCTTTCGAAGCCGAGATCGCGGGCGAAATCGCGATATTCGGCAACGATGCGATCGAAGGTGACGCGGTCGAAGTCGACCAGGTCGATCTTGTTCACCGCCAGCGCGATGTGGCGGATGCCGAGCAGCGAGGCGATGATGGAGTGGCGCCGGGTCTGGCGCAGCACGCCCTGGCGCGCGTCGATCAGCACGATGGCGAGATCGGCGGTGGAGGCGCCGGTCGCCATGTTGCGCGTATATTGTTCGTGGCCGGGCGTGTCGGCGACGATGAATTTGCGCTTCGGCGTGGCGAAGAAGCGGTAGGCGACATCGATGGTGATGCCCTGCTCCCGCTCGGCCTCCAGGCCGTCGACCAGAAGCGCGAAATCGATATCCTCGCCGGTGGTGCCGTGCTTGCGGGAATCGCGCTCAAGGGCTGCGAGCTGGTCCTCGAAGATCTGCTTGGTGTCGGACAGAAGGCGACCGATCAGCGTCGACTTGCCGTCGTCCACCGAACCGCAGGTGAGGAAGCGCAGCAGCGACTTCTTCTCCTGCGCGGCCAGATAGTCGCGCACGTCGCTGCTGGGCGCCAGGGTTTTTGCCGGTACATGACGCATCGTCAAAAATAACCCTCGCGCTTCTTCTTTTCCATCGAGCCCGCTTCGTCGCGGTCGATCAGGCGGCCCTGGCGCTCGGAAGTGCGCGCCGTCAGCATCTCGCCGACGATGGCTTCCAACGTGTCGGCGTCGGACTCGATGGCGCCGGTCAGCGGATAGCAGCCCAGCGTGCGGAAGCGCACCAGACGGTTTTCCACCGTCTCGCCGGGCCTCAGCTTCATGCGGTCGTCGTCCTTCAGGATCAGCATGCCGTCGCGTTCCACAACCGGCCGCTCCTTGGCGAAGTAGAGCGGCACGATCGGGATATCTTCCTGGAGGATGTACTGCCAGATGTCGAGCTCGGTCCAGTTGGAGAGCGGAAAGACGCGGATCGATTCACCGGCGGCGATGCGGGTGTTGTAGATGTTCCACATTTCCGGCCGCTGGTTCTTCGGGTCCCAGGCGTGGGCGGCGTTGCGGAAAGAGAAGATGCGCTCCTTGGCGCGCGATTTCTCCTCGTCGCGGCGGGCGCCGCCGAAGGCCGCGTCAAAACCGTATTTGTCGAGCGCCTGGCGCAGCCCAACCGTCTTCATGACGTGGGTGTGCACGTTCGAACCGTGGTCGAACGGGTTGATGTTGTCGCGCACGCCGTCCTCGTTGACGTGCACCAAAAGGTCGAAGCCGAGCTTTTCCGCCATGTGATCGCGAAAGGCGATCATCTCGCGGAACTTCCAGGTGGTGTCGACATGCAGGAAGGGAAATGGCGGCTTGGCCGGATAAAAGGCCTTCATCGCCAGGTGCATTAGCACCGAGGAATCCTTGCCGACCGAATAAAGCATGACCGGCTTGGAGAAATTCGCCGCGACCTCGCGGAAGATATGGATGGACTCGGCTTCCAACCGCTGGAGATGGGTGAGTGCCATGTTCATCGATTGGGTCTCTGGTCGCCGCGGCCCCGCCACGGGATAGATAGGAACGAACAACCGCTGGCGGAACAAGCTGTCGCGGTTCTTGGCCGGCTGCCGAACCTGTCACCTTCTAACGGTAGAAACCGCTGTCGCCAACATTGCCAAGGCTCTTTCGCCTTGCGCAATGAGTTGAATTTTTCGCGCAAATGGCCGTTCTTGGAAATTCTCTACGGCCTGACGTGCGCGAGCACTGCCTGCTTCGATTGGATCGTTCTGTTTCCACGATGACGCGGCGTCCGCGCCGCCGCGGATCAGGGCAAGCGAACAAGGCCGGCATCAGCCTTCCCCTCTTCTACGGGGTGCATCTGTCCCCGCTTGGCAGGGAGCGGGCCGTAGGGACGGGCCAGCACGCCGCCCCTCCCCGTTCACGGGAGAGCTATCGCACATGGTTTCAAGATGGGTGCAGAGGCTCCTCGTCATTCCCGACCTCGTGAGCGACGAAGGAGCGGAGAGTGTCGGGAATCCATGCCGTGACCGAGGAACTGCAAAAAAAATGCTGGAGGGCAGGGCGAACTCTACATTTTTCAGTTTTCCCGTCTGGAGGGCCCATGACGGAGATGTTCCGGCATGAATTCCCGACACTCTCCGGTCGCTTCGCTCCCTCACGAGGTCGGGAATGACGAGCTTCAACCGCCCGACGCCAAGATTGGCAGCCGCCATATGCCATTGCCCTGTCGTTCGCAGGAGTATCGCACGCGGCACACCAGAAGCGGGATAGGCACCCCATCCCCCGTCAGACCCAGACACCACAGACCGAGATGGTGGTCGCTCCCAGCGTGTTGGCGCCATTGCCGTCCTCGCGCACATAAACGAGGTTCGAGTTCGAAACCGGTGACAATTGCGTGGTGGGCACGATGTGCATGGTGGTGTTGACCGCGCCGTCGGACAGGCTGTTGCCGCCGAAAAACGACCCCGCGCCGGTATCGCGCGACAAGAGAACGCCGACCCTTGTGCCGATGCCCTGCACATCGCATCTGAACGTGATCGCCGCCTGGCGGAACACGGCGCCCAACTGGTTCTGCAGCATGGGCGAGATATCCAGCGCATAGCCACGGGTAAAGCCGGCGGGAACACCAGGCCGGCCGGCAATATCGCCAAGCTGGACAACTTCCCCGGCCACCCATCCCGCCACGTCCGCGGCGCTGGTGACCTGAAGCTGGTTGGCGGCCGGGTTCCACTTGATCCACGCCGGCTGCGCTGCCGCCTTGGAGACATTCCACACCCTGACATAGGAGACGTCGCGCATCGTGGTGTCGAAGAACAGGTCTGCGTCGTTGGCGGCCAGCGTCAGCACGCTTCCGGCGACCGCCGACAACGTCGCCTGGCGCGGATCCTGGCTGCGGGTGCGCGAAAGCCGCAAGATCGACACCTGCCCATCGCCGCCGGGCGTCAGGATCATGCCGCTCAGTGGCTTGCGCGTCGCGGCATGCTCGACGCCGGCCGGAAATCGCACCGCGCCCGTGCCCTTGTCGGCGACCAGCGCCTCGTTCCAGCTCGCACCATCGGCGCTGGTCTTGACGCGCCAGTCGTCATCGCCGGCGAGCCCGAATTCGGCGCGGCCCGAATAGCCGGTCTGGAACAAAACGGTGGCGCTGTGGCCGGCGCCTGCCTTGTTGACCTTCACCTGATGGCCGGCGCCGACATTGTCGAACAACACCGCCTCCGAACGCACCACGAGGCGGTTCGTGACATCGGCGGTGGCGTTGACGCCAAGCCGCTGCAGCGAGGTGGCCTCGCCGACCGCGGCCCAGACACCGCCATCGAAGGCAAGGAGCCGTGTCTCGTCCGCCACCCAGGCCAGCCAGCCCCGCCGTGGCACCAGGAAGGCCCAGGCGCCGTCCTGCCAGGCGGCAATCATGCCGGCCTTGCCCGCCCAGGCACCCGTCGGCGAGACAGCGACCAGATAGCGGTCGCCCTCCTGCGGACTTGCCGGCGGTGCGGCGAGGTCACGGTCGAGCACCGCAAGTTGCACGACGGCGTCCAGCCGACGCAACGCCTCATTGTGGATGACGTGTTTCTGGGCTTGCGAAGGAAGGATGTAGGGAAGTTCGAGAAGTTTGGTCTGTTCGCTCATGGCACCCTCTGCGTTTGCCCGATTTTGCGGGCGCGGCAGTGGTGGTGAATAAAATCAAAGGCACGATGTCAGTAGATTTGTCGCAAACGGCTGTTTTCGTGGGGCGAAATTTTTCGCCGACGGTCATGAGAGGTGGGGCGTATTCACATGGCGCCGAGAAGCAATGCGAGCTCATGATTGAACGGGAAGGAATAAGGTTCTGATACGAGACCCGCATGAAACTGCCGCGCTCAACTGCGCAAGATACCACGAAATACGACCTTAAAAAAAAATACACCCGATTTCACTTCATTAAATCACAATCATTCAATATATATAAATTTATACATTAAATCATTGCACGGCGATCGTGAAATTAAATTGCGTAGCAATTTAATTTCACATAACCGGAGTATTATTTGAAAATCCCCTCAACATTCC
This sequence comes from Mesorhizobium sp. YL-MeA3-2017, assembly GCF_030814575.1. Taxonomy (NCBI): domain Bacteria; kingdom Pseudomonadati; phylum Pseudomonadota; class Alphaproteobacteria; order Hyphomicrobiales; family Phyllobacteriaceae; genus Mesorhizobium; species Mesorhizobium sp. YL-MeA3-2017. The sequence continues at coordinate 4,716,474 of NZ_JAUSVH010000001.1, read as the reverse complement.
AATCAACACACAAAACACTGATAGCTCGATCTTCCGCAGTGGCGAACTTCGTTCCGCCCTCGGCCTAAGGGACGCGACGCATACGCCCAACTGCAATTGTAAGCAGCGCTCGCATTCTCAATTGGCAGCAACGGGAGACCAAGGTAGGGTTGGAGTTGTAGCTTAGCGAGAATGAGAGATAGCTGCAAATAGCCCTCCCTCTGTCGCGAATGCTTGCTATTTTCAACGAAAGTTGACTAACACAGGCGCTCTTCCCCTGGCTGCTCAATGGTGCCGGCAAGTGTCGATAATCTGCAGCCGACTTGGTAATGAGATAAATTCAAACATGAAGACATTCGTAATTGCCGAAATCGGCGTAAATCACAATGGAAAGCTGGCACTGGCACTGGAGCTAGTCGAAAAGGCCGCCAACGCCGGCGCACATGCCGCAAAATTTCAAACGTTCAAGGCCGATTCTATTACGGCAAAGAACACAGCAACCGTCGCTTATCAGCAAGTCTCGGGCGCGCAGGATCAGCATGCGATGCTGAAGGATCTGGAACTTAGCGAAGCCGATCACAAGGCAGTTGCCGCTCGCTGTAGAGATTTAGGCATCGAATTTATGTCAACTGCCTTCGACACTGCATCGCTCGACATGCTGTGCGACATCGGCATTCGCCGAATCAAAATCCCCTCCGGCGAAGTCAACAACGAGCCTTATCTTGAGGATTGCGCGAGACGTGGACTTCCAATTATTTTGTCCACGGGCATGGCAAATCTTGCTGAAGTTCAGCGTGCGGTAGAAGTTGTGACTGCAGGCACCCCTGCGGATCTCCCTAAAGACCCCGCTGGACTGCCTCCTCTGGTCGTCCTTCATTGCACGAGTGCATACCCTTCCCCGTTCAAAGATGTGAACCTGCGAGCGATGGCAACCATGGCTAGGGAACTTGGAGTACCTGTTGGCTATTCCGATCACACAGCCGGAATACTGGTACCGCCGATCGCCGTTGCCATGGGCGCAATCGTAATTGAAAAACACATAACGCTGGATCGAGCGATGCCAGGGCCGGATCATTCCGCCTCAATCGAGCCCTACGAACTATCCGACATGATGCAAGCAATTGCCAATACAGAAACCCTTCTAGGCGACGGCACCAAGCAGGTTCGTCCAATTGAAGAAGAAGCCCGCAGACTTGTGCGACGCGGGTTAAAGGCCGCGCGCGCCATGCCGGCGGGTGAGGTGTTAAGTTTGTCGGATATTGCCATCCTCAGACCGGCCACCGGCCTTTCACCAGAGTACTACAAATCGCTGGTTGGCCGACGCCTTTCAAAAGCGGTTGCACCAGGCGACCCCCTGGACTACTCCCACTTCGAGTAAGCGCGTCCTCATAAGACGCAAACTAGGAAAATACGAGATAGAAGGCCGGCCGATGATCTATGCCGATCCCCGCACCGAAATAGTTGACTACTCTCTCTATTCCCCGACGCTCGCTTCGCCGCCAACCAAATACGGCCTGCCACGTTCGGTTGTTTTCTGCAAAAAATGCGTGATATCCAACCAGAGGCCGAATTCCGCTGTGGAGTACAAGCATACTGCCGAGAGCAAGAAATCAGTCATTGCTTTCGACGACGAAGGCGTATGCGATGCCTGTCGGAACGCCGAACGCAAACATGCGGTCGTTGATTGGGAGCGTCGACGCGCAGAATTGGTTGTCTTGTGCGACAAATATCGTTCGCGCAACGGCTCATATGACTGCTTGGTCCCAGGCTCAGGCGGCAAGGATAGCTTCTACCAATCATGGATGCTGAAATACGAATTCGGCATGAACCCGTTGACATGCACTTGGGCACCGCATGTTTACACTGAATGGGGACAGCGTAACTTCAACCATTGGATCCATTCCGGCTTCGACAATTTTCTTTTGACGCCAAACGGTCGCGTAAAGCGGCTAATGACACGACTTGCAGTCGAGAACCTATTTCATCCTTTTCAACCATTCATCATCGGTCAAAAAGGTTTTGCTCCAGCATTTGCGGCAAAAATGGGCATCCCGTTGATCTTTTACGGAGAGAACGAGGCCGAGTACGGTAATCCGATCGCGGACAACGAAACCGCTAAACGTGATTACAACTATTTTTCAGCCACAAGCGACGACGAGACTTACCTTGGCGGTGTCTCGGTAGCGGATTTGATCGAAAAATTCGGAGTACGTAGAGCCGACTTGGCGGCGTACATGCCCTCTGACCCGAAGGTTCTGGAAGAAAAGGGAATCGAAGTTCACTATCTTGGCTACTATTTGAAGTGGCACCCGCAAGCAGCCTACTATTTTGCTGTCGAACATGGCGGCTTCGAGGCATCTCCGGAACGTACTCCTGGAACGTATTCCAAGTACAACTCGATCGATGATCGGATCGACGACCTGCACTATTACACGACCTTTATTAAGTTCGGTATTGGTCGCAGTTCCTACGACGCAGCTCAGGAAATTCGATCGGGCGACATCGAGCGCGAAGAAGGAGTGGCGCTGGTGAAGCGATATGATGGAGAATTCCCAGAGCGTTTCGCAAACGAACTATTTGATTACCTCAGTGTTCCGCCAGAACAGTACCCCGAGGCCGCTAAGCAGTTTGAAGCACCTGTTATGGATCGGGCTTATTTCGACACGCTCGCGAACAGATTCCGCCCGCCTCACCTGTGGCAATACGAGGGCGGTGAGTGGAGCCTTCGGCGCACCGTGTTTCAGGAGAACTAAGATGTGCATGTCGCCGAACAGCAACGCACATAGGGGCCCTGCCGGTGAATAGACGATTGATTGCACGCCTCGATGTTAAGATGGAACATCTCATAAAAGGTGTCCATCTAGAGGGATGGCGAAAGATGGGAGACCCCAAAGAGCGCGCTAGACAATACTATGAACAGGGTGCGGACGAGTTGCTATACATGGATGTAGTGGCAAGCCTTTATGATCGCAACAATCTTTCGAGTATCGTGCGCAATGTCGCCTCGGAAGTGTTCATTCCTATTACCGTTGGAGGGGGCATACGCAATCTGAAAGCGGTGCACGATCTTCTTGCGGTGGGTGCAGACAAAGTGGCAATAAACACGGCCGCCACAATCGATCCGGATATCCTGCGGGCAATATCCGACACCTACGGGTCGCAGGCTACGGTTCTCTCGATCGAGGCGAAACGACAGCCGGCAGGCGGCTGGGAGGCGATGACGGACAACGGTCGCAATCGCAGTGGACGGGATGTCGTCAAATGGGCTGTTGAGGGCCAGAGGCTTGGCGCTGGCGAGTTGTTGATTACCTCGATCGACCAGGATGGAACTGGTCGCGGAATGGATGAAAATCTGATCGCAACTGTTGCACGGGAAGTCGACATTCCAGTGATAGCGTCAGGGGGAGTCGGGACCGTTGGACACGTTATCAATGTACTCCAGAATCCCGACGTGAGCGCCGTTGCTGTCGCCAAGACGCTTCATATGAATCAATTGTCGATACAAGACTTGAAGGAAAGTTGTGTTGCAGCCGGCGTCCCGGTGCGTTCTACACAGACTATGGTGGCGGCATGAGCGGCAAAACCGTCGTCGTCGACTATGGGATCGGCAATGTATTCTCAGTGTGCAATGCCATCCGGCAAGTTGGTGGAAGCGCTGAGCTAACAGGAGATTTATCCCAGATTCGTCATGCTGACCGTGTAATCCTACCAGGCGTGGGCGCCTTTGCGCGCGCCATGGAAGCCTTGCGCCAACGAGGTCTTGACGAGACCTTAAGGGCTTTTGTCGAGACCGGCAGGCCATTTCTTGGAATCTGCATCGGCATGCAAGTACTAATGGACCAAAGTACGGAATTCGGCACATACCAAGGATTGGGATTCATAGAGGGGCAGGTAGAGCGTATACCCGATCAGACTCCTGATCGTAGCCACTTGCGTGTGCCACATATCGGCTGGGCCACGTTGAAAACCGACCACCATACGGGCGGCGGCTGGGAAACAGCGCCTCTATCTGCTATGGAGACAACTGGCGCCGCCGTTTACTTCGTCCATTCGTACCATTGCCAAACGAATGATCCAGCCCAGCGGATTGCCTACACAGACTACGATGGAGTTGCGATAACGGCAGCGATCCGGAGAGACAACGTTGTGGGGGTTCAATTTCATCCGGAGCGCAGCGCTGCAGCAGGTCAATCGCTCCTCAAAGCTTTCCTAAAATCATAATGCGGGAAAACGCAGAAAGCCACCTCTCGAACAAATGTCGCTACGCATGCGCGTAGCGACGAATTGCGTTTATCGTCCGTTCGAGTTGCTGCTCAGACATGTTTGACCCAGACGGAAGACAGAGCCCCGTATCGAACAACCGGTCTGAAATGGGCTGGTTGCCATGCGCAAAAAAACTACAGTCTGAGAAAACAGGCTGCAGATGCATGGGCTTCCAGATGGGGCGCGCTTCGATCAATTCACCTGCAAGATATTGAATAAGCGCCGACGCTGATCGGTTGCTCCCGCCCTGCTGAAGCGTGCAAGCTGACAACCAGCGAGTAGAATAGCTCCAAGCGGGCTCCGGCATCCATTCAATCCACTCGATGTCGGATAGTTCTTTGCGATACGTTTCATATATCCTGCGGCGTTCGCTCACTCGTTGCTCGAGTACCTTTAACTGCCCACGGCCGACGCCCGCAAGAATATTGCTCATTCGATAATTGTAGCCGATCGTCGAATGCTGGTAGTGCGGCGCAGGATCTCGCGCCTGAGTTGAGAGGAAGCGAGCCCTATCAGCAAACGCCTTCTCTTCGGTAACCAACATCCCCCCGCTCGACGTGGTGATGATCTTGTTACCATTGAAGGAATATATACCCATGCGACCAAAGCTTCCCGAAGCCTTGCCTTTGTAGGTAGCGCCCAAGGACTCTGCTGCATCCTCTATGATCGGAACATCAAACCGGTCGCACAGCTCAACAATAGGATCCATATCGGCGCTTTGACCGTACAGGCTAACGACAATAACAGCTTTCGGAAGTTTGCCTTCTCTTCTGCCCACCTCCAAGGCGCGTTCAAGCGCTTGTGGCGACATGTTCCAGCTCTCTGGCTCGGAATCGATCAAGACTGGCTCAGCACCCTGGTAAACGATCGGATTAACGCTGGCTGCAAAAGTTAACGTCGAACAAAAGACATAGTCCCCCGGCCCAACATCTAACAGGCGCAAGGCCAAATGGATCGCCGCAGTACCCGAACTCAGAGCAACGGCGTTTGCGATCCCCAATTTTTCAGCCAGCTCGATTTCGAAAGCATCTACATTTGGCCCTAGCGGCGCGATCCAATTTGTCCGAAATGCTTCGGTGACAAACTCGATCTCGCTCTCCCCCATATGTGGGGTCGATAACAAGACCGGCTGATCGATCTTTGATCTTTCGACGAGTTCAACAACTTTGCCGTTGTCATCAACGACAGGCAGATGGTTCACCACATTGGCCTGCATCAACAACAACGCTTCGCGACGAGTGTAGCCTAATTGCAAGGTGACCGATTGACGATCGGAAAGCAGAGAGAGCGTGTCGTTCAGATTCGCTCCATCAAGCAAAAGGCGCCTGATATCTCCGTCGGTGACCGTTCGCTCAAAACGCTCATCTGCCGATGAGAGAAGCAGAACGCCCGTCGCCGTTCGGTCGAGCAAGGCTAGCGCATCATGAAGTGTGGCATCTCTGCCAATGGCGATTTTCGAAATATCCACGCCCAAAACCCCTATCCAATCCGATTGGCAGGTATCCCCGCATAGACACCTTGTTGCGCGATATCAGCAACGACCACCGCTCCCGCACCAACGACCGCTCCATCGCAGATTCGTATCCCAGGCAAAACACTCGCTCCAGCTCCAACCAGTACGCCCTCCCCCACACGGACATTGCCGCCGAGCGTAGCGCCCGGAGCTATATGGGAGAAATCACCCACAGTGCACTCGTGATCGACGACGGCGCCATGATTCACGATGACGCTTCGGCCGATATGTGCCAGAGGCCCAACTATGGCTCCAGAAGCTAGAAAAGTCCCCGGACCGATTTTTGCACTGCCAGCAATAGAGGTCGCCGGATGATAAATAGACTGAGTGTATCCTCCCTTCGAGTCCAGACACTCAACCAAATTCGCACGTGCTTTAGAATTGCCAATACAAACGTGATACGGCTGCCCAGAAAGCAAAGATGGGTCAAAAAGACGAACTTGGATATCGAGGCGCTTGCTGGTCGTCCTGCTGACGTCCTCATCCCACAAGCAAATATGTTCCAGACTCCAGCCACCAGCAAGCAAAGAATCTATAACCACTAACGAGTGACCGCCAGCCCCCACAAGATTTATCATCTCAGTACGTATTTTCTTTGACAAGGCTCAATGCGTCCAGTCGCACAGAAGAAAGAAAACTAACAATTCGCATACTCGCGCTGCCGTCACCGTAAACATTCGACTTGGCGAACCGCTTTTTCTTGAGAGCGAATTCAAGTGCGGAATTTAACGCATCTTCCGTCGGCTTCACATCAATCACGTTGCTGTTTCGCTGTCGTAGATTTTGCCGAGATCCAATATTGACCACCGGCGTTCCAAAGCTGGCCGCCTCAATAATGCCACTGCTGGAATTGCCGATCATGAGGTCGGCCTCTTTCATCGTTGAGACAAAATCCGATCGAGCAAGATGCGTGATTGCCTTGATCTCGTGTCTCCTGGATGCTTCGTCGAGCACCTTCCGAATTTCATCACTGCCTGCGTCGGAATTTGGCATCAAAGCCAGGATTTGAAACTGGTACGCACGCAATGCTGCGATGATCCTGGCAATATCTGCCCCTCCCGTCGCCGCTTCTTGAACAACCGGATGATAAAGGAGAAGTGCGATCTTCCCGGCAGCCTCCAAATGGAAATCTGCACAAATTTGCTCTCGCGACTTCGTAGCAATCTCTGTCAAGCCATCCAGTCCAGGGGCACCGACCACCGATATTTGAGAAGCAGGTTCTCCCATTGACACAAGCCGTTGCCTACTTTCTTCGGTAGCTGTCAGGTGGAAACGCGACAGTTTGGAAATAGCGTGGCGCACAGGCTCGTCAACGGTCCCTGAACGCTCGCCGCCATGTACATGCGCGACGGGAATCCCCAGATGCAGCGCGGCGATAGCGGCAGCCAACATTTCCCCCCGATCACCAAGCAAGAGAACGATGTCAGGTCGCTCGACTTCCAGCGCATCGACAAATCCCACCAACATCCGCCCGATGTTCCGAGCCATTAGCGGACCAGAAGGTATATCGTCTTCGACCTCAACCTGAGCGCCGATGGGCAATCCGGACGCCACAATCTCCCTTACTGTCAATCCGTATCGCGTCGAGAGATGCATGCCCGTAACAAGGAGGCTGAGATCAAGTGCGCTGCTTCCATGAATACGTTCAAGTGTTAATTTCATAAGGCCAAAGTCAGCCCTAGTACCAGTAACATAGCAAACCTTGCGCACCGCCCTCATGGTTGTTCACCATATCTTTGCGCCAGGGCTTCCGCCATGATCCAATCGTCCTCCGTGTCAATGTCGATTGACTCACACGGACCATCGCATAGCACCCCAAAAGTCTTATCAGGGAAAAATGTCCGACCACTTTCCAGCACACTCGTACGTGCCAGATAAAGATTGCCAGCAATGTAGACGACTGGACTCAGATCCTGGCTGCGAAGCAACCGCTCCTGGTTGTCAGTGAATGGCACCAGAGAGGGGGGAGACTGCCAATCGAACAGGTGAGAGGGATGATTTCGAGCATGAGCCACACCGATAACGGCTTGGCAATCGTCGTTATTCAACAGCATCCTCGCCGCTTCCCAGCGTTCTGCTCGCCGAACCGGTGAAGTCGGCTGTAGTAACGCTACAAAGTCGTAAGATCGCCCTTCGGCACGCTCGCGCTGCAGAACATCAAACACAACATCCACTGTCGTGGCGGTATCTGTAGCCAACTCTGCTGACCGAAGAAACGGCACATCGAGACCATGCGAGACCACAACTGACGCGATCTCCGGATCATCAGTGGAAACAACGATGCGATCGAACCACTTAATCGACTGCGAAAACCGAACCGACCACACAATAAGTGGCACACCTGCGAACGATTTGATGTTCTTACCGGGCAATCGTTTAGAGCCGCCGCGCGCGGGAATGATTGCGAGGGTTTTCAAGATTACAGCCTGTGTTCCAGGAAGGCGGCGGTGGTTCGCTTCATGGCTTCATCGAGTGAGATTGGAGGAACCCAATTCAGATGTTGTTTTGTCGCGGTGATATCCACTTCCAGCGAGCCAAGCAATCGCTGCGCCATATCCCGTTTACCAAACAGCGCCGCAGCGGATTTCAGAAGAGAAACAGGCACAGGAAAAAGGCGAGCATTCAGCCCCATGGCTCGAGCGAGACTCTGCATTAATTGCGGTGTGGATAACGTAGTTCCGTCGCCACCTAGGAAGACTTTCCCTCCAGCTTGATCGTGGGTGAGACAGCAGATGATGAGATCAACTAAGTTCTCCACGTAGGTAAGACTGCGACGGTTGTCGACCAAAGCCAACGGCAATGGAACCTCCCGCTGGACCAACGTCATCATTGCGCGGAAATTTGCCTTAACGCCTGGTCCATAGACCAAAGGCGGGCGAATGGCGACCACTTCCATCCCGTGCTGTGCGCCCACAGCAAAGAGGAGGTTTTCAGCTTCGCATTTTGAGATACCATATGGATCCCTCGGTGAGGGAGGGCTCTCGGTCGTGAATGGTCGCCCAGGTTCAGTCCCCTCCCCATTTACCTTTATGGAACTCATGTAAATGAACCGCTTGACCCCCGCCATCGCAGCTTGCTTGGCGAGGTTCACGGTTCCATCGACATTGACCTCGCGGAAAGCTGCCAATGGATCGACCGCATCGTCTTTCATCACATGTACACGAGCAGCCAGATGAACGATCGCATCGGCCTCTTGTAGGACGCGTCGCCAATCGGTGGTGCCGTCGATGTCTCCGACAGACGTAGAGCTTTTTCCGCTGCGGCTCACAGGTCGGAAATCGATATTGCGTTGAGACAACTCCTGGCAGAGTGCATTACCCACGAAACCGGAAGCGCCAGTCACGACGATCATCCATTGGCCCCTTGTACCTACCTTGTAACTTTTTCACTCAAGGCACCGAGCCAGTGCTCGAGTGCCTCGATCAGCATATCGCGACTGAACTCCCGTCTTGCAAACTCTTGCCCTCTTTGCCCCATGGAGAACCTTTCGGCCTCGGGTAATGCGACCATAGCCTTGACGGCCTCTGCGAGGCCAGCACTATCACCGGCCGCGCAAGCTAAGCCTGCCTGCGCATCGCGCACTACGTCAGCGCCTTCGCCATCGATCATCGCCAATATCGGTATGCCGGCCGCTAGGTAGGCTTGGAGTTTTGCGGGTATTGTCAGAGCAAAGATCGGCTCACTGCGTAAAGATACCAAAAGCGCATCTGCTGCGGCAAAAAACTCGGGCATACGCTCAACAGGGAACCTTCCGATCAACAACACCTTATCGCCGAGGCCACGGACTGCGATTTCACGACGCACCCATTCGAGTTTCCTGCCATCTCCCACAATAAGCCAACGAACAGGCTCATCCCTCAGAAGGTCTGCAGCATCCAATATGGCAGGGAAATCCTGCGCCTCTCCTATATTGCCAGCAAACACAATATCGAATGTGTTAGCCGCGGCTGGAATCTCAGGCGCAGGAATCGCATCGGTCGCTGCAAATGTATCTTCAGCCCAATTGGGGAAGTAAACTACTGGAACGGACCCACACCGCCGCTGAATCTCTGGAATAAAGCGGCGAGACTGCGCTAATATCAAGTCACAACGTCGATAAATAAATGAAACGAGGCGTCCCACCAACCGAAGAACAGTGGGGGTACGCACAGCGCCAACTGCAGACAACGATTCTGGCCAAAGATCCAGAACCCACAAGGCGACCGGCGTGCGCTTAAACCTTCGCAGGACAATCGCTGGAAATCCAACTGTTATTGGTGATGGCTCGAATACGAAGATAGCATCGAAACTGCGGCCTCTCAATTTCAACGGACCGATTATCGCCGCAGAAACAGCAAAGGTTATGTAGTTTAACACCAGACGGAATGCGCCACTTCCCCTGGCAGCCATCGGAACCCGAAAGACGGGTACACCCTTATAGCTGGAGTATTTCGCCGGCGTAGCGGCAAAATCACTGAAGACGACGCCGTCGGGATAGTTGGGGCTCCCCGTCAGTATGGTAATCTCATGACCACGGACCGCTAGCGCATCAACAAGATCGTTGATACGAAAATTCTCAGGCCAGAAATATTGACTGACAACGAGAATGCGCAAGGAGCGATTAGAAGGCGGATTGTCACTTTTAGGCATACCGCACCTCAGGGAGCCAGTAGGGCGCCTCTGCCATTTTTGGGCATCCCCATGACACCTCGAGCGTCTTTTCAACCATTCGTTAAGTTCTGAATTAGCTGTTTTCGCGCCAGACCACACGACGAACGTAGTCACGGTAACTGTGGATGATACGCACCACTTTGTCAGAAACGTTGGTCACCGAATAATCCGAAACAAGCCTAAGGTCACGCCTCTCCCCACGCGATTGCGTTCCAAGAATGTCAAGGCATTGCAATACCCGTTCTTTGCCCAAACCGGACATCATAACCGAACCTTCCTCCATCCCTTCCGGCCGTTCGTGCGCCTCTCGAATGTTGAGGGCTGGGAAGTTCAGAATGGACGACTCCTCGGTAATCGTTCCGCTGTCAGACAGCACCGCTCTTGCGTCTTGCTGCAGCCGCACATAGTCGAAGAAACCCAGAGGCTTCATCAGGCAAACGTTTTTGTGGAAGCGAGCATTCACAGCATCAATGCGTTTTTGAGTACGCGGATGTGTCGACACGATAAGCGGCTCATCAAAACGAACCGCCACTGCATTCAACATATCGACTAACTTACTGAAATTATTTTCAGTATCTATATTCTCCTCGCGGTGTGCGCTGACGACGAAATACTTCCCGGGCGTCAAAGAAAGCCGTTCGCAAATACTTGAGTTCTGTATGTTTTTTCTATAATATGAGAGCACTTCCAGCATTGGGCTACCAGTCTTAATAATACGATCAGGTGGAAGCCCCTCTCTTAGCAAATACTCGCGCGCAATATCCGAATAGGTCAGGTTGATGTCGGCTGTATGATCGACGATACGTCGATTGATTTCTTCGGGAACACGGCTATCGAAACAACGATTACCAGCCTCCATGTGAAAAATTGGGATCTTTCGTCGCTTCGCTGGAATTGCAGCAAGGCAGCTATTCGTATCACCTAGAACCAGCAAGGCGTCTGGGTGATGACTTGCCAAATACCGATCAAAGCCGATGATCACGTTGCCAATCGTTTCAGCAGCATTCGCACCTGCTGCAGAGAAATGCGTCTGGGCGCCTTACGCCCAAATCTTCGAAGAAAATCTCGTTCAGCTCGTAGTCATGATTTTGCCCGGTGTGGACCAAATGATGATCACAGTATTCGTCGAGTTTAGCCAAAACGCGGGAAAGACGAATGATTTCCGGTCTCGTGCCGACAACCGTCACGACCTTCATCTTAGACATAACAACTATACCTTCGCTGCGATGGTATCAGGCCGGCTCTGATCGAACAGCTCGTTGGCCCACAACAGAACAATCATCATTTGGTCGCCGATATTCGTTACATCATGCACCCAGCCAGGCACCGTCTCCACCACCATCGGCTCACTACCGGACGCAAACACCTCGAACCTCTCGCCGGTCAAAATATGACGAAACCCGAATCGAGCCTTGCCCTGCACAACAAGAAATTTCTCGGTCTTGGTGTGATGGTAGTGCCCGCCTCGTGTCACTCCTGGGTGAGCGGTAAAATAAGAAAATTGCCCGCAATTGACCGTGCGCAGAACCTCCACGAAAGCTCCGCGTGGATCGGTATTACTCTTCAGCGTGTAGCTGAATTCGGCAGGAGGTAAATAACTCAAGTACGTCGCATGGAGCGCACGTATTAACCCAGATCCCACTGCATCGGTTAACAAGGTACGGCGGCTGTCGCGGAAGCTTTGAATAAGAGCCGCGACGTAACCTACTGTTGTCACATATTCCGGTTTGACCACACCGTCGCGGACGGCACTCTCGGCATCATCCAATAAAGCAATGAATGCATCCACTACGTCATCTATGTAGACCAGCCTCAAGGGCGCTTCGGGGTCGTTGACAACGATGGGCAAATCTCGAGCAAGGTTGTAGCAAAATGTGGCAACAACCGAATTGTAGTTCGGCTTAGCCCACTTCCCAAAGACGTTAGGCAATCGAAAGATGTGGACCGCCGTCATCTGCTCTCGACCGAACGCAGCCACCAATTCTTCCGCCTGGCGCTTGCTTCTGCCATAAGAATTGTTGCGCTCAGCCTGAATTGAAGAAGCATAGATGACCGGCAGGCGCATTTGGTCTTCCCGAAGAAGACCAATCAGCCTTTGAGTCATGCCGACATTGCCGGATTGAAACTCGACCTCATCGGTTGGTCGATTAACACCCGCCAGATGAAACACAGCACACGAGCCGGCTAGAGCTGCACGTACCGAGACGTCATCATCATCGTGGGAAATGCGCCCTATCTCGAAGCCTAATTCTTCGAGACGCCGCACCAAATTTTGACCAATAAAGCCGCGACACCCCGTGACTGCGATTTTTTTCAATTATTCCTCCGGACGAGGCCGGTTCCCAGCCATTAACTCGCGTATGAAGTCAAGCTTCATCAGCAATTCCTTCATGTTGGGCACATCAAGGCGTCGCGTATTATGGGAGTTGTATTCTTCTGATCGAGAGATTTGCTCTTCTCCCATTTCAACATACTTTGAATAATTCAAGTCGCGCAAATCTGGTGGGATTCTGTAGTAATCTCCCAGATCTTCAGCACCCGCCAACTCCTCGCGGCTCAGCAATGTCTCGAATAGCTTTTCACCATGCCTGGTGCCAATTACTTCGACCGGATATTCTCGCTGACCTAAGAGCTCGCAAAGGGCCGTCGCAAGCGTACCTATCGTAGCTGCGGGGGCTTTTTGGACGAAGATGTCACCGTTGCCTCCCCGATCGAAGGCATAAGCCACGAGGTCAACGGCATCGGCCAGCGTCATCATAAAACGGGTCATCCCCGGATCGGTGATCGTGATAGGCTTGCTCGAGCCAATCTGGTCGGCGAACAGCGGAATGACCGAGCCACGTGAGGCCATCACATTGCCGTAACGGGTACCGCAAACGATCGTCTCGCGAGAGTCAAGGTTTCTGGATTTAGCCACCATAACCTTTTCCATCAGGGCTTTCGAAATCCCCATGGCATTGATCGGATAGACGGCTTTGTCCGTGGAAAGGCAGACGACTTTCCTTACCTTGTTTGCTATAGCCGCCTCCAGCACGTTCTCTGTACCGAGAACGTTTGTCTTAACGGCCTCCAGCGGATGAAATTCACAAGACGGAACCTGCTTCAGCGCAGCAGCGTGGAAAATATAATCCACACCGCGGGTAGCTGTAAGGATACTTCCGTAATCGCGCACGTCGCCAATATAGAACTTTAGTTTCTTGCTGCTGAACGCCTTACGAAGATCGTCTTGTTTCTTCTCATCTCTGCTAAAAATCCGAATCTCCGCAACCGAAGACGCCAGATAGCGGTGAAGGACTGCGTTGCCGAACGATCCGGTTCCTCCCGTAATCAGCAGGCATTTGTCTGACAAAGCACTCAAGGGTCGAAACTCTTCTGTGGTGGGCGGCGGCGCGCTTCTACATCACAAACTCCCAGATGGCTACCACTTCCTTGGCAGTCAATCGCAAGATCGGAAAATAACAGTTGCCTTGAGGGGCCTGCCTGCATCGAGTGGGCCTAGTTGAATGTTAATGTATGATGGCCCGGCTCTACGGCCGGGGTGACCGGCGAAGCTGATCCGGATCGCGCGGCCGGCCAAGGGGATGCTTCCGGCGCACGCGGTTTGTAACCCAGCGATAAATTTGGCCGCACGGTACTATGATACTGGCGCCAAACTTCTATGCCGATCAGGGCTCCCTTCAGCGCGTGGAAGTTTTCACAATCGAGCAGTTCGTCACAAAGCTTCAAGTTGAAGCTCTCGCACCACTCATTTTCCCAAGAGCTGCCAGGCATGATGTAAACGGTCTTAGCGCAGGGGTGGCGATCCATTCACGCAGAGCCTTGGCAATGAACTCGGTGCCACTATCAGATCGAAATCTGGCGGGACGCCGCGCAAGATGAACAGGCCGGTGAGAACGTCGATCACATCGACGGCTTTGAGCCTCCAATTGGCCCTGATGGAGATGCATTCCCTCATGAACTCGTCGATTACGTTGAGCATGCGGAATTTCCTTCCGTTATGGGCGCAATCCTCGATAAAGTCATAAGACCAGACATGGTTGGAATATTCCGGCCGCAACCGGATGCGTGATCCCTCGTTCAGCCACAGGCGGCTTCGTTTGGGCTGCTTCTGCGGAACTTTCAGTCCCTCGCGCAGTCAGATCCGTTCAGGCCGTTTGACTTTCACTACCTAGCCCGCACGCTGCAGCAGCACCGTGATGCGGCGATAGCCGTAGCGGCCAATTGGATGGCAAGCGCGATGATATCGGCAGTCAAAGCCGCTTCATCACCTGGTGTGGTTGGAACCTTGCGCTGCATGGAACGATGCAGGCCGAGAACCCAGCACGCACAGTACTCGCGGAGACCAAGCTCCGGCAACAACATTTTACACACAAGCACGGCGGCGCGCGAGCTCGGAAGTTTTCCCGCACAGCTTCCACCAGGACCAGTTTGTCCAGCGTCAGGTCGGAGATGGCGCGGCGAAGACGTGAGTTCTTCATCTTGAGCTCCTTCAACCGCCTGACCTGGCCGCCCTTCAACCATCGTATTCAGCGCACCAACGGTGGTACGCAACTTCCCTCACACCAAATGATCGAGTCGCGTCCGCAACCGATTTTCCTTATGAGCTCAGAACATCAACCTGCCGCATCTTCGTGACGAACTCTTTCGCGCAGTGTCTCCTTCTTGCCATTTCTACAATCCTCCACTGGCTCAAAAGCCATACCTTGGTGAGGACCACTTTTCAGGGGACAGGCCACATCTTCTGCTCCAAACACCACGGTCCGCTTCGCAAAGGGTGCTGGAACTGTTCGTCATGGGTAATCTGTTTTCTGATGCATGCAGCAGTCAGAGCTAGAAATCGGCGCTCTTCGAGGATACTTAAACAGCTATTGCTTCGCAAAAACCCGGCGATAGAGCGCTAGCAATTCTGCAGAATTCATCTGCGGGTCAAAGTTGCGTTGAGCCATTGCCTTTGCCGCAACACCCATCCTGAAAGCCAATTCCGGCTCGCGGGCTAGCTTCTCGATGGCGCTTGCAAGCGCTATCGGATTACGAGGCGGCACGGCAAGGCCCGTCTCTCCATTGATCAACGTGTCGGAAGTCGGGTTTTGGATTGCAACTATGCTTGGAACACCGGCAAAGGCCGCCTCGAAAATCGGGCGTCCAGGTGCATCATAGTGCGAGGGGAAACAAAGCACGTCCATACGCGCATAAGCCTTCGCAATATTATGACTGAATCCGACCATATGGAACCGATTGCGAAGCTGATAAGCATCGATGGCTACTTCGACCTCAGCCTTCATATCTTGGCGCAGCCCCAACAGCCCGAGTGCTCGTGCGCGCAGTCCGCGCGACGGCGCGGCATCATCGCCAACCACGATGTATTCAACGTCAACGCCTCGCTCATTCAAGATACGAGCCGCTTCTACAAGATCATGAATTCCCTTCACTTTCAGTAGATTGCCGACAAAACCAATCTTTAGCGACGTTTCGCGGAGTTTAAGACGAGTTAAGCTGCCATCGTCAGCGGCCGCGCCAGATGGAGTAAAGGCATTGTGAATGACCTCTGTGGGCAAGTCCTCTGGCAAGCTGCGTCGTACGGTTTGATCAATGGCCACAACCGCTTCAGCCTTCTCCCGTAATAGGTGATTTACAAAACGGGTACGCAACGACTTGTCGTTGGAGGCCACAGATCGCACATGCACAACAACCGGAACCTTGAACCACCAACGTGCTAACAGCCAAGGCAACAATCCGGTGAACTCGTTGACATGGATGATATCGACCTTCGGCCAGAGCCGGCGCGCCCGCCGCAATGCCACGAAGGTGGCTGGTAACAAGGCAATTTCGCGAGCTAACACGAGCCACCGCAAACCGCAGTATCTGCCATATCGCGTGTTATCGAATTGACTAAGCCCTCTTGCTTCAACAACCTCGCCGAGGGAAGAGAAGAAGCGCGTCGCCGTCCCGGACGGCGCTACAAAGAATGCTTTCACGGCCCCTTTTGGGAAAGCGCCGATCGCCTCTGAAAGGCTGCGGGACGAGCCGCCAAAAGCGCCAGTCATATGAATGTAAAGGACCGTCAGCATCAATTGTCCGTGTCAGCCGATGTAGCGGCGCGTCGCGTTGACTAAGGTTTTCGCTTTCTCGAATAACGAGTGACTGGTTCTATAGTCTAAGAAAGTCTTGTTTGGCGCCTGCATCATTGCTTCCATGCTATCCGGCGTCTGACGCAACTTTTTTGTAGCATAGTCGCGATCTTCGATGAGGAGATTTTCCGGGTATACGGGCTCCTCTAATCCGCGCAACGCTTCATCACGAGTCATCTGACCTGACAATATCAAATTCGAATAGTGCGCTTTACGTTTATCGATATTAAATTTCCGCAGCAGCCAATAAGCCTGATAAAATCTAGTGTATATAGATTCATAGTGCTTACCTCCATAATACACCCACCCAAGCTTACCCTGAAGAACATCCATCGCCTCTTTCTTTTCGTAGTCAATATAGTTTAAAATAGATATCAATCTAATTTTTCTAAAAAATACATAATAAAATAAGCGAGCAAGTGAAAAATGCGGGTACGTTGCCAGTTTTGTGGAGCCAAAACGGCGATGCACGTCGCTCACATACCTCCAGTCAAAATAGCCATACCCCCACTTTTCTGGCAAAATGGCTTCGGAAACGATATTTGTCCCAGTAATAACATACTTGAGGCCGTATTTATTCGCCATCTCGTAGAGCAAGGCAAAGATAGCATGATCTGTCGGGACTTCTCCGTCCGGAGTTGAGGCTTTCAGAAAAGATAATTGCAGATCTCGAAATTCCTCCCAATCGATGACATGAGTATGTAAATCAATTCCAAGTACATCCAACGTCTTTTGGATATTTGCAACCGCAAGTTCCGAATTCCAGCCATTATCGAGATGAATAGCTAGTGGTCTCAGACCCAAATTCTTAACGACATAAGCAACATAAGTGCTATCGACACCGCCACTTACGCCGATAACGCAGTCGTAATCTTTGCCGGCTCCCGCTGCTTTAATTTCTGAAACGAGCGCCTCAAGTCGAGCAGTCCGTTGCTCGGTCGGGATCAGCCTTTGCATCGAAACCCTATCATAACGATGACAGTGGCTGCAGACCCCATCGTTGTCGAACACGATGTCAGGATCCGTCGTATCCATTATGCAGCGGGTACAGATAATCGTCATATCAAATTCCAAACAAAATCCCTGACGCTGTGAGTGCACTCAGACAGATCAGTTGCGTTCTATGCCAAGTGCAATGGACGCTCTGGAGAATCGGATCAACCAAAAAAACAACCAGCCCTTAGCCACGGCTACGGCAGATGGAGCAAGAGAGCATTCCACGAACAAAGGGCACCTCGCCTTTTCAAGAACGAGAAAGACATTGTGTCAGGTTTTGCACATTCTCAGCTCCCATGCGGGCAATCATCGCAAAGCGGGCATATGATGGTAATCGGGAGCACGCACAAAATCGCGTCATGCAAAGACCGCCTCAAGCTCTTCCCGATTTGGATAGGTTATCAGAACAGCCCGGTGCGGGCCATGAAAGACAAACATCGCGCCTGCAGCAACTGCGGAAGCACCACCATCCTTCACCGCTTTGCTGAAATCCGTAAGACTACCGGCGCCGCCCGAGGCAATTACGGGAATATTCACCGATTTGCTAACCGCCGATATCAGGTTGGTGTCATAACCCTTCATCGTTCCGTCGCGATCGATTGAAGTGAGAAGAATTTCACCCGCGCCTCGTTCCTGCGCATGCTTGCTCCAAGCGACGGGATCGAGTTTGGTCGTCTTCGATCCACTGCTTGAAAAGACCTTATAATGACCCAAGAAATTTCTTTTGACATCAACAGAAACGATCACGGCTTGGCTACCGAATTCCCGGGCAGCGGCCTCGATCACGCTCGGATCATGAATTGCAGCACTATTGATAATGATTTTCTCGACACCAGTATTAAGGATTCGTCGCATTTCCTCGATCGTTCGAATCCCGCCTCCGTACGCAACAGGCATGAAGCATTCACTTGCTATGCTCTCCACGACTTCATAAGCGGGACCCTTTCCCTCTCTGGTTGCACTTATGTCAAGCAAAACTAGTTCGTCGACCTCTTTGTCGTTGAATATCTTTATGGCGTTGATGGGATCTCCTACATATTTGGGTTTGGCGAAATTCGTGGTTTTCACCAGTCCTGCGCCACGAAGTAGCAATGTGGGAATCACGCGAATCCTCAACATCTAGCCTAAAGACCCCGCTATCGATTTCAGTTCTGTCGCATACCTATTCGAGACAGCTATCGCCGCTCGACAAACCTCTTTAGAAACCACATTCCGAACTTATGGCTCTTCTCGGGATGGAATTGTGCAGCGATTACGTTCCCCGCAGCGATCGACGCAGTAATTGCTGCCTTCCCGTAACGGGCCTCCAATAGTACGTCATCTTGGCTGTCGCATACCACGTGATAGGAATGAGCAAAATAAAATCGAGCGCTGGTTGGTAGAGCGCTCGCAAAGACATCATCTTTTCTTACAAAAACTTCGTTCCATCCCATATGTGGAACCTTGAGATCAGGATCATCCCGCTGGTCAAACCGTTTTGCAACCGCGTTTAGCCAACCGAGACCATTTAAAGTACCCTCCTCACTACCTCGGGTCATCAATTGCATGCCGAGACAGACACCAAGCACAGGCACCTTCTGCACCAGTGCCTTCTCGGTTAATATGGGCACCATGCCGCTCTCGTTGAGCCTCTTCATTCCAGCGTCAAAAGAGCCGACCCCAGGCAAGATTATCTTGTCAGCATCTCGAAGTTCCCCTGACGTCGACGCCAATCTGGAAGAAGCCCCAATCTTCTTTAACATGTTCTGCATGGAGCCGAGGTTACTCGTCCCATAATCAACAATAGTTATCATCGGGAAGCCATCTCTCTTTCTAGCCCATCAAGGATATTCTGACGTCTGAGGTGACACACAGCCAAAATCGCGCACCCTAACGATATCGGCGAGATGTTGCGGCGACTTGAGAAGGTAGGCGCTTCCTTCGTTGAGAAGATCTTGCACAGCTTGGTATCCTGGCCATGGGGACAACGGCAGTTGGAGTTCTAATCCCGAGTGAATCGTAGTGCAGGCCGAAAACACGCTCACATGCAAATCAGGCAAGGCAATCACCTCGTGCGTCACGGGACTATCATTACCCGAACCGATAGTCACACGCCTGTCTGATCGGATTACCGGGTCATCAAATTCCGCGGCAGAATCACATAATGTCCGCCTCTTAAACACGTTGAGTTTTCTCTGAAGATAACTAGAACTGAATTCCGCTAGGCTCAGCCCGCCAACAAGCAGCTCAGACGTCTTCCGCAGCACGGCTCGACCGTGGGACTCAACCGAAAAACAACCAAGGTTGGCACGGCCGATTAACAACGACGTGCAGTCAAACACCGCCCGCCCATAGGCGTTTCTTTCATTAAGCTCCAGTCGTCCGGCGTCCAATGACGACATCTCGCCACCAGGAACAGCGTCGATCAGATCATCAAAATAGACGTCGAAACGGCCGCACCCATCGTGACCTCTTAACCCCGAATTCGATGTCTTTCCAATGTAACGGAATCCGCGCGGCGCCCTGACGTAACCCCAGCCTCCCTGAAAAAGCGCCCGAATGAGAGAAGCTATTGTCATCGGGATCCGACGCAAGCCCAGATTCTGAAGTGCCAAGCCAATTTCGAAACGCAGAAACCGCCAGAGCGAAATACCGTCGACGACCAAATCGCAAACGTGGTTGTGCGTCTCAAAACCGCGAAGCAGCGAAGCCATTTCCGGCTCCGACCTGGTCGCCCTTGATAGGGCCATCATCTCATTCCGAATATGTCTGCGACAAGCTTCATCGATTCCCACGAATCGTCGATCGTAGCGAGTGAGTGCATTTGCCCTCGCACAGCGGCAGCGGCCTGCATTGCCTGCCAGCGGAGACCCGGTTTGAACATGGTGTCGTCCTGGCTAATTTCGAGCGGAATCTGCGTACGTGTTTCGCGGAGTTGTAGGCTCCCCTGCTCCAAAGGGCGCAATTCAAGTCTTTTGTGAGGCGTGGTTATAGTTAGGCTCCACGGTCCGGGCCCATTCCATATACCTTCGTAAAGGCCAACATCACCGCTATCGAAGGTCACCTTGGCTATGACAACTCCCGGTTCCTTCGGATTCCAGGCGATAACCGGCGTGACGTCGATGATCTTGCCTCGGCCGAAAACCCTGAAATAGTCGATTACGTGAATGGAATTGGCGAACATGTAGTTTTCGGCCACCAATTCAGGCTGACCATGGTTGCGCATGGCTGCCTCCTGATCTTGCTGATCAACCACTTTGATGAACCGTGGGGCATCGACATTTTCCAATGCCTTTAGAGCCTCGCGGGTCGATGAATACGCGCGGCGATTGAATGCCACATAAACGTTGCGACCACGCGCGGCGTCTCGAATAGACGTCGCATCAGCCAAGTTGTAACCGGCGGGCTTTTCCAGAAGCACTGACCACGGATGGGCAAAGCACTGACTTGCGACAGCAGCCGTCGACAGTTCAGGAACCGTGACCACCACTAAATCTGCCTTGGTAGCCTCATACAGAGTCTGAATCGAAGGATATGCAGGAATATTGAATTCCTTACCCAACTGCGCAGCGCGTTCATGTGTGCGGGATACTATTCCCGCTAACCGCACCCCGGACAAACCCTCGAATGCGCGCAAATGTTCGCGCGCCATATAACCAGCACCGATCACTGCGATAGAAATGTCCAGCACGTTACTTCCTTCTTAAGGATACTGCGTTGTTCGCATGGAAACACGATCGCCGGCGCCGCCAGCAATCAGCGTGTTATTCGCCTTTTCCAGGTGTTGGCAACCGAAAATCCGATTGGTGCCAAGACGCAAAGGGCGCAGGCCACGGCATCGGATGGGCTCTCCGAGCAACAAAAAAATGTTCCGGCAAACATTATCATCTGCACGAACAGAAACGTCTGCTCAACTCCAGCAAGGCCATTGCTCTTCAATAGCAGCTAGGAAGCGCGGATTTGAGCATGCCTGCGGTGGCGGATAACAGCAAGAACGGAAGCTCCTCTCCGCCCCTGCCAAACCATGGCTAACCCCAGAATGAGCAATAGTGAAAGCCCAAGATCAAGCGTGGCTTGAGTCAACCTGAGCAAGCCGAACCGCTACGGTTTCCGTGCAGATTGCCAAATGGAAAGTTGTATTTGAATAGCCAACCTGCTGCCGAGGTCAGCACCGCGATCATAAGCCACTCCAACGGCAACTTGGTGAACTCAAACAGCCAGTTGGCGAGGAAAAAGACTGCAAAAAACAACAGTTTCGCTGACCGCAAGGATCAGTGAGCGGGATACGACATAACGGGGAAAGTCGATCACCCCCGGTCAAAGAAACGCATGCGACTGCACCGCGTACACTTAGGCCATTAAAGCACCAAGCATCTGTACGACGACAGCGAACATCGCTACCATACCATAATCTTCTGGTGGAAGCCTCCTCGTCAAGATGGGCAGTGGTAATTACGGAACCGCTGCCGCGAGCGCACTTGTAACAACGTAGATAGTCGCAGATTGGAGGATGCTTTCGCCGAACTCATCCGGGAAAGAACCCCCCTATAGCATCCGCCACCCGATCAATATCCGAATTCGACATATGCTCGCCAATTGGCAGGGAAAGCAATTCCCTGTCACTTCGGCATGCGAACATGTCTTCCTTCGCTTGAGGATGCTTCCTGTAGGCAGGCAGCTTAGGCAACGCTATAGGGTAATGAACCCCTGTTTGAATGCCCCGGTCGCCAAGATGCTTGGCAAGCTCATCACGTCGTTCTGTTCGAACAACAAAAAGATGATAAACTTGCTTTGCCCAATTCTTTCGAATCGGCAAGGTCAACTCCGGAAATCCGGACAACACCTCAAGATACCGGTCTGCAAGAGCGATTCGCTTATTTGTCCACGCGTCCAGATGCTTTAATTTGACTGACAGGATGGCAGCTTGCATGCCGTCAAGCCTCGAGTTTCGCCCTTCAAATTCATGGTCATATTTCGCGACGCGGCCGTGATTGGCAATCATCCGCATCCGCCGCGCTAGATCAATATCGCTGGTTGTAATCGCGCCAGCGTCGCCATACGCACCCAGATTCTTTCCGGGATAGAAGCTGAACGTCGCCACATCCCCGAGCGTGCCAACTTTTCGACCGCGGCATTCGGCACCATGCGCTTGAGCGCTGTCTTCGATAACCTTTATTCCGTATTCACCAGCAAGCCCCATGATCTCGTCCATGTCACAGGGATGACCATATAGATGGACTGCAATAATTGCTTTAGTATGGACAGATAGTTTATCGCGCACCGTTTCCGCGGTTAGCGTATAACTGTGCGGGTCGACATCGGCGAACACGATTTTATGTCCTGCCCGGCCGACCGCCTCGGATGTAGCGATAAAACTATTGGCTGGTACAATAATCTCGCTATCGGCTGGCAACCCGAGCGCTTCTATCGCGATCTCCAGGGCATCGGTGCCGTTAGCAACGCCAATGCAGTCCGATGAACCCACCCAATTCCCGAAGTCTTCCTCGAACTGACGAACGTGACGCCCGCCTATGAAAGCTGATTCTTCGATAACGGCGGCAATGGCCGCGTCGATCTCCGGTTTTATCGACTGATATTGCGTATTGAGGTCAAGAAACTTGATCATGGCAGATCCTTGATCTTGCGGGCCGGGTTGCCAGCATAAATGGCGGCTTCAGTGATATCTTTGGTGACGACTGCGCCGGCACCGATAACGGCCCGATCACATATATATACTGGCAGTATCGTAGCGTTGCTGCCGATCGAGACCCGGTTTCCAACCCGTGTTGATTGCCATAGGCTCTTATCGCCACGCGCAGGCCCCCCGCGCGAAAACCGGTCATTGATAAACATCACACCGTGACCGATGAAGCAGTCTTCCCCGATGCTTGTGAATTCACATACGAAGCTGTGCGACTGTATTCTGCTACCCCGGCCGACGGTGACCGATTTCTGAATTTCCACAAAGGGGCCGATGAACACTTCGTCCTCGACATTGCAGCCGTAGAGGTTGCACGGCTCGATAACGGTGACGTCACGCCCGAACGATACATCTACGATTCCCGCCGAGAGGCGTCTAACGTCAGCCATCGCGTCTACCCAGCAAAGGAAAGACCGGGGCGGACTTGAGATCGATTCGCTGTCCTGTTTCGATAGACTTATAGATCGCGTGAATAAGTTGGAGACTCCGTCGTCCTTGGGTGCCGTCAACTAGATGCGGTACTGATCGATCCAAACAATCAACCACATGCTGATAATAGGCTTGATGGCCGAAGCCGTAGACGCTTGGAGGATTGACTGAGTATCTTTCCAACACCTCTGCGTCCCCTTCCTCTTCGTGAGTAAAACGCCAAGTCAGCATCTTGTTGACCGCAAAGCCACCAATTACGACAGTGCCTTCTGACCCCAAAATGGACAAGGAACCCTCTAGATCTGTTGGGCGTGCAGCTGTTGTCGCTTCTATGACCCCGAGTGCTCCGCTAGCGAATTTCAAAGTCGCGATGGCAGTATCTTCTGCTTCGATATGGGCAAGGGACGTTGTTGCCATCCCCTGAACTGACTCCACTTCGCCCATCATCCATTCCAATAGATCTATATGATGACTGGCCTGGTTGGTCAGCACACCACCATCGAGCGCCCAGGTACCTCGCCACGAAGCTTGATCATAATACGATTGCGGTCGACACCAGCGTACCCTCACGGTGCCAAGGACCAGTTTGCCAAAGCGACCACGCTGCAGAGCATCACGTAACTTAATCACAGGGACGTTGAAACGGTTCTGCTTGACGACGAACAGCCTTACATTCGCCTCCTCGCATGCAAGAATCATCCTATCAGCATCGTCTAGGCTCAAAGCCATCGGCTTTTCAACGACGATTGGCAT
Source organism: Mesorhizobium sp. YL-MeA3-2017 (assembly GCF_030814575.1). Lineage (NCBI taxonomy): Bacteria > Pseudomonadati > Pseudomonadota > Alphaproteobacteria > Hyphomicrobiales > Phyllobacteriaceae > Mesorhizobium > Mesorhizobium sp. YL-MeA3-2017. Next base: position 4,692,083 of record NZ_JAUSVH010000001.1, on the reverse strand, counting down.
GCCATAACCTGCAAGCTCTATGACCTGGTCGGGGTGTTTTCCGCTTTCAGTCAAAACGGACACTGCGTTTACCAAACCCGACCGCATCATTTCGTGCATATCGACGAACCAAGGAACTCCGAATTCGTCAGCGATGGCCTTGGCTCTCTCTGGCACAACGTCGCAAACTGCGCCCAGCGAGGCACCGGGAACAGCCTTGTGTCCAAGCAGTTCCGAATGTCTCTTTGCTATGCGGCCACATCCAACAAGACCAAACTTCCAACGATCCATATCGTTGCGTTCCTGACTATCGGGCGACACCAGTCGTACTGGCTACCGCACAGTTGCTGTAAAAATTTATGACGAAGGACGAACCGTCTGACGACCGATCGAATAGTAGACGATGCCCGCCGATCGCATTCGTGAGGGTTCGTATATGTTGCGCCCATCTATCACGATCGGATGGGCTAGAGTGTGAGTAAACAGCGAGGGTTCGACTGTCCGGAAGGCCTTCCACTCGGTACATATCACCAGCGCATCGCTACCATGAAGCGCATCGATTGCAGTTTCACAAAGAACTAGGTCAGCCCGATCACCGTATATACGACTACATTCTTCCATCGCCTTCGGATCAAATGCCCGAACCCGAGCGCCCGCTGCCCACAAACTGTCCATCAGAGTTCGGCTTGGCGCTTCACGCATGTCGTCCGTATTTGGCTTAAAGGCGAGTCCCCAAACGGCGATTGTCTTTCCTGCCAGGTTCCCAGAGAATGCGTCAGAAACTTTGGCAAATAAATTTTGTTTTTGGTTTTCGTTGACCAACTCTACCGCGGCGAGCACGCCGGCATCCAGTCCCAAGCTCGCAGCGGAACGAGTGAGTGCCCTTATATCCTTAGGAAAGCAGGAGCCGCCGTAGCCACACCCCGGATATATGAAATGATAGCCTATCCGTGGATCAGAGCCGATGCCGATGCGCACATGCTCAATATCTGCTCCAATGCGCTCGGCGATATTCGCCAACTCATTCATGAGACTAATTTTGGTCGCCAGCATGGCATTTGCGGCATATTTAGTCAGTTCAGCCGACCGGATATCCATCGCAATTATTTTGTCGTGATTGCGATTATAAGGCGCATAGAGTTCGCGCATTAACTCTAGGGCTTGAGCAGTTTCTGCGCCAATGACGATACGTGTCGCCTTTGTAAAATCGTCGATTGCAGCACCCTCCTTGAGAAATTCAGGGTTTGAGCAAACATCAAAATCGATGCTCTGATTGCGTGCCATCAACTGCTTCTTGATCTCGCTTTCGACAGCGTCAGCCGTCCCAACGGGAACCGTAGACTTGTTTACGATGAGCTTGTATTCTCCCATATGGATGCCGATCGTTTGCGCGACCGCCATTACATAACGCAAGTCGGCACTCCCATCCTCGTCCGGCGGGGTTCCCACAGCGATAAACAATATGTTGCCATGGGCAACGCCTCTGGCAGCATCAGTTGTGAAATCCAGATTTCCGCCAACTCGATTGGTTTCGATCATCGCTCCCAGACCGGGCTCATAGATCGGCACAATGCCATCGCGCAGTTTCTCGATTTTATCCCGGTCGACGTCGACGCAAACAACATCATTGCCGACGTCGGCCAGGCACGCGCCTGTTACCAGTCCAACATAGCCGCTACCGAAAACCGTTATTTTCATCAAAGCCCAAATTCAGAATTGCTGCGTCGATCACAAAGACGCGGCTTAATGCCATTTTTCATTTTACATGTCGAGATTTTCAACGACCATACTCACCCGCGATACAACAGAAAACGGTTCCGCAAAAAGATTCACATACGCTTCGAGAATGAGCGCATGCAGATTCCAACCAGTCCACCACCGCCAACAACAGCAGCAACCTGAACCACAGGCGTGGGCCAAAAAACTGTCGCTATGGCCAACGCGCAAAGCACCAAATTGAGAGCAAAGACCGTCGAAGAGATGCGCAGCGCCGAAAGACCGCTATCCGCCGCTCTTTGATAATAATGGGTACGGTGCGCCTTCCAAAGCTGCTCGCGATTCACCAAACGCCGGCAGGCAGTCACCGTTGCGTCGGCACAAAAATACAAAGGCAGAAGGATTGCTACCGCCCAATACCCTTGCGCCGCTGTTTCATACAACAACCAAGCTACGATAAGCCCTATTGGAAGCGATCCAACATCCCCCAAGAACAGCTTTGCTCGCGGCCAGTTGAATAAAGCAAAACCCAATAAGGAGCCACAAAGCGCCACAGCTACTAAACTTTCCAACGACCCCAAAAATCCGAACCATCCCAACAATCCGATACAAGCAGTAAGGGGCACCATTTCGCCGACCACAATAAGGTCCACGCCATCCATAAAATTTACTAGATTGATAAACCAAGTACCAGCAAGTATCGTAACCAGAAAAACAACCTGGTACGGCATATATGCTTCTAGAATATTTGACCCATCTACCCCCCACATAAGAACGACTGCAACTGCGGCAACCTGGCCAATGAATCGCACCAAAGGTGGCACATCCCATTTGTCGTCCAGAGCCCCAACGATAGCCAAGAAAACCGCTGAACAAGCTAAGATGTGCAGCCGCAATCCATTAACGTTGTAATCTGAGGCGACAATACCGATCCAGACGCACAGCACCGTCACGATCACCACAGCTGCGCCACCTCCCTGAGGGGTCGGAACGCGATGTCCTGACCGCTCGTTCGGTTGAGCCGTCAAGTAACGCGCGAAAACCGGCATCATCGCAAAAGTGAGACCGGCACATAAAACAAAAGACAAAAGAATGATAACGATCAAAATGACCATAACGCGCTCGTCAATTTTTCAGCAACTTAGGTTTCGGCCGCCAAGGCTCTTCAAACAGAGCGGCCATTGTCTAATGTCGTCAAACCATCCAGGTCAAGACAGCCGCCCGATCAACGCGCTCCGCGTCCACGATCAACGAGACATCAAATCGAAGCCTCGAACCACGAATCGTCGCGTCATCACCTTCAAAAGCTAATGCCGATCACGTAAAAGGTGGAAGGCATATTGCCAGATGCCTTGTTGACATAATTTGCTCGTTGTATGCCGGCCTGCGAGTATGCCCATTTGAAGATCGAGTAAGAGAACATTGTCCAGGAAAATCACTCTGCGCCGTTTGGCAAATCTCTGCGACATTGCAGTTGCAGCACTGGCATTTCTAGCCGCTTATATAACCGCTTATGGCAGCATTTCGGCTGTTGACGCCGGCGGGGTTCTCATCAAGACTTTTGCATTTGCTGCTGTTAGCGGCATCATGTTCTGGGTATTCGGACTAACGCGAGGGTCTTGGCGCTATGTTTCAATCCCGGATGTTATCTCAATCATCAAAGCTTCGCTTTTCGCCATAGCTATCTACACCATCGGCGCTTTTCTTCTCTTCCGCGGCGACAACATTCCTCGAAGCGTGCCAGTTCTCACTTTCTTTTTTCAGGTGGTAGGACTTTCAGCTGCGAGACTTGCTTACCGACTGAGTCTCGAACGAGCGGAGCTTTTTCCCGCAATTTCCAATTCACGGCGTCCGGGGGGTACTCGGCAAGTTCTGCTCCTTGGGCTGTCAGATCACGCGGAAAGTTTCATCCGAGCAGTAAACCGACAGCAAAATTCGAACATCAATGTCGTCGGAATTCTTGATGATTCCCATATCAATGAGGCACGTGCCGTCCGCGGAGTGCGGGTTGTAGGAGCGTTCAACGATCTTGAAGCAATACTTAGGCGACTGGCTGCTGGCCGGAAGCAGGTAACTGAGATTATCGTCACCGAAGATATGCCCGATCGCCGTCGACTGGGGGTAATTGTTGAGAAAGCGACTGCTTGTGGCCTGAAAATATCGAAAATACCAGACCACACGCAACCAGCGACACTTACCAATGGAACGGTTTTTGAACTGAAGCCCATCGAGCTGGAAGATTTACTGGGTCGTCCTGAGGTACATACCGATATCGACGGTGTCGCGCGATTGATCAAGGGCTGCAGGGTACTTGCGACCGGTGCGGGCGGCTCAATCGGCTCAGAACTTTGCCGACAGATCGCAACGTTTGGCCCAGATCAGTTAATCATCACGGACAGTTCCGAATTCCATCTTTATATGCTCGACAAGGAATTGCGTGAGACACATCCAAACCTCACGATTGTTACTCGCATTGCCAATGTTCGCGACGAGGGGCGCATCAACCAGCTATTTGCACAATTTAAGCCAAATGTCGTCTTCCACGCGGCCGCGCTGAAACACGTGCCGTTGGTCGAAGACAACCCTGTTGAAGGCGTGAAGACGAACGTCGTTGGCACCTGTAACGTAGCAAATGCGGCGGTGGCGAACGGAACATCCACTTTCGTTATGATATCAACGGATAAGGCTGTTAATCCGACCAACATTATGGGCGCTACGAAACGAGCGGCGGAGGCTTATTGTCAGTCTCTGGACGTAGGGTCCCCCCACACGCGTTTCAAGACAGTTCGGTTCGGCAATGTGCTTGGTTCCAATGGATCTGTTGTTCCACGCTTTCAGGAGCAGATCGCTACTGGCGGACCCGTGACTGTAACCCATCCACATATTGTTCGGTTCTTCATGACAATACCGGAGGCGGTACGGCTGGTTTTGCACGCATCTGCCCAAGCCATGGGGCGCCCAACTGAGCGCGGCAAGATAATGGTTCTTGACATGGGGGAGCCGGTCAAAATCGTCGACTTGGCCGAGCGAATGATCCAGTTAGCTGGCTTCAAGCCACACATCGACATTGACATAGTTTTTACCGGGTTACGCCCCGGCGAAAAATTGTACGAAGAGCTCTTCGATCCAACGGAAATACAGGATGGCCGTACCGAACAAGGTTACGTGATTGCCGCGCCGCGCGTGATCGACCAAGCGTTGCTTGAGCGAACACTGAAGGGTCTAACCGAAGCCGTAGAACGAAATGACGTAGAACGCAGCATCGATCTGCTTTCCCATATCGTGCCAGAATATCGTAGAGAGTATACCGACCCCACCCAACCAGTTTCAGAAACGGTTATGAAAAAACCTTAGTTATCGGCATCTATGGAATTCGATCTCCAGCAATCTAGTTTCGGTGTTTCTTCCCAATCGACAGTTCAAGATACTTTGGACGGCGATTGCTAGACATATTCGATCGTCCCCGATCGACTTAATGTCGAAATCTGTTCCCACAACGCTGACTGAACTCTATTCGACTCCAAGTAAAATGGAGACCTTAGGTTATGCCCCCGAAATTCGATGCCCGGTTCGAGCCCGCCTATGGGGTGGCGGTGGAGGTGGCGCCGGGCGTTTTGCGCGTCACTGCCAATAATCCAAGCCCGTTCACTTTCCATGGCACCAATTCCTACATCGTCGGTCGCGACACGTTGGCCGTCATCGATCCCGGGCCGGAGGACGAGGCGCATTTCAAGACATTGGTCGAGGCGATCGCCGGGCGGCCGGTAAGCCATATCTTCGTCAGCCACACACATCGCGATCACTCGCCGCTGGCCACCAGACTGAAGGCCGCGACCGGGGCCGTTGTCTTGGCCGAGGGGCCACACCGCCCGGCCCGGCCACTCAGGATAGGCGAGACCAATCCGCTCGATGCCAGCGCCGACACCGAATTCAGGCCCGACATCGCGCTGCCGGACGATTCCGTCATCACAGGCGACGACTGGGCGATCCGTACAGTTCTGACGCCCGGGCACACCGCCAACCATGCGGCCTTCGCCCTGGAAGGCACCGGCATCCTGTTCTCGGCCGACCATGTCATGGCCTGGGCGACCAGCATCGTGGCGCCGCCCGATGGCGCCATGGCCGACTATATGCGCTCGCTCGACCGCCTGCTGGAGCGGCACGACCGTGTGCTGCTGCCCGGCCATGGCGGACCGGTGACGGCGCCCAAAACCTTCATCCGCGGGCTAAAGGCGCACCGCAAGATGCGCGAGCGCGCGGTGCTGGAACGGCTGAAACAAGGCGACCGCACCATCAAGGCGGTGGTCGAGGCGATTTACCGCGAGACCGATCCCAGACTGCACGGCGCCGCCGGGCTCTCCGTGCTGGCGCATCTGGAAGATTTGGTGGCTCGCGGCCTTGTCGTCACCGAGGGCGCGATTTCTATCGACGGCGTCTATCTGCCGGCATCATAACACCTGTCGGCCCGGCGTCGCTGACAATGCTGCGATCGAAGCAGCGATCGAGCACCGTGCGTCCTCACGGACGCGCAAAGCACGCTCCAGCGCTTTGATTTGGCGCATGATCCTTCCCGAAAACTGCTCCGAATTCCGGGCCATGCGCCAGCCGCCGCTCAGGCCCGCCTCATTCACTGCGCCGCGGTGGCGCCGATCTGGGCGGAAACCTCCTGGTCGAGCTCGGTGAGGAAAGAGGTAATGCGCTGGGCGTTGTCGCCAAGGTCGTGGCGGCCGTAACGCGAGGCGGAACGCATATCGACCAGCGTCGTCTCGCCGTCGGCGGTGATGCGGATCGCCACATCGGAGGGCAGGTCGAGCCCAAGCGAGGTGGCCAGCGCGTTGATGGTTACCTCGATCTGGCCTTCCTGGGGCGCCGGCAGGTCGCCGACGATTGTCCAGCCGCGCCCGTCCAGCACGTTCTCCACCGCGTCGACCGTCTCGTCGAAAGGCAGGTCGTAGCGGTGGCCGGTCACCAGCGGATAGACATCCGCCTGCAGCCGCGCCTCGCCCGGCGTCGGCGCCGACAGCGCGTTCATGGCGGGCGTGCGCGTGCTGACGTCCAGTCGCGGCGGATTGTCGAGATCGGTCGAGATGTCGCGCAATGGCGGATAGGAGGCGATCCGATAGCCGGCATAGCCGTAGGGCGCCAGCACCAGCACCGCCAGCAAGGCGCCGACCGACAGGTTGCGTCCGCCGATGGCGCCATGGCTCCACAGCCTCGCCAGGGCGAAGCCGGCGAACAGTAGGGCAAATGCGGCCAGAATGGCGACCAGCGCCAGCACCCAGAGGAAGCCGCCGGTTTCGACCAAGCCATAATGGTGGCCGACCCAGGCTGTGATCAGCAGCACCGCCGAGAAGGCACCGGTGCGCCTGGACCAGCCAGCCGCCCTTGCCACCTGCCGTTCGGGATATTCCGTCATCGCCACCAGTTTCCCCAGTCCGGTCCGAGGTTTAGAGCGTTTCGGCGCCGGATTGAAGATGAAAGGCGGCAATCCTCTCGCCTTTTCCGGGGAGATCGATTCTCCCCAGGTCGTGGCCTAATCGGTCGGCAGGCGATAGTCGCGGAACTGGGCGCGCAGCGTGCTTTTCTGGATCTTGCCGGTGGCCGTGTGCGGGATCTCGGCGACGAAGGCGACGTCATCGGGCATCCACCATTTGGCGATCTTGCCCTGCATGAAGCCGAGGATCTCGTCCTTCGACAGATCCTTGCCGGGTTTCTTCACCACCACCAGCAGCGGCCGCTCGTCCCATTTGGAATGGCGCACGCCGATCGCCGCCGCCTCGGCGATGTCGGGATGACTGACCGCAAGGTTTTCGAGCTCGATGGTCGAAATCCACTCGCCGCCGGACTTGATGACATCCTTGGCACGGTCGGTGATCTGCATATAGCCGTTGGGATCGATATGAGCGACATCGCCGGTGTCGAACCAACCGTCGGCGTCGAATTGTTCGGTGCCCGCGCCGCCATAATAGGCGCGCGCCACCGCCGGGCCGCGCACCTTCAGTCGGCCGAAGGTCTTGCCGTCCCAGGGATGCTCGTTGTCATTGTCATCAGTCACCTTCATCTCGACGCCGAAAGGCGCGAAACCCTGGGTCTGCTGAATGTCGAGCCGCGCTTCGCCGGTCAGGCCGACATATTCCGGCTTCAGCGAACCCAGCGTGCCCAGCGGGCTCATCTCGGTCATGCCCCAGGCGTGGATGACCTGTACATCGTAGTTTTCCTGGAATTTCTGGGTGATGGCGCGCGGGCAGGCCGAACCGCCGATCACCACCTTGTCGAGATAGGGCAGCTTCTTGCCGGTCTCCTCCAGATATTGCAGCAGCATCAGCCACACCGTCGGCACGGCTGCGGTGAAACTCACCTTTTCGGTGTCGAGCAGTTCATAGATGGAGGCGCCATCCATCTTGCCGCCGGGCATCACCATCTTGGCGCCGATCATCGGGCCAGACTGGCCGAGCCCCCAGGCATTGGCGTGGAACATCGGCACCACCGGCATGATGACGGCGCGTGAAGAGATGCCCATCGCGTCGGGCATGGCCGCGATCATGGCGTGCAGCACATTGGAACGATGGCTGTAGAGGACGCCCTTGGGGTCGCCGGTCGTGCCGGAGGTGTAACACATGCCGGCGGCGGTGTTTTCGTCGAAGCTTGCCCAGCGGAAATCACCATCGGCTTCGGCCAGCCACTCCTCATAGGCCACGACATTGGGCAGCGCCGTTGCCGGCATGTGCGCGCTGTCGGTCAGGACGATCACCTTCTTCAGCGACGTCACCGAACCGGCGATCTTTTCCAGCAGCGGCATGAAGGTGAGGTCGACGAAGATCGCCCTATCCTCGGCGTGATTCATGATCCAGACGAGCTGTTCGGGGAACAGGCGTGGATTGAGCGTGTGATAGACGGCGCCGATGCCCATGATGCCGTACCAGGCCTCGATGTGGCGGGCCGTGTTCCAGGCGAGCGTGGCGATGCGGTCGCCGAGCCGGAAACCGTCGCGATCCAGGCGCTGCGCCACCTTTAGGGCGCGCTGCCTGATCTCGGCATAGGTGGTTCGCACGATCGGCCCCTCGCAGGAGCGCGAAACCACCTCGCGCTTGCCGTGCTGGGTGGCGGCATTGTCCAATATCTTGTGGCAAAGCAGCGGCCATTGCTGCATCAGTCCAAGCATGCGGTTCCTCCTCTTCTGTATTTTTTGCAGCATTGTGGAAGGAACTGCGGGAAAGTCCATAGTGCCGCAAGGTCAGTGGCACACCCCAAAAAGCCCAATACCCGGGCGAATCTGCCTCTACCATTGTCAAGTCGGCCAAAGTCTGCATAGATTTGAGACGGCGGGACGCAATTGGCGAGACGAATGAGGTTCGCATGGACCCGCAAATCGACGATAAAGCCCTGGAATCCGCGCTTGAAGAAAGCCTCGGCGAACTGACGTCGGTGCCCAAGGCGGTCTCCACCGAAGACTTTGCTTCCGTGGTAGATGGCGCGCTTGAAGCCGTCGGCGGAAAACTGCTGTTCAGCATGTGCGTGGCCAACAACGGCACCGACGAGCATGTCGCCGCCGCCTCGGTCGGCGAAGGCGAGAGCCGGCAGTTCCTGCTCTTGTCGCTGCCGACGCAAGGCGGCTCGCTAAAGGTGGAAACCGCATCCAAGAGCGACAACCCGGTGGCCGGCATCGCCGCCGCCTATGCCGGGCTGATGGATGCGTTGAAGGTCGCCGCGTAAGGTCGAGGCCTCTGCCGGCGACAGCGTCGCTGCATTGCTGGTTGGGCCCGCTGCCCTGCCCTATATTGGGCTTGAGCAACGGAGGTGCCTCATGGACCGAAATCCCTCGCCCGGCTTCAAGCGCAATCCCGGCCACACCATCACCGTCAGACCTTATCAGGGTACGGTGACCGTCGGTTTCGCCGGCGCGGTGATTGCGACCTCCGACCGTGCGCAACTTTTGCAAGAAGCGAACTATCCGCCGGTGCTCTACATGCCCTTCGCCGACATCCGCTTCGATGCGCTGACCCCGAGCGACACCTCGACCCATTGTCCCTACAAGGGCGACGCCAGCTACTGGAGCGCCGGCGCTGGCGGCGAAACGTGCAGGGATGTGATGTGGGCCTACCAGGACCCTTATGACGAGATGCTCGCCATCAAGGACAACGGTGCTTTCTATCCCGACCGGGTCGATATCCGGACAAGCGGGGCATAGTCCACCTAGGAGGCTCGCTCGGCTGCGAACCCAGCGATCATGCGGACGCACCGCTTCTTCGGCGCCAACTTCCACCCCGGGCCTGATCCAACTTCGAAAATGGCCAGCAGCAAAAGGTCCTTTTCTTGCGCGACGGTACCGATTCACGGCCGGCGACCTGGCTCTTCCGATAGGTCCGCCGAGGCCCAACCTGACGCGGCATATCCGCCGATACTGGGGCTTCGAACACAGGAATTCCGGGAAAGCATATGCACTACACGCTCCACGCCGCGCCAGGTTCGTGCTCCTTCGCGCCTCACATCGTGCTTGAAGAGATCGGCGGTCCTATTCGCTGGCGCTGATGTCGCCCGGGCATCCTGAAGCCAGAACCGAGGAGTTTCGCCGACTGAACCCGAAGGGGCGTATCCCGGTCCTGCTCGCCGTGAACTTCAACCTCACCGAAGCCCCGGCAATCCTCCTGCATCTTGGCCTCACCAATCCCGACGCGGGGCTATTGGGAAGCGATGCGCCGAGCATCGTCCGCTCGGTCGAGTGGTTCAACTGGCTGTCGAGCGCGGTTCACGCCGTGGCGGTTCGCATGGTCTGGCGACCCGATTTCTTCCTGCCAGACGAGACCCTGTACGAACCCCTGGTCAACAAGGGCAAGGAGCACCTGCTCTCGGCATTCACACTCATCGAAACCAAGCTGATGGACCGGACCTGGGCGGTGGGCGACAGCTACTCCGTCGTCGACCCCTATCTGCTGGTCTTCTACCGGTGGGGAAACCGCATGGCCATCGACATGCGCAACGGCTATCCGGCCTGGACCGCGCATGCCAGCCGCTTGGAAGCACGCGCGGCCGTGCAACGTGCCATGTCCCAGGAAGGGATATCGCTCTGGAAATAGGCCGGGCAGATCCCAAGTGCGAGCGACATACCGGCCTCGCTGATAGCGAGGCAATCTCTGTCCACTAACTCCGCTGCGGCGCGAGGCCATCAAGCAGGAAGTCGAGGCCCTTGCGGAAGGTGCCGTCCCAATCGTCGTCCAACAGCAGGCGGGAGCGTTCGATTGTCGGGTATCGTTCGCCGAGACGTGTCAGGCGCTGCTGCGCGGCGGCCCTGTCGTCGTCCGATGGGCCGAAGCTCGCCCGGGTGATGGTGGCGCCCATCACATAGTTCCAAAGCGACCATATCGCGGCGTTCAAATCCGCGTCCGTCACACCGGCTTTGGACAATGTCCTGCTCAAGAGCTCCAAGCGACCGAGGATATTCGGGCCGAGCGCCCGGCGCGGCAACAGCGACGCCGACCAGGGATGGCGCAGCATGTTCGCGCGCCAGTCTTCGAGCATGTGAGCGACTTCCGCACGCCAATCCCGAGATTCAACGATTTCAGGCGGTCCGCCATAGTCAAGCACCGCGTCGAGCGCCAGATCGAAGACATCCTCCTTGTTGTCGACGTGCCAATACAGGCTCATTACGCCCGAGCCAAGGCGATCGGCCAGCCCACGCATCGTCAATCCGTCCACCCCTGCGGCGTCCAGCAACTCCACCGCCGTCGCCACGATACGCTCGCGCGAAAGCGACGGTTCACCACGCGGCTCCTGCGCCGGCTGAGGCTGCGCACTTGTCCGTGGAGACCGGTTTTTGCGGGCGCCGCTAGGTTTGGCTGACATCCGTCTTCCTCGCTGATCGGAACCTCTGTTTTTGGCAGGCGACGTCAGGAATGTCGATGCCGGACGGTTGACTCGTACGTTGTACCATATAATGACTCGTATAACGTACGAGTCAATCGCGGGACGACGAGGTTGGAGATGAACCAGACCGGCCGCGAGGGCTTATTACGGCAATCCGCGGAGCCAGGGGAAAACCATGTCACGCACAATCAACAATCTGCTTATTGGAGGCCTGATCATCATGACCCTAGGAGTTCCCACAGCCGCGAAGGCGAGCGAGAACGGACGGAAACCGACCATCGTCAATCCGCAAGGTCTCTACGATCCCGCCCCGTTCGGCTACAGCCATGCCGTCGTCGCGCCCGCCGGAAGCCGGGTTGCCTACATCGCTGGCCAGGGCGGAATGGACAGCACCGGCACGCTGTCGCCCGATTTCGCGGTTCAGGTGAAACAGGCCTATACCAATCTGCGCACCGTGCTGGATGGCGTCGGGGCGAAACCGGACCAGGTCATCAAGCTCACGATCTTCGTGGTCGATCACGACATGTCCAAACTTGGCGTGCTGACCCAGAACGTCCAGGAGATGTTCGGCGCGGCGCTGCCGGCGCAGACGCTGGTCCCGGTGCCGAAGCTGGCGCTCGACGGCATGCTGTTCGAGGTGGAAGCCGTGGCCGTACTCGACTAGGCCGAAACTGGCACACTTTTCAATTCCGGAGGCGCCGTCGGCCCGTGCCTCTGAAATTGTAAGCAAACTAGCAGGAAACGGGAGGCGGCCCTCAGTACCCCGCCACGGTTTGCGCGGTGGTGCCGTGCGAGCCTTCGGCCGGCACGTCGGACAATTTGACGAAGGAAAAGCCCTTCGCCTTGAGGTCGAGGATGCCCTTGGCGACACCGTCGCCGGCGGCATGGGTCGGCTGGTTGATGTGAGCGATGACGACATCGCCATCATGCGCGGCGGCGATGCGTTTCTGGGCGGTCGCCGCACCCAGCAGCGAGCCGCCGTCGCCATTCACCGAATAGCCGGCGACGCGCAGGCCGAGTTGGCGGATCTGCGCGATGGCCGAGGGGCTGTAGCGGGCGGTGGCGCCACGGAACCAACGCGGCGCCACGGCACCGGTAGCCTTGATGGCAGCGGCACCGCCTTCCACTTCCGCCTTTACGGCGTCAGGCGAACCGGCAGCCGCGATGCCATAGATACTGGCCGGCCGATCGACCGCCGGCACATGCGTGGCGCCATGATCCTCGATCTCGAACAGGTCCGGATGCGCCTGCATTTCGGCCAGCACGTCCTTGTTGCGCTTCAGCCAGCGGCTGGTGACGAAGATGGTCGCCGGCACGCGGTTGTCGATCAGTGTCGAGAGGATGCGCCGGTCGGTCTTGCCCATGCAGGCATCGAAGGTCAGTGCCACACGCGGCGAAGCCTTGCCGCCCGGCGCGATGCGCAGGGTGGGCTCGACGAGGTCCTGGTCCTTGGCCGAGGCGACTCCCGCCAGAAGCAGGGCCGCCAGGGCAACGCTGGAAAACAGGCGCATCCCGGCTCCCGTTGTTTCGTTTCAACCCGCATTGGCGCCGGAAAGCGGCGATCTCGTGACCTCCGCCACCCGATCAGGCGAAGTTGACCGGCCTTACTTGCCAGCTACCGCCGCCTGCGCCGCCGCCAGCCTGGCGATCGGCACGCGGAAGGGCGAGCAGGAAACGTAGTCCAGCCCGACTTCCTCGCAGAAATGGATCGAGGCCGGGTCGCCGCCATGTTCGCCGCAGATGCCGAGCTTGATCGAAGGCCTTGTACCCCTGCCCTTTTCGGCGGCCATGCGCACCAGTTCGCCGACGCCGTCGCGGTCCAGCGACACGAACGGGTCCTGCTCGATGATACCCTTCTGGCGATAGGTCTCGAGGAAGGATGCGGCGTCGTCGCGGCTGATGCCGAAAGTGGTCTGCGTCAGGTCGTTGGTGCCGAAGGAGAAGAATTCCGCCGTCTCGGCGATGACATGGGCGCGGATCGCCGCGCGCGGCAGTTCGATCATCGTGCCGGTCAGATACTCGATCTTGACACCGGTCTCGGCCATCACCGCCTTGGCCACCTGGTCGATGCGCGTCTTGACGTAGTCCAGCTCCTTCACGATGCCGACCAGTGGCACCATGATTTCGGGCACCACCAGCGCGCCCGCCTTGCGGCCGGCCTCGACGGCCGCCTCGAAGATAGCGCGCGCCTGCATCTCGGCGATCTCAGGATAGGAGACGGCGAGCCGGCAGCCGCGATGACCGAGCATCGGGTTGAACTCGTGCAATGCCTCGGTGCGCTGGCGCAGCTTGTCGGCCGGCACGTTCATGGCGGCGGCGACCTCGGCGATCTCCTCCTCGGTCTTGGGCAGGAACTCGTGCAGCGGCGGGTCGAGCAGGCGAATGGTCACCGGCAGGCCGGCCATGATCTCGAACAGCTCGAGGAAGTCCGAGCGCTGCATCGGCAACAGCTTGGCGAGCGCCGCTCGGCGGTCCTTCTCCGTGTCGGCCAGGATCATCTCGCGCATGGCGATGATGCGGGCACCGTCGAAGAACATGTGCTCGGTGCGGCAAAGACCGATACCCTCGGCGCCGAAGGAGCGCGCCATGCGGGCATCCGCCGGCGTTTCGGCGTTGGTGCGCACCTTCATGCGGCGCGTGGCGTCGGCCCATTCCATGATCGCGGCGAAATCGCCGGACAGTTCGGGCTGCAGCATCGGCACCGAGCCCTTCAACACTTGGCCATTGCCGCCATCGATGGTGATGACGTCACCCTTCTTGAAGGCGGCGCCAAGCGCGATCAGCGTGCCGGTCTTGTGATCGACGCGCAGCGAGCCGGCGCCCGACACGCACGGCTTGCCCATGCCGCGCGCCACCACCGCCGCATGACTGGTCATGCCGCCGCGCGTGGTCAGAATACCCTCGGCGGCGTGCATGCCGTGGATGTCCTCGGGGCTCGTCTCGACACGAACGAGGATGGCCTTGCGGCCCTGCGACTTCAGTTCCTCGGCATCGTCCGACGAGAACACGATCTCGCCGGTCGCCGCCCCCGGCGAGGCCGGCAGGCCGATGCCGATGACATGGCGCTCGGCCTTCGGGTCGATGGTCGGGTGCAGCAACTGGTCGAGCGAAGCCGGATCGATGCGGGCGACCGCCTCTTCCTTCGAGATCAGGCCTTCAGTGGCCATGTCGACGGCGATCTTCAGCGCCGCCTTGGCGGTGCGCTTGCCCGAACGGGTCTGCAGCATCCACAGCTTGCCGCGCTCGATGGTGAATTCGAGGTCCTGCATGTCGCGATAGTGCTTTTCGAGCCGGTTCGAAATGGCGACGAAACTGGCGAAGGCCTCGGGCATCAGCTTCTGCAGCGATGGCTTATCGGAGCCGGCGGCGATGCGGGCGGCCTCGGTGATGTTCTGCGGGGTGCGGATGCCGGCAACGACATCCTCGCCCTGCGCGTTCACCAGGAACTCGCCATAGAGCATCTTGTCGCCGGTGGACGGATTGCGGGTAAAGGCGACGCCGGTGGCCGAAGTCTCGCCCATATTGCCGAACACCATCGCCTGCACGTTGACGGCGGTGCCCCAGCTTTCGGGAATGTCGTGCAGGCGGCGATAGGTGATGGCGCGCGTGTTCATCCAGCTGGAGAACACTGCTCCGACCGCGCCCCACAATTGCTCGCGCGGGTCCTGGGGGAAGGGCCGGCCCAATTCTTCCTCGACCTTGGCCTTGTAGAGGGAAATGACGCCCTGCCATTCCATGGCCGAAAGCTCGGTGTCGAGCTCATAACCGAGACCGGCCTTCTGGTCTTCCAGGATTTCCTCGAAGACCTCGTGGTCGAGGCCCATGACGACGTCGGAATACATCTGGATGAAACGGCGGTAGCTGTCATAGGCAAACCGCGCGTCGCCGGAATCGGCGGCCAGCGCCTCGACCGTCTCGTCGTTCAGGCCGAGATTGAGCACGGTGTCCATCATGCCGGGCATGGACGCGCGGGATCCCGAACGCACCGAAACCAAGAGCAGCTGGCCGGGATCACCGAATTGGCGGCCAGCGATGCGGCCGATATGGCCGAGCGCCTCCTCGACATCGGCTTCGAGTGTCACCGGATAGGCGCGGTCGTTGGCGTAATAATGGGTGCAGGCTTCGGCGGTGATGGTAAAGCCCGGAGGCACCGGCAGCCCCAGGCTGCACATCTCGGCCAGGTTGGCACCCTTGCCACCCAGCAGATTCTTGTCTCCAGCGCGGCCCTCGGCCGCTCCGTCGCCAAAGGTGTAGACCCACTTGGTCATGCTTGCTCCTCAGCCTGTTTGCGCCGCGGGGCCTCGCCCCGGGGTAAGCCTTGCGGCCTGCCTAGGATGCTGCGCTGCGAAAGGCAAGCGCTTGAAACCTTGGCCGGCGCCTACAATCGATTAAGCCATTTTAGGGGTGGGTGATGTGTCTGAAATCGGGCAACCCGACCTATCCACAAGAGTGGCGGGATGCATCGCCGCCGGTTGCTTACGCGGCAAGGCCGCGGAATCAGCGGGCATAACCCCTGCGCCGGCGAAAGGTATCAGCGCCAAAGTACGGGCACGCACTATCTTCATATCGCCAACCGCTTGAATTCTTGTCATTCTCCCCGCGATCGACTAGAACATAGCAAGAACAAGGAAACCATCATGCGGCAGACAGGAAAGCTCGACTATATTGAAATGCCGGCCACCGGCGGCAAGCTGGACAACGTCAAGGCCTTCTACAGCGCCGCGTTCTCGTGGTCGTTCACCGACTATGGCCCGACGTATTCGGCCTTCAGCGAAGGACTGGATGGCGGCTTCGACGCCGATGCCACGGCCGCTGCGGCAAAACCGCTGCCGGTGCTCTATTCGCAGAAGCTGGAAGAGACGCTGAATGCCGTCACCAGCGCTGGCGGCACGATCGTCAAGCCGATCTTTTCTTTTCCGGGCGGCCGGCGTTTCCACTTCACCGACCCGGCCGGCAACGAGCTGGCGGTGTGGGGCGAATAACGTGCGTCTGGCCAGGCGCGGCTCCGCCGCTCAACATGCCGACGATACCCAGCGCACGATCCCTTATCCGAAATCGGAACCGATTTTGGAGCATGCGCCAAGTCGAAGCGAAGGAGCTTTTCCTACGCGTCCGAAAGGACGCGCGGTCGCTTAATGTCGATTGTACTTTTGCGCGGCTCTGCCTATAAGGCCGCTCACATCCGATTCAAGCAATCGGATCTTGGGGCGTCGCCAAGCGGTAAGGCATCGGTTTTTGGTACCGACATTCCCAGGTTCGAATCCTGGCGCCCCAGCCAAACTCTCAAGAATGCCTGATTTTCCCGACCTTGGCGGCCCACGAGCTTGCCACGCGCAGCTAATCGCAGCGATCTGGCAAGGTCCGCGCACCTCACCGTCAGCCGTGCCAGACTGTCACTCAACCCACCGCGCCGCGTCTTCGCTTCGCGGCGCCTAGCGCCTCCGGGCTCAAGCCCTTCCCAGCGGTAGCGACAGCGGCGCCATGGCGGAGATGTCGCGGCCTTTGCTGTCTAGTCCGCCGGCTTTGGCGCAGGCAAAATCCTGCAGTTGCTGCAGTTCGTGGATCGCGCCGTCATAGTCGATGAAGGACGGCTTGCCGTTCTCGACCACGCAACGTCCATCGACGAAGACACGCTCGACCGCCCGCTCAGCGGCGCAATGCAGCAGGCTGCGCAGCGGGTCGTAGACCGGGCGCATGGTCGGCGTGTCGAGGTCTATGACAACGAGGTCGGCTTTCGCGCCGACGGCGAGGCGCCCGATGTCGGAGCGCCCGAGCGCGCGCGCGCCAGCGAGCGTCGCGGCATCGAAGACATCGCCGGTCGTGATGTCGAAGACGGACTTGCCCCCCAGCCGCGAACAGATCAGCGCCTGCCGCATTTCCTCCAGCATGTTGAAGGGATAGCTGTCGGTGCCGATGCCGACATTGACGCCGGCGCGGCGATAGGCGCCGAGCGTCTCCAGCGCCATGCCGCTGCGGGCGAAGGTGACCGGGCAATGGGCGACTGAGGTGCCGCGTTCGGCCAGCGTGACGAGATCGTTTTGCGTCCGTTGCCGGGTCCAGGAATGGTGGTCGGCAAAGATGCAATGACCGAGGATGACATCCGAGCCGAGCACGCCGAGGCGGTCGAGATACTGCACAGCGGTCAGTCCGGTGCGGCGTAACAGTTCCTCATGCTCGGCCATGGTCTGGGCGGCATGGACGGTGATCTTCATGCCGCGCTTGCGCGCTTCCTCTGCCGCGTCGACCAGAAGGTCGGTCCGGCAGGTCTCGACCTGCGAGGGCGACACGACGCCGTCAAGCCGGCTGCTCGGATGCGCGCGAGCCCGTTCGGCAAAGTCCAGCGCACGCACGAAGGCGTCGCGGCCGGCCTGGTCGCTCCATTCATAGTCGAGCTTGTGGCTGTCGCGCACAACCCAGCCGGCCTGGCGGAAACCCGGTGCTAGATAAGCCCGCGCACCACTTCTGGCCGCGATGTCGAGCCAGATGTCGTGAGCGCCGGCAATGTCGAGGATGGTGGTGGCGCCCGATCGCATGAGGTCGCCCAGCATGACGGTCAGGCAGGCTGCGCGGGCGTCATCGCCGCCATCGAGGACGCTTGAGAATTCGTACATGGCCTGACCCCAGAGGGCGGCGGTGCCGGCATCCTCGAAAATACTCTTGGCCAGCGGCTCGTCATGCGAATGGCAATGGATGTTAACCAGCCCCGGCATGACCATGCGTGATTTGCCGGACAGTTCGGTGCTGGCCGGCCCTTCGTACCGTCCGCCAACGCAGAGCAGCCCGGCCTCATTGAAGGCAACGTCGCCGCCGCACAGATAGACGTGCCCGTCGCTTGCCGGGTCGTAGCCGACGATGGTCTCCGCATCGCGAATAACGGTAACGCTGTCAGTCATGACCCATCCTGAAATGTTTCTCGAGAAAGCGGCTGTAGCTGCCCATCAGGGCGCTGAAGAGGAAATACACGACGGCGGCGAACAGATAGCCTTCCAGCACGGCGATGCCTTGCCAGTTAGGGTCGCGCAGCGCGGTGCGCACGGTGTTGAGGAAATCGAGCAGGCCGACAATGGTGACCAGCGTCGTGTCCTGGAAGAAGCCGATGAACAGCGAGACCAGCGGCGGGATCACCGTCTTCAATGCCTGGGGGATGACCACCAAGAACGTATATTGCCAATAGTGCAGGCCGAGCGCCTGCGCCGCCTCGGTCTGGCCCTTGGGCAGCGCCTGCAGGCCGGCGCGCACGACCTCTGCGATATAGGCGGCGGCGAACAGGATGATCGCCACTTGCGCCCGCAGCAGCTTGTCGATGGTGACACCCTGCGGCATGAACAGCGGCAGCATCACCGATGCCATGAACAGCACGCTGACCAGCGGCACGCCGCGCACCAGCTCGATGAAGAAAATCGACAGCACACGGATCGCCGGCAGGTTGGAACTGCGGCCCAGCGCCAGCATGACGCCGAGCGGCAGGGCGCAGACCAGGCCGACAAAAGACAGCATGAAGGAGAGCGGCAGACCGCCCCATTGCGAGGTCGGCACCGCAGCCAGCCCGAGCGCGCCGCCAGCCACGAGCAGATAGAGCACTGGCATCAGTACCAACCAGGCGAGAAGCAGCCTGCGGCCCCAGAAGCGCGGCGCGCCCGAAACGGCCAGCGCGCCGAGGAAGATCAACACCGCGACCAGCGGACGCCATTGCTCCTCCATCGGGTAGACACCGAACAGCATGTAACGCAGTTTCGCCGCGAGATAGGGCCAGCAGGCGCCGCTGCCCGCCTTGCAATCGGCAGGCGAGCCGATGAAGACGGCGTTGATGAGCAGCCAGGTCAGCGCCACCTTCAAGGCGAGGCCGATCAGGATCGCGCAGACGACGGTGATCGCCGTATTGCCCGGCGTGCCGAAATAGACCTTCAGCCAGCGCCCGCCGGGGGCCGCCGGCGCCAGCATGGGCTGCGTTGCAAGCGGATCGCTCATGCTCAACGCTCCTTCAACGCAACACGCGCATTGTACCAGTTCATGATGAGCGAGATGGCGATCGACAGCACCAGATAGACCAGCATGAACAGCGCGATCGGCTCGATCGCCTGGCCGGTCTGGTTCATGATGGTGTTCGACACCATCACCAGGTCCGGGTAGCCGATGGCGATCGCCAGCGAGCTGTTCTTGAAGGTGGTGAGGTAGATGTTGGTGAGCGGTGGCACGATCACCCGGAACGCCTGCGGCAGGACGACGAGGCGCATGATACGCCCCTGCGAGAGGCCGAGCGCCGCCGCCGCCTCGCTCTGGCCGCGCCCGATCGACAGGATGCCGCTGCGCACGATTTCGGCGATGCTGGCCGAGGCGCCGAGCGTCAGCCCGATCAGCAGCGCAACGAATTCCGGCTTGAGATGCGAACCGCCGGTCAGGCGGAAGCGGCCAAGCACCGGCGGATCGAAGGTCCAGTCGGCATTGCCGAAGGCGAGAACGCCGGCGAGCGGAATGACGAGAAAAAGCAGCGCCAGCGGCCAGCCCGGCAGCGCCTCGCCGGTGGCGATGCGGGTGCGCCGCACATAAAATTGCCAGGTGATGGCGGCTGCGAAGCCAACGCCCAGCGCCGCCGCGACTTCCCAGAAGCCGGACTTCCAGACCATGGCCGGAACGACGAGACCGCTGTTGGAGATGAAGACGCCCGGCAAAAGCATGACCGCCTGCTTGACCGGCGGCAGCGTGAAGATGATGACCGCATACCAGAGGAAGAGGTAGAGCAGCAGCGGCACGTTGCGCAGCGCTTCGACATAGGCAAGCATCAGCCGCGCCAAAAGCGGGTTCTTCGAAAGCCGAGCCACGCCGACGGCGACGCCGATGATGGTTGCCAATATGGTCGCCAAGAGAGCGACCTTGACCGTGTTGAGGATGCCGACCAGCAGCGCGCGGCCATAGGTATCGGTCGGCTCATAGGCGATCGGCGTATCGCTGATGATGAAACCGGCCTCGCGGCCGAGATAGCCGAAACCGGTCGCGATATCCTGCTTGGACAGGTTGGTGAGCGCGTTGTCGAACAAATACCAGGCGACCGCCAGTACGGCGCCTACACACAGAAGCTGGTAGCTCCATTCGCGAACGCGCTGGTCACGCAGCAATCCTGTCAGCACGGTCGTCACTGAAGCTCCTCCGTCGGGAAACCGCGCGCCGCCACCGCGGCGCGCGCCACCCCCTTTAGCGATAAGGCGGAGAGTAAAGGAGCCCGCCGTGGTTCCACAAAGCGTTGGGTCCGCGGCTGAGACCCAGCGCGGTCTTCTCGCCCAGATTGCGGTCGAAGACCTCGGCATAGTTGCCGACATTCTTGACGATGTTGTAGGCCCATTTCTTGTCGAGGCCGAGCATCGGGCCGAGGTCGTCGGTGACGCCCAGCATGCGCTGGATTTCCGGATCCTGGCTCTTGGCCATCTCATCGACATTGGCCTGGGTGATGCCCTTTTCCTCAGCGGCTGTCAGGGTCCAGAGCGACCACGAGACAATGTCGCGCCAGTTGGAATCGTTCTGCCGCACCGCGGGCGCCAGGGGTTCCTTGGAGATGGTCTCCGGCAGGATGACATAGTCGTTCGGGTTCTTGGAGCCGGCGCGGATCGAGGCAAGGTCGGAACGGTCCGACGACACGGCATCGCAACGGCCGGAGAAGAAGGCATTGTTGTTCTCGTCCGGGCTCTCGAAGACGACCAGCTCGAACTTGCCGTTGTTGGCACGGAAGAAGTCGGCCAGGTTCTGTGCCGTGGTCGTGCCCGGCAAGGTGCAGATCGCGGCATCCTTGAGGTCTTTGGCGCTGGTCACGCCGAGGCTCTTCGACACCATCAGGCCCTGCCCGTCGTAGAAGGCGACCGGCCCGAAATCGATGCCGAGCGAGGCTTCGCGCGAAAAGGTCATCGTGGTCTGGCGCGACAGGATGTCGATCTCGCCGGACTGCAGCGCCTGGAAGCGGGTGTTGATGTTGGTCAGCACGAAATCGACCTTGTTCGGATCGCCGAACACCGCCGAAGCGACCGCGCGGCAGACGTCGACGTCGAAGCCGGCGAACTTGCCCTGCGCATCGGCCAGCGCGAAGCCGGTCGTGCCCATCGAAACACCGCAGATCAGCTTGCCGCGCGCCTTCACGGTTTCCAGCGTGCTGGCCGCCTGAGCGCTGACGGCCGACAGGCCGACTAGAATACCAGCGGCCGCAGCGATCCTGCGGGCTGCCTTGAACGTCACCATGCCATTCCTCCCTTAAAAACGATGCGGCCGGGTCTCTGCCTACGGTTTCGCATCCTGACACACGGCAATTCAACCAAACTGCATACAATCTTGCAATAGAATTTATACAATAATTGTGCGCAATTTAGACCCCACCCTAAAACACCACCCTAAGGGCGTTCAGCCCTCACATTGGCGCCATTTACGGCCCTAAAGCGCGAAACAGGCAACGTTGCCGCCATTTTCACCGCCGATCAGTTCGGGCTGCTCCCGTCGACACTGATCGAAGGCCAATGAACAGCGCGGATTGAAGGCGCAGCCGCGCGGCGGGTCGATCGGGCTCGGCACCTCGCCGGCAAGCGGGTGACGGTCGCGGTTCGGCGCTTCCAGGTCGGGAATCGTATCCAAAAGCAGCTTTGTATAGGGATGCCGCGGATTGGCGAACAAGGTGTCGGCGTCGGCCTCCTCGACGATGCGGCCGAGATACATCACTGCCACCCGGTCCGACATATGGCGCACGACCGAAAGATTGTGGCTGATGAACACGTAAGTGAGCCCGAGTTCCTTCTGCAGGTCGCGCATCAGGTTGAGCACCTGTGCCTGCACCGAAACGTCGAGGGCGGAGGTCGGCTCGTCGCAGACCAGGAATTCCGCCTCGGTGGCCAGCGCCCTGGCAATAGAGATGCGCTGGCGCTGCCCGCCCGAAAAGGCGTGCGGATAGCGGTCGGCGTCGCCGGGCGACAGGCCGACGAGTTGGAGCAGCTCAGCGACACGGGCGTCTACCTCGGCAAGCGTCGCGCGCAGCCGCAAGGTGCGGATCGGCTCGGCGATGATGTCGCCGACACGCCAGCGCGGGTTCAGGCTGGAATATGGGTCCTGGAAGATCATCTGGACACGCAGCGGACCGCTGGCGCCCGCACCGAACCGGACGCTGCCGCGCATCGGCTTGTGCATGCCGACGAGAAGCCGCGCGATGGTTGATTTCCCGCAGCCGGACTCGCCGACGATGCTCAGCGTCTTGCCGCGCGGCACCGAGAATGAGACGCCGTCCACCGCCTTCAGCACCTTGCGTTGCTTGCCTTCGATGACCCGGTTCAGAAATGGCGGCGACACGTCGAACCAGCAGGCGACATCGTCGACCTCGAGCAGTGGAGCCTCATGCGGCATGGGCGACACCTCCCTCGTGCAGCCAGCATGCCGCGGATGTGTGACCGCCGACGACCGGCGCGAGCTCGGGCCGCTCGGCAAGGCACCGCGGCCCGGACTGCGGGCAGCGCGGGTGAAAGGCGCAGCCCGTCGGCATGGCGTGCAGGCGCGGCATGGCGCCATCGATTTGGTTGAGGCGCGCGACCCGTTCGCGCAGGCCGGGGATCGAGTTCATCAGGCCGCGCGTATAGGGATGGGACGGGCGGCGCACCACATCCTCCACCGGGCCGATCTCAGCGATGCGTCCGGCATACATGACCGCCACCCGGTCGGCGGTTTCAGCGATCACGCCCATGTCGTGCGTGACCAGAAGCACGGCGGTGCCATGGTCGCGGCACAGGCGCTTCAACAGCGCGGTGATCTGCGCCTGGATAGACACGTCGAGTGCCGTGGTCGGCTCGTCGGCGACGATCAGGCGCGGGTTCGCGGCAAGTGCCAAGGCGATGACGATGCGCTGGCGCATGCCGCCCGAGAATTGGTGCGGATGATTGTCGATACGCTCCTCGGCGGCCGGAATGCCGACTTCCTTCATCAGGTCGAGCGCCCGTGCCCGCGCCTGCCTGGCCGACAGGCCGAGATGATAGCGGATGGTCTCTGCCAGTTGCTGGCCCACCGTGAACAGCGGGTGCAGGCTGGTCAGCGGGTCCTGGAAGATGGCGCCGATCTTGGCGCCGCGCAGCCGCTGCCGCTCCTTCGGCGGCAGGTTGTCGATGCGGCGACCCTCAAGATGGATTTCGCCGCCGGCCTGATAGCCGGGCGGGTCGAGCAGGCCGATGATGGCCATACCGGTCAGCGACTTGCCCGCGCCGGATTCGCCGACCATGCCGAGGATCTCACCCGCCGCGATGTCGAAGGAAATGCCGCTGGTCGCGACCAGGTTTCCCCGCCGCGTCGGAAATTCGACGCGCAGGTCCTGAACCCTGAGGATCGGCGCTGTCGATGATGCGTTGCGCTCGGTCATGAGGCTGGCCTCGTCACCGGATAGCTGGAGGAGAAGATGTCTCCGACGGGCGGATGTTTCCACGTGCGCTCGGGATAGAGGCCGATCAGCCGGTCGAACTGCGCCTGCGCGCGCCGCTGCGCCTCGGCCGGGTCGAAGCCCGGAATGACGCCGTCCGACATGACGAAACGGCCGTCGATGATGACGGTCGAGACGTCGCGCCCGGCGCCGTTCAACATCATGGTCTGGATCGGATCGATCACCTGGCCGATGCGGTCGTGGCCAAGATCGAAGACGACGATATCGGCCTTGGCGCCCGGCATCAGCCGGCCGAGGTCGGGCCGGCGCAGCGCATCGGCGCCACCGACAGTCGCCGCATCGTAATAGTCTTCCGAACGGACGGTCATCGTCGAGGCGTCGACGACGCGGCACAACATCATGCCCACCTGCATGTTGAGCACCATATCCGGCGGCCAGGTGTCGGTGCCCATGCCGATCCTGAGGCCCATGGCGCGGTAGCGCGCGAAGGATTCGATCGTGCTGCCGTGGCGGGCCGAGACCAGCGGGCAATGGACGACGGTGGCGCCGCCGTCGCGAATGATCTCAAGGTCGTTGCCGGACCTTTCGATGCGGCTCGAGCCCGTGACATAGGTGCCGTGCGGCAGTAGGGCGCGCTCCGACAGAAAGCCGATGCTGGCCAACCATTCGGGCGGCGACATGCCATGCAGCCGCTCGACCGTGTCATATTCCAGCTTCGACTGGCAGCAATGCAGGCGGATCGGCACGTCGAGATCGGCCGCTGCCGCCGCCGATCGCCGCAACAGCTCGGCGGTTGCCGTCTCGATGCGGTCGGGCGCCAGCATGGTGCGCACCAGCCCGTCGGCCATGCCCTCGAAGCGACGGCAAAAGGCGATCGCCTCGTCGAGATTGGCGAGGCCCCGCGCTTCGTCGAAATGGAAATCGATCTTGCCGTCGTCATGGATGAAAGTGTTGCCGGCGCGATAGGCCGGGCCGAGATAGACGCGCAGGCCAAGCGCCTCGGCGCTGTCGGCGGCCGAAGCGAATTCCTCAGTCGTCTCACCCCATTCGCGATAGAACAGCGAGGCGATAGGCAGCGCGGTGGTGATTCCGTTGCGGATCAACTGGGCGAAGGCATAGTGCTTCTGGAAAGCCAGTTCCTGCGGCGTGTACATCTCGTAGGGGCCGCGATCCATATAGGTCTTCGGCCATATCCTGCCCTTCTCCCAAGACGGCTGGTTGTCGAAGCCCAGTATGGTGGTGTCGAGGTCGGCCAGCGCATCGAGATCGATGAAACCCGGACCGATCAGCGCCTGGCCGAAGTCGACGCGTCGCGCCACCTCGCCCTGGTAATCGTGACCGACAAACACGATGCGGTCGCGGTGGAAGACGACCTCGCCATGTTCGAGCAGGTGATGGCGGCTGCCGGCATGGCCGACAACCCAGCGTGCGGTGACCAGCGTCGGCCCGGCTACCTGGCCGGTCGGAACCGGCGAATGCGGCGACGCGCCATTCATCGAGGAAGCGCCGTTCGCGATCATGGCATCGCCACCAAAGCGCGGCCGTCGCGGGCGGTGACGCGACCCTTCTTGACGACGAGCTTGCGCGGCGGATGCGCGGCAACCGCCTCGGCCACGGTTTCCGCATCGACGAGCACGAAATCGGCAGAACAGCCCGGCTTCAGCCCATAATCCTGCAGTGCCATCACGCTCGCCCCGCCATGGGTGCAAACGTCGAGTGCCAGTTGCAGTTCGTCGTCGCGGCGGAAATTGTTGCGCTGGCCGACAAACGTGGCGCGCTCCAGCATGTCGCCGTTGCCATAAGGACCCCAGGTGTCGCGAATACCATCATTGCCGGAACAGACGACAACGCCGGCCTCCAGCAGCCGCTTGACCGGCGGTGCCGGGCGCGAGGACGGTCCGGTCGTCATGATGTGGATGCCGGCCTCCCGCAGGCCGTCGATCAGCGCGCCGACCGCGAGATGGTCTTGCATGCCGAGGCAGAAGGCGTGGCTGAGCGTCACCTTGCCCTGCATGCCGAGCGCCTTGGTGCGCTCCACCGTCAATTCCAAGGCGAAGGCACCCAGTTCGCCGGCCTCGTGCAGATGAATGTCGATAGGGCGGGCGAAACGCTCGGCCAATCCGAACACGATGTCGAGATGCCCCTTCGGATCACGGTCGATGCCCGATGGATCGAGCCCGCCGACGACTTCGGCGCCCATCCTGAGCGCTTCCTCCATCAATTCGACGGTGCCAGGACGCACCAGCACGCCGCTCTGCGGAAAGGCGACGATCTCGATGTCAACGATGTCGCGATATTTCTCGCGGGTCGCCATGACACCCTCGATACCGGCGAGGCCGATATCAGTGTCGACATCGACATGGCTGCGGATATGGGTGGTGCCATGGCCGACCGACAGCACTGCCTGGCGAGCCGATTGTCTGGCCGGGTCGATGCCCAGTTCCTTCTTCATCGCCCGTTCATTGTCGATCTTGTCGATAAGTCGGGGGCCGACCTCGTTGCGGTACCAGCCCATGCCGTAGAGCGTCTTGTCGAGATGGGTGTGCGCCTCGACGAGGCCGGGCAGCATCAGTGCGTTGCCGCCGTCGACGACATCGAGGCTATTGATGTTCGGTGCGGCGTCGACGGGTGCGAAACGCCCGTCCTTCACCAGAACCATGGTCGAGGGCCCGCCATTCGGCCTGACATTGGAAAGCAGAAAATCTCTGGACATGGGGCCGTCCTTTGCGTTCAGTTCAACTTCGGATTGAGGGCATCGCGCAACCAGTCGCCAAGCAGGTTCACCGCGAGCACGATCAAGCTGAGATAGGCGGCCGGAAACACCACCACCCACCATTGGCCGGAGAACAGGAACTCGTTGCCGACCCTGATCAGCGTGCCGAGCGACGGTTCTGTCGGCGGCATGCCGATGCCGAGGAAAGACAAGGTGGCCTCGACCAGAATGGCCAAGCCGAGATTGAGCGTAGCGGTGACCATCACCGGCGTCAGCGTGTTGGGCAGGATATGGCCGAGCATGATCCTCAACGGCCTCACGCCGATCAACGCCGCCGCCGCGACATATTCCTTCCGCCGCTCGACCAGGGTCGAGGCGCGCACGGTGCGGGCATATTGCACCCAGTTGGTCAGCGATATGGCGCAGATCAGGATGACGATGGTGAAGGTTTCCCGCAACGCCACCGGCAGCAATTCACGGAACACCGCCGTCACCAGGATGGCGACCAGGATGGTCGGCACGCTGAGCAGCGTGTCGCCCACGCGCATCAGCACATTGTCGACCCAGCCGCCGAAATAGCCGGCGGTCAGGCCGACCAGAACGCCGATGGCGAGCGACAGCACAACCGTCGAGAAGCCGATGATGAGTGAGGCGCGCGAGCCATAGAGGATGGCCGAGTAGACATCGCGGCCCTGACTGTCGGTGCCTAGCGGGAACGCCCATTGGCCGCCATCGATCCAGGCCGGCGGCAACTCGGCATTCATCAGGTCGAGCTGCGACAGATCGTATGGGTTCTGCAGCGCGAGCAGCGGTGCCAAAACGGCGGCGGCGATGATGAGCACAAGCAACACGCCGGCGATCAGCGCCAGTGGGCTGCGCTTCAAATTCCACCACAGGTCGCTTGCCGCGATCCTTGCGAGCAAGCCTGCAGGTTCCCTTGACGTCGTCGTGTCAGCCATGACCGCCTCCCACTCCGCCCTGCGCCCGCAATCTGGGATCGATAATACCGTAGAGCAGATCGACGGCGGTGTTCAGCGACACGAAGATGAAGGAAACGATGACCAGATAAGCGGCCATCACAGGGATATCGACGAAGGTCACCGCCTGGATGAACAGCAGGCCCATGCCCGGCCACTGGAAGACCGTCTCGGTGATCAGCGCGAAGGCGATCAGATTGCCGATCTGCATGCCGGTGATAGTAATTACCGGCATCAGGCAGTTGCGCAGCGCGTGGCGGAAATTGATGACCCGTGCCGGCAGGCCGCGCGCCCGCGCGAATTTGATGAAGTCCGAGCGCAGCGTTTCTAGCATCTCGGCGCGCACCAGCCGCATGACCAGCGTGATCTGGAACAGCGCCAGCGTGATCGAGGGCAGGATCAGCGCCATGCGGCCGGAATGGGTGAGGAAACCGGTGGACCAGAAGCCGATCTTGACCACGTCGCCGCGGCCAAACCCCGGCAGCCAGCCGAGTTGGACCGAAAAGACCAGGATGAGCAGAATGCCGAGAGCGAAACTCGGCAGCGAAATGCCGACGATCGACAGGAATTGCAGCGCCTGCGCAATCAGCGAATCCCGACGCACGGCGGTCAGCACACCGAGCGGTACGCCGACGACCAGCGAAAGCAGCGTCGCCACCAGCACCAGCTCAAGCGTCGCCGGGAACCGTTCGGCGATCAGCGAGAACACGTCCTGCTGGTTGCGATAGGAGATGCCGAAATCACCCTGGGCGGCATTGGTGACAAACCGCACGAATTGCATGCCGGTGGAGAGGTTCAGCCCAAGCCGTTCGCGCAACACATCGCGCTGCTCCTGGGTCGCCTGCTCGTTCAGCATCATTTCAACCGGGTCGCCGACAAAGCGGAAGATCATGAAGGCCATCAGCGCGACGGCGAGCATGACGGCTACGGCATTGACCGATCGTCGAAGAATGAAGGCCAGCATCGATCAGAACCTTTTTGTTGGATCGAAATGGCAAGGAACAAAGGGCCGCGCCCGCCGGGCGGACACGGCCCCGCGCCTCACTTCATCTGTGTGAACCAGTGCCTGGCTTTGTTGTCGGGCAGCTGGATCACACTCGACACCCCTTCCCCGATCGCCCAGGCCATCGGCTGCTGGTGCAGGGGCAGGAACAGCGTCTCGTCCTTGGCGATCTTCATCGCCTCGGTCAGCATCGGCACGCGCTTGGCGCTGTCCAGCTCGCCGGCGGACTTGTCGACCAATGCATCGATGCGCTGGTCGCCCCAGTTCGCCCAGTTGAACAGGCCGGCGCTGCCGGATTTCGAGTGCACCACCTGGATCAGCAGCGAATAGGCGTCGAGCGCCGGTTCGTTGGCCCAGCCCAGCGTGGTGATGTCGAAGTCGCCCTTGACGCGGCGCGGATTGATGATGCTGCGCGGGCCGCTGGTGATGTTGGCCTTGATGCCGATGCGCGCCCACATCGAAGCCGCGGATTGGCAGATCTGCTCTTCATTGACGTAGGAATCGGTGGAGCACAGCAGCGACAGCGAAAACCCGTTGGGGTAACCGGCTTCGGCAAGCAGTTTCTTGGCGCCCTCGACATCGACCGGCGGCCGCTTGTCCAGCTCCTCGTTGTAGCCGGGGATCGCCGGCGCGACCAGCGCGCCGGTGGTGCGCGAAAGGCCGCGCATCACCTTCTTCTGCATCAGGCCCATGTCGAGGCTCTGATAGAGCGCGTTGCGAACCTTGGGGTCCTTCAGCGGGTTCTTGTCGGTGATGTCGGAGCCGACCAGCTTGTCGCCGAGGTTCATCGCGAAGAAGACGGTGCGCAATTCGTTCGACAAAAGCACCTTGATGGCGCCGGAAGCCTTGAGCCTCTCGATGTCCTGGAGCGGCGCGCTTTCCGTGTAGTTGATGTCGCCCGACAGAAGTGCCGCGACACGCGTCGGCGCCGAGGCGATCGGCGTGAACTCGATACGGGTGACGTTGTGCTTGGGTTTGTCCCACCATTTCGGATTGACGACCAGCACGGTCGTGGCGTCGGTCTGGCGCGATTCCAACATGAACGGTCCGGTGCCGTTGGCGTGATGGGTGGCGTAGCCCTCGACGCCCTTGGCCACGTCGGTCGGCCGTTCGCTGTTGTTTGAGACCAGCCATTTCTTGCTGAAGATGAAGATGTTGGTCAGGTCATTGGCGAGCAGCGGATAGGACGATTTCAGGACGATCTCGACGGTGTAGTCGTCGATCTTGCGCGCATCCTTATAGGCCGGAAGATTGCCCTTGAGCGGCGAAGCCTCGTCGCTCACCCGCTTCAGCGAGGCGACGACATCGTCGGCGGTAAAGTCGTCGCCATTGTGGAACTTGACGCCATGACGCAGCTTGAAGCGCCACACCGTCGGCTCGACAACCTCCCACGATTCCGCAAGCGAGGGTGCCAGCTTGAGGTTCTCGTCGTAGCGGGTGAGGCCCTCATAGATGTGATTGAGGAAAGCCAGCGTGAACGTGCTGCCGAACGAATAGGGATCGAGCGAATCGATATCGCGGGCGGCGCCCCACTTCAGGGTGGCGGCGTCCGCGGCGGTGACCACCACCAACAAGGCGGATGCGGCCGCCAGCAGCATTTTCAAACGCTTCATTGCTTGCTCCTCACTGTTCCCATCGCCGGCTTCACCGGCTCGTTGCCGGCATCCGTGCCGGATGACCCAACTCGTATTTTTCGTCGTTCTTATGTATACGAGTATTTATAATTTTGTATACATTATGAAGTGCGCGCACATGACGTGCAAGCCCTTTTCGCGGCGAGCGGCCAATTTTCTCCGAAGGATGGGCGGTAGGTGGAAGCGCTAGAGCCTCGTTTGGCCGATCGTGCGCTGCGCGCCGGCGACCAGGCCGCACAGCAGAGCCAGGAAGGCGATAGCCGAAAACAGCACCACCTGCCCCTCGGCGGCGCTCGACCATTGCCGCACCAGCCCGGCCAGCAGCGGGCCGCCGGCGGCAAGCGTGTAGCCGACGCTTTGCGACATGGAGGAAAGCCGCGCGGCGATGTTGGCGTTGGCCGAACGCAGCCCGATAAAGACCAGCGCGAGGCCAAAATTGGCGCCCTGCCCGAGGCCCAGAACAACCGCCCAGAACAGGGAACCCGGCAACCAACCCATAGTCAGTCCGGCAAAGCCGATGGCCGAAAAGCCGAGTGCGGCGACGACCAGCAGCTTCTGGCTGCGCAGGCGAGCGGCGAAGATCGGCACCACCAGCGCGGTCAAGGTCTGCGAGAAGACGGAAGCCGAGGTGACATAGCCCGAACCAAGCGGATCCAGTCCGCCGCTCTGCAGGATCGCTGGAAGCCAGCCGAGCACGATGAAGGCGAGTGCTGCCTGCAAGGTCATGAAACCGGTAACGCCCCAGGCAATGCCGTCGCGCCACAGATTGACGGTGGCGCCGTCGGTGCCGGCCTTGGCAGTCGCGCCGGTGCCCGCGGCGAAGGGCAGCCAGGCCAGCATCGCCAGGCCGGCGGGCACCGCCCACAGGCCGATCGTTGCATTCCAGCCGGTTCCAAGGGCATGGGCAAGCGGCAATGTGAAGGCCGCGCCCAGCGCGCCGCCTCCGCACATCGTCATGGTGTAGAGGCCGGTGGCAAGACCAAGCCGTCCGGCATAGTCGCGCTTGATGATCGCCGGTACCAGCACACCGGCAATGCCGATGCCGACACCGACAAGGACAGTGCCGGCAAACAGCGCCTGCACCAACGGTTCGATACGCAAGAGAAGACCAGCGGTAATGATAACCAGCGAGACCGCAAGGCCTTTCTCCAGCCCGACGCGCCGCGCCATGGCAAGGCCGGCGCCGCCTGCCAGGCCGAAACACAGCGACGGCATCATCGTCAAAACGCCGATGGAGGCGCCTGACAGACCGAATGCCTGCTGCACCGGCGCCAGCAGCACCGCAAGACTGGACAGAGCCGGGCGCAGATTGAGCGCGACCGCCAACAGCACGATGCCAGCGACCATGCTGCGCGCCGCTGGAGACAAAAAGCGCGCAGAGGCTCGGGCAACGCCAGCCTCATCGAGAGCAAGCGCGGAGGACGTGTTTTCAGGGTTTGGCATATTCGTCCAGAATGGCGCGGATATCGTGTTGGGTGACGGGCGCACTCAACAAAGCGCGCTCCGTCACCGCCTCGAGGTGATGGTCCATGGTCTCCAGCGCTTTTTCGCTGTCGCCCTTCTGCAGGGCCGCCACGATTTCCAGATGTTCGTTGACGGCGCAGTCGGAGGAATGCGGCCGGCCGTAAAGCGCCAGGATGAGCGAACAGCGCGAGACCAATTCGTTGATGTAGCGGGCGGTGACGGCGTTGCCGGCCATTTCGGCGAGCAGAATGTGGAATTCTCCGGCCAGCCGGATCGACTCGGCGGTATTGGAGGCCTTCACCGCCTCCTCGCGCGCCACATGAGCCTTGAGCTGCTCAACGTCTGTCTTGGTGATCTTGGAGACCAGCCTGCGCACCACGTCCCGCTCCAGGCTGCGGCGCACTTCGAAGATATCGTAGGCCTCTTCCAGCGTCGGCTGGGCGACGGCCGCGCCCCGGTTCGGAATGAGGTCGACAAGACCCTCGCTGTTCAGGCGGCCGAGCACGCTTCGCACGATGGTACGGCTGACGCCGAAGCGTTCGCCGATGACGTCTTCGGGCAGTTTGTCACCCGGTTTCAACGCACGCTCGATGATGGCGCGTCGCAGGCCATGATACATGGCTTCGCTGCGTGGGAGATTGGGGCGCTTCACGCGTTTGACCGAAACGTCGTCATTCATCTCTGCAACCGTCCTCCATCCGAGACGGCTCTTATACCGCACAGAAATGCATCCGTGAATTCGTTGTTTTGTATGCTATCATATCAAAAAATTGTATACTATTATTTTTCCAGGCAGCGGCAGTCGACCGCTGTCGGGCAAGCAGGAAATGTGCGGGAGCAAGGTTATGGCAAACAAGGGAGGGGTTCGTCGGCTGCTGCTCGTCAACGGCAATACCAATGCCGCGCTGACCGACAGGCTGGTCGAGCGGGCCAGGGTCGCCCTGCCTCCCGAACGCGACATCATAGGGGCAACGGCCATCTATGGGCCGGGCTATATCAGCGCGCGTGCCGATGCCGTCGTCGCCGCCCGCGCCATCGTCGACACGATCGCACTTGAGGTGAAGGAATACGGCGCCGAAAACATCAGCGTCTGCCTTCTCGCCTGTTTCGGCGAACCCGGCATCGGCGCGGCGCGCGAGATCTACCCGTTTCCGGTGGTCGGCATGGCGGAGGCATCGATCCTGTCGGCGATGCAGCTCGGCGAACGCTTCGCCATCGTCACCGTCGGCGAACGCTGGCCGTCGATGCTGCGCGAACTGATGCGCCAGCAGCGGCTGGACGACCGCTGTTGTGCCACGCTGGCGATCAACGGCCATGCACTGGAGGTGGCGGCAAGCGCGGAAGGTGCGCGCCGCAAAGTGGCTGAACTGATCTCGGAGGCCCGCGAACAGCATGGCGCCGATGTGATCATCGTCGGCGGCGCGGCGCTGGCGGGCGTCGCCAACGATTTGCAGCCCGAATTCGACGTTCCGCTGATCTGTTCCTTCAGCGCTGGGCTGGCGCAGGCCGAGGCGCTGGCCTCGCTACGCGAACCCGTTCGCCATTGAGGCATTCCCCGACGACGCCATCGAGAAGCGCTTGGCTTCGGAGTTATCCTTCCAGACCCAGAACTATCTGACCCACTCGCCGCGATACCAGTCGACGAATTTGCGCAGGCCGTCCTCGATCGAGGTGTTCGGCTTGAAGCCGATGGCGCGGTCGAGCTCGGTGACATCGGCATAGGTGCACTCGACATCGCCCGGCTGCATCGGCTCGTACTGGCGCTTCGCCTCGATACCGATCAACCGCTCCAGCATGTCGATGAAATCGCCGAGCCGCACCGGGCTGTTGTTGCCAATGTTGAACAGCCGGCTGGGCGGCACCGCGCCCGACGGCGGCGTGTCCAGAACCTTCACCACCGCTTCGACGACGTCGTCGACATAGGTGAAGTCGCGCCACATTTCGCCCTGGTTGAAGACGCGGATCGGTCTGCCCTCCAGGATCGCCTTGGTGAACAGCCAATACGCCATGTCCGGACGGCCCCACGGCCCGTAGACGGTAAAGAAGCGCAAGCCTGTCTGCGGGATGGCGAAGAGATGGGCGTAGGTGTGGCTCATCAGCTCGTCCGCCTTCTTGGTGGCGGCATAGAGCGAGACCGGCGTGTCGACCTTGTCGGCCTCGGCGAACGGTACCTTGCGGTTGCCGCCATAGACGGAACTCGACGAAGCGTAGACCAGATGTTCGAAGCCGGGCAGCGCCCGGCAGAATTCCAGCACCTCCAGATGCCCGACCACGTTGGAGCGGATATAGGTGCGCGGATTGTCGAGCGAATAACGTACGCCGGCCTGCGCGGCGAGGTGCACGATGCGCCGGATGCCGAGCCCCGACAGTGCCGCCAACGCGCCCTCGTCGGCGATATCCAGCCGGCGGAACGAGAACCCCTTTCGCTCAAGCAACTGCGCCAGCCGCGCCTGCTTCAGCGCCGGGTCGTAATAATCGTTCAGATTGTCGACGCCGATCACCTCTTCGCCCCGGTCGAGAAGGCGATGGCAGACATGACTGCCGATGAAGCCGGCGGCGCCGGTGACAAGAATGGGCAAGCGTGCTCTCCGAACAATTGCGCCGCGCCGGTCCGGCCGCACCGCCGGCGCAGTGCTACCACCGGGGCCGTCTCGGGTTCAACCGGGAACGATGGGTCCGGCCGCGTCAGCTCGCCTCGCGCATCGCCTCCGCCGCCTGCAGGTCGACGGAGACCAGCTGGCTGACGCCCTGCTCGGCCATGGTGACGCCGAACAGGCGGTCCATGCGCGCCATGGTGATCGGATTGTGGGTGATGACGACGAAGCGCGTTTCGGTCGAGGCCGACATCTCGTCCATCAGGTTGCAGAAACGCTCGACATTGTGGTCGTCGAGCGGCGCGTCCACCTCGTCCAGCACGCAGATCGGCGCCGGATTGGTCAGGAACACGGCGAAGATCAGCGACATCGCCGTCAGCGCCTGCTCGCCACCCGACAACAGCGTCATCGTCTGCGGCTTCTTGCCCGGAGGACGGGCAAGGATTTCCAGGCCGGCCTCCAGGGGATCTTCCGATTCGATCAATTGCAATTCGGCGGTGCCACCACCGAATAGATGGGTGAACAGCCGCTGGAAATGCGCGTTGACGACGTCGAAGGCGGCCAGCAGCCGTTCGCGGCCTTCGCGGTTCAGGCTCTGGATGGCCTGGCGCAGTTTGCGGATCGCCTCGATGACGTCCTCGCGCTCGGAGACGATCGTCTCCAGCCGCTCGGACAGTTCGCGCTGCTCTTCCTCGGCGCGCAGGTTGACCGCGCCCAGCCTCTCGCGCTCGATCTTCAGCCGTTCCAGCTGGCGCTCGATCTCGCCCATGTCGGGTATCGGGCTGTCAGCCTCCAGGCCGGTGTGGCGGATAACCAGGTGCGGCGGCGTGTTAAGCGCTTCCTGGATGCGCGCCTCCACCTCCTGGCGGCGCTCGTCGGCGGCGGTCAGCCTTTCCTCGGCGCGCACGCGCGCCTCGCGCGCTTCGGCCAAGGTAGTGATGGCGGCCGTTGCCGCCTTGTCGAGCTCGGCCTGTCGGTTTTCCGCTTCCTGCAAGCGGTCGGCGGCGTTCTTGCGCAGCGCCTCGGCTTCCGAGAGCTGGGACAGCAGCGCGCGGCGGCGCTGGTCGAGCTCGTCCGGCGCCTCGACCAGATCCTCTCGCTCGGCGGCTGCCTCGGCCTTGCGTTCGGCAAGTGCCGCGATCTGCGTCGACGCGTTCTCGGCGCGCGACAGCCAGTTGCCGCGTTCGAGGGCGATCGCCTGCAGGCGGCGCGTGCGCGCCTCGGCTTCGCGGTTCAGGCCGTCATGGACGGCGCGCGCTTCGGCCAGAGCGGCGCGATCGCGCGAGACGTGACCGGCAGCCTGCTCCAGCCTCGACTGCAAATCGCCGAGATCGGGCGCACCGCGCAGCTGTTCTTCCGCCTCGACATAGATGGCGGTGGCTTCCTCATGCGCCTCGACGACACGGCCGCGCGATTCCTCCAGCGCACCGCGCCGCGTCGACAATTCGCCGGTGGCCTTCTCGGCCTGGGCCAGGGCATTGCGCGCCGCGTCGAGCGCGTGCTGCGCGTCGCGCCATGCCTGGCGCGCGTGTTTTTCGTCCTCGACCGCGTTGCGCAGGCCGGTCTCGGCGTTACGCAGCGCCTCTTCGGCGGCGCGCACCGCCACGGTTGCCGCGACGGCCTCGGCGTCGAGTTCGGTCAGGCGGTTCTTCTGGGCCAGCCGCAGGGCGGCGGCGGTCGGCGCGTCGGCGCTGGCGGTGAAGCCGTCCCAGCGCCACAGCGCGCCGTCCTTGCTCACCAGCCGCTGGCCCGGCGCCAGCAAGGCCTGCAGGCGCTTGCCATCCGATGCCTCGACGATGCCGATCTGGGCGAGGCGACGCGCCAATTGTGACGGTGCCTTGACCACCGAGGCGAGGCTGCGCACGCCCTCCGGCAGCGCCGGGTCGCTCGCCTGCACCGCGTTCTCGCCCCAATGGACGGGCGCACTGCGGTCGAGCGGCACCTCGAGGTCTTCGCCAAGTGCGGCACCCAGCGCGGTTTCGAAACCACGCTCCACGCTCATCTGTTCCAGCACGGCTGGGAACAGGTCGCCGCCGCTGGTTGAATTGATGATCTTGGCAAGCGTGCGCGCCTCGGTCTCGATGCCGGCGAGCTCGGCCTTGGCCTCCTGCAATGGCAGCCGGGCGGCGGTCTCGGCCTCGCGCGCCGTCGCAACCGCCTGTTCGGCAAGCTCGGCGGCGGCCTCGGTCGCTTCCAGCGCCTCGGCGGCTGCTTCCGCCAACACGCGTTTTTCGGTCGGGTCGGCCAGCGCCGAGATGCGCTGCGCGATCTCGGCCAGTTCGCGGTCGGCATCTGCGAGTTGACGGGCGAAACGATCGCGCCGTTCCGCCGTTTCGCGCAATGTCCGCTCGATCTGGTTGCGACCGGCCGCCGCTTCCGCCCGTTCGGCGGTCAGCCTGGCCAGCGCACCTTCGCTGGTCGCCAGCGTCGCGGTGGCCTCTTCAAAAGCGGCGCGCGTATTTGCCTCGCGCTCGGCGGCACCGGCGTTTTCGCCGTTCAGGGTGGTTTCTTCCGCCGCCAGCCGCTCCAGCACGGCGGCGTTGTCGCGCACCATGCGCTCCTCGCGCTCGATATCGCTGTCGAGCTGCTGCAGACGGCGGTCGAGCTCGGTCTGGCGCGCGCGGATGCGGCCGGCCTCCTCCTCGATCTGCGACTTGGCGATCGACAGGCGCTGGAAAGCGGCGGCTGCCTTGGCCTCGGCGTCGCGCAGGTCCGGCAGGCGATGGGCGCCGATCGCCTGTTCTTTGGCGGCATTCATCTGGGCTGCGGCGCGATCGCCGACCAGCGCGGTCGCCGTCGCCAGGGCCGAACGTGCTTCGCCTTCCTGCGTCTTCGCCAGCGTCCAGCGCAGATGCAGCAGCGTGGCCTCGGCCTTGCGGATATCGGCCGAGAGGTTCTTGAAACGCGAGGCCTGGCGGGCCTGACGCTTTAGGCTCTCGATCTGGCTTTCCAGCTCGCCGACCACATCGTCCAGCCGCTCGAGGTTCTGTTCGGCGCCCTTCAGCCGCAACTCCGCCTCGTGACGGCGGGTGTGCAGGCCGGAAATGCCGGCGGCTTCTTCCAGCAGGGCGCGGCGCGCCTGCGGCTTGGCCTGGATCAGCTCGCCGATGCGGCCCTGCCCGACCATCGAGGGCGAGCGTGCGCCGGTGGACTGGTCGGCGAACAGAAGCTGCACGTCCTTGGCGCGCGCCTCCTTGCCG
Source organism: Mesorhizobium sp. YL-MeA3-2017 (assembly GCF_030814575.1). NCBI lineage: Bacteria > Pseudomonadati > Pseudomonadota > Alphaproteobacteria > Hyphomicrobiales > Phyllobacteriaceae > Mesorhizobium > Mesorhizobium sp. YL-MeA3-2017. Next base: position 4,654,557 of record NZ_JAUSVH010000001.1, on the reverse strand, counting down.
TTGATGCGATAGACCGACCCCGCCTCGCGCTCGATGCGGCGCGAAACCTGCAATTCGTCGGCATCGTTGAAGGCGGATGGCGCCGTGCGGTCGACATTGTCGAGGAACAGCGTGACTTCGGCGGTGTTGCGCGCTGGGCGCGTGTTGGAGCCGGAGAAGATGACGTCGTCCATGCCGGACGCACGCATGTTCTTGTAGGAGCTTTCGCCCATGACCCAGCGGAGCGCTTCCACCAAGTTCGACTTGCCGCAGCCATTCGGCCCGACGATGCCGGTGAGGCCGCGTTCGATAACGAACTCACCGGGTTCGACGAAGGATTTGAAACCGAGCAGGCGCAGGCGCGAGAATTTCATTCGCGCAACCCCGTTCGGGCGCGAACGCCAAGGCGCTGCCGCCCCGGCGCTACCGGAACGTCACAGCAGAGGGTCGATGATGGCCGACATTTCCGCAATCGACAACGCACCCTTGTAGGTTTGCCCGTTGATGAAGAAGGTCGGCGTCGAGTCGACCTTGAATTCGTCCTGTCCACGCTTCTGCACCGATCTGACTTGGTCCAGAAGTTTCTGGTCCGTCAAGCAGGAGTTGAAGCTCTCCTGTGTAAAACCGGCCAGTTTGGACAGTTGGAACATCGCGTCCTTGACGTTTTCGGCCGCGGCCCAGTTCTGCTGCTGCTTGAACAGCACGTCGACCATCGGGAAATAGTTGTCGCCCGCGCAGCGCGCCAGCATGAAACCCGCCTCGGCGCGCGGATCGAACGGGAACTCGCGGAAGATCAGCCGCACCTTGCCGGTGTCGATATATTTCGTCTTCAGTTCCGGCAGCGTCGTTTCGTGGAAATGCGCGCAATGCGGGCAGGTCATCGACGCGTATTCGATGATGGTGACCTTGGCGTCGTCCTTGCCAAGCTGCTTTTCCGGCAACACGCCCGGCTTCAGCAGTTCAGCCATGTTGACCGAACCGGAGGACTGCGGGGCTGCGGCCGCGGGCGTCGCTGCCGGCTTGGTGGCATCGGCGGTCTTGGTCGTCTCGGCGGGCTTCGAGCCTTCCGCCTCGGCCTCGCCAGCCTTGTTGCAGGCGGCGAGTGCCAGCGCTGCCGGAGCGACGGCCAGCGTGGTCAGAATGGTTCTGCGGGACAAGAGACGGGTCATCGAATCACCTGATTAGCGTTGGATTTTGCAATGGAAGATCAAGAAAAAGCGAGAGTCCGGGCGAATTAAGGCATCGCGGCCCACAAGTCCAATCGCGAAATCCGGTCGAAACGATCACGAAAACGCGAGACGCCGGTGAGTTCTACTTGCGCTGGCCGATGATGGTCGCGCCGAGCCGCTCCAGTGAAGCGCGCAGGCCGTCGTCCTCGACGCCCTCAACCACCCGTTCCAGACGCGTTTTCTCTAATGGCGTCAATGGCCTGGCAGGCTGTGCCGTGCGTCGCCTGGTTTCCGTCAGCGGCTTCTGGACGATGCGGATGCGGCCGATCGCCTGGAAACCAAGAAAGGCGTTGACGCGACCGATGATCTCGTCGGCCTGATGCTGGAGGTGCAGCGCCGCGACACCTTGGCACGCCACCACCAGCACAGCCGGCTCGAACGGATCGTCCTCGCGCATGCGGCGCGGCCACTGGATCTTTTCCGGCCGCGAGGTGCCGGCAAGACGCGGCCCGACGATCTCCTCCCAGGATTGGACGAGGCCGATCGAGATTCCGGCGCGCTTGCGCAACACCGGCTCGAGGATGCCGGTGGCGAGATCGCTGACCGGCACGGGATTGCCGTAGCGGTTTTTCCCTGTCATGCGTGCTCCGTCAGACAGCAGGAGCGGCCGAAATCAACCACTCCCTCGGAAGATCAATGGCATCACTCACCTCGACCCGCAAGCCTGCAGACCGGCCTGTCACCGGCATCGCCGACCGGCTGCTTGCCTGGTACGACGCCCATCACCGTGACTTGCCGTGGCGGGTGCCGCCGCGCGAACTGGCAAGCGGCGTCCGGCCAGATCCCTATCGCGTCTGGTTGTCCGAGGTCATGCTGCAGCAGACCACGGTCGAGGCGGTCAAAGCCTATTTCCAGGCCTTTCTCGAACGCTGGCCGACCGTGCAGGCGCTTGGCGCGGCAAGCACCGACGACGTGATGAAGGCCTGGGCGGGGCTCGGCTATTATTCGCGGGCACGCAACCTGAAGGCCTGTGCGGATCGCATCGCGGCGCGGGGCGGCGTTTTTCCCGATACCGAGGACGGACTGCGCGCCCTGCCCGGCATCGGCGCCTATACGGCGGCTGCGATCGCCGCGATCGCCTTCGTCCGGCCGGCGGTCGTGGTCGACGGCAATGTCGAGCGCGTCATCACACGCCTGTTTTCGATCGCCATGCCGCTGCCGGCGGCCAAGCCCGATATCCGCGCCGAGGTCGAGCGACTGGTGCCGGCGGACAGGCCCGGCGATTTCGCGCAGGCGACGATGGATCTCGGCGCCACCATCTGCACGCCGCGCCGGCCGCGCTGCATGCTGTGCCCGCTGCGGCAAGATTGCAGCGCCATCCTGTCCGGCGATCCCGAATTCTACCCGGTGAAACTGGCCAAGCCCGAAAAGCCGCAACGCAAGGGCGCCGCCTTTGTCGCCATCCGCAACGACGGCGCGGTGCTTTTGCGCAAACGCCCGGAAAAAGGCCTGCTTGGAGGGATGAGCGAGGTGCCGACCACCGGCTGGACCGCGCGCATCGACGGCGCCACTGGAACCGACGCCGCACCCTTCGCGGCCAACTGGCGGCCGGCGGGCAGCATCGGCCATGTCTTCACCCATTTCGGGCTCGAACTCGCCGTCTACCGCGCCGATGTCGATTTCACCGCGCCACCCCAGGGGTTTTTCTGGTCGCGGCCCGGCTGGATCAATGACGAGGCCTTGCCGACTGTCATGAAAAAGGCAATCGAAGCGGCTATGCCCGGCTCGACCCAGAAGGGCCCGCACAAGAGGAAAGCATGACCGAAATCCGCCATATCGTCTTCGACATCGGCAAGGTGCTGCTGCACTACGACCCCAGCCTGCCGTTCAACCGGCTGATCCCGGACGAGACGGAGCGGCAGTGGTTCTTCGATCATGTCTGCACGTCGGACTGGAACATCGAGCAGGATCGCGGCCGGACCTGGGAAGAGGCCGAGGCGCTGCTGATCGACACCCACCCCGATCATGCCGAAAACATCCGCAACTTCCGCCGCCATTGGCACGAGATGGTGCCGCACGCCTATGACGACAGCGTGGTGCTGATGGAACGGCTGATCGACGACGGCCGCGACGTCACCATGCTTACCAATTTCGCCGGCGACACCTTCCGGGAAGCGCAGGAGCGGTTCGCCTTCCTGAAACGGCCGCGCGGCGTCACCGTTTCGGCCGATATCCGGCTGCTAAAACCCGACCGCGCCATCTACGACCACCACGTCAAATCCTTCGGCCTCGAGCCGGCGGCGACGCTGTTCATCGACGACAGCCAGAAGAATGTCGACGGCGCCAAGGAAGCCGGCTGGCAAGCCGTGCTGTTCACCGACCCCGCGACGCTAAAGCGCGACCTGACCAATCTCGGAGTTATCGCATGAGCGCCGCCCACGATCCCGCCGAGACGCTGGCCCGTTTCCATGACGTGACCAATGCGCAGGACTTCGCCGCCATCGAGGCGATGTTCGCGCCCGAGGTCGTCTATATCTCGCAAGGCGTTGGCGGCCGCATCGAGGGCCGCGACGCAGTGATGGCGGCTTTCCGCACTTATTTCACGGAATATCCGGACCAGGAAGCGGAAGACAAGAAGCTGGAAGCCCTGTCGCCCATGAGCGCCCGCTCCGAATGGCGACTCACCGGCACCAGCACCAAGACGGGCGTGTGGCGCGAACGCATTGGCGCCGAGACCATCACGCTCAACGGCGATGGATTGATCGTGCGCGTGGATGTCGAGGGCTAGAGCCACCCTCGCGGGGCTCGCGGATAACGGGCCCCGCACAATCGTCCAAGACAGTAGCTTCGAATATTCCGTAGGCAGTCCATCCAACGATGGAGCCTACGGAATGGACAAGACATACCAGCCGGTCAGGTTTTCCGAAAAACTCTCCAGAATCACCGAGCTCTGGCAGCCACGCGTTGTCGCCGAACTGAACGATTACCAGTTCAAGGTGGTTCGTATCGAGGGCGACTTCATCTGGCACGATCACCCGGAAACCGATGAGGCGTTCATCGTTCTCAGCGGCCAGTTGCGCATCGATATGCGCGACGGGGCAGTCACCATCGGGCCTGGAGAAATGTTCGTCGTGCCCAAGGGCGTCGAACACAAGCCTTATGCCGAGAAGGAAGTTCAGCTTCTGCTGGTCGAGCCGCGCGGCGTGCTCAACACCGGTCACGTTGGCGGCGATCGCACCGCGCAGAACGACGTCTGGATCTGAGACGGCGGCGCGGAGCTATTCCCGCGACCTTCGGGATTACGCCCCTGCCCGCTCCATGCCGAGCCGCGCGATCTTGCGCAGTTCGTCGATCGGGGTGAGGCCGCCGGCGCGTTCATAGTGCCAGAAGGTCCAGCCGTTGCAGGCGTCGAGCCCCTGTACTTCGGCGCCGACCTTGTGGATGGAGCCGGCATTGTCACCGATTGCCAGCGTGCCGTCGGCGCGCACCTTGGCCGACCAGCGCCGTTTGGCGTCGTAGAGCGTGGTGCCGGCCTTGACCAGGCCGGTATCGATCAGGCTGACGAAAGCAACGCGCGGTTCGGCGCGCTTGCCTGTGAGAACGGCGAGGTCGGCGTCCTCCAGCGTCTTGACCGCGGCGATGCGTTCGTAGGCGGCGTCGATATAGGTCTGCTCGCGCTCGATGCCGACGAAGTGGCGGCCGAGCCGCTTGGCGACCGCGCCAGTGGTGCCGGAGCCGAAGAACGGGTCGAGCACGACATCGCCGGGCTTTGTCGACGCCATCATGATGCGGGCGAGCAGCGCTTCCGGCTTCTGCGTCGGGTGCAGTTTGTCGCCATTGTCGTCCTTCAGCCGCTCCCCGCCGGTGCAGATCGGGAACAGCCAGTCGGAGCGCATCTGCACGTCGTCGTTTGAAGCCTTCAGCGCCTCGTAGTTGAAAGTGTAACCCTTCGACTTCTGGTCGCGCGAGGCCCAGATCATCGTCTCATGGGCGTTCTGGAAGCGGCGGCCGCGGAAATTCGGCATCGGGTTGGTCTTGCGCCAGACGACGTCGTTGAGGATCCAGAAGCCGAGATCCTGCATCTTGGCGCCGACGCGGAAGATGTTGTGATAGGAGCCAATCACCCAGATGGTGCCATTCGGCTTCAACACCCGGCGGGCGGCGAGCAGCCAGGCGCGGGTGAACGCGTCATAGGCCTCGAAGCTCTCGAACTGGTCCCAGTGATCGTCCACCGCGTCGACCTTGGATTGGTCCGGGCGGTGCAGATCGCCTTCGAGCTGCAGGTTGTAGGGCGGATCGGCGAAGATCACGTCCACCGATTTTTCCGGCAGCCGATCGAGCGCAGCGACACAATCGCCTTTCAGGATCGTGTCCAACCACTCGGACTGCTGAGGGGCATGGGAAAGTTCGTCGAGGAGACGCACGGCAGACATTCTGACAACCCGAAGCACGCGTTACATTTACCAGCCGTTATGGTTACCGTTCCCAGTAAATATTTAATGAAGTGAAGCCGTGATTTGCGGGTAACCGACGCTTGGTGTATGCCGCGCCGGCTTCCTTTCCCGCAGATGGACCGACATGCCCCAGCCAGACCTTGTCATTTTCGATTGCGACGGCGTGCTCGTCGATTCCGAAATCATCGCCGCTCGCGTCGAAGCCGAGCTGATCACCGAAGCAGGCTTCGAGATCGGCGCCGAGGAGATCGCCGAGACCTATGCCGGCCTGACCTTCAAGGACATCATGATGGCGATCGAGGAGAAGGCGAACATCCCCTTCCAGGCCTCGATGATCATTCGCGCCGAAGAACTGGTGGACCGCAAGCTACGCTCCGACGTGCGCGCCATCGACGGCGTGCACCAGGCCGTTGCCGCGATCACCGCGCCACACTGCATCTGCTCGAATTCGCGCAGCGAACGCATCACCTTCATGCTGGACAAGGTGCGGCTGTTGCCGCTGTTCCAGGGCCGTATCTTCTCGGCGCTGGAGACCCCGACGAAGAAAACCAAGCCGGCGCCGGACGTCTTCCTCTACGCAGCCGAGAAATTCAAGGCGAACCCGGCCAACACATTTGTCATCGAGGATTCGGCCCATGGCGTGCAGGGCGCCCGCGCCGCCGGCATGCGCGTCATCGGCTTCACCGGTGCCTCGCACAGCTACCCGGGCCATGCCGATGCACTGACCGAAGCCGGTGCCGAAACCGCTATCAGCCGCTGGTCCGACCTGAAAGGCGTTCTTGCCGCTCTCTCCGAGTGGTCGGACGCCTGACGCTTGGACGCGGCAGCCCTTCCCCAAGCGAGAAGGGCTGTCCTTGACGGAGACTAGCGAGGAATATCCGAGATCGTGGTCTGGCTACCCTGAGCGGGCGCTGCCGGCGCGGTCGCGACCGGAGCCGCCTTCGGCTTCGGCTTGTGAACCCGACGCTTCACCGGCTTCTGCTCGCTCGGCTTCTCGACCTTCTTGGTCACCCCTTCATCGAAGCCGGCAAAGGCCTGATAGGTGTTGGCGGTCGGCTCGGGAATGGAAATATTGGAATCGTTCAGCACGAACTGGGTGGCCGACGAGGTGTCGGAAATCTGCACCTTGTGCTGATAGATCTGCGAATAAAGCACCTTGTCGCCTTCGACGACGGCGATGCGGATCGGCATGGTTATGGTGCCGGGCGTCACCATCGGGCCCGGAACGACGCGACCGGCAACGGCGATCTTCATGTTGAGCATGCCGTTGTTGCGGGTGCAGTCGCGGGTCACTTCGCCGATCGAAGCCTGGTAGACGACACGCGAGGAATCGTCCTGCGGCGCATTGCTGGTGTCGACGGCCGCGGCGTCCTGGCCCTTCTTGGCCTTCGGTTTCGCTCCTGCCTTGGCATAGGTGCTGTAGAAGGCGGTACCTTCGCGCAGCGTCACCTTCGGGCAGAAGGCTCTGAGATCGGAGGCCTTGACCTTCGCCACTTCGGCGTTGATGGCCGCATCGTCCTTCTTGCCCATACCCATGAAGCCGCCGCCGGAACTGCCGCCGTCGCTCGATTGGCAGCCTGCGACGATCAGCATAAAGCCCATCGACATGAAACCCGCGACAAAGCGGCTGTTGGACGAACGAAACACCATGAAATGCGGTTCCCTCACGCGAAGCAGGCGACCTATAGCAACGAGACGGCAAAAATGCGACTGAGGGCGCGCACAAATTCACGCTTTCGCCGCCAGAAGGGCAATTGGCCGTCAGGCCGCTGAAATGGAAAGTCGACAATGCGCTATGTGAGTACACGCGGCGAGGCCCCCGCGCTCGGATTTTCGGACACGGTTCTGGCCGGGCTGGCGCGCGACGGCGGCCTCTACGTGCCCGAAACCTGGCCGCACTTCTCGGCCGCAGAGCTGCATTCCATGCGCGGTCTGCCCTATGCCGACCTCGCCATCCGCGTGCTGACGCCCTTTCTCGGCGGCGAGATCGCGCCGGCTATCTTCGAGAAGCTGGTGCGCGAAGCCTACGCCACCTTCCGCCACGAGGCGGTCTGCCCGCTGGTACAGACGGGGCACAACACGTTCGTGCTCGAACTCTTTCACGGCCCGACCCTGGCATTCAAGGACGTCGCCATGCAGCTATTGGCGCGGTTGATGGACCATGTGCTGTCCGAGCGCGGCGAGCGGGCGACAATCGTCGGCGCCACATCGGGCGACACCGGCGGCGCGGCCATCGAGGCCTTTGCCGGGCGCGAGCGCACCGACATCGTCATCCTGTTCCCGAAGGGCCGCGTCTCGCCGGTGCAGCAGCGGCAGATGACGACGTCCACCGCGGCCAATGTCCACGCGCTGGCGATCGAGGGTAATTTCGACGACTGCCAGGGCATGTTGAAGGACATGTTCAACGACCATGGCTTCCGCGACGGCGTCGCGCTGTCGGGCGTCAATTCCATCAACTGGGCCCGCATCATGGCCCAGATCGTCTATTATTTTTCGTCGGCACTGTCGCTCGGCGCTCCCGATCGTCCGGTCTCCTTCACCGTGCCGACTGGCAATTTCGGCGATATCTTCGCCGGATACGCCGCCAAGCGCATGGGCCTGCCGATAGAGCAACTCGTGATCGCCACCAACGACAACGACATCCTGGCACGCACGCTGGCCAGCGGCGAATACCGCATGAAAGGCGTCGTCGCCACGACATCACCCTCGATGGACATCCAGATCTCGTCCAATTTCGAGCGGCTTTTGTTCGAGGCTTCCGACCGCGACGCCGCAACCGTGCGCCGCTATATGAATTCGCTGAAGCAGTCCGGCGCCTTCACCATCGAGGCCGGTGGGCTCGCCCGTATCCGCGCTGAATTCGACGCGGGCCGCGCCACCGAATCGGAAGTCGCCGAGACGATCCGCGCCACGCTGGCCGGCTCGGGATATCTGCTCGACCCGCATACGGCGTCCGGCGTCCACGTCGCCGCCACGCAGACGGCGAGCGCAGTGCCGATGATCGTGCTTAGTACCGCGCATCCGGCGAAATTTCCGGCGGCGGTGGAAGCGGCGAGCGGCATCCATCCCGCTCTGCCGGCATGGCTTGCCGACTTAATGAATTCGGAGGAAAGATATGCGGTACTTCCATCCGACCTGAAAATGGTGGAAGATTATGTTCGTCGCCGCTCCCGGGCGGCGCGTTAGGGAGTCTGAACTATATGGGTGTTGAGGTAAGCCGTCTGTCGAACGGCCTGACAGTCGCCACCGAAACCCTTCCAAGCATCGAATCCGTCGCGCTCGGCGCCTGGGTCAAGTCCGGGGCCCGCAACGAGCGTGAGGATGAGCATGGGATGGCGCATCTTCTCGAGCATATGGCCTTCAAGGGCACGAGGAGGCGTTCCGCCTTCCAGATCGCTTCGGAAATCGAGAATGTCGGCGGTGAAATCAACGCCGCCACCAGCGTCGAGACAACATCCTTCTACGCCCGCGTTCTATCCAACGACGTTCCGCTGGCCGTGGATATCCTGGCAGACATCCTGCAGGAATCGGAATTCGATCCGGAGGAGTTGGAGCGGGAGCAGAACGTCATCCTGCAAGAGATCGGCGCTGCGCACGACACGCCCGACGACGTCGTCTTCGACCATTTCACGGAAACCGCCTTCCGCCACCAGACCATCGGCCGCTCGATCCTGGGCACGCCGGAGACGGTGCAATCCTTCACCTCCAGGCAGTTGCACGATTTCATGGAGCGCCAATACGGCGCCGAACGCATGGTGATGGTCGCTGCCGGCGACGTGAAGCATGACGAGTTCGTGCGCGAGGTGGAAAAGAAGCTCGGCTCCTTCCGCTCCAAGGCCGAAAACGCCGCGCCGCAATACGCCCAGTATGTCGGCGGCGACTTCCGCGAGAACCGCGACCTGATGGACGCGCAGATCGTGCTCGGTTTCGAGGGCCGCGCCTATCACGTGCGCGATTTCTATGCCTCGCAGGTGCTGTCGATGATCCTCGGCGGCGGTATGTCGTCTCGCCTGTTCCAGGAAGTGCGCGAGAAGCGCGGCCTTTGCTATTCGGTCTATGCCTTCCACTGGGGCTTTTCCGACACCGGCATCTTCGGCGTCCACGCCGCGACCGGCCAGAACGACATTGCCGAACTGGTGCCGGTGATCGTGCGCGAATTGCAGCGGGCCGGCGAAGCGATCGCCCAGGAAGAGCTCGACCGTGCGCGCGCGCAATACCGCGCCGGCCTCATCATGTCGGCGGAAAGCCCCGCCAGCCGCGCCTCGCAGATCGCCCGCCAGCTTCTGCTGTTCGGCCGGCCTATCCCGAAGGAAGAGCTGATGGAACGGCTCGGCGCGCTGACGATCGAGCGCCTGACCGACCTATCGTCCCGCCTGTTCTCGACCCGGCCGACCCTGGCTGCCGTCGGACCGATCGGCACGCTGGCGCCCTATGAGGCGGTTCTCGACACGCTTCCGGGCATCGAGGTCGCGGCCCGCAAGCTTGCCGTCTGATCCAGGCCGGCGGCCGTGTTCGCGCTTCCTTTCTTTCGCCGGGACCAGCCGGTACTGAAAGGGGAAAAGGTCGCTCTGCGCGTTCCGCTGCCGGGCGATCATCGGGAGTGGTCGACGCTGCGCGGCGAAAGCCGCGCCTTTCTCGAGCGGTGGGAGCCACGCTGGACACCCGACGAGCTTGAGCGCTCGGCCTGGCGCCACCGTATCGGCCGCTACCGCGAGGACTACGCCCAGGGCACGGCCGTCGCCCTCTTCATCTTCGAGCGCAGCTCTGGCAAGCTCGCCGGCGGCATCACCCTAGGCAACATTCGCCACGGCGTCGCCCAGAGCGGCCATATTGGCTACTGGATCGGCGAGCGCTATGCCGGCAAGGGGCTGATGACCGACGCCGTCAAGGTGCTTGCGGGCTTCGCCTTCGATACGCTCAAGTTGCACCGGATCGAAGCTGCCTGTATTCCCGACAACATTCGTTCGATCCGCGTGCTTGAAAAAGCCGGATTCCAGCGTGAAGGACTTCTGCGCTCCTATCTTCGGATCAACGGGGCCTGGCAGGACCACTATCTCTATGCCCGGATCGCCGACGATCCGCCGGCATCCGCAACGAAGGGCTGATTTTGACGAAATTCCTGCGAAACGGGCCGGTGCTTGCCTTCGTCCTGGCGACGATGGTGACGCTTTTCGCCGCCGCTTCCGCCTATGCCGTGGAACCGATCAAGATTTCCCGCGATGATGTGGCGCTCGACCTTTCGGGTGCAGTGGAAATCTACCGCAACCAGGGCGAGAATTTCCAGGTTTCGACGGCACCAGGTTCGGACGGCATCGTGCGGCGCATCGAGGTCGAGGCTAACGACAAGCGCTCGACCGGCGACTGGGCCGTGTTCGCGCTGGCCAACGCCACCGACGACGTCATCGACCGGCTGATCGTGGCGCCGCATTTCCGGCTGGTCAAATCCGGCATCTTCTGGCCCGACCTCGGCTCCACCCGCATCGCGGCCATCACACCTTCCGAAGGCTTCGCGCTCGATAAGCAGGCGAGCCCCGATGCTGACGTCTTCCGGGTCACGCTGAACCCGGGCTCGGTGGTGACGTTCATCGCCGAACTGGCGTCGCCGAAGCTGCCGCAGGTCTATCTGTGGGAGCCGGAGGCCTACAAGGACACGGTCAATTCCTACACGCTCTATCGCGGCATCGTCATCGGCATTGCCGGCCTGTTGGCGCTGTTCTTGACCATCCTGTTCGTAGTCAAGGGCACCTCGCTCTTCCCGGCCACAGCGGCGCTCGCCTGGGCGGTGCTCGCCTATATCTGCATCGACTTCGGCTTCCTGGCCAAGATCATCCAGGTGGCGCCGGGCTCAGAGCAAGTGTGGCGCGCCGGCGCGGAAGTGGCGCTTGCCACCACCTTCGTCGTCTTCCTGTTCACCTATCTCAACCTCAACCGCTGGCACGGCCATTTCAGCTACGGCGCCGTCGTTTGGGTGCTTGGCCTCGCCGCCATCGCTGGCATCGCCATCATCGACCCGGCAATCGCCGCCGGCATCGCGCGCATCTCCTTCGCCGCCACCGCCGTCACCGGCCTCGGGCTCATCATCTTCCTCGGCCTGCGCGGCTACGATCGCGCCATCATGCTGGTGCCGAGCTGGGTGATGGTGTTGTTATGGGCGGCGGGCTCGTGGATGGCGATTACCGGCCTGCTCGACAACGACATCGTGCAGCCTGCGCTGGGCGGCGGGCTGATCCTGGTGATCCTTTTGATCGGCTTCACCGTCATGCAGCACGCCTTCGCCGGCGGCGCCCTGCATCAGGGCCTGTTCTCCGACCTCGAGCGACAGGCGCTGGCCGTCGCCGGCTCCGGTGACACCGTGTGGGATTGGGACGTGCTGCGCGACCGCGTCGTCACCCGCCCCGATGTCAGCCTGCAGCTTGGCCTCGCGCCGGGCAGCCTTGGCGGCGCCGCCCGCAACTGGCTGCCGGTGCTGCATGCCGATGACCGCGACACCTTCCGCACCACGCTCGATGTGGTGCTGGAGCATCGCCGCGGCCGTGTGGCGCAGAATTTCCGCCTGCGCGGCGCCGACGGCCACTATCATTGGTTCTCGCTGAGGGCCCGCCCGGTTATCGGCTCCGACGGCGAGGTCATCCGTTGCGTCGGCACGATGGTCGACGTGACGGAGCAGAAGAAATCGGAAGAGCGCCTGCTGCACGACGCCGTGCACGACAACCTCACCGGCCTGCCCAACCGCGAATTGTTCATGAACCGGCTGGAAGCGATCATCTCGATCGCCCGCACCGAGGACAAGGTGCGCCCGACCGTCTTCGTCATCGACATCGACCGCTTCAAGCAGGTCAATGACGGGCTAGGTATCTCGGCCGGCGACACCATCCTGCTCACCGTGGCGCGGCGCTTGCACCGCCTGCTGAAGCCGAAGGATTCGCTATCGCGTTTCGCCGGCGACCAGTTCGCGCTCATGCTCTTGTCCGAGCAGGACCCGGCCCGCATCGCCGCCGTAGCCGACGCGATCAAGCACGCGATCAGTTCACCTATCACCTTCGCCAAGCGCGAGATCGTGCTGACCGCCTCGATCGGCCTCATCACCTGGACGACGGATCAAGTCTCGGCCGACGACCTGGTCAAGGATGCCGAACTTGCCATGCACCAGGCCAAGCGCTTTGGCGGGGACCGCATCGAACCGTTCCGTCCGGCCTTCCGCACGGTCGGCACCGACCGGCTGCAATTCGAATCCGATTTGCGCCGCGCCATCGAACGGCGCGAATTCACCCTCGCTTACCAGCCGATCGTGCGGCTCGAAGATTCCAGCGTGGCCGGTTTCGAGGCGCTTTTGCGCTGGGACCACCCGCGCCGCGGCATGATCCCGCCGGCCGACTTCATTCCGGTGGCCGAAAGCTGCGGTCTCATCGTCCAGCTCGGCCTGTTCGCCATGCAGAAGGCGGCGGAAGACCTGGCGATCTGGCAGAAGCAGATCGGTGACGCGCCGCTGTCGGTTTCGGTCAACCTGTCCAGCCGCCAGCTGATCCGGCGCGACCTGGTCACCGACGTGCGCTCGGTCATCGCCCGCGCCGGACTCAAGCCGCGCTGTCTCAGGCTGGAACTTACCGAGTCGCTGGTCATGGACAATCCCGAGCAGGCCGCGCATGTACTCAATAAGTTGAAGCAGCTCGGCATAGGGCTGTCGCTGGACGATTTCGGCACCGGCTACTCCTCACTGTCCTATCTGACCCGCTTCCCGTTCGACACGATCAAGATCGACAAGAGCTTCATCGACGACACCTCGCCGAAGCGCGCGGTGCTGCTGCGCTCGATGGTCAACATGGCCCATGAACTCGGCCTTTCGGTCGTGGCGGAAGGCATTTCGGACCAGAGCGATGCGCTGGAACTGCGCCAGATGGGCTGCGAATACGTACAGAGCTTCATGTTCGGCGCGCCGATGAACGCCGACGCCGTCATCAAGCTGCTGCGCGAACAATATCCGCTCACCCAGGCCTGACCTTTGTTCCTTCTCCCTGTTCACGGGGAGAAGGCGCCCGAAGAGTGGATGAGGGGTAGCTCTGCGCTCTCGGATGGAAGCCGCCGACAGAACACCTCCCGACAAAGGCGGTTCAGCCTCTATAAGGAATGGAAGTCCGCCTAGGCGTGCCCGGCGGCGGCGCTGAAATGCGCGAGGTTGACGCCGATGCTGGCCAGGATGCGATCATATTTGCGATCGATGTCCGGATCGAACAGCAATTCCGGCGTCGCCGGGCAGGTCAGCCAGCCGTTTTCGGCGATTTCGGTTTCGAGCTGGCCGGCACCCCAGCCGGAATAACCCAGCGCCATCAGCGCATGACGCGGCCCGTGGCCGGTCGAGATCGCGCGTAATATGTCGACTGTTGCCGTGAGACAGATGTCATCCGACACCGGCAGCGAGGATTCGACGCGATAATCACCCGTGTGCAGCACGAAGCCGCGGCTGCGATCGACCGGCCCGCCATTGCGAACGACGAAGTCGCGCGCCTCCTGCGGCAGGCGGATTGCTTCCTGCTCGTTCATGATGCCGAGCTGGACCAGGAGGTCGGGAAACAGCATCTGCTGGGTCTGATTGATGATCAGCCCCATGGCGCCCTCATCCGAATGCGCGCAGATGTAGATGACCGAACGCGCGAACCGCTCGTCCTTCATGCCGGGCATGGCGATGAGGAACTGGTCGTCGAGGAAGCCGTTCTTTCCGGCTGTCTTCTTGTTGCGCAGGAGCTCCATAGGCAAAGCGTAACGCGTTTCCGGCATGCTTGAAAGATGCCATTGGTGCAATTCGCCCCAGCCACAAGTCGGCCATGTCACACAAATATGATGGGGCCTGTCGTGCGAAATCGGTTGCGCGGACAGTTTGGGACGGTCAAACCAACGTGATGAATTGCTTGAAACTTCCGCTCGGCCTGGCACTTCTGGCAGCATCTGCCCTGCCGGCCGCCGCCTCGTCGTCCCGCTGGGCGGACAGCGAGGGCGGCCGGATCAGGCTGGTTACCGCCGGCCTGCCGGATGAGTCCGGCCGCCTGAACGGCGTGCTCCACATCCAGCTGAAGCCCAGCTGGAAGACCTATTGGCGCGACCCCGGTGCTAGCGGCGTGCCACCGCAGATCGATGTCAGCAAGGCCACCAACATCGCTAAGGCCGAGTTCTCCTACCCGGCGCCGGGCCGTCACAGTGACGGCTATGGCGAATGGGCGGGTTATGACCGCAGCGTCTCGCTGCCGGTCACCTTCACGCTCGCCAATCCACGCGAAAAGGCCGTCATCGAAGCCGGCGTCTTCGTTGGCATCTGCCAGACCATCTGCATTCCGCTGCAAGCACGGCTCACCGTCGACCCCACAGCCGACCCCGACAATGCAGACGATGTCTGGCTGATCGCGGCCGCGCGTGCCGCCTTGCCGGCCAAGCCCAGCGACGGTTTCGCGGCCATGGCCGTGCCCGGCGGCAAGGAGGTCTTGACGGTGGAGGCGACAGTGCCTGGCCTGCTGCAGTCCGCCGATCTCTTCGTCGCCGGTGAGCAAGGCTACCTGTTCGGAGCGCCGACACGCGCGGAGAGGGACGGCAAGCTGGTGTTCTCGCTGCCGATCATCGGCCGCCCGGACACGCGCCCGCAAGGCGATGGCCTGCCCTACACGCTGACGACCCCCATGGGCGCGGTTGAAGGTCTATTGCCCTATCCGTGACAATCGGCCGGACCGGTCAGATTGCGGGCCAACGCGGAAGGCGCTATCGCTTTCACGTCTTCCCCTTCCCTCTCAGACATGAGGACTGCCATGACCATTTCCGTTGGCGACAAGCTGCCCGAAGCGACTTTCAAGACGATGACCGACGACGGCGCCAAGGCGCTGACCACCGCCGAGGTTTTCGACGGCAAGAAGGTGGTGCTGTTCGGCGTTCCCGGTGCCTTCACCCCGACCTGCAACAACAACCACCTGCCGGGTTATCTGGAGAACCGCGACGCCATCCTGTCGCGCGGCGTCGACCAGATCGCGGTCGTTGCAGTGAACGACCAGTTCGTGATGGGCGCTTGGGCGCGCTTCACCGGCGCCGAAGGCAAGATCCTCTTCCTCGCCGATGGCAGCGGCACCTTCGCCAAGGCAGCTGGCCTCGACCTCGACCTCAGCGCCAACGGTCTCGGCCTGCGCTCGAAACGTTTCTCGATGATCGTCGACGACGGCACCGTCACGGCGCTCAACATCGAGGACAGCACCGGCCAGGCCGTGGATTCCGGCGCCGCCAGACTGATCGAACAGCTCTGAGAGATTTTCCGACCCTGCCCTCTCCGATGGGAGGGCGGGGGCTCCTAGTCTCAATAACTCTGCGATGAGCGGCGCGGCGGCTTTCTGCCAGGCGTCTTCGTGGCCGTGTCGCCTGTCGAGGGGCGAAGCGCCGGTGCCGGCTGCGGGCGGCCCGAGCTCTTCTTGAACGGCGCCATGCCCATGCGGGCCAGTTCGTCGGCGCGTTCGTTCTCGGGGTGGCCAGCATGGCCCTTCACCCAATGCCACGTCACTGTGTGGCGACGGTTGGCCTCGTCCAGTGCCTGCCACAACTCACCGTTCTTCACCGGCTTCTTGTCGGCCGTTTTCCAGCCGTTGCGCTTCCAGCCATGGATCCACTTCGAGATGCCGTCCATGACGTATTTGCTGTCGGTGTGAAGTGCTACGGTGCACGACTCCTTCAGCGCGTTCAGGCCATTGATCGCCGCCAGAAGTTCCATGCGGTTGTTGGTGGTCTCGGCCTCGCCGCCCGACAGTTCCTTGGTCGTGCCATTGAAGCGCAGGATAGCGCCCCAGCCGCCCGGGCCGGGATTGCCCGAACAGGCGCCGTCGGTGAAAATCTCGATCTGTTTCATTTCAACCCGTATTCGCTGGCCGAGCCGATGGCGCGGTGGAACCGTATGCGGCGGATGTATTCGGTCGGATCGCGCTTCATCACCAGCCCGCCGTCGGGAACGGTCAGCCAGTCATAGAGGCGAGTCAGCATGAAACGCAGCGCCGAGCCGCGCGCCAGCATCGGCAATGCCTGCTTTTCCGCTTCGCTCAGCGGTCGTACGCTCTGGTAACCGGCCAACAGCGCGGTGCCCTTGGTGAGGTTGAAGGAAAAATCCTTCTCGAAGCACCAGGCGTTGAGGCAGGTGGCGAGGTCGTAGGCATAAAAATCGTCGCAGGCGAAATAGAAGTCGATCAGCCCCGACAGTTTTTCGCCCAGGAAGAACACATTGTCTGGAAATAGGTCTGCATGGATGATGCCGGTCGGCAGATCGCACGGCCAGTTGCGCTCGAAATCCGCGAAATCACCATCGACCTCTGCCGCCAGCCCCGGCTCGACCTCGTTGGCGCGGGCGCGCGAGGCTTCCCACAGCTTGCGCCAGCCGTCGATCGCCAGCGCGTTGGCGCGATGCATGGTGAAGTCGGCACCGGCCAGATGCATGGCGGCAAGCGCCTCGCCGACTTCCCGGCAATGCACGACGCCCGGCTTGCGCAGCCACATGCCCTCGAGAAAAGTGATGATGACGGCCGGCCGGCCAGCCAGCGTGCCGATCATCGAGCCGTCATGGCGATGCACCGGCAACGGACAGGAGATGCCCTTCTTGGCGAGATGATCCATCAGCCCGAGGAAGAAAGGCAGGTCCGCCTTCTCGACGCGCTTTTCGTACAGCGTCAGGATGAAGGAGCCTGCCGTGGTGTGCAGCAGGAAGTTGGAATTCTCCGTGCCTTCGGCGATGCCCTTGTAGGAGAGCAGCTGGCCGACCGGATAATTTTGCAGGAAAGCGGAAAGCTCGCCCTCCGTCACATCGGTATAAACCGCCATCACACGGTTCCGTTGACGAAGGCCATGTCGGCCGGTGTCAGTTCGACATCGCGCAATACCCGCATGACCGGGAAATCCTCCGTTTCCGTCGCTGTCACCGCCAGTTCGACCGAAACGTCGAAACGCTGACGGAAGGCATCGATGATCTCGTCGACGATGATCTCCGGCGCCGAAGCCCCTGCGGAGAGGCCGAGCGTCGAGATGGCGCCGATGTCATCCCACGGAATTTCGGAGGCGCGCTGCACGAGAAGCGACATCCTGGCTCCGGCGCGTTCCGCAACTTCGACAAGGCGGCGCGAATTCGACGAATTGGGGGCGCCGACCACCAGGTAGAGGTCGGCGCCGGAGGCGGTCTCCTTCACCGCGTCCTGGCGGTTGGTGGTGGCATAGCAGATCGATTCGGCCGCCGGCGCCTGCAGGTCCGGGAAGCGTTCCTGCAAGGCGCGGATGATGCCGGCGGTGTCTTCCACCGACAGCGTCGTCTGGGTGACGAAGCCCAGCGCCTGCGGGTTGGCGGGCTGGAAGGTCGCCGCGTCAGCCTCGGTCTCGATCAAGGTCACCGCGCCTTCCGCCAGTTGCCCCATGGTACCGATCACCTCTGGATGGCCGGCATGACCGATCAGCAGCACGTGGCGGCCGAGCCGCTGATGGCGCATCGCCTGCTTGTGCACCTTGGAGACAAGCGGGCAGGTGGCGTCGAGATAAAACAGGTTGCGCGCCACGGCGTCCGCCGGCACCGATTTCGGCACGCCATGCGCGGAAAAGACAACCGGGCTTTGCTTGTGATCGTCCGGGATCTCGGACAATTCCTCGATGAAGACGGCGCCGAGATTTTGCAACCCCTCGACCACGTAGCGGTTGTGCACGATCTCGTGGCGCACATAGACCGGCGCGCCATATTTCTTCAGCGCCAGCACCACGATCTGGATGGCGCGATCGACGCCGGCGCAGAAGCCGCGCGGCTGGCAAAGCCTGATTATGAGGGGTGGCTTAACGGCTTTCTGCAACGCGGATTCCCACTGTCTGGCCCATCGGTCGGATTGTGCGGACATGATGTCCGCCACCCCCTTCTGTCAAGGGCGCGGAACGGCCTGGCGGGCGTTCACCTGTTCTTCCGGTTCTTCGCCAGCCACACCGCCATGACACCGACCAGGGCCGCTGCGAGGCCATACCAGGTCATCGCGTATTGCAGGTGATTGTTGGGCAGGTCGAGCAGCGTCGTGCCGCCAACGGGTAAGCCGCCTGGATTGGGCGCCCTGCCAGCATCGACGAAGAACGGCACGACCACGGCGCCGGCCGGCAGGCCTGCAGTCGCCGCCATGGCGTCGCGGTCCTTCCAGTAGAAGATGTTCTTGGTCAGATCGTTGTCGGGCACCATCATCGATGGCTTGCCGGCAAGCGGATTGCGCGCCAGGCCGGTCATCGTCACCTCGCCCGCCACCTCGCCCTTCTGGCGCTTGGCAGGGTCCTTCATGTCGTAGGGTACGAAACCCCGGTTGACGAGCACGAAACGGCCGTCGGCGAGTTTCAGCGGCGTATAAACGCTGAACCCGGTCTCGCCGTCCCAGGTGGTGAAGAAATGGCGCTCGCCCTGATGCAGGAACGTGCCGGTCAGCGTCACCGGAACGTAGTCGATGTCACGGGTCTCGGTGAACTGCTTCTCGACTTCCGCTAGCGGCGCCGGCGTTGCGTTCATGCGGCGGTCGATCGTCCCGATCAGCGCTTCCTTCCAGGCCAGACGCTCGACCTGCCAGGTGCCGAGGCCGATCAAGACAAGGAAGGCGATCAGGCCGAGGCCGAGCGCCAAGGCCGTGCGTGGCCCGCGGCGACCCGTCGACGGCTGTGGGACCGCGCTCATTGCGGTCGGTCCAGCCGACCCTCGGCCGCCTTGTTGCGGTATTGAAGGGTGAGCAGCACGCCCTTGATCAGCCGCAGCGCCGTCAGGCACAGCATGATTGCCAACGGGATCCACAGCAGGAAATGCAGCCAGAGCGGCGGCGCGAAGGTCACTTCCAGCCAAAGCGCCAGACCGACGACGATGAAGCCGATGATGAGGATGACGAAGACCGCTGGCCCGTCGCCGGCATCGGCGTAGGAATAGTCGAGACCGCAGTTCATGCAGCGCTTGCCGACCGTCAGGAAGCCGGAGAACAGGCGCCCTTCCCCGCAGCGCGGGCAGCGCCCCTTGAGGCCGGCCTGGATCGGGTCGACCGGCGGCCAGATTGCCTTATCTTCGCTCATGCCGATCTTCTTAGAACCTTTCAGGCTCAAGTTGAACGGTCGGCCCAAAAGAAAGAGGCGGCCACGTTGCCGCAGCCGCCTCCAATCAAACCCGATTGAACGGGGATCAGTGACCTTCGATGACCGCGCCGGCCGAGCCCCAGACATAGATCGAGGCGAACAGGAACAGCCAGACCACGTCAACGAAGTGCCAGTACCAGGCGGCCGCCTCGAAGCCGAAATGCTGCTTCGGCGTGAAGTCGCCCTTCATCGCGCGGAACAGGCAAACCAGCAGGAAGATGGTGCCGATGATGACGTGGAAGCCATGGAAGCCGGTCGCCATGAAGAAGGTGGCGCCGTAGATCGAATCCTTGAAGCCGAACGGAGCGTGGATGTACTCGTAGGCCTGCACCATGGTGAACAGCATGCCGAGACCGACGGTGAGCACGAGGCCGTTGATCAGGCCCTTGCGATCGCCGTGGATCAGCGAATGGTGCGCCCAGGTCACCGTCGTGCCCGACAGCAGCAGGATGATGGTGTTGTAGAGCGGCAGGTGGAAGGGATCGAGCACTTCCATGCCCTTCGGCGGCCAAACGCCACCGGTGAAGGTGGTGCGCGCCGCCTGGATCGCCTCGTTCGGGAACAGGCTGGCGTCGAAATAAGCCCAGAACCAGGCTACGAAGAACATCACCTCGGAGGCGATGAACATGATCATGCCATAGCGCAGATGCAGCGACACCACCTGGGTGTGATGGCCCTCATGCGCTTCCTTGATGGTGTCAGACCACCAGGCGAACATGGTGTAGAGCACGATCAAAAGGCCGATCAGCAGCACCCAGAAATGCGCCTTGGACACGTCCAGGCCAAACAGGTGGAAGGGCGTGCCCTTCAGATACTGCATATAGATCACGCCGCCGAACGCCATGACCAGAGCACCTACCGAACCCAGGAAGGGCCAGGGGCTTGGAGCTATTATGTGGTAGTCGTGGTTTGGTTTGGCGTGTCCGTCGGCCATGTCATCCCCCGAGATTTGCTTCGGTATTGGAAATAGTCTTCGCGGCATCCTTGTTCAGGGTCGCGGCGAGCGGCTGCTTCGTCTCGACCTGATACATGGAATAGGAAAGCGTGATGGTCTTGATGTCCTTCAGTTCCGGCACCTTGAGGATGTCCGGATCGACATAGAAGACGATCGGCATGTCCACCGTCTCGCCGGCCTTCAGTGTCTGATTCGTGAAGCAGAAGCACTCCACCTTGTTGAAATAGGCGCCCGCCAGTTCCGGCTGCACGTTGAAGGTGGCGCGACCAGTGGTCGGCGCGCTGAACTTGTTGGTGGCCTTGTAGGCAACCTTCGTCGTCTCGCCGAGCTTGATGGTGACACTGCGCTGCTCCGGCTCGAACTCCCACGGCACGCCCATCGTGTTGGCGTCGAAGCGGATGATGATGTCGCGGTCAAGGACCTTGGTAGAATATTGCGTCACGCGCTGGGTGGTGCCGCCGTAACCCGTCACCTTGCAGAACATCGAATAGAGCGGCACCGCCGCATAGGCCATGCCGATCATGGCGCCGAAGAACGCCAGGCAAGAGCCGGCAACGACCAGGTTGGCCTTGTGCTTCTTCTGCTCGGCGGCGGTCGTCTCGCTCTCCATCACCGCCTCACATAGGCCGGCTGAGGATGGAGGGACCGAATTTCACGATGGTCGCCACATAGAAGATGATGACCAAAACGCCCAGCGCAAAGCCAATGGCAACCGAACGGCTGCGGCGGGCCTTCCTCTGGTTTTCTGTCAGCTCGACGGTTTCAAGCTTGTCTTGCATCGTACTCATGCTCCACCAAGAACCAGTGCCCGCTCGACGATGCTGTCGGCAAGGTAGGCAGCAAAGATGGCAAACAGATAAAGCAGCGAGAAGCCGAACAGCGCCTTGGCGGGCTTCATGACGCGGTCGCTGTCGGGCATGCGCAGCACCGCCCAGGAATACCAGACGAAGCCGATGCCAAGCACGGTCGCCACCACGCCGTAGAGGGCGGTGGTGTAGCCGAGCCCCCAGGGCAACACGCCGATCGGCGCCAGAATCAGCGCATAGGCGAAGATCTGGCGGCGCGTGGAAGCCTCGCCGGCGACATTCGGCATCATCGGAATGCCGGCGCGTTCATAGTCGCCCGACTTGAACAGCGCGAGCGCCCAGAAATGCGGCGGCGTCCACAGGAAGATGATGAAGAACAGGATCACGCTTTCGAGGCTCACCGCACCCGTCGCGGCCGCCCAGCCGATCACCGGCGGGATGGCGCCGGCGGCGCCGCCAATCACGATGTTCTGCGGCGTCCAGCGCTTCAGCCACATCGTGTATACGACCGCGTAGAAGAAGATGGTGAAGGCGAGCATCGCCGCCGACAGCCAGTTGATCAGCACGCCCAGCGTCATCACCGAAAGCACAGAAAGCACCAGGCCAAAGGCGAGCGCCTCGCCGGGCAGAACGCGACCGGCCGGCACCGGGCGATTGGCCGTGCGGGTCATTACAGCGTCGATGTCGGCGTCGTACCACATGTTGAGCGCGCCCGACGCACCAGCGCCGATGGCGATCGCCAGAATGGCGATGATGGCGAGCAGCGGGTTGATCGTCGCCGGCGCGGCCATCAGCCCGACAAAGGCCGTGAACACCACCAGCGACATCACGCGTGGCTTCAGAAGCGCAAAGAAATCCCCCGCCGTCGCTTCCGACATTCGGGAGGTTGTCTGCTCCATGCGTGAGTTGTCAACCAGGGCCATTGCGTACTTGAAGTCCACTCATTCCGTTTGGCCAAAACCGCCGGCTCAGCCGGCGGTTTCGAAACCCGAAACTGCTGCCTTTACTTGATCTTGGGCAGCTGTTCCCACTGATGGTAGGGCGGCGGCGAAGGCAGCTGCCATTCCAGCGTCGTGGCACCCTCGCCCCACGGATTGGCACCCGCGACGCGCTTCTTACGGAACGCCTCGAAGACGCCGTAGAGGAAGATCAGAACGCTGACGCCGGAGATGTAGGAGCCGATCGACGAAACATAGTTCCAGCCGGCGAACGCGTCCGGATAGTCAATGTAGCGGCGCGGCATGCCCGCCAGGCCGAGGAAGTGCTGCGGGAAGAACACCAGATTGACGCCGATGAACATGATCCAGAAGTGGCTGTTGGCGATCGCCGGCGAATACATGTAGCCGGTCATCTTCGGGAACCAGTAGTACCAGCCGGCGAAGATGGCGAACACGGCGCCGAGCGACAGCACGTAGTGGAAGTGCGCGACGACGTAGTAGGTGTCCTGCAGCGAACGGTCGAGACCGGCATTGGCGAGCTGGACGCCCGTCACGCCACCGACCGTGAACAGGAAGATGAAGCCCACAGCCCACAGCATCGGCGTGCGGAAGGAGATCGAGCCGCCCCACATGGTGGCGATCCACGAAAAGATCTTGATGCCAGTCGGCACCGCGATGACCATCGTGGCGAACACGAAATAGCGCTGCGTGTTGAGCGAGATACCGGTGGTGTACATGTGGTGTGCCCACACGACGAAGCCGACGGCGCCGATCGCGACCATGGCGTAGGCCATGCCGAGATAGCCGAACACCGGCTTCTTCGAGAAGGTCGACACGATGTGGCTGACGATGCCGAAGCCCGGCAGGATCAGGATGTACACTTCCGGGTGACCGAAGAACCAGAACAGGTGCTGGAACAGGATCGGGTCGCCGCCATTCTCGGGCACGAAGAAGGAGGTGCCGAAATTACGGTCGGTGAGCAGCATGGTGATGGCGCCCGCCAGAACCGGCAGCGACAACAAGAGCAGGAAGGCGGTGACCAGCACCGACCAGGCAAACAGCGGCATCTTGTGCAGCGTCATGCCAGGCGCGCGCATGTTGAAGATGGTGGTGATGAAATTGATCGCACCGAGGATCGACGAGGCACCGGCGATGTGGATCGACAAGATCGCCAGATCCATTGCTGGCCCCGGCTGGCCGGATGTCGAAAGCGGCGGATAGATCGTCCAGCCGCCACCGACGCCGTAGGCGCCGGGAGCGCTCGGCACGAACATCGAGGTGATGAGCAAGATGAAGGCCGGCGGCAGCAGCCAGAAGGAGATGTTGTTCATGCGCGGGAACGCCATGTCCGGCGCGCCGATCATGATCGGCACCATCCAGTTGGCGAAGCCGCCGATCAGCGCCGGCATGACCATGAAGAAGATCATGACCAGGGCGTGCGCGGTGGTGAAGGCGTTGAACATCGACTTGCCGGCGTCGAGCGCGGCATCGCCGGTGACACCGTAGACCATCGAGGCGAGGCCCGGGAAAATCTGGATACCCGGCTCGGCAAGCTCCCAGCGCATCATGATCGACAGGAAGCCGCCGACGATGCCGGCCATGATCGCGAAGATCAGGTACAGCGTACCGATATCCTTGTGGTTGGTCGAATAGACCCAGCGCACCCAGCCCTTCGGCTTGTGGTCGTGATCGTCGTGAGCCGCTGCCTGCGCCATGTTCCGCTCCGTTCCCTATCCTTGTTTCGACCGCGGCTCTTAGTTGCCGGCGGACGCAACCTTGTTGGTACCATCGACCTGAGCCATCAGTGCCTTGTTGGCACCCGGCAGATCGGTCCTGGCCGCAGCGAGCCAGGTTTCATACTGCTGTTCCGAGACGACGCGCACGGCGATCGGCATGAAGGCATGGTCCTTGCCGCACAGTTCCGAGCACTGGCCGTAATAGAGGCCTTCCTTCTCGGCCTTGAACCAGGTCTCGTTGGCGCGACCGGGCACGGCGTCAACCTTGATCCCGAAAGCCGGCACCGCATAGGAGTGGATCACGTCGGAACCGACGACGAGCACGCGCACGACGACACCGACCGGCACGACCAGCTCGTGGTCAACCGCAAGCAGGCGCGGATATTTGGTCTTGTCTTCCTTGCCGAGGCCGGCGCGATCGGCGTCCGCCAGGATCGCCGAGTTGAAGGAGAGCGGCTTGTCGATCTGGTATTCGTAGTCCCAGTTCCACTGGTTGCCGGTCGCCTTCACCGTGAGCTTCGGCTCTTCCGGCGGGGTGTACTGGGCGGTGAGCAGCTGGAAGGACGGGATGGCGATGGCCAGAAGGATCAGGACCGGGCCAAGCGTCCAGGCAACCTCGATCGCCGTGTTGTGGCTGGTCTTGGACGGCACCGGGTTCACGCTGGCGCGGAACTTCAGGATGCACCAGCCCAGGAGGAAGAGCACGAACAGCGTAACCGGCACGATGAACCACAGCGTATAACGCTCGAACCAGGTGATCTGGCTCATGATAGCGGTTGCCGCCGGCTGGAACGTCATCTCCCACGGCTGGGGCTGCGCGGCATGGGCGACAGACCCGGCGAAAACCATGGATGCGGCGCCAGCGCCTGCAAGAAACTTCTTCATCGCCCTCTTCATCTCCCAGTCCCCTCCTGCAATCAGGTGGCAGGAATACGCGATAACACCGGGACAGGGAATCCCGGCCGGTCCAGATTGGTTCAAACCATACTCTCTTTCCCGCCGCAAGAAAGGAGCGCCCAAAACCATGCGGCATTTTTGCGCGCGGCAATGCAGAAGGCGCCTGTCCACAAGGCGCTCGCATGATTATGCGCCTGTCGTATCGCCATGGCAGAGACAATCGCGGCAAAACCGGCTATTTCGGAAAAGAAGTCCGCATTGTTGCCGCAGTTGCAACGGATTGCGCGTCGTCCCGCGCTTTTCCTTAGCATTGCCCGGGCTTAAAGTGGCGTGATTCGGGAATGGAGCCGTTATGAACTCTTGGGTTTCGAGAACCTTGGCGAAGGTCATCTTTCTCGCCGCCCTCGCCGGTGCCGGACAGGCGATGGCCGCCGCCCAGCAACCGAGCGGCACGGTGAAGTCCACGCACGGCGCATGGTCGATCATCTGCGACACGCCGGCGGGCGCCACGTCCGAGCAATGCGTGATGATGCAGAACGTCGTCGCCGAAGACCGTCCCGAGATGGGGCTTTCGGTGGTCGTGCTGCGCACCGCTGACAACAAGGCTGAGATCCTGCGCGTGCTGGCGCCGCTCGGCGTGCTCCTGCCCAACGGCCTCGGCCTCAATGTCGACGGCAAGGATATCGGCCGCGCCTATTTCGTGCGCTGCTTCCAGGATGGCTGCTATGCCGAAGTGATCCTCGAAAAGCCGTTGCTCGACACGCTGAAGAGCGGCAAGGCCGCCACCTTCATCGTCTTCCAGACGCCGGAGGAAGGCATCGGCATCCCGGTCGACCTCAAAGGCTTTGCCGACGGCTTCTCCGCCCTGCCGTGAGCTGAGCCGGCTCTGTTATCGCCACTCGTAGACTGCGCAACGCCCACTACGGCCGGGGTTCCCAACGAACGAGTTGCGACCGGCCGTCTTCGGTGACCGCGAAGGTATCTTTGAAACGCGCGTAGCCCGAAGCCGCATCCTTGATGAGATCGACAAGGGTGATCGAACCGTATTTGTCGGTCTGGACGGCAATGTCGGGAAAGTCGAACAGGGACCAGCCGAAATTCCGTGGGCGCGAGGCGGCGGACAGCGCCCCGATGCGGGCGATCAGGGCCGCGTGAATATAGACGCCGACCACCTTGTAGATGTTGCCGCTGCCGAAATTGATCATGAGTTGGCCGGGCGTCTTGTAGGCCGCAGTGGTCCAGAACTGGCTCAGCTTGCGCTCCCGACCATTGCTGGAATCGATGTCGCACAGATCCTGGACACAGGCCGCGAAATTGCGGTTGGTCGTGGCTGCAAGCGGCGTCCTTACAATGTTGAAATCCCAGTGGATCGGCACGCCGAGCGTAGGATCGTCGTTCATCCGGTTTATGAGATAGATCTTGCCGGCGGCCCCGGATCGTCGCGGCATGTCGGCCCTGCTGTTGATGATCGGGTAGCGTGCCAACAATGTGCCCAGTTCGCGGTATGCAGCTGCATGGTCAGGGGTGTTGTTCCAGTAATCGACCTGGAGCAGCATTGCGATGAATTCGTGCGGATTGAGGCGCAGGAATTCCTTGCATTCGTCGAGAAGCGACTGGAGCGTCTGGTACCGGTTCGAACGGAGGCGGCCGAAAGCGCGGTCGCCGTGGCAGGTGTAAATGGTGAACTGGCCGTCGTTGTCGTGGAACATCTCCAGCCGCACGTCGAGAACACGGATGCCCAGGTCCAATTGACGGCCTATCGTCAGGTTCTGGCAGGCATAGAGGAACTGGCGGGGCCACAGGTCCCTGATGGCGGCACTGTCATGCGTGCCGACAAGGTTGATGTCGCAGATCAGTGGGTCGGCGAGATCGGATTGATCGACCGCAAGCAGGTTATCCTTCGATCCGGCCGGGGTCGCGTAGTCGATCGAAACCGTTCCTTTCTTGACGGCTGGCGCGCTTGGCCCGCCGATGGTCTTGGGGACCATGTCCATCACATGGTTCGAAGCCGGCGGCGCGCGGGGCGGCACCTGGTTCGGCAACAGGCAGAGCATCGGCGCTGCGTCCGACGAAGGGCCGATACCGCCGGCCTGGCTGTCGATGGGAACGTCGCCCGACCAGTTCGTGCCATCGTACCATGCGACGTAGAGGCTCTCGGTGTACTTGCCCTTGTAGACCAGGCAGAGCCGGTTCTGAAAAACGATGAGGCTGGGGCCACTGTCGGTTTGCGGATTGATGCCGCTGATGGCTTTGTCGCCGGACCAGGCCGTGCCATCGAACCGGGAAACGAAGATCGACTGGGAGCCAGCGCCCCGATAGACGAGGAATAGCTTGCCGCCAAAGACCGCCGCCGTCGGTGGATCGTCCGACCACGGATCGATGCTGCCGATAGCCGCGTCTCCCCAGGTAGCGCCGTCGCACCAGCACGAATAGAGCTTGATACCGCCGGCGCCCATGTAGAAGAGGTAGAGCTTATTGCCGAAGACGACTGCACAAGGGCCTGTATCCGTCCTGGGATTGATGCCGCCGGCAAGCTCCGCGATCGCGTTGCCACCAGCCCATTGCAGGCCGTCGAACCAGGCGGCTCGAATCTGGTCGCCGTCATGGGCCTTGTAGAAAATGTGAAGCAGGTCGTTGAAGACGATCAGCGCCGGCGGCGTATTGGATCTGGCGTCGATGCCGCCGGGCATGTCGCGGATCTTGACGTCGCCACCCCAGGTCGTGCCGTCAAATACGGCGATGTAGAGATCGTCGCTCGTCCAGCCCTTGTAGGCGACATAGAGGCGGTTCTCGTAGAGGCAGGCCCCGAGCGCCTTGTCGGTTTTCGCATTGATACCGCCAGGCTGGCCGGAAACATCCGCCCCGCCGCACCATGTCGTTCCGTCGAAAGAGCAGGAGTGGAGGCCGTAATTGTCGGTGCCACCCTTGTAGAAAACCCCGAGCATCGTCATTAAACCGTCCCCCGAACGAATTTAATATCAGGCGCCGTCACGTTCTTCCGGCGCCTGAAAATTGTCAATCGCGGGGAAGATGTTTTGTCGCGCCGTGCAGAAAATCGAATTTTTCCTTACTGGCAATGTAATCGTATCGACTATTACTTAGCTGCCGCAATAATGTTCGGCCCGCCGGCGTGGCGGATTGACGGCGAATGGCGGCGCCGCGTGGTTCCATGTTTTCCAGAGCAGCAATGGGCAGCCGAGATTGGCGGGACCACGCGATTGCCGAAGCCATGTCCAGCGCCTACATCTGGCTGAACATTTCCCGAAAACGGCGGCATGATGAAAAACCTCCTGACCCAATTCGACATCTCCGACGATCGCCTGCGCAAGATTGTCGCCGAGACGATCAACGGCGCCGACGATGGCGAGCTCTATCTCGAATACAGCGAGAGCGAGGCGCTGATGTTCGACAACGGCCGCCTGAAGACGGCCAACTTCAACACCGACCAGGGTTTTGGATTGCGCGTCGTCGCCGGTGAGGCGAGCGGTTATGCCCATGCGGGCGACCTGTCGGAAGCAGCGCTGCTGCGCGCCGCCAGCGCGGTCTCCACCGTCAAGGCCGGCTATTCCGGCACGCTGGCCGAAGCGCCACCGCGCACCAACCGCCGTCTCTACGGCGATGAAAACCCGATCCCCTCGCCCGGCTTCGAGGCCAAGGCCAAGCTGCTGCAGGAAATCGACGCCTGGACACGAGCCGAAGACCCGCGCGTTCGGCAGGTTACGGCCGCACTCGCCGCTTCCTGGCAGCATGTCGAGATCCTGCGCGCCGACGGCCAGCTGGTGCGCGACATCCGCCCGCTGGTGCGCCTCAACATCTCCGTCATGGTCGGCGACGGCGACCGCCAGGAAACCGGCTCCTACGGCATGGGTGGCCGCACCGGCTTCGGCGAATTCCTGCTCGAGCACTCCTGGAAACACGCCGCCAAGGAAGCGCTGCGCCAGGCACTGGTCAATCTCGAGGCGGTTCCGGCGCCGGCCGGCACCTTCGACATCGTGCTTTCCTCGGGCTGGCCGGGCGTCATGCTGCATGAAGCGGTCGGCCACGGGCTGGAGGGCGACTTCAACCGCAAGAAGACCTCGGCCTTCGCAGGCCTGATGGGCCAGCAGGTCGCCGCCAAGGGCGTGACCGTGGTCGACGACGGCACCATCGCCGAGCGGCGCGGCTCGCTCACCGTCGATGACGAGGGCACGCCCACCAACCGCACCGTGCTGATCGAGGACGGCAAGCTGGTCGGCTACATGCAGGACCGCCAGAACGCCCGCCTGATGGGCATGGCCGCCACCGGCAACGGACGGCGCGAATCCTACGCCCACCAGCCGATGCCGCGCATGACCAACACCTACATGACCGCCGGCGACTACACGCCGGACGAGATCATCGCCTCGGTGAAGAACGGTATCTACGCCGTCTCCTTCGGCGGCGGCCAGGTCGACATCACGTCGGGCAAGTTCGTGTTCGGCTGCACCGAGGCTTACATGATTGAGGACGGCAAGGTGACGCGGCCGATCAAGGGCGCCATGCTGATCGGCAATGGGCCGGATGCCATGCACCGCGTCACCATGGTCGGCAACGACATGAAACTCGACACCGGCATCGGCATGTGCGGCAAGGCCGGCCAGGGCGTGCCGGTCGGCGTCGGCCAACCTCATCTGAGGATGAACCAGATCACGGTCGGCGGCACGCAGGTCTGAGCCGCCGAACCCGTATCCAGCCGACATGCCCGCATACAAATCCATCGTCATCCTGACCGGCGCCGGCATTTCGGCGGAATCGGGCGTCGACACGTTCCGCGACAAGGACGGTATCTGGTCGAAGGTCGACTATCGCGATGTGGCGACGCCCGAGGGCTTCGTCCGCGATGCCGCGCGGGTGCACGACTTCTACAACCAGCGGCGGCGCGGCATGAAAGGCGTCAGGCCGAATGCCGCGCATACGGCACTGGCGAGGCTAGAGCGAGAGTTTAGCGGCGCGTTCCTGCTCGTCACGCAGAATATCGACGACCTGCACGAACGCGCCGGTTCGGCCAGCCTCGTCCACATGCATGGCGAGCTCGGCAAGGCGCTGTGCCAGGCCTGCGAACAGAGTTCTCCCTGGGAAAAGGACATGTCGGTTCTGTCGCAATGCCCGGCCTGCGGCAGCATCGGCTACCTCAGGCCCGACGTGGTCTGGTTCGGCGAGATGCCCTATCAGATGGAGCGCATCGGCACCGCGCTTGCCCAATGCGACCTGTTCGTCTCGATCGGCACCAGCGGCAATGTCTATCCGGCCGCCGGTTTCGTCGGGGAGGCACGCTTTTCCGGCGCCCGAACCGTCGAGCTCAACCTCGAACCCTCGGACGGGCATTCCAGCTTCGACGAGGCCATCCTCGGCAAGGCGACAGAGATCGTGCCGGCCTTTGTCGAGCGTCTGCTTTCAGGCCGCTGACGCCCCCGATTCAGCGGCGCCGTTTGGGCTTCTCCAGCAGCACGACCGCCTCGACATGCGGCGACCACAGGAACTGGTCGATCGGCGTCACGCTTTTCAATTGATAGCCGCCGTCGATCAGGATGCGCAGGTCGCGCGCCAGGGTGACGGGATTGCATGAGACGGCGGCCACTAGCGGCACATCCGAACGGGCGATCTGCTTGGACTGGTCCTCTGCGCCGGCACGCGGCGGATCGAACACGACGGCATCGTAGGCGGCCAGCTCCTTGAAGGTCAGCGGCCGGCGATCGAGATCGCGGCGCTCGGTCGTCACCCGCTTCAGGCCGCCGGCAAAACGGAAACCGCGGTCGAGCGCGGCCAGAGCCGGTCCGTCGCTTTCCACCGCATGGACCTCGGCATTGGCCGCCAGCCTCAGCGCGAAGGTGCCGCATCCCGAAAAAAGATCGGCGACCTTCTTCGCCTTGCGCACATGGCCGATGACAAGCCCCGCCATCGCCGCCTCCGCCTCGGCCACCGCCTGCACGAACGCGCCCGGCGGCGGCATTACGGTCGCGGTGCCGAAGGTCAACGTCGGCTTCACCGCCTCGACGATGATCTCGCCGTCGATGGAGAGCCTGGCGATGCCGGCCTTGAGAACGAAATCGGTGGCGGCGCGGCGGATCGCTTCGGTCGGCTTGCCGCAATCGGCGGCGGCGACATCGAAACCAGACGCGGTGGCAGTGACCAGGAAGCGAAACGGCTTCGAGGTGTTGGCGACGATGCCGGCCAGATGGCGCAGCACACCCGCGGCCTCGACAATGACTGGCAGCAGAACCGGGCATTCCTCGATGTCGACAAGCACGTTGGAGAAGGCGCGGTTGTAGCCCAGGTGTAGCCCGGTCTCGGTGTTGCGCGCGGTGAAGGCGGCGCGGCGCCGGCTGTGCGGCGCGCAGGCGACGAGGTCGCCCACCGGCGCGTCGATACCCTTCGCCTTCAGGGCATGAACCACAAGGCTCCGCTTCCAGGCATGATAGGCGCCCGCCTCGAGATGCTGGATGGCGCAACCACCGCATTCGGTGAAATGGCGGCAGACAGGCGCGATGCGCTCGGGCGACGGTTCGAGTACGGCGAGCAGTTGCGCCCGGTCCTTCTCGCGCGCGGCCGTCACCACTTCGCCGGGCAGCGTGAAGGGGATGAAGAGATGGCCGCCGCCGATGTCGACGACGCCATCGCCCTGCGCGCCCAGCCGGGCTATTTCGAACCGTGCCGTCATCGGTCTTTCACTCCGGCCAAAAGGAATTCACGGTTGCCGTCGCCACCCTCGATCGGCGACGGGCACAGGCCGAGCGCGCGCCAGCCGGCAAGGCCGTCCAGCCACTCGCGCAAGGCGGCGGCGACGATTTCGGCGTCCGCCGGGTTCTTCAGCAGGCCGCCCTTGCCGATCGCCTCGCGCCCGGCCTCGAACTGCGGCTTGACCAGAAGCAGGGCATGACTGCCGGGCCTCGCCAGCTCAAGCGCCGGCGGCAGCGCCAGCTTCAGCGAGATGAAGGAGACGTCGGAGACGACGAATTCCGGCAGCCGTTCGCCAAGATCTGCCTCGTCGAGCGCGCGTGCGTTCAATCCCTCGATCGCGGTGACGCGCGGGTCCCCTCCGATCGAGGCGTGCATCTGGCCATGGCCGACATCGATCGCCGTGACATGGACGGCACCGCGTTCCAACAGCACCTGCGTGAAGCCGCCGGTGGAGGCGCCGATATCGAGCGCCTCGCGGCCGCTCGGATCGAGAGCGAAATGGTCGAGCCCGGCGATCAGCTTCAGCGCGGCACGCGAGACATAGCCGCGCGCCGGGTCGTCCACCGTCAGTTGCGCCCCGGGCGAGACGCCCTGTCCGGGCTTCGTCACCACCGCACCGTCGACCGCGACGGCGCCACGCTCGACAGCGTCGCGGGCGCGTGAGCGGCTGGCGAACAGGCCCTTCACGACGAGAAGATCGTCGAGCCGCTGGCGCTGGCTGGCTGGCTGGTGGGAACGCATCGGCCTTCATTGACGAAAGCTGCGGCCGAAGGCAAGCCGAGACTGTTGGAGACCTTATCCTAGAACAGCTGGCTTACCGGCGGCCGCTCGACGGCGGGCACGAGGCCATCGGCCGGCGCGCTGCGCGGGGACGGCTGCGGCGCGGGCTCCTGCCCGGCCACCATCTGCGGCAGCTGCTTGAAGGAGAAGCCGCCGCGCAGCGTGCCGATGTTGTTGGCGACGATATCGATCGCCGCCTTTTCAAGCGAGCGATCGTATTGCGTCTCCGCGATCGCCGGGACGACCAGCGAGAATATGCCGGCCGCGCCGAACAGAAGCGCCTTCATGAACTGTCTCCCTGCCTGCCATTTTCCTAGCAGGGGGCTGTTGAGAAAGGGCCAAGGGACAGGGTAAGCGGATCACCAAAATGCAGCATTAACAATAAGTTAACGCGACAATCGGAGAAACGGATTCGGCGTGTTGAGACGGCGATTCAAGCCGTTCGCAAACTGATTCAAGTCGTTGATGTTCAGAATCAGGCGCGCTGCGCGCTGCTCGCGTGGCCAAGTGCTGAAAACACGGTCCGCACGATGCCGGTCGAATCCAGCCCGGCATCGACATACATCTTCTCCGGCTTGGCATGGTCGGTGAAGACGTCCGGCAACACCAGCGGGCGCACCTTGAGGCCGCCTTCCAAAAGGCCCTCATGGGCGAGGAAATGCAGCACCTGCGTGGCGAAGCCACCGATGGCGCCCTCCTCCACCGTCACCAGTATCTGGTGCGAGCGCGCCAGCCGGCGGATCAGATCGTGGTCGAGCGGCTTGGCGAAGCGCGCGTCGGCCACCGTCGTAGAAAGGCCGGCGGCGTTCAGTTCGTCGGCGGCGGCAAGGCAATCCTGCAGGCGCGTGCCGAAGGACAGCAGCGCCACCTTGGTGCCTTCGCGCACGATGCGGCCCTTGCCGATCTCGAGCGGCGAACCGCGCTCGGGCATGTCGATGCCGACGCCATTGCCCCGCGGATAGCGGAAAGAGATCGGACCCTCGTCATACTCGGCGGCGGTGCGCACCATATGACGAAGCTCGACCTCGTCGCTCGCCGCCATGACGACGAAATCCGGCAGCGAGGCGAGGAAGGTGGTGTCGAAGGCACCGCAATGGGTCGGCCCGTCGGCGCCGACGAAACCGGCGCGGTCGATGGGGAAACGCACCGGCAGTTTCTGGATCGCCACATCGTGCACGACCTGATCATAGGCGCGCTGCAGGAAGGTCGAATAGATCGCCGCGAACGGCTTGTAGCCCTCGGTGGCGAGACCGGCGGCGAAGGTCACCGCATGCTGCTCGGCAATGCCGACGTCGAAGGTGCGGTTCGGGAAGACCTCGCCAAACAGATCGAGCCCGGTGCCAGTCGGCATGGCGGCGGTGACGGCAACGATGCGCTCGTCCTCGCAGGCCTCGCGGATCAGGCTTTCGGCGAACACGTTGGTGTAGGTCGGCGCATTGGCCGGCGCCTTGGCCTGCGCGCCAGTGATGACGTCGAAACGGTTGACGCCGTGATATTTGTCGGACGCCGCCTCGGCGGGCGCGTAGCCCTTGCCCTTTTGCGTCACAACATGGATCAGCACCGGGCCCTTGCCGTTGTCGCGCACATTCTTCAGCACCGGGATCAGGTGTTCGAGATTGTGCCCGTCGATCGGACCGATGTGGAAGAAGCCGAGCTCCTCGAACAGCGTACCGCCGGTGACATAGCCGCGCGCATGTTCGACGGCGCGGGTGATGGCGCGGTCGGCCCGCTTGCCGAGATAGGATGTCAGCTTCTTGCCGAAGTCGCGCAGGCCGAGATAGGTCTTGCCGGAGCCGAGCCTCGCCAGATAGGCGCTCATCGCGCCGGTCGGCGGAGCGATCGACATGTCGTTGTCGTTGAGGATGACGATCAGGCGGGCGTCGAGCGCACCGGCATTGTTCAGCGCCTCGAAGGCCATGCCCGCCGACATCGCGCCGTCGCCGATGACGGCGATGACGTTGTTCTTGCCGCCGGAGAGATCGCGCGCCACGGCCATGCCGAGGCCGGCCGAGATCGAGGTCGAGGAATGGGCGGCGCCGAACGGGTCATATTCGCTTTCGCCGCGCTTGGTGAAACCGGAAAGACCGTTTTCCTGGCGCAGGGTGCGGATGCGGTCACGCCGGCCGGTCAGTATCTTGTGCGGATAGGCTTGATGGCCGACATCCCAGATCACGCGGTCGTTCGGCGTGTCGAAGACGTAGTGCAGCGCCACCGTCAGTTCGACGACGCCGAGACCGGCTCCGAGATGACCTCCGGTCTGCGAGACGGCGTCGATCAGCTCGACGCGCAATTCATCGGCCAGCTGCGGCAGCTCGCTCTCGGAGAGCGTCCTCAGATCCGCCGGAATGCGGACCTTGTCGAGGAGCGGTGTTTTGGGTCTGGCGGTCACTGGCTGGCCCGATCGAACTCGCGGTCAAGAGTATTTACAAGTCGAATAGGCTGCCGATTAGCGAAAGTAAATGTGCCGCAGCGACACACTCAGCTCTCCGGCAGGGGAATGAACTCCTTCTCATCACCAGGAACGATATCGAAGCGGCCTGTCTTCCATTCCTGCTTGGCCTGCTCGATGCGTTCCTTCGAGGAGGAAACGAAATTCCACCAGATGTAGCGCGGCGAGCCGAGCGAGGCGCCGCCGAACAGCATGAAGTGCGCCCCCTGTTCCGACGACACGACGATCTCGTCGCCGGGGCGGAACACCAGCAGGCGGTTCTCGGAGAAACGATCGCCCGAAATGGTGACGATGCCGTCGAGCACGTAGATGGCGCGTTCCTCGGCATCCGCGGCGATGCGGTACTTCGCGCCGGGCGCCAGCCGGATGTCGGCGTAAAGCGTGTCGTGATAGGTGGTGACCGACGCGCGGCGGCCTTCCAGTTCGCCGATGATGAGGCGGCTGGACACACCTTCAGCCTCGAAAGCCGGCAGCGACGTGCCCGCCGTGTTTTCGAACACCGGCGCCATTTCCTCGTCTCTGTCGGGCAGCGCGATCCAGGTCTGCAGGCCCGACATCGACATCGGCGAGCCGCGCAGTTCCTCTGGCGTGCGTTCGGAATGAACGATGCCGCGCCCGGCCGTCATCAGGTTCACGTCGCCCGGCGAGATGACCATTTCGGTGCCAAGCGAATCGCGGTGCCTGATCTTGCCGTCGAACAGATAAGTCACCGTCGACAGGCCGATATGCGGATGAGGGAGCACGTCCAGCGCCTTGCCGGCGCGCAGGATGGCGGGCCCCATGCGATCGAAGAAGATGAAGGGACCGACCAGCCGGCGCTTGGCGATCGGCAATGCGCGGCGCACCTCGAAACCGCCAATGTCTTTGGCGTTGGCGATAACCATCAGTTCGATGGCGTCGCAGGAAAAGGCGTCGCCGGGTTCGGGATCGTTTCCGGGAAAGAAGCTCATGGGTGTTGCTCCATCCGGCGGCGGCGCCGCCTCATGGAAGGAAACTTATACCCCTGCCCGGTTCAGGCATACCGGCGATGCGACGACGGTTTGTTCACCGCATCAATCCCCGTCGAGCGGCTCCGTGCCGACCGGCTTGCCGTCGCGGGCGAGCCTGATCTTCTCCACCTTGTCCTCGGCCGCCTTGAGCAGGCGGTCGCAATGCGCCTTCAGCGCCTCGCCGCGCTCGTAGATGCGGATCGACTGGTCGAGCGGCACGTCGCCGCGCTCCAGATCGTCGACGATCTTCTCCAGCGCATCCAGCGCCTGTTCGAAGCTCATCGCCTTGACGTCTTCATTCGCTTCCGCGGCCATCCCTTATCCTTTCATCAGGCGGCCGACATGCGCTGCGACCGAAAATGCCAATCCGTGCAGGTCGTAGCCGCCTTCGAGCAGGCTGACCAGCCTGTTTGCGCTGTGGCGGCGGGCGCTGTCCATCAGCTGCCCGGTCGCCCAGTCGAAATCGTCCTCGGTCAGGTTGATCTCGGCCAGCGGGTCGCGATGATGCGCGTCGAAGCCGGCCGAGATGATGACGAGATCCGGCGCGAAGGCGTCGATCGCCGGCAAGACACGGGTGCGGAACGCCTCCCGGAAGACATCGCT
Organism: Mesorhizobium sp. YL-MeA3-2017; assembly: GCF_030814575.1. Lineage (NCBI taxonomy): Bacteria > Pseudomonadati > Pseudomonadota > Alphaproteobacteria > Hyphomicrobiales > Phyllobacteriaceae > Mesorhizobium > Mesorhizobium sp. YL-MeA3-2017. The sequence goes on along the minus strand of NZ_JAUSVH010000001.1, from coordinate 4,617,979 downwards.
GCCGGTGGCTGGCGCCAGCGGCGCGTTGACGATGTTGCCGGCACCGGTCTCGTTCTTGGCGCCGGTGCCAGGGAAAAGCGGCATCTGATGCGTCGAACAGTAGAGCACCGAGGGATCGTCCCAGAAAATGTCCTGGGTGCCGTTGCCGTGGTGCACGTCCCAGTCGACGATGGCGACACGCTCGACGCCATGCTTTTCCTGCGCGTGACGCGCGGCAATCGCGGCAGTGTTGAACAGGCAGAAGCCCATGGCGGTGGTCTTTTCGGCATGGTGGCCGGGCGGCCGCGCCGCCACGAAGACATTGTCGGCATCGCCGGCGAAGACATCGTCCACCGCCGCATTGGCAGCGCCGATCGCGGTCAGCGCAGCCTGCCAGGTCTTCGGGCTGGCAGTGGTGTCGGTGTCGATCTGGGCAAGGCCGGTCGCGGGGATCGCCTTGCGCACGCGTTCGACGAAATCCCTCGGATGGCAATAGAGGATGGTCGCCTCGTCGCCCAATGGCGCCTCGCGCCGGTCGAGCGCGGCGAAAGCCTCGTCGTCGAGCACACGCTCGATGGCGCGCAGCCGGTCCGGCCGCTCCGGGTGGCCGGGCGGCGTGATGTGCTCCAGAAAGATCGGATGCGAATAAAGGCGGGTCGTCATCGCCCTATCTTATCAGCAATGGTCGTGATGGCCACGCGACAAGCGGCATGGCGCTGGGGAAAATGCCCGGCGCGTCATTTGGCGTCGGCTTCCCGGCTGTTCTTACGCCGGCAATGCGCTAAGATGACATCGCTGCCAGGTGCCCGCTGCGAGGCGGGAGAATCGGGAACACGGTGAAAATCCGTGGCGTGCCCAGCGCTGTATGGGGGACCGCTCGGCAAAGGCCACTGTTTTTCGGAACGGGAAGGCGCCGCAAGCGGGACGAACCCAAGCCAGAAGACCGGCCGGGCAGGAATGGTCATCCGCATGGACGGGCGGATGGTATGGTTCCGATCGCAAGGGAAACGCGATGCACGCCGTCCGCACTCCAGCCTCCCCCGACAATTCGTTCGAGGATTTCGAACGCGACGCCGTCTACCGCGCCATCTTCACGCGCCGCGACGTGCGCAGCCATTTCCGCCCAGACCCCATCGACGACGCCGTGCTGGCGCGGCTTCTGACGGCCGCGCATCACGCACCCTCGGTCGGCTTCATGCAGCCCTGGAACTTCGTCGTTGTCCGCGACATGGGCCGGCGCGAGGCGGTGCGCGACCTGTTCCTCGCGGCGCGCAACGAGGAACTGCCACACATCGCCGGGGAGCGGCAGGCGCTCTACCGCAAGCTCAAGCTGGAAGGCATCTGCGAAAGCGCGCTGAACCTCTGCATCACCTGCGACCGGCGCCGCAGCGAGGGCTCGCCGCTCGGCCGCTGGCACAATCCGCAGATGGATCTCTTCAGCACGGTCTGCGCCGTGCAGAATTTCTGGCTGGCGGCGCGGGCGGAAGGCATCGGCGTGGGCTGGGTCAGCATTCTCGATGCCGACGCGCTCAAGCGCCTGCTCGACATTCCCGAGCCGGTCGTGCCCATCGCCTATCTCTGCGTCGGCCATGTCCGCGAGTTCGCCGCGCGGCCGGACCTGGAGCACAGCGGCTGGGCCTCGCGGCTGCCGCTGGCCGACCTCATCATGAGCGAGACCTATGCCGGCGCCGGCGAGGAGGCGCTGAAGGCCGCCTGCGTTGCACCCGGCGCGGACCGGTAACCGTCAGGCAGCCTGATTGTCGCGCACGCGCAGCCCTTCCAGAAGCGCGCGAAAGGATTTGACCGCCTTCTTCGACGTCTCATGCGGATCGTCGGCGTTGGCGATCCACTGTGCGGCGTAAAGCGAGGCGCCGCTGACGATGCGCGCCATCGCCTCCGGGTCGATGTCGCCGACCACGCCCTCCTCCTTCAGCGCGGTGAGGTTGCCGGTTATCGAGGTGATACAGGCATTGGCATTGGGCCATTGCGACGGGTCGCCGAGGATTGCCGGACCGTCGCGCAGCACGATGCGCTGGATTTCCGGCTCCAGCGCCATTTCGATATAGCCGACATTCTCATCGACGAAGCGCTGCCAGCGGTCCGTCGCCCGGGCCGAGATGACGCACAGCCGCTCGTTCATCTCCGCGTCGAGCTCGGCGATGACGGCCTCCAGCAATCCCTTCTTGTCGCCGAAGTGATGATAGAGCGCGCCGCGGGTCAGCCCCGCCTCGGCGGTGAAGTCGTCCATCGAGGCGTTGGCGTAACCGACGGTGGCGAAGGCGCGCCGCGCCGCCGCGATCAGCTTGGCGCGCGTCTCGGCGATCATTTCGCTGCGAGGTTTGTGCGCGGTCCTCATCTGGTCGTTCCTTTTCACATACGTCGCGTATATTTTTTCACATACGCACCGCATATTAATTGACATACGCAACGTATGCAATTATCTCATTCGCATACGCCACGTATGTATGTGGCACCCCTTCGAAAATCCAGGAGTGCTCCGATGCACAATCCTTACAGCGAAATCTTCCGAACCCCGGGAACCAAGGGTTTTGCGGCCGCGGCCTTCATCGCCCGCCTGCCCATCGCCATGGCGCCCATCGGCATCGTCGCCATGCTGTCGCAGACGCGCGGCGAATATTGGCTGGCCGGCGGCGTTTCCGCCACCTTCGCCTTCACCAACGCCTTCCTGGCGCCGCAGATATCGCGGCTGGTCGACCGCATGGGCCAGACCGCCGTCGCGGTGCCGACGACGATCGTCTCGATCATCGCCTTCGCAGCACTTCTCGTCGCCACCAACCAGGACTGGCCGGCCTGGACGCTGTTCGTCTCGGCCTTCCTGGCCGCCGCCATGCCCAGCGTGCCGGCCATGGTGCGGGCGCGCTGGACCGAAATCTTCCGCGACCGGCCTGAGCTCAACACCGCCTTCGCCTTCGAATCGGCGGCGGATGAGCTCGTCTACATTGCCGGCGCCTCGCTGTCGGTCGGCCTCTCCGTCGCCCTGTTCCCGGAAGCCGGCATGCTGGCCAGCACATTGTTCCTCGCCTTCGGCATGACGGCCTTCATCCTGCAGCGCGCCAGCGAGCCGAAGGTTAGGCCGCTCGAACATGGCAGCGGCGGCTCGGCCATCGCGCTCTGGCCGGTGCGCATCGTCACCTTCGCCCTCATCTTCGTCGGCGCGATCTTCGCCACCGCCGAGGTGAGTTCGGTGGCCATCACCAAGGAACTCGGCCAACCGGGTGCTGCCAGCCTCGTCATCGGCGTCTATGCGCTGGGCTCCTTCGCCGTCGGCCTGATCGTCGGCGCGCTCAACCTGCAGGCGCCGAAGCAACGCCTGCTCGCCATTTCGCTCGCCATCATCAGCCTGACCACGTTGCCGCTGCTGGTCGCCAACACCGTGCCGCTGCTGGCAATCGCCATCTTCTTCAGCGGCGTGGCGATCTCGCCCACCTTCATCATGGCCTTCGGCATCATCGAACGCCGCGTGCCAGAAGCCATGCTCACCGAAGGCATCACCTGGGTGATGACGGGCATCGGCATCGGCATGGCGCTCGGTGCTTTCGTGGCCGGCTGGGTGGTCGACAATTACGGCGCGCAGAACGGGTTCTGGGTATCAGTGGTTGCAGGCATGATCGCCTTCGTGACAGTGCTCGCCGGCCAGAAGGCACTGGCCGGCGAAGACGAGGGCAATCTGGTATCGGCCGTGCCACAATCGGCGAAGTAAGACTGCCCCAAGCCAACGCCGGTCATTTACCGGCGAAGATGGCGGCAGTATCGAAGCCTGCTCGGTATTGACAGGCATAGCGGGCCGCCGATTGAGGCGGCTCGCATCGGTTTTGAGATATCGTCCCCTTGCAGGTCGCCAGCATGCGCAATCCCTATAGCGAAATATTCAAGGCGCCCGGCGCCAGGGCGTTTTCGGCGGCCGGCTTCATTGCCCGCGTGCCGCTTTCCATGGTCACGCTCGGCATCGTCACCATGCTTTCCGAAACCTATGGCGAGTACTGGCTGGCTGGCGCCGTCGCCGCCACCTTCGCCTTCGCCAATGCCGTGGTCTCTCCGCAGGTTTCGCGGCTCGTCGACCGCCACGGCCAACGCCGCGTCCTCATTCCGGCCACCGCCATCACCGTGGCGGCGCTGGCGACGCTGATGCTGCTGACGCATTTCAAGGCGCCATACTGGACCCTGTTCGCGGCGGCGATCGCCGCCGGTACCATGCCCAGCATCGGCGCCATGGTGCGCGCGCGCTGGAGCAACATCTACGGCGGCAACCCCAGGCTGCACACGGCCTTCGCCTTCGAATCGGTGGTCGACGAGACTATCTTCATGATCGGTCCGGTGCTGGCGATCGGCCTCAGCGTGACCGTCTTTCCCCAGGCCGGGCCGCTGGTGGCGACGCTGTTCCTAGCTTTCGGCACCGTGATCTTCACCATGCAGACGGCGACCGAGCCGCCCATCCACACGCGCGAAAAGCAGCGCGGGCGCTCCATCGTGCGCTTCGGCTTCATGCAGATCCTCATTCTCACCCTGCTTGCCATGGGCGCCATCTTCGGAACATCGGAGGTGACCGCGGTCGCCTTTGCCGAGATGCAGGGCAACAAGGCCGCCGCCAGCCTCGCTTTGTCGAGCTACGCGGCGGGCTCGCTGGTCGCGGGGCTGGCCTTTGGCGCGCTGAAGCTGAAGTTGCCGCTCGGCCGCCAGTTGCTGATTGCCATCGTTCTGGCGGCGCTGACCACGCTACCGTTGCTCATCGTCGGCAACATCACCGCGCTTGCGGTCGTCTTCTTCGTGGCTGGCGTCGCCGTCTCGCCCACCATCATCATCTCGATGGCGCTGGTGGAGAAGCTGGCGCCGTCGTCTCAGCTGACCGAAGGCATGACCTGGGCGATCACCGGCATCAACATCGGCATGGCGGTCGGCTCTTCGGCCTCCGGCTGGACGATCGACGCCTTCGGCGCGGCGAATGGCTTCTGGGTTTCAATCGTGGCCGGGCTGCTTGCCCTGGTCGTGGCGCTCGCCGGCCAGCGCATCCTGCGGGTGCCGGCGCCCTCGTCGGCGGTCGCGGCGACTGCGTGATCTGAGAAGACCATCGAAAACAAAAGGGCGCGTCTCTGGACGCGCCCTTTCTGCTTGTTACGAGCTTTCTACCGCCCCGGTGAGGTCGGGCGCGGCCGCGACGGCTAGAGAATTTCCGTCTTGGCGATGCGGATGCCAAAACCTTCGAGGCCGACATAGTGGCGTTCGCGCGAGGCGATCAGGTTGATGGAGGAAATGCCGAGATCCTTGAGGATCTGGGCGCCGAGGCCGATCTCGCGCCACTCGTTCTCGCGCCGGCGCGCTTCCTCGTGGTCTTCGCGTTCGCCGCCGGCCTGGCGGTTTCGGCCGCCATGGCTGCCGACGCCGACCGAACCCTCGCGCAAATAGACGATGACGCCGCGCTTGCGCTCGCCCAGCGTCTTCATGATGTCATCGAGCACGGTGCGCGTGCCGAACACGTCCGCCGTCACATCCTCCAGATGCAGGCGCACCGGCACGTCCTCGCCGTCGCGAATGTCGCCATAGACGATGGCAAGGTGATGCATCGCTTCCCAGGGCAGCGAATAGGCGATCGCGGTGGCCTTGCCGCCGGGCGTTTCGATGTCCGAACAGGCGACGCGCTCGACCAGCGTTTCCTTGCGCTGGCGGTAGGCGATGAGATCGGCCACCGACACCTGCTTCAGGCCATGCTCCTCGGCGAAGGCCGCCACCTGCGGGCCGCGCTTGACGGTACCGTCGTCATTGACCAGCTCGGAAATGACGCCGACCGGCGGCAGGCCGGCCAGTTTGCACAGATCCACCGCTGCTTCGGTATGGCCCGAGCGCATCAGCACGCCGCCCTCGCGGGCGATCAGCGGGAAGATGTGGCCGGGGCGCACGAAATCGCTGCCGGCGACATTGCCGTTAGCGAGATTGCGTACGGTCAGCGTGCGGTCCTCGGCGGAAATGCCGGTGGTGGTGCCGTGCTTGAAATCGACCGAGACGGTGAAGGCGGTGGTGTGCGCCGAATCGTTGTCGGCCACCATCGGCGCCAGGTTCAGCCGCTTGGCCTCTTCGCGCGGCATCGGCGTGCAGACGATGCCGGAGGTGTGGCGCACGATGAAGGCCATCTTCTCCGGCGTGCAATGCACGGCGGCCACGATCAGGTCGCCCTCGTTCTCGCGCCCGTCATCGTCCATGACCACGACGATCTCGCCGCGCTCGAAAGCGCGCAGGGCTTCGACAATTTTCTTTTGATCGTAGGGCATGGCGCTCGCTTCGCTTGCTGAGGCAATAAGGCACTACGGCATTAGGGCAATAGGGAATTGAGGGAAAGGTCCGGCTGCGACCTGCCCTATCCCCCTACTGCCCTATTCCCTTATTCCCCTAAATTCTTCCCGTCTGCCCTCTATGGCGCAGATAATGATCCGCAATCGCACAGGCCACCATCGCTTCGCCGATCGGCACGGCGCGGATGCCGACGCAAGGGTCGTGGCGGCCCTTGGTGACGACATCGACGTCCCTGCCGTCCTTGTCGATGGATTTGCGCGGACTGAGGATCGACGAGGTCGGCTTGACCGCAAAGCGCGCCACCACCGGCTGGCCGGTGGAAATGCCGCCGAGGATACCGCCGGCATTGTTGGACAGGAATACCGGATTGCCGTCATTGCCCATGCGCATCTCGTCGGCATTCTGTTCGCCGGTGATCTTCGCCGCCTCGAAGCCATTGCCGATCTCGACGCCCTTCACGGCGTTGATCGACATCAGGTTGGAGGCGATGTCCTGGTCGAGCTTGGCGTAGATCGGCGCGCCGAGGCCCGCCGGCACGCCGTCGGCAACGATCTCGATCAGCGCGCCGACCGAGGAGCCCGACTTGCGGATACCGTCGAGATAGGCGGTGAAGACGGGCACGGAGTGCGGGTCCGGCGTGAAAAACGGGTTCTCGGCGTCGCCGACGAAATTCCAGTTCCAGTTGGCGCGGTCGATCTCCTTCTCGCCCATGGCGACCAGCGCGCCGCGCACGACGAGGCCGGGAACCACCTTGCGGGCCAGCGCACCGGCAGCGACACGCGCCGCCGTCTCGCGCGCCGAGGAACGGCCGCCGCCGCGATGGTCGCGGATGCCGTATTTGACCTCATAGGCATAGTCGGCGTGGCCCGGCCGGTACTGGCGGGCGATCTCGCCATAATCCTTGGAGCGCTGGTCGACATTCTCGATCAGCATCGACACCGGCGTACCGGTGGTGATCATGGTGACGCCGTCCTCATCCAGGACGAAACCCGACAGTACCTTGACCTCGTCCGGCTCGCGGCGCTGGGTGACGAAACGCGACTGGCCCGGACGGCGGCGATCGAGCTCGGCCTGGATGTCGTCGCGGGTGAAGCGGATGCCGGGCGGACAGCCGTCGACAACGCAGCCAAGGGCGGCGCCGTGGCTTTCGCCCCAGGTGGTCACCCGGAAAAGATGGCCGAAGGTGTTGTGCGACATCGGTAGCAGCCCTCGCGCGGGCCTCACCCGGCATGGCCTGCCTTCTATTAGCGTTTTTTGCGGCGGTCAAACGAAGCAAGCCCTGCCGGCAACGGCAGCGGGACGAAGGTCGGCGGCGGGCTGGACAGATAAACATCACATGTTATATAATCTGTTATGTAAATGCCTTTGGAGATAGACTATGGTTGAGGATGTCGTTCGCGACCTGGGCTATCTCACCCTCGGCAGCCGCTTCAGGCGCATCGGCGAGCAGTTGCAATCGGAGGTGCAGCGGATTCTGGACCGGGCGGGCGCCGCCATCCCGTCCAGCCAGTTCCCGGCGCTAGCGGCCATCGACCGGCTCGGCCCACTGACAATCGGCGATCTGGCCGAAGCGCTCGGCATGACCCAGCCCGGCGCCACCCGCATCGCCACCCAACTCGCGGAGGCCGGCCTGATCGACATCCGGCAAGGCAAGGATGACCAGCGGCGCAAGATCGCCAGCCTGTCGGAAGCCGGCCAAAACCTCGTCGAGACCTCCAAGCGCGATCTGTGGCCGCATATCGAACGCGCCGTCGCCGAGGTCTGCGCGCCGCTGACCGGTCCCCTGCTTCAACAACTCGCCGCAATCGAACGCGACCTCGAGGCGATCCCTCTGCACCGCCGCGTCGCCAACCGTCTTGGACAGGACCATGAACAGACATCCGCTTGACCGCCCCATCTGGAGCGCGCTGACCGGCCGCCATGCGGCACTCGCTGACGGCGACGCATTGGCGCGCCGCTACGATCCCGCCGTCAGCGCCTTCGCTGCGGCACGTGACGACAGCCCGCCCGCCCTGCTAGCGCTGGCGACGCTGGCAAAACCGGGTTCCGGCCTGCTCCTGCTGCAGGCCGACGCAGTGGTGGTGCCGTCCGGCCTTGTAGCCGTCTCAACGGCGGAAGCCGTCCAGATGATAGCCGAGCAGCCGGCGACGATCGAGCATGACGATCGCATCGAGCAGCTTGGCGCAAGCGACATCCCTGCAATGCAGGCACTGGCCGACCTCACTAAACCCGGGCCGTTCACGCCGCGCGCGCTCGACCTCGGCTCCTTCTGGGGCGTCAAGATCGACGGCCGGCTTGCCGCGATGGCGGGTGAGCGCTTGAAACCCGACGGTTTCACCGAGATCAGCGGCGTCTGCTCGCATCCCGAGGCGCGCGGCCAGGGCCTGGCCAGGCTTCTGTCGATGTATGTGGCCGGCCGCATCCTGGAGCGTAGCGAGGTGCCGTTCCTGCATGCCTATGCGACCAACCAGGCCGCGATCCGGCTCTATGAAACGATCGGCTTCAGGCTGCGATCGGCCATGCATGTCGCGGTGCTCGAACGCGGCTGAAACGCGCCCTTTTTCAACGCACCTGAAAACAAGCCGGGCAAAGTTGTCCACCGGCGGTGACTTAGGTTTGACACATTCGGTTGGTTTCTGCTTGTCTCCGTCGCCGCACGCGGCCGCCGCTGGGAATGGCGTACAACAACAAACATTGAGGACAAACAATGCGTACCCTGCTCGGCGCAGTTGCCGCCACCTTGCTCATCGTGACCGCGGCATTCGCCGGCCAGACCGAAGGCAAAATCAAGAAGGTCGACAGGGACGCGCTGACCATGACGCTGGACGACGGCAAGATCTACAAGCTGAATTCCGAAATGGACCTCGAGGCGCTGAAACCCGGCGTCGACGTCGTCATCGCCTTTGACGTCGCCAATGGCGAGAACGTCATCACCGACATGGAAATCCCGCAGTAGGGCAAGCCGGCGACAGCTCGCTGCAGGGCGCTAGCACGCTGTGAGTGACGATCTCGGTTGCGATGCTGGTCGTGCGGTATCCGTTTTCACAGCAGCGCCGAGCTTTTGATCTGGCTTGCCACCACCGTCCTGTTGCGACCCGCGGCCTTTGCCTGGAGCAAGGCTGCATCGGCACGTGTAACGAGCGTTTCGATCGAGCCATTCAGCGGGGCTGTTGCAACGCCGATGGACGTTGACACCGCGCCCAGAACCCGGCCGGAATGGGAGAGCGTGGCGCCACCGATTTTCTGCCGCAGCGCGTCCGCGAGCTCCGAAGCTTCCTGTTCGTCAAGCCCGGGCAGGAGCACGGTGAATTCCTCACCGCCGAAACGGTAGGCACTGCCGGCTGTACCCACCGTCTCTCGCAATGTCTGCCCGACATACTGCATGACCAGATCTCCCGCGTCGTGGCCGAACTCGTCATTGAAGCGCTTGAAATGATCGATATCGACCATCAGGCAAGCGAGCTGCTCGCCGCTGCGATCCTGCCGGTGCAGCTGCAAGGTTTCATCCAGGAAGCGACGATTGAATAGGCCGGTGAGAGGATCGCGCACGGCCAGCTCGATCAGTTTTTCCCGCAATTGCAGGTTTGCGATCGCTAGGCCGACATTTTCCGCGATCAGCTCGAGATAGAGCCTGGCACCGGCGAACCCGAGCGCTTTCTCTCCACACTCTTCCTGGTAGAGAAGGCCGATCATGTCTCCCTGGGCTGTCAACGGCATGCAGAGCGCGGTCGCGCCCGACGCATCGAGGTGTCGGCATGGAACGTCAGCGCCATTCGCCCCGCTTTCGTGAGAACGGCCACGACGAAGCCCCCAACAGGCAGAGGCGGGAAACGCCGCCAACGAACGTTGCGGTTCGAGCCATGCGCCGGCGCGTATCAGTGCCGTCTTGCTATCGTTGAGGATATAGAGGCCGCCGGCGAAGTCGGGGAATATCTCGGGAATGAAACGAACCACGACCTCGGCAAGCTCTCCCTGGTTCTGGCATGCCTGCACCCGATGCATCATCTGCAGGATCATGTCTTTGGTGCGCTGGTCGGCCCTACGCTCGGCATCCAGCCGCTCCCGCTCGATGAGATTCGTGCGGAATATCCCTATCGCATCGTTCATCTCGCCGATCTCGTCGGCGCGCCGCTCGACCGGCATCTCGACCGTGTAGTCCTGTTTGGCGAGCCGGCTGACGATCCCGGTCATCTGCATGAGCGGCTTCACCACCCTTCGCCTCAGAACGAAATAAAGCACGGCCAAAAACAGCGCGCCGGTAGCCGCCAGCATGACCTTTGCGACAAGGCTCCACCAGTTGCTGCGGTCCCGCGCGGCTTCGAGCTGCGCTCCAGTGCGCGCGCCCGTCAGGTCGCGAAAATGCGCGACCGTCTGGAGAAGCGCCTTCTGGACCCGCTCGTATTCGGCCCCAAACAGGCCTTCCTGGGCGGCGATCTTGTCTCCGCGCTGGAAGGCCTCGACCGCGGTCTGTTCGATCTTGTCCAGCGCATCCGCGTCCCGGACGACCGCTTTCAGCGCTTCCGCCTCGCCCGGCGCCAGCCCCTTGCCGGCCAGCCTGGTTGCTGTGGCCTCGACGTTCCGCTCCGAGTTCTCCTGCGCCTGAAACTCCTTGAGGTAGCGCTCATCGCCGCGCATCACGTAGAGCCGCGCCTCGTCACTTCCAAACTCGGCTCCAAGCGCCAGTTCCTCGGCCAGCGTGTCGAGCGTCAGATGCTCCTCGACCGCGGCGCGTTCCTGGAGGGCGCTGCGCGAAGACATCATGAAGGCGCCACCGGACAGCGCGGTCAGGATGACCGTGATGCCGTAGGCCCAGTTGGTGATGGAGGTTATTCTCATCCTCTTATACTGCCAGCCGCTGTTTGAAGGAGGATTAAGGAGAAACGGGCATCTCCACCGCGATGCAATCGAACTACATGCGGCGTCGGAAGCCCTCTCGTTTTATGGCCTAGAGCCACTCCAGGCGGCGGCCCGATATTTTCAGGACACGGTCCTGCGGGATTTCGAGCGCAGCCGCCTCATCCTTCGAACAGCCAGCGATCATCCGGAACAGGCAACGTATGACACCGCCATGGGTGACGCAGACCGTGTCGCGCTGCATGGCCTGGAAGGCCGGCTGGATTCTCGACAGAAGCGTCTGGTAGCTCTCGGCGCCGGCGCCCGGCGGCGTGAAGTCCCATTTATCCAGCGCCCGCGCCTGGCTAGCACCCGGGAACCGCCGTTCCAGCTCGGGATAGGTAAAACCCTGCCAGTCGCCGAAATTGAGCTCGACCAGTCGCGGGTCGGTACGATAGCCGGCGGGATCGAGCCCCATGGCGGCTCGCATCAGCTGCATCGTCTCGCAGGTGCGGCGCATCGGGCTCGACACATAGTCGAACGCGCCCTTGGCGTCGCCGATCAATGCGGCAAGCTTGACGCCGTTCGCGCTCGCCTGCCGACGCCCGGTGGCGTTCAAGTCGGTGTCAGCCTGCCCCTGCAGACGCTGCTCGGCATTCCAATCCGTCTGGCCGTGGCGCACGACATAGATAAGCGCAGGCATGGTGCGCGAAAACTCCGGACGGGCGTTGGAAAACCGAGGCGACAAGACCGGGCGCGGCCGTTGACGGCCGCCCCGTAGCCGGCCTCAGTCCTTGAGAACGGAAATATCGGGCGCGTCGACCGCCTTCATGCCGACGACATGATAGCCCGAATCGACGTGATGGACCTCGCCGGTAACGCCACGCGAAAGGTCCGACAGGAAATACAGGCCCGAATCGCCGACTTCCTCGGGCGATACCGTGCGCTTCAGCGGCGCATTGTATTCGTTCCACTTGAGGATGTAGCGGAAGTCGCCGATGCCGGAAGCGGCAAGCGTCTTGATCGGGCCGGCGGAAATGGCGTTGACGCGGATGCCCTTCGAGCCGAGGTCGACCGCCAGGTACCGCACCGAGGCTTCCAGCGCCGCTTTGGCCACGCCCATGACGTTGTAATGCGGCATCACCTTCTCGGCGCCGTAATAGGTCAGCGTCAGCAGCGAGCCGCCATTGGTCATCAGCGGCTCGGCGCGCTTGGCGATGGTAGTGAAGGAGAACACCGAAATGTCCATGGTGCGCAGGAAATTGTCGCGCGAAGTCTCGACATAGCGGCCGGTCAGCTCCTCCTTGTCGGAGAAGGCGATGGCGTGCACCAGGAAGTCGAGCCCGCCCCACAGCTTGGAGACATTGTCGAACACCGTGTCCAGGCTCTCCGGATCGGTGACATCGCAATGGCCGACGACATGGGCGCCGAGTTCCGCCGCCAGCGGCTCGACGCGCTTCTTGAAGGCTTCACCCTGATACGTCAAAGCCACCTGGGCGCCGTGGTCGACGCAGGCCTTGGCGATGCCATAGGCAATCGAACGGTTGTTGGCCACACCGAGGATAAGGCCGCGCTTGCCGGCCATCAGGCCCTGTCCACCCACCATATGAGCGCTCTCCGCATACTGTTCTGCTTTGATGTGCCCTATCGCACAGGCGCTTTGCACCTTCAAGCGATGATGGCATGCGGCCAAGGCATTGGTTTTCGGCCGCTCGCGGCGCGAACCAAGCCGACTGCAGGCCTGCAGGCCCGTTTAGCCGGCGTGCAGGGGACAGGCCGGGATCAGAAAAGCCGGCGGTAAACCACGAAGCCGGAGCGCTCGGCGACCTGATCGTAGAGCCGCATCGCGGTGTGGTTGGTCTCGTGCGTATGCCAGTAGACACGCAACGACTCGGCCTGGCGGGCGCGGTCGTAGACGCCCTCGATCAGCGCCTTGCCGACGCCCTTGCCGCGCACATCCTGCGCGGTGAACAGATCCTGCAGATAGCAGTTCGGCGCGATCGCATTGGTCGAGCGATGGAAGATATAATGCACCAGCCCGACCAGACGGCCTTCGTTTTCGGCGACCAGCGCGTGCACGGGCTCATAGGCATCGAAGAAACGCGACCAGGTCGTCTGTGTCACCGCATCGGGCAGCGCCGTCGGTCCAGACCGTCCGTAAAAAGCGTTATAACCGGTCCAGAGCGGCAGCCAGCCCTCGAAATCCTGGCGGGCGACGGGACGGACGATGATCTGAGAGGACATTTTTGAAGGCCGCTGTTTTGATGGACTGCGGCATTCCTAGCTTCACCGCGCCGATGACGACAATGGATCGACTGATCCAATATCTTGGGCCAGATTTCGCCAAAACGGCAAGGACGCTTCAGTTCTGCTTTTTGACCAACGCTTCCAGTTCCGGATCGCCGCTCTCCGGCAGCATGATGCGGACATGGGCATAGAGGTCGCCATGGCCGCCGGCCTTTTCCGGCAGCCCGCGCCCCTTGATGCGCAGCACCTTGTCGGAACTCGACCAGGCCGGCACGTTGAGCGCGATGCGCCCGGTCGGTGTCTCCACCGCCAGCTTGGCGCCAAGCACGGCGTCGCGCAGCGCCACCGGCAGATCGGCGTGCAGGTCGCGGCCCTCGACGCGGTAACGTGCATGACGGCGGAACCTGATCTTGACCAGCGCGTCGCCGGGTTCGCCATAACCCTGCTCGCCCTGCCCCTTCAGCCGGATGGTCTGGCCGTCCTCGACGAAACTGGGCAGCTTCACCGCGACCTTGCGGCCGCCGGGGAACATGGCGGTGACCTTCTCCGCAGTGGCGGCTTCCTCGATGGTGACGTCGAGGACCACATTGATGTCGGCGCCGGCCGGCGCCTGCCGACGGCGCTCGCCGCCCTGACCACCGCCGGCGGCGCCGGGGCGCTGCTGGCTGAAGGCATCGCCGAAAATCTGGCTGAAAATGTCGCCGGCGCCTTCGCCGAACGGGGTGCCGCCGGACGAGCGGAACTCGAAATGGGGACCGCCCGCTCCCTGCTGGCGGCGGAAGCCGGCGAACGGGTCGCCGCCGGCGCCCCCCTCGAAACCCTGGAAGCGCGGCTTGCCGTCGGCGTCGATCTCGCCGCGATCGAAAGCGGCGCGCGCCTTCTCGTCGCCGAGAATCTCATAGGCCTGGTTGGCCGCGGCGAAACGATCCTTGGCCTTGGGATCGTCGGGATTCTGGTCCGGGTGGTGCTTCTTGGCGAGTTTCCGAAACGCCGACTTGATGTCCTTGGACGAAGCGTTCCTGGCAACTCCCAGCACCTCATAGGGGTCGCGCATCAATCCTGCTCATGGAATAGGTAAATTTAGAGTTGCCCACTATATGCGCCCTGATAGGAAGAAATTCCAGTAGCCATGACATGGAAAGCGGAAAATCAGAGCGCCTTGAAATCCTGCATCTGCCAGATGCCGGCGCCGGTCATGCAGACGCTGCCCTTGTACATGGCGACCCCGTCATAGCTTTCGCGCGACACGTCGAAGCGGCGGCAGCGGCCGCTCACGGCGTCGCCTGTTTCGGCCATCTGGGTGATGGCGCCGCGCGAGCCGGTGGTGGTATTCGCCCAAGGCACTGCCTGGCCGGCCAGCCCTTGCACGTCTGCAGAAGAGGCGGCGTTGCGTATCGTCTCCTGGTCGGAGGCCATGCCGGCATCGGCTGTATCGGGCGTCGCGGTCTTGGCGATCGAGCCGGTCACGATTGAGCGGTCGACCTCGGCCTTTTCCAGGCTGAAGCCGCCGGCGCCGCAACCGGCGAGCAAAAGCAGCGCGCATGGCGTCGCCGCCCTGAGACAGGACGAAAGGAAAGTGCCCACTGGCCGGCTGTCAAAATGGTGCGCGATGCGCGACAATCGGCAATTCCTCGGCCAGCTTCAAATCGGAAAAACTATGAACGAGACAGTGTTAACAACAGGTGACTTCACGGAGAGCGCGGAGCCTTTCCGGTTGTTCGCCACCTGGCTCGAAGACGCCTCGAAATCCGAGCCCAACGACCCCAATGGCGTGGCGCTGGCAACCGTCGATGCCGACGGCATGCCCGACGTGCGCATGGTTTTGCTCAAGGGTTTCGACGAACACGGCTTTGTCTTCTACACCAATTTCGAAAGCGCCAAGGGCCGCGAGATTCTGGGCAGCATGAAGGCGGCGATGTGTTTCCACTGGAAATCGCTGCGCCGCCAGGTGCGCATACGAGGCCCGGTCGAGATCGTCACCGACGCCGAGGCCGACGCCTATTACGCGACGCGCCCGCGCGGCAGCCGCATCGGCGCCTGGGCCTCGAAGCAGTCGCGGCCTTTGGAAAGCCGTTTCGCGTTGGAAAAAGCGGTGGCCGAATACACTGCCCGCTACGCCATCGGCGACATTCCGCGACCCAAGCACTGGTCCGGCTTCCGCATCGTGCCGCAGAGCATCGAGTTCTGGCACGACCGGCCGTTCCGCTTGCATGACCGCATGGTCTTCAGCCGCAACGCCGAAGGAGGCTGGGACAAGACGCGCCTCTATCCGTAACCCGCCGCGCCTATTGCGGACGCAGCAGCCTGTCACCATATCCGCCCGGACTGGGGTGACAGGAGAAAAAATGCTGCGTCTGCTTCTCGGAGGCCTGCTCGCGATCGCCGCGCAAATCAGCGCCAAGGCCGAAGAACCCTCCCCCATCCCGCCTGATCCTGAAATCCACCGTATCCTTCAACAGCGCATCGACATCGAAAAACAGAGCCTCGGCATCGTCGTCGGCGTTATCGACGCCAACGGCCGGCGCATCGTCGCGCATGGCCGCTTTGGCGCCGACGATGCGCGCGCGGTCGACGGCTACACCATCTTCGAGATCGGTTCCGTCACCAAGGTTTTCACCGCGCTGGCGCTGGCAGAGATGGCGACGCAGGGCGAAGTGTCGCTCGACGATCCCGTCGCCAAATACCTGCCCGCTGGCGTCACCATGCCAGAGCGCGGGGGCCGCAAGATCACCCTGCGCGATCTCGCCACCCACATGTCCGGCCTGCCGCGCCTGCCGGATAATTTCGCGCCCAAGGACGGTGGCGATCCTTATGCGGACTACACCGTCGACCAGCTCTACGGCTTCCTCTCGGGCTACACGCTGACGCGCGATATCGGTAGCAAATTCGAATATTCCAACCTCGGCTACGGCCTGCTCGGCCATGTGCTGGCACAACATACCGGCGCCGATTATGCGAGCCTGATCCGCGACCGCATCGCCACGCCGCTCGGCCTGCAAAACACCGTCGTCTCGCTTTCGCCGGTACAGCAGGCGCGCCAGACGCCCGGTCACGACCAGGCGCTCGACAAAGCGCCCAACTGGCACATGCCGACGTTGCCCGGCCTCGGCGCGCTCAATTCGAGCGCCAACGACATGCTGACCGTCCTCAAGGCGGCGATGGACGGGCAAAGCTCGCCTTTGACGCCGGCTTTCCGGCTTGCCTTGAGCGAGCGCCAGGCCATCGGCGGCGGCGAGGACACCGGCCTCGGCTGGTTCATCGCCAAGGCCGGCCAAGACGAGATGATCTGGCACAATGGTGGCACCGGCGGCTACCGGTCGTTCATCGGCTTCCTGGCCAAGGCCAAGGTGGGTGTCGTCGTCTTGTCCAACACGTCGACCGAACTGGGCATCGACGACATCGGTCGCCATCTGCTCAACCCGAAATCGAAACTTGCCGAGGCGCCAAAGGTGCGGGTGGCTGCCGCCGTCGATCCCGCTCTCTACGACCGCTATATCGGGCGCTACCAGCTGGCGCCGGATTTTATCCTCACCGTCACCCGCGACAATGACAGACTGTACGTCCAGGCGACCGGGCAGGAGCGTTTCGAGATATTCCCGGAAAACGAGCGCAATTTCTTCCTCAAGGTCCTCAACGCCCAGATCAGTTTCGATGCCAATGGCGACGGCAAGGCCACGCGTCTTGTCCTGCACCAGAACGGCGCCTCCAGTCCGGCGAAAAGGATCGACTAGACGGTCGAGAACCCTTGCGGCACGACCTTCGTATCCGGGCCGCGCCGCCATTTCAGGATGTTCTAACGTTACAGAGATTTAATCGGGGCGTTCAGTTTCGGTTCACCGATCCGCCGGGATACTCGCTCGCGTCCGGGGTGTATCAACCGAGATGAGGAACCCTATGAAGAAGTTCGTTTCCGCCTGCTGCGCGGCCGCCACCTTGTTGACGACCGTCGCCGCTTCCATCGCTCCCGGGGTGGCGGCGCCGATGCCAAGGCCCGCCGTTGCTACCGGCACGGCCGAAATCATGCCCGTCCTGTACCGGCGCGGTTTCTACAACGACCGCGGCTTCTATTATTTTAACGGCCATCGCGGCTATCGCTACGGCCGGCCGGGCTGGCGCCAGTACAACGGCTGGTGGTTCCCCCCGGCGGCCTTCATGGCCGGCGCCATCATCGGCGGTGCGCTCGCTTCGCCGCCGCCCCCGCCACCGGTCTATCGCCGCGCCTACCGGCTCAGCGACGCGCATGTCCGCTGGTGCTACGACCGCTACCGGTCCTATCGCGCGTCCGACAATAGCTACCTAGCCTCCGGCAACATCCGTCGCGAATGCATCTCGCCCTACATGCGCTGAATGCCGAAACGGCGCGTCCCCATGGACGCGCCGTTCTGATAGCCGACCAGGCGAACGACCCCGCTCCGGCGGGGTTATTTCTTGCGGTTCATGAAGGCGACGAAGGCGGCGCGCGCCTCGTCGGATTTCAGGCGTTCGGCGAAATGCCGGCCCTCCTCGTCTATGCGGGCGACAACCTCGTCGCGTCTGCCCAAGAGAAGATCGCGCGCGATCCGCAGGGCTTGTGGCGGCTTGGCCGCGATCTCCTCGGCCTTGGCCAGCACCGTGGCCTCCAGCGCGTCTTCCGCGACGATCTCATAGATCAGCCCCGCCGCCTTGGCGCGCTCGGCGGAGAACCCCTCGCCCAGCGCCAGTAACGCGAAGGCATCCTGGCGGCCGACGATGCGCGGCACGATCAGGCTGGAGGCCGCTTCCGGCACCAGGCCGAGATCGACGAAAGGCGTGCGGAAGACCGTGCGCGGCGTGGCGAAAGTCAGGTCGCAGTGCAAATTGAGCGTGGTGCCGATGCCGACCGCGATACCATCGACGCCCGACAGCAGCGGCTTGCCGAATTTCGCCAGCACATGCAGGAAATCCCACACGTCGCGGCCACCATCGCCACCGGTCGCCATGGCCAGGAAATCGGCCATGTCGTTGCCGGCCGAGAAGGCGCCGGGCACGCCGAGGAAGACGCTGACGCGGATCGCCGGGTCGGCATCCGCCTCGGTCAGCGCCGCCAGCATCGCCAGGTACATGGCGCGGGTTAGCGCGTTTTTCTTGTCGGGGCGGTTCATGCGGATGATCTGAACGGCGCCGCGGCGCTCGACGATGATCTGGTCGGTCACGAATGAAATCCTCTTTCCTAGAATGCTCAGGCCGTGACCAGCGCCCGGGCGGCGGCGGCCAGGCTGTCGGCGCCGCCGACGACGCGGTCCTTGAGTGCTGCGGTCTCGCCCAACAGGTTTTCAGCGAAGAACCGACAAAGCGCGATGCGCGGCTCGGCCCCGGCCAGCCCGCCGCGCGCCAGATAGGCGCCGCCGGCGGCGAGTGAAACCAGCCGCAGATAAGGCGTGGCACCCGCCAGCGCCGTCTCCATGCCGCCATCGGCGGTGCACGCCTGCAGGAAGCGCGTCGCCTCGACGACGTCGGCCAGCGCGCGGTCGAGCAGGTCGGCGCTGCGGCCGAAACCGGGAAGGTTCGAGGTGCGGATCTCGGCCGCCACCGCCTTCAGCTCGTCGATATAGCCGTGGATGTGGGCGCCGCCGCCGAGCGGCAGCTTGCGAGCCACCAGGTCGATCGCCTGGATGCCGTTTGTGCCCTCGTAGATGGGCGCGATGCGGGCGTCGCGATAATAGGCGGCCGCGCCCGTCTCCTCGATGAAACCCATGCCGCCATGGATCTGCACGCCGATCGAGGCGACATCGACGCCGGTATCGGTGGAAAAGGCTTTGGCCAGCGGGGTCAGGAGATTGGCGCGGTCCTGCCAGTGGCAAGCCGCATCGCCCTCGGCGGCATGCGCCATGTCGAGCGCGTGGGCGCAGCAATAGCTGATCGAGCGCGCGATCTCAGTCAGCGCCTTCATGGTCAGCAAATTGCGCTGCACGTCGGCATGGTGGACGATCGGCGCCATGCCCTCGCAGGTATAATCGGCCGCCTTGCCCTGCCGGCGCTCATTGGCATAGGCCAGCGCCTTCTGATAAGCGGCCTCGGCCACCGCCACGCCCTGCATGCCGACGGCGAGGCGAGCGTTGTTCATCATGGTGAACATGCAGGCCAGGCCCTTGTTCTCCTGGCCGACCAGCCAGCCGATGGCGCCGGGCTTGGTGCCACCGAAGCCGTCGCCATAGATCATGGTGCAGGTGGGCGAGGCATGGATGCCGAGCTTGTGCTCGATGCCGGAGCAGAACACGTCGTTGCGAGCGCCGAGCGCGCCATCGTCGCCGACCAGGAATTTTGGCACCAGGAACAGGGAGATACCGCGCGTGCCGGCCGGTGCGTCAGGCAGCCGCGCCAGCACCAGATGTACGATGTTGTCGGTGAAATCGTGCTCGCCATAGGTGATGAAGATCTTCTGGCCGAAGATGCGGTAGGTGCCGTCGCCGGCGGGCTCGGCGCGGCTGCGCAGCGCGGCAAGGTCTGAACCGGCCTGCGGCTCGGTCAGGTTCATGGTGCCCATCCATTCGCCTGATACCAGCTTGGCTAGGTATTTGGCCTTGAGGTCGTCGGAGGCATGCTTGTGCAGTGCCTCCACCGCACCCATGGTCAGCGTCGGTCCGAGACCGAAGGCCATGGCGGCGGAGTTCCACATTTCCAGTGCTGCAACGCCCAGCATGTTGGGCAGCGCCTGGCCGCCGAATTCCTCGGGCCCGGACAGGCCGTTCCAGCCGCCTTCGATCCAGCGCCGGTAAAGATCCTTCCAGCCGGGCGGCATGGTGACGGCGGCATCCTTCAACACCGCGCCGGTCTCGTCGCCGATCTGGTAGAGCGGCGCCACCTCCTCCGTCGCGAAGCGGCCGGCCTCCTCCAGCACCGCGTCGACCAGATCCTCGCCGAGATCGCCGAAGACGCCCGCCTCGAGCGCGGGCCTCAGGCCGGCGACATGTTTCAGCGTGAAGGCGATATCCGCGACCGGTGCCCGATACATGCCTTGAACTCCTCCTCCGATGCAGGGCCGATCCTGCCGCGAGGCGCCACCGCATGGCAACCGCCATCTCGCCACGCCACGCTCGTTCGAACTACTTTTACGTAAACGTCAAACTTTGTCACGCGGATTTTGACGATGGCCGGAGAGGTTTCATGGCTGGGCGATCGTCACGTCGATTTAGCCGCTGGGATCGCGATGCAGCCTTCGGGTTGAGGACTCATAAAAGCGAAACGACGATCCGATGGTCGCCGAGGCCATGTTCGACAAGAAGGCGCGGATGAGGTCAGCTTGGAGCCAACGCCCCGCAAACGCGCTCACAATCGCCGGCGCCGAATGTCGGGATTGAGCGCCAGTTCGGCGCATTTCCTGGCGACGCCCATCCGCCCCGGCACTAGGCTGCGTCTGTTGCCTGAAGGAGAATTCGTATGCGTGGTCATTGCCTATGCGGCACCATTGCTTTCGAAGTCGATGGTCCGGCCCAGGCCTGCGTGGTCTGTCATTGTGAAAGTTGCCGACGGCAATGTTCTGCGCCGATGACCGCCTACATTGGCGTCCTGGACGGCCAATGGCGATGGCTGAGCAAGCTGCCAAAGGTGTTCAACTCTTCTCCCGGCGTGGAAAGAACATTTTGCGACCACTGCGGCACGCCGCTGTCCTTCCGCTCAAGGAAGATGTCCAACGTCATGCATTTTTTCGCGGCGGCGATGGAGGAGCCGGAAAAATTCGCGCCGACGCTGCATGTCGCTTTCGAGGAGAAGCTCCCTTGGCTGAAACTCGGCGACGGCCTGCCGACACGTGTTGGGCCTGACTATACGAAAGACCCAGCCTGAAGACTTGATACCGCGCAGCCAAAAGCGGATCGAGACGAGCTTGAGGGCCGCTCAGGCGGCCCGCTGCACCTCGATGGTGACATGGGAGAGCGAACCGAAGCGGCGAAGCCGGTCGCGATAGAAATCGACCCCGCGCTCGCTGTTCGTCTCCACCGAGACGATGGCGCCGAGATGCCCCGGGCCGAGACGCCAGACATGCAGGTCGGTCAGGTGATCGCCATCCTGCTCCACCGCCTTGCGCACGCCTTCGGTGACATCCTTGTCCGGGTTCATGTCCAAGAGGATCGACCCCGTGTCCCGGATCAGGCCGTAGGACCAGCTGGCGATGACAAGCGCGCCGACAATGCCCGCCACGGGATCCATCCACAGCCAGCCGAAGGCACGCGCCAGCAAAAGGCCGACGATGACCAGCACCGAGACGGCGGCATCGGCCATGACGTGCACCACGGCGGCGCGCATGTTGTTGTCGCGATGCGCGGTGCTGCCGTGACCGTGTTCGTGCTCCTCGAACAGGATCGGGTAATCCGCACCATCGATGGTGACGCGGGCGGTGAAGGCGTGCGGTTCGGGAATCTCCTCGGCGCTTTGCAGATAATCGCCATGGTCTTCCATGCGGAAGGTCTGGCGCGCGCCGTCCGGCCGCACGGTCTCGACCGTGATGGACGACGCGTCAGCCCCATTCGCCTTGACGCGGAAGACTGGCGGATGGTTCGTCTCGAACACGCTGAGCAGCACGATGCCATGCGGTGTCGCGATGCGGTGCTCCTCGTCGTGTCCATGCCCATCATGGTGATGGCCGTGGCCATGGTGGTGGTGGCCGCCGCTCGCCAGCACCAGGGCGGAAACGACGTTCACGGCCAGCCCGAGGACGGCGATCGGAATGGCCTCGGCGAAATGGATGGGAACGGGCGCGACCAGGCGGCTGACCGCCTCATAGGCGATCAGGATCGAAATCATCGCCAGGATGACGGCGCTGGTGAAACCGGCGAGGTCACCGAGCTTGCCGGTGCCGAAGGTGAAGCGGGCATCGCGCGCATGCCGGCGGGCATAGCTGTAGGCAAGAGCGGCCAGCAGCAGCGCGCCGGCATGGGTGCTCATATGCAGGCCGTCGGCAACCAAGGCGATCGAGCCGAACAGCACGCCGCCGACGATTTCCAGCGCCATCATCGCCGCGCACAGCCAGATGACGATCCAGGTCCGGCGTTCGGCATGTTCATGGCCTTCGCCAAGGAAGACGTGGCTGTGCCCGGCGGCAGAGACTTCGAGATTGGTCATTTGAACAACCCTACTTCAAATAGGTACGCACCACCGCCAGGAGTTCCTCGGCGCCGTCATGGTTGAGCGCGCCGGGATATCGCTCCTCGTCGACCAGATGCGTGCGCACATGGCCTTCGATCACCTCGCACATCAGCCCGGACATCGCCGCACGGGTGCTTGCCAGAAGGTGCATCACCTTCTCGCAGCCGGCCTCGGTGTCCAGCGCCCGCTCGATCGCATCCACCTGGCCGCGGATGCGGCGCACGCGGGCCAACAGCTGCTGCTTTTCTCGAGTCGTATGGCTCATAGGGCAATCCTATAGCATAGGGGGTTATCCTATACAAGATACGGTCGAGCGAAGTGTGGGAAAGCCGGATTCATTTGGGATGTCGCTGTGTTTTTGAAGAGCGCCAGCAGCCGCACAGGCGCTTGCCCTTACGAATAAGCCGCCTGGCTCGGGCAAGATATTGAGGCGATCAAGGCGCAGTACCCCTGCGGGTCGCGCTTTTTGACGCTCACCTTTTTGTCCCAACAGGTGTAAGGAACACAACAAAGGAGCACCTCAAAAAATGCTGGCCAGACCTGAAACCTTCCGCTGCATCGAATGCGGGCTGCCTTACCGCGCCGACGGGTTTCACTATCACGAGGGCAGGATCGAGCATGGCGCGGCCTATTGGTCAGACCGCGGCGTGTTGTGCTCGCCGCGCTGCTCGCTCGCCCATCACAAGCGGCGCCAGGCCGAGGGAACGCTGCGCGACAAGCCGGCGCCCGACCCGTTTGAATTCTAGGCGGTCGCTCCACTCCCTCGCGCGGTCGGGAATGACGGACGGATAGGTCGCGCCACTCGTCTTCCGCATACGGCGCCGCTAAAGACGGCACGAGCACCGGTCGATCCCGCCATGCACCCTTCGAGGTATTTGGCACACCCCGTGAAGCTCCGTCATTCCTGACCTCGTGAGCGACCGCAGGGAGCGGAGAGTGTCGGGAACCCATGCCGGAACATTTCCGTAATGGAACCCTTTCAGAACAGGGGATGGGGGAACGCGACGTTCCCGCGCCCGGTTTCGCACGTGTTCGCGGCGCGTTAGTCACGGCATGGATTCCCGACACTCTCCGGTCGCTCCGCTCCCTCACGAGGTCGGGAATGACGAGCAAAAGATGTTGCCCCCATCCCGAGATCAGACGCCCCCGCCCGACGTAAACATCCCCGCCCCACTTCCACACCTGGCTTGAAAAACACCCCACCGCGATCAAGGCATTAGCCGAAACGACCGAGAAAAATCGCCGGCCTCCCATCCACACTTTGCCGGCGCCCCGCTTCAAAACCCGGCCCATGGCGCGGGAACGTTTCCGCGCGTGCCATGGCGAAAAACCCTTCGTTAACCATGCCGGTTCAGGATCAACCCTCAGTCAGCGGGATATGCTCTTGAAAGGCCGCACGCGACAGTTCCACCGCATCCTGACGCTGGCAGCGGGCCTGGTGGCGGGCACTGGTGCCGGTGCGGCATCCGACTTCTCCGAACCATGGAAGAAGGACGACCGGGCACTCGTCATCGACGCTTATGAATACAACCCCATCGACTGGCCGGCGCTTGCCTCCGACAAGCGCATTGTCGGCTTCATCAACAAGGCCTCCGACGGGCTGCCGCCACCTTATGCATGCGGCGGCACCGACACCGAGCAGCGGCTGTGCAAGGCGTTGTGGAAACGCCACGCGGTGGCACGCGAACTGTTCCAGACGCGCAAGGTGGTGGCACGGGCGCTCGGCCTGCAATGGGGCGCCTATCATCTGGCGCGGCCGGGCAACCCGGTCGAACAGGCCGATAGTTTCGTCGATTTCGCCGATCCCAGCCCCGACGATCTTCTGGCCATCGACATCGAGGACAACGACCCGCAGAAATGGATGTCACTGGACGACGCCGAGGAATTCGTGCGGCAGGTGCACCGCCGCGTCGGCCGTTTCCCGATCCTCTACACCAATGAGGTGACGGCCAGCCACATCGCCGCCAACCGCTACCGCTACCGACTCTTGTCGCGCCTGCCGCTCTGGTACGCGCGCTACAAGCCGGAAGTCGGCGCCTCGTTCCCGAAAGGCCACTGGAACGGCTACGCGCTCTGGCAATTCGCCGCCCAGGCCAATTGCGGCCGTGTCGCCTGCCCCTACCGACCGGCGGGAACGCCGATGGACATCGACGTCAATGTGGCGCCCATGGATGCCGGCGAACTGCGCCGGCAATGGCCGTTCGGCGGCCTGATCGACGTACCGGCCGATTATCTGGCCAGCGTGCCGGTGCCGCTGTCACGCGAGGCTGGGCTGCGCGGCGAAAGGCTCACCTATGCTGCCGTTGCCGCCCCGCCGACGCTGGATGAACTGGTCGCCGTGCTGAAGGCGCGCTGGACATCCTTCCGGGACGGCTTCCGCAAGCCGCCGCTTGTGGCGGCCAACAGGCTGTCCAACCCGCTGCGCGGCATCGCTGGCTATGTCGCGGAGATGCGCCAGCGCATCCATCCCGCCCTCGTCTCCGAGGCTGCCCCGCCGGTGGGCATAGACCCCGTCACCACCGGTTCGATCGGCCCGAAACCCGCACCCGCCCTGCCCTTCGCCGGACGCTGACCTGTGCGACACGGAAGGTCCGGGCGGAAAGCTCAGCGCCGAACCGGCGCGCGCACCACTTCGCCGTCTTCCTTGATGAAGTCGCCGATGTCGGGATTGGCCAGCACTTCCAGCACCCGCTCCGAGGGCCTGGCCAGCACCGCGCCCTTTTCCGTCACCACGATCGGCCGGTTGATGAGGATCGGGTGCTCCATCATGAAATTGAGGAGCTCCTCGTCGCTCCATCTTGGATCGTAGAGGCGAAGCTCGGTGTACGGCGTGTCTTTCTGGCGCAACATCTGGCGGGGCGTCATGCCCATCTGCCGGATCAGCTCGACCAGCCTGCCGCGCGAGGGCGGCGTCTTCAGATATTCGATGATCTCGGGTTCCTCGCCGGAGGCGCGGATCATGGCCAGCGCGTTGCGCGAGGTGCCGCAGTCGGGATTGTGGTAGATGATGATGCTCATCGTCCCGCTTCTCGCTCGACCGCCCGCCATCCGATGTCGCGGCGGCAGAAGCCCTGCGGCCAGTCGATGCGATCGACGGCGGCATAGGCCTGACGCTGCGCTTCGCCGACCGTCGCGCCGGTGGCCGTGACATTGAGCACGCGGCCGCCATTGGCGACCAGCGCACCGGCATTGATGGCGGTGCCAGCGTGGAAGATCTGGGTACCATCGCCCCGCTCGCCATCGATGCCGCGGATGACCGAGCCCTTTTCCGGCGCGCCGGGATAACCCTGGGCGGCCATGACGACGGTGAGCGCCGCTTCGTCCCGCCAGCGCACCGACATATGCGAAAGCTGGCCGTCGGCCGCGGCATTGAGAAGGACCAGCAGATCGTCCTTCAGCCGCATCATCAAGACCTGGCATTCCGGATCGCCGAAGCGAGTATTGTATTCGATCAGTTTGGGACCGTTCTCGTCGATCATCAGCCCGGCGAACAAAACGCCGGCGAAGGGCGAGCCGAGTTCGGCCATACCGCGCATGGTCGGCTCGATGATCTCGCGCATGGTGCGCTCGATTATTTCAGGCGTCATCACCGGCGCCGGCGAATAGGCGCCCATGCCGCCGGTGTTGGGTCCAATATCGCCGTCGCCGACACGCTTGTGGTCCTGCGCGGTGCCAAAAGGCAGCGCCGTGGTGCCGTCGCACAGGCAGAAGAAGCTCGCCTCCTCGCCGGTCAGGAATTCCTCGACCACGACTTCGGCGCCAGCGCTGCCGAAGGAGCCGTCGAAACAGGCATTCAGCCCATCCAGCGCCTCGGCCAGCGTCATGGCGACGGTCACGCCCTTGCCGGCGGCCAGCCCGTCGGCCTTGATGACGATCGGCGCGCCGACCTTTTCGACATAGGCGCGCGCGGCCGCCAGATTGTCGAAGCGGCCATAGGCGGCGGTCGGAATATCAAAGCGGGCGCACAGGTCCTTGGTGAAGCCTTTCGAGCCCTCCAGCCTGGCCGCCGCCTTGGACGGTCCGAACACGCGGATGCCGGCAGCGCGCAAATCGTCGGCGATGCCCGCCACCAGCGGCGCTTCAGGGCCGACGACGACGAGATCGATCTTCATGTCGCGGCAGAAGCCGGCGACGGCGACATGGTTGGAAATGTCGAGCGCGACCAGTTCGGCCTGTTGGGCGATGCCGGGATTGCCGGGTGCTGCGTAGAGCTTGGTCAGGAGTGGCGAGGCGGCGAGCTTCCAGGCCAGCGCATGTTCGCGGCCGCCGGAACCGAGGAGAAGAACTTTCATGCCGAATACCTCGCGCTCACCCATATCGCCCGGCTCTGGCTATTGGCGATGGCGCGGCAGGTCAAGGCAAGATGGCGCCTTTCAACCGCAACGGCATTGTCGGGCGCCCACCGCCGGCCTATCTGGGATCGACGACAAGAAGGGAAAGCCATGCCGATCACCATCGAACGTGCCCATCCTCTGCTTTTCGCCGCGGCCGGCAAGGCCGATTTCAGCTTCAGGGTCGACGCCTATTACGAACCGGCCTTTGGCCGGCCGGTGGCCGAATGGCAACGCATTCCGGTCGAGCCCTATGTGAAAACCTATGACGAGCTGGAAGAGGAGGACGAGGAGCAGGAATGGGACGAAGACAGCGCGCTGTTCGTCGCCCTGCTCGATAATCGGCCGATCGGGCGGCTTTCGGTGACGCGCAACTGGAACGCTTATGGCCTGCTCGACGACTTCGGCGTCGACAGCGCCCATCGTGGCAGCGGCATCGGCGGCAGGCTGTTCGAGCAGGCCAAGGCCTGGGCGGAGGCCGATGGCCTGCCCGGACTGACGCTTGAAACGCAGAACAACAACCTGAACGCCTGCCGCTTCTACGAACGCCAGGGCTTCGAGCTCGGCGGGTTCGACCGCTTCTTCTACCGGGGGCTCTGTCCCGACACGCGCGAGATCGCGCTGTTCTGGTATCTGCCCTTCAGGCGGTGAAGCTTGGGCCCGACCGGCGGGGCACGGTTAATGTGAGTGGCGCCAGGCCGCCGAGACATCGTGTCTGCTTGACGCCCGCGCGGCAGCCTGTCACTCCAAGCCAATGGAAACCATACAGTCGAAATCGGCTCAGGGCCGCGTCGCCGACGCGCCGAGCGGGCACTGGGTCTACCGCGTTCTGCCGCGCTGGCTGTGGCCCTATGCCCAGCTCGCCCGCTGGGACCGACCGATCGGCTGGCAGCTGCTTTTGTGGCCGTGCTGGTGGTCGGCGGCACTTGCCGCCAGCGCCTATGCGCGCGTCGACGACACGCTGCTGTCGCTCCTGCCGCTGCCGTCGACGCTGATCCTGTTCCTGCTCGGCGCCATCGCCATGCGCGGTGCCGGCTGCACCTACAACGACATCGTCGACGAGGACATCGACAACCAGGTCGAGCGCACCCGCTCGCGCCCGCTGCCGTCGGGCAAGGTCAGCCGTCGGCAGGCCTGGATATTCCTGGTGCTGCAGGCGCTGGTCGGGCTGGTGGTGCTACTGCAGTTCAACGGCTTCGCCATCCTGCTCGGGGTCTGCTCGCTGGCCGTCGTCGCGGTCTACCCGTTCATGAAGCGCTTCACCAACTGGCCGCAATTCGTGCTTGGTCTCGCCTTTTCCTGGGGCGCGCTGATGGGCTGGGCCAGCGAATTCGCCGACCTCGATGCGCCGGCCTTCCTGCTCTATATCGGCTCCATCCTGTGGGTGATTGGCTACGACACGATCTACGCCCACCAGGACAAGGAAGACGACGCCATCGTCGGCGTGCGCTCCACCGCCCGGCTGTTCGGCGACAACACCAAATCCTGGCTGGTCGGCCTCTATGCCGGCGCGCTGATGTGTTTCGCCGTCGCCTTTGCCTCGGCGCAGGCACCGGTGGTGGCGCTCGCCGGCCTGATCGCAGCCGGCGCGCATATGGCTCGCCAGATCATCACGCTGGACATCGACAATCCGGACCAATGCCTGAAGCTGTTCAAGTCGAACAACCAGGTCGGCTGGCTGATCTTCCTTGGCCTGATCGGCGGCGCCATCTGGGTGGCAGTGAAGCCGCTGATGTAAGCGAAGGCGCACCGCGCGAGAGTTCGAGGCGCTGGAAACTCGAAAAGCCGGTCGCCCGGCTTTTCATGCTCCGGACGGGCAAGTCCCTACTGGCGGGCGATGATCTCCTCGCCGCCGATAACCAGCCTGAGACCCAGATCGCCGGTGCGGCGGCGGGCCAGGAAGCGCGGGCGGCGCGTGGTGGAGATGCGGCCCTTGCGACGATCGCGCGGCGGCTGCGTCTTGATGGCGGCGCCGAGCGATTCCTCCAGCGTGCGGGCGACACCGTCCGCCTCGATCAGCAGCATCGGCAGGCCGAAGGCTTCGGCCCAGGCGCGCCAGTCGGCCGCGATATCGTCGAGGTCGTCGGCGACCAGCAGCGGCACCGACAGCATCGGATCGCTGTGCAAAAGCTCCAGCGTCACCGTGACATTGCCGTCCTCATCTTCCATGGCGCGAGCGGCAACGCCACGGAACGCGCGCGCCGGCAGGGCGATGACCACCGGCATGCCGCTCATCTGCAGCGTGCGGCGCATGATGGCACCGCGCCGGTCGATGGTGAGCGTGATGTCGCCGACGTCGTCGCGGGCGGCGTAGCTGACCATCTGCGGCAGGCGAAATGGGTCGAGGCGCATATTGCGCCCAGCCCAGACTGGCTTCAGTCCGGTGTTCATGAAATGCCTTCCTGTCTCTCCTGAGAGCCGGGTTCCCGGTCATCTCCGTGCGGGTTTTCCCGCCTCGTTATGGGAAGAGACTAGCGCTGGCGCCTTACCGCCCCGCTTAAGAAAGTCGGTTAAATTTTGCTGATCTGACAGATGGTTATCGGATTGCAACCAAGAACTATGCTTTGAAAGGATCAGATAACCTTGCCGGGATTCATGATGCCTGCCGGATCGAAGGCGGCCTTTACCCGGCGCATCAGGTCGATGGCCATCGGCGGCGCAGTGGCGATCAGTTCGTCGCGCTTCAACTGGCCGATGCCGTGCTCGGCCGAGATGGAGCCGTTCAGCGAACGCACGACATCGTGCACGGCCTTGTTCATGGGCTTGTAGAGATCGAGGAAGGCCTCATCGTCGCCATCCAGCGGACGCGAGATGTTGTAGTGCAGGTTGCCGTCGCCCATGTGGCCGAAGCAGACGATGCGAGCGCCGGCGCTGACCGAGGCGACCGCCTTCGCCGCGCGCTCGATGAAGGTCGGGATCGTGGCGATCGGCACCGATATGTCGTGCTTGATGGAAGCGCCTTCCGCCTTCTGCGTTTCCGGCAGGGTTTCGCGGAAATTCCAGAAGGCATCGGCCTGGGAAAGGCTGGCCGCGATGACGGCGTCGTCGGCCAGGCCCTTTTCCAACCCTTCCGACAGGATATCTTCGATCAACGCCCTGGCATCCTCAGCGGAGCGACCGGACGAAACCTGCATCAGCACATACCAGGGCCAGTCGTCGGCCAGTGGCCGGGTGACGCCGGCGCCGTGGCGCAGCGTGAAATCATAGGGCGTCCTGGCGATCAGCTCGAAGGCGGTCAGCGCCGGGCCGGCATGGTCCTCGGCGAGACTGAACAAAGCAAGGGCTGCTTCCGGCGACGGCAGACCGACAAAGGCGACCTCCCTGCCCTTCGGCTTGGGAAACAGTTTCATGACGGCGGCGGTGATGACACCCAGCGTGCCTTCGGCGCCGACGAACAGGTTCTTCAGATCGTAGCCGGTGTTGTCCTTCTTCAGCTTGCGCAGGTCGTCGAAAATCTCACCGGTCGGCAGCACCACCTCGACACCGAGGCAGAGTTCACGCGCGTTGCCATAGGCAAGCACGCCGGTGCCGCCGGCATTGGAAGAAAGATTGCCGCCGATCTGGCACGAGCCCTGGGCGGCCAGCGACAGCGGAAATAGCCGGTCGGCGGCGTCGGCCGCTTCCTGCAGCACCTGCAGGATGACACCGGCCTCGACGGTAGCTGTGTTCGATCTGACGTCGATCTCGCGGATACGATTTAGCCTGGACAGCGACAGAACGATCTGATGGCCCGAGGCGTCCGGCACCTGCGCGCCGACAAGGCCGGTGTTGCCGCTCTGCGGGACGACCGGCGTGCGCGTTTCGGTGGCTAGCCGCATGACGCGGCTGACTTCTTCGACGCTGCCGGGGCGCAGCACCAGCGAGGTGCGGCCATGCCACAGGCCGCGGCGCTCGGCGAGATACGGGGCGATGTTGGCCTGATCACGCAGGGCGTAGCGGTCACCGACGATGGCGGCGAAACGCTGGACAAGATCGGCGGACGGTTGGGAAAGCGTATCGGTCATCGGGCGGGACAAAATTCCAAACGGATCGAAACGGGAAGCAGCCGCATCTTGGCCCAGCCGGTGCGATGTCGTCCAGCACGCGACCGTAAAATCAGGCCCGATTTCCGGAAAGGATGATGCGCCAGGGCGAGGCGTTGCAGCGTCCCCAGCAAACCGTGACGACGCGCGGCGCCCTAGGCTCCGGCGAGCGGTTCGTCGCGCGGAGCGGCCGCGCGGGCAAGCCGGTCGTTAATCGCCTCGCCAAGACCGTCGAACGGCACCGGCTCGACCGCTATGGCCGCTACCTTTGAGCGGTCGAGTTCCTGCATGAAGGAGAACAAATTGGCCGCTGCCTCCGCAAGGTCGCCGCGCTCCGACAGGTTTTTTATCGCAACAGCATCCCGCCAGCCTTCGGCACGCGCCGGGCCGAAGGCGAGCAGCGCCTCGCCAGCCCGCACCTCGCCGGCATCCAGCCGCATCGCCGCGCGCGGCGCATAGTGCGAGGCAAGCATGCCCGGCGCCTGGATGCCGGTGGCGCCGCGCCGCAGCCGCACGCCGGCTATCGCCTCGATATCGGCGGCGGCGATGCCGCCCGGCCGCAGAAGATGCAGTCCGTCGGCATCGACCTTGACGATGGTCGATTCCAGCCCGACCGGCGTGGCGCCGCCATCGACGACCAGCTTGATACGCGGGCCGAGATCGGCAGCGACCGCCTCAGCGGTGGTGGCGCTTATGCGGCCCGAGGAATTGGCCGAGGGCGCTGCCAGCGGCCGGCCGAGCCGGCCGATCAGCTCGCCGCCAAAACCTTTCGGCATACGCAGCGCGACGGTGTCCAGCCCGGCGGTGACCAGGGGATGAATGCCGGCGCCTTCGCGCAGCGGCAAGACGAGGGTAAGCGGGCCCGGCCAGAAGGCTTCGGCGAGTTTGCGCGACAGCGGGTCGAAACCGGCGATGCGTTCGGCCATGGCGATATCGGCGACATGAGCGATCAGCGGGTTGAAGCGCGGCCGGCCCTTGGCCTCGAAGATGCGGGTGACGGCCGCGCCATTGGTGGCATCGCCGGCGAGGCCGTAGACAGTCTCGGTCGGGATGGCTACGACCGCGCCGGCGTTGAGCAATGCCAGCGCCTGTTCCATCGCATCGCGGACGGCAAGGATTTCAGCCATGTTTCGAACCTTCTTCGAGGCGGCTGCGTAATACGGCTGGCCGCGCCCGGCAAGCCTTTGGCCGCGAAAACGCCGACCGCTAAAATGCAAAGGATCGGCGAAAGCCGGCATCAAGGTGCCTGCTTTATGCTCATGGCAGGCATTGGGTATGGGCGGGGGTTCAATATGCGCAGCGTCGCGATCGCGGTCTTCATGGTTTGCACGGCAGGCGCCGCGCAGGCATCGTCGCTCGTCTATTTCAAGGAAGAAAAACCAGCCTCGACCCCGTCGGTGCTCTTCGTCGGCATTGATGGGCAACAGGCGACGCTTTCGTCAGTGATTTCTATGGGCGAGGCGCAACCGCCCGTTACTGGCGAGACAGTCTCGGCCATTCCGGTCGATCGCGGACCCGAAAGCGCGCCGATGGTAAT
Source organism: Mesorhizobium sp. YL-MeA3-2017 (assembly GCF_030814575.1). Taxonomy (NCBI): domain Bacteria; kingdom Pseudomonadati; phylum Pseudomonadota; class Alphaproteobacteria; order Hyphomicrobiales; family Phyllobacteriaceae; genus Mesorhizobium; species Mesorhizobium sp. YL-MeA3-2017. Next base: position 4,585,628 of record NZ_JAUSVH010000001.1, on the reverse strand, counting down.
CCGAGACGGTGTGGTGGGCAGCGCGCTGCCGCGCCATATGACGAAACCGGCCGTGGCCCAAAGCACGAACGCCGCCAAACCAATTCCGGCCAAGGCCGATGGAAAACTGCCGGCTTCCGGCAAACTCAAGCCGGAAGCGCTGCGTTAAACAAACCATCAGAGCGGCAAGGCGGCATCGCCGCCCTGCCCCGGCGAAAAGCTTCAGGCCGCGGCCTTGGCTTCTTCCTCGCCATCGTCTTCGTGGTCGGTTTCTTCTTCGTCCTCGGCGGTTTCCTCGCCGTCCTCGGTGTCTTCGCCTTCTTCGTCCTCGTCTTCCGCTTCTTCGTCGTCGTGATCGTCCTCGTCGTCGGACATCACCACTTCATCGTCGTCGCGGCCGGCCAGTTCGTGTTCCGGCGTGGCTTCGAGCAGCGCCTCGTCAGAGGCCAGGATATCGTCCAGCAATTCAGGTTCGGCAACGAATGTCATGAAAGCCTCCGTGGGTTCGAGTGAACACCCGAAATGTCCCACGCCGACATCATCGCCATATGACTGTAAGCCGGCTCGCGCGGCTATTTTACAAGTCCCTGAAATGCCTCGCCGGAGCGCCCGGGGGGGCTCCGATTTCCGGCTATCAGCCGGCGATCTTGGAGAAATCGGCGACCCGGTCGGTGGCGGCGCGGATGCGTGACAAGAGCGCAAGACGATTCGCCCGCACGGCGACATCCTCTTCATTGACCAGGACCTTGTCGAAGAAGGTATCGACAGGTTCGCGGAGCGCGCTGAGCGCCACCATGGCTGCGGAAAAATCTTCCTTGCCAATGGCTTCGCCGGCCCGCGCTTCCGCCTGATCGATCGCGGAAAACAGCTTCTTTTCGGCATCCTCGCGGAACAATGCCGGGTCGACGGCGGCGGCGACCGCCGTGCCCTTCTTTTCCTCAGCGGCGAGGATGTTGGCGGCGCGCTTGGTGCCGGCGAGCAGGTTCTTGCCGTCCTCGGTGTCGAGCAGCTTGCCCAGTGCCTCGACGCGGCGAACGACGGTCAACAGATCGTCGGCATCCGGCGTGATGACGGCGTCGATCAGGTCATGCCGCGCGCCCTGGTCACGGAGATAGACTTTCAAGCGGTCGTGGAAGAAGGAGAGGAGGTTGGCGCGAGCAGAGCCTACTACCCAGTTCATCGCGACGCCAGATGCCGCTTGATCTTCCGCAACGGCTCTCGTGACTTCTTTGAAACTTGGACTTGTACTCTTTTTGAGTTCGACGCCTATCAATTCGGCTCGATCCGAGACTCTCTGCTTCTCAACACCAACTCTAGCGAAATATTGGTCTGAGATGAGGTTGTTGGCGGTATGGAAGGAAAGGTTCAGCCCCAACCGCACCTCATTCTCAACGACAATCCTGATCACGCCCAACGCCGCTCTCCGCAGCGCATAAGGGTCCTTGGAGCCGGTCGGCTTCTCGTCGATGGCCCAGAAGCCGACCAGCGTGTCGAGCTTGTCGGCCAGCGCTACCGAAACCGAAACCGGATCGGTCGGCACGCGGTCGGACGGGCCTTGCGGCTTGTAATGTTCCTCGATCGCCGCGGCGACGGAGATGCTCTCGCCTTGCAGCAACGCGTATTTGCGGCCCATGGCGCCCTGCAATTCCGGGAACTCGCCGACCACTTCGGTCTGCAGATCGGCCTTGGCCAGCACCGCCGCGCGCTGGGCCTGCGCCGGCTCGGCACCAACGACCGGCGCGACCTCGGTTGCCAGCCTGCGGATGCGCTGGACGCGTTCGCCCTGCGTGCCAAGCTTGGCGTGGAAAGTGACGTTGAGGTGATCGAGCCGCGCCATGCGCTGGTCGAGTGGCTTTTTCAGATCGAGACCGAACTTGGCCGCCGAACCCTCCAGCGCGCCAAGGTCCGGCAGATCGCCCTGATCGGTGTGCCAGAAATAGAGCGCGTCCGACAGGCGCGCACGCACCACCTTGCCGTTGCCATGCGCGATCTCGGCGCCGCCATCCTTCGCCTCGATGTTGGCGGTGAGGATGAAGCGGTTGGACAGGTTCTCCGCCTCACCTTGCGGGCGGGTGACGAAACACTTCTGGTTGGCGCGGATGGTGAGGCGGATCACTTCCGGCGGAATGGCCAAAAAGTCCTGCTCGAATTCGCCCATCAAGACGACCGGCCATTCGACCAGGCCGGAAACTTCCTCCAGCAGGCCCTCGTCCTCGACAAGGTCGAGCCCGTTGGCGAAGGCAAGGTTGCGGGCGTCGGCCAGGATGATCTCCTTGCGCCGCTCGGCGTCGATGACGACCTTGGCCGCGTCGAGCTTCGCCGCATAGTCGTCGAAGCGCTTGACCGTGATGGCGCCTGGCGCATGGAAGCGGTGGCCATAGGTGACATTGCCGGCGCGGATGCCGTCGATCTCGAAATCGACCACCACCGGCTCCTCGGTCTCGGGGCCGAAGGTGCAGACGATGGATTGCAGCGGACGTACCCAGCGCAGCGCGCCGGGCTTGGCCGAGGCGGGGCCCCAGCGCATCGACTTCGGCCACGGGAAGGTGCGGATGATGGCCGGCACCAGCTCGGCGATGACCTCCTCGGCGGCGCGGCCGGGCTTGGAGATGTGGGCGACGTAGAAGTCGCCCTTCTTCGGGTCGGCATGGACATGCGCCTCGGCGACGGAGGCGAGGCCGGCCTTGCGCAGGAAACCCTGGATGGCCTGCTCCGGCGCCTTGGTGGACGGGCCCTTGATTTCCTCGCGCACATCCTTGGAGCGCGCGGTGAGCCCGCGGACGTCGAGCGTCAGCCGGCGCGGCGTCCAGTATTCGCGTGCCGCTTCGTAGGTCAGACCTGCCTCGACCAGACCGTCAGTCAGCATCTTCTTCAGGTCGCCGGCAGCCTTGCGCTGCATGCGCGCTGGGATTTCCTCGGAACGGAGTTCAAGCAGAAGATCGGGCATGGTCGGTCTCAAACGGGATGGCTGGCGCGGCAATAGCAAGTCGCCCGCGCCCTGTCACCCTCGGTGCATGGCCACGAGCCTTTGAAAATTTCGCGGGGCATGTCGGCAAGCGGCGGCCTGAGCCGTCCTAAGGGCACAGCGACATCATCGAAACGAAGCGCCGGGCGGGCTTCCGCCCGGACGGGAAACCATTGGCTGAAGACCATGAAGACCGCATCGACATTGCTGCAGATCCTGGCGCTTGGCGCGTGCTTTACAGCGCAGGTGCACGGTGCATTGGCAATGCCTGGCACCCGCAGGGCGCTCCAGATACTCGCGACCTCTGCCCACTTCACCCCAGTACAATCTTTACGCTAACGCCTACTCCATCCTGCACAGCGACGCCCACTTCAGCTCTCAATGATGGGAAGGCAGGGAGCCAAGCAGTGGCTGAAGATCACGCCATTCCTCTCGGTAGCCAGGCTGCCAGGGAAATGCCCCAGATCGGCTGTCGGGATAGATCAATTGCAATACAGGAAAGGGTTTTCGGTCGTAGAACCAACTGGTCCATGTCGTGTATTCGCGATCTCGGTCCGGTGAATCCACGCGAAGGAAAGTCACGGGATGGCCTTCCACAAATCCGTCGTAAAACGCGCCCGGAGACACACTCTCACCGGCATGGGCCCGATTCCCATATTCATTGATGACGAAATGGGCGACATCCAGAGCAAGACTGAAGACAATCAGTTCGGGCATGCCGGTCAAACGGAAGATACCCGTGGAATAGGCAAAGCCCGGGCTGTCCACGTCGGCGCCAACCATCATCACGTGCCAGCGATAGCGCTCGATGATGCTAAGGAATTCTCGCTCCGCATCGTCTGTTGGTTGTGGCACAGCTTCGCCTCACGCCGCCAAACCACCCGCATCGGTGAGCAGAAACGCCTCGCCACAGGCTTTGGCCAGGTTGCGCACGCGCAGAATGTAGCTCTGGCGTTCCGTGACCGAAATGACGCCGCGCGCGTCGAGCAGATTGAAGACGTGGCTGGCCTTGATGCACTGGTCGTAGGCCGGGAACACCATCTTGTGCATGGCGATGTTGGTGTTCGAGGCCGGCGCACCGGCATCGAGCAGCGCCTTGCACTCGGCCTCGGCATCCTCGAAATGGCGCAAAAGCATGGCCGTGTTGGCGTGTTCGAAATTGTGACGCGAATATTCCTGCTCGGCCTGCAGGAAGACCTCGCCGTAGGACACGCGGTCCGGCCCTTCCATGCCATTGAAGTTCAGGTCGTAGACATTGTCGACGCCCTGTACATACATGGCCAACCGCTCCAGCCCGTAGGTCAGTTCGCCGGCGACCGGCGCGCATTCGATGCCGCAGACCTGCTGGAAATAGGTGAACTGCGACACTTCCATGCCGTCGCACCAGCACTCCCAGCCGAGGCCCCAGGCGCCGAGCGTCGGGCTTTCCCAATCGTCCTCGACGAAGCGGATGTCGTGCAGCAGCGGGTCGATGCCGATCGCTTTCAGCGAGCCGAGATAGAGCTCCTGCAGGTTCGGCGGATTGGGCTTCAGGATGACCTGATACTGATAGTAGTGCTGCAGCCGGTTCGGGTTCTCGCCGTAGCGGCCGTCCTTCGGCCGGCGCGACGGCTGTACATAGGCAGCGTTCCAGCGGCGTGGACCGAGCGCCCGCAACGTCGTCGCCGGGTGGAAGGTACCGGCGCCCACTTCCATGTCGTAGGGCTGCAGGATGACACAACCATGCGCGGCCCAGTAATTATGCAGGGTCAGGATCAGGCCCTGGAACGAGCGCTTGGGATCGAGATTTGCTGGAAGTTCGGCGGTCACGGCGGCCTCGATGGGTGCTGCGGAATGCGCCACTCCCTAGTGCCCTGCTCTGAGAGCGTCAAGGCAAGTGGTGGTGGAAGGAAGACGCTGATCTTCCCCTCACCGGAGTTCGATACCTGCAACGAAGCTCGAAAAGCCAAGCAGTTAGCTTAGGGATTCACCTGCCGGGCGCCCGCTGCCTGCGACAGCTCCCCAGCGTTCGAGCCCTTTGGAAGGTCCACCGGACCTTCCAATTCGCTACATGGCCGCTTCCCGGCCCCTCGCAGGCTCAGGGCGTTCGAAGCTCGAAAAGCCAAGCAATTGGCTTTTCGTCCGCTAACGCGGACCGCTTCTCACCCCTTCGGGGGCTTGGGCTTCGGGGCTTCCTGCGCGGTCTTGTTCTCGAGCGGCGGCAGGCCCTTAAGCAATTTCTGCTCGACCGAGGCCAGCACGTCGGGCTCCGGCTTCAGGTCGCGCGCGTGGCGCCACTGGAACGTGGCTTCGAGCTTGCGGCCGACGCGCCAGTAGACGTCGCCCAGATGGTCGTTCAGCACCGGGTCTTCCGGCTTCAGCTGCACGGCGCGTTCCATTTCGCGCACAGCGTCATCGTAGCGGCCGAGCTTGTAGTAGGCCCAACCTAGCGAATCGACGATGTATCCATCGCTCGGCCGCAGGTCGGCGGCCTTCTTGATCATATCCAGCGCTTCCTTGAGGTTGGTGCCCATGTCCACCCAGGAATAACCGAGATAGTTCAACACCTGCGGCTGGTTCGGGTAGAGCTCGAGCGCCTTGCGGAAATTCGGCTCGGCCTTGGGCCATTCCTTGACCCGCTCGTAAGCGATGCCGCGCTGGTAGAAGATATTCCAGTCGGCCTTGGTCGGCTTTTTCAGCGCCGCGACCGCCCTGTCGTAGAGATCGGCGGCCGAGCGGAAATCCTGCTTGGAGGAATAAACGCCGCCGAGCGCCATATAGCCGCGCATGTCTCCGGGATTGGCCTCGACCAGCGTCTTCAGCTGCGCGATCGCCTCGTCGTTGCGGCCGAGATCGGCGAGGTTCAGGCCGGTCTGCAGCTCCGACACTTCCTTCAACGGCGAGGATGCCGGGATGCGACGGTAGAACTCGATGGCGCGGTTGCCGTCCTTGAGCTGCTCGGCCACGGCGGCAAGCTGCACCAGCACGGCGTCGCCGTCCGGCTTCAACGCCAGCGCGTATTCGAGATAAAGCCGCACGAAGGGCTCGCCGCCGCCACGGTTAAGCGCGGTGGCGAGATCGAGCAAAATCTCGGACGCGCCGTCGGCGGGGCCGGCGACAAGCGGTTCGGGTTTGTCGCCCTTGTTGATCTTGTCGCGCAGCGCCGCGATCTCGACCTTGCCGGAACCGAATTCCTCCGCCTGCTTGAGCACGGACAGCGCCTTTTCCTTGTCGCCCTGGCGGGCCAGGAAGGTGGCGTAAGCCTGGGCGGCGCGCATCCAGGTCTCGGGTGCCGCGCTGCCGGCGGCGGTGTTGCCTATCGCTTCGGAATAGGCCGCGTCGGCCTTGTCGTTCAGCCCGGCCGCCTCGGCGATCAGCCCACGATGGAACGACTTGAACAGGCCGAACCATTCAGGTCCTTCCAGCTTGCGCACATAATCGATGGCATCGGCGCCCTGGCCGGCCCCTTGCATCGCCCAGCCGGTCATGACGCCGGAAATCAGCTTGTCGAGATCGGCACCGAGCGAGAGCTTCAGCCAGTACTGAGCCTTGGCGAAGTCCTTCTTCTTGAAGCTGTCGACCGCCAGCGCCAGACGCGAGAAACGCTCGACATCCGGCACTTCCTTCAGTTTGTCGGCATAAGGCAGCGATTCCTCGAAGCGACCCTGCGCGATCAGCGACAACATCAGGCTCTGCTGCAGCTGCGTGTCCTCGGGCGCGAAGGCCAATGCCTGCTTGTAATAGGCGATGGCGTTGTCGAGATCGTTGTCGTTCTCGGCGATCCTGGCCGAAAGATAGGCACCCGAAAACGAATTGATTTCAACGGGATCCGTCGCCTGGCTTGCCAGGCCGGCCTGCGTCTGCGCCACAAGACCAGCGAGAAGGGCCAGGCCCGAGAGCCAGCGAACACGTCTTTGCCGCATCGTAATCCTTTCTGGCAGGCAATCACCCGCTCCGGCGGGGATCGCCAAAGAATCCATCATTCCGGTCAAGCATGGCCTTTTTGGGGTCGCGCATCAATCCGACTCGCGGTCACAATGCGGACATCCCCTTAACAAAGCATGGCGCGGCAGTCCGCTCCGCCGAGGGCGAACCCGGGCCCGTCCAGACCGGTGGCCATTGACGCGGCCGGCCGCGTTTCACGTCAGTTGACGCGGCTGATGCAGAAATCGATGACGTCTATCAGCGCCGCCTTCTGCGGCGTCTTTTCCAGCGGCGCCAGCGCGTCGCGGGCGATCTCGCCGAAGTGGCGGGCGCGGCTGATCGTGTCGGAGATCGCGCCATGGCGGGTCATCAGGCCAATCGCCTTCTCCAACCCGGCATCGTCGGCGACATTCTCCTCGATGGCGCGTTTCCAGAAGGTGCGCTCGGCCGCCGTGCCGCGCCGATAGGCGAGGATCACCGGCAGCGTCACCTTGCCCTCGCGGAAGTCGTCGCCGACATTCTTGCCGAGGTCCTTGCTCGAACCGCCATAGTCCAGCGCATCGTCGATGAGCTGGAAGGCAAGGCCGAGATTCATGCCATAGGAACGCAGCGCCGCGCGGTCGGTACGCGAGGCGCAGGCGATCACCGGGCCAACTTCGGCGGCGGCGGAGAACAGCGCCGCGGTCTTCGCCTTGATGACCGCGAAATGCTCGTCCTCGGTCGTATCGAGGTTCTTGGCGGCCGCGAGTTGCATCACCTCGCCTTCGGCGATGATGGAGGCGGCGGTGGAAAGAATATCGAGTGCGTCCAGCGAACCGACCTCGACCATCATGCGGAAGGCCTGACCGAGCAAAAAGTCGCCTACCAGCACGCTCGCCTGGTTGCCCCAGATCATGCGCGCCGTCTTCTTGCCACGCCGCATGCCACTCTCGTCGACCACGTCATCATGGAGCAGCGTGGCTGTATGCATGAACTCGACGCTGGTCGCCAGCTTGACGTGGCCATCGCCGGAATAGCCGAACATCTGCGCGGCCGCCAAGGTCAGCATCGGTCGCAACCGCTTGCCGCCCGAGGAAATCAGGTGATTGGCGATCTCGGGAATCATCTGCACGTCGGAACCGGCCTTGGACAGGATCAACTCGTTGACGCGGCCCATATCAGCGGCCGTCAGGTCGATCAGATCCTTGATCGATGCGGCTTCCCGCTTCCCGTCTTCGAGATTGAGAACGACACCCACAACCATACTCCCGTCCGCCGCGCGACCGTACACTGCCTTGATTTAGACTCTAGCGGCGTGCGCGTATACGGCAAGTGGCGAATTGGCGCGGGCCGCAGGACGGGACGTCCGACGGTGCCGTTTACATCGTTGATCCAAACTGCGATTTTGCCGCCATGATCGAGCTCCTGCGCACCAATGATGCTGTCATCATCTCCTTTGTCGAATCGCTGATGCGCGACGCCGGCATCGGTTTTCTCACCGCCGACCAGAATATGAGCGTGCTCGACGGGTCGATCGGCATCCTGCCGCGCCGTGTCCTGGTCGAGAGCGATCGTATCGACGAAGCGCGGCGGATCCTGACCGACGCTGGCATCGCCGACGAAATCCGCCGGACATGACGGCGACGGCGCCCGGCGCGGTTCCCGAGCACACGGTCGATGCCTTCCATCGCGGCGGCTTCTGGCTGGTGCAGCCGGCCAAGGGCGGACACCGCGCCGGCATGGACGCCATGATGCTGGCAGCAGCCGTCCCGTCCGATTTCTGCGGACAGGTGGCTGACTTCGGCGCCGGCGCGGGTGCTGCCGGTCTCGCCGTGGTCTCGCGCTGCGAGCGCGCCCGGGCAACGCTTGTCGAACGATCATCTGATATGGCCGCTTTCGCCGAGGCGTCGCTCGGCCATCCGGCGAACCAGCATCTCAGCGACCGGGTGGAGGTGTTGCGCGCCGACGTGACGCTTGTCGGCAAGGCAAGGACCGCCGCCGGGCTGGCCGACAACAAATTCGATTTCGCCATCATGAATCCGCCGTTCAATGCCGGCGAAGACCGCGCAACGCCCGATGCCTTGCGGCGCGAGGCGCATGTGATGGACGACGGGCTGTTCGAGGCCTGGGTGCGCAGCGCCGCCGCCGTGGTCAAGCCGCGCGGCGGGATCGCGATCATCGCGCGACCCGAATCGCTTGTCGCGATCCTCGACGCGCTGGCGGGCCGGTTCGGCAGCGCCCAGATCATACCGGTGCATCCGCGTGCCGATCAGGCCGCGATCCGCATCGTCCTGCGTGCCTTTCTCGGTTTGCGCGGCAAGCTCGCCTTGCTGCCGCCGCTCGTCCTGCACGACGCGAACCACAAGGGCCTGCTGCCGCGCGCGGACGCCATCAGCAACGGAGTGGCCTCGCTTTTCGGAGATTGAACCGGCTTCGCCATTGCCGTCGCATGGCGAATGCCTACATGCCACAGGCTCAAACCATGGGCTCAAACTGGAGAACCGCATCCCGTGCGTCGCCTTTTAAACCCCATCCTGCCGAAATCCTGGCGCTCCACCGATGTCGTTGTGCCTGTCATCAGGCTGCATGGCGCGATCATGGCAGGCGGCAGCCAGTTCCGGCCGAGCCTGTCGCTGGCTTCCACCGCGGGCCTGATCGAAAAGGCATTCTCCTTCCCCGGTCCGACCGTGGCGATCTCGATCAATTCGCCCGGCGGCTCGCCGGTGCAGTCGCGGCTGATCTACAAGCGCATCCGCGACCTGGCGGCCGAGAAGAACAAGCAGGTCCTGGTCTTCGTCGAGGATATCGCGGCCTCCGGCGGCTACATGATCGCGGTCGCCGGCGACGAGATCATTGCCGACCCCTCCTCCATCGTCGGCTCGATTGGCGTCATTTCGGGCACGTTCGGCTTCACCGACCTGATCAAGAAGATCGGCGTCGAGCGCCGCGTGCACACCGCCGGCCGGAACAAGTCTTCCATGGACCCGTTCCAACCGGAGAAGAAGGAAGACGTCGAGCGGCTGGAAACGCTGATGCTGGAGGTGCACGAGACCTTCATCGATCTCGTCAGGGAACGGCGCGCGGCGAAGCTGGCGGACGATCCGGACCTGTTCACCGGCCTGTTCTGGTCCGGCAAGAAGGGGCAGGAACTCGGCCTTGTCGATTCCCTCGGCGACATGCGCGGCGTGCTCAAGCAGCGTTTCGGCCCGAAGACGCAACTCCGGCTGGTCACCCAGCCGCGCGGACTGTTCAGCCGCTTCGGGCTGTTCGGATCGTCGCAGAGCCTCACGGCTCCCGCCGTGGCCGCGGCAGGCGTCGATGCCCTGTTCGATGCGGCGGAAGAACGCGCATTGTGGAGCCGTTTCGGCCTTTGAAAAGCCACGGGAACGGTCTACGATAATTTCTTGCCCGACCTGAACCTCCGCGATGGAGGGCCATTGAGGAAGGAGTTTTGACATGCCGCAGATCGTCTTCTTCATCGTCGTCGGCGTCGTCGCCTATGTTGGATATCGTTCCTTCATCAAGGAAGCCGAGCGCGTGACCGCCAAGGTGCGGCGCGCCGAGCAGCAACGGGCCAACGGCACGATGGGAACCCTGGTGAAGGATCCCAAGACCGGCGAATACCGGCTGGCCAAGGATTGAGCACCGCAGAACTCGACCCCGCAGTTAGAGATGCTGCCGTGGACGCCCGCCTGGCGCCCGCGAAGATCAATCTTGCACTGCATGTCACCGGCAAGCGAGATGACGGCTATCACGTCATCGAAAGCCTGGCTGTGTTCACCCGTTTCGGCGACCGCGTCGAGGCGCAAGGCGCGGAGCAGGACCGCTTTGACATCTCCGGTCGGTTTGCCGGCCTGGTGCCGGCCGACGAGACCAATCTGATCCTCAAGGCGCGCGACGCGCTGCGCGACCATGTCGGCCCGCTGAAGGCACCGGCAGTCGCCATCACCCTTGAAAAAAACCTGCCAGTCGCCTCCGGCGTCGGCGGCGGTTCCAGCGATGCGGCGGCGACGCTGCGCGCGCTGGCCTCGATCTGGAACCTCGACATCGGCGAAGCGGAACTGGCGCGGATCGGCTTTTCGCTCGGCGCCGACCTGCCGATGTGCCTCAAGGCGCAGCCATTGCTGGCTCATGGCGCCGGCGAAACTGTCTCGACGGTAGCCGATTTCCCAGCTTTGGGGCTGGTTCTGGTCAATCCCGGCGTTGCGGTCGGCACAGCCGCAGTTTTCGCAACGCTTGCGCGCCGCGACAATGAAGGTCTGCCGCCGCTGCCCAAGGCAATCGACTTCCACAGCTTGCGCGGCTGGCTTGAAATAACACGCAACGACCTTGAACCCGCCGCCGAGGCAATCGCGCCGCTGATCGGCAAGGCAAGGGCGGCATTGCTGAAAGCCGGGGCAGGTTTTGCCCGCATGTCCGGCTCGGGCGCCACCTGTTTCGGCCTGTTCGAGACCGGCAACGTCGCCAAGCGTGCGGCGGCCACCATCCGAACGCGCCACCCAGACTGGTTCGTTGCAGCGACACGCTCAATGGCATCGGAAGGTTCCGCACATGAACACGCCTGATCTCGGCCGGCCGTTCATTCCGATCCGCATCGCAGTGCTGACCGTCTCCGACACACGCAACCTCGCCGACGACAAATCCGGCCAGACACTGGCCGACCGCATTGTCGAAGCCGGGCACGTGCTGGCGGACCGCGCGATCGTCACCGACGATCGCGACAAGATACGCGACAAGGTTCTGGGCTGGTCGGAGGACCCCACTATCGACGTGGTCATTACCACCGGCGGCACCGGCTTCACCGGGCGCGACGTGACGCCGGAGGCGCTGGAGCCGATTTTCGAGAAGCGCATGGACGGCTTCTCGGAAGTCTTCCACCGCATCTCCTACGACAAGATCGGCACCTCGACGATCCAGTCCCGGACGACGGCCGGCGTCGTCAACGCCACCTTCGTCTTCGCGCTGCCGGGCTCGCCCGGTGCTTGCAAGGATGCCTGGGACGGCATCCTCAAGGCGCAGTTCGACTACCGCCACATGCCGTGCAATTTCGTGGAAATCATGCCCAGGCTGGATGAACACCTGAAGCGCGGCAGCGGCAAAAGCGCCTGAACCTCAAGGCCGGCGGAAAGCGGTCGGACCGCCATAGAGATAGCCGATGCGGGCGACCGCTTCCTTCAGCCCCTCGCGCGCCACGGTCATGGTGTGGCCGTTTGCGTGGATCATCATCTCGGCATCGGTCATGATCGCGACATGGCCTTTCCAGAACACCAGATCGCCGCGCTTCAAGCCGGAATAGTCCGGCCCGATGTCGAGTAGCTCTCCCAGAGCCGAGACCTGCATATCAGTGTCGCGCAACACATCGCGGCCGGCCATGCGCATGGAAAGCTGCACCAGACCCGAGCAGTCGATGCCGAAACCCGAGACACCGCCCCAGAGATAGGGCGTGCCGAGGAACATCTCGGCGACCGAGACATAATCCGGCGCATGATCGCCGATCGGCAGCAGATGGCCGGCAATCATTGTTTCGCTCGACGCCAGCACAGCGTAACGGGTGCCCCGCGTCTCGGCAGCCCCGGTGACCGCCACGGTCGATCCCATCGACAATTGCCCGCTACGCGGGAAGCGCAGGTCCGGCCCCGGATAGACGAAGGTGCGCGGCGCCGAGACGATGTGGGTTGGGGCAGCCTCGCGACCGCTGAGTTCCGCCGCCGCGACATAGCCGACATAGCCGTCGCGCTCGCCCTGCACCCAGGCCCAGCCTTCCGCCTCGTCGAAAATCAGCACCTCGTCACCGAACAGGAACTGCGTGTCGATGCCGGAATCAGCACGTGGCGCGCGGCGCAGATCGGCGACCGCGACGGAAATGCGGGCCGGTCGGCCGGTAACAAAGCGTTCCGCCGCCACCTCGCCCTTCAGGCGAATATCGGCAAGATCGGTGCGAAAGGCGTGCAGGCGAGCGTCATGGGCAGTCAAATCGGTAACTCTGCTGTTCGGGGTCAGATCGGCAATTCATGGGCCTTGGCGATGATATCATCGCCAAGGCGCTCGACATAGAGCGCCCCTTCCACAGTGCGCTTGACCAGGACATTGCGCTTGTCGAGCTCGTCGCGATGGCGCGAAACGAACTTGAGGGCGCCCATCGTGTCGAGCGCCCGGGTGATGACAGGCTTGGTGACGTCGAGCCGGACCGCCAGCGCGCGGATCGTATGCGGCGGCGGTTCGAGATAGATGGTGAGCAGGATCGCGAGCTGCCGCGCGGTGAGGTCCGGCGCGTCGTCACGCACCTGAGACAGCATGACCTGCTGCCACAGTCGCAAGGCCTGGCTGGGGCGCAGCGAAATCGACATCCCTCCAGTATGACGGGAAATCGTTTCGCTTCCGTTTCAGTCAAACGGCAGGAGTGGCTGCAAATGCCGCCCTTACCCGCCGGGCGCGATACCATCAGCCAAAGCGCCCCGAAATGACCCGTTCCAGCGCGCGGATCGCCTGCGCCTCGCCGCCGGCTGGCCCGTAGGCACGCTCGGACGGGTTCCAGGCGAAAATATCGAAATGCGCCCAGCTTTGCGCCTTCTCCACGAAGCGCTTGAGGAAAAGCGCGGCGGTAATCGAACCGGCGAAACTGTCGGGGGTGACGTTGTTGATGTCGGCCACCTTGGAGGCGAGCTTCCCGTCATAGGCCTTCCACAAAGGCATGCGCCACAACGGGTCCTCGACCGCAACGGCCGCCGCGGCCAGCTCGCCGGCAAGCGTCTCGTCATCGGTATAGAAAGGCGGCAGATCGGGGCCGAGCGCCACCCGCGCCGCGCCGGTCAGCGTCGCCATATCGACCAGCAGTTCCGGCTTTTCATCGTCGGCAAGCGCCAGTGCGTCAGCCAGCACAAGGCGGCCCTCGGCATCGGTATTGCCGATCTCGACGGTGATGCCCTTGCGGCTGGTGAGTACGTCACCCGGCCGGAAGGCGTTGGCGGAGATCGAATTCTCGACGGCCGGAATGAGCACGCGCAGCCTGACCTTCAAGCCCGCCGCCATGATCATCGAGGCAAGCCCCAGCACATTGGCCGCGCCGCCCATGTCCTTCTTCATCAGAAGCATCGAGGCCGACGGCTTGATGTCGAGACCGCCGGTGTCGAAGCATACCCCTTTGCCGACCAATGTCACTTTTGGCGCATTTTTCAGCCCCCAGGTCAGATCGATCAGCCGTGGCGCCTCGGCCGAGGCACGGCCGACGGCATGGATCATCGGAAAGTTCTTTTTCAACAAATCGTCGCCCTTGGTCACCGCGACATCGGCCTTGTGCCGGCGCGCCAGTGTCCGCACGGCCTGTTCCAGCGCTTCCGGGCCCATGTCGCTGGTCGGTGTGTTGACGAGATCCCGGACAAGGTGGACGGCCTCCACGAGGCTGGCGACGCGCGCCGCGTCCGCGCCCGCAGGCAAGACAAAACGCAGCGCCTTGCCCGGTTTCTTGCCGTAGCGGGTGAACACATAACCGCCGAGCGCCAGAGCCAGGGCCGCGAGTTCCGGATCGGCCGGAACATCGGCGAAATGCCAATCGCCCTCCGGCAGCGCCTTAGCCAGGGCGCCGAGTTGCAGCGATCCCTCGCCGTGGCCGAACAGCGCGCCGCTCAGCTCTCCGTCCTTGCCAGGCAGAACCAGCGTCTTGCCCGCCTCGCCCAAAAAACCGTTGGCCTTGGCCCATGCAAGAGCTTGCGGCGAAAGACCTGCTGTCTCCAGACCGTCCTTGCGAACCAGATGGACGGGCAAGGCCTTGCGCGGTTTCTTTTCGACAAGCTCGACAGGCATTTTCAACGCTCCAACTACGCCGCAGACTCGGCGCTATTAACGATCCATTAGGGTTAACAGAATATTTCTCGGCTAGGGAAGACGGCCGGCGAACGGCCCCCGGAAGAATGGAGCCCGCCCCCATGCCCATCACCCTCCCCGCCAGCGCGACCGGCAAGCGGCTGCTGACCGCCGCTTTCGTGGCCGTGCTTGCCGTGGGTGTTGCGGGCTGCGGCACCGACCGGATGTCGACCGGCTCGATCGGCCGCACCAGCGGCAAGCCGGTGGAACTGATGAGCTCCGGCGAATTGCGCGATGCCACGGCCCGCTTGGGTCAGTCCTATGCGAGCAATCCGACCGACAAGAACATCGCGCTAAAGTATGCGACGGTGCTGCAGATGAACGGCGACGCCGATCAGTCGCTGGCGGTGATGCGCAAGCTGGCCATTTCCTATCCGAAGGACCGCGACGTGCTTGCCGCCTATGGCAAGGCACTGGCCGCCAACGGCCAGTTCGAACCGGCGCTGGACGCGGTGCGCCGCGCGCAGACGCCGGAATATCCGGACTGGAGACTGGTGTCGGCCGAAGGCGCCATCCTCGACCAGCTCGGCCAGCGCGACGAAGCGCGCCAGCTCTACCGCAAGGCGCAGGACCTGAAACCGAACGAGCCATCAATCCTGTCCAATCTCGGCATGTCCTACCTGCTGGAAGGTGATTTGCGCACAGCCGAAACTTATCTCCGGTCGGCCTCCTCGCAGCCCAACGCCGACAGCCGCGTGCGCCAGAACCTGGCACTTGCCGTCGGCCTGCAAGGCCGCTTCGACGAGGCTGAAAAGATCGCCTCGCAGGAATTGTCGCCCGAGCAGGCACAGGCCAATGTCGCCTATCTCAGACAGATGCTTTCGCAGCAGAACGCCTGGAATCAGCTGAAGGCGCAGGACAAGTCCAAGTCGCAGGCCGCCAAGGCGGTCAACTAGCGACGCCCGGCCGCAACGGGCGCATGGCCAAGACAAAGGCCAAGCTCACAGCAACACTCCGAAACCCGCCGAAGAGGCGTCGCGGCTCCCTGTTCGCTGCAGACGAGTGGGTTGCTTGGCCTACTATTGCTGTTCGGTCGAGTGCGGCTTATCGCCGAATACGCCACGCTCGCTGATGGTGATACCGGCCGGCCCGAGGATGATGGCGAACAACACCGGCAGGAAGAACAGGATCATCGGCACGGTCAGCTTGGGCGGCAGCGCCGCCGCCTTCTTCTCGGCCGCGTTCAGGCGCATGTCACGGCTTTCGGAGGCAAGCACGCGCAAGGCGTGAGCAACCGGCGTGCCGTAGCGTTCGGCCTGGATCAGCGCCTGCGACACAGCCTTGACGGAATCGAGGCCGGTACGACCTGCTAGGTTTTCATAAGCCTGCTTGCGCTCCTGCAGATAAGAGAGCTCGGCGGTGGTCAGGATGAATTCCTCGGCCAACTCCACTGACTGCGCGCCGATTTCGTCGGCGACTTTCCGCATCGCCGCTTCCACCGACATGCCCGATTCCACGCAGATCAGCATGAGGTCGAGCGCGTCCGGCCAGGCTTTCGTGATCGCTTGCTTGCGCTTGGTGGCTCTGTTGGAAACGTAGAGGACCGGAATGTAGAAACCGACATAGGCACCGACGATGCAGACGAACAACCTCACGATGAGGGGCTGCTCCGAAAGAGTGCCAACCACAAAGACGTAGAAGATGGCCACGGCGAAGCCGGCAAAAGGCAGCACGAGGCGGAAGAACAGGAACCTGGTGAGCGGGTTCTGGCCGCGAAAACCCGCCATCTTGAGTTTCTGCATGGTGCCTTCGTCGGCCAGCGCCCGTTTGAGGTCGAGCCTCTCGACGATGTTGCGCATGCCGACCGACTGCTCTTCGCGCAGGCCCTTGCGGCGCCGATCCGCTTCGGCAGCCAGGCGGGCGCGTTGCTTGGCGCGCAGTTCCTCGCGCTCCAGCGCCACCGACTTCATCCGCGCCTTGAGCGGATCGCGGGCGAATGCCGGCAGAAGCGTGAACGCGGTGGCGAACACCGCGATCGCCACCAGGATGGCGATCAGGAAGGTCGGGTCGGTCAGGGTTTTGATGGTCTGTCCGCTCATGGCCGTTAGATCTCGATGTTCATCATGCGGCGCATCACCAAGATGCCGATCGACATCCAGATCGCGGAGAAGCCGAGGATAAGATGGCCGGTGCTCGTGAAGAACAGCGGCATCAGGTAGTTCGGGCTGGTCAGGTAGACGAGGAACGCGACGATGAACGGCAGCGCGCCGATGATAACGGCCGACGCCTTCGCTTCCATCGACAGTGCCTGAACCTTGGCCTTCATCTTCTTGCGGTCGCGCAACACGCGCGAAAGATTACCGAGCGCTTCCGAAAGGTTACCGCCGGCCTGCGCCTGGATCTGGATGACGATGCCGAAAAAGCCGGCCTCCGGGCACGGCATGGTCTCCGGCATGCGCAATGCGGCATCCGGGATCGACAAGCCCAGTTGCTGCGCGTCGACGATGCGCCGGAATTCGCCCTTGACTGGTTCGGCCGATTCATTGGCGATCAGGCGGATGCCGTCGTTGAGCGGCAGGCCTGACTTCACCGCGCGCACGATGACGTCGAGCGCGTTGGGAAATTCGTTGAGAAACGCCTTGACCCGGCGTTTGCGGCAAATCGAGATGAACCAGCGCGGCAGGCCGAGGCCGCCGACAAGCACGGCCGCCGGAACCGCAAAGAGCGGCGCGCCCAGGAAAAATACCAATATGCCGAGCACGAGACCGCAAAGCGCCGAATAGACATAGAAGCGCTCCATCGTCATGGAGAGCCCAGCCTGCCGGATCTGTATCCTCAGCGGCGGGCTCTTGACGGTGCGCGTGTTCGCCTTCTGCTTGTCGTCGAGGTCCTTGAGTGTGTCCTGCAGCGATTTGCGGCGCTTGGCCGCCTCGTTCATCTTGTCACGGGCAGCCTTGACCACGGCGCGGTCGGTCTCGGCCGCCTTGATCGTCTCCAGTCGTTTGCCGACCTGCTTTTCCACGCTCATGCGCTTGAACAGCAAGGCATAGGCCACCGCGCCGGCGCTGATGCCGGCCAGCAGGACGAAAGCCAGAACCGTGGTGTCGATACCGAACATCGGCAAGGTTCCTCAAACCTTCAGGGCCGTCATTCCGCCCGCTTCTCCATGGCCTCGAGCGAGGCAGCCAGGCGTTGTTCCTCGCCATAATAGCGCGCCCGATCCCAGAAATGCGGCCGCCCGATGCCGGTCGACACGTGCTCTCCGATCAGCCTGCCATTCGCATCCTCGCCCTTGATGTTATAGAGGACGAGGTCTTGCGTGATGATGACGTCGCCTTCCATGCCAATCACTTCGGTGATGTGGGTGATGCGGCGGGAACCGTCACGCAGGCGTGCTGCCTGGATGATGATGTCCACCGAACCGACGACGATTTCGCGCACCGTCTTTTGCGGCAGCGTGTAACCGCCCATGGCGACCATCGATTCGATACGGTTCAGGCACTCGCGCGGGCTGTTGGAGTGGATGGTGCCCATAGAGCCGTCATGGCCGGTGTTCATGGCCTGCAACAGGTCGAACACCTCAGGTCCACGCACTTCGCCGACAATGATGCGATCGGGACGCATGCGCAGGCAGTTCTTGACCAGATCGCGCATAGTCACCTCGCCTTCGCCCTCAAGATTGGGCGGACGCGTTTCGAGGCGCACCACATGCGGCTGCTGCAGTTGCAGCTCTGCCGAGTCCTCGCAGGTGATGATGCGTTCCTCGCGATCGATATAGTTGGTCAGGCAGTTGAGCAGCGTGGTCTTGCCGGAACCGGTGGAGCCGGAGATGACGATGTTGCAGCGGACACGGCCGATGATCTTGAGAACCTCGGCGCCCTCCGGCGATATCGCGCCGAAGCGGACCAGTTGATCGAGGGTCAGCTTGTCCTTCTTGAACTTGCGGATGGTCAGCGCGGCGCCGTCGATGGCAAGCGGCGGCGCAATGACGTTGACGCGCGAACCGTCCGGCAGGCGCGCGTCGCAGATTGGTGAGGATTCGTCGACGCGGCGGCCGACCTGGGAAACGATGCGTTGGCAGATGTTGAGAAGCTGCTGGTTGTCGCGGAAACGGATACCCGTCGTCTCAACCTTGCCGTTCACCTCGATGTAGACGTTGTGGGAACCGTTGACCATGATGTCGGCGATGTCGTCGCGCGCCAGCAAAGGCTCCAGCGGCCCGTAACCCAGAACGTCGTTGCAGATGTCCTCGAGCAGGTCCTCCTGCTCGGCGATCGACATCGCGAAATTCTTGATCGCGACGATGTCGTTGACGATGTCGCGGATTTCTTCGCGCGCGCTTTCGGGATCCAGCTTGGCCAGCTGCGACAGGTCGATCGTGTCGATCAGCGCCGAAAACACCTGGCTCTTGGTGTCGTAATAGGCTTCGCCGCGCTCGCGCGACCCACGGCGTGGTTCGGGCGCCATGGCGGGCGCATCGACCATGCGCCGGGCTGGGGCGGCGGACGGGGTGGGCCCAAGCTGAGGCGCGACAGGAGCCGAGGGCCGCGAAGGTGCGGCCTCCAACGCCACAGGCGCCGGCTGCCGGAATTCCGGCACCGTGCGGCTCGTGTCGTCGTTGCCTCTCTTACCAAACATGATCAACTACCAATCCCGCTTGCGCGGTCACTTCTTGCCACGCCGGAATTTACCGAGAAGACCGCCAAGCCCGGCTTTCTTCCTTGTCTTGGGCTCGCTGCGGCCCGTCAGCACATGCGCGATCTCGTTGACGATGGCGACGACCGGGTTCTTGGCATCCATCTCGCCCAGCATGCGGCCGTTGTTGGCCGCGTTGCCAAACAACAGCGGTTCGAACGGGATCACGGCAATAGGCGAAATGCCAAGCGGCTCGGCGAAATCGGCGGCCGAGATTTCGGGCCGCTTCGGCACACCAGCCTGGTTGAGGATCAGCCTGGGCGGCGGATCGTTGGGGCGCAGCCGCTTGAGCATGTCGACCATGTTCTTGGTGTTGCGCAGATTGGCCAGCTCCGGCGTGGCCGTGATGACGATCTCGTCGGCTTTGATCAGCGTGTTCTTGCTCCAACCGCTCCAGATATGCGGAACGTCGAGCACCAGCATCGGCGCGCTGCGCTGCGCCGTGTCGATGATGTGGGAGAAGGCTTCCGGCTCGAAATCATAGACGCGTTCCAGCGTCGACGGCGCGGCGAGCAGAGACAGATGCTCCGCGCATTGCGCCAGCAGGCGGTCGAGATAGACCTCGTCGATGCGCTCCGGCGAAAAGACCGCCTCGGCGATACCTTGGGCCGGGTCCTGGTCGAAATTGATGTTGGCCGTGCCGAAGGCGAGATCGAGGTCAGCGACGACAACTTCCGATTTGAACAGCGACGACATCGCCCAGGCGACGTTGTGGGCTATCGTGGAGGAGCCGACCCCGCCCTTGGCACCGACAAAGGCGACCGAGCGGCCGATAGGTTCCGATTCCGGATCGACAAAGATCGAGGCGACGACCGCCACGATGTCGGCCATCGACACTGGCGCCACCACATATTCGGAAATGCCGGAGCGAATGAGCTCCCGATAAAGCCCGACATCATTGTAGTGGCCGATGACGACCACTTTCGAGGATGGATCGCAATGTTCGGCCAGCCTTCCCAGCTGATCGAGCATTTCTTTCGGTTCCGCCCGCGTTTCCAGCACGATCAAGTTGGGCGTCGGCGCCGAATGGTAGAACTCGATAGCCGTCGGGATGCCGCCCATATGAACCTTGAGATGGGCCTTGGCCATGCGCCGGTCCTGCCCGGCGCGCTCCATCGGATTGGCGACGCCATCCGTTTCACAGAACGCCTGGATCGAAATGCGCGGGATCGGCCGCAGCGCCTGCATGGCGGCAAGCTCCTGCTGCGTTATTTCATCGTCTTCCGCGGCGGTGCCGTAGGCCAGATTCGTCATTTTATCCTGTCCCCTGACAGATAACCGCTGTCAGTAATCAACTTCCTGCCTCGGCGCCGGCGTGTAGAACGGCGCGTTGCGATACCCGTCGATAACCTTCATGCGCCGTGTCGCGTCGACTGGGGTCTGCTGGCGCGGACCGAGCAGATCGGCCGGATTGGCAATCTGCGCCGCCAGGTTGTTCTGATAAGAACAGCCGAAATTGGTGTAGTGCTTGTTGTCGGTCGTATCGGCGATGTCGCCCGTCCAGCGCCCGCATTTGTCGGTGTGTGCGCGCATGGCCGAATAGGTCACGCGCACGGGTGCGGCGACATCGGCGGCACCGGCGTCGTAGGAGATGAACGCGATCCGGTCGCGGCGTATCCCGTTGGCGGCAGCGACCTTAGCAAAGCCGCGGGCAGCGGATTGCGCAGCGATCTGGTTGGCGGAGCCCGAGGGCACGGAAATCGTCAGCACCGTGCCGGCGCTGCGATCATAACCCTCCAGAAAGCCCAGTAGCGACTGGCTCTGCGATTTGGTCATCCCCCGGTCGCTGGCGCCGACCGGAATGTCGATGGTCTGATCCTGCTGCGAGATCATGATCGGATGATTGGTACGGTAGTCGTCGGGGACCGAGCCCACCGTGATTGAGTCGCGGTTTGCGCAACCGGCCAATAGGACCGCCGCCGCCAAGGCCGCCGGTATTGCCAGCCGATGGCCGGACACGCGGACGCGGGTCGCCGCCAGCGAGATTGTCTTAATTGCCTGATGGGACATGTTCCGCTCCCCGCTTACTTGTAGATGAAGCCGACGACGCCGTGATACCGGCCGGCGGGTTTGTCGGTCTGCATGGTGCCGTAGACGCGGTTGACGCGGCCGAGGAACATGCCCGCGCCATCGCTGGCGGCGTTGAAATTGTCGTCCGGCTTGGCCAGTTCGTTGCGCGCCACCGGTCGGGCCAGGTAGGGCGTGATGATGATGACCAGCTCGGTCTCGTTGCGAACGAAGTCGCGGCTGCGGAACAAGGCGCCGAGTACGGGAATCTTGGATAGCCCGGGCAGACCGCCTACGGCTTGCCTGATGTCGTCGCGGACGAGACCGGCGATCATCATCGAGCCTCCGGAGGGCAACTCGATTGTCGTGTCGGCGAGGCGCTTGCGGATCGACAACAAGGTCGTCCCCGGCAAACCCCTTAAACCTTCCAGCGTTGTCGCGCCTTCCGCCGTCGGTTCGGAAACCGAGGTCCGCACCTTCAGGCTTATGCGTCCGGCGGAGAGCACGACCGGCTGGAACTCAAGCCCGATGCCATATTCGAGGCGCTCCTTCTCGTAGACGACGTCGCCCTTCTGGTTGTCTGTCGATGTGGCGTTGGTTCTTGAGGTGATGAGATTGAACTCGCCACCAACCTTGAACGTCGCCTTCTCGCCCGAAACCGCCGTCAATGTCGGCTCGGCCAGTGTTTTCATGACACCGGCCTGTTCCATGGCGTTGACATATGCCGTCAAAGACGAGTTGCCGATCCCCAAGCCCGACGACGCGGAAAGCGGCTTGCCCAGACCGTAGGACGGCGAGCTGTACGAGCTCCAGCTGATCCCATCGGAACCGCCATTGCCCACCATATTGACGCCAAGCTGCTTCATCACCGAGCGGCTCACCTCGGCGACGGTCACCTTCAGCGTAACCTGATCCTCGCCGCTGATCTGGATGAGATTGATGATCTGGCTCTTCTGGCGCGTAAAATCCGGGTTGTCGATGGCGACGCCACTATTCCTGTCACCGCCCGTCGCGGTCTGCGAATACTGACCGGTGGTCGCTTCACCGCCGGTAACGAACGCAGTCGCGAGATCGACCGCGCGCTTGGCGTCCAGCGGCGTATCCACGTTGCCCGTCAGCACGACGTTGTCGTTGATAAGCTCAACCTTGATGCTGGAATTCGGGATGAAGCGCTTGAGATAGTCCTCCAGCCCGGCGACGTCCCGCTCGACGGCAAGGTCGAGGCTGACGATCTGCTCGCCATTCGCGCCGAAGACGAAGATGTTGGTTTCGCCCACCGCCTTGCCGAACAGGTAGATGCGGCGCGAGGTTCGCGTCACGGCGTCCGCGACACTCGGATTGGCAACGAGGATGTCGTAGGCATCGTTCGGCAGGTCGATCACCACCGATTTGTTCAAGCCGAGCTTGACGCGCTGGCCAGCGACGCTGTTGCCGACGCGCGCCTTGGCGTTCGCGGCGTTGACCCCAATCGTCCCAAGCGTATCAACACCCAGAAGCAGGAGAGCGGCGGCGAGGGCAGCGGCGATCCGCGATTTGGCGTTCAGCCTCATTTCCTTGCTCCCACTTCGGAAACTTCACCGGATTTGATGAGGCGAACGGTGCCGCGACGGCCGTTGCCATTAACGAGGTAGTCGGCTTCACCGGTCGCCTTTTCCTGCGCGTCCTTGACCGAGCGCAGCGCAAGCGTCAGGCGGTCCGCCATCTGCTGGGCGACGGTGATGATCTCGGCCTGTTGCGGCGTCAGCTCCAGCGTCGCCGTCTGGCCGACGCGCGTCTTCTTGCCTTCCTCGTCTTCCTGGATCGTCTGGTCGATGGCGAGCACGCGGATGTTCTTCAAGATGGTCTCGCTGGTGAACCCGCCGCCGGCGCCCGCCGCCGGATCGGACTTGCGGACCATGATGACGTCGACGAAATCGTTCGGCAGGATGAAGCCGCCAGCCGAAGTATCGGCCGCGATCGCGGTAGCCACCGCGCGCGTGCCGGACGGCAGGATCGACGACATGAAGCTCTTGCCGCCGTCGACCAGTTTCGATCGCCGCAACGGCTCGCCGGAGTAGAGAGCCACGCGCGCGACCGAGCCTTTCAGCTTGTCCAAGGCATCCGGCTCGTTGGCGCGGGTGATGAAATTGGGATTGACGCCGTCCTGGGGCCAGGACTCCCATTTAAGATTGGCTTGGATCGGGCTTCCCATCGGCACGTCGCCGCCGAGCACCAGAACATCCTGAAGGGCGATCGCTGGCTGCTGCGGGCCCGCCTCGATGATCTGCGGCACTGGAACAGCCATGTTCTTGGCCACATAGCCAGCCCCGCCGGCCGCGGCAGCGGCCACGCCCAAGATAATCAAACGGGATGCCGGCATTCGTCCAACCTCGCCCTACCAAGCCATCTAGCCAGGCCGGACTGTGCTGCCGAAATCGTCAAATTACGGTTAATGGAATGCTTACGATCGTGATTAATTTAGTGTTTATACAAATTTGAACGATAGCCCGATGCGGGCTCCCCGGGATGACCGGATACCTTTCTCTCTGCGGGAGTGTACTCGGGCCTGACGGTACTTCTGGCTAGGAAGCCAGGCGCTGCAGTGCCCACATCGCCAGTGGCGATTCCGGGAAGGTGAGCAGACCGCCAATGCCCAGCGCGACCCCATAGGGAATGCCGACCTTCTCATCGGCGAAATGGCGCAGGAACATGTTCTGCTTGGTGTAGACCGCCAGGATTGACTTGCGGTAGGCGAGGATCGCCAGGGTGAGGAAGCCGCCGATGATGGAGGCGATCACCAGATACTGGATCAGCGTCATGCTGAGCCCCATCCAGACCGATGTCGCAGCCAGCAGCTTCGCGTCGCCACCGCCCATGCCGCCGAGCGCGAACAGGGTGAACGTCACGCTGAGCACCAGCAGGCCCGCGGCCAGATGCAATCCGTAAGCTGTCCAATCCATGCCGGTCAGCGGCGCGACCACGACAAAGGTGGCCACAAGCACCGCCGACACGCGGTTGGCGATGGTCATCGACACCATGTCCGAGATGGCGGCGAACAGCATGCAGAACGGAAAGATGACAAAGATCAGCGCTACAAGCATGGCCTGACACGAAAAAGAGCTGCAATCTGGCGGCAGCCTAGCCGAACTCCGTTAAGGATCGATGAGCCCGCCCCGGCAAATGCCGCCTTTCACCGGCATTTGCCGGCCATATCGCGCGCCGACAAGTTCGCAGTCGCCCTTGATCGCCAAGCGCCATTTAACCCTTGATTCACCAATCTCGTTCATCTTCCTTGCCAGTTCCGCCGTCTCCGGAGACCGAAATGTCCGTGTCGAAACCGCTGATCGTGGCCGCCGCGCTTGCCGCCACGGTCATTGCCTTGCCAAGCAAGGCCGACGTCGGCATCGAAGTCACCATGAACCAGGCGAAGATCGTCAAATTGCCGCGCGCGGCCGACACCGTGGTCATAGGCAATTCCGCGATCGCCGACGCCGCCGTGCAGGATGCATCGACCATCGTTCTGACCGGCAAGGGGTTCGGCGTCACCAATCTCGTGGCGCTCGACCGCCAAGGCAGTCCGATCCTCGATGAACAAATCACCGTGGTCAGGCAAGGCGCGAGTTCGGTGCGGATATACCGGCGTTCGCAGGTGCAGACCATGTCGTGCACGCCCTATTGCGAGAGCGCCACCAAGAACGAGGCCGAGAAAGTGTCGGAAACCGAGATGAGAGCCGGCCAATAGGCGTTTTTCACCGCTCTCGTCAGACCTCGGTTAAGCTCCGGTAAAGACCTCTGCCAATAGTTTAGGGACCGGGAAAACGGGCCTTCAACGGATTTCGTCTAGGCTTGCGAAGGTAAGGCGCGAGGGTCCGCAGACACTATGGGGCAGACAAGCAATTGCGAGGGCACTGGGCAGCCGGCGCGACGCCGCGGACTGCTTGCGCGTTTCGGGCGCGACCGGCGGGGCAGCACGGCCATCGAATTCACCATGCTGGCCATCCCGTTCGCGATGCTGGTCTTCGCCATCCTGGAAAGCTGTATCTCCTTCGCCGGCCAGGAACTGATGACGAGCAGCATGGACACCGCAGCCCGGCAGTTGCGAACCGGACAGGTTCAGCCAGCTACAGTTACCGTGACCTCATTGAAGCAGATGATCTGCAAGAACATGGAGATCATCGTCGCCAAGGATTGCCCCGGCCTGCTGGTCGACTTACGCACGCCGACCTCTTTCGCCGATGCCGCGAACTACACATTCAAGATATCCAATGGCGATATCGTGCTGATGAAGGCGGCTCAGGTCGATCCGAAGCAGTTCGTTGCCGAGCCCGGAGGGTCGGGAGCCATCAGCATTCTGCGCGTCTTCTACAAATGGCCGGTTATGACTGACTTCCTGGCCAAGTCGATGGCCAACCTCAATGGCGGCAACACGCTGCAGTTCGCGACTACCACCTGGAAAAACGAAACATATTAACCCTGATCGCGAACCGCGACAGACGAAGAAAAGAAAAGAAAATGTCGTCTCGTGCTGAAATCTGGTCGAAGCGTGGACCCCTGCGGACACTGGCCCGTCGGTTCGGCTTGGACAGGCGCGGCATCGCCGCCGTCGAATTCGCCTTTCTCGCTCCGATCCTGCTCGTCATGTATTTCATGACCATGGAAGCGTCGCAGGCCATCGAGACCAGCAAGAAGGTCGCGCGCCTCGGCAGCATGGTGGCTGATCTTGCCGGCCAGATAACAAACAGTTCCACCAAGTCCGACCTCGAGGGTATCATGAAACTCGGGCAGACGGCATTGCTGCCCTATGCGCGATCAGCTCCGACCATCACCATCACCGGCGTGCAATTGTCGTCCGCCGCCACGCCGACGGCCACGGTCGCCTGGTCGCGCAAGATGGTCAACGGCACTTTCAGCCAGGGCCTGGCGGTCGGCAGTCCGGTTCAGATACCGCCGGCCCTGGCCATCCAGAACACATTCCTGATCAAAGTCGACAGCAGCCTCGCCTACCAGCCGGTACTCGCTTGGGTGGCGGGTGGAAACAACGCCCTCAACCTGACCGCCTTCAACGGGATAACCATGGGCGAGAGCTATCTGCTTCGCCCGCGCACCCTGACGAAGCTGGACTGTACCGACTGCTAAGGCGTGACCTTATCGCGTCCTTGATCGGCTTTCGGCTCAGCCTCCGAGACAGCCTTCAGAATGGTTCGCGCGACGGCGTAATCTTCCCGCCCGACCGCGACGAAGCCGCCCGAATGCTTCGGCTCCAGAAGGTCGTAGATTTGTGGCGACTGCCCCTTCAGATTGGTCAGGAACACGCCGAGCCGCCGCTTGGCTTCCGGGTCGATGCTCTTGAGAACGGCATGCGGGCCATAGCGTAGCAGGCCGGACTTCCAGATCACCCGGATCGCCGCTTCCGGCACGCCCGCTTCGATCAGTCTTGCCACCGTGCCACCGGAGACAGTTTCGGCGCTGGCGGCACCGGCCGGCGCCCAGCCGAAGACCGCGTCCGCCCGCCCGTCGGCCAGCATGGCCTCCGCTTCCGTCGCTGTTTCGGCGCGTTCCAGGAAAGTCGCCCCCTCGGCAAAAGCCGAGGGCGTTCCGGCAAGCTCGGCCCTGGGCAATTGCCAACCGGCAAGGTTCTGCCTTGGCGCAACGGCGATGCGATGGGACGGCATTGCCGCCAAGGAGGGTAATTTGTCGTCGCGCGTGACGAGCACCGACCGTACGCCCACCGCACCGTCCGCGTCGGTCGGCGCGACCAACGGTTCAACGCAGCCGCATTTCTCGTCAACCACGGCATAGGCCATGGCCGAATAGGCCGCATAGTCGACGCGGCCGACGGTCTGCGCCTCGATCAGGGCGGTATAGTCGGGCGCGACCAGGAATTCGACCTTCTGGCCGAGCGCCATCGAAAAGGCGCGCGTCAGTTGCGACAGCCCCGGCACGGTGTTGCCGGCTCCAGGCTCGGCCAGAATGCCAATGCGGAAGGCGCCGCTCTTACCGGTGGTCTCGGCGCGAGCCGGCGCAAGGGCAATCGTGGAGAGCGCCAGGGCCATCAAGGAGGCCCCGATCAGGCATTGGAGGCGCAAACGACGAAGCTTCATCCGGAATCGATCAACCTTCACGATCTTGGCGCGACACAAGTCGGACCGCGCCACTGACAGCCATTGTCCATGGAAGCCGTTGCCGTTTGGTTTCCGAATTGCCAAGGCGGCTAGGCACTCCTATGTCTTGGCGGACAAATTTGCAGACAGGTTCGAATGGCGCGCGCTTTCATTTTCGTGTTGGACTCCTTCGGCATCGGCGGTGCGTCAGACGCGGAGGCATATGGCGATGCCGGCGCCGACACGTTCGGCCACATTGCCGAGGCTTGCGCAGCCGGCAAGGCGGACCAGGAAGGGCTGCGCAGCGGGCCACTCGCCGTGCCCAACATGGCTGCTCTCGGGCTTGGTCGCGCTGCCAGAACCGCGACGGGGCTTTCCTTCCCTGGCGCGCCTGCGGCCCCCGCCACCTTCCATGGCGCGGCGCAGGAGGTTTCCAGCGGCAAGGACACGCCGTCCGGCCACTGGGAGATCGCCGCCCTGCCCGTGCGCTTCGACTGGGGCTATTTCCCGGATACCATCCCGGCCTTTCCGACTTCGCTCACCGAAGCGATGATCCGCGAAGGCAAGGTGCCTGGCATCCTCGCCAACCGGCACGCGCCGGGCACCGGCGTGATCGAGGATTTCGGCGAGGAACATATCCGCACCGGCATGCCGATCTGCTACACCTCCGTCGATTCCGTGCTGCAGATCGCGGCACATGAGGAGCATTTCGGCCTCGAACGGCTCTATGAATTCTGCAAGGTGGTGCGCCGGCTGGTCGACCCGCTCAAGATCGGCAGGGTCATCGCGCGGCCCTTCGTCGGCGAAACCCGCGCCACCTTCAAGCGTACGCCGAACCGCCGCGACTTCGCCGTTCCACCGCCCGAGCCGACGCTGCTCGACCGGCTGACCGCGCGCGGCAGCCGCGTGCTTGCCGTCGGCAAGATCGGGGACATCTTCGCCCATCGCGGCATCTCCGACGTGCGCAAGGCCCCCAACAACATGGCCATGTTCGACAAAGCGCTGACCGCCATGGACGACGCCGGCGACGGCGACCTCGTCTTCGCCAACTTCGTCGATTTCGACACCGAATTCGGTCATCGTCGCGATGTCACTGGCTATGCGGCTGCACTGGAGGCCTTCGACAAGCGCGTCCCAGAGGCTCTGGCGAAGCTGAAGCCCGGCGACCTCCTCATCCTGACCGCCGACCACGGCAACGACCCGACCTGGCGCGGCACCGACCATACACGCGAACGCATTCCGGTATTCGGAGTTGCCCAGGGCCTCAAGGGCGGCGATATCGGGCTCAGGCTGACCTTCGCCGACATCGGAGAGACGGTGGCCGAACATCTCGGCCTCCCCGCCGGCCACTACGGTACCTCATTCCTTCCCAGGCTTGGCGCCAATGCCTGAACTTCCCGAGGTTGAGACCGTTCGGCGTGGGCTGCAGCCGACGATGGAAGGCGCCCGCATCCTCGCCGTCGAGGTCCGCCGGCCCAATCTGCGCTTTCCCTTTCCTGAACGCTTCGCGGAGCGCCTCGAAGGCCGGCTGATCTGCGCGCTCGGCCGCCGGGCCAAATATTTGACCATGCATATCGAGGATGGGCCAACGCTGATCTGCCATCTCGGCATGTCGGGCTCGTTTCGCGTCGAGCAAGCCGACGGCATCGACACTCCCGGCGAGTTCCAGCACGAGCGCTCCAAAGCTGCCGCCCACGACCATGTCGTTTTCCATCTTGCGCCCGCTGCCGGCGGTAAGGCGCGTGTGGTATTCAACGACCCACGCCGCTTCGGCTTCATGCTGTTTGGCGAAGGTGCGGTGGGCGACCATCCCATGCTGAAGGATCTTGGCGTCGAGCCGACTGGCAATGCGCTGGATGGTCCGCTGCTGGCTTCGCTCTTCGAGGGCCGAAAAGCACCTCTGAAGGCCGCGCTGCTCGACCAGCGGCTGGTTGCCGGCCTCGGCAACATCTATGTCTCGGAGGCGCTGTGGCGCGCCGGCCTTCTGCCTACGCGTTCCGCCGGCACCATCGCCAGCAACGGCAAGAAAGCGAAAGACCGGAGCGAGAAGCTTGCGGAGGCCGTCCGCTCGGTCATCGCGGACGCCATCGCCGCCGGCGGCTCCTCGTTGAAGGATTATGTGCAGGCCGACGGTTCGCTCGGCTATTTCCAGCATTCCTTCGCGGTCTATGACCGCGAGGGCCAGCCCTGCCGTAAACCCGGCTGCGGCGGGCATATCGAACGGATCGTGCAAAGCGGCCGCTCTACCTTCTATTGCCGCTCCTGCCAGGAGTAGGCTAGATCGGTCTCATCGCCTGCAATGAGGAGACCGAGCCATGGCCCATGAAACCATCATCGCCGAAACGCGTGGCAAGGTCGGGCTGATCACGCTGAACCGGCCGAAGGCGCTCAACGCGCTGAATTCGCAGGTGCTGGCCGATATTCTGGACGCCGTGAAGGCCTTCGAGGCCGACCCCAAAATCGGCGCCATGGTCATCACCGGCTCGGAAAAGGCCTTCGCCGCCGGCGCCGACATCAAGGAAATGCAGACCAAGACCTATGTCGAAGCCTTTTTGCAGGACTTCTTCGTCGGCTGGGAGGAACTGACGCGGGCCCGCAAGCCGATCATCGCGGCAGTGGCCGGCTACGCGCTGGGCGGCGGCTGCGAACTGGCCATGATGTGCGATTTCATCATCGCCGCCGACAGCGCCAAGTTCGGCCAGCCCGAGATCACGCTGGGCGTCATGCCCGGCATGGGCGGCTCGCAGCGTCTCACCCGTTTCGTCGGCAAGTCGAAGGCCATGGATATGGTGCTGACCGGCCGCATGATGGATGCCGCGGAAGCGGAACGCTGCGGCCTTGTCTCCCGCATCGTGCCCGCTGCTGACCTCGTTGACGAAGCCTTGAAGGCCGCCGCCAAGATCGCTGATTTCTCGCTGCCGGCGGTGATGATGGCCAAGGAGGCGGTCAACCGTTCGTATGAGACCACGCTGGCGGAAGGGCTGCGATTCGAAAGGCGCGTTTTCCACTCGATGTTCGCGCTCGACGACCAGAAAGAGGGCATGGCCGCCTTCGCCGAGAAGCGGAAAGCAAATTTCACCAACAGCTGAGGCTGCCAATGCACGGAAAATGCGCGCCTTCGGCGTTGACGCGCCTGAAAAGCTGAACTATAAGCCGCATCGATTGAGGCGGCCCGTGGCTGCCCATTTGTTTTTTGCGCCCAGCGGCATGCCGCAAGCGCCCACCATAGAGATCGGAAGAGAGGCAGCATGGCCAATACCTCGTCGGCCAAGAAGG
Organism: Mesorhizobium sp. YL-MeA3-2017; assembly: GCF_030814575.1. Lineage (NCBI taxonomy): Bacteria > Pseudomonadati > Pseudomonadota > Alphaproteobacteria > Hyphomicrobiales > Phyllobacteriaceae > Mesorhizobium > Mesorhizobium sp. YL-MeA3-2017. Next base: position 4,554,944 of record NZ_JAUSVH010000001.1, on the reverse strand, counting down.
CTACGCGCAAGATCGCCCGCCGAGCGGCAGTCAACAAGAACCGCCGTTCGCGCGTTCGCACCTATGTGCGCAAGATGGAAGAAGCGCTGGCCGCTGGCGACAAGGTCGCAGCCGAAGCCGCCTTCAAGGACGCCCAGCCGGAATTGATGCGCGCCGCCACCAAGGGCGTCGTGCACAAGAACACGGCATCGCGCAAGGTTTCGCGCCTCGCCCAGCGCCTCAAGACGCTGTCGGCCTAAGCCTTCCAGGCATCACGAAATTCTGAAGACCCGGCGCTCTTGCGTCGGGTTTTTTCGTTTGCCGGCAATGGCTTGAAATGAACGTTCGGAAACTACCGCAGCGGCAGTTTTCGAACATGTCGGGAACTTTGCCGGCATCTTTGTTCCGGGACTGCGCACCTGGCGACAGTCACATTCCTCGCGGCATAAATAATGATTTAACTTCAGTGGGTTAGCTGAGGTCGCGGCGGAATTGTCCACAGCTTGTTCACATCGCTTGGCGGGCTTCCGAAAGAACTCAATGTCAAGCGATTTTTTAAAAATTATTTCGCGCCAGCTACCCTTTTTCATATTCGCCGGAAAAGGGTTTGAATCACAACAGCTTTGCCCGTGGAGGCGCCCGCAAACACACTTAGATGCCCCCCGATGGTAACCAGATTCGTTAAAAATCCGTTAGATGCGGCCTTGCCCTTTCCACAGCGATTTCGGTAATGTCTGGCCATCGAGAGGGGCGGGCCGTTAGGCTCTCGACCTAGCCCAAAAACCGAAAAATCTGCGGCGCGGGAGCAATTCCGCGAAGGCATAGGTTTGCCCTTTCGATGCGTAGTGGGGACCGGGGTTTAAAAAGGGCATGGCAGGTCGAAACGGCCGGTATCTCACCGGGCGGTTTCGTTTGCCCTGTCGCTCCCGATCAAATGCCAGGGGCTCATTGCTTCGCCCTTGCGCGTCACCGCGTGCCCGGCCAGCGGCGGCAAGGTCCGTGGAACGATGGAAAGTGCCGGAAGAAGGCTGCGAAGATCAGCCCGCCGGTGCAAACTGGAAAATGAACGAGGATTTTTGATGATACACGGTGGCACAAACAGAGAGCTTGGCGGCGGCTTTCCTCTTTCCGGTGACCTGGTAGGAGAAGGCGCAATGGCTGCGGGCAATGAGGCAGACCAGCGTTTCGAACGCATCAAGGCGCAGCTGCGGGCGCGCCTGGGCTCCGAGGTCTATTCCAGCTGGTTCGGCCGCATGAAGCTTGTCGAGCTCTCCAAGGGCGTCGCGCGCATGTCGGTGCCGACGGCGTTCCTGCGCTCGTGGATCAATGGCCACTATAGCGATGTCATCGCCGAGCTGTGGAAGCAGGAGGATGCCAGCATTCTCAAGATCGAGGTCGTGGTGCGCAGTGCCACGCGCCATGCCAGCCCTGATCTGGAAGCCGCTCCGGTGCGCAAGGTCGCCAAGCAGTCGCAGGCCGCGCTTTCGTCCGGCACCGTGCTCGGCGCCGGCAAGCAGGAACGCGCACCGATGGCGCGCGGCGTCGCCGCAGAACCCGATTTCCGCCAGAACGTGCTGGGCTCCCCGCTCGACCCGCGCTACACTTTCGGCTCCTTCGTCGAAGGCCCGTCGAACCGGGTGGCTTTCGCTGCCGCGCGCGCCGTCGCGGAATCCGCCTCCAGCGCCGTGCGCTTCAACCCGCTGTTCCTCCACGCTACCGTTGGGCTCGGCAAGACGCATCTCCTGCAGGCGATCGCAGCGGAATCGCTGCGGCACAATCCGAAATCGCGCGTCGTCTACCTGACCGCCGAATATTTCATGTGGCGCTTCGCCACCGCGATCCGCGACAACAATGCGTTGACGCTGAAGGAGCAGCTGCGCGACATCGACCTCCTGATCATCGACGACATGCAGTTCCTGCAGGGCAAGTCGATCCAGCACGAGTTCTGCCATCTCATCAACATGCTGCTCGACAGCGCCAAGCAGGTGGTGGTTGCCGCCGACCGGCCGCCTTCCGAGCTGGAATCGCTCGAGCCGCGCGTGCGTTCGCGCCTCAATGGCGGCGTGGCGCTCGAAATGTCGGCGCCCGACTATTCGATGCGGCTTGCCATGCTGAAGCAGCGCCTGGCGACCGCCAAGCATGACGACACCTCGCTGGACATCGCCGACGATATCCTCGACCACGTGGCGCGCACCGTGACCGGCAGTGGCCGCGAACTGGAAGGCGCTTTCAACCAGCTCCTGTTCCGTCAGTCTTTCGAGCCGCAGATCAGCATCGATCGCATCGACGAGATTCTCGGTCACATCTACCGCACCGGCGAGCCGAAGCGGGTACGCATCGAGGATATCCAGCGCATCGTGGCACGGCACTACAACGTGTCGAAGACCGAGCTTCTGTCCAACCGCCGCACTCGCACCATCGTCAAGCCGCGACAGGTGGCCATGTATCTGTCGAAGGTGCTCACCCCGCGCTCGCTGCCGGAAATCGGCCGCAGGTTCGGCGGCCGCGACCACACCACCGTGCTGCATGCGGTGCGCAAGATCGAGGACCTGTCGGGCGCCGACAACACGCTGGCGCAGGAGCTCGAACTGCTCCGCCGGCTCATCAACGACCAGGCTTGACCAGGCGGGCGGCAACCTGACTGCCCACCAATCCCGTTATCCCCGAGAAAGCCCACGGAACCGGTCGCAACCGGCTCCGTGGGCTTGCGTTCACAGGTATTTTCCTGTCAGCTTGGCCAGAATCTGAGTGCGCTCAGACCTTTCGCGGGGCGCCGCTCAGCGGAGACCCGACAGCCATTCAAGCGAGCCTACATCGTCATGCGTGTCATTCTCGAACGGTCCAATCTTCTGAAGTCCCTCAACCACGTCCATCGTGTGGTCGAGCGGCGCAACACCATACCGATCCTGTCCAACGTGTTGCTGATGGCCGAAGGCGGCAGCCTGGAGATGAAGGCAACCGACCTCGACCTGGAGATCACGGAAGCCGCTCCCGCCAAGGTCGAGCGGGCGGGCGCCACCACGGTGCCGGCGCATCTTCTCTACGATATCGTGCGCAAGCTTCCCGACGGCGCCGAGGTGATGCTGAAGACCGACGAAGACGGCAACGCCATGACGGTCATTTCCGGCCGTTCGAGCTTCCGCCTCCAGTGCCTGCCGCAATCGGACTTCCCCGAACTGTCGGCCGGGTCGTTCTCACACATTTTCCGGCTGGATTCGACGGCGCTGAAGCGCCTGATCGACAAGACCCAGTTCGCCATCTCCACGGAAGAGACGCGCTATTATCTCAACGGCATCTTCCTGCACACGCATGAGGTTGGCGGCAAGCTGAAGCTGCGTTCGGTGGCGACCGACGGCCATCGCCTGGCGCGCGCCGAAATGGACGCGCCAGCGGGTTCGGAAGGCATGCCGGGCATCATCATCCCGCGCAAGACCGTCTCGGAGCTGCAGAAGCTAGTCGACGATCCGGACGTCGCGGTGACCACCGAGCTGTCCGACACCAAGATCCGCCTCACCATCGGCAGCGTGATCCTCACCTCCAAGCTGATCGACGGCACCTTCCCCGACTATCAGCGCGTCATCCCGACCGGCAACGACAAGCAGCTGGTGATCGACCGACAGAGCTTCGCGGCCGCGGTCGACCGCGTTTCCACCATCTCCTCGGAACGTGGCCGCGCGGTAAAGCTCTCGATCGCCGAGGGCCAGGTGACATTGGCGGTCAACAACCCGGATTCCGGCAGCGCCACCGAAGAACTGGCCGCCGACTATGCCTCCGACCCGATCGAGATCGGCTTCAACGCGCGCTATCTGCTCGATGTCGCCGCACAGCTCGGCGGCAGCGATGCCAAGTTCATGCTCGCCGACGCCGGATCGCCGACGCTGATCCACGACACCAGCGACGAGAACGCTCTCTACGTGCTGATGCCGATGCGCGTTTAAGGCGCGCATTGCCTTGACCCGATGAACAGTTTCGAGAGCCGGGAAGACGCGAGACGCGCGCAGACGCACCTCACCCGGCTCACGCTCACCAACTTTCGCAACTATGCTGCGCTGTCGCTGGAGCTCCAGCCGGGCGCCGTCGTCTTCACCGGCGACAACGGCGCCGGCAAGACCAATCTGCTCGAGGCGATTTCGTTCCTGACGCCGGGACGCGGGTTGCGCCGCGCGCCTTATGACGACGTCGCGCGCGAGGGCGGTGACGGCGGCTTTGCCCTGCATGTTCGCCTCGACGGCCCGGCCGGGGAGGCCGAAATAGGCACCGGTGTCGCCGGCGCCGAGGCCGCCGGCGAAGGCGGACGCCGTGTGCGCATCAACGGTGCGGCGGCGCGCTCGGCCGAAGACATGCTGGATTGGCTGCGCGTGATCTGGCTGACGCCGGCGATGGACGCGCTGTTCACCGGCCCCGCCGGCGACAGGCGCCGCTTCCTCGACCGGCTGGTGCTGGCGATCGACGCCGGCCACGGCCAGCGCGCACTCGACTACGAAAAAGCCATGCGCGGTCGCAACCGGTTGCTCGCCGAAGGTTCCCGCGATGGCGCCTGGTTCGAGGCGATCGAGACCCAGATGGCGGAGACAGGCGTGGCGATTGCCGCCGCGCGCAGCGAGATGGTGCGGCTTTTGTCGACCATGATCGAAAAACTGCCGGGCGACGGACCGTTTCCGCAGGCCGATATCGGCCTTGCCGGCGAACTGGAGGCCGAAATCGGCTCCATGGCGGCTGTCGACCTCGAGGAAAAATTCCGGCGCGCGCTGGCCAGCGGGCGCGAGCGAGACCGTGCCGCCGGTCGCACGCTGGACGGGCCGCATCGCGCCGATCTCGTCGTGCGCCATCGGCCAAAGGCGATGCCAGCCGAACTCTGCTCGACCGGCGAGCAGAAGGCGCTGCTGGTCGGGCTGGTGCTGTCGCATGCGCGGCTCACGGGCGAGATGTCCGGGCTGACGCCGATATTGCTGCTGGACGAGATCGCCGCGCATCTCGACGCCGGCCGGCGCGCGGCGTTGTTCTCCATCCTGGAGGAATTGAACTGCCAGGCCTTCATGACCGGCACCGACGCCGCACTGTTTTCCAGCCTGAGCGGTCGTGCCCAGTTCCTGACGGTCGATCACGGCGCGGTTGTGCCAACGGCTGGCGCCTGACAAGCCATCGGCGGGGCGATAGGATCGGTCCATGAACACCCCTGCCCTTTCCGATGAAGAACTGGAACGCTACGCGCGCCATGTCGTGCTGCCAGAGATCGGTGGGCCGGGCCAGCAGAAACTGAAGCGCGCCCGCGTTCTCGTGCTCGGTGCCGGCGGGCTCGGCGCGCCGGTGCTGGAGTATCTGGCGGCGGCGGGTGTCGGCACGCTCGGCATCGTCGACGACGATGTCGTCTCGCTCTCAAACCTGCAGCGGCAGATTATCCACGACACCGGTGCCATCGGCCAGTCGAAGGGCGAAAGCGCCAGGGCCGCGATCGCCCGCATCAATCCGCATGTGACGGTGGAATTGCACACTTTGCGGCTGACCGTCGAAAACGCGGCGGAGATCGTGCGCGGCTATGACGTCGTGGTCGACGGCTCCGACAATTTCGAGACCCGCTATGCGCTGGCCGATGCCTGCGCGGCCGAGAAAAAACCGCTGGTGCATGCCGCTGTCGGCCGCTTCGACGGCTCCGTCACCGTGCTGATGCCATTCGCGACCGGCGCTGACGGCCGCCCCCATCCCAGCTATCGCGACCTCTTCCCGGAAGCGCCGCCGTCCGGCCTGGTGCCGTCTTGCGCGACGGCCGGCGTTGTCGGTGCGCTGACCGGCGTGATCGGCACGTTGCAAGCAATGGAAACCATCAAGCTGATCGCCGGCATTGGCGAACCGCTGGTCGGCCGCCTGCTGCTTTACGATGCGCTCGGCGCCCGCTTCGACACGATCCGCTACAGGAGCCCGGCATGAGCGGCGAGATCGTCATCCGCCGCATGCCGCCGGATTTCACGCGCTGGCACGACCTTCTCGGTCTCATCTTGCGCGCTTTCGCTTACATGGACGGCGTGATCGACCCGCCCTCCTCCGCCCACAATCTGACGGCTGACGGCTTGCGCGAAAAGGCCAGCCAGGAAACATGCTTCCTAGCGATGCAGGGCGAAAACATCGTCGGCTGCATCTTCGCAGCCGAACATGCCCGGCACGTCTATGTCGGCAAGCTGGCGGTCGAACCGGGCTTCCAGGGCAAGAATGTCGGCCGACAACTGCTGGAGACGGTCGAGACGATGGCCCGCGCGGCGGGCAAGCCGGTGCTGGAGTTACAGGCGCGTATCGAGTTGACGGGCAATCAGGCGGCTTTCGCGCGGCTGGGTTTCGTCGAGACGGAGCGCACGGCGCATGCGGGCTATCATCGGCCAACCTCGGTGACCATGCGCAAGATCCTGCCATGACGCTCATGCTCACCGTCGACGAGCAGGCGATCGCCGCCGGGCGTGATGGCGAGGGCGCGGCAATGGCGATGCGCATCGTCGCCGAAAGCGCGCGGCTGCTCGGTGCGCGGCGCCTGATCCCGATCGCTTCCGCCCATATCGACGGCGCGCTCTATCACGGCGATTCCGGCACGCTATTCGCTGAAAGGCTGGTGGCGGGCGGCGGGCGTGTCGGCGTGCGTGCCACGCTCAATGTCGGCGCGCTCGACCTGACCGGCTGCGCGCATGTGCGCTTGAAGGAACCGCAGCGCGGCATGGCGCGGCGCATGATGGAGGCTTATCGCGCGCTCGGCTGCGAGCAGAGCTGGACCTGCGCGCCCTATCAGGCCGGCCACCGACCCGCGAAAGGCACCGACGTCGCCTGGGGCGAATCCAACGCCGTGGTGTTCTGCAATTCCGTGCTTGGCGCGCGCACGAACCGCTATGGCGATTTCCTCGACATCGCCTGCGCGATCGCGGCCCGCGCACCGGATTATGGGCTGCACCGGCTGGAGAATCGGAAGGCGCGACTGATCTTCGACGTCTCGGGCCTGTCGGCCGCCTTCCTGGCCGCGGAAACCGCCTGGCCGGTCCTCGGCAGCCTTTACGGGCGCGAGGTGGGCGATGCGATCGGCGTGGTCACGGGCATCCCGCCGCATCCCGGCGAGGACGCGTTGAAGGCGTTCGGCGCCGCCGCGGCCTCTTCGGGTGCGGTCGGGCTTTTTCACATTGCCGGCGTGACGCCCGAGGCGCCCGATCTCGACAGCGCGCTTGGCGGCGCGGCGCCCGAAACCACCATCCGCGTCACCCCCGAAATGGCGGAAGCGGCACGGGCGCGCCTTTCGACCGCCGAGAAGCCGGAGGCAATCCATGCGGTTGCGATCGGCAGCCCGCATCTTTCGCTTGCCGAATTCGAGACGCTCGAACGCCTCGTCGCCGGCCGACGGCTCGGCGTCCCCCTTTATGCCTGCACTGGGCGCCATGTCCTGCCCGGACTGGAGCGCGATGGGCGCCGCAAGGCGCTGGAAGCCTGCGGCGTGGTGGTGGTTGCCGACACCTGTGTCGTCGTCACGCCGATCATGCCGGACCGCATAAACGGCGTGCTGATGACCAATTCCGGCAAGTTCGCGCATTACGCGCCGGGCAATACCGGCTATTCCGTGCTCTATGGCTCGCTGGCCGACTGCGTCGAGAGCGCGGTTGCCGGCAAACCGGTATTTGCGAGGCTCGGCTGATGAGTACCCGTGCCGAAATCCTGGTGCCGGGCAATACAGGCGAAGGCGAGGCCCTGGTGCTGTCGGCACCGATCAGTTTCTGGGGCGGCGTCGACCCCAAATCCGGACGCATCGCCGATGTCCGCCATCCCGAATGCGGCCAAAACATCGCCGGAAAAGTGCTGTTCCTGCCCGGCACCATCGGCTCGTCGTCGGCATCGGCGGTGCTGATGGAGCTTGTCCATGCCGGCCACGCGCCAGCGGCACTCGTGCTCAACGAGCACGACGCCATCCTGCTGCTCGGCCTGATCGTGGCGCGCGAGATGGGCTGGGAGACGCCGGTGGCGGTGAAACTAGACCGGGCGGGCTATCCAGCCTTCGCGGGCGCCCGGGTCAAAGTCGGGCCCGACGGCGATCTCGATATTCTGAACTGAGGCCGCGCGCCGCCTGATTTGTCGGCGCGTCAGGCGCCGATCAGGTCCGAATCGGCAGCACGCGGTCCGGCGGACGGTGACCGTCGAAGAAGGTGCGGATGTTGATAATGACCTTCTCGCCCATGTCGATACGGCCTTCCAGCGTCGCAGATCCCATATGCGGCAGAAGAACGACCTTGTTCTTGGCGGCGAGCCTCAACAGCTTGGTGTTCAGCGCCGGCTCGTTTTCATAGACGTCGAGGCCGGCCCCGGCCAGCTTGCCGTCGTGCAGCAGCTTGATCAGCGCATCCTCGTCGATGATGTCGCCGCGGGCCGTGTTGACGAGATAGGCGGTCGGCTGCATCAGCGCCAGCCGGCGGCCGGATAAAAGGTGGAAGGTCGCTGGTGTCGAAGGACAGTTCACGGAAATGATGTCCATGCGCGCCAGCATCTGGTCGAGGCTTTCCCAATAAGTCGCCTCCAGTTCGTCCTCGACGCTTTGCAGCACGCGATGACGGTTGTGGTAGTGGATCGACAGGCCGAAGGCCTTGGCGCGGCGGGCAACGGCGGTGCCGATGCGGCCCATGCCGACAATGCCCAGGCGTTTGCCCCAGATGCGGCGGCCGAGCATCCAGGTGGGCGACCAGCCGGCCCATTTCTTGTCGCTGGGCAGAACATTCGCCCCTTCCGCCAGCCGCCGCGGCACGGCAAGCATCAGCGCCATGGTCATGTCGGCGGTGTCTTCCGTCAGCACGTTCGGCGTGTTGGTGACGGTGATGCCCTTTTTGGACGCCGCCGTGACGTCGATATGGTCAACGCCGTTGCTCAGGCTGGCGATCAGTTTGAGGTTGGGGCCGGCCTGCTCGATCAGTTCGGCATCGACACGGTCGGTGATGGTGGGAACGAGCACGTCGGCCTCGCACATGGCGGCGGCCAGTTCGTCGCGCGTCATCGCCCGGTCTTCGACATTGAGCCGCGCGTCGAACAGTTCGCGCATTCGCGTCTCGACGGGATCCGGCAGTTTGCGCGTGATCACAACGAGAGGCTTTTTCTTGCCGGCCATCGTTTCCTCGTTTCCGGGGTGGTGTTGAGACCTCTTTAACCAAGACCGGCGAAACTGCAAACCGGTCGCGGCCGCTATGTCTCATGTAACAAGCAGTGCCGTCGAAGACAAAGAAAAAGGGGCGCCGTCGCCAGTGGTTGGCGGGCGCCATACAAGGAAATGAACGTGTCTGGTTTCGCGTCGCTACGGCTGATTCTCTCCGCGACAGTGCTTGGCCTGCTCACGCTCTCTCCGGCCGCTTCGGCGCAGAACGCCGCCGCGCCGGTCCAGACGGTGACGCTCGGCCCCTCCGGCCTGCCCTTGCCGCGCTTCGTCAGTCTAAAATCCGCCAGAGTCAATTCGCGCGTCGGCCCCGGCGCCAACTATTCCGTCGACTGGATGTACACCAAGGCCGGCATGCCGATGGAGATCATCCAGGAATTCGACACCTGGCGGCGCGTACGTGATGCCGACGGGTCGGAAGGCTGGGTCAGCCAGGCCCTGCTTTCGGGCAAGCGCACGGCAATCATAGCACCCTGGCAGCGCGGCAAGGACACCCGCATCAACCTGCTCAAGAATGCCACCAAGGATGCCAGCGTGGTGGCGATCGTCGAGCCGGGCGTGATTGGCACGATCAAGGCATGCGACGGCCAATGGTGCGAAATGACCCTTGGCGGCCGCACCGGCTGGATCAACCAGGGACTGGTCTGGGGCGCGTATCCGGGCGAAAGGATCAACGACTGAGCCCATCGGGGCTATCCGTCGACATCAGGCCTTGGGCATTCGCTCACGACGTCGCGTTACGACAGCAGACAGACCGCGCAGCGGGCGTGATCGCCAGCCCAGGTTCCTAAGCCAATTCACAGATTTTTGCGAGCGCTTGGAGCGGCTGACCCAGCCGCAATGCCAGCGCGACGTTCAGACGCCGCGCTTGGGGCGCAATCTCACCACCACGTCGACATTGGCGATTTCCATGCCCTCCGGCGGAGCCGGTAGGTTGGCAATCGTCACCGGACCGCTCTCGATGTCGAAGATGCGGTTTTCGCCCTCGATAAAGAAATGGTGATGATCGGAGGTGTTGGTGTCGAAATAGGTGCGCGACCCTTCAACCGCGAGGATACGCAGCAGGCCGGCCTCGGTGAACTGGTGCAGGGCATTATAGACCGTGGCGAGCGAGACCGGAACGCCAGCGGCCAGCGCCTCCTCGTGCAATTCCTCGGCCGAAAGGTGGCGGTCGCCCTTGGCGAACAGCAGATCGGCCAACGCGATACGCTGGCGAGTCGGCCTCAGGCCCGCTTCGCGAACCCGCTTGTCCACACCAATGCCGCTCTTGCGTCCGTCCAAACCGATCGACCCGTTGTCTTGTTTCCGCCTGCCTTGCCTGCTGAGAAAGGCAAAAGTCAGGCCGAAATGGATACCCTGCATTGTGCCAGATATATTCTGTCGCCCAAATCCGATCAATAGCGCGCATTGACCCGGGGGAATGGGCAGGCTAGAGCCTCCGCGATACTCGCGGCGTCGGTTTCCGGCGTGAAGCGGACTGTGTTAGTTAATGTCAGGGCGCAGGCACCGCATCGCCGGGCGAACGATGGGGAAGGATCAAATGGCGGATCGGAAATCGAGCTACGACTACGACGATCTGCTGGCTTGCGCCAAGGGCGAACTGTTCGGCCCCGGCAATGCCCAGCTTCCCTACCCGCCGATGCTGATGTTCGATCGCATCACCGAGATCAGCGAAACCGGCGGCGCGTTCGACAAGGGTTTCCTGCGCGCCGAATTCGCCATCCATCGCGATCTCTGGTTCTTTCCCTGCCACTTCATCGACAATCCGGTCATGCCCGGCTGCCTCGGCCTCGATGCGCTGTGGCAATTGACCGGCTTCTTCCTCGGCTGGCTCGGCGAGCCCGGCAAGGGCATGGCGTTGTCGACGGGCGAAGTGAAATTCAAGGGCATGGTCACGCCTTCGGTCAAGAAGGTGGAGTACGGTGTCGACTTCAAGCGCGTGATGCGCGGCCGGCTGGTGCTCGGCATCGCCGATGGCTGGCTGAAGGCCGACGGCGAACCCATATATTCAGCCACGGATCTGAAAGTGGGTCTGTCAAAGCAGTCCGCTGCCTGACGCCCGCACTCAACAACAGACGAGGAGCGCAATATGAGACGGGTCGTAGTAACTGGCCTCGGCATCGTATCGTCCATCGGAAACAATGCCGCCGAGGTTAGCGCCTCGCTTCATGACGCCAAGTCCGGCATCAGCTTCTCCAATGACTTCGCCGAGCACGGCTTCAAGTGCCAGGTCTGGGGCGCCCCCAACCTCGACACGACCGATCTCGTCGACCGTCGCGCCGCGCGTTTCCTGTCGCAAGGCGGCATGTGGAACCATGTCGCGATGAAGCAGGCGATCGCCGACAGCGGGCTCGAGGAAAGTGTCGTTTCCAGCAACGAGCGCACCGGCATCATCATGGGTTCGGGCGGCCCTTCGACGCGGACTATCGTCGAAGCCTCCGAAATCACGCTGAAGAACACCAGCCCGAAGCGCATCGGCCCGTTCGCCGTGCCGAAGGCGATGTCGTCGACCGCGTCGGCGACGCTCGCTACCTGGTTCAAGATCCACGGCGTCAACTATTCGATCTCGTCGGCCTGCTCGACCTCGGCGCATTGCATCGGCAATGCCGCCGAGATGATCCAGTGGGGCAAGCAGGACGTCATGTTCGCCGGCGGCCACGAAGACCTCGACTGGACGATGTCGAATCTGTTCGACGCCATGGGCGCAATGTCCTCCAAATACAACGACCGTGCTGCCGTTGCCTCGCGCGCCTATGACCTCAACCGCGACGGCTTCGTCATTGCCGGCGGTGCCGGCGTGCTGGTGCTCGAAGAGCTCGAACATGCCAAGGCGCGCGGTGCCAAGATTTATTGCGAACTGGTTGGCTATGGCGCGACCTCGGACGGCTTCGACATGGTCGCGCCGTCGGGCGAAGGTGCTATCCGCTGCATGCGCCAGGCGCTGTCGACGGTGAAAGGCCCGGTCGACTATATCAACACCCATGGTACCTCGACGCCGGTGGGCGACTCGAAGGAAATGGGCGCCATCCGCGAAGTGTTCGCCGACAAGATGCCGAACATCACCTCGACCAAGTCGCTGACCGGCCATTCGCTGGGTGCGGCCGGCGTCCAGGAATCGATCTATTCCATCCTGATGATGCAGGGCGGTTTCATCGGTGAAAGCGCGCATATCGAAGAGCTGGACCCGGAATTCGAAGGCATGCCGATCGTGCGCAAGCGCATCGACAACGCCAAAATCGACACCGTCCTGTCCAACTCCTTCGGCTTCGGCGGCACCAACGCCACGCTCGTTTTCCAGCGCCACTCCGCATAGGGTTTTCGACATGGACGGATTGATGAAGGGCAAGCGCGGGCTCATCATGGGCGTCGCGAACGATCATTCGATTGCCTGGGGCATTGCCGACAAGCTCGCCCAGCACGGCGCGGAACTGGCTTTCACCTATCAGGGCGAGGCGTTCGGCCGCCGCGTCAAGCCGCTGGCCGAGAAGATCGGCGCCTCGCTGGTTCTGCCTTGCGACGTCGAGGACAGCGCTTCTGTGGCAGCGACCTTCGAAACGCTCAAGCAGGAATGGGGCAAGCTCGATTTCATCGTTCACGCCATCGGCTTTTCCGACAAGAACGAGCTGAAGGGGCTCTACGCCGACACCACGCGCGAGAACTTCGTCCGCACCATGGTGATCTCCTGCTATTCGTTCACCGAAGTCGCCCGCCATGCCGCCGCGCTGATGCAGGACGGCGGTTCGATGATCACGCTGACTTATGCCGGGTCCGTCCGTGTCATGCCCAACTACAACGTCATGGGCGTCGCCAAGGCCGGGCTGGAGGCAAGCGTGCGTTATCTCGCCAACGATTATGGCAGCCGCGGCATCCGCGTGAACGGCATCTCGGCCGGCCCGGTGCGAACGCTGGCGGGTGCCGGCATTTCGGACGCGCGCTACATGTACAGCTATCAGCAGCGCAATGCCCCGCTTCGCCGTACAGTCACCCTCGACGAGATTGGCGGCTCGGCGCTCTATCTGCTGTCGGACCTTTCCTCCGGCGTGACGGGCGAAATCCACTATGTTGATTCGGGGTACCACATCGTCTCGATGCCGGTGCTGGACGAATTGAAGCGGATGGACAGCGGCAAGGAATAGGAACGGCGCGCTTCCTGCCCCAAAACGCCTTGTTTGCCAAGAAAATTGCCCGATTTTCACAACCCTCAGCAAGCCCTTGCTTTCTGACGCATTTTAATGAAACGTTAGGCAAGCTTAGCCGCGAATAAAATGCGACCAATCGCAGGAAACTTATTTTAAGGGGAACGCGGTTAGAACATCCGGCAGATTGGGAACCTGCGTATGCCCGCCGACAAAAATCCTGGCCGAACGCCACTTTTCCGGCTGATAACCATCGCCGCCGCCGGCTTGGGCAGCTTCATGCTGGGCTTGTGGGGGCTTAAGCTCGGCGTCGGCGACGGACTGGCTGAACTCCCCGTCAACGCTATCGCGGCCGTCGTTGCCGCTCTGTGCGCGCTGGCCGCCGCCGTGGCCGCGATGTCGTTCTTCGCCGGCGTCGATGAATCGGCCGACTATGTGTTTTCCGAAACCAATTTCGACAAGCTGACCGGAACGCTGGCCAAGCATGCGATGGTCGGCAAGGTGGCGGAAGCCGCCTCGCAGACACTGAAGACCGGCGAACCGGTCTATCTGCTCGACATCGACGTCAACCGCTTCAAGCAGATCAATGACGCTATCGGCTATGCGCAGGTCGACGACCTGGTGCAGCTGTTCGCGCAGCGGCTGAAAACCCTTCTGCCGCGCGAGGCCGTCGTTGGCCGCATTGGTCCCGGCGAGTTCGCCGTGCTCTATCCCGACAAGCGGCTGCTCGGCTCCATGGAAGCCCTGGTCGAGAAGCTGGTAGACGATCTCGTCGCCCCCTATCAGTTGAAGACGCATCTGCAGTCGATCAGCCTTTCGATCGGCGTCGTTGCCATGCCGAAGGACGGCATCGATCCCGTGCTGGTGCTGCGCCGTGCCAATCTCGCCCTGCAGAACGCCCGCGCAACCAATGCCGCCGGTGCATGGTCGGTGTTCCAGCCGGAAATGGGCAAGGTTGCCGACCACCGCCAGTGGGTCGAATCCGAATTGCACACCGCGTTCGAACGCGGCGACTTCGACCTGCACTATCAGCCGCAGCTCGACCTGCCGACCGGCAAGGTCGTCGGCTATGAGGCGCTGATCCGCTGGAACCATCCCGAGCGCGGCATGATCCCGCCGATGGAATTCATCCCGCTGGCGGAAGAGACCGGCATGATCGGCCCGATCGGCGAATGGGTGCTGCACAAGGCATGTTCGGATGCTCGCCATCTGCCGGAAGAGTGCTTCGTGGCGGTCAACATCTCGCCGGTGCAGTTCATGACCAAGGATTTTCTGGCCATGGTGCGCAACACCATAGCCAGCACCGGCATCAAGCCGTCGCGGCTGGAGCTGGAAGTGACTGAAACGGCGATGATGCAGGACAAGGACCGCGCCGCAGCGATCCTAAGGGAACTGTCCGACATGGGCATTTCGGTCGCCGTCGACGACTTCGGCACTGGTTATTCCAACCTGAGCTACCTGATCGACTTCTCGTTCCGCAAACTGAAGATCGACCGCTCCTTCGTCAGCCGCATCGACACCGATTCCGGCTCCGGCGCCGTGGTTTCCACCATCGTCGGCCTGTCGCGGGCGCTCGGCGTCAGCACCATCGCTGAAGGCGTCGAGACCGAGAGCCAGGCCTCCATGCTGCGGGCTGCTGGCTGCGAAGTGGTGCAGGGTTATCTGTTTGGCAAGCCGGCGCCGCTGCGTGTCATCGGCGGCCAGACGCACTCCGTGGAACAGATCGTGCAGGAGAGGCGCGGCAGCGCCGGCATGCACTGATCCAACTGGCAAATTCATCGATCGGGATGATGTGCTGCGGGCGCAGAGCGCCCGCCTGTCAGCGCCGGGCCAGAAGAACCTTGAAAGCGTCGTTGCGGGCGACTTCCGCATGGCTGGAAAAGGCACCGGCCAGAACAGGCTCGTAAGGCAGCTGCCGGTTCGCCACCATGAAAAGCCGACCGCCCGGTTTCAGCGCCTTCGCTGCCGCGCGGATGATGGCGGCGCCCAATTCCGGCTCGGCTGCGCGGCCGCGATGGAAGGGCGGGTTCATCACAATCGCATCGTAACGTTCGCTGGGCGGCTCGCCGGCTAGATCGTGCCAGAACAGCCGAACCGGCAGGCCGGGCGCCAGGCGGGCCAGTGTACGCCCCGCAGCCTGCACTGACGGGTAGTCGGCCTCGTAGAGATCGATGCCGGCAAGGTTCGAACAGCGCTCCGCTAGCGCTGCCGACAGGAAGCCCCAGCCCGCACAGAAATCCGCGACCCGGCCCTTGATGTCGATCGGCAAGTGCTCGGCAAGGAAGCGCGATCCCGCATCGACCCGGTCGTAGGAGAACATGCCGGGCGCCGTCTCGTAACGATCCTCGACCATGAGCGAGGGATTGGCGGCACGGAGCACCGTGGCGATAGCCTCGCCGGCAGGCCGCCGGAACCAGAAGGCGATGCCATGATATTTGGGCAGATGCCCGTCGATCGCGACCAGCTCGCCGACGCGCTTTCGCAGCGAGGCGATACCGTCCTCCTTGCCGCCGGCAACCACGATCAAGCCGCCCTCGCCCGTGCGCTCGACAGCATCGGCAATGCGCAACTCGTTGAGACCGCGATGACGCCCGGCAAGGACAAAAGCCAGGTCGTAGCCTACCCCTTCCGCCTCGGGCGTGACGGTATGGCCGGATGCCTGGAGCAGCCGGAAGTCGGGGCGAAATCCCTGAACGGGAAAGAGCTCAGCTTCGAAGCCTGCGGGCAGCCGAAAGCCGGGCTCGGCGCCCAGGAACAGCGCGCGCGTGCCTTTCCGAGGCAAAGGGACCGCATCCGCCTCGAAGGGATAGAACAAGGTCTTGAGCGCATCGCGCATTCCGGCTTCCTATTTCGTACCTGCTTGGAGGCTCGCCGCAAACGAAAACGGGCGCACTCTCACGGCGCGCCCGCTTCATATCAAAAAGTGCTGCTATCAGGCGGCGGTTTCTTCGCCTTCCGCCTTCTTCTCGCGCACGATTTCCTTGCCGGTGGCCTGGTCGACGACCTTCATCGACAGGCGAACCTTGCCGCGCTCGTCGAAGCCCATCAGCTTGACCCAGACCTTGTCGCCTTCCTTGACGACGTCCGAGGTCTTGCCGACGCGCTCGTTGGAGAGCTGCGAAATGTGGACGAGACCGTCCTTCGGGCCGAAGAAGTTGACGAAGGCGCCGAAGTCGGCGGTCTTGACGACCGTGCCTTCGTAGATTTCCCCGACTTCCGGCTCGGCAACGATGGTGTGGATCCACTTCTTCGCCGCCTCGATTTCCTTGGCGTTGGAGGAAGCGATCTTCACGGTGCCGTCGTCTTCGATGTTGATCTTGGCGCCGGTCTTCTCGACGATCTCGCGGATCACCTTGCCGCCCGAACCGATAACGTCACGGATCTTGTCGGTCGGGATGTGCATGACCTCGATGCGCGGCGCGAACTCGCCGAGCTCCGAGCGGGCGCCGGAGAGCGCCTTGCCCATTTCGCCGAGGATGTGCAGGCGGCCGTCCTTGGCCTGGCCAAGCGCGACCTTCATGATCTCTTCGGTGATACCGTCGATCTTGATGTCCATCTGCAGGGCGGTGATGCCGTTGGTCGTACCGGCCACCTTGAAGTCCATGTCGCCGAGGTGATCCTCGTCGCCGAGGATGTCGGAGAGTACCGCGAAGCGCTCGCCTTCCTTGATCAGTCCCATGGCGATGCCGGCAACCGGCTTCTGCAGCGGAACGCCGGCATCCATCAGCGCCAGCGAGGTGCCGCAAACGGTGGCCATCGAGGACGAACCGTTGGACTCGGTGATCTCCGAGACAACGCGCAGCGTGTAGGGGAACTGCTCGGTAGCCGGCAGCATCGGACGGATGGCGCGCCATGCGAGCTTGCCGTGACCGATTTCGCGGCGGCCCGGCGAGCCCATGCGGCCCGTCTCACCGACCGAGTAGGGCGGGAAGTTGTAGTGAAGGAGGAACGTCTCCTTGTACATGCCGGTCAGCGCGTCGACATACTGCTCGTCTTCGCCGGTGCCCAGCGTGGCGACAACGATCGCCTGGGTCTCGCCGCGGGTGAACAGGGCCGAACCGTGGGTGCGCGGCAGGATGCCGACTTCCGATTCGATGCGGCGGACGGTCGAGAGATCGCGGCCGTCGATACGCGCGGAGGTGTCGAGGATGTTCCAGCGCACGATCTTGGCCTGGAGTTCCTTGAACACGGTCGCGACCTGCTCGGGCGAATACTTCGCTTCCTCGCCCTCGGCCGGGGTGAAGGCAGCCTTGACCTTGGCCTTGGCGGCGTCGACAGCGGCGTAACGGGCCTGCTTATCGGTGATCTTGTAGGCGGCGCGCAGATCAGCCTCGGCAACGCCGAGCATGTCCTTCTCCAGGTCGCCGAAGGACGGCGGGGTGAAATCGCGCGGGTCCTTGGCAGCAACTTCAGCGAGCTTGATGATCGCGTCGAGCACCGGCTGGAAGCCCTTGTGGCCGAACATGACGGCCCCGAGCATAACGTCTTCCGGCAGTTCCTTGGCTTCCGACTCGACCATCAGAACGGCATCGCCCGTACCGGCGACGACGAGGTCGAGCTTGGATTCCTGCATCTCGTCGATGTGCGGGTTCAGAACGTATTCGCCGTTGATGTAGCCGACGCGGGCGCCGCCGATCGGGCCCATGAACGGTACGCCAGACAGGGTCAGCGCGGCCGAGGTGGCAACGATCGACAGGATGTCCGGATCGTTCTCGAGGTCGTGCTGCACGACGGTGACGACAACCTGCGTGTCGTTCTTGTAGCCGTCGGCGAAGAGCGGACGGATCGGGCGGTCGATGAGGCGGGAAACCAGGGTTTCCTTCTCGCTCGGACGGCCTTCACGCTTGAAATAGCCACCCGGGATCTTGCCGGCGGCGTAGGTCTTTTCCTGATAGTTGACGGTCAGCGGGAAGAAGTCGAAGCCCGGCTTCGGCTCCTTGGCCGAAACGACTGTGGCCAGAACGACGGTCTCGCCATAGGTGGCGAGCACGGCGCCGTCGGCCTGGCGGGCGATCTTGCCGGTTTCCAGGATGAGCGGACGGCCGCCCCATTCGATTTCGACTTTGTGGTAATTGAACATATCTTGTCCTTCATATGCGGAAGGGGCCGCGCCATACGATCATGCGCGACGCCCCCTTCCTGGCTTCCTTTCTCGGGCAGCCACGGGCAAGACAACGGGAGGCTTGAATATGTGCGGGCCACGCCCGAGCCAAGCATCCTGCAATCCTGCCCCATGACCGTCCACGGGCGGTTTCATGCGGCCCTCTGCCAGATGAAACCGGGCCGGGCCTTTCAGGGCCCGAATGCGCGACCGGCGGACCCTCCGAGAGGGTCCGCCGGCCAATTCGTCAGCGGCGCAGACCGAGCTTGTCGATCAGCGTCTGATAGCGTGCGTCATCCTTGCGCTTGAGATAGTCAAGCAGGCTGCGACGCTGGGAAACGAGGGCGAGCAGGCCACGACGGGAGTGGTTGTCCTTCTTGTGGTCCTTGAAGTGCTCGGTGAGGTTCTTGATGCGCTCGGAAAGGATTGCAACCTGGACTTCCGGCGAGCCGGTATCACCCTTGGCGGTTGCGAATTCGGTCATCAGTTCCGATTTGCGTTCAGCAGTAATCGACATCGTATTTTCCTTTCTAAAGGGAGGAAACGAGGCGCCCATAGCCGGGATGTCGTCCAGCAAGGGTCAATGATCATCACGCAGTCCGGCGCGATGTTGCGGCGCGTATAGTGCAAATGATCGCAAAAAGCCAGCCCATATTCACATGGCTGCCTTGAGCCGGGGGCGTGACGCGCCCTGCCCCTACAGCCACTTCTTCCATTTGAAGAAAGAGATCAGGCCGAACGCGATCGCGGCCATGAAAACCAGCGCGGCCGGGTAGCCATAGCGAGAATGCAGCTCCGGCATGTTCCAGGGCGACGATGCCGGGTCGAAATTCATGCCCCACACGCCGACCAGGAAGGTCAGTGGGATGAAGATCGCCGAAACGATGGTCAGCAGGCTGATGACCTCGTTGGTGCGTGCCTGGCTGAGCGAAAGATGCATCTCGATCAGCCCGGTCGTCATGTCGCGCTGGGTTTCCACCTGCTCAATCAGGCGAAGCGCGTGGTCCAGCGTGTCATTGAGAAATATCTTGGTCTCGGCCTTCACATAGGCGGCGTCGCTGCGGATCAGCGTGGCCAATGCGTCGCGCAGCGGCCACAGCGCACCCTTCAAGACGCCGGTACGCCGGCGCAGCTGGTGCAATTGTTGCATCTGCTGTTTCTGCGGGCCGCGCATCATGTCGTCCTCGACCCTGTCGATGATGTCGCTCGATGCATCCACCGCGGGGAAATAGCTGTCGACCACGGCATCGATGAGCGCATAGGCAAGATAGTCGGCGCCGCGCGAGCGCAGGCGGCTGGGTGCGGTGGAGGCGATGCGTTTGCGCACCGGGTCGAACGGATCGCCCTCACGCTCCTGGAAGGTGATGACGAACTTCTTTCCGAAGAAAACCGACACCTGTTCGTAGCGGTTGGTGGCGACGTCGTCGATCATCGAGATGACGACGAAGGCATGATCCTCGAAGAAATCCACCTTCGGCCGCTGGCCGGTGTTGACCACATCCTCCAAGGCCAGCGGGTGCAGGTCGAAGATGCGGCCGATCTCCTCGATCAGCGCGATGTTGGCAAGGCCGACGCAGTCGAGCCAGATCAGCGGCCATTTCTCGCAATGGACGGTGAGGTCGTCGATGCTGGCATTGGCGATGGTTTCGACCTTGTCGGGCGACATCAGCGTCAGACGGAGCTCGCTGCGATGCGCCGCCGGATCGGCGATCAATGTGCCCGGAGAAGCACCGGCCGGCACACGCCGTGCGGATCGCGCTACATGAAGCGAAGCGGTCTCAGCCTTTGCCATCCGGGCCTCGTGCGAATCCTGACGCGGAGATTATCGGGCACGCCTCAACCGGCAAAGACCCGCTTGGGCTTGAACATGCCCTGCTCGATGGCGCCGATGGCGACCAGCTTGCCGCGCGCGGTGGCGCAGGCTTCCTCGGCCTCGACCGGGGCGTCGCGCCCACGCACGATCACTGGATTGCCGAGCCTGATCTTGGAGGCCGCCTCATCGGAGATAGCCACTTGCGGCAGGCATTCCAGCGCCGCCGCCGTGTCGATCAGGAATGCATCGAGCGCCGCGAAGCGGTCGACGCCGGAAAACGGCGCATCCTCGCCTTCGCTGACCGGCGGCAACGCTGCCTCCAATTCCGCGACAGTGACGAAATCTTCCGACGTGAACGGATCGACTTCGGTGCGGCGCAGGTCAGCGATATGGCCAAAGCAGCCGAGATCGCGGCCCATGTCGCGCGCCAGCGACCGCACATAGGTGCCCTTGCCGCATTCGACCTCGAAGATAGTGCGGTCGGCGCCGTGTTCGACAATATCCAGACGCCCGATTTCCACTTCGCGCGCCGGTATCTCGACGGTCTCGCCTTCACGGGCGAGGTCATAAGCGCGCTCGCCGGCGATCTTGATGGCGGAGAACTGCGGCGGCGTCTGCATGATGACGCCGATGTAGTTGGGCAGCAGGGCGCGGATGTCGGCCTCGGAGGGGCGCGTCTCGGAGGTCTTCGTCACCGGGCCTTCGAGGTCGTCGGTCGAGCGTTCCTCGCCCCAGGCGACCGCAAAGCGATAAATCTTGGCACCGTCCTGCACATAAGGAACGGTTTTCGTGGCATCGCCCAGCGCGATCGGCAGCATGCCGGAGGCAAGCGGGTCGAGCGTACCGGCATGGCCGGCCTTTTCGGCCTGGAACAGCCATTTGACCTTCGATACCGCCTCGGTCGAGCCCATGCCGACCGGCTTGTCCAGGATCAGCCAGCCGGAGATCGGCCGGCCCTTTTTCTTGCCGCGACGCGCCATTATTTGTCATTCCCTTCGTCGCTGTCGCTCTCGCCATGACCGAGGTCGCGCGCCACCTGCGGCGAGTGCAACAGCTCGTTGATCTTGGAGAAATTGTCGTAGCTGGTATCCAGCCGGAAGCGGAATTCCGGCATGTATTTCATCTGGCGCAGCGCGCCCGAGACGCGGCCGCGTACGAACTTCGCATGCTTGTTCAGCGCCTCGACCACGGCTGCCTCATCCTTGGTGCCGAGCGGCGCGACGAAGGCAGTGGCGATCTTCAGATCGGGCGACATGCGCACTTCGGACACGGAGATAACCGCGTTCTCGATCAGCGGATCGATGATCTCGCCGCGCTGCAGCGTTTCGGATAGGGCGTGGCGCACCTGTTCGCCGACGCGCAGCATGCGCTGGGAAGGGGCATTGGATTGTTGTCTGCTCATCTCGATCTCTCAGTCAGGATCGTTGCCCACACCGGTTCGGCCGGTTCATGGATGCCGGATTGTCTCGCCAAAGCCGAACTACCGGAACAAGGTCCGAGAAGCCCGGACATGGTTCAAAACGATCCCGTTTGCGGGATTGGACCGCAATCACGGTTGTCAAAATGGGAGAGCGGCGAAACCGCTCTCCCATCGTTTTCTTAAGGCCTAGAGCTTCCGGGTCACCATCTCGACGCGGAAGCACTCGATGATGTCGCCAGCGAGGATGTTCTCGTAGTTCTGGAAGGCCATGCCGCATTCCTGGCCGACCGGCACTTCCGGAACTTCGTCCTTGAACCGCTTCAGCGTCTTCAGCGTGCCTTCGTGGATAACCACGTTGTCGCGGATCAGGCGTACGCCCGCACCACGCTCGACGCGGCCCTCGGTGACACGGCAGCCAGCGACCTTGCCGACCTTGGTGATGTGGAAGACCTCGAGGATCTCCGCATTGCCGAGGAAGGTTTCGCGACGCTCCGGCGACAGCAGGCCCGACATCGCGTCCTTCACGTCATCCACGAGGTTGTAGATGATGTTGTAGTAGCGGATCTCGATGCCCGCGGCTTCCGCCGCGGCGCGCGCCTGCGGGTTTGCACGGACGTTGAAGCCGATGATCGCGGCGCCCGACGTCTCGGCCAGCGTGATATCGCTTTCGGTGATGGCGCCGGCCCCGGCATGGACGATGCGCGCCCGGACCTCGTCGGTGCCAAGCTTGTCCAGTGCCGCAACGATCGCCTCGATGGAACCCTGCACGTCGCCCTTGATGATGAGCGGGAACTCTTTCAGCCCGCTCGCCTGCAACTGCGACATCATCTGTTCCAGCGAACCACGCTGCGTGGCGTGCTTGGCGACCGCCTTGTCGCGGGCCAGACGCTGACGATACTCGGTGATCTCGCGGGCACGCGCCTCATTGTTGACGACCGCGAAACGGTCGCCGGCCTGAGGCGTTCCCTGGAGGCCGAGGATTTCCACCGGCATGGCCGGCGGCGCTTCCTTGACGTGTTCGCCACGGTCGTTGACCAGAGCGCGCACGCGGCCCCATTCATTGCCCGCGACGAGGATTTCGCCCGGCATCAGCGTGCCGGTCTGCACCAGCACGGTGGCGACCGGACCACGGCCCTTGTCGAGACGCGCTTCGATGACCACGCCTTCGGCGGTACGGTCCGGGTTCGACTTGAGGTCGAGGATTTCGGCCTGCAGCAGGATGGCTTCCAGGAGCTTGTCGAGACCCGCGCCGGTCTTGGCCGACACTTCGACGTCGAGCACCTCACCGCCCATCGATTCCACGAACACTTCGTGCTGGAGCAGCTGCGTGCGCACCTTCTGCGGATCGGCGGAAGGCTTGTCGACCTTGTTGATGGCCACGATGATCGGAACGCCGGCTGCCTTGGCATGGCTGATCGATTCGATCGTCTGCGGCATCACGCTGTCGTCGGCCGCCACCACGAGGATGGCGATGTCGGTCGCCTGCGCGCCACGAGCACGCATCGCCGTGAAGGCGGCGTGGCCGGGCGTGTCGATGAAGGTGATCTTCTGACCGTTCCGCTCGACCTGATAGGCGCCGATATGCTGGGTGATGCCACCGGCTTCGCCCGAGACGACATTGGCGTGACGGATAGCGTCGAGCAGCGAGGTCTTGCCGTGGTCGACGTGACCCATGATGGTCACCACCGGCGGCCGCGTCACCAGATCTTCCGCGTGGTCGGCGATGTTGAACAGGCCTTCCTCGATGTCGGACTCGGCAACGCGCTTGACGGTGTGGCCGAATTCGGAAGCCACCAGCTCGGCGGTGTCGGCGTCGATGACATCGCCCGGCTTCAGGATCTGGCCCTGCTTCATGAAGTACTTGACCACATCCACCGCGCGCTCGGACATGCGCTGCGCCAGTTCCTGGATGGTGATGGTTTCAGGCACCGTCACTTCGCGCACGACCTTCTCGCGCGGCTCGTTGTGCATGGCGCGCTTGAACTTCTCCTGACGGCGACGCATGGCCGACAGCGAGCGCGCGCGGTCGGCGCCATCTTCCGAGGACAGCGCCGTGTTGAGCGTCAGCTTGCCGCGACGACGGTCTTCCTCGGCCTTGGTCGGCTTGGCAGGGCGCGCCAGTTCGGGCGTGGCGAGACGGCGCGGCGGCAAGGCGGTCGAAGGCGTAGCGCCGCGACTGCGGGGCTTTGCTTCTTCTTCCTCTTCGGCGGCCACCTGTTCGGCGGTCTGCGGCGCGCGGCGGCGCGCCTCTTCCTCGGCGCGGCGACGGGCTTCGGCTTCGGCCTTGATACGGGCTTCTTCCTCGGCTTGGCGGCGGGCAGAGTCTTCGCGTTCGCGCTTGCGGCGCTCTTCTTCATCGGCGCGGCGCTTGGCTTCCTCGGTGGCGCGCTGACGGTCTTCAACCTCGCGCGCCTGGGAGCCTTCGAGCGCCCGGCGACGGGCTTCCATCTCGCCGCGCGAGAGTTCGTTCAGCACCATGCCGCCGCGATCGGGTTGAGGCGGCGGGCGCCGCGGCTCCTGCACGACCGGCGCGGCCTGCTGCGGTTGTGGCTGCGGCTGCGGCGCCGGCGCTGCTGGCTTGGGCGTGAACACGGACTGCGCAGCAGGCGCCGCCTGCTCGCCCGGCTTGACGAACTTGCGCTTGGTCTCGACGACAACCGACTTCGTGCGGCCGTGCGAGAAGTTCTGGCGCACCGTGCTCTGCTCGATGCCCGGGCGCTTCAGCGTCAGTGTCTTCTTGGGCGTAACGTTCAACGTCTTGTCATCGCCCGAATTCGTATCGCTCATTCCATATCCTCTGCGGCATCATCATCGCCGGCAACAGCCGCAATCATTGCCAGATCGTCCGGAGAACCGCCCCGGTAACGGTCGAGCGCAACCATGCGCTTCACGGCCGCCTTACCCGCGTCGCTCGCGAGAACGGCAGCATGTATCACATTTGCCCCCCCCATTGCCAAACTCAAATCCGCTTCAGGGAAAAGTTTGTAAACGGGGATGGCGGGCCCACCGAGATGGACAGTTGCACGGCGCGCCTGGGTGATCTTGCGCACGCCGTCGTCGGAGGCTTCGAAAGCATGAAGGACGAGCAATGCCTTGCCCGAGCGCACGGCGCCGTCCACCTTGGCCGCGCCAAGCGCCACGGCGCCGGCCTTGCGGGCAAGGCCGAGCGAACCCAGCGCCGACCTTACGAGCAGCCCATCGATCATCGCGCCGAGTTCCGGCGGGACGATTACCTGTTTCTTGAACGCGCGGGCGAAGTGCCCCTTGGCCGCTGCCTTGTCGATCGTGGCGCGATCGGCGCTGACCCAGCAGCCACGGCCTGGGAGAACCCTTTTGAGATCTGGAACGACGGCCGAATCCGGGCCGACGACGAAACGGATCAATTCATCCGTTTCGGCGGTCTTCCTTGTGACGATGCAGGTGCGATCGTTCATCTCGGGCAAGGGTTGCTCCAGCCGGTCTCATCTTATTCGCCGACGGCTTCGGCTTCAGCAGCCTCGGCTTGAGCTTCTTCTTCGGTGATCCAGCCTGCCTTGAGGCGTGCTGCCAGAACCATCTGCTCGGCGTCGGCCTTGGAGACGCCGTGCGCGGCCAGCACACCCGGGAACACCTTGGTCTCGCCGTCCTTGCGTTCCTTCCAGCCGACGAGATCGTCGGCGGCGTAGCCGGCGAAATCCTCGATCGTCTTCACGCCGTCCTCGCCAAGCGTCACCATCATGGCGGTGGTGATGCCGGAGATCTCGCGCAGTTCGTCCTTGACGCCCAGCTTCTTGCGGGCGGCGTCGTGTTCGGCCTCGACCTTCTCCAGATGATCGCGGGCGCGGTTCTGGATTTCGGTGGCAGTGTCCTCGTCGAAACCGTCGATCGAGGAGATTTCGCCGGCATCGACATAGGCCACTTCCTCGACCGAGGTGAAGCCTTCCGAAGCCAGCACCTGTCCGACCATCTCGTCGACGTCGAGTGCTTCCATGAACAGGTTGGAGCGTTCGACGAATTCCTTCTGGCGGCGCTCGCTCTCTTCCTGTTCGGTCAGGATGTCGATGTCCCAGCCGGTCAGCTGCGAGGCGAGGCGCACGTTCTGGCCGCGGCGGCCGATGGCCAGCGACAGCTGGTCGTCCGGCACCACCACTTCGATGCGTTCCGCATCCTCGTCCAGCACCACCTTGGCGACTTCAGCCGGCTGCAAGGCGTTGACGATGAAGGAGGCTGCCGAAGGCGACCACGGAATGATGTCGATCTTTTCGCCCTGGAGCTCGCCGACGACCGCCTGGACGCGCGAACCGCGCATGCCAACGCAGGCGCCGACCGGGTCGATCGACGAGTCGCGCGAGATGACGGCGATCTTGGCGCGCGAACCGGGGTCGCGGGCAACCGACTTGATCTCGATGATGCCGTCGTAGATTTCCGGCACTTCCATGGTGAACAGCTTCGCCATGAATTGCGGATGGGTACGCGACAGGAAGATCTGCGGGCCGCGCTGTTCGCGGCGCACGTCGTAGACATAGGCGCGGACGCGGTCGCCATACTTGTAGTTTTCACGCGGGATCAGCTCGTCGCGACGGATGATCGCCTCGCCACGGCCGAGATCGACGATGACGTTGCCGTATTCGACGCGCTTGACGGTGCCGTTGACGATCTCGCCGATGCGATCCTTGTATTCGTCATACTGGCGGTCGCGCTCGGCCTCGCGCACCTTCTGCACGATGACCTGCTTGGCCGACTGGGCGGCGATGCGGCCGAAATCCATGGGCGGCAGCTGTTCGGCGATGAAGTCGCCGAGCTGGGCGTCGGGATTGCGTTCGCGGGCCGAGGACAACGCGATCTGGATGGCGTAGTCGTCGACCTTTTCGACAACTTCCATCAGGCGCTGCAGCTTCATCTCGCCGGTGTTCGGGTTGATGTCGGCGCGGATGTTGGTCTCCTGGCCGTAACGCGAACGCGCGGCCTTCTGGATCGCATCGGCCATCGCGGCGATGACGATCGACTTGTCGATCGACTTCTCGCGGGCGACCGCGTCGGCGATCTGCAGCAGTTCGAGCCTGTTGGCGCTTACAACCATTTTTGTCTCCCTGAACGGGGCCGCCGGCATCGGCGGCCGTTCAATCACTTCTCGATTTCAGTTTCGTCTGCGGCGTCGTCATTGTCGCCGCGATGTTTCTTGGCATCCTTGCGCGCCCGGTTGTCCTTCGACAGGGCTTCGCGGATGAGGTCGTCGGTCAGCACCAAATGCGCTTCGGCGATCGCGTCGTAAGGAATGCGCACCGTCGGCTCCTCGCCATAGGCCGCCTTGTCGCGCTCGAGCAGAATGCCATCATCATCGGCTTCGGCGATCTTGCCCTTGAAGCGCTTGCGGTCGGTGATCATGACCGAGGTCTCCATCTTGATCAGATGGCCGGCCCAGGTGGTGAAATCCGACTTGCGCACAAGCGGGCGATCGATGCCCGGCGAGGACACTTCCAGATGATACGCTTTCTCGATCGGATCGTCGACGTCGAGCGCCGGCGAAATCGCGCGGCTGACTTCCTCGCAGTCCTCGACCGTCATCGTACCGTCCTCGCGCTCGGCCATCACCTGCAAGGTGAGGCCGTGCTGGCCGGACAGACGCACCCGCACGAGGCGGAAACCCGCGCCGCGCAGCACAGGCTGCACGATCAGCGCGATACGGGCATCGATGCCGCTTTCGCGGACGATACGGTCGTCGCCGTCGGTCTCGGTCAAGGTCATCCGGTCTCTGTCGCTCGAATCTCTAGGCGCCGGCCGGTAACAAAAAAGAGCGGGACCGGGTGGACCCACTCTTCGTCATACCGACCAAGAATTTGAAGCCGATATAACAATGGCGGCGGCAAAATGCAAGGCTGGGGAAAACAGCGGCATCCATGCGCCAGCCGCATGGCAGCCTTGCCTAAGCCCCTCTGTTAACGGCGTCTGTCCATTCCTATCTTTGTTGCACTGCAACATAAACGTTGTGGCAACCAGATGGAGCAGACCCATGCGTACCAGCAGAACCGTTGCGGCCCTCAACAGCCTGTTCAACGTGTTCGGCAGCGCGATCAACGCCGCGGGCGCCGTTAGAGGCCATCACGCGCCCAAGGGCCGCGACCTGCGCCGCCTCGGCATCGACCCGGTCGAATTCGCCAAGATCCGCCGCAGCTGACGGCAGTGAGTGAAAAGCGGAGGCAAATGCCTCCGCTTTGTTTATGTGGGCCGGCGATCACCCGCCGACCTCCCGTGTTGGTCAGTCCTCGTTGCCGGCGAGCTGGGTGAGCATCTGCCCCCTGCCCCGCCAGCGCAGATAGAGCGGCACCAGGACGGCCGAAGCGGCAAGCAACCACAGAACCACCGCGATCCAGGAATGGAAGAGCACCGACGGATCACCCTGGCTGATGGCCACGGCGCGGCGCAGCTGCTGTTCCGCCAGCGGCCCCAGGATCAAGCCCACCACCACTGGCGCGATCGGATAGTGGAAACGCCGCAGGCCATAGCCGAGCAGGCCGAACGCCAGGAGCATGCCGAGTTCGAAGGTCGACGGATTGGCGCCGATGGTGCCAAGCGTCGCGAACATCAGGATGCCGGCGTAGAGCCAGGGCGTCGGGATGGTCAACAGCTTCACCCATAGGCCGATCAGCGGCAGGTTCAGCACCAGAAGCATCAGATTGGCCACCAGCAGGCTGGCGATCAGGCCCCAGACGAGTTGCGGATTGCTGGTGAACAGCAACGGGCCCGGCTGCAGACCGAACTGCTGGAAACCGGCCAGCATGATGGCGGCGGTCGCCGTCGTAGGCAGGCCGAGCGTCAGCAAGGGCACCAGCGTGCCGGCCGCCGAGGCATTGTTGGCGGCCTCAGGTCCGGCGACGCCTTCGATGGCGCCATTGCCGAATTCCTCCGGCTTTTCCGCCATCTGCTTTTCCACGGAATAGGACAGGAAAGTGCCGATTTCGGCGCCACCGGCCGGCATGGCGCCGATCGGAAAACCGATGGCAGTGCCCCGCAGCCACGGCTTCCATGAACGGCGCCAGTCCTCGCGCGTCATCCACACCGAGCCCTTGATCGCCTGGATGGTCGAATCGCCGCCCTTTGAAGCGGCGACCGAAAGCGCCTCGCCGATGGCAAACAGGGCGACGGCCAACGTCGTCACCTCGATGCCGTCGAGCAGATCGGGAATGCCGAAGGCAAGCCGGGCCTGGCCGGTCTGCAGGTCGATGCCGATCAGGCCGAGCATCAGGCCGAGGAACAGCGAGGTCAGCCCGCGCAGGGTCGATTCGCCGAAGGCCGCCGAAACGGTCATGAAGGCCAGCACCATCAGCGCGAAATATTCGGCCGGACCGAAAGACAGCGCCAGCTTGACGACGGTCGGCGCGATGAAGGCGAGGCCGATGGTGGCGATGAGGCCGGCGACGAAAGAGCCGATTGCCGCGGTGGCAAGTGCCGGTCCGCCGCGCCCGGCCCGCGCCATCTTGTTGCCTTCCAGCGCCGTGACGATCGACGCGCTCTCGCCCGGCGTGTTGAGCAGGATCGACGTGGTCGAGCCGCCATACATGCCGCCATAATAAATGCCGGCGAACATGATGAGCGATCCGGCCGGATCGAGCTTGTAGGTAACCGGCAACAGCAGCGCGACGGTGAGCGCCGGGCCGATGCCGGGCAATACGCCGACGGCGGTGCCGAGTGTGACGCCGATCAGCGCATAGAGCAGATTGGCTGGCTGCAGGGCGATCACAAGCCCATGCGCCAGCAGTTCGAACGTAGTCATGAAAAGCCTCGCTCCCTCATAACGCTCAGAACAGCTGTTCGAGCGGGCCGGCGGGCAGCGAAAGCTGCAGACCCTTGGCGAAGATGAACCAGACGACGAAGGCGAGCACGATGCCCAGCGGGATCGTCTTCCACAAAGGACCGCGCCCGAATGCGCGGGCGGTGGCGGCGAAAAGCAGCCCGGTGGCGATCGAGAACCCGGCTGTCTTGAGCAACAACATCTGCGCGGCCAAACCGCCGACGATCCACAGGATCGGGCTGATCTCCTGTTGCTCGCGCTCCGGGAAATCGCCGCGCCATGCTTCGACAGCCGTCCACAACGACAACACGAACAGAGCGCCGGCGATCACATATGGAAAGGTCGTCGGGCCGATCCGGGCATAACTCGCCGTGCCACTCTGGTTCGCCGTGCTCCAGACGATGACGGCGGCGACGATCGCCAGCCCCGCGGCGATGACAAGCGCCGCCCAATCAGGGCGGCGCGTCGTCTTGTTGGGAGCGTTCTCGCTCACTTGACCAGACCGATCTCTTTCAGGATGCCGCCGGTGATTTCGGCCTCCTTCTTGAGCTGTGCGGCGAAGTCGTCGCCGGCGAGATAAGTGTCGGCCCAGCCCTTGTCGGCCAGGATCTTCTGCCAAGCTGCCGACTTCGCCATCTTGTCGACGTCGGCCAGAACGGCTGCCTTCTGCTCGGCGCTGATGCCGGGCGCCGCCGCGACCATGCGCCAGTTCTGGATGGAGACGTCGACACCGGCCTGCTTGAAGGTCGGCGCCTCGATACCAGCCACAGGCTGGTCGCTGGAGATGCCGATGAGGCGCAGCGTGCCGGCCTTCACCTGTTCGGAGAACTCGCCATAGCCGGAAATGCCGACCGTGACCTGGTTGCCGAGAAGAGCCGCCAGCGCCTCGCCGCCGCCGGAGAAGGCGATGTAGTTGACCTTGGTCGGATCGACACCCACCGCCTTGGCGATCAGGCCTGCGGTGATGTGGTCGGTGCCGCCGGCCGAGCCGCCGCCCCAGGACACCGAGCCCGGATCGGCCTTCAGCTTGGCGACGAGGCCGGCCATGTCCTTTATGTCGGAGGCGGCCGGTACGACCAGCGCCTCATATTCGCCGGTCAGGCGTGCGATAGGCGTGACCTGGTCCAGCGTCACCGGCGACTTGTTGGTGAGGATGGCGCCGACCATGACATAGCCGCCGACGATGAGCTGCGCCGGGTCGCCATTGGCCTGGTTGACGAACTGGGCGAGGCCAATGGTGCCGCCGGCACCGGGAACATTGTTGACCTGGACGCTGGAGGAGATTTTCTCGTCCTGCAGCGCGGTCTGCATTGAGCGGGCGGTCTGGTCCCAACCACCGCCGGGGGCGGCGGGCGCCATGATCTTGTAATCGGCGGCGAAGGCGGGAATTGCCATCGCGCCCATCAGAACAGTCGCCAGAAGGAATTTCTTCACTGTTTCTCTCCCTGTGGACGCCGGTCGTTGGGGCAACGCGGCGCCGTGTTGGCATTGGTTCGCGTTGCCGAACGAACGACATCGCGATGAGACAAACCGGGGAGAAATGAGTGCGTCCCGCCACGATCGCCACCGAAGGTCTCGCCTTCGTGGCCAGGTGCTAACCCGCGTGGTCCTCTCCTCCCAGACCTGTTGGCCAGGCCGCCTCCAACAGCCGGACCGGCGCGGACCCTAGCCGAACAAGCTGACATCTGACTGACATCGTGTCGGAAAGGCCGGAATGAGGGTCAAAACGCCATGGTTTTGCCGCCGAACCGCTGTCAGCGGCCCTGCAAAGCGTTGTTCCAGCGTTCAACGAGACGGTTGCGCTTGACCTGGTCGAGATAGACCAGCAGGCCCGGACTGACCGGGACCGGCCTCAACTGCGCACCCATCGTGGCCTGGATGGCGTTGGCGGTGTTTTCGCCCGACACATCGGGATTGACGGCGGCGATGTGCAGATCGCGCGCCATGATGGTCTGGCCTTCCGCCGACATGAAATAGGCGAGGAAGGCGCGGCCGAGATCCGGCGAGCCGGCAGCCTTCGGCACCAGGCCGATGCGCGACATGACGATGGTGTAGTCCTTCGGCATGACGATGCCGACATCAGGATTGCGCGCCGCCCAGTCCGCTGCATAGGAGCCGAGGATGTTGTAGCCCAGGATGGCGCGGCCATCGGCTATGCGCTCGAGGATCGCCGAGCTCTTGGAGTAGAGCTTCACACCGGCCTTGCCCATGGTGCGCACGATCGACCAGATGTCGGGAAATTGCTCCTGGTCGCGTGCCATGAACATGAAGCCGACGCCCGAACGTTCGATGTCGTAGGTGGCGATCCGCCCCTGAACGGTATCGGCGTTGTGTTCGATATAGTCGACCAGTTGCCCACGGGTCGCCGGCGGCGGCGCGTCGCTGAAACTCGGCTTGTGATAGACGAAGACCGCCGGTTCGAAGGTGAGCGCATAGGCGGTGTTGCGCCAGTTCGCCCAGCGCGGCCAGCGAGCGCTCATCGGCAAGGTGCTCTCCTGCGCATAACCGTCATTGGCGAGCTTCACCTGCAGATCCATCGCCGAGGAAAAGGCCATGTCGGCTGTCTTCCCTCCGGCGTTGGTCTCTTCGACGATGCGGCTGTAGATATCGCCTGTCAGCAGTTCCTCGTAGCGCACGGCGATACTCGGATTGGCGCGCCGGAAACCTTCGATCATGCCCTTGGCGAGCGGAACGTCGAGCGCCGAATAGACGACCAAGGTGCGCGCGCCGGCTTCTCCGTCGAGCGCAGGGAACAGGGTGGTCTCGGCGACGGCCGGGGCCGGCAGCAAGGCCGCGATGACGAGGACGACAAAACGCATGGCGGCCAAATTGCATGACCGGTACCCGCTCCACAAGTCGCGGCACAGTGGCGTGGATAGCGCCGCGCGATGGTTTGGCCCACTGGGAAGACCTGCTAATCTGGTCGCCGGGAAAAAGACCCGGCAAGGAGCTCCGGTTGCGCATACTGGTTGTGGAGGACACGCAAACGCTGGCGGATGGGCTGGTGGCCGTGCTGAAAGGCAGCGGCTATGCCGTCGATCATGTCACTGACGGCCCTTCGGCTTTGGCCGTGCTCTCGGCCGAGCATTTCGACCTCGTCATCCTAGACCTCAACCTTCCGCGTATGGACGGCCTGGAGGTGCTGCGCGGCATCCGGGCGCGCCAGGATGGACCAGGCGTGCTCATCCTCAGCGCGCGCGCCGACCTGCACGACAAGATCAAGGGGCTGGACCTCGGCGCCGACGACTACATGACCAAGCCTTTCGACGTCGACGAACTTGAAGCGCGCGTGCGCATGCTGCTGCGCCGCCATGCCGGCCTGAAATCGAGCACCGTCACCTTCGGCGAAGTGACCTTCGACCTCACTTCGCGCAGCTTTGCCGGCGGCGGCGCGCTGCTCGATCTGCCGGCCCGCGAGGTGAGCCTGCTCGAAACCTTGTTCCTGCGCGCCGGCAAGGTGGTGCCGAAACAGTCCATTCTCGAATCGCTGGCCGGCTTCGACGAGGAGCTCTCCTTCAACGCCATCGAACAATATGTCAGCCGGCTGCGGCGGCGCCTTGCGCCTTACGGGGTGACGGTGCGCACCGCTCGCGGCATCGGCTACTACCTTGAAAAAGTGTAGCCGGACCATGGAATTGGCCCGCTGATGGTCGTCGCGGCACCTCATTCCCTGCGCCGCAGGCTGCTGTTCTGGCTGCTGGTGCCGCTGATCTCGATCGGCCTGATCGCACTGGTCGACACCTGGCGCGAGGCGGTGGACACGGCGAATGCCGCGTCGGACCGGGTGCTTGCGGGTTCAGCGCTGGCGATCGCCGAGCGCGTCGTGGTTTCCGAGGAAGGAACGCTGGAGGTCGACATTCCCTATGTGGCACTGGAGATGCTGACCTCGGCGGCGCAGGACCGCGTTTTCTATCGCGTCGACGGACCGCCCGGCACCTTCATCACCGGCTATGACGGATTGCCGATCATGCCGTCGCCGGTGCCGGAGAAACCGCAATTCTCCGACGCCAGCTTCCGTGGCGAGCCGATCCGGCTGGCGGCATTGGCGCGTTCAGCTTCGACCGGCGTCGATTCCATTCCCTTTGTCGTCACCGTCGCCGAGACGACCATCGCTCGCACCCAGCTGGCCCGCACCATCCTGCTGCATTCGGCGTTGCGCCTGACCATCCTGATTGGCGGCGCCGCGCTGATCGCCTGGTTTGCCGTCAACGCCGCGCTGCAGCCGCTCTACCGGTTGCGCGCGGCGATCGCCGAACGCAGTCCGGACGATCTGCACCCCATCGACGACCGGGTGCCCAGCGAAGTGCGCGGTCTGGTCGATACGATGAATTCCTTCATGGTGCGGTTGGGTGGCGCGCTGTCAGGCCTGCGCAACTTCACCGGCAATGCCAGCCACCAATTGCGTACGCCGATGACCATCGTGCGCACGCAGCTTGCGCTCGCCGGACGCGCCAAGTCACTCAGTGAGGCACGGGCGGCCGCGCAAACGGCCGACGCGGCGGTGGTTCACGCCGAACGTATTCTCGCGCAACTTTTGCTGCTTGCCCGCATCGATGCCGCCGCCTCGAACAGGATCGAGACGACCTCGGTCGACCTTGCAGCCATCGCCATGGACTGCGTGGCGGATAGGGTGGTGAAGGCGAGCGCGGCAGGCGTCGATCTCGGCTTCGAGGGCGGTCAGCCGGTCGTCATCCATGGCGAGGCGCTGCTGGTGGGCGAACTGGTCGGCAATCTGGTCGACAACGCCATCGCCTATGCCGGCGATGGGGCGGAAATCACGGTGCGTGTCTTTGCCAACAGCGAAGCCGTGTTCGAGGTGGAGGACAATGGGCCCGGCATTCCGCCCAGACAGCTGGCCGCGGTGCGGGCGCGCTTTTCGCGAGGTGCCGTGCAGGACAAGCCGGGCAGCGGGCTCGGGCTCCCGATCGTGGAGGAAATCGCCGGACTGTTCGGCGGCAGGCTGGCGCTGGAGACACCGGCTACCGGCAAGGGCCTTTGCGCCCGCGTGACGCTGCCTTTGGCATACGCAGCGACCGCGAAAGCCGGCGAAGAGACCGCCGCTACAGCCGGGTAAAGGTCAGGTAGGCGGTACGCCGATCCTCGCGGATGGCTTTCGCCTCATAACGCGTGCTCTGCCATCCCGGATAAGGCGTATGCCAGTCCGTCGCCTCATCCGCCTGCCATTCGAAGGCGGCATGCGCGCGGCAATGCTGCAGCGTCCAGTTCACATAGGTGTCGATGTCGGAGGCGAAGCAGAACTTACCGCCCGGTTTCAGGACCCGGGCGAAACGGTCGAGATTGACGGTGCTGACGAAACGCCGCTTCCAATGCCGCTTCTTCGGCCAGGGGTCCGGGTAAAGCAGGTCGATCCAGTCGAGCGACGCCTCGGGCAGCCAATCCAGCAGCAGCGCCGCATCATCGTCGAAGACGCGGAGATTGCCGGCAGGCTCCCGCGTCAACGCCATCATCATCTTGGCCATGCCGTTGACGAAGGGTTCGGCACCGATGAAGCCGGTTGCCGGGTGTGTCGAGACTTCCTGACGCAAATGCTCGCCACCGCCGAAGCCGATCTCGAGGCGGATCGAGGAGACTGGCGCCTCGAACAGGCCGCCGAGAGCAGCCGGTGCCGGCTGCTCGAGGTTCAGCCGATAGCGCTGGAGTCCAGTCTCCAGCGCCACCGCCTGCGCGGGGCGGATGGTCTTGCCGCGCCGCCGGCCGAAGAAAGCCTCGCTCGTCCGGCTGCGCCTGCCCTGCTCTTCCATGGTCCGATCCGCCGTCAGGCAGCCA
The DNA here is from genome assembly GCF_030814575.1 of Mesorhizobium sp. YL-MeA3-2017. Lineage (NCBI taxonomy): Bacteria > Pseudomonadati > Pseudomonadota > Alphaproteobacteria > Hyphomicrobiales > Phyllobacteriaceae > Mesorhizobium > Mesorhizobium sp. YL-MeA3-2017. Next base: position 4,519,786 of record NZ_JAUSVH010000001.1, on the reverse strand, counting down.
GGGCGTCCTTGAGCGCCTTGGCCAGGTCGGTCTTCTCCCAGGAGAAGGAGCCATCGCGGCCGGCCTTGCGGCCGAAATGGCCGTAGGACGAAGTCTTGGCATAGATCGGCTTGTTGAGGTCGAGATGCTTACGGATGCCCGACGGCGACAGGTCCATGACCTTGCGCAGGGCGTCTTCCAGCTTGGCCTCGTCGACCGAACCGGTGCCGTGCAGATCGACATAGACCGACAGCGGCTGCGCGACGCCGATGGCGTAGGACAGCTGGATCGTGCAGCGGTCGGCAAGCTTGGCGGCAACCACGTTCTTGGCCAGGTAGCGCGCGGCATAGGCGGCCGAACGGTCAACCTTGGTGGTGTCCTTGCCGGAGAACGCGCCGCCGCCATGCGGAGCAGCACCGCCGTAGGTGTCGACGATGATCTTGCGGCCGGTGAGGCCGGCATCGCCGTCGGGACCGCCGATCACGAACTTGCCGGTCGGGTTGATGTACCAGTTGCAGTCGTTGGCGATCTTCAGGTCGCCCAGCGCCTCGCGGATATAGGGCTCGACCACCTTGCGGACCTTCTTCGAATCCCAACTCTCTTCAAGATGCTGGGTCGAGAGCACGATCTGCGTAACCTCGGCGGCCTTGCCGTCGACATACTTGACCGTGACCTGGCTCTTGGCGTCCGGACCGAGCTTGCCGGCATCGCCATTGTTCTTGTGACGGGCGTCGGCCAGCAATTCGAGGATCTTGTGGCTGTAATAGATCGGCGCCGGCATCAGGTCCGGCGTCTCGCGGCAGGCATAACCGAACATGATGCCCTGGTCGCCTGCCCCTTCTTCACCCTGCTTGTCGGAAGCGTTGTCGACGCCCTGGGCGATGTCAGCCGACTGGCCGTGCAGCAGAACGTCGATCTTGGCGGTCTTCCAGTGGAACCCGCTCTGCTCGTAGCCGATGGCGCGGATGGCCTTGCGGGCGACCGACTTGAACTTGGCCGGGTTGATGACCGGGAAATCTCCCGCGTCGGTCAGGATCGAGCCGTCCTTGGCCTTCTTCAGCAGCGTGTCCGGCACGCGAACTTCGCCGGCGATGACAACGCGGTTGGTGGTGGCCAGCGTCTCGCAGGCGACACGCACGTCCCAGGGGTTCATGCCGGCCTTCTTGGCCTCGCGGTAGACGAGATCGACGATTTCGTCGGAAATTCGATCGCACACCTTATCGGGGTGGCCTTCGGAAACGGATTCGGAGGTGAAAAGGTAGTTCTGCCGCGACACGGGTGTCCCCTCTTGAAAAAGACCGGCAGGCTGCCGATCTGGCGCGCCACGTGTTAGCGGGGGCGCGCCAGTCTCGTCAAGACGATTGGAGGGTATCGGATATCAAAGCCCGGCGGCGTGACGGAAGAATATTCCCGACAAAGAGGAGATTGGGCCGAAACATCCCACTCCACTCTAAATACGAGCCGAACAGGCCGATTTCGCCGTCAGTTGGCCTCGTCGCCGGCGAGGGATTTGACAAGGTCGATGATCCGCCGGCGAACCTTCGGATCCGCTACTTTCACAAAGGCACGATTGAGCTGAAGCCCTTCGGGGGTGGAGCAGAATTCCGCTGCCAGCGCCATGGCGCTGTCCTCGGCGAAACCGCGCGGCGGGCCACCATCCTGGCCAGGCGCATCCTCGAAAAAGAAAGCGACCGGCACGCTCAGGATCGAGGCGATCGCTTGCAGGCGACTGGCGCCGACACGGTTCGTGCCTTTCTCATACTTCTGAATCTGCTGAAAGGTTATGCCAAGGTTCTCGCCAAGCTTTTCCTGGCTCATTCCAAGCATATTACGCCGAAGTCTGATGCGGCTACCGACGTGGGTGTCAATTGGGTTTGGTTTTTTCTTGTTTTCTTCTACCATTTTTTCCTCGCCGAATTCTTCCGGCTGTTCGTGTTTTTTGACGCCTACCCTGTGGTTTATACGACCCCCTCACCCGATAAAGCGCGACTAAGTGCGAAAGATGCCAACCCTCTACAATATGGGTTCCTAATATATTGGCTGTCAATTCGCCGGTAGCTTGTGCCTTACGCATAAGACGAAAGCAATCAGGGCGAGGGCGAGCATAAGCAGGTATCCGTTAACGCGCCGTTGGGCGGCCGAAACGACGTCCTGAGACGTCGCCACGGCGACACGGGCGTCGATGGTGTCGCGGGCGTCGATGGCGAGCGCATCGACGATCCTGCCCCGCGCATCGACGACCGCGGAAATGCCATTGTTAGCCGCACGTAACAGAGGCAAGCCATTCTCCACCGCGCGTATCTGAGCTTGACGGAAGTGTTGATAGGGGCCTGGGGTATCCCCGAACCACGCATCATTGGTAAGGTTCACAATAAGCTGACTTGACGTTGCGTCAACAGACACCAGGTCAGGGAAAATCACCTCATAGCAAACAAAAGGTAACCCGCTGATTGCGCCGGGCAACGATATCGGGTGCCGTTCGTTGCCCGCGGCAAACATCGCGGGCCCTGCCACCAACTGTTCGATACCGACGCGGCGCAGCCAGTCGGCGAAGGGCAGATACTCGCCGAACGGCACCAGATGGACCTTGTCCACCGCGTCGACGATCTCGCCCTTGTCGTTGATGGCGACGACGGAATTGTAATAGCGGGTGGCGGCATTGGCCGAAGCCCCCTCCTCCCGCACCGCACCGGCAACCAGCATCTGGCCGTCGGTCAGCATCTCGCCCAGTGCCGTCAAGGCGTCCGGCCGCTCGGTGAACAGGAACGGCACCGAGGTTTCCGGCCACAGGATCAGTTGCGGCTTGGGCTTGCCCGATGCCGGCGTCTTCGACGACATGCCGAGCAGCGTGGCGAAGATACGGTCGCGAACGGAAGCGTCCCATTTCTCGCGCATGTCGACCGCCGGCTGCACGATGCGGACATCGAGCGTCTTGGCAACCTGGACCGGCGTGGTAAGCCGGTAATAACCGAAACCGAGATGCACCGCCACGAGGATGCCGGCGATTGCAGCCCCGACCACCAGGTCGCGACGGCCGGCAAGCAGCGCCGGCATGGCGAAGACGAACACGGCGAGCGCATTCATGCCGCTCATGCCAATGGCGGAAACGCTCTGCATCAACAGCGGCACCGGCATCGCGGCGTAGCCGACTGCATTCCACGGAAAGCCGGTGAACAAAAAGCCGCGCAGCCATTCCGCCAAAGCGAAGGCAAAGGCGAGCGCCGCGATGCGACCGATGCCGCTGCTCCACAACAGACGGGCAAGTGCCGCCGCGAACCCGTAGAAAAAGGCAAGCAAAAGCGGGATGCCGACCACCGCGAAAGGCATCGCCCAGGCATAGTCGTCTGCCTCGACCAGCAATGCCTGGCCGATCCACCAGAGGCCGGCCAGAAAGTAACCGAACCCGAACCACCAGCCGACCGCGAAGGCGGGACGCAGGCGCCTGAAAAGCCCTCGCGAAGCCTCGCCGGTCGTGCCATCAAGCAGCCACACCAGGACGGGGAAAGAGACAAAGCAAGCGGCGAAGAAATCGTAAGGCGCCTGACCAAGAACCGCCAGCGCACCGGCCAGAAAGGCCGCCAATGCGCGTCGCCAACCCCAAAGCAGAATTATCCGGCCGGCGAGGCGCTCCATGCGGTCTTCCGAGTCGCGAGAATCATGGCGGAAGATGTATCAGGCCGCGGCTTCGGCTCCAAATGGACGCGCGGTCGCAGACAGGAGGGGGCGCCCCATACGGGGACTGGCGAATGGCGTGCATCCAGTCGCCGTCGAAACGGTCCAGTTGCCTGGAAAGAGGTCTCGCAACACAGGCGGCCGCCGCAAAACGCGGCAGCCCGCCGAAAACCCGAGGGCCTAGGCCTGTTCGGTGCGGACCGCGCGACGGCGGCGTTCGTCCGCCTTCTGGCTCTCGACGATGCGCACGCGCTTCACGCGGCGCGGATCGGCGTCAAGGATATGGAACTCGAAGCCGGGAATGGCCTGCACCACTTCGCCGCGCGCGGGCACGCGGCCCAGCGTGTTGAAGATCATGCCGCCGATGGTGTCGACGGACTCGCCATGCTCGCCGGCGGCGAAATGTCCGCCGATCATCTTAGCGACCTCATCGATCTCAGCCTTGCCGTCGACGACATAGATGCCGTCGCCAGCCTGCGTGATCATCGGTTCGTCCTCGTCGTGCTCGTCCTCGATGTCGCCGACCACCATCTCGACAATGTCCTCCAGCGAGGCGAGGCCGTCGGTGCCGCCATACTCGTCGATGACCAGCGCCATCTGCGTGCGGGCGGCCTGCATGCGGCCCATCAGGTCGGATGCCAGCATCGACGGCGGCACGAACAGTACCGGTCGGATCAGGTTCAGATCCCCAATCGTGCGGGCAAGGTCGACCTGGGTCAGGTCGAACAAAGCGGCCGCCGGGGTCTTGCGGCTGGCGCGGCCCGGTTTTTTGACGCGGGCAAGCCGCGTGATGTGAGCCAGCACGTCACGGATGTGGACCATGCCGCGCGGATCGTCGAGCGTCTCGGAATAGACCGGCATGCGCGAATGGCCGGATTGCTCGAACAGCACCAGGAGATCGCCCAGCCGGGTCGAAATCTCCACGGCCTCGATGTCGGCGCGCGGCACCATGACGTCCTCGACACGCACTTCGCGCAGACGCAGGATGTTGTTGAGCATCGCGCGCTCGCCAGGCGAGAAGGATTCCGCACCGGTTTCGGTCTCGGCCAGCGCGTCGGCGATTTCCTCGCGCAGCGAGGTGCCGTTGCGCTGCCTGAACAGGCCGATAACACGCTCGAACAGGGAAGGCCCGGCAGGAGAAGGCTCGCTCGCTACGCTGCCGGCGCTGGTACTCGGACTGGGAGCTTCTTCCGTCTTCGCGGAAGCCTTTACGGCACTGCCGGCGTCCGTGGGGGCGGCAGTCTCTGATTTCTCGTTCATCGTCTTCCGGTCAATTGATCGTTTAGTTACGCATACGGATCGGGAATGGCAAGTCTTGCCAGCGCCAGGCGCTCGACAGCCTCCATCTCTTCCGCCTCGTCGTCGGTCTCGTGATCATAACCCAGCAAGTGCAACAGGCCGTGGATGACGAGATGGCTGATGTGGTTTTCGAGCGGCTTGCCTTCTTCGTCCGCCTCCCGCGCCACGGTCTCGGCCGCCAGCACGATATCGCCCAGCATCGGCGGCAGCGGGCCACCTTTGGCTGTGGGAAACGCAGGAAAGGACAAGACGTTGGTAGGCTTGTCCTTGCCACGCCATTCGGCGTTCAGCGTCTTGATCGCCGCGTCGTTGGTGAAGACCACGCTGAGTTCCGCCCGGCCATTATCGGCAAGGCCAAGTTCGCCAAAGGCTGCCCCCGCAGCGCGACCGACCAGCGCCTCAAGTACGGATTCCGGCGGCCACGCGCCTTCCTCGACCGCAAGGTCGATATCCAGCGGCAGATCAGGCGATGTCATCGGACCTTGTCCTGATGGGCAAAAGACACGCTGGTTCAGTTCTCGGCACCCAGGCCGCGTGCAACCTTGCCGTCGCGATCATAAGCCTTAACGATCTCGGCCACCAGCGGGTGGCGAACGACGTCGCCCTCGTTGAAACGCACGGTAACAACACCGGGCACCCCGTCCAGCACGCGCAGGGCCTCGACCAGGCCCGAACGCGTGTTCGGCGGCAGGTCGATCTGGGTCGGGTCGCCGGTGATGATCATGCGCGAATTTTCGCCCAGACGCGTCAGGAACATCTTCATCTGCATCGGGGTGGTGTTCTGCGCCTCATCAAGGATGACGGCGGCATGCGCCAGTGTGCGGCCGCGCATGAAGGCGAGCGGCGCGATCTCGATGACCTCGGCGGCAATGGCACGTTCGACCTTGTCGGCCGGCATCATGTCGTAGAGCGCGTCGTAGAGCGGGCGCAGATAGGGATCGACCTTTTCCTTCATGTCGCCAGGCAGGAAGCCGAGCCGTTCGCCCGCTTCCACCGCGGGCCGCGACAGGATGATGCGCTCGACCATGCCGCGCTCAAGCAACATCGCGGCATGGGCGACGGCCAGATAGGTCTTGCCGGTGCCGGCGGGACCGATGCCGAAAACCAGTTCCGAGCGTTCCAGCGCGCGCATATAGGCGTCCTGGTTCAGCGAACGGGCATAGATCGTCTTCTTGCGCGTCGATATCTGGGCGGCCGACACCTTGCCCTTGCGCTCAAGCGTCGGCAGCACGAGCTGATCGTCGGCGGCCACCGCCATGCGCACGGCGCCGTCCACGTCGGACTGGCCGATATCGACGCCCTTCTGCAAAATGTCGTAGAGGTTGTCCAAAGCGCGCCGCGCCTGTTCTGCAGCCGTGGGCGAACCCTTGATGGTCAGCTGGTTGCCGCGCGAGCGGATGTCGACGCCGAGCTTCTGTTCAAGCCGCGCCAGGTTCTCGTCGAATTGGCCATACAGCGCGCTGGCCAGCTTGTTGTTGTCGAAGGTCAGGACGATATGCGCCATATCCGAGGCCCCGGATGCAGTGCTTGGGGGCGCATTCTTCAATTCAGTGGCGCTCAAACGTCTCTCCTCATCTGATCAGGCATTCAGATAGGTTCGGCATACAGGCTGTTGAAGCCCGGATGCGTGATTCGCACCTCGATAATGTCACCGATTTCGCCGGCCTTTTCATCAACAATCACCGGCTGCAACCATGGCGATCGGCCGACCTTCTGGCCGGCCTGGCGGCCGGGCTTCTCGATGAGCGTCGTCATGGTGCGACCGACCATGGATTGGGTGAAGGCCTGCTGCTGTTCGACGAGCAGAGCCTGCAGCGTATGCAGGCGCTCATCCTTCACCTTTTCCGGCACATGGTCCGGCATTTCGGCGCCCGGCGTGCCGGGGCGCGGCGAATATTTGAACGAAAAGGCCGACGCGTAGCCCACTTCGCGCACCAGTCGCATCGTGTCCTCGAAATCCGCATCGGTCTCGCCGGGGAACCCGACGATGAAATCGCCCGACAGGGCGATATCGGAACGGGCGGCGCGAACGCGATCGAGCAGGCGCAGATAATCCACAGCCTTGTGGCGGCGGTTCATGGCCTTGAGGATGCGGTCGGAGCCCGACTGCACCGGCAGGTGCAGATAAGGCATCAAGGTCGGCAGATCGCGATGGGCGGCGATCAGTTCGTCGTCCATGTCGCGCGGATGGCTGGTGGTATAGCGCAGGCGGGCAATGCCGGGGATTTCCGCCAAACGATAGAGCAGCCGGCCAAGCCCCCATTCGGCGCCGTCCGCCCCCTCGCCGTGCCAGGCATTCACGTTCTGGCCGAGCAGCGTCACCTCGCGCACGCCGGCCTCGGCCAGGCGCTCGGCCTCGGCAACGATCTGCGTAACCGGGCGCGAGACTTCCGAACCGCGTGTATAGGGCACCACACAGAAGGTGCAGAACTTGTCGCAGCCTTCCTGCACGGTGAGGAAGGCGGCAACGCCGCGCTTGGCCACGTCGGCGCGCTTCGGCTGCGGCAGATGCTCGAACTTATCCTCGACAGCGTATTCGGTCTCGACGACACGGCCGCCGCCACGCACCCGGCGCAGCACGTCCGGCAGGCGGTGATAGGTCTGCGGTCCGATGACCAGATCGACCGCCGGCGCCCGCCGGATGATCTCGCGACCCTCCGCCTGCGCCACGCAGCCGGCGACGCCAATCAGCATTTCGCGACCCGCCGCCGCCTTTTCCTGCTTCAGCTCGCGGATCCGGCCAAGCTCAGAATAGACCTTCTCCGCCGCCCGCTCGCGGATGTGGCAGGTGTTGAGCAGCACAAGATCGGCGTCTTCGATGATTTCGGTCGCGGCATAGCCGTCGGCGGCCAGCGCGTCGGTCATGCGCTGTGAATCGTAGACGTTCATCTGGCAGCCATAGGTCTTGACGAAGACCTTCTTCGGCGCCGGTGCCGTTTCGGCGCCGTTTTCGGTGTTCAGCGAAAGCGTTTCCAGTTCCATGCGGCGGCTTCTAACGCTTTTCCGCATTGAAGGACAGGGGTTCGAGGCGCGACCCTGCGCCCGCGTCCCTTCTCCCACAAGGGGAGAAGGGAAGATGCCCTATTTGACCGGCTCGCCGAGTGCTGCCTGCATCATCTCGCGCACACGGGCTTCCACCACCCGCGCCGTCTCCTTGCGGTTGGAGCGTTTGGAAAAGGCGATCGGTTCGCCGAAATGCACCTCGACGTCCAACCCACCCTCGGCAAGCAGCTGCTTGAGGTGCGGGCCGAGATCCTGGTCGCCGATCCACGACGCCACCGGGCGCCAGCGCCGACCGAGCGGCACGCCGTGGAGACGGGTGTAGGCGATCGCCACCGGCTGGATGAACACTTCTTCCGCCGCGCCTTCCGCGATGGCCATCGAGGCGGCACCGAACAGCGTGGTCTTGAACGGCAGCACCATGTTGCCGTCGCCGGTGGTACCTTCGGCGAACAGCACCATGGCATCGCCCTTGGCCAGCCGCGAAGCGATCTCGTTGGCTTGATCCCCCGAGCTGCGCTTGCGTTCGCGCTCGATGAAGACGGTGCGCTGCAGCTTCGACAGTTTGCCGATCGCCGGCCAGTTTTCCATGTCGGCGCGCGCGATGAACTTCACATCGACCAGCGAGCCGAGCACGAGGATGTCGGTCCAGGAGATGTGGTTGGAGGCGACCAGCAGCGGACGCTGATTGGACAGCGTGCCGTGGGTGTGCACCCTGATGCCGAGCGCGCGCGTCACGGCGCGGTGCCAGATCTTCAGGATGAAGGTTTCGGGCCACAATCGCGTCTTCATCGAAATGAGCTGCAGCGGCACCAGCACGACGGTCGCCGCAACGACACATCCAAAAGCCAGAACTGTCCTGATTTTTCCGATCATCCTGCCCCCGGGCGCTGCGTAACGGCGCTAGCGGAGATCGCGGCGCATGACAAGCGCGCCGGTCGGTCCATGCTCGGGCGAGCGATAATAATTCGGCCGCTTGCCGACTTCGCGGAAACCAAGCCGGCGGTAGAGCGCCAGCGCCGCGACATTGGTCTCATCGACTTCCAGGAACAGCGCCTCGGCGCGTTCGGCGTGCAGGTTGCGCAGCACCGCATCCATCAATTGCCAGCCGAGCCCTTGCCTGCGATGCGTTCGGGCAACCGCCACGGTCAGGATTTCGGCCTCGCCGGCGGCGAGCCGCGCCAGCACGAAGCCGACCGGCGGCTTGGCGCCCTGGCCGACTTCACGCGCCGTGAAGCCGAAGACGGTGTCCTGCGAAAGCAACGTCGCGAATTCGCCGTCGGTCCAGGGCCGCACGAAATCCTCGCGATGCAGGGCCGAGATGGCGGCGGCATCGGCGACCGACAAAGGTTCCAGCGCATAGTCGCGGCGCGAGGTGAGAAAAGGAATACGCATCAGCCCGCCCTCGGCAGCACAAAGCCGGCCTGCGGCTTAGCATCGGCATCGCGCAGATAGACGGGTTTTGGCTTGTCGCCCGGCCCCTTGCGGGCAGCCAGGCGCGCATAGGTGGCGATGTCGGCGGTGGCGGCAAGCGGGCCGAAATCGAAGGCGCCGCCAGCCGCCTCGGCGACCGTCCGAGCCGCGTTGCCGGCAAGCACCGGCTTGTTCTCGTTGGCGATTGCCGCCGCTTCGGCCAGCGTGGCGATGGCAGGACCATGAACGGCAGCCCCATCGGCGCCGAACAGGGCGGCATGGATTTCGCCGCGCCCACCATCGAGCACGGCCAGGACGGTGCGGTTCGGGAAGGCTGTGGCCACTTCCGCGGCGAGCGCCTCCAGCGTGGTGACGCCGATCGCCGGGATTTTCAGCGCCAGCGCCAACCCGCGCGCGGCCGAGACGCCGACGCGGATGCCGGTGAAAGACCCGGGCCCGACGGAGACGGCGATGGCACCGAGATCGGCATAGGTGACGCCAGCCTCGCCAAGTGCCTTGTCGATGACCGCCATCAAATGCTCGGCATGGCCCTTGCCGAGATCGAGAACATGCCGACCCAGCATCGTGTCGGTCGCCGCGTCGTAGACACAGGCGGCGCACAGGCTGGCGGAACAATCGATGGCGAGCAGTTTCATCCCAGCTTCGCCTAACCGATCGCCGCGCTGCCTACAAGCGGACTCGATGCTTAGCCGGGCACGGGCAGCGCGATGGCGCCATCTGGACTAAGCGCCAGCGCCGCCGTTCAGTTTCGCCTTGAGCTCGAGCCTGCGCTTGTGGAGGACCGGCTCGGTATAGCCGTTCGGTTGGTCGCGGCCCTTGAACACCAGGTCGCAGGCGGCGCGGAAGGCGATGGACTGGTCGAAGTCCGGCGCCATCGGGCGGTAGTTCGGGTCGCCGACATTCTGGGTGTCGACGATGACGGCCATGCGCTGCAGCGAATCCAGCACCTGGATGTGCGAGCAGATGTCGTGATGCAGCCAGTTGGCGATGTGCTGCGAGGAGATGCGCAGCGTGGCGCGGTCTTCCATCAGGCCGATATCGTTGATGTCGGGCACCTTGGAGCAGCCGACGCCCTGGTCGATCCAGCGCACGACATAACCCAGTATGCCTTGCGCGTTGTTGTCGATCTCGCGCTGGATTTCGTCCGGCGTCCAGTTCGGGCGCTTGATCACAGGCACGGTCAGGATGTCGTCGAGCTTGGCCTTCGGCCGGCTCTTCAGGCTTTCCTGCACGGCGTGCACGTCCACCTTGTGATAGTGCGTGGCATGCAGCGTGGCGGCCGTCGGCGACGGCACCCAGGCGGTGTTGGCACCGGCCCTGGGATGGGCGATCTTCTGTTCCAGCATCGCCGCCATCAGGTCGGGCATCGCCCACATGCCCTTGCCGATCTGGGCATGGCCGGCGAGGCCGCATTCCAGCCCGGTGTCGACGTTCCAGTTCTCATAGGCCGAGATCCAGGCCGCCTGCTTCATGTCGCCCTTGCGCAGCATGGCGCCGGCTTCCATCGAGGTGTGAATCTCGTCGCCGGTGCGGTCGAGGAAGCCGGTGTTGATGAACACAACCCGTTCTCTGGCAGCACGAATGCATTCCTTGAGGTTGACGGTGGTGCGCCGCTCCTCGTCCATGATGCCCATCTTGATCGTGTTGGGCTTCATGCCGATCAGCTTCTCGACGCGGCCGAAGATCTCGACGGCGAAGGCGACCTCCTCCGGTCCGTGCATCTTCGGCTTGACGACATAGACCGAACCCTCGCGCGAGTTGGCGCGGCGGCCGTTTTCGCCGACATCGTGCAGCGCGATCAGGCCGGTGATGGCCGCGTCCATGATGCCTTCGGGCACTTCCGAACCGTCGGACAACAGGATGGCCGGATTGGTCATCAGGTGGCCGACATTGCGCACCAGCATCAGCGAGCGGCACTTGAGCGGGAAGGTCGAGCCGTCGGGCGCGGTGTAATCGAGGTCGGGATTGAGCTTGCGGGTGAAGCTTTTGCCGCCCTTCACCACCTCCTCCTGGAGGTCGCCCCTCATCAGGCCGAGCCAATTGCGGTAGACGACGACCTTGTCCTCGGCATCGACGGCCGCGACCGAATCCTCGCAGTCCATGATGGTGGTGAGTGCCGATTCCAGCCAGACGTCGGAAATGTGGGCGGCGTCGGTCTTGCCGATGGTCGAACTGGGATCGATCAGGATCTCGATATGCAGGCCGTTGTTGGCGAGCAGGAACTGGCCGGGCGCGGCCGCCTCGCCGAGATAGCCGGCGAACTGGTCCGGCCGCTTGAGGCCGGTGGTGCGGCCACCGGCGAGCGACACGCGCAGCGCGCCTGCATTGACCGAAAAGGAGCGCGCATCCTGCCACAGTGCACCATCCAGCGGTGCAACCTCGTTCAGGAAATTGCGCGCCCAGGCGATCACCTTCTCGCCGCGCTTGGGGTTGTAGTGCTTGCTCTTTTCGGCGCCGTCGGTCTCGGGAATGGCGTCGGTGCCATAGAGCGCGTCATAGAGTGAACCCCAGCGGGCATTGGCGGCGTTCAGCGCGTAGCGCGCATTCATCACCGGCACCACCAGCTGCGGGCCGGCCACCACCGCGATCTCGGCATCGACATTGTCGGTGGAGACGCTGAAGGCAGGGCCTTCAGGCAATAGGTAGCCGATCTCTTTGAGAAAATCCTTGTAGACGGCGACATCGACCGGCGCGCCATTGTCGCGATACCAACGGTCGATCTTGTCCTGGAAATCGTCGCGTTTCTTCAGGAGCGCGCGGTTCGTCGGCGCGAGATCGTGCACCAGTTTGGAAAAGCCGGCCCAGAAGTCGGCGGCGTTCACGCCGGTGCCGGCAACAGCCTCGTTGGCGACGAAGTCATGGAGTTCGCGGGCGATCTGCAATCCGGCGATCTCGATCCGATCGGTCATCTACAGTCTCCAGAAATGCCGCCCCGGGAGAAGGGCGGGTAGGATGCGCGGCCTTTGGCACGCCAGCGCTGCCCGGTCAATTCGTCGTCAGTCGCAAAGCCGGTGTCGCGGGGGAGCAAACCCGGTTACGCAGCGATACGCGGCCGGCCGGCGGCCGTTGCCACGATATGCGCCTCGATGAACATGCGCTGGCCCTCGACGACGGAAGCGCGGATATCGTGCGCCACATCGATCTCGGCGGTGTCGGTGCCGGCCTCGTTGGCGCGGCTGGCGACCAGCTTCCTGACATCGGCCTCGGCCTTGGCGAGCGCATCCGCCTCATTGAGGAAGTCGCGCACGCCCTCGCCCGAGGAAACCCGGAACAGACCTTCCTTCGGCTGGCTGACGCGGGCTTCCGCCGTCACCCGCACCTGGCCGACTACCGCGCCCAACGCGTTGGCGACATCGGTGTCGACCGGCACCACGCATTCATTGCCGACCAGCGGAGCCAGCGCCGCGTAGTGCAACGGCGCCGAGGCGCCGAGGCCGATCACCGGCCGGTCGAGCGCCACGGTCAGCCGCGCGATGCCGGGATGGGCGTCGACCGCGCGCTGCACCAGCGCGTGTGCCACTGTGGCGGCGCCATCCAGCCCGTCCTCGGCGAAGGCGGTTTCCAGGATGACTTCAGCCGAAAATCGGGTGAGCGCCACCAGCACGCGTTCCGAAATCTCTTCCGGCGAGGCCGCTATGGGCTGGCCGCGCCCGTCCTTGCGGCGGGCGAAGAGTTCGGCGCCGAGCCGGGCGGCCTTGGCATCCCAGTTCGCCTGCTTGCCCAGAGTGTGCGCGGCATCCGACGGGGTGAAACCGCAGACATGCACCAGGCCGCGCGCCACCAGCCGGTTCAGCGTCGCGTTCTGCGCGTTGGAGGTCAGCAGCCGGTCGATCGGCAGCGGCACGGCGCCGATTGCCTCGTAGAGCTTGGCCTCCGGCGTGGTCAGCCCCGCCGCCAGCCGCTCCGGCACACCAGTGCGCACGGCGAAGCGTCCGTCCATGCGGCCGGGGTTCGGCGCGCGCAGCTGCCGTTCCAGCTCGGCGATCACCGCCTCGCCATGGGCAAGGCCGGCCAGCGCCAGCGGCACGACACGGCGCGGCCCAAGCAGGATCTTCGGCGACAGCCCGCCCTCTTCCAATGCCACTTCGGAATCGCCGCCGAGACCGAAGGTGCGCATGGCCACCGCCTCCACCATGGTGCGGAAGCCGCCGACGGTGGCGCCTTCCGGATCGAGCCGCGGCCGGCCCTTGTCGAGCACGGCAACGTCTGTAGTGGTGCCGCCGATGTCGGAGACGACCGCATCGTCCAGCCCGGTCATGTGGCGGGCGCCGACCAGCGAGGCGGCGGGGCCCGAAAGAATGGTCTCGATCGGCCGCTGGCGGGCGAAATCGGCCGAGACCAGCGCGCCGTCGCCACGCACCACCATCAGCGGTGCTGCGATGCCGCGCTCGGCCAGAAACCCTTCCGTCGCCGCCACCAGCCGGTCGATCATGGCGATCAGCCGCGCATTGAGCAGTGTCGTCAGCGCCCGGCGCGGCCCGCCAAGCTTGGACGACAATTCGTGGCTGGAGGTGACCGGCAGGCCGGTCTTTTCGCGGATCAGTTCGCGCGCGGCGAGCTCGTGGGCGGGGTTGCGCGTGGCGAAATAGGCGCAGACCGCAAAACCCGAGACGGAGCGGCCAAGCTCCGGCAGCGCCGCTTCCAGCTCGGAAAGGTCGAGGGCGGCGGCATTGCCGTGCACGTCATGACCGCCGGGGCAGAAGAACACCGGGTCGGTGCCGAGCGCGCTTTTGAGGCCGTCGCGCTCCAGATCGGCCTCGCCGAAGCCGATCATGATCAGCGCCACGCGCCCACCCTGCCCTTCCACCAGGGCGTTGGTGGCGAGCGTCGTCGACATCGAGACCAGCTTGATGGAGGCCGGATCGGCGCCGGTCTTTTCGAGCACCTGGCCGACCGCGCCCGAAATGCCGACGGCGAGATCGTGCCGGGTGGTCAGCGACTTCGCCTTGGCGACCACGGTGCCCTTGGACCCCGTCGAGCCCTCCGACCACAGAACCGCGTCCGTATAGGTGCCGCCGGTGTCGATGCCCAGGAACAGCGGGCCCGGGAACAGCGGGTTGTTGGATTGGGGTCGGGATCTGGCGTTCATGGTCTGCGTGGTCCGGCATGGGAAGCAACTTTGCCCAAGCCCTTAACGCAAGCCGCCGGCGAAGGGAAACCGCCAGCCCCGCCCTTTCACCGACCCAGCGCCGTCTCACCAATTGCGGTTCAGCCAGCGCCGCGCCGGGTTTTCGACGAGATAATAGCTGCCAAGCGCGCAGGCGAAGGTGAGGCCGAGCATCGGCAGCGCCGGACTGCCCTTGAAATAGACGAACTTGTAATAGGGCTGCTGCCACAGATAGAGCGAATAGGACCACAGGCCGAGCTGCGCCGCCGGGCGCCACGACAACAGGCCGGTCAGCCGCACGGGCGCGAAATCCAGCGTGTTGACCGCGATCGCCAGGAACAGGGTTCCGGCCATGTAGTGCAGCGGCATCGGCACCGCGTCGAGGAAGAACAGCGTGCCTAACAAAACCGCCACCGGCGCGATCGCCGGGTGCTGCATGGCGGCGCGCCAGCGCGGAAACGTCTTCAGCCAGCACAGAAGCGCCGAGACCAGGATCGAGGCGATGTGGGTGTCGGTGCGCCAGTAGCTGGCATCGAAACCGAGCTGGAACACCCAGTAGGACACCGCCCCGCTGACCATCGAAAGCACCGCAAGTGCGGCCAGCACGACGGCCAGCCGGCGCCGGGCGACCAGCACGCTGATCAGCGCCAGCGCCACATAGGCGTGCTCTTCCACGCAGAGCGACCAGATGTGGTCGAGCGCACCGGCGCGGTTGATGAGGATGCCGACATAATTATAGGTGAAGGTGAGCGCGGTGAGCGCCGCCTTCCATTTATAGGCGACGAAGGTGCCGGCGAAGAGCACCATGCCGGCCAGCACGAACACCAGCAACGCCGGGTAGATGCGCGAGAAACGCCGCTTGAAGAAAGCTTTTAGCGGATAATTCTCGATGAACAGGATCTCGGCCATCAGCCGGCCGGACAAAACGAAGAAGAACTCGACGCCGAGCAGAGCCAGATTGATGCCCGGCACCGGCAGGAAATGGCCGATGAGCACCAGCGCGATGGAAAGGCCGCGCCAGCCGTCGAGATAAAGAAGCCGGGCGCGCACGGCCTGGGCTGGCGCGGCTTCAAGCCGCGCGATGGTCGCCGTCGTCAAGATCAACTCCCTGACCAGACAGAACCCGGCGGGCGACCCAAGCCCATTCAGCCACCGGAAGGTGACCGAGCCTAACGGACGGCCTTTCGCATCGCAACAATTGATGTGCGCGTGCGAAGGGAAGGCGATGGCGGCGGAGGCGCCGCGGCACTATGCCCACCAATTTCACAGAATACACTAGCTGAATTTCTTCATACAGCTTATAATCGACACCGTATGAAGAGGAACTTTCTGTCGTAAAGTCTTCTCTGCTTTATATTTCTTATGAGCTACCTTAATTCGCTCCGAGTTAATCTTCGTTATAAGATCCGCAATAAATGAGTCTAAGTGATTTACAGGAGCTGCATTGCGAAGTGTATGTGCCAATTGCCCCAACGTCATCTTGAATACGGAAGCTCTGGTTGGATTCGCAGGCTTCCCTTTTTTTGAGTAGATAGTCAGTCGTGTCGACTGAATTGCTGCCCAGAGATAGGGGCGAACGCGATTTTCCAAGGCAATACATGCATCCTCGAACCCCTCGCGCCAGTTGCCTTTATCAAAATTCTCATAAGCCGGACCCAATTCCACTCTAAGCGGCTTAGAAAGCCCGGCAAGAACAGGCAAAGTTATCTGAAATGCGATGTCGCTCGCATCAAGAAGGTGGATTCTGGTATTATTTGCGAATGAAATTAAGCCTATTTTCCTCTTTGCCAACAGCGCCATCGTATTTTCAGAGACGGCTTTTGTTGTTACGAACATAAGCTGAGTGTCCGTCTCACAAGCATTGCAATAACATTTCCATTCATCAACACGGTCAGCATCAATTTCGGAAACGACCTCCACAACCACTCTTGTTGGCTTGCGTACCGCAACAAAAGCTGGTGTGAACGGAAACCCAAGTTCATTTGGTTCACGTCTAATTACATACCCCAGATCGGCAAAATGTTGTTCAGCGTCAGCAGCCGCCGCCAAAGACGATTCAGACAATGTCCTATATGAACCCGCCGCCATTAGGAGAATATCAGCTAATTAAAATTTCTATTTTCTTACCAAGAATAACCAAAGATTCTTTCAGAGGCCTAGACACCGGGTATCTCTTTAAAAGATGTTCCCCGATTTTTTCCGCTAAACGATCCGCAGCCAACTGAAGATCTCTGGACGCCTCTGATTCAGCCCCCACTTCACGGAAAGCATCATCCGTTGTATAAAAACGATCGACGATCAGTTTACGCAACACATTCTGCGCAGACGAAACAGATACGTCACCTCTTTCCACTGCCCTTGCAATTTTTGGCAGCTGACGTGGACCCACAGTGCTTCGTTCCACTTGCGACCTAAACTTGTCGATCAACGCACTAGAAAGCCTCTCCCCCTCCTCAACTGTGACTATGTCTCGTTTAACAATAGCTTCCACAGCTCGAGTTGATTCAAGCACATGATCCACCGTTAGAATTTGTTCGGATCGGGGTTTGTTCAATTCCTCCATGAGTTCGGATTGCAGGTCTTCCGGCAAGCCAAGGATACGGCGATATCTCCGCACCTCCCCCTCGTAATGGAGGCTGCAGATGCCAAAGCGTCTTCTGTCGGCTTACTACTATACCGTCGCTCCAGCTCATTCTCTAGCTGCTGTAGTTTTTGTGCTGTGGGAAGAGGATCCCAGTCTCGTCTAGTTTTATGTATCGCGAACATCATCATGATGTTCTGGAGCTTGTCTGGCTTGGGTTGAACAATCGCCGGGACTTGAGACAACCCAAGCTTCGATGCGCAACGCCACCGCCTCTCACCGTCAAGGATGGTATAGTTTTTTCCATCCGCAAAGACAGTCAGAGGAACAAGTATGCCCTGCCTTTTAATACTGTCTTCCAGAGCCAGAAGCTCATCCTCACGGAATATTATTCTCGGATTCTCTTCATTAGGATGAATCTTATGCGGCTCAATTAGCGCAATATTTTCAGCCATTGATTTGCCTATGCAAAAAACGCAATTTCTTTAACCTCTCTCCGGAATTTTGAACTCGAAGCCAAGGTGGACTTCCGAACAATCTCCTTTGATTCAAATCCGGCATATAGGTTCCGCAACGCGTCGTGACTTGCATTTGTTATGAGAACACGAACACCTCGGTTTGCAAGCCTCTCACACATTGAAGCCAACCGAACCTGGTCATCCCAGCTAAATATCTTTTCATTGTATTCAATAAAACCATTGTTGCTATGCGTTGTAACATAGGGCGGATCCAAAAATACAAAATCATTTTTTTTTGCTATCTTCTCAACGGCACTGTAATCCGCACAAGCTAATTTGATCGACGAGCTAGACAGAGCGCATGAGCAGCCGAATAAATTCTCCTTTTCGAAGACCTTGGAATTTTTTGGTGCACCATATGGAACATTGAACTCCCCCTTTAGGTTCACCCTGTACAAGCCGTTCCAACAAGTTTTATTCAGATAAATAAACTCAGCCGCTCTCTTATATAGGCCGTTAGAACGTTTAGATCGAATCGAATAATAAACCTCTCGATCAACGCGCATGCGGCTCAAATGTCGCGAAACCAATTCTGGATTATCGCGAACAGCCAAGTAAGTATTAATTAAGTCTTTGTTCGCATCGGCCAAGTATGCGTCAGTCGGCGCCAGATGAAAAAAAAGGGAAGCCGACCCTAAAAAAGGTTCTATATACGTTCCAAATGATTTCGGAATAAGCCCCTCTAGGGCGGGAAGGAGTTTCCGTTTCGACCCAGCCCACTTCAAAAAGGGCTCGGGCTTTATGCCATTCTCCACGATCGTCCAACCCCTGAAGCAGTAGAGACGACCTGTAAACTAAATGAACCGCTTACTCCACCCTGACGGGCTATTGCTTGAAAGGTATCCCCAATTCCATTTCGAAAGCACAGCCACAAGCTAATGCGGCGGCGCCGTATTATTTGGGCGCGATGATAGCACCGTCTTCCCCACTGGGGGATGTGCTGGACCGAACAACCCAACCGCACCCGGCCTCTCGTAAACTCGGGGCGTTCGTCGCTTGAAAAGCCAAGCAATTGGCTTTTCATCCGCTGACGCGGACCGCGTCTCACCCCCTCATAGACAAACCCCAGCCCCTGCGTTCTACCATGCAGCCGCTGGCGCGCATCGCGTGAGTCGGGCGCGGGCGGCGGGTTCAATCTTGGGGAAGAGCATGCGCATTCGGTCGATGATCATGGGGGCGGCGGCACTGGTGGCGGTCGGGGCATTTTCTGCGCGCGCGCAGGCCGAAGGGTTTGAAAACATCGTCCTGTCGGCCAGCGAGGGCGCCGAGGAGACCCAGACGACATTTACGCCCGACACGGCGAAGATTTTCCTCTCCGCCGACATGACCGACGACGTGGCTTCGGGGTCAAAACTCACCGTGAGCTGGATCGCGGTCGATTCCGGCGGCGCGGCGCCGGCGAACTACAAGATCGACGAAGTCAGCTTCGAGATCGGCGCGCTGGAAAACCACGTCGATTCCGCCATGACCAAGCCGAACGCCGGCTGGCCGGTCGGCACCTATCAGGTGCAGATCTCCGTCGACGGCACGCTGAAGCAGACCGTGGATTTTTCCGTGAAGAAATAGTGGGGCGGGCGGTAGGCGCGCCTTGTTCCAAGAATGGAAAGTAAGGCGTCGCGGTCCGTCATCGACCGGTGCCCCAGGGTGGGACCCGCTGCCTCCGGCAGTTCCCACCCGGACTTGCACTCGCATCGATCCACCGGATCGATTTCCCTGCGACTGACCTGCGGTCAGACCGCCGTCGTCAGTTATCGCCCATCTTCAAGGCTTCGATGAACGCCGCCTGGGGGATGTCGACCTTGCCGAACTGGCGCATGCGCTTCTTGCCCTCTTTCTGCTTGTCGAGCAGCTTGCGCTTGCGGGTGACGTCGCCGCCGTAGCACTTGGCGGTCACGTCCTTGCGCAGGGCCGAGATGGTCTCGCGCGCGATCACCTTGCCGCCGATGGCCGCCTGGATCGGGATCTTGAACATGTGCTGCGGGATCAGGTCCTTCAGCTTCTCGCACATGGCGCGGCCGCGCTTTTCGGCCGCCGTACGGTGCACCAGCATGGAGAGCGCGTCGACCGGCTCCTCATTGACCAGGATCGACATCTTGACGAGGTCGCCCTCACGATAGTCGGTCAGGTGGTAGTCGAAGGAGGCGTAGCCCTTGGAGATCGACTTCAGCCGGTCGTAGAAATCGAACACCACTTCGTTCAGCGGCAGGTCGTAGACCAGCATGGCGCGCTTGCCGACATAAGACAGGTCGGCCTGGACGCCGCGCCGGTCCTGGCAGAGTTTCAGAATGCCGCCGAGATAGTCGTCGGGGGTGAGGATGGTGGCGCGGATCCACGGCTCCTCGATGGCCAGGATCTGCATGACGTCCGGCATGTCGGCCGGGTTGTGCAGTTCCTTGGTCGTGCCGTCGCGCAGATTGAGCCGGTAGACGACGCTCGGCGCGGTGGCGATGAGGTCGAGGTCGAACTCGCGCTCCAGCCGCTCCTGGATGATTTCGAGATGCAGCAGGCCGAGGAAGCCGCAGCGGAAGCCGAAGCCGAGCGCGGCTGAGGTTTCCATTTCATAAGAGAACGAGGCGTCGTTCAAACGCAGCTTGCCGACGGCGGCGCGCAGGTCCTCGAAATCGGCGGCGTCGACCGGGAACAGGCCGCAGAACACCACCGGCTGCGCCGGCTTGAAGCCCGGCAGCGCGGTCGTGGTCGGGCGCTTGTCCTCGGTGATGGTGTCGCCGACGCGGGTGTCGGCCACTTCCTTGATCGAGGCGGTGATGAAGCCGAATTCGCCAGGGCCGATCTCCTCGGCCTGCACCATCTTCGGCGTGAAGAAGCCGGTGCGCTCGACCGGATACTTCGCGCCGGTTCCCATCATACGGATGGTCTGGCCCTTCTTGAGTACGCCGTCGATGACGCGTACCAGAACGATGACGCCGAGATAGGCGTCGTACCAGCTATCGACCAGCATGGCCTTGAGCGGCTTCGAAGCATCGCCCTCGCGCGGCGGCGGCAATTGCTTGACGATCGCCTCCAGCACGTCGGGAATGCCGATGCCCGACTTGGCCGAGATCAGCACGGCCTGGCTGGCGTCGATGCCGATGACCTCCTCGACCTGCTCGCGGATACGCTCGGGCTCGGCGGCCGGCAGGTCGATCTTGTTCAGCACCACGACGATCTCGTGGTTGTTGTCGATGGCCTGGTAGACATTGGCCAGCGTCTGCGCCTCGACGCCCTGCGAGGCGTCGACGACCAAGAGCGAACCCTCGCAGGCGGCCAGCGACCGCGACACCTCGTAGGCGAAGTCGACATGGCCGGGCGTGTCGATGAGGTTCAGCACATAGTCCTGGCCGTCATTGGCCTTGTAGTTGAGACGGACGGTCTGCGCCTTGATGGTGATGCCGCGCTCGCGCTCGATGTCCATGTTGTCGAGCACCTGCTCCGTCATCTCGCGCGCCTCCAGCGCGCCAGTCGTCTGGATCAGGCGGTCGGCCAGCGTCGACTTGCCGTGGTCGATATGGGCGACGATGGAAAAATTGCGGATGTTGGAAATGGGCGTGCTCATGGCGCGGCCTTTATCAGGGGCCGGATGCGCGGGCAAGCGGCGGCGTTCCAAGGGAATCCGCACGACCGTTAAATCTTTACGGGTTCCGTTAGCGGGGAGTTTGAAGACTGCGTGCTATCTGCCGCCCAGATCGTCGCTGGGATATGTCCATGCTGAAGTCCTTCAAGCACTTCCTGAAATCCGAGAATGGCTCCTATACGCCGCTGTTCGCCATCTCCATGGTGCCGCTGTTTGCGGTGCTGGGCGTGTCGGCCGACTACACGTCGGGCGTGCAGACGCGCTCCAACATGCAGAACGCGCTGGACGCGGCAACGCTGGCCATAACCACGCTGCCCATCGACTCAACGCTGGCGCAAAGGCAGGACAAGCTGCAGGCCTTCTACGCGGCCAACGGCGCCGACGGCACCGCGACGCTCAACAGCTTCACGGTCGACAATATCGGCACCGCCAAGGTCGATACCTCGGCCAGCTACAGCATGCCGACCAACTTCATGCGCGTCGCCGCGATCAACAACGTCACCATCAACGTCAATTCGTCGGCAACCAAGCCGCCGGCGCTGGTGCAGGCAACCTTCAACGTCACCAAGGTGTCGGGCTGGTGGGACAAAACCGTGTCGCTGTTCGGCACGCCCTATGGCAGCACCAACCCTCCCCTGATGCTGATGAAGATCACCTATACCTACAACAAGGGCGGCGACCCGAAGGGTTACGGCACAACCACCATCTCGGTGCCGAACCTCAACGGCGTCTTCCAGGCGGTGCAGACGCAGACCTGCACGACCACCAGTACGACGAACAACCCTCCCGCCGGCGCCATCATCAACGGCAACAAGATGACGACCTGCTCGATCACGCTGGACACAACCGGCGGCAAGGGCGCGGCCATCGACGTCACCAAGATGGATACATTGTTCCTTCAGATGGACGTCCCCCAGGGCAATCCGACGAAGGTCAGAAGCGATGACCCGACGACGTCGAACCGGCTCTATATCGACGGTGTCGAAGTGGCCACCGGCACGAAAGTCAACATCTTCAACGCCGTGCCGTGCGGCCAGACCAGCCAGCAGGCCTGGGAGGACGGCGGCAGCCCGGTACCGGCGCCGATCGTCAACGCCGACTTCTTCTACTCCGTCACTGGCAAATGCGCCTTCTCGCAGCGCCCGTCCGGAACGACGCTGACACAATAGTTCCACCGGAACCTCCAGTTCCCTCTCGTCTGCTCAACCCGCCCGGACCCTGTCCTCGGCGGGTTCTTTTTTTGCCGCGCGACAGGGTGCTCGATCACGAAGCGGTGATCGGCGTAACGAAGTGCCGCGCCCCGGCGAAACCCCCGATGTGACCGGCCAGGACCGGTCCGAGACGGGAGAGCGGCGATGAACGCAAGCGGATCAAGGCGCGGCATGGGAACCGGGGCACAACGCCTCGCCATCAGCATTGCCCTCGCCCTCGCGGCCACCGGCGCAGCGACGGCTAGGCCGCTCACCGTGGTGGAATTGTTCACCAGCCAGGGCTGCTCTTCGTGTCCGCCCGCCAACGCCAATCTGATCAAGCTGAAGGACCGGCCGAGCGTGCTGGCACTCTCCTTCAACGTCACTTACTGGGACTATCTCGGCTGGAAGGACACGTTCGGCAGGCCGGAATTCACAGAGAGGCAGGTCAGCTACGAGCCGGGCCTCGGCCGCAGCGGCCCGTTCACGCCGCAGATGGTGGTCAACGGCCACACCGATACGATCGGCAATCAGCTTTCCGAAATCGAGACGCTGATCAGCCGTGACAAGCCCGTCGCCGGTCCAGCACTTTCGCTCGCCGGCGGTAGTGCTGCCATCGGAGCCGGCACCGCGCCGGCCGGCGGGGCGGATGTCTGGCTGGTCCATTACCGGCCGGGTGTCGTCGAGGTGCCGGTCGGGCGCGGCGAAAACAGCGGCCACACGCTGCCGCACGCCAATGTCGTGCGCGCTCTGACCCGGCTGGGAAGCTGGACGGGAGCGGCCACCACCCTGCCGCTGCCGGCGGCCAAGAGCGGTCTTGCCACCGCCGTTCTGGTGCAGGCGCCGCATGGCGGCCCGATCCTCGCCGCCGCCACCGAGTAGCCGAACGCCGGCCCGCCGAGCGGCGGGCCTTGTCCAGGAATTGCCGGGCCGTGGCCCGGCAAAACAGGCGCCGTCAGATGCGCCGCCCAACCTCGAAGGAGCAGAACATGATCCGTCTTTCCACCATCAGCCTGCCGGCCCTGGCGCTTGCCTTTGCGGCGACCGCGTTCAGTGCCATCGGCGCCAGCGCGATGGACACCATGAAGCCCGCCGACAAGATGGCGGCCAGCAAGATGATGGCCGACTGCAAGAAAAAGGCCGGCATGGAAAAGGATTCCATGATGAAGAAAAAGGCGATGAAGGCATGCAAGGACGCGGGTGCCATGAAATCCGAGGGCGCGATGAAACCCGACGCCATGAAGCCTGCCGACAAGATGAAGCCGAAGACGCAGTAAATTTCGGAGCCCCTCACCCGGCCTCTCCGGTCAGAAGAGGCGGCCAGCGTCGGCGCCAAACCCTTTTCCCCCGCGGGGAGAAGGGTGCGTAGCACGGGAGCCGGCCCGATGAGGGGGAGGCCGTCCCCAATCCGCCGCCGGACAACAGCACGGGATCGTGAGAGCCGTTCGAGACCAGCCATCGTATAGTGCCGGAAACGCCGCCGGCGCCATGAAGGAGCCAAGCCATGCCCAGACACCGCAATTCTTCGCGCAAGCCGTGGAAAGTGTTTGCCACCGGCACCGCCGCCAGCCTCGTTGTCGCGGCGGCGGCGCTGACCTTCCTGCAGGCGCCGTCGCGCGCGGCCGAGGAGGCGGTAAAAATCCCGCCACCGGCGCTCGACGAGAAATCGGCCCCCGGCACGGAAAAAGCCGTCTTCGCCGGCGGCTGTTTCTGGGGCGTGCAAGGCGTGTTCCAGCACGTCAAGGGCGTCACCGGCGCCGTCTCGGGTTATGCCGGCGGCACCAAGGATACCGCCGAATATGAGACGGTCGGCTCCGGCGACACCGGTCACGCCGAATCCGTCGAGGTCACTTACGACCCGTCCAAGATCACCTATGGCAAGCTCCTGCAGATCTATTTCTCGGTCGCCCACGACCCGACCCAGCTCAACTACCAGGGGCCGGACTACGGCACGCAGTACCGCTCCACTGTCTTTGCAACCAATGCCGAGCAGAAGAAGATCGCCGAGGGTTACATCGCGCAGCTCGAAGCCACGAAGGCGTTCCCGAACAAGATCGTGACGACGCTGGAGACCGGTAAGGCGTTCTACCCCGCCGAGGACTACCATCAGGACTTCCTCGCCCGGAACCCGACCTATCCCTACATCGTCTACAATGACCTGCCGAAGATCGAGAACCTGAAGACGATGTTCCCGGACCTTTACGCCGACAAGCCGGTGCTGGTCATGGCCAGCCCGAAGAGTTGAGGGTTGGTTCGCATGCCCGGTCGCCCCGTGTGATGGCAAGATCTTCGAGGCTTGGGTCCGTCATTCCCGACGGTCGTCGCTAAATCGCATCGCCTCATGCCAGCGCCACGCCATTTGCAGCCCGGCATCATCGGTTTCTCAGTCGTAGGTCAGGTCCGTCGCCTTCCCGGCGAACACCCGGTAGGCGTAGAACGAATAGAAGATGATGATCGGCAAGACGATGATGGCGCCGACCAGGATGACCACCAGGCTTTCCGGCGCCGAGGCCGCCTGCCAGATGGTCAGCTTGTCCGGCACCACATAGGGATAGAACGACCAGGCGAGACCGGCGAAACCGAGCGTGAAGATCGCTGCCAGCGTCAGGAACGGCAACAGCGAGTGGCGGTCGCCCTCCTTTGGCAGGTGGAAGGTCTGCCGCCACAGCCAGATGAACAGCAGCGCCGACAGGATCGGCAGCGGCGACAGATAGAGCATCTCCGGGAAGACGAACCACTTGGCGAAGATGCGCGGGCTGGCGAGCGGGGTGGCCAGCGATATCGCGGCCATGCCGAGCACCGTCAGCACCAGGGCGGAACGCAGCCAGCGCACCGCCCGTGTCTGAAGGTCGCCCTCGGTCTTGTAGATCAACCAGGCGGCGCCCATCGCGGCGTAAGCGGCGGCAAGGCAGAGCGCCACCAGCACGCCGAAGGCCGTCGCCGCCAGCCCGCTCTGCAGGCCGAGCACATAGACGCCCAGCATATAGCCCTGCGCCAGCGAGGCGATCAGCGAACCGGCGAAGAACAAGCGGTTCCAGCGCTGCTTCTTGCCCGACGGCACCTTGGCGCGGAAGTCGAAGGCGACGCCGCGCAGGATGAGCCCGATCAACAGCACGAAGACCGGCAGATAGAGCGCGGTGAGGATGACGCCATGCGCCATCGGGAAGGCGACGAGCAGCAAGCCGACCGCCAGCACCAGCCATGTCTCGTTGGCATCCCAGAACGGGCCGATGGCGGCGATCATCGTATCCTTGTCCTTGTCGCCGGCCAGCGAGAACAGGATGCCGATGCCGAGGTCGAAACCGTCGAGCACGACATAGACCAGGATGGCCAGGCCCATCAAGCCGGCAAAGATCAAGGGCAGAAGAGTTGGCCAGTCGAGGGTCATGACGCTGCGTTCCTTTCCCGATGCCGTGCCCGCGGCAACAATCCGATTTCAGACGCCGGTCAGCGGCTATCGCGCTTGGCCTGCGCAACCTTGGTGGCTTGCGACACCCGACCCACTTCGCTGCGACGGGTCAGGTTTTCGGCCTTGGTGTTTTCCACGGCCCTCATGCCTTCGCCGGCGGTGTGGGTCGACCCGCCCTTGTTGGCCGCGACACGCGACTGGCGCAAGGCAAGGGCATTGCGCGCGTTGGCGATCAGCGCCTCGCGACCCGCCTTGCTGCGACGGCGTTCGGCCTCGCCATTGAGGCGGCGCATCGCCATCGCAAGCACCTCGACCTTCAGCCGCGAGCCCGTGTCGTCGGCGGAGGGTCGTGCCCCCTTGGCCGCCGCCTTGCCGCGCATTTCGCGGCGACGGCGGGCCGCCTCCGACTGCGCCTTGTCGCGGCGCTCGCGCACCAGTTTGATCAGATCGGCGAGAGCCGTATCGGAAAGTTCCTGCACCTGCGGGTGACGGGATTGATCGACATGCGTCCGTTCGTCGGCGCTGAGCGCCCTCGCCTCGTCCTTGCGACTGTGAGCCATCGTCAACTCCCCTTCGTTTCAAACCGCTTCCGATTTACCGGTACCGACCTTGCCTTGTTTCACTCCCCCGCAGCCTGCTGGGAAAGTGCCGCATTCATCGCGCCAGGCAGCGGCGAGGTGTCGCCGTCCTTGGCGGCTTTCAGCGCCAGATGCACCAGTACGCCGAGATAGGCGACGAGCAGCAGCGCGTAGAGGATGAGATAGATGGCGAGCGTGAAGGCGACCTGACCGCCGGCGATGGGACCGACCGCGTCGGCGGTCTTCAGCACGCCGGTCACCAGCCAGGGCTGGCGACCGATCTCGGTGGTGTACCAGCCGGCCAGCGTCGCCACCCAGCCCGAGAGACCCATCGGCACCATCAAGAGTGCCAGGGGCTGCGGCAGGCTCTGGCGCCGCCACAGGAAGAAACTCGCCGCCCACGATACCGCCAGCATGAGCAAGCCGGTGCCCACCATGATGCGGAAACCCCAGAACACCGGGAAGACCGGCGGGTGGTTGCCCTCGAACTGGTCGAGGCCCGGCACGACGCCATCGGCGCTGTGGCGCAGGATCAGGCTGGCGCCGTTCGGGATGGTGATCTCGAATTTGTTTTCCTTGGTCTTCTCGTCGGGCAGCGCGAACAGCACCAGCGGGATGTTGGGACCGGTCTTCCAGTTGGCCTCCATGGCCGCGATCTTGGCGGGCTGATGCTCGAGCGTGTTGAGACCATGCTGGTCGCCGACGAAAATCTGGATTGGGATCAATACCGCGCCGAGAAAGACGCCGGTGCGCAGCGCTTTCCACATCGATTCCGAACGGTCGCCCCAGATGTAGCGCAGCGCCGAGAGACCTGCGACCAGGAAGGAGACGGTGAGGCCCGAGGCCAGCAGCATGTGCGTCAGGCGATAGGGCATGGACGGATTGAAAACGATCGCCCACCAGTCGACCGCATGGGCCTGGCCGTTGCGCATCTCGAAGCCGGTCGGCGTCTGCATCCAGGAATTCAGCGCGATGATCCAGAAGGCCGAGACCGTCGTGCCGAAGGCGACCAGGAAGGTGGCGAAGGTGTGCACGCGGTTCGACACGCGGCGGAAGCCGAACAGCATGATGCCGAGGAAGGCCGCCTCCAGGAAAAACGCGGTCAGCACCTCATAGGCAAGCAACGGGCCGGCGATGTTGCCGACGGTTTCCATATAGCCCGGCCAGTTGGTGCCGAACTGGAAGCTCATGGTGATGCCGGTGACGACACCCATGGCGAAAGTGATGGCGAAGACCTTCACCCAGGTGAAGTAGGCGCGCATCCAGGCCGTGTCGCCGGTGACGTTGTATCGGTGCTTGAAGAAAAGAAGAACCCAGCCGAGGGCGATGGTGATGGTAGGAAAAAGGATGTGAAACGAAATATTGGCGCCGAACTGGATGCGCGACAACATGAGCGGGTCCATGACGACTCCTGCTTGTATTCAATAAGGCAAAGCTACTCCTGCCCGACGGGCCCGTCAAAGCGGCTGTCCGCCGCGCGGCTCTGCGCCACGCGAGGCGCAAGGTCGCAGGTTTGGCGGGCTGCCGGCACACACATTATTGCAGGTTCATCGGCGTTGCCGTGACAGGATCGTATTTGATTTCGACCTTGGCGCCGTCCTTGGTGAAGTAGGTGACGTCGTAACCCTTGTCGCTCCACTCGACGTCGGCGATGTAGGCGAAATCCGCGCGCTGCTCGACCAGGGCGACGAGCTCGGAAAGCTTCTTGGCGCCGCTCGGCGGCGGCTCCTTGGCCAAGGCGGCAAGGGTCGAGAACGCAAGCAGGGCAGCGGCTGCAACGGCCATCGTGGCGCGCATGGGCAATCCTCCAGACGGCACGCGCCATGCGCTTGCCGGAACTTACCCTCGCCCCACTCCCCTATAGCACAATTTCCGGGCGCCACGATCGTCCCAGTCATCGTGCCTGGACGACGGGCGGTCCGGTCAGTATGTCAGGAGATGTTCCGAAGTGTCAGCAGCGGCATTGACTTCGCGGCCGGCTGACCGACATTGAGCATTCACAATCGCAAATCCTTTCCAATCAGACCTTTGCCCCCATGCAATCCGTCATCTCCGTTTCCGGTGTCTCGAAAACCTATGCCACCGGCTTCAGCGCGCTGAAGAACATCAATCTCGACATCAAGCGTGGTGAAATCTTCGCCCTGCTCGGCCCCAACGGCGCCGGCAAGACGACGCTGATTTCCATCATCTGCGGCATCGTCAACCGCTCGGGCGGCACGGTCACCGTGGACGGCCACGACATCTCGAAGGACTATCGCGCCGCGCGCAGCCTGATCGGGCTGGTGCCGCAGGAACTGACGGTGGAATCCTTCGAGACCGTGCGCTCGGTGCTGGCCTTCAGCCGCGGCCTGTTCGGCAAGCCGGCCGACCCGGCCTTCATCGAGAAGACGCTCATGGACCTGTCGCTCTGGGACAAGCGCGATTCCAAGATCATCACGCTGTCGGGCGGCATGAAGCGCCGGGTGATGATCGGCAAGGCGCTGTCGCACGAGCCGAAGATCCTGTTCCTTGACGAGCCGACCGCCGGCGTCGACGTGGAACTGCGCAAGGACATGTGGGCGCTGGTGCGGCGGCTGCGTGAATCCGGCGTCACCATCATCCTCACCACCCATTATATCGAGGAAGCCGAGGAGATGGCCGACCGCGTCGGCGTCATCAACAAGGGCGAAATCGTGCTGGTCGAGGAGAAGGCGGAACTGATGCGCAAGCTCGGCCGCAAGCTGCTCAAGCTGGAGCTGCGCACGCCGCTCACTGCGGTGCCCGCCGGTTTCGACGGCTATAATCTCGAGCTTTCCCAGAACGGCAACGAACTCACCTACACCTATGACAACCAGGCGGAACGGCCGGGCGTCGCCTCGCTGATCCGCGACCTCGACCAGGCCGGCATCCAGTTCCGCGACCTCAACACCGAAAACAGTTCACTGGAGGAGATTTTTGTCTCCCTGGTGAGGAGGCAGGCATGAACCATCGCGCCGTCTGGGCGATCTACAAGGTGGAAATGGCGCGCACGCTGCGCACCATCATGCAGAGCGTCATCTCGCCCGTCATCTCGACCTCGCTCTATTTCGTGGTGTTCGGCGCCGCCATCGGCTCGCGCATCACGGAGGTGAACGGCGTCAGCTACGGCGCCTTCATCGTGCCGGGGCTGATCATGCTCACCCTGCTCACCCAGTCGATCTCCAACGCCTCCTTCGGCATCTATTTCCCGAAATTCGTCGGCACCATCTTCGAATTGCTGTCGGCGCCGGTTTCCTATCTGGAAGTGGTGATCGCCTATGTCGGGGCGGCAGCCACCAAGTCGATCGGCATCGGCCTGATCATCCTGGCAACCGCTTCGCTGTTCGTCGAACTCCACATCCAGCACCCGTTCTGGATGCTCGGCTTCCTGGTGCTGACGGCCGTCACCTTCTCGCTGTTCGGCTTCATCATCGGCATCTGGGCCAACGGCTTCGAACAGCTGCAGCTGATCCCGCTTCTGGTGGTGACACCGCTGACCTTCCTCGGCGGCTCGTTCTATTCGATCGACATGCTGCCGGGCGTGTGGCGCACGATCTCGCTGTTCAACCCGGTCGTCTATCTGGTCAGCGGCTTCCGCTGGGCCTTCTTCGGCCATGGCGACGTGTCGGTGGAGATCAGCCTCGCCATCACGCTGGGCTTCCTCGCCGTCTGCATCGGCGTCGTCGCCTGGATCTTCAAGACCGGATATCGGCTGAGGACGTAGGGCGGCGCCTTACTATCTCCCCCCCTTGCGGGGGAGAAAGCGATTTCAGCATCTTAGCGAGCACGCCCGTAGGGCGGCGCAGTCTAAGTGCTAGAAATCGCAAGAGAGGGGATATTCAGCCGCAAGGTTGCGGCTTTTCACCTTCGAACGAGCATCGACGTCTTGGACTTCAGCCGAGCATAAACGGAGGGGCGCTCATAGCTGAATATCCCCTCTCTTGGATTTTCTACGACTTAGTGGCGCCAAGATCGGCCTGGCGGCCGAGCGCCGCTAAGATCGTGAAAATCCATTCTCCCCCGCAAGGGGGGAGATAGGGCGTCGGCGCTCTACCTCAAATCGCCTTAAGCAATCTGAGCAGCGCCAGCATTCCGGAGGCGGTGCCGCGCCGGAACGCGATGTAAGCGGGTTCCTCGGTGCCGTGGAAGCGGCGCTTGAACGCCGCCTGGCCCTGCAGGTTGAAGCGGTGGCGATTGACCAGTTTGGAGTCGAACGCCCGGCCGAAGGCGCCACGCCAGAAGGTGCTTTCGGGGAAGCCGCTGGGCGCCGTGTCGGCGAGCGGCGACAGACCCAGCGTCACCGAGGCGACACCCTCGCCGCGGAACTGGTCGACGGCGAATTTGGTCAGCCCGATCTCGGCATGCGGCGTCGCGTCCGCCAGCTTGCGCTTGAAGGCGGTGGTGTAGCCGACGGCCTTGCCGTCCTTGTAGATCGGGTCGAAGTCGAGCAGCGCAGTCAGCTTGCGGTCCGGATCGAGCAGCACGAAGCGGCGCATGCCGGGGCCGGGCAGGATCGGGAACGGGCGGTTGAGGAAAGCCATCTCGCGGCGCTTGACGATGCGGCCGGCGCGCCATTCGTCGGAAAGGCGGCGCACCTCGTCGGCATCGACCAGCCCGCCCTTGTCCTCGGTCAGTGTAAAACCCTTCTTGACCAGCCAGCGCTCGGAATAGCGCACGGTCTCGTTGGGCTTGCCGGAAAAATCGTGAGCCGGCAGCGACAGCCTGGTGTCGAAGCCGATGCGGCTGACCTGGTAGCCGAGGCCGGACAGGATTTTCGCGCTCGCCTCGCCGATCTGCACAAACCACGGCGAATCGGCGATCTCGACGAAGCGGTTAATCAGCGCAGCGCGATTAGCCTCGCCAACGACCGGATCGGCCAGCGCGTAGTGGCGGCCCATCATCGTCTGGAAGGCGACATAACCGTTTTCGTCGCCGAAATAGGAAAGAAGCGGCTGCGTCGCCGTCGAATAGGCGAGCGAGAAATCGCCATGCTGGGCAAGCATTGCCAAGCGTTTGGCGAGCGGCAGCTCGGCCCGCGGAATGGCCGGTGCACGATCGTCGAGGAAGCGGTCTATGCTCTTGCGGAGCGAACCCATGGTCAATGCCCAGATGATACCCAACTAGCGGCCGCGCGACCCGAACCTCGAATCAGCAGCCACCACCACCCCTCAACCATCTATTGCCATATCGCCGTCCATGCCACATAGCGCAAGTAGAGCGAGACGTGGTTGGGTCGAACCCGTCCGGCCTTGCCTCGTTCTTGGTTGCGGCGTCGGTGTCGCGGAAGGATTTGGTGGAAATATGACCGAAACGATCGAACCGGTGATCGTGATCGGCGCCGGCGCGGCTGGGCTCGCGGCGGCGGACGCACTCGCCCGGCACGGCATCAAGGCCAGTGTGTTCGAACGCGAACAGCGCATCGCCGAGCCGTGGCACCAGCGCCATGAGCGATTGGCGCTCAACACGCATCGCGACATGTCGTTTCTGCCCGGCATGCCCTATCCGCGCGGCGTGCCGGCCTTTCCGCCCAAGGCCGCGGTCATTGCCTATCTGGAACAGTTCGCCAGGCAACGCGGCATCGCCGTCGAATTCGGCATGGCGGTCGAGCGTGTCACGCGCGACGGCGACCACTTTGCCGTCCATACCGCCAAGGGCGTGCGCCATGCGCGCAACGTCATCATTGCCACCGGCCACGACCAGGTGCCGTGGATGCCGGACTGGCCAGGTGCGGCGACATTCGGCGGCAGGCTGATCCATGCCGCGAAATTCGGCAGCCCGAAAGACTATGAAGGCAAGCGCGTGCTGGTGGTGGGCGCCGGCAATTCCGGCTTCGACGCGCTGAACTATTTGGTCGGCGCCAAGGCGGCGTCGATCACGGTGGCGGGGCGCGCCGGCCCCTCGGTCCTGCCCAAGCGCATCGGCAAGATCGCCGTGCAGCGCTTTTCCAGGATCACCAACGCGCTGCCGGTGCCGATCGGCAATTTCATGGTGGCGCTCCTGCAGCGCGCGATGTTCGGCGATCTCCGCAAACTCGGTTTCGCGCCGGTGAAGAAGGGCGCCATCAGCCGGCTGAGGGACGACCATGTGGCGATCGCCGCCGACGACGGCGCCATCGCCGCCATCAAGGCCGGCCGCATCAAGGTGGTGACGTCCGTCGCCCGCTTCGAGCCCGAGCAAATCGTGCTGGCCGACGGCTCGGCGATAGAGGCCGACATCGTCATCGCCGCCACCGGCTACCGCACCGGGCTGGAGCCGATGCTGGACGGGCTCGGCGTGCTGAACAGCAACGGCGCGCCGAAGACCAATGGCGCCGAGCCAGGCAACCAGCCCGGCCTGTGGTTCATTTCCATGCGCCCGAGCGTGCTCGGCCATTTCTACACCGCCGGCCAGGAAGCCAAGGCCATCGCGGCGAAGATTGCGGGCAAGGGGTAGCACGCCCCTCGCCCGTCATTCCGGGCAAGCGAGCAAAGCGAGCGCCGACCCGGAACCCATTGAGCAGCGCGGCCGGGATCAAAGTTCGGGCAGTCGACGGCGAAAGGCACGATCAGGGAAACGCAGACGGCTCAGCACAAGGACTGGGCCGTTCACGACGATGATGCAGCCAATGGGTCCGGGATAGCCTTCGCTGCACTCCGGCTTCCGGGATGACGCCCCTCATCCCGCATCGCCGCCAGAGAGAAACACCCCCAACCGCTCCAGCACACGATCCGGCGCCTCGAGCTGAGGCAGGTGGCCGACGCCGGCCAGCGTTTCGAACGATGCCTGCGGGACGAGGCGATGCAGCGCCCGGCCTCGTTCCAGCGGTATCCAGGGGTCGTCCTCGCCCCAGATGATCGCCACCGGACAACGGATTTCGCCGAACAGCGGCTCGACCTCGGCCGTATAGCGTTCGTCGGCCTCGGCGAACTGCCGGTAGAAGCTCTGCCGGCCTTCCTCGCTCAACCAGGGTTCGACGAGCCGTTCGAAATCGCCCGGCGCCAGCTCGGTCACCAGCGCGCCCTTGATATAGGCCTCCACCACCGCCCGGTGGATGTGCGGCGGCAGACCGAGGAATGCTTCGACATGGCGGCCGACATGGTCGAAGAACGCCGAGCCCCAGGGGCGCATGGCAACGACATTCATCAGCACGTAACGATCAAAGTCGCAGCCATGCAGAAGGTGGGCGCGCAGCGTAGTCGCGCCACCGAAATCATGGGCGACAACGGCCGGGTTCTCCAAGCGCCAATGCGCCAGCATCTCGGCGAACACCTGCCCCTGCACATCGAGCCCGGTGCGTTGCGCCGCCCGCTTTTCCGAGCGCCCATAGCCCGGCATGTCGTACCAGTGGACATGGTAGTGCCTGGCAAGGGCCGGGATGAGCCGGTGCCAGGAGAAGGACGACCACGGCCAGCCATGCGCCAGCACCAGGGCCGGCCCGCTGCCCGCCCGGCCCGCCGCCACAACTCCCGCGGACGTCGCCACAGTCTCATCAAGGTTCCACGACATGGAGGCCATCTTGCAGCGTTCGCGCCGCCGCCGGCAAGGGCCCGCGAGACCGTCAAAATCAGCAATTTTGAATCAAATGCCACTGCGGGAATTTCTGTTCCCGCAACCGAATCGTTCCATGCTTTGTCGAGCGGTGGGCCAAACGGAGTATTCGATGAACAGTGATTTTGCCGCCGCGCGCCTGCATCTCGAGCGGGCAAGCCACTATCTGCGCGGCAACGACCAAACCAGCAGGAAGGCCTGCGAGGCGCTGGACATCCTTATCGAGGCCATCGTCACGGCCCAGCACGCCAAGCCGAAGGGCCAGGTGATCGAGTTTCCGAAGACGGTTCTGGTGCGCTAGCGCATTGGCCCGGAAACCGGTCGGCGCCGACATGCGCCAGCCGCTCGCGGGCTCGTAACCTTCGAAGCACAAAGCCAGACCCTCGGCTTTTCGTCCGCTCATGCGGACCGCTCCCACCCCTTGACCGGCGTCCACCATTCGGAAACAAGCTTGCGCAGGGCATAAGGGCTTGGCGGAGGCAATCGGTGAACGTATTCGGCATGGCGCAACTCGGTGTTTCCACCGTGATTTTTTTGCTCGCCGCGACGGCGGCCAAGCACTGGGCGCTGGCGCCGAGCCTCGGCAAGATCCTGATCACGCTCGCCCTCTACACCCTCGGCAACCTGATCATGCTGAAGCTGATCCGCGACTTCGGCATGTCGATTTCGCTCAGCCTCTCGGCGGTTATCCAGCTGGTCGCGGTCAATGCCGTGGCGCTGGCCTTCTTCGGCGAACGGCTTACCCCCATACAGGGCGCGGGTGTCGCTCTCGCCATCGTGGCAGTGGCATTGGTCACGCTTGGGCCCTATTTGCAGGGCCGATGACACCAGCGCCGGGATTGGCTAAAGCCCGCCCACCTCGAAAGCCGGCGCGGCAATAGCGGCAGGATTGATGCGAAAGACCCTTTCTTCCCTCTTCGACAAGATCGAGTTCCCCGTTCTTCTGGCCGGCATCGTCGTGGCCGGCGGGCTGTGGGGCTTTCTCGAACTGATGGAGGTGGCCCGCGACGTCGCCCCGCACACATTCGACACGCAGATCCTGCTCGCCTTCCGCGAAGCCGGCAACCCGAGCAATCCGATCGGTTCGCCTCGGCTGGAGGGTGCGGTACGCGACATCACAGCGCTCGGCAGCGCCGTAGTGCTGATACTGATCACCGCCGCCACCATCATCTATTTCCTGCTCATCAAGCGATGGGGCACCGCTTTCTTCGTGCTGGCAACGGTCGGCGGCGGCCAAATCCTGTCCAGCCTGCTCAAGATCGGCATCGACCGGCCGCGCCCCGATCTGGTCTCGAAGCTCGCGGTCGAGACGTCGCTGTCCTTCCCCTCCGGCCACGCCATGCTAGCCGCCGTCACCTATCTGACGCTCGGCACGCTGGCGGCGCGCTTCCTGCCCGGCCGCGTCACCAAGATCTATGTTTTCGTTCTGGCCGTACTGGTGACGCTGATGGTCGGCGTGTCGCGCCTCTATCTCGGCGTGCACTGGCCGTCCGACGTGCTGGCGGGCTGGTGCGCCGGCTTCGCCTGGGCCATGCTGTGCTGGCTGGCGGCCCGCTTCCTGCCGCGCGGCAAGAACGGCGACGAAGAGCCGAGTTAAGGTATTTTCAACCCATATTCATGTTTGACACATCACTATGAAGGTATCATACATTCATATTGCAGACTCAGACGGGAGTTCTGACCGGTGATCACCGCAGCTCAGATGCGTGCGGCGCGGGCACTGGCCGGCATCGACCAGAAGACGCTCGCCGAACGCGCCGGCGTTTCGCTGCCGACCATCCAGCGCATGGAGGCCAGCGACGGCGTGGTGCGGGGCGTGGTCGATACGCTGATGAAGGTCATCCAGGCGCTCGACGAGGCCGGGGTGGAATTGATCGGCGACAACCAGGCCAGCGAACGCGGCGGCAGGGGCGTGCGGCTCAAGGGCTCCATGTAGGATTCCCGCCAGGGTCGGCTTTTTGGTTCGCGACGGCGACCGCCGACGTTACGCAAGATCATTGCGATGCCGACGATGCCGCCGCTTTTGCGGAAGGCACGCCATGGAACAGGTCCAGCGCCGGCAGGCCCACAGAGCAGCGCCGACATTTTCCGAACTGTTCACGCCCAAGCTGGTGACGGTGCTGCGCGAAGGCTACGGCCTGCCGCAGCTGCGCGCCGACGCATTGGCCGGCCTCACCGTCGCCATCGTGGCGCTGCCGCTGTCCATGGCGATTGCGATTGCCTCCGGCGTGACGCCGGAGCGCGGCCTGTTCACGGCGATCGTCGGCGGTTTCATCGTCTCCGCGCTCGGCGGCAGCCGCTTCCAGATCGGCGGGCCGGCCGGCGCCTTTATCGTTCTGGTGGCTTCCACCGCCGACCGGCAGGGCGTGGACGGGCTTTTGCTGGCCACCATGATGGCCGGCGTGTTCCTGCTCGCCATCGGATACTTAAGGCTCGGCACCTACATCAAATACATCCCCTACCCCGTCACGGTCGGCTTCACCGCCGGCATCGCCGTCATCATCTTTTCCGGCCAGATCGTCGAGTTGCTCGGCCTCAAACTGCCCGGTAAGGAGCCTGGCCCCTTCGTTCCGAAGCTGATGGCATTGTGGCAGGCAGGCGGCACGCTGAACCCGTCCGCCGCCGGCATCGCGCTTCTTTCCATCGTCACCGTGGTGGCGTTGAAGAAAT
This sequence comes from Mesorhizobium sp. YL-MeA3-2017, assembly GCF_030814575.1. Taxonomy (NCBI): domain Bacteria; kingdom Pseudomonadati; phylum Pseudomonadota; class Alphaproteobacteria; order Hyphomicrobiales; family Phyllobacteriaceae; genus Mesorhizobium; species Mesorhizobium sp. YL-MeA3-2017. The sequence goes on along the minus strand of NZ_JAUSVH010000001.1, from coordinate 4,483,254 downwards.
GGCGGCCGCACTGGCCGGGCATGCTGGTGGCGGTGGCGCTCGCCTCGCTGGTCGTGGCGCTGCTGGCGCTGCCGGCCGACACGATCGGCTCGCGTTACGGCGGCATTCCGCGCAGCCTGCCGCTGCCGGCGCTGCCGCCGATGAGCCTCGACAAGGCCATCGCCGTCTTGCCGGACGCGATTGCCTTCGCGCTGCTCGGCGCCATCGAATCCCTGCTCTCGGCGGTGGTCGCCGACGGCATGACCGGGCGCCGTCATCGCTCCAATTGCGAACTGGTGGCGCAGGGTTTCGCCAATATCGGCTCGGCGCTGTTCGGCGGCATCTGCGCCACCGGCACCATTGCCCGCACCGCCACCAATGTGCGGGCCGGCGCGCATGGGCCGGTCTCCGGCATGCTGCATTCGGCCTTCCTGCTCGTCTTCATGCTGGTGGCCGCGCCGCTCGCCAGCTACATCCCGCTGGCCGCCCTTGCCGGCGTGCTGGCCGTGGTGTGCTGGAACATGGTGGAGAAGCAGGCCATCGCCGCGCTGCTGCGCTCCTCGCCGGCCGACGCCGTGGTGCTCGGCGCCACTTTCCTGATCGTCGTCTTCCGCGATCTCACCGAAGGCATCGTCGTCGGTTTTGCACTCGGCGCGGTGTTGTTCATCGACCGCATGGCGAAAGCGGTGGCGATCGCCGAAAGCGAGCAGCCGCTGGTGGCCGACGATGTCGCCGACGCCACCAATGGCGACCGCCGCGCCTATGACGCCAGCGAGGCCAGCGATCCCGACACGGTCGTCTACCACATCTCCGGCGCCTTCTTCTTCGGCGCGGCCTCGACCGTTGCCGCCGTGCTCGACCGCATCGCCGACCAGCGCAAGAACTTCATCCTCGACTGTTCCCGCGTGCCGCTGTTCGATTCCACCGCAGCCAATGTCATCGAAAGCACCGCGCACAAGGCCAAGAAAGCCGGCGTGCGCTTCATCATCGCCGGTGCCTCGCCGCAAACCAGGCGCATGCTGATCACCCACGGCGTCAAGCGCCCGCTGGTGACCTTTGCCGCGTCAGTGAAGGACGCAAAGGCACAGCTAAGGATGGGGTGAGCGCCCTTCCTTCTCCCCTTGCGGGAGAAGGAAAGCCGTCGCCCGCCCCCCAAAAAATCTCCCGCCTCATGTCACACCTCTCCACCCTGTCCCGTCATGGGCTGAGGAGAAAAACGACATGCGAACCCTGCTCATCCTCATCGGCCTCTACCAGGGCGCCAACGGCCTGTTCATGCTGGCGGCACCGGCGCTTTGGTACGTCACCATTCCCGGCGTCACCGCCACCGGCCCGGCCAACCCGCATTTCATCCGCGACATTGGGCTGGCCTTCATCGCTGCGGCTGCCGGCCTCATCATTGGCGCACTGAAGCGCGACCGCTGGATGCTCATCGTCGCCTCGATCTTCCTCGGCGGCCATGCGCTCCTGCATCTCGCCGAGATGCAACACGGCACGACATTCGCCGACGCGCTGCGCGACATCGCGCTGATCGTGCTGCCCGGCCTCTTGCCGCTCGCCGCCATTCCCGCCTTCGACCCACAAAAGAGGACCGCCTGATGCTCGGCCCGTTGCTCAAACACGCCTTCCGCCGCTTCGGCGCCCGCTACGGCTACGACACCGCCTATCTCACCGAACTCGTCGACCTCGACGCCGGCGGCGGCTTCAAGCTGGCGCTGGTCTCGTACTTCACCGACCACCGCTTCGGGCTGGAGGCCGCGCCCTATTTCGCCGCCCGCATCACCGCGGTGCGACACACCGACTGCGGCTCCTGCCTGCGCCTTGCCATCGCCAGGGCGTGCGAGGCCGGCGTGCCGATGGCCGCCATCAGCGCCATGCTTTCGGATGACGCAAGCAGAGCGCCGCGCGAGATGGCGCTTGCCCGTCACTATGCCGAAGCGGTTTTGGCCAACGACCCGACGCTGCCGCAGATCGTCGGGGCCTGCGAGGCGCGCTGGGGCAAGCGTGGCCTGGCGGGGCTTGCTGCGGCCACGGTTTCGGGCTCCTTCTACCCGCTCTTGAAACGCGGGCTCGGCCACGGCAATACCTGCGAGCCCGTTCTGGCGTGGCTTGCCGCCGAAACGAAGAGAGCCGACGAAGTGCCGGGCAGATCAATGGCCAGGATGACCCATGGTTGAAGAACAGGACCGGCTGGCCGCCTATCTTGGCGAACGCCCCCGGCTGATCCGGCTCGCCTATCGTTATCTCGGTTCCGCCAGCGAGGCGGAGGACATCGTGCAGGATGCCTGGTTGCGGTTTTCAGCGACTGCGGAAGCCGAGCACCCGGCAAGGCTGTTGTCGCGCATCGTCACCAATCTTTGCCTCGACCGTTTGCGTTCGGCGCAGGCGCGGCGCGAAACCTATGTCGGGCCATGGCTGCCGGAGCCGATCGTGGAAAAGGCCGGCGCGGTCGAACCGGACGCCAACGACGCCGCACTCGACATTTCCTTTTCGGTGATGCGGGCGCTGGAACGGCTGTCGCCGCTGGAGCGGGCGGCATTGTTCCTGCACGACCTCTACGACGTGCCGTTCGAGGAGATCGCCGAAACGCTGAAGCGCACGCCGGCGGCCTGCCGGCAGATGGCCTCGCGCGCCCGCAAGATGCTCAGGCAAGACCAGAACCGTTTCCCGGCCACCGGCGAGGACGTGGCGCGTTTCGTGGCGGCATTCGAGCGGGCCGCCCTCGGCGGCGATGTCGAGCCGCTGAAGGCGCTGCTGGCCAGCGACGTCGAATATGTCGCCGATGGCGGCGGCAAGGTGCTTGCGGCGATCAACGTGCTTTCCGGCAGCGATGTCGTCGTGAAATTCATGCTCGGCGTGGTGCGCAAGAACCCCGACCCGGCGCGTACCGTGGTGGCGCCCGCCATCATCAACGGTGCACCGGGGCTGGTCGTCTCGATCGCCGGCCAGATCGAGCAGACCGTGGGTTTCGCGGTCAACGCCGACGGCGCCATTTCGGCCATCTATACGGTGCGCAATCCTGAGAAGCTGGTGGATGTGGTAGCATCCTTTCCTTCTCCCCTTGTGGGAGAAGGTGGCTGAGCCCCGGCGGCGTAGCCGCCATAGGCGAAGTCGGATGAGGGGTGCTGGACGGAGTGCGGCCTGTCCGAACTGGAACCACAGCAGAAGCGAACGCTACTTTCCGCATCGCCTCGTTTCTTCCAACACCCCTCATCCGTCTCGGCGCTTCGCGCCGATCCACCTTCTCTCACAAGGGGAGAAGGAAAGGCACCGCGCCTCACGCCATCCTCAAATACCCGCGCGGCAGGGAGCCAAGCGTGCGGGCCAGCATCAGCGCCGGCAGCAAGCCGGCCAGCATGGCGTTGGCAATAACGAAGCGGGTATCGGCGGCGAGCGCGGGGGCGACGCCCAGCGCGACACCGCGCGCATAGCTGACCACGACAATGGCGACGACGATGGCGAAGGGCAGCCAATGTCCCTTCACCGCCAACCGGCCGTCAGGCAGGGCCCAGGTCGGCGTGTGGCGCGCCACTGCCAGACCGGCCAGCGTGCCGGCGGCGATGCCGAAGGCGAGACCGGCGGCGCCGAACGCGGAAAGGCCGTGGCGCACCAGTTCAAAGACATCGAGCAGGACCAGGATTACCGGCAAGGCCAGCAGGCGTGCCGGGGAGACGATGCGGTCCCGCGTACGGGCCCAGCCGGCATAGAGCGCATAGGCGATCAGCGGCCACACCCAGAGCGGCGTGTGGGTGACGATGTCGAGAAGACCGGGGGTGGTGGACTGCGATGGCATGGAATGCTCCTGTCGAAAATCTCGTCGGTTGAAGGCGGCGGGGCGGCGCGCTACCAGTGTCGTCACCGCCTCGGCTGGCCGGCACCATCGCGGTCGGGTGCCGCTTCGGCAAACGTGGTTTCGGGAAGGGACGATCCGATACGTGAAGCACGGCCCCATGCATTCCACGCTTCGCGAAATGCAGGCTCTCGCCTTCTCGCCGCGCTTCTGGGGGCTGATCCTGCTCGCCACCGCCGTGCTCGGCGTGACCGGTCCGTTCGGCACCTATGAGCGGCTGGCGCTGTTGCCGCGCCTGGCCTACTGGCTGGCGCTGGCGCTCGCCACCTTCACGATCGGCTACGCCATTGTGCGGCTGGCCGGCCAGACATTGTTCGAGGGCCGCGACGCGCCACGGTTACTGCGAGCGCTGATCACCGGCGCGATCGCCGGCCTGCCCATCGCGCTGGTGGTTCTGGCGTTCGACGCGGCGGTTCTGTCGGCGCCAATGCCGTCGCCGCGCGCGGCCTTGACCCTGTTCCTCAACTGCGCGCTGATCGCCGCGGCCATTTCGCTGGCCTCGGTTCTGATCGCCGGCGAGACCAGCGCCGACACCGTGCCACCAGCCGAAACGCCGACCACGCCAGCCGCCGTGGATGTCGCGCCGCCCCGGCCCGAGAGGCGGCCACCGCTGCTCGAACGGTTGCCGCTGCCCTCACGCGGCCGGCTGACACGGCTCTCCATGCAGGATCACTATGTCGAGGTGCACACCGAGAAGGGCTCGACGCTGGTGCTGATGCGCATGGCCGACGCAATCGGCGAAACCGAGGGCGAGCCCGGCCTGCAGATCCACCGCTCGCATTGGGTGGCGCTGGAAGCGGTGGCCGGCACCGCGCGCCGCGACGGCAAGCTGTTGCTGAAGCTGAAGGACGGCACCTTGCTGCCGGTCAGCCGCAGCTTTTCGGCGGCGGTGCGGGAAGCAGGGATCCGCTAGGGCAGCGTCATCCCGCCCACAAAGGAACCGCGTGCCTACGCCGCTCGCAGCGCCGTGACCGGCGTGGCGGCAAGCCGCTGCCGCAGACTGTCGGTCAAGCGCACAATCTTGCGCTTCCAATCGCGCGCGAAGAGCCGCTTTGCGTCGGCCAGGCATTGCTTCCTCAACCGCTTGCCTTCGCGCTTCAGGCATTTCTCCACGTCGGCCAGCACCTCGGGCTCCAGATCCAGCGCCGGCGGCTGCCGTCGCACAAGGGCACCCAGAACGGCGATGTCGTTCAGCGCGCCGAGCCGCTTGTCGAGAACGCCCAGCCGGTGGCGTCGTGCCGATCTCCGCTCCGGCCACAACCCTTCCAGCAAGGCAAGCTGGGTGGCATGCGCCCTCACCGCCTTGCGCAGCGTGTGGAAATCGATGTCCCGGCCTCGCGAACGCGCCCGTTTGAACGCCTTTCGGGCCCGACCAAGGCCAGCCTGCGCGCCGTCTACGACAACGGTGCTCGCCGCATCGGCATCGGCCGGCAGGGAAAGCGCGCCGAGCCACAGCAGGCCATGACGGCAGGCGGCGAGTGCTGCGTCGACTGCGGTGCCGAACGCGGCGGTGTCCTGCATCGCCGCCTCCCGGCGCACGGCCAACATCTGCCGCAGCACCGCAACCGATGCTGCCCGCCGCGGATAGGCCCTGCCGAGCCGCTCCGCCGTCTCGACCATGGCGCTCGCCTCGCGCAGCCCCGAAAGCCGCGCCGAGACATCGCGATAGCGGGCATTCTCCTCGGCAAAGAAGGCTTCGTCGCCGGAGCGGACGAGGCGCAGCAGGGCACGAACGGTTTTCAGCCGGCGGCGGCATTTGTGCAGCCGCTCCTCCGGTTCCGCCCGCGCCAGCGCCAGATGCTCCAGCGCACGGGTAATCTCCTGCCTCAGAAGCCGCGTCACGTCGCTTGCCAGCGGCAGCGTCGCATGCAGGCGCGGGCTCACGTCACCAGCTCGGGAAAGCCATTCAGCGCCAGCGAGGCGTTGGAGTAGCGGAGCTCGCCGGTCACCTCGCGCCCGAGCCAGGCCGGCAGCTTGTCGTCGGGCACGATGTCCTTGGTTTCCAGCTCGGCCACCACCAGCCCGTCCAGCGTCGAGTTGAACACGTCGACCTCGTAGACATAACCGCGGTGGCGAACATGGTGGCGAACCTTGCGGATGACGTTGCCGACGGCAAAACCCATCATCTCGCGGGCCTCGGCCAGCGGCACCGGATATTCGAATTCGTCGCGTATCCTCATGTCCGAGCCGAATTTCAGCGTCAGCTTGGCGGCGCGGCCATCGCTGATGCGCAGACGGATCGAGCGTTCGGAGGAGATGGCCAGGTAAAACTGGATGATGGAGACGCTGCGCTCCACCGCCTTGCGCCACCCCTCGTCTCTCACGAGAAACTTGCGTTCGACTTCCTTGGCCATCGGGGGCAAACCATAAGGCAGCTTTCGCTGCACGCAAGAGCGAAGATTCGCGACCGATGATGCCACGAGGCCGAACGGCATCGCCGCCCCGCCCCATGGCGTCGGATCAGGCGGCGCTGCGCGCGGCTTCGTCGATCAGTGCCGCAACTTCCCTCGGCTTCGATGCCAGCGAGGCGTGGCTGGCGTTCAGCTCGACGATCTTCCTCGGCTTCATGCGTTGCGACATCATCTTCTGGTTTTCGGGGTGGATCATGCGGTCTTCCGACGACACCTGGTACCAGACCGGCTTCTTTTTCCAGGCTGGCGCGGTGATGTTGTCGCCAAAGGTCGAGCCGAGCGGCGCCTTCTGCGTCACCGCCATCACCAGCGCCTCGTCGGCGGTCAGATCCTGGCAGAAGCTCTCATGGAACTTGTCGGGCTTGATCCAGAGATAGCCGTCGCTGTCGGGGGCGATGTTCGGGAAGGCGGCCGGCGCCTTGGCCTGGCTGATGCCGCCGGGGCTTTCGCCGGCATCCGGCGCGAAAGCGGCGATGTAGACCAGCCCTGCCACATTGGGCAGGTCGCCCGCCTCGGTGATGACCGCGCCGCCATAAGAATGGCCGACCAGAACCACCGGCCCGTCAATCTGCCTGACCATCTTGCGCGTGCGTTCGGCATCGTCGGCGAGCGAGGTCAGCGGCACTTCGACGGCATGCAGGCCGGTGTGCCCAAGCTTGGTAAGCTCGATAATTGCCTTGCTCCAATGGGCGGCACCGCCCCAGAAACCATGAACCAAAACGATAGTGGGCAGCGAAGACATGACGACTTCTCCTTCCTTGGCGCCCGTTTGTTGCGAGCTCGGACGATAACTGGGTTTTGGGTGGGCGCACCTCACTCTTCCAGAGCATCCCGTCACGCGCAACGATATTGAAAATTAAATTTTGTTCACCGTCGCCACGTCCGCAATTTGCGCAGTTGTCTCAATCTTGAAGTAAAATATATCGTATCATCTCGCGCAGTTATTATTTAACGCGATTATTAAGTTATTTATTTTTATCTAAATAAATAGATCTAGCATCCCAATACGCGATAATTGTCATCTCTCCGAAATTCACTTTTCGATACGAGAGCCGGAAAAACCCAGCCGCAAGCCGCGACCCGATCAAGCGGCGACCGTCGGTCGAAAGCGGCGGACGCTCATCCCCATCCTGCCGCAACCCTGCCCGCGCCGCGCCTCACAAACCCGTGAGGTTTGTCACCGCCAACCCGGCCGCCGCTCCGGCGGCTGGCGGGATCGCGGGCATGCACCGCGCCTGCCATGGACATTAATCATTCGATTGATTAAACTCCGGTCATGGCCAACGCCCCGACCCGACCGCCGCCCTCGCCCGCCGACATGACGCAGACGGCGCTGATCCACGCGGCGCTGAAGCTGTTCGGCCGGCAAGGCTACGACGGCACGTCGACCCGCGAGATCGCCGCCGCGGCCAAGGCCAATATCGGCTCCATCGCCTATCATTTCGGCGGCAAGGAGGGCCTGCGCGCCGCCGTCGCCGACCATATCGTTGCGACCATCCAGTCGATCGCCGGCCAGGCGCTGGGCGGGCTCGACGGTCCCGACCCGGCATCGCTGACGCCGGAGGCGGCGCGCCAGCAGCTCAAGACCGTGCTGCACGGCATGGTCGCCTTCATCGTCGCCAGCCCCGACGCCGGTGAGATCGTGCAATTCATGCTGCGCGAACTCGCCCATCCGACGCCGACGCTCGACCGCATCTATGGCGGCGTGTTCGAGCCCACGCACCGGCGGCTCTGCCATATCTGGGAACGCGCCACCGGCGAGCCGGCGGAAAGCGAAAGCGCGCGCCTCGCCGTCTTCTCGCTGATCGGCCAGACCGTCTATTTCCGCATCGGCCGCGAGCCGGTGATGCGGCGCATGGGCTGGAAAACGATCGGCGACGACGAGGCGGCCAAGGTGCTGGCCGTGCTGAACACCAATCTCGACGCCATGCTGGCCGCGCGGGAGACGAAGCGATGAGGTGCCAATTTTTTGGCGGCCACGGCAAAGGCTGGGTGGCGAGCCGGCGCCACCCACCTTCTCCCGCAAGGGGAGAAGGAACGGAGTGTGTTGCCAAGGGAGAAAGGTAGATGAGCTTGCTCTGTTCGTTGCCGCTGGCAGCCCAACTTTTCTCCGCCTGCGGGCCGGGTGCGCCGCTGGCGGTCGGTTATGTCGAGGGCGACTATGCGCTGCTCGCGCCGATCGAAGTGGCCGAGGTCAAGACCGTCTCGGTCAAGCGCGGCGACCGCGTCGGCCCCGGCCAGCCGGTGGCGACACTGGAAAGCGCCGATGCCCAGATCGCGGTGGCGCAGGCCAAGGCGGCACTCGCCCAGGCCGAGGCCCAGCTCGCCGATCTCCAGGTCGGCAAGCGGCCGGAAGAGATCGCGGTGCTGGAGGCGTCGTTGCGCTCGGCCAAGGCGCAGGCGGCGGACGCCGCACGCACGCTGGCGCGCACGCAGGACCTCTTGAAGCGCGGCGTCGCCACCCAGGCGCAATATGACGATGCCGCCACCCAGGCCGAGGTGGCGGACGCCGCCATCGGCCAGGCCACGGCCAACCTTGCGGTCGGCCGCCTGCCGGCGCGGCCGGAAACGATCAAGGCCGCGGAAAACCAGGTCAAGCAGGCGCAGACCGGGCTGGAGCAGGCCGAGTGGCGGCTGTCCAAGCGCACCTTGCAGGCGCCCGCCGCCGGCCGCGTCAACGACATCATCCGCTATCCCGGCGATACGGCGGGCCCGAGCTCGCCGGTGCTTTCGGTGCTGCCGGACGGTGCGGTGAAGCTCACCGTCTATGTTGCGGAGCCGCGTCTCTCCTCGGTCAAGGTCGGCGGCGAGCTTACCGTGCGCTGCGACGGCTGCCCGAGCGGATTGAAGGCGCGCGTCAGCTATGTCTCGCCCGATCCGGAATTCACGCCACCGGTCATCTACTCGCTCGAGAACCGCCAGAAGCTGGTCTACCTGGTCGAAGCCAAGCCGCTCGGCAACGCCGGCCCGCTGCAGCCGGGGCAGATCGTGGATGTGGATTTGGCGAGTAGCGAGTAGGCAGTCGGCAGTAGGCAGTCGGCAGTCGGCAGTCGGCAGTCGGCAGTCGGCAGTCGGCAGTCGGCAGTCGGCAGTCGGCAGAAAAGGGCAATTCGAGATGGGCAAAGCCTCAAGGTTCATTTGCGGTCATTCGCAGTTCCGACTGCCGACTGCCGATTGCCGACTGCCATTCCTCAACCCGACCGCCAGCGGCAGCGCCTGATGTACGCCATCGACGTCAAGAACCTGGTCAAGCGCTTCGGCGACCGCACCGTGGTCGACCATGTCACCATGAGCGTGGCCGAGGGCGAGATCGTCGGTTTCCTCGGTCCCAACGGCTCGGGCAAGACCACCACCATCCGCATGATGTGCGGGCTGCTCACCCCCGACGAGGGCGACGGCACCGTTCTCGGCCACGACCTCAGGACCGAAAGCCTGAAGATCAAGCACGAGGTCGGCTACATGACGCAGCGCTTCTCGTTCTACGAGGACCTGACGATTGCCGAAAACCTCGAATTCGTCGCCCGCCTCTACCGGCTGAAACCGCTGGAGGACCATATCGGCGCGACGCTGGAGGAACTCGGCCTGACCACCCGGCGCAACCAGCTGGCCGGCACGCTGTCTGGCGGCTGGAAGCAGCGGCTGGCGCTCGCCGCCTGCATCATGCACAAGCCGCGCCTGCTTTTGCTGGACGAGCCGACCGCCGGCGTCGATCCCAAGGCGCGGCGCGAGTTCTGGGACGAAATCCATCGCCTCGCCCATGGCGGACTGACCGTGCTGGTCTCCACCCATTACATGGACGAGGCCGAGCGCTGCCACCGCATCTCCTACATTTCCTACGGCAAGCTGATCGCCACCGGCACCGTGGCCGAAGTGGTGGCCAATGCCGGGCTCACCACCTTCATCGTCGCGGGACCCCGCCTCGACCGCCTTTCCGCCGAGCTTACCGGCCGGCCGGGCGTCGACCAGGTGGCGCCGTTCGGCGCGACTCTGCATGTCGTCGGTTCCGACCGCGCAGCACTCGAGCGCGCCCTGGCCGATGTCGAGAAGACGCATGACGGCGTGACGGTGATGCCCGGCGAAACCAGCCTGGAAGACGTCTTCATCCAGTTCATGGCCGGCTCGAAGGACAATATGTCGTGATCGGGTTCTGTGGTGACATGGCGAGATTGATGGCGACCCCTTCTCCCCTTGCGGGAGAAGGTGGCTCGGCGCGCAGCGCCGAGACGGATGAGGGGTGCTGGAAGAAACGAGACGATGCGGAAAGTACCGCGCGTTTCGGTTGCGCTCCCGGTCTCGATAAGCGGTACTCCGTCCAACACCCCTCATCCGACCTCGCCTTCGGCTCGGCCACCTTCTCCCACAAGGGGAGAAGGGATCGCGGGCGACAGCTTCCGACCTTAATCGAGAGCGCGCCATGACCCTGTTCTCCTTCGCCAGGCTCGGCGCGCTTTTGATCAAGGAATTCATCCAGATGCGGCGCGACCGCATCACCTTCGCCATGATGCTGGGCGTGCCGCTCGTCCAGCTTCTGCTGTTCGGCTACGCCATCAACAACGACCCCAAGCGGCTGCCGGCGGCGCTGGTGGCGACCAGCAACGACCAGTACACGCGCGCCATGGTGTCGGCGCTGGAAAACACCGGCTACTACCGTTTCGACCATGTCGCCCAAAGCGCCGAGGAAGCCGAATTCCTGATCGAGAGCGGCACCGTCTCCTTCGTGGTGACGATCCCGGCCGATTTCGCCAGCCGCGTCGAGCGCGGCGACGGCCCGCAGATCCTGATCGAGGCCGACGCCACCGACCCGGCGGTGGCCAGCGGCGCCATCTCGACGCTCGGCACCGTCGCCTCGCAGGCGCTGCTCAGGGCGCAAGGCATGCAGGCGGCCGCCGCCGAGACCGCCAGCAGCCAGCTGCAGGTGGTGGTGCACCGTCGTTACAATCCCGAAGGCGTGTCGCAATACAACATCGTGCCCGGCCTGCTCGGCGTCATCCTGCAGATGACCATGGTGATGATGACCTCGATCGCACTGACGCGCGAAACCGAGCGCGGCACGATGGAGAACCTGCTGGCCATGCCGGCCAACCCGCTGGAGATCATGCTGGGCAAGATCCTGCCCTATCTGGCGGTCGGCGCGGTGCAGGTGGTTGTGGTGCTGTTTACCGCGAAATCGCTGTTTTCGGTGCCCTTCGTCGGCTCGCTGCCGCTGCTGCTCGGCGCCATACTGGTGTTCGTGCTGGCGCTGGTGCTGCTGGGCTACACCATCTCCACCGTGGCGCGCACCCAGATGCAGGCGCTGCAGCTCACCTTCTTCTTCTTCCTGCCTTCGATCCTGTTGTCAGGCTTCATGTTCCCCTATCGCGGCATGCCGGACTGGGCGCAAAGCTTCGGCGAAATCTTCCCGCTCACCCATTTCCTGCGCATCATCCGCGCGGTGATGCTGAAGGGCGCGGATTTTCCCGCCATCGCCGGCGAGGTCGGCTGGCTGGCCTTCTTCGTCGTGCTGTTCGCTGGCCTGGCGCTGGTGCGCTTCCGCCGCACGCTGGATTGAGCGGGTAGTCGGGAAAGTCCTCCTGTCCGTCGCCGTCTGCCGATCCAGAAATCAGGCGGCAGCCAAGATCTTCGCATAGGTGCCAAAGTCGACATTGCCGCCAGACAGCACCACCGCCACGCATTTGCCGGCGAGCTCGATCTCGCCCGACGACAGCGCGGCGAGGCCGACGCAGCCGCCCGGTTCCACCACCAGCTTGAGGTGCGCCATGGCGTCGCGCATGGCCGCCGCTGTCGCCGCGTCCGAGACGGCGACGGAGCCGGCGAGGTTCCGGCGGTTGATCTCGAAGGTGACGATGCCGGGTTCGGCAGTGAGGATGGCGTCGCAGATCGAGTTGTGTCCGGGCTCGATGGCGACACGCCGGCCGGCGGCCAGCGAAAGGCGTGTATCATCGAAATGTTCGGGCTCCGCCACCCAGACATCGGTGCCGGGCGAAGCATCCTTCACCGCCAGCGAAATGCCGCTCGACAGGCCGCCGCCGCCGCAAGGCATGACGACGGCATCGAGGGTGACGCCGAGCGCCGCCGCCTGCCGCATCAACTCCAGCCCGATCGTGCCCTGGCCGGCGATGATGGCGGGATCGTCGAAGGGCGGCACCAGCGCCATGCCACGCTCCATCCAGGGCCGCACCACCGCCATGCGGTCGTCGCGGAAACGGTCGAAACGCACCACCTCGGCGCCCATCCGGCGCACATTGGCGACCTTGGTTTCGGGCGCATCGCTCGGCATGGCGATGACGCTCTTCAGCCCGAAGATGGCAGCGGCGGCAGCCACGCCCTGCGCATGGTTGCCGGAGGAAAAGGCGACGACACCATGGCGACGCTCTTCCTGCGACAGGGACGAAATCTTGTTGTAGGCGCCGCGAAACTTGAACGAACCGGTGCGCTGCAGCGTTTCCGGCTTGAACAGGATGCGGCCGCCAAAGCGTTCGTTGAGCACGCTGGATTCGATCAGCGGCGTCTCGACGATCAAACCGGCGAGGCGGCTGGCGGCGGCGCGGACATCGGCGATTGCAGGGGGCTGGACAGTCATCAGAGGCTTCCCGAACACACATTCGCCGTCATCATGTGCGCCAAGCGCGGCTGAGCGCCATTGAAAAGATGTGACCGTGACAATGTTTGCATGCTTCGCCTTCACGGCTCATCGGGGACATCGGCGGTGCTCACCAATTGTTTCTGCCGTAAGCGAAATCTGACTTGAAACGGAAGACGCCGCCTGACCATTGGGCGGCGAAGAGAGGAGGCCTCCCATGCGCAAGATATTGTCCCTGTCCGCCATCGCCCTCACCATGGCGCTGACCAGCATGCCGTTGGCCACGGCCTCGGCCGAAGAGCTCAACATCCAGATCGGGCCGGACGGTCCGAAGATCGTCACCCGCGACCGCCGCTGCGACCCCGACCGCGAATATTGCGGCGACCGCCGCCGTTCCGACGAATGGCGCAGCGACGACGACAACGGCCGGCGCCGCCGCCCCGACGAGTGGCGCAGCGACCGCGACCGCGGTGACGACGGCGAATACCGCCGCGCCGAATGCAGCCCCAACCGCGCGCTCGACAAGGCCGAGCGCATGGGCCTGCGCCGTGTGCGCGTGGTCGGTGTCGGCCGCCGCACCATCGAAGTGCGCGGCATCACCCGCAGCGGCGACCGCGCCAGCGTGGTGTTCGCCCGCCGCGACCCGCGCTGCCCGGTGCTGAACTAAAATAGGTCGCACGACCTCGAAAACAAAACGGGCGCCCCAGGGCGCCCGTTTTTCATATGCTATCGACAATCCAACCGGGTGATCCGTACGGCCGCCCTTGGCGCCCTTTTGCCGGCCGCCAGCTTGTTCAGCCCAGCAGCACCTTCTTGCGCTTGGCGCCGCCGGCCTTGCGCCAGGAACTGAAGCGATGGGTGGCGGCGGCGAAGGAAATCTTCATCTGCTGCGAAACGGAATAACGCGTCTCGCCCTTGTCGAACATGCGATAGCAGCATTCCACGCCTTCCTTGGTCAGCTTGCCATCCGTCGTCTTGTTGTGCGGATTGGCGGGGTCGAAAGCCTCGACCCTCAGCGCGACCATCTCCTTCAGCCGTTTCAAATCCGCCTCGATCGATACGATGAGGTCGAGAACGGGTTTGGGGTCGAAGGATTTTTCGCGCTTGGCTGCCGTCATGCGAAGAAGCTCCTGCCTTTGTTTGCACCGATGCGGGCTGCCCTTCGATATAGGCAAACATTCGCCGATAAAAAGACAACTCACATTTTTGTGCACGCCACGCCCCGCGCAGGCGTCGCGCCGGTTGACCGCACCGTATTGATTGCATAGTTTAGAATAATTCTAAACTAGAGACATCCCATCATGCTTTCCCGTGTCTTCGGTTTCGGCCGCCGCCCCTTTTCCTCGCTCTCGGAACAGGAAATCCTGGCGCTCGCCATCTCCTCGGAAGAGGACGACGCGCGCATCTACCGCTCCTACGCCGAAGGGCTGGAAGCCGATTTCCCGAGCTCCGCGCGGCTGTTCGATGAAATGGCGACGGAAGAGGACAAGCACCGCGCCATGCTGATCGAACTGCACCGCAAACGCTTCGGCGAACGCATTCCGCTGATCCGGCGCGAGCATGTGAAAGGCTATTACGAGCGCAAGCCGGACTGGCTGGTACGGCCGCTCGGCATCGACAAGGTGCGTCACCAGGCCGAGGAGATGGAGCGGCAGGCGCAGCTTTTCTATCTGGAGGCCGCCAAACGCACTTCCGACGCCTCGACCCGCAAGCTGCTCGGCGACCTAGCAGCGGCCGAACAGGGCCACGAAAACCTCGCCCACAAGCTCGAACAGCGCTATGTGCCGGGCGAAGTGCGCGACCAGGAGGCGGCGACCGAGCGGCGGCAGTTCATCCTCACCTATGTGCAGCCGGGTTTGGCCGGCCTGATGGACGGTTCGGTCTCGACGCTGGCGCCGATCTTCGCCGCCGCCTTCGCCACGCACGACACCTGGCAGACCTTCCTGGTCGGTCTTTCGGCCTCGATCGGCGCCGGCATTTCGATGGGCTTCACCGAGGCCGCGCATGACGACGGCAAATTGTCGGGGCGCGGCTCGCCGCTGAAGCGGGGGCTCGCCAACGGCATCATGACGACGCTGGGCGGCCTCGGCCACGCTTTGCCCTATCTCATCACCGATTTCTGGACCGCGACGACGGTGGCGGCGATCGTGGTGTTCTTCGAATTGTGGGCGATCGCCTTCATCCAGAACCGCTACATGGAAACGCCCTTCCTGCGCGCCGCCTTCCAGGTGGTGCTTGGCGGCGCGCTGGTCTTCGCCGCCGGCGTGCTCATCGGCAATGCCTGACCAGCCGGCGCTTCGCCGCCGCTAGAGCGCCGCGCCGTCATGCACGCCCCGGCTGTCGGCCGGGGCCTCCGCGCGTTCGAACATGCCGTAGTCCCGCACCACATGGGCGATGCGCAGGCGGTAATCCGCAAAGACGCCGCCGCGCCCGGCTTTCTGGGCCTGGCGATGATCCTCGGTGTTGCGCCATTGTTTCACCGCCTCCTCGTCGCGCCAGAACGACAGCGACAGGACGTGTGCCGGATCGGACAGGCTCTGGAACCGCTCGATGGAGATGAACCCGTCGATCCCGTCGAGAAGCGGACGCAGATTGGCGGCGATGCCGAGATAGGCGTCACGCCTGCCTTCCGCCGGGGTGACTTCGAAAATGACGGCGATCATGGGTTCGTTTCTCCTGTGAGGAAACGGCCGACCGTTTCAAACAATGCCGCGCGGCCGGTTTCAAGATGCATCAGATGGGTGCCTTTCGGAAGCTTGCGGTCGAGCTTGACCCGGCCTCCCAGCCGCCCCATCAGCCAGGCGGCGTCGGCGTCGTTGGAAACGCTGTCCCATTGACCGCGCACGATCAGCGTCGGCGCCTCGATGCGTGACGGGTCGTAAGGCAAGCGGCCAGCCCATGCGGCGGCGATGTCGGCCACCGGACCGGACGGGATCTGGACGGCAGGCGGCGTGCGTGCCCCGCTTCGGGGATCCGTGGCGAGATAGGCCGGCCCCCAGGATGCGAGTTGCGGCTCGATCAGGACAGGCGGATGCCCCGCCGGCACGTCCTCGACAAAACGCGACAGCTGGTCGGCAATCGACACCAGGCGCCAGCCCGGAAAATCCGCAACCGTCTGCCCGGTTGCCTCGCGCCGCGCGATCGGCCCGAAAAGCGCCAGGCGGTCGACCGTCTCCGGCCTGGCCGCCGCGTAACGCCCGGCGACAAGCGAGCCCCACGAATGCGCGATCAACGAAACCCGCGAACCGCCGGTGGCGGCCAGCACATGTGCGACGACCCGGGCAAGCTGCCGGCAGGCCGCCGGCGCGCGACCGCCGGGCGGCCGACCAACCGGCGAGCGCGAAAAGGAAGCCGGACGGCCGGAACCGCCATAACCGGCAAAATCGAAGGCCCACACATCGAAGCCGCGCCGATGCAGGTCGTCCATCCAGGAATGGCCTTCGAAGCGGTAGGCGACCGACAGCGCCGAGGGAAACGTCGCGCCATGGACGTAGAGGACCGCCGGACCTGCCGAGACCAAACGCCTGACCAGCAATCGCGGTTCGCCGGCACCGCCGGCCAGCATGAAAACGTCGCCCGATATCACGGCGTCACCAGCGGCGCATGCGGCACTGAGGCCAGTTTCAGGAAGATGCGGTCTTCCTTGAGGATGAACCGCTCGCGCCGGGCGAATTCGAAATTGGCCTTGCCCTCGGGGTCCTTGGCGAGACGGGCGCGATAGGCTTCATAGGCCGCGAGATTCTCGACCGTATAGAGCGCGTAGGCGGTGGTGGCCGAACCTTCATGCGGAGCAAAATAGCCGATCAGATCAGCGCCGCAGCGTGGAATGGCCTGCCCCCAGGCGCGTGCATACTCCTCGAACGCATCCTTCCTGAACGGGTCGATCTCGTAGCGGGTGAAGCAGGTGATGCTCATGGTCGTCTCCTTATGGGTTGATGCCGATGCTTCGAGCGCGATCGAAACATTGCCTGGCAAAGATCGTTAGAGTGTCAGCAGTCCGCATCGGCGGCGCTGCCGTCTCCTTGAACTGCCACCAGATTAGTGCTTCCCTGGCGATAATGCTTTGATGGAGATCGAACTATGAAAGACGGACCGGACATTGCCCGCGTCGCCAGCCTGGTCGGCGACCCGGCACGCGCCAACATGCTGACCGCGCTGATGACTGGTTCGGCGCTGACGGCGAGCGAACTGGCGCTGGAAGGCGGCGTTGGCCTGGCCACCGCCTCGTCGCACCTCGCCAAGCTGATCGAGGGCGGGCTGCTCACCGTCGCGGCCCAGGGCCGGCACCGCTATTACGGCCTCGCAGGACCGCAGGTGGCGTCGATGCTGGAAGCGATCATGGGCGTCGCCGCCGGCGCCGGCCCGAAACGGGCCCGGCCCGGCCCCCGTGAACCCGCCATGCGCGAGGCGCGCGTCTGCTACGATCATCTGGCCGGCGAACATGCCGTCAAGATGCTGGACGGCTTCCTTGCCCGCGACATACTGGTGCGGGACGGCGGGGCGATCGGGCTTGGCCCGAAGGGTGCCGCGCATTTCGCCGCCGTCGGCATCGACGTTGGCGATCCCGGCCCTTCGCGCCGGCCGGTCTGCCGCGACTGTCTCGACTGGAGCGTGCGCCGCTCGCATCTGGCCGGACGGCTGGGCGCCGCCATCCTCGACAAGATCCTCGCCGAGAAATGGGCGCGGCGCGAAAAGGACAGCCGCGTCGTCACCTTCTCGCCAAAGGGCCGCGTGGCCTTCGAGAAGGCGTTTTTGGCCTAGCGCTACCTGACGACGACGCTCACTTGCGCCGAAGGTTGCTCACAAAGGCGGTAAAGGACGAGGCCAGGGGCAGGACATAACCCCAATCGTCGGCGGAGGCTTCTTCCAGGGTCCACTCGTTGTTCTCGGGTGCAAGCTCGTGATCGACAAAGCAGAGCTTGCCTTCATTGCCCTCGTCGAGCCTGAGGCAGATCGGGTTGCCGCCATGGTCGTTCATGATCCACAACAGATCCTTGCGGAGCGGCCAGGGTGGAGATTTCCAGTTGTGCAGCAGGGAATAAACCGGGTCCTCCTGCAAACCGCCGACATCCTGCACGTAACCGGCCCAGACGCCGTTCGAAAAATCGAACGACACTGTCTGGCGGCAGATGCCGCCGGCGCATGCCAGGAGGAAGGCGCAGTAGTCGTCGGGAAGATAGATGCCCGTCGTCTCCTCGAACCGCTGCAGGTCTTCCGGCCGCGCCGGGCGTTCGCCCGCCGGATTGATACAATCGATAAACCGCCACATGTCCATTGCGCATCCTCTCAGGTCAGGCCCGATACGTTTCGGCGGTGCGCAAGGCGTGCGCGGCGGCAAGATCGGAGGCTCATTTAGAACCGCTCTGCCTCCCCCCGGGCAAGATCCCACCACCCTCTCCACGCCAAAAAAAGCGCGCTCTCACTCCGAACCCGAACCGCGCTTTTTCGAGTCCCAAACGAAAGCCGGTGTGGCGCGAAAACAACACCATCCGGCAAGGCGTCAAAAAGCACCAAAACACCGCTAATCCGCCACTTTCCGGCCACGATCGGGAAAGGTTTTGCCCGAAGATTAACATCCCGTTCACCGACTATTCACGCCTTCTCGTTAGGATGCATCCAATTCGGACCGGGCATCCGAAAATCGAGACAGGGAATAGAGAAATGACCATCTGGAGCCAGTTCAAGGGCTACGCCGCCGCCATCCGCGAATTCATCGCACCGACCTACCGGCCGGAGCGTCATTACATGCGCGGCCCGGGCCCGGCCTGCGCCCGCCGCGCCCATACGCTCGGCGTGAGCGCCCATTGATGACGCTCGAGAGCCGCCACGACAGCCGGGTTGCCCGCCCCGCTGGTGATCATCGCACGACCACCTACCGGCCGCAGCGCCCGGCGGTTGCCGCGCGCGTCTGAGGCACGCCGGCGCCGGCTCGAGCCGCGTCGATTTCCGCATGAATTGAACCGCCGGCGTCCTCCCGCGCCGGCGGTTCTGCTTTTTTCGACCGCCATCGAAGAAAATTTTCCAACCACTGTCGAAATCGGGCAAGCTCGCGCGACATTCGTTCGGCTGGCAACGATGCGGCCTTTGAAAAAGTGGGAGATTTCCGATGCAATACATCCTTCTCATCCATGCCGACGAAACGGCTTTCGCCAAGATGACGCCCGAGATGGTCGGGCTGATGACCGAGCCCTACCAGGCCTACAACGCGGCACTGGCCAAGGCCGGCGCCATGGTGGCGGGCGAAAGGCTGCAGCCCTCGCATGCCTCGACCACGGTCCGTATCCGCGACGGCAAGACCGAAGTGCTCGACGGCCCCTTCGCCGTCACCAAGGAACAGCTCGGCGGCTTCTATCTGATCGAGGCGCCGGACCTCGACGCGGCCCTTGCCTGGGCGGCGCGCTGCCCCGCCGCCAGCCATGGCACGGTCGAGGTGCGGCCGATCTGGCCGACGCACTGACCGTACGCCGCCGATGACGGACAAGGCAGCCCTGGCGCGGGCGGCGGCGGAAACGGCCGCCCGCCACAGCTATGGCAAGCTGGTCGCCTTCCTCTCGGCCCGCTCGCACGACGTCGCCGGCGCCGAGGACGCGCTGGCCGACGCCTTCGCCAAAGCCCTGGCGACATGGCCGGTTTCCGGCGTGCCGGCGCATCCCGAGGCCTGGCTGCTCACCGTGGCGCGCCGTCGAGCCACCGACCAGCACCGCCGCCGCCAGACCAACGAGGCGGCGCACCCCCACCTGAAGCTGATCAGCGAGGAGATGGAGGAGGAGGCCGTGCGCGAAAAACTGCCGGACGACCGTCTCGGCCTGATCTTCGCCTGCGCGCATCCGGCCATCGAGCCCGGCGTGCGCGCACCGCTCATCCTGCAGACCGTGCTCGGCCTCGATGCCGCCACCATCGCCTCCGCCTTCCTGGTCTCGCCGGCGACGATGAGCCAGCGGCTGGTGCGAGCCAAGGCGCGTATCCGGGAGGCCGGCATTCCCTTCCGCATTCCGGAACGGGCGGAATTCCCCGAGCGGCTTTCAGCGGTGCTGGAGGCGATCTATGCCGCCTTCGCCGAAGGCTGGACCGACCCGGCCGGCACCGAGACACGGCGCCGCAACCTGGCGACCGAGGCGATCTGGCTCGGCCGGCTTGTCGCCGGACTGATGCCGGACGAGCCGGAGGCGCTGGCGCTGCTGGCGCTCATGCTCTACGCCGAAGCACGGCGCGGCGCCCGCCGCGACGCCAGCGGCGACTTCGTGCCGCTCAGCGAGCAGGACATGGGCAGCTGGGATACCAAGCTGATGGGAGAGGCCGACGCGCTGCTGAGGCACGCCGGCCATTCGCGCGAACTCGGCCGCTACCAGATCGAAGCGGCGATCCAGTCGGTGCATGCGGCGCGGCGCTTCACCGGCGTCACCAACTGGCAGGCGCTGTGCAGTTTCTACGACGCGCTGGCGCTGGTCGCCGGTTCGCCCGTGGTGGCGATCAACCGCGCCGTGGCGATCGCCGAGACGCAAGGAGCGGCCGCCGGGCTTTCGGCACTGGACGCCATCGGCGACGATCGCCGCATTGACGACTATCAGCCTTACTGGGCGGCGCGGGCCGGCCTGCTGCGCGACCTCGGCCGCGCCGACGAGGCAAGGCAGGCTTATGAACGGGCGATCGGGCTGGAGCGCGACGAGTCCGTGCGGCGGTTCCTCACGGCAAAGCAGGCCGCGCTGGTCAATTGAACAAACTTCGAAGAAAACCGCCGCGATGCGATCGGAATGGACGCATTTTGCGCGGAAATTGCCCTGGGTGAATTCGTTTGGCGCCGCGTGGCGCCGAAATTTCCGCAAGCCCTTGGTTCCGCTTGCCAAAATTATTTGACTCTGGGCGCCTTGGGGCCGAATTATCCACATCGGCCCCGATTTCCGCGCCTCAGGCAGCCCACATCTCGTGCGGATCGTTGAGGGCGGCAAGCATCGGATCGGCGCGCAAGCGGGCGCAGACCCGCTGGACATTCGGCCAGGTCGGAAGCTTGTCGAGGCCCGGATACCAGCACACCAGCATCAGCATATAGATGTCGGCAATGGTGCGGCTGTCGCCAACCAGCCAGTCGCGGCCGGCCAATGCACGGTCCAGGACACTGATTTCCTTATCCATTTCGATGATGGCGGCTTTCTTGACCGCTTCGATGCCGGCGGTGTCGGTGGTCGAGCGGTGCGGGTAATAATAGCGCAGATTGGCCATGTAGACGGAGGACGTCATGAAGGCCAGCCAGCGCAGGAAGTCCGCCCTGCCTGGCTCTCCCGCCACCGGCCCGAGCCCGGCATTGGGGTGCAATTCGCCCAGAAGAATGCAGATCGCCGCCGTTTCCGGCACGGCGTGACCGTCCGGCAGCACCAGCACCGGCACCTGGTTCATCGGGCTGATCTTCAGGAATTCCGGATCGGGCTCGGCGCGCTTCGGCACCTCGATCTGCTCGAACGGCACGCCGGCGATTTTCAGCGCCGCCTCGATGACGAAACCGCCGGAGCCGGCGCGGGTATAAAGCTTGTACATGTGATCCTCCCAATCCGGACTCAAACCGGACGGGAGAGATGTGCACCGGAAGCCGTGGCGCGCTCAAGCCGCGCCACGGGTTTTTTCGAGAGGTCCAGTACGACCGCCTCCTCCCCAAAAAGGGAGGAAAACGATCATGCCAGCGTACCGGGAAGGAGAATTTCTCCAACCCTTCCAGTCAGTTGGAGGAGAACCTCAGGCTCCGAGCCCTTCGAACAGTACGGTCGACAGATAACGCTCGGCGAAGGACGGGATGATGACGACGAGGTTCTTGCCCTTGTTCTCGGGGCGCGAGCCGACGACGATCGCGGCCTGCAGCGCGGCACCCGAGGAGATGCCAACCGGCACGCCTTCGAGGCGGGCGACAAGCCGGGCGTTGGCAATGGAATCCTCGTTCGAAACCTTGACGATCTCGTCATAGACGGTGGTGTCGAGGATTTTTGGGGCAAAGCCCGCGCCGATGCCCTGGATCTTGTGCGGGCCGGGCTGGCCGCCCGACAGCACCGGCGAGGCATCCGGCTCGACCGCCACGACATGTAGCGAAGGCTTGCGCTGCTTGATCACCTGGCCGACGCCGGTGATGGTGCCGCCGGTGCCGATGCCGGCAACGAAGATGTCGATTTCGCCATGGGTGTCGTTCCAGATCTCCTCGGCCGTGGTCTGGCGATGGATTTCGGGATTGGCCGGGTTCTCGAATTGCTGCGGAATGACGGCGTCCGGCAGCGAGGCGGCGAGCTCGTCGGCCTTGGCGATTGCGCCCTTCATGCCTTTCGGCCCCTCGGTCAGCACCAACTCGGCGCCGAGCAGCGCCAGCATCTTGCGGCGCTCCACCGACATGGTCTCCGGCATGGTGAGGATGAGCTTGTAGCCCTTGGCGGCCGCGGCGAAAGCCAGCGCGATGCCGGTGTTGCCCGAGGTCGGCTCGATCAGCGTGGTCTTGCCCGGCGTGATCTTGCCGGCCTTTTCGAGGGTTTCGATCATAGCGACGCCGATGCGGTCCTTGACCGAGGCGATCGGGTTGAAGAATTCCAGCTTGGCGATCAGGTTGGCGACAATGCCCTTTTCCTTCGCGAACTTGTCGAGCCGCACCAGCGGCGTGTCGCCGATCGTCTCGGTGATGGAGTTGTAGACGCGGCCGCGACCGGGGACGCGGGATGAGGAGACAGGTTTGTTCATTGGTTTTGCTCCCTGAGACGAGGCTGGCTTATGCGGTTTTTCAACACAGGAAGATAGGCCGCCACCGGAAAATATCCGAGTGGGCGGCGTACTGAAAACCGCATCGCTTCGGAAGAATTTTTCTTGGAAAACGCTGTTTCAGGTTCGATTTTGCCGAAACACCCTTATGGACGGGCGGCGATCGCTGCCGCGGCGCCAACCATGAAGCCGGCGGCTGTACGGTTCAACACCTTGAGCGCGCGCGGCGAGCGCAGGAACCAGCGCGCCTTGGCGGCGAGCGCCAGGTAGGGCACGAGGACCACCAGAAGCACACATGCGGTGATGGCGGCGAGGATGCCGTAATCGGCGAAGGTCAGCGACTTCAGGTCGACGATGGTCGGCGTGATGGCGAGGTAGAAGATCATCGTCTTCGGATTGCCCAGCGTGACGGTGAGACCGGCCAGCACGGAGGGCAGGAACCCGTCCCGGCCACGCCTGGCTTCAATGGTCTCCGGGGTGATGCCAGCGGTCCAGAAACACCAGCCGAGATAGGCGAGATAGAGCACGCCGAGCCATTTGATGACCAGGAACACCATGCCGAAGCTCTGCGCCACCAGTGCCAGGCCCAGCACCACGGCGGTCAGATAGGTGAGATCGCCGAGCACGAGACCAAGCGACATGGCCAGCGACGAACGAAAGCCGGAGCCCAGCGCCCGCGCCACCAAGGCGGTTACGCCTGGGCCGGGAATGGCGGCGGCCACGGCGAGCGCGGCGGAATAGGCAAGAAATCCGGCAAGGGTCATGGTCGAGCCTCGGCAGCGATTGGCGACCGCTTCTATCGCACGAACCGGCCGCTGCTGAAAATGCGCGGATGCTGGTCCAGCCGGTCAATTTTCAGGGAAGATGGCAGGAAAGCCATCGACATTCGCCGCCCGGTCCTGTAGGCGCACGGTCCCGCCGCGACCCTGCCCGACAGGACCGCGCCCTTTCACGCTCAACATTCAGGACGAGACGATGCGACCGGCTTTCGGCGGCATAGACTTCGGCACTTCCAATTCCACCGTCGGCGTGATCGAGAACGGCCGCCCGCGGCTGGTGGCGCTCGAAAGCGGCAGCGCGACGCTGCCGTCGGCGATCTTCTTCAATTTCGAGGATGGCGGTGCGCTGTTCGGCCGCAATGCCATCGGCAACTATACCGACGGCGTCGAGGGACGGCTGATGCGGGCGCTGAAAAGCGTGCTGGGATCCTCGCTGGTGCATGAGAAGACGCGCATCAAGGCGCGCTCCATCGCCTTCACCGACATCATCGGCATGTTCATTGCCCATCTGAAAACGCAGTTGGACAACCACAACGACCAGGCCGTGGAAAACGTGGTGCTGGGGCGGCCAGTGCGCTTCGTCGACGAGGACGATACCGCCGACGCGGCCGCGCAAAGCGAGTTGGAAAAGGCGGCGCGCAAGCAGGGCTTCAAGCATATCGACTTCCAGTTCGAGCCGATTGCGGCAGCACTTGACTATGAACATACGGTCAGCCGCGAAGAACTGGCGCTGATCGTCGACATGGGCGGCGGCACCTCGGACTTTTCCATCGTGCGCGTGTCACCAGAGCGCGCCACCGCCAACGACCGCAAGGACGACATCCTCGCCAATCGCGGCATTCACATCGGCGGCACGGATTTCGACCGGCTGCTCAGCATCGCCCATGTGATGCCGCAGCTCGGCTATTTGACCCAGACCAAGGACGGCAAGCGCAACCTGCCCGCCGGCTATTTCATCGACCTCGCCACCTGGCAGCGCATCAACCTGCTCTATACGCCGAAGGCGATGCTTGATCTGCGCCAGATCCGCTACGAGGCAGCCCAGCCCGACCTTGTCGACCGGCTGATCGAAGTGGTCGAGCATCGTTTCGGCCATGCGCTCGCCGGCCGCGTTGAAAAGGCCAAGATCGAGCTGACCGACGCCGAACAGGCCAACATCGACGTGGACCTGCCCGGCGCGACATTTACCGCCAGCCTGACAAAACAAGGGCTGGAACAGACGATCCGCACCGAGATAGGCCGGGTGACGGACACCGTCGCCGAGACACTGAGGCAGGCCGGCATACGCCCAGAAGACATCACCGCCGTGTTCCTAACCGGCGGCTCGACTGCCATCCCGCTGGCGCGGCGCAGCATCCTGGCGCTGGTGCCGCAGGCCAAGGTCGTGCAGGGCGATGCCTTCGGCTCGGTGGGCTTGGGCCTGGCGCTCGACGCGCAGCGCAAATTCGGCTGATACCCGGTAGACGTCCTTCCCGAGGCGCTTACTTCTGGCCGTTATAGGTGACGCGCCAGATGGTGCCGCTGGCATCCTCGGTGACGATCAGCGAGCCGTCGCCCGCGACGGCCACGCCGACGGGCCTGCCCCAGACGGCGTCGTCGGAGATGACGAAGCCGGTCATGAAGTCTTCGTACTCGCCGGTCGGCTTGCCATCCTTGAAGAGG
Organism: Mesorhizobium sp. YL-MeA3-2017; assembly: GCF_030814575.1. NCBI lineage: Bacteria > Pseudomonadati > Pseudomonadota > Alphaproteobacteria > Hyphomicrobiales > Phyllobacteriaceae > Mesorhizobium > Mesorhizobium sp. YL-MeA3-2017. The sequence goes on along the minus strand of NZ_JAUSVH010000001.1, from coordinate 4,458,270 downwards.
AGCCGCACCACCTTGTAGCCGGTGCGCAGGGCACGGTTCCATGACCCGTGCAGGGCGACGAAGGCATCTCCCTTGTATGCCGCCGGAAACTGATCGCCTTCGTAAAAGGCGATGCCGAGCGGCGCCGAATGCGGCTGGATGAGCACGTCCGGCACAGTCACCTTGCCGGCAAGGTCGGGCCGCGCGCCGGCATGGCGCGGATCCTGATGATCGCCGATGTAATACCAGGGCCAGCCATAGAAGGCGCCTTCCTTCACCGACGTCGCATATTCGAAGGGCAGGTTGTCGCCCAGCGCGTCGCGTTCGTTGACGACACACCAAGGTTCGCCGGTGGCCGGTTGCACAGCAAGCCCCGAACAGTTGCGCAGGCCGGTGGCTACTGTGCGGCGGTTCTTGCCGTCGGCATCGAAGGCGAAGACCGCGGCGCGGCCTTGCTCGTCGCCCCAGGGGGCACCCAAGACCTGGGTTCGTGTCCAGCCTTCCAGCCCGCCCTTCGGCGCCTTGGCGTCGCCCTCGGCGACATTGGAGGCGGAGCCGACGGAGAGATAAAGCACCTTGCCGTCCGGCGAGAAGGCGATGTCGCGGGTCCAGTGGCCGCCGGTCGGGATGTCCTTGATCACGGCCTGCGGCGGCCCGGAGGCTTCAAGATCGCCCGGCTTGTAGGGAAAGCGCACGACCGAACCGGTGTTGGCGACATAAACCCATTCGGGTTTTTCGGGTGGGTAGAAAGCGATGCCATAGGGCGCCCGCAGGCCCTTGGCGAAGATTTCCGATTGTGCCGGCTGACCTGCCGTCGCCGCGAGGCGGTAAGTGCGGATCTGGTTGGTGCTGCTGTCGGCGACGAAAATGTCGCCATTGGGAGCGACGCGCACCACGCGCGGATTGCGCAGGCCGGACGCGACCAGTTCGGCGGAAAAACCCGGCGGCAGGGTCGGCTTGGCATTTTCAGGTCGTTCCACCTCCTCCGCGCCATTGCCGGCGGATTCGGTCGCGAATGGCTTCGGCAAATCCTGTGGCGCAAACAGGCGGCGCACGCCCGGCCGGTCGTCGCGCCAGCCGCCAAAGGCAGCCTCGCCCTTGAGAACGCCGGTTTCTTGGGCGAAGGCGGAACAGGCCGGCAAGGCCAGCAACAGAGCGAGCGCATTCGCGATACGGTTCACGCCATCCCCCTTTTCGCGTCACCCATTGCGTCTTGGGCACGAACATAGGGAGGCGACCGGCCAGCCACCACACCAGGAATGGGCTTGTGGGTCAGGTCTTCATCACGAAGCCGGCATCGAGCTGTTTTTCCAGCTCGACGAGATCGTCCGGCAGCGGCAGGCCAAGCGCGCGCAGTTCCGACAGCTTTTCGCGCAGCTGTTCCTGCACTTCGTGCTCGTCTTCCGGCTGGTTGACCATTTCCTGCAGAAGCAGGCTGATGCGAGCCTGGATTTCTTCCAACGCCATGGCGTTCCCTCCTTGGCTGGCGGCGACTGTCTCAGCGCAGCATGCGCGAAATCAGCTGCGCCGTATAGTCGACCATCGGAACGATGCGCGCATAGTTCAGCCGTGTGGGGCCGATGACGCCCAGTGCGCCGACGATGCGGGCATCCTTGTCGCGATAGGGCGCCACGACCAGCGACGAGCCCGACAGCGAGAACAGCTTGTTCTCGGAACCGATGAATATGCGGACCCCGGAGCCCTCTTCCGCCAGATCAAGCAGCTGGATCAGCCCGTCCTTGGTTTCGAGGTCTTCGAACAAATGTTTCAGAAGCTCGATGTCGGCCTGGGCGGTGACGTTTTCGAGCAGATTGGCGCGGCCGCGCACGATCAGGCGCGCCGGCAGGCCGCTTTCGGTGCCGGCCCAGACGGCGAGCCCTTTTTCGACCAGATCCTGCGACAGCGTGTCGAGGGCGGCGCGGGTTTCCTCCTTCAGGCGCGCGATCTCGCCGCGCGCCTCGGCGAGTGTCCGGCCGCGGATATGCGCGTTGAGGAAGTTGGACGCCTCGTGCAATTGCGACAGCGTCGTGCCGGCCGGCAGGTCGATGACACGGTTCTCGACATCGCCGCCTTGCGAGACCAGCACCGCCAGCGCCCGGCCCGGCTCCAGTTGGATGAACTCGATGTGCTTGAGCGCCGCCTCGTTCTTCGCGGTGAGCACCAGCCCGGCGCCACGCGAAACACCCGACAGCATCTGGCTCGCCTCGGTCAGCATGTGTTCGAGCGACATGCCGTTGCCGCCAGCCTTCACCTGCGTCTCGATGCTGCGACGTTCCTCGTCGGTCAGATCGCCAAACTCCAGGAGAGCGTCGACGAAGAAGCGCAGGCCGGCCTGCGTCGGCAGACGCCCGGCCGAGACATGCGGCGCATAGATGAGGCCGAGATGCTCGAGATCGCTCATCACGTTGCGGATGGTGGCCGGCGACAGCGACGACGGCAGGATGCGCGACAGCGAGCGCGAGCCGACCGGCTCGCCGTCCCTCAGGTAGGAATCGACGATACGGCGAAATATGTCGCGCGAACGGATGTCGAGCGACTGGAACGCAGGCGATTGCAATGTCGGGTCGACGATCGGCTTGGTCATCGGCAATAGGACCTCCGGGACTTACGATATAGATCGGAGCCGGGGCCGCGCAAGCAACCCGTTTTCCTTTGCGCCTCGCCCCCTATTGCAGTTACAAGCCGGCCACGAGTCCCCAAACCACAAGAAACAAGAAGAAAGACGTTCCATGCGCCCCTCCAAACGCCAGCCAGACGAAATGCGCGCCATCTCCTTCGAGCGCGGCGTTTCCAAACACGCCGAAGGCTCCTGCCTGGTGAAGTTCGGCGACACACATGTGCTGTGCACGGCGAGCCTGGAAGAGAAGGTGCCGGGCTGGATGCGCAATTCCGGCAAGGGCTGGGTGACGGCGGAATACGGCATGCTGCCGCGCTCGACGGGCGAACGCATGCGCCGCGAAGCCTCGGCCGGCAAGCAAGGCGGCCGTACGCTGGAAATCCAGCGCCTGATCGGCCGCTCGCTGCGCGCCGTGGTCGATTTACAGGCGCTCGGCGAAGTACAGATCACCGTCGATTGCGACGTCATCCAGGCCGACGGCGGCACCCGCACCGCTTCGATCACCGGCGGTTGGGTAGCGCTGTATGACTGCCTGCGCTGGATGGAAGCGCGGCAGATGGTGAAGCTGGACAAGGTGTTGAAGGACCATGTCGCGGCGATCTCTTGCGGCATCCATGACGGCCAGCCGGTCATCGACCTCGACTATCTGGAAGACTCGTCGGCCGGCACCGACGCCAATTTTGTCATGACCGGCAAGGGCGGCATCGTCGAAATCCAGGGCACTGCCGAGGGCGAGCCCTTTTCCGAGGAGCAGTTCGCGGCACTGATGGGATTGGCCAAGAAAGGCATTGGCCGCCTTGTGTCGCTGCAGCAGATGGCGGTGGCTTGAGGCGAGCCATGCAGCCTGCCGCCATCCTTGAATCCGCGCTCTACGTCACCGATCTGGAGGCGGCGGAAACGTTCTATGCCGACATTCTCGGCCTGGAGCAGATCGGCAAGGTGGCAGGCCGCCATGTGTTTTTCCGCTGCGGCCAAGGCGTGCTTCTGCTGTTCAACGCGGAAGCGACCAGACATACGCCGGCGCCCGATGCCCGCCTGCCGGTGCCGCCGCATGGCACCGTCGGCCCGGGTCATCTGTGCTTCTCGGCGACGCCTGAGGAACTGGACCGCTGGAAGACACGTCTGGCATCGCATGGCGTGGCCATCGAGGCCGAGTTCGAATGGCCGCAGGGCGGCCGCTCCATCTATCTGCGCGACCCTTCCGGTAATTCGCTGGAATTCGCCGAACCGAAAATCTGGAAGCTTTAGATGCATTCGCTCGATGGAAAGAAGATCGTCGTTGCCAGCCACAATGCCGGCAAGCTTAAGGAATTCGCCGACCTGATGGGTCCATTCGGCTTCGAGGCGAAGTCCGCCAAGGAATACGGCTTGCCGGAACCCGACGAGACCGGCACGACGTTTGAGGAAAACGCCTATATCAAGGCCTTCGCCGCCGCCCAGGCGACCGGCCTGCCGGCGCTGTCGGACGATTCCGGCCTGTGCGTCGACGCGCTCGACGGCGCGCCCGGCGTCTACACCGCCAACTGGGCGGAAAAGCCCGACGGCAGCCGCGATTTCGGCATGGCGATGCAGAAGACCGAGGATGCACTGCAGAAAGTGGGTGCCGGCGAAGCGGCACAGCGCAAGGGGCGTTTCGTCGCCGTCATCTGCCTTGCCTTCCCCGACGGCCAGGCCGAATATTACCGCGGCGAGGCCCACGGCACCCTGGTGTGGCCGCCGCGCGGCGAAAAAGGCTTCGGCTACGACCCGGTGTTCCGTCCAGAGGGCTATGACCAGACTTTCGGCGAGATGACGGCAGAACAGAAGCATGGCTGGAAACCCGGCCAGCCGGACGCGCTTTCGCATCGCGCCCGGGCCTTCCAGAAATTCGCGCGAGCAAGGCTGGGCTCGGCCTGATGCTGCTTGATCGGTCGCCCGGCTTCGGCGTCTACATCCACTGGCCGTTCTGCGCGGCGAAGTGCCCCTATTGCGACTTCAACAGCCATGTCCGCCACCAACCGGTGGACCAGGAACGTTTCGCCAGCGCCTTCCAGCAGGAATTGGCGACGATGCGCGAACGCACCGGCCCGCGCGAAGTGACCTCGATCTTCCTCGGCGGCGGTACGCCTTCGCTGATGAAGCCGGAAACCGTCGGCGCGGTGCTGGATGCCGTCGCCAGGAACTGGACTGTTCCAGGCGGCATCGAGGTGACGCTGGAGGCCAACCCCTCATCCGTCGAGGCCGAGCGTTTTCGCGGCTATCGCGCGGCGGGCGTCAACCGCGTTTCGCTGGGCGTGCAGGCGTTGAACGACCGCGACCTGAAGTTCCTCGGCCGGCTGCACAATGTGGACGAGGCCCTGCATGCGATCGGGCTCGCCCGCGAAATCTTCCCGCGGCTTTCCTTCGACCTGATTTATGCCCGTCCCGGCCAGACACCGGAAGCCTGGGCGGCGGAGCTGAAAGAGGCAATCGGCTATGCCGCCGACCACTTGTCGCTTTACCAGCTCACCATCGAGGAAGGCACGCCGTTCTACGCGCTGCATGCGGCGAAGAAATTCGAAATCCCCAACGGCGAACACGCCGCCGACCTTTATCAGTTGACGCAGGAGATCACAGCCGCCCATGGCTTGCCAGCCTACGAGATTTCCAACCACGCCCGCCCGGGCGCGGAGAGCCGGCACAATCTGACCTACTGGCGCTATGGCGAATATGTCGGCGTCGGCCCCGGCGCCCATGGCCGTTTCGTCGAGAAGGGCACACGGGTGGTGACGGTGGCGGAAAAGGTGCCGGAAACCTGGCTCAACCTCGTCGAAGCCAAGGGGCATGGCGTGACCGGCGGCGAGGTGCTGACCCGTTCGGAAGAAGCCGACGAGTTCCTGCTGATGGGGCTGAGGCTTGCCGAAGGCATCGACCTTGCCCGCTACGAGCAATATTCAGGTCGCGCCCTGCCCTCTGCCCGCCTGTCGATCCTGCAGGAAGAAGGGCTGGTCGCATCCATCGGCAATTCGCGGCTGCGCGCCACACCGGCCGGCATGATCGTGCTGGACGCGGTGGTGGCCGATCTCGCCAGATAGCGCCGCCGCCGCTTTTCCATTGTGTCTCTTGCGCTAGTGCTTCGGATGCGGTCAGCATCGGCAAACCCTCCCGCAAATCGCTCCAGGAGCCAGCCCGATGAATTCCGCTCTCTCTTCCTGGCAATTCTGGGCGCTGTCGTCAGCGGCCTTCGCCGCGCTGACGGCGATCTTCGCCAAGGTCGGCATCGAGAACATCAATTCCGACTTCGCCACCCTCATTCGCACCGTCGTTATTCTCCTGGTGCTGGCGGCCATCGTCATGGCCACGGGCCAGGCGCAGGCACTCGGCTCGATTTCGACCAGGACCTATGCTTTCCTCGTCCTGTCGGGACTGGCGACGGGCGCTTCCTGGCTGTGCTACTTCCGCGCTCTGAAGCTTGGGCAGGCGGCGCAGGTCGCGCCGGTCGACAAGTTAAGCGTGGTGCTTGTGGCTGTCTTTGGCGCCGCGTTTCTGGGCGAGCGCCTCTCCGCCACGAACTGGCTTGGCGTCGTCCTTATCGCGACGGGCGCGGTTCTGGTCGCCTATCGGATGTGACGGCAACGCCTCGCGGGCCGCGCGGGTTTCCAGCCTGGTTATGCAAATATCGAAGCGATTGGCCATCGTGGGATCACTGCTCCGTCAAAAAGGGGGATGTTGGGGACGCATCAACCTCGTCGGACACAAGGCGGCGCCGTTTCCAGCCGGCCAATCAGGAATGCAGAGGGCGTCCCGCAGCCGGGTCCGGCAACGTCCTGAGTGCGAAGGTGCTGCATCATACCTTCCGAGAATCACCCGCAAATCCGCCGCTGTCTGTGTCCTGCCTCACTGTGGCAAAGGCATGGCAATGACAGCGCTTTTGCAACGCAAGGCGTGCCGTGCCAAACAGGGCCAACGGAGGGCACGATGAGCGCCGATGCGGCAAAAAGAACTTATGTGATCGGGCAGACGGAAATTGCCGTCCGGCCGTTGCAGCCCGCGCTGTACCTGGTGGCGACGCCGATCGGCAATCTTGCCGACATCACGCTGCGTGCCCTGGAAACACTGGCAGCCGCCGACCTTGTCGCTTGCGAGGACACACGCGTTTCGCGCGTGTTGCTCGAACGCTACGGCATACGCCGCCGCACCACCGCCTATCACGAACACAATGCCGCCGAGGCCGGGCCGAAACTGATCGCCGCGCTCGAAGGCGGACAAAGCGTCGCGCTGATTTCGGACGCCGGCACCCCGCTGGTGTCCGATCCCGGCTATCGGCTGGTGGGAGAAGCGATCGAGCGCGGCATCCGCGTCGTGCCGATCCCCGGACCGTCGGCTCCGCTGGCAGCGCTAACCGCCTCCGGCCTGCCATCCGACACCTTCCTGTTCGCCGGTTTCCTGCCGTCCAAGGCCGGGCAGCGGCAGACGCGGCTCGAGGAACTGCTGGCGGTGCCGGCGACGCTGATCTTCTTCGAATCGCCGCGCCGGCTGGCGGAAACACTTGGCGCCATGGCGAAGGTTTTGGGCGCCGCACGTCCCGCCGCGATCGGGCGGGAACTGACCAAGACGTTCGAGGAGATGCGGCCGGGCACGCTCGGCGCGCTTGCCGCACATTATGCCGAGGCCGACACGCCGAAAGGCGAGATCGTCATCTGCGTCGGTCCGCCGCTGCAACGGACCGAGGGGCCGGCGGATATCGACCGGCTGCTTTTGTCGCTGAGCGCGGAAATGCCCACCTCGAAGGCGGCGGCCGAGGCCGCGAAGATGACGGGCGGCCAGAAACAAGCCCTGTATCGCCGGCTGCTGGAATTGAAGGACGCCGGCGGTGGCTGACGCCACGACCGCGAAACGACGCAAATCCTACCGCCGCGGCCATCGCGGGGAGTGGCTGGCGGCAGCGGCGCTGATGCTCAAAGGCTATCGCATCCTCGCGCGCCGCCATCGCACAAAACTCGGCGAGATCGACCTGATCGCTCGGCGTGGCGATCTGGTGTTGATCGTCGAGGTCAAGGCACGGCGGACACTAACCGAGGCTATGGAGGCGGTTTCGAGCGGTTCCGAGCGCCGGATAGAGGGTGCCGCCGATCTGTGGCTGTCGCGCCAGCCGGATTTCGGCAAGCTCTCCATCCGTTTCGACATGGTCGCCGTACTGCCCTGGCGCTGGCCGGTGCATGTCGAGAACATCTTTCAAGGGCGTGACTAGCCCCAGGTCTTTACCCTGATGGCAAATGCCCTTAACAGCGCTTTCCAAATTTGACCTTGCGCGTCCGCGCCTTCGCGCACGCACCTTGTGCCATTGGAGAACCCTATGACCTTTCCCGACAGGCTGAGCAACGACCCGCGCAGCCCCTATTTCGACGCGGAAGTGCTGGAGCGTGGCGTCGGCATCCTGTTCAACGGTCGCGAACGCGAGGATGTCAGCGAATATTGCGTCAGCGAAGGCTGGATCCGCGCCCCGGCCGGCAAATCCAAGGACCGTTTCGGTCAGCCGATCACCATCAAGCTCAAAGGCACGGTCGAGCCGTTCCCGAAGCCTTGAGCGCATCAGAGCGCCGCGCGTCCGTTCGGACGCGCAAAGGACGCTCTAACACTTTGAATTTGCGCATCGTGCTTACCGAAAATCGGAATCGATTTTCGGTAAGCACGATGCGCTAGACGGCGGATTGGTTCATCCGGTCAATGGGTGATCTTGAAATCCACCGGCCGGCTGGGCAGATCAGCCGGCGCCGCCTCGATATTTCCGACCTCAGCGCCGGGCGGCCCCCGCCGAAACGCGTCCAGCATTGCGGCCACCGCTTCGTCGGAGCCGACGATCAGAGCTCGGACCGAACCGTCGGGCTCGTTGCGCACCCAGCCCTTGATGCCGAGCCGCACGGCCTCTTCCAAAGTCCAGTAGCGAAAACCGACACCCTGCACGCGCCCGGTGACATGCACCAGAACAGCCGCGCCGGCAGCGCTCATCGCCTTGTCACTCGCATTGGCAGACCGCCCTGCGGTTGCGTGGTCAACTTCTGCACCGGCCATGGTTTCGTCTCGGCCACGGTGTCGAAGCGGAAACGCGAGAGCAGGATGGCGAGAGCGATGATCGCCTCCTGCATGGCGAAGGAGGCGCCGATGCAGACGCGCGGACCGGCGCCGAAGGGCAGATACTGGAAACGGTCGATGCGGTCGCGGTTGGCGGGATGGAAGCGCTCCGGCAGGAAGGCGTCCGGCCTGTCCCATAGTTTGCGATGGCGGTGCACCACCCAGGGCATGACCAGAACGGCGGCGCGCGGCGGGATGTAAAGCCCGTTGAAGGTTTCCGGTTCGATCGGCTCGCGGTTGATCGACGGCGCCGGCGGATAGAGCCTGAGCGCCTCCTCGAAGACGGCACGGGTCAACGGCATCAGGTCCAGCCATTTGGTCGGATCCGGCTCATGCGCCAGCACGGCATCGATCTCGGCCTCGACCGGCTCGCGCTCCCACGGCGCCTCGGCTAGGCAATAAAGCGTCCAGCCCAAGGCCCTTGCGGTGGTCTCGTGGCCGGCGCCGATGAAGGTGATGATGTTGTCCTCGACCTCGGCGCGGGTCAGCCCGTCCGGCCCCTCCGCCTTGAGCAGCAGTGTGAGAAAATCTTGCGGCGCGCCGTCCGGGTCGCGTTTCAGGCGCTGTTCACGCATGGCGACGGTGTTGGTGACGATGTTGCGGAAGTAGGCCAGCGCCTTGCGGCCGCGGATGCGGGTCAGGCGCGGCAGCCAGTCCGGCGCGCGCAGAAGGTCGAGTGGGTCGACCCTGCCCATCGTCTCGAACAGCCGGTCGATCTCCTTGGCGAAGCTGCCCGGCTCGCCGGCGATCTCGCCGGAAAACAGCGTCTCGGCCAGGATGTCGTAGGTCAGCATGGTCATGTCGTGAGCGATATCGCTGACCACACCGTCCTGATAGCGCTCGACGAACTCGACCGTGCGTTTCAGCATCGGCGCGGCGAAGCCGAATATGTGGCGCGGCGTGAACACCGGTGCCATCGCCTTGCGCGAACGCTTCCACACCTCGCCCTCCGCGGTGAGCAGGCCATCGCGCAGGATGGGGCGCAGGATCTTCTGGCGCACCGTCGCCATCTTGTAGTTTCTGGCATTGTCGACCAGCACGTGGCGGATCAAGGCCGGGTCGTTGGCGACGACCAGCGGCCCGCCGATGCCGTTCACCGAAATCCACGGCTCGTTGTAGGAAGGCTCGCCCCACAGCTCCAGCGGATTGCGGTAGACGATGCGCATCATCTCCAACGTCGAAGGCGGCACGGTGCGCGGCTTCGGCGCCGGCGGAACGAAGGGGGCGGGCTTTGTGTCCATCAAGGTCTTCCGCTGCTGTATTCAATGTAGTGAGCCCGGAAAGCGGCGTCCATGCGGCCGATCGACGAGCGCGGCTGCGGCTTCGATCCCGACCTCGGCCGATACCGATGTTTTCCCCGCCCAAAGGCCCGGCAAACCTTGGAAAAACCGCCTTTTGCTCCTATATCTCTCTATTCGGGACGAGCACGATTCGGGCGCTTCCTGCGCCTTCAAGAACGGTATCGAACAAACAGGTTTTCATGAGCGATCAGAGCGAAAACGCCAACGGCGGCAGCGCCGAGTATGGCGCCGATTCCATCAAGGTTCTCAAGGGCCTGGACGCCGTGCGCAAGCGGCCTGGCATGTATATCGGCGACACCGACGACGGTTCGGGCCTGCACCACATGGTCTATGAGGTGGTGGACAACGCCATCGACGAGGCGCTTGCCGGCCATGCCGACCTGGTGACGGTGACGCTCAATCCCGACGGCTCCTGCACCGTGATCGACAATGGTCGCGGCATTCCAACCGACCTGCACCCCACCGAAGGCGTTTCGGCGGCCGAGGTCATCATGACCCAGCTGCATGCCGGCGGTAAGTTCGACCAGAACTCCTACAAGGTATCCGGTGGCCTGCACGGCGTCGGCGTTTCGGTGGTCAATGCGTTGTCGGTGTGGCTGCGCATCAAGGTCCGCCGCGATGGCAAGATCCACGAAATGAGCTTCACCCATGGCGATGCCGATGCACCGCTGAAGGTGACGGGTACCTATCAGCAGGAAATGGTCGCCGGCACCTATGAAGGCCGCAACGGTTCGGAAATCACCTTCCTGCCCTCCTCCGACACGTTCAAGGGCGTGACCGAGTTCGATTACGGTACACTGGAACACCGGCTGCGCGAACTGGCCTTCCTGAATTCGGGCGTGCGCATTATCCTGGCCGACAAGCGCCATGCCGACGTCAAGATCCAGGAACTGCATTATGAAGGCGGCCTGGAAGAGTTCGTCAAATATCTCGATCGTTCCAAGAAGCCGCTGATCGAGAAGCCGATCGCCATCAGGAACGAACGCGACGGCATCACGGTGGAAGTCGCCATGTGGTGGAACGACAGCTACCACGAGAACGTGCTGGCTTTCACCAACAACATCCCGCAGCGCGACGGCGGCACCCATCTGGCCGGTTTCCGCGGAGCCTTGACCAGGCAAGTCACCGGCTATGCCGATACGTCCGGCCTGACCAAGAAGGAAAAGGTGACGCTGACCGGCGACGACTGCCGCGAAGGACTTACCGCCGTTCTGTCGGTGAAAGTGCCGGACCCGAAATTCTCCTCGCAGACCAAGGACAAGCTGGTGTCGTCGGAAGTGCGGCCGGTGGTGGAAAGCCTGGTCAACGAAGCGCTCGGCACATGGCTGGAAGAACATCCTTCCGATGCCAAGACGCTGATCGGCAAGGTGGTGGAAGCCGCCGCCGCGCGCGAGGCCGCACGCAAGGCGCGCGAGCTCACCCGCCGCAAGGGCGTGCTCGACATCACCTCGCTGCCCGGCAAACTGGCGGACTGCCAAGAGCGCGACCCGGCCAAATCCGAAATCTTCATCGTCGAGGGTGACTCGGCGGGCGGATCGGCCAAGAGCGGTCGCTCGCGCCAGAACCAGGCGATCCTGCCGCTGCGCGGCAAGATCCTGAACGTGGAGCGCGCCCGCTTCGACCGGATGCTGTCGTCGGACATGATCGGCACGCTGATCACCGCGCTCGGCACCTCGATCGGCAAGGACGAATTCAACGCCGACAAGCTGCGCTACCACAAGATCATCATCATGTCGGACGCCGACGTCGACGGCGCCCACATCCGTACCCTGCTGCTCACCTTCTTCTTCCGGCAGATGCCGGAACTGATCGAGCGCGGCCATCTCTATATCGCGCAGCCTCCGCTCTATAAGGTGAGCCGTGGCAAGAGCTCGCAATACATCAAGAACGAAAGCGCTTTCGAGGACTTCCTGATTTCCTCCGGCCTCGAAGACGCCTCGCTCACCCTGTCGTCGGGCGAAGTGCGCACCGGCCAAGACCTCGCTTCCGCTGTTACCGATGCGCTTGGCGTGCGCCAGCTGATCAACGGACTGCATACACGCTACAACCGTGCCGCCGTGGAGCAGACGGCGATCGCCGGCGGCCTCAACCCGGCTGTGTTCAACGATCTTGGCCGCGCCAACGCGATGGCCGAGACGATCGCCAAGCGCCTTGACGCAATCGCCGAGGACACCGAGCGCGGCTGGCTAGGCCGTACCGCCACCTCCAATGACGAGCTGGGCGGTTATCTGTTCGAGCGCACCGTGCGTGGCGTGCGCGAGGTGGTGCAACTCGACATGGGGCTGATCAATTCGGCCGATGCGCGCCAGCTCGACCGTTACGCCACCCGCCTCGCGGAGGTCTATGCCGAGCCGCCGCTGCTGCGCCGCCGCGAGGCCTCGGAGGCGATAGCCGGCCCGCTCGCCCTGCTCGACGCCGTCTTCGCGGCCGGCAGGAAGGGGCTGACCATGCAGCGCTACAAAGGTCTTGGCGAAATGAATGCCGAGCAGCTTTGGGAAACGACGCTCGATCCGAACGTCCGCTCGCTGCTGCAGGTCAAGGTCACCGACGCGACCGACGCGGACTCGCTGTTCGCCCGACTGATGGGCGACGAGGTAGAGCCGCGCCGCGAGTTCATCCAGGAGAACGCGCTGAGCGTCGCCAATCTGGATATCTAGGGGCTGCGCCGCGACGCATCGGATGCTCGGTAGGCTGCGGTAACATGATCGTTGCGCAGCCTATCTTCATAGGGACGCCTATCGTTAACCTTTTATTAAACATTTAGTTGACCCGGGCCGCCATCATCGCGTTAGCTAAGGCTGACAATGGTGTCGTTGCGTGGCGGTGACGGTGATGTTGCGTGGGTTTGTGGTTGGCGCCTTTTTGGCGCTGCTTGGCGGAGTTACGTCAACGAGCGCCGGGCCTGTCGGATCGCAAGGCGGCAAGGACGCCTATATTCTATCCTTCGATCGATACGTGAAAGACTTCCAGACGGCGTCGGCCCGCAGCATGGTCGTCGGCTCTGCGAGCTTCGCCGCCACCGGCGGCAAAACCAGTGTTCCCTATGGCTGGATGGATTTCTGCGGGCGGCGACCGGAAGAGTGCAAGGTTCCGTCCCTGCCGGCGAAGAGCCTGAAGCTGACGCGCGAAACCTGGAACGAGCTCGATCGCATCAACCGGCAGGTGAACGGATTTATCGTCCCAGAGGGCAATCTCGAACATTGGGGCACGCGACTGGATCACTGGGATTACCCCGTCGACGGCAAGGGCGATTGCAAGATCTACGCGCTCTTCAAGCGCAAGCTGCTTCTCGACGCTGGATTTCCGCGCCAGGCGCTGCTGATGACGATCGTGCACGACCTGAACGGAGAAGGTCACACCATTCTCACGGTAAAGACGGACCGGGGCGAATTCGTTCTCGACAACCTCGCCGACGTCGTGCGGCCGTGGGATGCGACGGGCTATTATTTCGTCAAGCGCCAGTCGCAGCAGAACCCGAACATCTGGCTGTCGATCAACCTGCGTGGCAATGCGGCCGTGGCCGCCGAGAAACACCGCCAGTTGACGAACTGATCGGGCTCCCCTTCAAGCCTCGTACGCCGCTTCCTGCGGCCGTAGGACGTCACCGCGACTACCTCTCACGGCCAGCAGGCCGATAACTCGCGGCCAAATCGGGCCGGCAAAGGTCGCCCCAATATCACCTTGCTTGCGGGCAGTAGCGAACGGTTTTCCCCGGCGAACGGCACCTCCTTGTTAAAACGGATCTCCTTCTTCGGGGAGATCCGCCGAGAACCGATGGCCAAGCTCGGTCGCTTTCGCCAGACCACGCCTTTCCGGATCTTGTCGGCCACCCGCCCGGCAATCCCGGTCCACCGGTTTTTCCCGAAAATCAGGCTGGACGAGATTACTTGCATATGCAAATATTGTTTTAAGGGTGAACTAATTCATGACCAAATATGACGCCATTCTCATTGGCGCGGGGCACAACGCACTTGCCTGTGCCGCTCATCTCGCCAAGCGCGGCTGGAAGGTTGGTCTGTTCGAAGCAGCCGATCTCCCGGGAGGCGCAGTCAAGACGCTCGAACTGACCGAGCCTGGCTTTCGCCATGACCTCGCGGCGATGAACCTCAGCCTGTTCGCGGGCTCGGCCTTCAACCGGACCTATGGCGCGGAACTGACCCGGCTGGGACTGGAATTCGCCCCTGTGCAGGATTGTTTCGCCTCGGTCTTTCCCGATGGCCGCTGGCTCGGCGTCTCCACCGACCCTGCCGCTACCACGGCGCGTATCCGGGCCTTTTCGACGCGCGACGCCGAGACCTGGGAAGGTCTGATCAAGGCGTTTCCGGCACGCGCCGAGCGACTGTTCTCCATTCTCGGCGCGCCCATGAAAAAGCGTGCACTTGCACGTATCCTGTTCACGCTGCTGCGACGGGACGGACTTTCGGGCACGCTCGATCTGGGGCGCTTCCTGCTGTCCTCCCCACGAGCCTGGTTGGACGAGACTTTCGAGAGTTCCGAGGTCAAGGCGTTGCTGGGCGCCTGGGGCATGCATCTGGATTTTGCTCCCGATATCGCCGGCGGCGCCGTCTTCCCCTACCTCGAAGGCATGGCCAACCAGAACTTCGGCATGGTGCTGGGCAAGGGCGGAGCGGACACCATCGTCAAGGCGCTCGCCGCCATGGTCGAGACGCATGGCGGCACCATCGAATGCAACGCCCGCGTCGAGCAATTGGTGGTCGAAGGCGGCCGCGCCGTCGGCGTGGTCCTGGCTGACGGGCGCCGCATCGAGGCCAGCCGCGCCGTCGTCGCAACCATTTCGCCGCGCGCCCTGGCCGGGCTGCTGCCACAAGGGTCCGGCAATGCCCGTTTCGATCGCAAAGTGCGTGAATTCCGGCATGCACCCGGCACGATGATGATCCACCTAGCGGTGGACTCGCTGCCGGACTGGGCGGACCCGGCGCTACAACGTTTCGCCTATGTGCATGTCGCACCTTCGCTCGACGTGATGGCGCGAGCCTATCAGGAAGCGCAGGCCGGGCTTCTACCCGCGGAGCCGGTGGTCGTGGTTGGGCAGCCGACGGCGATCGACCCCAGCCGCGCACCGGACGGAAAACACGTTCTGTGGCTGCAGACGCGCGTCGTGCCGGCCGAGATCAAGGGCGATGCCGCGGGCATCATCACGGACCGCGACTGGGAAACGGTGCGGGAAGCCTACGCCGACCGGGCGATCTCGATCATCGAGCGCTATGCACCTGGGCTCTCGGCAAAGATTATCAAACGTACAGTCATGAGCCCGCTGGATCTCGAACGCGGCAATGCCAATCTGGTCGGCGGCGACCAGATCTGCGGTAGCCATCATCTCGCGCAGAATTTCCTTTTCCGCCCGGCTCCCGGCTTTGCCGACTGGAGCACGCCGGTGCGTAATTTCCACCTGGCGGGCGCGGCAACCTGGCCCGGCGCCGGCGTCGGCGCGGGTTCGGGTTTCCTTCTCGCCAAACAGCTGGCCGGCGGCTGACGGCGACTAGCAACAAAAAGGCCCGCTGTTTGAGGCGGGTTCAAGAGGCAGGAGGAACAATATGAAGCGCAAGGCAATCAACCCGGACAGCATGTATCAATCGCTGCCGTTCGGCTTCTCTCATGCCGTGGAGCAGAACAGCGGACGCACCCTGCATTTGGCCGGCCAAGTCGCCTGGAACAGCGCCGGCGAGCTCGTCGGCCCTGGCGATCTTGCCACGCAGGCACGCCAGGCGCTGGCCAATCTCAAGGCCGTGCTGGCGGAAGTGGGCGCCATGCCCGCCGATGTCGTTCGGCTGAGGACCTATGTCGTCAACCATACGCCCGACAAACTCGGCCCGATCACGGCCGAGATCGCAGCCTTCTTTGGCGACGCCGCGCCGGCAGCCAACACCTTGATTGGCGTCCAGACACTCGCAATGCCGGAATTTCTCATCGAGATCGAAGCCACCGCAGCACTCTAGTTGCGCGGCATCGACCGCCTCACGTCACAACGATCAAAACAATGGGGAACACAAACATGAACGGACATCCAAATCGACGCACCCTGCTTAAATTGGCCGGCGCTGGCGTAGCAGCGGCGAGCCTGACGCTGCCTGGCAAAGTGTTTGCCGCGGGCAAGGACGAACTGACCATCGCCTACAACGTCAACCTGCCCTCGTGGGACCCGACGGTCGGCCCATCGGCGGTGAACCCGACGATCCAGGGTTTCTACCAGTCCGTCTTCGACATGTTCATTCACCAGAAGCCGGATCTCAGCTTCGCGCCGGGCCTGATCACCGAATGGGGCTGGAACGAAGACCGCACGAAAATCTTCCTGACCGTGCGCGAAGGCGTCAAATGGCATGATGGCAGTCCCTTCACCGCTGAAGACGTCGCCTGGTCGCTGGAACGGGCCGGCAAAGCCGAAACGGGAAATCCGATCCAGTTCGTCTGGTCGACTGTCGGGAACTTCAAGGTCAATGGCAACCGGATCGAGGCCGATGTGCTGCGGTTCGACCCGACCATCTTCAAATGGATGTCGTTCCTGACCGGCTACGTGCTTCCCAAGGCCTATTATGAAAAGGTCGGCGCCGCCGGTTTCGAGCAGAAGCCGATCGGCACCGGCCCCTATATGGTCGAGCGCTATGAACGCAACGCCTTTGTGCGATTGAAGGCCAATCCCAACTACTGGAACGGCAAGCCGGACTTCGACACCGTCACCATCAAATTCGTCACCGACGCCGCCAGCCGCGTCGCCGAGATCGAATCCGGCAATTCCGACGTCACGCTGGAAATCCCTTACGAGGAGTATGACCGGCTGATTGCCGGCAAGCTCAAGGGCTCCTGCGAGACGGTGTCCGACATCGCTATGATCTTCATTTCCGATGTCGATCCGATGCTGGACAAGAATGTGCGCCTTGCCGCCATCCACGCCGTCGACAAGCAGCTTCTGATCGACCGCCTGCTGCGTGGCTACGGCGTGCCGCTGGCAACGCTCGATACGCCGGAATATGCGGCCTACGATGCCTCGATCAAGGTCACGCACGATGCCGAACTGGCCAAGAAATTGCTGGCCGCCTCCGGCTATTCGCCGGAAAAGCCGGTCAAGTTCAAGATCCAGACAACGCGCGGCTTCAAGCCGAAAGACTACGAGATGATCCAGGCGATCGTCGGCATGTGGCGCAAGGTCGGTATCGAGGCGGAGATCGAGGTTTACGAGATCGCCCAGCACTACGAGCTGCGGGCCGCCCACAAGCTGGCACCTGCCGCCTTCTATAATTGGGGCAACTCCGTCGGCGACCCGACCACCTCGACCGGCTTCGCCATGTTCAACAAGAGCCCGCACTCGGGCTGGCATGGCCAGGCGCTGAGCGATCGCATCGGACCGCTGTGGGGCGAGAAGGACGAGGCCAAGCGCATCCAGGGCTGGAAGGATGTCGACCGCTACATCGCCGAGGAAGGGCTGGTGCTGCCGCTTCTGCAATTCGCGCAGCCCATCGTCCACCGCGACGGCCTGGTGGTGACGCCGCACAAGTCCGGCGCGCTGCTGCCGCATCTCATCCGCCGCGCCTGAGCGTGGAACACTGCTGGCCGGGCTTCCGCGCGGCCAGCAGCACAATCCAATCATGATGCTCGTTCGCGTTACCCTCTCCCGGCTCTTGACCACGCTGATCACCCTGTTCGGCGTGGCGGTGATCGTTTTTGTCGTCATCCGCGTGGTGCCCGGCAACCCCATCGCCATGATGCTGCCGCCCGGCGCGTCCGAAGCCGATATCGACCGATTGAAGACACTCTACGGTCTCGACAAATCCATCATCGAGCAATTCGCCATATGGCTTGGTAACGTGCTGCATGGCGATTTCGGCACTTCGATCTCGACACGCCAGCCGGTGTTGTCGCTGGTGCTCGACCGGTTGCCGGCGACACTCGAACTGTCGCTCATGGCACTCGTTATCGCAGTGGTCATCGGAGGGACACTGGCGATCGTCGGCACGCGCCTGCGCGGCCGCAAGGCGGAGGTCGGCATCGATGTCGCCAACGGCATCGGCCTGTCCGTGCCCGACTTCCTGTGGGGGCTGGCGCTGATCCTGCTGTTCGGCGTGTTGTGGCCGATCTTCCAGATTTCGGGCCGAGTCTCGCCCAGACTGGAGCTGCCCTTTACCAGCCAATTCTACCTGTTCGAGAGCATCTTGCGTTTGCGCTTCGACATCACTGCGGACCTGCTCGGCCACATGTTCATGCCGGCACTGGCACTGGCGCTGCCGCTGGCGGCGATCATCTCGCAATTGCTCAAGCAATCGCTCAAGGAAACCGTCAATCTCGACTATTCCGTGCTTGCCCGCACCAAGGGTTACTCGGAAACAAAGGTGATCCTGTCGGAAGCCCTGCCGAACTCGATCCTGCCAACGCTAACACTGGTCGGCGTGCAATTCACCTTCCTCATCGGCGGCACCGTTATCATCGAGCGGCTGTTTTCCTATGAGGGATTGGGCAACATGGCGATCGACGCGGTCATCAACCGCGACCTGCCGCTGATCCAGGGCATCGTCATTCTGTTCGCCATTTTGTTCACCTTCATCAACCTCGCCGTGGACATGACATACGCTTTTCTGAACCCGAAGCTGCGCCATGCTTGACGGTCGCGGTTCGGTACGCCGGCGCACCGGCGCAAGGCTCTGGCTCTCCGGCACGTGGCTGACACTGTTCGTGCTTGCGGCCATATTCGCACCGCTGATCAGTCCACATGACCCGCTGGCGCAGGACCTGATGCTGGGTCGCCTGCCGCCGGCCTGGATGTCCGGTGCCGAGCCGGGCTTCTGGTTAGGCACCGACAGCCTTGGTCGCGATGTGCTGTCGCGCATCATCCATGGCGCGCGTGTTGCACTCATCGTCGCCCTGGTGGCCGGTACGGTCACCTGCCTGATCGGTTCCGCGCTCGGCCTCCTCGCCGGCTTCTATCGCGGCTGGGCCGATCGGGTGATCAGCCGGCTGGTCGACATCTGGATGGCATTTCCACCGGTTCTGTTCGCCATTCTCCTGATTGCCGTGCTGGGCACTGGCCTGACCTCGGTCATCCTCGCCATCGTCATCATCGACTGGACACGGTTCTGCCGGGTGGTGCGGGCCGAAACGCTGAACCAGTCGAAGATGGATTATGTGCACAGCGCCAAGGTGGCGGGCTTCACCAGGCTACGGACACTGGTCGCCGAGATCCTGCCCAACGTGCTGCCGACCATCGTGGCGCTGCTGACCCTGGAAATGGGCATCGCCGTCATCGTCGAAGCGATCCTGTCCTTCGTCAACCTGTCGATCTCCACCGACCAGCCGACCTGGGGTGGCATGATCGCCGAGGGCCGCACCAGTATCTACCAGGCGTGGTGGGTGCTGGTGTTCCCGCTGATCGCGCTGTTCCTGACGGTGCTTTCGTTCGCGCAACTCGGCGAAGGCCTGCGCGAGCGCTTCGACCCGGTGCTGCGATGAGCACTTTCCTGGAGATACGCGGACTTTCCGCCCGCCTGCGCGGCACCGAGCAACGACTGCTCCGCTCGGTCGACATCGCATTGCCCGCCGCGACCGTGCGCGGTCTGGTGGGCGAAAGCGGCGCCGGCAAGAGCATGATCGGCAAGGCGGTGCTTGGCATTTTGCCCAAGGCTGTCGAGATCATCGAGGGCGAGATTCTGCTGGATGGACAGGATCTGCAGAAGGTTTCTCCGGCCGAACGGCGGCGGCTGATCGGTGCCAAGGCGGCGCTGATCCCGCAGGACCCGTTGACGGCGCTCAACCCGGTCCGGCGCATCGGCCCGCAGATCACCGACCGACTGGTCGATATCCTTGGCTGGACCAGGGCAGATGCCACGAACCGCGCCTTGGAAATGCTGGCGGAAGTGCGGATTCCCGAGCCAGAGCGCACCATGCGCCTCTACCCGCACGAACTGTCGGGCGGCATGCGCCAGCGCATCCTGATCGCTTCCGCCTTTGCCGCCGAACCGAAGCTGATCATCGCCGACGAACCGACGACGGCGCTGGACGTGACCGTGCAGAAGCAGATTCTCAAGCTGATCGGCGAGTTGCAGGTGCGCCACGGCACGGCCCTGCTTTTCGTTACCCACGACCTCGGCGTCGTCGCCAAGACATGCGACACGCTTTCGGTGCTCTATGCCGGCAAGGTGGTGGAGGACACCACAACCGAGCGTTTCTTCGCCGCTCCGCAACACCCCTATTCTTCCGCATTGCTTGCGGCGACGCCTCGCCATACCGATCCCTCCTCGTCGCTGACACCGGTACCGCCCGGCGTGCTCGATGTGGTCGCTGCCGAAGTCGCGGCAAGCGACGCGACGTGGCGCTCGTCGAGGAGCGCCCATGCCTGACAATATCTTCGAGATTTCGGATCTTCGCGTCGATGTCGCCGACATGACACGCAAACCGCTGTTCGGTCCGGCACCCAGGCTGGAAATCCTGAAGGGGCTAACCTTCGACATTCCGCGCGGGGCGATCCTCGGCATTGTCGGCGGTTCGGGCTCCGGCAAGACGACGCTTGGGCGCACGCTGGTGCGGCTGGCCGAACCAAGCAGCGGCCAACTGCGGTTCGATGGACGCGACATCAGTCAATTGTCCGACGCCGAACTCAGGCCGATCAGGCCGCGCATCCAGATGATCTTCCAGGACCCGATGTCGTCGCTCAACCCACGACTGACGATCGGCCGCATCATTGCCGCGCCCCTGCGCGCGAAGGCCGGCGACAAGCGTGTCGCGGAGGCGCTTGAGCAGGTCGGACTGCCTGCCCATTTCGCCCGGCGCTACCCGCATGAACTGTCTGGCGGCCAGCGCCAGCGCGTCGGCATAGCGCGCGCCATCGCGATGCGGCCCGACTTCATCCTGGCCGACGAGATCGTGTCAGGCCTCGACGTGTCGTCGCAGGCGCAGGTGTTGATGCTGTTGGAAGAACTGGTGAAGGCTCTTGGGCTGACGCTCGCCTTCATCAGCCACGATCTCTCCGTCATCCGCCGCCTTTGCAGCCGGGTGATCGTGCTGAGCTCCGGTGAAATCGTCGAGGACGCGGCGACGACCGAACTGTTCGAGCGGCCCCAACACGCCTATACCCGCGAGCTGCTCGACGCCATCCCGACGCCCGATCCAACCACTCGATGGTAAGCCGGTCCCGTCAGGTCGCCATTCGTTTGGACCGGCACTGTTTCAACGCGCTGTTCCGTGGATTCGATCGAACAGCCTGACCAGTTCCGCGAGCGTCCTGACCCCCATCTTTCGCATCAGGTGACCGCGGCGCACCTTGACCGTGATTTCGCTGATGCCCAGATCAGCGGCGATCTGCTTGTTGAGAAGCCCCTCCACCACCTGTCGCGCCACGTCCTGTTCGCCCGGCGTAAGCGTCTCCCAGCGCTGGCGCAGCTCGGACGCAGCCGCCGCCTGCTGGCGCCGGCCGCGGTCGATCTCGATGCCGTGGTGAATGGCGTCGAGCAGGTCCTGATCGCGGAACGGCTTGGTCAGGAATTCGATCGCGCCGTCCTTCATGGCTTTGACACCCATGGCGATGTCGCCGTGGCCCGTGATCATCACGGTCGGAAGATGCATGCCCTGCTGCGCCATATGCCCAAGGAAATCCATGCCGCTCTGCCCCGGCATTCTGACATCAAGAACGAGGCATCCGGGCGCGTCGGCCAACTCTGAACCGAGGAACTCCTGCACCGAGGCGAAGGACCGGGTTCGCAGCGCGATCGACGCAAGAAGATCTTCCAGGGATTCGCGAACCGAGCGATCATCGTCGACGATGTAGACGATCGGCTGCGCTATCGCTGCGTCGGGCACTCTTGCGCTCATTCCGTTTCCTTCTTCGCGGCTGGCAGGCTGAACAGGAAAACCGCGCCACCGTCGTCATTGGCTTCAGCCCATATCCGTCCGCCATTCGCCTCGATGATCGTGCGACTAATGGTGAGGCCGAGACCGATGCCGTCCTTCTTGGTCGTCCAGAAAGCATCGAAGAGATGCTCGGCCTCCCCGGGGCGCAAGCCGATACCGCTGTCGGCCACCGAGAAACGGATCCTGTCGCGATTCTCGATCTCCGACGTGATCTCCAGCTCCTTGGCCCCGTTGGCCGAGACCGCGATCGCCTCGATCGCGTTGAGCACCAGATTGCCAACGACCTGCCCAACCTGCACCCGATCGGCGACCGCCATCGGCAGCCCCTGCTGCAGGTAAAGTCTTAGCCAGATGTCGTGACTGTCGATCTGGTCGTGCGCCAGCGCCACGATCTCGCGCACCAGATCGTTGAAATCGAAGTTGTCCTTCTGCGGTGCCTTGCCGCTGGCAATGCCGCGCACCCGCGCGATTACCGCGCTGGCGCGGTTTGCCTCCTCCACGATCCTATCCACTGCGCGCTGGGCGTTCTGGATGCTGGGCGGATCCTGGGCCAGCCAGCGCTTGCAGGCACCCGCGCTGGTCACGACCGCCGCCAGCGGCTGGTTCACCTCATGCGCGATCGAGGCGGTGAGCTCGCCAAGACTGGTGACGCGCGCCATGCGCAGCAGGCGCTCGCGGCTATCATGCGCGGCGGCCTCCGCCGTCACCAGCTTCAAGGACAGATAGGTGGTGACCCCGATCGCCACGATACTGATGCCGGTGTTGACGAGACCGACCTCATAGAGGCCGGAATGGGTGAGCGCGAAGCTCAGCAGCGTCAGGGCAACGCAGGTGCAGGCGAGCGCCACGACCGTGCGACGCGGCAGCATGCGGGTGGCGACCAGAATGACCGCCGTGTAGAAGACGGCGGCCGCGATCGCGTAGTCGGTCACCGTGTCGGCCACGAAGATGGCCGCCATCGCCACGAGCAACAGCACGATGACGAACAATTGGTCGTGACGGAACGGGATTTTCTGCCTGATCTTCATCGCGCTCATCATTGGCAAGCCGGCGCATTATACACAGCATCCATCCCTGGCCAGCGGCGTCTTTCATGCATTCACCACGATACACGAGCCCCGAAAAACCACCCTGTCCTCAATCCTTGGTGCTGCCGTCCCAAGTGGCGTTTGTGACACCGGCCTGCCGTTCGAGGAAGGTGGTGACGGCTTCGATCTCGTGCGGATCGACGGCGGTGGAAACGAGGGTCGCCACGATTTCGACCGTATCGTCGCCACGCTCGACGATCTCGACGTCGCTGACCGGATAGTTGGCCTGTTCAAGGCGCTCGACCAGAAGGTCCCGCATCTGAGGCATCGCCTCGTGGCTCGAGATGATGCTGACTTCGTAGGTCGCCTCCGTCGCGCGGTCATCGATCGGGATGCGGTTGATCATGTTGACGAGCGGCCTGAGCAGCGTGTTTCCGGCAAGAACGAATGCCGTGAGAAGCGTCGCTTCCGCGATCATGCTGGTTCCCGCGCAACAGCCGACGGCGGCCGAGCACCACAACGTTGCCGCGGTGTTGAGGCCACGCACATTCATGCCCTCTTTCATGATAACGCCGGCGCCGAGGAAGCCGATGCCAGAGACGACATAGGAGATGACCCGCACGGCCTCCGCCGATCCAGCCACCCTCAGTCCGAGGTCGACAAAGGCGGCGGCGCCAACCGCCACAAGAACATTGGTACGCAGTCCGGCCGTGCGCTGGCGATACTGGCGCTCGGCCCCAATCAGCGTGCCGAGCACAAAGGCGGCGACGAGCGCCACGACCGTGTCCAGAAAGGGGTAGAATTCAAATGTCTGCTGAAATTTCATGGAAGCAATCTCGATGGCTCAAGCAGCGCATACCGGGTCCGGTCTACGGAAAGATGACAGCCGGCGGCATATGCCCCGCGTGACCAGTTTCGATCACCAGTCCTTGCGCCGCAACAGCATGATCGCGATGCGGTGAAGGCGCGTCGACCAGCACATGAGACGCAACGATTGCCGACGCGTGAGGATGCCGTTTCTCGCAAGGCGGGCCGCGATCTTGAACAGCGTCGTGCCCGATGCGGCGAACGCCCAGCACAGCCCGCGGTTCAGTTCATCGTCAATGCGTCGAGCAAACTCGCTGCCAAGACCAAGCGGCTTCCGCCGTTCCAGATACCGTGTTGGCGTTCGATTGCCTCGCCTGCGCTTCGGGTTGCGGCGGGAATGGTCGGCAGCAAAGAGCAGCGCAAGAGCGTCGATGAACATGATTGACCTCCGTCCGGCGGCTGAGCTCAAGGGAAGCATCGGCAACGCCGTCAAATTCCAGGAATGAGTCCGGTGTTGCCGGCAGTCCGGTCTTGCCGGCAGTCCGGTCTTGCTAAAGCAGGTTCGGGCAGCCAAAGCCGCCCGAACCCCGTCATCTGCCGTAGCCTTGGTCTCAGAACCACTGTCCGAAACGACGGATGTAGATCGTCTTCATGGTCTGGGCCACGACGCAGTAGCTGAGCAGTGTGGCGACCAACCACGGGAAGTACTGCCAAGGCAGTGGCTGCAGCCCCACCATCGCGCCCAGAGGCGAAAACGGAATGTAGATGCCAAGCACGCAGACCAGCCCGGTCATCAGCATGACCGGAAGTGCGGCCGTGCTTTGAATGAACGGGATCCTCTGAGTACGCAGCATGTGGACCACCAGCGTCTGCGACAGAAGGCCTTCAATGAACCAACCCGACTGGAACAGCGACTGCAATTCCGGCTTGCTCGCGCCGAAGACGAACCACATCAGTGCGAAAGTCGTCATGTCGAAGATCGACGAGGTCGGCCCGATCCAGATCATGAAGCGCCCGATGTTCTTGGCGTCCCATTTGCGGGGCTTCTTCAGAAACTCCTTATCCATCCGGTCCCATGGCAGCGAGAGCTGCGAGATATCATACATCAGGTTCTGGATGAGCAGATGGATGGCCAACATCGGCAGGAACGGGATGAAGGCACTCGCCACCAGCACCGAGAACACATTGCCGAAGTTCGAACTGGCGGTCATGTTCAGGTACTTGATGATGTTGCCGAAGGTTTCGCGTCCCTTAACCACCCCCTCCTCCAGCACCATCAGGCTCTTCTCGAGCAGGATGATGTCGGCAGACTCCTTGGCGATGTCGGTACCGCTGTCGACAGAGATGCCGACGTCGGCGTCACGCAGTGCCGGCGCATCGTTGATACCGTCGCCGAGGAAGCCGACCGTATGGCCATTGGCCTGAAGCGCCTTCAACACACGCGACTTCTGCAACGGCGTCAGCTTGGCGAAAATCGTCCTTTCCTCGACTAGCCGCTGCAATGCCTGTTCGTCCATCGCTTCGATCTCGCGGCCAAGGACAGGCTGGCCGGGTTCCAAACCGACCTCGCGGCAGATCTTGGTGGTGACCACCTCATTGTCGCCGGTCAGCACCTTGATCGTCACGCCATGCTCGGCAAGTGCCGCGATCGCCGGCCCGGCGGTCTCCTTTGGTGGATCGAGGAAGGTGAGGAAGCCTTGAACGACAAGCTCCTTCTCATCGGAGATGCCATAACGGGCCTTGGAGTGGACGCCCGGAAACTCGCGCGTGGCGACGACCAGCACACGGAAACCATCCGCGTTGTAGGCACGCGCCATCGCCATAAGCCGGTTGCGTTCGGCGTCGTCCAGGTCCCGCGTCCCACCTCCCTTGGAAACCTTGGTGGAGATGGCCAGCATCTCTTCGACGGCCCCCTTGCAGACGAGCAGATGTTCGCCGGAGACGCCTTCGACGACGACGGAGAGGCGGCGGCGCACGAAATCGAATGGCAGTTCGTCGACCTTGCTGTAGGTCTGCGCCAAGTGGAAAGGCTTGGGCGCCTGTTCGGCGAAGCGCACCACAGCCTGATCCATCAGGTTCCTGACGCCGCTCTGGTGATGGCTGTTCAGCCAGGCCAGTTGCAGGACGGCGTCGTCACGAGCGCCGCGAACATCGACATGATGTTCAAGGATGATCTTGTCCTGGGTGAGCGTGCCCGTCTTGTCGGTGCACAGAACGTCCATGGCGCCAAAGTTCTGGATGGCGTTGAGACGTTTCACCACGACCTTGCGCCGTGCCATTGCGACCGCGCCCTTGGCCAGATTGGAGGAGACGATCATCGGCAGCATTTCCGGCGTCAGGCCGACCGCAACCGCCAGACCGAACAGAAGCGCCTCCACCCAATCGCCCTTCATCACGCCGTTGATCAGGAAGACGATCGGCACCATCACCAGCATGAAACGGATGAGCAGCCAGCTGACGCTGTTGATGCCGCGGTCGAACGAGGTTTGTGCCCGCGTGCCGACAATGGATTTCGCGAGCGACCCGAAATAGGTCCGCGCACCGGTGGCGACGACAATGGCGGTAGCCGTTCCGCTGACCACATTCGTACCCATGAAGCAGATGTTGGGCACATCCAGCATGTCCATCTGTTCGGTCGCGATACCGGCAGCGGACTTCTCGGCCACGGCGCCAAGCGTGTCGTATTTCTCGACGGGAATGGCTTCACCGGTGAGCGACGCCTGGCTGACAAACAGGTCGCGCGACTCGATCAGCCGTATATCGGCCGGGATCATGTCGCCGGCCGAAAGCCGCACGATATCCCCGGCGACAAGCTCGCGCATGGGAATCTCGATCGTTTCCGGCCTGGCTCCAGCAGATGCGCGGCGCAGCACCGTCGCCGTCGTGCGCACCATGGCTTTTAGAGCCTCGGCCGCTTTTCCGGACCGGTACTCCTGAACGAAACGCATCACCCCGCTGAGAAGAACCATGACCAGGATGATGGTGACCTTGGTCGGGTCGGCATCTTCGCCCGCCTGAAGGGGCAGCCAGATGTCAGTGAAGGCGCTGATGGCGGCGAGCACCATCAACACCATGATGAAGGGATTTTTGAAGGCGGCCAGGAATTGCACGAGGGCATGCGGGCGCTTGTCATGCGCCACCTCGTTCGGCCCATCCTTCGCCAGGCGTTCGATGGCGTCCATCACGACGAGGCCATCGCTGTGGCCCTTTACGTTCGACAGCGTCAGGTCGATGCTGTTCTGCGCCTCCCGAACCGCCCGCATCGACAGTTTTCGCTCGTCCTTCCGCACTGTGGCGGAAAGCGCTCCCTTCATCATCATGTTCATGGTCTTGATCCTCATGTCGTTTTGGAGGACGGCACGGACGCAATACGTCGTTCACCCGTCGAGCGGGCGTGCGACGTCATTCCGGGCCACGCCGATTACTGTCGGTTCTTGAAGAGCTGTTTCAGGAAAGTGTCCGCCGCTCCGGTGGTTAGCCGGTGGCGGCGGACCCGCTTCGTCGTCTGTCGGGCAGATAGATGTGCAAGGTTCTGATCAAGGTCTCAGTCCCATGCATGGGCGCGCTGACGGTCGTCGAGAATGGCACCGAAACGCTCAAAGCGCGACGTCTCGGCGCTGTCGACAGGCGCGTTGGTGACAACGGTCCAGCGGCATTCGAGCCGGCCGGATACGGGGTTTGTCCGCCAACGGATTACCGGTCCGCGGGCGACGCGCCGGGTGGGCGCGGCCGGAAGCCGGATGATCTCAGCGGTTTGCCTGTGGGCTGGGTGCGCCGCATATCCGACGCCACCGCAAAGACGTGCGATGGCCCGGATGCAGCGATGGGCAAAGATTGTGATTTTCATGTCTCACCTCAATGGCGCGCCACTGCAGGCGTCGCGGGTGAGACTAGGAACTAGACCCGACCGGGCGACCGCAGCGGCGTGCTCTCTCGACTACTGTCGCTTGGCATGGTTCGTTGTTCCTGTTGGTCCCGGCGGGACGCATCCCGTCCGTTTGACAATTGCCGGCTTACTCCCTGGCAGCACGTTGCGCCAGTATCTGGTTTCGTCAGATCGCTATACGTTGGGTTCTGCCCGATATACCTAGGTATATGGAGACGGAAAAACACGCGCCGACAGCGCCAGGTTTCAGCCTGACGCCTCTGGCATAATGTGTTCGCGCTGTGTCGCTCCGCGCCGTCGGAAGATCGATCAGCTGCGTTTTTTCAGGGACGCGATCGTATCGCTGATGATCGCCTCAGCTCTCGCACGTTCCTCGCCGACGACAGGCAACCGTGGGAGCCGAACGTGTTCGGGAGCGCCGTAGACCAGATGTTCGGCGAGCTTGATGTACTGGACCAACTTGACGTCAGTATCGAGATGAAACGCCGGCGTCAGCAGGCGATAGAGCGGCAATGCCGAGGCGAAATCGCCGCGCTTCGCTGTCTCGAACAGTTTCACGCATTCGGCGGGCCAGGCATTGGTCATGCCTGACACCCAACCCACAACGCCCAGCGCCAGGCTCTCCAGGATAAGATCGTCGACGCCGCAGAAGATATCGAAACGGTCGCCGAACGCATTGAAGAGGTCGGTCACGCGCCGGATGTCGCCGGTCTCTTCCTTGACGGCGACGATGCCGGGAACATCCTCCAGCATCTTCAGGGTCTCGACATCGACGTCGACCTTGTAGGCGAGAGGGTTGTTGTAGATCATCACCGGAAGATCGCTTGCTCCCGCAACGGCCTTGTACCAGGCTGCGGTTTCGCGTCGGTCGGTGCGGTAGGCGAGGCTGGGGAATACCATCAAGCCCTCCGCGCCCAATTTCTGATAGTTGCGGGCGGCGGCGATCGCGTTGTCCGTGGACAGTTCCGCCAGTCCGGAAAGCAGAGGCACGCGCCCGGCGACCACTTCCTTGGCGGCGCGCACGACCGCATCGCGCTCGGCCTGCGTCAGCGCCGCGTTTTCACCCAACATTGGCAGCACGATGACACCGGACACTCCGTTGCCGATCAGCCGATCGAGGCTGGCCTGGGTTGCTTCGAAATCGATCGTACCCGAAGCATCCATCTTGGTTGTCACCGCAGGAAAGACACCAGTCCAGGTCATGTTCGGCTCCCACTTTGTTCTATTCTTGTCACCTGGCAGAATGCCGAGCGCGCTTCAGGCAAATTGCTTTGAGGCCGGCATCAACGCCGCTTCCGCCAAGATCGACAAATCGGTGTGTCCGAGCAGGCTGGTGACCGGCCAGGCACGATCTTCCCGACCGGCGAGCAGAGCAGCCAACGCCTCGCGCTTGCTCTCACCTGCACACAGCAACAACACTTTCCTTGCGGAACGCAACGTGTTGACGCCCATGGTCACGCCGGTGCTTGGCACGCTGGCCTCATCGGGAAAGTTCGGCCTGTGGGCGTGCCGAGTCTTTTCGTCGAGCGTGACGACATGGGTGTCGAGCTCCCACGACACGCCGGGTTCGTTGAAGGCGATGTGCCCGTTGGCTCCAAGCCCCAATATGGCAAGGTCGATGCCGCCAGCGGCGGCAATCGCGCGGTCGAAGTCGCGGCATTGCTCGGCGGGATCGGCGACATTCCCGCGAAGCAGATGAACTTGCTCGGCGGGCACGTCGATATGATCGATAAGATGCCGTCGCATGAAGGCGTGGTAGCTGCGCGGGTTGTTGGGCGACATGCCCGTATATTCGTCTAGGTTGAACAGTTCGGCATTGCTGAAGCTGATTTCGCCGCGGCGGCAGCGTTCCACCAGATGTTTGTACATTCCGATCGGCGTATCCCCGGTCGGCAGGGCGAGGCTCGTTGCCGAGCCGTCCGCCAGCGAGGCACAAACATAATCCGCGGCAAGCTCCGCCATCGCGGCGCGATCTGCCGCCCAGGTCACGTCCAGTTTCGTCATATCAGTCGGATGCCTCGGCAATCGTGGGGAAGAGCGCTGAATAGCGCCTGTAGATTTTTTCGTAGTCGGTTGAAGCGGCGGAAGGGGTCACCACGCTTGCGCTAAGTGATGCCGGGCGACCCTCCTGCGGAGCAGCCAGCAGCGCGGCGCCAATCGCGGCCGGAGAAGAATGGTCGTAGGTCGTCACCGGGCGACCGAGGATATCGGCCAACATCTGCCGCGTCGAAGGATGGGAAACGGCATGGCCCGCCAGAACGACGCTCTCGATCCGCGAAGTCTCCGCCAGAATGTCGATGCAGCGCCGGATCTCGAAGTGCACGCCCTCCAAATAGGCGCGGGCGATATCATGCGCGCCATGCTGCACCGTCAGGCCATGCAGGACCCCGCGCAGATTGGGATTCCACAACGCCCCCTGCTCGCCGCCGGCGAGATAGGGTGCGAACATCAGGCCGTTGGCGCCGGCCTGCGAAGCGGCGGCGGCCGTGTCGATCCGCCCGTTGTCCCAGCCGAGAAGGTCGTTCAGCCAGCGATAGCTCGTGCCGGTCGAGAGCAGGTCCATTTCGCGGCCGAACACGCCGTCCACGACATGCGGCGTCAAAAGATAACGCCGCAGGGGATCGCGCAACGACTTGCGCAGATTGTCCATGATGATGGTGCTGGAACCGGTGGTGACACAAACCGTGCCCTCTTCCAAGCCGGTCATGGCATGGACGCTGGCGACGGAGTCGGCGCAACCGACCGTCACCGGCAATCCGGAGTGCAGACCGAGACGAGCGGCCATGTCAGCCGTGAGCGGGCTGGTCGAGCGGGCCGGCCCAATGACGGGCAACAGGGCTTCGGAGACACCCCAAATGGCACACAACTCCTGCGACCAGGTCTTCGCGTCCAGATCGTAGAGCCCATAACCCGCGGCTGTCGACGGATCGGTCGTCAGCTCGCCGGTCAATGCGAAATGCAGGAAGTCCTTGGCCGAGAGGATCGACCCGACACTACCGCCGAAACAGTCGAGATGATGGCGGAACATCGGCGCGAGGTAACGCCCGTCGATGGGCATGCCCGTACGCTCATACATCATCCGCCGCTTCGCCTCGTCGAGGAAGCTTGACGTCCAGGCGTCGGCACGACTGTCCATCCAGGTGATCGCGGAGGCAAGCGGTCGATCGCCTTCCATACAGACAAGAGTGGGCAGCTGGCCGGTCAGGCCAATGGCAGAGACGCTCGCGGCGACACCCCCGCCAAGCTGCCTGATCGCCGTCTCCATCGCCGCCAGCCAGTCGAGCGGATTCTGCTCGGCCTGGCCCGGCAATTCCCGTGTCACCGGGAACGACGCCTCGGCGGTGGCGACGACCTGTCCCGCGGCAGACATCGCCACGCATTTGATGGCCGACGTGCCAAGATCGATACCGAGAATGACGTTATCGTTCTTCATTGCGATGCCTGGTAGGAAACAGCGCCTCAGCTTTGCAAGCATCATGCCTGCATGAAAAGGCGCTGGATCGTAAGTTTAGTGTTTTGCCTTCACCGCGCGCATCGCCTCGCCCGCGATGGCGACCGTTTGCGCGATGTCGTCGTCGGTATGGGCGAAGGAGATGAACAGGTTCTCGAACGCACCCGGGTGGAAGAGAACGCCGCGATCGAGCATCTCCTCCCACCACGTCCGGAACACATCGTGACGCGCATGGCGGGCAGCGTCGCGATAGTTGCGGATCGGCTGGTCGGCGAACCACAGCTGCATGACAGGCCCGACGCCGGTCACATAGGCCGGGATATCATTGTCCGCGATCACCTTGGCCAGCCCGTCGAACAATTTCTGGCAGCGCCCGTAGAGCGTATCGTAGAGGCCGGGAGTTGCCAGATGGTCGAGCGTCGCATTGGCAGCTGTCACGGCAATTCCGTTGGCGGCATATGTGCCGGCCATGGAGACGGTGCCGTCGGCGACGAGCGCCATGATGTCCTTGCGGCCGCCGAGCGCCGCGACAGGAAAACCGCCGCCGAGCCCCTTGGCGAAGGTGGAAAGGTCGGGCTGCAGGCCATAATAGCCTTGCGCGCCGCCCAGGCTGAGCCGGAAGCCGGTGATGACCTCGTCGCAGATCAGGATGATCCCCGCCTTGGCGGTCAGGTCCCGCATCGCCTCGAGATAACCCGGCTCCGGCAGGATGCAGCCGGTGTTGCACATGACCGCCTCGGTAATGACGGCGGCGATATTGTGCCCTTCCCGGGCGATCGCGTCACGCAGAGCCTCGACATCGTTCCACGGCAGGATGACGAGCGAGTCGTCGAGACCGGCCGGCATGCCAGGCCCCTGCGGGATCGCCTTCGGCGCCTTGTCGGGACCGGCAGTTTCGATGGTCGGGTGCTTGCTCCAGTAAACACCATCCGAAAACCCGTGATACATGCCCTCGAAGCGGATCAGCTTCTTTCGGCCGGTGAAGGCGCGCGCCAGGCGAACCGCATAAAGAACCGCCTCGGTTCCCGTGTTGCACAGGCGCACCTGTTCGATCGCCGGCACGGCGGCGATGATCTTTTCGGAGAGCGTGATCTCCTCGGCGGCGGGCATGGCAAAGACGGTGCCGCGGTTCTGGATAAAATCAACGACGGCTTCCGTGATCTTCTGCGGCCGATGGCCGAGGATCATCGGCCCAAGCCCGAGCAGGTAGTCGATGTATTCATTCCCATCGACATCGAAGATATGCGAGCCGGTGCCACGGTCGACGAACAGGGGATAGGGATCCCAGCCCGACCACACCGCACGCGCCGTGCTGTTGACGCCGCTTGGGATGATCTCGCTGGAGCGAGCGAAATAGTCGCGACTCCGGGTCGTGCGCGAAGGCGTCTTGTATGCTGGCATAAAATCTCTCCTGGAGAACAGTTTGCATACTTATTATAATGAGTATGATGAGCTGTCAATGCGGGAACGAATATTCGTGGAGACAAAGAAATCGGTTTTGACGGTCGGCCCGCCGATCGCGGCGTCGCCGGCCTGGATCAATCGGTGAAAGTCCGCGAATAGCGATTGCCGTCCCTGGTCACCGAAACAATCTTGCCGTCGACCATTGGTCCGAGCACCAAGCGCTCCGGCGCATGGAGTTCGGCCCCGATCCGAAAGACACTTGACTTCAACTCCACCAGTTCCAGGTCTTCGCCAGGTGCCTCGACGCCGCCCGGCGCGATCAGGAACAGCCGCCCGCCACGTGACACGATGCGGAAATTGGTGAACCAGGGCGAATGCGAGCGATAATGACCAACACATGCGGGCGCAGCCTTGCCGCTCTTGGTCAACGGCGCCGGCACGCGGCGCAGTTCGAGCGGGCCGCAGTTCCAGATGACCTCTTGATCGTCGCCATTCTGCGTCGAAGCGAAGGTCAGGTGGAACGTGCTCAAGGCTGGATGATTAGTGACATATCGCGTCGACCAGGTTTTGAAGACGCGCGCCGTAGCGCTCTTGCCCGAAACCAAAACCTTGCCGTTCTCGTCGACTGTAAAGGTGAGCGTTATCAATTCGCCTTCGGGCGTGCGGGCAGAGAAATCGCCCAGCATCGCGGGTTCGAAGGCGAGAGGATCGCGCACATCCAGATCGAGCTCCGTGGCCGGCATTTCCATTTCCGCGCCTGTCAGCCATGCGTGCGCGGCGCGGGCAAGCACCTGCGCTGCCGGGCAGTCGCCATTGGCGTTGGTCAACACGGCGATGCCGACGTCGTGGTCAAGGTCTGCCAGGATGAAGGTGGCGTAACCCACCATGCCGCCGCCATGGGTGAGACAGCGAGCACCCCTGATCGTTTCGACATTGATGCCGAGACCATAGACGCTCTTTTCGACGCCGGCGTCTGCCAGAAATTCCACGATCGGTTCGCCGCACGGCGCCAGAAGGCCGGTCAGCTGCTGGTATGCATTCTCGCTGGCAACCGCTCTTCCATCCAGGCGGCCGGCACCGAGCAGCATACGCACGAAACGCGCGAGATCCGGGCCGGTCGCGGCGATGTTTCCATCGGAGGTGTTGGTTTCGAACCATGTCGCGGGCGCCAAGACATCGCCAGGAACCCAAGGGCGATCGTCTGCCATCGGCGCATAGCCCACGGCGAAGCGGTGACGCTCCCGGTTGGAGATGCAGGCGACACTATCCGCCATTCCAAGCGGCTCGAGCAGTCTTTCCCTGTACGCCTCCACCGTCGGCCTGCCGGTTACGGCAGACACGACAAGCCCCAGCAGGATGTAGCCGATGTTGGAATAGTGAAAGGCTGTTCCGGGCTCAAAACCGGTCGATAGCTCCCTCAGCCACCACCCCTGACCGAGTTCGTCCGGCAACGAGTCCGTGCCAGCCGGCAATCCAGCGGAATGGTTCAGCAGGTGGCGGAGCGAAAACATCGGATAGTCTGAGCCGACGCTGAACCAGGGCAGATAGGTGGTGATGGGCTTGTCGAGGTCGAGCTTTCCCTCCCCGGCAAGCTGCAGGATCGTCAGGCCGACAAAGGCCTTGCTGATCGAACCGATCGCAAACAGATGATCGCGTCCCACGGGCAAGGCTGCGTCGATATTGGCCTGGCCGAAGGGCAGCTCGAGCAGGGTCGCGTCACGCGAAACGGCGACGATGATCCCGCCCGGCACAGGCCAATGTTGCGTGAACTCATGCGCCAGCTCGCGCAGCCGGCGCAGCACGGTTTCCGAAGATGTCATTGTTCACCCGCGCGGCTGAGCAGGAGCTGCAACAATGCCCGCACCGGCGAGCCGGTGGCTCCGACAGGCCAGGGGGCAAAGCCCTGATCCAGATAGGCGCTCGACCCATTGTCGAGGTGGAGCCAGGGCGTATTGCCGGCAAATGTCCGCAAGTAAGTGGCGGCTAACTGACCACTGTCGGGCACCGAGAGCGGGGCATTAGCGATGTCGGCGACACTCGACTCAATCAGACGCTCGTATTCCACTCGCAGCGGCAGGTGCCAGCCCGGCTCGCCCGCGATCTCGCCGGCTCCACCCAGCTCTTGCGCGAGGGAGGGCGACGTAGACCAGCAACCCCACAGCAAGGGACCAACGCCACCGCCGTCCGTCAGCGTACCAACGTCGATGATCTCACCGACCCCGCCGCGCGCCAGATAGGCGACAGCGTCGGCCAACACCAAGCGGCCCTCGCAATCGGTGTCGACAACTTCAGTGCGCCGTCCGTCGGGATGACGAACGACATCGCCGGGGCGCAAGGCATGACCGCCCGGCATGTTCTCCGCCAGCGGCAACAGTGCGGTCACGTCCGGGTCTAGGCCAATTTCCGCCGCCGCGAAAATGGCGCCAGCCACCGCGGCAGCGGCGGCCATGTCGGCCTTCATCCAGGCGATTTCCTGAAGGGTGCGTTTCAGGTTGATGCCGCCGGAATCGAAGGTGATGCCTTTGCCAACCAATCCCAACCGCGCCTTCGACCGAGCCGGATTGAGACACAACACGAACGGTTTGTTGGAACTGCCGCGGCCCACCGCCAGCGTCGCTCCGAAGCCGCGTTTGGCGAGTTCCGCCTCGTCCCATATCTCGGCATCGATGCCCAACTGCTGCGCGCGTTCGGCAATCACCTGCGCCAGACGCTCCGGGATGAGATCGCCGCCCGGCGTCTCGACAAGGTCGCGCACCCAGTTGACCGCCCTGCCCGCGACCCTGCCAATCTCGAAGCCGCGTTTCACGTTGGCGCCGGTCGCCAGCAGGTCGACGACCGTCTCCGCCTTGTCAGACCGGTCATAGGTACCGATCAGGCAAGCTTCCGCCGCAGCTCGCGCTATCGAGGCCTGGTCTGAACCGAGCCCGTCCAGGCTGACGACACATCGCCCCCTGTCCCGCAAGAAATGCGCCGCGGGCATCAAGGCCTCGCGCAGGATGTTTGCGGTGAAGGCTTCCCGCGACCCGACGCCAACCGCAAGCACGGCCGGTCCGTCCTGCGAGGGCACCAGCAGCGCCGAAAGCTGGCCGGACGTGCCCTTGAACAGACCGTCGCGACGCAGCATGGCGACGGATTGACCATGCGCCGAACTGCCGGACAGCCCGGCGTCGGCAAACTCCGGGCCGTGGGGCCCGGCGAATGCGGGCATCACCAGGATGTCCGCATTCTTAAGGACCGCACGGTCGCTGCTGAGCCGCACCTCGATCATGCTTATTTCACCTTGTGGACGTTCATCAGCGTCTCAGTCGACAGATTGTTGACCGAACCGACCAGAGGCGAAAGCACGAAACCATCCCATTTCGGGCTGTGGGCTTCGATGACGTTTGGATAGTTGAGCACGATGTAAGGACGCGCTTCGAAAATGTGCTTCTGCATCGCCGAAATCTCGGCCAACCGCTCCTTCTTGTCGAGCAGCGTGCCCTGCTTCAGATACATTTTGTCGTAGTCGGCGTTGCAGTAACCGCTGTCGCTGTTTCCGCCGCGCGCCCCGCAGGTAACGATGCTCAGCATGAAGTCCGGCTCCACCGGCGGCACCCAGCTCCACATCGCGAAGTCGTAATCAAGGTATTTGGCCTCAGGCGCGTGAATGGCCTCGGTGGCCGCACCTGGATCCATCTTGCGCTGGGTTACCTCGATGCCGATCTTCTTGAAGCCGGCCTGGATGATCTGGAAAGCGCGATCGCCCGTGCCATTCTCTTCCGTCGGGAAGATCACTTCGTAGGACATGCGTTTGCCGTCCACGACCCGGATACCGTCGCCCCCCTTCTTGAACCCCTTGCCCTCCAGGATTTCGTTGGCCTTGTCGGTATCATAGGGCAGCGGCTTGATCGCCTCGTCGTGGAAGCCGGTTGCCGGTGCTACGATGGTCGAACCGGGCGCCGAGAACCCGAGCCAGACGATCTTGTCGATAGTCTCGCGATCAATGGCGTATTCCAGCGCTTCGCGCACCTTCGGATCAAGCAGTTCCCGGTTCTTGGGCTTGTCCGGGCTGGTGTTGATGATGAGCGTTTTCATTCCAACGCTCGGCCCGCTCAGCACCGTCATGCCGGCCTTTTTCAGGGTCTCCACGGCAGTCGGTGGTGTCTGCTCGCCAATCATGTCGAGCTTGTCGGTCACGAGGGCGGTGATCATGGCATCGTCATTGGCGAAGAACTGCAGGCCGAAACCGTCGATGACCGGCTTTTTCTTACCCCACCAGTTCGGATTGCGAGCGAAGAGCGCAATCTGCTCATTGTCGTGCTTGGTCAGCACGAAGGGACCACCCGCCACAACCGGTGCCGTGTTGGGGAAGGTCGATATCTGTTCGCCATTTCCTTCCGTGAGGGGCTCCCACACATGCCGCGGGAGAATAGGAAGCGCCTGGAGTTGCGTCAGCACATTGGCGACCGGCAGCTTATAGGTGAGCACCAGGGTGTTGTCGTCGGAAGCCTGGGCATCCGCCATGTGGGCGACCCAGCCGGCCAGTTTGCCTGTAGTTCCGGTCTGAAACTTGCGGATCATATTGAAGGTGAAGGCCGCGTCTTTTGCCGTCAGCGGCTCGCCGTCCGACCATTTTGCTCCCGGAATGGTGTGGAACGTCCAGACCTTGCCTTCTTCCGACACCTCCCACTTGGTCGCGAACGATGGCACGATCTGCAGCTTGGCATCATATTCGGTCAGATGTGGGTACACATATTGGTACATGACCGAGCTGTAGTCTGAATCCGAGACAAATGGATTGAGTGAGTCGATCGGCTGCGTGGCGCCGATGCGCAGGATCTCGGCCGCGGAGGCAGCTGGCGTAAACGGCGCCTGAAAGACCGTCGCGGCGGCGACCGCTGCGGCAAACGTTAGGGTACGCATGTTCCAACTCTGGTGAGGCTTCTTTTTCATTGTCATCTCCCGAGATGCAAGAATCCCCAAAATGGGTACTTGCTTCATATTCAGGCTACTGAGTATGATAAGTGCATGTCAAGGTGCTTGGGAGGAGCGAGGCATTGCGGGGTTCGGCCTTTGTATGGAAGCGAATCGTTTTCGCTGTGGTCACGGTTTTCGTTGCCCTGACGCTTAACTTTATCCTGTTCCGCGTCCTTCCTGGCGGGCCTATTAGCCAGATATCGCGTGTGCCGAACGCATCCCCGGCGCTCAAGCAGGCGCTTACCGCGCAGTTCGGCCTCGATAAGCCGATTTGGGAGCAATATCTGCTCTATCTCCAACAGACGCTGCACGGCAATCTTGGCGTTTCCTACATGAACCGTCAGCCCGTGCTCGACAATTTGATCGAGGCATTTGGCAACACCATCCCCATGGTGGCGACGGGAACGGTCCTGGCGCTGATGATGGGCGGCCTCGTCGGCGTGATTTCCGCCGTGCGCCGGGGCAGCGCGACCGATCACCTCAGCACCAATATCGCCGTCTTGTTCTACGCGTTCCCAACGCAATTCCTGGGCATGATGCTTCTCATCATCTTCGCCGGGGTCCTGCCTTCCGCAGGCATGAGCGACCCATTCGCCATCGGCGGTTCGCAGTGGGATGTCTTTCTCGACACGCTCAAACACATGATCCTGCCGGTGGCGACGCTGGCGCTGACACTCTTCGCCGAGAATGCGCTTATCGTCCGTTCCGCCATGCTGGAAACGCTGGGCGAGGACTATATCCTGACGGCGAAGGCCAAGGGCGTGCCGCGCCACCGGCTCATCCGCGCGCACGCCTTGCGCAACGCCATGCTGCCCATCGTCACCATGGTGGCAATGTCGCTCGGTGCGGTCGTCACCGGCTCCATCCTGATCGAGGTCATCTTCTCATGGCCGGGTATCGGCCGCGCGCTCTACACTGCGGTGCTCAAGCGCGACTATCCGATGCTGCAGGGCGGGTTCCTCGCCATCACCGTCGTGGTGATCACCTTCAACCTGATCGCCGACCTCATCTACTACAAGCTTGATCCCCGGATAACGACATGACCCTTTCCCTGCCTGGGGCCACTGCCCCAGAAACCGAGACGCGTCTCGGTTTCTGGCCGATGTTGAACGATGTGCTGCATCAACCCGCGGCACTGGTGGGCTCGGCCATCGTTGCCGTGTTCGTTCTGCTCGCGCTCATTTCGCCGCTGATCGAACCTTACAGCGTCCATGAAGCGACATGCGCCGTTTTCGAGCCGCCTTCCTGGCAACACTGGTTCGGCTGCGACGATGGCGGCATCGACGTGTTCAGCCTTGTGTTGCGCGGCGGCCGCATTTCCATGATCGTCGGCGCCATCGCGACACTGATCGCCATCGGCATCGGCGCCACGATCGGCGTTCTTTCGGGCTATTTCGGCGGTTGGGTCGATACTGTTCTGATGCGCATCACCGACTATTTCCTGGTCATCCCGCAGATCGTGCTGATGATCGTGATCGCCGCGGTGTGGGGGCCGAGCCTGTCTCACGTCATCATCGTCATCGGCGCCCTGATGTGGACCAGCACGGCACGACTGATCCGCGCCCAGGTCAAGAGCCTGCGCGAACGGGTCTATGTGAAGCGGGTCGAGGCGCTGGGCGCCAGCCATCTCCACATCATCATGCGCCACATCATCCCGCAGATCGGGCCGCTTCTTGTCGCCAACACGGTGCTGGCCATCACAGTCGCCATCTTCAACGAGACCGCGCTCGCATTCCTCGGCCTTTCGGACCCCACGGCGATCACCTGGGGCACCATTATGGAGCACGCCTTCGACCGTGCGGCCGTCAGCAGCGGCGCCTGGTGGGCGATCGTCCCGGCAGGCGTTGCCGTCGCCGTGCTGATCATGGGCTGCTACATGCTCGGCCGCTCCATCGAAGACGGGCTGAACCCACGGCTCAAGGTCTCATATCTTTCATTGCATGGCTGGAAACTGCGCCCGCTCGTCGGCCGTGGACCGGACGCGATATGACAAGGAACTCCAGGTTGAGCAGCGCCTTCGCAATCCAGGACTTGAATATCTGGTTCGGCACCAATGCCGGCGGCCGCCGCGCCGAATTTCATGTCGTGAAGAACGTCAACATCGAACTCGCACCTGGCGAGCGCATTGGACTGGTCGGCGAATCCGGTTCCGGCAAGACAACCACCATCCTTGCCGCCATGGGACTTTTGCCGGCAAACGCGGAAGTGTCCGGCCGCATCCTGCTTGGCGGACAGGATATTCTGCGGAACGGCGAGGCAAGCATCGCCCCCCACCGCTGGAAGGACATCGCCATGGTGTTCCAGGGCGCGATGAGTGCGTTCAATCCGGTCAAGACCATAGGCTGGCAGATCGCGGAGGCCATGCAGATGCACGGTGTCGCGCGCGGTGTCGCCATGGCGCGCCGGATCGGTGAGCTTCTGGAACTGGTCGGCATACCTGCGGATCACGCCGGGCGCTTTCCGCATCAGCTTTCCGGCGGCATGCGCCAGCGCGCCATGATCGCGATGGCCCTGGCCTGCGAACCCAAGGTGTTGCTGGCCGACGAACCGACGACCGCGCTGGACGTGATGGTGCAGGATCAGGTGATGAAGCTGCTGGTGCGGCTCAGCAAGGAGCTGAACCTGGCGCTTGTGCTCGTCACCCACGATCTCGCCGTCGTCGCCCAGAGCTGCCACCGCGCGGCCGTGATGCTGAAAGGCGAAGTGATCGAACAGGGAGAGGTTGGCGATCTCTATCATCGCCCCCAGCACGAATACACTCGCAAGCTTTTCGAGGCGACGCCTGACGTGTTCTCGGCGGCAAAGGCGAACCAAAGCGGTTCAGCGGCGCCGGACAAGGCACCAAGTGCCTCGCCCCTGCTCGACGTGCGGGATATCACCGTATCATACCCACGCGCCCGCACCTTCCGCGACATGATACGTGGGCAAGACCCTCAAATCCCCGCCGCCGTCGAGAACGTCTCGATCCATGTTGACCGCGGCGAGATGGTGGCACTTGTCGGCCAATCCGGCAGCGGCAAGACGACGACGCTGCAGGCCGTGCTTGGCATGATCAAGGCGCGCAGCGGTTCCATTCGTATCAACGGCCACGACGTCACTCATCTCAAGAGCCGCCATTGGCGACCGCTTCGACGCCATGTCCAGATGATCTACCAGGATCCCTACGAGTCGCTCGACCTGCGCTATCGCGTCCGCTCCACGGTCGAGGAACCGTTGCGTGTTCATGGCATCGGCCTCACGGCGAAGGAGCGCGAGATGCTGATCTGCGCGGCTCTCGAACGCGTCGGGCTGACGCCCGTCGAACGTTATCTCAACCGGTTCCCGCATGAGCTTTCCGGCGGTCAGCGGCAACGCGTTGCAATTGCAGCCGCCATCGTGCTCAAGCCGGAACTGCTGTTGGCCGATGAGCCGGTTTCGATGCTCGACGTATCAGTGCGCGCCGGCGTGCTCGAACTGCTCAATGAGCTGCGCACGGATTCCAAAATGGGTATCCTTATGATCACGCACGACCTGTCGACAGCGGTTCACTACGCCGACCGCATCGCCGTCATGCATCAAGGCAGGATCGTGGAAGAAGGCAACGCTGCAGCGGTCGTCGGTTCGCCCAAGGCGCCCTATACGCGCGCGTTGCTGGCCAGCATTCCCCATCCTGATCCGGAACGGTCCGCGCTGGCCGATTTAACGGCCTGAGCGCCCGGACGACTTCTTCGCAACCGGCAGAACCGAGCGCTTGCTGCCATGCAGTGGCAGCACCACCCATTGTTTCATGTCGGTTGGCTGCAGCAGGTGCCGGCTTCCCGACCCGGACGTATAGAATACGAAATCCGAGGCCTTGTAGGTCTGCTGATAACAATCGAAGGCCTTGCCGTCGGCGGTGAAGGAAACGCCCCTGATGCGCACGACCTGGTCGCGCGAACCGAGGTCGAGTATCTCGCGCTCGGTGGGTGTCGGCCTGTCCACTTCCAGCGATTGTTCGACATAGTCGTCCCGCAGGCCGTAGCGTTCGGCAAGCAAGGCATAAAGCGAGTCGCCCGCTTCGAGATCCTTGTCGTCGATCGCCGGCACGAGGCTGAGCGGCAACACCGCCTGTTCCAGGATCGCCGGGGTTGTCCGAAAGCTGCGCCGCCTGATGATCTCCCAGACCGGCTGGCCGAGTTCGATCGACAGCGCCTTGGCGATCTCGGGGCTGGGCGAACCGATGTTGATGCCGAGCAGTTCCGTGGCAAGCTCAGGCCCGCTGCCCGAAGGTGAAAGCGTTTCCAGAAGGCGCCCAGCCCGACTGGGTTCGCTGACGATGCGATCCCTGGCGACGAAGGTCCCGATGCCCTGATGACGGTGAATCCGGCCGGAATGTTCCAGCTTGTCCAGCGCATGACGCACCGAGATCAGGCTGACGCCTGTCAACTTGGCGAGTTCAGTCGTGCTCGGCAATTTGTCGCCGCCGCTCAAATTGTTCGTGGCAATGAAATCGAGGATCCAGTCATGAACGACCAGATAGCGGAGTTTCCGCTCCTCGTTTTCCTGTGACGCGATCTGTTTTTGCCGTTGAGCCAAAGTCACTACCTCGGCATGTTGATTGACACGTAACCCATCCGCCTTCCAACCGCTCCAGCCGACAACAAAGTGCAGCTGTCATACTGAGAACGACAAGCTGATGCTAGCAGCTTTGTTACAGGAATGCGAAACTTACATGTATTGTTGGGGCAAGCGGGAAATGCCTCGCGGCAAGCCCGTTTCAGCGATTGCCGACATGGCAGTTTTCAGTTCGGCCGGCGCAGATCGCCTCCGGTCGCACGCGGACCTCAAAACAACCAGTTCCGCCATCTTCGGGACGCCTCAGATCATCAAGTAGACCGAGAACAGAATGATGATGGCGGCGACGATGGGTACGCCCCAATCGCTCAGGAACCGCGAGGGATATTTCGTGTCCAGATGAAGGAATGACATAGCACTCCCTCCTCAAAGGGCTGGTGTGTCGCCCCATGCAGCCGAGCCCGATTTCGGCCGCCGACTGAACAGCGAAATTATACACCCGAGACCCGTCGACCGCAAAACCCACGGTCTCGCAGGACAGATAAACACGGGCCGATGCCGCGAGCCGATCGGCGGACGCGACCCAGTGTGAGCCATTTCATGGTTGGCGGTGCGCGTCGGGTCGATTGTAGGCCGGCAGAGATCAACCGGCCGCTCTTCGAGCGCTGTTGTTCGGACAAGAGTTCGGTCCGCGTTAAAACCAGGCAGGAGGCGAACATAGATGCGTATGTGTGTGCGACCCGCGAAACGCGACGGCGATGTCAAAGAGCTTTTTGACCGCCGATTGGCCAAGGAGGATGTCTCCACGCGAGACGGTGGCGTATCGCTGTCGATCGTCGCACGCGACATGTATGCGAAAGGCTCGAACTATCACTACACGATCACGCTGACGCACACCGAGCTTGCCGCGCTAGCCGACGCCGCCAGATAAACGCGAGGCCGGCACCGCACCGACGGTCGCATCGTTGCGACCCGCAAGC
This sequence comes from Mesorhizobium sp. YL-MeA3-2017, assembly GCF_030814575.1. Taxonomy (NCBI): domain Bacteria; kingdom Pseudomonadati; phylum Pseudomonadota; class Alphaproteobacteria; order Hyphomicrobiales; family Phyllobacteriaceae; genus Mesorhizobium; species Mesorhizobium sp. YL-MeA3-2017. The sequence continues at coordinate 4,415,388 of NZ_JAUSVH010000001.1, read as the reverse complement.
AACCGGCATCCCTTGCCTCTAACGCTCACCCGGCGGGAAGGCTGAGCGACGCTCCAGCTTGATGAAGGGTCGCGGCACGACTTTCGCCCGCTTCATCATCTTGTGATACTGCAATTCCCGCATCGCATAGATTTCGACCCAGAGATCGTCAACGATCGTATCGCCGTAAGGTCGCTGCAAACTGGCAATCGCGATGTTGCGCTTTGCCGTCGGCGACCAGATCGCGGCGGTGACCAGGCCGATTTCGCGTTTGCCACGATGATAGACGATGGCGTGTTCGGCCAGAACGTTGCCCTCGATTTCCAGACCCACCAGAATGCGCTTCAGCGTCTTGTCGCGCCGCGCGGCCAGGATCGCTCAACGCCCGTTGAAATGCCCCTTGTCGGGATCGACCATGAAGCCGAGCCCGATCTCGTCGGGCATGCACGGACGATCGGCGCGAATGGCGTGGTCCGCGGTGACAAAATCCGCGTTGGCGACAATCAATCCCGCCTCGATGCGCGCCCGGTTGAGTGCGGTGTAACCGATCGGGCGGATGCCGTGCTCGCGGCCGGCCGTCACCAGCCGGTCCCACAGGCTGAGCGCCAGATCGGACGGCACGAACAATTCGTAGCCGAGATCACCGGTAAATCCGGTTCTCGAGATCGTCACCGCGCCGTTTTCGTGCGGAAAATCGGCAAGATCAAAAATCCGTAGCTTCTCTACACCGGCAAAGCCGGCATCGCGCAAGACGGCATAGGCGGTCGGACCTTGCAGGGCCAGACCGGCAACCGCTTCGGTCTCCTCAGATACACTGACATCAAAACCGATAGCGCTGTCCAACAGCCATGGCAGGTGGCGTTCCTGACAGCACAGACGGAACCTGTCGGTGGAGAACCGAAATAGCGTGCCGTCGTCGAGAACATGGCCGCCATCGTCGCACCACGCCGTATAGTGAACCTTGCCGGGTTTGAGCTTGGCGACGTCCCGGAGCGTTACCCGATTGAGGAACGCCTCGGCATCATCGCCCTCGACGAGGTATTTGACCATGGGAGAAATGTCGAAGAGCGCCGCCTGGCTGCGAATTGCGAAATATTCGAGCTCTTCATCCCACAGCGACAACGGCGCCTTGTAGCCGCTCCAGCTGTACCAATCCTGCCTGGCGGCCAACGCTTCGATGCGTGGCTGGAATGGCGTCGGCAAACGAAGGGTGCGGAAATGCTGCTGCCTGGCAATCCGCAGTACGTGTCCGGATGGGGCATTGGTCATATCGGTGTTGCGCATCGCCTCATCCCCTCGCCAAGACACGTCGTGCCGCGTTGAGCCCCGGCACACCTGAAACGCCGCCGCCAGGATGAGAACCCGATCCCGCCAGAAACAGACCGTCGATGGGTGTGTTGTAACCGGCGCAGCCAGCGATCGGGCGCGACATCAGCATCTGGTCGGCCTGCAGTTCGCCATGGTGCCAGTGGCCACCGGGCATATGATAGCGCTGTTCGATGTCGAGCGGCGTCAGGAGTTCCGCGTGCCGCACGCTTTTGCCAATGCCCGGCGCAAAGCGTTCCAGCTGCGCCATGATCGCCTGCAGGAACAGCGACTTGCCAACATCCCAACCTTGCTTCAGTGCATAGGGCGCGAATTGAACAACGGCCGACAGCATACACGCCCCCGCCGGAGCCAGTGACGGATCCGAAAGGCTGGGCAAGGTGATCTCCATCACCGGCTCCGATGAGAACTCGCCATATTTCGAAGGATTGAAGGCCAGTTCGACATGGTCGGTCGACGGCGCGATCACCAGCCTGCCCCGATGGTCATCGGGACTGACCCCGGTGAAGCGCGGCGGTTCGTCGAGCGCGAGATGCAGTTTGGCAGCGAAGCCGTGCATGCGGATGTTCTTGACCTTGCGCACCAGGCCGGTGTCGAGTTGGCGTGGACCGACGAGTTCCATGAAGAGCGCAGCCGGGTTGACCGCGGCCAGGACGATCGGCGCGCTGATCCGCTCGCCATCTTCCAGCAAGATGCCGACCACATGGCCTTTTTCGATCTGTATTTTGGCGACCTTGGCCTTGCTGCGCAGCCGAACCCCGGCCCTTTCCGCGCTCGTCGTGATGGCGGCGATGATTTCGCCAAGCCCACCCTTGGGGATGAGCTGCGCGCCCGCCTGTCCACCGACCTCGCCCGCCAGACGGTAATAGAGCCCGAGCAGCGAGGTGGGCGAGCGCGGACCGAGATGGCTGCCGAGCACGGCATCGAACGCGAGGAGCCCCTTCAGCCTGTCGTCGCCGAGATGTTCGTCGGCGACATCGGCCACATTCATCAACAGCATGCGCAGGAAATCACGCATGTCCTCCTTGCCAAGCCGACGCAAAGAGAGGGCAGTCATGCCAAGTGCGGAGCTTTCGGCGAAGGACATGCCGGAGAGATCGGGCGGCCGCCGCGCCAGCATCGGCTTGAGAATTCCCGCATAGCGAATGAGCTGCGCACGCAGGTCGAGCCAGGCTCGTTCCTCCTGGACCTGAACGCCGGTCAGGCGTTCGCCATAAGCGCCATGCAATACCAGCGCTTCGCCATCCTGCGCCAGCACGACGGTCGGGACCGGCTGGACCCGATCGAGCGCCAGGCCATGTTTCTCAAGCTCCAGTGTTTTTATGACATCGGGATGCAGGCGATTGAGAACATGCGCGACGGAAGTCCGGAAACCGGGGGCAAAGCTCTCGGTACGCGCAGCGCCACCAAACGCATCGCCGGCCTCCAGCACGGTTACCTTGCGGCCGGCCTTGGCAAGTACTGTTGCCGCAACCAGGCCGTTGTGGCCGCCGCCGACGACGATCGCATCAAATGACATCGTGGGCTCCGCTCACATGATTGGCGCTGCGCTTGAGATCGCGCAGAATTTCACAGGCGGCATTGCGACCGGGTGCGCCCATGACACCGCCGCCCGGATGCGTGGACGAACCGCACAGATAGAGGCCGTCGACCGGTGACCGGTATTGGGCATAGCCCGGCACCGGGCGATTGAACAAAAGCTGGTCGAAGGTGAGTTCGCCCTGGAAGATGTTGCCTTCGGTGAGGCCGGTTTCGGCCTCGATCTCGCGTGGCGTGCGGACCTCCATATGGACGATCCGGTCCCTGAAACCCGGCGAATACTCGGCGATCTGGGCGATGACGCTTTCGGCGAAGCCGTCGCGGTCGGCATCGGTCCATTCGCGCCCTTGCACCTTTGGCGGCGCGTATTGCACGAAACAACTCATGAAATGTTTGCCAGGGGCGGCCATGGTCGAATCGAGCGTGGTCGGGATAACCATGTCGAGGAAGGGGTCGGCGGACCAGCGACCTGCCTTCCAGTCGTCATAGGCGCGCTCCATGCGCTCGACCGAATCCGTGAAATGCATGTCGCCGCGATAGCAGGGCGAATCCTCGGGCAATGCCGGGAAGACCGGCATGGAATCGAGCGCGATGTTCACCTTGCCGGACGAACCGCGGATCTTGAAGTTCTTGACCCGTCGAAGGAATATGTCGGGCAGTTCCTTGGCCTCGACCAGTCCGAGGAACGTGCGCTTGACGTCGGCATTGGACGCGACAAGCTTGCCGAGAACCTCCTCGCCGTCGGCTAGGACCACGCCGCGCGCGCGGCCGTTGCGGACCAGCACCTGCTCGACCTCAGCGCCGGTGCGGATGGTGCCGCCAGCAGCCTGGAAGGAGGCCGCCAGCGCCTGGGTGACGGCACCCATGCCACCGCGCGCATAACCCCAGGCACCGACCGAGCCGTCGACCTCGACCATATAGTGGTGGAGCAAAACATAGGCCGTGCCGGGCGACATTGGCCCAAGTGCCGTGCCGATAATGCCCGACAGAGCGAAGTTCGCCTTGATGACATCGGTCTCGAAATATTCGTCAAGGAAGTCCGAAATCGACATCGTCCAGAAGCGCAATGTCAGCGCCATCTCCTCGGCGGTCAAACCGGCGAACTTCTTTCCCAGATAGAGCAGCTCGCCGATGTCGCGCGGCTTGAAGCTCGTCGGATCGGGGGCGGTCCGCATCAGCAGCGGCTGGATGAAGCGGCACTGACGGGTGACGTCGCGCGAATAGCGCCCATATGCTTCGGCGTCGCGCGGCGAGAACCGCGCGAATTCGCGGCGATGCGCATCGTGGTCGCGATAATTGGCGAGATAGTCGCCGTCGCGAGTGAACACGGCCCCGCCCTCATAGGGTATGACCTGCAATCCGAAGCGCGGCAGCTCCAGGTCGCGCATGATCTCTGGCCGGAACAGCGAGCAGACATAGGAGCAGTTGGAGTAGATGAAGCCCGGCGTCAGCGAGCGGCTCGTGGCGGCTCCGCCAACCCAATCCTTCTGCTCCAGAACCACGACATCCAGGCCGGCGCGCTGCAGATAGCAGGCATTGACGAGACCGTTGTGGCCACCGCCGATGATGATCGCATCCCAATTTTTCATGATTGCCGCGTCTCTCCCTCGAACCAAATCTGCCACGAGTTAAGGAGCGCGTCCACAGAAATTGAATGAACGTTCAATCAGATTATGCGATACGAGCAATCGTTGAGGCTGGTGTTTCGCCTAGACGATGGCCATTGCCCGCTTGTGGTCGGCAACCTCGGAAAGCAGCCAATCCTGAAACAGGCCGGTGCCCGGCTTGTTGCCGACACTGCGGCGCTGCTGCAGATAATAGCCGGCCGGATAGGTGTGGCGGGCCTCCAGCGGAGCGACAAGCCTGCCCTGGCGCAAAAGGTCCTGCGCCATGATCGTGTCGGCAAGCGCGATGCCGGCACCGTTCATCGCCTCTCGCATGATCAAGGTGCAATCATGCAGAACCGCACCCGAATGCGGCATGCCATCCTGAATACCCTCCTGCTCCAGCCACTGCTTCCACCTCGTGGTCTCGCATTCGTGGATCAGGTGATGGTTGAGCAGGTCTGCGGGCGAGTTGAGCGGTACGGGACCATCGAGCAGCGAAGGCGCGCAGACCGGCGTCAGCAGGAGCGGGATCATCAATGTGAGCGCCGGACCGGCCTTGTAGACAAACTCGTCGACGATAGCCAAATCGAAGTTGGTCCGCTTGCCGGAAGTCGAAATCTCCAGATCCACCGACGGATGCTCGCGACGGAAACTCGGCAGCCGGTCCGCCAGCCAGAGGTTCAGAAAAGTCGGTTCGCACAGCAGCCTGACACGCTGGAGCTTGCTGCGACGCGGCCCATCGTAAAGGCTGACATCGTCGGTTGCGCGCCAGATGGCGTCGAAAGCTTCGGAGAGGCTGCGCGCGTAATAGGACCCCCGCTGCGTCACCGTTACCTGGCGAAATCCGCGTTCGAACAATTCCTGGCCGAGGTTCCGTTCGAGCGCACGGATGTGACGGCTGACCGCCGAAGGCGTCAGATGCAGCTCTTCCGCCGCATCCTTGATGCTGCCGAGACGTGCGGCAGCCTCGAAAGCGCGCATGCCATTGAGTGAGGGTAAGGCCATTCCTCGATCATGAATTCTCAGTTGAGTTTTTGTCAATCGATATGGACAAAATTGGCGTTTGATCACCTCCCACGTTCGGGGATACCAAAAAGGCAAGAACAACTAAGTCGTCACGAGAAAACGACTCTTCGGGACTCCGACACCATTCAACGAACGGCGATAGCCGGCTTTACCGGATTTGACCGGTGGCCGACGCAGCCTGACGCATGACCTCAAAAGCTCGAAATGGGTGACGAACCGCATTTCGACGCAAGGAGCATGTCGCAAGCAGCCCTCGCCCGGCGTCGCCATAGCATGGGAGAATGCCTGCTTATGCCTCAATCGCCAGTGCCTGTCTTCGAAGCGGCAGACGAGATTTCCAAGGAAGCCTCCGTCATCGTGATCTTGCAAACCGCCCGCAGTGGTTTCGGCCCACGGGCTGCGGCACTGGACGCTCAGATCGGTGGGATTTTGTCCCGCGCTTGTTCCGACCCGGCCACATTGGCAGAATCCAGCACTTGCATCGATGTCATTGCCCCGCAGGCAATCGCGGCCAAGCGCGTGATCATCCTGGCATTGGGCAAGGCCGAAGCCGTGACCGCGCTGTCGCTGGCGCGCGCCGGCGGCGCCCTGGCCGCGCATCTGGAAAGCAAGGGCGAAAGCACGGCCACCCTTGTCCTCGACCCCACTGCCGATGTGTGCCAGTCCGGTGCCGAAATCCTGGCGCGCGTCGCGCTTGGCATGCGGCTGCGCAGGTATCGTTTCGACATGCGCAATCAGCGGCAGGGTGCCGGAGCGGATCGAACCCTGCGGGTACAATTGGTCGGCGCAAGCGACGCGGAACTCGCCCCGGCGCTGGCGCGGATCAATGCGATCGCCGACGGCGTCGAATATGCCCGGACGCTGGTCAACTTGCCGCCGAACCATCTCCACCCCGACAGTTTCCACGATCATCTGGAGCCTTTGCGCGAAGCCGGGATCGAGGTCGAAATGCTCGATGCGGCGCAGCTGACGGAGCTCGGCATGAACGCGTTGCTCGCTGTCGGAGCAGGCTCGGTGCGCGCGCCGCGCGTCGCCGTTCTGCGCTATCGCGGCAAAGGCTCGCCCGCGCAGCCACTTGCCTTCGTCGGCAAGGGCGTCTGCTTCGATTCCGGCGGCCTCTGCATCAAGGGCGGATCGCAGATGTTCGACATGAAGGGGGACATGGGTGGCGCGGCCGCCGTGGTCGGCTTGCTGATCGCGCTGGCCAGGCAGGGCAGCCCCGTCCATGCGGTCGGCGTGCTCGGCATCGCCGAAAACATGCCGTCCGGCACCGCGTTGAAACCCCGCGACATCATCACCACTGCCTCGGGACAGACTGTCGAAGTGTTCGACACGGACGCGGAGGGTCGCCTGTTGCTGGCAGACTGTCTCTACTACGCCGCCACACGTTTCAACCCATCGGTGATCGTCGATCTGGCCACGCTGACCTATTCGGTGACCCGAGGCCTGGGCTCGATATTCGCAGGGCTGTTCAGCACCGACGATGCGCTCGCCTCGCAGATGATCGCGGCGGGGGAAACGGTGGGCGAACGGTTCTGGCGACTGCCGCTTGACCGCGCCTACGACGAGGGCCTGAAGTCGCCATTCGCCGATCTCAGGCATCACGCCAAGGATATGGAAGATGGCGATGCCCCCTACGCCGCGGCCTTCCTGCGCCATTTCACGGAAGACCGCCCCTGGGTGCACCTCGACATCGCAAGCAAGGAATTGACCGACACCGATCGTCCGCTCGCCAGGCAGGGCGCCACGGCGTTCGGCGTGCAGATGCTGGAGGAATGGGTGCAGGCCAACCGGGCCAAGAACTAGACGGCGGTGGCGCGGGGTACCGACAATATGCCTTCAACAATGCCAGGAACCGGAATGTCGTCAGGGATCAATCGCAAGGAAGGACGCGCCGCCTTCGGTGGCTACGAAACCTGGTACCGGATCAGTGGCGAGCTCGGCGACAAAGCGCCGGTGGTGATCCTGCATGGCGGCCCCGGCGTCGCGCACAACTATGTCGATGCCTACAAGCTTCTCGCCTGCGGGGGTCGCGCCGTCATCCATTATGACCAGTTGGGATGCGGCAATTCCACATTGTTGCCGGAGAAGGGCGCCGATTTCTGGACGCCACAACTTTTCATCGACGAGCTTGAAAACCTGGTCGACCACCTTGGCATCCGCAGTGGCTTCCATGTGCTCGGCCAGAGCTGGGGCGGCATGTTGGGGGCTGAATATGCAGTGACACGCCCGCAAGGCTTGAAGTCGCTGACGATCGCCAATTCGCCGGCTTCCATGAAGCTGTGGGTCGAAGAAGCGAACCGGCTTCGCGCCGACCTGCCGGAGGACGTCCAGGAAACCCTGACCCGGCATGAAAAGGCCGGCACGACCGACCATCCGGACTATCAGCAGGCAACGATGGTGTTTTACGAGCGGCATGTCTGCCGTGTCGTGCCCTTTCCGCCGGAAGTGGCGGAAAGCTTCGCCCAGGTGGCGCGCAATCCCACCGTCTACAATGTGATGAACGGGCCGAACGAGTTCCACGTCATCGGCACGCTGAAGAACTGGACTATCGTCGACCGCCTGGCAGCCATCGATGTTCCCACCCTGATCATCTCCGGACGTTACGACGAGGCCACACCCGCGACCGTGCAGCCCTACAAGGACGGCATCAAGGGATCGCGCTGGGAGATATTCGAGCATTCCAGCCACATGCCGCATGTGGAAGAGCAAGAACGCTGCATGCGGGTGGTGGGAGACTTCCTGGACCACAACGACAGCTAAGAAAAGGGGAATCAAGAATGAAGAAACTGCTCTTGGCGGCTTCGGCCGCGGCACTCTTGGCCGGCACATGGCTGGCTCCGGCACAGGCCGAATATCTCAAGGAACATCGCGGTGGCACCATTCGCCTTCTGGCCCGCGCCGCGGCCGGAACGCTCGACCCGCATATCAACTACACCGATCAGGGCTGGCAGATGTACCAGCCGATCTATGACGGCCTGGTCGCCTTTCGCAAAGCCGAAGGCATGGACGGCTTCACCATCGTCCCCGACCTGGCAGAGGCGCTGCCGCAAGTCAGCAATGACGGCAAGACCTTCACTTTCAAGCTGCGCAAGGGCATCAAGTTCTCCAGCGGCCAGGACCTCGGCGTGAAGGACGTGGTCGCCTCGTTCCAGCGCATCTTCAAGATTTCGGGACCAACCTCCGGCACCTTCTATGCCGGCATCGTCGGCGCCGACAAATGCCTGGCCGACACCAAGAGCTGTACGCTCGAAGGCGGCATCGTCGGCGACGAGGCGGCCGGAACGGTTACGATCAACATCATCAAGCCGGATGCCGAACTTCTCTACAAGCTGGCGTTGCCGCATGCCGTGACCCTGCCGGCGGATACGCCCGCAGAAGACATGGGATCCAGGCCCATTCCCAGCACCGGCCCTTACATGATCTCCGCCTTCGACCCCAACAAGGGCATGACAGTTTCCCGCAATCCGCATTTCAAGCAGTGGAGCGAGGAAGCCCAGCCGGACGGCTATCCCGATGTCGTCCAATATGATTTCGGCCTCTCCGAGGAAGCGGCGGTCACCGCGATCCAGAACGGCGAAGCGGACTGGATGTTCGACCCGCTGCCAAGCGACCGCCTGGTCGAGCTCGGCACCAAGTTCAAGGACCAACTCCACATCTCGCCACTTTCCGCATGGTGGTATGCCCCGCTCAACACCCGCCTCGCGCCGTTCGACAATGAAAAGGCGCGGCAGGCAGTGGCCTATGCGGTCGATCGCAACACTCTGGTCAAGCTGTTCGGCGGCAAGGTGCTTGGCGCTCCGGTGTGCCAGGTTCTGCCGCCAGACTTCCCCGGCCACGAGGATTATTGCCCCTTCACCAAGAACCCCGGCGCCAAATGGTCGGCACCTGATCTCGACAAGGCCAAGCAGCTTGTCGAGGAATCCGGCACCAAGGGCCAGAAGGTGACCATCATCGTCGAGGACACCGCCGTATCGCGGTCGATCGGCGTCTATCTGCAGAGCGTGCTGACCAGCATCGGCTATGCCGCCGACGTCAAGCCGATCTCGACCAACATCCAGTTCACCTACATCCAGAACACCAACAACAAAGTGCAGATGTCGGTGACCCAGTGGTACAAGGACTATCCCGCAGCTTCGGACTTCCTGAACATCCTGTTCAGCTGCGCATCTTTCCGTGAAGGCTCCGACGCTTCGATCAACATTTCGGGCTTCTGCGACAAGGATATCGACGCCAAGATGCAGAAGGCACTGGACCTCGGCGTCACCGACCAGAAAGCGGCCGACAAGATGTGGGCCGAAATCGATAAGCAGGTGACCGACAAGGCGCCGGCCGTCGGCCTCTTTACGCCGAAGCGGCTCGACTTCGTCAGCAAGCGCCTGGGCAATTTCAAGTTCAATCGGCAGTTCAACTGGATGATCACCCAGTCCTGGGTGCAGTAACGAACCGCGAGGGGACACGTCCGTGTCGATTGAAGCCGTTGCCGTGCCGCGCAAGACGCGAGGGCCTTGGGCCGTCGCGCTTGCGAAGCTGACAAGGAACAGGGCCGCCATGGCGTCCCTGGCCGTGTTCCTCCTCATCGTCCTCGCCTGTTTCAGTGCGCCCTTGTATGCGCACTGGGCAGGTGTGGACCCATTCGCCTCTACGCTCGACGCCACCATCCAGATCGACGGCGTCGACGTTCCGGTGATGGAGCAGTCGACGGAGGGGCTCGGGCTTGGCTACACGCCGCTCGGTCCGACCTGGCGGCTTGGCAACTACTTTCTCGGCGCGGACAGCCAGGGCCGGGATGTCATGGCCAGGATGCTCTATGGTGGGCTCAGCTCGCTGTTGATCTCCGGGGCGGCCACCATCTTCACCCTGATCCTCGGCACGGCGGCGGGCCTGATCGCCGGCTATTTCGGCGGGATCACCGACACGGTGCTGTCGCGTTTTCTCGACGTCTTGTGGGCATTTCCGATCTATCTTCTGGCGATCTCGCTTTCCATCGTCACGATTGCGCAAGGCATTTCGATCGGGCCGATCGTCATCCAATCCGGCAGCCTATGGCTGCCTGTCATCATCATCGGCATCGTCTATGTGCCCTATGTGGCGCGCCCCATCCGCGGACAGGTTCTGTCGTTGCGCAACAGCGAATTCGTGATGGCGGCCATCAATCTCGGCGTGCCGGGATCGCGCATCCTTTGGCGCGACATCCTGCCCAACATCACCACCACGCTCATCGTGTTCGTGCCGTTGATGATGGCACTGAACATGCTTACGGAATCAGCCCTCTCCTTCCTTTCGATCGGCGTGCAGCCACCGGCCGCAAGCTGGGGCACGATCATCCAGGATGGGCAGGCGCTGCTTTATACGCGACCGCTGGTGGCATTGGCGCCGGGCCTTGCCATCGCGATTTCCGTGATGGCGCTCAATGTCTTCGGCGACGGTCTGCGCGACGCGCTCGACCCGCGCTCCAAGGTTCGGCTGGGGCGCGACTGATGATCTACGCGATCCTGCGCCGTTTCGGTCAGATGCTGTTCGTAATGTTCGGCATCTCGGTCATCGTCTTCCTGATTTTCTTCGCCACGCCGGGCGCCGACCCGGCGGCGCGCATCGCTGGCCGCAACGCTTCCCCCGAAGTGCTGGAAGCGGTGCGCCACAACTTCGGTTTCGACCAACCGCTCTACGTGCAATATGTGCGGATGATGGAGAAGATCTTCATCACCGGCGACCTGACCTCCTTCGTCAATCGCGGCTGGAAAGTGGTGCCGGCGGTGCTGGATTCCATCCCGGTCACGCTTTCGCTGGTATTCGGGGCGGCGATCCTGTGGGTGGTCGTGTCGGTCATCATCGGTATCGTCGCAGCAGCGACCCGCGACAGCTGGCTCGACAAACTACTGATGGCGCTGGGACTGCTCGGCATCTCCATGCCAGTCTACTGGCTGGGCGAGGTGATGAACCTGATCACCCAGAGCCGCTACCACGACAGCTGGTTGTTCTCCTGGGTACCGCCGCTCGGCTACAAGAATTTCTCCGACGACCCGAAGGGCTGGTTCCTGACACTGGTCATCCCATGGATCACGCTCGCCATCCTCTATATCGGCATCTATGGGCGGGTGCTGCGGGCGGCGATCATCGAATCGATGCAGGAAGACTATATCCGCACGGCCCGCGCCAAGGGCCTGTCGGAGACGCGCATCCTGCTGCGCCACGCGCTGCGCACTTCACTCATCGCTTTCGTGACCCTGTTCGGACTCGACTTCGGCGCACTGGTGGGCGGCTCGGCTTTGCTTACCGAGGTGGTCTTCGGACTGCATGGCATCGGCAAACTCACCTATGACGCGCTGCAGAACCTCGACCTGCCGATGATCATGGCGACGGTCATGTACGCTTCCATGTTCGTGGTCGTTGCCAACGCAGTGGTCGATTTCGTCTACATTCTTCTCGATCCGCGCGTGAGGACGTCATGATGCTGTCTGTGCGTGACCTTCGGGTATCGTTCCGCACCGATGACGGCCTGGTGCGGGCCATCGACGGCGTTTCCTTCGACCTCGAGGAAGGCGAGATCCTCGGCGTGGTCGGCGAATCCGGCTCCGGCAAGACCGTATCACTGCTGGCGGTCATGGGCCTGATCACCGACCCCAATGCGGTGATCGAAGGCTCGATCCGCTACAAGGGCCGTGAATTGGTGGGATTGCCGGCGCGCGAACTCAGGCGCCTGCGCGGCAATGAGATCGCCATGATCTTCCAGGACCCGATGACGGCACTGACCCCGGTCTACACGATCGGCTGGCAGATCGCCGAACAGATCCGCGCGCATAGAACTATCAGCAAGACCAAGGCCCTGGAGCGCGTCGAGGAACTGTTGGCCGAGGTGAATTTCCCCAATCCGCGCGAGGCGATGTCGCGCTACCCGCACCAGCTTTCCGGCGGCATGCGCCAACGGGCGGTGATCGCCATGGCGCTGTCCTGCAATCCCGCGCTGCTGGTGGCGGACGAGCCGACCACCGCGCTCGACGTCACCGTGCAAGCCGGCATCCTCGATCTCGTGCGCAAGCTGCGCGCGACGCACAATTCCGCGGTCGTCTTCATTACGCATGACATGGGCGTTGTTTCCGAACTCGCCGACCGCGTCATGGTCATGTATGCCGGCCGCGTGGTGGAACGCGGCGGTCGTGCGGAGCTGTTCTCGGATCCGCGACACCCCTACACGCGTGCCCTGCTCGGCTCGATCCCGCCGCTGACTGGCGAGAAGCCGCGCCGACTGCCGGCCATTCCCGGCTCACCGCCGTCGCTGCTGCGATTGCCGCAAGGTTGCGCCTTCGGGCCACGCTGCCCGGTACAGTACGAACCTTGCGTGGCAGGCAAGCCGAACCTTGGCGACGGCACCCACGCTGCGGCTTGCTTCCGGGTGGCGCAAGCATGAGCGGACCGATGACCGACCAAGACCGGCCAATTCTCGAAACGCGCGCGCTCGGCAAACGTTTCTCGATCGGCAGCCGCTTTTCCAGCGAGGGCAAGCGAACCGTCCATGCGGTGGACAATGTTTCGCTGACGGTCCGGCGTGGGGAGACCGTCGGGCTGGTCGGTGAGTCCGGCTGCGGCAAGTCCACGCTGGCGCGTTGCCTGGTCCGGCTCTATGACATCACCGACGGCGAATTGCTGTTCGAAGACGACGACATCACTTCGAAGTCGCTGGGCGAACTCAGGCCGCTGCGGCGGCGTCTGCAAATGGTCTTCCAGGACCCTTCGGCCTCGCTCAACCCGCGTCGGCGCGTCGGCGACCTGGTGGCGGAGCCGCTGCGCATCCACACCAAGCTTTCGTCGGGCGAGATCGCCAAGCGCGTGGCGGAACTGTTCGATCTTGTCGGCCTGCTGCCGGATCACGTCATGCGCTATCCGCATGAATTTTCCGGCGGGCAGCGCCAGCGTGTCGGCATCGCGCGTGCTATCGCGCTCAACCCGGACCTTGTCGTGCTCGACGAACCCGTCTCGGCGCTTGACGTGTCGGTGCAGGCGCAGATCGTCAACCTGCTCGCCGATCTCCAGGAGAAGTTGAAACTTACCTACATCTTCATCGCACACGACCTGTCGGTGGTGCGACAGGTTTCGACCCGCATCGCGGTCATGTATCTCGGTTCGATCGTGGAAGAAGGCCCGGCGGAAGAGGTCTTTTCGGCACCGGCTCATCCTTACAGCCAGGCGCTGATTTCCGCCGTTCCCGTCGTGGAGACGACGCCGAGCGGCACGCGCCGGCGCATCATCCTGACCGGCGACGTGCCAAGTCCGCTCAATCCGCCATCCGGCTGCCGTTTCCATCCCAGATGTCCGATCGCCACCGACCGATGCCGTACGGAGCGACCGGAGCCAAGAGAGCATCGGCCAGGCCGCAAGGTCGCCTGCCACTATCCAACGATCTAGTGCGGACCCGCGCAGCAACCGGGCCTTGCGCGGGAAGCTAGGGGTTTTGCCTGGCGCTGGCGAGCTTTGCCTGCAGGACAACGACGACCAGCAGGAACGCACCACGGATGACCGACTGCCAGTAGGCCGACAGGGAGATGACGCCGAGCCCATTCTCGAAATTGAGAATGTTGAAGACCATGGCGAGCAGCAGCGCGCCCGCCATCGTTGCCCCGACGGAGCCGACGCCGCCTGAAAGCACGGTGCCGCCGACGACGACCGAGGAGATCGCAAAGAGCTCCCAGCCGACACCTTCGGTGGGCTGTCCGGCGCCGAACTGGGCGGCCAGGATGACGCCGGCGAGACCCGCTAGAAGCCCGGAGGCGGCATAGACGCCAAACAGGGTGCGTTCCACCTTCAAACCCATCAGCTTCGCGGTGGCTTCGCCGTCGCCGATCGCCAGAATACGGCGACCGACGGGGTGTCGCTCCAGTGCGACCCAACCCGCGACATAGGCAGCGATCGCGATCCAGGCCGGGATCGGAAAGCCAAGGAAATCGTCCTGACCGATCAAGGTGAAAGCGGTGTCGTAGGAAACCGATACCGACTGATTGCCGGCCAGCAGCAATGCGGTGCCATAACTGGCCAGCATTGCAGCGAGCGTGGCGATGAAGGGTTGAATGCGCAGCCGCGTCACGACAAGGCCGTTGATCATTCCAACGCCGAGGCCGGCGAGCAATCCGCCAGCGAGCCCGACCGCCCAGCCATAGGGCGACAACAACGCTGCGACGACACTCGCCATGGCAGCCGTGCCACCGACCGAGAGATCGATGCCACCCGTCATGATCACCAGCGCCATGCCCAGTGCAATCAGCATGAACATGGAATTGTAACGCAGGAAGGACAGGATGTTGTAGCTCGACAGGAAGTGGTCGTAGCGCAGCGCGCCGAAAATCAGCAGAGCGACCACCACCGTGATGACGCATAACCTGGCAAGCTGCAGATTGGAGCGCGGAACAAATGCCTCCAGGATGGTCTGGCTCGAAGGTGTCTGCGTCATGTCCGACCGGGGCCCGCGCTTTGCTGGATGTAGACGGCGGCGACGATGAGCGCCGCCTTGACGACAAGGGCGGCAGCATCGGGCACGCCGTTGGCGAGAAGCGTGTAGCGGACGAGCTGGATGACGCAGGCGCCGAGCAGAGTGCCAAGAATGTTCGCCCTGCCGCCCGTCAACAGCGTGCCGCCGACCGCGACCGCGGCAATGGCGTCGAGTTCCATGCCGAGCCCGACCAGATTGGCATCGCTGGCCGAATTGCGCGCCACCACGATCAACCCGGCAAGGCCTGCCAGAACACCACTGATGAGATAGACGAGACGCTTGACCCGCTGCGCCGGAATGCCCGAGAGACGCGCCGCCTTCTCGTTGCCACCGACCGCGAGAATCTGCCGCCCGAGAGCGGTTCTCTTGACCAGGAAGGCGGCTGCGGCCACCACCACGATCATGATCAGCACCTGCGTCGGAATTCCAAACACATAACCGAGCGCAACGAATTGGAAGGCGTCGTTCTTGAACACCTGGAGATTGCCGTTGGTCATGACCTGGGCGATGCCTCGCCCGGCGGTGAACAACACCAGCGTCGCCACGATCGGCTGGATCGAATAGCGGGTGACGAGGAAGCCGTTGAACCAGCCCAGCATCGCCACCACGATGAGCGGCAGAATGAACGCCAGAGGCAGCGTAAGCAATGGGTTGACCGTGGGCACGATCGTGCCCTGCAGAATCATCGGCGCGAGCGCGCCGGCGATCGCCATCAGCGAGCCGACGGAAAGATCTATACCGCCGGTGGCGATCACCAACGTCATGCCGACCGCGACGATGACGATCGTGGCCACCTGGGTCAGGTTCACGTTGAAGGTCTGCAGCGACAAGAAGTTCGGCGTGGCGATGGCGTTGAAGACAATGAGCAGGATCAAAGCGACGAAAGTGCCATAACGGCTCAACCAAGAGGCAAGATTGAAAGGCAGTTTGCGCCGGCTGGCGGCCCCTTCCGCCGCGCTCAAGCGGTCACCTCCTGATGAGCCATCGCTGACATGAGATTGGCCTCGGTGATCTCGTCCGACGCAAGCCGTCGCACCGACTTGCCGTCACTGAGAACAGTGACGCTGTCGGCGGCCGCGATCAACTCTTCGAGTTCCGACGAGATCATCAGGACACTCAGGCCTTCGTCGGCAAGACCGCGCAGCAATTTGAGGATCTCCGCCTTGGCGCCGACGTCGATGCCGCGCGTCGGCTCGTCGACGATCAACAGGCGCGGGTCCATGCACAGCCATCGGGCCAAAAGCACCTTCTGCTGGTTGCCGCCGGAGAGTTCCCGAATTGGCTGCTCGGGCGAGGAGCATTTTATGCCGAGTGCCTGGATATATTTCTCGACGATGCCGCGCTGGGCAACCCTGTCGACAAGGCCGGCCTTCTGCAGCCTTGGCAAGATCGCCAATGTCATGTTCTCGCGCACGCTCATCTCGGGCACGATGCCCTCGACCTTGCGATCCTCGGAAACGAAGCCCATGCCGTCGCGGATCGCATCTGCGGGCGCGGCGTAGTCGGCCGCACGGCCGGCCATGGTTACCGACCCGCGCTCCTTGCGGTCGGCGGCATAGATCAGCCTGGCGGTTTCAGTGCGGCCCGCCCCCAGAAGGCCGGCAAGGCCGGCGATTTCGCCCTTACCGATCGCCAGCGAAACGTCGCGCACCCTGACGCCGGCGCCGAGATTGCTGACATTGACGAGTGAGTTACCGTCGCCATCGCCATGCGCCCGCTTCTTGGCTGTGAAGGCGGCCAGTTCCTTGCCCAGCATGGTCTTGACCAGCGCGACCTTGGATATGTCCTTCATCGGACTAACCGCGACAGTGCGGCCGTCGCGCATGATGGTGACGCGGTCGCAAATCGCGTAAAGCTCATCCAGCCGGTGGCTGATGAAGATGGCGGCAACGCCGTCTGCCTTGAGCGTCCGCATCGTTTCGAACAGCACCTCCACCTCCTGTTCGTCCAGCGAGGAGGTCGGTTCGTCGAGGATGAGAAGCCTTGCGTTCTGGGTGACTCCGCGCGCGATTGCCACCATCTGCCGAGTGGCGGCGCCGAAATCCTGCAACGGCCGGTTCACGTCGATGTCCAGCTTGAACCGACTGAGAACGGTCCTTGCCGCAGCCTGCATTCTGGCCCGATCGACGAGGCCGAAACGACGCGGCTCGCGAGCCAGGAAGATGTTCTCGGCCACAGTGCGGTTCTGCGCCAGGTTGATTTCCTGATAGATGGTGGCGATGCCAGCCGCCTGGCTCTCGGCGGTCGAGGCGAAGCGCACGTCCCTGCCCTGGAACCGTATGGTGCCCGCATCGCAGGAATGCGCACCCGTCAAGATCTTGATCAATGTGGACTTGCCGGCGCCGTTCTGGCCGATCAGGGCCATGATCTCGCCCGGCTCGATGTCCAGCCCGGCGTTCGTCAGAACCTGGACATCGCCGAAGCTCTTGTTGATGCCTTTCATCGACAACAGCATCGCAACCCTCCCGTTGTCGACGATCATTACACCCAGTCGCGGCATGGCCAAAGAGTGCGGCCGGAACGGTCCTCGTGACGCTCCGGCCGCCAAGTCCTGGGATGCGATCAGTAAGCGCTGCCAACCTCGGCCGAAGCGTTGGCCGTGTCGTAGAACTTGTCGGTGTTCTTCACCCACGCCTCGATCTTGTCGCCGGCGGCATAGCGCTTCAGCGTTTTGTAGGCGATCGGGCCGAAACGCGGATTGCACTCGACCACGGCGCCGATCTTGCCATCGGCGATCGCCTTTACCGCTTCCTTGCCGCCGTCGATCGACAGGACAAGCACATCCTTGCCCGGCTTCTTGCCAGCGGCCTCAAGCGCCGCGATGGCACCCAGCGCCATCTCGTCGTTGTGGGCGTAGACAATATTGGCGTCGGGATGCGCCTGAAGCAGCGCCTCGGCGACCTGGCGTCCCTTGTCGCGAGAAAAGTCACCGGACTGTGAAGCGACGATCTGGAACCCGCCGGCAGCCTTGATCGCGTCATCGAAACCCTTCTTGCGGTCGTTGGCTGGCGAAGACCCGGTGGTGCCTTCGAGCTCGATGATCTTGGTCTTGCCATTGGCATTCTTGACCAGCCATTCAGCAACACGCTTGCCCTCCTCGACGAAGTCCGAGCCGATGAAGGTGACGTAGTCCTTGCCAGCGGTCGCCAGTTTCGGGTCGACGCTACGGTCCAGAAGGATGACGGGGATGCCGGCTTTCTTCGCTGCCAGCACCGCCGGGATCAGCGGCTTCTCCTCGCGCGGCGCCAGGAAGATCAGGTCGACGCCCTGGGCGATCATCGAGTTGACGTCGGCGACCTGCTTGGCAGCGGAACCGGCCGCATCCGTGTAGACGAACTGATAGCCGAGTTTGGCCGCCTCGGCCTTCATGCTCTCGGTCTGGGCGATACGCCAAGGATTGTTGGATTCGGTCTGGGCGAAACCGACCTTGTAGGTTTCCTTCTTCTTGAGCGACGGCAATTCCGCGGCCGTGGCGAGGCCGGATACCAGGGTCAGCGCGCCAACGGCGCTTGCTGCATACAAAAAGCTGCGGCGGGTCAGTGACATGAGAGGCTCCTCCAATTGAACAGCCGGCTCCTCCAGCCGGGCAAACGCGCGGTTTGCGGATCACCAAGTTATCCTACGATCATTTTATTAGCAGTCAATGGCCAGATTGCGTGGCGCCGCTGTTTCGGAAAGCGCTGCGGGCGCGACACAGCTCGAACCAAAAAGGTCCATTCTTTAGCCAATAATCGGCCAATTAGCTGACTCGACAATCAAATTTGGCGATCGCGACATAGCTGTCGCGATCAATATCCGTCACCAATGATAAGATTATCATTCTTGCTAAATTTATGATCATCGCTTGAAAACATTAAGATCTAGCGCGTATGATCATCGCGACTCCTCGATGATCGCCATCTGCGGGAACGGTTATGGACCCAGATCGAAAGCCAGCGCCGTGACGCAGAATAACGGCACCGAAAAGCGCCAGGGGCGGCCGACGATGACGGATGTCGCCCGCATCGCCGGCGTGTCGCAGTCGAGCGTGTCCCTGGTGCTCAACCAGATGACCGGCGCGCGCATCTCGCAGGAAACTAGGCAACGCGTTCTCGAAGCGGCGAGGCAGGTGAATTATCAACTGCCGGGGATCAGGCGTGAGATCGCGCCCGCCAGCGACGCGCGCACCATCGCCTTCATCGTCGATGAGATTTCGACCAGTCCACACCCGGTCGTCAGCTTCGACGGCGCTCGCGATTTCGCCTTCGAACAGGATTTCCTGGTTGCCGCCTATGTGACGCGCTCCAACCCCGAGCTCGAGGCGGCGACGGTCGAAGCAATCCGGCGCGACAAATCGATCGTCGGCGTGATCTATGCGTCGATCTTCACCCGGCGCGTGACGGTGCCCCCTGCACTCAACGGCATCCCCACCGTGCTGTTAAACTGCTACGCCGAAGCCCGTCGTCATATGTCGATTTTGCCGGGCGAAGTCGCCGGCGGGTTCACCGCGACCGCGCATCTGACCAGCCTTGGACACCGCCGCATCGGCTTCATCAATGGCGAGCCGTGGATGGACGCATCCGTCGATCGCCTGAAGGGCTATCGGCAGGCGCTCGCAACCGTGGACATCGCGTTCGATGAGACGTTGGTGCGCAGCGGCGACTGGTTGCCGCTGACTGGCTACCACCACACCCGCGACCTGCTGTCGACCGACAATCCCCCGACCGCCATTTTCTGCGGCAACGACCTGATGGCACTGGGCGCGCTGGAGGCCGCCAACGAGAAAGGCATCAACGTTCCGCAAGAACTGAGCATCATGGGCTACGACGACCAGGAACTGGCGCGCTATACCCATCCGCGTCTGTCGACGCTGGTGCTGCCGAACTATGAAATGGGCCAGCGTGCGACGGAAGTGCTCGTCGATATGGTGGCGCACAACAAACAATTCAGGCCAATGACGATCAAGATCGACGGCCCGCTGGTGATCCGGGAAACGACTGCCCCACCAAAACGCACGGGATAATGCTCTTTCCTGATGACCAGGCGCCTCGCCGCCTTGCAGAAAATCAGCCACCCGCATTCGCAAACAGGCACGAAGGCAGACCTGCGACCAAATCGGAGCCGACGCCCGACCAATCGCTCGCGAGACATGAAGCGTTGAGCTATCGTCACGAGGCTGGGAGAGGGCGACTTCTCTCAAGGTGCGACCTTGTTCATACCGAGGAGAAAACAACGGATGATCATTCGTTTCTGGCGAGCCGTCGCTGGTTCGGACGAGGTGTTGGCCGTCTATGCGGACCATCTCCAGAAAACCACCTTTGTCGAGATGGCTGAATTGCCCGGCCATCTTGGTGCCACCCTGGCCCGCAAGGTGAAAGGGACCGACAATGAACTGGTCGTCATGAGTTTTTGGGAAGATATGGCGTCAGCTGCTCATTTCATAAAGGGCGACTTTGACGACGCGGTTGTGAAGCCGAGCACGCAGAAGCTGCTCAAATCCTTCGATATCAAGGTCGAGTATTTCGAAACACTGGTCTCCACGGGCATTGCGGGCGGACATGACATCACGCCCGAGCCGGCCTGACGACGCGGGCGTTGTCATCACCGGCCGTCGCCCTAGAACTTGACGTTCAAATCGGCCCTCACCCCATGGTCGCGGGCATCGGCGGCGAGCTGGCCCTGGTAGGAGATGCCGAGCGTAGCGGTCGGTGTCAGCGCGACGTCGAGACCGGCTTCGAGTGCGGCGCTGTCGCGTGCGATCGGCACGCCGGCGATGGTGAAGGCGCTGGAGCCGGTGAAAGCCTGGGTGACGGTCGGCGTGACATCGCCGAAACCGTGTCGCCAACCGATCATGCCGCGCGCGGTCGCCTTGACGCCGCCGAGGTCGAAGTCGGTAGATGCGCGAATGCCGAAGGTGGTAAAGGTGACAGCGCTGGAACCGCTGCGGACCGTCAGCGCCGCCGCGCCGCCCTTCTCGGTGAAGGCATTGGTGTGGACATTGACGTAGGCCAGGTTGGCGAAGGGCTCGAAGGCGAGATTGCCGGCCTTCATGCCATAACCGAGTTCGCCGAAGATCTGCGTGGTGCCGGTACGATAGCTGGACGACAGCGCGTCGGTGAAACCGGGGAAAGACACGGATCGACCGCTGTCGATGTCGCTCCAGGTGTAGGCAAGGCCGGAGCGCAAGGAGAGCGCACCCCATTGCGTGCCGCCATAGGCGCCGAGATGATAGTTGTCGCTGGAGGCAGATGACCGTCTGTCATCCACCTTGAACGAAGAATGGCTGTAGCCGGCAAGGAAACCGAGCCGCCAGTCGTCGGTGACGAGGCCGTCGATGCCGGTGACAAAACCGCCGGTCGAGCGCGACAGCTTTGCCGCATTGCCATCGCTGTCGGTCCAGCCCCATGAACCGAAGGCCGAACCCCAGACGCCGTAACGTTCGGCAGCCGATGCTGTCGCTGGACTCGCCGACGCGATCGAAGCCGTCGCCTCCAGCGCGGCATTGCCGCCCGCCGCTTCGTCATAACCCATCAAAGGCAGCGGCGCGGCACCAACCGTCTCGAAGGCAGAACGGAGCCGGTCATTCATCGCCGCGCGTATCAGGCGGCTATCTTCGATCAATGCCGTCACCGTCGAGGCATGCACCTCACCCGACAGGCCATCGAAGGCGGAACGAGCCTGATCGATAGACAGCGATGCGACGGCGCCGATCAGGGGATTGTCCAGGCTCATGCCGTCCAGCGCCGAAGCCGTGGCGATCTGGTTCGGCGTCTGGCCGACCGAGGCGAAGGCGAGCCCGCTGCGGACGACATCGAGATAGGCGGAATTCGGATCGTAGGCCAGCGCCGGTGCCAGGAACGGAGAACTGGTAGCAGCCGACAGGCCGGCGAAGGTGCCGGCAACGCCGCCACCGGCGGTCAGGATGGTGTAGCGATGGCCAAGCTGGAGCGGGCCCGAAATCGAGACGGTACCGCCGGCAAGCGTCGCCGTGCCGGTCACCGCGATGCGATCGGACTGACCGGCCGCATTGGTTTCGACCGCGTAGGTCGAGCCCGGATCGAAGGCGATGTTGCCCGCCACGTTCAACGTCCCGATCGAATTGCCAGGCGCGACGGTGCCACCGCTGCCGACTACCAATCCACCCAAGGTTCCAATACCGCCCAGCGATGCGCCCGCACTCACCGTCACCGCACTGGTCAGGCTGGCGCCGGGATGGGTGTCGTCGCCGACAACCAGTTTGCCGCCATGGACCGTCGTGGCGCCGGTATAGGTGTTGGCGCCATTCAGCACCAGCGTGCCGGAATTGTACTTGGCAAGCGAGCCGGTCCCCTCAATCGGGAAGCCTATGACCGCGGTGTCGGTGAAATCAGCCACAATGGCGCCGTCATTGGTGATGGAAGGCGCAATCACCGACCCGGATTTCCCACCATTGCCAATGAACAGCGTCGAGCCTTGATCGATCTTGACCGGGCCTGTTGTAACGACGACGGAGCCTCCATCCGCCACGATCAGCTCGCCGGGAAGGAAATCGCCGCAGCCGCAGGGCGGCAGACCGATCATCAGCGTTTTGGTTGTCAGTCTGGATCCCGCGCCGGTCACCACCACCTGCGACGGGCCCAATCCGGTGGAAGTGGGATCGGAGGCGACAATCATGTCGCCCGCGATATTGACGGCGCCACCCGCCGAAACCGTCAGCAAACCCGTGCCGCCACCGAACAAGTGGCCGACGCCGAGGAAGGTCGACACATTCCAGGTGGAGCCCGGTCCGGTAACCACGGCACTCGCGGGAGCAAACGGGTTCTCGATAAG
This sequence comes from Mesorhizobium sp. YL-MeA3-2017, assembly GCF_030814575.1. Classification (NCBI taxonomy): domain Bacteria; kingdom Pseudomonadati; phylum Pseudomonadota; class Alphaproteobacteria; order Hyphomicrobiales; family Phyllobacteriaceae; genus Mesorhizobium; species Mesorhizobium sp. YL-MeA3-2017. The sequence goes on along the minus strand of NZ_JAUSVH010000001.1, from coordinate 4,392,642 downwards.
GGCCCCGCTTAGGCTATCCACAACCGCACCGCCGCTGACCGTCATCGCAGCGGCATTGGCCATGAATCCGACGAAGGTGAAGCCCGAAACAGTCGTTTTCGTATTCATGCCGTCGACCAGAAACGCGCCACCAACAAGGAGATTGCTGGTCGACAGGTGCGCCCCTGCCAGCACGTTCAACGAGCCGGCTGTTGCAACCCCCATGGTGGTGAGACCCGCCCCAACGGCGGTATCGAAGGATGCGCCAGGCCCGGTCAAGGTCACGGTTGCGTCGGGCGCGATCAGCAGGTTGCCGCCGATGCTGCTCGCCCCTCTCAGCGTGAGTGAGCCGCGATCCAATTCCAGAGAACCGGCACCGGTAATCTGGCCGCTGAAATCGCTGTCGACGGCGCCGGCTGCGCCAACATACAGCGTTGTATTGTCATTCGTGGTACCGATATTGACCACGCCACCGCCGGAAGCACCGTCAAAGAGGCCCAGCACATCGGTATGGACGCCGTCGGCGAGGCTGAGCGTGGCGCCGGAATTCACGAACGCCACCGAATTGGCCGAAAATCCCGTATCGGCTCCTGCAACCAGCTTGCCGCCATCGACGATGGTGTCGCCGCTATAGTCGTTGTTGCCGGTGAGGATGGTGGTGCCGGCGATCTGGTGCAACGAACCTGTGCCGGTGATCGAGGGCGAGAAGGTGTAAGCCGGATCGGTGTGGTTGAAGACCAGGCTGCTGCCATTGGAGACGAGCGCCACGGTGCCGGCAAGCAGCTGGCCGGCCGCCTGGGCGGCAGCACCTTCCGCAGCACCGATGTTGATCGTGCCTGCGGCTCCATTCGCCGACAGGCCGGCATGGATCGTGCCGGTGCCGCCGCTGACACTCAACGCCCCGCTGTCCGCGACGGTCAGCGCGCCGCTGTTGAAATGGCCGACAAAGAAGTCGGTGCCGCCGCTCGCCCACTGCGAGCCAGAGCCGGTGATGGTGACGGAACTCGCTCCGCCAGCCCCGATGATGCCGCTAAAGCCGCTGCTGACCGTGCCGCCCGAATCCACCAACATCGTGCCTGAACCACGATCGCCGACAACGATCTGACCAAAGGTGGACCAGTTCGATCCAGGCCCCGTCACCTGCACGGCGGCGCCATCCGAGATGTAGCCGGCGGCCGCGGAACCGCTGCCGAGCCGGCCGCCCGCCTCGATCCGCAACAGGCCGCCGTCGACACGCGTCGTGCCGAGGAAACCGCCACTGCTGTCGCCGGTCAGCACAAGCGTGCCTGCGCCCTGCTTGACGAAATTTGCGCCGCCACCGGCAGTGAGGGTGCCCGCCAAAGTCAGCGTCGTGCCCGTGGCCGTATCGATGCGGCCGCCGAAGTTACCAAAGTTGATCGTGTGATTGCTAGTGAACGTGCTGGTCGTTTGCAGTGTCGATCCGGCGCCGAGCCCCGTGGATGGCACATAGGCCGAAGCGCTGGTGATCGTCACACCGCCGGCCAAACCACCCAGATTGGCGTCTTTCGAGACCGAGATTACTCCATCCGCAACCGTCGTGCCGCCGGTATGGGTATTCGTACCCGTCAACGTCAGCGTGCCGGTGCCGGTCTTGGTAAGCCTGACCACGCCGGCCGGCGAGCCATCCTCGATGGTGCCGGCGAAGGTCGTTGACGTGTTGTCGCCGCCCGTCGTCAGCATCGCGGCCGGGCCGCCGGTGTTGGTGACGAGGCCATTGCCCGAGAGGGAACCGATGGACTGATTGTAGCCGCCAAGATCGAGTATTGCCGGGGCGCCGATGGTAAAGGCGCTATTGTTGCCAAAGACATTGGCTGCGCCACCGGCGAGCGTACCGGCCACGAGATGCGTTGCCCGCGAATAGGTGCTGAGCGTGTTGGTCAAGGTGAGTGTGCCGACGCCGATCTTGGTAAAAGGACCTGTTCTCGCGCCCTGATCCCCGACCAACCCGATCAGCGTGACATCGAAGCCATTGGTGTCGATGGTGCCGCCGCTGTCGCCGAAATAATAGCCGTTGTTGTTCAGCGTACCGCTGGCGCCAGCCTGCAGGGAACCGCCCAGGAAAACGACCTGGCCTGTCGAGGTTGCCGACGTGTCGTCAAATCGCAGGATACCAGCCTGCAGTTCAAGCCCACCGTAGATCACGTTACCGCTCCCGGGGGTGTTATTGGCCAGGACCAGGGTTCCCGCACCGGTCTTGACCAACACGGAAGCGTCGCCGATATCGACGATCCGGCCACTGTAGATTCCGGTACCGGTGGACACATTCATCGCAATGCGCGTGTCGAAGAACAGCGTATTTGCGATGTTGACATTATTCTGAATATCGATGGTGGTGCCGTTGTAGGCAGTTACCGCGCTTGTGCCCAACGCACCAGTGGCTCCCAGGCTGAGCGTTCCCCCAAGGATTGTGGTGCCGCCGGCGTAGCTGTTGGAGCCATTGTTGAGGGTCAGTGTTCCGCTGCCGATCTTCTCCAAACCGAGCCCACTAGAGTTGGCGATCTGTCCATCGAAAATAGAGCCGATGCCCAGTGCACCGACGCTCAAAGTGGCAGGGAACGGACCGGTGTTGGAGACGGAGCCGCTGCCTTCAAGTGATCCGAGCGAGAACGACCCAGAGCCGGCAACGGTCAGAGATCCACCATCGAGGACAAACCTGGCGCCAGCGCCACCGACGGCCCCCGATGTGGAATCCAGATGCAAGCTCCCGCTGCTCTCTGCCCGGTAGACAACGTTTTGCCCGGCATCGATGCCATTGAACGTGAGAGACGAGGCCACACCGGTGACGGTGAATGTCTGCGTCAGGCCGGTGGCGTTGACGACATTGCCGTTGATACCCAGATTGGAACTGTTCGAGATATCGATCGAATAGGCTCGAGTGGGATCGCTGAAGGTGACACCTCCGACGGAGCGATTGCCAGCGGACGCCGGATTGCCAAGATTGATCGTTGTGTTTGCCGCCGCTGGACCGAACGTGACGTCCATAGACGTGGAGCCCACATCCGGCGCGGTGCCGCCGTTCCAATTGGTATTGTCGGTGAAGTCCGAGGACGTGCCGAGCCAGTCATTGGGGGCGGCTCGAAGCGGCGCTGCCTCGGCGACAATGCCAAAGGCCAGGATGGCGGAGAACAGCTTCCAGTTCAGCGCAAGCGCTGGCCCATGGTTCGATTTCGCCGCCTTGGCTACGTTCGGCCTGGCCGGCAACACGCGACCCTGACGTGCCTTTTGCGGCTGACGATATGACATGGGTACCCCCACCCGTTACTAACGCACGCTCATGCCCGCGCTGCCATGCCGGCTGCGCTGACGATTTGTCGATTAACGTGATTGAGGAGATGAAATGGGACTGTGAATGCGACCGGCACGGCTGCAACCGACGGCGGCGCCGGCACAAACCGACACACGCAAAGCCGCGCTCACACCTCATGCGAGCACAGTGCACGGATCGCGCCATGCGCGGCCCAGCCGATCCCCAATCGCTCCCCAAGCAGTGCCCCTGCCCTGCAAACCCTTTATTCTTATAGCCTAAATTAAGGCCGGCATCACGCCTTTGGTCAAGTCAAACCGGATTCACCCAAAAAAAGTCGGCTTACCGGAACGCTCAAGCGAAATGGCGACTGCAGGATTGCGCGGCGCCCCCCGGCGCCGCTTTCCACCAGGGGTTGAAGCGAACGCGGGCAAATCCAGCAAAGAGGAACGACGCTTGGCCGTCAGCCCTGCGTCGACGCGCAGACCACCGCCTGTAGGGCTCGTGTCGGCCGCGCTCAGTCCTTGGCGCGCTCGACATAGGAGCCGTCGGTGGTCATCACCACCACCCGCGTGCCGGTGACGATGTGAGGCGGCACGGTGGTCTTGACGCCGTTGGAGAGAATTGCAGGCTTATAGGAAGACGACGCCGTCTGACCCTTGGTGACCGGCTCGGTCTCGACCACTTCGAACACGGCGCGCTGCGGCAGGACAAGCGCGATGCCGACGCCTTCGTGCACCGACACCGTCGCCGTCATGTTTTCCTGCAGATAGGGTGCCGCGTCGCCGACCACGTCTTCGGAGACCGCGATCTGGTCGTAGGTCTCCGGGTTCATGAAATGGAAGCCTTCGCCGTCCTGGTAGAGGAAGGTGTGCTCGCGGTCCTCGACATAGGCGCGCTCGACCTGCTCGGTGGTGCGATAGCGTTCCGACACCTTCACGCCGTCGGAGATGCGGCGCATGTCGAGCTGCGTGACAGGCGTGCCCTTGCCGGGATGGATGTTCTCCGCCGACAGGATCACATAGAGCTTGCCGTCTTTATCGACGACGTTGCCCTTGCGGAGGGAGGAGGCGATGACCTTCACCATGGCACGACCTTACATAGTTGTTTGGCAAAATCCGGCTCGACGATGCCTTGTGAGGCGCCTTAGCGCATCTTAAGAACCGCCGCCAGTGTTCAAAGCAAAACAGTGCACCGATGATTGAAGCCTCGCCCTGGTGGACTCCTGACGTCCACGCCGACCGCCGACCCCGGTTGATGATGCGCAACCGCATCGCCGCCGCGATCCGGAACTGGTTCACCAGCGGCGATTTCATCGAGGTGCAGACGGCGATCCTGCAGACATCGCCGGGCAACGAGACGCATCTGTCCGCCTTCGCCACGGAAGCGATCGGGCCGGATGGCGGCCGGCAGCCGCTTTACCTGCATACGTCGCCGGAATTTGCCTGCAAGAAGCTGCTGGCCGCCGGCGAAAAGCGCATTTTCAGTCTCGGCCCGGTCTACCGCAACCGCGAGCGCGGGCCGCTGCACCATCCCGAGTTCACCATGATCGAGTGGTACCGGGTCGGCGAGACCTACGACCAGCTGATGGCGGATTGCGCTGAACTTTTGTCGTTGGCGGCCGAATGCGCCGGCACAAAACGCTTTGTCTATCGCGGCCGCGAGGCCGATCCTTTCCTGCCCCCCGAGCGATTGACGGTGGCCGAAGCGTTTCGGCGCCATGCCGGCATCGACCTCCTGGCCACGGTCTCGCCCAACGGCGACACGGACCGCGACGCGCTTCATGCCGCGGTTGCGCAAGCCAGCCTTCGCACGGCGGCGGACGACAGCTGGTCCGATCTGTTCAGCCGGGTGATGGTCGAGAAAGTGGAACCCGAACTCGGCATGGGCCGCGCGACCATCCTGTGCGAATACCCCATCCCCGAAGCCGCCCTTGCCCGGCCGAGCCCAGCCGACCCGCGCGTCGCCGAGCGGTTCGAGCTCTATTGCTGCGGCGTGGAACTGGCCAACGCCTTCGGCGAACTCACCGACCCGGTCGAACAACGCATCCGCTTTGGCGCCGACATGGACGCCAAGGAAAAGATCTATGGCGAACGCTATCCGATCGACGAGGATTTCCTCGCCGCGCTGGCGACGATGCCCGAGGCAAGCGGCATCGCGCTCGGCTTCGACCGGCTGGCAATGCTGGCGACCGGCGCCCACAGGATCGAGGATGTGATCTGGACGCCGGTGGCTCACCCCCTCGCTTGAGGCTGCTGCAACGCGGCTTGCGACAGTGCCGGCGCCGCATCGGCGGTCCAGCGCATGGCCGAGGGCCGCGGCGATAGGTCGAAATGCCGGCGGCCGAGCAGTGCATTGACGATGACCGCGCTGCGCCATGCCATCAAGCTGAGCTGCGGCTCGGCGATGCCGTGACTGTGGCGACCAGCGTTGAGCGCGAAGATGCGCGCGCTTGCCGGGCCATCCCATTCCACCGAAAAATCGTCGCGCAGCCGATAGAGACCGCGCTCGTCGAGATCGAGCCGATCGGCCAGCGGCGCCAGGAACTCCGGCACGGTGAAGACATAGCCGGTGGCCAGAACGATGGCATCGGCGCTGGCCATCTCGACACTGCCGTCGAAACCATTGCGCATCACCAGCCGGAACTCGCCGCCCTCGCAGCGCAAATCGAGAACCTCGCGATGCGGCATGAAGGCGAGGTCGTGCTCGTCGGCCGACAGATGACGCAGCGCATAGCTCTTTTGATAGATGGCGCGCAGCGTCGAGGCCGAAATGCCGTCGCCGGCCAGTTTCTGCTGCGCCACCGTGGCCTGGCGGCGCGAATGCGGCAGCGCGTGGAAACGCTCGACATAGTGCGGCGTGAAAAATTCGTCGGTGAAGGGGGAATCGTCAAGCGTCTGAAAGTTCTGCCGGCGGCTGATCCAGGCAATCGACTGGCTTGCTGCTTCGGGTCGCGACAACAGATGCTGCATGATCTCGGCGCCGCTCTGGCCGCCGCCGACAACGACGATGCGTCGGCCTTTGAGACCCTCCAGCCGGTAAGCAGCTTCGCTGGTATGGAAGCAGGACTGGCCATGGGCCACCTGCCCCCAGGCTGGGATGTTCGGTTTCAGGCCGACACCGAGCGACAGGTTGCGGGCCATGCATGCGTCGTCATCAAGGCGGATGTGGAACAGCCCGTCCTCGAAACGAACCTCGCGCACCGGGCGGCCGAAGCGCAGATTGTCGAGGTTACCGGCGACCCAAGCCAGATAGCGCGCAAACTCGCGCCGAGGGATCGCATCGAAATCGGCGTTGAGGAATTCATAGAAACGCTTCTGCGAGACCAGGTAGCTGGCGAAGGTCCAGGGGCTGGTCGGCAGTGTCGCCGTCACCAGATCCTTCATGAAGGAGGTCTGCAATTCGACGCCCTCCAGCATCATGCCCGGATGCCAGTCGAAGGCCGGCTTGTCGTCGAAGAAATGCGCCTTCGCGGCCGGGATGGCGTCGAGATGCGCGGCGAGGCTTAAGTGAAATGGGCCGACACCGATGCCGGCGAGGTCGAGGACTGGCGATGTCATGGGACAGCTCCGTTGTTGGTCAGGCCGCTTTGCCCCGGCCGATCGTCAGGCCGAGATACAATGGATTGTCGAGTTCGGTGCCGAGTGCCGGGACCGGGCGTTCGCCAGCGTCGCCATAACCGATGGCGAAGCGGACCTTGTTGATGGCGATGCGCGGCATCTTTGGCTGGAGCAGGTCAAACAGGCGGAACCGCTCGGCGAGTTCCGGATGTCGCGACTGGTAGCGAACGACGCAATCGGCCAGAACGCGATAGAAAACGGCCTCGTCGAACCCGTCGAAATCGGCCAGCGCGGCCGAGACGAAACGCAGCACGCTGGCGATGTGGCCGGTTTGCAGATGCTGGAAAAGATGCGCCGGCGGGCGCTTCTTCAGCGTGGCGCGCACCGCCGGATCGAGCGTGGCGAGTTCGACGAAATCGACATCGACGAGATCGAGATCGCCCTGGAAATCCTTGACCGCGACGCCGACCGGGACATCGCCCTCGAGGATAACCGTGATGTTCTGCCCATGCGCGATGAAGCCGACGCCGTAGCGGCACAGGAAGTGGTAAAGCGGCACGAAGACGGTTGAGAACAGGCGCTCCAGCCAGGCTTCGTGACCGAGACCGGACAATTCGATCAGCGCGCTGATGACGGGACGGCCGCCCGCATCGCATTGCGGGAGCGCGCCCATCATCATCGGTCGCCGCCCTTTCGGCAGCCCCTGCAACGGGCTTTCGCGCCAGATGGCACCCAGCATTTCGAGATGCTGGTAAGGCGCTTCGGGGATGCGCTCGAACTGTGGGTGCGGATAGAAGGCACCAGCCACCTCGCCCAGAACCCGGACCGGTTCCAACGCCGGATCGGTTGCCGCCATCCCGGCCAGCCAGCGCGACAGTGCGGGGCCGATGTCCATGTATTTGCCGGGCACGCCGCGCCAGGCCGAGGTGTTGAGCACCGTGAGCGGCAGCTTCACATGCAGCGCCTCGGGCCGCGAGACATTGGCCAGCGTGCGCAAGGACTGCTGCGCGGCGAAACGATCGCCGAACTGGCCGAGCGGGACGATGCGGCCGGCGGCGATCTCCCCGGCATAGGTTGCGGCGAGCATGGCCTGCCACTGCCAGGGATGGACCGGGACGAGCGCATGCGTGTCGGCGGAGATGCCGGCCGCATCGCGCGCGGCTTCCAGGCGCGCCCGCTCGCTACGGTTGAGCGCCGCATTGAGAAGTGCCGCTTCATCCAGACCGGCATCGAGCGACAGGCGCAGATGCGAGCGCGCCGCGGCGATCCAGAACAGCTGGAACTCCGATCCGAATTCCGGCGAATAGGCCTGAAATGCCTCCAGCCCCCAGCCGATGCGGCCCTTGTTGGCGGGAGCCTTCGGATGGCCGTCGAGCAGGCGCTGCAAATCGAGATCCGGCAGACGGGCAAGGTCGAAGGCGGTCAGCGGCTGGCGTTCGGCAAGAATGCGCGTATCGGCCATGAGGGTGTTGTAGAGCTCCCTGGCATAGGTGCTCAGCGTGGGCGCCGAGATGTCGAGCACGGTCCGCGCATCGACAAAGAAGGCGACGGCATCGTCGGCCGGCTTTTCCTCGGGCGCGGCCCGGACAAGCGTTTCGGGATCGATCGACAATTGACCCCAGATGCGCCGCGCCGCGCCGAAGCGGTAAGCGAGCCCTTCGCCGAGCGGCACTTCCCAACGCCTGTTGGCGGCATCGAGCGGGCGGGCGGTCAACACCTCCTCGTAGGTGAGCTCGGAGATCGCACGCGCCAGGATGGCGCGGTTGGCCCGCCGCCACAGCTCGCCGGTGACGACCCGCCCTTTCTGCAACGGGCCGAGCGCCATACCGGGCGCCGTCACAGCGGCACCTCGTGGAAGAAGCGCTCGCGCTCGCAGCACACCAGCATGGCGCGCTTGTGCGGGAAATCGAACTCCTTGACCTTGTCGTAGGCGGCGTGGGCGCAATAGCTCAGCATCTTGTGGTTCGACGCGCGCGGTTCGCCGACGATGCGCTGGGTGCGGGGATCGTCCAGGAACAAATAGTGCGTGACCGAGCGGAACAACGCCAAGGTCTTCGGCCGGCCGAGATGGCGCTTGTTGCCGATCAGCGCGTGCCAGCCGCGATCGTAGTCCTGCGGTTCGTAGCAGGGTCCGAGCCGATCCTCCTTGGCCCAGTAGAATTCCAGATAGCCGGTCGGCTCGCCGTCCAGGCTGGCGATGGCGCCGAAAATGTGTGGGTCCTGTTCCTGTGCGGAGAGATAGGCATTGAGCTCCTCGCGGCTCTGCGCCAGTTCCCAGAAGAAGGACACCCGGCCATCGTTCATCCAATCATGGAAGAGATCGAGATCGCGGTGGCGGTCAATTGGCCGGAAAGCGATGGTGAGGCCAAGTTCCGGCAACCAGCGTTCATAAAGCATGCCGTTCGGGCGCGGCGGGCGCAGCGGCGGCAACCGGTCGGCCGGACCGATTCCGGTTTCGAGCGTGGGATAGGTGAGGTGCGAGGCCTGCCTGCGCCACAAAAGCGGCAATTGGTTGAACTTCGACCTCTCGACAATTGTGCGCTGTCTGCTGGCAACGGGTTCGTCGGTATGCGCCGTGGCGAGCGCGATCACCGGCCAGGCTTCCTCGACCGGTGGCAGCAGTATCTGCCTGACCTCGTGGAAACGACAAAAGATAGCGTCGGCCAGCGCCGCCAGCATCTGCGGCTGATCCCGCCGGCCCGGCTCGAAGGCAATGTCTTCGAGAAGCAGGCCCGCCTCATGCCGGGTGAGCGTCGCCCGTGCCATCGCGGCACCGACGGATGACGCGAGCTTGAGATGAGCGCCGTCGAAATGGACTTCGAAGGCACCGTCGTCCGACCCCAGATAGTGCTTGCTCGTGGCCAATATGCCGGCGGTTTCGCCGGGCCTTTCTCTCTGCTGGATGTTCATGCAGGCTTCCTCGTGAAAAGCGGGTTTGGCATCTGGACGTAGCCGGCAAGCGGGTCGGTGACCTCAGTGTTTTCGTTGGTGTTTTTCAACGAAAACAGGAAATTGCCCTTGGTGCCGAGTGTCGGTGAACGGAGCAGATAGTCGAGACAGGCCAGGTTGCCGGATGGCCGCGCCGCGAGCCGTTCCAGCAGCCGCCGAAAATACGCGAGCAGGTCGTCCTCGCTGGAAAGCCCGGCATCGGCCAGCGCCGAGATAGCGGCAAAGACGCCGTTGATGACCAGGTAGTAGCCGAGCAATTGCGCGGCGGCAGGTGCGTCGAAGACGTGATCGCCCTTGCCGCCGGCCGAGGGCAGGTGCTTGCGCAGCAGCGGTAGGAATTCGCTGACATAGCCGGTGCCCTGGCAATCGCGGAAATAGAGCCGGTCCGGCCAGCCGTCATCCAAGCCCACGACGAGATTTTGCTGATGGGCGCCGAACAACAGTCCGAATTCAGAGAAGGCGAGGAAGAAAGGTTCGACCGCCACGTCCAGGAAACGCTCGAACCAGCGTTCGGCGGCGGCCTGCGGCTGCAACCCCTCCCGCTTCGCAACAAAATGAACGAGATCGGACAGGTGGCTTTGCGCCTGGCCGGGGTGGCGCTCGCAAAGCGCGCCAAGCACCGCCGCCTTCGGCGCATCGCCGTGCCGGAAGGGATTCTCGCGAAACGAGACGATCGTGCTAGCCAAAACGGCGCAGTCGAGGCCGTCGCGCAGCGCCATCCAGGCCGGCTCGCCAAGCACGGTAAGCGTCGGGCATTCTTGCGCCAACCGCTCGCCCAGAGCGCCTTTGATCAAGCTGTGCACGGACATGCCGCGGTCGCATTCGCGGCGCTCGATAACACGGCGGGAATTGGTGAGCTTGAGATCGAGCGAGAATTTCATCATCCAGTCGCAATCGGCGCAGTGAATGGTGCGCAGCGAGGTCGTCGCGCGCCAAGGCGGGCCACCGAGGCCGAGATCGCGCACCAAGCCAGCCTCGAACAATGCCTGCACCGCCGGCATCAGCATCAGCCGCGAGGCCTGCCAGGGATGCATGGGAAAAAGCCGCATGCCTTCGGCGCACTCGGCCTTTGCGAGCAGGCCGGTATCGCCGCCGGCGAGCCCCTGCACCATTCGCCCGACATCGTGTGGCGCGACGGAGCCGCTGACGAAGACATCTGGATGGACCGCCCACCAGCGCAACTGGAACGAGCCGCCATATTCATGGCCGAAGCGGCGCGAATCCTCGCTGGAGAATTCGTCGCGGCTCAGCGGCGTGGGGTGCACGGCGTGGCCGAAGCGCAGCGCGCTTTCCGCCCCGATGAAATCGGGAATACCGTCGGCGAAAGGCCGCACCTTGCCCCGCGCGGTCGCTACCTCTGCCACCGCCGCGACACTAGCCGCCGCACGCCGGAACAGGTTGAGCCGACTGGCCAGGCTGGAGTGTTCGCAGATGTCGGGCTCGCGCAGCAACATGGCGAGCACGTCGAAAAGGCCGATTTCGACCGGGTCGGTCCTGCCGCCCGACAGCAACCGCAGCGGCCCCGCGAAACCGTGATAGCCGACACTGGACCTGTGCCGCACCGGCACGAACACCACGACATCGCTGGCCGGCAGATCGAGGACGAGAACCTCGGCCGCGCCGAGAGAGGAGGCAAAACGCGCGGCGGTATCGAAGCGGCAGCCGCCCCACTCCCGGATCAAGGAATTGAGCAACCTGTCGACCGACGGCAATATAATGTCTTGTATTTCTCGATTTATATCAAAATACATCTCGATCGCCTAAAGTACTTGTAATCATAAAACTGCTGTGGAATTGGAATTACTCGAAATAATCCGCGGCAACTTGACGAAACATGACCCCACCCATTTCCACCACTGATACAAAACTCGTTCGACGCCTCGCACTCGGCGTCATGTCTATTGGTTTCGGCCAGTCGGCCTTCGTCGTGCTGATACCGCTGATCATGGCGCGGCTCGGGCTGGCGACCATCGATCTTGGTCTTGCGGTGGCCGCGGGCACCCTCGCCTTCCTGGTCGGCGCGCCGTTGTGGGGCAGCGTCGGCGGCAGCATCGGCCATGGCCGCCTGATGCGCCTGCTCGGGCTTGCCATGCTGGGTGCTCAGGCGCTTCTGGTAGCGCAATTGTTGATGGGGCAAAGCGCCTATGCTTTCGTGCTGGCCGGGCTGGTCGCCTCCCGGCTGATCTACGGTTTCGCGGCCGCCGGCGTGATGCCGACGGCTCAGGCTTGGCTCGCCGGCACGATCGAAGCCGAGCGTCGGCAAGCCGCCTTCGGCCTGCTCGGCGCCGGCCTCAATCTTGGCCGACTGGCCGGTTCGCTGGCGGGTGCGTTGGCCGCGATCACGGCGCAACTGACCGTGGCCTTGTTCGCCCTGGCGCCGCTGCTTCTGTGGCTGGCGCCCAAAGGCGCTACCAAGTTGGAACCGGGGGCCGTTGCCGTGCCGAGGCTCTCGCCGCTCGACCACCGCATCCTGCCCTTCCTGCTGATAGGCGTCAGCCTCACCGCCGGTTTCGGGCAGGTGCAGATCATGCTGGGGCCGCTGCTGCAATGGAAGCTCGGCCTCAATGCCAGCGGGGCGACCGCCGCAACGGGTGCCGCGCTGGCGCTGGTCGCCGTCGCCATGATCACGGTGCAGGTTCTTGCCATCCCTAGACTGCGCTGGAGCGAGCGCAGCGGCATTCTTGCCGGCACCGGATTGATCGTGGCCGGAATGGCCGGCCTCGTCATGGCGCAAGGTTATGGCGCTGGCGCCGCGGCGCTTGTGACGACCGGTTTCGGCACGGCCTTGGCGACGCCGGCCTATACGGCCTGGCTTGCGCGACGCGTCGACACCCAGGAACAGGGGGCGGCCGCCGGCTGGCTGTCGAGCGCCCATATTGTCGGGCAGACGGTCGGGGCCCTGGTCGGCGGCTTCGCCTTTCACCTGGCACCGATGCTGCCGCTGGTCGGTTGCGCGGGCCTGGCTGTCGTTGCGGCGGCAATCGCCGTCGCGCTGCGCGGACGCATGGAAACGCACCGCTGAAACCATCAACCCGCGCGCGGTCATGAGATGGCCTCCGCCTGACGCTCGGCGGCCGCCGCGCTGCGCAGCATGCCATAGGTCATGATCACGGCGAGGCCTGAGATCGCAGTCGCCAGCACGAAAAGCGGGCCGTAGCCCAGAAGATCTGCGAGACGGCCGGCCAGCATCGAACCGACGAGATAGACGATGAGCTGGGCGCAGGACAGGATGGTGAAATCGGTGCCCGGCTGGTCGGACGAAGTGACCGACATGAACAGGCTGTAGAGCGCGACGATTTCCATGTAACGCACCATCGTCTGCAGGAAGGAAGCGCCGAAGATTGGCGCGGCGCCCGTGAACAACGCGAATGCGTGCAGCATGAAGATGGCGAAGCAGATGGTGCGCAGCCCACCAAGCAGCGCCAGCACCGTTGCCGAACCGTATTTGTGCAGGAGCAGCGCCGCGATGAAGGAGCCGCCGAGGCCAACGGTGACGGCGGCGCCACCGGAGAGATAGCCGATCCAGTCGAGCGGCACGCCGGCATCGACGAGATAGGCGCCCTCCATCGACTTCACCAATCCTTCGCTGGCGCGGTAGACCAGCGCGATCCACAGGATCCGCCGCGCTTCGGGCCGGGCGAGGAAATTGCGGATCGACGGCTTGCTGAGCGCGGCCTCCGCAGTGCCGGCCGGGTCGGTCTCGCGCATGGCGAACGCGGCCACCAGCGGAATGAACGAAAGCGCCGCGATCGTGACCATGGCGGCGTCCCAGCCGAAGCGGTGATAGAGGACAAGGCCGAGCGTGCCGCCAATTACGACGCCAAGCGCCACGGCGCCGCCCTGGATGGCATTGCCGACAGGCCGGTCGGCCGGGTCGAGATATTTGGCGGCGTAACCGTCGGTGGCGATATCCTGTGCCGATAAAAGCATGGCGACGAAAAAGCCGATCCAGAAGATCGCCATGACGTCGGTGGGTTTGACGACAAGCATGCCGAGCAACGCCGCGATGATGCCAAGCTGGGTAATGATGACCCAGCTGGCGCGATGCGCCCGCGCGAACGGACGGTAGCGGTCAATCAAAGGCGCCCACAGGAACTTCAGCACCAGCGGCAGCATCAAAAGCGACAGCATGCCGATGGCGGTGCGCGAAACGCCCTGCTCGCGCAGGATCGGCGGGATCGCGGCGGCGAACAGATAGGTGGGGATGCCCTGCGCCAGATAGAGCCCGCCAAGAACGGCGAAGAGCCGCATGCGCGAGTTGGCCGGCGATATGCGGGGCGACGCGACCGGGCTCATGCCGGCACCCTCCCCGCCAGATGCTGGGCCAGGAAAGCCTGCGCTTCGGCACGGTCGCGCGTTGCCAACAACGGGAAGGCGAACAGGCCCTGGAAGGTGCGCTGCATCTCCTCATCGGCGGTCGGGCGTACGATGGCGCAAGCGACGCAAGCGCGGTTCAGGCGTTCCCGGCTCGATTTGTACCAGAGATTCTGCGCCTTCTTCTGCTCCGGCGACAGCAAGATCGGTACGGCGAACTCGACGAGGAGGGCAAATCCCTCCTCCAGCGCAGTGACCGCATGCAAGGCGGCGACGTAGCGTTCGGCGTCGTCCTCGCGCGCCGGTGCGAAGCCGGACAGTGTCGCGACCGATCGTTCGAGGGTGAGTGAAACGCTCATGCCACCGCCGTCAGAAGGTGACCTTGAAGGACGCGGCGATGGTGCGTCCGAGGCCGGGCACGTCGGCACCGCGTGTCGCCGAGGCGGTCGGGTTAATGTAGTAGGTGTCGAACAGGTTGCGGACCGCGAAATTGAGCTCCTGGCCGCCGGCGAACTTCTTGGTCACGCCGATATTGGCCAGCACCGCACCGTCTAGCTGCTGGGTGGGAATGCGGTCGCGCCCGGAGAACATCTCCAGCTCGGTACGCAGCGTCAGGTTGTTGTCGAAATGCGTGACGACATAGGCCAACCCCTTGTAGGTGGTGGGGATGCGGTTGTTGGGCAGATACTCGTTCGAACCGATCTTGCCGTCCTTGTTGGCGTCGTACTTGCCCTCGACATAGCCGACCGATCCACCCAGCGTGAACATGTCTGTGAGGTCATATTCGGCGTTGGCCTCGAAGCCCCAGATGCGCTCCTTCTGCTGGGAGACGCGGTTGGCTGCGATGTCGTAACTGACACCGTTGTCGGAGGTCGACAGATAGGCGCTGACGCCACCGCGCACATTGCCCCAGTCGCCGCGCAGACCAGCCTCCCAGTTGTTGACGAGCTGCGGCTCCGGCGCGATGTCGGCGTAGCTGACCTTGTAGTCCGGCGCGTTGGTGCAAGGCAGCAGCGGCCTGATGCTGGTGCCGTAGGCGTCGCAGGTCTCGGCATTGGTGTTCAAGCCGGCGCGTCGGGTGAAGCCACCAATGTCGGTCAGGCTGTAGCCCTGCGAGAAATTGCCGAAGGCCTGCAGTTCCTGAGTGATGTCGAAGACGGCGCCGGCATTGAAGGTGGCAGCGTTGTAGTCGAACGATCCGCCAACGACATCTATGGCCGGCAGGGCGACCAGGTTGGAGCCGACGAGCATGGCCGCGGCCGGCCGCTTGAAGTTATCGACATCCAGATAGAACTGCTCGAAGCGGACGCCGCCCTGGATACGGAAACGCTCGGTGACCGGCACTTCGGCCTGGGCGAAGGCGGCGACTGAATTCTGCGTCGAAGGCGCGATCGCGTCCTGGCCGTTGAGCAGCGACTGGGTGGTGTTGTCGAAAGTATAGTCGACGCCCCAGGTGAGGTTGCTGCCCTGGGTGACGAAGTCGACCGGCGTGTTGATGGTGAGGTTGACGCCGGTGCGCTGCACCTCCAGCGCCGTCTGATTGAAGGAGGCGGTCGGGTCCCGGTTCAGCGGCAAAAGCGTCGGACGGGCCGGATTGGTAGGGATATAGACCTGTGAGTTCACCCTGGAGAATTTGGTGAAGGGCGACTGCTTGAAGATGTCGTTGTAGAAGGCCTTCACCTCGAGCTTGCCGAGCGCGAAGTCGCTGTCGGTGTATTTGGCCGTCAGATATTTCGAATCCTCGACCAGCGGCTCACCGGTGTAAGGATCGGTGAAATTGGGCGCGACCGGGTTCACCAGATAGTTGGTGAACCAGTCGGGCTTCTGGCGGGCATAGGTCCAGTCGGCGCTCACCTCGAAACGCTTCGAACCGTTCTCGTAACCGAGCACGCCGGAGAGATCGCCCCAGCCAGTGCGGTCGCCACCGCCCTGCCCCAGCATCGCGTCGGAAGCCATCTCCTTGCCGTGGCCGTCATAGGTGGTGCGGCTGAAATTGCCCGAAGCGGAAGCGAAATAGTCAAAATCGCCGCTGCGCCCCTCGACCTGCACATTGCCGGTCGGGCCGGCCGACTTGCCGAGATTCTCGGTGAAGCCGGAGACGCCGGTACGCACGGTGACCTTCGGCGTGTCGGAGGTGCCGCGCTTGGTGATGAAATTGATGGTGCCGCCAGTGGCGCCGGCGCCGTAGAGGCTGGAGGCACCGTTGATGACTTCGACCCGCTCGACCGTGTCGAGATCGATGGTGGCCAGGATACGCGAGACGTCGCGGAGCGGCGTGTTGCGCGGCACGCCGTCGACCATGATCAGCACGCTGCGGCCACGGAAAGTTTCCGAGGCGCCGGAGATGGTCTGGTTTCGCGGCGCATAACCCGGAACCAGACGCGCGACCAAGTCGGAGGCGTTTTCGTTCTGCCCGACAGCCGTTTCGACCTCGGCCCGATCGATCACCTGCACCGACTGCGCGACCGTGGAGATCGAGCGGTCGTCGCGCCCGGTGATGATGATCTTGTCCAGCGTGGTCGTGGTGCCGCGGGCCGGTTTTTGCGCGTCCTGCGCGAAGGCCGGTCCGGCCAGGATCGAGGAAGACAACAACGACACGATGGCAAGCTTCTGCATAACGCCCCTCCATGGAACTTTCAGGGGCCAGCAACGCCCTCTCGCGGCCCTTGCAACCGCGCCTAAATAACTTTACTAAATGAGTCAAGTTTGTTTTCGCACTGCAGCGAAACGCGAACGGCGCCCCGGAAACGATATCTCGGAGCGCCGTTTTCTGGCGTGATATTATGATATGAAAACAATAACTTGGCGCCACTTTGGCGCCGGGCCGCGCCGACCGTTCAGGGCCAGCGCGCGACGGTGGAAATGGCCGTCAGTGCTTCAGGCGATCGCGCATGGCGTACCACAACATGCCGAGCACATAGAGCGGCCCTCGCAAGGCCGCACCGCCAGGGAACGGCATCGGGTTCAGTCCCTTGAACAAGTCGAAGCGGCCGGTTTCGCCGGCGATCGCTTCGACTAGCAGCTTGCCGGCGAGCGTCGACAAGATGACGCCCTTGCCGGAATAGCCGTGTGCGAAATAGACCTCACCGTCACGGCCGACATGCGGAAAGCGGGACGTGGTGACCGACACCAGCCCGCCCCAGGCATAGTCGATGCGGCGGCCTTTGAGCTGCGGGAAGGTCTGCTCCATATGCGGCCGCACGAAGGCCTGGATGTCGGCCGGCGGGCTCGGCGTGTAGCGCTCGCCGCCGCCGAACAACAGGCGCCCATCGGCTGAGAGCCTGTAGTAGTTGACGACGAAACGCGAGTCCGAGACGGCGGCATTGCTCGGGATGACCTCGCCAGCATCAACCAACGGTTCGGTAGCGACGATGTAGTTGCCCACCGGCATGATGCGGCTTTCCACCTTCGTATCGATGCCGTGCAGCAGGGCGTCGCCGGCGAGAACGACGTGGCGGGCGCGTACCGCACCCTTCGCCGTTTCGACCCGGATGCCGCCGCGACGGTCCACCCGCAAGGCTGGCGACGCCTCGTGGATCGTCACCCCCGCCGCTATCGCCGCGCGGGCGAGGCCAAGCGTGTAGTTGAGCGGATGCATGTGGCCGCCAAGCGCATCGTAGAGAGCGCCGTGATAGGGCGAATCGACGGCCGCCCGCGATTCTGCCGCCGACAGGATGCGCATGTGCGGATAGTCCATGACGGTGGTCAGGCATTCGAGCTCGCGCTCGAACCAGGCCATGTCGCCAGCGCTGATCGCGCAGACCAGATGGCCGGTTTTCCTGAGGTCGCAGTCGATGGCATGGCGCTCGATCATCTCCAGCACCAGCCCCCAGGCCTCGAAGGCGAGGTCGAACAACGCCTTTGCGCGTTCGCGGCCATAGAGCTTGACCAGTTCCGCCGCCCCCTTGCGCAGGCCGACGATCATCTGGCCACCATTGCGGCCGGAGGCGCCCCAGCCGATACGCCCGCCTTCGAGCAGCACCACCTTCATCCCACGCTCGGCGGCATGGAGCGCGGCCGACAGGCCGGTGCAGCCGCCACCGACCACGACAAGATCGGCATCCACCTCGCCCGTCAGCGGCGCATGAAGCGGCGACGGATTGGCCGTCGCCGCATAATAGGAGCGTTCAATATCAAGACCTGAATTGAAGCCCATGATCATGCCTTCGCGAACAGATGATCGCGCTCCCAGGCGGTGATGACACCCTGGAAGTTCTCGAGCTCAACTTGCTTCAGGCGCAGGAATGCGTCGGTGAAGGTCTGCCCCAGCAGATGGCGCACTGGTTCGCACTCGGCCAGGCGCGACAGCGCGTCCTCCAGCGTCCGCGGCAAGGTGGATTTCACCTTGTAGGCGTTGCTGGGCGCCTCGGGCCTGCGCTCAAGTCCCTCCTCGATGCCGAGATAGCCGCAGATCAGCGACCCGGCCATGGCGAGATAGGGATTGGCGTCGGCGCCCGGCAACCGGTTCTCGACGCGCCGGCCGATCCGCTTCGATGCCGGCACGCGCAGGCCGCAGGTGCGGTTGTCGCGCGCCCATTCGACATTGGTGGGCGCGCTGAGCGAGGGACGCAGCCGGCGAAACGAGTTCACGTTCGGTGCAAACAACGGCATGGCCTGCGGAACATAGGCCTGAAGCCCACCGACGAACTGCGAGAACAGCACGCTGTCGCGGTCGTCCTCGCCGGCGAACAGGTTGAGGCCGCTCACCGCATCGACCACCGACATGTGCAGATGCATGGAGCTGCTCGCCTGCTCGGCGATCGGCTTGGCCATGAAGGTGGCCGCCAGCCCGTGCTCGCGCGCAGCCTCGCGCACCAGACGCTTGAACAGAAGCACCTGGTCGGCGAGCTGCAGCGGATCGCCGTGCTTGAAGTTGATCTCAAGCTGGCCGGCGCCGGTTTCGTGGATCATCGTGTCCAGCGGCAGGGACATCACCTGCGCGCGGCGGTAGATCTCATCGATGACCGGCTGGAACTCGCCGAGCGCTTCCATTCCGTAGGGATTGGCCGAGGTCTCGGCACGACCCGAAAGGCCGATCGGCGCGGCCGGTGGCACGGTGGGGTCGGGGTTCGGCGCGGTCAGATAAAATTCGAGCTCCGGCGCCATCACCGGACGCCAGCCGCGCGCCGCATAGAGTTCGATCACCGATTTCAGCACTTGCCGCGGCGCGGATGGCCAGGGCGTTCTGTCCTGAGCGAAAGCGTCGGCGAAGACATAAGCGCGACCGGGGCGATTTCCCGCCGCCGGGCAAAGGCTGGCGAGGTCCGGCTGGAGCCGCATATCGGCATCCTGGTAGGCGCTTTCGTCGTCGGCGGCGCCGCTGTAGTGGCCGGTGATCGCCACCATGAAGGCACTGTTCGGCAGCATGATCGCCGCGTCGGCGGCCGGAGCCAGAAGTTTCGGCGCGGGTACGATCTTGCCGCGCAGCACACCATTCATATCAGGAACCAGGCACTCGACTTCCGAGATCGCCTGCTGTTCGAGCCATTTCGCAGTATCAGTCATGTCCCACCACCACTATCCGCCATGCCGTAATCTTGTCCGAGGTTGCGAGCGGCTTGCCGGGCAGAGGGCCGGAACGTGGGCGTTGGTCGTCAATCTGCATTTTGTCCTCCTGGGTTATTGATGGTCAGTGGTCGAGAAGCGCCAGAATGGCTTCGGCCGCGCGCTCGGCGCCGGGGCGCGCCGCCATATGCGCGGCGTTGGCCGCCAACCGCGCGCGCATGGCATCGTCGCCTAGCAGACCGCCAACAGCGGCGGCAAGCTCGTCCGGCGTCCAATGGGCGCGGTCCAGCCATTTGCCGGTGCTGGTTTCCTCGGCGCGGCGGGCATTGTCGTGGCCGTCCCAGCAATAGGGCATGATCAGCGACGGCACGCCGAAGCGCAGCGCCTCGCAGTAGGAGTTGTTGCCGCCGTGATGAATGAACAGGTCGGCCATGGCGACGACCGACGGCTGCGGGAACCAGGTGTCGAGATGGACATTGTCGGGCACGGCGCGATAGGCATCGCGCAGATTGCCGACATTGACCAGGAAGCGCGCCGGCATGGCGGCGAACACCTTGAGCATGCGCTCGATGAGGTCGACGTCGGTGGAACCGAGGCTGCCAAAGCTCATATAGACCAGCGGCCCGGCATCCCGCGGGAACACCGGCACCTCGTAGGGGCCTTCGGTGCGCACGCAGCCTTCGAGATAGACATATCTGGCGGGATCGAGCGGCGCGGCGCGCTGCCGGCGCACGATGTCCGGCGTGAGCAGAAGGTTGAGCGACGGCGACGGCTCGAGAAACGAACCCGGCGGCAGGGGCGGCAGGCCGCGACTGGCCCGGAACCGGTTGAAACGCTCATGGGCGGGGGCGACGGCATCGACATAGCGGGCCTCGAAGGCATGGCGGCCGTCGGAGTCCTCTGCCGCAAATCCCGAGAGATAGGGCGGCACGGCGGCATCGGGCAGTTCGGTTTCCGCGCAGGACACCACCCGCACCCATGGGCAGCCGGCATTGGCCAGCGCCGGGAACATGGCGACATTGTCGAGCACGATGGCATCCGGGTGAAGCTTCGGCAAAAGCTCGCAGAGCGGCGCCTCGGCCTTGATGACCGTATCGACGATCGCCTCCCAGGTCGGCGCGACATAGGTCTCGATCTGATCGATCGGGTCGAGCCGGAAATGCGGCAGATGCCGTTTCACGAAAGCCTGCCAGTAGTTCTGCCGCTCGCTCTCGGACAGCCGGTCGTCGGTGGGCAGCTGGTATTCCTGGAAACCGTAGTCGGCGAAGACACCGGAAAACCCGGCGTGACAGATGAAGACGGCACGGGCGCCACGCGCCTGCAGCGCCTGGGCGATGCCGACGCAATTCAGCGCGGCGCCGAAACTGGCTTCCGGAAACAGGGCGATGGTGGGACGCGCGCCGCCTGCCATGGGACGTCAGTTCGGCCTGCCGATGGCGCCGAACAGGGCTGGCGCCCCGCGACTGGCCGCATGCGGACGCTGGTTGCGCGAAACACGCAAATGCGCGCGCAGAAGGTCGGCAGCGACCTCAAACTGGCCGCTCTCGAGGTGATCGAGAATACCGAGATGCTCGTGCGTGGATTGCCGCAGCCGGAAGACGCTGACGCCCGACATCGCGCCCGGCAGGCGCCGGAGCTTGAGATGGCCGGCGAGCGCCTCGGCCATGAAGCGATTGGCCGCGCCCTGCGCGATCATGGCGTGAAACTCGGCGTCGATCGCCTGGAAGGCGCGGATGTCGAAGGCCGTGTCCGGTAGGGCCAACAGCGCTTCCATGCGCTGGCGCAGCGTAACGGCGCGCGCACCGTCCAGCCGGAACCCGGACGCCAGGATCGCGGCCGGCTCCATGACGAGGCGGAACTCGTAGCTTTCAGCGCGGGCCTCGCTGCCGTCGAGCGATGGCCGAAACACCCAGGATTGTCCCGGCGCCCGTTCGATGAGGTTTTCCGTTTCCAGTTTCTTTAGCGCCTTTAGTACCGCGCCGCGACCAGCCGCATAGCGCCTGATCAGTCCGCTCGCGGTAATCGTCTCGTCGATGCGGCGGGCGGAGCGGTCGCGCAGGATGGCGTCGGCGATGTCGTCTTCCTCGGCGCTGGGCAATTCGGCCGCGCCGACCATCTGCCAGGCCGGATCGATGGCCAGCCGATAACCGGTCTCGGCCTGCCACTCCACCATGCCGCGCTCGGTCAGCAGCCGCAGCGCCGCTCGCACCGGGGTGCGCGAGACATTGCAGAGCTGCGCGATCTGCTGTTCCGGCAGCCGTGCCCCAATACCGAAACCCCGCTGCCGCACAACGTCGAGAATACGCTGCGCGAGATCCAGATGGTTGGCGCGAGGTCGGCGGTCTGCTGCTTGCATGACAACTCTGGGCTTGGTGCCGTCGCCCTCAGACTTGGCCGATTGTCTCAAAAAGGACAAGTGGCTTCGATGAAGTAGGCGAAAAAATATCGATTGACGTTTTTTTTCTCACAATAGTACTGTCTCTCAAAACGACAAGAAACTGGGAACACTTCGGAGAAGCGGATCATAGCCGCCTTCGACCAGCCATAACGCTGACGCTCGAACAATTGGAGGTTTCGACATGACTGTCCTGCCATGCCGCCGGCGCGGAGCCGGTTCGGCGATGCTTGTCTTTGCGCTCGCGCTGGCTTCGCCGGCGGCGTCGGCCGACCTGGTGATTTCCAACTGGGACGGCTACATGGCGCCCGACACGGTCGACGCCTTCAAGGCCACCAGCGGCATCGGCGCCGAGGTGGTGGTGCATGCCACCAACGAGGAGATCATGGGCAAGCTCGTCGCCTCGGGCGGCAAGGGCTACGACGTGGTGTTCGTATCATCGCCTTTCGCCGAGGTGCTGAACAAGCTCGGCCTGGTCGAACCGATCGACCACGCCAAGGTGCCCAATCTCGCCAATCTGTACCCGGAAGCCACCAAGCTGCCCTACGACCCGGGCAACACCTTCTCGGTGCCCTACACCTGGGGCACGACCGGCCTCTGCTATCGTTCGGATCTGGTCAAGGCGGCTCCGTCGTCATGGAACGATCTTCTGGCGCCTTCCGCCGACCTGAAGGGCAAGACGACGATGCTGGCGACCGACCGCTGGCTGCTTGCCGCCGGCTTCCTGGCCAAGGGCTATTCGGTGAACGAGACCGATGCGACCAAGCTGGCCG
This sequence comes from Mesorhizobium sp. YL-MeA3-2017, assembly GCF_030814575.1. NCBI lineage: Bacteria > Pseudomonadati > Pseudomonadota > Alphaproteobacteria > Hyphomicrobiales > Phyllobacteriaceae > Mesorhizobium > Mesorhizobium sp. YL-MeA3-2017. The sequence goes on along the minus strand of NZ_JAUSVH010000001.1, from coordinate 4,369,902 downwards.
AAGTGAAGGACACGCTGATCGCGGCCAAGAAAACGCTGCTCGCCTATGACGACACCACCTTCTATTCCAAGCTGGTGTCCGGCGAGGCGCTGATGGTGCAGGCCTGGGACGGCTGGTGCAACTACGGCATCGATAAGAACCCGGCCATCAAATATGTGATCCCGAAAGAAGGCTCCGACCTCTGGCTGGACACGATGGTGGTGATGAAGGCGTCCGAACACAAGGACGAGGCCTTCAAGTTCATCAACTACATCCTCGATGCCAAGACGCATGCCTGGGCGGCGCTGAACATCGACTACAAGGTGCCGAACAAGCCGGCGATGGAAAGCCTTCCGGCCGAGTTCCTCACCAAGTTCCCCAACCTGACCATTCCAGTCGTGGAACTCGTCAAATTCGAGCAGTTGCGCGACGTCGGCAATGCGCAGCGCGACTATTCCAAGACGGTCAGCGAGATCAAGGCGGCGCAATAAACCGCCATCCCCCGGCGGCGAAGACCCGCCGCCGGGGTCAGAAGCCCTCCCAATACCGGATCAAGTGCAACCCGTGTCGCAAGTGCAAACCCGTTCGACTGTGTTGATGGCGCCGGCGCTCGCCTGGCTCACCGCGCTCATGGTGCTGCCCTGCGCGCTGGTGCTGGCGCTCGCCTTCTTTCGACGCGGCATCTATGGCGGCATCGAATACACTTTCACGCTCGAAAATTTCGGCCGAGTGCTGGACCCGCTCTATACCGGCATCTTCCTCAATTCGGCGCGGATCGCCGGGCTCGCCACCGTCATCGCAGCGGTCGTCGGTTATGCGGCGGCCTATGCGATTGCCTCGGCTCCGCGACGGCGGCAACCGGTGCTGCTCTTCCTCGCGGTGCTGCCGTTCTGGTCGAACTACCTGATCCGCACCTACGCCTGGATCGTGCTGCTCAACCGCGAAGGCCTGGTGACGCAATTGCTGCGCTGGTTCGGCTATCAGGGCGAGCCGCCTTCCCTGCTCTACACCGAAGGCGCGGTCATCGCCGGGCTTGTCTATAACTACCTGCCCTTCGTGATTCTAGCCTGCTATGCGCCGCTGTCGCGGCTCAACCAGGAACTGCGCGAGGCCTCGCGCGATCTCGGCGCCTCGGCCGCCACCACCTTCCGGCGCGTGACGCTACCGCTGACCTTCCACGGCATCGCCGCCGGCGCGGTGTTCGTGTTCGTGTTGTCGATCGGCAATTTCGTGACGCCGGCTCTGCTCGGCGGCGGCCGCTTCCAGATGATCGGCAACCTCGTCTACGACCAGTTTTTGACAGCCAATGACTGGCCGTTCGGCGCGGCGCTGTCGATGACGCTGATCGCCATCATGATGCTCCTGCTGACGATCCAGGCAATGGTGGCCGAACGCGCCTCAGGCATCGGCAGGGCCAAGGCGGGCGCCGATGAATAGTGCTTCCATGCCGCACGGGCTGAAGCTCGTTCTGATCGCCGTCTTCATATTCCTCTATATCCCCATCGCCGTGCTCGTGGCGCTGTCCTTCAACGAGGGTGGACTGCCGACGGCCTGGTCCGGCTTCTCGCTGAAATGGTATGCGGCGCTGGCGGGTAACCGCGCCATACTGTCGGCGGCATTCAACACGCTGATCGTAGCGCTCATATCGACCACCGTCGCCACACTGCTCGGCACGTTGCTGGCGCTTGGCATGGAGGTTCGCCGCAGGCGCGGCCGCATGCTGGAAGCGCTGGTGTTCGCGCCGATGATCATTCCCGACATCGTGCTGGCGATCGCGCTGCTCTCCTTCTTTTCAATGCTCGACATGCCGATGGGCCTGCACACCATCATCATGGCGCATGTGGTGTTCAATCTCGCCTTCGTCTGCTCCGTCGTGCGGGCGCGGCTAAAAAGCTTCGACTGGTCGATCATCGAGGCGTCGGCCGATCTTGGCGCATCGGGCGTGACGACGTTTCGCCGCGTGACGCTGCCGGTCATTCTGCCGGCCGTCATTGCCGGCGCGCTGCTCGCCTTCACGCTTTCGGTCGACGAATTCATCATCGCCTTCTTCACGGCCGGCGCCGGGCGCTCGTCCACAACGCTGCCGATGCAGATCTATTCGATGATCCGTTTCGGCATCACGCCGGAGATCAACGCGTTGGCCAGCATCGTCATGGCGGTAAGCGTGACGGCGCTCGCTTTGTCGCAACGCCTCAACCGCGGGGTCATCGCATCATGAGCGCAAAGGCGACACTGCTCGGCATCGACCAGGTGAACAAGCGGTTCGGCGCGGTGACCGCGCTCGACGCCGTGTCGATCGACATCCGCGAGAACGAGTTCTTCGCCCTGCTCGGTCCGTCAGGCTGCGGCAAGACCACCTTGTTGCGCATCCTCGCCGGTTTCGAAATGCCAAGCGAAGGGCGCATCCTGCTGGATGGCAACGATATCGCGCGGGTGCCGCCTAACCGGCGCCCGGTCAACCTGATGTTCCAGTCCTACGCGCTGTTTCCGCACATGACCGTGCGCGCCAACATCTCCTATGGTCTGGAGATGGAAAGGCTGCCTGCGGCCGAAATCCGCTCGCGGGTCGACGCGATGCTGGAGACGACGCAGCTCGCAGGGCTAGCCGACCGCAAGCCGGACCAATTGTCGGGCGGCCAGAAGCAGCGTGTGGCGCTAGCGCGCGCGCTGGTGAAGCGGCCGCGCCTGCTCCTGCTCGACGAGCCGCTCGGCGCGCTGGACAAGAAGCTGCGCGGCGCCATGCAGCTGGAACTGAAGCGCCTGCAGCATGAGGTTGGCATCACCTTCGTGGTCGTCACTCACGACCAGGAAGAAGCGCTGGTGATGGCCGACCGCGTGGCGGTGCTGCGCAACGGCCGGCTGCTGCAATGCGACACGCCGCACGCCATTTACGAGCGGCCGGCCGACCGGTTCGTCGCGGATTTCATCGGCGTCATGAATTTCCTGCCCGGCCGCGCCAATGGCGACGGGCTCGATCTGGCGAGCGGCGCCAAGGTTTCAGGCGCCGTACCGGCCAATCTCGCAGCGGGTGCGGCCGCGGTGGCGGCGGTGCGGCCGGAGCGCATCGCGCTGTTTCCGACAGAGCCGACCGAGAACCGCGTGCGCGGGACGGTGGAGGCGCTCGCCTATCACGGGCTGGACCTGCAGGTGCACATCCGCACCGACGCCTGCCCGGCGCCATTCACGATCCGCCTTACCGCCGATGCCGCCGACCGGCGCCCGCCGCGCGTTGGCGAGAGCGTCGAAGCCGGCTGGAGCGCGGCCGACACGCGCATTTTTCCCGAGTGATTTGAGGAGGAGGACATGATGCAAAAGACGGTGGCGTTTTTTCCGGAAGCGGCGTTCGGCCCGGCGCTGAATTCGGTCGGCATCGCCCAGGCGCTGGAGGCGCGCGGGCACAGGGCGGTCTTCCTCTCCGACCCCGGCTTTGTCGACGTCTACAAAGGTTACGGTTTCGAGGCCCATCCGGTGAACCTGTCCGAGCCGATGCCGGCCGAGCAGATGGCGAAATTCTGGGAAGACTTCATCAACGGCCACATCCCCAATTTCCGCAAATCGCCCTACGACCAGGTCGACAACTATGTGAAGGATTGCTGGACGGCGATCGTCGACAGCGCCAAATGGGCGCAGAAGGATCTGCCAGGCATTCTCGCCAAAATCCGGCCTGACGTGATCTGCGTCGACAATGTCGTTCTGTTTCCGGCCATCAAGCAGTATGGCAAGCCGTGGGTGCGCATCATCTCGTGCTCCGAAAATGAGATCGAGGACGAGGATATCCCGCCGCATCTCTCCGGTTGCGGCGAAAACGATCATGCCGGGCATGCCGCCTATCGCGACCACTTCAACCAGGTGATCAGGCCGATCCATGATGACTTCAACGCCTTCCTCGCCGGTTCCGGCGAAGCGCCTTATCCGCTCGGCCAGTTCTTCGAGGCGTCGCCCTATCTCAACCTCCTGCTCTATCCGGAGGCGGCGAAGTTCAAACGTCGTCATCCGCTCGACCCCGGGCGGTTTCAGTACCTCGAAGGCTGCGTGCGCAAGGAGGTGCCATATGAGGTGCCGGCCTTCGCCGCCAACAAGGACGGGCCGCTGATCTACGTCTCCTTCGGCAGTCTTGGGGCCGGCGACACGGAGCTGCTCAAGCGCATCATCGCCGCGATCGGCAAAACCCGCTACCGCGCGCTCGTCAATGTCGGCGGCTACAAGGAGCAATACGGGGACGTGCCTGCCAATGTCATCATCGACGGCTGGTTCCCGCAGCCCTCGGTGATCCCGCAGGTCGACGCCGTCATCCACCACGGCGGCAACAACTCCTTCACCGAAAGCCTGTTCTTCGGCAAGCCGGCCATCATCATGCCCTATGTGTGGGACGGCCATGACAATGCGACGCGCGTGCAGGAAACCGGCCACGGCTTCAAGATGCCGCGCTATGACTGGACCGAGGCCGAGCTCGTCGCCAGACTGGAGGACTGCCTGACCAATCCACGCCTCAAGGCCCGCCTCACCGCCACCTCGGCACATATGCAGGCGCAGGACGGCCCGGCCAAGGCGGCGCGCCTGCTGGAAGGCCTGCTGGCGGAGGCCGCGGCATGAGCTCGGCCCCGCATCTGACCCAAGCCTCGACCCGCACCGACCTTGTCGACTGGGGCGTGCAGCCCAACGCGATCGAGGGCGCTTCCCACTCCACCGGGCGGCTGGTGCACAAGGGGCCGAACACCCAGCCGGAGTCCGGCATCTGGGTGTGTACGCCTGGCCGCTGGCGGCTTGCCATTCCCCGCGACGAGTTCTGCCATTTCGTCGCCGGTCGCGCGACCTATCGCAGCGACGACGGCGAAGTCGTCGAGGTCACACCGAACACCGCCGCGATGTTCCCCGCCGGCTGGACCGGCGAATGCACGGTCCATGAGACCATCCGCAACATCTACATGCTGGCCTGAAACCGGCCCAACCAAGGAACAAACATGCCGACACCTGTCTGGAAATCGCCGCTTGCCATGGCCGACCTGGTCGACTGGGGCGTCATCCCCACCATGATCGAGGGCCAGTCGCACACCTCGGGCAAGGTCCTGCACAAGGGCCCGGAGGGCCGTTCCGAATGCGGCCTGTGGATCTGCACGCCCGGCAAATGGGAATGCCACGTCACCCGCGACGAGTTCTGCCACTTCCTGGAAGGCCGCTGCACCTATGTGCACGAATCCGGCGAGGTCATCGAGATCGAGCCCGACACGGCGGCGTTCTTCCCGCAGGACTGGAAGGGCGTCTGCACGGTCCACGAGACGATCAAGAAGGTCTACATGATCCGCTGAGCGGATCGGGAGGTGCATATGGATTTCTCGGCCCATCAACCGGCCCTGTTCGTCAATCCCGGCTATCGGCCGATGATGGGCACGGCCAAGGCGGTGATCGACCCCGCCACGCTGGAGACGGTGGGAGCCATCGCGGCGGCGACCGATGCGGAGATCGACGCGGTGCTTGCGGCGGCGACCAAAGCCCAGTTCGGCTGGAAGAGGCTCGATGCCAAGAGCCGCGCCAAGCAGCTGCACGCGGTGGCCAACGCCATCGAGGCGGCCGATTTCACGCATTGCGCCGAGCTGATGGTGCGCGAGATGGGCAAACCCTATCCGGAAGCGATCGGCGAGATCGCCAATTGCGCGCCGATCTTCCGCTACTATGCCGAAATGGCGCGCGACGACGCCGGCAAGGTGGCCGGGACCACCCAGGCCGGCTCGTTCCAATATGCACGCTACGAACCCTACGGGGTCTCGGTGCACATCATGCCCTACAACTTCCCGATCCTTTTGATGTGCTGGACGGTGGCCGCCTCGCTGGCCGCCGGCAACGGCTGCGTGATCAAGCCGGCCGAGGCGACGACGCTGTCGACGCTCGAATTCATGCGCGTGTTCGCCACGCTGCCGGAAGGGCTGGTCTCCTGCCTGCCGGGCGGAGCCGAGACGGGCAAGGCTTTGATTGCCTCGGAACGCACGCATGCGGTCGCCTTTACCGGGTCCGTTGCGGCCGGCCGCGCGGTGGCGGTGGCCTGCGCGGAACGCATGAAACCCTGCGTCATCGAGGCGGGCGGCAGCGATCCGATGATCGTGTCGGCGCATGCGCCGCTGGACGTCGCCGCCGCCGGCGCGGTGACCGCCGCATTCCATCTGACCGGACAGGTCTGCACCTCGGCCGAGCGCTTCTATGTGGTCGACAGCGTGCATGACCGTTTCGTCGAACTGTTCGCCGAGCGGACGCGGGCACTCAGGATCGGCAACGGGCTCGACAAGAGCGAGATCGGCCCGCTGGTCAGCGAAGCCGCCCGCGCCAAGGTGATGCGTCTGGTGGATGACGCCGTGCGCAACGGTGCGACCGCGGTGACGGGCGGACGCATTCCGCCGGCGCAGACGACCGGCTGGTTCTACGAGCCGACCATCCTGACCGGGGTGACGCCCGATATGGCGATCTGCCGCGAGGAGTGTTTCGGACCGGTGGCGGCGATCTGCCGGGTGAAGGATTTCGACGAGGCGATCCGGCTGGCCAATGACAGCCCATTCGGGCTGGGTGCCTCGATCTTCACCAGCGATCTCGCCGAAGCGCATGAAGCGGCCGAACAACTGGAAGCCGGCATGGTGTGGGTGAACAACCCGCTGATCGACAATGACGCATTGCCCTTCGGCGGCTGGAAGGCCTCGGGGCTCGGCCGCGAACTCGGCCGGCAAGGGCTGGATGCCTTTCGCCGCTCGAAGATGGTGATCATCGACCACAAGCCGACCATCCAGGACTGGTGGTATCCCTATCCGGACGAATGGTTCCGCGCCGCCGGCGGCCGCAAACACGTGTGAGCGGGAGAACTGGCTGACGTGAAGGGCGGCTAGTGCCGTTCGACCGGGCGGCCGGTCGACTGGCGCACGTGGAGTTCCGGCTTGATGAGCTCCTGCGAAGGGCGCACCGTCTGGCCGTTCAGCTTGTCGAGCAGCGCGCTGGCGGCGCGGCGGCCGACTTCGCGCTGGCCGTTCCACACAGTGGTCAGCGCCGGCGTCGCGATCTGCGCTTCCTCGAGATCGTCATAACCGGTCACCGAGATGTCGACGCCCGGCATCAGGCCGGCGCGGGCGATGCCGTTCATCAGGCCGATGGCGACGAGATCGTTCCAGCAGCAGGCTGCGGTCGGCTTGTCCTTCAACGCCAGGAACTGCGCGGCGGCTTCGAACCCGCCCTGCTTGGTGCGGGGTCCGGGAATGCGCCAGGACGGCATGATCTCAAGCCCTGCCGCCTCCATGGCGTTGACATAGCCCTGATAGCGGTCGCGCCCGGTCGAGGTCTGGTCGGTGCCGCCGACCATGGCGATGCGCTTGTGGCCAAGCGAGATCAGATGGTTGGTGGCGAGCGCCGTTCCATAGGCGTCGTCGCCGCGAAAAACGGGCACATGCGCGTCTTCGACATCGCGCGCGATCAGCACGGCGGGGAGGCCATTTTCCTCCGCCATGATGATGTCGGAGGCCGGCGTATCGATGGCCGGCGACATGATGACGCCATCGGCGCCAAGCTGCAGCAGCGTGTCGATGAAGGTGCGCTGCTTGTCGAGCTGGTCGTAGTGGTTTGAGAGCAGGAAGGTCTGCCGGCTGCGGTCGAGCTCGTGCTCGATGGAGCGCAGGATCTCGGCATAGAACGGGTTCATGATGTCGTGCACGACGACGCCGACGATGCCGGAGCGCGATGTGCGCAGCGAAGCGGCGCGGCGGTTGTAGATGTAACCGATCTCGCGGGCGTGTTCCTTGATCTTCTCGCGGGTCGCGCCAGCCACCAGCGGGCTGTCGCGCAGCGCCAGCGAAACTGTGGCGGTTGAAACGCCGAGTGCGTCGGCAATGGTCGAAAGCTTGATCTTCTGTGCCAGCGCCCTTGGCTCCCGCTCAATTTAAACTGTTTAAAAGCGGCTTATGCCATCGAACGACGGCAAATCAAAGCTTTTTTGCCAGCTCTCCGGTTTCGGCGTCGAGCGCGGCGCGGTTGCGAACCCTCAGCCTGTGCTCACGGTGCAGGATGTAGAGGCCGCTGGCGACGATGATGGCGGCACCGCCGAGCGTCCATCCGTCCGGGAACTGGCCGAAGATGAAATAACCGAAGCCGATCATCCAGATCATCTGCGAATAAGGATAAGGCGCCAGCGCGGTGGCGGTGGCCAGCTTGTAGGCTCGGATCAGCAGCCAGTGGCCAAGACCTCCGAAAACGCCAAGCAGAAGCAGGATGAGCCAGTGCCAGCCATCCGGCGGCAGCGTCGCCGAGAAGGGCAAGGTCGGCAGGAGCAGCAAGGATGGCACAAGCGCCGAATAGAGGATCAGGCTCTCAGGCGTCTCCTTGGCGGCCATGCGCCGCGTCATGATGACGTAGAAGGAATTGGACAGCATCGAGCCGAGCGCCAGGAGATGGCCGACACCGAAGACGCCGACGCCCGGCCGCGTGATGACCAGCACGCCGACAAAGCCGGCAAGGATCGCCAACCAGCGCCGCCAGCCGGCCCATTCGCCGAGCAACGGGCCGGCCAGTGCGGTGATGACCATCGGCCCGAAGAAATAGATCGACGTGGTTTCGGCAAGCTGCAGCGTGCGCAGCGCCAGGATGTTGAACAAGGTGGAGCCAAGCAGCAGCACGCCGCGCAGGATATGCGCCGGCAGGTTCGCAGCCCGAAAGCGCGCCAGCCCCTGCCAGGAGCGGAACAGACCCATGACCAGCACGACATGCACGGTGAAGCGCATCCAGGCGATGAAGAGCGGGGCGATGCCTGCCAGCACCAGATATTTGGAAGAGGTGTCGAGAAAGGAGAACGAGACGTAGACAGACAGCATGTAGGCGATCGCCGCCGGTGGCGTCGCACTTTCTTCCTGTCTGTTGGGCTGGTTCACGGCTGCAAGGCGTCACGAAGTTCGATCGTGACCAGCTTGTGCGGGAAACGGCGGCCGGCGGCAATATAAAAGATGCCGCTGGCGCGGGATTCCACGGTGCCGAGGCAGCAGCTCGGCACTCAGGCCTGCATACGCGCGCCCTTGGTGATCTTGTCGACGATCTTCTTGTCGGCGCGCATGGCAATGCCGACCACTTTCGCGTCGTCCGGGGCGAATTTGGCAAAGGTCTCGCGGTTCAGCGAATCGAAGCCGGTCGAGAACATCTCTTCGACATAAAGCGAGATCGTCACACCCCGTTCCAGCGAACGGCGGTGGATGGTGGACAAGGTGGTCTGGTCGGCCGACAAAACAATAACCGGCTGGATCGACAAGGCGTTGTAGATGTTGCCGGCACGGTCGCGATAGGGCTCGCCGATCATCTGCGGAAACTGGGCGGCGACACCGGTGCTGAGGAAGGCGGCGACGTTGAGTTTCTGCCAGACGGCCAGATCTTCCCTCAGCACGATTGTAAACTTGGTGTCGAACATGGCAGCTTCCTATATCAGTTCCGATGACCGAGATGATGCCGACCGATTTATCCAATGAGGCCTTCCAGGGTCTTGGACGTTTGTGCGCGCATGACGGCGGCGACCGCATCGTGCAGGCGCCTGATCTGAACGGCATAGAGCGCATGGAAGCCTGGTTTCATGGCCCCGTCTTCGACCCGCATCGACACGACACCTATGCGATCGGCGTGACATTGTCGGGCGTGCAGAGCTTTCACTACCGGGGCGCGGAACGCCACAGCCTGCCCGGCCAGCTGATGGTGCTACACCCGGACGAGGTGCATGATGGCGGCGCCGGCACCGACACGGAACTGCGCTATCACATGCTCTATCTGGAACCGTCGCTGCTGGCCGACGCCATGGGTGGCGCGCCGCTGCCCTTCGTGCCCGAGGCAGTCGTCGACGACGCGGCGTTCCGTACAACGCTCGCCGGTGCGTTCGACGAACTCGACCGTGGGCTGGACCCGCTGTTTGTCGACGATTTCGTGGCCGAGCTTGCCGGCTTCCTGCTGCGGCACGCTAACCGCCCGGACAAGGTGTTGGGTAAAACGGCTTGGAGCGCGGCCAATCGTGCGCGCGACTATCTCAGGGAAAATGCACTGGAACTGGTGCGGTCCGACGCGCTGGAAGCGGTCACCGGCCTCGACCGCTATGCGCTGTCACGCCATTTCCGCGCCGCCTTCTCCACCAGCCCACATCGCTTCCTTCTGATGCGGCGGTTGGAACAGGCAAAACGGATGATGAGGGCAGACATGCCGCTGGCGGAAATCGCGGCGGCGGCCGGCTTCAGCGACCAGAGCCATTTCAACCGGCAGTTCAAGAAGGCCTTTGGCCTGACACCGGGGCGCTGGTCGTCATTGATCCGTCGCAAAGCGCCGGGCCAGGCCCAAGCGGCGTAAGCCGAAGCCGGGCGTCAGGCGTCCTGTTCTTCCTCTTCCTCGTCGGCGAGCACGATCTCTTCGTCCGACAGGTTCGCCTCGATGCGGGCGAGCAGCTTGAACAGGGTCTTCTGGTCTTTCTTGTCGAGGCCGCGCAGCGCCTGTTTCTCGGTCTTCTTCACCGACTTCTCGATGGCGTGGATGGTCTCGCGGCCCGAATCGGTGAGGAAGATATGCGCCTGGCGGGCATCGGCATTGGAAGCGCGCTTGTCGAGGAAGCCCTGCGCCTGCAACCGGTTGATGGTCTTGGTGATGGTGGGCGGACGTACGCCCAGCCGGTCGGCCAGAGTGCCGGGGGTCTGGCCGTCCTCGCGGCTCAGCGCCAGCATGATCTGGTCCTGCCCGGCATAAAACCCGTGCGCCAGCAATCTGGCAGCGAGCGCGGTTCGCGCCAGCCGGGCTGCGGAATGCAGCCGGCTCATCGTCGCACTTTTATCAGCCTTGGCCATGGTCAGTCTCCTCGACCGCGCCGGACCGGGCAACAATAGCCGTGGCGCTCGGATTGGCAATCATTGTTCAAAGAGGCCGGCCAAACGAAGCGCTTTGCCGGCAAGCCACGCAACAGTCGCCGTGGCTAATGACAGATCATTATTTCAGTTAGATGACAAAGGATTATCGCGCTGCGAAAAGGCAGTGCGATCGAGGCGGCAAACCATCCTGGATCAGCGGTTTGGCAGGTGCAAAAGCGCCAGCGGCGTCCTATATGGAGGCAAATTCCCTCTCGAGGCCCCGATATGAGCGAGACACAGACGCAGATCCCCGTAACCGTGCTGACCGGCTATCTCGGCGCCGGCAAGACGACGCTGCTCAACCGCATTCTCTCTGAAAACCATGGCAAGCGTTATGCCGTGATCGTCAACGAATTCGGCGAGATCGGCATCGACAATGACCTGATTGTGGAATCCGACGAGGAAATCTACGAGATGAACAACGGTTGCGTGTGCTGTACGGTGCGCGGCGACCTGATCCGCACCGTCGAAGGCCTGATGCGTCGGCCCGGCCGCTTCGACGCGATCCTGGTCGAGACCACCGGTCTTGCCGACCCGGCACCGGTGGCCCAGACCTTCTTCATGGACGACGACGTGCGTTCCAAGACCAAGCTCGACGCGGTCGTCGCACTGGTCGACGCCAAGCACCTGCCGCTGCGCCTGAAGGATTCCAAGGAGGCCGAGGACCAGATCGCCTTCGCCGACGTGGTCGTGCTGAACAAGACCGACCTGGTGACGCCTGAAGAACTCGCCAGCGTCGAGGCGACGATCCGCGCCATCAACCCTTCGGCCCGCATCCACCGCACCCAACGTTCCGGCGTTGCGCTGTCGGAAGTGCTCGACCGTGGCGCCTTCGACCTGAAGCGCGCGCTGGACAACGACCCGCATTTCCTCGACGCGCATGATCACGACCACGATCATGAATGCGGCCCGGACTGCGACCACGACCATCACCACCATCATCATGATCATAATCACCACCACCACGATCATGACCATCATCACCACGCTTCGCCTATCCACGATGTGACGGTGCAGTCAGTGTCATTGCGCGGCGGCGAGATGGACCCGAAGAAGTTCTTCCCCTGGATCGAGAAGATCACCCAGATGGAAGGGCCGAACATCCTGCGCCTGAAGGGCATCATCGCGCTCAAGGACGATCCGGACCGCTATGTGCTGCAGGGCGTGCACATGATCATCGAAGGCGACCATCAGCGCGCCTGGAAAGACGGCGAGAAGCATGAAAGCCGGCTGGTATTCATCGGCCGCAAGCTGGACGCCGAACGGCTGAAGTCGAGCTTCGAGGCCTGCCAGGCGGCCTGAGTGTCGCGGCGCGCTTCCTTGCCTGGAGCGGAAAGGTCGAGTAAGCCCCTCACCGGCTACGAAAGCCGGTGAGGGGCTGAATTTTTCGGCGCCGCCATTCGAATATTTGCACGGAATTCTGCCTGATGCCGACAGTCGCCCCGCTTGATATCGATGGCCATTGCATCACCGCCGTCTTCCTTGACGACGTGCCGCATTTCGCCTTCGCCGACGGCGCCGTGCACAGGCTGGACCACGGTCACAAGACCGTTCAAGCCAATGACGGGCTGCTGACCGCTTTCCACGACACGGCCAATGACAGGCTGGTGACCGGCGGCGAGGACGGCAAGGTGTTTTCGGTCAAGGCCAATGGCGTGGTCGAGGAACTCGCGACGGCCGGCAGGAAATGGGTAACCAGTGTCGCCGCAGGTCCCCAGGGCGCCATCGCCTATGGCGTTGGCAAGAGCGCCTTCGTGCGCTTCGCCGACGGCAAGACCAAGGAATTCCAACACCCGCGCACGGTTGAAGGACTGGCTTTCGCACCGAAGGGCATGCGCTTCGGCGTTGCCCGCTACAATGGCGCGACGCTGCATTTCCCCGCCACTGAAGGCAAGCCGACGGAATTGGAATGGGCCGGCGCCCATACCGGCGTCGCCTTCTCGCCCGACGGCAATTTCCTCGTGACCACGATGCAGGAAAACGCCCTGCATGGCTGGAAGCTGGCCGACGGCAAGCACATGCGCATGTCAGGCTACCCCGCCAAGGTGAAGAGCCTGTCATGGAGCGCGCGCGGCAAATGGCTGGCCAGTTCCGGCGCGCCGGCGGCGATCGTATGGCCGTTCCAGGCCAAGGACGGACCGATGGGCAAGGCACCACTGGAACTCGGCACGCGCGGCAACACCATGGTCACCGCAGTGGCATGCCACCCGAGCGAAGACGTCGTGGCGATCGGTTATGAGGACGGCATGGTGATCGCCGCCCGCTTCGCCGATGCCAAGGAAGTGCTGTTGCGCCGCCCCGGCAAGGGCGCCATCACGGCGCTGGCATGGGACCGCGAGGAACGCCGCGTCGCCTTCGGCAGTGCCACCGGCGACTGCGGGATCATCGACATCACTGCTTAAGCATCAGCCGGCGCGCACCACCGCCGACGGTCTGCGCCGCAAAGCCAACCCGTCGCGCATATTCAGCGACAAGAGCACGATGTTGACGGCGCCGGCCGCCAGTTCCAGCGCCTGCACCATCATGAATACCGCATCGAAGCGGCCCTGCCCCGCCCAGCCCGCGAGCAGATAGGCCGACGGCAAAAGGATGAGCATGCCGTTCGCGGCGATGACGCGCATACGACGCTTCTTGCGCGCCACGACCGGGCTCTTCCAGCCCTTGCCCAGCGAAAAGCCCGATGCACCGGCAATCGCCATGGCCGGAACCAGCACGACCATGCCGACGAGAATGCCCGATTTGACCGCCGCGACGGTATCGGCGTCGCCCGAGATTTCGGCGACCGCCGTCGACAGCCAGAAACAGACAACAGCAAGCAGCGCGACGGAACCGGCCGCCGCGTGGATCTTCGCTTTCATGCGATCCTCCACCAATTTGAATAGCAAGCTATATATCATTGCATAGCATGCTATTCAACAGCTATCTCTACACCATGCCCTTTCAGAAAGAACGCTCCGCCGGTTTCCTCGCCAACCAGATGGCACGCCTGTTCGCCAAGGGGTTGCAACAACGCATCCGCCCGCTTGGACTGGCGCCGGCGCAGTTCATGACGCTGCTGGCGCTATGGGACGAGGACGGGCTGAGTCAGAGCGAACTGGTGCGCAGGCTCGACGTCGAACAGGCCACCATGGCCAATACACTCGCCCGGATGGAGCGCGACGGGCTGATCGTGCGGCGTTCCAACCCTAACGATGGCCGCTCACAATCCGTCCACCTGACGCGGATCGCAGCGGCGCTGCAAGGCCCGGCCACCGACGCCGCCCGCGCCCAAAACGGGGCGGCCCTGGCGAATTTCAGCGATGACGAGAAAGAACAGTTCCTCGCGCTGATGCGGCGGGCCATCGCCGCCATGCACGACGAATGACGGCTGGATGCCGGGCCGTCACCCCTACCCCTGAACCAATGCTCCCTGGCGCGGCGGCCAATTGCGGTTTGTCGCCGCCTCTGGCTAGAGTGCCCCGCGCCAACAGGGGGAATGAATGAGCGTAAGCACCAGGTCGAACAGTATCATCGGCGGCATCGATGCCCAACGTGTCGCAAAACTGCGCGCAACCGAAGCGGAAATTTTCCGAAAAGCCCGCCCGAAATCGCAGGCCCGCACCGGCAACGGCATCGCCGGCTATTTCGACGGCGTGCCGATGCACTGGATGACCGACTGGCCAACGCCCTTCCCGATCCTGGTCGACAGCGCGACACGCGCCACGATCACCGACATCGATGGCAACCGGCTGGACGATTTCTGCCTCGGAGATACCGGCTCGATGTTCGGCCATTCGCCGGCGCCAGTCGCGCGTGCCATCCGCAAGCAGGCCGGACGCGGCCTGACCTACATGCTGCCGTCCGAGGACGCGCTGGCGGTCGGCACGCTGCTGCAGGAGCTTTTCGGCCTGCCCTACTGGCAGATCGCCACCACGGCCACCGACGCCAACCGCTTCGCGCTGCGCGTGGCCCGCGCGGTGACCGGCCGCGACAAGATCCTCGTCTTCAACGGCTGCTATCACGGCTCGGTCGACGAGACGATGGTGCGCATCAAGGACGGCAAGCCGATCAACCGGCCGGGACTGGCCGGCGAATTCCGCGACCTCACCCAGCGTGCCAAAATCGTCGAGTTCAATGACCTGCCGGCACTGGAAGCGGCGCTGAAGGCGAAGGATGTCGCCTGCGTTATCACCGAACCGGTGCTGACCAATTCCTGCATGGTGTTGCCTGAACCCGGTTTCCATGAAGCGCTGCGGCGCCTGACCCGCGAGACCGGCACGCTACTGCTGATCGACGAGACGCACACGATCTCGACCGGCCGTGGCGGCTACACCGGAACCCGCGGTCTCGAACCGGACCTGTTCGTGCTCGGCAAGCCGGTGGCGGGCGGCGTGCCGGCCAGCATCTGGGGCATGAGCGAAGAAACGGCCTCGCGCTACGCCGCTTACAACCACGCCAAGGAGCCCGGCTATTCCGGCATGGGCACGACACTGTCGGCCAACCCACTGCAATTCGCCACCATGCGCGCAACGCTGGAACAGGTGATGACGGCGGAGAACTACGCGCATATGGAACGGCTGGCCGACAAACTGGCCAAGGGGCTTGCCGCCGCAATCGAGCGCAACCGGCTGCCCTGGCATGTGATGCGCGTCGGCGCCCGCGTCGAGTTCATCTGCGCGCCCGGCCCGCTCAGCAATGGCGCCGAGGCCGAAGGCGCGCACGTGCCGGAACTGGAAGCGGCCGTGCATGTCGCGCTGGTCAATCGCGGCGTGCTGATCGCGCCGTTCCACAACATGATGCTCGTCTCGCCCGTCACCACGGCAAGCCAGGTGAAACGGCTGATCGCCGCCTTCGCCGATGTTGCCGCCAAGCTCGCGGCATGAGACAAGCCACACAATCACCCTTCAGAGTGCCATCATGACCTCACCTTCCGGCTCGACGCTCGCCGAAGCCACTGCCTTCCTCGAAGCCCACCCCGAAATCGAAGCCTTTGACATCGTGCTGACCGACGCAAACGGCGTCGGGCGCGGTAAAATCCTGCGCAGACACGAACTCATGGGCGTGTATGAGAACGGCCGCCACATGCCGATCTCGATCCTCGGCCTCGACATCACCGGCGAGGACGTGCACGAGACAGGCCTGATCTGGGATTCCGGCGACGGCGACCTGCGCGCCTGGCCGATCCCCGGTACGTTGGTGCCGCTGCACGGCACCAACCCGCCGCGCGGCCAGGTGCTGATGGCGATGTATCATCTCGACGGCCAAGCCATGACATCGGACCCGCGCCATGCGCTCGCCCGCCAGGTCGAGGCGCTGGCGGCCAAGGGCCTGCATCCTGCCGGCGCCTTTGAGCTGGAATTCTTCCTGCTGGCCAATGAGCGCGATGCCGACGGCAAGGTGCAGCCGGCGAATGCCGTGCTAGATGGACGCAGGAGCGGAAAGACGGAGGTCTATTCGGTCGATCATCTGCACGGCATGGAACCGCTGTTCTCGGACATCTATGCGGCAGCCAAAGCGCAAGGCATTCCGGCCGAAACAGTGATTTCGGAATATGCGCCCGGCCAGTACGAGCTGACGCTGAATTACCGCAAGGGCGTGATGCGTGCCGCTGACGATCTCGTCATGCTGAAGCGGCTGGTGCGCATGCAGGCACGCCGCCACGGCGTCACCGCCTGCTTCATGGCCAAGCCCATCGAAAAATATGCCGGCTCCGGCATGCATTTCCATGTCTCGTTGCTCGACGGCGCCGGCAAGAACGTCTTCACCGAAACCATGCCCGGCACATGGTCACCACTGCTGCTCCATGCGCTGGGTGGGTTGGCCGAGACCATGGCCGAATCCATGCTGGTGTTTGCACCGCACGCCAATTCATGGCGGCGCTTCGTGTCGCAGTCCTATGCACCAGTAGCGCCGACCTGGGGCGTCAACAACCGCTCGGTAGCACTGCGCGTGCCGGCCGGCGAAGCCAGGAACCGCCGTATCGAGCACCGCCCTTCCGGCGTCGATGCCAATCCCTATCTGGTGGCGGCGACAATTCTGGCCGGCGTTGCGAAGGGGCTGGAGGAAAAGCTCAATCCGGGTGCGGAAGTGACCGGAAACGGCTATGAGGCGGCCGGCGAAGCCAAGAGCAAGATGCCGGTGGACTGGCGCGCCGCCATCGACGCCGCGCGCGGTTCGTCCTTCCTCGCGACAGCGCTCGGCCCCGATCTACACAAGACCTTCGTCGAGATCAAATGGGCGGAATATCTGCGAGTCGCCCGCACGGTGAGCGAGTTGGACTACCACCTCTATCTGCACGAGGTGTGAGGCAGCGCCGGGCTCGCCTGTAGAGCCCTACCTACCGCACCAGAACAGCCCTGAGGTCGTTGACATTCGTGCCGGTCGGCCCCGGCACGAAGAGATCGTTGACTGCGTTGAACGCCGTCCAGGCATTGTTGCCGGCCAGCATGGCCTTGGCGTCGACGTTGGCGGCGCGCATGCGCGTGACGGTCGAGCCGGTGCAGAAGGCGCCGGCATTGTTTTCCGAACCGTCGATGCCGTCGGTGTCGGCGGCCATGGCATCGATGCCGGCGACGCCGTCGATACCGATGGCGAAAGCGAGCAGGAACTCCGAATTGCGGCCGCCCTTGCCCTTCGCGCGTAAGGTCACCGTGGTCTCGCCACCGGAGAGGATCAGCACCGGTTTCCTGAACGGCCGGTTGCGTGTCGCCACTTCGCGCGCGATCGCGGCATGGACGGAGCCCACCTCCCGCGCCTCGCCTTCCAGCGCGTCGGAAAGGATGACGGCTTCAATGCCTTGGCGCTTCGCCTCTTCTGCGGCCGCTTCCAGCGAGACGGCTGCCGAGGCGATGACATGCACCTCGTTGCGCACGAATTTCGGATCGTCCGGATGCGGTGCGTCGGCGGCTGGCGAATTGATGTGCGCCATGACTGCCTCTGGCAACTTCATGCCGTAGGCAGCGATCGCGGCAAGCGCGTCGGCGCGGCTGCCAGTGTCCGGGACAGTGGGGCCGGAGGCGACAAGGGCCGGATTGTCGCCCGGAATGTCGGACACCACCAGCGACACAACCCTGGCCGGCCAGGCGGCGGCGGCAAGGCGCCCGCCCTTGATGGCGGAGACATGCTTGCGAATGGTGTTCATGGCCGAGATCGGCGCGCCCGAGGCGAGCAGCGCCTCGTTGACGGCGATCTCGTCCGTCAATGTGAGGTCGCCCGCCGGTGCGGGCAGCAGCGCGGAACCGCCGCCGCAGATCAGCGCGATTACGAGATCATCCTCGGAGAGGCCGGAAACGGCCTGTTGCAGCCGCTTGGCGGCGGCGAGGCCGGCGGCGTCGGGAACCGGATGCGCGGCCTCCACCACCTCGAGATGTTTCGTCGGCGCGCCATAACCGTAGCGCGTGACGATCAGCCCTTCGACCGGCCCATCCCACACCTTTTCGAAGGCCGCCGCCATCTGTGCCGAGCCCTTGCCGGCGCCGATCACGACGGTGCGGCCCTTCGGCTTCGCCGGCAAATGCTGGCGAATGGTCAATTCGGGGTCAGCCGCGGCCACCGCAGCATCGAAGATCGAGGTGAGGAAGGTCTTCGGGTCGAGGGTCATCTGCGGGCCTTGTGCGGCTGTCACGTCAATGCGGCCGAAGGATCATGCTTCGGCGGCGGGAAGGGTAAGGCTGGCGCGATCGGCGCGGAGATGATCGCAGAGCGCGTCGACGACGACGTTGTGGTCCTCGCGCTCCGGCAGGCCGGATACGGCGATGACACCGATAACACCAGCGCCCTTCACCGTCACGGGGAAGCCACCGCCGGCCAGCACGTATTCAGCAATGTCCAGTCCCTCGCCCACCTTGAAGGTGCGATCCGGGCGCTGCTGTTCCAGCACCAGACGATAGGTGCTGCGCAGATAGCGTTTCACCACATTGATCTTGCGCCGCGCCCAATCCGGATTGGAGGCATTGGAGCCTGGCATCGCGGCATAGAACAGCGGCCGGTCGAATGTGCGGATATCAACGATGATCGGCAGGTTCTCCCGGAGAGCCCGTGTCCGGATCGCGCTGCCGATTTCGAAGGCAACGGCCTCGTCGAACCTTTCGAAGACGAGCGCCGCCTCCTGGCGCTTGATCGCCTCGATATCGTCGCTCGCGGCCATGTTTCCTCCCAGAACGGCTTGGACCAGCCTTTCGCGTTTACGGTAATCGGCCCTTAGGTCAAGTGCCGATCAGGAATTGCTCACCACGAGATCGCTCTTGGCCGGCTTGCCAGCGACATAGACCTCCTTGACCGTGCGGTCGTCGCCAAGCGTCTGCATGAGGAAAAGCTCCTCGGCCAGCGTCTTGATACGCTCTGAACGCAGCCGCATCGATGGCGTCGAGGCAGAATCGAGCACGACGATGTCGGCGTCCGTTCCGGCTTCCAGCGTGCCGACACGGTCGACCACCGACAGGGCCTCGGCATTGCCGCGTGTGATCTGCCAGAAGGACTGGAACGGATTGAGCTTCTCGCCCTGCAGGGCGATCACCTTGTAGGCTTCGTCCATCGTGCGCAGCATGGAATAGTTGGTGCCGCCGCCGACATCGGTCGCGGTGGAGATACGCAGCGGCTTCTCCCGGCGCCGGAAGCGCTGATAATCGAACAGGCCGGAGCCGAGGAACAGATTGGACGTCGGGCAGAACACCGCCACCGAGCCAGTGTCCGACAAGACATCGGCCTCGCGCTCGGACAGATGGATGCAGTGGCCGAGGAGCGTCTTCGAACCCATCAGGCCGTAGTGCTCATACACATGGGTGTAGTCCTTCGCCCAAGGATAGAGCTGCTGGGTAAAGGCGATCTCGGCATGGTTTTCCGACAGATGCGTCTGCACATGCAGGTCGGGATGCTCACGCGCCAGCGCCTGTGCCATTTCCATCTGCTCGGGCGTCGAGGTGATGGCGAAGCGCGGCGTGATCGCATAAAGGCCACGGCCCTTGCCGTGCCAGGCGGCAATCAGCGCCTTGGTATCGTCATAGCTCGACTGTGGCGTATCGTGCACGGCTTCGAGCGCGTTGCGGTCCATCATGACCTTGCCGGCGATCACCAGCATGTCACGATCATAGGCCTCGGCGAAGAATGCCTCGGCCGACTGCTTGTGCACGGAGCAGTAGGCGGCGACCGTGGTGGTGCCGTGGCGGATCATCTCATCAAGGAACAGGCGCGAGATGCGGCGACCATGCTGGGCGTTCTCGAAGGTCGATTCTTCAGGGAAAGTGTAGGTGTTGAGCCAGTCGAGCAGTTCGGCGCCGTAGCTGGCTATGATCTGCATCTGCGGCACGTGTACATGCGCGTCGATGAAGCCCGGCATGAGCAGATGCGGGCGGTGGTCGATCACCCGGGCGCTGGAACCGGCGCGAGCGGCGACCTGAGCATAAGGACCGGAGGCGACGATCTTGCCATTGGCTACCAGAATGGCGCCGTCCTCCTCATAGGCATAGGCGGCATGATCGTCGACGCTTTCCGGCCAACGCAGGAAAGAGAGGGTGCGGCCGCGCAGGAGGGTAGTGGTCATATCGCTCCAACTTCCATGTCAAAATACGCGAACATCGTTCGCTCTTGAGGCCGCCATCCTCCGACAAGCGGGGAGGATTTAGCCCTTGCCGCGGCAGCCGCCGTGCCCCGCTAAACGAGCGAGGGCGGTCAGAAACGAAACGCGAAGGCGCCCGATAAGGACATCGCTGGTCTAGTTCTGCTTTTTCCCGGACTCTTCAAACCAGGTGACCAGAAGCGCGCGCTCCTTGTCGGTGATCTGGGTAACGTTGCCCGGGGGCATCGCATGACTGCGGCCGGCCTGCAGATAAATCTCCTTGGCGTGTTCGGCAATGGCAGCATCATTGTCCAGCACGACGCCCTTCGGCGCATGGTAGATGCCTTCATAGGCCGGCTCCGGCGTGTGGCACATCGAGCAGCGGCCGAGCACGGTGTCGCGCACGGCAGGGAAATGTGCCGAGGCGGTGTAGATCCCGGCGGCCGAGGAGACCTTCTGCTCGCCGGTTAGCACCTTGGGCACGGTCGACAGCCACATGATGATCACGAACAGGATGGCAGCGGCCAGCCAGGTCCAGGTCGGGTTGCCCTTCCTGGCGTGCTGGGAGTTGAAATAATGGCGGATGAGCACGCCGATCAGGAACACCAGCGAAGCGATGATCCAGTTGAACTGCGTGCCAAACGCCAGCGGATAATGGTTCGACAGCATCAGGAACAACACCGGCAGCGTCAGGTAGTTGTTGTGCGTCGAACGGGTCTTGGCGATCTTGCCGTATTTCGGGTCCGGCTTGCGGCCGGCGATCAGGTCGGCGACGACGATCTTCTGGTTCGGAATGATGACCATGAACACGTTGGCTGACATGATCGTGGCAGTGATGGCGCCGAGGTGCAGGAAAGCGGCGCGACCGGTGAACAGATGCGTCAGGCCCCAGGCCATGAAGACCAGCACGCAGTAGAGCACCAGCATCAGCAGCGTGTCGTGGTTCTTGAGCGGCGAGCGGCAGAGCAGGTCGTAGACGATCCACCCCGACGCCAGACAGGCCAGCGAGATGA
Organism: Mesorhizobium sp. YL-MeA3-2017; assembly: GCF_030814575.1. Lineage (NCBI taxonomy): Bacteria > Pseudomonadati > Pseudomonadota > Alphaproteobacteria > Hyphomicrobiales > Phyllobacteriaceae > Mesorhizobium > Mesorhizobium sp. YL-MeA3-2017. The sequence goes on along the minus strand of NZ_JAUSVH010000001.1, from coordinate 4,348,495 downwards.
GGATGGCGACGGGTGCCGAAACGTCGAGCACGTTGCGGTCGACCAGGAACAGGTCCGCGCCGGCGTAATAGACGATGGCCAGCATGGCGAAACCCGAGAGCCAGGTGGCGTAGGATTCCCATTTGAACCAGGTCAGATGCTCCGGCATTTCGGCCGGCGCCACCAGGTACTTCTGGATATGGTAGAAGCCGCCGCCATGGACCTGCCATTCCTCGCCATGGGCGCCGGCAGGCAGGCCGGGCCGCTGACGCAGGCCAAGGTCGAGCGCGACGAAATAGAAGGACGAGCCGATCCATGCGATACCGGTGATGACGTGCAGCCACCGCACCGCGAATGCCAGCCAATCCCAGATGATCACATAGTCCAGCATGCTCCACCCTTTCGTGCCGATGAGGCGACATTACGGGCTGCCGCGCAAACGGAAAGAGGTAGACAACACGATGACTTTCAAAAAAAATTGGAAAATAGTAGCGTTATCTTAAATCAGGCGCAGAGGGGGACGCCGACACAATGGCTTATCTCGATAACATCGCCGTCTTCGTCCGCGTCGTCGAATTGGGCAACCTGTCGGCGGCGGGTCGCGATATGCGCATTTCGCCGGCCGTCGCCTCGAACCGCATCAAGGAACTGGAAAAACACCTCGGCGTGCGGCTGTTCAACCGCACGACGAGACAGTTGATGCCGACCGAGCACGGCACGGTGTTCTATAGCGGTGCCAAGCAGGTTCTGGACGCCATCACCGAGGCCGAGGCGGCGGTTTCGGCGCTGTCCGGCCAGCCGCGCGGCACCATCCGCGTCACCGCGCCGCTCGGCCTCGGGCGCCGACTGATCGCCTCCGGCATTCCGGATTTCCACGACAAATATCCCGACATCGAAGTGCGCCTGCGGCTCTCCGATCACAATGTCGACATCCTCAAGGAAGGCATCGATGTAGCCTTCCGGCTGGGTGTGATCGAGGATTCCTCGCTGAGGATGCGCGGCATCATGGAATGCGAGCGCGTGCTGGTCGCCTCGCCCAAATATCTGGAGGCGCGCGGCGAACCGAGCGATGCCAGCGAGATGATGGGCAAGAAGCACGATTGCCTGATGCTGCGCTATCCCGGTTCGCGCGAATTCTTCTGGATGCTGCAGATGCCGGAAGGCCCGGTGAAGTTCGAAGTGCACGGCCCCTTCGACAGCGACGACGGCGACGTGCTGACCGAATGGGCGCTGGCGGGACGCGGCATCATCAACAAGCCACGCTTCGAGGTCGAACCGTTCATCCGCGAGCAGCGGCTGAAGGTCATCCTGACCAAGACGCCACCGACGCCGGTGCAATTCGCCGCCGTCTATCCGCACAAGAAGCTGCAGGACCCGAAGGTGCGGCTGCTGCTCGACTTCATGGCGGATCGTTGCCAGAAATTGATCAAGGACATCCTGGCCGGAAAATAGGCGGAACGAGTCGCAGGGTCGATGATTGCGGCTTGCGGGAACCGCACGGGGACGCCAATCTTGGTCCGCCATTCCCCCATCCTGCAAATCCGCAGCGAAACCAGGAGACCCCCAATGGCTTCCATCCACACCAAGAACGACCTGAAATCCAACACCAGGGCGACCTCGATCGCCATTCTCAACGCGCGGCTGGCAGAAGCCATCGACCTCGCGCTCATCACCAAGCAGGCGCACTGGAATGTGAAGGGACCGCAGTTCATCGCGATCCACGAAATGCTGGACGGTTTCAGGACCGAACTGGACGACCATGTCGACACCATCGCCGAGCGCGCGGTGCAGCTGGGCGGTACGGCCATCGGCACGTCGCAGGAAGTGGCAAAGGCCAGCCCACTGAAGCCCTACCCGACTGACATCCACAAGACCAAGGATCATCTCGCCGCGCTGATCAGCCACTATGCGGCGGTGGCGAAGTCCGCCCGCACGGCGATCGACGAGGCCAGCGAAGCCGGCGACGCGGACACCGCCGACATCTTCACCGCCTATTCGCGTGCGCTCGACAAATCGCTGTGGTTCCTGGAAGCCCACACTCAGGAGAAGGAGTGAAGGGGCGGCGGTGCTTAGCGTCAATTAGGGCGGCAACGCGAAGGCTTAAGCGACTTCCGCGCCTGCCCGTGCCTGGTGCAACGAGAGCGCCGTCATCATCTCGGCGGCGGCCAGAGCCGCGATCACGGGCGGGCGCTTGTCCTTGACGGCATCGCCGCCGATCGGCGAGACAAGCCGTTCGAATTCGGCCTCGGTGCCGCCCGCGGTCTTTAGGAACCAGTTCCTGAACGTCGCCTTCTTGGTCTTGGAGCCGATCATGCCGACATAGGCCGTGTCGGTGCGCTTCAGCGCCTCGGCGGCGATCAGGAAATCCAGCGCGTGGTCATGCGTGAGCACGGCGAAGGCCGAGCCCGACGGCGCCTCGCGCACCATTTCCTCCGGCATCGCCGTCAACCTTGTCTCGACCGCGTCGGTGATGCCGTCCAGTTCTTCTGCGCGGCTCTCGACGACGACGACATGCACCGGCAAGAGCGACATGGAGGCGGCCAGCGCCTTGCCGACATGGCCACCGCCGAAGATGTAGAGATGCGGCAGGTGATCCTCCTCGGCTTCCGCCGCCGCGACCAACTCGGCTGCACGCGTCTCGTCCACCAATCGGATCAGCACCTCGACGCGGCCGCCGCAGCATTGGCCGATCTCCGGCCCGAGCGGAACATCCAGCGTCGCACAGACCTCGCGGACATCGATGCGCTGCGCAGCAACCTGCTTGCCGCCGCGTTTCAGCGGAACGCCCAGCATCTGACGGGCCTTGTCGATCGCCATGTATTCAAGCTGACCGCCGCCGATCGTGCCGTAAATGGCTTCCGGCGAGACGAGCATATACGCGCCCTTCTCTCGCGGGGTGGAGCCACGCGTGCCGGCAACCTCAACCAGTGCAATCGCGCCAGCACTGCCGAGAAATTCTTTCAGATCCTGGACTTTCGAGGTCATGATCGCATTCCCGCCCTGGGAATATAGCATTTTTCGCTTCAAATTGCCCGCGCGGCGGCTTCAGACCCTGCCGCGCGCTTCCTTCTTCAGTCGTTCGACCGCCATCAGCACCCGCTCCGGCGTCGCCGGCGCGTCGAGGCGCGGACAGATCTTGTGGTCGGCAACACTCGCCACCGCGTCGGAGAGAGCCTGCAAAACCGAGATGCCCAGAGGCAGCGGCGGCTCGCCAACGGCCTTGGAGCGATGGATGGTCGGCTCATAGGCCTGCGACCAGTCGGTCAGCGCCACGTTGAAGATCTTCGGCCGGTCTGACGCCAGCGGGATCTTGTAGGTGGACGGCGCATGCGTGCGCAGCCGGCCCTTGCCGTCCCACCACAATTCCTCGGTGGTGAGCCAGCCCATGCCCTGGACGAAACCGCCCTCGACCTGGCCGATGTCGATCGCCCGGTTCAGCGAGCGGCCGGTGTCGTGCAGGATGTCGGTGCGTTCGACCATGTATTCGCCGGTCAGCGTGTCGATGGTGACTTCGGAGCAGGCCGCGCCATAGGCATAATAGTAGAAGGCGTGACCACGCCCCTTGGCACGATCCCAGTGGATTTTCGGCGTCTTGTAGTGACCGGCCGCCGAAAGCTGGATGCGGTTGAGATAGGCCTGTTTGACCAGATCGTTGAAGGAAATCTCCTGGTTGCCGACACGCACCCGGTTGGGCAGGAACACCACCTGGTCGGCCGGTACGGAATATTTCTCGGCGGCGAAGTCGATCAGCCGCTGCTTGATCTGGCGCGCCGCGTTCTGGGCGGCCATGCCGTTGAGATCGGCGCCGGAAGACGCCGCCGTGGGCGCGGTGTTGGGCACCTTGGCGGTGGTGGTGGCGGTGATCTTGACGCGCTCGAGGTCGATCTGGAATTCCTCGGCCACCACCTGCGCCACCTTGAGGTGCAGACCCTGGCCCATTTCGGTGCCGCCATGGTTCATGTGCACCGAACCGTCGTTATAGACATGCACCAGCGCGCCGGCCTGGTTGGACTCGGTCTTGGTGAAGGAGATGCCGAACTTCACCGGTGTGAGCGCGATGCCGCGCTTGACGAAGCGGCTGTTGGCGTTGAACGCCGCGATCTCGCGGCGGCGCCGTGCATAGTCCGCGCTCTGCTCGAGCTCGGCGACGATGCGGTGGATGATGTTGTCCTCGACCTTCTGGTGATAGGGCGTGACGTTGCGTTCGCCCTTCGCGCCCATCGCATCGTAGAAATTGAGCTTGCGGATTTCGAGCGGGTCCTTGCCGACGGCGAAGGCCACTTCCTCGATGATACGCTCGGCACCGACCATGCCTTGCGGGCCGCCGAAGCCGCGGAAGGCGGTGTTGGAGACCGTGTTGGTGTAGAGCGGCGCCGACTTGGCATGCACGTGCGGGTAGAAATAGGCGTTGTCGCAGTGGAACAGCGCGCGATCGCCGACCGGGCCGGAGAGGTCGGCCGAGAAGCCGGCATTGAGCGCGAACATGAAGTCGACGCCCAGAATATTGCCCTCGTCGTCGAAACCGACGTCGTAGTCGATGACGAAATCATGCCGCTTGCCGGTGGCCGTCATGTCTTCGTCGCGGTCAAGGCGAACCTTCACCGCGCGCTTGTGTTTCTTGGCGGCGATGGCGGCGATGGCCGCGCACTGGTTGGCCTGCGTTTCCTTACCGCCGAAGCCGCCGCCCATGCGGCGCACTTCCACCGTCACCGAGTGGCTGGGCACGCCGAGTGCGTGGGCAACCAAATGCTGCGTTTCGCTCGGCCCCTGCGTGGAGCAATGGACGGTAACCTCGTCGTCTTCCCCCGGCACGGCCAGCGATACCTGGCCTTCGAGATAAAAATGGTCCTGGCCGCCGAGCCGCATGCTGCTCTTGATGCGGCGGGGCGCGGCAGCGATCGCCGCATCGGGATCGCCGCGCTTCAGGGTCAGCGGTGTCACCACCTGCCGATCCTTGTTCGGGTCGAGGCCCCAGATGTTGAGGATCGCCGGCAATTCCTCATATTCGATCTTGGCCAGCCGCGCGGCGCTGCGTGCCGCCTCGCGCGTCTCGGCGATGACCGCGAAGACCGGCTGGCCGTGGAACTGAACCTTGCCCTCGGCAAAGATTGGATCATCATGCATGCCGCTCGGCGACACGTCGTTCTCACCGGGGACGTCCCGGTAGGTCAAAACGTCGACCACGCCGGGCGCGGTACGCACCGCCGACAGATCGACGGTCTTCAGCTTGCCATGCGCGACGGCGGCGAGCCCCAACCCGACATGCAACGTGCCGGCCGGCTCCGGCAGGTCGTCGATATAGACCGCGGTGCCGGCGACATGCTTGTGCGCGGAATCGTGGCGCTGGTCGGTGTGGACACCGCCGACGATCTTTTGCGCCTTGAGGTTGGGAGTGTGCTTGGTCATCTCACGCCGCCTCGTAACGCGACACCTGGAACGGTGCCTTGGTGCCGGTGGTCTCCGCATAGAAGCGCAGCAGAAGGTTCTTCGCCGCCAGTGCACGATATTCGGCGGTAGCGCGCATATCGGTCAGCGGCGCGAAATCCTCCGCGTATTTCTCCATCGCCGCTTCCACCGCCGCCTCGGTCCACGACTTGCCGAGCAGCGCGGTTTCAACGGCAGTGGCGCGTTTCGGCGTTGCCGCCATGCCGCCATAGGCGATGCGGATCGCGGCCACCGTGCCATCCTTGGCCAGTTTCAGGCTGAAGGCACCGAGCGTGGCGGTGATGTCCTCGTCGCGCCGCTTGGTGATCTTGTAGACGGCGAATTTTTCGTCGGCGGCCGGCGCTGGAACCTGCACGGATTCGACGAATTCGCCGGGCTCGCGGTCCTGCTTGCCATAAGCGATGAAGAATTTCTCAAGCGAGATGGTGCGGCGCTTGCTGCCCTTGCGCAGAGTCAGCGTTGCACCGAGCGCGATCAGCGGCGGTGGCGTGTCGCCGATGGGCGAGCCATTGGCGATGTTGCCGCCGATCGTGCCCATGTTGCGAACCTGCTGGCCACCAATACGGTCGATAAGCGGGCCGAGTGCCGGAATGCGCTTGGCGAGCAGTGCGAAGGCTTCCGTGTAGGTGACGCCGGCGCCGATGACGATGACGCCCTTGTCTTCCGAGATGGTGCGCAGGCCTTCCAGACCGCAGATAAACACCGCCGGCGAAATGTCGCGCATATGCTTGGTCACCCACAGGCCGACATCGGTCGAACCGGCAACGATGGTGGCCTTGGGTTCGGCTTCCAGCAGGTTGGCGAAATCGTCGACATCGGCCGGGACGATGAAGCGGTGCTTGCCAGTGCCGACCTCGACGCGGGCGCCGTCCCGCAGCTCCGTCAAACGCGCGATCACGGCCTTTCGTTCGACCTGCAGCGGGTCCTTTGCCGCCTTGCCGTAGCTGGAGATGGCGCGCGCCGCCCGCATGATCGCCTCATAGCCGGTGCAGCGGCAGAGATTGCCCTGCAGCGCCTTTTCGATTTCGGCGTCGGACGGTTCGGGCGACCTCATCCACAACGCATAGAGCGACATGACAAAGCCCGGCGTACAGAAACCGCATTGCGAGCCGTGGAAATCGACCATCGCCCGCTGCACGGGGTGCAGCTTGTCGGCCTCGCCGGCCAGATGCTCGATGGTGACGACGTGGCTGGCGTCGAGCGAGCCCATGAAGCGGATGCAGGCATTCACGCTCTCATAGACCAGCTTGCCGGCGACAAGCTTGCCAACCAGAACCGTACAGGCGCCGCAATCCCCTTCGGCGCAGCCTTCCTTCGAGCCTTTCAGCGAACGCGACAGGCGCAGCCAGTCGAGCAGCGTCTGGTCGGACGCGACATCGGTCAGCGCGACATCGCGGCCGTTGAGGATGAAGCGCAACTCGGCGCGGGTTTTCAGCTTGGCCATGCGCTCAGCTTCCCCTGTAGGTCGAGTAGCTGTAGGGCGAGACCAGCAGCGGCACGTGATAATGTTTGGTTTCGGCCATGCCAAAACGGATCGGGATGATGTCGAGAAAGGCAGGCTCGAGCAGTTTGGTGCCCTGGCGGCGCAGGTAATCGCCGGCCGAGAACACCAGCTCGTATTCGCCCGGCCTGAATTCGTCGCCGGCCAGCAGTGGCGCGTCGCAACGGCCATCGCTGTTGGTGGTCACGGATTTGAGGTGGACGCGCTTGCCGTCGTCGAGACGGAACAGATCGACGAGCAGCCCGGCCGCCGGTTTGCCTGTCGCCGTATCAAGCACGTGCGTCGTCAGACGCCCGCCATTGGTGTGCGAGGTTTCTGCCAACTGCCGCCTCCCATCTCGGTACAATCGAACATAGTGATGAATTGTGCGCCAATTAAAGGCGATGCATAAGCCCCGGTCGAGCGGACGAAGCCAAAAAGCAGTTTCAAAAATTTCGTGGTAATGGCCGTTCAACGCTTTGGATATCTTGGCATTACTTCCGGAGCAACCGGCAGGGAGGAATGATGCGTTACGTACGGGATATGTGCGGCTACGGAGCCAATCCGCCAGACCCGAAATGGCCCGGTGGAGCCCGCGTTGCCGTACAGTTCGTCGTCAACTACGAGGAAGGCGGCGAGAACTGCATCCTGCATGGTGACGCCGCCTCGGAAGCCTTCCTGTCCGAAGTGGTGGGCGCGGCGCCCTGGCCAGGCAAGCGCCACTGGAACATGGAATCCATCTATGAATACGGCGCCCGCGCCGGCTTCTGGCGGCTGCACCGCATGTTCACGGAGGCCGGCGTGCCCGTGACGGTCTATGGCGTTGCCTCCGCACTCGCCCGCTCGCCCGACCAGGTCGCGGCGATGGCCGATGCCGGCTGGGAGATCGCTTCGCATGGCCTGAAGTGGATCGACTACCGCGATCACGCCGAAGAGGTCGAGCGCGCTGACCTGGTGGAAGCGATCCGTCTGCACAAGGAAGTGGTGGGTGAGCGTCCGGCCGGGCTTTATGTCGGCCGCACCTCGGTGAACTCGGTGAAGCTCGCGGCCGCCGAGGGCGGTTTCGCCTGGATTTCCGACACCTATGACGATGACCTGCCCTACTGGCTCGACCATGACGGCCACGGCAATGCCATCCCGCCGCAACTGGTCATCCCCTACACGCTCGACGCCAACGACATGCGTTTCGCCACGCCGCAGGGTTTCAATTCTGGCGACCAGTTCTTTGCCTATCTGAAGGACGCCTTCGACACGCTCTATGCCGAAGGCAAGGAAGGGCGCGGCGGCATGATGAGCATCGGCCTGCATTGCCGCCTGATCGGCCGGCCCGGCCGCGCAGCCGCGCTCCAGCGTTTCGTCGACTACGTGAAAAACCACGACAAGGTATGGTTGCCGCGCCGGATCGACATTGCCAACCACTGGCGCGAACATCACCCCTACGAGCCGGCGGCGCTGCGCCCCTCGCGCATGGACAAGAGCGAGTTCGTGCAGCGCTTCGGCGGCATCTTCGAGCATTCGCCCTGGATCGCCGAGCGCGCTTATGAACTGGAACTCGGCCCGGCGCATGACAGCGCCGGCGGCCTGCACAACGCGCTCTGCCGCGCCTTCCGCTCGGCCAACGAGACCGAGCGCCTCGGCGTGTTGACCGCGCACCCGGACCTTGCCGGCAAGCTGGCGCAAGCCAAGCGACTGACCGAGGAATCGACGAGGGAACAGGCCTCCGCCGGTCTCGACGCGCTGACCGATCAGGAGCGCGAGTTGTTCTCGAAGCTCAATGCCGCCTATGTCACCACTTTCGGCTTCCCCTTCATCATCGCGGTGAAGGGCAAGTCCAAACAAGAGATCATGGCAGCCTTCGAAACCCGCATCGGCAACAGCCGTAGCGAGGAATTCGAGACCGCCTGCAAGCAGGTGGAACGCATCGCGTTGCTGCGCCTGAAAGATATCTTGCCTGCTTAGGTCTGAACCGATGGATATGATGAAGATGACCGACCGCACCTATTACGCGCCCAAGGGCGGCCTGCCGCCGCAGACCGACCTGATCACCGACCGCGCAGTTTTCACCGAAGCCTATGCGGTGATCCCCAGGCGCGAATTCAGCGATATCGTAGCGAGTTTCCTGCCCTTCTGGGACAAGACCCGGCTTTGGGTCATCGCCCGGCCGCTGTCGGGTTTTGCCGAGACCTTCTCGCAATACATCATGGAAGTTCAACCGGGCGGCGGCAGCGACAAACCCGAGCCGGACACCGGCGCGGAGGGCGTGCTGTTCGTGGTCGAGGGCGAGATCACCGTACGCCTCGACGGCAAGAGCCATGTAATGAAGCCGGGTGGCTACGCCTTCCTGCCGCCGGCGGCCAAATGGAGCCTACGCAACGAAAGCAGCGGTACCGCCCGCTTCCATTGGGTTCGCAAGGCCTATGAATTCGTCGACGGCATCGAGGCGCCCACGCCGATCTTCACCAATGAGAACGACATCGCGCCGATCGCAATGCCCGACACGGAAGGCAAATGGGCGACCACCCGCTTCGTCGATCCGACGGACCTGCGCCACGACATGCACGTCACCATCGTCACCATCGGCCCGGGCGGCGTCATCCCCTTCCCCGAGACACATGTGATGGAGCACGGGCTCTACGTTCTGGAGGGCAAGGCGGTGTATCGCCTAAACCAGGACTGGGTGGAGGTGCAGGCCGGCGACTATATGTGGCTGCGCGCCTTCTGCCCGCAGGCCTGTTATGCCGGTGGTCCCGGCAACTTCCGCTACCTCCTCTACAAGGACGTCAACCGACACATGAAACTCGGCACGCCGTTCACCAGGGGCTAGCCGGCAGGATGGATTTGCGCATGGACCGGATCGTCAAGACGCAACCGCTCACCCGCGAAGCCTTCGCCCGGTTCGGCGAGGTCATCGAGACCGAGGGCGCCCACCACTATCCGATCAACGATGGCAAGTGCGAACGCTACCATGCGCTGGCCACGGCCGAGGCCGGCGGACCGAACGGCCGCGTCATCATCAACATCTTCAAATGCGCGCCCTACGCGTTTCCACTGAAGCTGGCGATGGTGGAGCGCCACCCGCTGGGCAGCCAGGCCTTCATACCGCTGTCGCCGCGGCCATTCCTGGTGGTGGTGTGCGACGATGACGGCTCGGGGCCCGGTGAGCCGCATGCCTTCCTGACCAAGCCTGGCCAGGGCGTGAACTACAAGCGCAACCTGTGGCACTGGGTACTGACGCCGATCGGCCAGCCGCAGGATTTCCTGGTGGTGGACCGCGGTGGCGACGGCACCAACCTCGAGGAATTCTATTTCTCGCATCCCTACGAAATCCATTTGCCCGAGGACTTCCAGGCATGACCGATATTTCGCTGATCGACCGGCTGCTCGACGTGATCGAGCACGACATCGTGCCGAAAACCGAAGACGGCATCGAACACGGCAATAAATTGTTCGGCGCGGCCATCCTGCGCAAGAGCGACCGCTCGCTCGTGCTGGCGGAAACCAACAACGAGACCGAGAACCCGCTGTGGCACGGCGAGGTGCACTGCCTGAAGCGCTTCTATGAAATGCCGAAGGCCGAACGCGTCGACACCAAGGATGCCATCTTCCTGGCCACGCACGAGCCCTGCTCGCTGTGCCTGTCGGCGATCACCTGGACCGGCTTCGACAATTTCTACTATTTGTTCAGCCATGAGGATTCGCGCGACTCGTTCGCGATCCCGCACGATCTGAAGATCCTGAAAGAGGTCTTCACGCTCGAGCCGGGCGGTTACAATGCCGAGAACGCCTATTGGAAAAGCTATTCGCTGCGTCGCCTGGTCCGTGAATTGCCGCAGGCCGATCGTGCTCGGCTGGAAGGCCGCATCGCCGCCATCGCCGGCAAATATGATGCCCTCTCGGCCGAATATCAGGACGGCAAGGCCGACAACGACATCCCGCTGAACTAGAGGCTCTCGGCATCCGGTACCGCCTTTGATGTCGAGGGTACGGGGTTACGCGCGGCCCACCCGCGCGTTACAGGAACATCGACACGGCCTCGCTCGCACCGCGTCGCAAACAGGATACTCTTCCAGCGATGGCGCAGAAGGCGCCCGTCATTAGGCCAGGAATCCGCGTTCGACCCGCTGAATCCACGATTTTTGCCCGCAACAGCCGAGGATCAGCGGCAACTGAGCCGCCAATTCCGAAAAGGCGAAAAACCGCACGCGCACGACCTGCTCAAAAACGACACGCCATATGCGGCACTGCATGTCGCATCCTGCCTTGCGCCTAAGTTTCCCTTACGTCCATTATCCTCCTCACAAGAATAAGAAATCGACCAAAACGGTCGAACCAAAAGAGTGAGGAACCAATGTCGAATGAACTCGAATATCTGAGCCGTCGTGTGGCTGCCGGCAAGCTGAACCGTCGCGACTTTCTCGGTCGCGCGGCGGCGCTCGGAGTTAGCGCAGCGTTTGCCAATACGCTGCTTTCCGACGCGGCGAAGGCCGAAGGCCCGGTCAAGGGCGGCACGCTGAAGGCAGGCATGCAGGGCGGCGCCGCCACCGACAGCCTCGATCCCGCACTCTGGGCCAGCCAGGTTCCCTACACGTTCGGTCGCTGCTGGGGCGAGCAGATGGTGGAAGTGACGCCGACCGGCGGCATCGAACCCAAGCTTGCCGAAAGCTACGAAGCTTCAGACGACGCCAAGACCTGGACCTTCAAGATCCGCAAGGGCGTGACCTTCCACAACGGCAAGGAGCTGACGCCGCAGGACATCGTGGCGACGTTGGAGCGCCATGGCGACAAGAACTCGAAATCGGCGGCGCTGGCCTTCATCTCCGAGTTCGATACCGTCAAGGCTGATGGCGGCAACGTCGTCATCAAGCTGAAGGAACCGAATGCCGACCTGCCCTATGTGGTGGCCGACTATCACCTGATGATCCAGCCGAATGGCGGCAAGGACAACCCGACCGCCGGCATCGGCACCGGCCCGTACAAGGTTGTGACCAACGAGCCGGGCGTGCGCCACGCAGGCGCCCGCCACGAGGGCCATTGGGACCAGGCCAAGCGCGGCCACGCCGACCAGATCGAGATCATCGTCATCAATGACGCTACCGCGCGCACCTCTGCATTGCAGGGTGGCCAGGTCCACATGATCAACCGCGTCGAACCGAAGATCGTGTCGCTGGTCAAGCGCGTGCCGGGCGTGACCATCCGCAACGTCGCCGGCAAGGGCCACTATGTCTTCATCGCCCATTGCAACACCGCGCCGTTCGACAACAACGACCTGAGGCTTGCGCTGAAATACGCCGTCGACCGCGACGAGATGGTGCAGAAGATTCTCGGCGGCTACGGCACGGTCGGCAACGATATGCCGGTGAGCAAGGCCTACGCGCTGTACTCCGACGATATCGAGCAGCGCAAATACGATCCCGACAAGGCGAAGTTCCATTTCAAGAAGTCGGGGCATTCCGGCCCGGTGCTGCTGCGCACCTCGGACGTCGCCTTCCCGGGCGCGGTCGACGCCGCCCAGCTCTACCAGCAGAGCGCCGCGAAAGCCGGCATCCAGATCGACGTCAAGCGCGAGCCGGGCGACGGGTACTGGTCGGAAGTGTGGAACAAGCAGCCCTTCTCGATGTCTTACTGGACCGGCCGCCCGACGCAGGATCAGGTCTATTCGGTCGCCTATCTCAAGAATGCCGAATGGAACGATACCCGCTTCTTCCGCGACGATTTCGACAAGCTGATCCTGCAGGCGCGCTCGGAACTCGATGCGGCCAAGCGCAAGACGCTCTACCGCCAGGCCGGCGTGATGCTGCGCGATGAAGGCGGTGTCATCGTTCCGATGTTCAACGACTATATCGATGCAACCAGCGCCAAGGTCGGCGGCTGGGTGGACGACGTGAACAGCGAATTGATGAATGGTCACGCCCTGACCAAATGCTGGCTGCAGGCGTGAACCGGGCCCGGTGTCCGTGGGCATGAGTTCGCCGATCCTGAAACTGATTGCCCAGCGCATCGCGCTGGGCATTCTGCTCCTCTTCGCCGTCTCCGTGTTGATCTTCGTCGGCACGCAGATCCTGCCGGGCGACGTCGCCCAGTCCATCCTCGGCCAGTCGGCGACGGCTGAATCTCTGGCCAACCTGCGCGAGGCACTCGGCCTCAACGACCCCGCCTACATCCGCTATTTCAAATGGCTGGGCGGTGTTTTGACCGGCAATCTCGGCACCGCGCTTTCGTCGGGCCAGGACATCGCCTCCTCCATCAAAGGACGGCTGTGGAACACGCTGTTCCTCGCCTTTTGGGCCGCAGCGGTTTCAGTGCCGCTGGCCATCGGGCTCGGCCTGCTCGCCGTGCGCTACCGCAACGGTTTCGTCGACAAGCTGATTTCAGGCCTGGCGCTGGCCTCGACTTCGCTGCCGGAATTCTTCATCGGCTACCTGCTCGTCTATTTCTTCGCGGTGCAGTGGCAGATCTTCCCGGGCATCTCGACCGTCTATGACGGTATGCCCTTCCTAGAACGCATGAAGGCCATCGCGCTACCGGCGACCGCGCTGACACTTGTGGTGCTTGCTCACATGATGCGCATGACGCGTGCGGCGATCCTCAACGTCATGCAGTCGGCCTATATCGAGACGGCCGAACTGAAGGGCTTGTCGCCTTTCGAGATCATCCGCAAACACGCCTTCCCCAACGCGATCGCGCCGGTGGTGAACGTGGTGATGCTGAACCTCGCTTATCTGGTGGTCGGCGTCGTCGTAGTGGAAGTGATCTTCGTCTATCCCGGCATGGGGCAATATCTGGTCGATCATGTCGCCAAGCGCGATGTGCCGGTGGTGCAGGCCGTCGGGCTGATCTTCGCGGCCGTCTACATCACGCTCAACATCATCGCCGACATCGCCGCCATCCTTGCCAATCCCCGGCTCAGGCATCCGAAATGAGGGCCGCGTGACTGGTTTGAGACATATCCCCATCACCGCCTGGATCGGCCTGATCCTCACCGCATTGTTCCTGATCTGCGCCATCTTCGCGCCCTGGATTGCCCCCTTCGGCAATGGCGAGATCGTCGGCGATGTCTGGGCGCCGATGTCGTCGGACCATCTGCTGGGCACCGACAATCTCGGCCGCGATCTGCTCTCGCGCATGATCTACGGCGCCCGCATCACCATCTTCATCGCGGTACTGGCGACCGCGCTGTCCTTCTGCCTCGGCTCCATTCTCGGCTTCACGGCAGCGACAGTCGGCGGCAAGTTCGACATGCTGATGTCGCGCTTCGTCGATCTCCTGATGGCGATCCCGACACTGATCTTCGCACTTGTGGTGCTGTCGGTGCTTCCGACAACGGTTGTCACGCTGATCCTGGTGATGGGCATTCTGGATTCCACCCGCGTCTACCGGCTGTCGCGCGCGGTGGCGGTCGACATCAACGTCATGGATTTCGTCGAGGCCGCCAAATTGCGCGGCGAAGGCATGGGCTGGATCATCTTCCGCGAAATCCTGCCCAACGCGCTGTCGCCGCTGGTGTCGGAACTCGGCCTGCGCTTCATCTATGCGGTGCTGTTCTTGTCGGCGCTGTCCTTCCTCGGTCTCGGCGTGCAACCGCCGGACGCCGACTGGGGCGGTATGGTCAAGGAAAACAAGGACGGCATTGTCTTCGGCATTCCCGCGGCCCTAATCCCGGCTGCCGCGATTGCCGTGCTCGCCATTTCCGTCAACCTCGTCGCCGACTGGGTGCTGAACCGCACCTCGGACCTGAAGGGAGGGCGCGGCAATGGCTAAGGCGCAGGCGACCACACCCAAACCCGACATGCTGCTCGATATCCGCAACCTCAGGATCGAAGCCAGGGTGTTTCCGCCCGGCGAAGCGCCGAAGAAGGTGACGTTGGTGCACGATGTTTCGCTGACGCTGAAACCTGGCAAGGTGCTTGGCCTGATCGGGGAATCCGGCGCTGGAAAATCGACCATTGGCCTCTCCTCCATGGCCTATGGTCGCGGCGGCGTGAAGATCACCGGCGGCGAGGTGGTATTCAACGGGCGTGATATCCTGAAGCTCGGCACCAAGGGGGTACGCAAGCTGCGCGGACGCGAAGTCTGCTATGTGGCACAGTCGGCGGCAGCCGCCTTCAACCCCGCGCACAAGTTGATGGACCAGGTGGTGGAAGCCGCGCTGCTGCACGGCGTTGCCACGCGTGCCGAGGCGGAAAAGCGCGCAATCGCGCTGTTCAAGAAACTCAGCCTGCCCAATCCCGAAACCATCGGCAACCGCTACCCGCACCAGGTTTCCGGCGGCCAGCTGCAACGCGTGATGACGGCGATGGCGCTGTGTTCCGAGCCAGACCTGATCGTCTTCGACGAGCCGACGACGGCACTGGACGTGACGACGCAGATCGACGTTCTGGCGGCGATCAAGGACGCGATCCGCGACACGCACGTCGCGGCCCTCTACATCAGCCACGACCTTGCGGTGGTGGCGCAGGTGGCCGACGACATCATGGTGCTGAGGCACGGCCGGCTGGTCGAACGCGGCGACACCCACCAGATCATCAAGGAGCCGCACGAAGACTACACCCGCGCGCTGGTTTCGGTACACGAGATAGACCACACCGAAAAGCCGGCAAGCCCCGCGCCCGTCCTCTCGGTCAAGAACGTCACGGCCGCCTATGGCGGCGGCACGGTCAAGGTGCTCAAGGATGTTTCGGTCGACCTCCATCCCGGCCAGACGCTGGCGGTGGTGGGCGAATCCGGCTCCGGCAAGTCGACGCTGGCGCGCGCCATCACCGGGCTGCTGCCGCCGCTGGAGGGATCGATCAGCTTCGACGGGCGCACACTGTCGAAACGGCTGGCCGAACGGCCAAAGGAAGACCTCAGACAATTGCAGATGATCTACCAGATGGCGGACGTCGCGATGAACCCGCGCCAGACCGTCGGCACCATCATCGGCCGGCCGCTCGAGTTCTATTTCGGCATGCGGGGCAAGGAACGCGACCAGCGCGTCGCCGAACTGCTCGACAAGATCGAGATGGGCAAGGGTTTCCTCGACCGCTATCCGGCCGAACTTTCCGGTGGCCAGAAGCAGCGCGTCTGCATTGCGCGCGCGCTTGCCGCCAAGCCGAAGCTGATCATCTGCGACGAGGTGACTTCGGCGCTCGACCCGCTGGTGGCGAACGGCATTCTGAAACTGCTGCTCGAGCTCCAGCAGGAAGAGAAGGTAGCCTATCTGTTCATCACCCACGACATCGCCACGGTGAAGTCGATCGCCGACGCGATCGCCGTCATGTATCGCGGCGAGGTGGTTCGCTACGGGCCGAAGAGCCAGGTTCTGGCGCCGCCCTTCGATGCCTATACCGACCTTTTGCTCTCTTCCGTGCCGGAGATGGAACAGGGTTGGCTGGAAGGCGCAATCAAGGGCCGGCGCATGGAGAGCGCCGGCAACTAACTGTCATCGGCCCGCAACGAGCGGCCGCCACTGTGACCATCTTGAGGCCAGACTGGCCCGAAACAGGGAAGGAAGCAGACCATGACAACCGAACTCGACCATCTCGCCAAACTGGCCGGCAAGGGCGGCATCAGCCGCCGCGATTTTCTCGGCCGCGCCGCGGCACTCGGCGTGACCGCAGCCATGGCGGGTACGCTTGCCGATCGCGCCTTCGCGCAGACCCCGAAGAAGGGCGGTATCCTCAAGGCAGGCCTGCAGGGTGGTGAGTCGACCAACAGCCTCGATCCCGCGTTGAACCTCAGCCAGGTCACCTTCAATTTCTGCAAGCAGTGGGGCGAGTTCCTCAACCGGCTGAAGCCGGACGGCAGTCTCGAGAACATGATCGCCGAGGAGATCGGCTCGTCCGACGATGCCAAGGTCTGGACCATCAAGGTCCGTGACGGCATTGAATTCCACAACGGCAAGACCGTTGGCGCCGAGGATGTGGCCGCCACGCTGGAACGCCATGCCGACGAGAAGTCCAAATCGGGCGCGCTCGGCGTGCTCAAGAACATCAAGACGATGAAGGCTGCCGGCAAGGAAGTGATCGTCACGCTGGCCGAACCGGATGCCGACTTCCCCTACCTGATGGCCGACTATCACCTGGTCATCCAGCCGAACGGCGGCAAGGACAATCCGAATGCCGGCATCAGCGCCGGGCCTTACAAGGTCAAAGTCAACGAACCGGGCGTGCGCCATGGCGGCGAACGTTTCGCCAATTACTGGGGCGGCGACAAGCTCGGCCATGCCGACCAGATCGAGATCGTGGTCATCAACGACGCGACGGCGCGGCTGGCCGCGCTGCAGGGCGGCCAGGTGCATTTCATCAACCGCGTCGAGCCGAAGGTGGTGAACCTCGTCAAGCGCGTTGCCGGCGTCACCGTGGAGGCAACTTCAGGCCGCGGCTTCTATCCCTTCAACATGTTCTGTGACACCGCGCCCTTCGACAACAACGACCTCAGGATGGCGCTCAAGCTTGCGATGGACCGCGAGGAGCTACTGACCAAGATCCTGTTCGGATACGGGTCCGTCGGCAATGACTTCCCGATCAACCAGGCCTATCCGCTTTTCCCGGCCGACATCGAACAGCGCAAGTTCGATCCGGAAAAGGCCGCCGAGCATTACAAGAAGTCGGGCCACAGCGGCTCGATCCTGCTGCGCACCTCCGATGTCGCGTTCCCCGGCGCGGTCGATGCCGCCCAGCTCTACCAGCAGAGCTGCGCCAAGGCGGGCATCAAGATCGAGATCAAGCGCGAGCCGGGCGACGGCTACTGGTCGGAAGTGTGGAACAAGAAGCCGTTCTCGCTTTCCTATTGGGGCGGGCGCGCCACCCAGGCACAGATGTACGCGACGGCGCTTGTCTCGACGGCAGACTGGAACGACACGCGTTTCAAACGGCCCGAATTCGACCAGTTGCTGATGAAGGCACGCGGCGAACTCGACCAGGACAAGCGCAAGGTGCTGTTCCATGACATGGCGATGCTGGTGCGCGACCAGGGCGGCATGGTCGTGCCGTTCTTCAACCAGTTCATCGATGCGGCGGCCACCAGCAAGGTGGATGGCTGGGTCGCCAATCCGCAAGGCGAGATGATGGACGGTTATGCCCTGGCCTCGTGCTGGCTGAAGGCCTGAGAAATGCAATGCCGCGCCATGCGGCGGAGAAGGAAACTGCCGCATGGCGCTCAAATCCAAGCTTCTGCTCATCATTCTCGACGGCGTGCCGTACCGCAACTGGCGGCGGCTGTTCGGCAACCTTGAGGGATGGGTGCAATCGGGCGCGGCACGGGTGTGGAAGATGCGCTCGGTGCTGCCGTCCACCTCAGCCTGTTGCTACGCCTCGATCCATACCGGGGTGCCGCCGCAGCAGCACGGAATCCTTTCCAACGAGAACCGCTTCCGCGTCACCCAGCCGGACCTGTTCTCCGAAATATCGAAGGCCGGCGGCAAGACCGGCGCCGTGACCCATTCCTACTGGTCCGAGTTCTTCCGGCGCTATCCCTTCGATCTCGTCGAGGACATGGAATATGACGAACCGGGCGGACCGATCACGCATGGCCGGTTCCACACCATGACCGGCTACAACCACAAGAACCAGATGACGCCGAGCGACGTCGACCTGTTTGCCACGCTGACCATGCTGACCCGGCGTTTTTCGATCGACTATGGCATCCTGCATACCTGCACGCTGGACTCGATGGGACACCGCTTCGGTCACGACTGCATCGAAATGGACCATGCCTGCTACGCCATGGACGGCATGCTAGCGGCCTTCCTGCCGCAATGGCTGGACGCAGACTATGAGGTGGTCGTCACCGCCGACCACGGCCAGACCGACCGCGGCCACCATGGCGGGCGCGAGGACGAACAGCAGGATTTCGCGCTCTATTATTTCGGCGCCGCGGAAGGCCCCGACCCGGGCGCGCTGCTCGACCAGTTGCAACTGGCGCCGAGCATATTGGAACGTCTCGGCGTGGCGGTACCGGCGACGATGCAGGCCGGACCGTTTCTGCGCTGAGCTGTTCGGCATATGGCGGCGGGAGAAACCCAGGCCGTCGATCAGCGCCTCATCGTCGTAGGGTGTAGGCTCACCACACCCATTCGCCAGCACCCAGCCGGCCGACTGCCTCGACGATCCGCGTAAAACTTTCGCGGGCGCGCTTCACCGTATGGCGGGCGCGCAAATAGCCATGCACCAACCCTTGTTCTTCATGCCAGAAAGCCTTGCCGCGGGTGGTGAGGATACGGTCCCTATAGGCCTCCCCATCCGAAGACAGTGGATCGCATTCGGCGGTGATGACGATGGTGGGCGGCAGGTCGGAAAAATCGCGATCGAGCAGCGGCGCGAGAGTAGCATCGCCGATCCTGCCCTCACCGCCGGTGCGGATATCCTTGTAGAAGATCAGATCCCGCATGGTCAGCATCGGCGCTTCAGCGTGGGTGATGTAAGAACCCTTGGTCTGATCGCCACCGAGACCGGGATAGATTAGCACCTGGCCGACTGCGCGGCGCGGGTGGGCACGCGTGGCGTGCGCAACCGCCGAGGCCAGATTGCCCCCCGCGCTGTCGCCGACCAGCAGGATCGGCAAGGCAGTGCTCGAGACAGCCCAATGGAACGCTGCCACCGCGTCGTCGAAGGCGGCCGGGTGGCGATGCTCCGGCGCCAACCGATAGTCGACGGAGACGACCTCATAACCGGTTCGGGCACACAATTCTGCGCAGACATCGTCATGGCTTTCGAGACCGCCGACAACGAAGCCGCCGCCGTGGAAATAAAGCACAAATGCCTTCGCTGCCTCGTCCCGATGGCGATAGATGCGGATGGGAATGGCGCGATCAGGCGTCTCGATCGCGGTCGTTTCCACCGTAACGCCCTCGGGATAACCGGCGAAGAACTCGCGGCACATGCGGTCATAGACGACGCGCTGCTGCTCGATCGTGTAGTCGATGGTGTCGGGCGGATAATAGGAATTGGTCTTCTCGATGAAGGCCCAGGTCTCGGCGTCGATCAGCTTCGCATAGTCGGTCATGGCAGTTGGCCGCTCACCTTCCCTTCCACACCGGGTCGCGCTTTTCGGCGAAAGCCTTGAAGCCTTCGAGATTGTCTTCGGAGGCGTAGAGCTCGTCGACGGTGCGGAACTGGCGCTTGGTGATCCAGTTCATGGCATCCTGGAAAGTCATGGCCTCGGCCGCGCGCGCGACCTCCTTGATGGCGGAGAAGACAAGCGGCGGGCCGCCTGCCAGCAGGCGCGCAATCTCCCATACGCGATCTTCAAGTTTGTCGGCCGGCAGCACCTCGTTTACAAGGCCCCAGCGGTGCGCCTCCTGTACGTCCATCCAGCGGCCGGTGAGCAAAAGGTCCATGGCGACGTGATAGGGAATGCGCTTCGGCAGCTTGATGGTGGCGGCATCGGCCAGCGTGCCGGCGCGGATCTCCGGCAGCGCGAAGCTCGAATGGTCGGAGGCGTAGATCAGGTCGCAAGAGAGCGCCAGTTCGAAGCCGCCGCCCACCGCCATGCCGTTGACGCAGGCGATGACCGGCTTATTGAGGTCGCGCAATTCCTGCAGGCCGGCAAAGCCGCCAACGCCATAGTCGCCATCCACCGCGTCACCGGCGGCTGCCGCCTTCAGGTCCCAGCCGGCCGAGAAGAACTTGTCGCCGGCGGTCTTGACGATGGCGACGCGCAGTTCCGGATCGTCGCGGAAAGCCTTGAAGGTTTCGCCCAGCAGGCGCGATGTCTTCAGGTCGATGGCATTGGCTTTCGGCCGATCGAGCGTGACTTCGAGGATGACACCCTCGCGGCGGGTTGTTACGACGTCAGACATTCTTCTTCTCCTTCGGCGAAAGCGCCTGCCATCTTTTCCGTGGCCGTGTGGGCGGTGGTAACCATCAATGCATCGGCGATCCATGCGCCCTTGCCTTCGGCGCAGACGATCAGCGGGTTGATGTCCAGTTCCTCGATCTCGTCGGCATGGGCGATGGCGAAACCGGCGATCTTCTCGATGGCCGCGATGGCCGCGCCAAGGTCGGCTTTTGCCCGGCCGCGATAGCCGTCGAGCAGCGGAAACAGTCTAAGGCTGCGCAGCGCCGTCTCGATCTCGGGTCGCGTGGCAGGCAGGAGCAGCGTGGCGCTGTCCTTCAGAAGTTCGACCAGCACGCCGCCAGTTCCCACCGTCATCACCGGGCCGAAGATCGGATCGCGGGTCAGGCCGACGATCAGCTCCGCGATGCCGCCCGCCACCATGGCCTCGACATAGAGACCGCGACCGAGCGGAAGCAGTGCCGTGGCGGCATCGCGCACATCCTCGATGCTCTTGAGGTTGAGGCGCACAGCACCAAGCTCGCTTTTGTGGGCGACGCCAAGTGCCTTGAGCGCCACCGGAAAACCGAGTGCAGCTGCCGCATCGACGGCTTCGGCGACGCTTGCCGCGCGACGACCGCGCGGCACCGGCAGCCCGGCTGCCGCCAGCATGGCCTTTGCAGCGGCTTCATCGGGCGTATTGCGGCCTTGCCCGAACGCGCCGGATTGACCTCCGAGCAACGCGGGAACGGCAGGCTTGCGCCAAGCTTCACCGACAAAGACCGCTGCTTCGGCGGCATCAAAAGCTTCGGCTATACCATGGATCGGCACGATGCCGCGCCGGAGCAGTTCAGTGGAATGATCTTCCGACAGGTTTTCGCCCATCGAGGCAACGATGGCGCCACGCGCGCCGTTGGTCTTCAACGCTTCCTCGAAAGCATTGACCGTCGGCCACCAGTCGGCGTCCGAGCAGCGATCGGTGCGCGGGAAATCCAGCACCAGCATGTTCAGGCCAAAACCGCCCGAGACCATCGCAGAGAAAGTCGCCGTCAGCGCCTCCTGCTTGCCCCAGATATAGGTGTTGTAGTCAAGTGGATTGGCCACAGCGACGAGCGGGCCGAGCGTCTCCTGCACGCGCGCGCCATGCGCCTCAGTCAAAGCCGGGAAATGCACGAGCCGGCCCTCGGCTGTATCGGCCATGACGGATGCCTCTCCGCCGGAACAACTCATGGAGGACAAGGTCGGCTTCTCCAGCGGCCCTACCGCGTGCAGGAGCTTCAGCGTCTCCAGGAAAGACGGAATGGTGTCGACGCGCGGAATGCCGAGCCGCTTGAGGAAAGCATCCGACGCAGCGTCTGAACCCGCAAGCGAGGCAGTGTGCGAGATGGTGGCGGCACGCGCCTGTTCGGAGCGGCCGACCTTCATGGCGACGATCGGTTTCTTCAATTCGCGCGCCCGCGCCGCCAACCGCTCGAAACCGTCGACCTTGTCGAACCCCTCGATATGCAGGCCGAGGCTGGAAACGCGGTCGTCCTCGATGAGGCCAAGCGCCATTTCGGAGAGACCGGTCTGCGCCTGATTGCCCGCCGTCATCAGGAAAGCAACCGGCAGGCCGCGCATCTGCATGGTGAGGTTGCATGCGATGTTGGAGGATTGCGTGATGATGGCGGTGCCCTTCTCGCCTTCCACCAAACGGCGACCGCCATGCTGGTCGGGCCACAACAGCGCGCCGTCGGCATAGTTGATCAACCCGTAGCAGTTCGGGCCGATGATCGGCATGTCGCCGGCAGCTTCGATCAGCGCCTGCTGCAAATCCTGCCCTTCAGCCTCGTAATGCGCGGTCTCGCGAAAACCGGCCGCGAAGCAGATGGCGCCGCCGGCACCGGCCGCGCTCAATTCGCGCACCACGTCGATGGTGAGGTGGCGATTGACGCCGATGAAGGTAGCATCCGGCGCGTGCGGCAGCTCCGCGAGCGAACGATAGGCCTTGACCCCGGCGACCTCGTCCTTTGTCGGGTGGACCGGCCAGATTTCGCCGGCAAAGCCCATCTTCAGCGATTGCTTGACGACGTTGGGCGCAAAGAAGCCGCCGCCGACAACCGCGATGGATTTCGGACGCAGCAAACGGGAAAGGTCGCGGATACGAGGCAATGTCATGGCTTTGCAATCACAGAAATGTTGTCGGCGCCGGATGCCGCCGCGCGGAGATTTTCAAGTTCGGACAGATATTCCGACGTTGCCGTCACACCTTTCGGGCTCAGCGCGTAGATGCCGGCGCTGACGCGCTCGAACCAGCCATAGTGGTTGTCGGTCATCAGGCGGCGGGCATGCGCGACATTCGTCTGGCGAGCGACTTCGGCCGCTTTTGTCGGGCCCTGTTCGTCAAGCAGTTTCAGGCAGCGCAGTGCTTCCTGGCGGTAGCCGGTCACCAGGTTGCGGCGGGTCGCGCCGCCGAGGTTCGGATCGCCGACCAATCTTTCGAATTCGCGCAGCAGCCGCGTTTTGCGTGGCTTCGACTGCCGCGGCTTGTACGGCGCGGGATCGCAATGGATTTCCGTGAAACCATCCGCAAGTCGGACCGTAATCAGGCCAAGACCAAGCCGCCGGCACAGCTTCCTGTTGTCGACCAGCGCCTTCAGCGAAGCCCGGCCTGTTCCACGCGGCACGGCGATGTAGACCGCGTCGCTGATTGTCTGACGCTGGATGGCCTGATGAAACAGGGAAAGCGAGAAGCCGGCCTTCAGTTCGACAATGACCGGATCGTCGCCATCGCGCACCGCCACGATGTCGGCGGCGCCAACCTCGCCCTTGACCATGTAGCCCTGCGTTTCGAGCAGGCGCTTCACAGGCAGATATAGGTCGGTTTCCCTGATGCCGGTCTTCGCCATTTCGCTGGATTATCCCCCAACCGCCCTCAACAGGGCGCGGGAAATGATGTGGCGCTGGATTTCGGACGTGCCTTCCCAGATACGCTCGACACGGGCGTCGCGCCAGATGCGCTCCAGCGGCAGATCGTCCATCAGGCCCATGCCGCCATGGATCTGGATCGCCTCATCGGCGATGAAGGCGAGCACCTCGGTGGCCTTCAGCTTGGCCATCGCCATGTCTTGGTCGGTCACGGTGCCCTGGTCGTACTTCCAGCCGGCTTCGCGGGTCAGGAGTTCGGCCGCCTTCAATTCCATCGCCATATCGGCCAGCTTGAAAGAGACGCCCTGGAACTTGCCGATCTGCTGGCCGAACTGCTCGCGCTGCGCGGCATAGTCGATGGCGTGCTGAAGCGCGCGCTCGGCGCGGCCGAGACAGGTCGAAGCGACCTGCAAGCGGGTGGCGCCGAGCCAGCTGTTGGCAACTTCGAAGCCCTTGTGGACTTCGCCCAGTATCTGCTCCTTGGGGATACGGCAGTCGTCGAATTCCAGGACCGCATTGGTGTAACCGCGGTGCGAGACATTGCGATAGCCGTCGCGCACGGTGAAACCGGGCGTGCCCTTGTCGACGAAGAAAGCGGTGATCTTCTTGCGCTTGCCGCGCGAGCTGTCCTCTTCGCCCGACGCCATGAAACAGATGGCGAAATCGGCTATGTCGGCATGCGAGATGAAATGCTTGGTGCCGTTCAGCACCCAGTCGCCGCCCTTCTCCACCGCGCTCGCCTTCATGCCGCGCAGGTCGGAGCCGGCACCGGGCTCGGTCATGGCCAGGCAATCCCACTTTTCACCGCGGATGCAGGGGAAGAGATATTTCTCCCGCTGCTCCGGCGTACCGGCGAGCAGGATGTTCGAGGGCCTGGCGACACAGGTCCAGTGCAGTGCATAGTTGGCGCGGCCGAGTTCCTTCTCGTAGAGCAGCCAGGTCAGCGTATCGAGGCCGGCGCCGCCGACTTCGGCCGGCATGTTCGCCGCGTAAAGACCAGCGGTGATCGCCTTGGCCTGCAGCTCCTTGACGAGGTCCATGCGCAGATGGCCAGTGCGCTCAACCTCCTGTTCATGCGGGTAGAGCTCGTTCTCGACAAAGGCACGCGTGGTGTCGACGATGAGCTGCTGTTCTTCGGTCAGGCCGAAATCCATGGCTCAGCCCTTCTTTCCGGCGGTCTTTTTGACTGCCTTCTTCACCGGCTTGGACGCCTTGGCTTTCGCTGCGGCGGCCGAAGTCTTCGTCTTCAT
Organism: Mesorhizobium sp. YL-MeA3-2017; assembly: GCF_030814575.1. Taxonomy (NCBI): domain Bacteria; kingdom Pseudomonadati; phylum Pseudomonadota; class Alphaproteobacteria; order Hyphomicrobiales; family Phyllobacteriaceae; genus Mesorhizobium; species Mesorhizobium sp. YL-MeA3-2017. The sequence continues at coordinate 4,323,682 of NZ_JAUSVH010000001.1, read as the reverse complement.
CGAAGCCAGGTCGGCGAGCTGCTTGGTATAGCTCTTGTGCAGCGCGCCGGCGCCCCAGCCCTTGCCCTTGTTCTGTTTGGACAGGGCATCCATGATCGCGACGAGATTGTCGTCACGGATCTTTTCCAGCTCGCGGATCGACCATTTTTGCGACTGGTCGTCGGACTGGCCGGCGATCAGGTCAACCAGCTCGTCGTTGAATTCCGGCACGTTGGTCAGCTTCGTCCATGGCCATTGCAGGCAGGGGCCGAACTGCGCCATGAAGTGGCGCATGCCAGCCTCGCCGCCGGCGATGCGGTAGACCTGGAACATGCCCATCTGCGCCCAGCGCAGGCCGAAGCCGTAGCGCATGATGTCGTCGAGTTCCTCGACGGTGCAGATGCCGTCCTTGATCAGCCACAGCGCCTCGCGCCAGGCCGCCTCCAGAAGGCGGTCACCCACAAAAGCCTCGATCTCCTTGCGGATGACGACAGGTTTCATACCGATGGACGCGTAGATCTCCTTGGCGACCTCGATCGCTTCCGGGAAGGTCTGCGCGCCGCCGACGATCTCGACGATCGGCAGCAAATAGACCGGATTGAACGGATGGCCGACCACCAGCCGCTCGGGGTGTTTCTTCATCGCCACCTGCATATCGGACGGCTTGATGCCGGAGGTGGACGAGCCAACAATCGCGTTGGCGGGAGCATGCAGGTCGATCTCGGCCAGCACCTTGTGCTTGAGGTCGAGCCGCTCGGGCACGCTTTCCTGGATGAAATCGGCGTCGGCGACCGCCTCGGCAATGGTCTTGGCGAAGGTCAGCTTGCCTTCCTTGGGCAGGCCGCCGGGAACCATCTGCTTGTAGGCGCGACGCGCGCCCTTCATCACCTCGGCGACCTTGCGCGAGGCCTCAGGATCGGGGTCGAAGATCGAAACGTCGATGCCGTTGAGCAAGAGGCGCGCGACCCAGCCCGCGCCGATGACACCGCCTCCGATGGCAGCTGCTTTGACGATTGTGCTCATGCGGGCGCTCCGCTTCTTTCCTTGGCGATTTCGGGGTTGACCAGTGCGACGCGTTCGCCGGCACGGATGACGGAAGGATCGTATGCCTTGCGGGCGAAGACCTCGATGACGAAGGGCCGGAAGAACTCGATCGGAAGGGTTTCGTAGTCGGGATCGAAACTCGACTGGTCCCAGCGTTCGCAGAACTGGTCGCAGTCGTCGTAGTAGGCATGGCCGGTGAACTTATCGCGCGCATGGCGATTACCGCCGAGATGATGGGCGTAATAGAGGCGCTGGAAGTCGCCGTGCTTTTCCACCACCCAGGTGCACTGTTCGCGCACGAACGGTTTCAGGATCGTGGCCGCGTATTCGTCGTGATTGTAGGGCGCGTATATGTCGCCAATATCGTGCAGGAGCGCGCAGGCGATCCAGTCGGTATCGGCGCCGTCACGCCAGGCGCGTGTGGCTGCCTGCAGCGAATGGCCGAGACGGCTGATCTTGTAACCCGACAATCCCTCGTCGAGTTGGACGAGCGCGTCGAGCAGGCGGTCGCCTGTCTTGGCGGCATAGTCGATCTCATGGGCGGTCAGGAACGCATAGTCGTCCTTGTCGCCATCCTTCATCGCGGTGAATTTGACCGTGGTCATGCCGAACTCCTCTCCGTGATCGACACTTTCCGATCACGCCGCGATCGGCGCACGCTTCACGAGGTTGAGCTTCTTGCGCACCTCTTCCGGCCCGATGACCCGGGCGCCCAGATTTTCGACGACAGAAACCGCGCGCTCTACCAGTTGCGCGTTGGTGGCGAGCACGCCCTTGTCCAGCCACAGATTGTCTTCGAGACCGACGCGCACGTTACCGCCGGCAAGCACCGCCGCAGCGGCATAAGCCATCTGGTTGCGGCCGAGCGCGAAGGCCGAGAAGGTCCATTCCTTCGGCACATTGTTGACCATGGCCATGAAGGTGTTGAGGTCGTCCGGCGCACCCCACGGCACGCCCATGCACAACTGCACCAGCGCGTCGGGAGCCAGGATCTTCTCCTCGACCAGTTGCTTGGCGAACCAGAGATGGCCGGTGTCGAAGGCCTCGATCTCCGGCTTGACGCCCATCGCCGTCATCATGCCGCCCATGGCACGCAACATGCCCGGCGTGTTGGTCATGACGTAGTCGGCTTCGTTGAAATTCATCGTGCCGCAGTCGAGCGTGCAGATTTCGGGCAGGCACTGGCGCACATGTTCGACGCGGTTGGAGGCGCCGCCCATGTCGGTGCCCTGCTCCTTCAATGGCAGCGGGCTTTCAACCGGGCCGAACACCATGTCGCCGCCCATGCCGGCGGTGAGGTTCAAGACCACATCGACATTGGCATCGCGGATGCGCTCGGTCACCTCACGGTAGAGATGCACGTCGCGGCGCGGCTTGCCTGTCTCGGGATCGCGGACATGGCAATGGACGATCGCCGCACCCGCCTTGGCCGCCTCGATAGCCGAATCGGCGATCTGCTTGGGCGAGCGCGGCACATGCGGGCTGCGGTCCTGCGTGCCACCGGAACCGGTCACGGCACAGGTAATGAAGACCTCGCGGTTCATCGCAAGCGGCATAGCTTTCCTCCCGAAATGCTTTTCACCGATCATTGCGCCGCTTGCCGAAGTCTGCTTTGCGCTTTACGAAACAAACATGGCCAAATCCGAAAGGCAGACAATCTTTTTTGCCGAGCGCGCGCCGCTCAAGGTGACGCTGCTAGTGTTCTCCGGCTCGTCGATCATGTGCGTGGCCTCCGCCGTCGATCCGCTGCGCGCGGCAAACCGCATCACCGGCGAGACGCTGTTCGACTACCGGCTGGTGTCGATGACGGGCGATGCACCGGTGACGACATGTGGCCTGCCGGTGGCTGTGTCCGGACGCTTCGACCCCGCCGAGGCCGCCGACATGCTGGTGGTGATCGCTGGCTTCGGCACGCAGAACTACGCGACTTCGGCGCTGCTTTCCGGCTTGCGGCGCGCGGCGCGCACGGCACGCGCGGTCGGTGGCGTCGAAGCCGGAACATGGCTGGTTGCGCGTGCGGGACTGCTCGAAGGGCGCAGCGCGACCACGCACTGGGAAGACATGGAGGATTTCACCGCAGCCTTTCCCGGCACCGACGTTCGCCCCGACCGCTATGTCATCGACGGTCCGGTCTTCACCTCGGGCGGCGCCTCGCCAACCTTTGACCTGATGCTACACCTGGTGCGCTCGCGGCTTGGCATGGCTGTGGCGCTCGATGTCGCCTCGGTCTTTATCTACGATCAGGCGCGCGCCGCCACCGACGCGCAACCCCTGGTCTCGCTCGGCCGCCTCGATGGCTACGATCCGCGCCTGGCGCAGGCGATCCGGCTGATGGAAGCGCATGTCGACCAACCGCTGACGATCGCGGCCATCGCCCGACGTGCGGGCATCACTGCCCGCACGCTGGAGAGCATCTTTCGAGCCTCGATCGGCGAAACACCCGGGGCCTACTACCTCAGGCTCAGGCTCGGTGCCGCCAGACGACTGGTGGTGGACACACGCATCGCCATGGCTGACATCGCCGGGCGAACGGGCTTTTCGTCCGCTGCGGCATTCTCAAGAGCGTTTTCAAGAGCTTTCGGCGAGGCGCCGGTCAGGTTGAGACGCGGCTGACGCCGCGCCGATCAGGCAGCGCGGCGGTTGTCTCCACCGTCGATCAGGTCGCGCATCTGCTTGGCCAGGTGTATCTCGAAACGGCCGGCCACGGCGCGATCCCATTCGTTCGATACCTTGGCGTCGTCGTTGGGACGCGGCATCGACATCAACCGGTCGATGATCGAACCGGCATGCTCACGCGACAGAAGGGCGTCGATTTCGTGTTCGATCTGCATTCTTCGCCTCCTTTCGATTCGTGTTGGCGAGGCCTGTATATAGGAAACCTGTGACGGCTTCTTGAAGGCAAGCTCAAGGCGATTGAAAGGCAGATTGAGAAAATTGAGTCACGAAATCGTGCTGGAACGGTGATTTCATTCCGCCAACGACTTATCCGGCTAACCGTTCCTAGAATTTCTTTTCGAACAACACCGTTGTCAATCCGCTCTCCCATTCAAGGTCGGGATAGCGGTCTTTTTCCTCGTAGCCCAGCGCTTTGTAGAAGGCCTGGCTTTGTTGGTTGAAGCTGTCGGTCTCCAGCCGAACCTGGATGTAGCCGGACGCCTCGATGGCTTTCTCGGCCTCCACCATCAGGGCGCGACCGACGCCGAGACGCTGGTGACGCGAACCGACATGCAAGGCATCGATGAAATCGTCCCGCCAGTTGACGAGCCCGGCAACCTCGCCACCGACCAGCGCGACGAGGAAATTACGGCCCTGTTCGTCCACGAAACGGTGGCCGACATTGCCTTCGACATAGTTGCGCGCGGCAGCCGGGGTGATTTCCGGCAGCCAGGTGCTCTCGAAGGTTTCCTGCAGCACACGCTTCAGGCCCGGGAAATCGGCTTCGATCCCGCGCCTGATGGTGATCCCGCCGCGCTTTATGCCAGCGCTGTCAGACATACCGGTTGACGACATTCTCCAGATATTCCTGCCGGCCGGAGCGGGGTTCAGGCTCGATCCCGTCCTTGAGCACCTTCGCCGATAGATCCTCCAGCGTGACGCTGCCCGCAAGAACCTTGCTGGCTTGCGGATTGGCCCAGCCCGCGTAACGCGCCTCGAGCGGAGCCGACAGCGCCTTGTCCTCGATCATGCGCGCGGCGGCCTTGAGCCCACGCGCGCAGCAGTCCATGCCCCCGATATGAGCGATCAGCAGGTCCTGCGGGTCGAGCGACTGACGGCGCAGCTTGGCGTCGAAATTGGTGCCACCGGTGGTGAAGCCGCCGGCCTGAAGCACCTGATAGTAGGCGAGCGCCATTTCCGGCACGTTGTTCGGGAACTGGTCGGTATCCCAGCCCGACTGGTAGTCGTTGCGGTTCATGTCGATGGAACCGAAGATGCCGAGCGCATCGGCCAGCGCCAGCTCATGCTCGAACGAGTGTCCGGCCAGGATGGCGTGACCCTGCTCGATATTGACCTTGACCTCCTTCTCCAGCCCGAAATCCTTGAGGAAACCGTAGACCGTGGCGACGTCGTAATCGTACTGGTGCTTGGTCGGCTCCTGTGGCTTCGGCTCAATCAGGATGGTGCCCTTGAAGCCGATCCTGTGCTTGTAGTCGACCACCATGGACAGGAAGCGGCCGGCCTGCTCGCGCTCGCGCTTGAGATCGGTGTTGAGCAGGGTCTCGTAGCCCTCGCGGCCGCCCCACAGCACATAGTTTTCGCCGCCGAGGCGTTTGGTGACATCGATGCATTTCTTGACCGTGGCAGCTGCGTAATAAAACACTTCCGGGTCGGGATTGGTGGCGGCACCGGCCATGTAGCGGCGGTGAGAGAACAGGTTGGCGGTGCCCCACAGAAGCTTGACGCCGGTCTCGCTCTGCCTGGCTTCGAAGACATCGGCGATCTCGTCGAGCCGCGTAGCGCTTTCGGCGAAGGTTGCGCCCTCCGGCCGAACGTCGGCGTCGTGGAAGCAATAATAAGGCACGCCGAGCAACGACAGCATTTCGAAGGCGACGTCGGCTTTCAGCTTAGCCGCCTGCATCGTGTCGCCGAACCATGGCCGCTCGAAGGTCTGTCCACCGAACGGATCGCCACCCGGCCACGCAAAGGAATGCCAGTAGGCGACGGCGAAGCGCAGATGGTCTTCCAGCCGCTTGCCGAGCACCACCTCGTCCTTGTTGTAGAAACGATAGGCGAGCGGATTGGTCGAATCCGGCCCTTCATAGCCGATCTTGCCAACATCGCCGAAGAAACCGGTGCTCATGCTCTTTCTCCTCTGGAATGCTTTGGACGGGCCCTGCCCGCTATCCGGGACAACGGCCCCATCGACATCGTGCCGATTACCTGCCGCGTAATTGGTTCCGTTTGCGGGACGGGCGAAAAGGCTCGTGTCGAAACCCGAAACAAAGGAAACGGACCATGACCGACCTCGCCGCCATCACCCACAACTACATCGCCGCCTGGAACGAAACCGATGCGGCGCGTCGGGTCGGCCTGCTCGACGCGGCCTTCACCAACGATGTCAGCTACCGCGACCCGATCATGCAGGGCGACGGCCATGCCGGCCTCACCGCGCTGATCGAAGGTGTGCAGCAGCGCTTCCCCGGCTTCCGCTTCTCGCTGCGCGGCACGCCGGACGGTTTCGGCGAGTTCATCCGCTTTTCCTGGAACCTCGGACCGGAGGGCGTGGATTCGGTCATCGAAGGCACCGACATCGGCTTTGTCGAGAACGGCCGGCTGAAGACAGTCACCGGCTTCCTCGACAAAATTCCCGCCCAATAAAGCGAAAGGCGACGGGCACGGGCCCGTCGGCGCAGGCGCAGTCCGGCCGGTCACATCGTCCCCCTGATCGCCGGATAGAGGGCGCCGTACCGCCGATAGGCGTCCTCGAAAGCCGCGGCCAGGGCCTTTTCGGGCTCGACGGTCGCGGCAACGGCCGGGGCCGTGCAGACGGCAAGCGGATCGGCCCCGGTCGCGGCGATCAGCCCGAGCCGCGCCGCGCCAAAGGCAGCGCCGAAATCGCCATCGGCCGGCACATCGACTGGAATACCCAGCGCCGTGGCGATTGCCTTCAGCCAGTAGCGCGAACGCGAGCCACCACCGATTGCCGTGACCCGCTCCAGCGTCGTTCCGGCCTTGCGCAAGGCCTCGAGGCTGTCGCGGAAGGCAAAGGCTACGCCTTCCAGCACTGCTTGGGTGAGCGCCGAACGGCTCGATTCATGCGCCAGGCCGACAAAGGCGCCACGAATGGCGGCATCGTTGTGCGGCGTGCGCTCGCCGGACAGGTAGGGCAGGAAGGAAACGCCGCTCGGCGTTTTCAGCGTATCGCCAAGCTCGGCCGTCAGTTCGCCGGCGCCCTTGCCGGTGATCTCCGACAGCCAGTTGAGCGAATCCGTGGCGGACAGGATCACGCCCATCTGGTGCCATGTCTGCGGCAGAGCGTGGCAGAAGGTGTGCACCGCGCTTTCGGGATTGGGCAGATAGGCGGCATTGGCCGCAAACAGCACGCCCGACGTGCCCAGCGAAACGAAGGCATGACCGGCACCGACCGTACCCATGCCGCAGGCGGAGGCGGCATTGTCTCCCGCGCCGCCGGCGACCGGAATGCCCGGGGTCAAACCCCACTCGGCGGCCAGTTCGGCACGCAACCCGCCCGCCCTGTCGGTGCCCTCGACGAGCGTAGGCATATGGCTTTCATCGAGCTCGGTGGCGGCAAGTAGCTCCGGTGACCAGCGCCGCTTTTCGACATCGAGCCAGGAGGTGCCGGCCGCGTCCGACATTTCCGAAATATGCTCGCCGGTCAGCCAGAGCCTGAGATAGTCCTTCGGCAAAAGCACCTTCGCCACCCGGGCGAAGACGGCCGGCTCATTGGCTTTCACCCAGGCCAGTTTCGGCGCGGTAAAGCCCGGGAAAACGATGTTGCCGGTGAGCTTGCGGAAACGCGGATCGGCGTCCAGCTTGGCCGCTTCGGCAAAGCTGCGCGTATCGTTCCACAAAATGCAGGGGCGCAGCACCGCGTCGCCGGCATCGAGCAGCGTCGCGCCATGCATCTGACCGGACAGGCCGATGCCCTTGATGGCCGCGAATTCGCGAGAATGAGCGGCCTTCAGTTCGGCGATCGCCTGGCGGCAGGCACGGACCCATTCGGCGGGATCCTGTTCCGACCAGCCATGATGCGGACGCGACACGTCCAGCGAGGCATGACCGGAGCCGATGACAGCCTGCCGCCCGTCGATGAGCAGCGCCTTGACGCCGGACGTGCCGAGATCGAGCCCGAGATACATGCCTTCTCCTCCCGTTCGGTCCGCCTGCCTGCGGACCGGCACCAGCTTACCGAGACCCGAAAACCTCCCCAAGACACTTCGAGGCCTGAAAGCCTTTCAGCACTTGCTCATCTTTTTTTCGAGTCTCGAAAAATATAGTCAGGCAGGTTTTACTGTAAGGCTGGCGTCGCGTCAATTCATGTCGAGAGCGGTGGCGCGGCGCGTGAACAAGGCGGACAGCGGGCTCTCCGGGCGGGCGAGCGCGCGTTCGGCGCTCAGCGCCCTTGCCAGCGGCACATCGCCGTCGCGCAGGGCGGCCTCGATCAGCGTCAGATCGATTACGTCGCGCTGCGCATGGCTACCACCGAATGCGGGCGCGACGGCGCGGATCGGCCGCAGCAACCGCACCGTCTCGGCGTAATTGCCATCGCCGAAGGCCTTTACGGCCAGCGTGACCGGATGACCGACATCGCGGGTGAAGGCGGCATTGTCGTCGCTGGCTGACATCGCCTCGCGCTGGGCTTCCAGCAGGGTTTGGGCCGGTGTCTCCAACCCGGCTCCGACAAAGGCCATCATCGCGTGTGCGTCGTTGAAGGCATAGTTGCCGGCCGCCGCCTTTGGCGTCCAGTTGGCGGCGAGCGCCACCCAGCGGTCGCCGACATCGACGCCGCCGAGATGCAGGCGCCACAGGATCGCCGAGGCATCGACCATGTTGAGCGCGAGTGTCGATCGCTTGCCGTAGATCGGCCCGTCGAACAGCGACAGCACCTCGTCCGTCTCGCCGAGATCATAGTGGAACAGCGCGAGGTGCCACCAATTGTGCACCTGGAGAAAGCTCTCCTTCGTCCAGCCGTCTCTATTCGACCGCATCCAGGCGATGCCATCGCGCTGCCGGCTCTGCATCTCCATGACGTGAGCCACCGCGTGCTGAGCCCAGCCATCACGCGGTTCGAGTTCGATCGCTTGGCGGCCGAACCGTTCGGCGCGCTGATAATCGCCCATCTCCTCAAGCCCGAACGCCTGCATGCCGAGAATGGCGTGATAGCCTGGCAAGGCCTTGTTCCAGACCGGCAGTGCACGGCTGATACGGTCCCGCAGCATGCGGGCGTTGCCGGTGAAGAAATCGATCTGGTGGCCGGCCTGCAGGGCAAGCGCATCGAGCGGAAACTCGATGGCGATATCCTCAAGGATACGCGCCGCCTCGTGCCAGCGCCCGGCCGCCAAATGCCCGAGCGCGGCGACATGGCCCTGCTCGCGGGCGCTGGCGGCTAGCGGCAGCGCCGCCTGATGACAGGAGCGGGCAACCGCCATTGCCTCGCGCTCGGTCGACAGGCCGAACAGATACCCCTTCAATACATGCGCCATGACGAAACCAGGCGCTTCGGCGATCGCGGCGTCGGCCGAACCAACGGGATCGCCGACGAAGCGCTGCAACTCGCCAACCCCGCGCAGATAGTGCTGCAGGGCCGTTTCCGAGGTGCCCGAAAGCGCGAGGCCGGTTGTGTCTGTCGTCTTCATCTTGGTTATTCCTAATATTCGCAAATTATAAACCATGGAAACGAACTGTGTTTGGAGGCGCAGGGCAAATCATGGCTTCTTTGTGGCAATCGGCCAGGCGGGGTGACCGGGACGGTCATGGGGTTTCAAGAGTGGAAGGTCGGCGAGCAAGCGTCATTTAAGCGATTTTCGAGGGGAACATATTGATGCAGCAATGTATTTCGGCCGCGGCCAAGCGGGCTAGAACTTCTGCCGCCCGAAAACTGACTTTGCTGGCTTCGACATCACTCCTGCTCGGTATTGCACCGCTCTCGCCGGCGTCAGCCGCCTGCATCCTCTCCTCTTCTCCAGGCAACGACACCGTCATCTGCGACAGCGGCACAACCGTTGGAAACCTCGTCGACACGAGTGGCAACAACACGCTGATTTTTCCGGCCGGCGGCACCGGCCAGATCACCGGCAACGTCACCTATGGCGCCGGCGCCGACCGCATCGAGATGCATTCCGGCACCATCACCGGCACGGTAGATGAGGGCGACGGCCCCGATTCTTTCATCATCAGCGCCGGAACGGTGATCGGCAATGTCCAGCAAGGCGGAGGCATCGACGATTTCCAGATGACCGGCGGCCAAATCGGCTCGCTCAATCAAGGCGACGCACGCGACACTTTCTTCATGTCAGGTGGGCGCATCGTCGATTTCTTCGACGATGGCGACTACGCGATCATGACCGGCGGCCGCATCGGCCGCGTCAACATGAAACTCGACAAGAACTATTTCAACATGTCGGGCGGCATCATCGACCGCAATCTCGTGACCGGCTTCGACGACGACATCATCATCGTTTCGGGCGGCACGATCGGCGGCAACATCAGCACCAGTGGCGGCAATGACAGCGTCACCGTCACCGGCGGCTCGATCGGCGGCGACGTGCTGATGAGCGTCGGCCAGGACACGTTCACCTGGAACAATGGCGGCATCATCTACGGCACGATCGACCTCGGCGGCGACAACGACACCGCCACGCTGAGCAATCTTAACAATGGCAATCTGGGCGCCACCAAAGCGATCAGCGGCGGACTCGGCGTCGATACGCTCACCCTTTCCAATGTCAGCATGACCGGCATCGCCAGGCTGCAGAACTGGGAAACGATCAGCGCCACGAACGACACGCAGCTTGTCTTCGACGGCACGTTGACGCTCGGCGATCCCGGCACGGGAACCGGGACGCTGACGGTCGACGTGGCCAGCACGCTCTACGGTGGCGGCGCCAATGGCGGGGTCTCGGCCTTCACCGCCGGGCAAATGGCCAATGTCATCAATGCCGGGCGCATTGATCTCACCAATGGCGGCAACAGCCTGACCGACACCTTCACCATCGCCGGCAACTACACCGGCAACAACGGTCTGCTCCTGCTGCAAACGGCGCTTGGCGACGATAGTTCCGCCTCCGACAAGCTGGTGGTTTCCGGCGGCAAGGCGAGCGGCGAAACCAGCATCAGCGTCATCAATGTCGGCGGCGCGGGAGCCGCCACCACGCAGAACGGCATCATGGTGGTGCAGGCGGTCAATGGCGGCACCACGGCAAGCAACGCCTTTGCGTTGAACGGGCCGGTAGCGGCCGGCGCCTACGAGTACTTCCTGTTCAGAGGCGGCGTCACCGCCGGCAGCGCGGAGAACTGGTATTTGCGCTCCACCCTCGTGAACACGCCCTCTACCGAACCACCGCCGACAGTAGCGCCCGGTCCAGGCGTGCTGGAGCCTGCACCGCCGCCACCGCAACCGGTGGCGCCCGCGCCGGAGCCGCCGGCTCCGCCACCTGTAACCCCGCCGCCGCCGGTGCCGCCGGAATCGACACCAGCCAATCCGAACCCCGTCGATCCCGCTCCGCCGGTCCAGCCGACCGACGCCGCACCGGTCGCCCCGCCTCCGCCACCGGCAGTTCCGCCAGCTGAACCGCCACCGCCGCCGCCGGAAGTGTCAACGGAGGTTACGCCGCTTCCATCGCCAGGCGTCGCACCGCCCTCACCCGGCGCCACTCCGGTGATCGGCGATGTCGTTCCGCTCTATCGCGTCGAAGTGCCGACCTACGCGGCACTGCCCCCCGCCGGTTACCATCTGATGAGCGCTACGCTCGGCACGTTCCACGAACGGCGCGGCGAGCAATCCCTGCTCGGTGGCGTCGGCATGGTGCCCGCCAGCTGGGGGCGCCTCTTTGGCCAGAACGCGGAAGTCAGTTGGGGCGGCACCGTCTCGCCGACTTTCGACGGACATCTTTTCGGCTTCCAGGCGGGCACCGACCTGATCGGCTGGGAAGGCCCCTCCGGTCACGAGAACCGGGCCGGTCTGTTCATCGGCCATACCCGCATGGATGGCGACATCCGCGGCCAGGCGCTTGGCTGGAACAATCTCAGCGTCGGAAAACTGGACATGGGTGGCACGTCGTTCGGTGCCTACTGGACCCATATCGGCCCCGGCGGCTGGTATCTGGACGGCGTCGCCATGGGCACCTGGTTCAACGGCAAGGCGACGTCGAACCGCGATATCGGCATCAATGTCGACGGTACGGGCGTCACGCTTTCACTCGAGGGCGGCTATCCAATTCCGCTGGACGCCGACTGGTCGCTGGAACCGCAGGCGCAGCTGATCTGGCAGCACCTGTCGCTCGACGGTAAGGCCGACCGCTTCTCGTCCGTCTCCTTCGACAATGACAACAGCCTCACCGGTCGTCTCGGCCTGCGCCTGCAAGGAACCATGCCAGCCGGCAGCGCCGTCGTGCAGCCCTACCTCAAGGCCAATCTCTGGCATGACTTCGGCGGCACCGACCAACTGGACTTCGGCGCGGACCCGATCTCGGCCGAACGCGGCGGCACCTCGCTGGAACTGGGTGGCGGCGTGGTGGCGAAACTGTCGGACACGCTGAGCGTCTTCGCCACCGCCGATTACACCACCAATCTCGGCGGCGACAAACGGCGCGTGTGGGAAGGCAATCTCGGTCTCAGCGTCAAATGGTGAGTGCGGTTGCGGGGCCGGATCTCGGCCCCGCCCGCGGCATCAGTTGCCCGACCGCATCGCCACGGTGGCGATGCCAGCGCCGACCAGCAGCGTGCCGCCGGTGCGGTTGAAAATGCGGATGGCTTTCGGATTGCGCACGATGTTGCGGGCTCGCGAGGCGACCAGCGCGTAACCAAAGGCATTGGCGAAGGCGAGCGTCAGGAAGGTCGCCTCGAAGATCATCATCTGCGTCCAGAAATTGCCGTGCCGGTCAAGGAACTGCGGCAGGAAGGCGACAAAGAAGGTGATGCTCTTGGGATTGAGCGCGGTGACCAGCCAGGCATGGCCCATCATCCTGGCCGCCGAAACGGCGTCGTGGCGCGGCGTGGCTTCCAGCGCACCGCCGGCCCGGAACAGCTTGATGCCGAGATAGACGAGATAGGCGGCGCCGATCACCTTGAGCACGGTGAACACCGTGGCCGAGGCGGCCAACAGAGCGCCGATGCCGAGCATCGACAGCGTCATGGCGGTGAAATCACCCAGCGCCACGCCGACCGCCATGGGCAGCGCCGTGCGCCAGCCTTGTCCCAGCGCGTAGGAAACGACGAGCAGGATGGTTGGCCCGGGAATGAGAAGCAGGATGGAGGACGCGGCGGCGAAGGCCGCCCAATTCTCGAAAGACATGGATCTCTCCTGTTAAAGAAGAGGATAAATCCCTGCCTTCAGGCCGATGTAAAGAGGTTTTTCCAGCAATTTCGAGAAGCGCAGACGGGCGTCAATTCGCGCCGGTCGGCACGCTCGTTGCAGCGATGGCGGCAACGCACGCGATGGCCATGATGGCCGCTGAAAGCAGTGCCATATCGGTCGTTGCGGTCCGCCATGCGAAGGCCCGTTCCAGGTTCGAAATCAACTCTTTAGGATCGGGGAAACGGATAGCCGGGAGCCGTGCCGGCATTGTGACGGAACCGAGGTCTTTTGATGCCTGGCACCTTTCCAAGCGTCCAAAATCACCGGCCACGCTGGCTTGTCTGAAGCGCAAATCCAAGCCACCCAAGGCTTTCACGCTTTTTAAACCATGAATCCTGAAAATGCGCTCTATCGCCGGGCATGTGATCCCGGCTGTTCGTTTGGGGTAAAGAGTGCATGCGTAAACCGCAAGACCTGACGCATTCATCCGGCGTCGCCAGCCCGGAATCCGACCACCTCATCTCGCGCCGCGCCGTGCTTTCAGGCCTCGGCGTGATGACCCTGCTTGGCGCCTCCGGCTGCTCGCAGACCCTCGATATCCCCTCGCTCGGTCCGGTCGGACCGTCGGGCGGCATGCCCCAGCTCGACGACATGTCGACCGGCTCGATCCGCCCGATCCCGCCGATCAGCGTCGACAAGAACATCACCGACAACGGCACCATGTACGCCTCGCTGACCGACAACGGCTTCGTCGTGCCGGCCATTCCCTTCCAGAAGGTCAAGCAGGAGTTTCGCCGCCAGATCGTCGTCGACCCGACCGGCGAGGCACCCGGTACCATCGTCGTGCGGCTTAACGAGCGGCATCTCTACTGGGTGCAGGAAGGTGGCGAGGCCGTGCGCTACGGCGTCGGCATCGGCAAGGCCGGCTTCGAATGGAGCGGCCGCGCCGTGATCCAGTACACCAAGGAATGGCCGACCTGGACGCCGCCCAGGGAAATGATCGCGCGCAAGCCGGAGCTGGTGAAATGGGCGAGCGGCCAGCCGGGCGGCCTCGACAACCCGCTCGGCGCCCGCGCGCACTACATCTACAAGGACGGCCAGGATACCGGCTATCGCGTGCACGGCTCGCCCGAGTGGTGGACCATCGGCACCCAGGCCTCGTCCGGTTGCGTGCGCATGATCAACCAGGACGTCATCGACCTCTATAACCGCGTCCGTGCCTCGCCGACCAAGGTGCCGATTGTGGTTGCATGAGGCAGTCGGCAGTCGGCAGTCGGCAGTCGGCAGTCGGCAGTCGGCAGTCGGCAGTCGGCAGTCGGCAGTCGGCAGTCGGCAGTCGGCAGTCGGCAGTCGGCAGTCGGAGACTGCTCCGTTGCCTTCCCGTCGAGCGCAAGTCGTAAATTCATTGGCAAGTTGCCCAATACAGCTGCAGATCGCCCATTCCCGACTGCCGACTGCCCACCCCCGACTGCCTCCTCCTAATCGATTAAATCTCCCGTTGCGTCACGCCTGAATACAGGCGAAAGTTCTGGCTGAGACGGATCGGGAGGATCGCAGGATGGCCGGAACTTTCATCATCGCCCAGGGCGGCGGCCCTACCGCGGTCATCAACCAGACGGTGGTCGGCGCGGTCCTCGAAATCCGCAAGAACCATCCCGGCGCGCGTGTGCTCGGCTCCCGCCATGGCGTTCGCGGCGTTCGCGACGGCGACTATGTCGACCTCACCGACATGCGCGAGGACCAGCTGCGGCTGATCGGTCGCACGCCGTCGGCGGCACTCGGCTCCACCCGCGACAAGCCGGACGCCGCCTATTGCGAACTGGTGCTGAAGGGGCTGCAGAAGATCGGCGCCGACGCCTTCATCTATATCGGCGGCAACGACACCTCCGGCACGCAGCAGATCCTCACCGACGCGGCGGGCGGCAAGATCGCCTTCGTGCATGCGCCGAAGACCATCGACAACGACCTGGTCGAGAACGACCACACGCCGGGTTTCATCTCGGCGGCGGAGTTCGTCGCCGGCGCCTTCCTGTCGGTGGACCTCGACTTCCGCGCCCTGCCCGGCATCTATGTCGGCATCGTCATGGGCCGCCATGCCGGTTTCCTCACCGCCGCGTCCGCCGCCTGGCGGCTGGACGGGGATAGCGGGCCGCATCTCGTCTATGTGCCCGAGCGCGCCTTTTCGGTGGACCGCTTCATCGACGACGTGAAGGCGACCATGGCCAAGCACAAGCGCTGCATCGTCGCCGTTTCCGAAGGTGTTTCCACCGCGGACGGGCGTTCGCTGGTCGAGACCATTGTCGGTTCCGACAAGGTCGAGCGCGATGCCCACGGCAACGTCAAGCTTTCGGGCAGCGACCTGAACCGCGCCTTCGAACAGGCGCTGGCCGAGAGGCTGCCCGGCAAACGCGCCCGCGTCGACGCGCTGGGCTACATGCCGCGCGGCTATATCGGCGCGGTGAGCCCGGTGGATGCGCAGGAGGCTTTCGATGCCGGCGCCTTCGCGGCGGGCGTCGCCGCCGAGGGCGGCGGCTCGGTGGCTCTGCAATATGATGGCAAGAAGACCGTGTTCAGGAAGGTGCCGCTGAGCAGCGTCGCCGCCAAGACCCGGCACATGCCCGACGATTACCTGCGTAAGGACACCAACGACCTGTCCGATGCCGGCCTTGCCTATCTGCACCGGCTGGTGCCGGCCAAATACCAGGTCGGCAAACCTTTCGTGTGAGGGCGACGATGACCGGCTGGTTCGGCAAACAGGCACTCGACCCGGCGCTGACGCTGATCGCCGAGCCCTTCGTGCATCCTTATATGAGCGCCAATATCTGGCACCTCAAAGGGCGCGACGTCGATCTTCTGGTCGACACCGGCATGGGTATCTGCCCGCTGGCGCCTGAGATCGACACGCCGGCCGGCAAGCCGCTGCTGGTCGTTGCCACCCACATCCATCTCGACCACGTCGGCTCGCTGCACGAATTCGCCGACCGCGCCGGCCCGGCGCAAAGTGCCGCCGAATTCGCCCGCATGGGCGATGCCGCCACCTACGCGCATGAATTCCGCGAACTGGAGGGTGCCGTTTCGCGCCTGCCGCATCCCGGCTGGAGGGCTGAAAGCTACCGCATCGAGCCGGCGCCGCTGACCCGGATTCTTGCCGAAGGCGACAGCGTCGACCTTGGCGACCGGCGCTTCACCGTCCTGCATCTGCCTGGCCACTCGCCGGATTCGATCGCGCTGTTCGACGAACATGACGGGCTCTTCTTCAGCGGCGACGCCATCTATGACGACACGCTGCTCGACGATCTTCCCGATTCCGACCGCGCTGCCTATCGCCACACCATGCGGCGGCTGCTCGAATTGCCGATCAGCACCGGCCATGGCGGCCACGGCCCGAGCTTCGACCGCGACAGGATGCGGGCGATCGCGCAAGCCTATCTTGCGACTGGTAGTTGAGCCTGCAAGCCGACCTGAAATACGAGGCTTCGGTTCTGGCCAGGACGAGGACCGGGCCATGCTCTCGAAGAATGTGACGTGGCGGCATCCTACTCCTTCGTCATTCCGGGCCAGCGAGGCGAAGCCGAGCGCCGACCCGGAACCCATAAAGCAGCACGGCCGGGAATGAGGGTCGCGTTGACGGGAATGAAACACGCGGCGTCGGTTCGGCTGCATGAACGGTCCAGGACGAGGACCGGGCCGGGCTCGACGATGGGCGGCCAATGGGTTCCGGCTCTCGCTGCGCTCGGCCGGAATGACGGCGGTGGAGTTGTCGCCTTCATTCTGTTTCTTGCCATCGGAGGGATGTGACGGAGCGGCATCCCAAGCACTCGTCATTCCGGGCCAGCGAGGCGGAGCCGAGCGCCGACCCGGAACCCATTGAGCAGCACGGCCGGGAACGAAGGTCGCGTCAACGGGAATGAAGCACGCGGCGCCGGTCCGGCTGCGTGAACTGTTCAGAACGAGGACCGGGCCGGGCTCGACGATGGTGCGGCCAATGGGTTCCGGCTCTCGCTGCGCTCGGCCGGAATGACGGAGGCGGTGCAGTCGCGCCGACGCGCGGTTGCGTTGATACACTTCTTCATCGCCACGCTGCGGAAATCCGCCCTGGCCATTGTCAAAAAACACTCCCTTGCGGGAGGTGGGAAGCGGGGCGCCGGGTCGGTGCCTCATGCTATTCTGATACTGGCGCCTTCCGGGCGCCCCGCCGGTGTTCTTGCCCCGGACCGACCTCGCCGTCCTTCGCGACGGCAGACTTCGGACCTCGAAGCCGCCATTTTCGGCGGCCGGGTTTTTCCAGGGCCCGGACTTAGGGCTCGTCACCAGACAGCGCCACCGTTAGCGCTGCCAGTCCGGCACCGGCGCCCTCCCTGATACCCGGTGCGCACCAGGTTCCCGTGAGGGCGATGGGCCGATTGTCGTGCAAACCCCGAACGTGTGGGCAAATCTAGACGTGGTTTCTTGCGCAGTTTTCGGCAAGCGACTGAACAGGCGAGGTTCTTTCTTTGGACTTGCGCGCACCGCCGCGCATTCAATCCACATCCTGCACCGCTCCGGCGCATCGGCGTTCCGGCATGGATTCCCGACACGCTCCGCTCCCTGCGGTCGCTCACGCGGTCGGGAATGACGAATGTTCTGAAACGCTTTCGTCAATCGCCAACGGCTTTGAGAGTAGCTGTCGTTCGCGTCGGTTTCGATGACCGCCGTTGTTCACACCAACGGTTTTAGGGATCGCTGTTGTTCGCAGCGCCCCTGATGCAAAGCCGGGCATGGACAATCGGCGAGACCATCCACGCGTCTCGTCATTCCCGACCGCGTGAGCGACCGCAGGGAGCGGAGCGTGTCGGGAATCCATGCCGGAACGCTGGAGAAACCGCCAGCGACGCAGAACCACATATCGGCCGCGCGGAAACAGCTGCCGACGGCTCAGAACAAACAAAAAGGCGGAACGCGGGCCCGAAGCCGGCGGAACGGTGACGAAGATAGCGGCGGTTCGAGGCCGGCGGGGATACGCAACACGCAGGTCGACGGCGGCTGAGCGCGCGGCTCGACGGCGGCGTGCGGCAACGCGGAGCCCGCCGAAAAGAAAAAGGCGTCGCACCGGGCGACGCCTTTCTTGTTTCGCAGACCTTCGGTCCGCCGTGCGGACGGACTTAACCGACCTGCTCGTCCCAGCCGGAGATGGCCTTGACCTCGAGGAAATCCTCAAGACCCCATTTGCCGCCCTCGCGACCGAGGCCGGACGCCTTGTAGCCGCCGAAGGGGCTGCCATAAGGACGGTCGGCGCCGTTGATCTGCACCATGCCAGCGCGGATGCGGCGTGCAACACGCTGCGCCTTGACCTTGTCCTGGGTCTGCACATAGCCGGAAAGGCCGTAGGGCGTATCGTTGGCGATGGCGATGGCATCGTCTTCGGAATCGAACGGGATCATCGCCAGCACCGGCCCGAAAATCTCCTCGCGGGCGATGGTCATGTCGTTGTTAACGTCGGCGAAGACGGTCGGGCGGACATAATAGCCGCGGTTGAAGCCTTCCGGACGGCCGAGGCCACCGGCGACGACACGCGCGCCTTCCTTGATGCCGGCCTCGATCAGGCTCTGCACCTTGTTGAACTGCACTTCCGAGGAAAGCGGCCCGATATGGTCGCCATCCTCCGCCGGATTGCCGACCTTGACGGTGGCGGCATAGTCGGCGGCGAGGCTGACGGCGCGGTCATAGACCGGGCGCTCGACCAGCATGCGTGTCGGCGCGTTGCAGGACTGGCCGGTGTTCTCGAAGCAATGGGCAAGGCCGCGCGCGATCGCGTCGGGAAGGTCGCTATCGGCGAAGACGATATTGGGCGACTTGCCGCCGAGTTCCAGCGCGACGCGCTTGATGCTTTCCGAGGCCGATTTGGCAACCGCGATGCCGGCGCGCGTCGAGCCGGTGAAGGACATCATGTCGATGCCCGGATGACGCGACATCGCCTCGCCAACCCCGGGGCCGTCGCCATTGACCATGTTGAACACACCGGCCGGGAAGCCGGCGTCCTCCATCATCTCGGCAAAGACGATGGACGAGATCGGCGCGATTTCCGACGGCTTCAGCACCACCGTGCAGCCGGCGGCGATGGCCGGCACCACCTTCAGCGTGACCTGGTTCATCGGCCAGTTCCACGGCGTGATCAGGCCGCAGACGCCGATCGGCTCGTAGACGATGTGCTCCTGCTTGTCGCGCTCGGAGAGCGGCGTCTCGAAATGGAAATCCTTCAGGGTGCGGATGAAGGCCTTGATGTGGCCGGCACCGCAGGCGGCCTGCGATTCCAGCGCCAGCTTGATCGGCGCGCCCATCTCGTCGGAGATGGCCTTGGCCATGTCGTTCATGCGCTTGTTATAGGAAACGAGCAGGCGCTCAAGCGCTGCCAGGCGTTCCTCGCGGCTGGTGCGGCTCCAGCCGTCGAAGGCGCGCCGCGCGGCCGCGACGGCCTTGTCGACATCGGCGGCCGAACCCAGCGAGATGACCGCGAAGGGTTGCTCGTCGGCCGGATTGGTCACCTCCAGCTCCCGCGGCGCCGCCGGCGCGACCCATTTGCCGTCGATGAAGAAATCCGTCTTGCGCAGCATGATGTTCTCCCTGTTGGCGGCCGTTGTAACAGCCGGCCCGCCGGTGGCGGGCGATGAAACCGACCCGTTTTTTAGAGCCTATCGACAAAGTTCTAGCCTTGCCAGACGGGCCTGCTCAAGCCTCAGCGGCGGGAGGCGCGTGAGGCCAGAGGCGGGTAAGGAATGGCCCTTCAAGCCCCGTACAGACGCCTTTTGGGGCACCGGGCGTTGACGATGCGTCTACCAGGCTATGAACGCCGGCTTAGTATTTTTTTCCATATCGCCCAGGCGTGAATTCATCTATCTATTTGAAATTAAAGGATTAAGTAAAAAGGATGGAATCCGACCGCGAAATTTCAAGGGGCGTTTTCTTGATCCACGCGGAACAATTTCGTGATTGGAAAGTCGACTGGGCCGCTCCCAGATATGCCCTGTCCGAACGACGCGAATTCCTCCCAAGAACACGCCGCATGACGGACAGAACTTTGAAATTCGGAGTACGAAAATGAAAAAGATTGCTCTTGCTACTGCTGCTCTCCTGGTTGCCGCTGGTTCGGCTTTCGCTGGCAGCGACAACTTCAACGCCTATGCCGGCTCGAACCCGCATGCCACGGTCGACTCTTCCTACACCGCTTCGGTGAAGGGTGGTTCGGTGTCGCACGACGCCAGCATCAAGGACGTCAAGCCGATCACCGACGGTGCTCCGCGCCTCGGCGGCAACAGCTAAGTTACGGCTGATACGGCCGTCGGCTCGCGCCGACTGCCGGTACCAAAAAGCGGTGGGCTTGCCCGCCGCTTTTTTGCGTCTGGGACATGCCGCCATGAAGCATCCCCGCCGCACGCTTTCCAATCGACATCGCTGCCCTTGCGACGCTCCCTATATAGAGAGTTCCTTAGAGAGCGGCGCGTCCTCCCGAACAGGCACCCACCAGGCCGGATCAGCCGTGCGCTCGGCATGACCGGGCGTCCCTGCCCGTTCTCTAAAAACCGCCCATAAACCCGCAGATTGGTCACCGTTCGTTGACGGTGCGTTCAGACCGTCCTGAACGCCGGCTCATTATGCCGGACCGACCGCCGCGACCGTGACAATGCAAGATATTGAAATTGCTACAAAATAATAAGGTCATATGTCATGCTTACGAAACTTCAAGGGACAATTTCGCATGGCTGATAAACATTCTTGTGATTGGAACCTTTCACCCCCCAAACCCATTTCAGTGTTGTCCGAACGACGCGAGTTACCTCCCAAGACCACGACGCTTGACGGACGCAACATTGAGATTTGGAGTACGAAAATGAAGACGATCGCTCTTACCGCCGCTGCCCTCCTGGTTGCCGCCGGCTCTGCCTTTGCGAATGGCAGCGACCACTATGGTTCGAACTACACCTATTCGAACGTTGACAGCTCCTACACCGCTTCGACCCAGAAGGGTTCGGCTGTTTCCCATGATCTGGGCGCGACCGTGAAGCCGGTCACCGATGGCGCTCCGCGTCTCGGCGGCAACAGCTAATAGCCAAAAGACTGGGCCGTCGGCTTTGCCGACGGCGGTGAAAAAAGCGGTGGGCTTGCCCACCGCTTTTCTCGTTTCAGGACACCCGTGTCCCCGCCCCTTTTTCCGGTTGCCGGCTGCCCCAAACCAAACCGCGAAACAACGTTCAGCCAGCGGCGACACTGCGGTCGGCTCTGGTGAACGCCAGGCGGTATCTTTCGCGAGACGCGACCGCACCACACCCATAACACACTGTAAAATATTGGTTATTTCCGCCTTTCGTATCGGCCCGATCAAATTTCAAGGGGCATTTTCACACGACGCATGAACATTCTTGTGATTGGAACCTTTAGGGGCCCATCGCCATTTCCTTGATATCCGAACGACGCGATTACCTCCCAAGAACCACGCCGATTGACGGATGGAAAACCGAACCTTGGAGTTACGAAAATGAGAACGATTGCCCTTACCGCCGCCGCCCTTCTGGTCACCGCCGGTGCCGCCTTTGCAGGCAGCGACAATTTCGACGCCTATGCCGGTTCGAGCCCCTATGCGGCCACGGCAAAGGTCGACACGCTGCCCACCGCCTCGATCCGCCAGCATGACGCAACGCTGCAGTGGCTGAATGGCGACCGGCAGACCTCCGCCGACAAGGCAGCCCAGGCGGCCATCGACTACCGCGTCAATAATTTTGGCAACCGCTAAGCGCGGCTGACTACGGACTGCGAAAAGCGGCGGGCTTGCCCGCCGCTTTTGATTTTCCACGAGACCGCATAGCCGACTGCCCGCCGGCATCTCCCGCCGTCCGCCAGCCGAGCGCCGGATGCCATTTCCCGGCGACGCTCATCCTCCGAAATATCGACCGTGCAAAAACCGGTTGCAATTTGAAATCTGTCGCTCTATAAACCAGTTGCAAATTGCAATTGGTTTTGGAGGATTTTGCAATGTCCAAGCTGGTCGTGCGCGCATTCTCGATATCGGTCGACGGTTACGGCGCCGGGCCGAACCAGAGCCTGGAAAACCCGCTCGGCGAAAACGGCATGAAACTGCACGAGTGGTTTTTCGACACCCCCACCTTCAAGGCAATTCACGGCGGGAGCGGCGGACAGATGAGTTCCGACGAAGACTTCGCCGCGCGCAGCTTCGACAATCTCGGCGCCTGGATCCTCGGCCGCAACATGTTCGGCCCGGTGCGCGGCCCCTGGCCGGACGAGGACTGGAAAGGCTGGTGGGGCACCAACCCGCCTTATCATGTGCCGGTCTTCGTGCTGACGAACTACGCCCGCGCGCCGCTCACCATGGAAGGCGGCACCGTCTTCCATTTCGTCACCGACGGTTTCGAGGCAGCGCTTGCCAAAGCGAAGGAAGCGGCACAGGGCAAGGACATTCGCGTCGGCGGTGGCGTGTCGACGCTGAAGCAATATCTCAAGGCCCGGCTGATCGACAACCTGCATCTCGCCGTCGCGCCGGTGCTGCTGGGCTCCGGCGAAAACCTGTTCTCGGGCATCGACTTCGCGGCGCTGGGCTACCGCATCACCGAGCGGGTGCCGACGGAAAAGGCGGTGCATCTGACCGTCGTGCGCGACGACTGACTTTCATCGCCGCAACATCAAGGTCTTTCGAAACGAAGAGGGACCGCGAAACAGAAAGAGGGCCTAGCGGCCCTCTTTTTCGTCTCCAGCGGTGCCGTCTCCGGCAGCCTCTTTTGGTATCGTGCCTCAGGCGGCCTTGGCGGTCGCCTCATAATGGGCGAAGGAACGGCCGTCGGCGTCGAAGATATGCAGATCTTCGGCATTGGCGGTGAGCTTCAGCACGCTGCCGCGCTGGACGGCGACGTTGCCCGGCAGCTTGGCGGTCAGCGGCTGGTCGGCGCGGCCGATGTCGATATAGACGAGCTGAACCTCGCCGAGTTGCTCGACATAATCGACCTTGCCTTCGAACAGATAATCGGCGCCGGTGGCGACGAAGAGATCCTCGGGGCGCACGCCGAAGGAGACGGAAGTGCCCTGCGCGCTGGCGGGCGTGGCGATCGGCACCGATGCCTTGCGGCCGCCGAGATGGCTGATCGTGGTCGAGCTGCCCGTCTTGTCCACGGTTCCCGGCAGGATGTTCATGGCCGGAGAGCCGATGAACTGGGCGACGAAAAGATTGCCGGGCTTCCGGTAGAGATCCATCGGCGTGCCGACCTGCTCGATATGCCCGTCCTTCAAAACGACGATGCGATCGGCCAGCGTCATCGCCTCGACCTGGTCGTGGGTGACGTAAATCATCGTGGTGTTGGGCATCGATTCCTTCAGCTTGGCGATCTCGATGCGGGTGGCGACGCGCAGTGCGGCGTCAAGGTTCGACAACGGCTCGTCGAACAGGAAGACCTTGGGATTGCGCACGATGGCGCGGCCGATGGCGACGCGCTGGCGCTGGCCGCCCGACATCGCCTTGGGCAGACGGTCGAGATATTTGGTCAGCTGCAGGATTTCAGCCGCCTGCTTCACGCGGCGGTCGATCTCGGCCTTGTTCTCCTTGGCGATCTTCATGCCGAAGGCCATGTTGTCGTAGACGGTCATGTGCGGATAGAGCGCGTAGGACTGGAAGACCATGGCGATGCCGCGCTTCGAAGGCGGCACGTCGTTGACCCGCTCGCCAGCAATGCTGAGATCGCCCGAGGTGATCTCCTCCAGGCCGGCGATGGAGCGCAGCAAGGTGGACTTGCCGCAACCCGACGGGCCGACGAAAACAATGAACTCGCCCGATTTGATGTCGAGGTCGATGCCATGAAGAATGTGAATGTTGCCGTAGGACTTCTTCACCTGCCTCAGCGTCAGATCGGCCATTATTTCCTCCCGTTCAGTTCATTTCCACTCAGGCGACACGCCCGAACCACGCACCATAGCCGCCGAGGCGAAGCTTGCCGGTTGTTCCAGACTGCGATGAGAAACCATGTCCCGGCAAAGGTTGCAAGGCGCGTCCAGCGCCAAGGTCGACTTCGGTCGGACGACCGCTCAGATTGAAAGCGCAGACGATGCGTTCATTGCCTTCGCGCCGCGCGAACACCACGGTGTCGCCGTCGCTCGGCATGAACTCGATCTCACCCCTGGCCAGCGCCGGATGGGCGCGGCGGAAGGCGAGAAAACGACGGTAGTGCTGCAGCAGCGAAGCCTCGTCGCTTTCCTGCACATTGACCGCCCTGGAAAGATGTTCGCCCGGCACCGGCAGCCAGGGCCTTGTCTTGGAGAAGCCGCCATTGGCGGCAGCCGCATCCCACACCATGGGCGTGCGGCAACCGTCGCGGCCCTTGAATTCCGGCCAGAAGCGAATGCCGTAGGGATCCTGAAGGTCCTCGAAGGCGAGGTTCGCTTCGCTCAAGCCAAGCTCCTCGCCCTGATAGATGCAGACCGAGCCGCGCAGCGAAAACAGCAGCGCCGAGACCACTTTGAGATAAGAAACCGGATCGGCTTCGCCGGCGGCCCAGCGCGAGGCATGGCGCACCACGTCATGATTGGAGAAGGCCCAGCACGACCAGCCATCGCTGGCGACGCGGCCGAATGCTTCGAGCACGGCGCGCACCTTGGCCGCGCTGATCTTTTCAGGCGCCAGGAAATCGAAGGAATAACACATGTGCACGCGCTTGCCGGCAGCAGTGTAGGCCGCGACCACTTCGAGGCCACGCTGTGAATCGCCCACCTCGCCGACTGCGGCTGCGGCCGGATACTCGTCCAGCAGAGCACGGAAGCGTTCGAGGAAGCCGAGGTTTTCCGGGCGGCTCTTGTCGTAGATGTGGTCCTGGTAGTTGTAAGGGTTCACCGAAGGCGCGGTCTGGTCGTTGCGCTCCTCCGGCGGCAGCGCCGGATTGTTCTCCAGGCCCTGGCTGTGGAAATAGAAATTGATGGTGTCGAGGCGGAAACCGTCGACGCCGCGCTCCAGCCAGAAGCGGGTGGCCTCGAGCAGCGCGTCCTGAACCTCAGCGTTGTGGAAGTTGAGGTCAGGCTGCTCGGCCAGGAAGTTGTGCAGGTAATATTGCTGGCGGCGGGTGTCCCACTGCCAGGCGGAACCGCCGAAGATCGACAGCCAGTTGTTGGGCGGCGTGCCGTCCGGCCGGGCGTCGGCCCACACATACCAGTCGGCCTTGGCATTGGAGCGGCTGGAGCGGCTTTCGACGAACCAGGGATGGATGTCGGCGGTGTGCGACAGCACCTCGTCGATCATGACCTTGAGGCCGAGACGATGCGCCTCGGCCACCAGCGCATCGAAATCCGCAAGCGTTCCGAACATCGGATCGACGTCGCAATAGTCGCTGACGTCGTAGCCGAAATCCTTCATCGGCGACTTGAAGAAAGGCGAGATCCAGATCGCGTCGACGCCCAGCGAGGCAATGTAGCCGAGACGGGAGGTGATGCCCTTGAGATCGCCGATGCCGTCGCCGTCGGTGTCCTGGTAGGAGCGCGGATAGACCTGATAGATCACCGCGCCACGCCACCAGTCGCGATCGACCGCCGGTGCCGGCATCTCGGCCATGCGCTGCACTGCCTGCTTCACCATCAACCTCCTTTGACCGAGCCCGCGAGCAGGCCGCGCACGAAGTAGCGCTGCAGCGAGAAGAACACAAACAATGGCACGATGATGGTCACGAAGGCCGATGTCGTCAGGATTTCCCAATTGCCGCCGCGCGAACCGAGCAAGGCGTTGAGCTTGGCGGTCAGCACGATCTGATCGGCGTCGGTGCCGAGGAACACCATCGCCACCAGAAGGTCGTTCCATACCCACAGGAACTGGAAGATGGCGAAGGAAGCAAGCACCGGGAAGGACAGCGGCAGCACGATCTTGACGAAGATCTCGAAGTCGCTGGCGCCGTCGATGCGGGCCGATTCCATGATCTCGCGCGGCAGGCCGGCGATGTAGCTCCTGAGCAGATAGATGGCGAAGGGCAGGCCGAAGCCGGTATGCGCCAGCCAGATGCCGAGATAGGTCTTCGACGGCACGCCGAAGAACAGGCCGACGCCGTTATAGAGCTTCAACAGCGGGATCAGCGACATCTGCAGCGGCACGACAAGCAGGCCGATGATCACCGCGATCAGCAGCGCACGTCCGGGAAAACGCATCCAGGCCAAGGCGTAGGCGGCGAAGGCCGCGATCAGGATCGGGATGATCGTCGCCGGGATCGTCACCGTCAGCGAATTCAGGAACGAACGGCCGATGCCTTCGGAAAACAGGACGTTGCGATAGTTGTCGGTGGTGAACTTCGGCGGCGCCGAGGCTTCGAAATAGACGCGCTGGCCGCGATCGCCCTCGAAGGCCTTGGGCGAGGACAACAAGTAGGAGCCGTCGGCGTTCACCTGCAGGGTCACGCCGTCGCCGAGATCGGCCGGAGCGCCGGCCTGGTATTTGCCGGGTTCCTGCGAACGGGTGCCGAAGGAAGTGACGGTGCCGGCGTCGCCGGCGGCGAGCAAATTGCCGGTGATGATGTATTTGCCGTCCTTCTGCGCCTGGTCCTTGGCGGTGCCGAGGCGGCCGGCCGATGTCTGGCTGGAGGTCGCGAGCGCCGTCCACCAGCCGGACACGACGATCTGATCCTTGTCGCGCAGCGACGAGATCAGGATGCCGAGCGTCGGCACCGTCCACAGGGCGACGAAAAACAGCACGGCAAGGTGGACGCCGAAGCGGCCGATGAAGGATTTTCCGGATGCGCCGGCCATCTCAGTGCCCTCCCGTTTCCCTGTTGGCCTGCCGGATGTTCCAGACCATGATCGGGATGACCGCGATCATGATGATGATGGCGATGGTGGCGCCACGGCCGAAATCGCCGCCGCCGCGGAACATCCAGTCGAACATCAGGTTGGCGAGCACCTGGCTGTTCCATTGACCGTTGGTCATGGTCAGCACGATGTCGAAGACCTTCAAAACCAGGATGGTGATGGTGGTCCACACCACGGCGATGGTGCCCCATATCTGCGGGATCATGATCTTCCAGAAAATCTGGAACGGGTTGGCGCCGTCGATCACGGCGGCCTCGATGGTTTCTTCGGGAATGCCGCGCAGCGCCGAGGACAGGATGACCATGGCAAAGCCGGTCTGGATCCAGATCAGGATGATCATCAGGAAGAAATTGTTCCAGAACGGCAGCGAGATCCACACTTGCGGGTCGCCGCCCAGGCCGGTGACGATGGAGTTGAGGATGCCGATCTGCGTCTGCCCATCGCCGCGAAATTCGTAGATGAACTTCCAGATGACGCTGGCGCCGACGAAGGAGATGGCAAGCGGCAGGAAGATCAGGCTCTTGGCGATGGTGCCCCACCAGATGCGGTCGGTGAGAACGGCGATGATGAGGCCGAGGAAGGTGCAGGCCGCAGGCACCACGGCCAGCCACAAGATGTTGTTGAGGATAGAGTTGCGGAACTCGCGGTCGCCGAGCGCCCACTGATAGTTGGCCAGCCCGACGAAGGAGGTGCCGCCGCGGTCGAGGAAGGAGAGCCTGAGCGTCTCGATGACCGGGTAGATCAGGTAGATGGTGAGGATGATCATGGCCGGGCCGACGAACAGCCAGGGCCGGACCATGCCTTGCCGACGCAGATTGTTGATGGCAGCCGCGCCGGAGACGCCGCGTGAAGGAAAGATGAGGTCGACGAGCTTGTTGGCGCCCCAGAAATAGGCGACACAGCCGCCGACGCCGATCACTATGACGAGAATGGCCGATAAGATCTGAGCCGCCATGGGTTCCTCCCCTCGCTGCGGATCGATGACTTCGCCAGACCTGGGCAGCGCGATGGACGCCACCCGGGCTGATTGCCGGTTCCCCTTCCCAGGCTCCCCGAGCCCGATCCGGGACCTATTCGCCCGGATCGGCCTGCCCTGGGAGGCCGCACTCCTGGATTTTTACTTGATCGCGTCCCAGCTCTTCTGGATGTCGTTGGCGACCGCCTCCGGCGATTTGCCGCCGACCATGTCGACCATGCCGGTCCAGAAGGAACCGGCACCGATCTTGCCGGGCATCATGTCGGACCCGTCGAAGCGGATGGTGGTCGCCTCGGTCAGGATTTCGCCCTGCTTCTTGAGCGCGGCGCTGCCGTAAGTTTCCTTGTTGGCTTCCTTGAGCGGGGTGACGAAGCTCTTCTGTGCCATCCACAATTCGTGAGCGAGCGGCATCTGCAGGAACTTGATGAATTCGCGCGAGGCCTTGGAATCCTTGGTGATCATCACCAGGGTGCCGGCAACCTCGAGCGGCGTGCCAAGTTCAGGCTTGGATGCATAGGCCGGATAATAGAAGAAATCCGCATCCTGGCCGAGCTTGACGCCCTCCGGGAAGAAGGACGGGATGAACGACGCCTGATGGTGAAGGTAGCACTTCGGCGGCACGGCGAAGAGGCCCTTCGGGCTGTCGCGGAAGTCGGTCGCGGCGACAGCGGCGGCACCGCCGTCGACCATTTTGTCGTCGGTGGCGACCTTGGCGAAAATGCTGAGCGCGTTGACGACGCGCGGGTCGTTGAACTTGATCTCGTTGGAGACCCACTTGTCGTAGACGTCCGGCGTCTGCGTGCGCAGCATGATGTCTTCGACCCAGTCGGTCGCCGGCCAGCCGGTGGCGCCGCCGGAGCCGAGCCCGATGCACCAGGGCTTGTGGCCGTCGGCGATGATCTTCTGCTCGAGCGCGGTCAGTTCTTCCTGGGTCTTGGGGACCTTGTAGCCGGCCTCGTCGAAATTGTCCGGCGAATACCAGACCAGACCCTTCACATCGATCTTGTACGGCAGGGCGTAGAAGCCGGGCTTGCCGTCCTTGTCCTTGAAGGTGCCGAGCGCCGCCCAGGAATCGCCGGCGGCATAATTGTCCTTGACCCATTTGGCGGTGTCGTCACCGAGCGGCGACAACAGGCCCTTGGAGGCGAGATCCTGGATCAGGCCGGGCTGCGGCAGAATGGCGACGTTGGGCGGGCTGCCCGCCTGCGTGTCGATGACGATCTGCTGTTCGTAGTTCTCCGACGAGGAGTATTTGACCTCGGCACCGGTGGCGGCGGCAAAATAATCCAGCACCGAACGGGCCAGGGCCTCGTCCTCGCCGCGCCACGGACCGAAAATGGTCAGCGTCTCGCCCTTCAGGTCGACCTTCTTCAGGTCATCGAAATTGGCCCAGTGAAATTTGGAATCCTCGCCGGGCTTGAACTTCAGTTCGGCTGCCCCGGCGGATGCGGCAAAGGCCAGCGCCACAAGCGCCGTACCCAGCAAAAACGTCTTCTTCATTGCAATCCTCCCAATGGATCGAAATACCGACGGAACCTCCATTCCGCCGCCGACATCACCTCGACTGTGCCCGAGCAAGAAAGGGACTGCAACCTTTCGAAACCGGTACTCAAAGCGCTTTGGCTTCCCGCATCTCGCCATCGAATCCGCGAAGAGTCAAGGGCACGGTTAATAAATCGATTTAAATAGGTGAAAGACATGGTGAAAATCGCGGTGCAGCATTATTTTTTGGCAGTGCAGCAGCAAATTTTCTTCAAACCGGACTTTTTCAAGCTTATGCTGATTTTCCCCGACGATGCCGGCGGCAAAGGCCAGCATCGGATTCGAAGCGCTTTGAAGACCGGAGGCGCCTGTGAACCTCAAGCAGCTGTCGCAGATGCTGCAATTGTCCCAGACCACGGTGAGCCGCGCGCTGAACGGTTATCCCGAGGTCAACGAGGACACGCGCCGGCGCGTCGCCGACGCCGCCAAGCGTCACGGCTACCGGCCAAACCCGTCGGCAAGGAGGCTGGCGACCGGCAAGACCGGCATGATCGGCTATGTCATGCCGACAGGGGCGACGGTTGATATCGACCCGCATTTCGTCGAGTTCCTGTCGGGGCTCGGCGATTTCGCGCGCTCGCATGAACTCGACCTGGTGCTGAGCCCGACGGCTGCCGACGAGGAAGAGACGACCTATCGCCGTATCGTCGCCAACAAGCAGGTCGACGCCGTCTATGTCTCGTCGCCATGCCCGGCCGACAAGCGCCTGACGCTGCTCGACCAGCTGCACATTCCCTACATCGTGCACGGCCGCTCCGAGGGGCTGGACTTTGCCTATCCATTCCTCGACATCGACAATGAAGGCGCCTTCCACGAAGCGGCACGGCTATTGATCCAGTTGGGGCACAACCGCATCGCGCTGGTCAACGGCGAAGACTGGAAGACCTTCGCCATCCATCGCGAGCGCGGGGTGCGCAAGGCGCTGAACGCCGGCGGCCTCGCGCTGCCGGACCATCGGCTGATCTCCAACGCGATGACCGACGAGAACGGCTACCGCGCGACGCGGCGGCTGTTCGAGCAGGACGACAAGCCGACGGCGATCATCTGCTCCAGCCTGTTCATGACGCTCGGCGTCATGCGAGCCCTGCGCGACCTCAATTTAGCGGTTCCCGCCGACGTTTCGGTCATTGCGCATGATGACGTCTTTCCCTGGCTGAAACCGGAGAATTTTTCGGTGCCGCTGACGACGACGCGCTCCTCGATCCGCGCCGCTGGAGCGCGGGTGGCCGAGCGGCTGGTGGCGCGGCTTTCGGAACTGGAAGACGGCGCCCGCGGCGAAGTGTGGCCGGTCGACCTGGTGGTGCGAGGCTCGATCGCCGGGGCACCGCCCGGCGCCTGAGCCGGTGGTATCTACCTACCTGGCGGCGGGCCAGATCTCCGCCGGCAGGGTCGTCGCCCGCGCGGCGCGCGCAATCGCTTCCACCTCGCCTGATGTGCCGGCCAGCGCCGCCGCCTGCTTCCTGGCGATCACCAGCCCATGGGCAAGCGGCGACCGCCGGCCGAACAGGCGCCGCAGCAGCGGCTGGCGCGCGCCGCGCGTCGGCGCGAAACGGGCCGGCGTGGAAAGGCGTCCGATATGATCGGCAACGGTATCCGTCCAGCCTTCGACCAGCCTGGCGCCGGGCTCCAAGAGAAGCAGCCAGTCTCCCTTGGCCACGCCGATGCCGGCCTTGATGCCACCGGTTGCCAGATAGCGGCAGCCGGCGTGCTCGGCCACCTTGGCGGTCTGGTCGGTGGAGCCGAGATCGCAAACGATCACTTCGCGCACCATGCCCTCGACGACGCCACCGACGAGCGAGGCGAGCGTGCGCGCAAGCCCTTCCTCGTCGTTGCGGGTTTCGATCAGCACACTGAGCATCTTTGCCGAATAGCGGAAAGCCGCGCCGCGCGCCAGTTTCGAGTTCGATGACGAAAGTTCTTGATTTGTTCTCATGGAGGCAATAGGAATAATTTCATGAGAACAGCGATTCGACGCCCAGCAGACAGCCCTTGGGAAAGAGCCAAAATGGAACAGGTCGTGCGTGCCGACATTGCCGCCTTCGGCGCCGGACGGGCCGAGATGGCCAATGCGATCATGGAACAGAGCGGTATGCGCGTGCGGCCGGATCGCAATCGCGGCCGTTCCGCTGGCATCAATCCGTCGGGCCGCTTCGAACCGGTGAGCCGTCATGTGTTCGACGATGGCTGGGAATCGCTCGAGGAGTTGCCGCCGTTCAAGACCGAAGTGCAGGTGGAGAAGCCGCGCACCATCATCACGCGCAATGAATCGCCCGATATTTCCTTCGACCGTTCGATCAACCCTTATCGCGGCTGCGAGCACGGTTGCGTCTACTGCTTCGCGCGGCCGACGCATAGTTTCATGGGCCTGTCGGCGGGGCTGGATTTCGAGGCCAAGCTGTTTGCCAAGCCGGATGCGGCGCGGCTGCTGGACAAGGAGCTTTCCAAGGAAGGCTATCAGCCGCGCACCATCGCCATTGGCACCAACACCGACCCCTATCAGCCGATCGAGCGGCAATACCGCATCATGCGCGAGATTCTCGAAGTGCTGGAGGCGCGCGGCCATCCGGTCGGCATCGTCACCAAATCGGCGCTGGTGACCCGCGACATCGACATCCTGTCGCGCATGGCCGAACGCGGGCTGGCCAAGGTGGCGCTGTCGGTGACGACGATGGACCGCATGCTGGCCCGCACCATGGAGCCGCGCGCATCGACGCCGACCAAAAGGCTGGAGGCGATCCAGCAGCTTACGGATGCCGGCATCCCGACCTCGGTGATGGTGGCCCCGATCATTCCCGGCCTTACCGATCCGGAGGTCGAGCGCATTCTCGATTCCGCCCGCGCCGCCGGTGCCCGCGAGGCGGGTTACGTGGTGCTGCGGCTGCCTTTGGAAGTCAGCCCGATCTTCAAGGACTGGCTGCTGCGCCACTACCCCGACCGCTACCGGCACGTCATGTCGCTGATCCGGTCGATGCGCGACGGCAAGGACTACGATTCGGAATGGGGCAAACGCATGAAGGGTGCGGGTCCTTATGCCTGGCAGATCGGCCGCCGCTTCGAGATCGCCGCCAAGCGGCTCGGTCTCAACGTCGAGCGCAGGCAACTGAGGACCGACCTGTTCACGCCGGCCACAAGGCCCTTCGAGCAGCTGATGCTGCTGTAGACCGGCGGGCAGGATCGCCCTGCCCCATCGGGCGCCGGCACCATCTCCGGCACTCGACACAAGATCCCGTCCGGCCCTGACCCCGGCCGTCAGACGGTACCCTCCGGCCCGCCGCCCCAGCCGGCCGGGAGGGCTTGCGGAGAATCGGGACCGATGCGAGTTTCGCCGCATTATGGCTCGCGCGCGTTCCGATTCTCCGCTTCTGTTTGAAATCCTCGAGCGGCCGGATTTCTCCATCGAGAGGAAGGCCATCGCCGAAGGGCTGTGGCCGGTGGCCGGCATGGACGAAGCCGGGCGCGGGCCGCTGGCCGGCCCGGTGGTGGCCGCCGCCGTCGTGCTCGATCCCGACAACATCCCCGACGGTCTCGACGATTCCAAACGGCTGACGCTTGCCCAGCGCGAAGCCGTGTTCGAGACGATCCTGGCCAGGGCCCAGGCCGTTTCCATGGCCTCGATCTCGGCGGAAGGCATCGACGACACCAACATCCTGCGCGCCAGCCTGGAGGCTATGCGGCGGGCGCTGTGCGGCCTTTCGCTCGAGCCCAAGCTGGCACTGGCCGACGGCCGCGACGTGCCGCCCGGCCTGCCCTGCGCGGGACGCGCGCTGGTCAAGGGCGACCAGCGCTCGCAGTCGATCGCGGCGGCCTCGATCGTCGCCAAGGTGATGCGTGATCGCATGATGACCGGCTGTGGCCAGTGCCATATCCACTACGGGTTCGAGGTGCATATGGGTTACGCCACCGCCCGCCACCGCTCGGCCATCGCCTCGCACGGACCGCTGCATCGCCTGCATCGCGTGTCCTTCGCGCCGTTCCGCAAGGACAGTGTCGCCTCCGAAGACTAGAACACCGCGCCTCGTTCCGGACGCTCGAGGGACGCCCCGGCATTCTGTTCCGGGCGTGATCCCCCAAACGAAAAAAGCCGCCAGGTTTCCCCGGCGGCTTTCTCAAATCAAACGAAACGCTGCGCTCAGTTGAGCTTGGACTTCACGTCCTGCACGGAGGCCTTGAACAGGTCGGCCGCGGCCTTGGCGTCGACCTTGGAAGCAAGCACGCTGCGGGCGGCCTCGACCGCCAGGTCGACGGCGCTGGCACGAACCTCGGCGATTGCCTCGCGCTCGGCCTGACCGATCTTCTGCTCGGCGACGACGGTGCGGCGCGCGACATAATCCTCGGTCTTCTTGTGCGCTTCCTCGGCAAGGGCCTTGGCTTCGCGCTTGGCGGCCTCGACGATGTCGGCGGCTTCCTTCTCGGCATCCTTGCGCTTCTTCTGGTATTCGACCAGCAGCGCCTGCGCTTCTTCACGCAGCTTGCGGGCTTCATCCAGCTCCGAGCGGATCTTGTCGGCGCGGGCATCGAGCGACTTCGACATCGCGCCCGGCACCTTCAGGTAGATCATCAAGGCGATCAGGATAAAGAGCGCTACCGTCGCCCAGACTGTCGCGAGAGATGTGGCGTCCATAGCGGTCTCCTCAGCGCGCGGCTTTGACGGCAGCGGCCACTTCGCCCTTGTCGGCTTTGCCGACCAGGCTTTCCAGAATGGCGGTGGCGGTCGTTTCAGCGACGGCACCGACATCCTTCATGGCGCTGGCCTTGATCGTGGCGATGCGCGCCTCGGCCTCGACAAGCTTCTTCTCAAGGCCTGCCTCGACATCCTTGCGGGCAGCGTCGGCTTCGGCCTTGGCTTCGTCGCGGGCCTTCTGGCCGATCGAGTTGGCGTTGATCTTGGCCTCGGCCAATTCCTGCTCGTAAGCGGCGACCGCGGTATCCGCCTCGCCCTTCA
Source organism: Mesorhizobium sp. YL-MeA3-2017 (assembly GCF_030814575.1). Classification (NCBI taxonomy): domain Bacteria; kingdom Pseudomonadati; phylum Pseudomonadota; class Alphaproteobacteria; order Hyphomicrobiales; family Phyllobacteriaceae; genus Mesorhizobium; species Mesorhizobium sp. YL-MeA3-2017. The sequence goes on along the minus strand of NZ_JAUSVH010000001.1, from coordinate 4,289,416 downwards.
GCTTGGCTGCCTGGTCAAGGTCCTGCGCGATCCGGTTGGAACGCACGTCGAGAATGGAGGCGATGCGCGGCATCGCCACCTTCTTCAGGAACAGGTAGAACAGGCCGAAAGTGATCGCCAGCCAGACGAGCTGAGAAGAGAAGGTCGCCGGGTCGAAGGGCGGGAAAACGGCTTTACCATGGCCGCCTTCGGCCGGCACGGCGGTGCCAGCAGTCGTCTGCCCCTGCGCGGCGTGGTCGCCGGTAGCAGCAGGCACGGCGTCTTCAGCATAGGCTGATGTCACGAACATCGCGTGCTTCCTGTCATTCTGGCCTTGTCGCGCAGCCGCCCACCATCACGCGGGCGGCTGGCGTAAAGCGGGATCAGCCGAACAGCGCCAGCAGAGCGATGAGCAGCGAGAAGATGCCCAGAGCTTCCGTCACGGCGAAGCCGAAAATCAGGCGGCCGAACTGGCCGTCGGCTGCCGACGGGTTGCGCAGGGCGCCCGCCAGGTAGTTGCCGAAGATGTTGCCGACGCCGATGCCCGCGCCGCCCATGCCAAGGCAAGCGATACCAGCACCGATGTACCTAGCTGCTTCTGCGTCCATTTCACTTAACTCCTTGATGAATCTAAAATGCTTCGGTTGGCCGGCTTGCGCCGGGTAGATTTAGTGTCCGCCGGGGTGAACCGCGTCGTTGAGATACATGCAGGTCAGCATGGCGAAGACATAGGCCTGCAGGGCGGCGACCAGCACTTCCAGCGCCGTAATGGCAACCGCCATGATCAGCGGCAGGATAGCGCCGGCGATGCCGATGGCGCCGAGCGAGCTCAGCGACACGACGAAGCCTGCAAAGACTTTCAGCGTGATGTGGCCGGCCAGCATGTTGGCGAAAAGACGAACCGAGAGGCTGACGGGACGCGACAGGAACGAGATGACCTCGATGAGCACGACCAGCGGCAGCAGATAGACCGGGACGCCGCTCGGCACGAACAGCTTCAGGAAGCCGAAACCGTTCTTGTAGAAGCCGTAGATCACGACCGTGCCGATGACCAGCGCGGCCAGCGCGAAAGTGACGATGATGTGCGCGGTGACGGTGAAGAAATAGGGGAACAGACCGAGGAGGTTCGCCGTCAGCACGAACATGAACAGCGAGAACACCAACGGGAAGAACTTCATGGCGTGCGAGCCGGCGGAATCGCGCAGCATCGAAGCGACGAATTCGTAGGACATTTCGCCAACCGACTGCAGGCGCGACGGAACGAGCGCGCGGCCAGAGGTGGAGAAATAGAGGAATGCCGACGCCAGAACCACGGTCGCGACCATGAACAGCGCGGAATTGGTGAAGGAGATGTCATAACCGCCGATCTCGAGCGGAATGAGCTTGTTGATATGGAACTGATGGATCGGATCGACCTTGTCAGCAGCTGCCACTTTCTAAACCCTCTCCAAAACCGCGAATACGGCTTCTTGCATCTTGTCCCTGACGCCGCCAACGGGCGCCGGATCTCATTCTTTCGGCTCAGGCGGCTTGCCGCCACGCTGGTCCAGCTCCGCGACCGCGCCAACCGAGCGCAGCACGTTCAATATGCCGGCTACGAAGCCCAGCAGCAAGAAGACGATCAGCCCCCAGGGCGATGTGCCCACCAGACGATCGATCGTCCAGCCGATCACCACACCGACAACGATGCCGGCAATGAACTCGCTGGACAACTTGAAAGCCTGGCCATACCCGCTGGCACGTCCGGCTCCCTCAGCCTCTTTCCCCTGGCTCCGGTCCGGGCGCCTTGTCGCAAGAACTGCTCCAAGCTCGCGCCGGCGGCGCTCAAGATCGTCGTCGTGGAAGCCCGGCGTACCTTTGCCGCTTGTCCGTCCGGTTCCGTCTGGCCCGTTCTTGTCGGCCATCGCAACCTCCCTGCCCGGCCAAAACGTCGCCGTTCGCCCGCTTCCAAGTCGCGGGCAACATAGTTAGAGGCCCTTCCCCCGTCAAGCCGAGGGGGAAGCTTTGTCGGCAAGTATTTTTGCCTTATAAATCAATAACTTGAATAAGTGCGACATCGTGCCCGGTGTGGAGCGTGGCGTCAACGGAGAGAATCTCCGCTCTCCGCCCGCCTTCGCGGCGCGTCCGGTGCGTATATCGCCGGCTCAGCTCCAGCCGCCACCATAGGTGCGATAGAAGATGTGCAGACCGATCCTGGTCATCTTCTTCATCGCCCGCGCCCAGCCCGGATTCACATAGGCGGCGTAATAATGGGTCGAGGAGCCGACCTCGGGGATGAAGATCTTGCCGGCGGTGACAGCCATGCCCACGTCCTGCGCGATCTTGTAGCGCGCCGGATCTTCGATGCGCTTGCGGCGACCGTCGCAGGCGAAGGAGAACTGGCAGCGGTTCAGCCAGTCGTCGTTCTGGTAGACGACGCCGCAGATGGAATTGGGATAGGCAGGATTGCGGACGCGGTTGAGGATGACCTGGGCGACGGCTGCCTGGCCACGCAACGATTCGCCCCGCGCCTCGAAATAGATGCCGTTGGCCAGGCATTTCTGTTCCGGCTTGGAGAAGACCGAGGCCGGCAGCGGGTTCTTCATCCAGGCATGATCGCCTTTCGACATCGGCGGGATGAAGCGGCCGCCGCCGGGCTTTTCGTCCTGCAGCAGCGATTCGAACGGAGACGCCTTGGCGTAGTCGGGCGCGGAAGGCGCATAGGCAGTGGCCAGGATGTCGGCGCTGTCATTGTTGACGAGGCTGGCCAGCATGGTCGGCACGCCGGTGTCCGGCTTCTTGTCCTCGCGCAGGTGGAAGGCCGCCGCGATCTGCACTTCCTTGCCCTTGATGTCGGGCTTGGCGAAACCGAGTTTCAGGCCGCTGTCCATGCTTGGGCGTAGCAGCGAGGAGGTGCGCTGGAAGATGGAGCCGGCGGAGAAATTCTTCGGCGGCGCCACCGGTACGATCTTGACGATGCGGTCCTTCTTGCCGGCGCGGGAAACCCTGACCTCGTCCGAGGTCTCGCCGGTCTTGGCCACCCTGCCGCTCAGCGCGACGGTGCCGACGCCAGGCAAGCGCACACCCGAACCGGCGAGCGAGCCGGTGACCGCGTCCTTGTCGACAAAGGGCAGTTCGGCGGCGTGAATCGAGCCGGCAGCCGACTTCTGCACATAGGCGTTCCAGCGGACGGTTGAGGATTCGAGGCCGGAGACCAGACTGGTCATGTCCTGATAGGCGACCGCGGTCGGGAAGCCGATCCAGATGCCAAGACCAACGGCGAGCGGCGAGAGCAAGGAGCGTTTTTGACCACCGGCGGCGGCCACGAGCCGCTTTACGAGACGTCGATGCACTGAACTCTCCAGGACGCTACGGAACCCCATTCTGAAGGGTCACAATGCGGCATTAACCTTGATGGTCGGTTAACGGCATTAACCTTGACGGGAGGTTAACGGCAGCGAGGCTGGTAGCGGTGGCTCAGCTCTTCTTCTTGGCCCGGCCGGCAAAAGGATTGTCGGAGGTGCGCAGCGCCATGCGGATCGGCACGCCCGGCATGTCGAAGGCATCGCGCAAGCTGTTCACCAGATAGCGAACATAGGACTGCGGCATGGCGTCGGGCCGCGAGCACGAGACGACGAAACCCGGCGGACGGGTCTTGGCCTGGGTGACATATTTGATCTTCAACCGGCGACCGGCGACGGCGGGCGGCGGGTGATGCGCCAGAATGCCTTCCAGCCAGCGGTTCAGCTTGCCGGTGGAGACGCGGCTGTTCCAGACCCTGTGCGTCCTGACAATGGCGTCCATCAATTTGTCGAGGCCGCGGCCGGTTTCGGCCGACACGGTGACGGCCTGGATGCCGCGCACCTGGGGCAACAGCCGCGCGGTCTTTTCGCGCAGGTCCGCCAGAACCTCCTGCGGGTGATCGATCAGGTCCCACTTGTTGAAGGCGATGACTGGCGCCCTGCCCTCGCGGACGATGAGGTCGACGATCTGGAGATCCTGTTTTTCGAACGGGATGGTGGCATCGAAGACGATGACGACCACTTCGGCGAAGCGCATGGCGCGCAAGCCGTCGGCGACCGACAGCTTCTCCAGCTTTTCCTGGACCTTGGCCTTGCGGCGCATGCCGGCGGTGTCGAACAGCTTGATGCGCCGGCCGCGCCAGTCCCAGTCGACGGAGATCGAATCGCGGGTGATGCCGGCTTCCGGCCCGGTCAGCAGACGCTCTTCGCCGATCAGCGCGTTGATCAGCGTCGACTTGCCCGCATTGGGCCGACCGACCACGGCGATGCGCAGCGGCTTAGCCTCGTCATAGGCCGGGATTTCCTCGGCGTCCGGATCGGCGATGTCCTCGCCGATCAGCACCTCGGAGGCGGCTATCTCTTCGTCGGCGTCGTCTTCTTCGCCGAACACACGTTTCTCGCCGAGCGCCTCGATGACGGCATCGCGCAGATCCGGCATGCCCTGGCCGTGCTCGGCCGAAACAGGCACGGGTTCGCCGAGGCCCAGTTCCCAGGCCTCCAGCATGCCGCCTTGCGCGCCGCGCGCCTCGGCCTTGTTGGCGACCAGAACCACCGGCTTGCCGGACCGGCGCACGACTTCGGCGAAGGTGCGGTCGTCCGGCATCAAGCCGGCCTTGGCGTCCATCAGGAAGAAAATGAGATCGGCTTCCTCGATGGCGATCTCGGTCTGCAGGCGCATGCGGCCAGGCAGCGACCCAGCCGGCGCGTCTTCGAAGCCGGCCGTGTCGATCACATCGAAAAAGATGTCGTAGAGTTTGGCGGGATGAACGCGGCGGTCGCGGGTGACGCCGGGGGTATCGTCGACAAGAGCCAGCTTGCGACCGGCCAAGCGGTTGAAAAGCGTGGATTTGCCGACGTTAGGCCGGCCGATGATGGCGACTTTGAAGCTCATTGCCCATCACGACGCGTTGCCGGTGCCGCGGATCAGCTCGGCCATCAGCGTGGCGCGATCGCGCACATTGCGCGGCGCGCCTTCGTCGGCGGCGATCTGGTCGAACAGCTTTAAAGCGTCCTGCGACTTGCCTTCCTTCCAGGCGGCCAGTCCGAGCGCCTCGCGTGCTGTATGACGCAGCGCGCTGGTGTCGGCGGTCAATGCCTCGACGCGGCTGGAGACATCGGCGAAAGAGCCGTGGTCGATCAGGATGAGGCCGGCGCGAAGCCGCGCCATGTCACGGATCGAAGCCGGGATCGCGCTGTCGGCGGCGACCTCGTCGAAATCCTTCACGGCGCCGGCGAAATCGCCCTTGTCGGCCTTGACGGTGGCGGCGCGCATGCGCGCCAGTAGCGGATAAGCGCCGTAACCGTCCTTCTCGAGCGCGGCCAAGGCGGCCAGCGCATCGTCCTGCTTGCCGTCATTGGCGAGTTTCAGCGCCTGCGAGAACGCGTCACCCGAACGGTTGGCACGCGAGGTGTCCCAATAACGGTAGCCGACGAAGGCGGCGGTGCCGAGCACGATCAGCACGGCGGCCGCGATCAGCATGGGGCCGTAACGATCCCACAGCGCCCGGGCGCGGTCGCCACGGATCTCTTCATTGACTTCGCGGATAAAACTGTCGTCGGACATCGATCAAACCGTTGCCGCCCAGTCCAAGCGGACCGAGCCTAAAGATGAGCCCCGCCTTGTAGCGAAATTTTGTCGGCATGGAAGGGGGGAGCCGGAAAATCGGCGGGACGGCGCGTTCGCGCACTGGCTTTGGCGACCTATCGGCGCCACATTTGAAGGCTAGCGCGAAGTCCAGTCGCGGTTGCCCGACTGCGGCGTATGGCCTATCTGGCGCCTGTCTGGCCCTGTGAAATCCCGTTTCGATTGTCCGAGAATGTTCCGTTCGTTCCGCGTGCTTGCGTATTCCAGCCTGGCTTTTGCCACGACGACGGCGGCCCTCGCGGACCCGCCGCGGTCGCCCGTGCCGGCCAAGCCGAAGCAGATCGTCATCATCTCCTTCGACAATGCGCGCGACATCGCGCAATGGAAACGCAGCCGCGCGCTGGCGGCGCGCACCGGTGCGCATTTCAGCTATTTCCTGTCCTGCGTCTTCCTTTTGTCGAAGGACACCCGCAAGGACTATGTCACGCCGACCAAGGGCAGCGGCAAGTCGAATATCGGTTTCGCCGCCTCGAAGGACGAGGTGGCCGAGCGGCTGGAACAGATCAACCTGGCGGTCGCCGAGGGCCACGATCTCGGCAGCCATGCCTGCGGCCATTTCGACGGCAAGGACTGGAGCAAGGCCGACTGGCAGGCGGAACTGGCGGCATCGCGGCGCATCCTGGAAAACGCCTATGCGATCAACGGCATCTCGCCCGAGCCGGCCGGCTGGCGCGACCTTGCCAAAGCAGTGACCGGTTTCCGCGCCCCGTATCTGTCGACCGGCAAGGGCCTCTACCAGGCGCTGCCGGAAGCCGGCTTCGCCTATGACGCCAGCGGCGTCTCGCAAGGCCCCGCCGTGCCAACCACGGCCGGCGGCCTGACGCGTTTCTCGCTCCCGCTCATTCCCGAGGGGCCGAAACGGCGGCCGGTGATCGCGATGGACTACAATCTGTTCGTGCGTCATTCCGGCGGCTTCGAGCGGCCGAGCCAGGCCAAGGAATTCGAGGAGCGCACCTATGACGCGTTCCGCGCCGCCTTCGACAAACAATATGCCGGCGAGCGCGTGCCGCTCGAGCTTGGCTTCCACTTCACGCTGATGAACGACGGCACCTACTGGAACGCGCTGGAGCGTTTCGCCGGCGAGGTTTGCGTGAAATCGGACGTCGAGTGCATCAGCTACCGCGACTATCTGGGCAGAGGCAAACCCACCAAGCCCGCCGCCGTGGGCGGCTGAGCCGCCCACCACACGCGCCGGTCAGTGCACCGGCTGGTCCTTGGGCTCCATGCCGGCCTGCTGGCGATCGAGATAATGCTGGTCGATATCCGGCAGCGGTTCGCCTTCCAGCGTCGCCTCGAAGGCGCGCAGGCGCTTATGAATCGACTGCAGCTCGACGATGGTCGACCAAGAATTCAGCAGGAACTGCAGCGAGTTGGCCACTCGGTCAAAGGCGTTCGAAATCTGACTGAATATGCCAAACGTAATCTTACCTGCCACCAACGAAGGTCCCAAGATCAAAAGAGAATAAATGCCATCGGCTTGCAGATAGGTATAACGCACCACATTGAAATAGATGTAGTGGCCATAGAGCCGGAAGTAGTTGCGGCGGACGTTGTTGAACAATTCCTTGGTGGTCAGCGGCTGCGCCCTGTCGGCATGATCCTCGCCATAGACAAGTTCCTTGCGGTAGGCGGCTTCGACACGCTGATTGCGAAACTGCAAGCCGGGCAGCTTAACACCGGCCAGCATCACCACAATGGTACCGAAGAAACACCAGACCAACGCTGCAACAACGAGCGGATGAGCAATGACTCCGACGATCGGCAACTCGGTGATGTGAACCTGCAGCTGGATCAGGACCGGCAGGAACGCAATAAGCGTCATGATCGATCTTACGAAAGTTGCGCCCAAATCCTCCATGATCTGGCAAAAGCGCATCGTGTCTTCTTGAATACGCTGCGAGGCGCCCTCGATATGACGCAGCTTGTCCCAGTTCGCCATGAAATAGTCGTTCATGGCCGTGCGCCAGCGGAAGATCCAATGTTGAACGACAAAGGCGTTGACCACCTGCACGTTCATGCCGAGTAGCGCCAACCAAGCAAAACTGGCGACCCCCCAATAAAATTCGGTGCTGGTCGATTTCCTGGTTCCTGACATAAGGCCTTGCACGTAGTCGTAGAACGGCCCGTACCAGTTATTAACTGCCACGCTGACTTGCACAGTAAAATAGATCAAGAACAAGACAACAGAAGCGACAATAATAGACCAATTTTGCCAAGGGTGCGGAGAGAACCATGCCCAAAATGCATAGAATATCAGTACGCTTGCCGTGTAATAAATATAGAACCAAAGGAACGGGTTCGACCAAAATACGCTAATGCCAATGTTCGGTGGGGCTGCCGGATCAGCCGGTCCGAGACCGAAGACGGAACCGAACTGTTGACCACCGAAGAACCACAGCAGAACGAGGAAGAGACTCCACGCCGCCGCCGAAAGGAAGAACAGCTTCGGCTTCGGGAAGAAGGATACGAACACGGCGGCGAATTCCTTGCTGGCGCGGCATATGCGCGCCGCTGTTGCGATTCGCCTGCATCAAGTCACAGTTTTTGCGGCAAAGGAATGGTGACTGATCCGGCTGCCGAATTACTTTTTCGTCACGTTGCGGCGGCGGCTTCTTCTTGGCCTTACCGCCTGGCGTGTCTGCCGGCCGACCAGACGATCGCTGAGGAGACGACAAGAACGACCGCAGCCGCGATCGACGGCACGAAGAAGCTGCCGCCGGCGCGTTCGGCGAGCGCGCCGGCGACCAGCGGGCCGATGAGCTGACCGAGGCCGAAGGCGGTGGTCATCAGCGCGAAAGCACGCCGCGGCGCCTGCGGTGCCAGCACCCGGCCGGCCTGCAGGCCGAGCGCCGTGATGGCGATGAAGGTGAAGCCGAGGAAGAAACCGCCGAGCAGCGGCCCGAGCGGCGCGCTCATGGCGACACTGGCGGTGACGCCGGCAGCCTCGACCAGGCAGGCCACGGCATAAGCGACATAAAGACCGCTGCGTTGGGCAACCTTCTGCCAGAGCCAGACCGACGGCACCCCGGCGATGCCGGTGACCATCCACACCATCGCCTCGAAGAGCCGGCTGCCACCGCCCTGGCGCACGATGGCGACCAGGAAGGTGGCGGTGATGATGTAGCCGAAACCGAACAGGCCGTAGCCGACGATGACCTTGATGAGCGGCGCGTTCCACGGCAAGGCGGGCTCGCGGGCGGAGGAAACGCTTGCCGCCGGGCCGCGATCGATCATCAGCGCTACGACGGCGAAACCCGCCGCCGACAGCGCCGCCGACCACAGCCAGCCCGCCTGCCAGCCGGCATGAGCCGAAACCAGGATCGCCATCATCAGCGACGAGGCGGCGATGCCGAGGCCGACACCGCCGAAATGCAGCGCCTGCAAGCCGTTGCGGCCGGTAACCGCGAGATGGCTGAAGACGATCGAGGCCAGGAAGACGATGACGAAAGCGCTGGCGACGCCGGCCAGGAAGCGCACCACGAGAAAGACCCAGATGGCGTCGGTGAGGCCCATGAGCCCGGCAAGGACCGCGCTGGCGCCCAAAGCGCCCAGCATGAGCGCCCGCTCGCGACCATGCGCCCAGCCGCCGGCGGCGGCAAAGGCGCCAAACAGATAGCCGAGATAATTGGCCGAGGCGATCAGGCCGGCATCGCCGGGGGAAAGGTGAAGCGCCTCCATCATGCCGGGCAGGATCGGCGTATAGACGAAGCGGCCGATGCCCATGGCGACGGCCATCGCGATCATGCCGGCGAAGGCAAACCGCAGCGGCGATGGCGAGGTCGTGTTCATTGCAGCGCACAATAAAACCGTGCGCTTGCGAAGCAATGCGTTTCGCTTGGGCCAGTTGGCCGGCGCCCGTCAGGCGCCGCAGCAGCGCGGCGTGGTCTCGAACGTGGTGCGCCGCGCGGTCAGCCTGAACGGCATGTCGCCCAATTCGCGTTCCGACATCGTGTCGAGAACGGGATGCGAAAGCGGGTCGCGAACCCAGCCGGCGACGTCACCGTCCGCCAGACGGTACAGCCCGATTTCCCGAAACGGGTTCAGCAAGGAGAAAAGCTTCATGGCCGCAGATCCCTCGATCTGTTTCTGCCGGCGATTTTGCCACTATGCGCTTTGGATTCAATTGAGATTTACGTGCGCACGGTTTAGAAAAACTTCATGGCCCCCTTGAACCGAATCCATCTCAACGGATTGCGCGCCGTCGAAACCGTGGCGCGGCTGGGCTCATTGTCGGCGGCAGCGGCCGAGCTCGGTGTTTCGCCGAGCGCCGTCAGCCAACAGATCAACCGGACGGAGCGGCAGCTCGGGCTCGCACTTTTCGAACGCACGCCGGCCGGGCTGGCGCTGACCGATTTCGGCGACCAGTTCACGACGCGGCTGGGCAAGGGTTTTCGCGAGCTGACGCAGGCGGTGGCACTGGCGGACGAAGCTTCGCGCTGCACGCTGGTGGTGTCGGCTGCCCCAGCCTTTGCCTCGAAATGGCTGATGCCGAGACTGTCGCGTCATTTCACCCGCTTTCCCAACGTGCTTCTGCGCATCGACGCCTCGGTGCGGCTGGTCGATCCCGGCAATTCGGAAGTCGACATCGGCATCCGGCTGGGCAACGGCAAATGGCCGGGGCTGCGCGCCGAATTGCTGATCGAGCAGGAAATCTTCCCGGTCTGCGCGCCGGCGATCGCGGCGAAGCTGAAGACGGTCGCCGACCTCGCCAACGCCTATGCGATCACCGACGAGCGCACGATGATCGCCTGGGAGAGCTGGTTCAGGGCCGCCGGCGTCGAACCGCTGACATTGCTGAAGGGCGCCTCGTTCACCGACCCGATGCTGTGCCTGGAATCGACCATCGCCGGCCACGGCGTCATGCTGGGCTGGCAATTGTTGTGCGCCGACGCGCTGGCCGACGGGCGCCTGGTGGCGCCGTTTGGCGTGCGGGCGCCGAGCGGCCTCGGCTACTGGATGGTAACCGCGACTGAAGACCCCGAGAGCCGCAAGGTGCGCGACTTCAAGGCATGGCTGCGCGAGGAGATCGCGGCGACCATGGCCACCTTCGTCACCCCGACAGAACCGGCCTTCGCCTGACCGAGGACCAATGGCTTGTTGTGGAAAGCCCGGCCCCGGCGGTCTATGTAGAAACAATGTCACCAACAGCCGAGGCCAGACCATGACCAGCCACGCCCGCGATTTTTCCGCAGCCATCGCCCCGGTGAAGCTCGACCGCATGGCCGAGGTCGCGATCAAGGTTGGCCTGCAATTGCAGCCCGGCCAGGACCTGGTGCTGACATCGTCGATCGCGGCACTTCCGCTGACCCGCAAGATCATCGAGCATGCCTACAAGGCCGGGGCCGGACTGGTGACGCCGATCTTCAACGACGACGAGATCACGCTGGCGCGCTTCCGTTATGGCGCCGACGCCGGTTTCGACCGCGCCGCCGGCTGGCTCTATGAAGGCATGGCCAAGGCCTTCGCCAACAATGCGGCGCGGCTTGCGGTGCGCGGCGACGACCCGTCGCTTTTGTCAGCCCAGGACCCCGCCAAGGTTTCGCGCGCCAACAAGGCGAATTCGATTGCCTATCAGCCAGCGCTGGAGAAGATCACCGGCTTCGACATCAACTGGAACATCATCGCCTATCCGGAACTGGCCTGGGCACGCCAAGTGTTTCCGGGCGAGACCGACGATGTCGCGGTGGCCAAGCTGGCGGACGCGATCTTTTCGGCAAGCCGAGTCGACAATGACGATCCGATCGGTGCCTGGAAGGCGCATAATGCGGCGCTGGCCAAACGCACGGCCTGGCTGAACGGTCACAATTTCCATGCCCTGCATTTCAGGGGTCCGGGCACCGACCTCACCGTCGGTCTCGCCGACGGGCACGAATGGATGGGCGGCGCCTCGACCGCCAAGAACGGCATCACCTGCAACCCCAACATCCCGACCGAGGAAGTGTTCACCACGCCGCATGCCATGCGCGTGAGCGGCCACGTGTCCTCGACCAAGCCGCTCTCCTACCAGGGCACGCTGATCGACGAGATTTCGGTGCGGTTCGAGGAAGGACGCATCGTCGAGGCGAAAGCCTCCAGGGGCGAAGACGTGTTGCAGAAGGTGCTGGACACCGATGCTGGCGCGCGCCGGCTGGGCGAAGTGGCGCTGGTGCCGCATTCCTCGCCGATCTCGGCCAGCGGCATCCTGTTCTACAACACGCTGTTCGACGAAAACGCCTCCTGCCACATCGCGCTCGGCCAGTGCTATTCGAAGTGTTTTGTCGGCGGCGACAAACTCAGCCAGGACGAGATCGCGGCGCGCGGCGGCAACAAGAGCTTCATCCATATCGACTGGATGATCGGCTCCGGCAAGGTCGACATCGACGGCGTCAACAAGGATGGTTCGACCGTGCCGGTGATGCGCAAGGGCGAATGGGCCTGACGCGCCGGGCAGCCTGAACGGCAACCGGGCGGTTATGCTGCCCGGTGCCATGGGGAAACGGCCATGGCATTCGATATTGCGGTCAAACGGGTCTATGAGCCGCCGGCGGCTTCCGACGGCCAGCGCGTGCTGGTTGACCGCGTCTGGCCGCGCGGAATGACCAAGGAAAAGGCGGCGCTGACGCTATGGCTGAGGGACATAGCACCGAGCGATGCCCTGCGCAAATGGTTCGACCACAAGCCCGAACGCTGGGATGAATTCCAGGCGCGCTATCATGAAGAATTGTCCGGCAGGCAAGAGCCGCTCAGCGAACTCGCCAGCCTTTTGGAACATGGCCGCGTCACCCTGCTCTACGGCGCCCATGAAGAGCGTTTCAACAATGCGGTCGCGCTTGCGGACTATCTACGAAAGCAGGCCTAGGAAGCTCGCCTCAGCCGAGCTCGCGCTCGTAGACATCCGGCTTGAAGCCGACCAGCAGCCGGTCGCCCAGATCGAGCACCGGGCGCTTGATCATGGTCGGGTTGGCCAGCATCAGCGCCTTGGCTTTCCTGGCGTCGATGCCCTGCTTGTTGTCGTCGGGCAATTCCTTGAAGGTGGTGCTCGCCTTGTTGAGCAGCACTTCCCAGCCGAGCCGGTCGATCCAGCCCTGCAGGCGGTCGGCTTCGAGGCCCGAGGCGCGGTAGTCGTGGAAGGCGTAGGCGACCTTGCGGCCTTCCAGCCAGACGCGCGCCTTCTTGATCGTGTCGCAGTTCGGGATGCCGTACATGGTGATGGTCAAGGCGATGTTCCTCGGTTCGTCCGGAACCGGGTAGCCGATTCGGAGCGATGGCGCTCTCTTCCTTCTCCCCGTTTTACGGGGAGAAGGTGCCCGAAGGGCGGATGAGGGGCGGCGCCAGGCTGGCGAAGATTCGCTCTGCCCCTCTCTGCCCTGCCGGGCATCTCTCCCCGCAAGCGGGCCGAGAAAGGCAGCTTCGACGATGCCCTACTCGCCGTACGGCACCCAGATGTTCTTCACCTGGACGGCACGGGACAGGATCTCCCTGCCCTCGCCTTGGCGTGCGTCATACCAGTCGCGCTGTACGGTCTCCGCCCAGACCTGCTTGAGGTTGCCGGTTGACGCCTTTTCGATCCTGGCTGCGGCTTCGCGGCCGCCGAAATACCAGATGCCGTCGACCTCCTCGTGCTTGGCCAGCTCCAGCGCCAGCGCGTCGCGGTCGCCAGTGACGATGTTGACGACGCCGTCCGGCACATCCGAAGTCTCCAGCACCTGATAGAAGTCGGTGGCGGCCAGCGCTTGACGCGATGACGGCACCACGACGACACGGTTGCCCATGGCGATCGCCGGCGCGAAGGTGGAGACGAAGCCGAGCAGGCCATGCTCTTCCGGGCAGGCGATGCCAAGGATGCCGAGTGGCTCGTTCATGGCGAGTGCAACGCCACGCAGCGGCGGCTTGTGCACCGCGCCCTCGAACTTGTCGGCCCAGGCGCCGTAGGCGAACAGCCGCGAAACCGAGGCGGCGACCTCCCTGGCCGTATCCTGCTTGCGCCGGCCGGTCATGGCGGCGAGACGGTCGGCGAACTCGCCCGATCGGGCATCGAGGTTTTCGGCGATGTAATAGAGGATCTGCGCGCGGCTGTGCTCCGCGGTCGTCGCCCAGCCGGTCGCCTTGCGCGCGGCTTCGACGGCGTTGCGGATATCCTTGCGGTTGCCTTCGCCGACCTCGCCGACCAGCGCGCCGGAGGGCGAGACGACGGGGCGCGAATAACCACCATCCGGCCGCGCCTGCTTGCCGCCGACATAAAGCTTGGCGGTGCGATCGACGAAGCCGGTCGAGACGACGTCGCCATTGGCTTCGACTGTTGGCAAGACGGCAATCGGCTTGGCCTTCGCCAGCCATTTCGGCTTGCAATAAGCGGCCAGCCCCTCACGGCCGCCTTCGCGGCCATAGCCGGATTCCTTGTAACCGCCGAAGCCGACACCGGCGTCGAACATGTTGGTGCCGTTGACCCAGACGACGCCGCATTTCAGCTTCGGGGCGATGTCGAGCGCCAGCGACAGCGTCTCCGACCAGATCGATGCGGCAAGGCCATATTCGGTGTTGTTGGCGAGCTCGATCGCCTCCGCCGGGGTGCGGAAGGTTGTGGCGACCAGCACCGGCCCGAAAATCTCGACACGCGAGACGGTGGCGGCCGGATGCACGCCGGTGAGCAGCGTCGGCGGATAGAAGCAGCCCTTGGCCGGCACTCCCGCCTTGGGCTGATGCAGGATCGCCCCTTCCTTGACGCCGACATCGACCAGTTCGCGGATGCGCGCCAATTGAACCGGGTGCACGATGGCGCCGATGTCGATGGCCTTGTCGAGCGGGTCGCCGACGCGCAGCGTCTCCATGCGGCTCACCAACTTGGCGATGAAGCGCTCCTGCACGCTTTCCTGCACCAGCAGGCGCGAGCCGGCGCAGCAGACCTGGCCCTGGTTGAACCAGATGGCGTCGACCACGCCTTCAACCGCCGCATCGAGATCGGCGTCGTCGAAGACAATGAAAGGCGATTTGCCGCCGAGTTCCAGGGTCAGGCTCTTGCCCGAACCGGCGGTCGCCTCGCGAATGCGGCGGCCGACTTCGGTCGAGCCGGTGAAAGCGATCTTGGCAACGCCCGGATGATTGACGATCGCCTCGCCTGTCGCGCCATCGCCGGTGACGATGTTGACCACGCCTTCGGGCAGGCCGGCCTTCTGGCAGATTTCGGCGAAGAGCAGCGCGGTGAGCGATGTGTATTCGGCGGGCTTCAGAACAACAGTGTTGCCGAGCGCAATGGCTGGCGCGATCTTCCAGGCGAGCATCAGCAACGGGAAGTTCCACGGGATGATCTGGCCGCAGACGCCGAGCGGTTCCTTGTCGGCCAGTTCGCCGTCCATCAGCTGTGCCCAGCCGGCGTGATGGTAGAAATGGCGGGCGACCAGCGGGATATCGATGTCGCGGGTCTCGCGGATCGGCTTGCCGTTGTCGAGCGTTTCGACCACGGCGAACAGGCGGCTGTGGCGCTGGACGAGACGGGCGATCGCATAGAGGTAGCGGGCGCGGACATGCCCGGGAAGTGCCGCCCAGGCTGGCTGGGCCTTGCTTGCTGCCTTGACGGCGGCGTCGATGTCGGCGGCATTGGCCTGCGCCAGCCGTGTCAGCACCTCGCCGTTCGACGGCGACATGGTCTCGAAGCTTTCGCCTGATTTCGCCTTCTTCCAGGCGCCGCCGATGAACAGCTTGGTCTCGCCGCCCAGACCCTTGATCCAGGCACGCGCTTCCTTGTCGCTCTCCGGCGCCGGGCCATATTCCATCGTGTCCAATATCTCAGCAATCGACATGCAGGATCCCCGTCCGGCCCGTTAAGCCATCGCGTGGTGGCTGAAGGCCGCGTAACGGCCGGTGACATAGTGTTCGAGCTGCCGCTCGATGTCGGCAAGCAGCGACGACGCACCGAAGCGGAACAGGTTCGGCTGCAGCCAGTCGTTGCCGAGCTCTTCCTTCATCAGCGCCAGATAGGCCATCGCATCCTTAGCGGTGGAGATGCCGCCGGCCGGCTTGTAGCCGACGACATGGCCGGTCATTTCGCGGTATTCGCGGATGGCGCGGATCATCACCAGCGTGACCGGGAGCGTGGCGTTGATCGCTTCCTTGCCGGTCGAGGTCTTGATGAAATCGGAGCCGGCCATCATCGAAACCCACGAGGCGCGCGCGACATTGCGCAGCGTCTGCAGATCGCCGGTGGCGAGAATGGTCTTCATGTGGGCAGGCCCGCAGGCCTCCTTGCAGGCCTTCACCTCGTCGTAGAGCGCCTGCCAGTTGCCGGTCAGCACATGCTCGCGGGTGATGACGATGTCGATTTCCTCGGCACCGTCGGCGACCGAAGCCTCGATCTCCTTCAGCCGCGTGTCGAGCGGCGACAGCCCCGCCGGGAAACCGGTGGAGACGGCGGCGACCGGAATGCCGGAACCCTGCAATGCCTCGACGGCGGTGGCGACGAAACGGTGGTAGACGCAGACCGCGCCGGTGGTGATGGTGCGCCCGCCAAGGCCGAGCGCCTCCTGCAGGTCGGCGCGCAGCGGCTGACGTGCCTTGGCGCAGAGGCGCTGGACACGGCCGGCGGTGTCGTCACCGCTCAGCGTGGTGAGATCGATGCACTGCAAGGCGCGGACCAGCCAGGCGGCCTGCCATTCCTTCTTGACCGTGCGGCGGCCGGCCAGCGACGCAGTGCGCCGCTCGGCGGCGGAGAGATTGACGCGGACAGCCTCGATCGGGTCGAGCGAGAACGGCACCGGTGGATTGTAGGGGTGCGGCTGGTTGGCAAAGGCGGCAGCGCCGGTGGGCTGGCTACCCCTGTGCTTGTCGACGACGTTCATCTCACACCTCCCATACGCCCGGCCACGATCGCGAAGCGGCAACCGCGCCGAAACGCCCATATTGCGCGAATCGCGAAGCCCGCCAAGGCTCAATCAGCCATGGCGGGCTTTCGTCGGGGCAGAGTTGAACGGGAGATACCGGCCGGCGGCCGGGGTCAGCCTTGCCTGCGTTCCGGGAACAAAGCCGCCAGCCCGTCGCGCGAAGCCTTGGCAACACCGCGTTCGGTGATGAGGCCGGTGACGAGGCGCGCCGGCGTCACGTCGAAGGCGGGATTTCCGGACGGCGACGTCTCCGGCGACACGCGCACCTGGACGATCTCACCGGTAGCGGCCTTGCCTTGAACGTAGGAAACCTCGTCGCCCGAGCGCTCCTCGATCGGGATTTCCGTCAGCCCGTCGGAGACGGTCCAGTCAATGGTCGGTGACGGCAGCGCGACATAGAAGGGGATGTCGTTGTCCTTGGCGGCTAGCGCCTTCAGATAGGTGCCGATCTTGTTGCAGACATCGCCATTGGCGGTGGTGCGGTCGGTGCCGACGATGACCATATCCACCTCGCCATGCTGCATCAGGTGGCCGCCGGCATTGTCGACGATCAAGGTGTGCGGCACGCCATGGCCGGCCATTTCCCAGGCGGTGAGCTGCGCGCCCTGATTGCGCGGGCGCGTTTCGTCGACATAGACGTGGACCGGAATGCCGGCCTCGACCGCCAGATAGATCGGCGCGGTGGCGGTGCCGTAATCGACCGTCGCCAGCCAGCCGGCGTTGCAATGGGTGAGGATGTTGACCCGTTCGCCCGGCTTCTTCCTGGCGGCGATCTGCTTGATGATGGCGAGCCCGTTGCCGCCGATGGAGCGGTTGAGTTCGACATCCTCGTCGGCGATCTCGGCGGCGCGCTTGTAGGCGGCGGCGACGCGCTCGGCCACGGGCAGCGGCTTCAGGAGCTTGCGCATTTCATCCAGCGCCCAGCGCAGGTTGATCGCGGTCGGACGCGTTTCGTTGAGCTTTTCCCAGGCATCGTCGAGGGCGGCGTCGGACGCATCCTGGCGCATCTGGATGGCCATGCCATAGGCGGCGGTGACGCCGATCAACGGCGCGCCGCGCACCCACATGTCGCGAATGGCGACGGCGACATCGTCCACCGTCGACAGGGTGACGACGCGGAACTCATGCGGCAGCCAGCGCTGGTCGATGATGTCGACCGAGCGGCCGTCCTCGTTCAGCCAGATGGTGCGAAAATGCTTGCCGCCAACGTTCACGCGTATGCTCCCTTCTCGATCAGCGCGGCCAGCGCGTTGACCTCTTCAATGCTGTGGATGGCGCGGCGGTTGACCGCGATATGGCGACCGAAGCGCAGTGCCTTGGCCTCGCAGACGGCGCGTTCCGCCTCGTCCTCGATGGTCTCGAAATCGGCATTATGGGCGAGGCCGAGAATGCGGCGATGCGCCTCGACCCCGGCGAAACCAAGCAGATCCTGCCAGAGGTCGTGCAGCACCCCGTCAAGCGCCTGTTCGGCGCCAAGCGCGTCGCCGCGATCCTCGAACAGGCTGCGGGCATAGAGCATGCCGGTGCGCTCGGTGCGCCACAGGCGCGAGAATTCGGCGCGGAAGACGGACCAGATACCGGTGACGGTCTGGAGCAGGTAAGCGCGCATCGCCTCGCGCGAACCATCCTGTTCATGGCCGGACTGCGAGAAATAGGACATCCAGAAATTGGAAAGCAGCATGCCGACGTCAAAGGCCATCGGCCCGTAGAAGGCGAATTCGGGATCGATGACGCGCGTATCGGCGTCTGTCACCATGATCGAGCCGGTATGCAGATCGCCGTGCAGCAAGGTCTCGGCATTGGCGGCGAAGAGGTGCTTCAGACGCTGGGCCTCGACCTTCAGGTCGCGGTCGGCGCGCAATTCGGCAACCAGCGGGTCGAGCGCCGGCGTATGGCGGTTCAGCGTCGCTTCGAAATAGGGATCGGTGAAGACCAGGTTCTCGGTGATGTCGCACAGTTCGACATTGTCGGCGAACAACGCCAGATCGGCTTTGCGTTCCCGCGCGGCCATATGCAGGTCGGAGCCGCGGAACAGGGTGCGCGCCACGAACAGGCCGAGATCCTCGGCGATGCGCGGCGGCTGGCGACCGGCGATCAATTCCTTGCGCAGGATGATGTGCGGCGTCAGGAATTCCATGACGATCAGCGCCTGCGCCTCGTCGAAATGCAGAATGGCTGGCACCGAGCCCTTGCCGGCGCGCACTTCCTGCCTGACCAGCGCATGATATTCGAAGAAGGAACGCTTCAGCGGCAACGGCCAGCTTTCGCCCACCAGCCGGACATAGGGCAAAGCCTGCTTGACGACGACCGAGCCCTTCGCGCCCTCGACGATGAAGACGAGGTTCAGATTGCCATCGCCTACCTCGCGAACGCGCCAGGCCGAAACGTCCTTGCCGAGATGATCGGCCAGGGCCGCAAGGCCGCCGAGCCTCGCGGGCAATGTTTCAACAGTCAGCGCCTCGAAAGAAGCATTTTTTGCCATGTCGGCCTCCCGATCCGCGTCGCCGTTTCTGTTAGCGAACGGTCATGACAGGTAAAAGGCTAGGAGTGGTTCTGTCATTTGTCAATCGTGTTGACAAATGACGAGATTGTTCCTAGCGTCAGGGTCAAGGAGGAGAAAATGGCCGCAGAAGCCGTGTTCCGCATTGCGGATTTGAAGAAATCCTTCGGCTCGATCCAAGTTCTCGGCGGCGTCAGCCTCGACCTGCATCCAGGCGAGGTGACGGTGCTGATGGGCGCCAATGGGGCGGGCAAGTCGACGCTGGTGAAGGTGATCAGCGGCGTGCATTCGCGTGATGGCGGCGCCATGACACTGGGCGCCGCCGACTTCGCGCCGAAGAGCCCGGCGGAGGCGATCCGCGCCGGTGTCGTCACCGTGCACCAGAACATCAACGACGGCGTCGTCGCCGCGCTCGATGTCGGCACCAACCTGACGCTCGACCGGCTGAGCGGCAAGGGCCAGCCTTTGCTCTTCAGCCCGCGCCGCGTGCAACGCGAGGCGCGTGCCGTGGCCGAGCGCATGGGCCTCGACATCGATCTCAGCGCCGCCATCAGCGATCTGACCCTGGCCGACCGCCAGATGGTGGCGATCGCTCGCGCCATGGCGCATGAGCCCAAGGTTCTGATCCTCGACGAGCCGACGTCGTCGCTGTCCAGCGCCGAGGCCAACCGGCTGTTTTCGCTGGTCGACCGGCTGAAGTCGCATGGCGTTGCCATTCTGTATATCTCGCACCGCATGTCGGACATCCGCCGCCTGGCCGACCGCATCGTTTCGCTGCGCGACGGCCAGATCGTCGGCACATTCGACAAGGCGCCGCTCGACTATGAGGGCGCGGTCAACGCCATGCTCGGCCGCAAGGTCCATCAGAACGCCTTCGCCGCCAAATCCGGCGGCAACACGATCTTCTCCGCCGAAAATCTGGTGATCGCCGACGGCGCCAGACCGATCTCGCTGTCGCTCGGCGATGGCGAGATCGTCGCGGTGACCGGCCTGGTCGGTGTCGGCAAGACGGCGCTCGCCGAAACGCTGTTCGGACTGCGCCGGCCGCATCGTGGCGCGATGACCTTGAACGGACGCGCCTATGCCCCGCGTTCGCCGGCCGAGGCGGTCGGCGCCGGTGCCTTCCTGGTAGCCAAGGACCGCGCCGAGAACGGCATCGTCGGCGCCTTCAACATCTTCGAGAATATGAGCCTGCCATTTCTGAAGCGGATTTCGGCTTTTGGCGTGCTGCGCCGAGGCACTGAGCGCGCCATCGCTCGCCGGCAGATCGACGAACTCGGCATCGTCTGCCGCACCGAAAAGGACGAGATGTCGACCTTGTCGGGTGGCAACCAGCAGAAGGTGATGGTGGCGCGCTGGATGGCGCAGCCCTCCGCACTGTTCATGCTGGACGAACCATTCCAGGGCGTGGACATCGCCGCGCGCCGCGACATCGCCGCCAAGCTCAGGGCAAGTGCCGCCGGCCGCGCGACGCTGGTCTTCGTCACCGAAATCGACGAGGCGTTGGAGACGGCGGACCGCATCCTGGTCATGTCCGAGCACACGATCGTCGGCGAACACAAGAACGAACGCGTCGACATGGACCGGCTGCTGGCGGAAGTCGCCGGCCAGACGGTGCGGGGCGCGGCCTGAAATGAACAGTTTGAAGGGGGCGCAAATGGCGCGGCAATCCGGCATGTTTTTTGGCAGCGAAGGTCGCGCCTAGATGAGCCTGCGTGACATTGCCGTGCGCTACGGCTTCCTGGTGCTGTTCGTGGCGCTCGTGGCCTATTTCGCCTCCACCGCCGACGGCTTCGTGTCGCCGCAGAGCGCGGTGTTCATCTTCCAGTCGGTGGCGATCACCGGCATCCTGGCGCTTGGCGTCACCGCAACGCTGGTGGTGGGCGGTTTCGACCTCTCCATCGGCTCGGTGGCAACGAGCTCGATGATGGCTGCCGCCTATGTGATGGTGGTGCTGAACCAGAACGCGCTGGTGGCGGTGCTGGTCTGCCTCGCCATCGGCGTGCTGATCGGCCTGATCAACGGCTTCCTGATCGTCTATATGCGCGTGCCGGATCTTCTGGCGACGCTCGGCATGATGTTCCTGCTGCTTGGCCTGCAGCGCATCCCGACCGAAGGCCGCTCGATTGCCACCGGCATGACCATGCCCGATGGCTCGGTGGCACCCGGCAAATTCAGCGACGCGTTCCTGGCGCTCGGCCGCTACCGCTTCGATTTCTTCGCGCCGAACCTGGTGCCGGTTTCCGTCGTGGTGCTGGTGGTGCTGGCGGTAGCGATCTGGTTCTTCCTCGAATACACGCGTTTCGGACGCATGATGTATGCCGTCGGCTCCAACGAACGGGCGGCCGAACTCGCCGGCGCGCCTGTCAAGGCATACAAGATCTGGGCCTACGTGATTTCCGGCATATTCGCCTCAATCGGCGGGATTTTGCTCGCCGCCCGGCTTGGACGCGGCGACATCGCCTCGGGTAACAATCTGCTGCTCGACGCGGTGGCGGCGGCGCTGATCGGCTTCGCCGTTTTGGGTGCTTCCAAACCCAATGCGTTCGGCACTGCTGTCGGCGCGCTGTTCGTCGGCGTGCTCTTGCAGGGACTGACCATGATGAACGCTCCCTACTACACCCAGGATTTCGTCAAGGGCGGAGTGCTCGTGGTCGCGCTCGTCTTCACTTTCGCCCTGTCGACCAGGGCCAAACGGTAATTGCGGCAATCAACGACTAAAAACCAAGCGGAGGACTTAGATGAAATTTGATCGCAGAACACTCGCCAAGCTGGTCGTCGGCCTGCTCGGCGCCACGGTGCTGGGCTTCTCGCCAGCGCTGGCGCAGGACAAGCCGGCGCCCTTCGACAAGCCGGGCCAGGTCAAGATCGCGCTGGTGCGCTATCTGTCGACCGGCGACTTCTTCCAGGCCTATCTGGCCGGCGTTCAATCGCAGGCCAAGGCGCTCGGCGTCGACCTGCGCGTGCTGGACTCCAAGCAGGACGCAGCCCTGCAGGCCGACATGGTCGACCAGGCCATCGCGCTTGGCGTCAACGGCATCATCATCCAGCACGGCCTGACGGAATCGATGAAGGACGCGGCCCAGCGCGCGGTCGACGCCGGCATCAAGGTGGTGGCCTTCGACGTGAATGTCGAAAACCCGAAGATCCCGCAGATCGAGCAGTCGGACCGCGACCTTGCCCGCCTCGCGCTCGAGCAGGCGATCAAAGACAATGGCGAAAGCTGGAAGTCCGGCTATGTCTATGTCGCCGGCATCGCGCCGCTCGACCGCCGCAACGAGACCTGGGTCGACTTCAAGAAGAAGTATCCGGGCATCAAGGAAGCCGCGCAGTTCGGCACGCTGGACAACCCGATCGCCAATTCGGTGGCCAACCAGGCGCGTTCGGTGCTGTCGGCGAACCCGGACATCAAGGTGATGTTCGCGCCTTACGACGAATTCGCCAAGGGCGTGAAGATCGCGGTTGACGAGGCCGGCCTCTCGAAGGGCGTCAAGATCTACTCGGCCGACATCTCGACCTCGGACATCGCGGCAATGCGCGAGCCCGACAGCGCCTGGGCAGCGACCGCTGCCACCAACCCGGCCGTGGTCGGCCAGGTCTCGGTGCGCGCGCTGGCGCAGCTTCTGGCCGGCGAAGACCCGGGCAAGAGCGTCGTCGTGCCGCCGACACTGATCACCCAGAAGGAGCTGATCGACAAGGACATCAAGAACATGGAAGATCTGTCGGCAAAGCTGCCCCAGTTCGCCCACGCCGATGTCGCCATGCCGAAGTGGATGCCGAACCCGAACGCCAAGTAGGCGCCAGGCAAAGATTTGTTGGACGGCGGCCCGCTTCGGCGGGCCGCTTTTTTTATTGCCGCTCGAAACCCGCATTTCGCACCTCATCGCCAAGTGCCGGCTAGAGGCGGTGCCCGTTCAAGCGATGACGGCGATGCGGTTCCCAAACGCCGTTGACGGAACCGGCCAAAGATATAAACTTACACTTATATAAGTGAAAGCTTGTTACGAGGTTTCCGATGAAATTCGATGTCGAAACCTATCTTGGGGCGGTCACGCGGTCGGTCGAGACGCTGAAGCGCCAAGGCGAGCCCATGCGCGCCGTCACGCTCAGCCGGAGCTACGCCACGACGGCCCAGGACCTTTGGGATGCCATCGTCAACCCCGAACGGTTGCGGCGCTGGTTCCTGCCGATCTCCGGCGACCTGAAGCTTGGCGGACACTATCAGCTCGAGGGCAATGCCGGCGGCACGATCGAACGCTGCGAACCGCCCAGGCATCTTTACGTGACGTGGGAATTCGGTGGCGGGGTAAGCTGGGTCGAGCTTCGACTGGAGCCCAAGGGCCAGGAGGCCGAGCTGACACTCGTCCACATCTGTCCGATCAACGATCATTGGACAAAATTCGGCCCCGGCGCCGTCGGCATAGGCTGGGATCTCGGCCTGCTCGGCCTGGTGGGGTATCTCGCCGGAACACCGTTCGACGAGGCGACGTTTTCGGCCTCCTCCGAAGGCAAGGCCTATATGCGCGGCAGCGCGGAGGGCTGGCGCCGGGCCGATATCGCTTCCGGCGAAGCGGAAAGCCGGGCCACGCACGCGGCGCGGCAGACGGCGGCTTTCTACACCGGCGAGACGGCGGAGGGCACTTGATGCACGCCTTCGACATCCTCGGCGACCCGGTGCGGCGACGCATCCTCGAACTGCTTGCCGAGGGCGAGCGGCGCTCCGGCCAGGTCGTCGAAATCATCCAGGCCGAGTTCGGCATCACCCAGGCCGCGGTGTCGCAACACCTGCGCGTTCTGCGCGAAGGCGGTTTCGCCTCCGTGCGTATCGACGGCGCGCGCCGCCTCTATACGATCGACGCCGCGCCGCTGCGCGACGTCGATGGCTGGCTCGATCGCTTTCGCACCTTCTGGGAGCCGAAGCTCGCGGCGCTCGACACCGAGATCGCGCGCGGCCGCAAGGCGCGCGGCGAACTCGGCGGCGAAGGCTGATTACCTCATCGCGGCCGCGATGTTGCCGCCGTCGACGGTGGTGACGTCGGCGGTGGTGCGCTCGGCCAGTGCCTGGTGCAGGAAGGCCTGGGCGACATCCTCGGCGGTGACTTCCTGGCCGAGCAGATTGCCGGACATGTAGTCCTTTTCCGAAAGCCCGCGCGCGGTGGAGCGGCTGGCGATCATGGCGTCGGTCAACAGGCCGGAGCGGATGCGGTCGGCGTTGACGGCGTTGGAGCGGATGCCGATCGGGCCGTATTCCAGCGCGTATTGGCGCGACAGGAACAGCGTCGCGGCCTTGGGCAGGCCATAGGCGCCGAACTTGGCACCGGGGTTCACGGCCTGCTTGGAGGCGTTGAACAGGAGCACGCCGCCGGTGCCCTGTTCGCGCATGATGCGCACGGCGTTCTGCGCCACGTTCTGGTGCGCGAAGAAGTTGAGTTCGAAGCTCTTGCGCAGCAGCGCATCGTCGATGTCAGCGATCATGCCTTCCCAGGCGGCACCAGCATTCGAGACGACGATGTCGATGCCACCGAAGGTCTTCACCGCCTGGTCGAAGGCCGCCCGCACTTCCGCTGGCTTGGTGATGTCACCGCCTACGCCAATCGAGTTGTTGCCGGCTGCCTTGGCCGCCTCCGCCGCCTTGGCGCCGTCGAGATCGACCACGACGACATGGGCGCCTTCGCGGGCGAAAGCCTTGGCGGTGGCAGCGCCGATGGCGCCAGCGCCGCCGGTGATCAGCACGACCTGGCCGGTCAGCGGCTTCGGCTTGTTGGAGGCGAGCTTGGCCTGTTCCAGCGACCAGTATTCGAGCGGGAAGAGGTCGGACTTGGCGAGCGGTCGGAAGGTGCCGACGCTTGCCGCTCCCCTCACCGCCTCGATCCACATCTCGCCGACATCGGAGGCGATCTTGGCGTCCTTCAGCGTGCGGCCATGGCCGAACATGCCGAGCCCCGGCACCAGCGACAGGCGCGGCATCGGGTCGAGCATGGTGCGCTTGACGTCGTCCAGCGCATCGTTTTCCTCGAAATAGCGGGTGTAGTCGGCCATGTAGGCAGCGACGCGCTTGCCGACCTCGGCCTTGTAGGCGGCGAGATCGCCCGCGTCCGGCGCCGGCAGCACCATCGGCCCGGTCTTGATGCGGATCGACAGGTCCGGCGTCGAGACGCCGGCGGCGGCATAATCGGCGATCGCGGCGGAATTGACGAATTCGAGGATGGCATCAGAGGTGCGGAAATCGCTGACCATGCGGTCGAAGCGGCCCTCGCCCCTGGACACGGCAACGGCGCCGCGCAGCATCGAGGCAATCTCTTCCGGCCTTGCCAGCTTGGCCGGCAGCGCCGCCGGCTTCAGCGGATTTGCGCCGTTCTTCGCGACATAGTCCTCGGCCATGGTCACATAGTGGATCATGAGGTCATAGGCGTGCTTGGCATCGTCGCCGAAGGTGAAGATGCCGTGCTTGTCGAGGATCAGGCCCTCGACGGACGGATCGGCGTCGTAGACGTCGGCGGCCACCTTGGCGAGGTCGAAACCGGGCTTGATGTAGGGCACGAAGCCCATCTTGTTCCCGAACACCTTTTTCGACAGCGCCTCGCTGTCGGCGCCCTGGTCGACGATGGCGAGGATCGCGGTGGAATGGGTGTGGTCGACGAACTTGTGCGGCAGGAAGGCGTGCAGCAGCGTTTCCACCGACGGGTTCGGCGAGGACGGGTCGATGAGGTTGGCGCGCTGCAGGGCGACCATGTCCTCATCGCCCAGGCTGTTCAGCTTGCGCGCTTTAAGCAGCGGCGCCATCTTCACCGCCGGCAGGCCCTGCGGTTCGATCACCGCCATGTCCCAGCCGCTGCCCTTGACGCACAGCACGTCCCATTCGTCGCCGACGAAATCGGTGACCTTGGTCTTCACCGAGGTGTTGCCGCCGCCGTGCAGGACAAGCCGCGGCTCGCCGCCGAGCAGGCGCGTGGTGTAGACCCGTAGCGCCAGATCGCGACCAACGCCCTTGGCTGCATAGGTTTTGACGACGGCTTCGGCTTCGGCGTCATTCCAGAGATTCTTCATCGGGTCGTCCACATTCCGGTTCGAGTTACAGGCATCGGCCGCCGGCGAACATTTCCGCTCGCCGCACGGCCATCGTTTTTCTCTATAGGCTAGGCCGGTCTTGCTTTTGCGACAGGCCGGAGGAGTTGGCATCGAGCAAGCGACGGGCCATGGCGGCGGTGAGCACGAGATGGGAGCAGAGGCTGCCGGCAAGGGCGGCCTGTAGCGGTTCCAGCTTGCTGTCCTCCTGCACCACCATCATGCGCTTGGGGATGGCGCGCATCGAGCCGAGATCGGCCGAGATGACGCGGCGATTGTAGTCGCAGTCGAGCAGGTTGCCGGTGGCGTCGATGAGCTGGCCGGCGATGACGCCCGCCGCACCCTGGTCACGCAGCGCAAACATCTCGGCAGGCGTCAGGGCACCGCATTTGACGATGTGACTTTCGGTATCGATGGTGCCGACCGAAAACAGCGCGAGATCGCAGCCGGCAACCAGCGAAAGCTGCTCGCGGATGACGGGTTCGTCGCGCAACTCGCGCGCCAGCCGTTCGGAGCTGAGCGCCAGCGGGGCATAGAAATTGAGACCCTTGGCGTTGAGACGCCGCGCGATCTCCATCGTGCACTGGTCGGGGCGCTGAGTGTAGGGCGCGCCGAGATTGCCGCACAGCTGCACGACGGTGACATCCTGCAGATCGGCGAAGGACATGACGTCGGCGACCGCATAGACGGTGCGGCCCCAGGCAACACCGACACGGTCGCCCCGGTTGACGAGGCTGACAAAAACGCTGGCGGCGAGAGCCGGCACTTCGGCGCCGGCGTCCAGCGCCTGAAGGTCTAGCGGCACGATCCAGACGGTGTTCAGCCCGAACGCATCCTCGACTTCCCGCGCCAGCGCATCCTCGGTGAAAAGCTGGGTCGACGTAGAGATGTTGACGATGCCGGTCTCGCGCGCCTTGCGCAGATAGGTGGCGACGGACGCACGCGAAATGTCGAGCTTCTTCGCCACTTCGTCCTGACGCAGCCCGTGCGTGTAATAAAGCCACGCCGCCTTGTGTATGATCTGGTCCGCTGCCCTGATCGCCATGGTCGAAATCTCGTTTTCGACATTATTCACGACGACTGACAAAAGTCAAACAGGGCAATCGCACCAGGGATGCGGCCTCGTGCGATGATAGCCGATCCGGCCAGGCCGACAAAGGGGAGAGGCGACGTGGCGGGATTTCAAAACGGCGGGACGGCCCGTCATCGAAACACAGCCGCGGTCTTGCCGACCCGTTCAGCGCGGGTTCATGCTCGGCTTTCTATGACCGGCACCAGACTGGAACAGCGGACTGCCTCGTAAGACAAACGGAAGCGGACCGACCGATGGAAAGGAAAGCAAAATGACCTTGAACCGGCGCAACATGATCGGACTGATGGCGGCGGCCCTCGTCGTGCCCGCAACCTATGCGCAGGCCCGCCCCCGCACGCTCACAGGGACGGTGACCTATCGCGAGCGCATGATGCTGCCGCCGAATTCCACGGTCGAGGTCACGCTGGTGGACATTTCGCTCGCCGACGCGCCGGCGCGCACGCTTGCCCGCCAGGTCATCAAGGGCGCAACGGCCAGCCCGATCCGCTTTCGGCTGAGTTTCGACGACAGCCGCATCCGCAAGGGCAATACCTATGCGTTGCAGGCGCGGATCACGCAGGGCAAACGCCTGCTGTTCATCAACACCACCCGCCACACCGTCTTCGACGGCGGTCCCGACAACACCGAGATCCGCGTCGAGCGGGTCGCGGCGGAGCCGGAAGCCGAAATCGGCCTGACCGGCAAATGGCTGGCCGAGGACATTCGCGGCCGCGGCGTAATCGACAATGCGCAGACCACGCTGGAGATCGATCGCTCCGGCACGGTTTCGGGCAAGGGCGGCTGCAACGGCTATGGCGGCAAGGCGGCGATCGCGGGCAACCGTATTCGCTTTGGTTCGATGATGAGCACGCAAATGGCCTGCACGCCGGCGGTGATGGACCAGGAAACCAAGTTCCTGTCCGCACTTGGCGAGGTGCGCTCGTGGCGCATCGACCGCGCACGCCGCAAGCTGCAGCTGCTCGACAGGCGCGGCCGGCCGGTGGTGATCCTCGCCCGCATGGGGTGAGGACCGGCGCGCCTCAGGCGCGCGGTTCCGCCTTGGAGCGCTGCTCCAGATAGCTGACCAGCCTGACCAGCGGCCACAGGAAGACCAGGTAGATCAACGCCGCGCCGACCAGCGGCGTCGGGTTGGCCATCAATGCCTGGGCGTCGGTGGCCTGCTTCAAGAGGTCCGGCATGGCGACGACGGAAGCGAGCGCGGTATCCTTGAAAATGGAGACCGCGTTGCTGGTCAGCGGCGGCACGACGATGCGCAGCGCCTGCGGCAGGATCACCTTGCGCATCGCGGCCCAGAACGGCAGACCGAGCGCGGCGGCGGCCTCGAACTGTCCCTTCGGGATGTTCTCGATGCCGGCGCGGCAGACTTCCGCCGTGAAGGCGCCCAACACCAGGGACAGCGCCAGCGTCGCCGAGGTGAAGGCCGAAAGGCGGACGCCGACGAAAGGCAGCGCGTAGTAGATCATGATCAACACGACCAGGATCGGCGTTGCGCGAAAGATGTCGATGAAGCCGACGGCCAAGAGGCGCAACGGCTTCGGCGCATAGAGACGCATCAGGCAGACACCAAGGCCGAGCAATCCGCCGAAGATGATGGCAGCGCAGCCGAGCAGCAGCGTGTTGCCGAGCCCCCGCAACAGCATCGGGAAGGCGCGGACCAGAACGTCCCAGTTGAAGAAGGTCTCTAACAATCCCATCGTGACGATCCGCCTGCCTTTATACGGCTGCCGCCGGATCGATCTTCATCCGGCCCGCGCTTGTCGCCGGCATCGGCCGGCCGGGTCATGATTGCGGCCTGCGGGCCGTGCTTGCAATGGTTCCGAAAATGCGATGCCGGCGGCATCCAACGTGTCGCCGGCATCGCTCAAGCCCTGCCCTGATTTATTGTGCTTGTGGGATGGGCAGGATCTTGTTGACCGAGGAATCGGCAGCTGCTTCGCTGCCCAGCCATTTCTTGTGAAGGGTAGCCATGGTGCCGTCCTTCTTGATGGCGTCGATGGCGCCGTTGACCTTTTCGAGCCATGGCGAACCCTTCTTCATCATGATGCCGAACTTGTCGCCGGTCGGAATGGCCGTCACCACGGCCATGTCGGGCATCTTCATGAAGGCGAACTGGAAGCCGGCGATATCGCCGATGGCGCCGTCAAGACGGCCCGACTGCACGTCCAGGATCAGGTTCTGCTGGGTGTCGTAGCCGCGATATTCCTTGATCCCGTACTTTTCGGTGTTGGCCTTGATCCAGGCCTCGCCGACCGACGCCGAGATGGCGCCGACGGTCTTGCCCTTCATGTCGTCCAGCGTCTTCAGCGGCGTGTCCTTCTTGGCGACCAAGGCGATGTCGCTGTCATAATAGCCCTGGGTGAAGGACTGGCTCTTCAGGCGATCGTTGTTGATGGTGATCGACGAGATCGCCAGATCGATGCGCCCCGAGGCGGTGGCCGAGAACAGGGCCTGGAAGCCGAGATCCTGGATTTCGACCTCGGCGCCAAGGCGCTTGCCGACTTCCTTGACCAGATCGACCTCGAAGCCCTGGAACTCGCCGCTCTCCAGCTTGTTCTCCCATGGCGGGTTGGCCGGATAGGCGCCGACGAGCAGCGTTTCGGCATGGGCGGCGCCGGCGACGCCGAGGCCGATCGTCAGCGCCGCGAAGGCGCCCATCAAATTGCGGCGGTTGAGAAGCATTTGGTTCCCCTTATCCTGGTGCGCCGGTTCGGCCGGCTGCGTTTGTCATGGGTCTGTCCGGACGCGACCCTTCGTCATGCAAGTTCTGAAACCATGCGGTCGGCGGCGATGCGGATCTGTTCGGGATCGCGCAACACGCACATTCGGAGGAACGAACGCGAGGCATTGCCGAACAGATAGCCGGGCGAAAGCCCGACGCGGGCCTTCTCGATGACGCGGGCGCAGGCCTCGCGGGAATCCTCCTGCCCTTCAAAGGCGAAGAAGGCGTACATGCCGCCCTTCGGCTTGGAAGGCAGGATGATGCCCGGCAGCTTGACCAGCGCCTCATAGGCGATGTCGAGACCGAGCTTGGCGCGGTCGCGGATCTCCGCCACCAACGGCTCGCCCTGGCGCAGCGCGGCGACGGCGCCGGCCTGGACAAAGGCGGCGGTGCCGCTGTTGGCATATTGCGTCATGGCGGCCAGCTGATCGGCGACGCCGGTCGGATGCGACAGCCAGCCGACGCGCCAGCCGGTCATCGCCCAGGCCTTGGAGAAGCTGTTCACCACTAGGACGCGGTCGTCGTCCTCGGCGATCTGCAGGATGGACGGCGCGACCTTGCCGTCGAAATAGAGACGGCCATAGACCTCGTCGGAGACGATCCAGATGCCGGTGCGCCGCGAGAAATCGAGCAGCGCCTGCAGTTCCTCTCGCGTGGCGGTCCAGCCCAGCGGGTTGCTCGGGGTCGACAGGAAGATGGCGCGGGTGCGCGCGTCGCAACGCGCGAAAACCGCATCGAGATCGAGCCGCCATTCGCCGTCAAAGGCGAGCGCCACCGGCCGCGGCTCGCCACCGACGAAGTGGATGGCATTGTGAATGTTGGGCCATTGCGGCTCGATGTAGACAACGTTGGTGCCGACATCGACCAGGAGTTCCATGGCCAAAAGAACCGCGTGCATGCCACCCGGTGTCACTGTCGACCGGTCGACCGCGATGGGTCGGCCATGAAGTGCTGACTGGTATTCGGATAGCGCCTCGGTCAGCGCACCCATGCCGCGCATGTTGGGAATGTAGAATGTCTGGCCTGCATCGAGCGCGGCCTTTGCCGCATCGTTGATGAAAGCCGGCGTGACCATGTCGCCCTCGCCGTACCAGAGCGGGATGACGTCGCCGAGGCTCTGCGCCTTCGCCGCCAGCTGGGCGATGTTTTCCGTGCGGAGATCCTGGATCTGCGGCCGGATGCCTTCCAGCGGCGGAAAAGGCCGGACATTCGCCGGATAGGCGGATGCACGACGGCTGCTCAAGGTCATGCTCGCGATACCTCCCAGATTCCCGCGCGCCTGTTTGCCGGACGGCAAGCGGCCTCGCTTTCTTGTTGCCTCAGTAACGCATGAAACAGTATACCGTTCAAGCCTAAAATTTTTTATCCGCACGCTTGCGCTTTGATCGGAATGGGGCGTAGTTTCGAAAAACTGCCCTGTTTCTCCATATTGTTCGTATCACGACACGACAGAACGCCGCCGATACGATGATAGATACGCGAGAAACAGTATACCGTATATGCGGAGGTTCCGATGTCCAATGACGTGTCCAGGCCGTTCAAGAATGGCGGCGGCAGCCTGCGCGCGCAGATCTATCAGGACATTCGCGACCGCATTCATCATGGCGGGCTCGGCCCCAACGACCGGCTCGTCGACGTCGAGATCGCGGGCAATCTCGGCGTCTCGCGCATGCCGGTGCGCGAAGCGCTGCTGCAGCTGACCCATGAAGGCTATCTGGTGGGAACCACGCGCGGCTTCATGCTGCCGACGCTGACCCCGACCGATGTCGCCAATATCTTCGAGGTGCGCCGCTGCCTGGAGCCGCGCGCGGCGGCCCACGCAGCCCGCAATCTCGACGCCGCCGGCATGGAAAGGCTGGCTGCTGCGCTTACCGATGCCGAAACGGCGGTTGCCACCGCCGACGCGGACCTGCTGTTCCAGGCCAATGTCAGCTTCCGCCGTTCATGGCTGGAAGCCGTCGACAACGACCGGCTGGCCTCAGCCATCGCCCGCTTCGCCGACCACGTTCAGGTCGTGCGTCTCGGTACCCTCTCGCACCTGCCGACCCAAGCCGTCGTGCTTGCCGGCATGCGCAAGCTCTACGACGCCTTCATCCGCCGCGACGCCATGGCCGCCTTCGACCATATGACCACCTTCATCCAGCACGCCGAAGACAGGTTCGTCGCTCTCAGCAGAGAGTTGGAAAACTCCAGCCAGGACAAGGGCCGCGCCGCCGGCCAGGGACAGCCATGATGTTGAAGCCGCATCCGCTAAAAGGGCCGAACAAGTTCAAGCTTGGCGTCTTTTCGATGAACGCCGATGGCGGGCTGGCGATGACCACCGCGCCGGAACGCTGGCGCGCCCGCTGGGACGACAATCTGAATGCCGCCCGCATCGCCGACCGCGCGGGAATGGAGTTCCTGCTGCCGATCGCGCGCTGGCGCGGTTTCGGCGGCGTCACCCATGCCCGAGAATGGTCGTTCGAGACCTTCACCTGGGCGGCGGGGCTGGCGACGGCGACGGAAAACATCGCCCTGTTCATGACCGTGCACGTGCCTCTGGTGCATCCGCTGCAAGCGGCCAAGGCGCTCGCCACCGTCGACCATATCTCCGGCGGTCGCGCCGGCCTCAACATCGTCTGTGGCTGGAATCCCGACGAGTTCGCCATGTTCGGCCAGACGGTCGGCGAACGCACCTATGACCAGGCCGAGGAGTGGATCACCATCATCGAGCGCGCCTACAAATCGCGTGAGCCGTTCGACTTCGCCGGCGACTTCTATGATCTGAAGGGCGTGGTGAGCCGGCCGGCGAGCCTGCAGGCGCCGCGCCCTGTGACGATGAACGCCGCATTCGGGGCGCCGGGCCGCAACTACGCGGCACGACATTGCGACTATCTGTTTTCGACCTTCTCGGAAATTTCCGAGGGCCGCGCCCATGTCGTCGACATTGCCGGCCGCGCCGCCGAAGTAGGCCGCGATGTCGGCGTCTACACCGTCTGCCACGTGGTGTGCCGCGAGACGCAGCAGGAAGCGGAAGACTACTACCGCCGCTATGCGCTGGAGCTCGCCGACCAGGGCGCCGTCGACGAGCATATGAAGAAGAAGAAGGAATTCGCGCATTCGCATGACGAGAAGGCGTTCACCGAATATCGCCAGCGCTTCGCTGGCGGCGCCGGCACCTATCCGCTGGTCGGTACGCCGGAGAAAATCGTCGACGACCTGATCCGCATCATGGAGCAGGGTTATGCGGGCGCCGCCCTTTCCTTCGTCAACTACACCTACGAATTGCCGTTCTTCTGCGACCGCGTGCTGCCGTTGATGCGGCAGGCCGGCCTGAGGATGAACTGATGGACGCCACGACCACCGCCGGCACGCTGCCAGCGCACGGCACGGTCGATCCGCGCGGCTTCAAGCAAGGCATGCGCGCCATGGCCGGCGCGGTCGCCATATTGGCGGCGGAAGATACCGAGCATGGCTGCTTCGGGTTGACGGCCACCGCCGTCTGTTCGTTCAGCGCCGAGCCGCCGTCGCTTCTGGCCTGCGTGCACAGGAACAGCACCTTCGCCTCGCTGACCAGCCAGGACATGGCCTTTTCGGTCAACCTGCCGGCGGCGGACCAGGAGAATGTCGCGCGGGTTTTCGGCGGCATGACCACTGCCAAGGGCGTCGCCCGGTTTTCGGCGGGCTCGTGGGTGCGTGGAGAAGCCGGTGCGCCATTGCTGGTCGGCGCCCGCGCGGTCTTCGAGTGCCGCGTCGGTGAAATCATCGCGCGCGCCTCGCATCTCATCGTCATCGGCCTGGTCACGGGCGTCACGCTCGACCGCGCCGAGCGGGAGCCGATCTTCTACGCGCATGGGCGCTTCGTCACCTCGAACTTCCAGTAGCGGAGATCAACGGATGTCCATTGTCCTGTCCGGACGGCTGAAGGCACGGCTTGCAGCCAACGAAAAGCTCGGCGTGGTCTGGCTGACGCTCGGTCACGCCTCCATCGTCGAGATGGCCGCGCGAACCGGCACCGACGCCCTCGTCATCGATCTGCAGCATGGGCTGTGGGATCGCCGCTCCCTGGAAACGGCGGTGGGCATCACCGGCGGCGACGTGCCGACGATCGCGCGGGTCGCCGACTGTTCAACGACGGCGATCGGTTCGGCGCTGGACGCCGGATGCGACGGCGTTCTGGTGCCACTGATCGAGACGCGCGAACAGGCCGAACAGGCGGTCGCGGCCTCCCGCTTTCCGCCGCACGGCCATCGTTCCGGTGGTGGCGTCAGGCCGTTGGCAATCGGCTTTGGCACCTATCTCGAACGGGCGGACCGGGTCGCGGTCGGCATCATGATCGAGACCGCCAAGGGCGTCGAGAATGTCGAAGAGATCATGACGGTTCCCGGACTGGACTTTGTGCTGATCGGCACCGGCGATCTCGGCATCTCCTATGCGGCGCGCGGCAAGGACGCCAGCGCCATCGAGGACGCCTGCCGGCTGGTGAAGGATGCCTGCAGCAGGGCCGGCGTGCCCTGCGGTATCTTCACCGGCAGCCTCGACAAGGCGCGGCAGCGGCGGGCGGAAGGCTACAGCCTCGTCGTCCTGGCCAGCGATGTCGACGTCGTGCGCGACGCGTTCGACGGAGCGGTTCGCGGCTTCGCCGAGGCGGCATCGTGAAGGCGCCCTTTCGCCAGCGCCTGGATTTCGACAGCGCCAACGGCCAGGTGCTCGACGAGAGCCGCCGCTACATGCTGATGCGGCCGGAAGCCCTGATGGGCCTGTTCCGCCGCCTCGACGATACGGGGCGACGGAACGCCTTCGAGGCGCTTGCCGCCTCGGTCATCGAGATGGGCGGCGACAGCGCCCGCGCCTACAAGGCGCATGGCGGCGGCGACGCCGACGCGCTGCTCTCGACAGTGGCCGGCACCGCCCCCGATCTCGGCTGGGGTGTCTGGTCGTTCAGCCGCGATGCGGCCGGCATCGAACTGACTGTGCGCAACAGTCCCTTCGCCGCCGGTTACGGTCCTTCATCGCAGCCCGTCTGCCACGCCATCGCCGGCATGGCGACAGCGGTCGGCCGCATGGTGCTTGGCCGCGACGATGTTGTCGCGCGCGAAACCGAATGCGCGGCCTGCGGCGCGCCCGCCTGTCGCTTCGAGACGCGGCAGGCCTGAGACAGGCGCTAGCCTTCCAGCAGGGTTCGGGTCAGCGGGTGCGCGGCATCCGCCAGCCCGTCGATGACATTGAAATGGTGGCGGTCCGGCTCGGCGTAGAAGCCGGTCGCGGCGCCGAGGCCGGTCCAGATGTTGGCGAGCAATTCCGATTGGCGGATGAATTCGGAGCGCTCGCCGCCGCCCACCCAGCAAACCAGGCGCGCACCATCCATCGGCGGCAGCAGAGCCGGGCTCTCGGCGAGGGCCTCGGCCTGATCGATCTTCAGCGTGTCGTTCATCCCCGTCTTCATGATCGGCCGCAGGTCATGCACGCCGGACAAGGAGACGGTGTTGACGATGCGGCGACGGACGCCGTCCGATAGCGGCGATGTCGTGGAAATCATGCGCGTGACCAGATGGCCGCCGGCGGAATGGCCGGTGAGGCGGATGTCGCCGCTCACCAGTTCCGCCGCCTTTTCAATGGCCTTGCCGATCTCAGCGGTGATGTCGGTTATGCGCGCTTGCGGCGCCAGCGTATAGGACGGCATTGTCACCGCATAGCCGCTTTCAACGGCGCCGCGCGCCAGATACGACCAGAAACTCTTGTCGAGCGCCATCCAGTAGCCGCCATGCACGAAGACGACCAGGCCCTTGGGAGCCCCGGCGGGCAGGAACAGGTCGAGGCGGTTGCGTTCGCCTCCGTCATACGCGATGTCGAGTTGCGCGCGGCCAGCGGCCGAGAGTTCCTTGCGATAGGCGGCCGCCGGCGCCACCCAGGCCTCCGGCCACCGATCGCCGCCGGCGATGTTGACACCGTTGGAATAGGCGCCATCCCAATCCTGCACTTTGCGAACGATCATCCGAAGCGTCTCCTGCCCACCACCGGCTGTTTGGCCGATCCCGTCGTGCCGTACAATAGCCACATGGAGGCAGGCTTCAACGATAAACTTTATGCTTGAAATAACCCATGCCCTATGCGAGCGTTCGTCCCGGCGGGATCGATCCGGATCGTGCGGCGAAGGCCGTTCGGGCCAAGAACCGGCACCGCCACGCCGGATATGACCAAAACCCGCATGAAGACGGCCGGCGCACATCATATGGAAGCTGGGAGATCGAACGAGATGCTTGGGCCGACGGCGCATATCGACACGTTCGCGCGCGACAACCTCCCGCCTCCGGATCTTTGGCCCGACTTTCTCCTCGACCGTTTCGATTATCCCGACCGCCTCAATGCCGGCGTCGAGCTGACCGACCGGCTGGTGGAGAAGGGTTTCGGCGACCACACCGCGCTGATCGGCAACGGACGCCGCCGCACCTATAAGGAACTGGCCGACTGGACCAGCCGGCTGGCGCATGCGCTGGTCGAGAATTACGGCGTCAAGCCGGGCAACCGCGTCTTGATCCGTTCGGCGAACAACCCGGCCATGGTGGCCTGCTGGCTGGCGGCGACCAAGGCCGGCGCTGTGGTGGTCAACACCATGCCGATGCTGCGCGCCGGCGAACTCGCCCAGATCGTCGACAAGGCCGAGATCAGCCTGGCGCTGTGCGACACGCGGCTGATGGAAGAAATGGTGGCCTGCGCCAAGCAGAGCCATTTCCTCAAACAGGTCATCGGCTTCGACGGGACCGCCAACCACGACGCCGAACTCGACCGTGTCGCGCTGGACAAGGACGTGCGTTTCGAGGCGGTCAACACCGGGCGCGACGATGTCGCCCTGCTCGGCTTCACCTCGGGAACGACGGGCGAGCCGAAAGCGACGATGCATTTCCATCGTGATCTGCTGATCATCGCCGACGGCTATGCCCAGGAGGTGCTGGGCGTGACGCCGGACGACATCTTTGTCGGGTCGCCGCCGCTCGCCTTCACCTTCGGCCTGGGTGGGCTGGCCATTTTCCCGCTGCGCTTTGGCGCGGCGGCGACGCTGCTTGAAAACGCCTCGCCGCCCAACATGATCGAGATCATCCAGACCTATCGCGCCACCGTCTGCTTCACGGCGCCGACCGCCTATCGCGCCATGCTGGTGGCGATGGACAAGGGCGCGGACCTGTCCTCGCTGCGCGCCGCGGTCTCGGCCGGCGAAACGCTGCCGGCGCCGGTCTACGAAGAATGGATGGAAAAGACCGGCAAGCCGATGCTGGACGGCATCGGCGCCACCGAGATGCTGCACATCTTCATCTCGAACCGCTTCGGCGATTCCAAGCCGGCCTGTACCGGCAAGCCGGTGAGCGGTTACCAGGCAAAGATCGTCGACGACGACATGAACGAAGTGCCGCGCGGCGAGGTCGGCCGGCTGGCCGTACGCGGCCCGACCGGCTGCCGCTATCTTGCCGACGAACGCCAGCGCAAATATGTGCGCGACGGCTGGAACCTGACCGGCGATTCCTTCATCCAGGACGAGGATGGCTATTTCCATTTCGCCGCGCGCTCCGACGACATGATCATTTCCGCCGGCTACAACATCGCGGGCCCGGAAGTGGAAGCGGCGTTGCTTTCGCACCCCGACGTCAAGGAATGCGCGGTGATCGGCGTACCCGATGAGGAGCGCGGGCAGATCGTGCAGGCGCATGTCGTGCTGATGGCGGGAGTGGCGCCGGACGAATTGACCCGCAAACGGCTGCAGGATCACGTCAAGGCGACGATCGCGCCCTACAAATATCCGCGTTCGATGAAGTTCATCGACGCATTGCCGAAAACCCAGACTGGAAAGATCCAGCGCTTCCGCCTGAAAGACGCCCATTGACCATGACCGATTTCGCCAGAACACGCGCCCTATTCCACATGCCGGAAGGCGTCTTCTATCTCGACGGCAACTCGCTGGGGCCGCTGCCGAAAAGTGCCGTCCAGCGCGTGCAGGACATGATGACCGCCCAATGGGGCGAACAGCTGATCCGCGGCTGGAACGCTTCGGGCTGGATGATGCAGCCTCGCAAACTGGGCGACCGCATCGGCAGGCTGATCGGCGCGCCTCAAGGCACCGTCGTCGTCGGCGACACGCTGTCGATCAAGGTCTATCAGGCGCTGGCCTCTGCACTCGATCTCAACCCGTCGCGACGGGTGGTGCTGTCCGACAGCGGCAATTTCCCGTCCGATCTCTACATGGCGCAAGGCCTGCTGGGCTCGCTGGACAAGGGTTACGAGCTGAAGGTGGTGGAACCCGAAGCGGTCGAGGCGTCGATCGATGAAAGCGTCGCCGTCTTGATGATCACCGAAGTGGATTACCGCACCGGCCGCCTGCACGACATGAAGAAGCTGACGGCCAAGGCCCATGCCGCCGGCGTCATCACCGTCTGGGACCTCGCGCATTCGGCCGGCGCGCTCGCCGTCGACCTTGAAGGCACCAAGGCGGACTTCGCCGTTGGCTGCACCTACAAATATCTGAATGGCGGCCCGGGCGCGCCGGCCTTCATCTATGTCGCGCCAAAACACACCGACAAGGTGCGCCCTGCCCTTTCCGGCTGGCTCGGCCATGAAAGCCCCTTCGCCTTCGACCTCGACTACCGCTCAGGTGCCGGCATCGACCGCATGCGCGTTGGCACGCCGGCGGTGATCGCCATGGCAGCACTTGATGCCGCGATGGACGCCTGGGAAGGTGTTTCGATGGCGGATGTCCGCAAGCAGTCGATCGCGCTCGCCGACCTCTTCATCCGCGAGGTCGAGACACGCTGCCCGGAATTGACGCTTGCCTCGCCGCGCAATGGCGCCGAACGCGGTAGCCAGGTTTCGTTCCGGCACCCGGAAGGCTACGCCATCATGCAGGCGCTGATCGCACGCGGCGTCATCGGCGATTTCCGTGCGCCCGACGCGATCCGCTTCGGCTTCACGCCGCTCTATATAGGCGAGCAGGAAGTGCTCGGTGCGGTCGGTGTGCTGGAGGACGTCATGACCAACCGGCGCTGGGACGAACCGCAATACCGCAAGAAGGCCCTGGTGACATGAGCAAGCCTTACGACCCTTCCAAGGAAGGCGCTGAGATGTCGTTCAAGGAGCGTATGTCCTATGGCGACTATCTGCATCTCGAACGCGTGCTGGATGCGCAGGAGCCGCTATCGACCGCGCATGACGAGCTGTTGTTCATCATCCAGCACCAGACGTCCGAACTGTGGATGAAGCTGGCGATCCATGAGATCCGCTCGGCCATGCGCGCGATCCGGGCCGACCGGCCACAGCCTGCCTTCAAGATGCTGACCCGGGTGGCGCGCATCTTCGAACAGCTCAACAATTCCTGGGACGTGCTGCGCACGATGACACCCAGCGAATACACCGAGTTCCGCAATTCGCTCGGCCAGTCGTCGGGTTTCCAGTCCTATCAATACCGGGCCGTCGAATTCCTGGTCGGCAACCGCAATACGGCGATGCTCGGCCCGCACGCCCATGACCCGGAGCTGATCGCCAAGCTTGAGGGCATCTTGGCCGAACCCAGCCTCTATGACGAGGCGCTGCAGCTTTTGTCACGCAACGGCTTCGATATCGGCCCCGATGCGAGCCGCACCGACTGGCGCGAGACCCGCGAAGAGAATCCGCAGGTGCTGGAAGCCTGGAAGGCGGTCTATGCGGCACCGCAGAAATATTGGGATCTCTACGAGCTCGCCGAGAAGCTGGTCGATTTCGAGGATTATTTCCGGCGCTGGCGTTTCAACCACGTCACCACGGTCGAGCGCATCATCGGCCTGAAGCGCGGCACCGGCGGCACAGGCGGCGTCTCCTATCTGCGCAAGATGCTGGAGGTGGTGCTGTTCCCGGAACTTTGGAACGTTCGCACCCGGCTGTAGAACGCTTGAGCTGTTGGCTTAAGCATTGCCAAGATGACGCCGCCCCTCATCTGCCTGCCGGCATCTTCTCCCCGTGAAGAACGGGGAGAAGAGAGATTGGCCGCAACGCCGCCGCCGCCTCTCCCCGTTCTTCACGGGGAGAGGGTAAGGGTGAGGGGCAGCGCCCACGGCCGAGCAAAAAACGTCGAACCTGTTTAGTCTGGCACCACCGCCGTCGCCTGGATTTCCACCAGCGCCTCGTCCTCGACCAGCCCGGAGACCTGGACGACTGCCATGGCAGGGAAATTGCGGCCCATGGTCGCCTTCCAGGCCGCGCCGATCTCCTTCAGCGAAGCCGAATAGGCTTTGCGGTCGAGCACATACCAGGTCATGGTGGTGACGTGTTCGGGGCCGGCGCCGCCCTCGCGCAGGATGGCGACGATGTTTTCCAGCGTCTGCCTGATCTGGCCGGGCAGATCATGCGCCTCGAATTTGCATTGACTGTTCCAGCCGATCTGGCCGCCGACGAAAATGGTGCGGCCGCGTGCTTCCATACCGTTGGCATAGCCGATGGGCTTGGCCCAGCCTTCCGGCTGCAGCACCCGGTGCGGCGTCGTGGCGGCCTTGTGTTCGGGCTTAACGGTCACGTTCATGTCTACTCCAGTCATTTCCCGGCACTTTTCATCAACTCACGGCCGATGATCAGCTTCTGAACTTCGGTGGCGCCCTCATAGATGCGCAGCGCGCGGATTTCGCGGTAAAGGCTCTCGGTGATCTCGCCGACGCGCACGCCGCGACCGCCGAACATCTGCAGCGCCTGGTCGATCACCCATTGCGCGTTCTCAGTGGCGGTCATCTTGGCCATTGCGGCCTCGCGCGTAATCGGCAATTTCTGCACGTCGCGCCGCCAGGCGGTGCGCACGGTGAGCAGCGATGCAGCGTCGATGGCCGTCGCCATCTCGCCCAGCGTGCTTTGCGCGGTCGGCAGGTCGGCCAGCGTCGCCCCGAACATTTTTCGTGATTTGGCATGCGCCACGGCTTCATCCAGCGCGCGGCGGGCGAAACCCAGAGCGGCGGCGGCGACGGACGGGCGGAAGATGTCAAGCGTGCGCATGGCGATCTTGAATCCCTCGCCCGGCTGGCCGAGCAGGTTCGCCGCCGGCACGCGGCAATTGTCGAAGCGGATGCGGGCAAGCGGATGCGGCGCGATGGTTTCGATGCGCTCGGCGATGTGGAAACCCGGCGTGTCGGCGAAAACCACGAAGGCCGAAATGCCGCGCGTGCCCGGCGCCTCGCCGGTGCGGGCAAAGACAGTGTAGACATCGGCGATGCCGCCGTTGGAGATGAACACCTTCTCGCCATTGAGCACGAATTCCTCGCCCCGCCGTTCGGCTGACGTGCTCATCGCCGCAACGTCGGAACCGGCCTCCGGCTCGGTCAATGCAAAGGCCGAGATCAGCTCACCCTTGGCGATTTTCGGCAGGATCGCCTGCTTGATCTGAGGCGAGCCCGACAGGCTGATGGCGCCGGTGCCCAGCCCCTGCATGGCGAAGGCGAAATCCGCCAGCCCGTCGGCATAGGCGAGCGTTTCGCGGATCAGGCAGAGCGAGCGGCTGTCGATCTCCGTCGCGGCGCCGCCAAATTCGGCCGGCACGCAGTGGCGCAGGAAGCCGCCGGCGCCCAGCTTGCGCACCAGGCCCTTGCAGGCGGTATCGGCATCGTGATGGTCGACATGGCCAAGGCCGCCGCCGGCGACAAAACGATCGAGATCGGCGGCCAAGGCCCTGTGACTGTCGGCGAAGAACGGCCAGTCGAGATGGTCGCGCGTCGGGCCGCTGGAACGCTGTTGGCTGTCCATCGTCAGTTTCCTTCGAAGACCGGCTTCGACTTGGCGGCGAAAGCCTCGAAAGCGCGGCGGAAATCGCCGGTGGCCATGCAGATGGCCTGCGCCTGCGCTTCCGATTCGATCAGTTCCTCGATGCCCATCGACCATTCCTGGTCGAGCATCTTCTTGGTCATGGCATGCGCGAACCAGGGGCCGTCGGCGAGATTGCGGGCGAAGCGCTGCGCCTCGGCCAACATCACAGGGCGCTCATGCAGGGCATTGTAGAAACCCCAGGCGTGGCCTTCGGCCGCCGACAGCGAGCGGCCGGTGAACAGAAGCTCCGCCGCGCGGCCCTGGCCGATGATGCGCGGGAGAATGCCGCAGGCGCCCATGTCGGCGCCGGCGAGGCCAACGCGGGTGAACAGGAAGGCGGTCTTGGCCTCGGGCGTGGCGACACGGTAATCGGCGCTCATCGCCAGGATGGCGCCGGCGCCGGCGCAGATGCCGTCGACGGCGGCGATGACAGGCTGCGGGCAGGCGCGGATCTGGCGCACCAGATCGCCGGTCATGCGGGTGAAGGACAAGAGTTCCGGCATCGCCATCCTAGTCAGCGGCTCGATGATCTCGAACACGTCGCCACCCGAGGAGAAATTGTCGCCGGCACCGGTCAACACCACCGTGCGCACATCGCTTGCCTTGTGCAAGGAACGGAACAGGTCGCCCAGTTCCTCGTAGCTTTCGAAGGTCAGCGGGTTCTTGCGCTCCGGCCGGTTGAGCGTGATCGTCGCCACACGACCGTCCTCGTCGGTCTCGAAGAGGAAATGCTTGGCCTTGTGGCCCTTGAACGGGCGCTTCTTGTCCAGCATCGCGTTGGTCATCACTCATCCATCCTTGGCTTGGTTCGGCGAGCCGCAGAGGCGTCGCCCGATTTTTGTCTCGCCGTCAGTCGCTGGCCGACGGCGGCAGGAAATCCACGTCGTGCTCGGCCGAAAGCCTCACCACTTCCTCGACATCGGTCAGCTTGTGCAGCTTCTTGAACAGATCCTCGAGCCTGCCGGCCGGCGAGACCCAGAACAGCGCGCGCGCCGGCTTGTCCGACTTGTTGAAATAACCGTGCGGGATGCCACGCGGCATGCGCACCAGATCGCCGGCCTTTGCCGTGAACCACTTGCCGTCGAGCTTCAATTCCAGCTGCCCCTCCTGCACGAGGATGAATTCCTCCTGCATCGGGTGAATGTGAACCGGCACGAACTGGCCGGGATCGCTGTTGGTCTCGAAGGCAAAGCTGGAAGCGCAGGTCGCCTTTGGAAAATAGCGCTGGCCAAGAATGTTCCATTCGGTGCCGCCGAACCCGGTACCGTGTTCGGTAATGCCCTTTTCCAGTGCCTTGTCGGTCATCCGTTCCTCCCCTTTTGTGATTTATCGTCAGCCGGTCATGACTTCGCCGCCGGCAACCGCGATCGCCTGGCCGGTGATGGCGCTGGCGCCTTCCGACACCAGCCACAGCACGGCGTCGGCGACCTCCTGCGGCGCGACCAGCCTTCCCTGCGGATTGGAGCGTGCCAGATTGGCGCGTGCCTCGTCGGCGGTGCGCCCCGTCTTGCCGACGATGGTCTCGACCGCGCCATCGAGCAGCGGCGTGTCGGTGAAACCGGGGCAGACGGCGTTGACGGTGATGTCGCTGCGCGCCAGTTCCAGCGCCAGCGCCCGGGTCAGCCCGACAACGCCGTGCTTGGAGGCGCAGTAGGCGGAGACGTAAGCGTAACCCGTCAGGCCCGCAGTGCTGGCGACGTTGACGATGCGGCCCTTGCCGGCCTTGCGGATCGACGGCAGCAATGCCTGCGTGACCAGGAACGTGCCGGTCAGGTTGATGCCGATGACGCGGTTCCACAGCGCCGCGTCGGTGCGTTCGAACGGCGCCGACGGCGCCTCGCCGGCGCAATTGACCAGTACCGCCACCTCGCCGCAAGCGGCGATCGCCCTGGCGCTGCCGACGGCAATCGCCGCCGCATCGGTCACGTCGAAACCATCGATCACCACGGACTTGCCGCCCGTCGCCGCGATCTCCCTGGAAACCTCGTCCAGCGGCGCGGCATGACGGCCGGCCAGCGACACGACATGGCCACGGGCCGCCAGGGCCAGCGCGATGGCGCGGCCGATGCCGCTGCCGGCGCCAGTGACAAGGGCGTGACGCGGCTGGCTCATTTGCGGCCCGCCGCCTCGGCCGCCGCGCGCGCCAGATTGGTCTCATATTGCGCGCGGCCCGAATAATACTGCTTCGGCCAGAGCTGCCCGGCATAGCCGATCCTGGCGGCCTCGTGCATGACGAAGGCCGGGTCGGCGAGATGCGGGCGCGCGATGGCGCAGAGGTCGGCGCGACCGGCGGCGATAATCGAGTTGGCGTGGTCGGCCTCCGAGATCGCGCCGACGGCGACGGTCGAAACCTGCACCTCGTTGCGGATCTTGTCGGAGAACGGCGTCTGCCACAGGCGGCCGTAAACCGGCGCCTCCTCCTTGACCACCTGGCCCGACGAGCAGTCGATCAGGTCGGCGCCGGCATCCTTGAACATGCGGGCGAAGATCGCCGCATCCTCCGGCGTGTTGCCGCCGTCGGACCAGTCGTTGGTGGAAAGGCGTACCGAGATCGGCTTCTCTTCCGGCCAGACGGCGCGGATGGCGTGGAACACTTCCAGCGGATATTTCGCCCGCGCCGCATGATCGCCGCCATACTCGTCCTGGCGGCGATTGGTCAGCGGCGACAGG
Source organism: Mesorhizobium sp. YL-MeA3-2017 (assembly GCF_030814575.1). NCBI lineage: Bacteria > Pseudomonadati > Pseudomonadota > Alphaproteobacteria > Hyphomicrobiales > Phyllobacteriaceae > Mesorhizobium > Mesorhizobium sp. YL-MeA3-2017. The sequence continues at coordinate 4,245,110 of NZ_JAUSVH010000001.1, read as the reverse complement.
AAGGCGGACAGCAGATAGCCGTGCGCGCAATGCAGTTCGAGGATGTCGAAACCGATCTCGTCGGCCCATTTCGCGGCCCGGACGAAATCGCCCTTGATCCGCTCCATATCCTCGCGCGTGGCCGCGCGCGGCACCTCGGAATGCTTGAGATAGGGAATGGCGGAAGCCGAGATCAGCGGCCAGCCACCCTCGGTCACCGGCTGGTCGATGCCGTCCCAGGCAAGCTTGGTCGCGCCCTTGCGGCCGGCATGGCCAAGCTGGATGCCGATCTTGGCCGGCGTATCGCCGTGAACGAATTCGACCACGCGCTTCCAGGCTTGCTTCTGCTCCTCGTTCCACAGGCCAAGGCAGCCGGGGGTGATGCGCGCGTCGGGAGACACGCAGGTCATTTCCGGGAACACCAGTGCCGCACCGCCCATGGCGCGCGAACCCAGATGAACGAGATGGAAATCGTTCGGCATGCCGTCCTTGGCCGAATACATCGCCATCGGCGAGACGATGACACGGTTGTGCAAGGTCATGCCACGCACCTTGAACGGCGTGAACATCGGCGGCACCGGCCTGCCATTGGGCTGGGCGGGCGCGCCGGCGCGCTCGGCGAACCAGCGCTCATAGCCTTCCAGCCAGTCCTTGTCGCGCAGGCGCAAATTCTCGTGGCTGATGCGCTGCGAGCGCGTCAGCATCGAATACATGAACTGTTCCGGCTCCAGCGTGTCGGCATAACGCGTGCCAACCACCTCGAACCATTCCATGGCGTTGCGCGCCGCGTTCTGGATGCGGGCGACGTCGACGCGGCGCACCTCTTCATAGGCCTCGAGCACGGCCGGGATGTTCTTGGCGTCGTGGCCGGCAATGTTGAACTGGTTGGTCAGTTCGATGGCGTCGTCGATGGCGAGCTTGGTGCCCGAGCCGATGGCGAAATGCGCGGTGTGGGCGCTGTCGCCCATCAAGACGACATGGCTGTTGCCGTTGAAATGGCTCCACTTGCCGCAGATCAGCCGGCCGAAATTCAGCCAGGCCGAGCCGCGCATATGGCGGGCATTGGTCATCAGGCTGTGGCCGTCGAGCGTCTCGGCGAACAGCTTCTCGCAGAAGGCGATCGACTGGTCCTGATCCATCTTGTCGATGCCGTGCGCCTGGAACACCTCGTCGGTGGTCTCGACGATGAAGGTCGAGGTGGTGTCGTCGAAACGGTAGATATGCGCCTGGAACCAGCCATGCTCGGTGCGTTGGAAATCGAAGGTGAAGGCATCGAAGGCCTTGTTGGTGCCGAGCCAGATGAAGCGGTTCGGCCGGACCACCATATCGGGCTTGAAGACGTCGGCATATTTCGCCCGGATGCGCGAATTGACGCCATCCGAGGAGATGATGAGGTCGGCGTCGGGGAATTCCTGATCGCCCGTCACCTCGCGCTCGAACACCATCTCGACGCCGAGTTCGATGCAGCGGTCCTGCAGGATGTTGAGCATCTTCTTGCGGCCGATGCCGACGAAGCCATGGCCGGTGGTGCGGATCTTGCGACCCTTGAACACCAGTTCGATGTCGTCCCAATGATTGAAGGCGTCCTCGATGGTGGCCGCTGTCTCGGGGTCCCATTTGCGCATCGACTGCATGGTGGCGTCGGAGAAGACCACGCCCCAGCCAAAAGTGTCGTAGGGCCGATTGCGCTCGACCACGGTGACTTGATGCTCGGGGTTCTGCTTCTTCATCAGCAGGGCAAAATAGAGCCCGGCCGGTCCGCCGCCGATGCATACGATCTTCATGGCCATCTCCGCTTGCTTCACGGTCCAGCGGACCGCGCGTCAACCATGAGACGAGTGTGGTCTGGATCGAAAGATATTTCAAGCTTAAAGTTATTGGAATGCCGCGATAGTCATCGCCGATGAAGGCTTCCCCACAGGGAAAGGGCGAAACGAAAGCGCAGGCCTTCGGCCCAGGACCTGAAGAGAACGGGGAGCGAACTGCAAAAATCGTGGTGGAAACGCTACGCCGCCTTGCCGGCGTCGACACCTTCGAAGGTGACGAAAGCCTGCAGGGTGAAGGAGATGTGCTCGGTCATCAGCCCGCGGGCGCGTTCGATGTCGCGATCGAAGGCGGCATCCATCAGCGCGGTGTGATGGTCGATGCCCATGGCATCGTGCAAGGCAGCGACCGCCATTTCGAAATTGCCGCCACGGCCGCGCGCGGCGCGCAGCATCGGCGCAAGACTGAGAAAATGCTGGTGGCGGCGCAACTGGTCGTAGACCATCGCCTGGAAACGCAGCAGCCAGGCGGAACTGGCGGCACTGACGAGCGCGGCGTGAAAGGCGGCGTGACGCTCGTCCCACTCCTCGACCGCCGCCTCGGACGGGTCGTCCGGCGTGAACTTGCAACGCGAAAGCCGGTAATGCGCGGTGACCACGGCCGATTCCCATTCGGCCCCGCCCTTCTCGATCGATTCCTGCAGCAGCGGCAGCTCGACCACTTCCCGCGCCCGGATGAGGTCCTCCAGTTCGGCGCGCGACACGGGCGCGACGGCGAAGCCGCGGTTGGAGACGGCGGTGACCAGCTTTTCCGCTTCCAGCCTGGACAGGGCCTCGCGCAGCGGCGTCCAGCCGAAGCCGTAAGCCTGGTTCAGCGCGCCGAGCTTCAGCGGCGAGCCGGGCTCCAGCCGCGTGGTGAGGATGTCACGCCTCAACCGCGAATAGGCCGCTTCCGTCTTGGTCGAAGGCTCCTCACCCCGCATCGCACTTTTCCTCCACGCAAGGATCATATATTTGGCGGACCTATCGGCAAAATAATATATCAAACATCCACAGGGGATAGTTTATATATAAACCTTTTGACAAGGTTTGCCGACCCGTTATGATGCAGTCTGGGGCGCCGGGGAGAGACGGCGGCTTGCCAAATCTGGGAGGAAAACATGATTTTGTCGAAGTCCGGCTGGTTGTCCGGAATAGTACTTGCGGGTTCGCTCATCGCCAGCGTCGTCGCGGCGGCAGCCGACCCTATCCGCATCGGCATCGCCAATTTCGGCGAGCATCCGCAGCTCAACGCCTCGATCGCCGGCTTCAAGAAGGCGCTGGCCGAAAACGGCTTCGTTGAAGGCAAGGATGTGGTGTTCACCGAGAGCCACACCAATTTCGACGCCACGCTGGTACCGCAGATGATCGAAAAGCTGAAGGCCGAGAAGCCGAAGCTGATCTACACCGTCACCACGCCGGTCTCGCAGATCGCCAAGCAGCAGCTTGCCGGCAGCGGCATCAACATCGTCTTCACCGCCGTCACCGATCCGGTCGCGGCCAAGCTGGTCCCGTCGTGGGAAGCCGGCGACACCGGCATCACCGGCTCGTCCGACCTGCAGGACGTGGCGGCCGTGATGGAATTCACCAAGAAGCTTCTGCCGGAAGCCAAGCGTTTCGGCGTGCCCTATAATCCTGGCGAAGCCAATGACGTGGCCGTGCTGGAGAAGATCAAGGAAGCAGCCCCCAAGGCCGGCTTCGAGGTCGTTCCCGTCGGCGTCGACAACGTCAACGACATCCAGCAGCGCATCGCTTCGCTCAAGGGCAAGGCCGACGTAATCTACACGCCGGCTTCGAACCTCTTGCAGCCGGCGATTGCCGCCGTCTCGGCCGCCGCCCGCCAGGCCGGCATCCCGATCGTCAACTCCGACGACGGCGCCGTGCGCAAGGGTGTCGTTCCGGCGAGCTTCGCCGTCAACTACGAGCAGGTCGGCATGGCCGCCGGCAAGATCGCTGCGGAGATCCTGAAGGGCAAGGACCCCAAGGAAATCCCGCCGTTCCGTCCGGCTTATTCGGACCACAGCCCGCTGATCTCGAAGAAGGTCGCCGGCGAATTCGGCATCAAGATCCCGGCCGCGCTCGACGGCTGCAAGTGCTTCGCCGACTGAGTTCGGCAAGGTAAGGACTGCATGGCGGCGCCTGAACTGAACGCTCGGGCGCCGCTTCTTCATAACAACCGGGCGGCGGCCGATCGGGACGGACGACAACGCCTGACAGATTTCATCTGCGCATCGCATCCGGCAATCCAGGACGACTGCCGAAGCCTTGCGCCAGGAGGGCGCGGATGCTGGAAATCAAATCGGCACGCAAGATATTCTTCAAGGGACAGGCTGACGAGAAGATCGCACTCGATGGCTTGAGCCTGTCGCTCAAGACGGGCGATTTCGGCGTCGTCATCGGCTCCAACGGCGCCGGCAAGTCGAGCATGCTCAACGCCATTTCCGGCGCACTAGTGCTCGATTCCGGCCGTGTCCAGATCAACGAGACCGACGTGACGGGAATGCCCGTCCACAAGCGTGCGACCAAGCTCGCCCGGGTTTTCCAGGATCCGATGAAAGGCACCGCCGCCTCGATGACGGTGGCCGAAAACATGCTACTGGCCGATCTGCGCAGCCAGAAGCGCCGGCTGCGCCAGGGCCTCAACGCCACGCGCCTGGCCGCCTACAAGGAGCGTCTCTCGCTGCTCGGCCTCGGCCTCGAGAACCGGCTGGACACGCGCGTCGAACTGCTTTCCGGCGGCCAGCGGCAATCGCTTTCGCTGATCATGGCGGTGGGCGGCGAGCCGGAGCTCCTGCTGCTTGACGAACACACCGCCGCACTCGACCCGCGCACCGCCGACATCGTCATGAAGGCGACCATCCGTGCCGTCGAAGCGCTGAAACTCACCACGCTGATGGTGACACACAACATGCAGCACGCCGTCGACTACGGAAATCGCATCCTCATGCTCGACGCCGGCAAGGTCCGCCTTGAAATCGGCGGCGATGAGAAAAAACAAACCACCGTCGCGGACCTGATCGGCCACTTCGCCGTCAAGAGCGACCGCATGCTGCTGGCGAGCTGACCGATATGGCCATGATCCAGGATATCTTTTCGAGCTTCGTCGCGCTCGTTCCCGTCACGCTGGCGCAGAGCCTCATTCTGGCCTTCGTCGTGCTCGGCATCATGATCCCGTTCAGGATGCTCTCCTTCCCCGACCTGACCAGCGAAGGCGCCTTCCCGCTCGGCGGCTGCGTCGCCGGCGTGCTGCTCGCCGCCGGCCAGTCGCCGCTGACGGCGATCGCCGCCGCGCTGATCGCCGGCTTCATCGCAGGCTGCTGCACCGCCTTCATCCACCTGCGCTTCCGCATCCACACGCTGCTCGCCGGCATCCTGATGATGACGATGCTCTATTCGATCAATCTGCGCATCATGGGCCGCTCGAACCTTTCGGTGTTCGGCATGCCTTCGCTGTTCGAGTGGTCGCCCGTCGGCCAGCCCGGTTTCCCGAGCACCAAGATCGTCATCGCCGGGGCGCTGGGTCTTCTCGTGCTCGTCCTGCTCTATCTGTTCTTCAAGACGGAACGCGGCACCGCCATCCGCGCCGTTGGCGCCAATCCGGACATGGCCGAAGCGCAAGGCATCAATGTGTGGACCGCCACCATCGGCGGCGTCGGCCTGGCCAGCGCGTTTTCGGCGCTCAGCGGCTCGCTGATGGTGCAGAGCCAGGGCTTCGCCGACGTCAATATGGGCCTCGGCATCCTCATTAACGGCCTGGCCGCTTTGATGATCGGTGAGGCGATTACCGGCAAGCAGACAGTGCTGCGGCAGCTCGCGGCGCCCTTCGTCGGCGCCGTCGTCTATTACCAGCTGGTCTCGCTGTGCCTTGCCGCCGGCATGCCGCCGCCCGACCTCAAGCTCGCCACCGGCCTGTTCGTGCTTTTGATGCTGGCGCTGCCCAGCCTGAAGCGCGGCCGAGTGCCCGGTGCCGCCCGCGAGGTGATGCGGGAGTGACAAAGGCGGCCGCGCAGTGAACTGCGCGGCCGTTTTTCATGTCTGGGACGCGGGCGTCATCCGCCAGCGTGTCCAAGATTTCCAGTCAGGCGTCATCCGCCAGCGCGCCGCGGATCGAACCTTTCAGCTTGCCGAGTTCCTTCATCAGCACGTCCCGATCGCGCGCCGACAAATCCTTGAACAGCGCGCCGATCCAGTCGCCGTGGCGGTCGGCCATCTTGCGGAATTCCTTCCTGCCGAACTCGGTCAACGCGATGATCTGGACGCGACGGTCGGTCGGCGAGGTGGTGCGGCTGATATGGCCACTTTCGACCAGTCGCTCGACCAGCGCGGTGAGATTGCCGGCCGAAACCATCATGCGGCGCGAGACCTCGCCCAGCACCATGCCGTCTTCGGCGCGTTCGAGTTGCGCCAGAAGGTCGAAACGCGGCAAGGTGAAGTCGAATTCCTCGCGCAGCTGGCGTCGGATTTCGGCCTCGATCAGCGTCGTGCACGTCAACAGCCGCAGCCATAGCCGCGTCTCGTCGCCATGATCGGCCGGCGCCTCGACCGCCTTGGTCTCGCTGTCGACCCAGCCCTGGATATCCGTTTCAGCCATTGATGAACCGCCCCTGCCGCATGATGCGGGCGTCCTTATCCACTCGTGCGGCCGCGCATCCCGCACGACCAGCGGATGGCCTCGACTCCATCCGCGATGATCAAAGCATAAAGTAACTGCCCGGTCCGTCAATCAGGTCGGCCTCGATGGCGATCAGCCCGCCAGCTTGCCGGGATCGTCGGCGAAGGACCGCACCGTCCTGATGGCGCCGTCGAGCGCCACGCCGTCGGCGTCGGCCAAGGCCGCTTCGCGCAACCGCCTGATCCAGTCGGCGGCGTCGGTGCGCCCGCGCAACATGGGCAGGCAGGCCAGCACCTTGTCGAACTTGGACTGGCCGCGCGCATGCGTGTCGGAATAGCCCTTCACCAGCCGCCGGCATTTCAGCACCTCGACGCCCAGCGCGTAGTCGCCGCTGCGCTCGGTCTCGGCGACATTGAGCCATGCCTGCATATGCGTGGTCTCGACCCTGTGCCTCAACAGTCCGCGCCGCCAGCGGCGCATGCCGGCAACCGTCCACAACATGCCGAAACCGAAGACGCTGTCGGTGCGGATGCGCCGGCCACGGTCGACGAAGCGGTTCAGCGCCTTCATCAGCCTTGGCCGCGCCTCGATGGCGGCGCCGAGGCCGGCGGGCAACGCGCCGCAGATTTCCTCCATGCGCGGGTGGAAATATTCGGTGGTGGCAAGCGTCTGGTTTTTGCGCAGATGCACCTCGTCGCGTACGCGCCGCGAGCGCTCCGACCGGGTCTTCAGGTCGGCGACGCGAATGATGTCGTCATAGACCATGGCGTTGGCAACGTATTTCGCCGCTTCCCGCGCAAACGCGTAGCCGTCGGCCTCGGTGTCGACGGCTACGATGCCTTCAAGCCGATCAAGATATTCATCGCCATAGGCAAGGTCGAGGAAATCGACCACCTTGCGCAGGCCGGGTTCCGCCATTTCACGAACGGGCTGCGGCAACGCCGCGGCGCGCGCGGACAAGGCCTGCCATCCCCGCTCCAGAGACTTGGGCAGAGCGGTGCCTTCGGCTTGCTTCGGTTTCGCGCCAGTCGCGGCAACCGGCGCTTCGACGCCGGTGGCGCGGTCGTAGCCGAGCGCGAAGGCGGCCAGGCTTGCCTCGGTGCCCTTGCCGCCGGCCCGGATCGTCGCCTCGAAGGCCTCGCGGGAGAATGGCAGTTCACCCGAGCCTGCCAGCGCCCCGAACAGGCTCGCCGAAACAACGCTGCCGGCTTTCTTGGCCATCTCTTCCATGTCGAAATGGATCAGCCGCCTGGCGGCCTCGCCGGCGCGACGCGACACCGTGTCGGAATCGGCACGACCATCGCCCGGCACGATCTTTTCCGACACTGCCAGCATGCGGTGGCTGGAGGCGATCAAGGCGGTGCGGTCAGGCGTTACGAAGCCGCGCAGCACAGCCCGGCCCGCCTCGGCAAGCTCGGCGGCGATCAGAATATCGACGTCGCCCGGCGACGGGCTGAGCGACAGCACCGGACGGTCGTTGGGCCGCGCCGGATCGCGCGGCAGCATCTCGACATAATAGATGGTGGCGCCGGTGCGCTGGGCGACGCCGGCCACCGAGGTCGATTGCACATGCCAGCCCGAACGCTGGGCAACGTCAGTCACCCAGCCAGAGAGCACACCGCCGCCCTGCCCGCCCACGGCGAGGATGCAGATCTTGACGATACGGCCGGTGGTATCCGGACCTTCCGGCAAACCGAATTTCATGCCGAGACATCTCCGAAGACGGGCCGCCTGCGCTCGCGCCAGCCTTGCAGCGCCGCGATGACGCGCTGGCGCAGACCGAACCAGAAGCGGTCCCAGCCGGTCGGGTTCGAAACCACGTCAGCCTGATAGAAGGACGGGCAGAGCACAGCGGCGTCCGCCACCTCGCCGCAATTGCCGCAGCCGACGCAATTCTCGTCGATCGCCGCCACCGGGTCGTCGCGCAGCGGATCGTCGAGATGCTTGACCGTCAGCGACGGACAGCCGGACAGGCGCATGCAGGCGTGATCGCCGGTGCAGACGTCTTCGTCGACGCCGAATTTGGTCTTGACCATGCGCTTGCCGTCGGCGATCGCCTTTTTCTTCAGCGGCGCCTCGCGGCGCTGGCGATTGAGCATGCATTCGGACGAGGCGACGATGACCTTCGGTCCCTTCTCCTCCGTCGTCAGTGCCTCCTTCAGCGCCTCGCGCATGGCGCCGACATCGTAGGTGCGCTCGATGTGACGCACCCATTTCACGCCCATGCCCTTGATGGCATCGGTGATCGGATGCTTGGTCGACTTCGTGCGGTTGGAGGCGCGTGACGACAGGATGTCCTGCCCGCCGGTCGCCGCCGAATAATAATTGTCCACCACCACGATGACGCCGTCGTTCTTGTTGAACACGGCATTGCCGATCGAAGACGTCAGGCCATTGTGCCAGAAGCCGCCGTCGCCGACGAAGGAGATGGAGCGGCGCTTGGCGTCGGGCGAATTGAAGGCCGACGCCGAAGCGGGCCCCAGACCATAACCCATCGTCGTTGCCCCCAATTCGAAAGGCGGCATGATCGAGAACAGGTGGCAGCCGATGTCGGAGGCGATGTGATGCTTGCCAAGCTCCTGCTCGGCAAGCTTGGTGGCGGCGAAGATCGGCCGCTCGGGACAGCCGATGCAGAAGCCCGGCGGGCGCATCGGCACTGTCTTGGCGAGATCGTCGAAGATCGGCGGCGCCGGCACGTTGGGCGCGCGGATTTCCGGCGCCAGCATGTCGCCGGCGTGCTTGCGCATGAAGGCACCGATGCCCGACAACATGACGTCGCCGGAATATTCGCCGGCCATCGGCAAAACACCCTTGCCTTCCAGCTTCACCGTGGCGCCGGCCTTGTAGAGCATCGAGCCCAGCGCCTGCTCGATATAGTCGGGCTGGCCCTCCTCGACGATCAGCACCGCGTCCTTGTCGGCGCAGAAGGCGGTGAGGTCGTCCTCGACCAGCGGATAGGTGACGTTGAGCACATGCAGCGGCACTTCCGTCTCGCCATAGACGTCGGCGAGGCCGAGCCGCTGCAGCGCGCGGATGACACCGTTGTACATGCCGCCCTGCATGACGATGCCGACTTTGCCGGAACCGCCAAAAGTCTCGTTCAACCTGTGGCGCTTGACGTAGTCGATCGCCGCCGGCAGGCGTTTGGAGATCTTTTCCTTCTCATGCAGGAAAGAGGCTGGCGGCAGCACGATGCGCTGGGTGTCGCGGCGCGGATTGTCCAGCGCGTCGGCGACCGTCATGGCGGGCCGGACATTGTCCTTAGCCGTGAAGGAACCATGCACGTGGCAGCAGCGGATGCGCACCTGCAGCATGACCGGCGTGTTGGAGGCTTCCGACAGTTCGAAACCATGTTCCACCGCCGCGACGATGGACGGCAGGTTCGGGCGCGGATCGAGCAGCCAGACCTGGCTCTTCATGGCGAAGGCGTGGCTGCGCTCCTGCATGATGGAGGAGCCTTCGCCATAGTCTTCGCCGACGATGATCAGCGCGCCGCCGGTAACGCCGCCAGAGGCCAGATTGGCCAGCGCGTCCGACGCGACATTGGTGCCGACCGTCGACTTGAAAGTGGCGGCACCGCGGATCGGATAATGCACCGAGGCCGCCAGCATGGCGGTCGCGGTGGCTTCCGAGGCGCTCGCCTCGAAATGCACGCCGAGTTCGCCGAGGATTTCCTGCGCGTCGGCCAGCACATCCATCAGATGGCTGATCGGCGCGCCCTGATAGCCGCCGACATAACCGACGCCGCACTGCAGCAGCGCCTTGGTGATGGCGAGAATCCCCTCGCCGGTGAATTCCTCGCCGCCGCCCAGTTTGAGTTTCTGGACTTCCTTGGCGAATGAGCGCTCTGCCATTGGGGTAACCTCTACTTGGCCGGGTCCGTGTTCGACCACAACACCGGGCCGCCATTCTTCTCGTAGGCCATGCCCTTCGGAAACGAGATGGCCTCGAGTTGCAGTCCCCACGGCGCGAAGAAGTAAAGTATCGACTGGCCTGCCGCGGGGCCGTCATTGACGGGCAGCGGCCCCTTCAGCGTGCGAATGCCCTTGGCGGCCAGATACTTCGCGGCAGCGTCGATGTCGTCGACGTAGAAGGCGATGTGGTGTCCGCCATCGTCGGAATTGCGTGGCCGCACCTCCTTCTTGTCGGGTGCGCTGTAGTCGAACAGCTCGATGTTCGAACCTGACGCGCAGCGCAGCAGCGTGATCTGGTTGATCACCGCGCGCGGGTCGACATCGACCAGGTCCTTCATGAATTCGCCCTTGTCGTCGCGGAAGGGGCCGAAGCTCATCGCCTTCTGGCATCCCATCACGTCGACGAAGAAGGCCTCGGCCGCCTTTATGTCCGGCACGGTGAGACCGATGTGGTTGATGCCGCGAACCCCCGGCATCGGCTCGGCGGCAGCATTCGTTACGCAAGCGGCAGAAGCCAGCAAAACGGCGATCAGTAATTGTTTGCCCATGTCGTTCCCCTTGTTGAAGCCACGCGCCAGCAACGGCCGTTTCCGGTTTGCCGCGCCTAGAATTCGTGCTTGCGCACATTCACCAGCATCTTCTGCAGGGTCGCCACGAAGGCTGCCTGCTCGGCCGCGTCGATGCCGGCGAACATATGGTTGTAGGAGTGGCGCATGGTCGGCCACAGCGTCTCGAAGGCGGCACGGCCGGCTTCGGTGATGGAGATGCGCGTGGCGCGGCTGTCTTCGGGATCGACGGTGCGGCGGACCAGCCCGTCGGCCTCGAGCGCATCCAGCGCACGGCTCAATGTCGATTGTTCGACCACCGCGTAGACCGCAAGCCTGCCGATCACCAGATTGTCGATCACCGACAATACGGCCAGCGCGCGCATCTTCGGCGTGGTCAGGCCGAGCTTGGCCAGATCCTCGCGCAGCGAAGCGTTGTAGCGGCCCATGATGCGGTTCATCAGGTAGGGCGCGAATTGCTGCAACCCGATTTCGCCGAGGCGCGGGCCGTCGACGTCGTCGCTGATGGTCGTGCGTTCGTTCACCGGAACTCCTTGGTCACGAGGAAACCCGATCCACCACCGAGACCAGGGCCCGGATGCGTCGAGGCCCCGATATGATACAGCGATTTGATCGCGCTGCGGTGATTGACCGAACCGGCGAACGGCCGCCACACGAAGAATTGGTCGATCGTGCAAGCGCCGCCATAGGGATCGCCGCCGACCAAATTGATGTTCATCGCTTCGAGATCGGCCGGCGAATAGGCGCGTCGCGCCAGCACGGTTTCGCGGAAACCTTCGATATGATTAGCCAGGATCGCCTCGAGGCGGTCGGCGAAGGCCTCGCGCGTCGCCTCGTCCCATGTGCCTTGCGTGGCGATCTGCCCGGCCGCATCGCCCTTGATGGCGCGCGGCGCATCCGGAACCTGGATCCACAGGATCGCCTTGCCTTCCGGGCAGCGCGACGGATCGAGCGAAGCCGGTTGCCCGACACACATGGTCGGCGTTGCCGGTAGCAGGCTGCGGGTCGCCTCGTTGTGCGATTTGGAAACCGCGTCGATGCCGTCGGTGAGATGGATGAGCGCGACCTTTTCCAGACCCTCGGTCCGCCAGCGCGGCGCACGATCCAGCGCATAGTGCAGTTGAAAATTGCCGCGGCCATGACGGTAGGCGCGTGTCGCATCCTTTGCCGGAGATGGAGCATCGGTATCGAGCAGGCGCCCATAGAGCTGGCTCGGCGCGACGGAAGCGATGACGGATTTCGAGGCATCGATTTCCTCTCCGCCGGCCAGCCGAACGCCGGCAGCCTTGCCGCCGCGAACCAGGATGCGCTCGACATCCGCACCGGTCCGGATCACGCCACCCTGTTCCTCGATCAGCGCGCGGAACGCCTCGACCGCCTTGCCGGCACCGCCCTTGACGATAGGCGCGCCAGCCGCCTCCAGGGCAAAGGCGATGACCTTGCCCATCTGGGCGGAATAGGTGTCTTCCGGAGAGAGCCCGCAATGCAGGGCCCACGGCGCGTGCAGGGCCTGTATCCGCGGCGACTTGTAGTTTGTTTCCAGCCAGCCGCGTGCCGGCGCCAGGGCCCCGCCGAAATAGTCGACCAGCCCACGCAACCCGCGCCGCCACGCCTCGCGCGCCAGAAGCTTCGCCGTGGCGAAGCTCCACAGTTGTCCGCCGAGCAAGCCGAACAGCAGTTCGGCGCTGGCCTCGATCGAACCGACATCGACGGCATGGCGGTCGCCGTCGCCGGACGAAAGCGCATTGAAAGCCTTCACATTGGCGGCGCGGTCGGTGGTCAACACCACGCTCGATCCGTCGGGACGCAGCGCCGCCGTCGGATGCGGCGTGTGGCAGAATTCCAGGCCGTGGCGGGCAAGGTCCTGCCCGAGCGCAGCGTGAGCCGGCCCGGTCAGGAACAGAACGAACGTGGCCGCCATCACGTCATGCGTGAAGCCCGGAAGCGTCGCCTCGGTGCTGAACATGCAGCCGCCGAGGCGCTGCTCGCGCTCCAGAAGCAGCACCCGCGCGCCCTGTTTCGACAGCATCGCCGCCGCCACGAGGCCGTTGATGCCGCTGCCGATGATGACGTGATCGTAAGCCACGATGATCGGCCTCTACAATCAGCCCTTCGGCACCAGGGCCATGGCACGCACGGGGCTGCCGGTGCCCTTGACGATCTTGAGCGGCGCGGCGATCAGGATCGCGCCCTTGGCGGGCAACTTGTCGAGATTGCACAGGCTGGCGAGGCCGTAGCGGTTGGCCTTGTGCATCAGATTGTGCGCCGGGTATGGCGGGTTCATGCCGCCGGCGGCACCGGCGTCGGTGCCGATGCACTGCGTGCCCCAGCCGATGGCGCCGCGCTCGATGATGTATTCGATGGCGTCGACCGTCGGTCCCGGCGAATGCGGGCCATTGGCGTCGGCATTCAGGAAGGCGGCCTCCGAACCGTTGCGCTTGTCCCAGTCGGAACGCATCACCACCCACTCACCCTTGCCGATGGCGCCGTGCTTGGCTTCCCAGGCCCTGATGGCGTCGGCGGTGAGCAGATAGTCGTTGTTGGCGGTGGATTCCGCTGCACAATCAATGACATTGACTGGCGCGACATAGTTCTGCACCGAGATGGTGTCGGTATAGCCGTCCGAATATTCCTTGCCGGTGATCCAGTGGTGCGGGGCGTCGAAATGGGTGCCCGAATGCTCGCCGATCTTCAGCCAGTTCCAGGCCCAGAACGGGCCGTTCTTGTCGTATTCGGAGATGGTGTGAATCTCGATCTTGGGCGTGTCGACGGCGAATTCCGGCGGCAGCTTGAGCAAGGGCGTGTCGGGCCCGAGCGGGGCCGAGAGATCGACGACCTCGATCTTTCCACTCAACAAAAGCTCGGCGAAATTGGCGAGCGCGGCGGCTGCGGTCATGGACGGTTCCTCCTGATTGCGTATTCTTGATCTTCTCGACCGGTTGCTCGACAATCGCGCCCAGACCGGCTCTCCCAAGGGGAGGCTAGCGCAGTTTAAATGCGTTTGCAAATATCATTTTAAGGCTAAAATAATTGGCCTCGCAGGCTGCTTTTGCTGCGATGCGGTAGCTTCGTGGCGGCGCCCGCCAATCGGAAACCCGCGTGAAAACATGTGTTTGCATGTATTTTTCCGGCGGCGCCCGTCCCGTGGCGAACCGGATCGCCGCAGTCGTCCGGCGCGCCGGCGACCGCGCGATGTGAACACGAAGCTGGTGGCGGCGCCGGAGTCAAAAAATTTTGGCACGCGCCATCAAGGCTTCGCGGGAAACGGCGTCTGCGAGGCCCCTGTTTTTATTCACAGGCCGCGATCTGCCCTCAAAATGGCCCTCGACTTCTTAACGTCCCGCCGGTTTTCACGAAGAAACATCCATGCCGCGTTGCTGGCCCTATCGCTGGTCCTCGCCATGACGACACGCGCGGTTAAGATGCCGGAATCGCCTTCCGCCCGCCGACCTGTTTTGCCAAGCCAAGCTGTTCGGTAAAGCCGACCCGTTCGGCAAGGCCGACGCCCCAGACCCAGCCGAGGACATCATGAAAATTCGTCTCTTCCGAAACGCCGCGCTGAAGATCGAGGTCGCCGGCAGGACGCTGCTGGTCGACCCCGACCTTGGCGCCAAGCACAGCCGGCCTTCCTTTACCGGTCGTTCGCCCAACCCGATGGTCGACCTGCCGGCCAGCGTCGACGACATCCTCGACGGCGTCGAGTTGCTGATCGTCTCGCATCTGCACGCCGACCATTTCGACACGGTGGCGCAGGCGGTGATCCCAAAAGACCTGCCGCTGATCTGCCAGCCCGGCGACGAGGACAAGATCCGTGGCTTCGGTTTCAAGGACGTCACGCCGCTCACCTCGGAACTCACCTGGAACGGCATCAGGCTGACCCGCCGCGACGGCAGCCACGGGCTGGGGCCGGTGGTGGAGAAGATGGGGCAGGTGATCGGCTTTTCGCTGGAAGCGGCCGGCGAGCCGTCACTCTACTGGGCCGGCGACACGGTGCTTTATCCGCCGGTGGTTGAGACCATCGCCAGGACGAGGCCCGACATCATCGTCACCCATTCCTGCGGCGCGCGCTGGGACGGCGAGCTGATCGTGATGGACGATAGCCAGACCGTCGAGGTGGCGCGTTCGGCGCCGCAGGCCAAGGTGATTGCCGTGCATATGGAAGCGCTCGACCACGCAACGGTGGACCGCGCAACGCTGCGCAGAACCGCCGACGCGGCTGGCATCGGCCCGGAACGGTTGCTGGTCCCGGCCGATGGCGAGACGGTGCGGGTCGATAAAGGCTGAGGGATGTTCTGACGCCCTCATTCCGGGTAAGCCCTCAACCCGTTGGGAAGCATGGCTCGGGGCTGAAACTCGCGCTGACGGCGACAACTCGCCTCCCCTTCTCCCCCTGTGGGAGAAGGTGGCCGAGCCCTGGCGGCGCAGCCGCCTTGGGCGAGGTCGGATGAGGGGTGCTGGAAGAAACGAGACGTTTCAAAATCAGCATCCCCTATCGACACCGCCGTACATTCGCAAAGCAGCGCTCCGTCCAACACCCCTCATCCGTCTCGGCGCTGCGCGCCGATCCACCTTCTCCCGCAAGGGGAGAAGGAAGGCGCGCCGCGCTCGCCTTGATCTCCATGGTGCAATTGGCCTCCCCCACTTCCCCGACGCCACCGGCGCACCATATTGAATGGACACGACCGGCGAAAACCATTCTCATGCGCAGGCAGGAGACGGCGACAAGGCAGATCAATTCCGGAGAACTGAAACGACATTCTACTGATCGCCTTTCAAAGGAAATTTCTTCCTTCGACAAAGAGCGGTCGCTTCTGCGATCAGGACGCATGCCGGACAGCGATCCGGCGACCCCGAGAGGGAGCCCCCCGATGAACACGAAAGTGCAGGCAGAACCGGTCGAGGCGATGAAGCGGCTGCAGCCGCCGGTCGCCTCGGTGTTGGACCTGATCGGCGAGACGCCGGTGGTGGAACTGAAGAAGTTCGACACCGGCAAGTGCCGCCTCTTCATCAAGCTGGAGAGCCAGAACCCCGGCGGCTCGATCAAGGACCGCATCGCCCGCTCGATGATCGACCAGGCAGAGCGCGACGGACGGCTGAAACCCGGCGGCGTCATTATCGAGGCCACCGCCGGCAACACCGGGCTGGGGCTGGCGCAGGTCGGCATTCCGCGCGGCTACCGCATCATCCTGATCGTGCCCGACAAGATGTCGCGCGAGAAGGTGCAGCATCTCAGGGCACTCGGCGCCGAGGTGCGGCTGACCCGCTCCGACGTCGGCAAGGGCCATCCCGAATATTACCAGGACATGGCCGAAAAGCTGGCCGCCGAGATTCCCGGCGCCTTCTATGCCAACCAGTTCTCCAACCCGGCCAACCCGCTGGCGCATGAGATCACCACCGGCCCGGAAATCTGGCGCCAGCTGGATGGCGATGTCGATGCGGTGGTGGTGGGTGTCGGCTCCGGCGGCACGCTGACCGGCCTCGGCCGCTTCTTCGCCGGGGTCTCGCCCAAGACCGAAATGGTGCTGGCCGACCCGGTCGGCTCGGTGCTGGCGCCGCTGGTCAAGACCGGCGAGATGATCGAGGCCGGCAGCTGGACGGTGGAAGGCATCGGCGAGGATTTCGTGCCGCCGAACTGCGATCTTTCGCTGGTGAAGAAGGCCTATTCGATTTCCGACCGGCATTCGATGCTGGCGGTGCGCGACCTCTTGTCCAAGGAAGGCATCCTGGCCGGCTCGTCTTCCGGCACGCTGTTGTCGGCGGCGCTGCGCTATTGCCGCGAGCAGAAGACCGCCAAACGCGTCGTCACCTTCGTGTGCGACAGCGGCAACAAATATCTGTCCAAGGTGTTCGACGATTTCTGGCTGGCCGAACAGGGCCTGGCCGAACGCGAGCAGCATGGCGACCTCTCCGACCTTGTCGCCCGCTCGCACCGCGAGGGCGGCACGGTGTTCGTCGGGCCGGATGACACGCTTTTGACCGCCTATGGCCGCATGCGGCGCGGCGACGTCTCGCAATTGCCGGTGCTGGACGAAGGCCGGCTGGTCGGCATCATCGACGAAAGCGACATACTCACCCAGGTCGACGGCCCCTATGACGGCCGCTGGCAACGTTTCGACCAGCCGGTGCACAGCGCGATGAGCGCCGAACTGCACACGCTGCAGGCCAGCCAGACGCTGGATGCGCTGTTGCCCGTCTTCGACCGCAACGAGGTGGCCATCGTCTTCGACAATGACGAATTCGTCGGCCTCATCACCCGCATCGATCTCATCAACCATCTGAGGCGCAACCGATGACCATACAGGGCCGCAACCGGCTTGCCTTTTCCACCCGCACCATCCATGGCGGGCAGAGCCACGACCCGACGACCGGCGCCGTCATGGTGCCGATCTACGCCACCTCGACCTATGCGCAGCAGTCGCCCGGCGTGCACAAGGGTTTCGAATATGCCCGCAGCCAGAACCCGACCCGCTTCGCCTTCGAGCGCGCGGTGGCGGATCTGGAAAGCGGCACGGCGGCATTCGCCTATGCGTCGGGGCTGGCGGCGATCGCCAACATCTTCGAACTGCTGGACTCCGGCGCCCATATCGTGGCCACCGACGACATTTATGGCGGCACGTTCCGCCTGTTGGAGCGGGTGCGCAAGCGCTCGGCCGGGCTGAAGGTGAGCTTCGTCGATTTCACCGACCTGGCCGCCGTGGAAGCGGCGATCCGGCCGGAGACGAAGATGCTGTGGGTGGAGACGCCGACCAACCCGCTGCTGCGCGTGGTCGACCTTGCCGCCGTCGCCGCTCTCGCCCGCAGGAAGGGGCTGATCGCGGTGGCCGACAACACTTTCTGCAGCCCCTATATCCAGCGGCCGCTGGAGCTCGGCATCGATCTCGTCGTGCATTCGGTGACCAAATATCTCAACGGCCATTCCGATATGGTCGGCGGGGTCGTCGTGGTTGGCGAGAACACCGAACTGCGCGACCAGCTGAAATTCCTGCAGAACGCGGTGGGCGCCATTTCCGGGCCATTCGACAGCTTCCTGGCGCTGCGCGGCCTGAAGACGCTGGCGCTGCGCATGGAGCGGCATTCGGCCAACGGGCTGAAGATCGCGCGCTGGCTGGAGGCGCGCTCCGATGTGCGCCGCGTCATCTATCCCGGCCTCGAAAGCCACCCGCAGCACGCAATCGCCAAGGCGCAGATGAGCGCCTTCGGCGGCATGATCACGGTGGAACTCGACCGCGACCTCGCCGGCACCAAGCGCTTTTTGGAACACACGCGGCTGTTCGCGCTGGCCGAGAGCCTGGGCGGGGTGGAGAGCCTGATCGAGCACCCGGCGCTGATGACACATGGCTCGATCCCGGCCGAGAAGCGCGCCGAAATCGGCATCTCGGATTCGCTGGTCCGGCTTTCGGCCGGCATCGAGGACGCGGATGATTTGATTGCCGATCTGACGCAGGCGCTAGGGGTGTAACGAGCCCGGAGACGGGTGAGCGAACGCGCCTCTATCTCCCCCTCGTGGGGGAGAAAGCGATTTCAGCGTCTTAGCGAGCACGCCCGCAGGGTGGCGCAACTAAGTGCTAGAAATCGCAAGAAAGGGGATGTTCAGCCGCGACCGTCGGCAGCCAGCAAGATCGCCTCGCAGACCGCGTCGAGGTTCCTCTCCACCTCCTCGTTCCAGAAACGTAGGATGCGGAATCCTCGCATCTCGAAATGCCGATCGCGAGCGACATCACCTTGTGAATCTGCATGCTGACTGCCATCGACCTCGATGATCAGCCTGGCCTCGAAACAGGCGAAGTCGAGAATATAGCCGTCGAGCGGCACCTGTCGCTTGAACTTCAAGCCGTTGAGTTGGCGGTTGCGCAAAGCCTGCAAAGCATGGTCGCGTCGGCGCGCATAGAGCGGGCAAAGCCGCGATGTGACGGTCTGACTGGCTGGCGCATTGCCGACAAATCCCCTCTCTTGCGATTTCTAGCACTTAGACTGTGCCGCCCTGCGGGCGTGCTCGCTAAGATGCTGAAATCGCTTTCTCCCCCGCAAGGGGGGAGATAGAGGCGTCGGCACTCATCACTTCAAGGGTCGGTGAAATTCAATTCCGCACCGCCCCCAGCCGCCGCTCCAGCCAGCGGCTGTAGCGGGAGCCGCCGAAGCAGAAGACGAAATAGATGACCGCGACGACGAGATAGGCTTCGTCGTAGAAGCCGAGCCATTTCGGGTCGGTGGTCGAGGCGCGCGCCGCGTTGAGCAGGTCGAGGATGCCGATGACGGCGAGCAGCGAGGTGGCGAGCAGGAAGCCGATGGCGAGGTTGACCAGCCCGGGGATGACCTTGCGCAGCGCCTGCGGCAGCACGATGAGCTGCATGGTGCGCCAGTAGCCGAGGCCGAGCGCCTTGGCCGCCTCCTCCTGGCCATGCGGGATGGCCTGCAGGCCGGCGCGCACCACCTCGGCGACATAGGCCGACCAGAACAGGCTGATCATGACGATGGCGCGCAGCGTCTTGTCGAGGAACTGGCCGCCGGGGATGGCCATCGGCAGGATCAGCATCGCCACATAGAGGATGGCGACCATCGGCGTGCCGCGCATCAGCTCGATGAACAGCACGGAGAGCGTGCGCAGGCCGCCCATCTTCGAGCGCCGCGCCAAAGCGAGCAGCACGGCGAGCGGGACGGACAGGCCAAAACACACCGCCCAGACCAGCAGCGTCACCGGCAGGCCGCCCCACTGGTTCGAGGCGACCGGAGAGCCGGTCAGCGCGCCGGACAGCAGCGCCCAGGCGAGACCGACGCCGAGCGGCCAGGCGATGAGCAATTCGCGCCGCCAGAACCTCGGCTGCGCGGTGACCGCAAGCAGGCCGAGCAGAAGGAGCAACGCCGCCAGCGGCCGCCATTGCAGATCCTGCGGGTAGAAAGCGAAGAGGATGAAACGCATTTTGGCGGTGACGAAGGCCCAGCAGGCACCGGAAGCGGCGGCGCAATCCTGCGCGGTGCCGGTCCAGATGGCGTCGAGCACCAGCCATCTGAGCAGCGGCGGCACGATCCAGGCAAGGAAGGCGAGCGTCAGCAGCGTCAGCGCCGTGTTGAGCTTGGTGCCGAACAGGCCGTTCCACAGAGGCTTGAGATCGACCGGGCGGCGCATCAGCGGCAAGGAAGCGATATCGACCAGGCTCATCGCAGCACTCCGCCGCGCAGGGCGACCTTGCGGTTGTAGATGTTCATGAGGGCCGACACCGACAGGTTCAGGACGAGATAGACGCCGATGAGGATGGCGAGCGCCTCGAAGGACTGGCCGGTGGTGTTGGCGGTGGTGTTGATGATGGAGACGAGGTCGGGATAGCCGATGGCGACCGCGAGGGAAGAATCCTTGGTGAGGTCGAGATAGGACGAGGTGATCATCGGCGTGATGACGCGCAGCGCCTGCGGCAGCACGACAAGCCGCATGATCTGGCCCGGATGCAGGCCGAGCGCGCGGGCCGCCTCCCATTGGCCCGACGGCACCGACTGGATGCCGGCGCGCACGATCTCGGCGATGGCGGCCGAGAACTTGACGGTGAGGCCGACGAGAAGTGCAGCGAATTCCGGCGTCAGGCTGTGGCCGCCACGAATGTTGAAACCGGCGAGAACCGGCAGGTCGAAGCTTATCGCAGCACCGGTGGCCGGCAAAGCGAGACCGGCGGCGACCAGGAGAACCAGCGTTGCAAGCAGGGCGCGGCTCAGGCCGAGGCGACGCTGTCGGCGCGCCGTGTAGAGAAAGAGGCCGTAGGACAGGCCGATGGCGGCCAAAAGCAGCAGGGTCGCGGCGGAAAAACCGTCGACGGCGAGGGCCGGCACGAAGACGCCGCGGTTGGAGAGGAACAGCGCGCCGAAGGCCGACAATGCCTGCCGGGGCGGCGGAAACGCCTTGGCCAGCGCGATCCAGAAGAACAGCTGCAAGAGCAGCGGCGTGTTGCGGATGAGCTCGATGTATCCACGCATCAGCCCGGCCAGAAGCAGGTTGCCGGACAGGCCGGCGACGCCCAGCGCCACGCCGAGGATGGTGGCGAAGACGCAGCCGAGCAGCGCGACCTTCAGCGTGTTCAAGAGGCCGGCGAGGATCGCTTGGACATAGGGATCGCCGGCCTTGAAGGCGATCATCGTCTCGCCGATCTCGAAATTGGCGGAGCGGCCGAGAAAGTCGAAGCCAGGGGTGACGCCGATGCGCCGCATCGTCTCGGCGATGTTGGCGCCGAGCAGCCAGAAAAGCGCGACGACAGCCGCGACGATGGCGAGCTGCAGCCACGGCCGGTCGCCCCACCAGCCGACCAGCCGCCGCAAGGGGCCGGGCCGCCCAGGGCCCGGCACGGTTTCGATCACCGCCATGACGGAGGACGGCTCAGCGGAACGGCGGCGAATAAAGCAGGCCGCCTTGCGTCCACAGATTGTTGTAGCCGCGCTCCCAGCCGAGCGGCTTCAGGTTGCGGTCGAAGATCTCGCCGTAATTGCCCACCGTCTTGATGATGGTGTAGGCCCATTTCGGGTCGAGGCCGGTGGCCTGGGCGAGCGAGGGATCGACGCCGAGGAAACGCTGCACGGCCGGGTCGGGCGACTTCAGGAATTCGTCGACATTCTTGGAGGTGATGCCCCATTCCTCGGCCTGGATGGTCACGTTGACGGTCCAGTTGACCAGTTCCAGCCAGCGGTCGTCGCCACCGGCGACGGCGGGCGCCAGCGGCTCCTTGGACAGGCGCTCGGGCAGGATGACGAAATCGTCCGGCTTCTTCAGCTGGGTGCGCTTGCCGACGAGGTCGGAACTGTCCTGGGTGATGGCGTCGACGCGGCCCGATTCCAGCGCGTTGATGAACTCGCCGGTCTCCTCGATCGTCACCGGCGTGAACTTCTTGCCGGTCTTGCGGAAGAAATCGGCGATGTTGAGCTCGCCGGTGGTGCCACTCTGCACGCCGATGGTGGCGCCGTCGAGTTCGGCGGCCTTGGTCACGCCGAGGTCCTTACGCACCAGGATGCCCTGGCCGTCATAAAACACCGTCGGTCCGAAATGGAAGCCTAGCTGCAGCGCGCGGGCGATCGTCACCGTCACGCCGGAAAGCAGGATGTCGAACTCGCCGGCCTGCAAGGCCGGCAGGCGCTGCTGCGGCGAGGAATTGGTGAACTCGACCTTGTCGGGCGTGCCGAACACGGTGATGGAGAGCGCCTTGCCGTAATCGACGAAGAAGCCCTTCCACTTGCCGGCGTCGTCGGGCGCGAAGAAGCCGGGCGTGGTGCCGACGCCGACCTTGATGGCGCCGCGCTGCTTGATCTTGTCCAGCGTCGGGCCGGCCTCGGCCACGGTGGCGAACGCACCGGTGGCGACGATCAGCGAGGCCGCGACCGCGCGTCGCCAAAGGCTGCCTGGTTGCGATAGAAATGTCATCTCGATAACTCCTGGTTCCCAATCGGGCCGATCCGAAACGATCGCGCTCAGCCCCTTTCGCCGACCCAGGCAGACGGTAACTCTATAAGATTTGTAGACTAAGGAACGGCAATCCAAATTTGCCGTCGTTCGGGAAGCGCTTTGCCGCGAAGGGCCGGGTTTGGAGGTTGAAGGAGCGGAGGGGGTGCGCACCTTCCCTTCTCCCCTTGCGGGAGAAGGAGAAGCCGCGCGGTGGAACCCCGTCATTCCGGGCAAGCGAGCGCCGACCCGGAACCTATTGAGCAGCGCAGCCGGGTCCTCATTTCGCGTGAGCATCGATGAAGCGGGCGGCTTGAGTAGCCCGAACGTGTCAAGATGAGGACCGGGCCGTGCTCGACGCGCCATGACCATTGGGTTCCGGGTCGGCGCTCGCTTTGCTCGCTTGCCCGGAATGACGGGCGTTGGGCGCGAAAAAGAAAGCCGGGCGAACGCCCGGCCGAGAGCAGAGGAACCCTACGGAAAGCTCAGGCCGCGACCGGGGCGAAGCCGCTTTCGATGAGGTCGGAATAATGCCGTTTGGCAACGTCGGGATGCGAGCGCAGCCGGCTTTTCAGGACATTGGTGCCGACATCGCGAAACAGCGGATTTTCGGGATCGCTGGCCGGGCCGCGCGCTTCCGTCGAAAGATGCGGCGGCAGGTCGAGCAGCGGGATGGTGGCATCCAGCCTGGCGCCGAAGAAGAACGGCACCGACAGGCGCTCGACCCCGGCCGGCGGCGTGACCACGCGATGCACGGTGGCGCGCAGATAGCCGTTGGAGGCGAGTTCGAGCAGTTCGCCGATATTGACGACCAGCGTTCCGGGAATGGGATCGACCGGCACCCAGCGCTCGTCATATTCGACCTGCAGACCCTCATGCTGGTCCTGCAATAGCAGGGTCAAGAAGCCGCCATCCTTGTGGGCGCCGACGCCCTGGTCGCCGCCGGTGAGATCGCGGCCGGGATAACGCACGATCTTCATGCGGTGATTAGGCTCGCCGACATGGATGGCGTCGAAGGCGTCTTCCGGCTGTTCAAGCGACAGCGCGAAGGCTCTCAAAAGGCGGATCGCCACCGCGGTCACCTGCGCCTGCCACGACAACAGCGCGGGTTTGAGATCAGGATAAAGCGCCGGCCACTGGTTCGGTCCCTGCAGGCGCGCCCAGGGGGCGAGGCCCGGCCGCTGCGCGATCGCCGGGCGCTCGACGCCGATGTCGAGCTGTTCGCGCCAGTCGGCCCTGCCCCGCGTCAACTCACCGCCGGTGCGGGTGTAGCCACGGAACTGCGGCGAGTTGACCATGGCGATCTTGAGCTTCTCGTCCTCCGGCAATTCGAAGAAGCGTCTGGCGGCGGCCAGAACGCCATCGATCTCGGTGACGGCGATGCCGTGCCCGGCCAGATAGAAAAAGCCGACATCGCGGGCTGCCGAGCGCAGATCGGCCAGGAAGGTGCGCCGCTCGGAAGCACCCTGCTCCAGACGGCTGAGGTCGAGGACGGGTACAATTCTGGTCATGTTCGGGTTCCTCCGATCTGTCCATGCTGTCGTTGCGCCCCCGCCCCCGGATGCACAAAGCCGCTGTGGTCAGGCAGCCTTGAGCTTCTCCTCGCCCACCGCGCCGTCGAGCGCCTGTTCGAGGTCGCGGATGATATCGTCGGGATGCTCGATGCCGACCGACAGCCGCACGTAGCCGGGGGTGACGCCTGAGGCGAGCTGATCTTCCGCCGACAGCTGCGAATGCGTCGTGGTGGACGGGTGGATGGCCAGCGAGCGCGCGTCGCCGATATTGGCGACATGGTAGAACAGCTTCAGCCCGTTGATGAAGCCGCGGCCTGCCTCGCGCCCGTCCTTCAGCTCGAAACCGACCAGCGCGCCATAGCTGCCCGGCTGGAAATAGGCCTCGGCCCGGCGCTTGTCTTCGCCCAGCTGGTACCGCGGGAAGATCACCGATTTCACCTTGGGGTGACCGCGCAGGAATTCGGCCACCTTCAGCGCGTTCTCGTTGTGCTGGCGGATGCGCAGCGGCAGCGTCTCCAGGCCTTGCAGGAGCTGGAAGGCGTTGAACGGGCTGATGGCGGCGCCGACGTCGCGCAGGAGCACGGTGCGGATGCGCAGCACATAGGCGACGGGGCCGAGCGGTTTGGCCGCCTCCACCCAGACCTTGCCGTGATAGCTGGGGTCCGGCTCGTTCAGCGTCGGGAAACGCGCGGTGTGCTCTTCCCAGGGGAAATTGCCGCCATCGATGATGACGCCGCCGATCGAGGTGCCGTGGCCCCCGATATATTTGGTGGCCGAATAGATGACGACGGCCGCGCCATGGTCGAACGGGCGAATGATCAAGGGCGCCGCCGTGTTGTCGACGATCAGCGGCACGCCGAGCGAGCGGCCGATATCGGCCACCTCCCTGATCGGGAAGACCTGCAGCTTCGGATTGGGCAGCGATTCCGCGTAATAGGCGCGCGTGCGCTCGTCCGTCGCCCGGCGGAAATTCTCCGGATCGGCGGGATCGACGAAGCGGACCTCGACGCCGAAATGCTTGAGCGTGGCGGCGAACAGCGCCCAGGTGCCGCCATAGAGGCCGGTGGAGGAGACGATGTTGTCGCCGGCACCGGCAAGGTTCAGCACCGAATAGGCCGAAGCCGCCTGCCCCGACGACAAGAGCAAAGCCGCCGCGCCGCCTTCGAGCGCGGCGATGCGCTGCTCGAAGGCGTCCTGGGTGGGATTGGAAACGCGGGTGTAGATGTGGCCGACCTCGTCCAGCGAAAACAGCCGGTCGGCATGGCCGGTATCCTGAAACTGGTAGGAGGTGGTCTGATAGATCGGCACGGCGACGGCGCCGGTGGACGGGTCGGCGCGCCAGCCGCCGCCATGCAAAGCGAGCGTTTCGGCGGAGAGGTTTTCCAGCGTCATAGCGTTTGCTCCTTCGGTCGATCTCGATGGTTAGGCATGGGAGGGTCGGCGTTTCGGTTCAGGCGACGGGCACGGCCTCGGCGCGCGCCTGCGCGACCAACAGGTCGGCATGGTGGCGGGCGGCGACATCGGGATGCGAGCGCAGGCGGCTCTTCAGCGCGTTCTGGCCGGAATTGCGGAAAAGCGGGTTGTGCGGATCGCGGGTGACGCCGCCGGCCTGTGCCTTGAGATGCGGCGCGAGATCAAGCAACGGCACTTCGGCGTCGAAAGGCGCGCCGAGGAAAAACGCCACCGACAGCCGGTCGGTGCCGGCCGGCGGGGTGACGACGCGGTGCACGGTCGCCTTCAGATAGCCGTCGGTGGCCAGTTCCAGCAATTCGCCGATGTTGACGACGAAGGTGCCGGGCCTGGGTTCGGCCTCGATCCAGCGGCCGTCCTCGGTCTCCACCTCCAGGCCCTTCTGCTTTTCCTGCAGCAACAGCGTGAGGAAACCGCTGTCCTTGTGGGCGCCGACGCCCTGCTCGCTGCCAGTGGCGTCGCGGCCGGGATAGCGGATGATCTTGATGAGCTGGTTGGGCGTGCCGGCATAGATGGTTTCGAAGATGTCGCGGTCCTGCTCCAGCGCCACCGCGAAGGCTTTCAGAAGGCGCGTCGACAATTTGGTCAGCTCGGACTGCCATTCGAGCAGGATCGGCTTCAGCTCCGGCAAGGCGTCGGGCCACAGATTGGGGCCCTGCAGGCGGGTCCAGGCCGGCTGGCCGCCGTCGACGGGAAGTGCCGCCGCCTCCGAGCCGATGTCGATCTGCTCGCGCCAGTCGCGCTGGCCCTTGGTCAGTTCCTGGCCGACGCGGTTGTAGCCGCGGAAATGCGGCGAGTTGACCATCTCGATCTTCAATTTGTCGGCCTCGGGCAGCGAAAAGAAGCGGCGCGACGCCGACAGCACGTCGTCGATGAGGCTTTGCGCGATGCCATGCCCGGTGAGGTAGAAGAAGCCGACGTCGCGGGCGGCCGGCTTGAGCGCGTCCAGAAAGGTTTTCGGATCGGTCTCGAACAAGGAAAAGTCGAGAACGGGAATGGATTGGATGGTGGTCTTGCTCATGGATAGGCCCTTCTGGCTGACATCATCAGCCTCGCAGCGGCCAGGGCGAAAACAAAGGAATGAGCGACCTTTCGAACCAAGCTTCAAGAAAATCCCGCGACGGCGGGCGGGCCGATGGTGTGAATTTTTGCTAATGCCACTAATTTTGTAGACATTGGCGGAGGTCGGTCCTGCTCCCGCTACAGCTTGTCGCCAGCGACGTTCCGGAAACCATTCACCGGCCGGATTTCCGCCGTCGCCCGCCGAAACCGGTTTCGCAAGGCGACGCCATCGGCTAGGTGCAAGGCATGGATCTTCAAGCACTCACCCAGACCGCCGTCGAGTTCATCAGGGCCCATCAGGGCTGGGGCTTCTTCGTCGTCATGCTGCTCGCCTTCGGCGAATCGCTGGCGTTCATTTCGCTGCTGGTGCCGGCCACCGTCATCCTGCTCGGCGTCGGCTTCCTCGTCGGCGAAAGCGGCATCTCGTTCTGGCCGCTCTGGGCGGCGGCGGCGATCGGCGCCTTCTTCGGCGACTGGCTGTCGTTCTGGATCGGCCTGAAGCTGAAGGGCGACGTGGTGCGCTACTGGCCGCTGTCGCGCAATCCTGACCTGCTGCAGCGCGGCCACCGCTTCTTCGAGCGCTGGGGCACGCTCGGCGTCTTCGTCGGCCGCTTTTCCGGGCCGCTGCGCGCCTCCATGCCGCTGGTGGCCGGCATTTGCGACATGTCGCCGATGGCCTTCCAGCTTGCCAACGTGACCTCGGCGATGATCTGGGCGGCCGGCATACTGGCGCCCGGCGCCTTCGGCCTCAAATGGCTGCAAGGCTGGATCTGACCTTTCCACAGCCACGATCACGGAAAGTTCAACAGACCGTGACTTAATCCGGCCAGCCTGCTTCGCGAGAGAAGCTAGAACTGAGGCGCCCGGGGCCTGCGTTGTGCGGTTTCGGCGGTGTGGAGAGGGACCACTAATGGCGAATGCTTGTTCGGAAGGCGTCGACATCGGCTTTGCGACGCTGGGTTACGCGAAGGTCGCGGTGCTCGGCGTGGTGCAGGGCATAACCGAGTTGCTGCCGATCTCGTCGACCGCGCATATGCGCATCGTGCCGGCGCTGCTCGGCTGGCAGGATCCGGGCTCGGCCTTTTCCGCCGCCATGCAGCTGGCAGCACTGGCCGCGGTGATCAGCTATTTCTGGCGCGACGTCACCGGGCTGGTCGGCGGCACGGTGACCGCGGTGCGCACCGGCAACTATTCCAGCCCGACCTGGCGGCTGGCGGTCGGCATCGTGCTGGCGACCATCCCCATCGTCGTTGTCGGCCTCGCGCTGTCGCCGCTGCTCAATCGTTGCGATTCGCCGCTGCGCGGCATCGTGGTGATCGGCGTGTCGATGGTGGCGCTGGCGGTGCTGCTGGGTCTCGCCGAACGCATCGCCAAGCACCGCCGCAGCGTCGAGGACATGCGGCTGCGCGACGCGCTGATCGTTGGCGTGGCCCAGGCCGGCGCACTCATCCCCGGCATCTCGCGCTCCGGCTCGACGCTGACGGCCGCACTGTTCCGCGACCTGAAGCGCGAGGAAGCGGCGCGCTTCTCCTTCCTGATCGGCATTCCGGCGATCGCGCTGGCCGGGCTGCACGAGATCTGGGTGCTGCACAAGGCGCACATCCCTTCGGAAGCCTGGCACGTGCTGATCTTCGGCCTGATCATCGCCAGCCTGTCGGCCTTCGCGGCGATCTGGGGCCTGATGCGGTTCCTGGAGCGGTTCTCGACCTGGCCGTTCGTGTTCTATCGCGCGGCGATCGGCATCCTGCTTCTCGCCGGCGCCGCTGCTGGCTGGCTGGCCTAAGCCAGAATACAGCGCGGCGCTCCAGCGCCGCGCATCCTGCTTGTTACTGCGGGTTCTCCAGGCTGAACAGCTCGGTCTGTTCGTCATAGGCGAACAGCTCGGCGTAACGCGCCCAGGACACCACCGTCTTCAAGGTTTCGTCGGCATAGTCCTCGGTCATGTAGTCTTCCAGCTCGTTGCGGAAGCGGGCGGCGGGCGCGGCGTGCGAGGGACGCTCGTCGAGCACACGGCGGATCAACCCGAAGATCGGCACATAGGCCGAGATGTGTTCGGCAAAGAGCTTCTTGCGTTCGTCGGTTTCCATATGGGCGAAGCGCTTGCCTGCCTCGGTCAGCACGATGTCGCCTTCGCTCAGTTGCGCGAAGCGCAAGAGCTGCAGCGTTTCACCGAGGTGGAAGATCTCGTCGGCCTCCATCTGCAACGCGCCCGCCAGCACCGGCAGGTCGGCCCGCCCGTCATAGGGCGCGCCGGCCAGCGCCTCGATCAGGCCGGCCAGGATGTTGGTGGAGACGTGGTTGAGCACCAGGCCGATGCCGGTGCCGGGAATGCCTTCCATGGCCGGCGTACGGGTTTCGGCGCGCTGCGTCATCAGCGCGTAGATGCTGTCGACCAATTGGCGGAACACCGGGTCGAGACGGTTGCGCGGATGCGGCAGGTCGACCTTCAGTTCGCGGGCGACGCGGCCGGGATTGGAGGAGAAGACGAGGATGCGATCGCACATCAGCACCGCCTCCTCGATGTTGTGGGTGACCATCAGCACCGATTTGATCGGCAGGCGGCCTTCCACCCACAGATCGATCATGTCGGTGCGCAGCGTTTCGGCGGTCAGCACGTCGAGCGCCGAGAACGGCTCGTCCATCAACAGAAGGTCGGGGTGGACGACCAGCGCACGGGCAAAGCCGACGCGCTGGCGCATGCCGCCGGAGAGCTCCTTCGGGAAGGCGCTTTCGAAACCGTCGAGGCCGATCAAGTCGATGGCGGCCAAGGCGCGCGAGCGGCGTTCGGCGCGGTCGACGCCCTGGGCCTCGAGGCCGAGTTCCACATTCTGCAGCACGGTGAGCCAGGGAAACAGCGCGAAGGACTGGAACACCAAAGCGATGCCGGTCGGCGGGCCGTCGATCTCGGCGCCGCGGCATTGCGCGACGCCCGAGGACGGCTCGACGAGGCCGGCGATGATGCGCAGCAGCGTCGACTTGCCGGAACCGGAACGACCGAGCAGGCCGACCAGTTCACCCTCGCGGATGGTCAGGTCGACATTTTCGAGCACCGTCACGTCCTTGCCGCTGCCCTTCGGGAAGGAACGCGACACCTGGCGGATGTCGATGAGCGGCTTCTTTGCGGTGAGATCAAGCATGGCGACGATCTCCTTTGGATCAGGCCAGACGCAGCCGGCGCTCGCCGAACGCATAGAGCGGGCGCCAGACCAGACGGTTGAACAGGGTAACAAAAACGCACATGACGATGATGCCGAGCACGACGCGCGGGAAATCGCCGCTACTGGTGGCCTGGGCGATGTAGGCGCCGAGGCCGCGCGCCGTGAGCTGCTCCGAGCCCCAGCTCGCCACTTCCGCAACGATGCTGGCATTCCACGAACCGCCCGAGGCGGTGATGGCACCGGTGACATAATAGGGGAAGATGCCGGGCAGGATGACTTTCACCCACCAGCGCCAGCCTTCGATATGGAAGGAGCGCGCCGCCTCCTTCAGGTCGCTCGGGAAGGCCGAGGCGCCGGCGATGACATTGAACAGAATGTACCACTGGGTGCCCAGGATCATCAGCGGGGAGAGCCAGATATTCGGGCTGAGGTCGTAGTGCACGATGAGCACGACGAAGATCGGGAAAGCGATGTTGGCCGGGAAGGCAGCGAGGAACTGCACCAGCGGCTGCACCTTTTCGGCAAGCTTCGGCCGCAGGCCGATCCAGACGCCGACCGGAACCCAGATCAGCGTTGCCAGCGTCATCAGCACGATGACGCGCAACAGCGTGATGAAGGCGTCGCCGACGACGACGGGCACGTCCGACCAGCCGATGCCGGTGCGCAGATAGGAGATCGAGACATAGGCGGCGTAGGCGGCGCCGGCGGCGATCAGGCCGATCCACAGCCGGTCGACGAGGCGCGAGCGGGCGGCATCGCTGCCGCCGAGGCCGCCGAGATCGAAGGACGGCAGCGACGGCAAGGAAGGAAGACGCAGGTTCCACACCGTGCGCATCGCCCAGGCGAAGGGTGCGGACAGGACGCGCACGAGGCGGGCCCGGCGCAGAAGGTCGAGCATCCAGGATTCCGGCGCCTCGGCGGAAGCCGTGGTCTCGAAACGGAACTTGTCGGCCCAGGCAACCAACGGCCGGAACAGGAACTGGTCGTAGAGGATGATGACCACCAGCATGGCGATGACCGCATAGGCGATGGCGGCGATGTTCTGCTGCTGGATGGCGAGCGCCACATAGGAGCCGATGCCCGGCAGCGTGACCGTGGTGTTGCCCACCGTGATCGCCTCGGAAGCAACGACGAAGAACCAGCCGCCCGACATCGACATCATGGCGTTCCACACCAGGCCCGGCATGGCGAAAGGCACGTCGAGCCGCCAGAAGCGCTGCCAGCCGCTGAGATGGAAGCTGCGCGTCGCCTCCTCGAGGTCGCCCGGCACATTGCGCATCGACTGGTACATGGAGAAGGTCATGTTCCAGGCCTGGCTGGTGAAGATGGCGAAGACCGAGGCCAGTTCGGCGCCCAGCACGCTGCCGGGGAACAGGTTGAGGAAGAAGGTGACGGTGAAGGTCAGGAAGCCAAGGATCGGCACCGACTGGAGGATATCGAGAATGGGGATCAGCACCATCTCGGCGCGCCGGCTCTTGGCCGCCGCCGCCGCGTAGATGAAGGTGAAGATCAGCGACAGCACGATGGCGAGCAGCATGCGCAGCGTGGTGCGCAAGGCGTAGACCGGCAGATTGGCCGGATCGAGCGACAGCGGCGTGGTATCCAGCGTCGACAGCGGTGCCGTGGTGACTTCCGCGCCATAGGCGATCAGCACGATGACGCCGACCACCAACAAAAGCGCCATCAAATCCCAGACACTCGGCAGGACCGAGCGCCGGATGGCCAGCGGAGCGTGTTTCTGGACTGCCATGCGGGTGCCCCCGGCGCGAAGGGGTAAAGGACGAAGTCGGTTAAAACGCTTCGTCTCACCGTCGAAGCATTACAGCAAGCCATATTTTCAAGCGTGTGTCGCCATTGTGACAGCGCGATCCGGAGTGCGTCGGCGGATCGATCACAAGATCGTGAACAGTGGCGCTATGCCCTTCTTTGCTTTGCGTGTCCCGGCTTCGACCGGTTTTGTCGTCGCCCATGTTCCGGCATGGATTCCCGACACTCTCCGCTCCCTTCGGTCGCTCACGAGGTCGGGAATGACGGAGTTCCACACGGACCGCCGCCCGGCCCTCGGCATAGCCTCGGGCGTTCGAAGCTCGAAAAGCCAAGCAGTTGGCTTTTCGTCCGCTACGCGGACTGCCGCCCCGGCCCTCCGCATAGCCTCGGGCGTTCGAAGCTCGAAAAGCCAAGCAGTTGGCTTTTCGTCCGCTACGCGGACCGCTTCTCACCCCTTGACCGCCGAACTCACGATGGAATCGACGAAGAAACGTTGCAGGAAGACGAACAGGATGAGCGGCGGCAGAACGGCGAGCGTGGCGCCGGCCATGACCAGGCCGGTGTTCATTGCGCCGCGATTGTAGCTCAACAGCCGGCTAAGGCTGATGACGATCGGGTAGCTGTCAGCATTGCCCTGCAGCACGGTGAGCGGCCACAGATAGCTGTTCCAGTGATAGACGAAGGCAAACAGTGCCAGCGCCGCGATGGCCGGCGCCACGGTTGGCGCCACGATCTTGAACAGGATGAGCAGTTCGGAGGCGCCGTCCATGCGGGCGGCGTCGATCAACTCGTCGGGCACGCCGGCGATGAACTGCCGCATCAGGAAGATGCCGAAGGCGTTGGCGAGATTGGGCACGATGATGCCGGCGAGGCTGGCGCCGAGGCCGATGGAGCCGACCATGCGGTAGAGCGGAATGAGCGTGACGATGGGCGGCAGGAACATGGTGGCGATCAGCACCGAGAACAGAAGCGAGCGGCCCGGAAAACTGTATTTGGCGAAGGCGTAGCCGGCCATCAGGCTGGTGATGAGGATGCCGGCCGTGGTGATGGTGGCGATGACCAGCGAATTCCACATCGAGCGCCCGACATTGACCACGCCGGCGACCTTTTCATAAGCCTCGAGGCTCGGCGTGCGCGGCAGCCAAACCGGCGGCACCTGCATGCTCTCGGCGACAGTCTTCAGGCTGGACAGCACCATCCACACCAGCGGGAAGGCGGAGGCGACGGCGACGACAAGCATCATCGTGACCACCAGCGCCTTGCGCCCCGACGGATGGCGGCGCGGCAGCGCGCTGGACGACCCAGC
Organism: Mesorhizobium sp. YL-MeA3-2017; assembly: GCF_030814575.1. Classification (NCBI taxonomy): domain Bacteria; kingdom Pseudomonadati; phylum Pseudomonadota; class Alphaproteobacteria; order Hyphomicrobiales; family Phyllobacteriaceae; genus Mesorhizobium; species Mesorhizobium sp. YL-MeA3-2017. The sequence continues at coordinate 4,212,550 of NZ_JAUSVH010000001.1, read as the reverse complement.
CTGGACGGCGGCGCTCATTCGTCGTCCTTCCGGTTCATGAAGGCAAACAGCGCGCACACCACGACGATGAGGGTGAGCATCAGCATCACCGCCATGGCCGAACCCAGCCCGCCCTGGGCGCGTTCGATGCCGACGCGGCGGATGTGGTAGGTGAGCACATTGGTGGAGCCGACCGGGCCGCCCTGGGTGATGAGCGCCACCGGCTCGAACACCTGGACGGCGTTGATGATGGCGATGACGGCGCTGAACAGAAGCGTGCGCCGCAACAGCGGCAAGGTGATGAAGCGGAACTGCTCGGCGCGGCTGGCGCCGTCGAGCGTCGCGGCCTCGTAGAGGCTGCCGGGGATCTGGGTCAGGCCGGCGATGGCCAGCACCGTGAAATAGCCGACCTGCTGCCAGACATTGAGAAGGACGATCGAGACCAGCGCCGAGCGCGGCGAAGACAGCCAGGGCTGCGGGCCGATGCCGATGAAGCCGAGCATCTGGTTGAACGGCCCCTCGCTCGGCGAATAGAGCTTTGACCAGACCAGCGCCACCGCGATCATCGGCACCATGTAGGTGGAGAAGAGAACGGTCCTGAGCAGCGTGCCACCACCAACGTCGCGTTGATGGACAAGCAGGCCGAACAGGACCGACAGAGGCAGGATGATGGCGACCGACAGGGCGGTGTAGATCGCCGTATTGACCAGAGCGCCCTTGAAATCGCGGCCGACCGAGGTCGACCCGAAAATGTCCTGGAAATTGGCGAGGCCGATGAAACGCGCTGCGGAAAACGGTGTCTGCGTCGACCAGTCCTGGAACGACAGCCAGACGGTGAGCAGCATCGGCACGAGGATGAAGGCGCCGATCAGCGTCACGGCGGGCGCCAGCATGATGCCCGCCGAAGCGCGATAGCCCTTGCTCATCGACCGACTTCCGAAACCCGCCGTCCGCTTGCGGCTGCCATCACTTGGCGGCGCGATCGAGGATCGAGACCGCGTCGGCCTGCGCCTTCGCCTCGGCGTCCTTGGCAGAAATCTGCCCGTATTGCAGCGCTTCCAGCGTCTGTTGCAGCGATTCCGAGAATTCCTGCCCGCCGGCCACCACCGGGAACGGCTTGGCGTCGGCCAGCACGCCGACATAGCCAGCCAGGAACTCGGTGCCGAGTTTTGCCTTGTGCGCCTCGATGTCGGAGCTGCGCGACGGCAGGATGCCCATCGACATCAGGATGTCGGACATGGCGGAGGCACCGTTCTTGCCGGATTTCGGGCTGTTCAGCCAGGCCAGGAAATCCCACGCCGCCTTCTGCTCGGCGGCACCGGCCTTGGCGTTGACCACCGTCATCCACGAATAGGAGATCGAATGCGGCTTGTCGCCGCTCGGGCCGACCGGAATGGGGGCGGTGGCGATGTTGGAGAACTTGGCGCCCATGCCGGTCTTCAGCGCGCTTTCCCACCAGTTGGCCATGATGATCATGCCTGTTTTGCCGGAGACGAAATTGTCGAGGAACGGGCCGGTGGTGTTGGCGTCGGCGGTTGCCATAGACGGATCGCTGGAGCCGTCCTTGATCAGGCTCTCATAGAGCCCGAACGTTTCGCCCGCCTGCTTGCTGTCGAGCGCCGGCTTGCCGCCGGCGACGAGTTCGCCGCCATTGGAAACCAGCAGCGAGGCGAAGGGATGCACGACGCCCGCCGCCCAGGAATTGATCATGCCGAAACCCTGTTGGCCGGCATCCTTGTTGGTGAGTTTCTTCGCCGCCGCGCGGAACTCGTCCCAGGTCTTCGGCGCGGCGGCGATGCCGGCCTGCTTGAACAGGTCCTTGTTGTAGTTCAGCGCATAGACGTCGATCTCGTTGGGAATGCCGTAGGGCGCGCCGCCGACCGAAGCGGCGCTGACGACGCCCGCGGGCCAGGCGCTCTTGACCTCGGCCGCCACCGCGTCCGGCGCCGGCGCCACCAATTTGTCGCGCACCAGTTCCGGCAGCCACAGATCATAGATGCCGCCGATGGTCGGGCCCTCGGCGCTGCCGCCCTGCGAGCGTAGCGTGGTCAACAGGTCGCCGAACGGCACGGCGCGAACGGTTACGGACACATCGGGATTGGTCTTGGCGTAGTCCTTCGCCGCGCTTTCCAGAAGCGCCACCGTCTCCGGCGACCAATGCGTCAGATAGGAGATGTTCACCGCCGCGGCCGAAGCCCAGCCGGGCACAAAAGCGAGGCCCGCGGCCAACGCCAATTTCGAAGTCCAAGCCAACGACATTCACTCCCTCCCATCGTCTGCTAAACCGGCGCGACGTTATGACAAGTTATAACGACGTTGCAAGCGCAATCTTTTCGAGGCGGGGCGAACTGCGCTTTTTCGCATCCCTGCAGAAGCAGCCATTTCTAGATTTATGTATATAAATCAATTAAATAATATCATGTTGAAGAGATGGAAGAGCGCGAACGGCACAAAACAGGCCATCGAAAGGTCTTGCGGTTCGCGACATGTCGTTATAATCACTTGTCCATGCGAGCGGCCATAGGAAACACGGCCGCTTGCCCGAGAGGATGAATGATTTCCACCGCGCGACACCCATGCAGACCGGGCCTTGACCGAGGCGACGGCGACTGCACGACTTGTTTGAGCGACCGCCATCCATGACGCGCACGCTGGCCATCGACCTCGGCGGCACCAATCTGCGCGCCGCCCTGCATGAGGGCGACGTGCGGGCGCTGCGCATGCTGACGCGCGAGGCGGCGCCAGTGACGCTCGATGGTTTCCTCGCCCGGCTCCGCGCGCTGGCCGACGAAGCCGGCGACATCGCCGCGATCGGCTTCGCGGTGCCGGGACTGGTCGACGGCACCACTTGCCGCTGGATTCCCAACCTGCCCTATCTCGACAGTGTCGATCTGCAAGCCAGCTTTCCCGGCCTGACCGTGGCCGTCGGCAACGACGCGCAGATCGCCATGCTGGCGGAAGCGGTGGAAGGCGGCGCAAAGACCCTGACCGACGCGCTGCTGCTTGCCATCGGCACCGGCATCGGCTCGGCGGTGCTGGCCGGCGGCCGCATCGTTGCCGGCGCGCAAGGTGGGGCCTGTTCCTTCGGCTGGGCCTGCGCCGACCTCGACGATGCCGGCGAGGACCGCAGCGGCTGGCTGGAACGCGCCGCGTCGGGCCGGGCGCTGGACGCCATAGCACAGGGCCTCGGGCTAACCGACGGCGCGGCACTGATCGCAGCGGCCAGGGCCGGCGATGCCGGGGCCATTTCGGGGCTCGAAGCGCCGATGCGCAGCCTCGGCACCGCGCTGGCGGGCGCCGTCGCCCTGCTCGATCCGCAGGCGATCCTGATTTCCGGCGGCATTGCCGACGCGCTGGACACGATCCGGCAGCCGCTTCTAGACGCGCTGCGCCGCCAATTGCCGCCGCATCTGCGCGGCATCGACATCAGGCCCGGCGCCTTCGGTTCGCTAGCCGGGCTGGTCGGCGCCGCACTTGCCGGCACGACTGGCCCTCTGTGGAGGCAGATACGATGAGCGAAACCAGTTTTCAGCAACCCGACCGCCGCCGCCCGGAACCGCTGTGGTTCCAGGTGGAAGAAGCGATCCGCGCCATCGTGAAAAGCGGCGAATGGGCGACGGGCGACCAGATCCCGGCCGAGGACCGGCTGTGCGCGCTGTTCGGGGTGAGCCGCATCACGCTGCGCCACGCGCTGCGCAATCTGGAGGAAAGCGGCCTGCTGCGGCGCGAGCACGGCCGCGGCACCTTCGTGCGCTCGACCACGCTGGTGGCCGGCACGCGCGAACTGACCAGCTTCACCCAGGAAATGGGCCATATGGGCGTGGTTGCCGGCTCGCGGCTGCTCGACTGCAGCCTGAGCAAGGCGGACGCCATTGCAGCGGCAGCGCTCGAGATCGAGGAAGGCGACCCGGTGGTGCGCATCCGCCGCCTGAGGCTCGGCAATGACGAGCCGATCGGCATCCAGACGGCCTTGCTTGCCGGCGCGCGCGTGCCGGGTTTCCTCGATTCCGGGCTGCTGCAAGGCTCGCTCTACGAAGCGCTGGAGAAGCGCTACGGCATCGTGCCGGTGGAGGCGCGCGAGAATTATCGCGTCGGCACCGTGGCCGCGGCCGACGCCGAACTGCTCGGCCTTGCCGCCGGCATGCCGGCCTTCGTCGTCGAACGCATCACCACCGACGAGCGCGGCCCCTTCGAATTCACCGTCTCGGTGATGCGCGGCGATCGCTACGAGATCCGCTCGACGCTGCGCGCCGGCCGCGTTGCCGCCAACAATCGAAACTGACACCAGCAGGAGTATCCAAGTGTCCGATTTCTACATCCCCCGCCTCGCCGCCCTCATCGAACAGGCATCGAAAGTAAATAGCGAAGCCTTCGAGCAGGCGGCGAGCCGCTTCGCGGATTCGCTGCAGAATGGCGGGCTCGTGCATCTCTACGGCTCGGGCCATTCCGTGCTGCCCTGCCAGGAGATGTTCCCGCGCTATGGCACCTATGTCGGCTTCAACCCGCTGACCGACCCGCGCGTGATGTGGCACAATGTGCTGGGCGCCGGCGGCGTGCGCGAGCTTTTGTGGCTGGAGCGCACCGAGAACTACGCCGAGAAATTCCTCGACCACCAGCCGCTGAACAAGGGCGATTCCATTATCATCTTCGGCCATAGCGGCCGCAATGCTTCCGGCATCGACACCGCGCTCTATGCCAAGAAGCGCGGCATCTTCGTGGTGGCGGTGACCTCGAAGAACAATCTCGACAAGCCGGCCACGCACTCCTCCGGCAAGCGGCTGGCCGACGCCGCCGACCTGGTGATCGACACCTGCTCGCCGATCGAGGACGCGATCGTGCCGGTGGAGGGCTGGAGCCGCCCGGTTTCGGGCTCATCGACGGTGCTGGCCATGATCCTGGCGCATGAGCTGATCGCCCGCACCGCCGACCAGCTGTCGAAGCGCGGCGTCGAGCTGCCGGTGTTCGCCTCGCCGACCATCGCCGGGGTGACGCTACACGACACCGACGTCATCTACGGCGTCTATCGCGAGCGCATGCTGGAAGCGCAGAAGAAGCACCTGCCGACCTTCCAGGCGACGATGCGGGGCGAGTGACACCGCGCTTACCTTCTCCCCTTGCGGGGTGAGAACCCGGTTCACCGCAGGTGAATTGAAAGGTCCGGTGGACCTTTCAAAGGGTTCGAACGCCCGAGGCTATGCCGAGGGCTTGGACAAAGCTGCGCCCCTGCCCCTCTCAGGGCTCGGGGCGTTCGAAACTCGAAAAGCCAAGCAATTGGCTTTTCGTCCGCTACGCGGACCGTTTCTCACCCCACAAGGGGAGAAGGGAACGAGCCTCGCTACCTTTCCGCCAAACGCCGCCTGACGATAGCGACGTGGAAGCCGGCGCCGTGAAGCAAACCGGCGTCGTTGAAATCATAGGTCGGGTTGTGCAGCGGCGCGGATTTTTCGCCATTGCCGAGGAATACAAAACAGCCCGGAACATGATCGAGAAAACGCGCGAAATCCTCGGAGCCGGTCATCGGCTCGTTCGCGGTGGCGATCGCGTCCGGCCGGTAGATGGTCGCGGCGGCTGCGAACGCCTCCTCGACCAGCGCCGCGTCGTTGACCAGCGGCACGAATTCGCGCGTGTAGGTGACCTCGGCGCCGACATTGTAGGCCTGTGCGGTGCCTTCGGCGATGACGCGCATCTGGCGCTCGATCTCGGCCGAGACTTCCGGGCGGAAGCTGCGGGCATCGCCCAGGATGCGGGCGATGCCCGGCAACGCGTTGCGGGTGCCGTCGGTGATCAGTTCCGTTACCGAAACGACGCCGATGTCGGTTGGGCTCAGGCGACGGGCGACAATGGTCTGCAGGTTCATGACCAGCGCGCAGGCGGCGACCAACACCTCATTGCCCCAGTGCGGCCGGGCGGCATGGCCGCCGACGCCCTTCAGCACGATCTCGAAATTATCCTCGGCCGACATGAAGGCGCCGGCGCGGGTTTCGAAATGGCCGACGGGCAGGCCGGGCATATTGTGCAGCCCGTAGATCTCGTCGAACGGAAAGCGCTGCATCAGGCCATCGTCGAGCATGGCGAGCGCGCCCCTGCCCCATTCCTCGGCCGGCTGGAAGACGAAACGCACGGTGCCGTCGAAACCACCCTCTTCAGCCAACCGCCTAGCGGCGCCGAGCAGCATGGCGGTGTGGCCGTCATGGCCGCAGGCATGCATGGTGCCGGCGATCCGGGAGCGGTAGTCGGCCGTGCCCTGCTCGGCGATGCGCAAGGCATCCATGTCGGCGCGCAGGGCGATGGCACGGTTGCTGGTGCCGCGCTTTAACGTGCCGACGACGCCGGTGCCGCCGACGCCCTCGGTGACATCGTCGAGCCCGAATTCGCGCAGCCTGGCGGCGACGAAGGCGGCGGTGCGCTTCTCCTCGAAGCCAAATTCGGGATGGGCGTGCAGGTCGCGCCGCCACGCCGTCATGTCGCGTTCCAGGGCGGTCAGGTCGGTCATGCGGGCGTAACCTCCATGGTGCGGCGGGCGACCTCGGCCGGGCTGATACCCACCAGCTTTTCGTAGAGGCCGGGATCGGTGGCGCCCTCGGTGTTGATCAGGAGGATGCGGGAGGATGCGCCCAGCCCGAGCGCACGCTTGTGGGCCGGGTCGGCGAGCGCGCGGACCAGGCCGGCGAGGCCGACGCAGCCGCTTTCGCCGGAGACGATCGCCGGATCGGCGCCCAACGGCCCCGCCAGCCGGTTCATGGCGGCGACGGCATCTTCTTCCTCGACCGCCATGAAGGCATCGGCGGCGCGCGCCAGCACCCGCCAGGCGATCATGGACGGCTCGTAGCATTCGAGCATCGCCATCACGGTCGGCTCGTCATGCGCCACCTTGGCCAGGCGGCCTGCGCGCGCCGTGGCCAGAAGACAGGCGGCGCGGGATGGCTCGACGACGATGAAGGTGGGACGGTCGACGCCCAGAGTGAGTGCGAAATGTGCGGCAAGTGCCGCGGCGATACCGCCGACGCCGGCCTGCACGAAGACATGGGTGGGCGGCCGGTCGAGCTGGCGCAAGGCCTCGTGCGCGATCGCCGTGTAGCCCTGCATGACGAGGCCGGGAATACGCTCGTAGGTCGGCCACGACGTGTCCGAAACGATCGTCCAGCCCTCGCGTTCGGCAACGCGCGCGGCTTCCGCGACGGACTCGTCATAGCTGCCTTCGAAACGGACCATTTCGGCACCGAAACGAGCTATGGCGGCGACACGTTCGTCGCTGACGCCGCCATGGACGAAGATGACGGATTTTGCGCCGACCAGCTGGGCGCCCTGCGCGACAGAGCGGCCATGGTTGCCGTCGGTGGCGCAGGCGAAGGTCATCCTGGAAGCAACAGCACGCACGCTCGGGCGGGAAAGATCGGCGAAGCCGACCTCGCAATCGAGGTGCCGCGCGGCTTCTTCCAGCACAAGCCGCATCACCGCATAGGAGCCGCCGAGCGCCTTGAAGGAGCCGAGGCCGAGGCGCTGGCCCTCGTCCTTGACGTGGATGGTGCCGACGCCCAGCGCCTTCGCCAGCGACGGCAGCGCCGGCATCGGCGTCGCGGCGGCATTGTCGCGAAAGGCCAGGAAACGCTCGACCTGTGCGACGCCGGCGGGGCCGAGGCAATCGGCATCGGCCGGCATTAGCGGTGCATTGTGGTCGGGATGGGTGTTCAGCAGAAACATGGCACCTCCGGCAGGTTGGCTGAAACCGTATTGCATCAACGGCGCAAATTGCGCTGTATTCCGGCGGTTAGCGCGCAAGTTTTTTTCGTGAGGCGAGACATGGCCAAGCCTTTACCCCAGATCGATCTCGACAGTTTCGACCTGGCGATCCTCGCCATATTGCAGAAGGACAATGCCACGCCGCAGCGGTTGATCGGCGAAGCGGTCAACCTTTCGGCGCCCGCCGTGCAGCGCCGTATCAAGCGGCTGGAGGAAACCGGCGTGATCCAGGCCAATGTCGCCATCGTCGACCCCACCAAGGTCGGCCAGGCCATCACCATCTTCGTGGAGGTGGAAGTGGTCAGCGAGACGGCGGCGCTGCTCGACGCTGCGAAGCGGGAGTTCTCCGCTGCACCCGAGGTGCAGCAGTGCTACTACGTGACCGGCGAGGCGGATTTCATCCTCGTCATAACCGTGGCCACCATGGCCGATTACGAGGCGCTGACGCGGCGCCTGTTCTTCGCCAACAACAACGTCAAGAAATTCCGCACTTTCGTGGCCATGGACAGGGTCAAGGTGGGGCTTGGCGTGCCGCTGACGACGGCGGTGCCGGCTTAAACAATTTCCCCCGGCCGCGCGGTTCACCCATTTCGCCGGGAAAAGGCGCGAAATGTGAAGCCGCTATTTCTTGATAATCGCAGTCAACAATGATAGGCCGCTCTCGCTCGTATGAGCCGGGATGTCGAACGGACGGCCTTTGGCCGCCAGCTCTCCCGGTTCCACAATCGGGAGACGAGACCTTGCGAGATGCCATGCGCCCCAATGCTGCGAGCCGGACCGGCCGGAAGCCCCCCTTCGGCCGGATGGCCCGTATCGTTGCCCTGGCCGGTTTCGTGGCGGTGATCGTCGGCCCGGCGCTAGCGCAGCAGGCGGCGCCCGCGACCGCTCCCGTCAAAAATACCGCTCCGGCCATGGCTCCCGTCCAGGCCACTGCACCCGTGGCAAAAACCGTCGCCCCCGCGCCGGTCGCCAAGGCGACGCTGCCGCACAATCTGTCGCCCTGGGGCATGTTCATGGCGGCCGACTGGGTGGTGAAGGCGGTGATGATCGGCCTCGCCTTCGCCTCGCTGGTGACGTGGACGGTGTGGCTGGCCAAATCGCTGGAGGTCGCCGGCGCCAAGGCGCGGCTCGGCAAAGCCTTGCGCGTAATAACGGGCGCGCGCCGACTGGAAGACGCCGCGCAAGTGCTCGGCAAGAATGCCGGCATCGGCGGCGTGCTGGTGCGGGCCGCCGTCGAAGAACTGGAACTGTCGCGGCAGGATGACGGGAACGGCGATGTCGCCGACATCAAGGCCGGCATCAAGGAACGCGTCGAATCCCGGCTGATGCGCATCCAGGCGCAGGCCGGCAGGCGGCTCAGCCGCGGCACCGGCGTGCTCGCAACGATCGGTTCCACCGCGCCCTTCGTCGGCCTGTTCGGCACGGTGTGGGGCATCATGAACGCCTTCATCGGCATTTCGGAAGCGCAGACCACCAACCTAGCCGTCGTCGCACCCGGCATCGCCGAAGCGCTGCTTGCAACGGCGGTGGGCCTGGTGGCGGCGATCCCGGCCGTGGTTATCTACAATGTCTTCGCGCGCTCGATCACCGGCTATCGCCAGGGGCTGGCGGATGCGGCGGCCGGCGTGCAGCAGCTGGTGAGCCGCGATCTCGACCGCACCGCGCCGCATGCGCTTATCGAGCGCCTGCCCGTCTCCAAATCGGCCAACGGGCACCACGCCCCGGCAACCGCGGCCTAGGACCGACAGGATGGCCGGCGGCATCAAACAATCGTTCGACGACGACGATCTCCAGGAGAACCACGAGATCAACGTGACGCCGTTCATCGACGTCATGCTGGTGCTGCTCATCATCTTCATGGTGGCGGCGCCGCTGGCGACGGTGGACATCAATGTCGACCTGCCGGCCTCGACGGCGACGCCGGCGCCACGGCCGGAGGAACCGCTCTATGTCACGCTGAAGGACGATCTCAGCCTGGCGATCGGCCAGGAGGCGGTGGCGCGGTCGGCTTTCCAACAGCAGCTGGATGTCATCGCCAAGGGCGACAAGCAGCGGCGCATCTTCCTGCGCGCCGACCGAGGCGTCGTCTATGGCGAGTTGATGGAAGTGATGAACCTGATGCGCGGCGCCGGTTATCTGAAGGTGGCACTGGTCGGGCTGGAGACGGTGCCGGCAGGCGCACCCGCTTTGCCGGGCGCAGCCCAATGACGGCCCTGGCCCTGCCTGGCGGCGTGCTTGGCGGCATCAGCCGCCGCGAGCTGACGCTGTGGTCGGGCGCCGCGCTCGTCGTGGTATCGCTGCACGCTGCCGGCGGCTGGTATCTGGGCCGGCAGGCACCCATCGAGCTTTCGGCGCCGCCGGCGGAGAACGCCATCATGATCGACCTGCCGCCGATGGCCGTGGCGCCGGAGGCCGTGCCGCTCGACGCCGCCGATCTCGTCGATTCCACCGCTTCGGAGACGCCTGAACAGGTCACGGAACAGATAAAGCCCATCGAGCCGGAGGCGGCCGAACCGACCAAAGAGACCGTCGAGGCGACGCCGGAACCGATGGAACGGGTGGCCGAAAACCAGGCGGCGCAGGAGGTCGTGCCGGACCTGGTCGAGCAGCCCTTGCCCGAGGTGGCGATGGCCATTCCGGAACCGCGCCCGGTGGCGGAAAAGCCGAAACCGGTGGCCAAGCCGGTAGAGAAGAAAAAGCCGGTCGAAAAGAAACCCGAACCGGTGAAACAGGCCAAGGCCGAGACGCCGCAGAAGGTTGAAAAGCCGCAAAAGAAGGTGGCGGCCAACAGTGCCGCCGCGCAGAAATCCGCCCAGAACGGCGCCACAGAGCGCAAGGGAGCGGCGCAAAACGGCGGCGGCGCGATATCGCCGAGACAATGGAATGCGCAGGTGGTCGCCCATATCCGGCGCTATCTGAGGATGCCGTCCGGCATCAGGCGCGGCGGCGTCGCCTATGTGCGCTTCGCCGTCAATTCCAGCGGAACGGTGATATCGGCCTCGCTTGCCAGAGGCTCCGGCGACGCGGCGGTCGACGAGGCGGCGGTGGCGCTGGTGCGCCGCGCCTCACCCGTTCCCGCGCCGCCGGCTTCGATCGCCAGCGCGGCCATCAATCTGGACATACCGATCGAGATGCGCCGGCGTTAGGGGCAGCGCCTATAGCTTCGTCCAGGCGCCGTTCTTCTTGGCCGAGCGCACGCAGGCTTCGATGAAAGCCAAGCCCTCGACGCCGTCCTGCACGGTCGGGAACACCACGTCCTTGCCCGGCTTGCCACCCTTCCTGCGGGCGGCGCGGATGGCCCTGGCGGCTTCCTGATAGATGTTGGCAAAGCCTTCGAGATAGCCTTCGGGATGGCCGGACGGCACGCGGGTGACACGGCCGGCAGCCGGCAGCGAACCGACCCCGCCACGCGTCAGCAATTGCTTGGGCTGGCCGAAAGGCGTGTACCAGAGATAGTTCGGATCGGCCTGCACCCATTCGAGACCGCCCTTCGAGCCGTAGACCCTGAGCCGCAGCCCGTTCTCATGGCCCGGCGCCACCTGGCTTGCCCAGATCATGCCCTTGGCGGGGTGTTCCTTGCCCTTCGCCTTGAAACGCAACAGCACATGGGCGTTGTCGTCGAGCAGGCGGCCGGGCACGAAGGCATCGATGTCGGCGGACAGCGTGTCCAGCTCCAGGCCGGAGACGAAACGGGCGAGGTTATAGGCATGGGTGCCGATGTCGCCCAATGCGCCGCCGGCGCCGGACTGCTTCGGGTCAGCGCGCCACGACGCCTGTTTCTGGCCGGTGGCGGCAAGGTCCTCGGTCAGCCAGTCCTGCGGGTATTCGGCCTGGACGAGGCGGATGTCGCCGAGCTGGCCCCTGGCCACCATCTCGCGCGCCTGCCGCACCATCGGATAGCCGGTGTAGTTGTGGGTGAGCACGAAGACCTTGCCGGTCTTCTCGACCAGCGCCTCCAGCTTCCTGGCCTCGGCCAGGGTTGCCGTCAAAGGCTTGTCGCAGATGACGTGGATGCCGGTTTCCAGGAAGGCCTTGGCGGCCGGGAAGTGCACATTGTTGGGCGTGACGATGGCAACGGCCTCGATCCCGTCCGCACGCTTCGCCTCGGCCTTGGCCATTTCGAGATAGGAACCATAGCTGCGCTCTGGATCGAGGCCGAGTTCGGCGGCGGAGACGCGGGCACGCTCGGGGCTGGACGACAGCGCGCCGGCGACGAGCTGGAAATCGCCATCCATGCGGGCGGCGATGCGGTGCACCGCGCCGATGAAGGCGCCCTGCCCGCCGCCGACCATGCCGTAGCGGATGGGGCCGGCCCCCGATTCAATCTTCGTGCCGCTGACCATTTTTGTCCTCCCTGATCGTTGCGCGCCGCCTCTAGGCTCAGAAACCCATCATCTTGCGCAATTGCGCCTTGTCGGTGCCGCCGCCGGCGAAATCGTCGAAAGCCTTTTCGGTGACGCGGATGATGTGATGCTGGATGAAGGGAGCGCCTTCGGCGGCGCCATCCTCGGGATGTTTCAGGCAGCACTCCCATTCCAGCACCGGCCAGCTGTCGTAGCCATATTGCGCCAGCCTGGAGAAGATGCCGCCGAAGTCGACCTGGCCGTCGCCCAGCGAACGGAAGCGCCCGGCCCGGTTCAGCCAGCCCTGATAGCCGGAATAGACGCCCTGGCGGCCGGTAGGGTTGAACTCGGCGTCCTTGACGTGGAAGGCCTTGATGCGCTCGTGATAGATGTCGATGAAGGCGAGATAGTCGAGCTGCTGCAACAGGAAATGCGAGGGATCGTAATTGATGTTGCAGCGCTTGTGGCCGCCGACCGCTTCGAGGAACAACTCGAAGGTGGCGCCGTCGAAAACATCCTCGCCGGGATGGAGCTCATAGCAGAGATCGACGCCATTCTGGTCATAGACGTCGAGGATCGGCTTCCAGCGCCGGCCAAGCTCGGCGAAGGCTTCCTCGATCAGCCCGGCCGGACGCTGCGGCCAGGGATAAAAATAGGGGAAAGCCAGAGCGCCGGTGAAGGAGACGGAGGCTTTCAGGCCAAGGCTCTTCGAGGCGGCGGCGGCAAGCCGCATCTGCTCGACCGCCCATTCCTGCCGCGCCTTCGGCTTGCCGTGCAGGGCGGCCGGAGCGAAACCGTCGAACTGGCTGTCATAGGCCGGGTGCGCGGCGACGAGCTGCCCCTGCAGATGGGTGGAGAGTTCGGTGATCTCGACGCCGGCGTCGGCGCACATGCCCTTGACCTCGTCGCAATAGGCCTTGGAGGAAGCAGCCCTGGCGAGATCGAACAGGCGCGCGTCCCAAGTCGGGATCTGGATGCCCTTGTAACCGAGGCCGGCGGCCCATTTGGCGATCGGGCCCAATGAATTGAACGGCGCGGCATCGCCCGCGAACTGGGCCAGGAAAATCGCTGGCCCCTTCATGGTCGTCGGCATTCGGCACTCTCCCTGATTCAGCGCCGCAGCATAACCTCGATTTCGGGCGGGGCCAGCCCGGGGCCAAAGGATGACGCGATTTTGCGCCGCCTGGGCAGGGCAACGCCGAAGCGGCGCGGACAGGTGCCCGCGCCGCCGATTTCAGGTTCAGGCGAAGGTGCCCTTCTTCGGCCCGAGCAGGAAGGCGGTGACCGCCGCCAACAGCGTGGCGAGACCGGCATAGCCGAAGGCACTGGCGACGCCGGCATTGTCGACGAGCAGGCCGCCGAAGATGGCGCCCATGGCAATCGCCACCTGGAAGGCGGCAACCATCAGGCCGCCGGCGCTTTCGGCATGATCGGGCGCTGCACGCACCATCCAGGTCTGCACCGCCACCGGGATCGCGCCGAAGGCGAAGCCCCAGGTGGTGACGGCGATGGCCGACATGGCCGGCGAAGCGCCATAGACGAGCAAGAGCAGCGAGGAGATGGCGATCAAGAGCGGCGCCAGGCCGGCGGCGAGCTTCAGACTGCGTTCGACCAGGAAGCCACCGGCAAGATTGCCGAAGAAGCCGCCTATGCCGAAAGCCAGCAGCACCAGCGAGACGTTTTCGACATCGAACACCGGCACCTTTTCGAGGAAGGCGCGGACATAGGTGAAGCCGGCGAAATGCCCCGACGCGATGAGCAGGATGAAGAGCAGGCCGACGCGGATGGCGGGGCGCTTGGCCACGTCCAGCAGCGTGCGCAGTCCGGCGACACCGGCCGGCGGCAGGCTGGGAATGGTGGCCACCTGAACGAGCAGCGTGACGGCGCCGACGATGGCGGCGATCAGGAAGGCGCTGCGCCAGCCCCAGATGTCGCCGACATAGGCGCCGATGGGCGCGGCGCAGACGGTGGCGACCGACACGCCGGCAAGCACGATCGACATGGCGCGCGGCAACAGGTAGGCGGGCACCAGACGCATGGTCATGGCACCCGACATCGCCCAGAAACCGCCCAGCGCGATGCCGAGCACGACGCGCGCGCCCAGAAGCATGGTGAGCGACGAGGCGAAAGCGGCGATGAGGCTTGAAACGATGAGCAGGAGCGTCAATACCCACATCAGGACCTTGCGGTCGAGCCTATGGGTCATGATCGCCATGGAGGGTGCGGCGATGGCGCCGACGATGGCGGTGGCGGTCACCGCCTGGCCGGCGGCACCCTCGCTGACGCCAAGATCATGCGCCATCGGCGTGAGCAGGCTGGCCGGCAGGAATTCGGCGGTCACCAGGCCGAAGACGCCGAGCGCCAGCGAGACGACGGCTCCCCAGGCCGGTGCGGTTCGTTCCTCGGGCAGTGCTGAAGACAGCACGGGCGCGTCCAGCGCCGCTGTCGCGGGGTCGGTCATAGTCAGTCTCCGATTTGGTTGCAGTGCAAAAAATGGAGATGACCGCCTGGAGTTTCCATGCTAGAAACCCCATTATGCTTGACCGTTCGTCCAAAACTCCCCTCGCCGCCTCTTCCCTGACCGGCGATGCGCTAACCGACATCCTGCGCGGCCTGAGGCTCGACGGCGTCCAGTACGGGCGCTGCGAGATGAAGGAGCCGTGGGGGCTGGAATTTCCGAAACAGAGCGCCGCCCGCTTCTATTTCATCGGCCAGAAGGCGTGCTGGATGCGGATGCCGTCGGGCGAATGGGTCGAGATGAAGGCCGGCGACGCGGTGCTGGTGCCGCGCGGCGCGCCGCATGCGCTGGCGAGCGCGCCCGACGTGCCGACGGCACCGCTGCAGGGCTACCAGGTCACCGAAATCTGCAAGAACGTCTATGGCATGAAGAATGAAGGCTGCACGCCGGGCACGCTGTTGTTCTGCGGCACGATGTATTTCAACCTCGACAGCCTGCACCCGTTGCTCGGCATGATGCCCGACGCCATGCGCACGCATGAACTCGAAGCCTACGAGCCCTCCATCCCGCATCTTCTGGAAGCGATGGCGCGCGAGGTGAAGATGGAACGCGTCGGCTCCGGCGGCATCGTGGCGCGGCTGGCCGATGTACTGGCGGCCTCGATCATCCGGTCATGGGTGGAACGCGGCTGCGGCGATTCCAAGGGCTGGATCGCGGCGGTGCGCGACCGCGAGATCGGCAAGGTGCTGGCGGCGATCCACCTGGAACCGAACCGCGACTGGAGCGTGGAAACGCTGGCGCGCACGATGGGCGCCTCGCGCTCCGGTTTCGCCGAACGTTTCGCGACGATCGTCGGCGAGACGCCGGCCAAATATGTGACGCAGGTTCGCATGCACCAGGCCAGGCAATGGCTGGTGCACGACCGCCTCAAGATCGCCGTGGTGGCGAACCGACTGGGTTATGAATCGGAAGCCGCCTTCAGCCGCGCCTTCAAGCGGGTGATCGGCGCGCCGCCCAGCCATTACCGCGGCGACGAGGCAGCCTGAACCGGACTGAGCGAGGTCCAAACGCTGCTCGGATCAGCGTGTGCCGGCCACCTTCATCTCCAGCATGCGGCGCGCGCTTTCCTCGTCGGTGATCAGCACCGTCGGCTGGACGAGATGCATGGCGCCGAGCAGCGCCTCGATCTTCTCCTGCCCGCCGGAGGTGAGGATGCGCAGCGGCGCCCGGCGCAAGCGGTCGACCTCGACCGACATCACCCGGTCGTTGACGGGATCGTCGACGAGGTCGCCATTGCGGTTGAAGAAGTGGAACAGAAGATCGCCGACGGCGCCCCGCGCCACCAGCGCCTCGCGGTCCGCCTCCTTGAGGAAGCCGCCGCGATAGAAGGTGGTGGCCGAGGCGATGCCGCCGATGGACAACAGCACAGCGTCCAGCGCGTCGGCCATCTCGAAGATTTCCTGCAGGCCGCAGCGCTCCACCAGCGCGACCTTGGTTTCGACGCTGTCGACCACCGCCGGCGCCGGGATCAGATAACCGTCGCCCTGGAAGACCTGGGCAAAACGCCAGGCGAACTCGGCCGGATTGTAGCGGCGGGCCACGCCGACGCCGCCAAGCAGCGAGATGACCTTGAAGTCGCTGAGCGACTTGGCGCCGATGAAGGGCAGCGTCGAAAACAGCGTGCGGCCCCAACCGACGCCGACGCGCATGCCGGAGCGCATGGCCTCCGACAGATAGGCACCCGTCTTGGCGGCGATGCCGGGGATGGGGTCTGCGTCGGGGCTGGACAACGGCGCCACCAGCGCCTGTTCGAGGCCGAAGACCTTTTCCAGCGACCGTTCCAGCCGCACGATCTCGGACAAGTCGCTCTCGATGGCGATCTTGACCTCGTTGCGGGCGCGCGCCTCGGCCAGCATGCGCACGACGGTGACACGGCCGACGCCGAGCACATCGGCGATCTCGTTCTGGGTCATCTGCTCGATGAAATACATCCAGGCGGCGCGGATGCGCAGGCGGTCGGCCTTGCTTTCGGCCGCCACTGCTCCGTTTTCGGCTGCCCCGCCAGCCGCCATTCCCGACGCTGCCTGCCGCTGCGGCTTCCTAGCCAATGCAATCCCTCCCCGAATGCGCTGCCGCCGAACCGTTCAGCGATTCGCCATACGGCCACTATCGCCTTTTGACCGGTCCTGCACGATATAAACAATTGGCTCATACGACCATGCCGCCTATACCGGCTTCAGCATAAGGGGCAGAGCACACGATGCTGCGTGAAATCTCCGAAGAGGTCCGTGTCAACCTGAAGGACCGGCTGCGCGACGTGCGCCGCGTCATCCGCAGGCACCGGCACGACAGCCCGGCCCAGCCCGGCCGGCCGGGCGAGGACAGCGCGCGCCAGCCCTTCCCCATCCGCGAGATCGAAGGGCTGCTCGGCCATGCCGCCAGCGCCTTCGACGACATGATGTCGATCGCCGAGACCTTCGTGCCGGGCGAGCGCAGCGGCCGCATGAGCGGGCTGGCGCCAAAGCCGATCGGCACCTATTTCGCGACCGGCGAGGCAGCGCTTGCCGGCGAACGTGCTTTCCGGCGCGACATGTACGCCCTGGCCAAGGCGGTGCTTGCCGAAAAGAAGGCCGACGGCGCCCGGCTGCGCGAGGCGAATTTCGCCGCCGTCCACACCGCCATGGCAAGGCAGCACGCCGAGCTTTTTTCGAGGCTCGCCCGCGAGGACGACTGGGCCGGTCGCGTGGCGCTGGTCGCCGCGTTGAGCGCGGCGCTGCTGATCGAATTCCTGAACCACGACCCGTTGCGGCAGAGCGAGGCGCCGACGGCGGCGGTCGGCCCGGGGCGCAGCTTTGTCATCTCCTGCCTGGCGCCGGTAGCGCTGGCGGTCGGGCTTTCCAGCGTCGACACCGGCGCCAAGCCCGAGCCCGACCTACTGGAGATCGCGCTGCTCGCCACCGATGCCCGGCTCGACCGCATCCTGGCGGCCTGCAACGGCAACGATCCGCTGGACGAGCTGACGACGGTGTTCGCGACGCTGCTGGCGCATCTGCCGTAGGCGCTCTCTCCCTTCTCCCCGTTCACGGGGAGAAGGTGGCCCGAAGGGCCGGATGAGGGGCGGCTCGAAGCGAGCAAAAGCTGGCTCTGCCCCTCACTGTCCTGCCGGACATCTCTCCCCGTAAACAGGGAGAGAGAAGCAGCTTCAACGCAGCGCGACGAAGGCTCTTACGCTTTGCCCAGCTCGACGATGCGCTTCTTGGCGCGCGAGATCGAGGCCGGGCTCATCGACAGTTCGGTCAGGCCCATGCGCAGGAATTCCGGGATCAGGTCCGGCCGGGCGGCGGCCTCGCCGCACATGCCGACCATGATGCCGGCCTCGACGCCGGCCTTCGCCGTCATCGCGATCGCCACCATCACCGCCGGATTGGCGACATCGTTGAGGGCGCCCACCGTCGGGTTCAGGCGGTCTGCGGCCATGACATATTGGGTAAGGTCGTTGGTGCCGATGGAGAAGAACGAGACCTCCCTGGCGAGTGCCGGCGCGATCAGCACCGCCGCCGGCGTCTCGATCATCACGCCGAGCTGGAAACGGGCGAACGGCACGCCGTCGCGCGCAAGCTCGGCCGCGCATTCATCGATCAGCGCCCGCGCCCGCCGCACCTCGGCGATATCCGACACCATCGGCAGCATCACCTTGACGTTGCCGTGCACGGCGGCGCGCAGCAGGGCTCTCAGCTGCGGCTTGAAGATATCCGGGCGGTCGAGGCACATGCGGATGCCGCGCCAGCCGAGGAAGGGGTTCTCCTCCTCGGGGAATTCGATGCCGGCGACCGGCTTGTCGCCGCCGATATCCAGCGTGCGCACGATGACGGGGTGCGGTGCGAAAGCCCGCGCCAGCGCAGCATAGGTTTCGGCCTGCATGTCCTCGGACGGCAGGTGCATATGGCGCATGAACAGGAGCTCGGTGCGGAACAGGCCGACGCCCATTGCACCCGCGGCTAGCGCGGCCTCGATCTCTTCCAGCGAGCCGATATTGGCGGCCACCTCGATGACGGTGCCGTCGGCGCGCTTCGGCGTCACGTCCTTGAACACGTCGAGCGCGTGGCGTTCCTTCGCCGCCTCCTCGATGCGGCTGAGATGCTCGGCCTTCACCGCATCGGCCGGATCGGCGACCACCGTGCCGCCATTGCCGTCGAGGGCGATTTCCTTCGCCGTCCGCAACTCCGAGACGCGGGCGCCAAGCCCGAGCACCGCCGGAATGCCGTGCGAACGAGCGATGATGGCGATGTGGGACGTGGCGCCGCCGTGGCCGCAGACGATGCCGCCGATGCGTTTCAGCGGCGCGCGCGACAGGTCCCAGGCGCCGATGTCGTCGGCGATCAGGATGGCGCCCTGCGGAATGTCCTCAAGGCTGACATCGTCCTGGCCGAGCAGGGCCAGACAAATCTGGCGGCCGACCGCCTGCACGTCGTCGGCGCGGGCGTTGAGATAAGGATCGTCGACCGAACCGAATTCGGCGGCGAGTTTGGCGGCGGTGGCAATGACGGCGGCGACGGCATCGGAGCCGCTGCGGATCATCGCCTCGGCGTCGCCAATCAAGGTGTCGTCGGCGGCAAGGTCACGCAACGCGGCGACAATGCCACGATCGCCACCGGCAAGCCCTTCGCTGGCCAATGCCTTGTCCATGCGCGCCTGCACAACTTTGACGGCATGGCCGAAACGCACGATCTCGGCTTCGGCTTCCTCAGGTGACAGTGTGCGCGCCTGCGGGCGGATTTCGGGTGGGAAATGTGCGAAGGCCTGGCCGACCGCGACGCCCTCGCTGGCGGCAACGCCGCGCAGGCCGCCAGCGGGCGCGGCCACTTGCATCGGGGTGGTGGCAACGACCGGCTTCGCGGCCTCGCCATTCATCTCCTTGTGCTCACTGGTGGCATCGTCCTCGTCAAGTCCGGCGCGCGGGTTTTCCAGATAGCCGATCAGCGCCTCGACGGCTTCGACCGCATCGGCGCCGTTGGCGCGCACGGTGACTTCCTGGTTCTCCTTGACGCCCAGAAGCATCAGCTTGACCGAGCTCTTGGCGCTGACCGCCTTGCCCGCCTTCACGATCTCGACTTCCGATTCGAAGCTCTTGGCGAGCCTGACGAAGCGGGTGGCGGGGCGGGCGTGCAAACCTTCATGCACTCTGACGATGGTCGAGCGTTCCATACGGGCAATCCTATCAGATATTCCGGACCCGGAGCGTTTCACCGAAACGGTGAAACGCGCCTTCTTCTTGTCTTGACGCAATTCCGGACGGAAAACCGCTACACACTTTTCCTGGAATTGCTCCGACCCGGAATGGGCGCGCAGCAAAAGAAAAAGCGCCGCGAGCCCTGCGCAGGCCGCGACGCCAGGCGTATCAGGCGGCGATGGTGATCAGCGCATCCTGCTTCAGGGCCTGGACGAGCGCGCCGGCATCGACGGCACTGGCGCAGATTTCGCCCGGCCGTTCGGCATGTGTCGCACCGTTGAACGAGATGACGACATGGCCGATTTCGCGCACCTTGCTCCACGCGGTGGAGCCAACCGCGGTGATCGTTGCCGACACCGCGCCGATGGCGATCGACGCGCCGACCTGCGGCGCGCCGTCGCTGGGGCCCTGTACGGCCTTATGCATCACCGAAACCTCGGCGAGCTCCGGCGGCGAGCCATCCGCAAACAGGATGACCACGCCGCCCTCGGCGAGATCCGCCACTTCGGGTCCAACTGCGGTTACCCGCGTTTCCAACAGAACCGTCATGATGCGGCGAAACTCCTTCTTTTCGTTACAGGACCAGCAGACTGACTACCCATGCAAGCAGCACGGAAACGGGACCCATGATCTGGCGGCTGATGAGGACCGCCGGCACGCCGATCTCGATCGTCTTGGGCTTGGCCTCGCCGAGCGCCAGACCGACCGGAACGAAGTCGCAGCCGACCTGGGTGTTATAGGCAAACAGCGCCGGCAGCGCCATTGCGGGCGAGATCGTGCCATTGGCGATCTGCGGGCCGATGATGGCGACGCCGATGACCTGGGCGATGACCGCGCCTGGCCCCAGGATGGGCGACAGGAACGGCAGGCCGCAGATGGCCGAGATGATCAGCAGGCCGACGATGTTGTTGGCCAGCGGACCCATCGGTTGCGCCAGAACGTCGCCGATCCCGGTATAGAGGATCAGGCCGATCAACATGGTGACGAAGGCCATGAACGGCAGGACGTTGCGCACCACCTGGTCGATGGTACGGCGGCCGGCATTGAAGAAGATGCCGACGACACGGCCCATGACGCGGCCGATCGAAGAGATCAGCCCGACAAGACCGCCGCCGTTTTCGATCTCGGTGGACCGGGCGGCCGCCGAAGGCGAATTGCTGTTGCTCGAATTCATGGCCGCTGCTCCCCCTGCAGTGGTTACCGCCTCGGAGCCGTCGGCCATGACGATGTTGGCCGGCTTGACGCCCGAAACATAGATGTCTTCCTGGATGAACTGGGCGAGCGGCCCGGACTGGCCGACCGGCGTCAGATTGACGGTCGGAATGCGCTTGCGCGGATAGACGCCGCAGCGCGCGGTGCCGCCGCAATCGACGACGACGACAGCCATTTCGCTTTCGATCGGCGGCGCCTTGAAGCCGTCGACGGCTTCGGCGCCGGTCATCTCGGCGATCTGCTGGGCGATCGGGTGGATGCCGCCGCCGGTGACGGAGACGACCTTGTTGCGCTGCGCGGTCGGCTCGATGACGAGCGGGCCGCCCCAGCCTCCGGAGCCCCTGGAGATTTTTACGGCCTTGTAGGTCTTTGCCATGATGTCCTCCCCGCCGCTTACAGCTCGACGCCCTGGCGGCGTGCCATGATGGCGGTGATGCGCTCGGTCAGCATGCCCTTGAGCAGGATGACGACGAGGCCGACGATGGCGTACCAGATGGCCACCTTGATGTGGTAGCCGGCAACGACGGCGCCCTTCTTCTCAAGCTCGAGCAGGGCGACCAGCACGCCACCCCAGACGAAATATTCGCCCGGATTGATGTGCGGGAAGAGGCCGAGCGGCGGGTGCACGTAAGACACGGCCGCGTCATAGAAGGCGGGCTTGTGCTTCTCTTCGAGGAAGGAGCCGAACGTATAGGCCATCGGGTTGGTGAGGAAGAAGACGGCGAGCAGCGGCAGCACCGTGTAGCGGGTGAGCGCGATGCGACCGGCGCCGCGGGCAAGCCCGTGCACACGCTCTTCGCCGACCAGCTCGGTGACGGCGTAAAAGGCAGTCATCAGCACGACCAGCGTCGGGATGATGCCGGTGACGAAGCCGGCGAAGACCTCGCCGCCCTTCTGGAAGATGCCGATGAAGTACTTGCCGATGGCGGTGAGCCAGCCGAGCTGCTCCTCCTTGGCGACTTCGTTGAGCTTTTCCTTGAACTGCTCGACCGTGATCGGGCCGGCGTCGGCCTGCGCCAGAACGACGAGATTGTCGCTGGCATGGGTAACCGCGAGCTTGCCGTGCAAGGCCGCGTCCTGGACCACAGCACCCGCGACATGCAGGTGCTGGACGGCCATGTCGGCGTGCTGCGCCAACAATGAAATTACAGACATATCTCCTCCTTGGACCGCCTGCCGTCTGTCCCCAACGGCGGTGGTGTTCGCTCTATGCGCTGACTGTCTTCAAGCCGGCGAGACCCGGCTTCCTTCCCGGCTCCGACCGTGCCCGGTCGATCT
The DNA here is from genome assembly GCF_030814575.1 of Mesorhizobium sp. YL-MeA3-2017. Taxonomy (NCBI): domain Bacteria; kingdom Pseudomonadati; phylum Pseudomonadota; class Alphaproteobacteria; order Hyphomicrobiales; family Phyllobacteriaceae; genus Mesorhizobium; species Mesorhizobium sp. YL-MeA3-2017. Next base: position 4,190,310 of record NZ_JAUSVH010000001.1, on the reverse strand, counting down.
GTTCGATCGCCCGCTTCACGGCCTCGGCCACACCGGGCTCCCCCTCTCCCTTGATCGCGGGATTGGACCGGATACGGTCGAGGGCAACGCCCTCATATTCTTCATGTCGCTTGAACTTGGCGAACACCGAACGGCCGCTCATGACGAGCAGGCGGCGCACGATCAGGTCGGGCGTCACCACCACCAGAACGATCGTGCCCCTGGCGAAGCGGCCGCGATGGTTGCCGGCGCCGACGAAGCCGTCGGCATATTTCTGGGTGATGCCTTTGAAGACATCCGAATAGTGGCGCATCTGCAGCCATACGCCGAGGGACTGCAGCCCCCATACGAGCGCGAGCGAAAGCAAGGCCCACTGCCAGATTGCCATCAGGACGTCTCCTCCCAAGCCCCTGAAGCCCGCGACTTTCTACGCCGGCGTCAGGATGAAGTTAGAGAACATTTGTTTTCTTTAATGTCAATATGTATGATTTTTCGAGAAAGCATGAAGGCCGGTGATCCACGACATTTGGAGACGCCGGCGCCTGTGCTACTGTCTTTGGCAAAGGACGAACGTGCATGGACCTGCGATTCAAAGACGAACTGGCGCTGATGCCGGACCTCGGCCATCAGCTGCGGCGCTTGCGCTGGTTCAGGGCGACGTTCCGCGCCAACGCGCATTCGGTGGAAGCGACCTATGGCCTGCGTTTCGAGATCGACGAGACCAGGCTGACCAGGGCCTTTCTCGACTGGATCGAGATCATGGACGCGCAGAAGCGCTTCGCCGAGGTGAACCGCGCCGACTTCATCATCTTCGCCGCCGGGCTGGTGCTGCGCGAACTGATCCGCCAGAACCCGGTCAAGGTTGTCGGCGCCGGCGAACGGCCCGACCTGCCGCCGGTCGACGCCGGCATGGCCGAGATCGTGCGGTTCTGGCCGGAAGGTTTCCTCTACACCAACTATTGCGTGTCGGCGATCGCGGCCGTGCACGAGCAGGAGTTCGGGCACGCCCCGACCATCGACCAGTGCGCCGACGATTTGCGCACCTGGTGGTCCTATCGCGAGAACGTGACCGAGATGCCGGCCTATGCGGTGGCCTTCCTCGACCGCTTCCTCGGCGCCGAGCCGAACTGGATCATGCCCGACAGCGCGCAGTCGAGGCAGGCGATGCGCACTGCGCTCGACACGAAAACTAAGCCGGAAATCAGTCGTCGCGCCTGAACGCAAAGCTTGAACATTTGTCTCATTGCCGATAGCGATGTGCCGAAATCATCGGATGCTTAGAGGCACGGCGTGACGGCACAACAGTTGATCATCTTCGATTGCGACGGCGTTCTGGTGGACAGCGAGCCGCTGGCCGCGGAAGCCTATGAGCGCGTCTACGAAAAGCATGGCATGAGCGGCGTCGGCCCCGGCATCATCGCCCAATGCGTCGGCATGAAGCAGGCCGACATCATCATCCGCATCAAGGAACTGACCGGCCATCACCTTAAGCCGGAGCAGGAAATCGACCTGTGGACGGTGACCCGCGACCTGTTCAGCGAAAAGCTCAACCCGACCGACGGCATCGCGCCGTTCCTCGGCACACTGAAGACGGGGCGCTGCGTGGCGTCGTCCTCGTCGCTGGAACGCATTCATCACAGCCTCGACGTGACCAGCCTGGCGCCGCATTTCGGCGACGCGATCTTTTCCTCCTCCATGGTCAAGCGCGGCAAGCCGGCGCCGGACATTTTTCTCCACGCCGCCGAGAAGATGGGCGTGGCCCCGGCCAACTGCGTGGTGATCGAGGATTCGCCCTTCGGCGTGCAGGGCGCGGTGGCTGCCGGCATGATCGCGATCGGCTACACCGGCGGCGGACACACCTTTGCCGGCCATGGCGAGAAGCTGAAGGCGCAAGGCGCGCATGCCGCTTGCGCGAACTGGACTGAAATCGCGCAGACGCTGAACGGGCTGGGTTTCAAGCTTTAGGGTTAGGCGAAGGAATAAGCGCTCTTGCCTTCTCCCCTTGCGGGAGACGGTGGCCGAACCGAAGGTGAGGTCGGATGAGGGGTGCTGGATGGAGTGCAACCTCTCCGAATTTAGGATGGTATCGAGGCGAATTTTGCACCGCCTCGTTTCTTCCAACACCCCTCATCCGTCTCGGCGCTGCGCGCCGAGCCACCTTCTCCCACAAGGGGAGAAGGGAGAGTCGCGCCAATCCTAAACCAGCAACGTCATCGGGTTTTCGATGATGCGCTTGAAGGCACCGAGCAGTTCGGCACCCAGCGCACCGTCGACGGCACGGTGGTCGGTCGACAGCGTCACGGACATCACGGTCGCGATCTTGATCTCGCCGCCCTTGACCACCGCCCGCTCCTCGCCGGCACCCACCGCCAGGATCGTCGCATGCGGCGGGTTGATGACGGCGGCGAAATCCTTGATGCCGAACATGCCGAGGTTCGAAACGGCCGTGGTGCCACCCTGATACTCTTCCGGCTTCAGCTTGCGGTCGCGCGCCCGTTTTGCGAGGTCCTTCATCTCGTTGGAGATGACCGACAGCGTCTTCTGGTCGGCCTTCCTGACGATCGGCGTGATCAGCCCGCCGGGGATCGACACCGCCACGCCGACATCGGCATGCTTGTGCTTGACCATGGCGGTCTCGGTCCATGACGCGTTGGCATCGGGCACCGCAACCAGCGCCTGCGCCATCGCCTTGATGATCATGTCGTTGACCGAGAGCTTGTAGGCGGGCACGTCGCCCTTGTCGGTCTTCTTGATCGGGGCGGCGGCATTGAGCTCGGAGCGCAGCTTCAAGAGCGCGTCGAGTTCGCAATCGAGTGTGAGGTAGAAATGCGGGATGGTCGACTTCGCCTCGACCAGACGCCGGGCGATGGTCTTCCTCATATTGTCGTGCGGGACGAGCTCGTAGGAGCCCTGCTCGAACAGTTTCAGCACCGCCTCGTCCGACATCGGCTTGACAGCCGGTGCGCTGCCAGCGGCAGGTGCTGCGGCCGGAGCAGGTGCTGATGCGGCCTTGGCGACGCCACCGCCGGCAATCGCCGCCTCGACATCCGCCTTCACCACACGACCATGCGGACCGGAACCGGTGACGGCGGACAGGTCAAGCCCCGCCTCCCGCGCCAAGCGGCGCGCCAATGGCGTGGCGCGGACCGCGCCGGCCGGCGCAGGCGTTTCCTGCACGGCGAGCGCGGTCTGCGCGGCCTTGTCCTGGGAGGAGGACATCGGTGTTTCGGCCTTGCCGTTGGCGACAGGCTGCGGCTCGGCCGCAACGGCCGCAGGCGCGGCGGCGGCAACAGCGCCGGCGTCCTCGCCCTCGGCATAAATCCAGGCCACCGGCGCGCCGACCGGAATGTCGACGCCTTCCTTGCCGGTGATGTTGCGCAGCGTGCCGGAAGCCGGCGCGTCGATCTCCATCGCCGCCTTGTCGGTCTCGATCTCGAACAGGACGTCGCCCTGTTTGACGGTGGCGCCTTCCGCGACGAACCAGCGCGAGATCTGCCCGGTCGCCATGTCCATGTCGACCTTGGGAAGGATGACTTCGACCGGCATCGTCAGCGCTTTCCCTTGGCGAGATCGCGCGCCGCCGCGATGATGTCCGGCACCTGCGGCACCGTCGCCTTTTCCAGCTCGGGATTGTAGGGGATCGGCACTTCGGCGCCGCCAAGGCGCACGATCGGTGCATCCAGATAATCGAACGCGTCGCTTTCGGCGACGGCGGCACTGATTTCAGCGCCGATGCCCAGCGTCTTCACCGCCTCGTAGACGCACAGAAGCCGCGAGGTCTTCTTGACGCTGTCGATGATGGTCTGCTTGTCCATCGGCCGCACGGTGCGCAGGTCGATGACCTCGATGTCGATGCCTTCGGCTTCCAGCGCGGCTGCCGCCTCCAGCGCCTTGTGCACCATGATCGAGGTGGCGACGATGGTGAGGTCGCGGCCCTTGCGGCGCACGTCGGCCTTGCCGATCGGCACGGTATAGTGGCCTTCCGGAACCGGGCCCTTCATCTTGTAGAGCAGCTTGTGCTCGAAGATCATGACCGGGTCTGGATCGGCGACAGCGGCAAGCAGCATGCCCTTGACGTCATGCGGCGTCGCCGGCTGGATCACCTTCAGGCCGGGCACGTGGCCGAGCCAGGCTTCCAGGCTCTGGCTGTGCTGCGCGGCGGCACCCGTGCCGGAACCGGCCGGGAAACGCATCACCACCGGAACCGAAACCTCGCCGCCCAGCATGAAGCGCATCTTGGCGGCCTGGTTGACGATCTGCTCCATGGCGAGCGTGGCGAAATCGGAAAACTGGAACTCGAAAATGGGACGCAGGCCGGTCAACGCCGCACCCACGGCGACGCCGGCGCCGCCCAGTTCGGAAATCGGCGTGTCCATGACACGGTCGGTACCGAAACGCTCGACCAGATCGCCGGTGACCTGGAAGGCGCCGCCATAGACGCCGATATCCTCGCCCATCAGGAAGACGCGCTCATCCTGCTCCATGGCGATCGCCATGGCTTCCTGGATGGCCTGGGCATAGCTCAGTTCACGCACTGCGACGTCCATCACGCAACCTCCGTATAGACGTAATTCTCAAGGTCGCGGATTTCGGGGCTCGGGCTCGCCTTGGCGAATTCGATGCCGTCGGCGATCTCTTTTTTCACTGCTTCGCGCACCGCTTCGATGCCGGCGTCGTCGATGATGCCGAATTCCTTCAGCTCGGCCTCGAACAGCGCGATCGGGTCGCGGTTGGCCATCCAGTCCTCGATCTCTTCCTTGGTGCGGTAGCGGTTGCGGTCGCTCTTGGAGTGGCCGCGGTAGCGATAGGTCTTGGACTCGATCAGCGTCGGGCCTTCGCCGGCGCGAGCGCGCTCGACGGCCTCATTCGCAGCCTGCGCCACCTCGGAGAAGTTGTTGCCGTCGACGATGACGCCCGGCATCGCATAGGCGCTGGCGCGGTCGGCGATGTTCTTGACCGCCGTCGAACGCTCGGTCGAGGTCGACATGCCGTAGCCGTTGTTTTCGCACACGAAGATGACCGGCAGTTTCCAGACGGCGGCCATGTTGAGCGCCTCGTGGAAGGCGCCTTCATTGTTGGCGCCGTCGCCGAAGAACGAAATCGCGACCTTGCCGGTCTTGAGCTTCTTGGCTGCAAGGGCGGCACCGACCGCGATCGGGATACCGCCGGCGACGATGCCGTTGGCGCCGAGATTGCCCTTGGTGACGTCGGCGATGTGCATGGAGCCGCCACGGCCCTTGCAGTAGCCGGTGGTCTTGCCGAAGAACTCGGCGAACATGCGCTTCACATCGGCGCCCTTGGCGATGCAATGGCCGTGGCCGCGATGGGTGGAGGTGATCTGGTCCTGATCGGTGAGCGGCATGCAGATGCCCATGGCGCTTGCTTCCTGGCCGATGGACAGGTGCATGGTGCCGTGGATCAGACCGCGCATGTAGGCGTCTTCGGCACCTTCCTCGAAGCGGCGGATGAGATACATCTTGTGCAGCACTTCGCGCAGCTGCTCAGCCGTATACTGGCGGAAGGCGAAAGGCAGGTTGGGTTGCGCCGCGTCGCTGTTGGCGGCTTTCCTGGCGGTGGCCATGATGATGCTTCCTCGATTGCCTTAGTTGCCGTAGACGAGCTTGTCCTGCCGGGCGCGCAGCTCGGCGATCTTGGAGCCAGGCGCCGGAGCGGCGTTGACATAGGTAATGAGCTCGCCCTTCTTGATGGGCGCCGTCACCGAACCGCCCTGCAGCAGGCCGCAGGGGATGGCCTTGGCGGCGCGCGCCTCGGGGGCCGCCATGATCCAGGCGCGGTAGCAATATTCGCCGATGGCATCGAGCTTGTCGCCCGGCTGCATGTCCTTCTTGGCGACGGCGCAGACTTCTGCGACAGGCTTGGCCAGCGGCACCATGTCGGCCTTGCCGTAGAGCACGACGCGGGCGCAAGTAAGCGGCACTTCCAGCGAGGTCAAATGATAAGGCCGGTGGAAGGTGAAATACGGGCCCTTGCCCATCTTCAGGTCTTCCATGCGCTCGGAAACGCGCGGATGCGACATGTCGGCGACGACGAAGACGCCGGGCGCAACGCCCTTGCCGATCGAATAATCGACGACGCCGACCCTGGAGAGCACGCCGCCGTCCTTTTGCGGCACCAGCACCTTGTTCAGTTCGCCCAATGTGGCGGCCGGGCCATGCATGCCGGCCTTGTCGGGCACCAGACCGGTGGCGTTGGCGATCGCCGCCATCTCGACCATGGTCTTGGAGCCGTCGACGAACTCGACCAGCATGCGCACGTTCATGTGGCGGCGCGCGGCCTCTTCCTCATAGGCGGGAGGGGTGGCGTCGATGTTGAGCGGGTTGTTCTTGCCCTTGCCGGCGGCAACGATGGGATGGCCCATGGCCGAGACGAATTCGATCAGCTCCATGCAGGAGGACGGCTCGTCGCCCGCGCCGAGCGAATAGGTGACGCCGAGGCGGTCGGCTTCGCTCTTGAGATAGGCGCCGATGGTGACGTCGGCCTCGACATTCATCATGACGAGATGCTTGCCATGCTCCATGGCGCGCAGGCCGATCTCGGCGCCGACGGCCGGCACGCCGGTGGCGTCGATGACCACGTCGATCAGGTCGTTGTTGATGATCAGGTCGGCATCGTTGGTGACGGCGACCTTGCCGGCTTCCATGGCGGCCGTCATGGCCGAGGCGTTCGATGCTTCCCTGGAATGGCCGCCTTCCTGGAAGGCGATGTCGACGGCCTTGTGGGCATTGGGGATGTTCAGTTCCGAGATCGCGCCGATCTCGATGCCGGACATATGCGCCACGCGGGTGACGATATCGGTACCCATCTCGCCCGAGCCGATGAGGCCGATGCGGATCGGCTTTCCGGACTTGCCGCGTTCCTCAAGATCGCGGGCCAGGCCCGTCAACGCAATATTGGAAGCCATACCGGTCACTCCTCCCACATCAGGCTATTCGAATGCCTGACGGGTATTGAACATATGTATTTCTGTCAAGACTAATGTCCACAGACTTCGGTGTTGAGGGAGGGTTTGTGGAGGGACGGGGATGTGCATTTCCTTCTCCCCTTGTGGGAGAAGGTGGCCGAGCCGGCGGCGCAGCCGCCGCAGGCGAGGTCGGATGAGGGGTGTTGGAAGAAATGAGGCCGCGCGGGAACAAGTGCCGGCTTCACCACGGTCCCAAATCTGTCAGGGTAGCGCTCCGTCCAACACCCCTCATCCGTCTCGGCGCTGCGCGCCGAGCCACCTTCTCCCACAGGGGGAGAAGGGAAGTCAGGCGCTAGCCCGCAACCAATCCGCCAGGGACGGCCGGCGCGCGCCGCCCCTGCCCTCGAAGGCAGGCGAGGCGAGCATGGAGTTCAGCACTGCTTCCTGGGTCGCCTCGGCGGCGGCCTGGAACAGAGCATCGATACGCGTTTCACTCAAAGCCTGAAGAGGCACGACACCGCGCTTCTCGTCGTGATCGACGGGATCCGCGGTCGAGAAGGCAATGGCGATGTCGCCGCTGCCATGGCCCCAGAAAGCACCCAGCCTGGCGATGCCGGCACCGGCGCGGCGGGCGACGCGTTTCAACTGGCGGTGTTCGAGCGGAATGTCGGTCGCCAGCACAATGACCACCGAACCGCTCTCGGCCTCAGTCGGTCGGCGCGGATCGGGGCGGCGGCCATCGGGCAGGACGAGATCGCCGGCGCGGCCGAAATTGGAAAGCACGAGGCTACCCAGATGATAATCGCGGCTGTCGAGCCTGATGCGACGCGACGCCGTGCCGATGCCGCCCTTGAAGCCGAAGCAGGTCATCCCGGTGCCGGCGCCGACGCTGCCCTGCTCGACCGGGCCTTCGCTGGCGGCCTCGATGGCGGCCAGTGCATGCGCCTCGCTCACGACAAGCGCCTGGATGTCGTTGAGCGGGCCGTCATTGCATTCGGCGACGAGCGGATTGACGGTGCCCGTGCGGCGGCCGATGTCCGGGTTCTGGCGAATGGCTTCGCGGATCAGCGCGGTGGCGCAGGTGCCGACCGACAGCGTGTTGGTCAACAGCAATGGCGTCTCGATGGTGCCGAGTTCATCGAGTTGCACGAGGCCGACCGTCTTGCCGAAACCGTTGATGACTTCGGAGGCGGCCCTCGCCTTCCTGCGGAAAAGATTGCCACCATGCGGCAGGATGGCGGTGACGCCGGTGTTGATGTCGCCGTCGCGCAGCGTGACATGGCCGACGCGCACGCCCGGAACGTCGGTGACGGCATTCAACGTGCCGGAAGGCAGCGTGCCGCAGGTCAAACCGAAGTCCTTGATGCCGACGCTCATTGCCTCTCCTCGAACCGCCTTCCGGCGCTGCCGATCAACCATAGCCTTTGGACCAGCGGCTCGGTCTCTCGGTTCGTCATTCCCGACCTCGTGAGGGAGCGTAGCGACCGGAGAGTGTCGGGAATCCATGCCGGAACGTTCATAACGTGGAGCCGATCCGGATTCAAAGCGGGTAGCGGTCAGAAAAGCAGCACGAAATGTTCTGTGCTCAAGATCATACGCGCAATTTTGGACCGGCATGCCACTATCGGCGGTCCGGCATGGATTCCCGACACTCTCCGGTCGCTGCGCTCCCTCACGAGGTCGGGAATGACGAATTAAGATGGTGCGGTTTTTCAACCCAAACGTCCATTGATGTGAAATATATTTCAGTATATGAATTTTATTGACAGTATCATCGTGCGCTGCAATGATCCAGCTGCCGGCTTCGGGAGGAAGTCCGGCTGCAAATCAATCCATGAAGCGGCGTGCCAAGCGCCGCGACGGTTATTGAAGAATGGCTTCGGCCAAGGGAGGAAACTTGCGCAAATTCTTAAGCACGCTCGCCATGGCGGCGGCGGCATCGACCTTTATGAGCCCGGCCCCGGCACTCGCCGAAACCGCCAATCCGTTCAAATGCCAGCCCGGCGAAAAATACGTGATGAACGTCATGGTCTCGGGCGTCGAATACTGGTTCCCGGTCTATGAGATGTTCAAGCAGGCCGGCCAGCAGCTCGGCTGCGAGACCGCCTATACCGGCACGCCGGAATATGACGTGAACAAGCAGATCGCCAGCTTCGACCAGGCGCTGGCCCAGAAGCCGGCCGGCATCCTGGTGCACCCGATGAACTCCGATCCGTTCATCGAGCCGATCAACCGCGCCGTCGACCAGGGCACCGCCGTGGTGACCTTCGCGGCCGACTCGCCCAATTCCAAACGCGTCTCCTTCATCACCTCGGACAATCTCGCGGAAGGCACCTACGCCGCCGACGCCGTTGCCGGCGCGATGGGCGGCAAGGGCGAATACGCCGTTCTCGAAAACCCCGGCCAGGACAATCACGACAAGCGTGTCTCGGCCTTCGTCAAGCGCATGGAAACCAAGTGGCCGGATATGAAGCTAGTCGGCCGCGCCGCGTCCAACCAGGACCCGACCAAGGCTTATCAGGCGGTGCTGAGCCTTGCCCAGGCGCATCCCGACCTCGGCGCCGTGTTCATGCCGGAAGCCAACTCGGCGATCGGCGCCGCGCAGGCGGCCAAGGAAGGCGGCGGCAAGATCAAGGTGATGCTGGCCGACGTCAACGCCAAGATCCTCGACATGATCAAGGCCGGCGAGATCTATGGTTCGGTCAACCCCAACCAGGGCATGCAGGGCTATATGGGCTTCATGCTTCTGTGGCTGGCCAAGCATCCCGAGCTGATCGACCCGATGAACGACGCCAAGCGCGCCGGTTCCAATGCGATGAAGGTGCCGTTCGTCGACAACGGCTTCTCGATCGTGACCAAGGACAACGCCGACGATTTCTATTGGGACAAGTATCTCAAGCGGCGTGGCACCAAGGGCATCGAAGAGTAAGCTTCGGCCCACAATCGCTCTCGCTGGAAGGGGCTTTCCCTTCCAGCACTTTTTCAGAACCTTTCGCAGGAGCATGGCGTGACCGACGCGCCCGTCCTTCAGATCCGCAACCTTTCCAAGGCGTTCGGGCCGGTCCAGGCGCTGAGCGGCGTCGCCTTCGAACTGCGCCGCGGCGAGGTGCACGCGCTGTGCGGCGAGAACGGCGCCGGCAAATCGACGCTGATGAACATGATCGGCGGCGTGCTGCAGGCCGACGAAGGCGAAATCCTGATCGACGGCAAGCCCGTGACCATCGCCTCGCCGGCGGCGGCACAGAAGCTCGGCATCGCACTGGTGCATCAGGAAATCGCGCTCTGCCAGGACGCGACGGTTGCCGAAAACATCTGCATGGCTGCGATCAATACCCGGCGCGCGCCGCTGATGAATTACGCGGAAGTCTATGCGCAGGCCGAGAAGGCGATGAACCAGCTTGCGCCCATTCCGGTGCGCAGCAAAGTCGCCGACCTTTCCATTTCCAGCCAGCAGCTGGTCGAGATCGCCAAGGCGCTGACGCTCGACTGCAAGGTGCTGATCCTCGACGAGCCGACCGCGGCGCTGACCGAGACGGAAGCGCAGCGCCTGTTCTCCATCGTGCGCGGCCTGAAAGCGCGCGGCATCTCGGTCATCTATATCAGCCATCGCATGGCCGAAATCTTTTCGCTGTGCGACCGCGTCACCGTCTTTCGCGACGGGCGCTATGTCGCGACCGAGGCCATCGCGGCGACCTCGCCCGACGATGTCGTGCGCAAGATGGTCGGCCGCGAGATCACCCAGCTTTATCCCGACAAGCTCCCCGCCGACGCGGTACCGGGACGGTCCCTGCTCTCTGTTAGCGGCCTGTCGGACGGCAGCCGTTTCGTCGATGTCGATCTCGACCTGAAAGCCGGCGAAATCCTCGGCATTGGCGGCTTGATCGGTGCCGGACGCAGCGAGATCGCGCAGACGATCTGCGGACTAAGGCAGGCCAGCGCCGGCAGTGTCGCGCTGGACGGCAAGCCGCTTGCCATCCGCTCTTATGCCGACGCCGTGCGTGCCGGCCTCGTCTATCTCTCGGAGGACCGCAAGGGCTCGGGCGTGTTCCTCGATCTGTCGATCGCCGCCAATGTCTCGGCGCTCGACCTCGGCAAGCTCACCGGGCGCCTTGGCCTGCTCGACCGCCGCGCGGAAGCCAATCAGGCAACACACCTCGCCAAGCGGCTCGGCGTGCGCATGGCCGGCATCGACGTTGCCGTATCGACGCTTTCCGGCGGCAACCAGCAGAAGGTGGCGATCGCCAAGCAGCTTTCGGTTTCGCCCAAGGTCATCATCATGGACGAGCCGACGCGCGGCATCGATGTCGGCGCCAAGGTCGAGATCCATCGCCTGTTGCGCGACCTCGCCAACCAGGGCGTCGGCATCGTCGTCATTTCCTCGGAACTGCCCGAACTGATCGGCCTGTGCGACCGCGTGCTGGTCGTGCGCGAAGGCGCCATCGCCGGCGAACTCGGCGCGGGCGAACTCGACGAGGAAACCATCATCATGCTCGCGTCGGGCGTTAAGCCGGCGCAAACGAGCCAAGGACAGGCCCACAATGTCGCTTGAGAGTGGAGAAACCGTCATGCATGCCGAGATCAGGGCCACGGGCGCCGGCCGTTCCAGCTTCGCCCGGCTCGCCTCGATGCGCGAGGCCGGCCTGATCGTGATCATCCTGGCGCTGTGCATCGCCATGAGCTTCGCTTCGCCGCACTTCCTGACCTGGGGCAATTTCCGCGCCATGCTGATGAGCTTCTCGATCGAAGGCATCGTCGTGGTCGGCATGACGATCCTTTTGATCGTCGGCGGCATCGACCTGTCGGTCGGCTCGGTGGTCTGCTTCTCGATGGTGGTTTCAGGCGCGCTGTTCCTGATGGGGCTGGACCCATGGACCGCCAGCCTGATCGGCATCGCAGTGAGCGCACTGATCGGCGCGGTGATGGGTTTCTTCGTGACGGTGGTGGGACTGAACCATTTCATCACCTCGCTGGCGGCGATGGTGATCGTGCGCGGGCTGTGCCTGGTCATCACCAAGGGCACGCCGCTGTCTTTGTTCACGCTGCCGCCGGAATTCAAGGCGATCGGCCAGGGCAGCTTCCAGGGCGTGCCTTATGTCATCATCATCTTCGTGGTGGTGGTGGCGATCTTCGATTTCCTGCTCAGGCGCGCCACCGCGTTCCGCAAGGTGTTCTATACCGGTTCGAATGAGAAGGCAGCGCAGTTCTCCGGCATCAAGACCAACCAGGTGAAATTCTGGGTGACGGTGCTGTGCGCGACGCTGTCGGGCGTCGCCGGCGTCATCTACATGGCCCGCTTCGGCGCCGCCACGCCGACCTTCGGCGCCGGCATGGAGCTCAACATCATCGCCGCGGCGGTCATCGGCGGCGCCTCGCTGAAGGGCGGCTCGGGCACGATCTTCGGCGCCATCCTCGGCATCGCGCTGCTCTCGGTGGTGACCAGTTCGCTGATCCTACTCGACATCTCGGTCTACTGGCAGGACATGATCAAGGGCTGCATCCTCCTGGCCGCCGTGTCGGCCGACCACTTCCTGCATCGCCAGAAATCCTGAGATCGAGGCGCGGCACGATGGCACCCCCCAACACTCGCGACGACATCTCGACCGTGCGCCAGATGCACCAGGCGCTCGTCCTCCACTATGTGGAAGGCAAGACGCAGGCCGAGATCGCCAAGGAGCTCGGCATCTCGCATGCCACCGTCAACCGGCTGATCAAGCGCGGCCATCAGCTCGGCCTGGTCGAGATCAAGATCAAGTCGCCGATCGATCATCTGGTCGACCTCGAGGCGCGGCTTGTCGCGCTCGGCGGCATCGAGCGCGCGGTGGTGGTGCCGACGGTCTCGGAAAACCCGCAGACGGCCTTGCAGCGCGTCGGCGAAGCGGCAGCCAATCTTTTGCTCGAAACCATCAAGGACGGCGACACCATCTCGATCACCGGCGGCAAGGGTGTCAGCGCGCTGGTCGCGGGGTTGAAGCCAGGCCGCCGCTATGACGTCGAGGTCATCCCCGCCACCGGGCTGGTGCAGGGCAAGCACTATACCGACGTCAATCACGTCGCCTCGCTGATGGCCGACAGGCTGGGCGGCCGCGCCTACCAGATCCACGCGCCGCTGTTTGCCGACACGCCGGAACAGCGCGAGATGCTGATGGGGGTGCGCGCGGTGGCCGATGTGTTCCGCCGGGCGCGCGAAGCCACGGTCGCTGTGGTCGGCATCGGTTCGATCCTGACCGACGATTCTTCCTATTACGACCTGCACCCCTCTTCCAGCGCCGACCGCCAGGCGATCGAGCGTTCCGGTGCATCGGGCGAATTGCTGGCGCATCTGATCGACCGGGATGGCAAGCTCAGCGACTACACGCTGAACCGCTCGCTGGTCTCGCTGACGCTGGACGAGTTCGCCACCATTCCGCGCTCGATCGGCATTGCCAGCGGGCCGAGCAAGATCGCGCCGATCCTGTCGGCGATGCGCGGCAACCATCTCGACATCATCGTCACCGACGAGGCCACCGGCCTCGGTATCCTCGACCTTGCCGAAAGAGAAGCAGCATGAGTTCCAGACAGATCCAACGCCCCATCGGCGCATCCGGCATCCAGGCGTCCGGTGTCGGTCTCGGCACCTGGGCAATCGGCGGCTGGATGTGGGGCGGCACCGACGAGCAGGCCTCGATCCGCGCCATCGAAGCCTCTATCGACGCCGGCGTCAGCCTGATCGACACCGCGCCCGCCTACGGGCTTGGCCGCAGCGAGGAGATCGTCGGCAAGGCGATCAAGGGCAAGCGCGATAAGGTGGTGATCGCCACCAAATGCGGGCTGAACTGGCATTCCGGCAAAGGCAACCATTTCTTCGACCAGGACGACAAACCGGTGCACCGCTATCTCGGCGCCGACGGCATCACCTATGAGCTGGAGCAGAGCCTGAGGCGGCTCGGCACCGACCATATCGACCTCTACATCACCCACTGGCAGGACCCGACGACGCCGATCGCCGAAACGATGGCCGCGCTGGAGAAACTGAAGACGGCGGGAAAAATCCGCGCGATCGGCGCCAGCAATATCAGCGCGGACGACCTCGAGCAGTATGTGGCAGCCGGCCAGCTCGACGCCATCCAGGAACGCTATTCGATGATCGATCGCGAGATCGAAGGCACGCTTTTGCCGATCGCGCGGAAGCACGATGTGGCGACGCTCAGCTATTCCTCGCTGGCGCTCGGTTTGCTGACCGGCACCATCGACCCCGGCCGGGCCTTCTCCGGCGACGATCAGCGCAAGGACAATCCGCGCTTCTCGGCATCCAACCGACAGAAGGTGGCGGCGCTGAAAAAAGCGATCCAGCCGATCAGCGAACAGCACAAGGCATCCATGGCGCAGATCGTCATCGCCTGGACGCTGGCGCAGCCGGGCATCACCTTCGCGCTGTGCGGCGCCCGCAATCCCGAGCAGGCGATCGACAATGCGCGCGCCGGCGAGATCAGGCTGGGTTCCGACGAACTCGCCGTCATAGACAAAGCGATAGCCATGCATCTCACCCAGATGGATGCCTGAGTAACCCCGAGGCATTTCCAAAATGACGCGCAACGAAACACTCGCCGCGCTGCGAGAGCGGCCGGACATTGCCGTGCTCATCATCGGCGGCGGCATCAACGGCATCTCGGTCTTCCGCGAGCTCGCCTTGCAGGGCGTCGACGTGTTGCTGGCCGAGAAAGGCGACTATTGCGGCGGGGCGAGCGCAGCACTGTCGCGCATGGTGCACGGCGGCCTGCGCTATCTGGAGAACGGCGAATTCAAGCTGGTGAAGGAATCGCTTCTGGAGCGCGACCGGCTGTTGCGCAACGCCCCACATTATGTCGCGCCGCTGCCGACGACCGTGCCGATCTTCGATATTTTCTCCGGCATCGCCAATGGCGCGGTGCGCTTCCTCGGCCTCACCCGGCGGCCCAGCCGGCGCGGCGCGGTGGTGATCAAGGCGGGGCTGACGCTCTATGACGTCTTCACCGCCTCGCGCCGGCTGATGCCCGTGCATCGTTTTCGCGGTGCCAGAGAAACGCTGAAGACATGGCCGGCGATCAACCCGGCAACGCGCAGCTCGGCCACCTATTACGACGCCTGGGTGAGCCGGCCGGAGCGGCTCGGGCTTGAAATGCTGAACGATGCGATGGCGGCGTCGCCTTCGGCGCAGGCGCTCAACTACGTACAGGTCGGTTCCAACGCGGACGGCCTCATCCTGACCGACACGATCTCGGGCGAGACGCTGCCGGTGCGCCCTCGCCTCGTCATCAACGCCACCGGCGGCTGGATCGACCTGACGAATGCGGCGATCGGCGCCGCGGCACCACGCATGATGGGCGGCACCAAGGGTTCGCACATCATCGTCGACAACCGGGAGCTTTACGACGCGCTCGCCGGCCAGATGATCTATTACGAGAACGAGGATGGCCGTATC
This sequence comes from Mesorhizobium sp. YL-MeA3-2017, assembly GCF_030814575.1. NCBI lineage: Bacteria > Pseudomonadati > Pseudomonadota > Alphaproteobacteria > Hyphomicrobiales > Phyllobacteriaceae > Mesorhizobium > Mesorhizobium sp. YL-MeA3-2017. The sequence continues at coordinate 4,174,972 of NZ_JAUSVH010000001.1, read as the reverse complement.
TGCATCCTGTTCCCCTATCTCGGCAAGGTGCTGATCGGCTCGACGGATATCCGCGTCGACGATCCGGACCAGGTGCGCTGCGAGGACGACGAGCTGCAATACATCCTGCAGTCGCTCGCCTTCGTCTTCCCGTCGATCGAGATCGCCCCTGAAGAGATCGTCTTCCGCTTCGCCGGCGTGCGGCCGCTGCCGGCCAGCGACGACAGTTTCACCGGACGCATTCCACGCGACCATTTCTGCGAATTCGTCGAGGCCAGCGGGCACCTGCCGGCGACGCTGTGCATGATCGGCGGCAAATGGACGACCTTCCGCTCGTTCGGCGCGCTGGCCGCCGACATGTCGCTGGAACGGCTTGGGCTTTCCCGCAAAGTCGGCACCGAAGACATGGCGATCGGTGGCGGGCGGAACTTTCCGCCTGATACAGTTGTGTGGTGCGCGGAGCTGGCAGCCGAACACAAGATCAGCGAGGCGCGCGCGCAGGTGCTTCTGGAGCGCTACGGCACTTCCGCGCGCGATGTTGCAGCCGGCTTGTCCGTAGCCTCCGATGCAATGCTGCCGGGCTGCGACTACAGCGAAGGCGAAATCCGGCTGATCGTGGAGCGCGAACAGGTCGAGACATTGGCCGACATCTTCCTGCGCCGCACCACCATCGCGATTACCGGCGACCTGACGAGCGAGCTTGTCGATGCCGTGCTCGATCTCCTCGCCACCCGCAAGAACTGGGACGCCGGGCAAGCCTCGCGGGAACGCGCGGCGTTCCTGGCATTGCTCAAGCACCAGCACGGCGTCGACCTTTCCAACCCTTCCAAGACCGACAAGAAAAGGAGCGCGATATGCGCGTGAACAAAAAAGCCCGCATGAACCGGCTGTTCGGCAATGGCCGCTGCCTGGACGTCGCCATCGACCATGGCGTGTGCAACGAGCCGAGCTTCCTGGTCGGGCTGGAGGACATGGCCGGCGTGGTCGACAGACTGGTGAAGGCCGGCCCCGACGCCATCCAGATGAATTACGGCCAGGCCGACCTGCTGCAGGACGTTCCCGGCAAGGACAAGCCGGCGCTGGTGATGCGTCTCGACATGGGCAACCCCTACAACAAGATCCGCCACCGGGCTATGTGGGCTTTGCTGCAGAACGAGGCCGAACCGCTGATCGGCGCCATCGAGATGGACGCCGCCTGCGTGGTGGTGAACCTGTTCATGCTGCCCGACGAGCCGGACCTGTTCAAACAGTGCGTGCAGAACATTTCCCGCGTGCGCGCCGATTGCGAGAAATACGGCATGCCGCTGATGATCGAACCGCTGGCCATGCTGCCGGTCTCGGAACATGGCGGCTACATGGTCGACGGCGACGTCGAGAAAATCGTGACGCTGACCCGGCTGGCGCGCGAGATGGGCGCCGACGTCGTCAAGGCCGACCCGACCACGAATGCAGAAGACTTCCACCGCGTGGTCGAGGCGGCGCGCTGCCCGGTGCTGGTGCGCGGCGGCGGCAAGGAGGATCTGCGCGCGGTGTTCGACAAATCGGCGGCGCTGATGCGCCAAGGCGCGCTCGGCATGGTCTATGGCCGCAACATCTACCAGCACGCCAATCCGAGCGCGGTGGTGCGCGGCCTGATGGCGATCATCCATGACGGCGCTGATGGCGCCAAGGCCTTCGACCTGTACAACCAGGCGTAAGATGACTGATGCCATCCCTTCTCCCCTTGAGGGAGAAGGTGGCCGAGCTCGGCGGCACAGCCGCCGTAAGCGAGGTCGGATGAGGGGTGCTGGACGGAGTGCGATCCTTCCGGACTTCGAATGAGGTTAAGACAGGGGACACCCTTGAAACGCCTCATTTCTTCCAACACCCCTCATCCGTCTCGACGCTGCGCGCCGATCCACCTTCTCCCGCAAGGGGAGAAGGGAACACAGCGCGAAGCGGCCGGTAAGGGAAAACGTCGGACGTTAGTGTCCTCGGCACACTTCGGGAGGAGATTGATGGGTAATTACATACTGGGCCTCGATGCCGGCAATACCGTCATCAAGGCCATCATCTTCGACACGGCCGGGCGGGAGCTGGCGATGGCCGCGCTCGACGGCCGCTCGTCGATGCCGAAACCCGGCCATGTCGAGCGCGATCTCAACGAACTCTGGGCCAATGCCGTCACGGTGATCCGCCGCTGCATCGATGAAGCAGGCATCGACGCCGGCGATATCGCCGCGATCGGCTGCGCCGGACACGGCAACGGGCTCTACGCGCTGGACCGCGACGGCGCGCCGCTGATCGGCATCCAGTCGCTCGACACACGCGGCGTCGGCATCGTCGCCGAATGGGCCGGCGAAAATGTCGGCGACCGCACCTATCCCTACTGCCTGCAGCAGCCATGGGCGGCGCAAACGCCGACGCTGCTCGCCTGGATCAAGCGCTTCGAACCGGACCTGTTCGACCGGATCGGCACCGTGTTCCTGTGCAAGGATTTCGTCGTCAACCGGTTGACCGGAGCGCGGTCGAGCGACACCACCGACATGTCCGGCTGCGGGCTCTTGTCGATGCCGGCACGTCGTTATGAGCAGGAGCTGCTGGCCGCCTATGGCCTCAACGACTGCATGGACCTTTTGCCGCCGGCGCTGGAATCCGCCGAGATCGCCGGCCATATCACGCCGGAGGTCGCAGCACTGACCGGTCTGAAGGCGGGTACGCCCGTGGTGGCCGGCCTGTTCGACGTGGTGGCCAGCGCCGTCGGCTCGGGCGTGACGCGCACCGGTGCCGCATCGATCATTGCCGGCACCTGGAGCATCAACCAGGTCATCACTGATGAGCCGATCCGCGATCCGTCGATCTTCATGCTGTCGACCTTCGATCCCAAGCGCTATCTGGCAATCGAATCCAGCGCCACCTCGGCCGCCAATCTCGAATGGATCGCGCGCGAATTCCTCGAACACGAGGCCGGCCACGGAAAATCCCCATTCGAACACGCCAGCGAACTGGTCGCCTCGGTCGATCCGGCCGGCGATGTGCCGATCTACCACCCGTTCCTCTACGGCTCGCAGAAAAACGGGCGGGCCCGTGCCGGCTTCTACGGCATCGCCGGCTGGCACGGGCGCGCGCATATGCTGCGAGCGCTGTTCGAAGGCGTCGTCTTCGAGCACAAACGCCATATCGAGACGCTCACCCGCGCCGGTGCAGGCTTCGATGAGGCAGTGCTTTCCGGCGGCGGCTCGCGCAGCGCCGTATGGGCACAGATCTTCGCCGATGTGCTGGGCGTGCCCGTGACCGTGGCACGAAGCCGCGAAACCGGCGCCCTGGGCGCGGCCATCGCGGCCGGAACCGGTGTCGGCATCTTCCCTGACTTTGCCGCCGGTGCCACGGCGATGACGTCGGCGGCGCGCCGCTATGCGCCTAATGGCGCGATTGCCCAAGCCTATGCCGCGCGCTACCAACTCTATGGCGAGATCAACCAGGCGATGAGCCCGATGTGGGAACGGATCGCTCAGATGCAGGCGCAGTCGTGACCAGCCCCGCTCCGTTCGGCGAATTCGACTATGTGATCGTCGGCGCCGGTTCGGCCGGCTGCGTGCTGGCCAACCGTCTGTCGGCCGACCCGCGTAACAAGGTGCTTTTGCTCGAGGCCGGCGGCAGCGACCGCTACCACTGGGTCGATATCCCGATCGGCTATCTCTATTGCATGGGCAATCCGCGCACCGACTGGCTGATGAAGACCGAGCCGGACGCCGGCCTCAACGGACGCAGCCTCAACTATCCGCGCGGCAAGGTGCTGGGCGGCTGCTCTTCCATCAACGGCATGATCTACATGCGCGGCCAGGCGGCCGACTATGACGGCTGGCGCCAGGCAGGCAATGCCGGCTGGGGTTGGGACGATGTGGTGCCCTATTTCCGCAAGTCGGAGGACTATCATGGCGGCGCCGGCGCGATGCACGGCGCCGGCGGTGAGTGGCGGGTGGAAAAGCAGCGCCTGTCATGGCCGATCCTCGACGCCTTCCGCGACGGTGCGGAAGAACTCGGCATTCCGCGCACCGAGGATTTCAACGCCGGTACCAATGAGGGCTCCGGCTATTTCGAGGTCAACCAGAAGAAGGGTGTGCGCTGGAATACCTCCAAGGCGTTCCTGAGCGGCATCGCCAATCGCCCTAATCTGCGCGTACTGACCGGCGCCGAAACCGAGAGGCTGGAGTTCGACGGCCGCCGGGTGACCGGCGTCGTCTTCCGCCATGAAGGCGGCCTGCATGTCGCGAAAGCCGGCGAGACCCTGCTTGCCGCCGGCGCCATCAACTCGCCAAAAATCCTCGAACTGTCCGGCGTCGGCCAGCCGGAGCTTTTGTCGCGGCTGGGGATCGAGGTTCGACACGCGCTGCCCGGCGTCGGCGAGAACCTGCAAGACCATCTGCAGATCCGCACCGTGTTCAAGGTGAAGAACGCCGACACGCTGAACCAGCGCTACCACAACCTCCTGCGCCGCGCGGCCATGGGCGCGGAATACGCGCTGTGGCGCAGCGGGCCGCTGTCGATGGCGCCGAGCCAGCTTGGCATCTTCGCGCGCTCTGATGCGCGGCTGGCGACGCCGGATCTCGAATATCACGTGCAGCCGCTCTCGACCGACCGGCTGGGCGAACCGCTGCACCGCTTCCCGGCCGTGACGGTCTCTGTCTGCAATCTGAGGCCCGAAAGCCGGGGCACGGTCCACATGGAAAGCGCCGACGCCAGGGAGATGGCGAAGATACGCCCGAACTATCTCTCGACCGAGGGCGACCGGCACGTGGCGGTCGCTTCGATAGAGCATGCGCGGCGCCTGATGCGGACAAAGGCCATTGCCCGTTTCGAACCGGAAGAAATGCTGCCCGGTCCGCAATTCACCGGCCATGAGGACCTGGTGCGCAAGGTGGGCGACATCGCCACAACGATCTTCCACCCGGTCGGCACAGCCAAGATGGGCTCGGACGCGATGGCGGTGGTCGACGCCAGGCTGCGCGTGCACGGCCTGACCAGCCTGCGCGTCGTCGATGCCTCGATCATGCCGACCATCGTGTCGGGCAACACCAATTCGCCCGTCGTCATGATCGCCGAAAAAGCGTCGGAAATGATCCTGCGGGATCGTTGAAGCCGGCCGCCGCCCCTTCAGGACGCCAGAGACAACCGGCTGACGATGATCGAGACCAGCGCCTCGCCGGCGAGGTGAAGCTCGGCGCTGTTGTCGATGGTGATGTCCTGGCCGTAGGCGCCGAGCTTCAGGCCGCGCTCGACGCGGCGCTGAATGTCCTCGGCGGTCTCGCGTCCACGCGACGCAAGCCGGGCCGCGATGATTTCCGGCCGGGCGGTCAGGCCCGCCACGATGACATTGGCAAAGGCGGCGCGGATGTCGTCGAGCGCTCCACGCGAGCCGTTGGCGACGGCGGTGCCGCCGCGTTCGACATGGTCGAGCACGGTACGCGGCAACGCATAGCTCAGCCCGTTCGCCTGCCAGCTGACAGCAAAGCGCCCTGCCCGCGCGGCTTCCGCGAAATCGGTCTCGTTCAGGCTGTCATGGTCCTCGGCGTCGGCGGTCGCCGGGCGCGTAACGATGCGGCGGACGAACAGGATGTCGCTTCGCTCAGTCAGGCGCTCGCGGGCATAGCCAAGAACGCTGTCCTTGCCGGAGCCGCTCGGGCCGACGACGATAATGAGCCTGCCGGGCGAACCCCGGGAACCCGACACGGGATCAGGCAACGCGCCGGCCCTCGCGCCAGACCGAGCGCACCACCGGCACGCCCTTGTTGTGGCGCACGCGCACGACATCGCCGCGCAGACCGGGCGCGATGCGGCCACGGTCGGTCAGGCCCACCGTGCGCGCCGGGGCCGCCGTGACGAGACGGACCGTTTCGTTGAGGGGCCTGCCCTGCGGGCCGTCGGCCAGGATGAACGGCGCCTGCATGAGGCTGAACGGCACATAGTCGGACGAGAGCACGTCGAGCACGCCGGCCTCGGCCAATTCGCGCGCCGCAATATTGCCGGAATGCGACTTGCCACGCACGATGTTGGGCGCGCCCATCATCACCGAAATGCCAGCCTCATGCGATGCCCTGGCCGCTTCCATGCTGGTCGGGAATTCGGCCAGCTTTACACCGAAGGCAATCGATTCCTCGACATGTTCGACAGTAGCGTCGTCATGGCTGGCGATGGCGATGCCGCGTCCGGCGCAGGCATCGGCAATCGTCTTGCGATGCGCGGCGGAATACTTCTGCGAGGCGGCGACGCGCTTGGCCATGAAGCGCTCGAAGGCCGCGTCGTCCAGCCCGCGCTTGGTCTTGTAGTAGAGCGCGTACTGCTCGAGCGTCTGGAACTGGCGCTGGCCCGGCGCATGGTCCATCAACGAGGCGAGCCGCACGAAATTGTCGGTGTCGAAATCCTCGAACTGGTCGAGCACATCGGCCGCCGAAACCTCGCAGCGCAGGTGGATCAGATGGCTGGCGCGCAGCCTGTCCTCGGCGACTGCCACCTCGATGGCGTCGGCGATGACACGCATCTCGCCCTTCTGGAAACCGCCATCCTCGTCGGAACCGAGACGCAGGCAGTCGAAGACAGTGGTGATGCCGGAAGCCACCACCTGCGCGTCATGCGCCTGGAGGGCGGCGATCGAGTCCCAGCGCACGCCGGGGCGCGGCGAATAATGGGATTCGAGATGATCGGTATGGAGTTCGACCAGGCCTGGGATCACATAGTCGCCTTCGCAATCCTCGCCCGCCGAGACGATACCGGTATCGATCGACGCGATCTTGCCGCCGCGCAGCACAAGCGCCCCGTTGACGATCTCGTCTTCGAGGACGATGCGCGCATTCTTCAAAACGATCTCTTGGGACATCTCAGGCGGACTTTCTGGTTTCGAGCGGCCGCAGCCGCCGGTAGGAATGCACGGTGAAGGGCGCGCCGGGCTCCGGCTCCACGAACAGTGCCAAGCCCTCCACGGGGAACGGGCGCGCGGTGAAGGGCGTGAAATGGCTTTCCAGAACCGGCAACACGCGCGACAGCGTCTCGGCCGGCAGCCGCTCGGTCAGCGTCATGTGGAAGCGGAATTCGTCCATCACATAGGGATAGCCATGGCGCCTGAGATAGGCGGCCTGGCGCGGGGTGAGGCCCGATGGATTGCGCCGCTCGATCTCGGCTTCCGACAGCGGCGCCCTGACCGACGCGAAATGCAGGACAGCGTCGGCGGCGAAGGCCGCGAGCTGGTATTCCGGCGCCGTCGGCAACAGCGCCAGGAACGACCCCAATTGCCCGACCCGAAGCCTCTCGATGCTGAAGGGTGCCGTCTGCCGGCAGAAACGCTCGAAGCTGAGCTCGAGCTCAGCCAGGCCAACTCCATCGGCCAGCTGAAACGGCGCCACGATGGTGCCGTGGAAACCGTAGCGGCACGGGTCGCCGACGAGCCCGGCGATTTCGTGAGCCGGCAAACCGTTGAATGAGGGTGTCTCGCGCTTTTCGCCTGAAAACGCGTCGCGTCCCAGCCAGTCGCCGGCGGTTTGCGTCAGTGCATCGTCCTGCGGAGGGGTGAAATAGACGGCGTAGCGCATCACAGGAACAACTTGCGCAGCTGCTGCGAGATGACGTCGATCAGCGACACCGTGACCAGCATGATGATGAGCATGGCGGCCGCTTCGGGATAGTAGAAGCCGCGGATGGATTCAAAGAGCACCTGGCCGATGCCGCCAGCGCCGATGACGCCGAGCACGGTGGCTGCCCGCACGTTGGATTCGAAGCGATAGAGCGCAAAGGACAGCCACAGCGGCAGAACCTGCGGCACCACGCCGAAGACCACTTCCTGCAGGCGCGTGGCGCCGGTGGCGCGGATGGCCTCGACCGGACGCGGATCGATCGCCTCGACGGCTTCCGAAAACAGCTTTGCGAGGATGCCGGTGGTGTGGATGAACAGCGCCATGACGCCGGCGAACGGGCCGAGGCCGACGGCGACCACGAACAGCACCGCATAAACGAGCTCGTGGATCGAACGGAACATATCCATCAGGCGCCGAACCGGCTGGACGATGTACCAGGGCGCCATGTTGGAAGCGGACAGGATGCCGAAGGGAACCGCCAGCACCGCCGCGAGGAAGGTGCCCCACAGCGCGATCTGGATGGTGACCAGCATTTCCTGGAAATAGTAGCGCCATTCGCCGAAATTCGGCCGTGCGAAGCCTGAGGCGTATTGCGCCATGTTGCCGGCGTCGGTGAAAAGATAGGTCCAACGGGACATCTCGGCCGGCGCCCAGCTCCAGATCAGGAGCAAGGCCAGGCTGATCCAGGTGACGGCGGTCCAGGCGTCGCGGGTCCAGTCACGCCCGACCTCGGGACGTGGTTTGGTGGCTTCGCCAATATGGGTCGATTGCGTCATCGTGGTACTCGCTGGGCACGCCGGCCGATGAGCCGGCCGGCGTTGGGGTTGAGGCTATCGACGGCCCTGAGGCCGATCAGCTCTGGCCGTTGGCCTTGATCTTGGCTTCGTAGCCGGCCTTCTCGGCTTCGATCTTCGCGATCTTGGCCTTCTTGTCGGCTTCGGAGAGATTGGCGTCGGCTTCGACCTTGGCCTTGGCCTTGGTCAGTTCCATCACGCGGATCGGCAGGAGCTGGTCGTTGGTCGAGGCGTGGAACGGCGCCCACTGCAGGCCGGCCAGAACCGCCTTCTCCTTGGCGACGTCGCCCTTCGACTTGTCGGTGCCGTAGGTCAGGATGAAGTTCTTGATCTTGTCCTTGGCTTCCTTGGGCAGGTCCTTGCGCCAGACCAGCGGATCGGACGGGATCAGCGGCGACTTCCAGATGATCTTGATCTTCTTGAAGGCTTCCGGCTGGTTCTTCTCGATGAGGGCCATGTTCTCGGTGTTGTTGGCGGCAGCGTCGAGCTGGCCGTTGGCAACGGCCATGGCGTTGGTTTCATGGTTGGCGTTGGTCAGCGTCTTGAAGCAGGCCTTCGGGTCGATCTTGTTGGCGGCGAACACGAAGGTGGTCGGCACCAGGAAGCCGGAGGTCGAGTTCGGGTCGCCGAGGCCGAAGTTCAGCGTCTTGTCGCACTTCAACAGGTCTTCGACCGTGTTCAGCTTGCTGTCCTTCGGCGCCAGGATCAGCGACCAGTAGCCGGGATTGCCGTCGACGGAGACGGTCTGGGCGAAGATCTCGCCGTCGGCGCGATCGACGGCTTCCATGGCCGACTTGTTGCCGTACCAGGCCATCTGCACCTTGCCGAAGCGCATGCCTTCGATGACGCCGGCATAGTCGGACGCGAAGAACGGCTTCACGTCGAGGCCGGTTTCCTTCTTCATGTCGGCGAGGAAGGGTTCCCATTTCGGCTTGAGGTTCTGCTGGGACTCGGTCGAGATGATGCCGAAATTGACTTCCTCGGCATAGGCGGCACAGGTCAGAGTGAAGGCGATCGCCGTGGCGGCGATGGCCTTGAGCACAATGTTCATGTCAACGTCTCCTGTTGGGTTCTTGTCAGGCGAAGGCCGGCGCCAGGTCCGGGCTCTTGGCGGTTGCAGGTTCCGGCTGGGTGTAGTCGGGCACGAAGTCCGGAACAGCTTCGGGCAGGATCAACTCTTCGGAGTTCGAGCCGTAGAGTTCGACCAGCGTCTTGTGGGTGAGCATGGTGGATGGGCCATCGAACACGACGCGGCCGTCCTTCAGCGCAATGGTGCGCGGGCAATAGCGGCGCGCATATTCAACCTGATGCAGCGATACCACGCAGGTGATGCCGTTCTCGCGGTTGACGCCGGCCAGCACTTCCATGACACGGCGGGCCGAGGACGGGTCGAGCGAAGCGATCGGCTCGTCGGCGAGCAGGATGTTCGCGCGCTGCACCAGAGTGCGGGCGATTGCCGCACGCTGCTGCTGGCCGCCGGACAATGTCGAGGCGCGCTGCCAAGCGACTTCCGGAATGCCGACCTTGGCCAACGCCTCGCGAGCCAGCCGCTTTTCCTCGGAAGAGAACAGGCCGAGCGTGCCGCGCCAGACCGGAATGCGGCCGAGATTGCCGACCAGCACATTGGACAGGACCGACAGCCGGCCGACCAGATTGAACTGCTGGAAGATGACGCCGATGTTGCGCCGAAGGTCACGCGCGCCGTTCGACAGGCGGCCGTTGGCCTGCAGGCCCGCGCCGAAGATCTCGATAGTGCTCGAGCCCGACTGGCCGGTCTCCAGCCCGCAGATGTGACGCAGCAGCGTCGACTTGCCGGAGCCGGAAGCGCCGATCAGCGCCACCATCTCGCCCTTGGCGATGTCGATGGAGACATTGTCGAGCGCGCGCTTCTTGCCGAAGGCTTTCGACAGGTTGCGTACGGAAATGGCGTTCATGAAATCGCTCCTGCTTCGGGCCTCGGCCCTGGAGTGGTCGTCGATGCACGCATGTTGCTTGCCGTGGCTCAGCCTCCGGCCTGCGGCCGAAGGCGCGCCCAAATTCGTTATCCGGTTACCGCTTCTCGATGACGGTCGGATGTACCGTTCATGTCAGCTCCATGACCATTCACGGATATCTGGTGGCCGGACCGGCCTTCATACCGGTCGAGGAACGCCTCGGCGCTGAGATCACGGAAATCGTCGAGCGCGGCGCGCAGCGCGGCATGGTCCCAGTCCCACCAGGCCAAAGCCTGCATGCGCCGAGCGACGTCGACGGGAAAACGCTCGCGGATAAGCTTAGCCGGCACGCCGCCGACGATCGTGTAAGGCGCGACATCCCTGGTGACGACGGCTCCGGAGCCGACCACCGCACCATCGCCGATGGTGACGCCCGGCAGGATGGTGGCGCCATGGCCGATCCAGGTGTCGTGGCCGATCGTCACCCGGCGGGCGCGGCGGGCGGCAAAGAAGTCGTCCTCGTGCGCGGCATCCTCGAAATAGTCGCCGGCGCGGTAGGTGATGTGATGCAGCGTGGCGCGCGACATCGGATGATGGGTGGCGTTGATGCGCACAGAGGCGGCGATGTTGGCGAACTTGCCGATCGTCACGCACCAGGTCTGGCCGTTCGGCATGATGTAGGAGTAGTCGCCGATCTCGGTCTCGACTAGACGGCAGCCCTCCGCCACTTCGGTGTAGCGGCCGAGCGTGCAGTTCTCCAGCTGCGCGGTCGGGTCGATCAGCGGCGTTTCCGACAGGCGAGTCATGGTCAGGCGGCCTTTTTGTCGGGCGCGAAACCGGTCACGTCGATGATGACGTCGGCCACGGCATTGCGCACGTCGGTGTCGTGGAAGATGCCAAGCAAGGCCACTCCGGCCTGCTTCTTCTCCGCGATCATGTCGACGACCACGGCGCGGTTGGTCGCGTCGAGCGATGCAGTCGGTTCATCGAGCAGCAGCACCGGGTGCCCGATGATGAAGCCGCGTGCGATGTTGACGCGCTGCTGCTCGCCGCCGGAGAAGGTTGCGGGCGGCAGAGCCCACAGGCGTTCCGGCAAATTGAGACGGCTCAGCAATTCGCCTGCCCTGTCGGCGGCCTTGCGGCGATCGGTGCCGCGTTCCACCATCGGTTCGGCGACGATGTCGAGCGCGCTGACCCGTGGCACGACACGCAGGAACTGGCTGACATAGCCGATGGTTTCGCGGCGAATTTCGAGCACGGTGCGCGGCGCGGCCGATGCCAGATCGACGATTTGGCCGCGATGCAGGATCTCGATGCCGCCTTCGTTCACGGCGTAGTTGCCGTAAAGCATTTTGAGGATCGAGCTCTTGCCGGCGCCGGACGGGCCGCCGAGCACGGCGCATTTGCCGCCTTCCAGCACAAATGCCGCGTCCGCGATCACCGGCAGCTCGATGCCGCCGCGCAGATGCATGATGAAGGTCTTGCCGAGACCGGAAACGGTAAGCACAGGAGCCATGATCGCGCCTCAGACTTGCAGGATCGAAGAAACGAGCAGTTGCGTGTAGGGCGCCTGCGGATCGTCGAGCAGACGGTCGGTGAGACCATGTTCGACGACGCGGCCGTCCTTCATCACCATCATGCGATGCGACAAAAGGCGGGCGACGGCGAGGTCGTGCGTGACGATAATGACGGCGAGACCGAGATCGTGGACGAGGCCGCGCAACAGGTCGAGCAGGCGCGCCTGCACCGAAACGTCGAGGCCGCCGGTCGGCTCGTCCATGAAGACCAGGCGCGGCGCGGTGACCAGATTGCGCGCGATCTGCAGTCGCTGGCGCATGCCGCCGGAGAAGGCGCGCGGCTGGTCGTCGATGCGGTCGGCATCGATCTCGACGCGGCCGAGCCAGTCGGTGGCGGTGGCGCGGATATTGCCATAGTGGCGGTCGCCGACCGCCATCAGCCGCTCGCCGACATTGGCGCCGGCCGAAACCGTCATGCGCAGTCCGTCGGCCGGGTTCTGATGCACGAAGCCCCAGTCGGTGCGCAAAAGCAGGCGCCGCTCCGCTTCACCCAGCCCATAGAGGTCGCGCATCTCACCATCGCGCATGCGGTAGGACACTGTGCCAGCGCTTGGCGGCAGGCGGGTCGAGATGCAATTGAGCAGTGTCGTCTTGCCGGAGCCGGACTCGCCGACGATGGCCAGAACCTCACCCGGCCAGATATCAAAATTGACATCCGCGCAGCCGATGCGGGCGCCGTAGTGCTTGCTGACCGACCTGACCGACATCAGCGGCAGGTCGCCGACCTCGACATTCGGCTGGTCGATATTCACAGCGACGTTCATGACAGGGCCTCACCGGAGAGTTCGCCGCGATGGCCGTCGGCCCGGCGGCTTTCGCAATGGTCGGTGTCGGAGCAGACGAACATGCGTCCGCCGCGATCGTCGAGCACGACTTCGTCGAGATAGACCTGCTCGGCGCCGCACAGCGCGCAGGGCTTGTCGAAACGCTGAACCTCGAAGGGATGATCCTCGAAGTCGAGGCTGACCACCTCGGTGTAAGGCGGCACGGCGTAGATGCGCTTCTCGCGACCAGCGCCGAACAGCTGCAACGCTTCCGACATATGCATCTTGGGATTGTCGAATTTCGGCGTCGGCGACGGGTCCATCACATAGCGGCCCTCGACCTTGACCGGATAGGCATAAGTGGTGGCGATATGGCCATTCTTGGCGATGTCCTCGTAGAGCTTCACATGCATGAGGCCGTATTCTTCCAGCGCATGCATCTTGCGGGTTTCGGTCTCGCGCGGTTCGAGGAAACGCAGCGGTTCCGGGATCGGCACCTGGTAGACCAGCACCTGGCCTTCCTTCAGCGGGGCTTCCGGAATGCGGTGGCGGGTCTGGATGATGGTGGCATCGCCGGTGCTGGTCGTCGTCTCGACGCCCGCGACCTTCTCGAAGAACTTGCGGATGGAGACGGCGTTGGTGGTGTCGTCGGCGCCCTGGTCGATGACCTTCAGCACATCGTCGGGGCCAAGGATCGACGCCGTCACCTGCACGCCGCCAGTGCCCCAGCCATAAGGCATCGGCATTTCGCGACTGGCGAACGGCACCTGGTAGCCTGGCACGGCGATCGCCTTCAAGATGGCGCGCCGGATCATGCGCTTAGTCTGCTCGTCGAGATAGGCGAAGTTGTAGTTGGATGCCTGGGTGTGCGCGTTCATTCGGCGGCCTCCCTTGTTTCAAGAGCCGCCTCGCGCTGCTCGTATTCGGCGCGCATGGTGCGAACCAGACCGAGCTCGGCCTGGAAGTCGACATAGTGCGGCAGTTTCAGATGTTCGACGAAGCCGGTGGCCTGGACGTTGTCGCAATGCGACAGCACGAATTCCTGGTCCTGCGGCGGCGCGACGATGTCCTCGCCCAGTTCCTCGGCGCGCAGCGCGCGGTCACACAGCGACATCGCCATCGCCTTGCGCTCGGATTGCCCGAAGACGAGGCCGTAGCCGCGCGTGAACTGCGGCGGCGCCTTGGCCGAACCCTTGAATTGGTTGACCATCTGGCATTCGGTGACCTGGACGCGGCCGACCGGCACGGCGAAACCGAGCTCGGGCATGAACATTTCGACATCGACCTCGCCGATGCGAATTTCACCGGCAAAGGGATGGCTGCGGGCATAGCCGCGCTGGGTCGAATAGCCGAGCGCGAGAAGGAAGCCCTCGTCGCCGCGCGACAGCGACTGCAACCGCATGGCGCGCGACATCGGGAATTCGGTCGGGGTCTGGTTGATGTCGCCGGGCTCCAGCGCCGCATCAAGGACATCGTCCTCCTCGATCAGGCCTTCCTGTCCCAGAATGTCGGCGACGCGCGCGATGGGCTCGGCGGCCCCGGTGCGCAGGATGCCGCTTTCGATTTCGGGATCGCCTTCCAGCTCTTCATCGAGCAGACGGTGCGTGTAATCGAAGGTGGGCCCAAGCAGTTGTCCGCCCGGCAAATCCTTGTAGCAGGCCGACACGCGCCGCTCGACCAGCATGGCGCCGGTGTCGACCGGTTCGCTGTGGCCGAAGCGCGGCAGCGTGGTGCGGTAGGCGCGCACCAGGAAGATCGCCTCGATGAGGTCGCCACGCGCCTGCTTGACGGCGAGCGCTGCCAGGCGGCGATCGTAGAGCGAACCTTCACTCATCACCCGGTCGACGCCGATGGTCAGCTGTTCGGCGATCTGGTCGAGCGTAAGCGCGGGCACGGTCCTGTCGCCACGGCGGCGGTCGGCCAACAGGCGATGGGCATTGTCGATGGCAACTTCGCCGCCCTTGACTGCAACATACATCGATCAGCCCTCCATCTCGACGAGGCGCGCCGAGCGCGGCAGGCAGGCGATGGCATCGCCCGCGGTGAGGATCAGGTCGACGCCGCGCGGGAAACGCTTGCGATTGGCGCTCCACTGATGGGCGAAGTCCTTTGGCAGGCCGCGCGGCGCGAGCGTTACGCGGTCGCGGATGCCCGGCCCTTCGAAGGTTAGCGGCGCGCCACCTTCGAGGCTCGGCAATTGCAGGATCAGCGTCGCCGAACGGTCCGGATATTCCTGGCTGCCTTGGGCGAAACGCTCCAGGGCCGGCATGGTGGTGGGAGCGCCGACGAGGGCGAAAGCGACGTCGTCGCACGTCGCCATCTCACGGGCGCCGGTGTGGAAGGCGAGCCAGGAGCGCAGGGCCGCGCTTTCGGCCAGCGCGGCATCCAGCCAGAACGGCGTGTCGGCATCGATCAGCGCGCAGGCGATGGCGCCGGCCGCACGGCCGAGCGGCGAAGGCGGTGTCACCACGGCATCCACCTTGACGATGGTGGCGGGTCGCGCCATCGCATCCATCACGGCGCGAAAGACGGACTGGGCATTGAGGACCGGATCGGAGAACCCGCCTTCGAGGGCGATCGCTTCGCTCAACATCAGTCTTCTCCGCGAACCATGGTGAAAAAATCGACGCGGGTCGCCGCCGTCTCGAGACGACGCGTCTCGTCGGCGGCGTCGAGTTCGCGCCGCATCGGAGCGATCAATTCGGCATCGATACGCGCGGCCGTTGCCGCGTTGCGGCAGAGCGCGTCGATGATCGCCGAAAGCCTGGCCTTCGTCGGATCGCGGCCTAACGCCATGGCATGGCCGACCGAGCCGTCCTCCAGCTTGATGCTGGCGCGGGTGACGGTCGCCTCGCCGACATTGAAGGGCTCGCCGGTGCCGCCGACGCGGCCACGCAGCATGACCAGGCCGGCTTCCGGCCCACGCAACGGCGTATGGACCGGCTGCAGCCCGAGTGTCGCCCACAGCGCGTTCAGCCTTGTCGTGCTGCAGCGCGCCAGCACCGCCATGCGGTCCCGTCTCGCGGCTTGATCGGCATCCATTTTCATAGCGACCTCAAATTTGTCTATTGATCTAGACAACTAGATATCTTAACTTGTCTTAGCTCCGTTGGATGACGGGCAGATGACAGCAATCGCAATGGAGGGGGATTTGGCGAAATCAGCGCTTCACCGCGGCGTCGGCGTGGCGCTGTGGCGGCAGATCGGCGACGAGATCCGACGCGGCATCGGCGCTGGCCTCGAAGACGAAAACGGGCGCTTGCCGCCCGAGGCCGAACTCGCGGCCCGCTTCGGGGTGAACCGACACACGGTGCGCGCGGCCATCGCCGCCCTCATCCACGAAGGCGTACTCCGGAGCGAGCAGGGTCGCGGCACCTATGTGCGGCGGCAGAAGCGGCTCACCTATCCGATCGGCGCAAGGACGCGCTTTTCCGCTGGGCTGGAGGGCCAGGTGCGCGAGCGGCAGATCGAACTTCTCGGCCATACCCATGAACCGGCCACGGCAACCATCGCCACGGCGCTCGACCTTCGACCCAGCGAGGACGTCATTCGCCTGGAAATGCGCGGCCTGGCCGACGGGGTGCCGGTATCGCGCTCCACCGCCTGGTTTCCCGCCGCGCGGTTTCCCGACATCGCCTCATACTTCGCGGAAAAACACTCGATCACCGAGGCGCTCGCGCTGTCCGGCATCAACGACTATCGCCGCGCCTCGACGACGATCGAGGCAAGGCACGCCGACGACACCGACACACGCGACCTCAAGCTTTCGCCCGGCGCCATCGTGCTGGTCGCGCGCGGCATCAATGTCGACGGCGACGGCAGGCCGATCCAGTATTCGCAGACCCGTTTCTCGGCCGACCGCGTCGAGCTGACGGTAAGCGCCGGGTGAGACCGGCCGGTCAGCGATCCGCATGGTGCGACAACACCGTCGACCGCCGTCTCAGCCCTTGACGGCGCCGGCGGTCATCGAGCCGCTGATCTGCCGGTACATAACCAGGCCGAGCAGCACCGGCGGCAGCGCACCGACGACCATGACGGCGGAGGCCACGCCCCATTGCACGCCGCCGCCGCTGGCGGCGAAGAAGAAGGAGGCGCCGACGGTGATCGGGACGGCTTTCGAGGTGGTGAGCATCAGTCCGAACAGGAATTCGTTCCAGGCCGTGATGAAACCAAAGATCAGGCTGGTGACGATGGCGGGACGGCAGACCGGCGCCAGGATGCGCAACAGGATCTGCGTGCGGCTGGCGCCGTCCATCAACGCGGCTTCGTCAAGCTCGGCCGGTATGTCGCGAATGGCGTTGACCAGGATGACGAGAGCCAGCGGCAGGTTGACGATGGCCAGGATCAACCCGAGGCCCAGCCGCGTGTCGAGCAGCGCCAGCCACTGGAACATCATGTAGAGCGGGATGGCGAAGATGATGAGCGGCACGGCGCGCAGATTGACGATGAGCGGCAAAAGCGTGCGCTCGCCGACCTTACCCCGGGCAATCGCGTAGGCGGCCGGCAGGGCCAGCGCCACGGCAAGCCCGGTGCCCAGCAGGGCGACCGCCATGCTGTTTGCCAGGTAGAGGAAGATGTTCAGCCGCTCCGACACGTGGAAGACGGTGAGGTAGTTGTCGAATGTCGGCGCGCGGACCCACAGACCCGGATTGGTGGAGAGTTCGCGGGCGCTCTTGAACGAGGTGACCAGCGTGACCAGGATCGGAAAGTTCATGGCAAGCGCGGCGATCGCGAAAACGATCCAGCGAAGGGCGGCGATCATCGGGCGGCTCCCTTCCGGCGTCCGGCAAAGGCGTTCAAGCCATAGAGGACAGCGAACGACACGACAAACAGGATGACCGACGCAGCGACCGCCTTGCCGATGGCGCCTTGCTTGAAGAAGGCCTCGTAGATGTAGATCGACAGCGAGGCCGTGGAACCGCCCGGTCCGCTGCCGGTCAGCACATAGACATTGTCGAAGACGCGGAAGCCGTCGATGAAGCGAATGAGCAGCGCGACAGCGATGGTGGGCAGCATCAGCGGCAGCTCGATATACCACAACCGCTCCAGCCGGTTGGTGCCGTCCATGGCGGCCGCTTCGACGACATCGGTCGGGATGGCCTGATAGGCCATGTAGAACAACAAAAGCGCGAACGGCGTCCACTGCAGCGTTTCGACGACGATCAGCATCCAGAAGGCCGAGCCCGGTCCCAGGAAGGAAAAACTCGCGCCGAAATAGGCCCACAGATAATAGGGCACCGGACCGACGAACTCGTGCAGCACCAGCCGGTACATCAGGCCGACGAGCGCCGGCGCCACCATCAGCGGCAGCATCAGGATGGCGAGGAGCCAGCTGCGCTTTTCGATGAGCGGCGAAAGAAAGATAGCGAGGAACAGGCCGAGCGCGCATTCGAGCAGAGCGGTCAACAGGCCGAAGCGCAGCGAAAACCAGGTCGCCCGCCAGAAGGCGCCGTCGCTCCACACAGAGACGAAGTTGGAGAAGCCGGTGAGGCGCGGCTGGCGCAGAGTTTCGAAGGAAACCTCGGACAGCGAATAGACGAGGTTGACGACGGCGGGGAAGCCCAGGAACACGAGCAGGAACAGCACCAGCGGGGTCGCCAGCAGCTTGAATTCCGAGGATTGGGCGCGTTGCGTGAGCGTGGTCATCGAACCGGTTTGTCCCGGCGACGGCGGCGGACGGGCCGCCGCCATCGGCCCTGTTTATTTGAGGAGTTCGGCCATGCCCTTCTCGGCATTCTTCAGCGCATCGTCGATGCTCTGCTGGCCGGACCAGTAGCCGGTGAATTCCTTGGCCTGCAGTTCATAGACCGTGAGCGCCTTCGCCGAGGTTCCGCCGGTCATGACGTAGCCGTACTTGCCGGCATAGTCGCCGAGCTTGACGAGATCGGGACGCTCCTTGGCCACTTCGGAAACCACTTCCGGGGTCAGCGCCGGCGCGCCGCTGTTCCTGGCGTAGATGAGTGCTGCTTCCTTGGACGACAGCCATTTCAGGAACGCCCTGGCACCGTCCTTGTTCTCGGCATTCTTGTTGAGGCCGAAGCCGAGGCCGTGAATGTGGGTGAAGCGCCCGGCGGGCCCGGTAGGCGGCGCGATGGTTTCGGTCGCCTCGGCGACGGCCGGCGACTTCTCCTTGCTGGTCAGATCGCCGGCGGCTGCGTTCCACTGCAGCATCGCCGCCACCTGGCCGGAGGCATAGGCGGCATTGGCCTCCGCGAATTCATAGGAGAGCGAATCGCGCGGCGTGGCGCCGTTGTCGTAGAGCAGCTTGTAGATCTCCAACCCCTTGCGATAGGCGTCGGAATTGACAGTGATCTTGCCGCTGGCGTCCATCCAGTCGCCACCATAGGCACGCGGCACCGACTGCCAGATCATGATGTTGAACAGGAGGTTCTTCAGCTGCAGGACAGTGCCGTAGCGGGTCGGGCTGTCGGGGTTCACGGCCTGGGTGAAGTAGAGCGCTGTCGCGGCGTAGTCGTCCCAGTTCCACTCGTCCGGAGCCTTGGGTTGCAGTTTCTTGCCCAGCAGCTTTTCGGAAATCTCGCCATATCTGGCCTTGGCGGCATCGTCCTTCAGCAAGGCGTCGATCAGGTCCTTGCGATAATACATGAAGTGCAGCGACAGGTCGGTGGGCACGCCAAACTGCTTGCCGTCGAACTGCATCGTCTTCAGCACGGCGTCGCCATAGACCGACTTCGCCTCCCCGGAGAGTTCGACCGGCTCCATGAAGGGCGCGTAGCGGCCGATCGAGTAGGTGGCGAGCAGATTGACGTCGAAAGCCTTGGAGCCGGCGGCAAGGTCTGCCTGCAGCTTGTCCCAGAAGCCGTCGCGGTTGAAGAACAGAAGTTCGACCTTGTCCTTGTCGGCGACGCCGGCCTTGGCATTGTAGGCGTCGGCCGCGGCGCGCAGCGCGGTCTCCTCGGGACCGCCTGGCCAGCCCAGCACGGTCACCTTGGCGAAGGCCGGGCTTGCCAGCAGGCTGGCGACGAGGGCCGCCAGAAGGCCGCCCTTTCTGATGGTTGCGAATGTCATTTCAGTTTCCTCCCGATTGGTCTTCTTGGTTTGAAAGGCTGGCGATGCCGACGACACCCGCGCTTTCGCCGAGCGTGGCGGCATGGAGCTGCGGCATCAGCCGCAGCGGCAGGCTGGAAAGTGCCGCGCGCACGGCTTCCAGATAGCCGGGCGCCAGCCCGATGCCGCCGCCGATGACGATGCGCCTTGGGTCGAGCGCGACCTGGAGGTTGCGGCACAGGACCGCGGTGCGGCCGGCCGAGGTGGTAACAATGCTCTTTGCCCAGTCGTGGGTGCCTGCCGCCTCGAAGACGTCGCGCGCCGTGGCGCCCGGCAGATAAGCCGCCGCCTCGGCCGCCATCCAGCGGCCGGTCACGCTGTCCTCCAGCGTGCCTGCCGCCTCGTCCAGGCCGCGGAACTGGCCAAAATTTCCGGCCATGCCTCCGAGCAGGCGGCCATTGACGACGATGCCGCCGCCGATGCCGGTCGAAATGGTGAGGAACACCATATCGACGCCCTGCCCTGCTCCGTATGAATACTCGCCCCAGGCGGCAGCCTGGGCGTCGTTGGCGGCCAGCACCGCGTCGCGGCCGCTGAGGCGCCTGACGGATGCGACCAGCGGGAAGCGGTCGGGGATGTCGAGGGTGCGGCGATTGAGCGGCGACCAGAGCCCGTCATCGACAACGCCGCTGACGGCGACGCCGACCTTGCGATAGCGCCCCCGCCATGCCGAGATTTCGCCGAACAGCGCGGCAAGCCATTCGTCCGGATTGCCGCCGGCCGGTGTCGGCATTCTTGACGTTTCGACGACCTCGCGGCCCGCGACAAGCGCGGCCAGCATCTTGGTGCCGCCGATGTCGAGCGCCAGGACCGTCTCGGCTTCGCTCACGGCCATCGGGCACCCGCCTTGGCGACGGTTTCATCGAGGGCGGCGCGGAACCAACCGGTGACATGCTCAGGCCGGGTGATGGCCGAGCCGACGACCACCATCGAGGCGCCAGCGACCAGCGCCTGCGAGGCCTGTTTCGGGGTGCGGATGTTGCCTTCGGCAACCACATAGGGGGTCAAGCGGCGCATCGCACCGATCAGCGCGAAATCGGGTTCGGTCGGCTCGACCGAGCCGGTATAGCCGGCAAGGGTGGAACCAACGATGTCGGCACCTTCCGCCAGCGCCTGCTCAGCGTCGGCGATGATGGAACAATCGGCCATGGCCAGCCGACCCCGCGCATGAATGGCGTCGACCAGTACCCTGGTGGCAACCGGGCGCGGGCGTTGGGTGGCGTCATAGGCAATGATGTCGGCGCCGGCGGCTGCCAGCGCCTCGACATCTTCCAGCCATGGCGTGATGCGCACCGAGCTGTCGTCAAGGTCGCGCTTGATAAGGCCGATGATCGGCCGCGGCGTCGCCTTGCGCACGGCGGCGACATAATCGGCGGATTCGACACGCAGACCGGCGGCGCCGCCGTCGATGGCAGCGAGCGCAAAGCCGACGACCATCACCGCATTGTCCATCGCACCGCCCTTTACCGGCTGGCACGAGACGATCAACCCGCTCTTCAGGGCCTGGATATCAATCGGCACGCTGGCACTCCCTCGATGGGAACACGGTAGCAATATAAGACCAGATTGCAACAGGCTTTAAACTGGTATTATCGCGTCAGCTCGATGACGAAATCGTAGACGTCGCCGCGGTACTTGGTCTGGGTGAATTCGACGATCTGGCCGTCGGCAAGGAAACAGCGGCGCTCCATGATCAACAGACTGGCGTCCTCGGGAATTGCCAGCAGCCGGCGCTCCTCTTCGCTGGCGGGCTTCGCCTGCATGCGCTGGAGCGCGCGCATCGGACGCGCGCCATTGGCTTCGAGATAATCGTAGAGCGAGGCCTGGATCGCGAGCGGATCCGGCACGAAGCGCGCCGGCAATGTCGCCGTCTCGATGGCGATGGGGGTGTTGTCGGCGGTGCGCAGACGGGTCAGCCGCACCACCTTCTCGCCGGCCGAAATGCCCAGCGCCATCATTTCCACCGGCGAAGGCCGCGAAATCACACGCGAAATCCACACGCAACCGGGCTCGAGCCCACGCGAACGCATATCCTCCGAGAAGCTGGTCATGGTCGCCAGCGACTTCTCCACCCGCGAGGCGACGACGGTCTTGGCGCCCTGGCGTCGGTCGAGCAGGCCGTCGGCGACGAGGCCGTCGATCGCCTTGCGCACGGTGACGCGCGAAATGCCGAGCGCATCGCAAAGCACGCGCTCGCTGGGAGTGACGGCCCCGCGCTTGAGGCGGGCCGCGCCAATCGCTTGTTTGAAGGCATCTTCGAGCCGGCGGTAGAGCGGTTCGCCGCTCTCACCCGCCAGTGCAGCAGCCAGAAAATCGAGGATCGCCTGATCGCCCATCGGAACCATCCACTTCGAGACAGCACCTTTATGCAGAATTTTTTTCAGGTGTTAAACTGGTATTGTTCTTATCCGACCGTAATTTGCGAACGGACCGCGTGAAAGGCACGTGGCCTGCCGAGCTGGCTTCAAGCAAACGGGTGATGGACGTCATGGCGGCGCCGACGAGAATAGCGGCAGCGCCGGCGAACCTGCCCGTCAGCCGCCCCGGGCACGGGCGGCGTCGTTGATGCCTTCGGCATCGGGGGCCAGGCCATAACTCATCTTGCGCATCTGCTCGATCACGCGGGCCATCTCGTCGTCGGGCAAGACGGGCGGCTCGCCCAGGGTCAGCACCTGGACATACATGCGCGACAGGGTTTCAACCTCGATGGCCAGCCACAGCGCCGCCTCCAGCGTCGCGCCCAGCGATATCTGGCCGTGCTGGCCGAGCAGGCAGGCAAGCCTCCCCTCAAGCGCCACCAGCGCATGGTCGGACAAGGCCTGCGTGCCGAACGTCGCGTATTTGGCGCAGCGGATCGTCGAGCCGCCGGCAACGCCGGTCATGTAGTGGAAGGCCGGGATGGTCTTGTAGTGGCAGGCCAGCGTGGTGGCGTAGACCGAATGGCAATGCAACACGACGTTGATATCGCCGCGCGTCTTCAGGATATCGCGGTGGAAGCGCCATTCCGATGACGGCCGGCGCCCGGCATAGGTGCCGTCGAAATCCATTTCGACAATGTCTTCGGGCACCATGGTTTCATAAGGCATGCCCGACGGGGTGACGAGAAAGCCGTCACCAGCGCGCAGCGAAAGATTGCCGGCCGTGCCCTGGTTGATGCCGGCGGCATTCATCCGACGGCAGATTGCCACCATCTCCTTGCGCAGCGCTGCATCCTTCATCGTATCGGCCTTTCATTTTCTGCTGTCGGCACCGGAAAGACTTCGCGGCATCGGCCTTCGTTGTTGTGGTCGCGGCATGCAGGCACCCCGCGGTGGTTTCGACACGCTCTCACGCCATGTGGAAGACGTTGTCGAGCGGCACGACGACGGGCTGATTGCGCGCGTCGTAGAGCATGATGTCGGCCATGAAATCCCACCAGCGGCGGTTGATCTCGGTCTCGGGCAACTTGTCCATGGTGTTGTTGTCGGCCAGCAAAAGCGTCGCGAAGAGATGGTTGGTTTTCGGGATCGAGCCAGATCGAATAGTCCGAGATGCCGGCGTCGCGCAGCGCCTTGGCGAGTTCCGGCCAGATCTCGTCATGCCGCTTCTTGTATTCGGCCGCCTGCCCGGGATTGAGCACCATCCGGAAGGCGATGCGCTTGGACATGATCAGGCTCCCGATCGAGATTTCGCATACAAAGACACCCCGCGGCCGCCGCGTCAGACGATGCCCCCACCGCCAGACGCGACGGCCGGCCGCTCCACCGCCGCCTTGCGGCGGTAGCCGCTGGCGCGGTAGGCAGCGACGGGGTCGATGGCCCCGCCACGGTTGAAACGAGCCATGGCGAGGATCGGCTCGACATCGGTGCGGTAGGCGGCTTTCAGCGTCTGCGTGGCCATCAAGGCGTCGTTGCCGTCCTGGAACGCCGCCAGCGCCTTGCGGTCGACCAGCAGCGCCGCCGCATAGGCGCGCTGCACCTCGACCGCCGACAGCATCAGGCTCTCGATCGGATCGGTGACGTTGTGGCTCTGGTCGAGCATATGCGCGGGGTTGAACCCGTCGACGCCGGAGAGTTCGGCTTCGACCAGTTCGTTGAAGACGAGAAACAGCCGGTAGGGATCGATCGAACCGGCGTCGAGATCGTCATCGCCATATTTGCTGTCGTTGAAATGAAAGCCGCCCAGTTTGCCGAACTGGATTAGCCTGGACACGATCATCTCGATGTTGACGTTGGGCGCATGGTGACCGAGGTCGACCAGACAGAAAGCCTTCGGCCCGAGTTCGCGGGCGATGATGTAGTTGGTGCCCCAATCCTGCACGACGGTGGAATAGAAAGCCGGCTCGTACATCTTGTGTTCGGTGAACAGGCGCCAGTCCGGCGGCAGCTGCGCGTAGATCGCCTTCATCGAATCCAGATAGCGCGTGAAGGCCTGGGCGAAATTCACCTGGCCTGGAAAGTTGGAGCCGTCGCCGATCCACACCGTCAGCGCCTTCGAACCGATTTCCCTGCCGATCTCGATGCATTCGATGTTGTGGTCGACCGCCTGCCGGCGAACGGCCGCGTCGGCATGCGACAGCGAGCCGAACTTGTAGGAAAGCTTCTGGTCGGCGGTGTCCGAGAAGGTGTTGGAGTTCATAGCGTCGAAGCCGAGGCCGAAGCGCGAGGCCGCCTGTTTCAGGCGCCGCGGATCGGCCTTGTCCCACGGAATGTGCAGCGAAACGGTGGGGGTAGCGCGGGTGAGCTGCTGGATGACGGCGCAATCCTCGATCTTGTCGAAGACGTCGCGCGGCTCGCCTTCGCCCGGAAAGCGCGCGAAACGCGTGCCGCCGGTGCCGACGCCCCAGGACGGGATGGCAACCGCGAAGGCCTCGGCCTTGTCCAAAATTTCGGCGATGGCGATGCCGCGGCGGTCGAGCTGCTCGCCAAGCGCGGCATAATCGGCGCGCAAGGCCCGCTCACGCGCGGCATTGCTCGCCTCGACCGCATCGGCGTCGATCATCATTTCCATGCCATCCTCCTCGATCACCGCTTGCAGGCCGGTTAGAGCGCCGCGCGTCCAATTGGACGCGCAAAGGACGCTCTGGCACTTTTTATCTGCTGCATCGTGCCTACCGAAAATCGATTCCGATTTTCTGGCCGATGCAGTAACCGCGCCGGCCTGAAGCCGGCGCGGAAGGGGGGCTATCGTCCCCGCTCAACCTCAGAAGTCGAAGTTGTTGATGTTGTCCTTGGTGAACACGGTGGGCGCGCCAAGCAGGATTTCGGAGCCGTTGATAACCGAGAGATCACCCAACTTGCCCGCTTTCACCGAGGTGGCGCCTGCGGCCAAGGTACCGTCGGCCGTCGCGCGCAGCACATAGGCGGCCGCATAACCGAGATCGACCGGGTTCCACAGCACCACCGACTTCACGCAGCCGGTCGAGACATAGGGCTTCATCGCATTTGGCGTGGCGAGACCGACCACGGCAACCTTGCCGCACTTCTTGGCCTGGGTGACCGCGTCGGCGGCGGCAGGCGTCGCAACGCTGGTCATGCCGAAGACGCCCTTGAGCTCATCGCCATATTTGTTGAGCAGCGTGTTGGTCTGGTTGAAGGAGAGGATGTTGTCCTCCTGTGCCTCAACGGTTTCCAGCCACTTCATCTTCGGATGGCACTTGGCCTGATAGGCCGCCATTTCGGAAATCCAGCGCGCCTGGTTCGGCGTGGTGAAGGTGGAAGTGACGATGGCGAAGGCACCATCCTCGCCGGCTTCCTTGGCCATGGAATCGACCATCGCCTTGGCGATGCCGTTGAACTCGGCCTGGTTGACGAACCACTGGCGGGCGTCCGGCGTCGAATTGGCGTCGTAGCCGACGACATTGATGCCGGCGGCGAGCGCCTTCTTCAGCACCGGGGCGATGGCGACCGGGTCGTTGGCGGCAAACAGGATGCCGTCGACGCCGGAGGTGATGTAGTTGTCGATCAGCGTGATCTGGTCGTCGATATTGGCCTTGCTCGGACCGTCGGTCTTGGCCTCCATCGAGCCCATTTCCTTGGCCGCGTCGGCGATGCCTTTCGACGTGGCGTTGAAGTAGCCGATGCCGACGAGTTTCGGCACATCCACAACTTTCAGCGTCTTGCCCTTGCGGTCCGGCGCATTGGTCGGTTTGCCGCCATCGTAAGGCTTGGAAGCCACCTTTGCCGGCGTTGCATCGCAGGCGAGAGGGTTGGTCGGCAATTCGTCGCCGCCGGTCCACGGCGACTGGGCATGGCTGAGGCTTGTCGAGAAGGACAGAGCCAGGAGTGCGGGAAGCACTATTTTACGCATTTCATCCTCCAATTGTTCGTCCGGACACTGATGAGCGGCAGTGAAGGACGCTTCTCCCTTGTTTTATCGAGTGCCGCTCCTCTCGAAGAGGTTGCTGGCGAGGATCGCCAGGATGAGTACCGCGCCGATGAGCATGATGGTGCCGTCGCCCTTGACGCCGGCGAGCGACAGACCGTTCTTCAACGCCTGGATCAGGCAGAGGCCGATCATGGTGCCGACGACGGTGCCGCGACCGCCGAAGATCGAGGTGCCGCCAAGCACGACGGCGGTGATGGCATCGAGCTCGATGCCGGTGCCCATATCGGAGCGCGTGGTCGAGACGCGCGACACGAAGATCACCCCGGCGACGGCGGCGGCGAAACCCGAGGCGGTGTAGAGCGCGAGCTTCGTCCTCTCCACCGAAAGGCCGGAAAACCGGCTGGCGACTTCGTTGGAGCCAATGGCGTAGACCGTGCGGCCCCAGCGCGTATAGGCCAAGATGATGGAAGCGACGACCGCTGCCGCAGCCAGGATCCAGAGCTGGGTCGGAACGCTCAGCACCTCGCCCTGACCAAGAACATAGAACCAGTCCGGATAACCGCGAACCGAGCGCGCCTGGCTGATGCCTTCCGCAAGACCACGATAGAGCGCCAATGTCGCCAGCGTCGCGATCAACGGCGGCACGCCGAAACGGGTGATGATGGCACCATTGACGAAACCGGCCAGCGTGCCGACCGCGATCGCGGCCGCAGCAGCGGCAGGCAGCGGCATGCCGACATTCTGCCAGAAGACGCCGGTCAGGATCGCGGTCAGCCCAAGGATCGAGCCGACCGAAAGATCGATCCCACCGGTTGCGATGACGAAGGTCATGGCGATCGCGATCAACCCGATCTCGGTCATCAGCCGGCCCTGGTTGAGCAGGTTGGAGACGGTGAAGAAACGGTCCGACTGGAACGACAAGACGATCAGCACGACGACCAGTAGCAAAGCCAGGAACGTTTCGTGACGGATCAGGGATCTGAGGTTCATCCGGCCATCCTCATATCCGGCTACGACGGCGCAGCATGTCGGCAAGCACGGTTGCCAGGATCAGCAGGCCGATCACCGCGCGCAGCCAATAGGCCGAAACATTGACGAAGATCAGCGCCGAGCCGATCGTGGCGAACAGGATCGTTGCCAGCGTCGAACCGATGACGGTTCCGGAGCCACCGAGGATCGACACGCCGCCGATGACGGCGGCGGTGATGACGGTGAGTTCGAGATTGGGCGGCACGGTGGACTGGATCACCTGCAGCTGCGTGGCGAACAGGATCGTGGCCAGCCCGGCAAAGGCGCCATGGATGACGAACACCGCAACGGTGCGGCGCTCGACCGGGATGCCGGTGGCGAGCGCTGCTTCCGCATTGCCGCCAATGGCATAGAGCGAACGCCCGAAGGCCGAGAAGCGCATCCACAGGGCGGCGAGAACAGTGAGGACGACCATGGTGACGAGCGGGACCGGCAGGCCGAACACATCTTTCTGCGCGATCAGGAAATCGGGTGGCAGGTTGGTGATCCAGGTGCCGCCGGTCACGCTGATCAAACCGCCGCGCAGGATCGACAGCGCGCCCAACGTCACCACGATGGATGGGATGCGCGCATAGGCGACCAGGACGCCGATGATCGCGTTGACGGCCATGCCGACCAAGACGGGTGCCAGCCATGCCACCCAGACAGGATAGCCGGCGACGGCAAGCGTGCCGGAAATAGTCGCCAGCACGCCGATGAGCGCACCTACCGACACGTCGATATGGCCGGTGACGATGACCATTGCCATGCCGATGGCGGCGACGGCGATATAGGCGTTGCCGGAAAAGATCGTGGTCAGATTGTTGGCGCTGACAAAGCGCGGATTGACCAGCGTCACCACCGCGAACAGCGCGACAATGGCACCGAGCACGACCAGTTCCTGGCCATAGTCCGAGAACAGGCGCCTGAGGAACCCGGGTCTCTGCACGCCAGAGACCGGCCGGGTCGGCGGAAGGTCGACGGCGGTTGTCATCATGCCGCCTCTCCAGCCCGGTGCGCGGTCATCGCCATGCCGACCCGTTCCGGCGTGGCGTCGGCCCGGGCGATCTCGCCGGTGATGCAGCCGCCGCTGATCACCAGGACGCGGTCGCTCATGCCGAGCACTTCCGGCAGTTCGCTCGAGATCATCAGGATCGCCACCCCCTGCTTCACCAGCTCGCCCATGATGGTGTGGATTTCCGCCTTGGCGCCGACATCGACACCGCGCGTCGGCTCATCCAGGATCAGCACCTTGGGACTGGTCTCCAGCCACTTGGCGATCACCACCTTCTGCTGATTGCCGCCGGACAATTCGCCAACCGCCTGGCCGATGTTGCGGCAGCGGACACTGAAGCGCTTCACAGCCGCGAGCGCACGCTGCGCTTCCTCGCCGGCCTTGATGAAGATGCCTGTCGAAAAGTGCTCGATCAACGCCATCGAGACGTTCTTGCGGATGGCCATCTGCTTCACCAGCCCTTGCTGGCCGCGGTCCTCCGGCACATAGGCGATGCCAAGGTCGCGCGCCTGGCGCGGCGACGTGATGCGCACCGCCTTGCCCTCAAGGGTGATTTCGCCCGAGGTCGCCGGCGTCATGCCGAACAGGGTGAGCGCGAGTTCCGTGCGGCCGCTGCCGACCAGGCCGGCGACGCCGAGGATTTCGCCGCGCCGCAGGGAAAAGGAAATGTCGCGGACATGCCGGCCATGATTGAGGTTCCTCACCTCCAGCACAGTGTCGCCGATGGCGGCTTCGGCCTTGGGGAACAGGCTGTCGATCGGCCGACCGACCATCATGGAAACCAGTTTGGCTTCGTCGACCTCGCCGATGTCCCTGGTGCCGACAAAGCCGCCGTCGCGCAGCACGGTGACGCGGTCGGCCAAAGCGAAAATCTCGGACATGCGATGGCTGACATAGACGATGCCGACGCCGCGCTCGCGCAATTGGCGCACCACCGTCATGAGGCGCTGCACATCCGATTCCACCAGCGAGGCGGTCGGCTCGTCCATGATCAGGATGCGCGCGTTCTTGGAGAGCGCCTTGGCGATCTCGACACGCTGGCGCTGCGCCACCGATAGCGTGAGCACCTTGGCGTCGACGTCGAGGTCGAACGTATCGAGCTGGTCGAGCAGCGCGCGCGTGCGCGCCCTCACCTCGCCCCAGTCGATCCAGCCACCCGGCCGGCGCGGATAATTGCCGAGGAAGACATTCTCAGCGACCGTCAGTTCGGGAAACAGCAACAGCTCCTGATAGACGGTGGCGATGCCGGCGGCCGACGCGTCGCGCGTGGAGGCGAATTTCACCTGCCTGCCGTCGACCGTGATGGTGCCGGCATCGGGCGCATAGAGGCCCGACATCATCTTGATCAAGGTCGACTTGCCGGCACCGTTCTCGCCGAGAAGCGCATGCACTTCACCCGGACGCACGTCGAAGGAGACATCCTTCAGCGCTTTAATGCCGACGAAGGATTTCGACATGCCGGCGAGGCTGACATAAGGGGCGGCCGCGTTCATGCGCCAACTCCTGCCACACCATTGGCGCTTCGTAGCTCTGCCCGCGCGGCCGCGCGGGCCCGGTCGGCCAGTTCGCGCCAGCGGTCGCGATAGGTT
Source organism: Mesorhizobium sp. YL-MeA3-2017 (assembly GCF_030814575.1). Taxonomy (NCBI): domain Bacteria; kingdom Pseudomonadati; phylum Pseudomonadota; class Alphaproteobacteria; order Hyphomicrobiales; family Phyllobacteriaceae; genus Mesorhizobium; species Mesorhizobium sp. YL-MeA3-2017. The sequence goes on along the minus strand of NZ_JAUSVH010000001.1, from coordinate 4,145,334 downwards.
TCGAGGCCGGATACCTCGCTTGCCGCGATGGGGACAGTCTCGTCCCGGAACGGCGACCGCCCGAGCGCCTTGAAGGCGAGTGCGGCGGCACCCGTGGCGGAGCCCTCGCTCGTCGTTGAATGAACGACCGTCTGCCGGTGGCGCAACTGAGCCAACATGGCGGTGAGCAGATCGATCTTGGCCAGACCGCCGTCGACGACAAGCAGATTGTCGGAATGGATCAGATCGAGCGACAGGTCCGTCATCATCAGCACATAGAGTGCTGCCACCGCGGCACGTTCCTCTCCTTCCACCTCGCCGCCGACGATGTGGCCCCTGATCTCAGGAAACGGTCCGCCTGCTGCCCAGGACGGCATGGCGAAGATGCCGCGCGCCATGACACGCTCGACCGCCTCCTGCGAGATCGGCCGATTCCAGCCGTCGCTGATCAGATCATATTCCCTGCCGCCCATGAAACGCAGCGAAGGCGCCGGTTCGCCGTCGACCGTGACGTTGGCGATCATGTCGCGCTCGCGGTCGAGGGCGCCCAGCGGACAGTCGAGATTGATGATGATGACCCAGGTGCCGGTCGAGACCAGGGTGAAACCCGTCAGTCCGGTCATGCGGTAGTAGGCGAGCGCGGCGTTGGAATCGTGCACGCCGTTGTGAACTGAGATCGACCGGCTTGTGCCATCGGCCAGCTCGATCCTGGCCTCGCCGATGACGGCGCCGGCCGGCGCGATCTCGGAGAATTTCTCGCGCCAGCCCAACCGGTCAACCAGCGAGGAGAAGTCGCGTTTCAAGGGCGCCCATAGCTGGCTATGCGCACCGAGATAGGACCATTCCGCCAGCGGACGACCGGCGAAGCGCCAGCCCCAATATTGCGGATAGCAGAGGATCGCCTCGGTGGCGGCAAATGTCTGCGGCTCTTCCGTCGCCAGCCAGTAGATGTGGCGGGCGATGGAAAAACCCAGCGGCAGCCAGGGCGTGTAGGTCTCCGAATAATCCGGCAGCATCGGATCGATGATTTTGGCGGTCGGCTGCGGGATTTCCTGCTCATAGTCCAGGATCGGGTGCAAAAGCTCGGTGCCGCGCACGAGCGCGAAGGCGCAGCCATGCGCCGAGACCGTCATGCCGCCAACATCGTGCGCGGCGACGACTTCGGCGAGTTCCGTTCTCATCCAGGAAAACAGGCGATCGTCGTCGAGCACATTGCGTCCGCGAAACGGCTTCCACACCGGCTTGGTGCGCCGCTCATCCAGCAGCGTGCCATCGGGCGCGAACACGAAGAGTTTCGAGTTGGTCTTGCCAAGGTCAAAAACCGCAAGCGCTCCGCTCATGCAAGCCACCCATTCGGGGCGATGCGCAGCGCGATGCCCGCCGCGTCCAGCATCTTGGCGTGCTGGTCCGACAAACCGTCGTCGGTGATCAGCATGCCGACGCGCGACAAAGGCAGCGCGACATGACGGGCATGGATGGAAAACTTGCGGCTGTCGGCCAGCACGATGACCTGGTCGACATTGTGGCTCAGTTCCTGGATGGCCCGTACCATCAGCGGATGCGATTCCAGCAGACCGTCGGCACTGACCCCTTGCGCGCCGACAAACAATTTCGACGCGAAGAAATTCGCCGGCTGCGACGGTGAATAGATCACGCCCGGTTCGCGGTGGAGTTCACCGCCGGCGATGGTCAGGCTGCATTTGCCGTGCTCGCCGAGATAGGCGGCGAGCGGCATGGAACTGGTGAAGAGACGGATGTTGCGGTCGGCAAGCTTGACGCCGAGGTGATAACAGGTCGAGCCGCCATTGACGATGACGGTGTCGCCATCGACGACCAGGGTCGCGGCGAGATCGGCGATCTGGCGCTTTGCATCGACGGCAAGGTCGCGATTCTCATCATAGGGACGCGCAAACGCCGGCGCCTGGGCGGAACCGTCCAACGCGGAGACGCCGCCATAAACCTTGCGCGCTCCGCCGGACAGGTCGATCTTGTCGATGTCGCGCCGCACCGTCGCGGCCGACACGCCGAGACGCTCCTGCAGCTCGCGCACCGACGCAAAGGGCCGATCACGCAAAAGCTCGATGATCTGCCGCTGGCGGACCAAATCGTTCAAGCCAAATCCTCCCGTGACACCAGAAACTAGGTGTCATGAGCTAAGTTACGCAAAACAGACAATCACGCAAGCGGTTTGTGGAAAATATCAATCATATTGCGCTGCACATACGTCATATTGCAATGCACTGTGATTTAGTTTGATCTTTTGCGATTGACAAAGTGCACGTCGTGGCTTGAATTGATGCACAAAGTATCGCGCCCGAGGCGGCGCGGCGGGAGGATCCGAGATGCCCGACAAACAGTCCGCACGGCTCGCCAATCTGTGGGACGATCGCAAGGCTGCCGCGATGACGGAGCCGGAACGGCTCGTCTACCGGTCGAACCTTTTGGGATCCGACAAACGGGTCACCAATTATGGTGGCGGCAACACTTCATCCAAAGTCCTGCAGAAGGACCCGCTGACCGGCGAGGATGCCGAGGTGCTCTGGGTTAAAGGCTCGGGCGGCGACAGCGCGTCGATCAAGCTCGACGGCTTCGCCACCCTCTATATGGACAAGCTGCGTGCGCTGAAGGGGCTCTATCGCGGTCTCGCGCATGAAGACGAGATGGTCGGCTATCTGCCGCACTGCACCTTCAACCTCAATCCGCGCGCGGCCTCCATCGACACGCCGCTGCATGCCTATGTGCCGAAGCCCTTTGTCGACCACATGCACCCCGACGCCATCATCGCGCTGGCCGCCGCGCGGGATTCACGCGAGCTGACCAGAAAGGTCTTCGGTGAGGCGATCGGCTGGTTGCCGTGGAAACGGCCGGGCTTCGAACTCGGACTTTGGCTGGAAAAGTTCTGCCAGGAAAACCCGGCGGCCAAGGGCGCGGTTCTGGAAAGCCACGGCCTGTTCACCTGGGGCGACACGCCGGAGGCCTGCTACACGACCACGATCGACACGATCAACCAGGCGATCGAGTGGTTCGAACACGAGACCAAGGGCAAGCCGGCCTTTGGCGGCGCCGTGGTCGCGCCGCTTGGCGTACAGGAACGCCGTGCCATCGCGGCGCGGCTGATGCCCCGGATCCGGGGCATGATTTCATCGTCTGGCATGCGCAAGATTGGTCATTTCGACGACTCTCAAGCAGTGCTGGAATTCGTCAATTCCCGCGAACTCGACGCGCTGGCGGCACTCGGAACATCCTGCCCCGACCATTTCCTGCGCACGAAGATCAGGCCGCTGGTCATTGGCTTCGACCCGGCCAAGCCCGACATCGATGCCGTGACCGATGCCCTGCCCGCCGCTATCGAAGCGTATCGTGTCGGTTATCAAGCCTACTACGACGGCTGCAAGCATCCGGATTCACCCGCCATGCGCGACCCTAACGCCGTCGTCTATCTGATGCCGGGCGTCGGCATGTTCACCTTCGCCGCCGACAAGGCGACGGCACGCGTCTCGGCTGAATTCTACGTCAATGCCATCAATGTCATGCGCGGCGCTTCCGCCGTGTCGTCCTATGTCGGCTTGCCGGCGCAGGAAGCCTTCGACATCGAATACTGGCCGCTGGAAGAAGCGAAGTTGCAGCGCCTGCCGAAGCCGAAATCGCTGGCCGGCCAGATCGCCTTCGTCACCGGCGGCGCCGGCGGCATCGGCAAGGCGACGGCGATACGGCTGTTGCGGGAAGGCGCCTGCGTGGTGCTTGCCGACATCGACGAGGCGGCGCTCACCGCCACGCATGAAGAACTGGGCCACGCCTTCGGCAAGGATTTCGTGCGCGCTGCCAGGCTCGACGTGACGGACGAGAGCGGCGTCGCGGCCGCCTATGCCGACAGCGCGGTGGAATTCGGCGGCGTCGACATCCTGGTTTCCAATGCGGGCATCTCATCCTCGGCACCGATCGAAGATACGGAACTGTCGATGTGGAACCGCAACATGGACATCCTCGCCAAGGGGTATTTCCTGGTTTCGCGCGAGGCTTTCCGCACCTTCAAGCAACAGAAGCTCGGCGGCAACATCGTCTTCATCGCTTCGAAAAACGGCCTGGCCGCCTCACCCAACGCCGCAGCCTATTGCACGGCCAAGGCCGCTGAAATCCACCTTGCGCGCTGTCTTGCACTGGAGGGCGCGGAGCACCAGATCCGCGTCAACACGGTCAATCCCGACGCGGTGTTGCGCGGCTCCAAGATCTGGACCGGCGAATGGCGCGAACAACGCGCCGCCGCCTATGCGATGCAGCCGGACGATCTGGAGGAACATTACCGCAAGCGTTCGATGCTGAAACGTTCGGTGTTTCCCGAAGACATCGCCGAAGCGGTCTATTTCCTGGCTTCCGACATGTCGGCCAAATCGACCGGCAACATCATCAATGTCGACGCGGGCAACGCCCAAAGCTTCACGCGATAAAACCGGCAGACGGGACAGTGAAGATCTAGGAAACCCCGCTCCTTCATTGCAGAAACGGCGGCCTGAGGGCCGCCGTTTTCATTTCGTCTGAACGCCAGTAGCGATGATGCCGTTACCTCACCAGCGCAAGCCGACCTTGGCCTTTCCAGACAGGTTCTGGACATTGCCGGAGAACTCGCCCTGGAGAGAGAGCCCAGCGAAGAAACCAGATGCGGTGCTGTATTCGGCACCGGCATCGACCAGCGCTGAATAGTGGTCCGGATTTGCCCCCTCGATGGAGAAGGAAGTACCGGCCAACGCCGGGAAGCCGGCCGTGAAGCCGATGCTGTCGCCGCCATTGATGGCGAGCGCGAGACGTCCCGAAAGCGCCAAGGCTGCACCGTTCTCGAGGCCGACCGTACGGTCCAGCCGGGCGCCGAGCTCGGTGCGGGTGACGGTCGTGGTGTTGCCCTTGTAGGCGAGCCCGAAGCTGCCGAGGCCGGTCTCCGCATAACCCGGTATCCGGTAGGCGATCGCCTGGAAGGCCGCGTAAGGCGTGAGCGTCGCAACCGGCGTCTCGATGCCATAACCGGCCTCGACGCGTCCGGAGAAGGCGTGTGCGTTGAAATCGCCCGAGAGCGAATTGCCAAGCACGGTCCGGCTGGTTTCGACATCATAGAATGTATAGGCGGCAGCCGCCGCAACATAGGCGTCGCCGAAGTCGTGCCTTGCGAATGCGCCGGCATTGAAGAAGCGCGCCTGACCGCCACCCAGTTTGTCGGCGAGGTGGAAGTCGGATGAGCCGCCGCCAAGCGCGATGCCGAGCACGCCGTCGTTCCACCGCCTGGCGATGCCGCCGGCAAGCCCGAACGTGTTCAGGTCCGTATCATGCGAGCCGGCGGCCGCGTCTCCGCCGATCTCGGCCGAGCCGCCATAGGCCGCACCCCAGCTCTGCCAGCGGCTGTCGAATATCCTGGCAAGAGGATCGGCGACACGACCGGATTTGCCGCCGAGAGCGGCAAGTTCGGTTTGCGCCTTCCCATCGGTCGGCTCTTCGGCATAGGCGGCCGTACCGCTTCCAGCGGAAGCGGCCGGCGCGGCGCGACCCGTCAACGCCTCGCCCGCCAGCAGGCCGAGGAACTGATCCGTGCTCTGGATGCCAGCGCTGATCGCACCCGCCGTTGCCTCGCCGGACACAAGCGAGAGACCGGTTTGGTCAAGAGCGCCGAATTCCGCCGGCAGACCGCCCTTGGCGTCGAAATAGCCGACGATGGTGTTGGCGACAGAGCGCTGGTTGCGGTTGAGCGGATCGAAGCTTGGCCCACCAGGATTGCCTGGGTTGCCCGGCCCGCCGGGATTTCCAGGCTCGCGTATGTCGAGGTCGAGCACGAGATAGGCGTTGGTGCCGTCATAGGCGAGCTTCTGGGTGAAGCCGGTCGGCGTCGTCCCGGTCAGCCCGGCGAATGTGGTGCCGCCGAGCCCGCCCAACGCGTTGAGAATGGTGTAGGTCTTCTGGATGTAGGTCGCCGTGGCGTAACTGGTCGCAACGGTGCCACCCGACAGATTGGCGGTGCCGGTGACATTGGTGCGGTCGGCAGCAGCGGGATCGACTTCGACCGCATAGGTCGAGCCAGCACCGAACGCCAGATTGCCGGCGACGTTGACCGTACCGATCGAATTGCCCGGCGCCAGCGTGCCGCCACTGTTGACGGTGACCGAAGACACCGTGCCGGTGCCGCCGAGCGTGCCGCCAGCGTCCACCGTGATGCCCGACGACGATGCGATCGAGCCGTTCACCGACAGGGTGCCCTGCTTGACGAAGGTCTGGCCGGTGTAGGTGCTCGTTCCCGACAGCATCAGCTTGCTAGCGCCGGTCTTGGTGAAGCTTCCGCCGCCGGAGATGCCGCCGGAGAAGGTGGAATTGCTGGTCTCGTTCACGGTCAGGGCACCGCTACCCATGGCGACGGAGCCGGCACCGGACAGCGTGCCGATGACCTGGTCGAGACCGCCGAGATCGAGGCGCGCGCCGCTCGCCACCGAAACCGCGCTGTGGGACGAGAAGGCGTTGGCCTTGCTCGCGGTGAGCGCGCCTTCCGAAACCGTGGTCTGGCCGGTGTAGTTGTTGGTGCCGGACAGCACCAATGAGCCGGTGCCGGTCTTGGTCAGTCCGCCCGAACCGACAATGTTTGATGCAACGCCCGCGGTGAAGCCATTGCTGTCGAAAGTGCCGCCGCCATTGCCGAGCGTAACCGTACGCGTAGCGGCGAGATCGAACGCCGCGTCGTAGCGCAACGTACCGCCATCGAAGGTAAGCCCTCCAGCCGCGTTGCCAAGATTGGCGTCGTTGGAGACAGCGACAACGCCCTTGTTGAGGAAAGTGCCGCCCGAATAGCTGTTCGTGCCGGTCAGTTTCACGACACCGGTACCATTCTGCACGACCTGGCCGTGGCTGCCCGCCATGTCCGAGATGACGCCGGAGGAGGTGTAGGCGTCGGAGCGATTGAAGGCGAGGATACCGCCGAGTTCGACGTTGCCCAGGATCGAGCCGGTGGTGCCACCGTTGCCGAGCTGCAGCGTGCCGGCCTTGACGACCGTGCCGTCGCCATAGGTGTTGGCATTGGTCAGCACCAGCGTGCCAGCGCCGATCTTGTGCAGGGTGCCCGGATCGCCGTTGTCGGCGATAACGCCGGCAATCGTCATGGTGTGGCCGTTGGTGTCGATCGTGCCGTAGCTCGGACTGACCGCGAAGCGGTTGTTGAAGGTCAGCCCGTCAGCGCCCGCCTTGAAGATACCCGCCGCGTTCAAGAGGACGCGACCGGTGCCGACCGCCTGATTGTTGGTCACCACCAGCGTCGTGCTTTCCGGCGCTCCGAAATAACCCACCGTAGTGCCACCGCTGTAGGTGTTGGCGCCCGTCAGCGTCAGCGTGCCACCTGCGAGCACGAGGCCGCCGCCGGTCGAACCGGCGTAGCAGTCCGTACCCGTCGCGCCGCAATCGCTGATCACGCCGGAAAAAGTGCCGCCGGCGTTGGCGATGGTGAGATCCCGGCCGCCGAGATAGACGGCTCCGCCGCCGGTCAGCGATTTGATGCCCGGGCCGGAGCCCGTACTCTGATCGGAAATGTCGAAGACACCGTTGGCAACGACGCCGCTGGAGGTAAACACGCTGCCGTCGCCGGAAAGCTGCAGGGTACCGCCGGCATCGACAGTGGTCGAACCGGCATACGTGTTGACGCCGGAGAACATCTGCGTGGCGCCGTTGGCGATCACCACATTGCCAGCCGAGCCGCCCGCGATGCCGCCATCGCGGATCGAACCGCCGAACACGGAACCGTTGGTGATGGTCAGCGTCTTCGAGCCAAGCGCAACGATGCCGGTCCCCGTCGTGCTGGCAAGGCCACGGACACTGGCGCCGGTCGTCGTCTGCGAAATATCCAGCGTGCCACCGAGCGCGAAGCCGACATAGGCGGAAGTGGCGATCGAACCCGCTCCCTTCAGCGCCAATTTGGCGCCGTTATCAATCTGGGTGGCGTTGGTGTAGGTGTTGACGCCGGACAAGGTCTGCGTGCCACCGGCGATTTCCAGTCCGCCATTGCCCTTGATCGAACCGGCAAACTCGGTCGAGCCGTTTCCAATGACCAGCCCCTTCGTGCCGAGCTGGACCGTTCCCGAGGAGGTTCCGGCAAGGCTGGTTATCGCGGGGAACGGCAAGGTCGTTGCCGAAATGTCGAATGTGCCGTCTTCCACCGCCACGACACTGGATTGCGCGATGCTGCCCTTGCCGGCCAGCGCCAGCGTGCCCGCCTTGATCGTCGTGGCGCCGGTATAGGTGCTGGCGCCAGTCAATGTCAGTGTGCCGCTGCCGTATTTGTCGATGCCGATGCCGGCGGCACCGGTGATCACCGACTCGATCTCCGCATTCGCACCACCTGCAATAGTGATGAAACTTGCGGCCGTATTGCCGGCGCTGTCGCCGCTCAGGATCAGGTCGTCGCCGGCGATCTTGTAACCGTCTTGCGTGAACTGGATGCCTTCGAACGCGACCGGCCCACTGACCGAAACCAGGCCGCCGGTGCCGGAAAACACGCCGACAGAGCCGTGCCACTGGTCGTTGAAATTAGCGGCGCCGGGTGCGCCCGTCCAATTGGTGCCACCCGCGCTCCAGGTCCCCGCGCCGCCGTCGACCGAGCCATTGCCGGCGCTGTCCGCGCCGTCCCAGAATTGCACGATCTGGCCCGCATGCTGGATGAAGAGGTTCACCTGGTTGGGGATCGCGGTCTGCACGCTGGCGTCCGTCGGCACGCTGGAATAGTCGCCGGAGACGGTGCCATCGACGTTGAAGAGCCGGTAGTAACCGGAGACGGCAGCCGGCGTCTGCAAGGTGCCGCCGAGCGTGAGGTTGCCGGTGACATAGACAAGATCGTTTAGCGGCCCGCCCACGATGCCGGGCGCACCGAGTTCGAACAGGCTGGTGGAGCTTGCCCCAAGGGTCAGGTCGCCATCGACGGTCAGCTTGCCCGGGCTGTTGCCGATCGCAAGCGTGCCGTTGACGATCGTATTCGACAGTTTTCCGGTGCCGCCGATCGTGGCGCCCGTGTCGACCGTGACGGTCGACTTGATCGAACCGTTGACCAGCAGCTTGCCGTCACTCACCGTCGTTGGCCCGGTATAGTCGCTATCGCCGGAAAGCGTCAGGGTCCCAAGACCCGTCTTGGTCAATCCGCCGGTGCCGGTGATGCCTTGCGATATCTCAGTGCCAAAGCTGTTGGTGTCGATCGTGCCGCCGGCGGCGGCGAGCGTGATCTGGCGCGTCGCGGCGAGATTGAACGCGGCGCCGAGTTTGAGCGCTCCACCGTTGAAGGTCAGGGCGCCGGAGGCTGCGCCCAGATTGGCGTCCCTCGAAGCCTGCACGGCGCCCCCCAGCAGCGTCGTGCCACCGGTGTAGGTGTTGTCGCCTGAAAGCGTCAGCGTTCCGGCACCGGTCTTGGCGAGCGAACCGCCGGTGCCAGCAATGGCGCCGCCGTCATTGTCGGCTATGACGCCATCGACTTCGGTCGACTGGTGGTTGCCGCCGACGGTCAGCGTCTTCGAACCGAGATAATATGCGCCGGCGCCTTCGATCGAACCCGCGGTCGTGCCGGTCCCGGTCAGGCTGGAAATGTTGAAGAGGCCGCCGGCTTTGGTGATGAAGCGTGCGGTGCCGCCGTTGCTGCTGCCCTGGAAGCGGGTGGCGCCGCCGGCGTCGGTGGTCACGGTGGCACTGTATGCCGTGGCATTGCCGGTAAAGTTCAAGACGGCATTGTTGGTAATGGCCGCGGCGCTTGCCGTGCTGTTGCCCTGGAACGTCAGGCTGTTGTTGTTTGTAATGATGGCGTTTGCGGCGCTCGCGTCGGCAGAGAATGTCGCGGTGCCATCATTGGTGATGTTGGCGCCCCCGGCGTTGCTCGTGTCGTTGAAATCCAGCGTCGCGCCGCTTTTGTTGGTGATGATGGAATCGCCCGCCGTGGCGAAATTGTTGAAACTGAGCCCCGTGTTGTTTTCGATGTTGGCACGACCGGCGCTGCTGGTGTCGTTGAAGGCGACGGTGGCGGAGTTGATGATGGTCGCGCTGCCACCCAGGCTCGTGCCGTTGAAATTCAGCGTACCGCCGAGATTGGTGATGACGGCGCTGTCGGCCGAGCTGTTGTTGCTGAACGCGAAACTGCTGTGGTTGGTGATGCCAGCGGTTCCAGCCTTGCTATCGCCGCTGAAGGTCAACGAACCGAAGGTGTTCATGATGGTGGCGGCACCGGCATTGCTGGTGTCGTTGAACGCCAGCGAACCGTTGGAGACGCTGGTGATCGTGGCGCTGCCGCCCTTGCTATCGTTGTTGAAGGCAACGCTGCCACCATGAGTGGTGATGTTGGCCGTACCTGCCGTACTGGTATCGTGGAAGGCGAGGGTCGCGCCCGCATCGTTGGTAATCTGAGCGGTACCAGCGTTTGCCGCATTGCGGAAATTCGTGGTGCCGGCGTTCTCGACGTTGCCGATGGCGCTCATATTGGCATTGACGACGTCCAATGTGCCGCCGCCCCACACCTTCACGGGGCCGGCGATGGTGGTGGTCGTGCCGGCATCGCCAAGCTGCAGCGTGCCGCCGTGGATCGATGTGAGGCCGCTATAGCTGTGCGTGCCGGTCAGGATCGTCCTGCCGGTGCCGATCTGCTCGACTACCCCGCTTCCCGAGATGTTGCCGGCATATGTGGAGGTATCCGACCGATTGAACTGGAGCACGGAGTTGTCGATGATGTTCCCAGCCATCGAACCGCTGGTGCCGCCGTCTCCAATGCGCAATGCCCCGGTGCCGCTGATCGTGGTGTCACCGGTATGGGCATTGGCGCCGGTCAATGTCAGCGCGCCGCCGCCGCTCTTGGTGAGGGTGCCTCCACCCGAGGTAGCACCGGCGAAGGTGGTGTTCGTCGCTTGATCGACGGTGAGATTGCCCAAACCGAGCGCCACGGTGCCGCCGGTACCCGACAGCGATGACATGGTGAGATTGTAGTTGTTAAGGTCGAGCGTGCCGCCATTGACCGTGTAAGCCGTGTTGGCCACAAAGGCACCCGCCGATCCCGCCCGCAACGTGCCGTCGTTCACGGTCGTGCCACCGCTATAGCTGCCGGTACCCAGCAGCGCGAGTATGCCGGTTCCGCTTTTGGTGAGCGCACCCGTCCCGGTAATCCCACCGGCAAAGGTCGTATTGATAGCCTGGTCGACGGTAAGATTGGCCGCGCCGAGCGCCACCGCACCGCCGCTGCCCGAGAGGCTCGACATGGTGAGGTCGTAGCCGTTGAGGTCAAGCGTGCCACCGGTGAGCGTGTAATCGGTGTTCGCCACGAACCCTGTGGCCGAACCGGCACGCAATGTGCCACCCGACACCGTGGTGCCGCCCCAATAGGTGTTGGGACCGGTGAGGACGAATGTCCCCGAACCGCTCTTGGCCAAGCTGCCGCTGCCGGTGATCGCGCCGGCGTAGGTGGTGTTCGCAGTTTGGTTGACGGTGAGAGCGGCCGAGCCAAGCGCGACAATTCCGCCGGTGCCCGATAGCGACGACATCGTGAGCCCGAAGCTGCTTAGATTGAGCACGCCGTTGGTATTGACCGTATAGGCCGTGTTGCCCACGAAAGCGCCCGCCGATCCGGCCATCAACATGCCGACATTGACCGTCGTACCGCCGGTATAGCTGTTGGCACCCGTCAGGACCATCGTGCCGGGCGCACCTTTGAGCAGATAAGCCGTGCCGGTCAGCTTCGCGTCGATCGTACCGGTATTCGAGATATTGAACGAATTTGCGGCTTCGATCGTGCCTGTTCCGGTAACGCTGCCGCCATTGAGGTTGAGGATTTGCAGGCTGAGCTTGCGGCCCGCGCCGACATTGATGGTCGCCGTGTCCGAATTTTCCAAGGTGGAGACATTGAACATGTCGCCGCCGGTGAGCGACAGCATGCCGTTGTTCTGGTTGTTGATGGGGCTCATCTGCACGTTGACGTCGCCGCCGACGACATTGATGGTGCCGCTATTGTTGACGGCGTATCCGGCTCCGGGAGAAAGTATCGCCGTACCGCCCGGACCATTAAAATTGATGAAGCCGCCGGGATTGTTGTTGATGTTACCATTGTCCATCACGATGCCGTTGGTGCCGACATTGATGGTACCGCCGTTGTTCAGCGTATTGCCGGTGCCGAAAAGCACTGCTGCGTCAGCCAGGCTGATCGTCCCAGCATTGCCGATGGTGGCCGCCGACAGGGTACGGCCGCTTCCGACCGAGATGGTCCCGTAGTTCGTCAGCGTCGTGATGCCGGAAACGTCACCCGACGCGTCTGCCCCGGTGACGGTCACGGTGACGCCGCCATTGACCTGGACCGTATTGTTGAAGATGCCCGCCAGCTTCGTATTACCGCCGAGCTCGATCGCGCCGATGTTGCTGCCCGCGAGCGCGGTGATGCTGTTGGTGCCGCCGGTGATGACGATCGCGGTGTTGAGGCTGCCAGACAGGCCGCCCGCGCCCCCGCGCGCGCCGCCCAGGATCGTGCCGCTGTTGTTGATGGTCAGGTTCTGGCCGATGATGCCGTAGCCGCCGGCTTGCGGGCGATAGGGCTGGTAATTCAGGAAGTCTGTTCCGCCGCCCCCGCCCCGGATCGTACCGGAATTGGTGATCGTCAGCCCACTGGAAATCGTTGCGGTGATGCCGTTGCCGCCGTTGCCGCCTGCGCCGTTGCCGTACGGATTTGCGAAGCCGTCGCCAGCGCCCGGGCCGACGCCCCCGGCCCCGCCGCCGCCGCCACCGCCCGTAATCGTTCCGGAATTGGTAAGATTCGCGCCTGTCGTGACGATGATGCCGGAGCCTCCGCCACCGCCTCCTCCTCCTCCACCAACGTTGTACGATTGGTTGTATAGTGAAGCGCCGGACCCGCCATTGCCGCCATTGCCGCCGGCGATCGTGGCGTTGTTGGTAAGGCCCGTGGTCAGTGTGAGCCCGGCGCCGCCGGCGCCGCCGCCGCCGCCGCCCGACCCGTAACCTTTGCCTTGGCCGCCGCCGCCGCCGCTGTCCGAACCGCCGCCGCCGCCGCCATTGCCGGAACCGCCCGTAGCTCCCCAGCCACCGCCCGTACCCGTCGTCGAACTGTCCCCGGCGGGGCCAGCCCCGCCGCCGGAGCCCGCCGTCGAGGAATTCGGCGCATTGCCGCCATTCCCGCCGTTCTGGCCGATGCTGTCGGCCAGCGCTGGTCCCGCTGCCACGATCAGCGCCAGCGGTGCGACGGAGGCCGTCAGCGCGGCTGTCAACGAGGCGATGACGATACGCAGCGCGGACCGATTGGCCGGCGTCGTGGAAATTCCTACAGCACTCACGATTATGCTCCGCATGCTTCAATGTCGGCGGTAAAAGGGGGCCTCAGCGGCGCACGCGCCGCGCAAAGCCGATGCACCCGAAAAAAGTCGGGGCTCGGCGATCTCGGCTGTGGGGCGCATGGGGTATGCGCAACCTCGCCACTACGGACAGGCTTCTGTCCGGATGCCTTTGATTTCAATACTATTCCCCCGCGCGAACTGCCCTGCCCTGAAACGGCATCTGCGGCATTTCATGTCATCAGGCGGGCTGGGCTGTCCTGAACGGGTGTCGATGACTTTCTGAAGATTTTCTGATATTTGAACGGGTCTTGGCACGGTTCCGGATTGTGGGGGTTGGGGTGCTCCGGTTTGCCGGATTTGAGCTTGATCAGCGACGTATCGAACTCCGCGCGCCTGGCGGCGAGCCAATCCGGCTGCGCCCGAAATCCTTCGACATGCTGCGCCTGTTCGCCGCCAATGCCGGGCGCGTCGTCAGCAAACAGGAACTGATGGAGGCTATCTGGCCGAACATCCATGTCGGCGAAGACAGCCTGTTCCAGTGCATTCGCGAAATCAGGACAGCGCTCGGCGACGAAGGACGCCAGCTGATCAAGGTCGTCTCCGGCCGCGGCTATCTGTTCGATGCCGAGGTGTCGGGCGATCCGGCCAGTTTTGCCGCGTCTGCCGGGCTTTCGTCCGCTTCGGAGCAGGAGGGGTTGGCACAACAAGCCGGTGGCCACGCTGCAGCTACAGTCGCCGGCCCGGCAAAGAAACGGCAGTTCTCGTTCGGCCTGCGTAGCCGCGTCGCTGCGGTCATCGCCGTTCTTTGCGCGGTCATCGGTTTTGCCGTCGCCGCGCCGATGTTCGCGCCAGGCGTCGTTGCCCCTGAGAACACGCCGACGATCACCGTGATGCCCTTCGTCGATGGAGGCAGCGACCCGCAAGCGACATCGATGGCGACGAACGTCACGGACCGCCTTGCCGACGGCCTTGCCAAGATCGATACGATCCGCGTGGTGACGCCACGGTCGGATGTAACAACCGCTTCACTCGCCAACGCGCCAACACGCCCGGCGGACACCGACTTCGTGGTGAGCGGCGAATTGCAGCGGAGCGCAAACAGCTGGACGCTGGAAGCGCGCATGACCAATGCCGCGACCGGCGAGGTCAAGTGGACCACCTCTGTGGCGGTCGACACGGAAAACACAGACCTGGCGCTCCAGCAATCCCGGCTCGCCGCCGGCGTCGGACACGAACTCGCCGTCCGCATCAACGCCGTACTTTATCCGAGAGCTGGCGTGGCCAGCCCACTGACAGGCAGCACAAAGGTCGTGGTCGAGCAGGCGCTCGCCTCGATCAACCAGACGACGCGCGAGCGCTTCACGGCCGCGCAGACGATGCTGGAAAGCGCGCTCGCCAACGCGCCCGACAATCTCGACCTGCAGGTCACGCTGTCCGCGTTGCAGACACGCGGGATTCAGATGAACTGGTACAGCGCCGCCGAGAGTACGGCGGCGGAGAGCGCCGCCAGATCACGGCTGGAGCGTGCGCTGCAGGCCAAGCCCAACTACCTGCCGGGGCTGGAAGCCTATTGCCGTTTCCTCACCGCCACCAACAATTTCGTCGAAAGCCTGGTGGCCTGCGCAAAGGTGCTGAGCCTCGATCCATGGAACGGGTCGGCGCTCTATCAACTGGGCCTTACCCAGATTCAGCTCGGGCGCTTTGATGACGCGCTGGCAAACTTCAAACAGGCGGATCGCTTCGACACGCCAGCAGTCTCGCGCTGGACCTGGCTGCTCGGAATAGGCTGGGCCAATCTGCTTCTCGGCCACAGTGAGGAAGCGGTGCCGTGGCTGCAGAAGTCGATCGCCATCACGCCGGCATCGGGGCGGCCCTATATGGTGCTGGCCGTCGCGCTGCAGGGTTCCGGACGGACGGACGAGGCAAAGGCGGCGCTGGCGAAAGCCATGGTTTTGCGACCCGGTTCGACGGCACTCAATGTCGCGCCGCCGAAGCGAAACGCCAGTCCGGTCTTTCTCGAAGCGGGCCAGCGTTTCATCCGGACGCTGGTCGAGCTCGGGTTACCAGCCGGCTAGGCAGAGATCGATCCGGGCAACCGGCTGTTCCAGAAGATCGGTTGATCGCCGGCTCTCGCGACCAAATCGCTCAGCTCAGCGCCAGTCTCAGCACCTCTTCCACCGACATGCGCGAAATTTCACCGACCTCTCTGGCGCTCATGGCTTTCAGCATGGGCGAGAAGACTTCCGCGCCGACCTGGTTGAGGCCACCGGTCTCGGTGAGGACGCGCACGATCTCGACATTGGGGAACTGACCGTCGCCGGGGAATTTGCGGTCGTAGCAATCGTCCTTGATGGTCACGCCAGCCGGCAGTTCGAGCGGGCCGTCATTGAGCTGGACGCAATGGATTTTGTCGCCGGGGATCTTGCGCAGGTCGGCGAGGTTCGACTTGCCCCGCACGCAATGCCATGTGTCAAAGACCAGCCCGCCGTTTTTGGCGCCGGCGCCCTCAACGACCTGCCAGGCCATGGCGAGCGTCGGCACGCCCCATAGCGGAATGAATTCCAGCGAACAGTCGAGATCGAAGCGCGCCGAGGCGGCGCATATTTTGGCGTAGTCCTCGATGATCGCGTCCATCGGCATCGAGCCTAGCGGAAACGTCGCGTTGAGGCTGATCGACCGGCAGCCGAGTTCGGCGCAGAGCGCGAACACCCGCTCCTGCCTGGTGTCGACGGTAGCAATGTAGGCGTCGTCCATATTGTCGGGCAGCCAGACACGCGACCAGGTGTTCAGCGGATCAAGCCGCAGGATGCGCATGCCCGCATCGTCGGCACGCCGGCGCACTTCCTTCGGCGAAATACCGGCGACCTCAAGCTGATCCACTTCGTAGGGCATCAGGGAAAGCGCATCGTAACCGGCAATGCGCGTGGCCTCGAATTTCTCGGCCAGCGGCAGATGCGCCACGTTGGAGAACGGCATCAGATAGCTGTTCACGGTCTTCGACATCGATGTCTCCATTGTCTGCACGGATGCCGGTGCCGGCATAAAAAAGGAAAGCCGCTTCCGTCCAAACGTCGAGGGAAGGACGAAAGCGGCAGCACAAAGTTCAGCCTGGCGGCCTCGCGGCCGTCTTCTTGTTGTCTCGTGCAGACGGGCTGCTACTGGCGCAGGCGCGTCCAGATCAGGTCGTATTTCTTGGTGGCCTCTGCAGAGCAGACCGGGCTGACCACCTTCTTGTAGTCGGCGGGAACCTGAACCTCGGGCGCCGTGGCGATCTCCTTCGGCAGCATCGGCTCGGTGCCGTTGACGCCAGTCGGGTAGCCGACATCCTTCTGCTGCAGGGCCGCGTTGGCGGGGTCCATCAGGAAGGAGATGAATTTCTTGGCAAGGTCGGGCCTGGCTGCAGAAGCCGGCACCACGACATTGTCGATCCAGGCGACGCCGCCTTCCTTGGCGAAGACGAATTTCAGCGACGGCTTCTGCTGCCTGGCGGTCAGCGCTTCGCCATTGGCGACCTGCGAAATGGCTGTTTCGCCGGAAACCAGGCGCCCCATGACGCCCGACGAGTCATAGATTTTCACGAACGGTTTCTGTGCCTGCAGCAGCGCGTCCACTGCCTTGAGCTTTTCGGGATCGGTGGTGCAAGGCTCGATGTCCAGACTGCGCATCGCCAGCGCGATCACCTCAGTCGGCGAGGAGAACATGCCGATCTTGCCCTGCAATTCCGCAGGCGGATTGAAAAGCAACGACAGGCTGTCGGTTGGTCCCTTGTAGATTGTGGTATCGACGGCATAGGAGGTGACGCCCCAGAAATATGGGATCGAATAGACGTTGCCCGGATCCCAGGCGGATTTCTTCCACTGCCCGTCGAGATGGTCGTAGTTCGGCAGCTCGGAAATGTTCACCGGCTGGATCATCCGCTCCGACTTCATGATCGGAATGAAATCGGTCGAGGCGATCGCGATGTCGTAGCCGGCGGAACCGCTGCGCAGCTTCGAAAGCAAAGTCTCGTTGTTGTCGTAGGTGTCGAGCGCGACGGCGACGCCGGTTTCGGCGGTGAACTTGGTCAGCATCGCCTGCGAGATGTAGCCGTTCCAGTTGTAGATATGCAGCGTGTCGGCGGCGTGGGCGACACCTGCAAAGGCGGCGATGCCGGCGGCCAGGACGAGTTTCAATGTTCGAAGCATGGTTTTCCCCTGTCTGTTTCTGATGGCTATTTGTTTTTGCTCATGCCTTGCAGGCGCAAGGCAATGAGGACGATCACCACGGACGACACCAGAAGCAGCGTCGAGACCGCGTTGACCTCTGGCGACACACCGAGGCGGAGCATTCCGTAGATGTAGACGGGCAGAGTGGTTTGGCCGGCATCCGCCAGCAGCATGCTGATGAGGAAGTCGTCGAGCGAGGAGGCAAAGGCAAGCATCGCGCCGGAAAGGATCGCCGGCAAAAGCAACGGCAAGGTGACGCGTCGAAAGACCTGCCATTCGTCGGAATAGAGGTCGCGGGCAGCATCCTCCACCGCGGAGCCCATATCGGCCAGCCGCGCCTGGATCGGCAAGTAGGCGAAGGGCACGCAGAACACGGTGTGGGCGATGATGAGGTTGCCGAGGCCGAGCTTCAGGCCGATGCCGGAAAAGAAGACCAGCGTCGCCACCGCCACCATGATCTCCGGTACCACCAGCGGCATCAGGATCAGGCCGAGCGTAATCTTGGCGCCGGCCCCCATCCTCGCCTGTCGCAGGCTGAGCGCGGCGGTGACGGCGAGCAATGTCGAGAGGATCATCGAGGCGACGGCGACGATCAGGCTGTTCGACAGGGCAACGCCGATGTCGCGGTTCTGGAACACCCGGACATACCAGTCGAAGCTGAAGCCTTCCCAGATCGTCGCCTGGCGGCCGACATTGAAGCTGTAGATGACGATGACCAGAAGCGGCGCATAGAGGAAAAGATAGACGATCCAGGTGAGCGAGCTCAGCCCTGGCGTCGTCTTCCAGTCGAAGGGCTTGGCGCTCATCGTGCGGGCACCTTGTTGACGGTCTTGCGCACGACCAGGAACAGCGCCGCCAGGATGGCCACCGAGACGACGGTGGCGAGTGCCGCGCCGAAGGACCAGTTGCGCGAACTGCTGAATTGCAGCTGGATCAGGCTGCCGATCATCAGGCGGCGGCCGCCGCCGAGCAGGTCCGGTGCAAGGAAGCTGCCCAGCGCCGGCGCAAAGACCAGCAGGCTGCCGGCTACCGCGCCTGGCTTCGCCAGCGGCCATACGACGCGGCGGAAGGTGCTCCAGCGCCCGGCATAAAGATCGTGCGAGGCCTCGATAACGTCGCCGTTGAGCCGCTCGAGCACGGCGTAGATGGGCAGCACCATGAAGGGCAGATAGGTGTAGACCATGCCCAGAAGAATCGCGACGTCGTTGTAGAGGAACTGGACGTGACCCTCGACCAGGCCGATGCGGCGCAGACCATTGTTCAAGAGGCCCTCGTCGCGCAGGATCAGCACCCAGCAATAGGTGCGGATCAGGGTGTTGATCCAGAACGGCAAGGTGATGAGCAACAGAAGCCGGGCGCGCTTTGCCGGCGCGCTGCACGCCATGTGCCAGGCCAACGGCAAGCCGATGGCGAGGCTGATGGCCACGGTCAGCGCGGCCAGAAGCACGGAACGCCAGAGAATGGCGAGATATCCGGTAGAGAAGACGAGATTGCCGTCGAAATCTTCCTGGAACAGCAACTGCCGATAGGCCTGCGCGGTGAACGGCATGGTCACGCCGCCATAGGCGCCGTTGGTCATGAAGGAATAGACCACCGCCAGCCCCATTGGGGCCAGCATGAACAGCACCATGGTCACCAGGACCGGGGAACGCAAAAGGATCGTGGCCAGCCGGTCGTTCATGCGTCGAGCATCCATTCGTTTGCCCGATCCCAGGAAAATTCGGCCCGCTCGCCGACCGAAATACCCGAGACGGCGCCGCGCAGGCGTGCGCGGATGGAAATGTCACCCGTGCAGCGCGCCTCGATCAGCGTATCCGCGCCAAGAAAGGTCACACCGGTGACTGTGGCGGCGATGCCGCGATGTCCGGCGGCGGGTCTTGGATCGACCGAAATCTGCTCCGGGCGGATCGAGATGGTCCTGCCCTCGGGCCGACCGACAAGACCGGACGGGATGAGGTTCGCCTCGCCAATGAAATCGGCGACAAAACAGGTCGAGGGACGCGCGTAGATTTCGGCGGGCGCGGCCACCTGCAGCACCTTGCCCTTGTTCATCACCGCGATGCGGTCCGACAGGGCCAGCGCCTCCTCCTGGTCGTGGGTGACCATGACGAAGGTGAGCGAGGTTTCCTTCTGCAGCCGCTTCAATTCGCCCTGCATCGCCTTGCGCAGCTTGAGGTCGAGCGCCGACAGCGGTTCGTCGAGGAGCAGCACCCGCGGACGCGGCGCCAGTGCGCGAGCCAGCGCGATACGCTGCTGCTGGCCACCCGACATCTGCGTGGTGCGGCGGTCGGCAAAGGCCGGCATCTGCACCAGTTCGAGCACCTCGTCGACGCGGCGTTTGATGTCCGCCGGTTTCCAGCGGAGCATTTCGAGCCCATAGGCGATGTTCTGGCGCACGTTCAGATGCGGGAAGAGCGCATAGCTCTGGAACATGGTGTTGACCGGCCGCTTGAACGGCGGCTCGTGGCCAATATCGCGACCGTCGAGCAGCACCCGCCCCGAGGTCGGATGCTCGAAGCCGGCAATGATGCGCAACAGCGTGGTCTTTCCGCAGCCGGAGGGGCCGAGCAAGGTGAAGAACTCATTGTCACGGATTTCAAAGGTGGCATCGTCCAGCGCGGCGATCTGGCCCGCGCCGAAACCGAAACGCTTGTCGACGTGATCGATACCAAGCAGGACAGCGCCTGCCCCGCTGACACGAGCCCCGGCCGGCGACATTTCCGCGATCCGATACAGCCCTCCGTCGTCCACGATGTTAGCCTCCCGTCCTTGTCCCGCTCGATGCCAGGTCGCCACTACACCCGACCGAGACCGCGCTCCAGAGCCACCTCGGAAATGGCTTGGCGGAGAAGACGCGTGCAAAGTGCCAGATCATCACGTGTGGCTATGAGCGCCGGCGCGATCTCGATGGCGGTGCCGATGGGACCGACGATGACGCCGAGTTCCCGCGCGCGCCGGGCGATCGCCACGACGGTGTCGTCGGTGAAAGCGGCGCGGCTTGCCTTGTCCGCTGTGAAGTCGACGGCCTGCCAGAAGCCGCGGCCGCGAATGTCGCCGACGATCGGGTGATCGCCGAAAGCGTCCTTCATGCCCTGCTGCCATTCACGACCGAGCACATCCGAATTCTCGACCAGCTTTTCACGCTCCATGATCTCGATCACCTTTAGCGAGGCCGCGCAGCAGATGGCGTGGCCGCTATAGGTGTGGACGTGGCGGAAATGGCTGATGCCTTCGGCGATTTCGTCGCGAGTGACGACGGCACCGATCGGGGCGTAACCGGCGCCCATCGACTTGGCCATGTTGAGGATATCGGGCTCGATGCCGAGCTGTTCGGTGGCGAACCAGGTGCCAGCGCGACCGAAGCCGGTGATGACTTCGTCCATGATCAGCACGATGCCGTATTTATCGCAAAGCGCGCGGACCTTTTTCCAGTAGCTCGGCATCGGGATCTGCACGCCATTGGCCTGCTGGAACGGCTCGCCGATGAAGGCAGCGACCAGTTCGGGGTCCTCGAGCAGGATCTGGCGTTCGAGATGGGCAATGCAGATGTCGGAATAGGTCTCTTCGTCCAGCCCGTAGGGATTGCGGTAACGCATCGGATTGGCAACGAAGGAATGGCCCGGCACGCGCGGATCCGGCACGTCGCGCACCGCCAGCCAGTCGGTGCAGGACAAGGCACCCATGGTCGCGCCATGATAGGCGCTCCAGCGCGAGATGACCTTGAAGGCACGCGGCTTCCTGCCGCTCTGCTGAAGATACTGCTTGGCGATCTTCAGCGCGGTTTCCGTCGCCTCCGAGCCGCCGGAGGTGAAGGTCACCCGGTTCAGCCGGCCGGGCGTGATTTCGGCCAGCTTCCGCGCCAGCTCGGCGGCAGCGGCGTTTGTGTTACGCCCGGCGCCGGAATAATGCATAGTGACCGCCTGGTCGTACATCGCCTGAGCGATTTCGCGGTTGCCGTAGCCCAGCGAGCCGGCACGTGTCGTGGCGCTCATCATGTCGAGCAGCGTGGTGCCGTGCTGGTCGGTGACACGGACACCGCTGCCCGACATCAGGATGCTCGGGCCATGGGCATCCATATCCTCGCGCGGCACCAGCGGGAAGATCAGGTGCCTGGCGCTCGCCTCGGCGTCGTGAGCGGAATTTCTCAGCATTTGCGTGTTCATGAACCGACGGGCTTCCAGCTTGACTTTGGTCTTGAGGCCACAACGATAGGAGACTACTGAATGGGCCAAAATCGCCAGAAATGTACAAAATGGGGATACCAGTTTGAGCGAACCGATCCGCGACATCGCCATCGACTCGACGGTAATCGATCCGCTGGACGCGGTGCCGATCTTCCAGCAGCTGTACCGGCAGATCCGCGACCAGATCGTTTCCGGCATCCTGAAGGACGGTGCCCGCCTGCCGTCGACGCGCGCGCTGGCCGCCGATCTCAGCCTGTCGCGCACCACTACCATCGCCGCCTTCGAGCAACTGGAGGCAGAGGGTTATATCGAGACACGCAAGGGCGCGCGCGCCAGGGTGCTGCCGCTGCCTTTCCTCGACCAAGGCCGCGACGTCGAGCGGCTGCCGACACTTCAGGATAATCTCTCGCAACGCGGCCAGACGCTGGTGACGCTGCGCCACGAAACCGGGTTTCCGGGCAGCTATACCCTGCAACCGGGTCTGCCCGACGCACTCAGCTTTCCCTTCACCATCTGGCGCCGCCTGATGTCGAAGCATACACGCCATGCCGCCGGCGAGACCTTCGGCTATCACAGCTATGGGGGCCATCAGGGACTTCGCGAGGTGATCGCGCAATACATGCAATCCTCGCGCGGGGTGAAGTGCCTGCCCGACCAGATCATGGTGACCGCCGGTGCGCAGAGCGCGTTCCAGCTGCTGGCGCATCTTTTGATCGACGCCGGCGACCCGGTGATGATCGAGGAACCGGGCTATACGGGCGCGCATGGCGCCTTCGTGGCGGCCGGCGCGCGCATCGAACCCCTTGCGGTCGACGGACGCAACTGGGACCTGAAGACAATCGCCACGGTGCGACCGAAGCTGATCTACCTCACCCCGTCCTGCCAGTTTCCGCTCGGCTCGACGATGCGGATCGAGCAACGGCTGCGCATACTGCAACTGGCGGCCGAGACTGGCGCCTGGGTGATCGAGGACGATTTCGACAGCGAGTTCCGGTTCAGCGGCAGTCGTGTGCCGACGCTCCAGTCACAGGACGTCGACCATCGCACGATCTATGTCGGCTCCTTCGCCAAGACCATGCTGCCGGATTTGCGCCTGGGCTTCATCATCTTCCCGGGCGCCGTAGTGCGGCCGGTGCGCAAGGCGAATTTCCTGATGGGGACAGCTGCCCCGCTGGTAACGCAGGCGGCGCTAGCGGATTTTATCCGCAACGGCGATTTCGCGCGACACACACGGCGCATGAAGCGGCTTTACGCAGTGAAGCGGGCGTTGCTGGTGGCGCAAGCCGAGGCATTGTTCGGCGATGTCATGGAACAGCTCGACGAAGGCAACGGCCTGCAAACCACCTGGCGGTTCCGGCGTGAAGCGGACGACGTCGCGATCGCCCAGAGCGCGCTGAAGGCCGGCGTCAACACCACCCCTTTGTCGGCGCATTACATTCACGGCAAAGCCGAACAGGGGTTGATGATCGGCTATGCGGCGACCGAGGAAAAACAGATCCCGCGCGCGCTGCAAAAGCTCAACCAGGCCATCCGCCAGCATCTGGATTAGCGGACGGGTTAGGCGGCGCGCAGCATCCGCTTCAGCACATTCCGCGTCATTGTCGCTACGGTGTTGTCGTAGCCATTGTGCGAAAGGGCACTGAACCACTGCATGGAGCCGACCGAGAAGACGAGACCGCCTTGCGCGGTTTCGAAACAGACGATGTCGGACCGCACCAGCGGGTTGTCCGGAAGCGTCGAAGCCTCATTGATGTCGCGGCGCTCGTCGATCACCAGCTGATAATCCGCCGAGAAGCCCGTTGCCGTGGCCAGAACCAACGCATGCGCGGGCGTTCCAAGCACCGGGTCGGCGCGGTCGACCTCATCGCCGGCAGCTCCGACGCCAAGGCCCAAGGTCTGGAAATCGCCGATCATTTCGTCTTCGACGATATTTGCGAGCAAGGCCGCCGCCAACGGATGCTTTCGGTCGGCCACCTGTCGGTACGGGCGCGGCAGGCCGCAGACGTCATGCGAGGTCCAGCCCTGGGCGGTGAAGCCGACACCGACAAGGCGCTGGGGCGCGCGGCCGCGAGACCGCCACAGACCACCGATCTCGCCGGTCAGCGCGTGCCGTGCCTCGCCGGGATTGGAGATCCAGGGCCGCGTGCCATTGGGCCGGCGCACCTCGATGGTGTTGCCGTCTTCCGACAACGAGGTGACGCTGTAAAACCCGTTGCCACCGAGATAAGCGAGGCTGCCGCCGGCGCCGAGATAGGTTTCGAACGCATCCAGCATCCGCCCCGACACATATTCGGGATGCGAGCCGGTCATGACTGCCTTGTAAGGCTTCAGCAGTGCCTCGCCTTCGCGGTGAAGGTCGTGGTCGGTGATGATGTCGACCGGTTGGTCAATGGCGTCGAGCCAATCGACGGCATATAGGTCGGCGCACAGATGACGGCCGAAATGTTCGCCGGCTACTGATTTCAGCAGTCCTCGACCCGGTCGAAACGTCTTGATTGGGTGGCGCAGCGAGGCGAACGGCACGCCTGCGCCGTCGACATAGCGGTCATAGGCGCAGTTCAGCCCATAATCTCTCCACATCTCGTTGCCATAGGCGACATAGGTGAAGGTCGGCACCAGCAGTGCCAGCGGCGCCGTCGCTTGCCCATTGCGCGGACAGACGAGGAAAGGAAGATCGTCGGTCTCGCCGCCCGCCTTCAGCCGCGCCGTGTAGACACCGCTCGGCAGATCGCTGGGCACGGCAAAGGCAAAACTCTCGCTCCAGTTCGCGTCGGACAGCGAATCCTCATGGAAATGGATGGCCGAATAACCGCGAGGGTCGGCCATGGGATCGTCGTTTTCGCCGCTCCAATGCGGACCGGTCATGAGGCGGACCGGCGATTGATGGGTGGTGCCGTGCAGTCCGCGCCCGCCAATGTCACGAACCTCGGTGCCATCGCTTCCGACGTTGAAATCCCAGGCCGCGATCAAGGGCTGCGGCAAAGCCGAAAAATCCGCAGCCGACACGAACCCGGCAAGCTCGGCATCGCCCAGGCATTTTCCGAAGATGCAGGGATCGGCGATCTTGCCGTTGAAGAACAGGCCGGGACGCCCGCCTGCCATCGACGCGGCAATCAGAAGTGCGGTATCCGAACCGGCGGCGCGTGGCAAATGGCCTGCCGCTCCGGGCTCGCCGGCGATCGACAGGTCGCGCGGATGCAATCCGGCCGACAGCCGGGCCGACCCGCTAGCGGCATCATAGCGCGCGGCGATCCAGTGCCAGCGGCGCTCGGCGACAGGTTCCTCGCCTTCGATCCGTGAGGGGCCGAGGCGCAGAAACAGCCTGCCGGTGTCAGTGAGGCCGAGCGCATAACCGGTTTCGTCTTCTCCTTCCTTGGACAGGATGACCTGTTCGCCGTGGCCGGGGCGCGTCGGATAAATCCAGGCAAACAGGGTGAAGTCGTCGGTCAGTCGCAGATCGGCGTGGTCCGGCACGACGACACAGGAGCCGGGAAACAGCGGCTGTTCCATGCCGGGATATTCGCCATTTGCGGGGCTTTCGATCGGCACTTCGCGGCGACCCGGCCCGCGCGGATCGGCATCGCCATGCAGCAGGCGCACGATCTCGGCCTTGAACACCGGAGCATCCGTGCTGACCATGAAGGACAGCGTTTCGCCCGGACGGACACTCAGGCGGTCGGTGTACCCAGTCAGCATCGTGCCCCTCAAAATCCCAAGGCTGCCATTCCTATTCGACAGCGACGCCATAGGGAACATTCTTCCCGCCGTAACGCCGGACACGAATGTTGGCCTGTTCGGCGTGGCCGACAAACCCTTCCATGATGCAGAGGCGCGAGCAATGTTCACCGATCACGGCAGAGGCCTCGTCGGTCAATATGCGCTGGTAGGTGCAGGTCTTGAGGAACTTGCCGACCCACAGGCCGCCGGTGTAGCGCGCGGCCTTTTTTGTGGGCAGCGTGTGATTGGTGCCGATCACCTTGTCGCCATAGGCAACCGTCGTGCGCGCGCCGAGGAACAAAGCGCCGTAGTTTTTCATCTTGTGCAGGAAATAGTCGGGTTCGGCGGTCATCACCTGCACATGTTCGGAGGCGATGCGGTCGGCTTCCTTGACCATCTCGTCCACCGTGTCGCAGACGATCACCTCGCCGTAATCGTCCCATGCCTTGCGCGCGATCTCGGCGGTCGGCAGGATTTTCAGCAGGCGCTCGATTTCCGCAAGTGTGTCCCGGGCGAGTTTTTCCGAGTTGGTCAGCAGGACAGCGGGCGAGTTGATACCATGTTCCGCCTGGCCGAGCAGATCGGTGGCGCAGAGTTCGCCATCGACCGTGCCGTCCGCAATGACCAGCGTTTCGGTCGGGCCGGCGAAGAGATCAATGCCGACGCGGCCGAACAGCAGGCGCTTGGCTTCGGCGACATAAGCATTGCCGGGACCGGCCAGCATGTCGACCGGCGCAATCGTTTCGGTGCCAAAGGCCATCGCAGCGATCGCCTGCACTCCGCCGAGGCAATAAATCTCGTCTGCGCCGGCCAGATGCTGGGCGGCGACGATCAGCGGTGCAATCTCGCCCTGGAATGGCGGTGCGCAGGTGATGACGCGCTCGCAGCCGGCGACCTTGGCGGTGAGCACCGACATGTGCGCGGAAGCGAGTAACGGATATTTGCCGCCGGGCACATAACAGCCGACATTGGCGATGGGGATGTTCTTGTGGCCGAGCACGACGCCCGGAAGCGTTTCGACCTCGATGTCGCGTAGCGCATCCTTCTGAGCCTGGGCGAAATTGCGGACCTGCACCTGCGCGAACTCGATATCGGTGCGCTGGCGGCTGGTGAGGCCGTCGACGCAGCGTTTGATCTCCGCGTCCGTCAGCCGGTAGGACTTGCGGTCTAGGCCGTCGAACTTGACCGACAGCGCACGCACGGCCTGATCGCCGCCCTTTTCGACCTCGGCCAACAGAGCCTCGACGGCTTTGGTCAAGGCCGCCGCCTGAGCAGCCTCGCCTGTGAGCCGCGATGCCTTCAAGTGTCGTATCATGGGATTGGCCTTTCCGGATCACAGGCAGACCGGCCGCCACGGTAAGGCCGCGGCGCCGGTTGGTTCATCGGGATGTCGGTGGCCGCTGCATTGCGACCGCACACACTTACATGTGCTGTTCCAGCGCACGGCCTTCGGCGTAGGCTTCCTGTTCCTTGCCGTAATATTCGGGCGACGGGAAATCCCACCAGCCGGTGACGAAAGGACCAGCAGCATCGCGAGAGGTCGTCACCTCGACCAGCGCCGGCGCGCCGCAATCGAGCGCCGCCCTCAGCGTCTTTTCGAGCTGGTCGGATTCCTCGACCTTCCAGGCCTGCATGCCGAAGTTTTTCGCCACTTCGGAGATGTTGGCCGTGTAAGGCTCGCCATTGCCCTTGTGATGGTTGAATTCGCTGGCGACGTGGCGGCCCATGAATTTGCGCTGACCGCCGCGGATCGACATGTAGCCACGGTTGTTCTGGACGAGGAAGACGGCCGGGATGTCGTTCATGACGGCTGTGCCCATTTCAGGCAGCGACATCATGAAATCGCCATCGCCGACGACCGCGACCACCTGCCTGTCCGGCATGGCGAGTTTGGCGCCGAGGGCTGCCGGCACCGCCCAGCCCATCGGCGAGAAGGAGCCCGAGGTCAGGTGAGTGCGCGGCTCATAGACCGGGAAGGTCTGCTTGACCGCGCCTTGCGTGTTGCCGGAGCCGGCGAGGATGATGCCGTCGCGCGCCATGACGTTGCGCAGCGCGCCGAGCGGGCGCTGCGAGGTGAACGGACTTTCGTGGGAATCGCGGCGCGGTGCCAACATTTCCTCCCACTCGACCTTGGCGGCATGGATGTCGCCGAGATAGCGCTCGCGGCGGTTCATCGCCTTCGCCGCCTGCTGATCGGATATCGCCGCCAGTATGGCCTCCAGCGTGGCTCGAGCATCGGCGACGATGCCGACCTCGGTGGCGTAGTTCTTGCCGATCTCGTGGTGATCAAGATCGATATGGATCAGCTTGCCCGGAGGGATCGAGATCGAGGCGCCCTTGCGGTAGCTCGACGCCGACCAGTCGGTGAAGCGGCAGCCCACCGACATGACGACATCGGCACTGGCGGTGATCTTGTTGCCACAGGAGGTGCCGGTCTGGCCGATGGCGCCGATCGACAGCGGATGGTCTTCAGAAATCGCGCCCTTGCCGTTCCAGGTTGTGGAGACCGCCGCGCCGATTTTTTCGGCGAGCGCAGTGAGGGCCAGCGAGGCATTGGCGCTGATGGCACCGCCGCCGGCCAGAATGACCGGCCGTTCGGCCGACAGCAGCAACGCAGCCGCTCGCTCGACGGCGACCGGGTCGGGATAAGCGACGCCGACCGCCATGCGCTTGGCCAATGGATGGATGGTGACATCGGCGGCTTCGGTCTGGATATCCATCGGCACTTCGACATGGACCGGGCCAGGACGCCCCGACAGCATGGTGTTGAAGGCGCGGTGCATGATGAACGGCAATTCGTCGACGCGGCCGGCCTTATAGGCGCGTTTGGTCACCTGTTCGGTGATGCGCGGAAAGGCGTTTTCCTGCTGGCGTTCCAGTTCCTGCATGACGCCGTGGCCCTTCATATGGGTTGCCGGGCCGCCCGACACATAAAAGGCCGGGATGGAATCCGTGTAGCAGGTGGCGAGCCCGATGATGGTGTTGGTGGCGCCCGGCCCGATCGAGGTGGAGCAGGCCATCGGCTTGCCACTGGCGCGGAAATAGCCATCGGCCATATGGACGGCACTCTGCTCGTGCATGACCTGGATGAAAGGGATTTGCGAGCCTTCGGCGAGAAAGGCGTCGAACAGCGACCAGATGCCATGACCGGGCACGCCGGCGACATAGTCGACGCCGTATTCCTTCAGTGCTCTCGCCACGATCTGGCCGCCTGTCAGTCTCATCTCGCTCGTCCCTCTTTGTCTCTCTGTGACGGGCGGAAAGAAAACATCGACAGCAGTCCAGAAAAAGCACCAGAAATGCGCAATCTGGAGATACCAGTTCGATAATGTCAGATGCTTGCAGCTGGCGCGCTGTCCGCGTCATGCACCGCTTTCGGGCTTAGGCGCGGTGCCTGGAAACTCGTCCCCGGATGTTGAGCTATCGGCCGCCGCCGTGATCGTCGTTTGCCCGGGCGCGCAGAAGCGTTTCGTGATCACGGAAGCGGGCGGCCGCCTCGGTGCGGTTGTGGGTGCCAAGCTTGCGGATGATGTTGTGGAGGTGGATCTTGACCGTATTTTCCGAGAGGCGGACCTCGGCCGCGATCTGCTTGTTCTGCAGTCCGCGCGAAACGAGTTCCAGCACCTGCATCTCGCGCGGGGAGAGGTCGGTTATGCGCATCATGTTGCCGGGATGAGCCATCGTCGGCGGTTCGGCGTCGGCTTTCCTGACCTGGGACTGAAGCAGGCTGGCTGGAAAATATTCGCCGCCGCGCAACATCAGCCGCACGATGGACAGCCAGATGTCGAGCCTCAAATTCATCGGCAGGACGCCCCTGACCAGCTGGGACCCGACGATCTGCGGGAGGTCGTAGACTGAGTTTCGAGCATCCGGCTCGATCATCGCCACCAGGGCAAACGGATGTCGGCGGAGGATGTCGGCGGAGATCTTCTCGAACTCCTGCAAACGCTCGCAATCGACCAGGATCAATGCAACCGGGTGGATGAACTCCTCGCAGGCTACATCGATCCGATCCATCCAGGCGACAACCAGTTCGGGAAACTCCCGTTCGAGCGCAAAGACCAGGCTGGGAGAAACCACCCCTGGCGCTGTCACCAAAAGAAGCATCCGCCGCGCTTCCAGCATTCTCTCCGCGTTGTCGGCCCCGTTGGTCAACGCCAAGCCCTGTGTTTCCACGTTTCACACCCGATCTTGTTGGCGGGTTTTCAGTACAAGCTACGCACCGCCAATCCGGAAAGCGGCAGAGCAAAGCATAAATCGATCCGGCGACAATCGGCACAACCCAATAGGATAGGCTGTAACCATCCATTTGGCGCGGTCAGGGCCAGGGCAAGTTTCCACACACCCAAATGGATTAGCACCGCCGGCTTTGATGCCCCGCGCTCGTCGGCAGCGCCCGTTGCAATCTGTTTGGAGGACGAGGCGCCGGCCGCACAACCTTAAGGATGAGCCGCCCTCTCCCGACGAGAGCCTAGTCAGTTTTGGACGTTCTGGCACATTGCCGGACGGATTGCTTGTCGATCCGAAACAGACTGCCGCCGATGCAAGCTGAGTACGCTTTTGTTCGGCAAAACATGGCTTGGTTCGTACGCATGAAACCTAACGCGCATCGGCGGCACAGTTCACCAAACACGGCGGATGGTTTTCGCCGGAGGCTCGGCACACGCCTTCGCGGCGGATTGGCAATCGCCCTGCTTGCCTGCTCTGCCGCGGCATTGCCCACATCGGCCCTTGCCGATGGCACCCCACTGCCGCCGCAGACCCGACTTCGTGTCACGGTGCTGCAATGGATGCCGGTCAAAGGCGTCTACGAGAACTGGACCGCGCTTGGCGGCGAGTTCGTTGTGTCCGACGCCGGAACCATCACCCTGCCCGTGGTCGGGACGATCCCGGTCCAAGACCTGGACAATGCCGCGCTGGCCGATGAAGTTGCCGACCGCATCCAGAAGAAGACCGGCCTGGTCAACAAACCGGACACCACCGTGGAGGTGGTCGAGTTTCCCCCGATCTACGTGGTTGGCGGCGTCAACAAGCCGGGAGAATACAAATTCCGCACCGGGCTGACCGTGCTGCAGGCTGTGGCGCTGGGTGGCGGGCAGGTGCAACCCAGCCCCGACGCCTCGAAGAACGAGATTCAGCTCGTCGGGACCCTGCAAGGAATCCAGGTCGAAATGCTGCGCTCGGAGGCGCGCATCGCCAGATTGCAGGCGGAGACGATAGGCGCGACGACGATCGACTTTCCGGCAATGCATGCCGGCGTCGACAGCGCCCTTGCGGCGCAGGTCTACGGCCAGGAAAAAATCATCTTCGCGGCCCGTGCCAACGAGCTCGACCGGCAGACCAAGTCGCTGTCCGACCTGCGCGAGCTTTTCACGGCGGAAATCAACGTGCTCGAAGAAAAGAACAAGTCAGCAGACCTCGGCATTGCCGCCGCCGAAAGGGAGCTCAACAACGTCAAGACGCTTGTCGACAAGGGCCTGGCTATTGCGTCGCGGCAGTCGGACCTCGAACGCGCGCTGGCGGATTATCGCGGGCAGCGCCTCGACCAGGTGACGGCCATCATGCGGGCCCGGCAGAACATCACCGAGGCGACACGCAGTCTCGAGGGCCTGCATGACAAGCAAAAAACGGACGTGGCGTCGGAGATGCAGAGCGAGCAGGCCAATCTCGACCAGTTGAAGCTGAAGCGCGACACGTCGCAGAGGCTTCTGCTCGACCAGCTTGCCCAGAAGAACAGGCCGCCCCCCGCCGGCGATGCCGGCCAAGTCACCTACACGATCAAGAGACACGATCAGGGATCGGAAAATGTCTTCGATGCGGCGGAATCGACATTGCTGATGCCAAGCGACGTGGTCGAGGTGCACCTGCCAAAAGCACCCGTGCCGGCCGGCCTGTCGGACGCATCGAACGATGCCGTGCCGGAGAAGACCAGCGCCACCGAGGCCAGCCAATGAACCGAGTTCAGCGGTTCGGAAACAGTCACCGGCAAGACCGAGCCGCAGCATAGGGGCCAACACATTGGGCGCCATGAAGGGGATCATCCTGGCAGGAGGCAACGGCACGCGGCTTTATCCGCTGACGATCGCCATCTCGAAACAGATCCTGCCCGTCTACGACAAGCCGATGGTGTATTACCCGCTGAGCGTGCTGATGCTGGCGGGGATACGCGAAATCCTCATCATCTCCACCGAACGCGACCTGCCGAGTTTCAAGGCTTTGCTCGGCGATGGGTCGACATTCGGCCTGTCGCTTTCCTATGTCGAGCAGGCGCATCCCAACGGACTTGCCGAGGCCTTCATCCTGGGACGTGATTTCATCGGCGACGGCAGCGTCGCCATGATCCTGGGCGACAACATCTTCTTCGGGCACGGGCTGTCCGACGTGCTGCGCAACGCTGCGGCCCGCGAAAGCGGGGCCACTGTCTTCGCCTATCATGTCGACGAACCGGAACGCTATGGCGTGGTCGATTTCGACAGCAGCACCGGCAAGGCTACCGGCATCGAGGAAAAACCGGCAAGACCGAAATCCAACTGGGCCGTCACCGGGCTCTACTTCTACGACAATGCCGTCGTGGACATCGCAGCGTCGGTGCGGCCTTCGGCGCGAGGCGAACTCGAGATCACCTCGGTCAACAACACCTATCTCGAACGCGATGCACTGCATGTGTGCAGGCTCGGCCGTGGCTACGCATGGCTCGACACCGGAACCTGCGACAGCCTGCATGACGCATCGTCCTTCGTGCGCACCATAGAACGACGGCAAGGCGTTCTGATCGCCTGTCCGGAGGAAATCGCGCTGGAAAAGGGCTGGCTCGAACCATGCCGGGTTCTCGCCCGTGCCAACGAACTCGGCAACACGGCCTACGCCGCCTATCTGCGCAGCTGCGTGTCGGAGGTAGCCGCATGACCTTCACCGTTACACCGCTCGGACTTGCCGGCCTGTTGGAGATACGACCGCACAGGATCAGCGACGAGCGCGGCTTCTTTTCCGAGACGTGGAGTTCCGAGCGGTTTCGCGAGGCAGGCCTTTCGCTCGCCTTCGTGCAGGACAACCATTCCCTGTCGGTGGCGAAGGGAACGCTGCGCGGACTTCACTATCAGGCTCCTCCGCGCGAACAGGACAAGCTGGTGCGGGTGGCGCGTGGCGCGATCTTCGACGTGGCGGTCGATATCCGGCCGGGGTCGGCGACCTTCGCGAAATGGTTCGGCATCGAGGTTTCGGCGCGGGAGTGGAACCAGATCTTCATCCCCAGGGGATTTGCCCACGGTTTCCTGACGCTCGAGCCCGATACCGAGGTCATCTACAAGACGACGGACCACTATTCGCCCGCGCACGACCGATCGATCCGCTTCGACGATCCCGACATCGGTATCTCCTGGCCGAAGATGGCGACCCGGTTCGTCCTTTCGGAGAAGGACCGCCGCGCCCCCGGGCTGGCGCAAATGAAGATGCTCGAACCGTCATGACGAGGCTGCGGCCATGAACATACTGGTAACCGGCGGTGCCGGCTTCATAGGATCGGCTCTTTGCCGGCATCTCGCTGCAGACCCGCGCAACCGGGTCATCAATCTCGACAAGCTGACCTATGCCGGCAACCTGGCCTCGTTGCGCGCGGTCGAGGCCGCGCCCAACTACCGGTTCGTGCGCGGCGACATCGCCAATGAGGCATTGGTCGGCGCACTGCTGCGCGAAGAGAAGATCGACCGGGTGATGCATCTGGCCGCCGAGACCCATGTCGACCGTTCGATCGACGGGCCTGGCGCCTTTGTCGAAACCAACATCGTCGGCACCTTCCATCTCCTGAAAGCGGTGCTCGGCTACTGGCGATGCCTGGACGCCGAGGCGGCGCGTGCCTTCCGTTTCCAACATATCTCCACCGACGAGGTGTTCGGCGACCTGCCGCTCGACGCCGGCCTGTTCAGCGAGGAAACCCCTTACGCGCCGTCCTCGCCTTATTCAGCATCCAAGGCTGCATCCGACCATCTGGTGCGCGCCTGGCACCAGACATTCGGGCTGCCGGTGCTGCTGACCAACTGTTCGAACAATTACGGCCCGTTCCATTTCCCCGAAAAACTCATTCCGCTGACCATCCTCAACGCGATCGAAGACAAGCCGCTGCCGATCTATGGCCATGGCAGCAATGTCCGCGACTGGCTGCATGTCGAGGACCATGTGCGCGCGCTGGTCGAGGTGGGCCGATGCGGCCGCGTCGGCGAGAGCTACAACATTGGCGGGCGGGCCGAACGCACCAACCTTGAAGTCGTCGAAACCGTCTGCGAAATCCTCGACCGCCGCCGGCAGCGCGCGAACGGCGCGCGCCATCGCGACCTCATTGTTTTCGTCACCGACCGCCCCGGTCACGACCGGCGTTATGCGATGGACATATCCAAGATCGAGCGCGAGCTTGGCTGGAACCCCGCCGAAAGTTTCGAAGCAGGCCTTGCCCGCACGGTAGACTGGTATCTGGAGAATGAGTGGTGGTGGGCGCCCATCCGCAGCGGCGCCTATCGCGGCGAACGCCTCGGCACGCTGGTGGCGGCACAGTGAAGGTTCTCGTCACAGGCCGGACGGGGCAAGTGGCCACGAGCCTGGCCGAAGCGGCCGCGCAATGGCCGGATATCGGGCTGGTCGCCGTCGGCCGGCCGCAGTTCGACCTTGCCGACAGCGCCACCATCCTCGGTTCGATAACCGAAGTGCGGCCCGATGTCGTGGTTTCGGCCGCTGCCTATACCGCCGTGGACAAGGCCGAGGACGAGCCGGAACTGGTCTACGCGATCAACGCGCAAGGGCCAGCCGCAGTAGCCGCCGCAGCGCGAGCTTTAGGCGTGCCGATCATCCATCTGTCGACCGACTACGTCTTTTCGGGAGACGGCGGCGAACCCTATACGGAGACATGTGCGACCGGACCGCGCACGGTCTACGGTCAGAGTAAGCTCGCGGGAGAAAAAGCCGTCGCGCGCGCCAACCCGCGCCACATCATCCTGCGCACAAGCTGGGTCTACAGTCCGTTCGGGACCAATTTCGTCAAGACGATGCTGGCCTTGGCCCCAACGCGCGACCGGGTAAGCGTGGTCTGCGACCAATGGGGCAACCCGACGTCGGCGTTGGACGTCGCCCGTGCCATCCTGACGATCGCGCGGCAAGCGCGCGAGGCACCGCCCGGCATCTACCACTATGCCGGTGCAGGCGAGACCAATTGGGCCGGTTTCGCCCGCCATGTCTTCGACGCAAGCAAGGCCAATGGGGGTCCGTTCGCGGAAGTCATCGATATCGCATCCACCGACTATCCGGCCAAGGCCCGGCGTCCACGCAATTCGCGGCTTTCCTGCGCGAAGGCGCAAACAACCTTCAAGCTGACCACAGCCGACTGGCGCGCCAGCACCGAGACGGTGGTGCGGCGGCTGCTTACTGCCCAGGCCGGATGAGGCTCGTATCATGACGGACAACCCAACCATGTCTGCCCCTGCGATGTCCGCTCCCGCCCCGGCCAGAAGGCAGACCTACACCCAAATCCTGAAATCGACCGCGATGATCGGCGGCTCCTCGGTCGTCAACATCGGTTTTTCTATCATCCGCAACAAGGCCATGGCGCTGCTTCTGGGGCCTGAAGGCGTCGGACTGATGGGGCTCTACACTTCCATCGCCGATCTCACCCAGACGCTGGCCGGGCTCGGCATTCAGGTGAGCGGCGTGCGCCAGATCGCCGAGGCGGCCGGAGCCGAGGATAGCGAGCGGATCGTCCGGACGGCGACAGTGCTGCGGCGCATCTCCATCGTGCTGGGGTTGGCGGGCGCGGTGCTGCTCGCCGCACTCGCCATGCCGGTGGCGCAATTCACCTTCGGCGACCGCAGCCACACAATGGGTGTGGCGCTGCTTGCCGTCGCCGTGCTGCTCCGGCTGATTTCGGCGGGACAGATAGCGCTCGTGCAAGGCATGCGGCACATCGCCGATCTTGCCCGCATCAACATGCTGGCCGCCCTGTTCAGCACGGCCATCGGTATCCCGATGGTCTACCGGTTTGGTCAAGCCGGGATAGTGCCGGCGCTCGTCGCCATGGCGGCGATGTCGATCCTCACCTCCTGGTGGTATGCCCGCAAGATCAAGGTCGAAGCCACGGCGATATCGACAAGCCAGGTTTTCGAAGAGTCGGCCGCCCTGCTCAAGCTCGGCGTGGTGTTCATGGCAAGTGGCTTCCTCACCGTGGGTGCGGCCTATGCGGTGAGGATCATCGTCATGCGCCAGGAGGGCTTCGAGGCGGCTGGCCTCTACCAGGCGGCCTGGACGCTGGGCGGCCTCTATGCCGGCTTCATCCTGCAGGCGATGGGCACGGACTTCTACCCGCGGCTGACCGCCGTGGCCGACGACGACGACGAATGCAACCGCCTGGTGAACGAACAGACGCAGATAAGCATCCTGTTGGCCGGCCCGGGGCTGATCGCCACGCTGACCATCGCACCTCTGGTGATGACGCTGTTCTATTCGCCGGCGTTTCATCCCGCGGTCGACGTGCTGCGCTGGATCTGCCTCGGCATGATGCTGCGCATCGTGTCATGGCCAATGGGGTTCATCGTGCTGGCCAAGGGCGACCGCAACACCTTCTTCTGGACCGAGGTGGCGGCGACGGTCGTCAATGTCGGCCTGGCCTGGCTCCTGGTGCCACGCGTCGGCCTGGTCGGCGCCGGCATGGCCTTCTTTGGCCTCTATATCTGGCACGGCATCTTGATCTATGTACTGGTGAACCGGATGAGCGGTTTCCGCTGGTCCACCTCCAACCTGCGGCTCGGCCTGATCTTCCTGCCGGCAACCGTCATCGTCTTCGGCGTCGTGTTCCTGCTGCCGGTCTGGCCAGCGGCGGCCGTGGGCGTGGCCTTGACGCTGATCACCGGCCTCTATTCGCTGCGGATGCTGGCGACATTGCTGCCGGAAGAGACGCTTCCTGCCTTCATCCGGCCGTGGCTGATGAAAGCGGCCTGACGGGAGCCACCGCGCGCAGCAGCGGGATCAATGCCAGGACGTGCTCGAGCGCCTCGGTGACCCGGAAGACTTCCTGTTCGGACATCTGCGCGTAGAGCGGCAAGATGATCGAACCGGTCTGTGCCCGCTCGCTGTGCCGCAGCGTCGAAGAGCGCCGGCAAGCACCCGGTTCCGCATAGGCGCCTTCCAGGTGAATGTTCATGATGCCGCGCCGCGTGGAGATACCGCGATCGAGCAGCAACTGCATGACCTGGCGCTGGTCGGCGCGTTCCGGCAAGGCTACGCAATAGCTTTGCCAGTTGGAACGGCACCAGTCCGGTTCGGCCGGCGTGCGCAGGCCGGGGATGTGGCGAAGACGCTGTCCGTACAGGGTGGCGATCCGCCGGCGTCGCGCCACGATCCCGGGTAGCTTGCGCAGCTGCTCACGCCCGATCGCCGCCTGCATGTCGGTCATGCGGTAGTTGTAGCCGAGTTCGGGATAGCTCTCGTAGATGACGGCGTTCGAACTGTGGCGCACCGTGTCGGCCACGCTCATCGCATGCTGGCGCCAGAGCCTGAATTTCGCGTCGTAATCTGGATTGGCCGTCGTCAGCATGCCGCCGTCGCCGGTGGTCACCACCTTGCGGGGATGGAACGAGAAACAGGCAATGTCGCCATGCGGCTTGCCGATCGGCTCCCATTTGCCGTTCCAGAATATCTCGCTACCGATCGCGCAAGCGGCATCCTCGACAAGCGGAATCGCATGGCGCCTGGCGATATCAATGAGCCGCGACAGATCGCAGGGCATGCCCATCTGATGGACGCACAGGATTGCCTTGGTGCGCGGCGTGATCGCGGCGGCGACCAGATCAGGATCGATGTTGTAGTCGCCGGCGGTGGTGTCGACAAACACGGGCAGCGCGCCGCAATAACGCACGGCATTGGCGGTGGCGATGAAGGAATGGCTGACGGTGATCACCTCGTCGCCCGGTCCAACACCGACGGCCTTCAAGGCAAGATGCAGCGCGGTCGTGCAATTGGAGACAGCACAAGCATGTGGTGCGCCGACAAGGGCTGCGAACTCGCGTTCGAAGGCCGCGACTTCCGGCCCCTGCGTCACCCAGCCCGACAGGATCACGCGCCGCGCCGCGTCGGCCTCGCTCTCATCAAGCATCGGCTTAGCGACCGGTATCTGTGCCAGGGCCGCGCTCATTCTGCCGCGACCTTGGCTTGCGCCTGTTCCTGGCGCCACCAGGAAACGAGGTCGCGCAACCCGCTGTCCAGCGAAATGTTCGTTTCGAAGCCGAGGCGCGTGCGTGCCTTGCTGGTGTCGGCAAGCCGGCGCGTCACGCCGTTCACGGCGCGCGCCGGAACGTGTACAGGCTGCAGCGTCGAGCCCATGACCGTGCACAGCATGCGGGCGAGCTGGAGCAGGCTGACCTCGGTTCCGCTCGCCACGTTAAACACCTCGTCCGTGATTTCGGATTTCGCAGCCAGGAGATTGGCGCGGGCGATGTCGTGGACATGAATGAAATCCATCGTCTGCGTGCCGTCGCCATGGATGACTGGCGCCTCACCAGCAGCGATGCGCTCCATCCAGCGGATCAGCACCTCTGTGTAGGCGCCGTGGATATCCATGCGCGGGCCGTAAACGTTGAAATAACGCAGCGCGACGTAGTGGAGGCTGCGCATCTCGGCAAAGGACCGCAACAGCCCTTCGTTGAAGGCCTTCGCGGCGCCATAGATGGTGCGGTTGTTGTAGGGATGGTGATCCTCAGTCGTCGGGAAAGTGTCAGCGAGGCCGAGGACCGAGGCGGACGAGGCGGCGACAATCTTGGACACGCCCGCCTCCACCGCGGCCTCGATCACGTTCAGCGTGCCGCCGGCCAGGACGTCGAAAGCCAGTCGCGGCTCCTCGGCGCATTGGGTGATGCGGATCGCTGCCTGGTGGAACACCACATCGACGCCGGCAAACAAACGGGCGAGCAAGGCGCGGTTGCGGATGTCGCCCTCGACGATGGTGAGCGGAAACGCCGCCATGGCCTGGCGCAGATTTTCGTGCCGCCCGCGTACGAAATTGTCGAGGATAATGATCTCGCGCGGCTGCTCCTGCACGACCAGATCGGCGATGTGGGAGCCGATGAGGCCGGCACCGCCGGTGATCAGTACACGCTTGTCTTTCATCACCTGTCCGCTCCCTCGGGCTTGATGCGCATCGTTTCGACACCTTCCCGCCAGCGCAGAAACCGCGCCGGCACACCCGCCACGATCGCGAATGGCGGCACGTCGGCAGCGACCATCGCGCCCGCCCCGACAATGGCGCCCTTGCCTATCGTGATGCCGGGAAGGATGGTGGCACCGGTGCCGATATCGGCCCAGTCGCCCACCCGCACCGGCCGGATCTCAAGATCGGTACGGATGATCGGCTGGTCGATCGGCAGCCCGCTATGTTCGGACCCCAGCACCTTCGAGCCCGGTCCGAAGCCGACGGATTCGCCGATGATCAGATCACGCGCGTCGAGGAAGACGTGCGGGCCGATCCAGCTGTTGTCGCCGATGATGCAGGTGCCGTCGTGCCGCCCCTGGATGATGGCCATCGCACCGATGAACACGCCGGCGCCGATCCGGAATGTACCGGCATGCCTGAATGACGCGCCGGCGCCGACCTGAAGCCCGGGACCACAGTGCATCGCCAGAGCATACCAAATCGTCTTGCGCATGGTCGCGTCGATGAAGCCGTCTCCCACCGCGAAACGCGCATAGAGATCCTCCAGCCCCTTGTCGCCATAGGCCTCGATCAGCGCTTCGGCGAAACCGCTCGCGAAATTCGGGTCCGAAGGTTCGAGCCGGCGCCCATGTACAGCCGGAACGACCCTGCCATGCGGTTCGGACCTAGCCGACATGGGCCACCCGCACTTCGCTCGAAGCCATGGTCGCTGCCCGGATCACCGAGACGACCTCGGCCACCTGGCCGGCCGTCATCTCGGGATAGAGCGGCAGCGACAGGACCTCGTTGGCTGCCTTCTCGGAAACCGGAAAATCGCCAACGCGGTGGCCAAGATCGGCGTGCGCCGGCTGCAGATGAACCGGTATCGGATAGTGCAGTCCGGTCTGGATGCCGGCAACGTCAAGGCTTCGCCGCAGACTGTCCCGGTCGACCGAGCGTATGGCATAGACATGGTAGACATGCCTCCCGTCGGCAGGGTTCGCCGGCGAGCGGATCGTCTCGATGTCGGCCAAAAGGGCATCGTAGAGCCTGGCATGCGAGCGCCGGGCCGCCGTCCAGTGTTCGAGGTGGCGAAGCTTGACGCGCAGGACCGCACCCTGGATGCCGTCCATGCGGAAATTGAAGCCCTTGAGCCGATGGTGATAGCGCTGCTCCTGTCCCCAGTCGCGCAGCGTCGCCACCATGGCGGCGGTAGCAGCATCGTTGGTGACGACGATGCCACCTTCGCCACAGGCGCCGAGGTTCTTGCCCGGATAGAAGGAGAAGCAGCCGGAATGGCCGATGCTGCCGGCACGTTTGTCGCGGAAATCGGCGCCATG
This sequence comes from Mesorhizobium sp. YL-MeA3-2017, assembly GCF_030814575.1. NCBI lineage: Bacteria > Pseudomonadati > Pseudomonadota > Alphaproteobacteria > Hyphomicrobiales > Phyllobacteriaceae > Mesorhizobium > Mesorhizobium sp. YL-MeA3-2017. The sequence continues at coordinate 4,105,440 of NZ_JAUSVH010000001.1, read as the reverse complement.
CGCCTGGCATGCATCTTCGATCACCGGCAGGCCGTGGCGGTCGGCGATCTCCATGATCGGCGCCATGTCGGCCATGCGCCCGTAGAGATGGACCGGCACGATGGCCTTGGTGCGCGGCGTGATCGCCGCCTCAAGCTGCGCGGGATCCATGGTCAATGCATGCGGATCGATGTCCACGAACACCGGATGCGCGCCCGTGTAGCGGATGGCCGCAACGCTGGCGACGAATGTGAAGGGCACGGTGATGACCTCGTCGCCCGGTCCGATGCCCGCCGCCAGCAAAGCCAGATGCAATGCGCTGGTTCCGGTGTTGACCGCGACGGCATGGCTAGTGCCGCAATAGGCGGCGAACTCGCGCTCGAAACCGGCCACTTCCTCGCCAAGCACATATTGCCCGGACGCCAGAACGCGAAGCACCGCGTCGTCGAGTTCGGGCTTGATGGAAGCGTATTGCGCCCTGAGATCGAGGAACGGGATCATGCGACGCGCCTCGCGGGTTCGAGTTCGACGACGCGGCCGCGCTGGCAAAGCGACGCGCTTGCCGCTTCGAGGATGCGAACGACCCGCAGGCCGGCGTGCCCGTCGGCGACCGGGGTGCCGCCTGTCTCGATGCAGCCGACGAACTCCTTGAGTTCGGTCGCGAGCGCCTCGGCGATATCGAGATGCGGCGCCCACATATCGCCGCTGCGGTAGCCGATCAGGGCCTGCCGCACCGCTTCGCCATTGGCCTGAAACTCGCCCTTGAGGGTGATGCCCTTGTCGTAGACCTTGATCTTCTCGCTCGGCTCCAGATCGTCATAGACGACCATCTTGCGGCTACCGCCGATCAACGTGCGGCGCACCTTGACCGGCGCCAGCCAGTTGACGTGGACATGCGCGATCAGCTTGCTGTCGAAGTGGAGGTTGAGATAGGCGATGTTCTCGGGCTCGCCGGGGAAATGGCTCATGCCCATCGCGGAGACCGCCACCGGTCGCGCTGGCAGCACGTAATCCATGATCGAGAGATCATGCACGGCCAGATCCCAGATCACGCTGACATCGTGCTGGAAAAGGCCGAGATTCACGCGCACGGAATCGTAATAGTAGATTTCGCCAAGCCCTCCCTCGACCAACTCGCGCATCTTGCGCACGGCGCTGGTGTGGACAAATGTGTGGTCGACCGCCAACACCAATCCACGGCGCTCGGCCTCTTCGATCAGCCGTTCGGCTTCCTCGGAAGAAGGAGCGATGGGCTTCTCCAGAAACACGTGCTTGCCCGCCATCAAGGCACTCATGGCAAGCCTGAAGTGCGTCGACACCGGCGTAGCGATGGCAATCGCGGCGATGCGCGGGTCACGCAGGATCGCCTCGTAATCGTCGGTGACCGCGACGCTCGGATAGCGGCCGCGCACGGCTGCAAGCCGGTCCAGATTAAGGTCGCAGACCGCGATGAGTTCGGTGCCGGCTGCCTCGGAAAGATTGCGAACGAGGTTGGGGCCCCAATAACCATAGCCCACCACGGCGACGCCGATCATCGTGCTTCTCCCACGGCCCTGGCGCGGACAGGCGCGCCCTCCACCTTGCCGACGACGGCCGCCGGCACGCCGGCGACGATGGAAAAGTCCGGCACGTCGCGGGTAACGACGGCACCGGCGCCGACTAGCGCGCCTTCGCCAATCACGATGCCGGCCAGAATGGTGGCGTTGGAGCCGATCGAGGCATGTCGTTTGACGGTGGTGGGAGTGACGGTCCAATCGGCGTCGGACTGCAGCGCGCCGTTTGGCGTGACGGCGCGCGGATAGAGGTCGTTGGTGAACATGACCCCATGACCTATGAAGACGCCGTCCTCGAGCGTGACGCCCTCGCAGATGAAACTGTGACTGGAAATCTTGCAGTTTTTGCCGACGACGGCGTTGCGCTGAATCTCAACGAAGGCGCCGATGCGAGAGCCCGCGCCGATGCTGCATCCGTAGAGGTTGACCAGGTCCGGTTGGTGGATGACGACACCCTCGGACAGGATGACGGAAGAAGAAATCATGCTGCCCCGGCTCTCCTGTTGCCAGCACCGTTGCCCTGGATGGCGCCGCCTGCGACCTGACGGGTGCACGGCGGTTTCATGCGAAGTGGGACGAAACCCCGCTGACAACGAGATGGCTTTTCGGGCCCTGAGTAAATTGAAGAAAACGCGGTAGCGTCATCCCACAAAGGAGTAGACGCCCTGTCGGAAGCCGCATGCGCGACCGCATTTGTGATGACGCGGCAGGGGCCGTGGAATGGATCTGTCGACCTGGTGCCATCGTACGATCAGAAACGACGCGAGAAGCTCGACTTCGCCGAACTCATGGCCTGCCATCCCGCCTGGCCGATCAACCGTTTGCTTGCCAGTTTGGCCCACGGCCATGACTTGCGAATTCCGGGACATACGTCTTGCGCGAAGGCCGAGATAGCATCGACCGCATCAAGATCGCCCGCGTTGAAGGCGGCACTCGCCCGCCCGATGGCCTGTCGCGCCAACCCTTCGGAAAGCGTCGATCGCACCGCCGGGTCGGCGGCCAGCGTCCCACCAGCTTCGGTCAGGAAAGCCATGATCGCCTTGTGACGTTCCTTGAGGTCGGCCAGCATGTGGCCGGCACTGTAGGCCAGCGACATGTTGGCGTCGTGCCTGCGGTAGACGCCCTGATCCTCGTTGATAAACCCTACCTGCGCATGCGATGCCAGTCTTAGCCACATCTCCATGTCGCCGCTGTGCGGCAACTCCAGCCGATACCCACCAAGGCGCTTCTGCAATTTGGTACGCACCACAGCCGTCGGCGTCGGCACGATGTTGCTGCCGCCGGAGACCTTCACGAATTCCGCGCCGGTCATGACCAGCGACTTTGCCGTTCCCGCCTTCCTGCCGAGCGGCCGAACCTGTTCTTCCGTGCCGTCCGAGTGCCTTGTGATGGCGTTGCCGAACACGAAGCCCACTTCGGGCGCATCCGCCATGAGCCGGCAGGCCCGGCTCAACGCCTGCGGAAGGATGTAGTCGTCAGCCGAAAGCAGGAGCAGACATTCAGCCGATACCCATTCGATCCCCTCATTGAAGGTGGGTATGTGCCCCCGATTGGTCTGATGCCTTCGAAAGGTCACCCGGCTATCACTGTCGGCAAGCCCCATTCCTATCTCTTCGGTGTTGTCCGGTGAGGCATCGTCAATAATAAGAACGCGAACATCCACACCTCTCTGCTCCAAAATAGTTTCAACACACCCCTGAAGAAAGTGCGCGTATCGGTAACATGGCACAATCACATCGACAGAAATAGACAATTTGTTCTCCTATCTAACGTTGTTTCTTGATTATTTCCTGCACGGTTTTGACACTTTCACCTTGATATTGTTTATCACCTCCAACTGCTGTTTTCTATTTTTGTATTTTCAGCGTCGCTTTCGCTTGCTGAGCTCGCGGAAACAACACCTCATCCGGAGTGACCGATGGAGCCTCGGCGCTATTCCGCCCTGATCCGCACCTTCAATTCCCGTGCGACCCTGCCGGCGACGATCCAGTCGCTGTCAGCGCAGAACTGGCGGCCGCTTCGCTATGTTTTCGTGGATTCGGGATCGACCGACGGGACACTCGATATCGTTCCGGCCGGCTCGGTCGTGCATCGCTATGTCGGCGAGGAATTCAGCTATTCAGGATCGCTGAACCAGGGCATAGACTATCTGGATACAGACTATGTGCTGATCGTTTCCTCGCACACGGTTCTGACCAATCCCGATGCCGTGGCTTATGCGATAACCCTGCTTGCCGAAAATGACGGCATCGGCGCCGCCTATTTCTGCGCGGAGGATGAAGGTTGCCTGTCCCACATCCTGATCGACCAGACCAACTTCACCGGTTTCAACGGCGTGTGGAACACATGCGCGGTGGTCAAGACGGCGCTGCTGAAGAAGCGGCGCTTCCGGCCGGAAGTGTTTTCCGCCGAGGACCAGGAATGGTCGGCATGGCTGTTCAAAGTCGAGCGCAAATCCGTGGCGCGCATTTCCGGTGGAGGCATGGGTTACCGGAACCCTCGCAAACATCCCATGCGCAAGCGCTTGAACGAGAACATCGCGGTGGCGCTCTATGTGAAGCCGGAGATGCTCGGCCTGCCCTATCTAGCCCGCGTGATCTACAGGGTGTTCAGGCCGGTTTCCGCGTGGCGGGAACGCGTATTCAATGCACGGCTGCTTGTCAGCCTTGTTCGATGCCAGTTCTCCCAGCCGAAGCTGAAGTCCCGCTATTTCTAGCCGGCTTGTCGTCGCTCGCGGGCTGAAGACGTTGCAATATTCCCGTATAAAGCCTGACCACTTCTTCGCGTTCCCGTTCGACGGAATATTCGCTGCGGATGAAGTGCGACGCCACAAGGCCCCGGTCGCGGCACCAGTCGGGGTCGGCGCGCTCACTAGCGATGGCCGCTTCCACCGCCTCGACGAACCCGACCACATCGCCGCTTTCCACCGTGGCGCTGAACTCCGGCCGGAAGAATTCGCTGCCGCCAAAACCATGGTTGCCGACGACATAATTGCCGCAAGCCATCGCCTCCGCCGCGGGCAAGCCGAACCCCTCGTGCTGGGTGAATGCGAGGAAGATGCGCGTCGTGCGCAGATAAGCGGCCACTTCGGCATGGGACAGGCCGTCGAGCGGCAGCAATTCCCAGTCGCGGAGGCTGCCCCGCGCGCGCAATATCTCGATCACCTGCCGGGCGCTCTCGTGGCCGCGACGCGGCATATAGGCGATGCTACGCGTGCGAGGGCGTCCGCCAGGATGAAACAACGCGCCGTCGATGGAAAGATGGATGCGTTCGACCAACCCCTCGCCGAACGCCATTTCCAGCATGCGCTGGTTGTGACGGGAAACCGTGACGGTACGGATCAGGCCGGAGCCGGGCCGATAACAGCACGCGATCCGCTCCGGCGCGTGCCGCCAAGTCAAATGGCTGTTCTGGTTGAAGATGACATAGGCGAGCGGTTTGGGCAGGTTTGAGAGCAGGTCGACATCGATTTCGGCAACGACGAGCAGATCGCCTTGTCTTATCTTGGCGTGAACGCAGTCCGTTACCTTGGTGGCGTTGTCGAACCAGCTGCAGCGGAAGCCGGGGCGCCAATGAAGGACAAAGGCGTCTATGCCCGCGGCATTGAGGATATCGACGTGACGGTAGATGACGCGGATGCCACCCGAAGGCTCGGGATGATCCGGTGTCAGGAAATAGACAGCGGGTTGGCTGCTGCGCCCCTCGCCGATCGGGATCCTCAACCTCTCCCGGCGATAGCGGTCTCCGAAGGTGGCCATGTTCCGATAGAGCGACCGCGCCATGCCCTCGACCGACATCGAAATGTCCTCGTCTCGATCTTGCCCGAAACCGGCCGGCATCCATGTGCGAAACCGACCGAACCGTCGAGCCTTCAGCCAGGTTCCAGCGGTCCATCAAAAAATACGCCGCACCGCAGGTTAGACAATATAGCCGCCCCTACATCAAAGTGAGTAATCCCACGCCGCGCGGATTGACTCTAGGCTCTCCGGCGCCCTTGGTCGAATTCGAGGGCGGGGGCGTGTCATGCGCAAGCGAGAAACCTACCCCATCGGACCAGACGGGGCTGTCGCGAACGGCCTGGCAGACCCTGCGTTCGGCGCGAGGCCTGGCCGGCGCGGTTCCGCTTCGAGCCGCCTGGCGTCCGGCAAGCAGGACATAGTGGCATCCAGGCCCCTGTCTTGGCCGATATTCCTCTTCCTGATCTCACTGCTTGTCCCATGGATCATCAATATCGGTCCGATGCGTCTGTCGGTTTATCGCCTGGTGCTGCTGGCGTGGTTGTTCCCGTGCCTGGTAATGTGGCTGAGCGGAAAGGCAGGCCGGATACGCCTCGCCGACATCTCGTTGCTGCTCTACTGCCTGTGGTGCTTTCTCGCCATCTCGATGGTGCACGGTTTCGGCTACGCCGTGCAGCCGTCGGGCATGATCTTCATCGAGACGATGGGCACCTATCTGCTCGCCCGCTGCTTCATCCGCGACGCTGACGACTTCCATGCCATGGTGTCGCTGTTCTTCAAGCTGGTCGCCTTCCTGCTGCCCTTCGCCGTGATCGAGGCCTGGACAGGCCGCAATTGGCTGTTGAGCGCTTTTTCGTCGATCAGCCGGACTTTCCCCGACGACTACCTCCAACCGCGCTGGGGGCTTCGCCGTGTCCAGAGCCTGTTCGAACATCCGATCCTGTATGGTGTCGTCTGCGCCAGCATTCTGGCGCCAACGCATCTGGTTCTTGGCTATGGCAAGACATTGGCGCGCCGCTGGAGTGCGACGATCGTCGTAGCTGCCGCAACGCTTTTGTCGCTGTCGTCCGGCCCGCTGACCGCGCTGACTTGCCAGGCGCTGCTGCTCTTCTGGTACTGGCTGTTTGGAAGCATAACGAGCCGCTGGAAGATTCTGTGCGGCCTGCTTTTCCTCATGGCTGCTTCCATCGAGGTCTTGTCCAACCGCGCGGTTCCCGTCGTCTTCATGTCGTATTTCTCATTCGACGAAAGCTCGGCCTATATGCGCGTGCTGATCTGGCGCTACGGCACAGCCTCAATCCTCAACCACCCGCTGTTCGGCATCGGGTTCAATCCGTGGAACCGGCCAGACTGGATGACCACGAGCATCGACATGTACTGGATCGTCGACGCCGTGAGGCACGGCATACCGGCCGGCTTCTTCGTGATGTTCACCTTCTTTTCGACCTACCTGCCGGTCGCCTACAGATCCGGGCTGGACGAAAGAACGCAGGTTTATCGTACGGCCTATCTGATGGCGCTGACCGGTTTTTTCCTGGTTGGGTGGACGGTCTATTTCTGGAACGCGACCTACGTCGTTTTCATCTTCGCGCTGGGTAGCGGGGCCTGGATTCTCGACACGCCGCAGCTGAGCAAGCCTGCGCGCGCGGCAAGGCCGGGTGCCACGCGTGCGATCGGCGCGATGCTGCCAGAGCGTCCAAACTGATGGAAGGTTTCGCCCCGAGCGGCCTCGATACGTCCAATTGCCGAACGGGCTCAATCTTTTGCTCCCTCGGTGCTGGATGGTCGACGCACCGGCCCTCGGCTAGCCTCTGGGCAACGCAACGGCCGCCTCCCCTTTCAAGCCATCGCGGTCAGGGACATTGTCGATGAGCGCTGTGTCGCTATCCAGCCAGACCGGGGCCGTCGCCATGCGTGACGACATCGCAACGGTGGCAACAACCCTGGAACAGGTCGAAGCCTTGCGTCCTGCCTGGAACACCTTGCCCGTAGTCGATATCGATTCCGACATCGACTACTTCATGACCGTGGTAAAGCATGCCAAGCAGGTCGTCAGGCCCCATGTCGTGCATATCCGGCGCGATGACGGGTCCAGCCTGATCGCCGTGGCGCGGCTCGAAAACCTGCCGGTGGCGTTCCGCTTCGGCTATCGCACGCTTGGCCGCGTAACGTTGCGGGCGATTGTTGTAACATTCGACGGCATTCTGGGTGCGCGAACGCGAGAGGACGAAGCGCTCGTCATGCGGCATCTGACAGACGCCTTCAAGAGCGGGAAGGCGGACCTGCTGCTGATGCGCAATGTCGATATCGAAAGCACGCTCTATCAGGAAGCCACTGCAGCGACCGGAACGGCGCGCCGCGCCCATGGGCAGCCGGCGGCGCCACGATGGGTGGCCTGCATGGCGGGTTCGCTGGAACAATTCCTGGAAAGCCGTTCGGTGAAGACCCGCGAAACGCTGCGCCGGCACGATCGGCGGCTGACCGACAAATTTGGCGACCGTCTACGATTGCACAGATGGAGGAGCCTGGAAGACCTGCCTCGCATCTGCAGCGACATGGAAACGGTGGCCGCCAAGAGTTATCAACGCGGGCTCGGTGTCGGCTATCTGGGCGACCCGATGCAAAGGGGGCTCATCGAACTCGGCCTGGAGCGAGGATGGCACCGGACCTGGATGCTCTCCATCGACGAACAGCCCGTCGCGTTCTGGACCGGTCTGGCTTATGCAGGAACCTTCTTTGCCGGCACACCCGGCTTCGATCCGGAATATGGCAAATACTCGGTGGGTCGCCTGACCATGTTGCGCATGATCGAGGACCTTTGCGCGGACCCGGACATCAAGTGTCTGGATTTCGGCCACGGCGATGCCGAATACAAATCCGCCTATGCGCAACGCATCCGCATGGAGAGCGACGTGATGCTGGCTGCCCGCCGCCCCTGGCCGATGCTCGTGGTGCTGGCGGTGTCCGCTCTTGCGATGATCAACAAACAGGCCCGGCGCTTCGCCGAAAACACCGAACTGGGGCGACGCCTCAAGGCGGGTTGGCGGCATGGCAAGGCACAAGGCGGCTGATCATGCTCAAACTGCTCCTGGTCGCGCCGACCTGCAACGGCGAGGATGTCGGCGAAGCCTGGGTGGCGCATCAATGGGCGCGCCGTCTCGGCGAGCGCCACGACGTCACCTTGCTCACCTATCACAAGCGGGGCGCCAGACCGGCAGCAGAACAACTTTCGGGCCTGCGCGTCGTCGAGTGGGTAGAGCCGCCGCTGCTCGGCCGGGCCGAGCGGCTGAACAGCATGCTCAAACCCGCCTATGTTCCGTTCTATATCCACGCCCGGCGCTGGATCCGGCAGGAACTGGCCAACGGACAGCACTTCGACATCGCGCACCAGCCGGTGCCGGTCGCCATGCGCTACCCTTCGCCGCTGGCCGGCCTCGGCATTCCCTTCGTCATCGGACCGGTCGGTGGTGGTCTCTCGACGCCAGCGGGATTTTCCGCGGACGACGGGCGTCAACAATGGTTTGTCGCGCTGCGCGGCCTCGACCGCTACAGGCGCATGTGGGACCCGATGCTGCGCCAGACCTATCGCAGCGCCGACTGCGTACTCGGCATCGCCAGCTATGTCGAAGCCCAGCTCGCCGAAATCCCACTGCGCCGTTTCGAAGTGATGAGCGAGACGGGGCTCGACGAAATTCCGGCGCCGATCGACCGTCGCGGCAGGTCGGAGCCGCTGCGCCTGCTTCATGTCGGGCGTCTCGTCAGGACGAAGGGTGCGCGCGACATCCTTCGCGCCATGGCGCTCACCGCCGATCTTCCGGTCAGGCTCGACATCGTCGGCGAAGGCCCTGACCGCGCCGCCTGCGAAGCATTGGCCGCCGCCAACGGGCTTACCGACCGGGTGACCTTCCATGGTTGGCGATCCAAGGCGGAAGTCGCCGATTTCTACCGGGCAGCCGACATCTTCGTGTTTCCAAGTTATCGCGAGCCCGGTGGAAACGTGGCGCTGGAGGCGATGGGCTATTCGCTGCCGCTGATCGTCGTCGACCGCGGCGGCCCCGGCAGCGCCACATCCGATGCCTGCGCCATCAAACTCCCGGTCAGCACGCCGGAGGTGCTGGCCGGGGATATCGCCGCGGCTATCCGCAAGCTCGCCACCGATCCGGCCTTGCGCCTCAAGATGGGTGCGGCCGCCCATACGCATGTCGAGAAGACCGCGCTGTGGTCGGCGAAGCTCGATCGCATGGATTCCATCTATGCCGAATTGCTGGGCGCCAAGGTCGGGCCGACGCTCAGGGCTGACGCAGCGGCGTAACCGCTGCTCGCAAAGCCGCTCGATGCCCGGGGCCGAGCGGGGCCCGCATCATTTCGCCGACAATGATGCTTAGCCGGAACAAAGCCGTCGACAGCAGACCGTGATGCCGGCGGAAATAACGGATCCTGTTGGCTGTCATCATCGCCGAAAGATAGGGGTTATTCTGATATTCCCCGCCGATGTGCACGGCGCGCGCCTCGGGAACATAGGTCACGGCAAGCCCTGACCGCCGCACGCGTTTCATGTAGTCGACCTCCTCACTGTAGAGGAAGAAGCTCTCGTCCCAGTCGCCGACCATGCGCCTAGCCCGGGCGGAAACCGCCAGAATGGCGCCTGTCGCCCATTCCGCACTTCCGCCCTTGGCATAGAGACCGGGATCGTCGACGATTTCACCCGCTCTCAGTCGTGCCGCCAGCCCCGTGCCGAGGAGAGCATCGGACCATCCGGTCCTGACCGACGGTTCGCGGCGCAATGAACGCGACACCGCGCCGGATTCGGTCAGCACCTGCGGCACCGCGACACCGACCGATAGGTCGCAGAGTTTGAGGCGCAGGGCGCGTACGGCGCCGGGTTGAAGGCGGATATCGGGATTGAGGACCAGCAAATCCGCCTGCGGCCCTACCGATGCCGCCGCTGCGTTTATGGCCGCCGCATAACCGGCATTGCGGCCCATGCGAATGACGCGCGGGCGCGTCGGATGGGTCAGCGCTATGTCGACGGAGGCGTCGGCGGAATCATTGTCGGCCACGATGATCTCGACGCTTCCGGCGCCTTCGCACCCAGCCGGCAACGAGGCCAGCAGGCCAGGCAGAACATCGGCGCTGTTGTAGGTGACGATGATGACGGCGAGCGGAGGCCACGCCCCGGCAATCATCGCATCGGCAGAATCCATCCGTTTCGCCCCGCACGAATTTGGGTGACTGTTGAAGGCAGATTCACCTGCCGGATCGGGCAGCGAAAGAGTGCCTTTCGTATGCGGCTTAGTCCTATCGGCGTAGCCAGCAACAGCGCCGTCGACGGCCAACGCGACCGCGTAATCCTTTCTGGTCAATGGAATGCGGCACGGGATTTCTCGTATCTTTTGTGGCGGGTCGCACGAAACGCCGACCGTTCGAAAACGGCGGTTTGGCGGCGGCAAAGTCACCGCACTGTCTGCGAGCCGAAGCGGGAGAGAGCATTTGACAGCGATGGCCTTTTCACGGGCGGACAGCCCTAGACCGAATGGCGCAGGCGCGACCCGCCTGCCGGTGATCGATCGGCTCGACGCACTTGAAGCCGCCTCTCCGATCACGCGGGCGCGATTGGGAGAGTTGATCGCACTGGCCAAGAACGGCCTGCCGCAAATGTACAGGAAAGGCGCCTTCGTCCATACCGTGCGCGGCAGCGAGACGCAGCCGGACGCCCCCGTTCGGCCGGAGGGCGACAGCCTTCGTTATGCGATCAACGTGGCGCTGGGACTTTCCTTCATCGATGTAGAAGAGCAGTGCGGCATTCTGAATGGCGCCACCGCCGCCGACCTCATCCAGACGACAGCCACGCGGGCGGAATTTTCCCACGATCCCGGTGCGGTCGCGCTGGCGGCATGGACCGCAGCGGAGGCTGGCGGCCTCTATGCCGCGCCGCTTTTCGCCGGCCTGACCGTACTTCTTGCATCGGGAGTGCCAGTCGCGACCGTCGACTGTTCATGGATGCTGCTGGCCGGGCTCGCCGGCCGACACCTTGGCGACACCAGCCGGTTGACGGCCATGGCCCGCGACAGGCTGATCGGCGCGCAGAGCAAATCCGGCCTGTTCCCTCACAGACTGCCCGCCTCGTCCAACGGACGCTTGCGCGCCCATGTCGGTTGTTTCGCCGACCAGGTCTATTCGACGCAAGGTCTGGCGCGATTGTCCGTCGCTCAATTCGATCCGCAGGCGCTGGTGGCCGCAGAAGCCTGCGCGGCGCGCATCTGCGCCCTGCAGGGACCCGCCGGCCAATGGTGGTGGCACTACGATGTGCGCGACGGCAGCATCGTCGAGGGCTATCCAGTCTACTCCGTTCACCAGCATGCGATGGCGCCGATGGCGCTGCTTGACCTGCGCGAAGCCGGCGGCACCGACCATCTCGACGCATTGGTGAAAGGCCTGGCCTGGCTCGACCATCATCCCGAGATGGAGGCGCCGCTCATCAGCCAGAGCCACGGCGTGATTTGGCGCAAGGCGGCACGGCGCGAGCCGATGAAGGCCGCGCGTGCGATCTCAGCCGCCACGACGGCGCTCCGGCCCGGACTGCACATTCCTGGCCTGGATACGCTCTTTCCGCCCGGCCAGATCGACTACGAATGCCGGCCCTACGAACTGGGCTGGCTGCTTTACGCCTGGCTGTGTGGCGGCACGGTGGAGCGCCTGCGCGGCATGCCGGCCCATGGAGCCGCCGCCAAATCCTGAGGAGTTATCGATGAGCGCGGATCGACAATTGCTGTTCGGAGTCTATTTCGACGCCCTGCGCATGGAAGACGTGATCGCCCGCTGCCGCACCGCCTTGGTCACCCGCAGCCGCATGCTGCTGGGCGTGTTGAACGCCGCCAAGGTCGTTCATATGCGAAACGACCCGCTGCTGCGGAATTCGCTGATCGATTGCGACCTCCTGCTGGCCGACGGACAATCGATCATATGGGCGAGCCGGCTGCTTCGGCGTCCCTTGCCGGAACGCATCGCCGGCATCGACGTGTTCGAAGGCCTGCTTACCCTGGCGCATCGCGAAGGGCGCTCGATCTATCTGCTCGGCGCGCGCGCCGAGGTGTTAGCAAAATTGCAGGATCGTCTATCGGAACGATTTCCGGGGCTGCGCATCGTCGGCAGCCATCACGGCTATTTCCAAGCTTCCGAAAGTGCAGCGATCGCCGATGATATCCGCGCCTCCGGCGCAGACATGCTGTTCCTGGGCATTACCTCGCCGAAAAAGGAAATCTTCCTCAGCGCGTATGGGGGATCGCTCGGAGTACCGATCCTGCACGGTGTGGGTGGTTCCTTCGACATCATGGCGGGCTTGACCAAACGCGCTCCGCTCCGCTGGCAGCGTTGGGGGATGGAATGGGCGTATCGGCTGCTGCAGGAGCCACGCCGCCTTTTGGGGCGTTATCTGGTCACCAACAGCGTCTTCATCCTTTTGACGGCGCGGGAGGTCATCGCGCCGGCCCGTGCCTTTCAGTCGACGAAAATCGCCACTCATCCCACTCCAATCGGGAGTCTCCGGCATTGAACATCGTGGTCACGCAAGATGGCGGCACCGCCATCAACACCCCCGCCACTCACCGCAACGAGAGCTTGAGTGGCCCCATGAATGCACCGTTCAGCGGCAAGCTGGCCATTCTCGGCATGGGCTACATAGGATTGCCGACAGCCGTGGCACTGGCGACGCGCGGCATCGAGGTGATCGGCGTCGATGTCAATCGCGACATCGTGGCGGCCGTATCGCGCGGCGAGGTGCCGTTCGTCGAACCTGATCTGGCAATCAGCGTCAGCGGCGCGGTGGCGATGGGCAGGCTGACCGCGACGACCGAAACCCCGGAAGCCGATGCCTACATCATTGCAGTTCCAACACCTTTCAACGGCGATCATACGGCCGATCTTTCCTTCGTACAGGCAGCTGTCGAACAGGTCGCGCCGAAGCTGCGACCCGGCAACATCGTCGTTTTGGAATCCACGTCGCCCCCCGGCACCACCCAAAAGCTGGCGGAGTGGATTTCCGCGCAGCGGCCGGACCTGAGGATGCCGGACGACAGCGAGCCGAACGCCGACATATTCATTGCCCATTGCCCGGAGCGCGTGCTGCCCGGCCGGATCATGATCGAGATTATCACCAATGACCGCGTCGTCGGCGGTCTGACACCGCGCTGCGCCGAGCGCGCGGCCTCAATCTACCGTGTCTTCGCCCAGGGCGAGATATTGCTCACCGACGCTGCCAGCGCCGAAATGGCCAAGCTGGTCGAAAACGCCTATCGCGACGTCAACATCGCGTTTGCCAACGAACTTTCGCTCATCGCCGAGTCGCTGCATATCGACATCTGGGAGGTTATCAGGCTGGCGAACCGGCATCCACGTGTCAAAATCCTAAGCCCGGGCCCCGGTGTCGGAGGTCACTGCATTCCGGTCGACCCCTGGTTCATCGTATCGGCCGCACCGCTGCTGTCGACATTGATCCGCACCGCCCGCGAGGTCAACGATCGCCGGCCGCATCACGTCGCGGAGCAGGTCGTGGCCAAGGCACAACGCTTCCGTTCGCCAACGATCGCCTGCCTCGGGCTGACCTTCAAGGCGAATGTCGACGACATCCGGGAAAGCCCGGCCATCGAGGTTGTGGGGCTGATCGCTGCCGCCCTGCCGGAGGTCGATATCCTGGTTTGCGATCCTTATGTCGACCACGTTCCAGCAGCGTTGTCGGGCTACGCCAATGTGAGGCTGGAAAATGCCCATGCGGCGGTAGAGCGCGCCGACATCGTTGTTCTGCTCGTCGAGCACGAGCCGTTCAAGGCGATGCGCCACACCCGCCTAGGCGGCAAAGTCGCCTATGATACGCGTGGCGTCTGGCGCTGAGTTGCGGTCGCGCACCGAACGCCAGCAATCGAACTCGGCGGCCAGTTCTCCCAGACCGAAGAAGTGCTCGATGGCGCGTACCGCGCGCCATGCAGCACGGCCGTCGCCGTAGGGGTTAACCGCCCGCGCCATCGCGTCATAGGCGACGGCATCGACAAGCAGTCGGGTCGTGTCCCTGACGATCCGCTCGTCGTCGGTTCCCACAAGCCTGACGGTGCCGGCGGTCACCGCCTCGGGACGTTCTGTGGTGTCGCGAAGCACAAGCACCGGCTTTCCGAAAGTGGGCGCCTCCTCCTGCACGCCTCCGCTGTCGGTCAGCACCAGCGCGCAGTCATGCATCGAGCGCACGAAATCGCTGTAATCGAGCGGCGCGGTGATCAGCACATTGTCGTGCCCCGCCAAAGGCGGCAACAACACGTCGCGCACGGCCGGGTTTAGATGTGCGGGCAGAAGAAAGACCGTGTCCGGGAAGGCCTTGGCCAGACGCGCTATCGCGCAAGCCGCCCGGGCCATCGGCTCGCCCCAGGATTCGCGTCGGTGCATGGTCACCAGCACGCTGCGCCGCCCGCAAATCCTCAAGATATCCGGATTTCTGACGGGAATGTTTCGTCCGACGACATCCAGCAAGGCATCAATCACCGAATTGCCGGTGACGGTGATGGCATCCTCGTCGACGCCGTCATGCAATAGGTTTGCCTTGGAGCTTGGGGTGGGTGCCAGATGGATCGCTGCGAGCCTTGTCGTCAGCCGACGGTTCGCCTCTTCGGGGAATGGATTGTAGAGATTGCCGGTTCGCAGTCCCGCCTCCAGATGCACCACCGGAACCTGCCGGTAGAACGCCGCGAGTGCAGCCGCGAAACAGGTCGTCGTATCGCCCTGCACCAGGACCGCGTCGGGTTCTTCCTGAGCGATGATATCGGAAACGCCACCGAGGACGCGGCTGGTGACGTCCTCCAGGCGCTGTCGTTGGGTGATGATGTTGAGATCGTAAGCCGGCTCCACTCCGAACAGGGCATTCACTTGATCCAGCATCGCCCGGTGCTGTCCCGTCACCGCCACCACGGCCTGAAGATGGTCGGAGCGGTCGATCTCGGCAACGAGCGGCGCCATCTTGATGGCTTCGGGACGGGTGCCGTAGACGATGAGTATCTTGCGCATGCCGAACTCCTTTTTGAGGCCACCGCCAGCCAGCGCTTACGACTCCGGCCTTACAGGCCAGCGGGCATGGCCGAGGCGGTTGGGAACGGGGTCTTGCGGTCGACGAGGACCTGCCGGATCAGATCCGCATCGACCGTCGCGCGGTCGTCCGCAAAGGCGTAGACAAGCGCGTAGTCGCAGATCTGGTTGATGACGCGGGGCAGCCCGCGACTGACCGAATAGACGAGGTCGCAAGCCGCCGGCGAAAATATCTGGCGGTCGGCGCCTGCCACCCTCAGCCGGTGGGCGACATATTGCTCCACCGCTTCGGCGGGCATCCCTGTGAGATGGAAGCGCGCCGAAACCCGTTGCGCGAACTGCAGCATCGACGGGCGGTCGATGGTACGATTGAGCTCGGGTTGACCGGTCAGCACGATCTGCAGCAGCTCGTCGCTTTCGTCGTTCAGATTGGACAGGCAGCGCAGCTCCTCCAGCATCTTCACCGAGAGGTTCTGTGCCTCGTCGATGATCAGAACGGTGTGGCGCCCCCTGGCCTTCTCGCCGCGCAGCAGCATCTCGAAATGCGAAAACCGCTGGACATGGGGAATCCGCCCCTCGAGAGGCTCCTGTAACGACAAAAGCGCCCAGTGAAGCAGGCTTCCCCGCCCTGCGATCGCATTGGAGACCAGACCGATGCGCAGGTTGGTGCCGGCCGTATTCAGCAGATGGCGCACGAGGGTGGTCTTTCCCGCGCCGATCTCGCCGGTGATCATGATGATCGGCGCGAAGGTCGCCAGCCCATATTCCAGCATGGCATAGGCGCGGGCGTGAACCGCCGACCAGAAGACAAAATTCGGGTCGGGCAACAGGCTGAACGGCCTTCCGTTCAGGCCGAAATGCCTGGAATAGATCGGAAACCGGCCATTGTCCGGCGGTTCACCGCCATCGTCGCAAAATGGGCCGCCCCTGGTTACGGACGATTGTGGTGCGAAGGCTTGCGGATCGTGCAACGGCGTAGCTCCGCGTCAATAACCGTATTTTTCGGGTGCATAACGGCATTTGTTGAGGACGACGCCGAGCAGATTGGTCTTCTGCGACAGCTCGCGCTCGCACAGGTCGACCTCAGCCCGCGTCGTCTGCTCCGCGGCAACGACCAGGATGGCGCAATCCACATTCGGTAGGAATGCCGCGACGTCGTCATTGGCGAGCATCGGCGGCAGGTCGAAGATGACGACATCGGGCGCCAACTTCGGCTTCAGGCTTCTCACGGCCCGTGTGGCTCCGGGGCTTTGCAGCAATTCGGCCGCCAGGGTGACGGGCCGCCCGTTGGGCGCTATGGCGATGTTTTCGCCATAGCGCCGAAACGCTTGTTCGGCGCCAATGCGCTCGGCAAGAAAATCCTCGAGCGGGGGAGCGTCGCGGACCCCGAGCAACGCGCCGATCTGCGGGCGATGCAGGTCGAGGTCGACGAGAAGGGTGCGGCAATCCTTCTGGTTGGCGAGGCTGAACGCCAGATTCAGGCTGACCAGCGTCTTGCCGCATTGCGGTGTGGGCGAGGTGATGAGGACGGTGTCCCATTTGTTCTGGCGCAGAAGCTGGAGAACCTTCGTGCGCAGCATGTCGAACGCAACATAGGCCGGGTCCGACCGCGTGGTGGTGACGATGCGGTTGCGGTTTAGCTGACGGGCATCCGGCTCACAAATCGGCAGAGTGGACCAGAGCGATGTCGGGAACCGGTCGCGTGGGGGCAGTGGCGCTACCTTCTCGGCGACGGGCACGGAACCGAATTCTTCGCTGGCGGGTGCCGGGCCGAATTCTTCGCGAGCCTTGCGCAAGGCCGTCTGAATCCGCCCAACGCCACCGTCGGACTGCGCATGTTCGGGAAAAGCCGGGATGATGGTTTCCTGTTTCATGGTCACGTCACACCGCCCGCCGCGTGAATGGGTTGCCCAAGCCGGTTCGGCGCAGCCATGAAGAGGCCGACGTCTGGATCAATCCGGCCAGGCGCATCATCTGTGTGAAGCCCGGAAGCTGGTTCCAGATCTCGCTCGGCCCTTCATTGTCGCGGGGGATGTAGGCGATCGTCGCCAGCGGCTGGGTTTGCAGCAACTCGGCCAGCTCGTTCGGCCGGCGGATGGTCTTGTTCAGCAATTCGAGCAGGACGACTAGACCGAGACCGGCGCCGATGCCCGCAGCCAGCCCGACGCCCGCGATGCGGCGACGGTTCGGTTGGAAGGCTTTCTCCGGCACGACGGCCGGCTCGATCATCGACAGGCGTCCGCCCTTGGAACGGATTTCGATCTGCTCGCCGGTCGAGGCCTGCGCCAGCATCGCGGTGGCGGTATTATACTGTTCCTGGATATTGGCGCGGTTGCGGTTGAGCGAGTTCAGCGTCGTCTCGTTGGCCGGCGTCGCCGCGATGGACTTCGCCAGATCCGCGAGGTTTTTGGTGATCGAAGCCTTTTCCTGGGTGATGAAACGCAGCCGCTCGTCGATGTCCGACAGCTGGACATCCAGTTCGGTCGGCCCGGCCTTGCCGCCAGCGGCATTGGCAGCCTGAGCGTCTTTCAGGCTCTTTTGCACCGCTGCGATGCGGGCGCGCAGCGCAACGACGTTGGGACTGTTTTCCGCGAAGACGGTGAGCTGATCGGCCAGAGCCCTGTTCATGTCCTGCAGCATCTGTTCTTCGGGGCTGAGGGGACCCGCGCTGGCAACACGGCCGGTGTTGGCGAACAGCGAGACGAGATTGTCGCGCCGGCTGTGCAGCGCCGCCTCGTCACGCTCCAGCTGCGCGAGCCTTTCCTGCTGCGCACCCTGCTGGCTGCGCCTGAAATCGAGGCTGTCGGGCAATGCATCCTTGTTGGCGTTCTTGAACTTGAGGATGTCAGCCTCGATGCGGGTCAACTCGACGCCCAGCCTTTTGTTTTCCTGATCGAAGAACTGCATGGTGTCGCTGGCCCGTCCGGTGCGCATGCTGAGGTTCTTGCTCAGCATCGTCTCGACCAGATCGTTGGCGACCTTTGCCGCGAGATCGGGATCCTTCGCGTCGAAGGAAATGCTGAAGACTGTCGTGTTCTGAGGATCCCTGGTCGTGCTCAGCTCGACCGGCTCAAAATGGATGCGGTCGCGCATGTCGTCGGCCATTTCGAGCCCTGTGAGCCCTTCACCCTTGTTGGGGTAAACGTTCTGACGCTGGGCGAGCGCAACGAGATTATCCTGCGTGACGATTTCCTGCTCGATGAGCGCGAACTGGTCGGCAGCGCTGATCGGTACTGTCGTGCGCGCCATCTCGGCGGGAATTTGCGGGGCCTCGACGAGTATCTTGGCACTGGCGCGATAGAGCGGCGGCAACAGCAATGCCAAGACGATGCCGCCGATCGTAAAGGCGGCAACAATCCCCACCAGGTAAGGCAACCGCCTGAGGAGAATGGAGAGATAAAAACGGATGTCCAGGTCGTCCATCGCGAGGTCGCTCGGCCCGATGTGTATCCGGCCATATTCGAGGACCGGCAGGCCCGGCGATAGACAGCCTATAGGTGCTGTCCCGCCGGTGTGTGGCGTTGCTGGCGTTCATCCTTTTTGCGGGGCGCATCCCCCCTACGCATTACGGTCGCCTTCGACGGGACCTCTGGTCTCGCCATCTCGGCCTGAGCGCGAGGAGATTTCGATGTTGTGGGTGCGCGCGAACTGTATGGTTTCCACGCGAAGACCTTCGATGAAGGCTATTTCATCCTGCAGGAACAATATCCGCTGCATGGCTTGCGTCATCGCATTGGTCAGGTCGTCGACCTTGCCGGAAATGGCCTTGCCACCTTCATTTTCAAGCGCCTGCATCGAAAAGGCAGCGCGCTCCGCCGCCTGTCGATATCGTACCTGCAGACCCTTGCGCTCGCGGTCGATCTTCGTGCCAACGACTTTCAGTGTGTCCACCAGCTGGCGCAAAAGCGCGGCGTCGTTTTCGCGATCGCGTACGTGGTTTCGAACCCCGAAACTGAACAACGCCATTGGTCCCTTCTCCTCCTTAGACTGTGGCCGCGGCCCGGTCCGCTACTACGGACTCGACTGCCCCACATCGCGCCCGATCAGATCGGAACGGTTCGCATCGACGGCCTCTTTGCGACGACGCCGGCGACTTGCGAGCTGAGCCTGCGCAGATAGGAATCGCCCAGCCACAGAGCCAGTTTCATGATCGTGAAGGTCGGGTTGGCGCTGCCCGCCGTCGGAAACACCGACGCGCTGAGCGCGGCCACATTGGGCACTTCGTGACACCACAAATCAGGGTCGACAACAGAATCCTCAACCACCGTACCCATTCTGGTCGAGCCGGACGGATGCGCGCACGCTTCGGCCCGGTCGATGATTTGCGCCGCTCCCTCTCCTCGCGCCACCAACCAGGTCAACGGGCATATCCGGTCGAAACCGGCCTGGGTCCAGTACGCGCCGATGCGCGCGACACAGGATTGGAAAGTTTGCTCTTCCGTTTCCGTTGGTCCCCATTCGAACAGCGCCTTGGGCATGCCGAAGCGGTCGCGCTTCTCGGCAAGGCTGATGCGGTTGGCCCGGTGCGGCAATTGCTCGACACAGACCAGCAGCCGCAAGTCAACGGAAGCGGGAATGTAGAGCTGGTTGCGCATGATGCGCCACCAGGCGGCACGCGATACAAGGCCGAGGTTCCTGGACACGCGCCATATGTCGCCGGGATCGACGCGCCCCCGCTGCAATCCCTGCGCCAGACGCTTGATGTCGGCCAGTGGGCTTTCGGCGATGTCCATGGCGACATAGGCAAAGGCACTGGCGACCGCATCGTCATGCTGTGCTGATTTCGACAGTTCCAGATGCAGGTCTCGGCGCACGGAATTGACGAAGCGGTAGCCGAAAAGCCGGTTGGTGGCCGACGGATCACCGCGGCCGATCGTGGCGACTTCCGCCTTGAGATGATCCTGGAAATAGCGGCCGAGCACCCGGCAACGGCGGAAGGCATGTCCTTCCGAAATCCGATCCAGCAGCAAAAGCAGCCGCGTCGTTTCGATGGTGCCGGCGGCGATGACGAAATCGTTCGCGCGAACCGTAAGTGTCTTACCACCCAGGCTTCGAGCAGTGATGGCACTCAAGCACCCCGCGGCCCTATCCAGCTCGAAATCGCAGACGGTCGCGCCCAGCCAGATTTCCACTCCCGGCAGGTTTCTCAGGTCGTCGGCTAGCACCGTTGCGATGTTACATTGCTTGAAGGTCGGACACTTCGCCCAGCGCGGCGTCAAGGTCGTGTCGAAAGCGGGAAACATGGCTACGTCCGGCCGGTCGCCCGAAATATGCTCGTAGGAATCATGTCCCGTACCAAACAGGCTCTCGATCTCATGATGATATGCCTCGAGCTCGCCGAGCTGCAACGGCCATCGGGATTGCGAAATATAGGGGCGTGCACTGCTTTCGTGCGCGCTGATCGGGATCATCCGCCCGCCCCAACGGGTTGAGGAGCCGCCAAGACCGCGATAGCGCCCGGTCAAGGCCCGCGTATAGCGCGTAGCCGGGTCCTCGATTTCGTTCAGGCGATGGATTTCGTCATCAAAGCCTTCGATGCCGCTCTCGACGACAACGACCTTCCGCCCGCCTTGGGCGAGCCGGCGTGCAAACAGGAGTCCGCCAATGCCGGCACCGATCACGCATATCTGCGCGTCAATAAACCTCGAGCTTTCTTCGATTTCATCTAGTAATATCTTTGCCATATCTAACTTCTTTTCTTATAAATACGATTGCTTACTTTAATGTTTTTCTTTAAAACTGTAAATATATCCAATATTAATTATTGACTTTACAATTTATACGTGCCTTACTTATCGGCAATCGACAGGAGAGCATATGTCTTCGCATCCTCGCCTGAGCATTGTCATTCCTCACCTGAACGAACCTGACAGTTTGCAACGCTGCCTGGCGGCATTGAACGCACAGAGGAATCCGAACATTCCGTTCGAGATCATTGTGGTCGACAACGGGTCGCGGATACCGCCGCGCGCCGCTTGCGCGGCGGTTCCGGGGGTTAGGCTCGAAAGAGAATCCATTCCCGGTCCGGGCCCGGCCCGGAACCGCGGCGCAGCGGTAGCGAATGCGGATCTGCTCGCCTTCATCGACGCCGACTGTGTCGCGGCACCAGGATGGGTCCAGTCGATCGTTGCATTCATGGACAGCCAACCCGACATCGCCTTCCTCGGCGGGGATATCGGAATCTTGCCCACGCGCCCTGAGCGGTTGACAGCCATCGAAGCCTATGAATGCGTCTTCAGCTATCGCGCCAAACTCTATGTCGAACGGTATGGATTTGCCGCTACCGGCAACATGGCGGTGCGGGCCGATGTATTTCGCGCTGTGGGGCCGTTCGGCGGCATTGCGACGATGGAAGACACCGAATGGGGCCAGCGCGCCAGCGGCCGCGGATTGCGCATCGCTTATCTGCCGGAAGCCAAGGTGCTCACGCCTTCCTGCAAGTCCTTCGCGGAATTGAAACGTCGGTGGGACAGGCACATTTCGCATGAATTCGGAAAGGTCGGTCGTCATCCCGCGCGTGTCCTTTCATGGCTCGCGGAAAGCACGCTGGTCGCAGCCTCCCCGCCGATCGGCCTTGTTTCGATCCTCCGATCGAACCGTGTCGCCGGGTTGCGAGAGCGGTGCCTGGCGTTTGCTTGTCTGACCCGGGTTCGCCTCTACCGCGCCCGGCGCATGCTCAGCCTGGCATTCCACAACAATACCGCAGTCGTGGTCGGGTCATGGAATAGGGAAAAGTCGTAGGGGACACTCCAACTGGCGTAGCCCAGCAGCATCAAAGATGCGGTCGAGGGCGGCGCACCGCCTCCCATCTCCACCGAAAGCTCATCGCTATCATCAGTTTCAAGATTGCCGCAGCCTGCCGGGGCGTACGCAGCGTATCTTCGGATGACCGCACTCGACGCGTCGGGATTGGGCGATACCGATTTCATCCAACAAGACAGCGCGTCCGATATCAGAAATACTACTTACCGTTGCCATTTTCTATTTTTCGAACCGAACTAGATCAATACTTTAAATTCATGGATAGATAGAAGCTATACGTATCTAGATACAATTGAATATTGAAACAAATATCAGAATACAAGACCATAATAGTTACAATATATATGTGAAACGGCGGAACATTCACACCCGCCGAGCATAATTTACTGCGCGACTGCTTGCAGCCGCTCCCTTTGTCAAAAATCACGGTGTCATGAATGCTGGACGATCCGCCCAGAGCGTATCCGCTTGGCCTTCCGCTCGACATGATCCCTGCCGGTCAGGGCTTATGGCCGAGGAAAGTCTATTTCCGTGCAAAGCGCATGTTCGATTGCGTCGCCGTACTGGCGGCCGCACCACTGGTGCTGCCTGTGATAGGCACGCTCGCATTTTTCGTGCGCCGGGACGGCGAGAAGGCATTCTATTGCCAGGACCGCGTCGGCAGAAACGGCAAGACGTTCAAGCTCTGGAAGCTGCGCTCGATGATACCGAACGCGGAGGCTGTTCTGGAGCAATATCTTTGCGAAAATCCCGCTGCGCGAGCCGAATGGGACGCCAATCAGAAGCTCAGAAACGACCCCAGGATCACCAGACTCGGCCGCTATCTGCGCAAATACTCGATCGACGAGCTGCCGCAGTTGCTCAACGTGCTGCTCGGCGACATGAGCCTTGTCGGCCCACGCCCGATGTGCCCTGAACAGCAGCCATATTATCCCGGCACCGCCTATTTCTTTCTGCGCCCGGGCCTGACCGGCCCCTGGCAAATCAGCGACCGCAACGGATGCCCGTTCGCGGAGCGCGCGACTTATGACACGCGCTATTTTCACACCATGTCATTCAGTACGGACATGCGGATCATCCTGCGGACGGCTGGGGTGCTGGTCCGAGGAACAGGCCTCTGACCGATGCAAGATCATGCTGACACCCCCAGCCGGCGATGAAGCGGACCTATTTGTGAGAATAGGCCTCCAGATGCCTGGCGCTGAAATCGTCCGGGAACATATCGTTGATCTTGAAGGCCACTTCCGTTCGGTTGGTGGCTCTCAACTTCTTCATGATATTTCGAATATGCACCTTCACCGTGCTCTCGCGCAGATGAAGCTCGTAAGCGATGATCTTGTTTGCCTTTCCACGCCTCAAGGCCTCGGCGACCTCTGTCTGGCGTAGAGTGAACATGCCCGCCATCGGGTGAATGGTTTCGCCGCCCGCTTCGAGTGCCTTGCGCATCGCAAGCACGCTGCTTGCCGGCACAAAGACACCGCCGGCGAGCGCAAGGCTAATGGCCTCGACGCATATGCCAATGTTTACCGACGATGGGATGTAGCCGCGTGCGCCGCATTCCAAGGCCTTCAGGATTTGCGGCAATTCATCAGAATCCGCCATGACGATGACCGGCGTATCCTGGAATTCGGTGGTCAGCCCGCGAAGTTCCTCGGCGACCGAGGATTCACTCATTTTCCGGCCACCTATATTGAAGAGAATGGCCGATATGTTCGGATGAAGACTGCGCTTCGACTTCCACTCCTCTATCGAGGCGAAAGCCCGAACTTCCAGCCCAGTATTCTGCGCGGCAATACTCTGGGCAAAACATTCCCGGCCGAGCATGCGGGTGTCGATCATTGCCACGGCGCGTATGGTCGGATGCGGTAGCGCAATGGCATTCTCGCCAGCAATTGTTGACCGCTCCGGGTGGAAATGCACTGGATCAAGACTACTGCTATTTTCAACTGTCAGACTCATGGCTCTGAACTCCTTTAGGGATATCCGGCACGATGTCGGAACATGCCCGCTACCGCTTTTCAGAGCTTTCGTGGTGGCTGATGCAACCCCCATCAACTCCCCGTCGGCAGCGCGAACGCTGAATATTTGCACGAAACCCATTCGGCGTAATTAATTTGGATTAACCGATTGTTCACCACGTCGCGGCCGCTACTCCCATAGCTCTATGAATTTTACCACAACGCATATCTTCTAAAATTAAATATACTAATCCATATGATCAATCGTGCGAGAATTTACACAATCATACGCCAAAGCAATCTCAAGCACATATGAAGGCTAGACCGTTTTGGAAGACTAGATCAATGGATATCAACCATCATAACATGTCGATATGAATGCAAGATTTCGGTGCGCGTCGATGGAGAAGTATGTTGGTATCATGAAGACCGCCGCGATAAACTCGAAGCCGCCGCTGAGCACCGAACGGGCCGATCTTGTTGGCTGCAGGCATTCCGCACATGATGGCAGAAACGTTATTATGTTTCCTCGACCGACATGAACGCCTTTCAGGCTCAATGACAGAACCGGCAAAGCAATGGCGTAAAGTGCAATTGAAAATATTTCCGACAACCGCGAGAGTCCGCAACTGTTCCAGATCTGATCTGAAAACCGATTAACCCGCTAGCGGAAGTTGGAACCAGAACAACAACGGTAACCTGTTTGGTCACAGCATCTAACCCTTCCAAACTAATGGACGCCATCACTCTCAAGCTTGGCGCCTTTCTCACGCTTGGGCCGCGGGAAAAAACGATGCTTGAGGCGCTGCAGGAAACCGCCATCACCCTCAAGCCGGGTAGAGACCTCATCCAGGAAGGGGAGCACCATCACGCCGCGTACATCCTGCGCAACGGATGGGCTTGCTCCCACAAGCAAATGCGGGACGGCGGGCGGCAGATCATCGACATCCAGATTCCCGGCGACTTCATCGGGCTGCGCAGCTTGCTGTTGCGGACCTCGGACCAGGGCTTTACCACGCTGACCGACGTCGAACTGGCCAAGATCGGTACGGAAAAGATCTGGGACATGTTTCGCGTTACCCCGCGTCTGGCCGTGGCCCTGTTGTGGGTTGCCTCATGCGACCAGGCCGTGGTGGTGGAGCACCTGGTCAATATCGGCAAGCGCGATGCTCTGGCACGTACGGCTCACTTCCTGCTGGAGCTCGGGTCGAGGTTGAGCCTGGTCGGTCACGGCGAGGCCGACAGCTATGCCTGCCCGTTATCCCAGAGTATCCTCGCCGACGCGCTGGGCGTCACCGCCATTCACCTCAACCGTGTTCTTCGCCAGTTGCGCGAAGCAAAACTGCTTGTGTTCAAGGATGGTGTCATCACCATCCTGGACAGAAAGCGGCTTGCTGAAATGGCCGGGTTCGATTCCATCTACCTTGACCACCAACCACCGGTTCGCGACTGATCGAACCGGTGGCTCCGGCCGTTTCCCGATCCATCACCACGAGCCAGCGCTTGCCGAATGGCCGCCGGCTAAGGAGATGGCACCGGCCGTCCCGTGGTGCGAGCCTCCCGCCTCAGAACGATCCGACGGATCACGACATAAAAGACCGGCGTCAGGATCAATCCGAAAAGCGTGACGCCAAGCATGCCGGCGAACACCGCGATGCCCATGGCATGACGCATCTCGGCGCCCGCGCCTGTCGCAATGACGAGGGGCACCACGCCCGCGATGAAGGCAAGCGATGTCATCAGGATCGGCCTCAGACGCAGGCGCGCGGCTTCGAGTACCGCCGCGAGCGGATCCCTGCCCTTCTTTTCCTCTTCGTGGGCAAACTCCACAATCAAGATGGCGTTCTTGGCCGCGAGACCCACCAGCACGACGAAAGCAATCTGGGTGAAGATGTTGTTGTCACCGCTGGAAAACCAGACCCCGGCGATGGCGGAGAGCAGCGCCAACGGCGCGATGAGCAGCACCGCGAAAGGCAGAGACCAGCTGTTATACTGAGCGGCCAGGATCAGGAACGCCAACAGCACCGCCAGGGGGAACACGATCATTGCCGTGTTGCCGGCTAATTTCTCCTGATAGGTCAGGTCGGTCCACTCAAAGGCCATGCCAGCCGGCAGCGTTTCGTTCAGAATACGTTCGATCGCCGCCGTAGCCTGCCCCGACGAATACCCCGGAGCCGGACCTCCGGTGATGTCGACCGACGGATAGCCGTTGTAATGCATCACTCGATCCGGCCCCGAACTGGTAGCGATGGTTGCAAGGGCTGCGAGCGGCAGCATCTCGCCCGCCGCATTGCGAACCTTGAGGCGCGCTATGTCGTCGACCTGAGCGCGGAACGGCTCGTCGGCCTGAACGATGACGCGGTAGGTACGCCCGAAACGATTGAAGTCGTTGGCGTACAGGGACCCCAGATTGACCTGCAACGTGTCGAAGACCGCCGTCAGCGGAACGCCCTGAGCCTTGGCTTTCACGCGGTCGAGATCGACCTGGACCTGCGGCGCGTTCACCTGGAAACTCGCCATCATGCCGGCAAGCTCCGGTGCCTGCATGGCCCTCGCCATGATCTCGCCCTGCGCCTTGGCAAGGGCTTCAAGGCCCGCCCCTGAGCGATCCTCGATCTGAAGTTTGAACCCACCGGTCGTGCCAAGCCCCGGCACCGGCGGCGGCGGGAATATGCCGACGAAGCCATCCGGAATCTGACTGTATTTGCCCATCAATCGCCCGGCGATGGCATTGGCGCCAAGTGCGGGATCCTTGCGCTGTTCGAACGGATCGAGCATGGCGAAGATGACGGCGGCGTTTGGCAGGTTGACGAAACCGTTGACCGACAAACCGGGGAAGGCCACCACGCTTTCAACGCCGGGCTCAGCCAGTGCGATCCTGGACATCTCCTTGACGACGGCTTCGGTCCGGTCGAGCGAGGCACCGGATGGCAACTGCGCGATACCGACAAGATAATATTTGTCCTGCGCGGGTACGAAACCCGTCGGGATGCTCTGGAACCCCATCCAGGTTGCCCCCAGCAACCCCGCATAGACCACCAAGACAACGCCGCTGACGCGAACCGCGCGCCGCGCCGCGCCGACATAGGCATTCGACGCGCTGTCGAAGAAACGATTGAACAGGCGGAAGAACCAGCCGAACGCGAAGTCGATGCCGCGGGTCAGCCAATCGCGGCCATGCCCGGCGTGGTGCGATTTCAAGAGCAGACCAGCCAGCGCCGGCGACAGGGTCAGGGAGTTGATCGCCGACAGAACCGTCGAGATGGCGATGGTAACCGCGAACTGGCGATAGAATTCGCCTTGCAGGCCGGACAGGAATGCCGAAGGGATGAAGACCGCGGCAAGAACCGATGTGATCGCGATGATCGGCGCGGTCACCTCATCCATCGCCTTGCGAGCCGCTTCTTTCGGCGTTTCACCAAGCCCGATATGTCGTTCGACGTTCTCGACGACCACGATGGCATCGTCGACCACGATGCCGATCGACAACACCAGGCCGAACAGGGACAAGGTGTTGAGCGAGAAGCCCAGCAGATACATCACCGCGAGCGTGCCGATGAGCGATATCGGAACGGCGACGAGCGGGATGACGGAGGCGCGCCAGGTTTGCAGGAACAGGACAACGACGATCACCACCAGAATGATCGCTTCGACCAGCGTCTGCACCACCGCCGCCAGGGACGCCCGCACGAACACGGTTGGATCATAAGCGATCCGGTATTCGAGGCCCTCCGGGAAGTTGCGCTTCAACTGCTCCATCTCGGCGCGAACCGCGCTTGAAACATCGAGCGCGTTTGCCCCGGGACGCTGAATGATCTGCATTGCGACGGCCGGCTCGCCGTCAAGCAGGCTGCGCAGCGCATAAGCATCGGCGCCTAGCCCAATGCGCGCGACATCGCGCAGGCGCACGGTCTGCCCGTCTTCACCTGTCTTGATGATGATGTCGCCGAACTGTTCTTCGCTGGATAGCCGCCCAAGCGTGCTGACGGTGACCTGATAGCTTGCCGCCTGCGACGGCTGCTGGCCAACCGAACCAGCGGCCACCTGGACGTTCTGCTCGCGAATGGCCGCGATGACATCGCTTGCTGTCAGACCACGCGCGGCAACCTTGGCTGGGTCCAGCCAGATGCGCATGGCATATTCGCCCGCGCCCCATACGATGGCATCGCCGACCCCAGGCAGACGCGCGATCGTGTCTCGAACCTGAAGCGTGGCAAAGTTGGAGATATAGAGCGGATCGTAGCGTTTGTCGGGCGAGACGAGGTGAACCACCATGAGAATGTCGGGCGACGTCTTCTGCGTCACGACACCGATGCGCTGAACCTCCTCGGGCAGACGCGGCAGCGCGCGCGAGACGCGGTTCTGCACCTGGATCTGCGCCATGTCCGGATCGGTGCCCTGGGCGAAGGTCACCGTCAGCGTCATCCTGCCGTCGGTCGCCGCCTGCGAGCTCATATAGAGCATGCCTTCGACACCGTTGATCGACTGTTCGAGCGGGGCGGCCACGGTTTCGGCAATGACTTCAGGGCTGGCGCCGGGATAGCTCGCCGTCACCTGCACCGTTGGCGGGGTGACGGCCGGGTATTCGCTCAAGGGAAGCCGGAACAGCGTGATCACGCCGGCAATCAGCATCAGTGCCGAAAGGACGACGGCGAAGATCGGGCGGTCGATGAAAAAGCGAGGCAGGTTCATTGACGCGCCTCCTGTGTTTCACCGCTGATTACGCCCTCGGCGGAGCGTTGACTCGGCGCCATCGCGATCCGGTTCGGGGTCACCTGCATGCCAGGTCTAACCAGACCCTTGATGATGATCGTTTCCTTGGGCCCGAGACCGCTTGCAACGACACGCAGTCCCTCGTTCATCGGACCAAGCTCGACAGGCCGGTATTCGACCTTGTCGCCAGCACCGAGCACGAGCACGTAGCGACGCCCCTGGTCGGTGCCGATTGCCTGATCATCGATCAGGACGGTCTCGCGCGGAGTGCTGGTGGCAAGCTTCACCCGCGCAAACAGGCCGGGAATGAGTCGGCCGTCGGGATTGGCGAGCACCGCGCGGGCGCGGATCGTGCCGGTGGCGCGATCGATGCGGTTGCCTACAAAATCCAGTCTGCCGGAATGCGGATGGCCGTTCTCGGTCGCAAGGCCAACGCTGACCGGAAGCGAGCCGCCCTTTTGATCGACTGTTTCGGGTCGTGCCTGGCTGAGGAAATCCAGATAGGTCGGCTCGTCGATATCGAAATAGACCTGCACGGGATCGACTGAAACGATCGTGGTGAGCAGCGTCGCGGACGCCCCTGACGCGCCGGTGACGAGATTGCCTTCCGTCACCAGCACCCGATCGACGCGCCCGTCGATCGGCGCGGTGACGCGCGAATACGAAA
This sequence comes from Mesorhizobium sp. YL-MeA3-2017, assembly GCF_030814575.1. Classification (NCBI taxonomy): domain Bacteria; kingdom Pseudomonadati; phylum Pseudomonadota; class Alphaproteobacteria; order Hyphomicrobiales; family Phyllobacteriaceae; genus Mesorhizobium; species Mesorhizobium sp. YL-MeA3-2017. The sequence continues at coordinate 4,076,009 of NZ_JAUSVH010000001.1, read as the reverse complement.
GATCGAGCCGGGCTGCGGCGACCGCGGCCGTCGCCTCCAGTACCTGCGCCTGCCGCTCCCGTTTCCTGGACAAGGCATCGTCGTAAGTCTTCCTGGAGATGGCACCGCTTGGAGCCAGCCGCTGCGAGCGATCGAGGTCGGTCTCAGCCTGGGACAAGAGGATCTCGGCCCGCTGCAATTGCGCTTCAGCATTCTGGAGCGCGACCTCGAACGGCCTGGGATCAATCTGGAAAAGCAGCTGCCCACGTTCGACAAGCCCCCCTTCCGGTACGTCGACGGTCTCGATCGTGCCGCCAATGCGCGACCTCAGCTCAACCATCTTGGCCGCCTCCACCACGCCGGTAAACTCCGACGACGTCGCCATAACGCGCGTGACGACCTCGGCCACGGGAACTTGAGGCGGCGGGGGAACAGATGCGGCCTCACTTGCTTCACCTGACGCGGATGCCCGGCCAATATAGGTCGGCACACCATTGAGATAGGCAAGCAAAGCGCCGCCGCTCAACGCCACCGCCACAAACAGAAACGTTCTCGATTTCAGAACCAATTGCACCGCCTCGCCGCTTCAGCGAGCGCCGTTTCCGGCGACACCGCTTGATGATTTGCGGCGACGGTACGGGTTCCAATGATTGGAAGGTCAACAGGGTTTTGCGGGTTGTGGTTCGGGCATCATCGAGTTGGGATTTGGGCATTGACGTCGACGATGTGAGATCGCGTTGCAATGCCCCTGGGTGCCTAGCTTGATCGATACGCCCTAAACACGTCAGTGTGGCATAATTTCATGCAGCCTCTTCTACTTGAGGTTTTTCGACGTCATTTTATTTTGTCGCTCCAAGCGCTCGATCACCCGGTTGCGTCGTTGTAGCTTCGTATGACGCTGCGTATTGCCTCCAGCACCAGCGCCCGCGCCGCTGCTTCCACCTTGCCGGCCGCGACGGCCGGGTAGAGCGCGCCGAGATACTGGCTGATCAGCGTTTCAGGCAGGATGCGACCTTCGAGCCGCTTGAACAGCGCATCGACGAGGGCAGTTGCCTGCGGATGTGGCCAGTAATATCGGATGCGGTCGCTGTAGGAGAAGTGGCGCTGGAGGCGAAGGTCGGCAGCCGCGCCGTGATAATACTTCTCCCAATTCTTGGGCTCGGCGAGCAGCAGTGCCTCCATGCCAGGGCGAATGGTCTCGGGTCCGCCATCAAGGAAGGCGGCGATCTGGTCGAGGCCGTAGAGCGCTTCGCGCAGCGCGAAGGTGAGGCCCGGGCCAACCTTCAGGATGGCAAAGCCGTCTTCCACGAGCGCCCGTAAAGCCGACACCGGCTGATAGTCAGTCGAATGCGCCTCGAAGACGAATTGCGGCATTTGGCGCAGGACGCCGCTGAGATCGCGGGCGGCGGCACGGTCGTAGACCACGACGTTCTCATTGCCGAACTCCACGCCCGGCTGCACCACGGCGCCGATGGCGCGGGCGAAGGCATCCTCGAGACCGAGTGCGCCGAATGCCTTGCGATGGACCTCCACGGTTTCGAGGGCAGCAGCCGGCGTTGTCAGTTCCAGATGATCGAGCGCCTCCATGGCGCCGCCGGGGATCGGCACTTCCGTGCCAATGATATAGACGGGCAGATCGTAGCCTGATTCTGCCGCCGCACGCTCGGCAACCAGCGCAAGGCGCGCGGCACGCGCGGCGGTCTCGGCATCCGACAGCGCCACCGGCTCTCCGGCACAGCCCATCGAGGTGTCGAGGTGGATCTTCGTGAAGCCGGCGCGCACGAAGGCATCCATCATCGCCTCGGAGCGCTGCATCGCGTCTTCCGCCGGCAGGTGCTTCCACGGATTGGGGCCGAGATGGTCGCCGCCAAGGATGAGGCGGCGCGTATTGAAGCCGACACGGACGGCGATCTCTTCCACGAAGCGGCGAAACTCGGCAGGCGTCATGCCGGTATAGCCACCCTCCTGGTTCACTTGGTTGCAGGTGGCCTCGATCAGGACGTCCTTTTCGACCGAGAGGCTTTCGAGGAAGGCGGCCTCGATCACCAATGGGTGGGCCGAACAAATGGAGGAGATGCCTCGCCGTTCGCCAGCCGCATAGCGGGCGGGAAGATCGGCGAGTGTGCTGGTGGCGCTCATGCCGCACCTCCCTGATTGTGCAAGAATGTTTCGATCTCGGCCATGGTGGAGGTGCCCTCCATCGGCCCCTTCACACCCACGGCGCGTGCACCGGTGGCATTGGCGATGGTCAGCGCCTTGCGAGATTCCATCCCGCGCAGCCAGCAGGTGACGAAGGCTGCGCCAAAACTGTCGCCCGCGCCGGTCGGATCGATTTCGTCCACCTCGAACGCAGGGACGAAAACCTCGCCGGCGGCATCGAAATAGCTGGCGCCGTCCGCCCCGCGCTTGATGACCACGACCTTGATGCCACGCGCGAGCAGCTCTGCGACGGCCAGTTTTTCTTCCATCGCTTCGGTGAAAAGAAAGATCTCCGCGCCGCTCGGCATGAACAGGTCGGTGTTTTCCAGAGCGTGGGAGAGTGCTGCGCGCATGCCGGGCAGCTCCAGCATCTCCTTGCGGATGTTGGGATCGAAGGAGACGGTGCCGCCCTTGGCCTTGATGCGCGACGTCGCTTCGAAGATGGCCGACACGATGCCGTCGAAGAACAGCGCCGAGCCCATGATGTGCAGGTGGTTAGCGCCGTCGATCAGCTTCTCCGCCTCGGGCGTCAAGCCGATAGCGCTGCAAGCGCTATGCCGGATGTTGTAGATGAAATCGCGGTTGCCGTCCGGCCGGTAGCGCACGAAGGCGCTGCCGGTGGCCGCAGTGGGATGGACGCCGATGGCGGACACATCGGCGCCGTCCCGGGCGAGGCGTTCGACATTGAGCACGCCGAAATCGTCATTGCCGACGGCGCTGACGATGCCGCAGGGCTGGCCGAGCTTCGCCACTTGGTCGATGAAGATCGCCGGCGCACCAGACGCGAAGGGACCGACAAGCGGAATGGCGGTGGTGAAACCGTGCCCCGGCTCAACGGCCATGATCTCGACGACGATCTCGCCGATGGTGATGATCTTTTTCATGATTGCTTACCGAGGATTGCTTGCCGGTCAGGCCCGGGCGGATTTGCTGCGCACGTCGAGCCAGACGGCGACGAGGATGACGACGCCCTTGACGATGAGCTGGTAGAAATAGGGCACCGACAGCATGTTCATGCCGTTGTTGATGACGCCGATGATGAGCGCGCCGAGGATGGTGCCGACGATGGTGCCGACACCACCGGCGAGCGAGGTGCCGCCGAGAACCACGGCCGCGATGGCGTCGAGTTCGTATCCCATGCCGGCATTGGTCTGTGCCGACGACAGGCGCGAGGACAAAAGCATGCCGCTGATCGCGGCCATCATGCCGGAGATGGTGAAGACAATGATCTTGATCCGGTCCACGCGGATGCCCGAATAGACCGCCGCCTCCCGGTTGCCGCCGGTGAGATAGACCTGCCGCCCGAAGATCGTCTTGGACAGGACGATGTGGTTGACCACGAACAGCACGGCCATGATCCAGATGATGATCGGGATGCCAAGCCAGCTTTCGGCGCCGATGGCGAGCCAGGTCTCGTTCTCGATCATCGCCGGCGCGCCGTTGGTAGGCAGGCTGACCGCGCCGCGATAGATGCCCATCGTCGCCACCGTCACGATGAAGGATGGCAACATCAGCTTCGCCGACAGCGTGCCGTTGAGCGCGCCCATGAGCGCGCCCGCCGCCAGCGTCAGCGCCACGACCGGGACGAAACCGAAACCCATGGCGAAGGCCTGCGCCGCCACCATGCCGGAGACGGCGATGATGGAGCCGATCGACAGGTCGATGTCGCCGAGCAGGATGACATAGGTCATGCCGTAGGCGGCGACCGCGATGACCGCCACCTGCTGCATGATGTTCATGAAGTTGTTCAAGGCCAGGAAGCGCGGGCTCATCACCGAGAACACGACGCACAGCACGGCCAGCGAAATGATGATGCCGCTATATTGGCGCACCGTCGGCGAGGCCAGGAACGAGCCGCGAACCTCGGTGTCTGCGGCCTTCTTCTGGATGTCCTGCACGTTGCTCATGCGTTTATCCCCGCTGCATGGGTCATGACGGTTTCGGGTGTGAGGCCGTCGGCTTCCAACACGGCGGCGATGGACTTGTCGTGCATCACCACCACGCGGTCGCTGAGGCCCAGAACCTCCGGAAGCTCGGAGGAGACCATCAGGATCGCGGTGCCGTTGGCGGCGAGTTCGCGGATGATGCAGTAGATCTCGAACTTGGCGCCGACGTCGACGCCGCGGGTCGGCTCGTCCAGGATCAGCACGCGCGGCTTGATCCGGAGCCACTTGGCCAGCACGATCTTCTGCTGGTTGCCGCCGCTCAGCGAACCGGCCCTGGTGTCGATCGAGGCGGTCTTGATGGCCAGGCGCTTCACCTCGGCCCGGGCCGCCTTGCGCTCCGCCGCGCCGCGCATCAGGCCGAGCGGTGCGGAAAGCTGGCCGAGCGCGACCATGTTGATGTTGCGCTCCACGCTGTGGGGTAGCACCAGGCCTTCTTCCTTGCGATTCTCGGTGACGAAGGCGATGCCGGCGCGAATGGCCTGCGCCGACGAGGCGAACGCGACCGGCCTGCCGTCGAGCAGGATTTCGCCGTGCGGCGCATACATGCCGAACAGCGCCTTCATCACGTCGGAGCGGCCCGACCCGACGAGGCCGAACAGGCCGACGACCTCGCCCGGCTTCACGTCGATCGAGACGTCGCGAAACTTGCCGGCAAGGGTGAGTTGCTTCGTCGCCAGAACCGGCGGCGTATTGGGCGACGGACGCGGCGCCTCGCGCGGCGGGTAGATGTCGTTCATCGCGCGGCCGACCATCAGCGTGATCAGCTTGTCGATGCTGGTCTCACTCTTCTCGGTGGTGGTGACGTATTCGCCGTCGCGCATGACGGTGATGTCGTCGGAGAGCCGCATGATCTCTTCCATGCGATGAGAGATGTAGATCACCGCCTTGCCCTGGCCCTTAAGCCGCTCGACGATGGTGAACAGGATTTCGGCCTCGCTGTCGGACAGCGACGATGTCGGCTCGTCGAGGATGATCACGTCGGCCGGCAGGCTGAGGCCCTTGGCGATCTCGACCAGCTGGCGCTGGGCGATCGACAGATCACCGACCTTGGCGCGCACGTCGACCGGCAGGCCTAGTTCACGGATCAGGCGCTCGGCGGCGGCATTGAGTTCGCGGTCGCGGATGAAGCCGAAACGGCTGGGCTCATGGCTGGCGAAGATGTTCTCGGCCACCGACAGGTTGCGGCAGAGGCTGAGTTCCTGGAACACGATGGAAATGCCGTGCGCGCGGGCGTCGCGCGGATTGCGCGGCGTGTAGGCGCTGCCCTTCAGCACGATGTTGCCCGCCGTCGGCGTGAAGACGCCGGCGAGGATCTTCATCAAAGTGGACTTGCCGGCGCCGTTTTCCCCCAGCAGCGTGTGAACGCGCCCACGCCGCACGGTGAGGTTCATGCGCTTGAGCGCCACCACCGGCCCGAACGACTTCGCGATGTCGCGGATTTCGAGCACCACGTCGCCCGCGGCCTGCGGGGCATCGGGATGAGTGGTTTGGCTGGTGGCTGTCACGGATCGCTCCTCGATAACCAGACGGCTCGCCCGCCGACGGCGCGGCGCGCGAAACGCTTCCTTTGTGCGGGGCATGCGTGAGTGTCGGCGCCCGGCCGGGCGGGCGCCAGGAGAAAGGACAGCGGCGGTTCCCGCCGCCGTCCCCAGTTGGGCTTACTTGGTCTCGCCGTCCTTGGTGACGACGCCCGGAACGATCGGCTGCTTGGCCGCGACTGTCTCGCCCTTGATGACCTTGGCCGCGGTCTCCACCGCAACCTTGCCCATCTCGCCCGGATACTGGGCGATGACGCCCACCATCACCGGGTCGTTCTTGACCGCGTTGCGGGCTTCTTCCATGCCGTCGAAGCCGATCACCTTGACCTGGGCGTCGAGCTTGGCGGCCTTGACCGCAGCGGCGGCGGCAAGTGCCGCGTCGTCGCCGAAGCCGAAGATGCCGACGATGTCGGGATTGGCCTGCAGGATGTTCTGCGCGGCGGCCAGCGCCTCGGGGCGGGTGATGCCCGGCTGGATCGCGACGATCTTGACGTCCGGATGCTTTTCCAGGCCCTTCTTGAAGCCTTCGACGCGGTCGACCACCGACTGCACCGTCGGATAATCGATGACCGCGACGTTGCCCTTGCCGCCGATCGACTTGGCCATCAGCTCGGCCGCCTTTTCGCCGCCGGCGAAATTGTCGGTGCCGACGAAGGAGGTGACGTCGACGCCGTTCGCCGGGATGTCGACGGTGATGACCTTGATGCCGGCCTTTTCGGCCTTGGCAATGGCGGCCTTCACGCCCTTCGAATCCACCGGCGAGATGATGATGACGCTCACACCCTTGGTGATGAAGTCCTCGACATCGGCGAGTTGCTTGGAGAGATCCTGGTTGGCGATGGCGATTTCGAGCGGCACCTTCTCGGCCTCGGCCTCCTTCTTCATCGCGTCAGCGAGCGAAATGTAGAAGGGATGCTGCTGGGTCAGCAGTGATGCGCCGATGCCTTCGGCCGAAGCGACGCCCGCCATCATGGCAAGGGCCGCGCCCGACAGAAGAATGCGGCCAAGCGTTTTGCGAAACATGAGTTCCTCCATGGGCCGGCGCCGGCCAGCCGGTTGATGATTAGAACGCGAACGAAGCGTCTCCCGCCCTTGCGGACCATCGTCGGCCGCTACCTCCGGGGCAGGAACTTCAGCCCGGAAACCGAGCCGCCATTCAGATGCCGCATTATCTCCTACGTGTCAATTTATTTTTTTACACGTGATAAAATCTGACTCAGTCGAATAATCCTTGAACTACAGCATCTATCGCGGCGTCTCTAACAGGAGAGCATCGTTTTCGGACCTGCGGCGGCTTGCCTCGGTCAAAAAATAAATTTACGCATGGAAACAAATCGATTTATCCCGTTCGCGGCGTGCCCGCAGGCCAGGAAGCCGAGCATGAACGAGCAAAAGATCCGGACCATGGAGGAGTTCGCGGCGGCAACCGGCCTGTCGCGTCCGACGGTCTCGAAATATTTCGACAACCCCGACAACGTGAAACCGTCCACCCGGGCGCGCATCGAAAAAGCGCTCAAGGACTATGACTACCGGCCCAACATCTTCGCGGTCAGCCTCAACCGCAAGCAGCCGAAGAATATCGGCGTGATCGTGCCCCACATCTCCGACCCCTTCTATGCCGAGGTCGTCCGCCAGATCGAAATGCGCTGCCTCGCCGAGGGCTATTGGGCGATCGTTCTTTCCTCGCATGGCGAACGCAAGCTAGAAGCCCGCGCGATGCGCACCTTGATGTCGCTGAACATTGCGGGGGTGCTGATGGCGCCGCTGGGGTTCGAGACCGACGCCACTTTGCTGGCCAGCCTCGTCAGCACAATGCCGATCATCTTCCTCGACAATCGGGTCAACACCGACCAGTCCTTCGTGGGCACGGATAACCGGCAAAGCATCGGCATGATCACCGAATATCTGTGCCGCACCGGCGAGCACCCTTGCTTCCTCGAAATGCCGGCGGTCAACCAGAACGCGCTGGAGCGCCGCGCGGCCTATATCGCCACCATGGAGCGGCTCGGTTTCGAGCCCATCGTATTGCCGACCTCGGCCAAGGGCTGGGAGTTCGAGGAACTCGGCTACCGCGAAGCTGGCCGCATCCTGGACGGCGGCAGCTTTCCGACCCGGACCGTACTCTGCGCCAATGACCGCCTTGCCTTCGGGGTGATAGCCGCTGCCTTCGAGCGCAAGCTGCCGGTGGGACGGGATGACGGCTGCGAGTTGCGCGTTGCCGGCCATGACGACCACCCGTTAAGCCGCTTCACTTGCCCGCCGCTGACGACGGTGGCGCAGGATTATCAGGGCATCGCCGCAACTGGCGTCGACATGCTGTTCACGCGCATTGCCGGCGGCCCGGAAACGCAGGCCGCCAAACCGGAGATCAAGCGGCTGGAAGCCAAGCTGATCATGCGCGGTTCGGCGTAAAATTCGGCACTCAAGAAAACCCGCATGGACCTAGTTTTCGTTATTCAGATACCGAATCTTACTTCTCATCACATCTAGAAACAGATCCACCTTGCGGGATCTGTGACGCTTCTGCGGAAAGACCGCATAGATGCCGCCATCGGGCAGCGCCCATTCGGGTAGAACCCGCAACAAGCGTCCCGCGGTGACGTCTTCGGCAACCTGGTAGTCCGGGAGAACGGCAAGGCCACCGCCCGCCATGACAGCGGCGCGTACGGCGCTTGTCGTCGATGCCGACAGGCGATGATCGAACCGGATTTTTTGAACCTTCCCGTCGGGATCGGTGAAGGACCAGTTTTCCGCGCGTTCGAGAATGGACAGTTCGACGAACGGCCAGTCCATCAGGTTTTGCGGCCTCTGGATGCGGGCGAGGCGATCGGACCAGGACGGTGGTGCGACCAGCCATTGCGCGAAGGAGCCAAGCAATGTCGCGGTATAGCTGCTGTCGCGCGGCCAGCCCAGGCGGATGGCGACATCGATGCCTTCGCCAACAAGATCGAGGACCCGATCCGAGGCGATCAGATCAACCTTCAAACCGGGAAACTGGTTGACCAACGAAACCAGCACCGGCGTCACGACGGTTGCCCCGAAATCCACTGAAGTCGTCACGCGCAGCAGCCCGCGAATGTCGAGGTTTTCGCGATCAAGAGCGGCGACCGCATCGTCCACCTGGCGCAGTATCGCCGTACAAGCTTCGAAGAATTGCCGCCCGGCGACGGTCAATCCCAGATTGCGGGGATTGCGCAGCAAGAGCGCCGCGCCGACTTCGGCCTCGAGCCGCGACAGATGCGTGCTGATCACGGATTTGGCCAAACCGGTGCGCCTTGCCGCCTCCGACAGAGACCCTGCCTCGATCACCGCAACGAAAATCGAGAGGCGGTTGAGATTGATGTTGCGCAGATCAGCCATCGTTCGCTTTGGTAGAACAATATGTATAAGCCGTCACGGCTTTTGTCTCCAAAGAACCGGACATATTGTTCGATCACAGACAGTCCATTGAGGCGGAGAGATCGGCCCCGAGGCCGACGGCATGTCGATGCGCAGTGTGAACGGCAACGGCATGATGCCGGCTCAATCCGGGCTCTCGCTCAAGGGAACACGACACCCGTCGATGCCCTGCGATGGCCATCGCCAACATGATTGGAGCAACCGTGCAAAACACTTCCCCGAGCGCCGTATTGCAGGCCTATGTCGACGGATCGCGGGACCTGGACTGCACCAAGCTGGTCAAATGTTTCCATCCCAAGGCGATCATGACCGGCATTCTGGTCGATAAGCCGATTGCGGGGACACCGGAACTCTATCTGGCCGACATCGACAGGATGGCCTCGCAAGGCGTGTCCAATGAGGGCTACGAGGCTCGCATCGAGAGCCTGATCGTCAAAGGCTCGGTCGCCAGTGCCACTGTCATCATGTCCGGGCTGGCGGGCCTGAACTTCAACGACTTCATGCACCTTGTCGAAGAAGACGGCCATTGGAGCATCATCTCCAAACTCTTCACCACCGTTTGACCCGCCGGTCGTGGCAAGCGCGGCAGCATGCCTGTCGACCGGCCAACAGCGCGGTTTTCACTATCTCAGGAAGCAGACATGACCTCCACGAACGGCGCCGCGACGGATTGGGCAAAGCGAGACGCCCGCGTCGTCCAACATCCGCATGGCAATCCACAAGATCCCGAACGCCTGGTTCTGGTTCGGGGCAAGGGATCGACGCTTTGGGATGCGGAAGGGCGGGAATATATCGATGCCCACGCCGGTGCGTGGCTGACGCAAGTCGGACACGGACGAGAGGAATTGGCGAAAGTGGCAGCCGAGCAGATGTCGACGCTCGCCCATTTCACCATCATGGCCGATTTCGCCAACACTCCGACGATCGAATTCTGCGAAAGGCTTGTCGAGCGCGCGCCCAGGAACATCGCGAAAGTCCGTCTGATGAGCAGCGGCTCGGAAGCCGACGACGAGGCGTTGCAGCTTGTGCGGCTCTATCATCACCGGCGCGGCCAGCCGCAACGAACCAAGGTGCTGGTGCTGCGCGGCTCGTTCCACGGCCGCACCTATGGCGGGGCCGAGCTTGCAGGAGGGCGGCCGGGAATCGGTGATGTTCCCGACAATGCAATCACGCTGACGCCGCCATGGCCGTATCACACCGAGCTTTTCGGCGGCGAGAACCTGACCGATTTCTGCGTGCGCGAACTTGAAGAGACGATTGCGCGGGTGGGCGCCAAGAACATCGCGGCCATGTTCGGCGAACTGGTGATGGGACCGGCGGGGATGATCCCCGCCCCAGACGACTATTGGCCACGCATGGTCTCGGTGCTGAAGGCGCACGGCATCCTGTTTGTCGCGGACGAGGTGGTGACCGGTTTTGGTCGCGCCGGCGCCTGGTACAGCTCGCTCGACTACAATCTGGCGCCCGATATCATCGTTCTCGCCAAGGGTATCGCCAGCGGCTACATGCCACTCGGAGCGCTGTTGCTTGACGCAAATGTCGCCGATGTCCTCGACGGCGCCGGTGGCGGCGGATCTTATGCGGGCCACCTTGTGGCGGCAGCAGTCGCCTCGGCCAATATCGATATCATCGAGCGGGAGAACCCGCTCGAAGCGTCGAGAGAACGTGGTCGGCAGTTCCTCGACGAGCTTGGCGAGCTGATCAACCTGCCAGTTGTCGGCGACGTGCGCGGCCGCGGCCTGATGGTCGGCGTCGAACTGGTGTCCGACAAGGCGACCCGTGAGCCCCTGTTCGGACGCTTCCCCAGCCTGAGGAAAGACATCGACCGGTTCTTGCGCACGAAACATGGCGTCATCGTCGGCATTCACGGTGGAACGATTGCGCTGACACCGCCGCTGGTTATCACAGCACGGGAAGTAAGCCATGTCGTCGACGCAGTGGGAGATGCCCTGGCGAGGGTCAATATCCACACCGGCCGAATTGACTGAGGCGCGACCGGAACTCACCTTCCCTTAAAATCGGAAGCCGCCGGCGGATAACCGCCGGCGGCTTTTCTTTTGCGACCTTGCCTCAGACCTTCGCCTTGTAGGTCGGATCCAGAGACAGAGCGTGGAAGAGGAAGGGGCGCTTCACATAATGGAAGCCGAGCGGGCAGTGCCGGACACCGGCCGGGATATAGATCGAGCCCGATTTGTTGATGATGCGGCGCTCGCCCTCGATGTCGATGTAGAGTTCGGCACCAAGATCCTGTGGGTTGTCAGGATCGTTACCGGTCCAGATCAGGACTTCGTCATAATCGTGCACATGTTCGGAAACCCAGTGCAGGTGGCGGTCGAACGGCGTGATCCACACATGGGTCATGTGAATCTTCGAACCGGGCTGTACCAGCGTGCCGACCAATTCGAACCCACCTGTGTTCGGCGGATTTTCCAGGTCAGCCAGCGCGCCCTCGGCGGTAAAATCCACCTGCAGCAATGGCAGCGTGTCGTTGAGCAGACCGTCAAAATGGCTCGTCATCATCTTCTCCTCTTGATGAACGGAAGTTCTGGAATTCACCGCGAACCGGTCGCGGACTGCCTCGGCGCGATAGCCGGCATGTCGAAACCGGTTGCGTCGGTGGGCAGTTGCAACGTGTTGGCGAGCAACGATTGTGTGTAGGGATGGCTCGGAGCGCTGAGTACCGCGCGAGCCTCGCCCTGTTCGACGACCCGTCCGGCGCTGAGCACCGCGACCGTGTCCGCGATGTTGCGCACCACGGCGAGGTCATGCGTGACAAAGAGCATGCCGAGACCGTCGGCGAGCAGGCTGCGCAGCAATTCGATCACTGAGGCCTGCACCGAGACGTCGAGCGACGACGTCACCTCGTCGCACAGCAGCACGGCCGGCTTGGCGACCAGGGCGCGGGCGATGGCGACACGCTGGCGCTGGCCGCCGGACAGTTCAGCCGGATAGCGCGTGGCAAGGTCGGGCGAGATGCCCACTCTTTCAAGCGCCTCGGCGATGATGGCGTCGGAGCGGCCGCCGCCGGCTTCCGGCCTGTTGGCCAGCGCCGCAACCAGGCTGGCCCCGATCGTGCGTCGGGGATTGAGCGAGGCGTTGGGATTCTGGAAGATGTATTGCAGTCGCTGGCGAGCATTCTGATCGCGCTCACCGACAGTCAGCGGCATGGGCTTGCCGTCGAGGCTGAGTTGACCGGTGACGTTGTTGTGCAGTCCGATCAGGCATCGCGACAAGGTCGACTTGCCGCTGCCCGACTCGCCTACCACCGCAAGGCATCGACCCGGCTCCACCTTGAGGCTGACGTCAAACAGGATCTGCCGATGGCCGTAGAAAGCATCGACGCCGTCTGCCTGCAGCACGGCCGGCGCGCTGGCCGCCGGCCTGTCGGAACGGTCGATGGCTTCCGAACGCGCCTCGAATACCCGGACCAATTCGGGACGCACGCAGCGCACGAGAGTGCCGCCCACCACCTCCAGCCTTGGCCGGGTGTTGCAGGCTTCGACAGTGTAATCGCAGCGGTCCGAGAAGATGCAGCCACTCGGCGCTTCGCCGACCGCCGGCACGCGCCCGCGGATCGGCCGCAGCAGCTGCCGCGCCTGCAGCGAAGGCACGGCGTCGAGCAAAGCACGCGTATAGGGATGGCGCGGCTTCGCCAGAACCTCCTGCATGCGGCCCTGTTCGACGACCTGGCCACCATACATTACCGTCACATGGTCGGCGACATTGGCAATCACCGCGAGGTCATGGCTGACATAGATCGCGGTCAGATTATCCGAGACGCAGAGCTGGCGGATCAGATCCAGCACCTTGGCGCGGGTCGAGACATCGAGCCCGGTCGTCGGCTCGTCGAGAATGATCAGCTTGGGCTTCGCGATCACCGCCATGGCGATTGCGATGCGCTGTTGCTGCCCGCCAGAAAGCTGGCGCGGACGGCGATGCAGGAAGGCCTCGTCGTCAGGCAAGCCGACCTTGCGCAGGATTTCGCGCGCGCGGGCGATTTTCTCTGCCTTGCTGCCGGCGAGCCCCTCGGTCAGCAAGGTGCCAAGCGACAGCATCGGGTTCAGGGCGGCACCGGGGTCCTGAGCGACATAGGCCACAACTTCGCGCCGTGCTTTCCGCAGACCGGCCGTATCAAGTTCGAGCATGTCGGTGCCGGCCACGCGAACCGCGCCGCCCGCGATCCGCACACCGCGCCGCGCATAGGCAAGCAGCGCCAGCGCCAGCGTCGACTTGCCCGATCCGGACTCGCCGACAATGCCCATCACCTCGCCCTTATCGAGGCTCAGCGAGACATCCTCGATGATTGGGGCGCCGTCCGCGCGTTCGACGGTGAGCCCCGTGGCCTTCAACACCGTCATCATGCCTTGCCTTCCGTCCGCGCCATCACGCGCGCCGCGCCTTCAGCGATCAGACCACCACCGATTGTGTAGAGGATGATCATCGCGATCGGCGCCAACACAGCAAAAGGCTGAGTGCCGAGGCCGGTGCCGTTTTCGCTCACCATCAGCCCCCAGTCGGCGGCCGGTGGCTGGATGCCGTAGCCGATGAAACTCATCGACGAGAGAATGCCGACCGACCAGCTCAATCGCAGGCCCAGTTCAACCAGCAGCGGGGAAGAGACATTGGGCAGAAGTTCGCGCAGGATGATGACCGGTCCGGGCGTGCCGACGGCCTTCGCCCACAGCACATATTCCCGGTCGAGAAGCGGCAGGGCCGCACCGCGGATCACACGGGCAACGCCCGGCATCAAGGTGAGAACGACAAGGCCGACCAGGAGAACAGGCCGCGGCCCGAACACCGAAACGCACAGCAGCGTCAGGAGAACGCCGGGGAAAGCGAGCAGGACATCAAGCGACCGCTTCAGGACGAGATCTGTCCAGCCGCGATAATAGGCGGTCACCAGGGCAATGGCAGCGCCGGTCACGACACTGAGAAGGGCTGAAACCGGTGCCATCCAGGCGAGATAGACCCCGCCCGCAAGCACGCGGGACAGAACATCGCGTCCGAGATTATCGGTGCCCAGCCAGGCTACCGCCGATGGCGCGGCATAAGGTTTGCCCACGGGTGCGGCGGGATCATAGGGAGCCAGGAACGGGCCAATGACGACCAGCGCGGTCATGGCGACCAGCAGAATGACGCCCCAGCGAACTTGCGCGGACGCCCAAAGCCGCCACCAGCCACTGGCGGCGCGCGGGCGAACCCGCCGATGTGTCGTCAGGGTCATTTCTACGCCGGTGCTCACGCCTTGGACCGCCCTTGCGCGCCCGAAGCCTCATCGCGTTGGGCAAGCGAGTCTGCGATGAGGTTGAAGATGAAATAGGCAGAGGCGATCACCAGCACATTGGCCTGGATGACCGGCAGGTCGCGGTTGGTGACGGCATCGACAAGAGCGCTGCCGACACCGGGATAGGCGAACAGATATTCCACCACGACCACTCCGCCGACAGTGAATGCCGCCACGAGGCTGGCCGCCGGGATGATCGGGGCCACCGCGTTCGGAAGAGCGTGCCGGAACAGGACCCGGCTCGGCGACAGGCCTTTCAGCTCGGCGGTCTGGATGTATTCGGTTGCCATCACGTCGATGACCGCCACCCGCACCAGCCGGGCGAGATACATCACGCCGGGGATGATCACGGTCGTGGCCGGCAGCACCAGCGCGTCGGGATAGGAAAAAGGCGAGTCTCCCGGCGGGATGAACGAAACCGCCGGCAGCACATGCAGGACCGTCGTTGCGAAGAGCGCGACCAACACCGTCCCGGTGACGAAGTCGGGCACGGCATTGGCGACCATCGACATGCCGAGAAAGACCTTGTCGACGAGCCCGTCGCGAAACTGGGCGGCAATCACGCCGACAAGCAGGGAGAGCGGCAGCATGACCGCGAGCGCCACTCCGCTCAGCGTCGCGGAATTGCGAACCCCCAGCGCAAGCAGATCCGCCACCGGCTGCCCATTGGACAGCGAGGTTCCCCAGTCGCCATGCAAAATGCCGCCCAGCCAGGTGAGGTATTGCCACCACAGCGGCTGATCGAGACCAAGCTGGGCACGCAGCGAAACCAACTGCTCCTGCGTCGCGCTTTGGCCGAGGATCATGTTGGCGACATCGCCGGGCAAGGCCCTGGCCGCCAGGAAGATCAACAACGACACGGCGAGCAGGGTCAGCGTCCCTTGCAACA
The DNA here is from genome assembly GCF_030814575.1 of Mesorhizobium sp. YL-MeA3-2017. Classification (NCBI taxonomy): domain Bacteria; kingdom Pseudomonadati; phylum Pseudomonadota; class Alphaproteobacteria; order Hyphomicrobiales; family Phyllobacteriaceae; genus Mesorhizobium; species Mesorhizobium sp. YL-MeA3-2017. The sequence continues at coordinate 4,060,775 of NZ_JAUSVH010000001.1, read as the reverse complement.
GCCTCACAAGGAACGGCTGCAGCCAGGCGAAGACTCCAATCGCCGCATTGTCATTGTGGTTATCGACCGTCATCGAACACCCTTCCTAGCGACAAGACTGGCTACTTGTTGACGGTGACGCCACCGAACTGGATCGCGGTGCGACCGTAGAGGTCGGGCGTCAGTCCGTTCACCGTATCGCGGTAGACAGTGATGTTTTCGGGATAGGCGGCGACGATGTGGCCGCTGCGCTTGTATTCGATCGCCTGCAACTGGGTGATCAGCTTGCATTGCTCCGCCAGATCGCCGGTGCTCTGCAGCTTCTTGGCGAGATCGTTGTATTCCGCATCGTTGAAATGCGTTGCGTTCTCACCCTGCTCCGGCAGCAGCGCTGCGAGCGTGGCCGTTTCATAAGGCCCGCTGGTCAGGCTGATCAGAAACGGCCATTCCCTCCAGCGGTTGAGGAAGGAAGCGGGATCAAGCCGGCGAACCTTGATGGTGATGCCTGCTTGCGCGGCCTGCTGCGCGAAGAGTTGCGCCATTTCCATCATGCCGGCGAAGGCACCGTCGGTCACCAGTTCGAGCTTGAGGTTGCTTTTCCCGGCCTCGGCCAGCAATTGCTTTGCCTTGGCGATGTCCTGCACGCGTTGCGGCTCGGCTGGTGCTGGGCAGGCCGTGTTGTTGCCCAGATAGTCGTTGGCGATCATGCCAAAGCCACCGAACGCATTGTCGACGATCTGCTGGCGGTCGACCACCAGCTTGAGCGCTTCCAGAACCTTTTGGTCGTTGAATGGCGGTGTATCCACCCGCACGGCTATCATTGGATAGGTTGTCGTGCCGCTGACCACGGTTTTCAGCTTTGGGTCCTTGGTCAACGCCGGAACGTCCGTGTACGGCACTGAATAGGCAACGTCGATCTGTCCGCCGCGCAACGCATTGGTGACCGCCTGTTGGTCCCTGAACCCGATGATGCGGAGCTTGTCGAAGCCGGGCTTTTCGCCCCAATAATCGTCGAAACGGGTCAGGCGCGCTTCCTGGCCCGGGGTGAAGGAATCGAGCTTGAACGGGCCCGTGCCGACCACCGATCCGTCGTCGGCAATGGCGCGCATCCTGAAATCATTGTCCGCGAAGGCATTGGCAAAAAGACCGAAGGGACGCTTGAGCGTGAATTCCATCGTCAGGTCGTCGACCTTGCGTATCTTGGCGGGATCGACGAAATCGATCTGGCTCGAGACGACGAAATTGTTCGCCGGGTCCATCATGTATTTGATGCTGGCGATCACGTCGGCGGCGGTGAACGGCTTACCGTCATGGCGCTTGACGTTCGGACGAAGTTTGACGGTCCAGGCGTCCAGGGTGGCGTTGGGTGTCATGGACTCGGCGAGTTCCATCACCACCGCGCCCTTGGAATCATACGCCGTCAGCCCGTCATAAAGTTGGTTGTACAGCGAGCCGGCAGATGCCGAGCTGGTCGGCGTATAGGGCTGCACCATGTCCTTGCTGTTGCCGATGACGCCAAGCACCAGCTCTTGCGCACGCGCAAGAGTGTGGGTCGTCAGGGCCGTCGTGGCAGTCAGCAGAGCGACCGCGATAGCGCGGCTGAATTTCACCGGAACCATATGTTTCGTTCTCCTCCAGATGTGCGGTCCGCGCCCCTGCCCCGATCTTGGGACGGGTTCTTTTTGCAACCGCGTCGGCACAAACCAACACGTCCCGCCAAGACCTGTCTTGGAGCGAAACGAAACCCGGACGGACTTGAACGTAAAATTGAGGTGGAGGTTTTGGCCGAGCGAAGGCTCTCAGCGCTATCGTCCCTGGCTGCGGAGCCCCGGTCGAGAAATGCCTACTTATGCGGCTTCAGCAATGGCTCTCGATGTCGAAAAAGAGCACGGCGGAGGCCAGGAGCTAGTGCATCTTTCCTCGCGATACCGGCCTCAAGAGGTCACTCGGCGCGCAGGCAAACAATTCTTTGAAACAGCGGTTGAAATAGGACAGGTCGTTGAAGCCAACGGAATAGGCGACATCCGCTATGGTCTGTGTGCCGGGCTGGAATTGGAGCTGCCTGATCTTCTCGCGCGCGAAACGCAAGCGCTTGTCGCGAATGAAGGTGGTGCAAGTCATGCCGAGATCCTGAAAATGCAATTGCAGGATCCGCATCGAAACGCCCATGCGCTTTGCCAGCCATTGCGCGGAAAGACGAGGATTTGTCAGATGCTGATCGATCAGAACATCGACCAGTCGCAGTCGCCGGGATGCCAGGTCGCTGAGCGATTCGAACGAAAGTACGCCTTCCACGTCGGACACAAAGGCCTGACGGGTCGCGTCGAGCATCAATTGGCGCAGGTTCGCAGCGTGAGCATCGTTCTCGGCCGTTGCGAGAACTTTGGCCACAAGAGCCCGCAGCGTGACGGCCATCGGATCGGCCGCATCCAGCGTGCGCGCTATATCGAGCTTGTCGCCACCGTGGAAATAGATGAGTTGCCTGGGCAGGTTGAGAGATAGATGGTTGCTGAACTTGCCGCCGAAATGGAATGTCGTCGGCTTGGTGGAATCGACCAGAATGCAGTCGCCCACATTCAGTGCGCTTTGCCGGCCGCCGTGCTCCACACCGCACCCACCTTCGAGTTGCACAAGCAGGAAAAGCTGTTCGATGGCATCGCGCCGAACATCGTCCCAGTCATGATCGACGCGGTCGAGATCGTTGGAGATGTGCGAAAATTCCATGCCGCAGGCATTGATGCGGCGGGCCTCGCCACGAATGTGGAGACTTGTATCCATGGCGCGGGGTCGGAAACTCCCGCAAGTGGAGTGCAGATCGTCGACCCAGCGGCTGAAAGGCGTCCGTATCCGGTCCTTGTGGAGCAATTCCGCAGAGCTCAATAGGTCCAACGCTGCCTCACGCCTTCGCACGACATGTCATTTATCATGTTAAGTAACAGGTTTCGATTTTTGCAACAAGCGCGGCTCTTCGCTCGCACCTGGCACATCCGCACCGCGAGGGATGCAATCGACCGATCAGATTGGCGGAAGGGCTTCGCTAGTCCCGGCGCCGGCTGCCCGATCAACCCTGCTCGCGGCCCCTCGAGCAAAGGGCGCAAAGATACCACTGTGTGTGGACATATCTTTAAGCCAAGCTGCCGGTGATAGCCTGCAGTCGATGGGTTGACGCGAGACGCGCTGAATATCGCTACGATCCGAACTACAACTACCGTTGCGCATGGCTGCAACGATGTACAAGCGGAATATGCTCATACTCCTTCGTGGTAACAAAAAATCTTTACTGCTAATCTTAGTAATAATCGGAACAAATTTCCAAAATTACTGAAATATTTATCAATGTGTACTTAAAAATCACATTAATAAGAAATTACAATCTTACTTCTATAGCGGAAACGCCTTACGCGCTACCGTCGTGAAACGCTAAAATCCTAACGTTCGGATTTCATCACTTACGATCATCCTCAGAACTTTTTAGTTCCGGATTTTTCGACGACCACTTCTTCTCAGGAGTTATCAACCCGCCTTCAAGCCGGATGCTGGAGCATGCTGAGGCCGCCGTCGATGACGAGGCAGGCTGCGTTCATGAACGGACATTCGTCGGAAATCATGAAAACGGCGGCTTTGGCGATTTCGCTTGGTGTGGCTATGCGATTGCCTGGATGCAGAGCGAGCGTCTTTGCCTGCGCCGCCTCCGGATCGGGAAACGAGTTCCAGTAGTCCACCGCCTTCTGCGTCTCGACATAACCCGGTGCCAGCGCATTCACGCGCACACCTTGCGCGGCATATTCCAGCGCCAGCGCCTTGGTCATGCCGAGCAGCGCATGCTTGGCGAGCGGGTAAGGAAAAGTGTGCGGGATGATGGTGAACGCATGTGTCGAGGCGATGTTGAGAATGACGCCGCCGCCGGCCGCTATCATTCCTGGCAGGGCCGCCTTGCAGCAATTCCAGGCCCCTTTCAGATTGACATCGAAACAACGATCCCATTCCGCGCCGCTGGTTTCAAGCGGTGCGTGAAAGACATTAATACCGGCATTGTTGATGACCGCGTTGACGGCTCCGATGGCCACGCAAGCATCGGCCATGGCGGCCTCGATTGCTTGCCCGTCGGTGATATCGACCGTCGCGAAGCCGAATGATCCGCTCGGCGCTTCGAGGGTTTTGGCGGTGCTGGCGAGCAGGTCGCCGTCGCGGTCGACGAGAAAAACGCGCGCGCCTTCCGCCAGACATTGCCTGGCGATGGCTTCGCCTATACCTTGCGCTGCTCCGGTGAGAAAAATGCGCTTGCCTGCCAGCCGCTCACCCATCATGTCCATCTCAGTTCTTGATCGTCATCGTGAGGCCGCCTGTAGAGCAGGCAGACCATCGGTAACAGTAAGGCCTGCCACTCGTAGAAAGCGCCTTTGTGTTGGCAAAGCTTATCCGACGGAAGCCCCTCCGCGCGGACTTGTGCCGACTTCGCCACCCTGTTGTGTCGCAGAAGCCTGTCTGCCATGGATGTTTAACGGCGGCCGAGGGCGGATGAACGCAGATTGTCGAGCAGTACCGCGATGAGCAGGATCACGCCGCGGACGATATATTGGTAGAAGGCCGGAATGTTGAGCAGGTTCATGACGTTCTCGGCGATGCCCATTATGAGTACGCCAACGATCACGCCCGACATGGTGGCGCGGCCGCCGTCCAGTGAAACGCCCCCCAGCACGCACGCGGAGATCACCGAGAGTTCCAGTCCGACCGCAGCGTTGGGCTGCCCCGAGGTGATGCGGGAGGCCAGCAATATGCCGGCCACCGCGCAGGTGAGGCCCTGAAGGGCGAAAATCCAGATGCGCGTCATGTCAACATTGACGCCCGCAAGCCTCGACGCCTCGGGGTTGCCGCCGACGGCCAGCGTATTCTTGCCGAAAACGGTGCGATTGAGCCCGAAGCCGAAAGCGACAAACAGCAGGATCAACACCCAGATTGGCGTCGGCACACCCAGGAGTTTCGATAAGGCAAGCTGGTAGAAATTGGGATCGTTGATGCCCACCGCGCGCCCGTCCGATGCGATGAGCGCCAGGCCGCGCACAATCTGCATGGTGGCGAGCGTGGTGATCAGCGCGTTGATGCGAAACTTGGCGATGACCACGCCGTTGGCGGCGCCGACGACGGCGCCGCAGGCCAAGGCGGCCAGGAGCCCGAGCAGGATCGATCCCGTCGCATTGGAGGCCATGACCGCGACCATGCCGGCAAACGCCACGTTGGAACCGACCGACAGGTCGAAATCCCGCGCCGCCAGACAGAACATCATGGTGCAGGCGACGATGCCGACCGTGACCACCGATTGCAGCAGGCCAAGCATGTTGCGCTCGGTCAGAAAGTTCGGGACGAGCAGCGAAACCAGCGCGAAGGCAAGCACGAAGATGACCACCAGACCCTGTTCGCCGAGGAGGACTTTCTTGAGCGATGTATGCATGAACAAGCTCCTCAGGATGCGATTGCCGCCGGAACGCTCTTGTCCGGCAAGGCGGCGGCCAGGATTTCGCGTTCGTTGAAACGGTCGCGTGTCAATTCCGCCCGGATGCGCCCTTCGCACATGACGTGGATGCGGTCGCAGATGCCCATGACCTCGGGCAGTTCGCTGGAGATGACGACGATCGCCATGCCGCTTTCGGCAAGCTGGTACAGGATTTCGTAGATCTCGGATTTCGCGCCGACATCGATGCCGCGGGTCGGCTCATCGACGATCAGGGTGCCGATGCCCTGCTCGGCTAGCCAGCGCGCCAGGATGACCTTCTGCTGGTTGCCGCCGGACAGGTTGACAACATCCTGCTTACGCGAAGGCGTGCGGATCTTGAGCTTGCGGATGAAGGTTTCCGCCGTGTCCGCTTCCTGTTTCCGGTCGAGCAGCCCGAGGCGTGCATTGTGCCGACGCGAGGAGATGTTGATGTTTTCCTCGATCGAGCGACCCTGGATGATGCCGTCATACTTCCGGTCTTCCGAACACAGTACGACGCCGGAGCGTATGGCGTGATGCGGATCGGAAGCCGCGACAGCCTTGCCATCGACATGCACCGTGCCTGCCCAGCGTGGGTCGGCGCCGAATACCAGCCGCATCAATTCGGATCGACCGGCGCCGATCAGGCCGAAGAAGCCCAGTATCTCACCGGCACGCGCCTCGAAGCCTGCCGGCAGGCGCAGCTTGTCGCCGGCGACGCCTTCGACTTTCAGGCGCACTTCGCCGGCCGGTCGGCCGCGCCAGCCCCAGACGTTGGAAATTTCGCGCCCGACCATTTCAGCCACGACCTGATCGCGCGTAACACCCGCCAGATGCGGGTGATGGGCCGCAAGCTTGCCGTCGCGCAGCACCGTCAGGCTGTCGCAAAGGCGAAAGACCTCGTCCATGCGATGGGAGATGTAGAGGATGACTTTGCCCTCGGCCCGAAGCCGGTCGATCAGCGAGAAGAGGATTTCGCTCTCGCGGGACGAAAGCGAGGATGTCGGCTCGTCCAGCGCGATGACACGCGCGTCGAGCATCATCGCCTTGGCGATCTCCACCATCTGCCGTTCGCCGATGGAGAGTGTCTTGATCTTGCGCCCGGGGTCGATATCGATGCCGGCCGCCTTCAGTTTGTCGCCGACATCGGCGAACATCCGCCTGGCCTGAATGACGCCGCCATTGCTGGGGAAGCGGCCCAGCCGCAGGTTTTCAGCGACGGTCAATTCGGGAACCAGTTGCAGTTCCTGATGGATGACGATGACGCCGGCATGAAAGGCGTCGCGCGTCGAATGATAATGCTGAGCGCGATCGTCGATCCTGATTTCTCCGGAATCGGCGTTCTGATCGCCGGAAAGAATGCGGATCAGCGTCGACTTTCCGGCCCCATTCTCTCCCATGAGGCCATGCACGGCGCCCTTCTCGACACCGAAGGATACGCCGGACAGCGCCCGTACGCCGGGATAGGATTTGGAAATTTCGGAGAATTCGAGAAAGGACATCGGCAAGCCCCTGAGAGGGGCGGCGGGCGAAAACCCGCCGCCATTCCACCTGTTTACTCGAACCTATTCGAGACCGAGGTCCTTGCGAACTTTCTGGTAGTCGTCGCGCTTGGCAAGGGAGCCTGATGTCAGGATCAGCTTTTCCGGCTCCTTGTTGTCGGCGATCCAGCCATACATGTTGAGCGACGTCTCGTAGCCATGGCGTTTGGGCGAGATGATGACGCTGCCGACGAAGCCGGTAGGCTGCGGCTTCTTGAATTCGTTGATCGCCGAATCCGCGCCACCGATGCCGACGCCGATCATGTTGGTGGCCGGAATGCCGACGCTCTCCGAGGCACGAACCGCACCGAGCGCAGCTTCGTCGTTGAGGCCGAAGGCAACCCATTTCTTGATATTCGGATGGGCGTTAAGCACGACGGTCGCGGCATTCAGCGCAGCTTCCGTGTCGGTCTTGGCCTGCGGTGCGTCGAAGATGTTCGAAGCCTTGAAGCCGTTCTTCTTGAGGACCGAGATCGCGCCTTCGACACGGTCCACTGCGGTCGGCAGCTGGTCGTAGGAAACGCGGATCGCGCCGACCTCGTCGGCATTCCAGCCGCGCGCCTTCATCTCGTCGACGATCGCCTGCCCTACGGCCTCGCCGATCTTGGTGGCGGAAATGCCCATATGCGGAACGTCTTCCAGCGGCTTGCCGTCGGCGCCGACCAGTCGATCGTCGACCGTCATCAGCTTGAGATTGTTCGCCGCAGCCTTGGCGACGATACCCGGGCCGAGCTTGACGTCGGGTGTGCAGACCACAAAACCCTGAACGCCCTGGGCGCCCAGATTGTCGATCGCCGACATGAGTTTCTCGCCGTCTTCGGCCCCGATCTTCACAAGCGTGAAGCCTTTTTCCTTCGCAGCCTGGTCAGCGAACTTCCATTCGTCCTGGAACCAGGGCTCCTCCGGCTGCTTGACAACGAAACCGATCTTCACGTCCGCCGCATAGGCTGATGCGCTCATGACAATGGCAGTCACGGCAAATGCGCTGGCGACGAGCGCCTTCTTCAGAAATCGCATGGTTTCCTCCCAGAACGCGACTTGGGCTGCATGCCCTGGTTGCACCAATATTTGATATCATCATACCAGTCAATTGTCTTGGTATGATAAATGAGATAACAGAATACGAATTAGGAAGATTGCGGTAACCGCTGTCCCCAGTAGTCTCGGCAAGGGAATCACGAGATTGCCCGTGGAGGGAGGAATAAATGGCTGACACCTCGCAGGGACTGCGGGAGAAGGAGCGAAAGGTGCAGCGGCCTCGCGTGATGTCAGACACCACGCAGGCGATCGCGTCCGACATATTTTCGGGCCGCTACCAGCCGGGCACCTTCCTGCCGACCGAAAACGATCTGGGTGCCGAGCATGGCGTCAGCAGAACGGTGATCCGCGAAGCTTTGAAGGTATTGGCAGCCAAGGGACTGGTCCTGAGTCGCCCCAGGGTGGGTACGATCGTCTGCGACGAAGACAACTGGAACATCATCGATTCCCAGGTGCTCGCCTGGCATGCTCCGCATGCGCTGGACGACAAATTGTTCGACGCCATCCTCGAAACTCGGCGTGCGATAGAGCCGCTGGTGGCGGAACTTGCCGCCACACGAGCAACGTTGCGCGAAATCGCCGATCTGGAAACGGCCTGGGAGGGAATGGCCAACGCCGGCGAGGACATCGTCAAGTTCTCGCGATCGGACATCACCTTTCACCAGACCCTCTACCGGGCAAGCCATAATCCGATCTTCCGGCAGATCGGCGGGATGATCGATACGGCGCTGAAGTTTTCATTGGAAGCAACCGCCGTGATCTCGCTCGATCGGCGCGCCGAGGCCGTGAAGGCCCACCAGGAAGTTGTGGAGGCGTTGCGGCTGCGCAACGGCGACGCGGCGAGGAAGGCGGCCAACCATATTCTCGATCTCGCGGCCCGTGACCTGGTGAGCGCCAAGCAAATCAAGAACAGCTGAGCCGGACCCGACAAGATGAAGATCACCGCCCTCACCACCTATATCGTGCCGCCGCGCTGGCTGTTCCTGAAGATCGAAACCGATGAAGGTATCTGCGGCTGGGGCGAACCCGTCGTGGAGGGACGCGCCCTGACGGTCGAGGCAGCGGTGAAGGAACTGGCGGACTATCTTGTCGGCAAGGATCCGCGGCTGATCGAGGACCATTGGTCCGTCATGCATCGCGGCGGCTTCTATCGCGGTGGGCCTATCCTGATGAGTGCCATCGCTGGCATCGATCAGGCGCTTTGGGATATCAAGGGCAAGGCGCTTGGCGTGCCCGTCCACGAGCTTCTTGGCGGCCGCTGCCGCGACCGCATCAAAGTCTACTCCTGGATAGGCGGCGATCGTCCGTCGGAGGTCGCCGAGGGCGCAAGGCAGGTCGTGGCGCGCGGTTTCACCGCGCTGAAGATGAACGGCACCGAGGAACTGCAGATCGTCGACAGCCACGACCGCATCGATGCCGCCGTCGAGCGCGTGGCGACCGTGCGCGAGGCCGTCGGGCCGCATATCGGCATTGCCGTCGACTTCCACGGCCGCGTACATCGCCCCATGGCAAAGGCTCTCGTCAAGGAGCTGGAACCGTATCGGCTCATGTTCATCGAAGAACCCGTGCTGAGCGAAAACCGCGAGGCGCTGAAGGAAATCGCCGCCATGTCGTCCGCCCCCATCGCTTTGGGCGAGCGTCTCTACAGCCGCTGGGATTTCAAGCACGTGTTCGAGGAAGGCGCCGTCGATATCATCCAGCCAGACCTTTCGCATGCCGGCGGTATCACCGAATGCCGCAAGATCGCCGCAATGGCCGAAGCCTACGACATTGCGGTGGCTCCCCATTGTCCGCTCGGGCCGATCGCGCTGGCCGCCTGCCTGCAACTCGACGCAGTGAGCTACAACTGCTTCATCCAGGAGCAGAGCCTCGGCATCCACTACAATACGGGCAACGACCTGCTCGACTATGCGAAGAACAAGGACGTCTTCCGCTATGAAGACGGCTTCGTGGCCATTCCCGACGGCCCGGGGCTGGGGGTCGAAATCGACGAGGATTATGTCAAGGAGCAGGCGCGGAAGGGTCATCGCTGGCGCAATCCCATCTGGCGCCATGCGGACGGATCCTTCGCCGAGTGGTGAACGGGCGAAGTTCGTCTGCGCGGCTCTAGCGCTGGGCCGCGTGGATCAGGCCGGCGGCCTTGTGGGCAATCGCCATGGCCGGCGCATTGGTGTTGCCGCTGACGATCGTCGGCATCACCGAACAGTCGATCACATGCAACCCCTCCAGTCCGCGGACCGACATGGATTTCGGGTCGACCACCGCCGACGGGTCGCCGTCCGGCCCCATCCGGCAGGTGCCTACCGGATGATAATTTGTCTTGACCATTCGTTTGGCGTGAACGCGCAAAGCCTCATCGTCAGCGGCCGTGCCGCCCGGTACGATCTCTTCTTCGAGCAGACCGGTTAGCGGCTGCTGGCGCGCGAAGGAACGCGCCGTCTTCAGCCCCTTGATGATCGTTTCCACGTCATGCGGATCGCGTAGAAAGCCACCGTCGATGAGCGGCATGTCGTCAGGCCGGTTTGAGCGCAGCGTGACCTTGCCACGCGAACGCGGGCGCAGCAGGCAACAGGTCATCGTCAGGCCGTCGCAGGCTTCGACGCCGGAGATATCGCGGTCCACATAGACGGTTGGAACACAGTAGATCTTGAGCGTGGCATCGGCCTTAGCATCGTCGGGATTGACGAAAGCACAGGCCTCAACGCCGATCGACGTGACGGGCCCGGATCTGAAAAGCAGATATTGCAGTCCGTTGCGAAGCATCCGCCAACCGCGATCTTCGCCGAAATAACCATACCGTCCATTGCTCTTGAAGATCACGGGCACCTCGCAGTGATCCTGCAAATTCCGTCCGACACCGGGTAGGTCGCAGACCGGAGCAATCTCCAGCGATCGCAGATGATCGGCATCGCCGATCCCCGACAGCATCAAGAGCTTGGGAGTGATGTAGGTGCCGGAAGCGAGGATGACGCCGGAGCCGGCATAGAGACGCTCGACCCGGCCGTTGCGGCGGAACTCGACACCCTTGGCCCGGCCCGCCTCGACCAGAACCCGGTCGACCGTGGTTTGCGTGCGCAGTTCCAGCCTGGGATCGTCCAGCACCCGCGACAGGAAAGCATCGGAGGCGCTGCAACGACGGCGATCCGGCCCGATCGTCGATTGCATGTAACCGACACCGCGCTGGCGGCCGCCATTGAAATCCGGGGTGAAGACTTCGCCAGCATTCTGGACGGCGGCCACGAAAGCGTCGGTCATCGCGCAGCGGTGAAAAGGTGCGGACACGTTAAGCGGACCGGCATTGCCATGGGCGGGCGCGCCCAGGTGATCGTTGTTTTCGAGTACCTTGAAGTGCTCGAGCATGTCGGCCCACGACCAGTCGTGACCGGTGCCCAGCATGTCGGCCCAATTGTCGTAGTCGGCCGCTTGTCCGCGCATGTAGACCATGGCGTTCACTGACGAACCGCCGCCGAGACCCCTGGCCTGCGGCACGATCGTGCTTCTGCCGTCCAGTTGTGGCTGCGGCACCATGTGATGCATGTCGAGATAGGTATCGCGCCCCAGATATTTCATGTAGCCGGCGGGCATATGCATGAGCGGGCTCATGCGGCGTGCTCCTGCCTCCAGGAGCAGGACCCGGGCGCCGAATTCCTCGACCAGGCGCCAGGCCGCCACGCAGCCCGAACTACCGCCGCCAACGATGATATAGTCGTAATCCTTCATGGGTTGATTCAAGCCGGCCGCAGGCGCTTGTCGTTTGCCGTATCAAAGAAAAAGATGCGGCTGCGATCGAGTTTGAGAAAGACCGTCTCGCCGATCGTTACCTTCCGATTGGCGTCGGCTACCGCGCAGAAGAGGTCGTCGCCAGCCTTGATCGAAACCAGGGTGCTTTGACCGACGAACTCGGTGGCAAAGACCGTGGCGACGATGTCTGCGCCGTCCGGCCCCGGCACGAGCGCGACATCGTCGGGGCGGATACCCAGCGTGACGCTTCCGCCAAGCGATGCCGGTAGCGAGGCTATTTCAAATCCGGCGCCGCGGAAGGCTCCAATAGACATCGTCCCACGTAGCAGGTTCATCGGTGGCGAACCGATGAAAGCGGCGACGAACAGCTCGGAAGGGTCCTTGTAGATGTTTTCGGGCGTGTCGAGCTGGACGATGCGGCCACCATGCATGACGGCAACGCGGGTTGCCAGCGTCATGGCCTCGATCTGATCGTGCGTGACATAGATCGTGGTCGTCCTCATCTCATGATGCAGGTGCTTGAGTTCCGCGCGCATCGAAACCCGCAGCTTGGCATCGAGGTTGGAAAGCGGCTCATCGAGCATGAACAGGCGCGGAGTGCGCACGATTGCCCGGGCCAGTGCAACCCGCTGACGTTGCCCGCCCGATAGGGCACGCGGCTTGCGCTCGAGTAGATCTTCGAGATGAACCTTGCGGGCAGCGGATTTGACGCGCTCCCGCCGCTCGTCGACCTGGACTTTGCGTAGCCGCAGCGGATAGCCGATATTGTCGGCCACGCTCATGTGCGGGTAGAGCCCATAGTTCTGGAAAACCATGGCGATGTCGCGCTCGCGTGCGAGTTTGCCCACGACCGACTGGCCACCGATGCGTATGTCGCCCGAGGTGACGTCCTCGAGACCGGCGATCATGCGCATCGTCGTGGTCTTGCCGCAGCCCGACGGGCCGAGCAACACTAGGAACTCCTCGTCCTTCACATGAATATCCAGGTTGCGGATGACCTGCACCGCACCCCAGCTTTTTCCCACACTGGACAGTTCGACGTCGACCAAATGTCCTCTCCTTCATTCCGTCTTGACCATCAATAACTCCGATAATATGAGTATTCAAGATGCGAGTTGATCTTGTTGTCCGGCATGGCGCCGGCTCCGTGGGAGGATGTGATGGACAAGGTGAAAATGCCGACGGGAGGACTGCACCTTGCAGTGGACCGTCGTTCGTTCCTGCGTGCGACTTCGATATTGGCTGCGGGCGGTGTGATCGCCCTCCACTCAGGGCTACCGGTCTATGCGCAGGAGAACAGCACCGAACTGCTCAAGCTCTATGCCGGCGCGAAAGTCGACTGGCAAAGATACAAGGGGCAAACGATCGTGCTGGGCGGGCTGGAACACGTCTGGATGCACGCGATCGTGCCGCTGATCTCGCTTTTCACGCAGCTGACCGGGATCGAGGTCAAGGTCGAGAAGCAATCCGAGACGGAGTTCGCCGCCTCCATGCCGGTAAAGCTGGGCGGCGGCAGCGCCACGCCGGACATCTTCATGATCTGGGCGCTTGGCCAAGCGATTTCTGCCAAATGGCTGCAGCCGCTCGATGCATACCGCAACGACGCATCGTTGTTCGATGCCGCCTGGTACGACGACGCTGATATTTTTTCCTCTGCGCGCAGTTTCGAAAAATGGAGTGACGGCGCCTCCTACGGCCTGGCCATCACCGCGGAAGCGCAGACCCTGTTCATGAACAAGTCGATGCTGGACGCGAAGGGTTTCTCCGCTCCGGCCTCGATGGACGAACTGTTCAAACTCGCCAAAACGCTGAAGAGCGAGGAAGTTGCCGGCATCGCCATGCGGGCAAAGCCGACGGGCGACGCCGCCCCTTGGACGCTGGCGGGTTTCGTTTTCTCTTATGGCGGCGCCTATGTGACGAAGGACGGCAAGTCCGGCCTCACGATGCCGGAATCGATCGCCGGGCTCGACATGTATGGCCGGCTGCTTCGCGAGGCAGGTCCCGTCGGCATCGCCGGTTATCACTGGATGGAATGCCTGAACGACTTCATGCAGGGCGCGGTCGCCATCGGCTGCGATTCTTCAAACTTCGCCACCGACATCGAAGACAAGTCCAAGAGCACCGTCGCCGGAAACACCCTTTTCGGTGTCTTACCGGCTCCTGCGAACAAGTCGGCCAAGCCCAACATGTGGCATTGGATGACTGGCATCAATGCCAAGTCGGCAAACAAGGAGGCTGCCTGGCTGTTCTTGATGTGGGCGACTTCCAAGCCGACATCGGCACTCACCGCCGCCGCCGGACTTGCAACACCACGCAGCTCGGCCTGGCAGACATCGGCATTTCGCGATCGCTTCGGCGCTCAAGCCGCCGATGCCGCGCTGAAGAACCTGCAGGTCGCCGATGGCGATCTGTTCAAAGCCGCCTGGTTCCATCCCAAGGCGCCCGAAATCCTCGATGCGGTCGGAATTGCCGTCAACGAGGTCGTCACCGGCAGCAAGGATGCGACCCAAGCCTTCGGCGATGCCGACGGCAAGGTTCGGCAGGTCCTGAGTATGTGAGGCCAGGAACTTGCACAGGAAATCGTTCGATAAGAGTTGCGCCACTACGACGGCGCAACTTCCAAAAAAGGGCGTGATCTAGAAATGGACGCGCGCACACGCTTCATCATTCTCATGCTGGCGCCAACGACAGTGCTGTTGTTCGGCCTAACCATCTTTCCCTTCATCGCGTCCGTGGCGATGAGCCTCAGCAACTATTCGCTGGTGACACCGGATTCGCTCGCGTTTGCCGGATTGCAGAACTACTTCAACCTATTGCGGTCGGAAGAGTTCTGGACGGCGTTGCGCGCGACGGCATTGTTCACCGTGCTTGCAGTCGCAATCCAGCTCATGCTCGGCGTGGCCATAGCCACGTTTTTGCACCACGAGACACGCGCCGTTCCGCTGCTGCGGGCGATCTATCTTCTTCCCATGGCGATCACGCCCGTCGCCGCCGTCTTCACCTTCCGCATGATGCTCAACCCGTCACTCGGCGTGTTCAACTATCTGCTGAAGCTCGTTGGCCTGCCGCCGCAGGATTGGCTTGGCACGGCAGCGATGGCCATGACGTCACTGCTCGTCGTCGACACCTGGCAGTGGGCGCCTTTCATCCTGTTGATCGCGGCGGGCGGGCTTGCGGCGATGGATGAGGAGCCGTTGCAGGCCGCCAGGATGGATGGCGCGACCGAGACCCAAGTGTTCTTCCATCACACCTTGCCGGCGCTTCTGCCCTATCTCGGTGTGGCCATCGTCTTTCGCGCTATCGACGCCTTCAAGACCTTCGACATCATCTTCGTGCTGACGGGCGGCGGTCCGGGCATCGCGACCAGAACGCTCAATCTCCTGGCTTACAAACAGGGCATCGAGTTCCTTTCGATGGGTTATGCCGCCGCCATCGCGATCGTCATGCTGGTCATCACCATCGTCGCCGCGCAGATGTTCCTGCGTCGGATGCGCATGTTCGTGCCGAGGGCGGCTCTATGAAAGCGCTGCGCATCCTGACGCCTTTCGCCCGCCGCCTGTCACTGTGGGCTTTTGCTCTCTGGTGCCTATTTCCGATCTACTGGCTGGCGATGATGTCGTTGAAGACGGAAGTCGATGCCATGGCGCGCCGGCCCAAATTCCTGTTCGCTCCGATCCTCGACAACTACCTCAAGGTTCTCTCCGATCCGACGATCTGGACCTATTTCGCCAACAGTGCCGTTGTAGCGCTCGCCTCGACGGCGCTTGCCTTGCTGATCGGCCTTCCCGCCGCCTATGTGCTGGCACGCTACCGTTTTCGCGGCAATGCCGACTACGGTTTCTGGATTTTGACCACCCGCATGACACCGCCGGTCGCCGTGCTGATCCCGTTCTTCGTGATGTATGTGAAGGCCGGCCTGATCGGCACGCATGCCGGCCTGATCATCGCTCATGTCGCGATCAACCTTTCCATTGTCGTCTGGCTCATGAAAGGTTTCTTCGAGGACCTGCCAGGCGAACTGGAAGAGGCCGCGGCTATTGACGGCGCGACCTATTTCCAGGCCTTCGCCCACATCTGCCTTCCCGTCGTCCTGCCGGGAATCGCGGCCGTGGCGATCCTGGCATTCCTGTTTTCCTGGAACGAGTTCCTGTTTGCGCTGGTTCTCGGCGGCAATGATGTGCGGACCGTGCCGCTCGGGCTCTATGCCTTTGTCGGATACCAGCAGGTGCGCTGGGGCGAACTGTCGGCAGCCTCGATCGTATTGCTGGTCCCGGTGCTGCTGTTTGTCCTGGTTTTCCAGAAACAATTGATCCGCGGCCTGACCATGGGAGCCGTCAAATGACCGCAAGCCCGATGCACGGAAACTGGAGTTGGTAAGGTGACGAAACGGCGCTCGCAGCACTGGTTCGGTGGACACGGCAAAGACGCCTTCATCCACCGCAGCTGGATGAAGAACAATGGCCTGCCGGACGATGCCTTCGATGGCCGGCCGGTGATCGGCATCTGCAACACCTTCTCCGAATTCACCCCCTGCAACGCGCATTTCCGGGGGCTTGTCGAACATATCAAGGCTGGCGTGCTCGAGGCCGGCGGGCTGCCGCTGGAGTTTCCCGTCTTCTCCTGCGGAGAATCCAATCTGCGCCCTACCGCCATGCTCTTCCGCAATCTCGCTTCCATGGACGTCGAGGAATCGATCCGCGGCAACCCGATGGACGGCGTGGTGCTAATGGCCGGCTGCGACAAGACCACGCCGGCTCTCGTCATGGGCGCCGCGTCCTGCGACCTGCCCTCCATCGTCGTCTCGGGCGGTCCGATGTTGAATGGACGCTTTCAGGGCCGGGAGATTGGCTCTGGGACGGACGTGTGGAAGTTTTCCGAGGACGTCCGCGCCGGGGTCATGACCGAACGAGAATTCGCCCAGGCCGAAAGTGCGATGTCGCGCTCACCCGGTCACTGCATGACGATGGGCACGGCCTCGACAATGGCCTCGATGGTGGAGGCGCTCGGCATCGCCCTGCCCGGCAACGCGGCCTACCCCGCAGTGGATGCCCACCGCGCACGGCTGGCGCGGATGAGCGGCCGTCGCATCGTCGAAATGGTCAGGGAGGACCTTCGGTTGTCGGCGATCCTGAAAAAGGAAGCCTTCGCCAACGCGATCCGCGTCAACGGAGCAATCGGCGGGTCGACCAATGCCGTTGTGCATCTTCTGGCGATTGCGGGACGCATCGGTGTGGAACTGACGCTCGACGACTGGGACGAGCTTGGGCGCAACATACCCACCATTGTCGATCTGATGCCTTCAGGACGCTTTCTGATGGAGGATTTCTGCTACGCCGGCGGCATTCCCGCCGTCATGAAGGAGATCGCCAACCTCCTCGACCTCGACGCCTTGACGGTGACTGGCAGAACCCTGCGCGAAGAACTCGCCGGGGCGATGAACTACAATCCACAAGTCATCCGGCCGAGGCAACAAGCGCTGACACCGCATGGCGGGATTGCCGTCCTGCGCGGCAATCTGGCTCCGGGTGGAGCAATCATCAAACCTTCCGCCGCTTCGCCCGAACTGATGCGCCACCGGGGTCGGGCGGTCGTGTTCGAGGACATCGATCACTACAAAGCCGCCGTCGATGATCCGACGCTCGACATAGACGAAAGCTGCATCATGGTGCTGAAGAACTGCGGCCCGAAGGGTTATCCCGGCATGGCCGAGGTCGGCAACATGGCGCTGCCGCAGAAGCTTCTCAAGAAAGGCGTGCGCGATATGGTGCGGATATCGGATGCGCGTATGTCCGGCACCGCCTTTGGCACGGTTGTGCTGCATACGGCGCCGGAAGCCGCCATTGGCGGACCGTTTGCACTCGTGCGCGGCGGCGACATCATCGAGCTCGACGTGGATGCGCGCAAGCTCCATCTCGACGTTACCGATGAAGAACTGGAGCGGCGGCGGCTCGAATGGGAAGCGCCGGTCCCCACCATGCAGGGTGGCTATCAAGGCCTCTATGTCGAGCACGTATTGCAAGCGGATCGCGGTGCCGATCTCGACTTCCTCGTTGGTTGCCGCGGCCACGCCATTCCCCGCGAAAGCCATTGAGGCATCATATGAACAAGTTCGAAACGGTCGACTTCCACGGCATCCATGCCATTGTCTATGCGCTGTTCGATGGCGAGGAACGACTGGATCGCGCCGCCATTCGAAGGCAGGTGGAACTTTGCCTTGCAGCCGGGGTACACGGCATGGCGGCGCTCGGCCTCGCCACCGAGGTCTCGAAGCTGACGGGGGCTGAACGTCGCACGCTGATGGACTGGGTGGCGGAAGACACCGGTGCCAGGGTACCGCTGGCTTTCACCATCTTCGGTGCCTCCGTCGCCGAGCAGATCGGCCAGATCCGTCATGCCGAAAGCGTCGGCGCGGATTGGGTAATCCTCCAACCGCCGCCGGTCGGCACTTATGGAGCGGCCGAGTATATCCGCTTCTTCGGGCGCGTTGCCGGGGCAACCGATCTGCCGGTGGCCATTCAGAATGCTCCGGCCTTCTTCGGACGTGGGCTGACAGCGGATGAAATACGCGATCTCGCTAGGCAGCACCCCAACATCAGTCTGATCAAGGGTGAAGGACCTGTTGTCGACATAGCCGGCCTGATTACCCGCACCGACAATCGTGTACCGATATTCAACGGTCGCGGCGGACTGGAATTGATCGACAATTTCCGCATTGGCTGTCGGGGCATGATCCTTGCCCCCGACTGTATCGACCATGCGGTGCGCGCCTATAATGCCTTCCACGCCGGCGATGAAGACGGTGCGGAAGCCGAGTACCGGGCCATGTTGCCGGCGGCCGTTTTCGTCATGCAAGGCATCGAGAACCTGATCTGCTACGGCAAGCGCCTATTCGGCGCCCGCTCGGGCATTCCAATCCACGATCGTGGCCCCGCGCTACGCCCCGACAAGATCGGGCTTGAGATGGTGGAGCGTTTCGCGGCACAACTCGGCCCGCTGGCGGTTGAATAGGCGGGCCGCTACGGGAGGACGGCTGCAGATGACGAGATCGAACAGGCTGATATCGGCGAACGAGACGATAGGATCCGTGCCGGCTGCCGAACGCGGTCTACCCGCGCAGATCGCCGCCCGCATGGGGCGCAGCATATTGCGCGGCGAACTGCGACCCGGTGACAAGCTGCCGAAGGAAACCGACCTGCTCGACCAGCTTCAAGTCAGCCGCACGACGCTGCGCGAAGCGCTCACCATCCTGACCAGTAAGGGTTTCATTGAGGCGAAGCAGCGGATCGGCACGAGCGTGCGCGCGCCAAGTGCCTGGAACACACTCGATCCCATGGTCATGTCATGGCACGACGACGAGGACGAACAGGCCCTCGCCCAGGAATTGTTCGAGATCAGATCGGCGATCGAACCTCTCGCGGCCAGGCTGGCGGCCGCGCGCGCCACCGAGGCAGACCTTGCCCAGCTTCGTGCCGCGCTCGCGACGATGGCCGAAGACAATTCCAATCCGCGGCTTGCCATGGAAGCCGACATCGCCTTCCACCTCGGCATCATCCAGGCCGCGCATAATCGCTTCCTCGCACCCGTCGGTTCCGTCATCCGCGCGGCCCTTACCATCAGCGTTCCAAAGACCTTCGCCAAATTCGGCGGCATGAGCCACGCGCTTGGCATGCACGAGGCAATCGTGAAGGCCATTGAACAACGCGCCCCCACCAAAGCCGCCAAGGCGGCTGAAAAGCTCATTGCCGACACCTATGAGCGGAACTTCGGTTGAGCGGGAAAGAACCGTGCTCTGCAGGTGGACGAAACACGTTAGTTTCTTGACGGGTTGCAGGTTCAAGGCAACAAGAGCCGATATCGGATATTCGCACCCATACTCCATGGCCGGCGAAACACGCGCCTCAGGACGAGGACATGCGGCTCATCCCGGTCGTTGTAGTGCATGGTGTCGGCGATGCTTCCACTTGCGGCGATTGATTTCCGTTGTGGCAAAATCTCCGCGGTATGGTTGTCGGCACGCACGAGGACCGCGAACAGCTTGTTGGTCTCTTAGCCCACCCAGCCCCCGATGCCGCCGCAGGATAGGTCCACATACAGCGGGCGTTACTATGGAGCAGGTCGAACACGAAGAAGAATGCCCTCCGCTCCACGCCACCGACCACCATCAGGGCCTCGCCGAAGTCGGCCTGCACGCGAGCATCCGGATGCGACAATGGAACGAACATCCTGACGGCAACGCTTCGGCCAAGCCCTGCATGCCGCTCGCGCACCTGTCTCGCCGCGATAATGGACCTAATGTCGGACCATGCCTGCATCGACGTTGAGCGTCTGGCCGGTGATCCAGCGCGCGTCGTCCGAGGCGAGGAATGAGACGACGTCGGCGATGTGCTCGGGCTGGCCCTTGCCTTTCATGGCCTGCAGCATTTCGACAAAACCGAACGCCTCGTTATGCGGGCTCGCCTTGACGCCGTCGCTCTCGATCAGGCCCGGCGTCACCGCATTGGCGGTGATGTTGTATTTGCCGAGCTCCGTTGCCAGCGCCCGGGTGAAACCGATGACGCCGCCCTTGGCAGCGACATAGGCCGCCATGTTGGGCGTGCCGGCGAAGAAGGTGTTGGAGGCGATGCTGATCACGCGTCCGACCTTGTTCGCCGCGCGCATCTGGTCGGTCGCCGCGCGCGAGACGATGAAGGTACCGGTCAGGTTGACGTCGATGATCTTGCGCCAATGGTCGAGGTCGACGTCGTCCCAGGCGATGAACGGCACGATGCTGGCGTTGTTGACGAGGATGTCGATGCCACCGGATTGCGCCTGAATCTCGGCAAACAGCGCCTTGACCGACGCCGGATCGGAAATGTCGGCGGCAATAGCCTTCGCGTTGCCGCCGATCGATGCGGCTGCGGCCTTAGCGCCTTCGGCGTTGATGTCGCTGACGATGACGGTCGCGCCATCGGCCGCCAGCCGCGCCGCAATCGCCTTGCCAATGCCCTGTGCGGCGCCCGTCACCAGCGCCGTCTTTCCCGCAAGCCGTTCAGTCATGAAATCTCTCCCTTAATGCGTAATCCGATGAGGTGTGTTCAGGCGTCGGCGTCGATGACGGCCAGCGCCGCGTCGATGCCCTTGCCGACGGCAAGCTTCTGGCCGGCAGCATTCATCGCGCCACCCAGCGCCGTCAGCGCGGCAATCGCATAGATCGGCTGCGCCGTCGGGCCCATGTGGCCGATGCGCGTCAGCCTGCCCAGCGTTTCGCCGCGCCCCGACGAAAACACCACGCCGTAGCGGGCGCGCGCGGCCTGGCGCAGCGCCTTCTCGTCGACGCCTTCGGGCGTACGCACGGCGGTTGTGGTCGGCGACGCGATCTTTTCGTTGGCGGCCCAGATCGACAGCCCCATGGCGGCGACGCCGGCACGCATGGCCTTTGCCGTCAGCGCGTGACGCGCCCACACCGCTTCTGGTCCTTCGCTGAGATAGAGGTCGAGCGCCACGTCGAGCCCGTTGATCTCCGAGACCGATGGCGTGAACGGGAACGGGCTTTCGCGCGACCAGGCGTTTTCCCAGTCGACGATGCTCAGCATCGATGCGCGCGGTGCTGCCTCATTGGCCTTCATCTTGGCCCAGGCGCGCTCACTCACCCCCATTATGGTCAAGCCGGGAGGGGCTCCCAGGCATTTGTTGGGGCCGGTGACATAGATGTCGGCGTTGCAATCCTCCGGATGCGTTTTCATGCCGCCGAAGGACGAGACGGCATCGACGATCAGATAGCCGCCATGAGCCGACACCAGCGCGCCGATGGCATCGATCGGATTGATGGTGCCCGACGGCGTATCGTGATGGCAGATCGAAACGATGGTGATTTCGGGATGCTTCTTCAGCATTTCGGCGACCGCCTGCGGGTCGATCGCCTCGTTGTAGGGCACTTCGATTTCGAGCAGGTTGGGCGAATAGCGTTTTGCCCAGTAGCCGAAGCCCTTGCCGTAAACGCCCGAGGCGAGGTTCAGCACGACGTCGTCGGGCGTGATCAGCGATGCCGCAGCAGCTTCCAGGCCGAGAACCGGCTCGCCGTGTAGGATGACCGGCTTGTTCGGCAGACGCATCGCTTTCTGCGCCTTATCGACGACCTTCTCGTAGAAGAGCTGGAACGCCGGATCGTAGTCGTAGAGCACCGTGCGGCCGAGGCCGCGCAGCACTTGTGCATAGGCGTCCACCGGCCCCGCGGTCAGGGTGATGACCGGATCGGCATGATCGGAATAGCGCATGGTCTTGGTCTCCAGAATGGCGGCGGTCAGCCGTAGAACTGCGTGCCGGTTTTGTAGGTTTTGAAGTTGTCCATGTCGTGCGAGTACATCAGCTCGGCGCCGTGATCCTCGGCCAGCTTCTGCACTTTGCGCATCGAATTGACACCCGCGACCGGGTCGATATGGAAGGCCGCCTGGCAGAGCGTTTCGAGGCTCTTCTGCGTATAGGCGGCGTCAATCGTGAACATGATCGGCTTGCGCCTGGGGAACTCGACCAGCAGGCTGTAGTGGCCGATCGAATGGCCGGGCGTCGAGATCAGCTTGACACCCTTGGCGAGCTCAATGTCGCCGTCGATGCCCTCGAAGGTCGAGTTGGCGCGCGTCGTGCCTTCCAGCAATTGCGAGGTCGCGCCGCGCGCCTCTGCCGCCTCTGCCGAGAAGCTCAGATCCGAGTAGCCGAGATGCTCGAAGGGCTGCGGATTGCAAGCCTGCGGCACCTCCGAACGGTGGCAGATCTTCTTGGCATGCGGAAAATATTTGTTGCCGCCGCAATGGTCGAAGTGGAAGTGCGAGTTGACGACGACGTCGATGTCCTTCGGCTCAAGCCCGAGAAGTGCCAGCGCGCCGGGAATGGTCTGGTGCTTTTCCTGGATCGGCTTCTCGAAGGGCAGCACCTTCATGACGTGATCGTAGTCATAGCCGGTGTCGATGAGGAAACGGCCCTCGGCATGCTCGATCAGGATAGAATAGACCGGAAAGCGGACTTCGCCGCCCGGGCCGCGATTCCAGAACACGTGATAGCCGTCGAGGACGAGCGAGCCGCCGTCGAGCAGGTAAACCTTGGTATCCGACATTCTTGCCTCCTGTTTTGGCGCGGGTCCCATCCGCGCATCCGTTGTTGTCAGCGCGCGCCGCGCTCGTAGGGAATACCAAGCGCGGCCGGCAGGCTGGCCCGCCGTCCGAACAGCACCAGCATGATCATCACCGCCAGGAACGGCAGCATCTGGATGATGTCGGTCGGTATGTTGATGCCCGCCACCTGCATGGCGGTGGTCAAAGACAAACAGACGCCGAACAGAAGAGCGCCGAACAGCACCCAGATCGGCCGGCCACGCGCAAGCATGGCCAGCACGATGCCGAGGAAGCCGGCGCCGTTGGTGATGAACGGAATGAACAGACCTGCCCCGACATTGGCGAGATAGGCGCCGCCGAGCCCTGCCAACGCGCCGGTTGACAGCACGGCGATGGTGCGGGTTCGGATGACATCGATGCCGGCGACGTCGAGCGCGGCCGGCTTGTCGCCGGCGGCCTGCAAATTGAGGCCGAGCTGCGTGCGCCGGTAGAGGTAGCCCATGCCGAACACCAGCGCGACCGCCAGATAGACGATCAGATGATGCTTGAAGAAGGCCGGCCCGATTACCGGAATGTCCGACAGCAGCGGGATGACGGTGGCGTTCGGCGCCGGCAGGCGCGGGTAGCTGCGCGAGAACTGGAAGTGATGGAGAAGCGCCGTCAGGCCTTCGAGGCCTAGTGTCAGCGCGATGCCGATGACGATCTGGTTCAGTCCGATGCGCACGCACAGGAGTGCCATGATCAACGCCACCGCAACGCCGCCGGCGATGCCGGTGAGGAAACCCAGCCACAAAGAACCGGAATAGAAGGCGCCGACGAAACCGAGATAGGCGCCGGCCAGCATCATGCCTTCGATGCCGATGTTGAGCACGCCGGCCTTTTCCGACATCTGCTCGCCAAGCCCGGCGAGCAAAAGCGGGATCGCCGCGGTGATCGCGCCAAACAGAAGCGCGCTGAGAAAGACTTCGCTGAAGAGCCCGGTCATGCTTCAGGCCTTTCTCGACTGGTTGTAGCGGTGGTCGACATATTCGGCGAGTGCGAGCACGATCAGCACGATGGAGACCAGCACGAGCGTGAAATGATTGGGCACGCCAAGGCGCCGCGCCGCGCTCTCGCCGCCGATCGACAGCACCGAAAGCAGGAACACGAAGCCAATTGCGGCGAAGCCGTTCATGCGGGCGAGGAACACGGCGGGGATGACCGCCAGCCCATAGGCGGGGTTCCAGTCGGCGCGGACATTGCCCTGCACGCCGATGATGTCGACAGCGCCGGCAAGGCCCGCGAGCCCGGCTGAAATGGCGAAGACGGCGATGGTCAGGCCGGGCACGGCCAAGCCGGCATGGATAGCCGCGCGCGGATTGGCTCCGACGATCCTCAATTTCAGTCCGAATGCCGTCCTGGTCATCACAAGATGCACGATGATGATCGCCGCCAGACCGAACAGCAGTCCGCTGGTGACGGTCGTATCGAGCAGGCGCGGCAGCCTGTCTTCCACCGGCAAGGTGCGAGTCTGCGGCACGGTCGTGCCGGGATCGCGGAACACCAGCTTGACCAGCACATTGGCGAGCGAGGTGCCGAGGAACGTCATCATCAGCGTGGTGATGATCTCGTTGACGCCCTGATAGGCGCGCAGCAGCGCCGGCACCAGCGACCAGATCATGGCGGCAACCGTGGCGACGACGAATGCGCAGAACAATGCCAGCCAGGCCGGCATGATCTGCACGAACACGGGGGCACAAGCCGCCGCCGTGACCGCGCCGAGCAGGAACTGGCCGTCGCCACCGAGGTTCCACATGCCAGCGCGAAAAGCCACGATCAGGCCGGCGGCAAGGAACAGAAGCGGCGCCATGCGCGTCAGCGTTTGCTGGATGCCGAGCGGCGAGAACAGCCCTTTCTCCAGCACGTAGCCATAATAGGCGAGTGGATCGACGCCGACGGCAAGCAGGATGCAGCCGGCGATGACGAGAGCGGCGAGGATCGGGCCAAGTGTCATGACCAGCCTGCGCAGGATGTCGCGGCGCGTGGCGACGCTGCTGGCGGCATCGAGTGCGGTGGCGCTGACGGTGGGGGCGGTGTCGATGCTCATGCGGCTAGTCCGATCATCAGGCGGCCGACCTTGGTACGGGCATCGTCGGCATTCGCGACCGTGCCGACCAGCGATCCGTTGGCCATGACGGCGATGCGGTTGCACATGCTGAGCAACTCCTCGAGATCGGTGGAGATCAGCAGCACGGCGATACCGCGCGCGGCGGTCTCGCGGATGCGTTGCCGCGATGCCAGCGTGTTGGCGAGGTCGAGCCCGTAGGTGGGCTTATTGAAGATCACCACCTTCGCGCCTTCGGCCAGTTCACGGGCCAAAAGTACCTTCTGGATGTTGCCTCCCGAGAGCCGCGCAACGGGCGTCTTCAGGCTTGGCGTGCGCACATCGTATTCGCGCGTGAGCTCAGCGGCGCGCCTGTCGATCTCGGCGCGCTGTTCGACGCCGTTGCGCCAGAACGGCGCTGCGCCGACCTGCTTGAGGAAGAAGTTGATCGAGACCGGGAAAGTGCCGACCGTGCCTTCGCCCAGCCGATCGTCCGTCAGGTAGCGAAGACCGAGCTGGCTGCGTTCGCCGACGCTCAGCGCCTCGATCGCGATCCCCTCGAGCCGTACCGAACCGCTGTTCGCCGCGCGCTGGCCAGACAATGCCTCCGCCAGTTGTTTCTGGCCGTTGCCATCGATGCCGGCGATACCAAGTATCTCGCCCGGACGAATGTCGAAGGAGATCGACGACAGGCTGGGCGCGTTGTCGGTGGAAGCTACCTCCAGATCGGTGACCTGAAGCAGTGGAGCGGCTTCGGCGTGGACGACGTGAACGGGAAGCTCGGCCGCTTCCGGATCGTCCTTTTGCTTGCCGAACATCAACTCCACGATCTCGGAGATGATCTCCTGTTCGCCGAGCGCGCGAAAACGCTCGGGTGGAATCTCACCGACCTTGCGGCCGAGCTTCAGCACCGAGATGCGGTCACCGAAAGCGGCCGCTTCCTTGAGCTTGTGGGTGATGAAGACGATCGCCAGACCTTGCCCAACGAGGCGGCGCATCAGCGCGCCAAGTTCGTCAATGCCCTTCGGCGTCAGCATCGAGGTGGATTCGTCGAGGATCAGCACCCGGCTGTTGCGCACCATGGCGCGCAGGATCTCGACCTGCTGCTGCTCGCCGAGCGAAAGCTCCGAAACCTTGGCATGCAACTTCACCACGATGCCGAGGCTTTCGGTGATCTCGGCGACGCGTGCCTCAAGCTCCTCGGTCCTGGGGCGCTGCCACCAGGGGCCGCCGAGCAACAGGTTTTCAGCCACGGTCAGCGTCGGCACCAGCATCATGTGCTGGAAGACCGTTCCGATACCGAGCGCCAGTGCCCGGCGCGGCGAGGTGATCGGCGTCGGCTTGCCGTCAACCAGAATGCGTCCTTCATCCGGCTGCTGCAGGCCGGACAGCATGCCGATCAAGGTGGATTTTCCCGCCCCGTTCTCGCCGAGTAGCACATGCACTTCGCCCGGCCGGATCGACAGGTCGATGCTGTCATTGGCAACGATGCCGGGAAAGCGTTTGGTCACGCCTTCGAGTGCGACGATGTCGCGCCTGTCAACGGGCGATGAAGAAGGATTGCTCATGAAAGCCCAGCACTGAAAAAGGGGAAGCGTCCGAAGGGGCGACCCGACCGCCCCTTCGGCAACTGACTTTTGATCGCCTTACTTGGCGACGCTTGTCATCAACGCCCTGACGGCGGCCGCGTCATAGACCGGCTCGACCTTGATCTTGCCGGAGATGACGTCCTCGCGCACCGCCTGGATCTCGGACCAGACCTTGTCCGGGATGGCGGCCGTCTTCAGCAGTTTCACGGAATCGTCCTTGAGGCCGATGCCGTAATGCTTGGTGCCGAAAGTGTCGGCCTTGAGATCGGCGATCATCGCGGCGTAGACCGGCTCGATGTTCCACACCACCGACGACAGCAGGAAGCCCTTGTCGATCGGCGACTTGTCACCGATGACGTCGATGAAATAGACCTTGCCGCCATCCGCGGCCTTGGTCGTCTCGACCGCCTGCAGCATGCCGAAACTCGAACCGTTGCCCTGGCCGAAAATGATATCGGCGCCCGAGGCGATGACGCTTTCGGCGACGCGCTTGCCGCCTGCCGCATCGCTGTAGGCGGCTGGCCCGATCACCGCATAGGTGATCTTGACGTCCTTGCTCTCCGCCTTCACGCCCTGCGCGAAAGCCGCCGACTGCGAGTTCCATGACGGAGGTTCGCCGGAGACCACGATGCCGACCGACTTCGAGCGCGACATCTTGGCGGCGAGACGACCGGCGAGATAGGCACCTTCGTGACCGCTCAGCGTGTAGTCGGCGACGAGGCCTTTCTCCAACCCGTTCGGCGTGTCCACGATCGCCACCGGAACCTTCGTTTCCTTGGCGATTTCAGGCGCCGAGGTGTTGTAGCCGCTGGCGTGCGCGATCAGCAGGCTGGCGCCGTCGGAAGCGAGTTCCCGCAGCGTCGGACGAACGTCGCCATAGCCGAGGCCCTGGGCGACGACCACTTCGATGCCGGCTGCCTTGCCGGCCGCCTTGGCAGCGTCGATGCCTTGCTGGTTCCAGCCATAGTCCGTGCCTTCTTCAGGCGTCAGGATGGCGATCGACTTGACTTCTCCGGCGAACGCGCCGCCGAGCAAGACGCCGCTCAGTATAATTGCACTTACACTGCTTTTAAGGAGCTTTATCATGTTACCCTCTTTTGTTGATTTTCGATCATTATTCTTATTGTTATTGCGCGTTTGCGAGATAGACTGCCTGATCAAATAAGTATGGAGCTCAGGCAAAGTGAAAATCGGTTATGTCCTCCCGGTGGTTTTGGCGTTTACATCGCTCGCCAATGCGGTTGAGTTGCACCAGGTGATCGTCCGCATCGGCACCGATGGGCTCGACATGGTGCCGTTAACGATTTCGAACTCCGGCAAGGACGGCCTGTCCTGCAATGCCGACTTCGCCCACTGGTATTCGGGCGGGGTCGCGACGGTCGAACCGGGCAAGAGCGCCCACGTCGAACTCTGGTTCGATCCTAAGACCGGCACCTTCACCATCCTCAATGACAAGCGCGAAAACCTGCCGGTCGAGCGCCTCTGGTGTGGGCTGTCGGGCCGCGCATACGCGACCCGCGTGCAAATCGCGCTTGACCGCACTGATGTAGCCAAGGGCATGCGCGCCGTGTCCTGCGGCATGGAGCAGGGCAGCCTGGCGTGCCGGTAGGCGCTCATCGATCCACGCCCCTTGAGCACCGCGCCTATTCCTTGGCCAGGAATTTGTCGGTGAAGACATCGTCCGCCGACAGCGCTGTCTTGAGCACGCCCTGATCGGTGAGCGTCTTCAGGGTTTCCTCCCATTGCGCCTTCGCCATCCAGCCGAGACCGTGTTCCTTGGTTTCGGGGCTGGTGAACGTCGAGGCGATGTCGGCGTTGATCTGTGCCAGCAGCACGGCCTTCTTGTCCGCGTAGCCGGGTGCCGCCTTGGCCGTGATCTCGGCGGCCTCTTCCGGATGGGCAACGACATAGTCGAAGGCTTCCCGGTAGGCCTTGACGAAGCGGCGCACGACATCGGGCTTGTCCTTGATCATCTTCTCCGAGGTGAACAGGCCGGAGCCGTAAGCCTTCCAGCCATGGTCGGCGCCCATCATGATGCTGAGCGAACCCGGACCGCCTGCCTTGGCTTCCAGTTCGGGAACCTCCGCATCGACATAGCCGACCACAGTCTGGACCCGCCCCAGGAGCAGGTAGCTTTCATAGGGCGGCGACACGCTGTTCAGCGTCATGTCCTTCTCGGTCAGACCGTTGGCGGCCAGAAAGCCCTTGAAGAAGATGTAGGTCGACCCGGCTGGATGAATGCCGATGGTGAGGCCCTTGAGATCGGCCGGCTTGGTGAGCTTCACCGTCTTGGCGAGCGAGATGATCGCCAGCGGCGAATGCTGGTTGACGGCTGCCACCGCCACGACCGGGACATTCTGCGACCGGGCGACGGTGAGCGTGGGAAGATCGCCGAAGCCGAAATCCGCGTTCTCATTGCCGACCAGCCGCATGGCGTCTGGCGAACCAGAACCCTTGCGGATATCGGCCAGGTCGATGTCGTTCTTGGCGAAGAAGCCTTTTTCCTTGCCCACGAAGAACATGGCGTGGTTGCCGCGCACCACCCAGTCGAGCTGGACATTGACCTTGTCCGCCGCCTGCGCCGCGCCGGAGAAGCCAAGCGCACCGGCAAACGCCACAAGCGTGGCTGCTTTGATAAAAGAGCGTCTTAGCATTGTTCGATCCTTCCCTGACTTTGACTGCCCAGAAACCTAGGCGTGGCTGAATTTGGGTGCCCATGGCACCACGATGCGTTCGAGAATCTCGGCCGCGTAATAGAAGGCGATGCCGAGCACGGAGACGAGCAGCAGCGCCGCGAAGACCAATGGGGTGTCGAGCTGGGTCGAGGCGAACTGGATGACGTAGCCCAGCCCATCCGAGGCGCCGGCGAATTCACCGACGATGGCGCCGATGACGCTCAGCGTGGCCGCGATCTTGGTTCCCGCCATCAGGTTCGGCAGCGAGTGTGGAACCCGGATCTTGAACAGGATCTGCGTGCGGCTAGCGCCAACCGAATTCATCAACGACAGCAGCGAGCGGTCCACCGACTGCAAGCCCGCCAGCATCGACAACGTCACCGGGAAGAAGGCGATGACCAGGATCAGGCCGATCTTGGGTGCGAGCCCATAGCCGAACCACAGAATGAAGATCGGTGCCAGCGCCACCTTGGGCACGTTCTGGAACAGCACCACCAGGGGATAGAGCGCCCGGCCGAGCCAGTCGAAACGCACGATGACGAGCGCAATGGCAACGCCGACGACGACCGAGACAACAAAGCCGAGCAGGATCTCGGCCGCCGTCACCAGCGTGGCCTGCATCAGCGTTCCCCATTGCGCGACCAGCGATTGTGCGATCTGCGATGGGGCCGGAATGATGAAGGTCGATATGGCAAAGATCCGCACCGCGGCTTCCCAGGCCACGATCGTGACTAACAGCAGAATGACCGACGGCAGCCAGCTGCTTGTCGCGGCGGCGAAACTGGAGGTCAGCCGAGGCTCGGAAACACTGCTGATGGGTTGCTCGCTCACGACGCGTCTCCCGGTTGATGGCTGGCGCGCAGCATCGTGCGAAGCTGGACCACCAACCTGACGAATTCCGGGTCTTCCGTTACCGCCAGGTCGCGCGGATAGGGCAGGCCGATATCGATGCTGCCGGTGATCCGACCGGGCTTGATGCCCAGGGCGTGCACATGGCGCGAGAGGTGAATGGCCTCGTCGATCGAATGGGTCACGAGCACGATCGTCTTGCCGGTGCGCTGCCAGATCTCCAGCAGCGACTGGCCCATCGAGTCGCGGGTGATGGCGTCGAGCGCGCCGAAGGGCTCGTCCATCAAAAGCACGGCTGGGTCGAGCGCCAGGGCCCGAGCGATGGCCACCCGCTGCCGCATGCCACCCGACAATTCGTTCGGACGCTTGTGGGCGGAATCGCCAAGCCCCACCAGTTCCAGCATCTCCTGGCCGCGTGCCCGAAGCTCGGCGCGCGAAAGCGATTTGTCGGCGATGCCGAGCAGCATGGACGCATTGTCGACGGCGTTCTTCCACGGCAACAGGTTGGCGTCCTGGAAGACAACGCCGATCATGCGCTTGCGCGCCGCCTCGACCGGCGAAAGCCCGGCGATCGAAACGCTACCGCTTGTCGGCTCCACCAGCCCGGCCAGCACCTTGAGCAAGGTGCTCTTGCCGCAACCGGAAGGGCCGATCAGCGAGACGAACGATCCCTTCGGCACCGAAAGATCGATGTTCTGGAGCACCAGCTGCCGGGCGTAGACCACGGACACGCCCTTGACGGCGATAAGGTCGTCATGGCGGAAGTGAGCCGGCCTGTCGCCGGCGGCCCGGATCGTGTCAATGCGCATGGCTTGTACCTCCTCGCGCCGCCGCGTGATCCCCGATCCTGCCTGTTCCCTGCTGCGTGTTGTGAGCCATCGGCTACTCCCGGCCTTCCAGGATGCGCCGCACCGCGACGAGCTTGCGCGCCCGGTCGGCTTGCAGGGCCTTTGTCTGCTCTGGCGTGTAGGAGAACATGCCTTCGCCCGACTTGATGCCGAGCTTCGAAGCGCCGGTTTTCTCCAGCACCATCGGCGCCACGTCGTCGCGATTGGAAAGGTCGGCGTTCAGGAAGGACGAGACGGATTTGTAGATATCCAGCCCCGCCATATCGAGCAGCGCCATCGGACCGACGACGGCGATCTTGTAGCCGATGCCCCAGGAGACGCAGGTGTCGAGATCTTCCGGTTCGATGACGCCGCGTTCGACGAGGTCGACCGCCTCGCGCAACAGCGCGTAGAGTACGCGGTTCTCGACGAAGCCCGGAACGTCTTTCTTCACCACCACCGGCAGCAGGCCGATCGAGCGGATCAGGTCGCGGATCGTCGCCACGGTCTGCGGCGCCGTCTTCTCGCCGGCGATGACCTCGATCATCGGGATGATGTGCGGCGGGTTCGACCAATGCATCCCCACCATGCGCTCTGGATGCGAGATATGCGCCTGTAGTTGGGTGATCGGAATGCCCGAGGTGTCCGATGCAACGATCGTGTCCGATGCGATCAGGCCGTCGATGGCGCGATAGACATCGGCCTTGACCACAATGTTTTCGGGAACGTTTTCGATGATAAGGTCGGCGCCTGAGACTGCCTCGCCGAGATCGTCGGTGAACCGAACCGTTCCAACGCCTGCCGGCGGCGGCGCGATGCCCAGGGCGTCGAGAACGCCCTCCGCAGTGCCCAGCATGGCGCGTGCGCGCTCGATCGCTGCCGGGGCCACATCATAGGCGGTCACCTGAAGGTCGCCTCTGGCGAGCCGGGCGGCCATGCCTGGTCCCATAGTACCCAGACCGATGATGGCGATACGCTGGATCATCACGCTGCCCTGCTTTCCGTTGTTGCTTTTGATGCCGCGATGAGGTCCGCGGCTTTCTCGGCAATCATGATGACCGCCGCATTGATGTTTCCGCAGACCAGGTCGGGCATGACGGAGGCGTCCACCACGCGAAGGCCGCTGACGCCGCGAAGACGCAGTTCGGGGTCGACCACCGAGGCTGCGTCGGCGCCCATCCGGCAAGTGCCGGCCGGATGATGCACGGTGATGGAGGTCTTGCGGATGTGCTCGTCGATCTCGTCGTCGCTCTGGCACTTGGGACCGGGGAAGAACTCCGCCTCGATGAAGGGCTGCATGGAGGGCTGGGCCGCAAGGTCCCTTGCCACCCGGAAGCCGGCGCGCAGCGATTGCCAGTCCTTCGGCGAGGCGAGGAAGTTCTGGTGGATCAGCGGCGCGGCGGAAGGGTCGGCCGAGGCCAGCTTCACCGTCCCCCGGCTCTCTGGCTGCGTCGCCACGATCCGCGTCGCGAAACCATCGGCGAACGGCGCTTTGAACGGCTTGAAATACGGCCAAGCGGCGAGCGGAGCCGCCGTGAACAGCAGTTGGACGTCCGGCAGCGGCCGCTCGGGACCGCTTTTCAGGAATGCAACGACCCCGCCGGGCACATCTGCCGAAAAGCCTTGGCCGGTGAGATAGGTCTTGGCGAAATCCAGCCCGATCCGGTCCGCGCGCATGTTGCGCAGGAACGGACCCGGTGTCTTGCGCCGGTACATCAGAATGACCGAGACGTGATCCTGCAGGTTCTTGCCGACTGCCGGCAGATTGACCCGTGTCTGGATACCATGCGCCGCCAGCTCGTCCGGTGCCCCGATGCCAGACAGCATCAACAGTTGCGGCGTGTTGATCACGCCGCCCGAGAGCAGGACTTCCCTGCGGGCGACGACCGTCCGTTCGCGGCCCTGATGATTGATCGTCACCCCGGCGGCACGCGTGCCTTCGAGGACGATCTTCGTCGCCATCGCTCCGGTCAGCACGGTCAGATTCGGCCGCTTCATGGCCGGCCTCAGATAGGCGGAAGCAGTCGAGCTGCGTCGACCTTTCGAGATGGTCATCTGGAGGCGGCCGAAACCTTCCTGCCGCTCGCCATTGTAGTCGTCGGTCTGGGCATAGCCTGCCTGCACACTGGCTTGCGCAAAGGCGTCGATCAGCGTGTCCTTGTAGCGGCAGAACTGGGTGTTGAGCGGGCCTGAGCCACCACGAAAGCGGTCCTCGCCACCTTCCCAACGTTCCTGCTTCCGGAAATATGGCAGGACTTTATCGTATGACCAGTCGCTGAGCCCGCTAGAAGCCCATCGGTCGTAGTCGCCTCTATTGCCACGCACATAGGCCATGGCGTTGGTCGACGACGACCCGCCAATGACCTTGCCGCGCGCGCACTCAACCCTGCGTCCGCCGACATTGTCCTCCGGTTCGCAGAAATACATCCAGTCATGGCGGCGCTCGGTCAAGATCTTGCCCCATCCAAGCGGGATGTGGATCATCGGGTCGCGATCCCAGCCGCCGGCCTCGAGCAGCAACACCGAACATCGCGGGTCGGTGCTCAACCGGTCGGCGAGCACGCAACCGGCCGATCCGGCCCCAACGATAACGTAATCGTAGCTTTCCGCGTGCGGCATGGTTTCATTGCCTTCGCCCGACGCCATGGCGTCAGAGAATTATTGAGGTTGGGCTGGAAGCCTTGGCAGAGACCAAGCTTTTCCAGGTAGTGCTCAAAAGCCCGTGGACGCTAGCCCAGGCCCGCTTGCCTGAGGCGCTCCGACCAGTGATCCCATCCTCGATCGATCTGGGCGCCGACCAGGTTTCCCGCTGCCTTGATCTCGCCCGGCGACAGATACTTGATCGTGCCGATCCGCAGGCCGGCGGTCTGTGCCGCGGCCTCTTGCTCGAGATAGAAAGCCCGGAACACCACCTGCCGGACAGAAGTGCCGACATTGACGACGCCGTGCCGCGCCATCAGGACCACGGGCCGGTCGCTGAGGCTTTCGGCGATATCCCGGCAGACGCTCGGGCTGCCCCCGAAAAGATCCGTGGCGTCACCTTGCTTGTCGCGAATTTCGTAGACCGGAACTCTCTCGCCGAGAAATGCACCCATATGGGTCACCGGACGCAGCGGCTGATCCGTGAAGCAATAGGGCAAGACGGCCGGGGAATGGCTGTGGAGCACGCACTGAACGTCCGGCCGCGCCTTGTAGATCTCGCTGTGGATATAGCGCTCCAGATAGGACGGCCGATTGTCCGAGGTCTCGCCGTCGAGATTGAAACGCTGGATGTCGGCTGTCGTTATCAGGCTCGGAGCAAGTTTCTGAGCTAGGAAGAAACTTTCAGGATCCTCTGGGTCACGGGCACTGATGTGCCCGAACGTGTCCAGAATGCCTTCGTTCAACAGGATCTTCGTCGCTGTAACCAGTTCCTCGAAAACCTTCCGGCGAGCGGGACTGCTGTCTTTCATATCCAAATTCTCCCATTAAGCGGCGGTCTCGATCTTTCTTCTTGTTTTTGACCGCCGAGACCGCGCCGTTCATTAATTTTGGTAGATGCCGACGATCCGGTTTTGCTCGATGATGTTTCCGGCATATTTCTGGAGGAATTCCTCCCGGCTGGGCATCCCTTCGACCTTCGTGTCCAGGGCATAGACCCAGAAGTAGTAATGGTGCGGGCCATGGCCAGCGGGCGGCTGCGGCCCGTAGTAGAACGCGTTGCCGGCGCCGTTGGGTGCCACACGGAACTTTTCCTGCACGTTCGAAAGATCGGTGGTCGACGGATCGATGCCGTAGACGACCCAATGCGTGAAACCGTTGGGCAAGGGGGCGTCCGGATCGTGGCAGATGACCGCAAGTTCTTTCGCGCCCGCCGGGACGCCGCTGACGGTCAGCCTCGGCAACACGTTGCCCTTGTCGCCGGCATGCTCGTCGCGCAATTTCCCGAGTGGCTGGAAATCCGCCGAGGTAATCTTGAGGTCCTTGATGTTCAGGGGCATAAAAATTGTCCTTTAAGCAATATCGATCGAGCTAGACGGCGGTCTCGAGGTCGGCGACGGTTTTGCCCCCGACACGCTGATGCACGCGCGGACCCGATGCGACGGCGACGCAGATCAGAAGCTCATCGGGGCGCGGACCATCCGGCACCGAAAAGGTGACGGCGTCGTAGTGGGAGCGGATGTAGAGCTCATCCTTGTGGGCGAGCGGAATATCGATGGCCGTGCCGGCGGAACCGACCTTGCTGACCGACGATATCCAGGCTTCGCCGCCGCCGACCTGCTCGCGCAGGGGATTTCCGAACACTGTGGTGATGCACGCCACGACGTGTTCCTGCTCACCCGCCGTGCCTGCGATACCGCCCTTGCCATAGCTCTCGACCTTGCGGCCGCCGAGCAACGCGGCCGCTCGTTCGCCGAGCGCATGGCCGATGACGGGGCTCGGGTCCGTCAGATCGGACAACTGAGCAACAAATTTGCCGGCAAAAGGATTGCGGATGACAACCCCCACCACGGCCTTGACGAGAACATCGCCCGGCTCTCCGCCGTCATGCCGGATCTCGTGGACGGTGGAATACCAGCCCCGCACCTCGTAGTGTTTTTCAACTTCTACCGAATAGTTCATTTCCATCTCCTGGGGAGAGCGCAGTTTCCGCCGCGCCAAGTCATTTGTTGATCAGCCTGTCAGGTCCTACTGCGGCCACGAATAGACGCGGCGCAGCGGGTCGTAGCGGGCTGCTTCCAGGGCTGCCGGCGTGAACATGTTCCCCTTCGAGAGCGAGCGGTTCGCCGCATAGTCGCCTGAAAGGGCCTGGCAGCGATCGGTGGTCGGGCGAATGCGTTTCTCCCAATCGAGGAGCGCGTCTTCGACGGAGGAGCCTGTCTCCAGGTCTTGCGACAAGCTGAAGGCATTGACCATCGCGCAACCGGCGCCCTGGGCAAGAGCCGGGCACATTGCATGCGCGGCGTCTCCCACAAGAGCGACCTTGCCTCTTGTCCAGCTGTCCAGCTTGGTGGTCTCGTATTTGTCGTAGCGGGCGGTTTTCAGCTTCGCCGCCTCGATCAGGCACGGCTCCAGGAAGGGGAACATCTCAACCCAGACTTCGAGGTCGATCGGGACCGCTGATCCGCGCGGATCGGCGGCCGGAGCCATGAGGCCCAGATAGAGCTCGTTCTCATTGCAGGGCGAGTAGAGGATACGTTGGACGCGCGGCCAGAAATTCCACATGTCGATGGTGTTGTCCCATTCGCCATGACCGAGTTCCTTCTTCTTGCGAGGAACAATCAGTCGGATCAGACCGTCTTTCGAAACCCATCGATCCTGCTTGAAGCCGATGGAGTCCCGGACCTTGGAGCCAACGCCGTCGGCGCCGACGATCAGGTCTGCTTCGAGAACTTCGCCGGTCTGAAGGGTCAGGCGGCCTTGCGGATCGGCGGCGACCGCTTCGGAGTTGGCTCGTATGTCGACACCCACGGCGCGGGCGCGCTTGACCAACGCATCATGCAAATGGCTCCGGGTCATGATGCGCCAGGGAAGACCGTTGAACGTCTCCTTGGAAACCGACTTGTTGTGCATCCAGGTTTCGTAGGTCGGCGGTGTGTGCGAGCCCTGGAGAACATCATCCAGGGCGCCCAGTCCCTCGAGTACGCGAAGGCCATTGTGCCAGAGATAGATGCCCGCGCCGAAGGCCCTGAGTTCCGAGCTCTTTTCGTGCAGCCTGACATCCCAGCCGTTCTGCCTCAGAGCGATGGCAGCCGTCAGGCCGGCAAAGCCGCCGCCGGCGACCTCGGCACGACGAGCCTTTCCCGGAGTTTTGTTTACATTGGCCATTTTCTATCCTGATCCTGCGTACAAGAAGACGGCTTATTCGGCCGTCAGGCATCGATGAAATTGGTGATGGCTTTCAGGGTGATCTCGGGAGACACCTCATTGACGTAGTGGTCGGCGCCCGGGACGACGACGACCGGCAGATCGGGCCGCAGCCGACTTGTCTTCGCCAGCGCGGCCGCCGACACCAGCTTGCTGAGTTCGCCACGAACGATAAGGACAGGCTTTTTCACTTCCCGATAGGCCGGAGTCAGGTCTGCCCGCAGGCCCTTGGCGGTCTGAGCCATGGCCGGGGGCGACGCCAATGGGCGCAATCCGCCATCGACCGCATGATAGCCGCTTTTGGCCCTAATCTTGATCGCCTCGACGGGGACGTTCGGGTAGCGACCGGCAAGATAAGCTTCGACGGCAGCGACATCTTTGAAAAGCTGGTTTCCGGCGTTCACCCGGGCTTCCAACGCATCCAGTGCCTCGGTCTCGATATAGGGCGTGAAATCGATTGCGATGACCGACCGCACCAGATCGGGATATCTCGCTGCGGCCGTGACGGAATTTCTCGCGCCGAGCGAATGACCGACGAGGATGGCAGGACCCCGGTCGAGCGTGCGGATCAGGCTGGCGATATCGTCCGCGTAGTCATTGGCCTCGTAGCCGCTTTCCGGCTTGTCGCTGAGGCCGTGCCCCCTCTGGTCAACCGCCATGGTCGTGAAGCGATCCGAGAGCCGCGCCATCAGGGGCGTGAAAACGGCGGAGTTGGACGTGATGCCATGGAAGAACAGCAGCGACGGGCCGCTGCCTGTCTCGCGTACATTCAAAACGATGCGACCCGTATCGATACGTCGCAAGCCTGGCTGGTCGGAAGGTGTGTCTGCCGCCATGTTTATAACCCTTTTTGTTGCGGCCCGTCTCAGGCAAGAGGATCATATTAGCAAAGACCCGTCAACAAGATTGTCTGACATTCTTGCAATCTTGAGAATTGACAATCTGACCGCTCCTGCTGTCCAATATTGATGGCGTCGCATATGATGCGCCGGACTGTGACCTGGAGCCGATGAGTCGTAACCAATGCCGCCAGATCTGAATTTGCGGATTTCGCCACGAACGGTTCAGCAGGAGACCGTCGACAAGTTGCGGCTCGCCATCCTGTCCGGTCTGTTCCAGCCGGGAAGCCGCCTTGTCGAAAGCCAGCTGTGCGCGCAGCTCGGCATCAGCCGCCCCTCGCTAAGAGAGGCATTGCGGAGTCTCGAGGCCGAACGCCTGATTGAGATCGTACCCAATCGCGGGCCGTCGGTGCCAGCGCTTTCGTGGGAAGAGGCAACCGCCATCTACGAGGTTCGAGAGCTTTTGGAAGTCGAGGCGGCGGGACGATGCGCGTCACGAATTCCAGCGGAACAGCTGCGTGAACTCGAGAAGTCCCTTTCCGCATTCGAGGAGGCGGCAGCCAGCCATGACAGCCTGGCGCAGGTTGCGACCGCCGCGGACTTCTATTCGATCATACTGGCGAACTGCGGCAATCCCATCCTAGAGGAAGTCCATCGTGGCCTGGTGGCCAGGATCAGCTTCTTCCGGGGACGGTCGATGTCCCTTGAGGGCAGAGCACAAAGCAGCCTGGCGGAGATGAGGGAGATATATGAATCCATCGCCGCCGGCGATGAGAAGGCCGCTCGCAAAGCTTCGAAGAAACACCTTCTGAAGGCAAAGGCGGCGGCAAAGATATCCATGGATAGTGCGGGCTGAGTTTTACCGGAAGGTGGCACTGCCGTCTGAAGTCTCGAAATCCTTCCTGACGTCGCGGATTGCGTATCCGCTCAACAGAGATCGGCGCGCCGGGGGCTTGCCGTGGCGATGCCGGACATGCCGGCTATCGGAGCCAGCACGCGCAATAGGGAGTGGCAATGACCAACGCGGCTGTTGAGCGCAAACTGTATGCCGATGTCGTCATCGTCGGTGGCGGCTCGGCCGGCGCGTTGTTGGCCGCGCGCTTGAGTGAGGAGCCTGCCCGTCGTGTCCTGCTGATCGAAGCCGGCGAAGAAGCGAAGGACCCGGATATCTGGAACCCTGCCGCTTGGCCGGCGCTTCAGGGCCGCAGCTATGATTGGGATTATCGCACGGAGCCGCAAGCCGGGACTGCGGGCCGGGTACATCATTGGGCGCGCGGGCGGTTGGTCGGCGGCTCGAGCTGCCTGCACGCGATGGGCTATATGCGTGGCCATCCTTCGGATTTTCAGACATGGGTCGACGCGACTGGCGATCGCCGGTGGAGTTGGGACGGACTGCTGTCCGCCTTCCAAGCCGTCGAAGATCACCCTCGCGGAGGCAACGGCCTTTACGGCAAGGGCGGGCCGATGCCCGTACATTTGCCGACGAACGAGATAAGCTCGGTCGCGCGCGCGTTCATCGAAGCCGGCGCTTCACTCGGCCTGCCGCGCCTTGAAGGCCACAACAGCGGACAGATGATTGGCGTCACGCCGAACTCGCTGAACATTCACGACGGGAAGCGGGTAACCGTGGCCGATGCCTGGCTCACGCCGGCTGTTCGAAGCCGCGAAAACCTGACCATCCTGACGGGATCGCTGGTGCGGCGGCTTACCCTGGACGGCAATCAGGTGCGTAGCCTCGAAGTCGTGGGGCGGCAGGGTAGCCCTTTCGAAGTCTCTGCGGATCAGGTGGTGCTGTGCGCCGGGGCGCTGGAAAGTCCGGCCTTGCTGATGCGCTCGGGCATCGGCCCGCACGACATACTCCAGGCCGCCGGCGTTGATTGCTTGATCGACATGCCGGAAATCGGTCGCAACCTTCAGGACCATCTTTTGGGCGCCGGAAATCTCTATGCCGCCCGCAAGCCTGTCCCGCCATCGCGACTGCAACATTCCGAATCGATGGCCTATATGCGCGCCGGCAATTTCACCGCCGGCGGGCAGCCCGAAATCGTCGTCGGTTGCGGCGTTGCGCCGATCGTATCCGAACGCTTCCAGGCGCCTGCCGCCGGCACAGCCTACTCACTGCTGTTCGGCATCACCCATCCGACCAGCCGCGGCAGCCTGCGCATCAGTGGGCCGGAACTCGGCGACCGGTTGATCATCGACCCAGCGTATCTGCAAACTGACCGGGATCGGGCATTGTTTCGCCAGGCTCTAGAAGCGGCAAGAGAGATCGGCCATCGGGACGAACTCGCCGAATGGCGCGAGCACGAACTTCTGCCGACGTCCCTGAACGACGAAGCCGAGATCGACAATTTTATAGCGCGGGCGGTGATCACCCATCATCATCCCTGCGGCACCTTGAGGATGGGCAAGGATACCGATGCCGTCGTCGACGCGGACCTGCTGCTCAAAGCGCTCGACAATCTTTTTGTCGTCGATGCTTCAGTGATGCCCGGTCTCACTGCGGGGCCGATCCACGCCGCCGTTCTGGCAATCGCCGAGACCTTCGCCCGGACGATGAACGCAGGAGGGTGATACGAGGGTGTCTCTCGACTGTCAGGCTGACAGTCTCTGCTGCATGGAAAGACGCTGAAGTCACAGACATCCAGTTTTCGGGCGATCTTTCGGCAACGCTACTCGATCGTCGCTTCGTCAGAGTGCTCAGTGTGCTCGTACAACAATTGTTCAGCCTGCACGCAGAGGAGATTACCTGCCAAGCAGAGGCCCAATTTTTCTATGCTTGCCCAGAGGTCGGCGCTGCGAACCAGCCAAATCAGCGATACGCTCCGACGACTGTCTTGAAACGAACCTACGACCGGCGCCACTTTGCCGGACCCGTATCATGGATGGATCGACCGCTGGCATCGACAGCGACGATGACCGGCATATCCTTTACTTCGAATTCGTGGATCGCCTCCATCCCCAGGTCTTCGAATGCCACGACCCTTGCGGAACGAATGGATTTCGAGATCAGGTAGGCCGCACCGCCGACAGCGATCAACGAGGCGGCGCCATTCTTCTGGATCGCCTCTATGGCACCGGGTCCACGCTCTCCCTTGCCGATCGTAGCGAAAGCCCCGCCCGCACCGAGGACCGTACCCATGAACGGGTCCATCCGGTTTGCGGTCGTCGGCCCGGCCGGGCCTATGATCTCGTCTCCTGCGGCGTCCACCGGTCCGACGTAGTAGATCACCCGCCCTGCAAGTGGAACCGGAAGCGGGTCTCCAGAACTGAGAAGTCTGGTAATCCGGTGGTGGGCGGCATCACGGGCAGTCAGCAGCTTTCCTGAAAACAGCAGGGTTTGGCCTGCGCGCCACGACTGCACGTCTTCGCGGGAGAGTGTGTCCAGGTCGACCTGTCGAGAAACAATCCCGGTTTGGTCGAGGACGACCTGCGGCCAGTCATCCGCGCATGGTGCTTCAAGCTCCGCGGGTCCAGATCCGTCCAGAACAAAATGAACATGTCTGTGCGCCGCGCAGTTGGGAATCAGCGCGATGGGGAGGGAAGCAGCATGAGTGGGCTGCGTAAGGATTTTGACGTCCAGTACCGTGGTATTTCCACCAAGACCCTGAGCCCCGATACCGAGAGCGTTCACGCGGTTATATATTTCAAGGCGCATCTCATCGAGCCGATCCGCAGCTCCCCTTGCCACGAGCTCATGCATGTCAAGTGGGCTGAGCAGCGCCTTTTTCGCCATGAGCATGGCGCGTTCGACGTTGCCGCCTATGCCAATTCCGAGCACGCCTGGCGGACACCAGCCAGCTCCCATGTGCGAAACTTGATCCACTATCCAGGAAATAACGTCATCACGCGGCAGCAGCACGGCGAACTTTGTCTTGTTCTCAGAGCCGGCCCCCTTCGCCACGGCAAAAACCTCAACCGTGTCGCCGGGAACCAGCTCCACGTGAACAATTGCAGGCGTGTTGTCGTGCGTGTTGCTTCTGCCGAAGAGCGGATCATCGACTATGGAAGAACGCAACGGATTTGCATCGTCGCAATAGGCAGCCCGTACACCGTCGTTGATGATGTCTTCGAGCGCGCGGGTTGTATCGATGCGGACATTCATGCCGACGCGCAAGAAGACGCTGGCAACACCCGTATCCTGGCAAATGGGCCTCCGGCCTAGGAGTGCCATTCGAGAATTGACCAGGATTTGGCCCATCGCACTCTTGGCGAGTGGACTTTCTTCACGCTCCCATGCCGCGGCGAGATGACGGACGAA
Organism: Mesorhizobium sp. YL-MeA3-2017; assembly: GCF_030814575.1. NCBI lineage: Bacteria > Pseudomonadati > Pseudomonadota > Alphaproteobacteria > Hyphomicrobiales > Phyllobacteriaceae > Mesorhizobium > Mesorhizobium sp. YL-MeA3-2017. Next base: position 4,018,952 of record NZ_JAUSVH010000001.1, on the reverse strand, counting down.
ATCCCTTGGATGGGCAAACGAGATCAGTTGGAAGGCATCCCTGATACTCTGGCGGAGGTCGTTTTCGCGAATGACGATCATCTGCCTGTTCCGCAAAGCGCGCGACTTTGTGTAGACCCTGCCAATTCCAGAATTCGAAAGGCGCGAGCAGCGACGGGCCAGTCGATCATGGTGCCGTTGTAGGCTACGGCGCCATGGCCGTTCCGATTCCCAGTTTCGAAATGGCGTATTATGTTTCTTGCGTGCTCAACTTCCTCCTCACTTGGAGCAAAAACTTCGTTGAGGACCGCGGCCTGGGCCGGATGTATGCAAAACGCACCTGTCATTCCCCACGACCGTGCCGCCATCGCACCAGCGCGGAACACTTGAAGATCGCCAAACTGCGTGATGCTGGCCCCGAGCCCAAGCGGCTGGCAACCAGCTTCAGCCGCAGCAACAATCAGCATATGCTTGTAGGTCGCCAGGGTGCTGGACTCGACTGAACAGCCAAGTGCCAGCGCCAAATCCTCATCACCGAATGCAATGGCCGCCACGCGGGCTGCTGCGGCGATCTCCCGCAAGCGGAACAGGCCGCCGGGTGTTTCAACCAAGGGTACGAGAACGGTAGCACCGCTGGCACGGCCGCACCCCTTTTCCGCTTTGCCGAGCAAATCGGAAAAACGGTTGAGGCTGTCAGCATCTTCCGCCTTGGGAACGACGATACCGTTTGCACCGGCCTGGATCGCCGCCATCACATCTGCTTCACACCGATCCGGGAGGTTGTTTATTCGAACGAGCAGGTCGCAATCATGCCATTCGTTCCGGGCGAGCGCGGCAGCGAACCCATCGCGCGCTGTGCTTTTTTGAGCTTCGGGAACGCTGTCTTCGAGATCGACAACGACAGCATCGGCACCTCTCTTTGCCGCGCCGGCAAGCAGGCGAGCCTGGTTGCCCGGCACGAACAACAGCGACCGCCATGCGCGGCGCACTTGCACATTCCCTGTCATGCGCTCAACGCCGTCGCGAACTCGCGTCGCACCGCCGCCGTATGTTCGCCGAGTGGCGGGACCGGACGGGCATGGAACGCGATGGCGTCCTCGATGGCAGCCGGCGCTATGACGCGGATTTCGCCAGTCTCCGTAGCCACCTCGACAAACCGCAGGTGGGGATGGGCAGACGCCTCGTGAAGATCGTTCAATCGGCCATAGGCAATGCCTGTGTCTTCAAGGCGCTGAACGGCCACATCAACATCGAGCAGCGAGAAGCGCTCCGCAATCAGTTGGTCGAGTTCAGGGCGATTGGCTACCCTGCTGCTGTTATCTCTGAACCGGGGATCGCGCGCGAGGTCCGGCAGTTCCAGGAATTGCTCACACAGCAGTCGCCATTCCCGCTCGTTCTGAATGGAGAAGATGACTTGGGAGCCGTCGCTGCAGGCGAATGCTCCGTAAGGTGCGATGCTTGGATGAGCGACACCGCTCCGCGAGCTCACCTGGCCGCCATAGAGGTACTGCAATATTGGAACATTCATCCAGTCGGCAATGCTATCGAACAGCGACACCTGGATCGAACGCCCCCTGCCGGTACGGTTCCGGGCAACCAGCGCCTGGAGGATTGCCGCATGGGCTGTCATTCCGGCAGATATATCACAAACCGATACCCCCACGCGGGCCGGCCCCGCGACGGTTCCGGTTATGGCGCATAGGCCGCTCTCTGCCTGTACGATAAGGTCGTAGGCCTTGAGGCCGGCGCGTGGCCCTTCGGTGCCAAATCCGGTAATATCGCAGGTAATCAAGCGGGGGTTCTCGGCGCGGAGCGAAGCGGAACGAAGACCAAGTTTATCGAGCGCACCGGGCTTGAGGTTCTGGATGAAGACATCCGCCGACAGGATCATCGTCTTCAGCAGCGCCGCGTCGGCCGGGGACTTCAGGTCAAGACAGACCGATTCCTTGCCCCTGTTGAGCCAGATGAAGTATGCGCTTTGCCCTTCGACCAATCGATCGTAGTGGCGAGCAAAGTCGCCGCCATCCGGCCGCTCGATCTTTATGACCCGTGCGCCGGCATCCGCGAGGCGACATGTCGCATAAGGTGCCGCGACCGCCTGTTCGATCGCTACGACAGTCAAGCCTTTGAGATCATCCTGCATCAGTGATCCTGCCCTCTAACGTTAGCTGCCTCTTTCCGTGTCAGTTCAGCGAGAAGGCGCGATTGTTCGTTGCCGACGATCGAGATCGCCTCGTCGACACCCATGCCTGGCTTGGCAAGGATCATGTCGGCGCCGGTCGCTACTGCGATGTGGACTGCTATGCGGGCCGAAAGATCGGTTTCGACGCAGCTTCCTCCCAGATAGGCGCCGATGCCGTGGCGCTTGCAAAGCAGCACGGCCTCTGCGCTGTCGGCGATACTGCCCACATCCGGCATCTTGATCTGGATGAGGTGAGCGGCACCGGCCGAAGTGAAGGCTCTGACGTCATCGAGCGTATTGCACCATTCGTCGGCGACGATCTTCGCTCGACATCCTTTTCGAGCAAGCGCTTCCATAATCATGATGAAGCCGTCGATCTGACCTTGGCGGCTGCCGAAGTCGGCAGGGCTTTCAATTTGGAGATCGAAGGGCGCCGCGCGCTCCGCGGCTTGCGCCATGAAATCCGCGATCCGATCGACATCGAGCCCGAGCCCGAGCCCCACCCATCCGTAGACGTCGAAATGGAGTACCGGCTTGTACGCAGGTTGGCCGAGCCGCTCGACGCGTCGCGCGACCCAGTCCACATATTCAAGGAACACTTCTCCCCGCTCGCCAAACTTGGAGCGGGAATTGATAAGGCCATGCGGCAGAATATCGACTGATTTCAGGATCATCTTGTCGACGTTGTTGCGCCGATCGTCGCCGCTTTGTGCGTAAATCGGGACCCGCCTCGCGACGACTGGACAGGAGAATTCCGCCGCCACGACTTCGGCCATCGTCACCTTGCGCGCCGCTGCAGCAGCAGCCAACAGCGCCTGGCTTGCGCCATATTCGATCGAAAGTGGCAGGCGCTTTCCGCCGGGAAGAGCGGCCAAAACGACCCGGCAGGCAGCCCGAAAGTCCGTGACGTCCAAACCGTTCAGCCGCGGAAGTAGAACCTCTTCACACAATCGTTGGGCGGTGACGGGATCGAACAACGGGTCGCGCCCGCCTGCTCCGGCGTACTGAACGCTCATCATGTCGCCCCAAGCCGTCGTGCCCTGGCCGAGTACAAGCCCTATGCCAAGCGAGGTGCCAGGCTTGCGGACAGTGTCGAACCCCGGGGTGATCGGCGCGCCAAGGTAGACGAAGCCGTCTGTGTCACGACCCGCGCGGATGGCGGCCTGGTCATCGTAGAAGAATGCGCCCATGCCTGGCGCGAAGATAACGTCCTTGACTATCATGCGTGTTGCCTATTTTCGATCTGATCCTGTCGTGTGCTCGTCCGTGGCGGATCCGAGAAGAGGTCGGGTACATCGAGGTGCCAGTCCGTGAGGGTCTGGAACAGCATGCCGATTTCGATGAGACGAGCCTCCGAGAACGGACGGCCGACGATCTGCATTCCAACGGGCATTCCATTGCGGTCGCGCCCACACGGCACTGTCAAAGCAGGCACGCCGAGATAATTGAGCCAGCGGGTCCATCGGGTCATACGGCCGACGAGATCAGGCATTGCGCCCAGCAATTCCTCGTCGGTTTCCTCGACAGTCGGAACGGCAACCCCGACAGTCGGCACAATCAAGGCATCGACCTTCGCAAGCGTCTCCTCGACAAATCGCTGGAGCCACAATTCCCGCTGCGACAGAGCGTCAATGTAGGTCGCGGCGGACACGAAGTAGCCAGGTTCGATCCTCCGGCGAATATGGGGCGTATAGTCAGCGCCGCGCTCCGAGAGGCGCCCGCGATGGACGGCGGCGGACTCGGCCTTCTGGATAACGTCTGCGAGCTTGTGCAAATGACTGACATCGGTAAGTTCGACATCGTCGATCGCAACGCCAGCTCGTTCGAGATCGAGCGTGGCGCCCGTGAGCGCGATCAGCACGTCGCTATCTACATCGCTGACATCCTTCGGAAAACCAAGCCGAAGTTTGCCCGGGTCGGCCGCGCGGCCATCAAAAACACCATTGCCCGCGAATGCGCCCGAAAGCGCAGTGGGATCGCGGAGATCGCGACCTGAAGCGGCCGCCATCAGTATTCCGCAGTCCTCGGCGCTGCGGGCTAGTGTCCCGACGCAATCAAGTGATGGTGAAAGCAACATCGCACCGGCACGGCTGAGCTGTGCCTGTGTAGGCTTTAGCCCCGTAATGCCATTGACCGATGCCGGGATGCGCACCGAACCACCGGTGTCAGATCCGAGTGACGCCGGCACGATACCGGCACCCACTGCGGCTCCAGATCCTGCCGATGAGCCTCCGCTGATCCGCTCGGGATCGCGCGCGTTGCGGCAGTGTCGAAAGGGAGTGTTGTGTCCGGTGGGACCAAGTGCGAACTCGGCCATCGAGAGAAACCCGACCGTAACCGTTCCCGCCGCTTCAAGGCGATCAACTACGGTCGCCGCGGTTTTGGCCGGGACCTCTTGTGGTATGCGAGATCCATAAGAGGAACGATGCCCCGGATAGTCGAACATGTCTTTGTGAGCGAGAGGCACCCCGCAAAGAGGCTTTGTCGCTTTCTCCTCGCTGGCATTGTCGATCTGCCTGGCGAGCAGGGCCGCGGACTCAGGGTAAGTCGCACGGAAAGCATTCAAACGAGGCTGCCATTTATCAGCGGCGCCGAGTGCACGGCCGACGGCTTCTTCCGAAGAAATCCTGCGTGTCTTGATGGCGTATGAAAGTTCCGCGAGCGTCTTCATTGACCGACCTTGGAAGCGTAAAACGTCATTGCGCGCAGAAAGGACGAAGGTTCGGCATGAGGGGGAAGCGGCGTTCTCGATACTGCTGCCGAGAGCTCCGATGCCTCCCTGCTCATAGCCTCGATCCGGTTCGGTGACAGACGTGACAGGATTTCCCCGTCGACGGCGACACCCGCAATGTTGTTGTCGTGCTGCTCTGACATTTGGCTTTCGCTCGCCTGCTGCTGTTCCAGGACCGGGGTTGTCTAAATGCGGTATCGGATTGTTGATCTGGTTTTGGCGTTTAGCCCTTCGCGGGCACCAGCCCCGCTGGCCGGAATCGCATCACCAGGAGAAGTACCAGGCCCACGATCGGCAATCGCGTCTGCACCGCCGCGTCGAGCAGATGCTGCTTCAGCGGTCCATCATCCAGCAACGCGGTTGCGGTTCTGAATAGTGCGGGACCAAGACTTTCCGCCTCGTCCCAAACGAGCATGACAATCAGTGCTCCCAGCACGGAACCCCAGTTGTTCCCAGAACCGCCCAGGATCACCATGGCCCAGATCAGGAAGGTGTAACGAAGGGGATCGTTGTAGCTCGTGGGGGAAAGCAACCCGTGCAGCGTCACATACAGCGCACCCGCAACGCCGATCACCGCCGAGCCCAGTATGAAAACCTGCAAGTGTCGGCGCTTAACGTCTTTGCCCATCGCCTCAGCCGCGACCTCATTGTCCCGGATCGCCCGCATCATGCGACCCCAGGGCGACTTCAGTGAAAGCTCGGCGAACGTAAGTACGATGATGAGCACAGCCGTGAAAAGTCCCGCGAAACACAGTCCGACAAAGACCGTGGAACCGGCGCGGACATCCATGCCCACCGATTGAGCGAGTGAGGCGAACCACGGCTGTTGTTGCAAAGCGACTTCTTCGGGCACTGGCCATCGGCCAATATTGGTGACGTTCTTCACGCCGCGATCTAGCCAGTCCTCATTCATCATGATCGCGATGACGATCTGGCTGATGCCGAGCGTCACGATGGCGAGATAATCGGAGCGTAGCCCCAATGCGATTTTTCCGACTGCGAAAGCGGCGGCTGCCGCAAGCACTCCTGCAAAGAGCCAGGACATAGGGATCGGAAGACCCATACCGCCGATATTGCCGGTAGATGCAGGCGTGATCGCTTCGACCGAAATTACCGCCGGATCGAAGATGGTGCGAAACGCGACCAAGCCGACAAGCAACACTGCAATCATCGCACCAATGCGCTTAGGGCCTCGGGCCATCCGGCTGCGGATTTGGGTGGCGATGAAGATGCCGACAGCCCCGAGAACCAGCGCAAGCAGAATGGCAGGCGTGCCTGCTGACCAGGCGGCGGCATCAAACGGCTTCGAGACCAGTATGACCGCAAGTCCGCCCAAAGCAAAAAAGCCTGCTACGCCGACGTTGAAGAGGCCAGCATATCCCCACTGCATGTTCACGCCGAGCGCCATGATTGCAACGATCAGACTATCGTTGAGGATGGTTATGGCCAAAGACCAGCTCTGGAAAATACCCGCAAGCAAGTAGAGCGCGGCGACAGCCAGGAAAAAGAGGGTCGAACGAAACGTCGAACTCATAGCGATTTCCCCCTAAATAGCCCCGTCGGTCGAAGCAGAAGCACAATCACCAAGATCGCGAAGGAGACCGCGAACTTGTATTCGGTGGCCAGAAGCTGGACGAGCCCGTGCGGGGCCAGGTCCGCCGGCAGCATGTAGCCGAGTACCTTGCGCCATGCGTAGGTGAGCGTGACTTCGGAGAACGCGACGACGAAACCGCCGGCGATCGCACCAACCGGATTGCCGAGCCCTCCGACGACCGCAGAGGCAAATATCGGCAGTAGAAGCTGGAAGTAGGTAAAGGGCGCAAACGACTTGTCGAGTCCGTAGAGCACGCCGGCAACGGTGGCGAGTGCCGCGACGATCAGCCAGGTAACCATCACCACGCGTTCGGGATTGATGCCTGACAGGAGGGCGAGGTCTTCATTGTCGGAGAACGCACGCATCGACTTGCCGGTACGAGTGCGGTTCAAGAACCAAAACAGGAGCGCGACCACGACGACAGCCGTGACAAAGGTAATCACGCTGGTCGTGCGCAGCGCCAATCCCTCCTTGAGGCCGGTCATCTCGCGGAACTGGATCGTGTCGATGATAAATCGCTGCCCATCGGCGAAATTGCGGTCCTGCACGCCAATAATGAAGCGGGTCACCCCGTTCATAATGAACATGACCCCCATGGACACGATGACCAGCACCACCGGAGCGGTCTTCTTCTCACGGTAGAAACGATAGACAGCGCGGTCGGTGAACAGGAGAAGCGTCGCCGTGATGAGAATTCCAAAGGGAAGTGCCAGCAGTGCCGTCGGCAGTGGGCCTAAGCCAATTCCCTTCGACTGAAGCCACCACGTTATCAGGACTGTAATCGCAGTCCCGAAAGCCATGGTGTCGCCATGCGCGAAATTCGAGAAGCGCAGTATTCCGTAGATCAGCGTCACACCGAGCGCACCCAGAGCCAGTTGCGATCCGTAGGACGTCGCCGGGATGACTACGAAATTTAACAACGCAACCAGAGAGTTGAGGAAATTCATGTCGCTCAGCCCCCCAGGAAGGTCTTGCGGACATCCGGATCGGCGAGCAGCGCTTCTCCGGTGTCGGTGTAGCGATTGGCTCCCTGGACGAGCACATAACCCTTGTCGGCGATGTTGAGCGCTTGGCGCGCGTTTTGCTCTACCATCAGAATAGAAATGCCCGTACGGGACACTTCGATGATGCGATCGAAGAGTTCGTCCATAACGATAGGCGATACGCCCGCCGTCGGCTCATCGAGCATCAACACCTTGGGTTGTGTCATCAACGCGCGGCCAACCGCAACCTGCTGGCGCTGTCCCCCTGAGAGTTCTCCAGCCGGCTGGTGACGCTTGTTCTTGAGTGCCGGGAACAGCTCGTAGATCTGGTCCATCGTCGACTGGATTGCATCGCGACGCAGGAAGGCACCCATTTCAAGGTTCTCTTCGACCGTCATCGACGTAAAAATGTTTGACGTCTGCGGAACAAAAGCCATGCCCTTGGCAACCCGATCCTGTGGCGACAGGCCGGAGATGTCCTCGCCATTGAGCTTCACCTGGCCGGCGCGAAGCTTGAGCATGCCGAAGAGAGCTTTCATGGCGGTCGACTTGCCGGCACCGTTCGGTCCCACGATCACCGCCACCTGGCCCTTATTCACCGAAATGCTGCAGCCTTGGAGAATGTCGACTGTGCCGTAACCGCCTGTCATCGCAGAGCCAACGAGGAATGGCGCACTGGCACCACCTCCACTCTCGGCCGCACCCGTCGGTTGACCGAGACCGGGGGTAGAGTGTTGATCAGCGCGCAACTGCGAAGATCCGCTATCAGATGTCATGGCCTTCGTTCGGTCAGAAATTGACATCAGACGCCAAAACATTCCGGAAACGAGCGAGCGCTGCTTTACCTCGCCGGGCTTCGAAAGGACGGTCGCGTCAAGCATGGGCTTTGACCTTGTTCTTCAGGCCCCGGCCGAGATAAGCCTCAATGACTGCGTCATTCTCCATGATGTGCGCGGCAGATCCTTTGGCGAGCACCTTACCTTCGGCCATGACGATGACGGGGTCGCAGAGCCGGGCGATAAAATCCATGTCGTGCTCGATGATGCAGAATGTGTAACCGCGCTCCTTGTTGAGCCGCACGATCGCATCGGCGATGGTGTTCAGAAGACTGCGATTGACGCCTGCGCCGACCTCGTCGAGAAAGACGACCTTGGCGTCGACCATCATGGTGCGTCCGAGTTCGAGCAGCTTTTTCTGCCCGCCCGAGATGTTCGCGGCCTTTTGATGCGCCAGGTGCGAGATAGTCAGGAAGTCGAGCACCGCATCGGCCTTCTCCGCAAGCGCGCGTTCCTCTTTGGCGATCTCGCGTCGGCGGAACCAGGTGTTCCACAGTGTCTCGCCCTTCTGGTTGCTCGGGACCATCATCAGGTTTTCGCGCACTGTCATCGCGCCGAACTCATGCGCGATCTGAAAGGTCCGCAGCAAACCGCTGTGGAAGAGCTCGTGAGGCGACAACCCGGTGATGTCCTCACCGTCCATGAAGACGCGGCCGGAGGACGGAGGCAGCCTTCCAGCGATAACGTTGAAAAGCGTGGTCTTGCCCGCGCCATTCGGCCCGATCAGACCGGTGATCGAGCCTTTGGCGATCTCCAGCGAGGCCCCACGCACGGCTTGGAACCCGCCAAAGTTTTTGTGCAAGTCTTCGACGATAATCATGCGGACTACTTTCCTTCCGGTCCCTCGCTTCTCGCCGGCAAGGCGGCAAGCGGGGCCAATTGGCAGGTGAACGGCCGACATGCGGCCGTTCAAACGACACCAGGTTAAGCACCTATTGCGCGTAGTAGTCCGTGACTTGCTTGCCGTCTTTGATCGAATAGACGCGGTAGCTTCCCGCGGATTCGCCAGGCTCGACGAGCTTGACGCCCGTCGCGCCTTCGTAGTCGATTGGCTTTCCCTCGGACAGAAGCTTCAGCCCTTTTGCGATTTCACCGGGGTAGATTTTCTCGCCGGGGCCGTTCGCGACCGACATCACCTTGTCCTTGAAGTCGGCAGACTTCGGCGATTTTGCCGCCTGCATGGCAAGAAGAATGAGTGCCATCGCATCATAAGTCTCGCCGGTATATGACGAGGTACCGTCGAAACCCGCAGCCTTGGTCATCTCCAGGAACTTTGCATGACCAGGGCTGTCGATACCCGGCACATCCCCAAAGGAGCCGTTCATCGGCTTGCCGATCGCCTTCAGAAGGCTATCGCCATACATGCCATCGGGCAGATAGAATTTGTCGAAGGCTCCCGCGTCGAGAGCGCCCTGGATCACACCCTTGCCGCCCTTGTCGACATAGCCTGCGACTACCAGCATGTCGCCTCCGGCGGATGCAAGCGTGCCAACCTCGGCCGAATAGTCGGCCTTGCTGTCCTCGTGAGGCACGGTGATCGTTACCTTGCCACCTGCTTTTTCATAAGCAGCCTTGAAGCTGTCGGCGAGACCCTTGCCGTAGTCGTTGTTGGTGTAGGTCAGTGCAACCGACTTGACGCCGCGCTTGAGAATTACGCTGGCCATGACTTCGCCCTGCCGCGCATCGGACGGCGCGGTGCGGAAGAACAAGCCGTCGTCCGGAGCGGTGGTCAGGGCGGGGGAAGTGGCATCGGGCGAGATCATGACGATGCCGTTGGGACGAGCAACCGATTGCAGAACGGCTCCCGTCACCCCCGAGCAGTCCGGGCCAACGATCGCGGCCACGCGCTCCGACGTTATCAGCCGCTGAGCGGCCGCGATTGCCGCGGCGCTATCGATGCAGGTTGAATCGCCAGTGACGATTTTGACAGGTGTCCCGGCGAGAAACGTCTTCGAGTTATTCGCCTCCACAACCGCCATCTGTGCCGATTTCTCCATCGAAGGCACGATCGATTCCAGCGGGCCCGTGAAGCCCAGTTCGACACCAATTTTAACCTCCTCGGCGCTCGCAATCGTAGCTGTTGCGAGCGTGCCGACGGCAACAAGACTGATAAGTGCTTCTTTCATTTAGTCCTCCCACGGTTATTGATTTTGTTCCGCTGGCCTTGCAACCAGCGTCGCTATCGCCCGAACTGAGCGCGCGTTAAGGCTCGACCCCACCAAAACACCCGCATGCGCCTTGGCTCGGGTAAATTCACGTTCTTGTCGTCGTGTTTCGCGATACCTAATATTGATGCATCTACAGACGCAAATAGCGTTTCGCGTAGGCGCCCATCTTGAATCGATATGGCAAATGTGGTTGCTCGGCGCACTGAGTGCTGCTGCGAGGTTAGGGATGGACATTCGCCAGTTGCGGTATTTTGTCGGGGTGGCGGAGGCGGCGAGTTTCTCGCGAGCAGCGCTAAGGATGAATGTGGCCCAGAGCGCGCTCAGCCTTCACATTCGGCGCATCGAGGAGGATCTCGGTGTCGACCTTTTCATTCGAGAACCGAAGGGGGTCAGGCTGACGTCGGCTGGCGTGAAGCTGCTCGATCACGCCAATATCATCCTGCGCCAGCTCGCTTTGGCGCAGGACGAGCTAAAAGCGGACAGGGGAATGCCAGCCGGAACGGTCGCCATCGGCGTTCCCTCGGGCGCAAGCCGCATTCTCGTCAATCCGCTCCTCGAGGCGGTTCACAGCAACCTGCCCCGCGTCACGATTCGTATCGTGGAGGCAATGACGGGCTACCTGCGTGATTGGCTGAGCATGGGCCGGCTGCACATGGCGGTCACCTACGCCAGGTCCGATGCCGAGGGTGCCGAACCGATCCTGGCCCAGGAGGATCTGCATCTTGTTACGCCGACAAACTTCGAGCATCCGGCCGCCACGATCACGCTGGACGAGATCGCGAAACTGCCGCTACTGCTTCCCACTGGCAGTCATAGTCCGGCAAGCATCATAGGCGAAGTGGCGCACAGTCTCGGTGTGACGATCAAGATCGAACTCGAAATCGATTCGCTCTGGAGCATCCTCGACCAGGTCGCAAACGGTCACGGGTTTTCCATTCTTGCACCTTCGGCGTTTCTGCCGGAATGGTCTGCCGGACGCGTACGCGGACTGCCAATTGTCCAGCCGATCATTTCCCGCACGGCAAGACTAACTGTCGCGCACAAATTTGCCGACGACGCGGCGACGCAAGCCGTCGCCCGCCAGATTGCCCAGACGTGTAGTCAACTTGTGCAGTCCGGAGATTGGCCAAGGCGTCTGCCGAACAATGACCGTCGTGGTTAATTTACCTCCTAACAAATCCAGATTGTTTCAATCTAGGAACAATATTTGTAGCGGCGACAAGCCTATGTGGGCCTCATCTCCCAGACCCGTTGAGTGTTGATATCCTGCGTGGCATTCGCAAGAGCGCTTCGATTAAGTAGCCAAACTGAAAGAAGCCCGCCCTCGATCGGCTCGCTAGAAACTGACATTCAAATCGGCTCTGACGCCATGGTCGCGAGCGTTGGCGGCGAGCTGGCCCTGGTATGAGATGCCGAGGGTGGCTGTCGGTGTCAGCGCGACGTCGAGACCTGCCTCCAGTGCGGTGCTGTCACGGGCGATCGGCACGCCGGCGATGGTGAAGGCGCTTGAGCCGGCGAAGGCCTGCGTGATCGTCGGCGTGACATCGCCGAAACCATGGCGCCAGCCGAACATGCCGCGTGCTGTCGTCTTGACGGCGCCGAGGTCGAAGTCGGTCGAGGCGCGAATGCCGAAGGTGGTGAAGGTGACGGCGTTGGAGCCGCCACGGACGGCGAGTGCCGCGGCACCGCCCTTCTCGGTGAAGCCGCTGGTATGGACATTGACATAGGCAAGGTTGGCGAAGGGCTCGAAGGCGACGTTGCCTGCCTTCATGCCATAGCCGAGTTCGCCGAAGATCTGCGTGGTGCCGGCGCGATGGCTGGAGGAGAGGCTGTCGGTGAAACCGGGCAAGGATACCTGGCGGCCGCTGTCGATATTGCTCCACGTATAAGCAAGGCCGGAGCGCAAGGAGAGCGCACCCCATTGCGTGCCGCCGTAGGCGCCGAGATGGTAGTTGTCGCTGGAGGCAGATGACCGTCTGTCATCGACTTTGAACGAAGAATGGCTGTAGCCGGCGAGGAAACCCAGCCGCCAATCGTCGGTGACGAGACCGTCGATGCCGGTGACGAAGCCGCCGGTCGAGCGCGACAGTTTGGCGGCATTGCCGTCGCTGTCGCTCGAACCCCATGAACCGAAGGCCGAACTCCAGGCGCCGTAGCGTTCACCGGAACTAGCAGACGCCGTCGCCGAACCCGCTGGCGCGATCGAAGCCGTTGCCTCCAGCGCGGCATTGCCCTCTGCCGCCTCGCCATAACCCATCAAAGGCAGCGGTGCGGCACCAACCGTCTCGAACGCCGAACGGAGCCGATCGTTGATCGCATCGCGTATCAGGCGGCTGTCTTCGATCAGCCCAGTCACCGTCGAGGCATGCACCTCACCCGACAGGCCATCGAAGGCGGAACGGGCTTCATTGGCCGACAGCGGAAGCAGTTTGTTGTAGAGCGCCAAGGACGGCCCGCTCTGCTCCAGGCTGTCCAGCGCGCCTGCCGCCTGCTTGCGATTGAAGGTGTCGGCCACAGTGCCGAACACCAACTTACCACCTGGATCGCCCCCAGGATTACCACCTGGATCACCGCCAGGGCTGCCGCCCGGGTCGCCACCTGGATTGCCGCCGGGGTCGCCACCTGGATCACCGCCAGGGCTCCCACCTGGGTTGCCACCGGGATTTGAACCCTTGAGGGCGATCTTCAGATCGGCCGTATTCGGCTTTTCCACGACGGTGGCATCGAGGAAGGCTGAATGCGACAAAACCGTCGGATCGAACTTGCCGGTGACACCACCGGCAGCGGTCAGGATCGTATAGGTCTGGCCGTTCTTGTAGCTGGTCTCGGGATCGAGCGCGGTGACTTCGACCTTGGCGCCGTCGACAGAGGCCAGTCCGCTCGTCACGATGCGGTCGCTGGCGCCGTTGCCGGCGATCTCGACCAGATAGGTCGACCCGGGCGCAAGCGAAAGGTCGCCGGCGACGGTGAGTGTGCCGATCGAATTGCCGGGCGAAATTGTCGCCCCGGAATCGAGATAGGTCGAGCTGACGGAACCGGTACCCGCGAGCGTCGCGCCGGCGTTGACCGTGACACGGCTGGACGAGGCGATGGAGCCGTTGACCGATAGTGTGCCGGCGCTGACGACGGTGCTTGCCGTGTAGGCGGCAACGTCGCTGAAGATGAGCTTCCCTGCGCCAGTTTTGTGAATGCCGAACGCACCGCCGTCTTCGACGATCATGCCCGCATGTTCGGCCGATCCCGACGCGACCAGGAATTTCGCGACGCCGGTCAGATTGACGGTGTTGCGCAGTTCGATCCCAGAGGCGAAGTCGAGCGTCGTGGCGTCCGCCATGGTTACTGTGCCGGTGCCCAGCGCATTTGCGTTCTCGATGCGGATGACGCCCCCTCGGAAATCGGTGCCGCCGCTATAGGTGCTGGCGCCCGACAGGGTCAGCGTGCCGACGCCCTGTTTGATCAACTCGACCCGGCCCGCGCTGTCTTCGATATGACCTGTGAAATCTCCACGGCTGCGTACCACCACTTGCGACGTCGTTTCCGCCGCGCTGTTGGTGATTGTTCCGGCCCCATCAAGGACCAGCGCCGTGACGCCATCGTTCCCATTCAGGTCGTAACGCCCGGAGTCATAGAGATACAACCGACCACGCGACGTCGACGTTCCAAAACCGCTGTTGCGTCCAAGCCGGAGCGTCGAGTTGTATATCGCCGTGAGGGAGTTTTCGCCGACGAACGCAGCGGCGTCGATTTCGATGGTACCTCCGCCGCTGAATCTCAACGAGCTGTCGTGACCGGCGCCGACGCGGCCCATGAACCCGCCACTATCGGCAATGAGATGCAATGTCTCGTTCGGCATCACCGAGACGATGGAAGTGCCCGCATTGTCGGCCTGCGTCAGGCTCTGAAGATGAAGTTCGCCGCCCTTGAGGAACAGGATACCTCCTCCATCGGCGAAAGAGAGGCTGCCGGAGCCCAGCGCCTGAGGCGTTGCCAGCTGAAGCTGCCCCCACCCGCGGACGCGCGTCTCCCCGGTATAGGTATTGATGCCCGATAGAAGCAGTTGCCCGAAGCCGATTTTCTCGATTCCGTTCGAACCTGTGATGGGGCCGGACTGGACAGCAATTGTGCTGTTGGAAGCATCGAGCACGACATTGCCCGCATTGGTATCGATGGGGGCCGATCGGACCTCTCCCGACGAATAGGTGATGGTTTCGGCATACGCCTGCAGGCACATGCCCATACTCGCTGCCGCCAGCGCCGTTGAAGCCAGAAGATATCCGGCGATCTTGTTTGGTCCGATCAATGCAATCCCCGCGCTGTGCTTTCCACGAGGCGCAACACGGCTCATCCGCTCGCGCACAAGCGCGAGCAGGGGTCGGGTTGAACCTTGCGGCGGTGAGCCTCTTGAAGAGGTCCGAATTCCCTAGCGAAAACAGGGCGCGGGGTGCAGCCGCGATTAGTTGCAATTTTTCGGTTATCTCGCCTGCACGGTGGCTGGCCGGCTAAACTGCCGGTGTCAGACCTTGGCGGGTGGAGCAAAGACGAAGCCGTGCTGGCGCGCTATGTCCGCGCGGGCCTGCAGGAATGTGCGGCCGATTTCTGCCAGCCGCTCGGTCGGCACCAGCAGCAAGCGGCGGCGGTCGTTCTCGTCGGGCAGCCGGCACAAGGTGCCGGAGGCTTCCATGTCGTCGATATGGCGACTCACCGTTGCCTCCGTGGTGAACAGCTGGAAATGCGTCGCCAGTTCCTTCAGCGTGATGGGGTCGCCTTGCAGCCAGCGAATGGCCACCATGGAGAAGATCATGTCGGCCTCGAACACGCTGCGCCAGGGATGTTTCAGCATGCCTTCCTTGATCATGCGCCGGCGAAACTCGCTGCGCCACGCCAGCCAAGCGACATCGACGGCAAGCGCTGCGCGCTGTTCTTCGGTCAGCACGCGCGAGGGTTCTTCGGTCAGAGCCGCGTCCAGCAGTTGAGCAGCCCCTTCCGACGAAGATTTGGACGCCGTAGCGATCGATGCCATTTGGGACTGGTCTTTGTTGCGGGTGTTCATGAAGACTTACTAACGCTGCAAGGACCCGGTTTCTTTGCCCACAGGGACACGCAATCTTGCGCAGAGTGACATCGGGATGTTTCTTGCCTGAGCGACGTTCCGCGCAAAACCTTCCGGTCAACCGAAGAATGCTCGCATGGTGAAACCTGACGATACCGGGCCGGTTCGGTTGCGCACCGACGACTTGCCGGAGCGGGATCGTTTCGCCACATGGCGCGAGGTCTATGGTCGCGTCATCCATCAGGTGGAGATCGAGCCACTGGGTGGATCGGTGTTCCAGGCAGATCTGACGCTGCGGTCGATGCACGGGGTCGCAGTCGCAAGCGGTGTCTCGTCAGCGGCGCGGTATCAATCGACACCACCCTTGATCGCCCAAAGCACCGACAGCATCGGCCTGCCCATTGTGCTTTCCGGGTCGGGGCTCATCGATCAATTCGGGAAGGAGACGCAAGTCGGCCCGGGCGAAACGGTCGTGAGCTCGACCGTCGATCCGGGATCATGGTCCTTGCCGCAGGGCGGCGCGTTTACGGTGCTGCGCGTCGCCAGGGAGTTGCTGGCGCCCCTGGTGCCCAATTTGGGCTCGGCTCTAGGACGGCGGCTTCCTGCCGATACCGCTGCACTGAGGCTCCTTGTCGACTATGTGAAGATGTTCCGCACATCCGAGCTGATTGACGATCCGGTGCTGCGCCACATCGTGACCACACATATTGTGGACCTGGCGGCCCTGGCGATTGGCGCCGGCCAAGATGCGTCCGAAATTGCCGAGCAGCGCGGTGCAAGAGCCGCAAGATTGCTGACCGTCAAGGCCGATATCGTGGAAAATACCGGACGGTTCGACATGTCGATTGCCGCGCTTGCCGTCCGACACAAGCTCAGCCCACGCCATCTGCACAGGCTCTTTGAGCATGAAGCCGTCAGCTTGTCGGAGTTCGTGACCGACCAACGGCTTTCGCTGACACATCGGATGCTCAGCGACCCACGGTTGGCGCATCTACGCATCAGCGACATCGCCTTCGATGCTGGCTTCGAAGATCTATCCGCCTTCAACAGGCTGTTCAGGAAGCGATTTGACGGCACGCCCTCCGAAGTCAGGAATAGACGTCGGGCAGCGGCAACCTCTTCCGGAACGCCCCCCTTCGAAGTCAATCCTGAACGAATTGCCACGTGACAGCTGCGGAGACAGGCGCAGTCGTCGAACCCGAATTGTGAGAAACGCTTCCGGCATTTGCGATGCGGCCTGCGCCCTGCCACGATTTTTTGCCGGGTTCGATTTTCTGGTCGCGGAGTTCGAGTTCCTTTTGCCCCTCTCGGAACGGAACCGAGGTCTCATTCGTGAAGGCTTGCCCGCTCAATCGTACGGCAACAGGTATGGCTCCGGCGGGGATTCTCAAGCTCGCAAGACCGGACTGACGATCGACGGTCACAATCGCCCTGCAAACCTGTTCCATGATGGCAGCGTCTGCTGGCAACGACAATTTTCCAGCGCGATGGAAGCGATACGGTGCGGCAGGCGAAGGCGGTGCAATGTTAACGCCAGCCCCTTCATCGGAAACTGAAATCGTTCCGGCTGCGCAGTCCTCGCCCTGCTTTGCGGTCCAGTTTGCAAATCGGGTTTCATCGAGTTTCAGGGCACCGAGCGAAGCTGGATCACCCTTCAGTTGAAGGCCGATAGCGAGCATGGCCTTTGCCTGGCAAGCCTCGTCTTCTCCACAGGCCTCCATGGCTTCGGCAATCGTCTGAATGCCTTTCGGCGCGCGGATATGGTTGTTGGACGTGCCCCCGACTTCCACCACCGGGGCCGTGTTGATCGCCGATAGTTCCATGGCGAAGGTCACGTTCAGTTTGCGCTCCACATCCAGCCGAGACCATTCGACCTTGTTCGGAAGAACATGGCGGCCCGAGCCCTTCAACATGAGCGAGATCGTAAGACGACCTGTTCGTGAGAATTCGCGAGCTGATTGTGCATTCGCGTGCGTCATTGGGAAATCTACTCCCAGCAACATCAGGCTCACCACAGCAAGAACCGAAGCCCGAAATCTGCTCGCCCGCAGAAAGCCGAAACGCACGTCTGGTCGAATCCAGGAAATAATATTCATGGGAGCGTCCTCGAATTGATGTTTCGAAGATCTCTTTTGAACATCATCGCATCGATGAGCGAGCCAAATCGATTGCAATTTTGTGGCTGTTTTTGGTTCTGTAGTTGACCCGCTGTTTTTCCTTCGATATCTCGACTCTGCCCCCAACATCGGAGAGCTGAGTTTCGCTTCTACGGCTAGAGTTTCCGTCTGGTCGATATTCGGAGTTGAAACCTCATACCCAGGACAGCCAAAGCGGTCTTGCGGTTTTCTCGGATGGCCGAGTGGGCTCTCGTATAAACGCTAGACTGCTCACTCCAAGCTCGGAGTTAGTCCCAAGCGAGCACATGTCATTTCAACCCACTCAGCGGAGTGGTCGTCGAGAAAGGCAGTGGAATGGCGGCGAAGATCGCCGTCGAAGTCACACTTTTCACCGCCCTCCTCCTACTCCCACCCGATTGCTTTGAATTACACCAACGCATTGAACTTACTAACAAAAATTGCTCTCAAATGCTACTGACCTGACAGCCAACAGACAACCGCACTTTTGATTTTACCAAATAGTTTTTTGCAACGCAGCGAATGACTTTATCGGCTACTATCGCTCGTCGAGATGCACGTCCAAACCTGACAGGGAGGTCGGCAATGCTTTCAAAACTATCGTCGGCGTCCCATCGTCAGCATCCAACCTACGCAGCGGACCAACCGGTGATCGTACTTGGCGGCAGGCCGTTGGCGAGGCCGAGCGGCAAATTCCAGGAGAACTCTATTCGAAAGAGTAGGTAAATCCCTTCGCCGAGGCACCGACGATGACTTTTGTCATCTTCTCGCCCTCGAGCGAGCGATTGAGCACGCCGCGGCTCAACTCCGGCAACAGCGTGTTGGTGAGGATGGCGTCGATCATGCGCCCGCCGGATTCGATCTCGGTGCAACGCGCCTTGATAAGATCCATGACGCCGTCGCCGATCACCAGCTCGGCATCGTTGGTTGCCTTGAGACGGCGCGCGATCTTGCCGAATTGATGCCTGGTGATCGCCTCGATCATCGCATCCGAGAGCGGATAGTAGGGAATGGTCACCACACGGCCGAGGAAGGCGGCGGGAAACACTTTCAGCAGTGGTGGGCGCAAGGCGATGTCCAGGTCGTCGATGCCGGTGCGCACGGCGCCGTTCCTCGTCCGATCCATGATGACCTCCGAGCCGACATTCGAGGTGAGCAGGATCAGCGTGTTCTTGAAATCGATCCGACGGCCTTCGCTGTCGTCCATCATGCCTTTGTCGAAGACCTGGAAAAAGATCTCATGTACGTCTGGATGCGCCTTCTCGACCTCGTCGAGCAGGATCACCGAATAGGGTTTGCGCCGTACGGCCTCCGTCAGAATGCCGCCCTTGCCGTAACCGACATAGCCGGGCGGTGCGCCTTTCAGCGTCGAGACGGTATGCGCCTCCTGGAATTCGGACATGTTGATCGAGATCAGGTTCTGCTCGCCGCCGTAAAGCGTCTCGGCCAACGCCAGCGCGGTCTCGGTCTTACCGACACCCGAAGGCCCGCAAAGCAGGAACACGCCGACCGGCTTCTCCGGCGCGCCCAAGCCGGCGCGACTGGTCTGCACGCGTTTGGCGATCATCTCCATCGCGTGGTCCTGACCGACGACGCGCTCTGACAGCGTGGCGGCGAGTTTCAGCGCCTTCTCGGTCTGGCTGGAGAGCATCCTTCCGGTCGGGATGCCTGTCCAGTCCTGCACCACGGCCGCGACCGCGTTGCGGTCGACCGAGGGCAGGATCAGCGGCGTCTCGCCCTGCGCCTCGGCAAGTTCGGCCATCAATTCGCGCAACCGCGACAAGTCCGCCGCGGAATCTTGCGCCAGCGCGACATCTCCGGTAGCGGCTGCCTCCGCCTTGGCCGCTTTAACCTTCGCGACCTTGGTCTTGGGGACCTTAGTTTCTGCCGTTTTGGCTTCAGGCGCCTTGGTTTCGGGCGTCTTCGTCTCGGACGCTTCGTTACCTGCCGCTACGCCTGTCCCTTCACCGGCAACGGCTTCCTCGCCCTCCACCGCGTCGAGCGGCATGCCCTCGCCACGCAGTTTGGCGCGCAGGTCGAGAATCTCGGTCACAAGCGCCTTTTCCCGATCCCAGCGTGCTTGCGCTGCCGCAAGCGTGGTCTCGGTTTCCGCCAACCCGGCTTCCACGCGGACCTGCCGGTCGGCTACGTCGATGCCGATCGCCGCCTCGCGGCCGATGATGCCTTGCTCGACTTCCAACGCCTGGCGGCGGCGCAATATGTCCTCGACCTCCGCCGGCGTGGCATGTTGCGAAACCGCGACGCGGGCGCAGGCGGTGTCGAGGAGGCTGACTGCCTTGTCCGGCAGTTGCCTGGCCGGGATGTAGCGGTGCGAAAGGGAAACCGCGGCCTCGATCGCTTCGTCCAGTATCTGCACCTTGTGGTGCTGTTCCAGCACGCCGGCGACACCGCGCAGCATCAGCACGGCTACCGCCTCCGACGGCTCGTCGATCTTGACCACCTGGAAACGGCGGGTCAGCGCCGGATCCTTCTCGATGTGCTGCTTGTATTCGGCCCAGGTGGTGGCGGCGATGGTGCGCAGTTCGCCACGCGCCAACGCCGGCTTGAGCAGATTGGCGGCATCGCCAGTGCCCGCCGCACCGCCTGCGCCGATCAGCGTATGCGCCTCGTCGATGAACAGGATGATCGGCACCTCCGAAGCCTGGACCTCGTCGATGACCGCCTTCAGTCGCTTCTCGAACTCGCCCTTGACGCTGGCCCCCGCCTGCATCAACCCGACATCGAGCATGCGCACACTGACGTTCTGGAGCGTCGGCGGCACGTCACCCTGAGCGATGCGCAATGCAAAGCCCTCGACCGCCGCCGTCTTGCCGACACCGGCCTCGCCGGTCAGGATCGGATTGTTCTGCCGGCGCCGCATTAGGATGTCGACGATCTGGCGGATCTCCGGATCGCGACCGACGACCGGATCGATCTTGCCATCGCGGGCGCGCTGGGTGAGGTCGGTGGCGTATCTGGCCAGCGCCGAATCCCCGCCAGGGCCGCGTTTTATCGGTGTCTCGGCGGCAGCCGCGGCGGAGGGCGAGCCTTGCTCGAGCGACCCTTCGGTGACATTGGCGAAGCGGGAAATGACCCCGTCCGCATCGATCTTGTCGAATTCGGCGCTGATCTTCGCAACAAGGCCTTCCAGCACCGGCGTCTTCAGGCAGGCGAGAAGAATATGAGCGCTGCGCACTTCCTCGACACCGAACTCCAAGGTGGCCAGGTTCCAGCCTTCCTGGATGGCGTGGAAGATGTGGTCCGAGAATTCCTCAACTGAAGTGGCGCCGTAGGGCAGCTTGTCGATGGCGCGGGTCATGTCCGCCGTCAGCCGGCTGGCATCGATGCCGGCGTCGGCGAGGATCATCTGCACGTCCGAGCGTTCGGACAGAACCAACTGCTGAATGAAATGGACGAGCTCAACATAGGGGTTGCCGCGCAGCTTGGCGGTGTCGGCAGCGGCCTTGAAGGCGCGCACGCCCGTGGGATTGAGCTTTGCAACGAGTTCCTTACGCTTGAAGCTCTGCGACAACCGGCGCTGTTCCATGCGAACCTGCCCCCGAAATCTGCTGACCGTACCCTGCCACATAAGCGGCTGCCTGACAAAGCCGCATGACGGGAAGGGCCTCCGGACCCCGCTCGAACGACAGCTCGCGGTTACACAAGCCTTGCAAACTCATGCAACAAACCCGGAATGCGGTCCGAACTATGCGAGCCATTTCACATACCCGGTCCGCCAATCGCGCAATGGATTTCGCCAAAAGATAACTGAGGCGTTTAGCTGCTGTTGGTTTTTGAGCATGTGCTCAATTGTCGCGGCATTGGGCCAGTGATAACGTAACGTCACATAGCCGGTTGCTGGGGGTAAGTGTGATTGATCTCGCACTCTGGCAGAATCCTCTGGACGGTGCGAATCCGTCGGGAGAGGATTTGCGCAATGACCCGGCTTTTCACGAGTTGGAGCGGCTGACGGAGGCCCAGCTCAAGGTTATCCACGACGGCGGCAACAAGACTTCGCAATCCACCATTCCTGTCGACTGGCCCGCGGTTTTGGAAAAGGCGGAGGAATTGCGGCTGCGGGGCCGGGACCTGCGGTTGTTGGTCATCGTCACCCGCGCGCTTGCCAATGAAGACGGGCTGGCCGGCCTCACCCAGGGGCTGACGCTGATTGCGCAGACCTTCGAGCAATACTGGGACACCATGCACCCGTCACTGCGGACGGGCGCGCCGCGTGAAGCCGCCTTGCGCCGCATCAATGCGCTGCTCGATCTGCAGAACGGCCAGGAAGGCTTGCTGGCGAACCTCAGGCAGACCGTCTTCTTCTCACCGCGCCCCATCGGGCCGATCAGCGGACGTGACTTGGAACAGGCAGCGCTCGATGAGCGTGTCATGCTCCAGGAAGCGGCCTCCGGCCTCGGCACTGCAGAGAAGGCTGCGCTGACGAGCGCCCACAGCCAGTTGCTAAACCGGGTGCGTGCAGGATGCACCGCGCAGGTCGATCAGGCGGCGGACGCGATGACGACGCTGTTGACGGATGCGCGCACCTCGATTTCAGCGCTGGAGACGTTGGATACCGCGCTCAATGCCCGCATCGACGGCAATGGCGCCGCCGTGCCGGAATTGAAGAAATTCCTGCAGCGCTTGCTGACGACGCTGGAACGGAATTCCAGTGCCGGCGCCGCTGCCAACGATGCGGCAAAGCCTGCCCCGCAGGCGGCGGAACCGGCAGCGACGCCCGTCCGGAACGGTCATGGAGGCGAGACGATGGCAAGTATGGCGAGCCATTCGGAAGCGAGCGACGGCCTGCCTGACCGGATCAACTCGCGCGACGAGGTCGTCAAATGCCTCGATCTGGTGGTCGCCTTCTACGACCGCACCGAACCCTCAAGTCCGATCCCGCATCTGGCACGCCGCGTGCGCCGGATGGTGCACATGGATTTCGTGGAACTGATGGAAGATCTCGCCCCGTCAGGGCTGAAGGAATTCCGGCTGCTTGCCGGGGTCCCCGATCCCAAGAAGCCGGTCCAGAAGGATGAAAGGTAACAAGCATGCCAGCAGAGAGCAAAGCGAAGGTCATCGAAAGAAACCGCGCCCCGCGCGTGCAGATCGCCTATGACGTCGAGACCTATGGCAGCCCGACGACGATCGAACTGCCGTTTGTCATGGCCGTGATGGCCGACCTTTCGGGCGATTCACAGACCAAGGAAGCCTCGAAGTCGGTCCTTGACCGTAACTTCGTTGAAACCGACGCCAACCGCTTCCCCAAATTCATGGAGGCGATGGGGCCACGCGTAAAGGCTCGGGTGAAAAACACGTTGCCGCAAGCCGAGGGCCAGGAGCGGGACGAAGAACTCGCGGTCGATCTCACCTTCTCGAAAATGGGCGATTTCGCGCCGGACAAAGTTGCCGAGCAGGTCCCGCAGCTGGCCGAAATCCTGAAGATGCGCCGCCAGCTCGAGGAGCTGCTGGGCTTCATGGACGGCCGCGTCGATGCCGAAAAGCGCATCGCGCAGCTTCTGAACAACGAGCCGCTGCTGAGCAAGATCGCCGGCCAGGCGATGGATGACGGCAAGGGCGAGGAGTAAGTCATGGCTGAACAGCAAAAGACCGCGCCCGCCCCCGCCGAGGCTCAAGCCATCGATCTCGGTGAATTCAGCGGACTCCTTGAAAAGGATTTCAAGGTCAAGAAGGACGACAGCGAAAAGCTGCAGCAACTGGTGCGCAACCTGGCGCTTGCAGCACAATCTCGCTCCGAGACCACGACAATCTCGTCCAACGCGATCAAGTCGATCAAGTCGCTGATCGCCGGCATCGACAAGATGCTGACGACGCAGGTTAACGAGATCCTGCACGCCCCCGAAGTCCGCGAGATGGAAGGCACCTGGCGCGGCCTGTGGTATCTGATCAACAACACCGAGACGGATACCAAGCTCAAGATCCGGGTGATGAACATCTCCAAGGAGCAGCTGGCCGACACCCTCGAAGACTATGAAGGCCAGATGTGGGACCAGAGCCCGATCTTCAAGAAGGTGTACACGGACGAGTATTCTATGCTGGGCGGCGAGCCGGTCGGCTGCATCGTCGGCGCCTATGAATTCTCGAACCATCCGCGCGACGTCGGCCTGCTGCGCAACATTTCGGGCGTCTGCGCTTCGGCGCACACACCATTCATCGCGGCCGCGTCGCCGCGGCTGTTCCGCATGGATAGCTGGCAGGAACTGCCGAACCCACAAGACCTGCAGATGATCGTGAACAACCCGGCTTATGCCTCGTGGCAGTCGCTGCGCGAAAGCGAGGACGCCCGCTACATCGGGCTTACCATGCCGCGTGTTCTCGCACGCCTGCCATACGGGTCGGAAACCGTTCCGGTGAAGGGCTTCACCTTCGAGGAAGAGGTGGGAGGCGACCACAACAAATATGTCTGGATGAACGCCGCTTTCCCGATGGGCGTGAACATCAACCGCAGCCACAAGCTCTATGGCTGGGGAACCCAGATCCGCGGCGTCGAGAACGGTGGCACGGTGCTTAATCTACCGGTCCATGCCTTCCCGACCGACGACGGGTCGATCGCAATGAAGTGCCCCACCGAGGTCGCCATCGACGATCGGCGCGAGGCGGAGCTGGCCAAGCTCGGCCTGATGCCGATCCTGCATCGCAAGAACACCGACCTGGCGGCCTTCATCGGCGCGCATTCGCTGCAGGATGACGAGACGCGCGCCGGGCGGCTGGTCGATCCCGACGCGCAGGCCAATGAACGGCTCTCGGCGAACCTGCCCTACCTGTTCCCTGTGTCGCGCTTCGCGCATTACCTGAAGGCGATCGCGCGCGACAAGATCGGTTCGTTCAAGGAACGCACTGACATGGAGATCTGGTTGACCGAATGGATCAACCGGTACGTGCTGGCCAATCCGGCCTTTGCCGACGACAAGGCGCGCGCCAAGCGCCCGCTTGCCGCGGCCGAAGTCCAGGTCGACAGCGTCGAAGGCCGGCCCGGTTACTACAATGCCCGTTTCTATCTGCGTCCGCATTACCAGCTGGAAGGCATCAACGCCTCGCTTCGGCTGGTGTCGGAATTGCCGTCAGTCAAGGGCTGAAATGAAAAGCAAAGTCATCTTGTTTCGTTTGAAAGCGGTGGAGAAGGACAATGCCAGACAGAACCGATGCGCCTTCGATGAAGATCGACGGCTTCTTGAAAGTTCCGGATATCAAAGGCCCGAGCAAGCGCGACGGCCATGAAGACGAAATCGAGGTGCATGGCGTCGATTACAAGATGATCGCGCCCTACGACCCCAATTCGCTGTCGCGGCGCGGTCGTGTGTCGATGGGAATGATCAAATTTTCCAAGCACTACGACAAGTCGTCGCCCTACCTGAAGAAAGCGTTGTTCGAAAACAAGGCGCTTGACGAAGTGGTGTTTTCGGCACGTCGCACCATTGACGGCGAGACCAGCGACTATCTGGTCGTGACGCTCACCGACGCATCGGTCATGGAATACGATATGCGGCAAGCCGCCGACGAGGCGGACCTGATCCAGGAAGAAGTCAGCTTCGCCTACAAGAAGATCAAGTTCGTCTACAACAAGGACGACGAGATCGAAATGGACGTCTATGTCGGCAAGTGAGGCCAAGCGGCCTGGCGCAAAAGCGCAGCTTGCCGGCAGCTCCCAGGCAAAGCGCGAAGCGGTCCAACCCTCCCTCTGGGACCGCCTCGTCAACGATCTGCCCGGGCTGACGTCGGAGATCGATGGGCTGCGCCGCCTGCTGGAAGAAGAACTCGGCGCCGAGCGCGTCGAGGCACTTCTTGCCGGCAGCGCGCGTGCCATCGATGCCGACGCCGAACTGACGCCCGAGCAGAAACGGCGACTGCACAGGCTGGTCTTCCAGACTGAGCATCGCGCCGAGATCGAAAGCCGTGGCGTGGTCGTGTCGGCGCGGGTGCTGAGGGAAGCCGTCCGGCGCGACATAGAGGCATTGTTCAACACAGAGCGTTTCGAGTCCGTGCCGATGCTCACCGACGCCGAACATGAACAGCCCTTGGACGAGTTGCCGCCGCTCGCCGACTTTCCGGAAGTGCGGCGCAGCGTCGTCAATTATGGCGTGCCGTCCTTTTCGGGCCGCTCGTCGCGGGATTTCGACCGCGATACCTTGGCCCGCGAGATCCGTGCGGTGCTCGCCACCTTCGAGCCGCGCCTCAAGGAAAGCGCCACGACTGTCAATGTCACGCTCGGCGACAAAAACGTCGGCCTCAAAATCGAGATAGACGCCGTACTGATCATGACGCCGACGCCGGAACGCATGCGGCTTCGCACCACGATCAATCTCGACAACGGCCTGGCGCGAACCGAATTGCGGGAGACCTGAGATGGATCGGGTCTTCGTAGAGTATTACGAAGAGGAACTTACCCATATCCGCGCGCTGGCCGCGGAATTCGCCGACATGCATCCGGCGGTCGCCCGCAATCTTTCCCTCGACACGGTCCCTTGCCCCGACCCTTATGTCGAACGGCTGCTCGACGGCGTGGCCTTTCTTGCCGCGCGCACGCGGCTGAAGGTCGACGCGGAGCGCTCGCGCTTTTCGCGCGCCGTGCTGGATGTGCTTTATCCGGATCTGGTGACGCCGGCGCCGGCGACGGCGATGGCTGCGCTGAAACCCGGCCAGCAGGTGCACTCGATGATCGCCGGCCACGCCGTCGCGCGCGGCACGCGACTGGTCTCCGGCCTGCATCCAGGGCTTTCGACGCGCTCCACCTTCACCACGGCGCAGGAGGTGACGTTGTGGCCGATCGCGATCACCTCGGTCAGCTATTTCCAGGATCGCAGCGCGCTGGCCGCCGCCGGAATCGCGCCGATCGGCGGCGTGCGCGGCGAGGCGGCATTCCGCATTGCGTTTGCCCGGACGGGAAAAGGCAAGCTCAACGAATTGTCGCTTGACCGTCTCGACCTCTATTTCGCCGGACGCGCGAAAGCGCCGTTGCTGTTCGATGCGATCTTCGGCGCCAGCTCAGCCGTCGGCGCGCGGGCGGAAGGCAAGACCAATCCGCTTACGACACTACCCGAGCCCGAAATGATCGGCATCCGCGACGACGAGGCGCTGATGCCGCGCACCCGCCCGACCTTCGAGGGATATAGGCTGCTGCGCGAGTATTTCATGATCCCCGAACGCTTCCATTTTGTGCGCGTCGCCGGCCTGCAGCCCGTGGTGCGCAAATGCGATGTCGGCATGGAGATCATCTTCCTGTTCCAGCGTCCGGTACCCGAGCTCGCCGATGTCACCGTTACCGATTTCGAGCTTTTTGTTACACCGGTCATCAATCTGTTCGAACGCGAATGCAACGTCATCGAGATCGATCAGCGCAAAACGCGCCAGGTGCTGCACGCCGATCGCACACGGGCACGGGACTTCGAGATTTTCAGGGTCACCCGGGTCGAGGATGCCGACGTGGAGGGCAACGAGGCCGAAATCCCGGAACTGTTCAGCCTGGGGCAGAACCGTGGCAGCGGGTGGGTCTATTCGACGGAGCGTCGTCCGCGCCGGGCCACCGAGGATGAACGGCGCGACGGCCTGACCCGCACCTCCTATACGGGTGACGATGTCTTTCTTGCAGTCTCACGCCCGGCGGGAAGCCCGGTCGCCCGGCCGCTCAAGCGCCTCGACATCATGGCGCTCTGCACGAACCGAGACCTGCCCATCTTGGACGACACGCCGACGCTGACGCTGGAGACCGCCGATCCGGTCGAAGCGGTGCGTTTGCTCGGGGCGCTGCGGCCGCCGCAGCCAGCGATTCCGGCGTCACTGCCGGCCGGCGCCGAGGGCGAATCCCGTGCCGACAATCTCGCCTGGCGGCTGGTGGCGCAGCTTTCGCTGAATTTCCTCAGCCTGGCCAAGGAAGGCCGCGGCGTCGATCCGCTGCATGCTTTGCTCGACCTCTATGCCGACCGCGGCGACCCGAGCCTTGCCCGCAACGTGCATTCGATCGTGCGCATCGATTCACGCCCGGTGATCGAGCGGCTTCGGATCGACGGGCCAATGTGTTTCGGACGCGGTACCGAGGTGACGCTGCATGTCGACCAGTCCGTTCTGGCGGGTCAAAGCTCGCTGCTGCTTTCGGCCCTGCTTTCGCGGCTGTTCGCCCGCCATGCAGGAATAAACGGATTTGTGCGGACGCGTACGCGATTGCTGCAGAAGCAGGAGGATGTGCCATGGCCGATGACGCCCGGCAATCGCTACCTGATCTAGCAGAGCGCGCAACGGACAAAGCCGAAGCTCTGTGGGAAGGTTTCGACTTTTTCGAGCTGCTGCGGCGCCTGGAGCAGCGCCGTGGATTGTTCGGTCATTCCGGCCAGGCCGACCGTGAGCCGGCAAGGATCGGCCAGCACGTGCGCCTGAGCTTCTCGGCCAGGGACGTGGTCAAATTCCAGGACGCCAAGGACAAGGCTCCGGCGCGGGTGACGGTCGCTAATCTTGGACTGCTCGGACCGGAAGGGCCGATGCCGTTGCATCTGACGCGCTGGGTGCTCGACCGGCTGTCGCAGCGCTGGTTCACTGGCGCCGATGCCGAGCAGACCAGCGACACGACCTTCGTCGATTTCGTCAACATCCTGCAGCATCGCATGATCGCGCTCTATTACCGTGCCTGGGCCGACGCGCATCCGGCGGTGCAGGTCGAACGTTCCGTCGGCGGGCGCGTTCGCGCCATGCTGGAGGCAATGTCCGGGATCGGCCTTCCCGGAACGCAGGATGCGGAACTCGACACGGTGCGGTTGCGCCAGGCTGGATCGCTCGCAAGCCAGGTCGACGGTGCCGAGCGGCTGACGCTGTTTCTCGCCACGGCCTTCAAGGTGCCGGTGCGGCTCAAGGAATTCGTCGCCGCCTGGATTACCATCCCAACGCCGCTGCAAACCCGTATCGGCAAGGCCTATGCGGCGCTCGGCAGCGGGGCAACGATTGGCCCGCGCGTCTTCAGCCGCCAAAGCAGGATCGAACTGCGCGTCGGTCCGCTCAACCTCGACGACTTCAAGTCGTTCCTGCCCGGCGAACGGCGTCTCGCTTTGTTCAAGAAGGCGGTGCGCGACATGATCGGCGAGGCGCTCGATGTCGATTTGCGCGTCGTGCTGGCGCGCGACGCCGTGCCGCCGCCACGGATGGGAGCCATCCAGCTCGGCCGAACCTCGTGGCTCTCACGTCCCGCAGAAAAGGGCGACGCCGACGATCTCAGGTTGCGCACCATCGTCGGCTGGCGGCCGGAAATGGCGGAGGCAGCCGCATGAGCCTGCTTCTGACGCTGGAACAAGGTCCGCGCTCGCAGGTGGTCAGGCAGACCCGGCTGGACGAGGGCGATTTGGTGATCGGCCGCAGCGCGGATGCCGGCTGGCAGATCGACGATCCGGACATGTTCGTCTCACGCGCGCATTGCAAGATCAGCGGCGGCCGGGATGGCTATTTCGTCACCGACACGTCGAGCAGCGGATTGTTCATCGACGATTCCGACAGTCCGCTCGGCCCGGGAAAGTCGGCACGCCTGCAGAGCGGCATGCGTCTTCGACTGGGTGACTATGTGCTCTATGTCGAAGTCCAGCCAAGCGCCGGCCACACCTCGATCGGTCAGGCGCCGATCGCCAACCATTCCGCACCCGCGAGGCCGTCGCCACAACCGCGGACGCCCCCTAGCATCGGCGGTGACGACTTCTTTTCGGCCAAGGTCGAGGAAGAACCGCGGCCCCCGCGCCCATCCGATCTGCCGAACCCGTTCGAGCAACCCATTCCCGGAGCCTATGATCGCGCCTCGGGTCAACGCAGCTCTGCTGCCTTCGATGACCCGTTCAGCCTGGACCCGGTGGCGACGCCGGATTCCAGCAGCGCCGCGGTGCCCCATCGGCCGGACGCATTCGGATTCGGCGAAATGCCATCTCGTGCGGGCTCGGCGGAGACGTCGGCGAAACCATCCAGCTTCGATGACGATTTCGGCTTCGGGCCGGCCGGAGCGCCAGCCTCGACCAACAGCGCCGAGGCAATTGGCCATGCTGCGCGCCCGGCCGAAAAGCCGCAGGCCGCCCGGCCATGGGAAATACCGGTGCAGGCGACCGAGCCCCCTGCACCACCGCCGCGCCCTGTTCCCTCGCCCAAAGCATCGCGTCCGACGCTATCGGCGCCCAGCGACATGGCGCTGCGCGCCGCGTTCCTGCGCGGCATGGGCGTCGAGGAGGCCGATTTTCCCGGCCGCGACGCGATCGGCGAAATGGAAAAATTCGGGCGTGAATACCGGCAGATGCTGGAAGGCCTGATGCAGCTTCTGCGCAAACGCGCTGAAGAAAAGGGAAGCGCGCGCGTCGCCCAGACGATGGTCGGCGCCTCCGAGGTCAACCCGCTCAAATTCCTGCCGACGGTCGAGGATGTCATCGTCACCATCATCGCGGAACGCAGTCCGGGCTTTCTCTCCGGCGAGGCGGCGATCGGCGACGCGGTGAAAGATCTCGCGCAGCATCACGTACGCGCCTGGCGCGGCGTGCAGGCGGCGCTGCGGCGCATGATCGACCGCTTCGATCCGGCCGCGATCGAGGAAGAGCTCAAATCGAATTCCGCGATCGGCAATCTGCTCGCCGGCGGGCGCAACGCCAAATTGTGGGAGCTTTACCAGAAACGCCATCGCGACATCGCCCAGAGCGCGGAATCGAGCTTCCTGGGCGAGATCGGCGCAGACTTCAGAGACGCATATGAAGAGGAGTAGGGCATGATCGACAGACGCGAATTCATCGTTGCCATCGGCGCGACAGGACTGCTTGCGGCTTGCCAGAGTGGCCCGCCGAAACCATCGGTCATCTCGGTCAATGTGACTGGCGGCGCCGGCATGAATCCGGGACCGGGTGGAGGCGACCGGCCGGTGACCGTGCTGGTGATGCGGCTCGCCAGCACCGGCAAATTCAATTCGGCCGACTATTTCGCGCTGCAGGGCGATGCGAGTTCGGCGCTCGGTGCCGACCTCATCGGCTCGGACGCGATCTCGGTCGCACCTGGCAAGACGGCGACCAAGACCATCACCGTCGAGCCGAACGCGACGGCGCTCGGCTTCGTGGCGCTGATCCGCGAGCCTGGCGGGCGCAACTGGCGCACGACCAAGTCGGTTTCGGCGGGTTCGAATTTCACTGTCAACGTCAGCCTCGGCAAAGGTGGCATCTCCGCCTAGCGACCGAGCAGCAGATGGTTCCGTGCAGAGAGTAGTGGCATGAGCGACGCAAACAGGGTGCTGTGGTCGGAGGGCCTGTTTCTCAGGACCCAGCACTTCCAGCAGCAGGATCGGTTCTTCGAGGGTATGGTGCGCGGCGCGTTGCAGGCCGGTCAGCTCCATACCTTCGGCTTCCAGCAGTTGACGCTCGACCAGTCGCTGCTCGATGCCGGCCAAGTCTCGATCGTGTCCGCCCGGGGTATCTTTCCGGACGGCACGCCCTTCTCCATCCCGGAACTGATGGATGCGCCGAAACCCCTGCCGGTCACGGCCGACACCGGCGCCGGGCCGGTGCTGGTCGCGCTGCCGCTCGAGCCGCCCGGTGGCGTCGGGTTCGATCCGGCGCATGGGGCATCGACCGGCGCGCGCTACCATGGCAAGGTCGTTTCAGTGCGCGATGCGGTGCAGAGCAGCGCCGATCCGGAAGAGATCGAAATCGCCCGCCCGCAGGCGGTCCTCCTTGCCCCCGGCAAATCGGTCGGCGGTTATACCGCCTTGCCCGTCGCCGACATCAAGGGTGTACGCGCCGACAACGGCATCTCGCTAGACGAGACGTTCCTGCCGCCGACACTGATCACCGGTGCTGTCCACTGGTACCGGCAATTGCTGCAGGAGGTCGTCACCGGCCTCGACCAGATCGCCGAAGCGCATGGCAAGATGGTGATGGGTGGGGCTGGCCGCAGCGTCGAAGACCTTTTGATGCTGCACCTTGCCAATGCCGCGCGGCCACGGCTCGCCCATATGCTTGCGCAGGATGTCTTTCATCCGGCCGAGCTCTATCTCGAACTTGCCGGTCTCGCCGGCGAGATGGCCACCTATGGCTCGAGCTCGCGGCGGCTTGGCGAATTGCCGGCCTACGACCATATGGCGCCCGGCCCCGCCTATATGGCGCTGGCCGATGCCTTGCGCTCGCTCATCCTCAGCCTCCGCTACATCGAGCCGAAATCGCGCGCGCTGCCGGTCATGCGGCACTCGACCAATGTCTGGAAAGTGCGCATCGACAACCCGAAGCTTTTGGTCGCCAGCCGCATTGTCGTCCGCGTCGGATCGGAACTGTCGGAAGACGCGCTGCGCAAGATCTTCGTCAACCAGGCAACCGTCGGCGCCGCCGACCAGTTCGAAGGGCTTTGGAAGTCGCGCTTGCCAGGCATTCCACTGAAACCGCTTCATTCGCAGCCGCGCGAGATCCCCTATGACGGCGACCGGCTGTGCCTGGAGCTCGACCAGAAGAGCGAGCATTGGGCCTCGCTGCTCGACGCCCCCGGCTTCGTCATTGGCGTTTCCGGTGTGCTGCCGAGCGAGCCGCAGGTCGACTGCTATTCGGTGAACAGGTGAGGCCATGAGCCGAGATGATCCTTTCGGACTGTCGGAGGATCGCGAGCGCACACGCATCAGGCTGACGGGCGCTACGCCCCGACCGCTGGCGCCGGGCGCGCCGGTCAAGAGGGCGCGCGCCCACCCCAATCGGCTCATCAATATCTTCGCACCGCTGCTCGAATTCGCGCCCGAGCTCGAAAGCGCGCTGGCGCCGGAGAACCCGGAGGTGATGCGCACGCGCCTGCTGGACGAGCTGGTGCGGGCACGCGATGCCGAGGTGGCGGCGGGCTCCTCGCTGGAGCGCGCCGACCAGGCAGCCTGGGCGGTGGCAGCGACGCTCGACGACCTCGCCCTCAACACGCCGTGGGGCGGTGCCAGCGCCTGGCCGCGCCAGCCGCTGGTGGTCATGCTGCGCGGCGATGTCGATGCCGGCACGCAGTTCTTCACGCGCCTTGACGAGCTGGAGCGCCATCCGAACCGCGACCGCGAAATGCTGGAGCTGCAGTATTACTGTCTGGCGCTCGGCTTCCGTGGCAAGTATCGGGTGCCCGGCCGCGCGGGCGACCGTTCGCTCAACGCGGTGCGCGTGTCGGCGGCGCGCTTCCTGCGCAATGCGGACGCCGAGGACGCGCCACTGTCGCCGAACTGGAAAGGCGTGATCGCCTCCGACGAACCGCAGCGCTTCATCGTCCCGATCTGGGTGATGGCGCTGGCTGCGGTCGCCGTCGCCGCCGCCGCTTATGTCGGCCTGTCGATGGGGCTGAGCAGCCAGGCCGTCGAACTCTCGGCGCTCGTGCGCACGCTGCCGCCCGCTTCGCGCGGCGAAGTTACCCGCGCAGCGCCGAAGCAAGATGCTCCCGCACCCGAACCGCCGCAGCCGGTCGATTTCGCGCTGCTGCCCGAGTTCAAGGCCGAAGCGCCGGCGAGCCTGAAGAGCGTGCTGAGCGGCAGCGAGAGCGTCTCGCTGGCCAAGCTGATCATCCAGTCCTCCAGCCCCGAGCTGTTCCAGTCTTCACGGGCGACACTAACGCAAGGCTACGAGCCGCTGGTGGAGTCGATCGCCAAGGTGATCCTCGCCAATCAGGAGCTGATCGGAAACATCACGGTCGTCGGCCACACCGACAATGTGCGCCTGCAGAAGTCCAACCCGCTTGCGAGCAACCAGCGCCTTTCGGAAGCGCGCGCCGAGACAATCGCCAAGCTTCTGGTGCAAGCCGGCGTGCCGCAGGAGCGCATCCATTCCGAAGGCCGCGCCGAGACCGATCCGGTGGCCGACAACTCGACCCGGGAAGGCCGCGCGCTCAACCGGCGCGTCGAGGTGCTGGTTGAGAAGAGGCTCTGAGATGTTCATCCTGCGCTTCCTCTGGGCCGTCATCACCTCGCGTTTTCTGTGGACGCTGATCGGCATCGCGCTGCTTTCGCTGTTGATCTGGGTGTTCGGCCCGATCGTCCAAGTCGGCCCTTACGCACCGTTCGAATCCGACAATGTGCGCATCGCCATCATCGCGGGACTGATCATCCTGTGGCTGATCTGGCTGATCATCGCGCAGCGCCGCGCGATCCGCGCCAACCGCATGTTCGTCGCCGAGATCGCGACACCAGTGGCCGAAAAGCAGCTTACCCCCGGCGAGGAGAGCGTCGCCGCGGTCGGCGCCAAGTTCGGCGAGGTGATGGCGGAGCTAAAGCGGCGCAAGCTCGGTGGCCGCAAGTTCCTGCGCGAGATGCCGTGGTATGTCATCGTCGGACCGCCGGCCACCGGCAAGACCACGGCATTGCGCCAGTCGGGTCTCAATTTCCCGATCGACCTCACCGATGACCTGCAGGGCGTCGGCGGCACGCGTAACTGCGATTGGTTCTTCTCCGAGAACGCGGTGCTGATCGACACTGCGGGCCGCTACGTCCAGCAGGAAAGCCAGCCGGATGTCGACGCAGCGGAATGGCTTGGCTTCCTCGACCTCTTGAAGAAGCACCGGGGCCGCCGTGCGCTCAACGGCGTCATCGTCGCACTGTCGATCGACGCGCTCTCCGAGGGCGACGAAGCGATCAAAGCCCATGGCCGCAAGATCCGCCGCCGACTGGCGGAGCTGAACGACCGGCTCGAGATCCGCCTGCCTGTCTACCTCATGCTGACCAAGGCAGACCTGATCAAAGGGTTCGAAGCCTTCTTCGGCGGCTTGTCGACCACGGCGCGCGAGCAGGTGTGGGGAACCACTTTTCCGCTCGATGCCCGCGTCAACGCCGGTACGATCCAGACCGAACTCACCCGGCTTGCCAGCGAGCTGGAGCGGCGGCTGGTGCCGCGCCTAGAAGACGAAGACAAACTCGGCTCGCGTGCCGAGATCTTCCGCTTCCCGGCCCAGCTGGCCAGCCTTTCCGAACCGATCCAGGTGCTGATCGAGGCAATGTTCGGCGAAAGCCGCTACGAGGAGGCCGCCTGGCTGCGCGGTCTCTATCTGACGTCGGCGACGCAGGAAGGCGCGCCCATCGACCGGCTGACGGCGGCGTTGTCGTCCTCCTTCGGGCTGCCGCCACGCCGCGCCATACCGGTGGCGCGTGTCGAGAAGCGCAGCTTCTTCCTCAGGAACCTTCTCACCGAAGTGATCTTCAAGGAGGCCGGCCTCGGCACCTTCGATCCGCTGGCACAGCGGCGCCGCGCCTGGATCTGGCGTGGTGCCGCTGCCGCCTGCGCGCTCGCAGCTTTGCTGGCCGGCGGACTGTTCACCTGGTCCTATCTCGACAACCGCAATGCCATCGCCGAACAGGCCAACCAATTCGAAGCGCTTCAGGCGCCACTCACGACTGTCGCCGCCATGCCGGCCGCGGTCGAGCAGCCGACCATGGATCGTGCGCTGGCGGCGATGGATGCGGTGGCGACCGCGCGCACCGCGCCACCGGATGCCGTCCACAATCTGCTCGGCCCGACGGCTTCGGCGGAACTGGTGCGCGCCCAGACCGACACTTACGACCATGCACTGCGCAATGTGCTGGAGCCGCATATGGTCGCCCTGCTGGAGGCGACGATGTGGCGGCAGATCCGCGATCCGGACTTCATGCTCGGCGCGCTGAAGACCTACCGGATGATGACCGGCCTGTCGCAGATGGACACCGATTTCGTCCAGAACTGGTGGATGAACAGCCTGCCGCAATTCGCGCCGGCGGCGCCCTTCCCGACCGCCGATGCGGAAGCACATCAGCTTGCCGCAATCCGCCGCATGGCGGTCGACGACAGCTACATCGCGCCGGACAAAGAGCTGGTCGCCGAGGCGCTGAAGACGGTGTGTACGATCTCGCTGCCGGAGCGGGCCTACAAGCAGCTTCTGGCCGACCCGGAAGTGGCGGCTGTCAAGGAATGGCTGCCTGCCAATTTCGCCGGGCCGAACGGCGCCAAGGTGTTCGCGCGGCGCTCCGACAAGACGCTGCGCGTCGGCGTGCCCGGCCCTTATACCTATGCCGGCTTCCATGACGCGATCCTCGACCGGCTCGAGGACGTCGCCGGCCAGGCCGCGCTCGACCGCGCCGTGTTCGCCGGCGGCTGCTCGGAAAATTCCGAGACCTCGGTGTCGGCGCTGTCGGAAGACATATTGAAGCTCTACTATGACGACTATATCGCGCAGTGGGACAGTTTCCTGCGCGACATGCGGCTGGCGCCGCTGACCGACCTCAATGTCGCCAGCGAGAACCTGAAAGACCTTTCCAGCGCCGACTCCGCGCTGAAGCGGCTGTTGACGGCGGTGGTGCAGGAAACGGATCTGACCCGTTCCGACGAAGCGCCGGCCGACGACAAGAGCGGCGCTGCCAAGACCGGCTCGCAATTGCTGAGCAAGCTCGGCAAGCTGGGCAAGGTGGTGAAGACGGGCGCAAAGCTTCTGCCACGCGCCGGTTCGGCCGATCAGGTCGACATGACCGGCAGCCTGGTTGCCGATCACTTCAAGCCGCTCAAGGGCACGATCGCCCAGGTCGACGGCCAGCCGCCGGCGCTCGACGCCGCCGTTGTGGCGTTGACGGCGCTGTCCAACGTGCTGCAGACGGTGACCGCAAATCCCGACCCGCAGGACGCGATCAAGAAGCAGGGCGGCCTGGCCGAACTGACAGGCGCGGTCGCCAGGCAGGCGCAGATCCTGCCTTCGCCGATCAACGACTGGCTGGGCGGTATTGCAGGCGACACCAGCGGCCTGTCGCAGAAGGCCGTGACCAACGAGCTCAACGCCATCTGGCGCGCCGACATCCTGCCCTTCTGCCAAGCGGCGCTCAACAACCGCTACCCGTTCAGCCCCGACAGCGCTGTCGACGTCAATGTGCGCGACTTCCAGCGTCTGTTCGGACCGACCGGCCTGATCAACGCCTTCACCAACGACCATCTGATCAACTATGTCGACACTGCCAGCGAACCGTGGAAATGGCGTGCCGATTTCGGCCTTGACCCGGCAGCGCTCGCCGCGTTCGAGCAGGCAAGGCATATCCGCGACGATCTCTTTCCCGGCGGCACCGGCCCGGTGATGAACTTCACGCTGGAACCCAAGGACCTTTCGCCCAACGTGGCGCGAGTGACGCTCAACCTCGATGGCCAGAACCTCGTCTACTACAACAATGCGACCAGGCCGCAGCCGATGACATGGCCGGGCAAGGACGGCACCGGGGTGATTTCGCTCGCCTTCCAGCCGGTCGACGGCTCGCCTGAGGTGATGCTCAACGAGACCGGCAGCTGGGCATGGCTGAGAATGCTGCGCGGCGGCAAGTTTGTCGCGACCAAACTCACCGACGTCTACAGCCTGCGGCTGGGTACGAAGGGCATGTGGGCCGATTTCGAACTCAAGGCCGCCAGCGTCGAGAACCCCTACACACTCGAAATGTTCAAGAAATTCACATGTCCGCCGCAGATCTGAACGTGCCCGGCTTCTACGGCAAAATGCCCGCCACCGGCGATTTCGTGACGCGGCGGCTGCCGGGGGATTTTGTGCGTGTCTGGGACCGGTGGCTCGCGCAGCACATCGTGCCGCTGTTAGGCACGGAAGCTT
The DNA here is from genome assembly GCF_030814575.1 of Mesorhizobium sp. YL-MeA3-2017. Lineage (NCBI taxonomy): Bacteria > Pseudomonadati > Pseudomonadota > Alphaproteobacteria > Hyphomicrobiales > Phyllobacteriaceae > Mesorhizobium > Mesorhizobium sp. YL-MeA3-2017. Next base: position 3,981,743 of record NZ_JAUSVH010000001.1, on the reverse strand, counting down.
GGCCGGAGAGCACGGCACTGCGTTTCCTCGCCGGCCCCACTTCCTTCGGCACCTCGGCGGGCATCGTGCTGCAAAGCGCCGACAGGATTGGCCGGCGATTTCCTTTGAGTGTCGTAGCGCGCCTCTCGGAGGCGCGCCTCAAGCTGGCTTATGCGGATGCCTGGTTCGACAACATCGAGAATGCCGCCTTCGCTGCGCAACGGGGCGAACTAGCGCCTGACGACCTGGATGCGGCCTTGACTGCCCTTCCCGTGCCGCCAGTCGAACCGGTTGGCGATACGATCGACGACCTCGTCATGTGGACCGCGCGGACGGATATTTTCGACGTCGATCCGCAGGCGCCGCAACCAATGCTGGAGCAGATCTTCGCCGCGAGTTGGGAGACCAGCTGATGCAGATCTGGAACCAAATGGGCTATCTCCACCAGTTCACCATGGGCATGGACAAGGCTGGCCATGAGTGGATCGTCGTCGTGGTGAAGGGCACATTCGATTTTCCGGAGAAGCCCGGCGGGCTGGCGCAGAAATCGGCAGAGCAGGTGCCGTTTGTCATGGCCGACACACAAACCGGCGCGCCCGGCTATTCGGCGACGTTGTGGGAAACCGACTTCGCCTTCCGCAAGCCGAGCTGCGATATCATCGCCAATGGCTGCGCCTACGCGCCCGGAGGACGCCCGGCTGAGCGCGTACCCGTCGGCATCAAGGTCGGCAACTGGTCGAAACTGTTCGAAGTCGTCGGCCATCGTGAATGGCGCGCCATCGGACCGGTGTTCATAGCGACTGCACCGCGGCCTTTCTTGAAGCTGCCGATCTCCTATGACGTCGCCTGGGGCGGCGTCGACAGGCTCGACCCGGAGGATAAACTTCCCGCTTGCTACAAATACAACCCCGTCGGCACTGGGTGGTCGCGAACGAAGAACCAGCGTCTCATTCCAGGCCTGCGGCTTCCGAACACACAAGCGGTTGGGGAAGAAATCCTCTCGCCATTCGGCGATTACAAGCCGATGAGTTTCGGACCGACGGGCCGCGGTTGGCCCGGCCGCATAGAATTTGGCGGCACCTACGACCAGAACTGGGTCGACAATATTGCGCCCTTCTTGCCGGCTGATTTCGACGAGCGCTATTTCCAGATGGCGCCGCCCGACCAGCAGATCGATCATCCAGGGGGCGGCGAGGATGTGCAGTTGATCAACCTCACGCCGGCCGGAAGGGAAAGCTTCCGTCTGCCGCCAGCGCTGTTACCGCTAACGCTTTTTATCGGCCGCGAAAAAGTATTCGAGAAGAAGGTCGCGCCCGATACGGTGCTATTGGATACCGAAAACAGACGCTTCAGCCTGGTGTGGCGGATCCAGCAGCGCATCCGCCGAACTATACTCGATTTCACTGAGTGCTGGATCGGCCCGCCGACCCAATCCATGCTCAGGGCCCGCGAAACCGGTCGCCGCTATATTCGTGCAAACGGGATAGCTCCTGAAGAAGAGAGCGAGGATGCATGAGTGCCTCGCTCGACATCGTCGCCGTCGGAATGGTGACTGCCGTCGGTCTCGACGCGCCGTCCTCGTGCGCCGCGATGCGGGCGGGGATCGACGGTTTCGGGGAAACGCGCTTCACCATCCCCGGCGGCGGCTGGCTGATCGGGGCGCCGGTTCCACTGCCGCGCGCCTGGGTGGGCGAGAAGCGCATGGCCCATCTCGCGGGTGGAGCGATTTGCGAGGTATTCGATGCGCTGCCCAAGGCGCGCGGTCGGACTGTGCTGATGCTGTGCGTACCGGAGGAAGGGCGGCCGGGCAGACCAATGCGCGACTATGCGTTGTTGTTGCGCCGCATCGCCGAGATCGTTGAAGTCGAGGCCCATTCCCGCTCGCGCGTGATCGCTCATGGCCGGCCATCGGGTATTGTGGCGCTGGATCATGCAAGACGGCTACTCGCGGCAGACGAGGCCGAATACGTCATGCTTGTCGGGGTCGATAGCTACCTGACGCCGCATACGGTAACACACTACCTCAACGAGAGGCGGCTGCTCACGAGCGACAATCCCAATGGCTTCATTGCGGGGGAAGCGGCGGCAGCGGTGCTGTTAGCGAAGCCAAGCCGCGGCGGCTTTGGGCTGCATGGCATCGGCCTCGCCCGGGAGACTGCTTTCATCTACAACCCGCAGGATCTGCCCCTGCGGGGCGAAGGCATGATCTCCGCCTATCGGGCAGCGCTCAAGGAAGCGGGTGCACAGATGCACCAGGTCGGATATCGTATCGCCGACCTGATCGGTGAACACTACTGGTTCAAGCAAAGTACGCTTGCGGTGAGCCGTGTGACACGCACCGTGCGGGAATTTATGGACATCTGGTCGCCGACGGAATCCGTCGGCAATGTCGGTGCGGCAGTCGTGCCGCTGATGCTGGGTATGGCCTATACAGCGGCGCATAAGGGCTATGCCGGCGGAAACAGTGTGCTCATCGAAGCCTCCAGCGATGCCGGCGCCTGCGGCACGGCGATCTTCGGGGGGTAGGCGATGGCAGTCTACGCCAACGGCCTGGAGATCTCCTGCAAAGCCCAATCCGACAAGGTGATCGCTGCCTTCCCCGATGTCTGTTTCACGCCGCCGGAAAATCCGGCGACGCCACCGGGCGTGCCGATCCCCTACCCGACATTTGGCTTCGATTCCGACACGGACAAGGGGACTGGCACGGTCAAGATCGGCGATGAGACCGTCAATCAGAAGAACAAATCCTATTATACCAAGACAACTGGCACCGAGGCCGGCTGCGCTGCGAAGAAGGGCATTATCAACTCCAAGAATACCGGCAAGAAATATTGCCGTGCCTGGTCCTCCAATGTGAAAGCCGACAAGGAGCCGGTTACCCGTTTCTCCGATATCACGACCAACAACCATGCTTCGACCGATCCGCCGAATGCGCCAACACCGCAGCCACAAGTCGGCGGAGTTGGCCCCGGCGGCGAGGCCGACACGAAATGCATCGTCGGGAAATACGACGACATCGTCGAGAAATGCCGCGCGTCGGGCCTCGACAAGCCGGAAAAGCATCATATCGTCCCGGACCGCGTCTATCGTATCGGCGGCGGCGACAGAATTCCCGGAGCGCCGCGCTATGGCGACGGTATCAATATCTGCTTGTCGCGGAGCAACCACCGGGGAAGTCTCGCGGACAATCCGAAATCAGTGCACGGCAACCTCGACAACGCCCTTGAGCAGTTCGGCGCGACAGCGAATCCCGGCAGAACGCCAAACGCTCCCACCGACTGCGAGGCGATCGAGAAAATTCGCTTCGGATGCCTAGCGGCGCTCTTCAAGCTGGTGCCTGACCCCGTTTCGCAGGACTGCTTCGATCTCGCCGTCAAGATGGTGACCGAGCAGACCGATCCTATTAAGGACAAGCTCGGCCGGACCAAGAAGATGCCGATAACCGACACGTCCACGCAGAACGTACTACGAAATCAAGGATGACTGGCCATGGACCTGTTGATGGGGACGACTGCGACGGGCGGGAAACTTTGCCTTCTGCTGAGGCAGCCCGAGGGGGTTGAGGGGCGATCCACCGTCGTCACTTACCTGCCCGACGCACGGCCTCAATGGCTTCAACAGACTTTCGACGGAGAATTTGTTGCCTTGTGCCCAGCTCCCGCGAATTCCCGTGGCGCGGATTTCCTCGCACTGACTGGTGAGGGGCTGGTTTACTTTCTCAGGAGCGGTACAAGTGTGCAAATACCGGGAGCAGGCTTCAACCGGCCGGGATCGCGCAATCTCGGTCGCATGGACAACCTCATGCTCCTCGGCACCGAATTAGTCGCTACCGGTTATGGCGGCCAGGCTTATCGAGCCACCGACGGGGAGAATTGGGCGCCGGCCGCTCCGACATTTCCGATTCCACCCGTTTCCCAGGATACGATTCGGTTCGGCTGGGCAGCTTTGCAGTCGGCGCGATTCCGTTATGTCTTCGGCGGGGAGGTGGTTACCGGCCTGTCAATCCCGACAGACTTCGGCGGCCTGGGTGGCGCAACCAACATCGCTGCCATGATCAGGGCGCAGGCACGTCGCGACTACGGAACACTCTGGCTGCTGCAGGACGGCAGGTGGCAGGATGTCGAACTGCCTACCAACAGCACGCTGGATCAGATCGTCACCGCCGATGGCAAGATCGTCTATCTGCGGTTTCGCCCCGGTGTGGTGTACTCGACCACAGACTTCGCGGATATGACCGAGGTTGCAGTCAACGATGCAGGACTTTCGGCGCTGGGCGTTCACCAGGGCAGTGCGCTGCTGGCCGACGAAGCCTCGCTTTTTACACTAGCGCCAGACGGAACCGCTCCATTCGAACCGCCCTTGCCGCCAATGACGGACCGGATGCTTGAACTGTCCAGTTCCGACGGCATTCTTCATGTCATCCGCGAGTCGAGCGTATGGCGCCTGGTCGCAGGGACCTGGGAAGAGATTGCCATCCCCCCAGACGTAGTCGCGCTGCCGCGATAATGGGCCGGGCCACGATAGCTATGGATTCCCGGCGATCGTCTTGAGCGTCACCTTGATAAAGCGGCGGACCTGATCGAGATCCAGTTCGGTGATGGCAACGGGTTTCTTCGCCGTCATCATGCGCAGCACGAACAGTTCCCCGGCTTCGGGAAACTCATCGTAGAGCCGCTTCGCGATCTCAAGACCCTCCCTGCCGGCGATGCGCAATCCGTCGAGATGCGCCTCCAGCCGCTCGACCAGGCGGGCCAGGCGCTCCGCGTCCATGTCCGGATTCTCGCCGGGATTGAGCAAGTGACGGTCGTAGATATTCCACAGATGCGCCGCCATCTCGGCATGCTGGCGTACGATCTCGGGAAGGATCGGGGCTGACATCAGTTCAGGTTCACCGAGCCGCCCCGCACCCGGTTCGTGGCACTGGCGTGGCTTGTCACATAAGTGCCGCGAATCAGGATGCGGCCGTCCTTCTCCATGACGATCCGCGCTTTGCCGCAGCGAAGCTCGATGCGCTCGTTGCCGACGATGAGTACGTTTTCGCCGTCTCGGACCACCTGCGGCGGCGCGTTCTTGCGGGTCGGCTCGACAATGCGCCCCACGATCAATGGCCGAGCTGGGTCGCCTTCTTGAAACAGCAGCGCTACCTCCGCTCCCACCATCGCCGATGTCAGTTCGGTAAGACTGCGCGCTGCAATCGCTTCTTCCCGGGGGTTGCCTGGGAAGATCACCAGCGGAGCGGTGTCGTCGAAGCCGAGAAAGACGCCGATCACCACACCTTCTATGCGCTCCAGTGTATCCGCCATCGCCTTACACCTTCAGTTCTGGGTAATCTTGCTGCCCTTGAGCGACATGTCGCCCGATGCCTTCGCATTGATCTTGCCGGAGGCATTGATCGACACATCCTTGCCCTTGATGACGATCTCGCCGTTCTTTTTCATGGTGATGACGGCATCGCCGCATTTTAGCTGGATCTCATCTTTCGCCTCAAGCGTCAGGGTCTTACCTACAGAAATGCCGGAATCCTCACCGACCTGGATGAGGCTCTTCTTGCCGATCTTGAGTTCATGAGCGCCGCTGATTTGGGTCGAGTTGTCCTCGCCCACCTTAACAATCCACGTCTTAGCGATCTCCGAATTCTGCGCGCCGCCGATCTTGATGCCCTGATCGGCAGCGATTTGGACACTCTGGCTGGCGCCGATGTCCCAGCTATCCGCAGCGCCAATGCTGTGGCTTTGGCTGATGCCAACGCTCACCGTCCGTGTCGCTCCGATGGTATTCACTTGCGCTGCGCCCACGGTCCGCGCTTCAGCGGCACCAACCGTATCCACACGCGCCGCACCCACTGTGACCGTCTGAACCAACCCAACCGTCTGCGAATGGTTGGCGTCGATATTTTCCGTAGAATTGGCGACGACGTGGATCGTCTCGTTGGCCTGGACCGTCAGCGAGCGGTTTGCGCCTACCGTCTCGGTGTCGTTGCTGCCGATGTTGGTGGTCTGGTTGACGCCGACCTTGACGGTCTTGTTGTTGCCGACGTCCTCGTCGAGGTTGTGACCGACAGAGTGCTTGGCATCGTGGTCGATGCGGTCGGACTGGTCGTGCTGCACCGTCTTGTTACGGTCATGCTTGATCAGCAGGTGGTGGTCCTTCTGGGCCTGGAAATTGACCAGTTCGGAACCCGCCTTGTCCTCGAACATAAGCTCGTTGTAACCACCGCCGCCTTTCGAGGAATTGGACTTCCAGCCCGATTGCGTGGCATTGGCAGGCAAGCCGTAGGGCGGCATCTCAGCGGCGTTGTAGACCCGGCCGGTGATGATCGGCAGGTCCGGGTCGCCCTCGATGAAGTCGACGATGACCTCCTGGCCGATGCGCGGGATCTGGATGAAGCCCCAGCCGCTGCCGGCCCAGGTCTGCGACACGCGCACGAAGCAGGAAGAGTTTTGGTCCTTCTTGCCGAGGCGATCCCAATGAAATTGCACCTTCACCCGTGCGTACTTGTCGGTGAAGATTTCTTCGCCCGAAGGCCCTACCACCGTCGCCGTCTGTGGCCCGCGCATGACCGGCCGCGGCGTGATGCGCGGCGGGCGGTAAGGCAATTTGGTCGGCGCAACGCCGAGCACCACTTTGAAGTTTTCGTTATGGGCCTCGTTCTGTGTCCGGTAACCCGGATCGAACAGCCGGTATTCGGCGCTGACCACCAGATAGTCCTGGTTCTGGTCGTCGCGCGGAAAACTTTCGAGCTTGAATTTGCAACCGGAAAAGAGACCGCGCACGGTACCCACCGCCGTGCTGTGCCGATGCACCGCCTGTAACTCCTCGCGGCGAATTCCAGCAATCGTGTCGCCCCGGCCGACATCGAGATGCGCTCCGGGTTGGCGATAGTTTTCGCCCGAGGCCTCCTTATGGCCGAACGGTTGGGCGGACTTCGCCATCAGATCCGCGCCGGGCTTTTCGAAATCATAGTCCGTATGGGCATATGCACCCGGCCGCACCGCACTGCCTGGAATCCATTCGGTGATGTATTCAACGTCGCGCCGCGAGCCCTGACCCTCGAAGTTATAGAGCACTTTGTCGTAGCCTGGCGCTGGCTTCAGCTTGCTCATCGCATCGCACAGCACCAGCGTGTGTTTGCCTTCGTCGTGCTCGAAGAAATAGAAAATGCCTTCGTGCTCGAGCAACCGTTGGACGAAATCGAGATCGCTCTCGTCATATTGGACGCAATATTCTCGCGAGGGGTAGGAACCCTGCAGCCGCTTCTCGAATTTGGCTATGCCATATTTCGAGAAGATCTTTTCGACGATCTCCACCGCCGTCATGTTCTGGAAGATACGGCAATCGGTGGTGTTGCCGAGGAACCAGAGCCACGGTCTGATCACCGCTTCGTAAAAGGCCAGCCTGTCTTCAATACGGGTAAGCCTGAACTCCGACACGAGACCGCTGAACCAGCGCTTCGGGTCGGATTCACCCTCGACCGAAACGACACCGCCCAGCATCTTCAACGGGTCGACGTCACGGCTCTTGCTGACGAACCCAACGGTATAGGAAAAACAACGGCTGACCTCATCGCGGCCGATGAGATGGGTGAAGGTCAGCAGGTCAGCGCCCACCGGCGTTTGCACAACCGTGGCGCGTTCATTCGGCATGGTTCGTGCCTCTCCTGGACGCGGCCGCCAGTGTGATGAATCGAAGCCCTCGTTCTATTAACTGCGTCACGTTCGGGAACTTCATAGCCACCGCACCGAAGCCCGATAAGCCTAGCACATGTTTGATGGAGGCTAAATAACGGTGTGGCTGAACTGCTCCCGGCGCCTTCATGTGAAACGCGCCTCGCCCGCTGCCCCTGCAAGCTGCTAGAATAGCCTGGATATTGGGCGTGCCGGCGGTTGCGGATGTTCATCTCGCTACAGATCAGCAATCTTGACAGGCTGCCGGCAGGCATCGCGACGAGCTATGCCGCCCGCGACCGCAGCTTCGAAATCGGGCGCGAAAATTGCGACTGGACACTGGCCGACCCCGACAAGTTCATTTCCGGCCGACATTGCGAAATCCGCTATCAGGCGGGTTCGTTCTGGCTCTATGACGTCTCGCGCAACGGTACTTTCGTCAACGGTTCAGGCCAGCGCATTGGCGCGCCGCATCGGCTGGCCCAAGGCGACCGACTGCTGATCGGCTGTTACGTCGTCGCCGTTTCGATCGACGAAGAGCGTGTTGCTACCGGTCATCCGCAAGAAAGGACCGGTTCGACGCAACGCGAACTGCCGTCGTCAACGGGAAGGCCGCAGGAATTCGGTAATGCGCCATCCCTCAATCCGGCGCAGCAGCGCCCTGGCGAGACGGCACAGGTATCGACGTCTTCGGCACTGCGGCCCAGCCCAGCTGTCCCTGCCAATCGGCCGGCGGAAGCGGACGCGATGTTGCGGGAGATCGCCAAAGCAGCCGGCATTGCACCGGAGTTGCTGCAATCGCGCGACCCGCATGACGTGGCTGCCGAGATCGGCGCGGTGCTGAGAACCACGGTCGAGCAATTGTCCTTGCTGCTCAAGGCACGCGCCGCAGCCAAAGTACTCGCCAAGAGCGCGGATCGCACGATGATCGGCGCGGAGGACAACAACCCGCTGAAATTCGTGCCGGGCACCGACGACATAATGGAGATCATGTTCGCCAAACGCAGGGCCGGCTATCTTGATGCCAAGCATAGCGTTGAGGACGCGTTCCGCGACCTGAAGGCCCACGAAATCGCCACCTACGCTGCCATGCAGGTCGCGCTTTCGAGGCTGCTAGACGACCTGTCGCCGGAGGCTATCGCCAAAAGAATTCCACCTGCTTCCTTTTCGTCCAGGAAAAGCCAGGCCTGGGATGCGCTTGTTGCGACGTGGCGGATGATGGAGGACAAGCACGAAAACGGTATGCTGGATGTCTTCCTCGCCTATTTCGCCGAAGCCTACACCAAGGCGGCTAAGCAAAAATAGCCGGGCAGGTAGCAGGCCTCAGCGGCGCTGATGCGCTCTGTGTGACGGGCCTCATAGAAGAAGTCGTCTCTTTGATCATCCTGCTTTCCGATTTCCATCGGCTTCCCGTGCGATTAGGATAACGCATGGGAGCTTGCCCGGCGGGCAATGCGGCCGTGGCTTGGGGCGTGTGCAGGAATGTCATGTTTCCGCAAGATCAGCCTTTTCATCCGGTCCGCAGCGAAGATTGAGCCCGGCCCAGGCCTCCCTTCCCGCCCTAGAAATGCTCGTTGCAACTCGACACGGGTGCGCCGATGAGCTCGAAGGACGACCCCTCCGAACCACCGGAAAAAACCATCATCCGCGCGTCACGGCCAGGAAAAAAGCCGCTTGGCGCTCCCGATGGCTCCGGTCCGCAAAGCGTGCAACGTGCTCCGACACCCGCCAGAGAAACGACGATCTTCGACCCCGGCGTCGGCCGGCAGATGCCGCTCGGCTGGTCGTCCGGAACCGTGGTCGTTCAGGAAGCCACGCCAGGAGCAGCCCCTGCCCCGATACTCGCGTTGCAGCAGGACGTTCTGCTCAACGCCACCGCCGGCGTGAAGTATGCAGCGGCAAATCCTATCCTTGCCGCCGCGGCCCCTTTGCTGATGCTCTTCGGACAGTTGCGGCTCATACCGGTCGAACGACAAGCGGCGGCCTTGGCGGAGCATATCGCCGACGCCGTCGAGACTTTCGACCGCACAATCGCCAAGGCCGCTATTGGCGAAGAGGATGCCCGCATCGCGAAATTCGCCCTTTGCGAAACCGCTGACGACCTTGTCGGCAACCTGCCCTGGCCGAGCAAGGAAACCTGGCTTCAGCACAGCCTGGTGGCGCAGTTCTTCCACACGAAGCCAACAGGCGTCGGCTTTTACGACGCGCTGAACAGTATCCTCGCCAAGCCCGAAGCGCATTACGACCTGCTCGAACTGATGCATGCCTGCCTGTCGCTGGGTTTCGAAGGCCAGTACCGAGGCCTGCCGGGCGAACGGAATACACTCGAACGTGTCCGGCGCGACGTCTACGACACGTTGCGTTACTTCAGGCCACGCGCCGCCGGCGACATCTCACCCCGGTGGCAAGGCATAGCGGCGCCGATGTCCAAGCCACGCGGACGGCTACCGCTCTGGGCGGTCGCAGCCGCCGCGGCGACCCTGGTGACAGCGGCCTTCTTCGGGCTGCGGATATTGATCACCGACGAAGGCGACGCGACCGCCGGCGCGTTGCTGGCACTCAATCCTTCGACCCCAATTATCATCGAACGTGCCAGCGTGGCGGCACCCGGCGAACCGGCGGAAGCCAGCCCGCCGCCACCGACGGTCCCCGATACCACTCAGGTCGACCGCATCCGCACCGCACTCGCCAAGGAGATCACCGGCGGCGGACTGAGTGTCGGCACGAAGGGTGATTTCATCGTTGTCGAGATCAGCAACCAGCTTTCGTTCGCTTCCGGCCAGGCAGAGACGAAGGCGCAGTTCCAGCCGATCGCAGCCGACATCGCCACGGCGCTCGATGCCGAGCCAGGACCGATCAGGATCGTCGGGCACACCGACAATGTGAAGCCGAAGAACACGAGCACATTCAAATCGAATTTCGACCTTTCCGTCGCCCGCGCCAAAGCAGTGGAGGCGATGCTTACCAAGCAGTTGAAGGACCCGTCGCGGCTCAGCACAGACGGCAAGGGCGAGGACGAACCGATCGCCGACAATCAAACGGCGGACGGTCGCGCCAAGAACCGCCGCGTTGACATCATGATCCCCAAACAGGAAACTTTACAAGCCGGCTCAGCGGAGAACGGCAACTGATGCGCTGGTTGCCGCGGATATTCAACATGATCGCCCTGGCGGGCTTCTCGGCCGCCGTCTGGTATGCCGGACCGCTGATCCGCTTCGCCGATACCCGCCCGCTTGGCCCCATGTGGCTCAGGGCGACAATCATCGGCGTCACCGTTGCGGTGCTTGCGCTGTTCTACGGCATCCGCTTCTGGCAGCAACGCAAGGCGCAAAAAGCGCTCGAAACGGCCATTGTGCGCAGCGACGAGCCAAACGACGATTCGCAGGCGCTCGAAGCGCGCATGGGCGAAGCCATCGCCACGCTGAAGCGGACGAGCGGCAAGCGCAATTTCCTCTATGACATCCCCTGGTACGTCATCATCGGCCCGCCCGGGGCCGGCAAGACGACGGCGCTGGTCAATTCCGGGCTGAAGTTTCCGCTTGCCAGTTCCGGCAGCGCACAGCCGGTGGCCGGCGTCGGCGGCACGCGCTTATGCGACTGGTGGTTCACGGACGAGGCAGTGCTGATCGACACGGCCGGCCGCTACACGACCCAGGGGTCGGACCGTGAGCGCGACAAGGCGAGTTGGCTCGCTTTCCTGCGATTGCTCAAGAAATACCGCACCAGGCAACCGATCAACGGTGTGATCCTCGCCATCAGCCTTGCCGATCTGATCGGCTTCGACGACCAGCAGCTAGACGCGCATGTCACCGAAATCAGAAGCCGCCTGCGCGAACTGCACGAGACGTTGAAAATCCAGTTCCCGGTCTATCTGCTCTTCACCAAGGCCGATCTCGTCGCTGGCTTCATGGACTATTTCGGCGATTTCGACGAGGCACGCAGGCGCAAGGTGTGGGGCGCGACCTTTCAGACCGCCGACCGCACCAAAAATATGGCTGGCGAGGCGCCGGCGGAATTCGACGGACTTGCGAGGCGGCTCGCCGAGGAAATTGCCGACCGTCTGCAGGACGAGACCGATCCGGTGGCGCGGATCGCACTCTTCGGTTTTCCGGCTCAGTTCGGCGCGCTCAGGAACCGGATAACGCAGTTCATCGGCAGCCTGTTCGATGCATCTCGATCACAGGTGAATGTCAGCCTGCGTGGGCTCTATTTCTCGTCCGGCACCCAGGAGGGGACACCCTTCGACCAGGTGCTGGGCGCGATCGGCCGCAGCTTCGGCAGCACCCCGCAAGCGTATCTTTCCGGCACCGGCAAGAGCTTCTTCCTGCACGACCTCCTGACCAAGGTGATCTTCCCGGAATCGGGCTGGGTATCTTTCGACCGGGTGGCTGAACGGCGCGCCAGCTTGACCAGGTTTGGCGGCTTGGCGGCGATCGGGCTGGGGGCTTTGGCGGCACTTGGGGTGCTTGGCCTCAGCTTCTTCGCCAACAAATCGTTGATCGCCTCCACCCGGCAAGCGATGGCGCAGTATCGCGACAGCGCGGATTCGCTGCTCAAAAGCACGGCTGTGACCGACGTCGATCTGGAGAACGTCATCGGCCCGCTCGATCAGTTGCGCAGCCTGCCGGCCGGTTTCGAAAGCGGAGCCCAAGGCAAGCCAATTGAGGAAGCCTTCGGATTGAGCCAGCGGGAGAGGCTGCAGTCCGCCTCCAAGACGGCCTATCGACAGGCGCTTGAACGAACCTTCCGCTCCCGGCTCCTGGTTCAGGCAGAGCGGACGATCCAGGCCAGGATGGCCGATCCGGCTGCGCTCTACCAGCCGCTGAAGATCTACCTGATGCTGGGCGGCAAGGCGCCGAAGGTCGATGACGAGTTGATCGTCTCATGGATGAAGCAGGACTGGGAAGAAAACCGTTATCCAGGTGAGAACAACCGCGAAGGCCGCGTCCAGATCGAAAAACATCTGCGCGCCATGCTTGCCCTCGATGACGCTTATGATCCAGTCTTCGAACTCAACCAACCCCTGATCGAGGCCGCGCAACGCTCGCTCGGGCGCATGAGCTTGGCTGACCGCGCATCGGCGCTGATCAAGTCAGCGGTCTACGCCGCAACGCTGAGCGACTTCTCCGTCGCAACCAAAGCCGGCCCCGAGGCGCAGCTTTTGTTCGAACGCATGGATGGCGGCGACCTCGCCGATCTTCATGTTCCCGGTCTTTACACCCGCGCCGGATTCAACAGCTTCTTCCTGCCGCAGCTTTCACGCATCGCGCAGATGCTTGTCGACGAGCGATGGGTGCTCGGCGGTGGCGGCGAACAAGGCGGCATCGATCAAGATCTGCCCAAACTCGGCCCCGAACTCGTCGACCGCTACGGCAAGGAATTCGCCGCCGCGTGGAAAGGCACGCTCGATCAGCTGAAGTTCAAGGCGATGCTGAAGGACAAACCGCAATATATCGCGCTCTCGGCGGCCGCTTCGCCGGACTCACCGCTCGACCAGCTGTTTACGGCGATCGCCGATGAGACCGCGCTGACGAAAGACAACACCGCCTCAGAGGGCGAGACCGGAATTGCGCTGAAGGACCCGGCTGGGATGGCCAAAGGCCTGGCCCGCATCGGCTTGCAAATCGCCGGGGGCAAATCGCAAAGCCGCGCGGGCACAAGCTCAGCTCTGGCGCAAAATGCCGGCGCCAGCGTCGAGGCGCAGTTCCGGTCTTTCCAGACGCTGGTCAGCGGCACTGCCGGGCACAGGCCGCTCGATGCGCTGACGCAGAACTTTCGCGATATCTTCCAGAGCTTGAAGCTCTCGGCCGATGTCCCCTCGCAGACCGAACGTGTCAACGCGAACCTGCGGCTACAGATATCGACACTACGCGCCAATGTCTCGCGCCTGCCCAAGCCGCTCGCGCGCATGGTGACGGCCACGGCGGACGAGTTTGAAGGCAATGTCGCCGAGACTTCCGTGGCCAACCTCAACCAGAACCTCGATCAGTCCGTCACGCGCGCCTGCGAGGCGGTGGTCAATGGCCACTATCCTTTCGCTGGAGACGGCACGGAAGACATCTCGATCGCGGATTTCGCCAAGCTGTTCGCGCCTGGCGGCCTGATGGATCGCTTCTTTGCACAGAACCTTGCGCCGCTGATCGACATGACGGGCCAGGAATGGACCTGGAAACAGGATGCCCGTTCCGGCCGCGGCCTCGCCAAATCGACCTTGAAGGCATTCCAGTCCGCCGCGGAGATCCGCAGCGCCTTTTTTCCTTCCGGCGGCTCGGTGCCGTCGGTCAACATTACATTCACGCCTTTTTCGCTCAACGGCGATGCCGACAGCGCGGTCCTGAACATCGACGGCCAGATCGTCCAAAGCAGTCAAGCAGGGAACACGCCGAGCACAGTGACATGGCCGAACAGCGCGGCTTCCGCCTCTGCCAGCCTCAGCCTTGCGCCGGAAATGCCGGGCCGCGAGTCCGCACTCAAATTCGAAGGGCCGTGGGCGTTGAAGCGGCTGCTAGACAAGGCGACGCTGACCAGCAATGGCGGCAACACCGAAGCGCGTTTCGTCATCGGTGGACGCGACGTTGCCTACACGATCCAGACAGACCCGGGAGCCAACCCCTTTCTGTTGCCGGCTTTGTCCAGTTTCAGTTGTCCGAAGGCTTTCTGAGATGGTTCCCGACAGATCAGCGCCAACTTCGACCGTCATTTCGATACTCTAATGTACGTGCTTGTGGCAAAATGGTCTGGGTACGCAGCCCATCGTTCGTCACAGAGGACGCTCGCAAAGCGCTTGGTGGCAATTTGAGCACTGTCGCCCTTCCCGTCGAAAGCTTCGGCGTGAGCCACAAGGGCTGCGTGCGCGACCACAACGAGGACAATTACCTCGTCGAACCGCAGACCGGCCTATGGGTGGTAGCCGACGGGATGGGCGGGCATGAAGCCGGTGAACTCGCCTCCGCCAGCATCGTTGATCATCTGGCGACGATCGGTATCGCCAGCTCGGCGCCGGATCTTCGCGCCCGTTTCGAGGATCGGCTGAGCCGCGCCAACGCTGAAATCCGCGACATATCACGATCGCGCGGCATCACGATCGGTTCCACTTTCGCGGCCTTGCTTGCCATGGACGGCCGCTTTGCCTGTCTGTGGGCCGGAGACAGCCGCATCTACCTGGTTCGCAACAGCTTGATCAACCAGGTCTCGAAAGATCACTCGGAGGTCCAGGAACTCCTCGACCGCGGCGCGATCAGTGCGGAAGAAGCACTCACCTGGCCGCGCCGTAACGTGATCACGCACGCAGTCGGCGTCAGCGACCAGCTCAAGATCGATTTCCGGCAAGGTGAGTTGATGCCAGGCGACGTTTTTGTTCTGAACACCGACGGGCTGACCGCGCATGTCAGCGACGCCGAGATCGAGGCAGCGGTCAAGTCCGCCACGCCGCAGGCTGCGTGCCGGAATCTGCTGGAGACCGTTCTGGCGCGTGGCGGAACCGACAATGTCACCATTGTCCTCGTGAAGATGGGCGACGAGCGCGACGGGAGGTTCGATCCGGAGCAGAGGGCCTCGCAAAATGAGCGATGACGACAAGACACGGATATCGACGAACATCACCTATGCGGGTGTGGGCACGCAACTTAGCGCCATTTACGAGCTCGATGAGAGGATCGCATCCGGCGGCATGGGGGAGGTCTATCGCGGTCACAACATCCAGACCGGC
This sequence comes from Mesorhizobium sp. YL-MeA3-2017, assembly GCF_030814575.1. NCBI lineage: Bacteria > Pseudomonadati > Pseudomonadota > Alphaproteobacteria > Hyphomicrobiales > Phyllobacteriaceae > Mesorhizobium > Mesorhizobium sp. YL-MeA3-2017. Next base: position 3,966,392 of record NZ_JAUSVH010000001.1, on the reverse strand, counting down.
GACCAAGTCGCGATCAAGATCGTGCTGCCAGAATTCGCGCGCGATCAGACCATCTTGTCCCTGTTTCGCAAGGAAGCGTCGATCCTCAATCACCTGTCGCATGACGCCGTCGTACGCTACCACGTCTTCACCATCGATCCGGGGATCGGCCGTCCCTACCTCGCGATGGAATTCGTGGACGGCCCTTCGCTGTTCGACATCTTCCGGCTCGGCGCCATGCCACCGCAAGATGTGCGCCGGCTCTGCCATCGCCTCGCTTCGGGACTGAGTGCCGTGCATCAGGCTGGCGCTATCCACCGCGACCTGTCGCCTGACAACATCATCCTGCCAGGTAGCCGGGTCGAGCGCGCCAAGATCATCGATTTTGGCATAGCGCGCTCGGCGACCGTCGGGGGAGAGACGCTGATCGGCGGAAAATTCGCCGGAAAATACAACTATGTTTCGCCGGAACAGCTCGGCCTCTATGGCGGCGAAGTCAGCGAGCAATCCGATATTTACAGCCTTGGACTGGTGCTGGCCGCAGCGCTTCGCGGAAAGCCGCTGGATATGAGCGGTTCGCAATATGAGGTTATCGAAAAGCGCCGTACGGTGCCGGACCTGTCGGACATTGACCCCGATTTCCGCGATCTCATCGAAGCGATGCTTCAGCCGGATCCACGCGACCGCCCGGCCAGCATGGCAGAAATCGCCAGGGCGACCCGCGACGACGACGCCGATGCGACATCGCCACCGGCATCGTTTGGCGCACGCGAGCGCTCCGGACTGCCGCACGCCGGCTGGACTGCACCTCCCGGCGCCCGACCGCCCTCGCTGCCACCCTTAGGCGAGCAGCGCTTCGTTCAGCATGTGCGGCCGGCGCATCTGTCGGAACCGGCGCCGGCAGCCGCTGCGGCCAGCCCCCCCACACCGACCACGCCACCAAAGCCCACGCGGATGCCGGTGATCGCAAGTGGCGCCATAACCTTGGCTGTTCTGGCCACTGCGGGTCTCTATGTCAGCGGCGTCCTGGCCCCCTCGCCTCCTGTGGAGAAGGCAGCGCCACTCACGCCGAAACCCGCTGTGGAAGCGCCGCCCGCTGTTCAACCTGAGAAGGTTGCCAACAACAACCAGACGCAAGGCCCACAGCCAGCCGAAGCCCAGCCTACGCAACCTTCGACCGAGAATTCGCCGACGACCGCACCCGTGCCGAAGACGGCCGAAAGCCAGAAGCCGGCGCTGCCGGCCAGCGAACCGCCCGCAGCCGACGCACCCCAACCGAACCGCGCGGAAACTGAAAGCAAGCCGTCGCCGGATACAAAGCCGATAGAAACCAAGCCCGGCGTACCGAACCCTGTCGACGTGCTGCCCAAGGCCAATGCCTCATCCTCTCCTTCTGCGAAAAGCCAGGAACCAGCGCAGTCGACACCCCCACCGAAAGAGCCAGAAGCGGCAGGCCCGACAGCCCAGCAACTGGAAACAGCGAACACGCCGACACAGTCACCGCCGCAGCCGCCAGCCGCCAAGCAGCCCGGAAATACCGATGTCGCAATCAATCTACCCAAGCCGGAAGTTCCATCGGCGAAGAAAGCCGACGAAACGGCGCAGCGCGCGTCGTGGGTGCGTGACTTCAGCGGCGGGGATTGTTTCTACGCGTCACTGACGTCGGCAACGGACAATGCGGCAGCCATCGAAGGTTTCGGAACGGCCGTGCGGCCATTCGAGCAGATGCTCGGCGATTTCCGGTCGAGGTTCCATATCGAGCCGGACATCGGCGTTCGGCTTATCTCTCAACCGCAATGCGAGGTGACCAGTTTCCTGCACTTCTTCGATCGCAGCAGCGCTGAACGGCCGCAACTGGTCCTCGACCGGACATCGGTGCCGGATGACACGCCGATCGGCGGCACGCTGGTTACGCGTGGTGGGCTTGTGTCGAATGTGATGCTGATCGACCACAAGGGCATTGCCTTCAATCTCGACGACCGCATGGTCGCGCAGACCGACAAGGCGGCGTTCAGCATCCCGATCGGTCTTGGCGCCGCCGACAAGGCAGCCGGCAAGGCCGTTCCGCAGATCATGCTGGTGATCACCGGACCCCGCGACATCCGGGCGGCGGTTTTTTCGAGACCGACACCAGCCTCCGAGCTTCTGCCCAAGATTCTCGAGGAGATCGGAGCCGACGGTTCGCAGTTTTCCGCCACCGCCAAGTATTTTCAACTTGGCGGATAAATATGGATGCCGATGGACCTCCGCTACTCGCGTTTGTTCCAGCCGTCATCGCCCAGGCGGTATGGCTGGTTTCGAATATGGCCTGAGTTCTCCGGCCGCATGACGGCCGCCGCTGTGGTCGGCGCAACGCTGCTCTCGATCCTGTCGATTGACCAGGCCCATGCAGAATTCACGGTGTGCAACCAGACGCTCGACGTCGTTAATCTCGCCGTCGGACAGAAGGTCGACAATGCCGACCAGACTGACGGCTGGTGGACCATCGGCGCCAACCAGTGCGTGAACGTCATCCGTGAGGAGTTGGCCAACCGCTACATCTATCTCTACGCAACGGATGTCTTCGGCCACGCGATCCTCAACGGATCGGTCGAAATGTGCATCGACCGACGCCGCTTCTTGATACGCGGTATTGAAAAGTGTTGGCAGCACGGCCACATCGCGGCGCGTTTCGTCGAGGTCGACACGCTAGAGCAGGTGCGCTGGACCTATTTCCTGACCGGAAATAGCCCGTGACGCACAGCATCGACACGAGCTTCAAACGCAAGAAGCAGGCGCGACTGACTGAGCGCCGGCGCAAACTTTGGCGCAGAGCCTTTGCCGGCCTCGCAACGCTCGCCATCGTTGCGGTCGCCACCGGCTTCTATCTTACCAGGGACTACTGGTCGTTCGGTGACGAGGACGAGGAACTGCATCCTGTCGAGGGCATGGAAGACGTACCACCCGATGCGTCGGTCTACGTGCCTGCGATCATCGGTCTCGCCGGGGACCCGATGTGGATCACGCTTGCGCCCGACGCCGACACCGAAACGAAAGGCCGCGCAATCGCGCGCCCGGCCGAGCTCGACAGTTCCGGCGCGTCGCCACAGATCGAGATCCTCTCCGACGTGATGCTGAGCGCCAGCGAAAAATTCATGACGACGATCCCGTCGACGCAGGAGGATTTCGCATTCTTCCAGGCACAGCGGCAGACCGCTCCAAAGCCTTCGGCAACGGCGCCGAACGCCCAGCAACCGGCTTCGTCGGCTGTGGTCGCGCCGCCCGCCGATCAACAGGGCGATCTGGAAAACGATCTCCAGCCTGCGCCTGACAATGGCGACGCGGCTTCCAGTTCGGTTCCCAAGGCCGACGCAGACGATCCTGAAGCCGGCTGGGGCGAAACGATCGACCAAGGCGAGGCAGCCCTGCCCGCGTTCAAGAAAACCGCGATCGAAAACACCACCACCGTCACGACAGTCACGAACGAATATCGACGCTTCGAGGCGACCAAAGACACTTTCGTAAAGATCTTCAATGATCGTAGCCTGGATAGCGTGGTGCTCGATGCTCATTTCTCCGCCGATGACGCAAAGGCATCAGGCGAGGCGTTGAAGACGTTGTTCAACCGCGACGGATTAGAGGCAGGGTTTGTCGTCGCGATGCGCGGGTTCCGTCCGGCCCGCGAGACGACGACCATGTCGCTCATGCAGATTTCGGTCTACGCCAAGAATATCTATGTCGGCACTTTGACGCGCAATACGGCGGGAGCCTTCGTTTCGGGCGTCGATCCGTGGGTCAGCGAGGATCTCTTCAACTATTCCGGAGCCTCCGATCAGGGTGGGCCCAAACGACAGTATCGTCTGCTCGACGCGATCTATTCGACGGCAGCACGCAACAAGGTCCCGACAAGCGTTATCGGCGAGGCGATCATGTATCTGTCGCGGGGACAGGACCTGGATGCCTTCGCAAGCGAAGACCAGCGTCTGGTGCTGATCTACTCGCAGGCGCCGCGCGGCCAGGACGAGACCTCCGGAAGGGTTCTCTATGTTGGCGTATCGGGTACCGAGAAGAGCCTCGACTGTTTCGTCTTCCAGCAGAGTGACGGCCAGTATGCATGCGTCACGGGCAACGATGAGGTTCGTTCGCTGACCGTGACGAACGGCATGGTCACGCCAGTCAGTGGGGTGATGACCTCGACCTTCGGTCCGCGCAAGCATCCGATCCTCGGCACGGTTCGAATCCACAAAGGTGTCGACTGGGCCGCTCCGATCGGCACACCGATCGTGGCCGCCTTCGACGGCGAGATCACCTTCCAGGGCGATGGCGGCAGCTACGGCAACCTGGTGAAGATAGCGCATGCCAACGGGCGCGAGACCCGCTATGCCCACATGCAGAAATTCGCCATCGCAAGCGGCAGCGGCACCAAGGTGAAGGCTGGCGACGTCATCGGGTATGTCGGGACCACAGGGCTTTCGACCGGCCCGCATCTCCATTTCGAGCTCTATCAGAACGGCGAGGCCATCGATTCCTTGGGGACAGTCACCACGGTTGCCACCGGCAATTCCGGTGGCTCATCCGATACGGCTGTCGAGACCCTGACCGAGCGGATCGTTCATGTCGAAAGCGGAGGCAGCGCTCGCGCCAAGAATCCAAACTCGTCTGCAACCGGCGCCGGCCAGTTCATCACTAAGACCTGGATCCGGATGATGAACGCCTATCGCCCCGATCTTGCCAGAACGCTATCGACCGCCGACCTGCTCGCGCTTCGTTATGACGCCACGCTCTCGCGTGAGATGGTGCGCAACCTGGCGCGCGAAGGCGAAGCGTATCTGCGCGGACGCGGCCACCAGATCACAGCTGGGCGCCTTTATCTGTGCCATTTTCTCGGCATGGAAGGCGCGCATCAGGTGCTGGCCGCACAGGGCTCGTCACAGCTGAGCGCAGTGCTGGGATCAGCCGTTATTCAGGCCAACCCGTTTCTCACAGGCAAGACCGCCGGCTACGTGATCGACTGGGCCGAGCGAAAGATGGGGCAGAAAGTGACGCGTGTAGCCGCCGATCAGACCCAGCCGACGGCGACAACGCAAATTCGGCAGACATCGCCGGAGTTCGAAAAATACAAGCAGGCAATAACGGCGCTGCTCGACTCGATCCAAAACCCGCTTAAGCCAGGCTAGTCAAAGCCGCCGACAACATCGGAACAGTCGCCAGGTTGATTGGTTTTCAGGCGGACGGGTGGTATATTAGAGCACATTTGCAGAGGCTTTTTGGCGCCCTGTGAACCTAAAATGTGACAGGGGTCACATACGCCCAGAGCCCTTTCTGGCAGAAGCGACTTTGTCGCTGACGAAATTGCGAATGCGTGGACATCGATAACGCGCCCCAACGGGGTGGAGGGCTGATCCATGAAAGCGTTCACCGTCCTCTTGACTGGATTCATTCTCGTGATCCTGGCCGCGTTCTGCGTCCAGGCTGCCACGCCCGGCAGCAAGCGCGTCGCGCTGGTCATCGGCAACAGCAAATATGTTAATGCCGTCGCCTTGCCCAATCCAGCGAACGATGCCCGCCTTATTGCGTCCACGCTGCGCAATGCCGGCTTCGAGGTTGTCGAAGGCATTGACCAGGACAATGCCGGCATGCACGCCCTGATCGGTAAGTTCACCGAAGAGTCCTACAACGCGGACCTTGCCGTCATTTTTTACGCCGGGCACGGCATGCAGGTCGACGGCAAGAATTATCTCATCCCGGTGGATGCCGAACTGTCATCTCCCGCCTATCTCAAGACCCGCACCGTGCAGATCGATGAGTTCATGGCGGCACTGCCGGCCGATCCCGCTGTCGGCATCATCATCCTCGATGCATGCCGCGACAATCCGCTGGCACGCACGCTGGCTGCGTCCTTGCCGAAGAGCCGCTCGTTGGGCGCCGGCCTTGCTCCGGTGGATGCAAAAGCCGACGGCATCGGCACCGGCGGCGTGCTGATCGCCTATGCGACGGACCCCGGCGCCATCGCTTTCGACGGCAACGGTGTGGACAGTCCCTATTCGCTGGCGCTCGCCAAGCACCTGACCGAACCCGGCGTCGAAATCCAGAGCGCGCTGACACGCGTCCGCGGCGAGGTAACGGAGGCCACGCAAGGCCGGCAGCGGCCATGGCATAATGCTTCGCTGGGGCGCGAGGTTTTCCTGGGCAAGCCTGTGGCGCAGGCAGCCGCGCCAGTCGCGGCCCCAGTAGCCGACGCAGCCAAGACGACGGACGCACCCGCGCCGGCGGTCGGCACGCCACCATCCTGGGAGGTCGAGCAGCGCCTCTGGGATGAAGCATCAAAGAAGAATGCTGTTCCCTTCTATGAGGCCTATCTCGAACAGTTCCCGACCGGCCGTTTCGCCACGGTGGCAAAGCTCAACATCGATCAATTGAACGACCTGAAGGCCGACAGCAAGCAGGTCGCGTCGCTCAATGCGAACGAAGCAAAAGCCAATTCGGGCTCGGCCGTGCGCACCACAGTCGGTATCACCGATGAGATGAAGCGGACGCCGGGCACCGAGCTGACTGAAAACGCCATCGGGCTCGACCGCAACGGACGCATCGATCTGCAATTGCGCATGGAAGCGTTGGGCAATGAGCTTGGCCAGGCCGACGGCAATCTTGGTCCGAGGACACGCCAGGCAATCGGTGTCTGGCAGGGTAAAAACGGGCTGCCGCAGACCAGTTATCTGACACGCGAGCAACTGGCGTTCCTGGCGATCCAGACCGACCCGATAATGGATACGATACGCGCCAAGAAGGCCGTCAATAAGGTCGGCAAGGCGCCGGCCAAGAAACAGGTCGTACAGAAAACCCGCACGCTCAAGCAGGTGGCGGAACAAAAGCCGCGCAAGAAGCAGCAAGTTGTCCAGCGGAGGCACAACAGCGGGACCGACGTCCGCGACGAGCCGCCGCCCCGGAGAGACGACGGCGATTTCCTGACCAAGGCGCTGATCTTCGGTACCGGTATTGCCGTGGGTGGCGCGCTCAAGAACTGATCAGAGACGATTGAAGAGGACCCGTGCCAGTTACGCAGGGTCCATTGGATTGTTGTCACTATGGATGGGGTCAGCGGAGCGCGGTCGCCTCACTCGGTCTTGATCCGCATTTCCACCCGGCGGTTGATCGGATCGTAGGGATTGGCAACGCGCGGGTGTGACTTGCCCAGGCCCACCGCTTCGAGCCGGGCGGGCTGAACGCCGTTCGCGGTCAGGAACGCCGCCACCGATTGCGCCCTTCGCTGCGAAAGGTCCTGATTGTAGAGATCAGAGCCTGTCGCATCGGTATGACCTTCGACGACAAAACTGAATCTGCTCAGCCGGTTGTCCTCCAGCGCCTTGGCGAATTCGTCGAGCTCGCTACGGGCAGTCTGGTCGAGTTGAGCCGAATCCAGGGCGAAATTGATCATCATATCGAGGCCGGTCTTTTGCGTTGGCGCCCCAGCCTTATCGGCCTTGCTCTTACACTCTTCCTCGGTCCCGACGCAGATTCCGCGCGACGCACCAAGGCTGCCCGGACCGGTGAAGAACTTCACGATGTCTTCCGATTTCTGAAGCGGATCGGCGGAAACGTGCGTTGAAAAAAGAATGGCCGCCAATACCGAGGCTAAGCTGCCCCACCGCATAATCATCACTCCTGTTTGAGCGGATTTCGCTGGTGCAGACTATATCAAATCGCACAGCAACTGTCTGTGAACAAAGCCACGCTGCCACCCACCGCCGCCTGCTAAAGCTGAGGCTTGACCTGCGCTCAGCCGCAGGCTTGAGTGCTATGCTGCTCCTGCTCGGGGTGTGACGGCCATGGCCAATGAACTCGGATACAGATCGGCAAGAGATCTTTTCCTCGCCTGTCCCGCCATCGCCAGGGACATGAAATCGCCTGCCGCCGATCGACCCCCGCTCGAGTTTTGCCGTACCTTGCTCGCTGGGCGCGTGCCGGAAGAGGCAGTCACGTTCTGTGCCTATCTCCTTCCCGACCAGGCCGCGGTCTGGTGGGGCCATGAATGCCTGAGCCATCTCGCCGAACTCCTTGCCGAGCGGGATCTGCGGTTGCTGGCCATTGTTCACGATTGGGTCCGCGAGCCGGACAATCCTCATCACCGAGCGGCCTTAAGCGACGTGACGGATGTTTCGCCAGCAACCCCGGCTGCCTGGATTGTGCTTGCGGCGGCATGGCGCGACCCCACCTTCAACATGGCGTCGACAGGATTTCCTGCCGCCCATGCCGTCAACGCGGGAATCCTGACGGGGCTGGCGAGCGTCTCGCTGGCGGACCGCTTTGCCGTGCTCTCGGCCTTCGTCGAAATGGGCATCCAGATCGTGGAAATGGAAGCGCAGCGGCTATCGGCCGCCGCCTATTAGAGCGCCGCGTGTCCAATTGGACGCGCAAAGGACGCTCTAACACTTTGTATCTGCTGCATCGTGTCTACCGAAAATCGATTCCGATTTTCTGGCCGATGCAGCAGGCTTTCCAATTTCAGGCCGAGTCCCGTCGGCCCAAATCCGATATCATTGGCAGCCGCCTTGTGCCCATCTGGCCAGCGCCACCTTGAAACGCGTGCCTAGCGGATGCTGCAGGCGCATGACGGAGACGTCGTTGGCGGCGAAATTCTTTGCCTGCTCGCAAAGACGGGCTTCGTTCCACTCATGGCAGCCGTCGCAGTGTTTTCCCTGCCACATGGACTTATCGAGGCCTTCGACCGGGCTGAAGAGCGGCTGACTCTTGATCAATTGGGCAATGCTCTTGCCGTCGATTGCCGGATCACCGAATTTGATCGGCCGATCGAAGAAGATCGGCCCTTCCGTTGCCAGTTTCGGGATTTTCTGACGCAGCACATCAAGCGCAAGCTGGTCGTCGGTCTGGCCGGTCGACGTGCCGGTATTGCGCGTCCCGGAGCCGGCTTCGTCTTGCGGCGGGCGCGCCTCCCCGACAATCAGCGGCGCGTTGAGGTCGACCTTGTGTAGCATGACTTCGGTGGTCAGCGAGACGTTGGTCCAGGGCCGCTGCTTGCCGTTGGTCGCCTTGAAGACGTCGCTGGTCACCCTGTTCACGGCTTCGGTGATGGAGATGTTGGTTTCGCCGATATGTTGCAGCAGTGCTTTGGTGAAGGGCGAGTGTTCGCCCGATCCATCATAGGCCAGTTGGTTCGGACTGGCGGCGAAGGCAACCAGCGTGCCGGCGCCGCCGTTTTCGATCGGTATCTCGGCAAGACCGCTGCTTACACCCTTGACGCCAGCGGTCTTTGCCAGAACTTCAGCAAGCGGATTGTCTCGACAGGCGTCCAGAAACACCAGCCTTATGCTGGTTTCGCGCGACATCTGGCGCAGAACGAAATCGATCGACACAGCCTCGAAATCGAGCGAGGTCTCGTCGTCGAGCGCGGCATCAACCGGAAGCAGGTAGTTCTTGCCCGATACCTGCAGACCATGGCCGGCGTAGAAGAAAAGCGCGACATCAGCGCCGCGAACCTGCTTGGCAAACTGGGCGACTGTGGCCTGCGTCTGCTGCTTTGTGAGGTCGAAGCCGGAAACCACTTCGAAGCCGAGGCCCCGCAGTCGCTCGGCCATGGCTTGGGCATCGCGCACCGGGTTGGGGAGCGCCGCAGCGTGTCGATACTGCGAATTGCCGAGCACCAGCGCGACGCGACGTTCGGCACTGGCAGCCGCAACGGTCAAAAGCAGGGCAAGCGCCACAAGTCCGGCGACACGAAGCATGCCACCGCAAAAGGCGATCCCAGCGGAACCCACGACGACCTCAGTTGCCGAGCTTGCTGGTGGAGAATTCGATCCGCCGGTTGAGCGCCTTGTTCTTGGGCGTATCATTGGCGGCAACAGGCCGCTCCTCTCCATAGCCGGCAGCGCTGATCTGGTTACGTGGCACGCCGTCGACAACCAACGCGTCTGCGACTGCCTGAGCCCGCCGCTCCGACAGCAGCTTGTTTGCTTCTGGCGATCCGTCGGAATCAGTGTACCCGGACACCTCGACCTTGAGGCTCGGACACTTGCCGACGACGCCTACGACCTCCGTCAGCAGGGGACGGCTCTTGGCATCAAGCCTGGCGCTCGCGGAGCGAAAATAGATGGCGCCGGTGCGCGACAGCACAGCAAACCTGTTGAGACATTCCTCGTCGCTGAAGTTGGCCTTCGCGGCATCGGTAGCAACGGGACCAACCGCGCCTGCCGCGACAGTCTGAACCGCGACCGGCTTGCTGCCTTCGGCGGCAAAGACGAAATCAAAGGATACCGACGCGGTGGGCACGATGTTCGTCACGTTGGCCGCCTGTTGCAGCTTGTCGATGTTCGGCAGCAGGCCAAAATCCTCGACATGGACCGCGACCGGCGCCTCGGAGGCGACGGAGACCTGGGTATCGCCGATCATGGTGACGACAACGCTCGCCTCCAAATCCTTGCCAAGGCCATGCAGGTTCAGGCGGAACGGCAAGGTGGTCTTCACCCTGCGCTTGGTTGCGAGATCGGCGAATGCGGCGGGGTTCACCTTCGCTGTCACCTCCGCCGTCGGGTAATTGAACGTCTCGAAGAACAGGAAGCGCATGCGGACGTTGCGAAGATCGACGCCCGTATCGACGGAATTAAGGTCGAAGCTGATCTTGGCGTCGCCGGCGGAACTCAGCGTGCCGGTGATGTTCCTGATCTTGTTGGTCTCGACGATCGTATTCTTCTTGACCGACTGATAGGTGAGCACCGAAGCGGATGGATCAAGCGTCCAGTTCGGCGCGGCGCTCGCCGTTTGCAATCCGCAGATCAGCAAGCCCGGCAGCGCGGCAACGATCAAGCTAAATGCTGCGGCCTTCGCTGGCGCTTTTCGCCAGAACGCAACGACTTCGAACATGGAACGCCCCCACCAGGACAACCCGATCTCGATACCGGCACGATGCGGGAGCATAGAGCACTTGCTCTTGCTTGGCGAGCGGTTCCAGCAGGCTGCGGAAACGATGGCAGCCGCGTACCGGAAGAACCGCGCGTCGCGGCCTTGTCATCGTCCGCCGCCGGCACCATCGCCTCCCAGTGGCTTTGTCCTGGCAGAGACCTGAACGGCTTGAATCGCGGCTATTCCCGTGGACGGAGCCAGCCTTGGTCAGTGCCAAGCAGACGATCGGCCATGTCACGTTCCCAACGATCCGACCATCTGCCACTCACATCCAACGGGCATCGGACCAGGTGACTTGCGCCCCGTCGCAACAAGGCGTCGATGACATGAAACCTTTGGCGCAGGCCTGTGCGCAATCGCTCGAGCTTCGTCGTCGTTGGACGGTTGCAAGGCGGCGCACCTTCTGCTCGGCCTTTAGCCCCTGATTGGTTCACCGCGAATCCGCCGTTTGGCGCGGTTCGTTGAATGATGCTTCCAGCGGCCGTGGCACACGCAGGCGCAGCAATGCCAGGCCCATCTCGGCGATCGCGAAGGCCAGCACGGCGCCGAGAAAACCGGCGGTACCGACAGTGACGATCAGCCAGCCGCCAAGAAGCGGAAACCCGAAGACACCCAGAAAATAGGCGATCGCAAACCAGGTCAGTGCGGCGTTGCGCTGTTCTGCGGGACCGTCATTGACGGCCTGTGTCTGGATGACCGCATAGACCAGGCCGTAGCCGAGGCCAAGCAATATGGCGCTCGCGATCTGGATCAGCACGCCATAGCGAAGAGCGAAGGCGACCACCACGCCAAGGATCATCACCGACAGGAGCACAATGGTGGCGCGATCGCCGTTGGCCCGGCTGACAAGCGGAGCAAGCACGAAACGGGACACCACCACTGTAATGGCATAAGCGGCGAAGAAGGTGCTCGCCTGCAGGCCCGTGCCGCGAACCAGAGATGTCTGGAACGTCAAGACGCCGCTGAACACGCAGGCGCCGAGACCCACCATCAGAATGGGGTAAATGGCTTTCGTACGGGCGATGTCCGGCAGCTTGCGCACCCAGCCGTCGCTGGACGGTCGCGGGGTCGTGGCAGCCGGCCTCGGCGACAGGTTTTCGAACATCCACAAGAGCAGCGCTGCCAGAACGCAGGCCGCCGCGACGACGCAGAAGGCCATCGCCGTGGAAAGGCCTAGGCTTCCCGTGAGCGCGCCTGCTGCAACTGGGCTGGCGCCGATGCCGGCCATCAGGAACGCGCCGAAGCGCGTAAACCAGAAACCGCGCTCGCGATCGGTCACACGTTCCGACAACGACATCGGCGCGGCGAGATAGAAGATTCCCCATCCGAGCCCGATGAGGAAGCCGGCCCCGCCAATCACGGGAGAAAGCGTGTGCAGCGAGGCGAGAGCAAGATAGCCGGCACACACCGACAGCGCCCCGAGCGCGGCCATCCGCGCCGCGCCGAAGCGGCCGGCGAACCAACCGACCAGTGGCACGCCAATTACCGTGCCAAGCATGGCACCGCCAAGCGTGATGCCGGTCTCGATCTCGCTGCCGCCGAGGGCGCGGAAATGCTCGGTCAGAAGGAAGGTGGCGCCGTAACCGGCTGCTGTCAGAAAGCTTCCGACAAACAGGCAATAGGCATGTGATGCGCGCATGATGTTTTGACTCTCGGTATAATTGGCCCAAATATTTGGCCGACAGGATCAAAATCACAGGTCCACTTGGATTTGCTTCCGGGGACCACTCTTGCGGAGGCTAAGGTGACAGTCGAGATTTCTCGAAGGCGCGAAGGCACGGCGCATCTGGTCGACATCGAGGTCGACAGGGCATCGCCCGTACCGCTTGCCCGGCAGCTTTATCTTGCGTTGCGCCAAGGGATCGTCGGTGGCCGTATGCCGCCGGGGGCGCGACTTCCATCCACCCGCGCGGCGTCACGCCTGTGGGGCGTGTCTCGTGGCCTCGTTACCGAGGCCTACGAAACGCTGTTGAGCGAAGGCTATGCGATCGGCCGCACCGGCTCCGGCACCTATGTCTCGAAGGATGTGCCGGAGCGCGCCGGGCGCCCTGGTGGGACGGGATGGGAGCGGCCTGAACCCGGCCGCCTGCTCTCGCGCGCCGCGCGCGCCGTCAGCGCGCCCTCGCCCCAGGTGTCCGAGCCCCCCTTGCAGATACCCTTCGTCATGGGTCGGACACCGCCGGACGCAAGAACACGCGCCGTTCTGACCCGCATCGCCCATCGCCATCTCGGTGCCATGTCGAACCACTACCGAGATCCCCAGGGGGAGGAGGTGCTGCGCGAAGCAGTGGCCGCCTATCTCCTGGCGGCGCGCGGCGTGCGCTGTATGCCCGGCCGCATCTTCATCACGGCGGGCGCGCAGCAGGCGATCGATCTGGCGATCCGCACGCTGATCGATCCCGGCGATTTCGTCGCCGTCGAAGAGCCCTGCTATCCACCGGCCCGACTTGCCTTGACGGTCCATGGCGCAATACTGGCGCCCGTGCCGGTCGACGACGATGGCCTGAATGTCAACGCGCTCGGAGCACTCGCCGCCAAGCCGCGGGCTGTCTATGTGACGCCCTCGCATCAATACCCCACCGGAGCGGTTCTCTCGATGGCGCGGCGCCTGGCGCTCCTCGACTGGGCTGCCGCCACGGGAGCCTGGGTCATCGAAGACGATTACGACAGCGAATTCCGCTATGACGGCCGGCCGCTGGCGGCTTTGCAGGGCGTTGATGAGCATCATTGCGTCATCTATGTCGGCACCTTCAGCAAGGCCCTCCTGCCGGGCCTGCGCCTCGGCTATCTGGTGGTGCCGGAGGATCTGGTGCCGGCGTTTCGGGTGATGCGGACACTGCTCGATCGTTTCCCCGCGCCGTTCCAGCAATTGGTGGTCGCCGACTTTCTGGCCGAGGGGCATTTCTCCAGCCATCTGCGACGGCTGCGCGAGGCCTATCGCGCGTCGCGCGACGTACTGGTGTCATTGTTGCGCGCGCGTTTGTCCGATCATCTTGAGGTGAACTCCCCACACCAGGGCGTCCATCTTCTGGCTCGGCCCGGCGCGCAACACAACGACGTCGCGTTGGCGCAAGCGGCGCATCGGCACGGCGTCGCGGTTCTGCCAATTTCGCCAATGCATGTGGCGCCCATGCCTCGTCACGGCCTCCTGTTTGGCTTCTCGGGCTTGACGCATGCCGAGGCCGATCTCGGCACGAAGCGCCTAGCGGCCATGTTCGCGGCTCTCAAATGAGCGCGCCGAACAGCGCGATGGCTCCTCAACAACGATGGCCGCCGATCTCTCACTGGTCAGGAACATGACATGGATGCGATCAATCTGGCGGACGCCAAAGCCCGTCTGAGCGAGTTGGTCGACCGGGTCGAGGCGGGCGATTCGATCGACATCACCCGTCGCGGCAAGACGGTCGCACGGCTTACCGCCGTGGCCAGGCCGCGCAAGCCGATCGATGCCGCGCTGCTCCAATCGCTGACGGCAGCGACGCCGCCCCAGTCCCAGAGCGCCGCTGATCTCGTGCGGTCGATGCGGGACGGCGATCGCTACTGATGCTCTATCTCGATACGTCGCTGATCGTCGCGGCGCTCTCCAACGAAGCAATGACGCCGCGTGTTCAGGCCTGGCTGGCGGAGCAGGATCCGGCGCAGCTTCTGATCAGCGATTGGACCGTCACCGAAATGTCGTCCGCCATGGCGATCAAGCTACGGACCGGGCAGACCGGCCTGGAGCAGCGCGCGGCCGCACTTGCCATGTTCAACAAGCTGATCGCCGAAAGCTTCACCGTGCTGCCAGTGACCGGCGGGCAGTTTCGGGCGGCCGCAAGGTTCGCCGATCAGCATGCCCTCGGGCTTCGTGCGGGCGATGCACTGCGCCTCGCTATCGCGTCGGAGCATGGCGCCACGGTACATGCGCTCGACTGGCGGCTGGCCGACGCCGGGCCGGCAATCGGTGTGCCGGCACAGTTACTGGCATGATCCGGGCCTTCTCCAGATTGGTTGATCAACTTCGGAGCCGTCATGTCTGGTGACTGGTCCGACGAGCAGAACGATGCAATCGTGGCGGACTATTTCGCGATGCTCGCGGACGACATCGCGGGGCAGCCCTATAGCAAGGCTGAGCATACCTGGAACAGGCCGTGACCGAGCTGAAGCAGAAATGCGTCGAAGAAAAGCGGCCGTTCACACGCGCCGATCTTCACCAGGCAATCATGCTGGGCGCGGTGGAGCGCGTGAGGCCCAAGATCATGACGGTCGTCGCGATTATGGTCGGGCTGGTTCCCATCCTGTGGAGCACGGGGGCCGGTTCCGAGGTGATGCAGCGCATCGCCGTGCCGATGATCGGCGGCATGATATCGTCAACCGTCCTGACGCTGATCGTCATTCCGGCCATCTACGGTTTGGTGAAAGCTCGGTGTCTGGTTTCATTACTTCGGATGACCAAACATGCGTCGCGATCCGAACCAGTTCGACTAAATGCTGGCTAAGGCAAACGGCGACAGGTCGATCCTGGCAGTGACACCTCCCACAGCGGCGGCACGACGATCGAGACGCGAAGTCGTTCATCGGACGATCACCAGTTCAAAGTTCTCACGTTCACCTTCTCCAGCTATCTAGCGATTTCAATAGCTTATAGTATCTCAAATTCTGCATCCTTTTTGGCTATAGCTGTTCACGATTTGACAGGATCGAGGGAGATTCCGGATTTCTGTCAGCTTTATGATTCGAGACACAGGCTGGAGTGGGATCCAGCGTCTGATCACCCGATCTCTTTCCAATGCTCTTCGCGAACGGATTGTAGCGACGGTTTTGAGTGGCGAGTCGTCGATCAGCCGCCAAACAGTTCGGTATTGCGATTTCGACGGTAGTAAAGTTGTTGCAGCGCCATCGGATGGCCGGGTCGGTTGCGCCGGGCAAGGTGAGCGGACATCGTAAGAGAGCGCTGGAGCCGCACCGTGCTTTCATCAAGGCCCGTATGCGTGAGACGCCGCATCTGACGCTGTACAGTCCGAAGGATGAGTTGGCCGGTCGCTGAGTCAAGGCCTAGCACAACGCGTCCGCGGCTGTTCCTGCGCAGCGAAGACCTGAGCTTCAAAATACTCTGTTCGCCCTTGAGCCGGCGCGTGCCGATATTGCCCGCAGGGCCAACGATGGCGATCCCAGTAGGTCGATCCAGATCCGCAGCGACTGGTCTTCGTCGATGAGAACTGGGTCAAGGCCAACGTGGCTCGTCTGCGCGATTGGGGCCCGAGGGGCAAGTGGCAGCACACCTTTGCTGCACATGGCCACTGGCGCACGCTGACCTTCCTCGGTGCGCAGTGCTGGGATCAACTCACAGCACCTTGCGTCTTCGACGGACCAATCAACGACTAATGCTTTCGCGCTCATGGCGAGCAGCAGCTCATCACCGAGCTGAAGCCCAGCGACATCGTTGTCATGGACGATCTTGGAGGTCATAAACAGCGGCCATCAGGCGGTTGATCAAGGTTGCTGGCGCCAGACTTTGGTACCTGCCTCCCTACTCGTCAGACCTCAATCCAATCGAGCAGGCCTTCGCCAAGATCAACCACTGGATGCGCCAAACTCAGAAACGGACCGTCGAGGATACTTGGCGCCATATCGTTCAACTTGACGAAGCGATCGAGGCAACACAATGCGACAACTACTCCACAAGCGTAGGATATGAATCCGCCAAAACGCGAAAAGCTCGAGCCGGATCAAGCCGTCAAAATAGTGAAGTCGGCTCCAACTAGCCTAGCGAAACCAAGATGCCCTCAATTCGGCAGTAGCGTCTTGTCGTCAGCAGTTAGCGGCCGGACGCATGCCACCGGAGCACAAAGCCCCTTCCGGCCTGCGCCAAGCGATGCTTTCGCTGCCATCATAACCAGTCGGCTTCTTGGATTTTGCCGCATTTCCGACTATCGGCACTCGTCGCTTCAGCGGGACTGCTTGCCGGCAATCAACTTATTGAGCCAGATTTCGAGATTGCCGACGATGGCGGCAACAAGTGCATTTTTAGTGTCGAGGACATTGGTCTTGACCGCTTCGATCGGATGGAATTCGCACTATGAACCTACTTCAGCGCAGATATCACGAATTGCGGTTTTGGCGGCTCGTGATCGAAATCGTGTGGCCTTCCCGACCAATAGAGGTTAGCTGAACAACCCGGTTCTTCACCATGCCTGTCTGCACTCCCGAGACGAAACCGGAACTACCTCGTCCCAAAATCAGGATCGAGAGGGCAAATATGGCGTTGGTGGGATGGAAGACGCTGCCCCATGTCATCATAAGCCAGACGATTGCCGAGGTTGCCGAGACGGCCCAGATGTCATTCGCCTTGATGTGGCTGTAGCACCTTTCGACGATGAACCAGAAAAACGCCAGCGCCGGCAGACCATAGGTGGCAAGCAGGCGCGTGGGCAGGGAAACAGAGTCTGATCGTGCCTGCCCCACATTGAGTATGGAAGACGCCGCGTCTCTCGCCAGATTGCTACCCTGCCCCATCCAGAAAACACTCTTCAGGAACAGTTGCATATGTTGCTGCCAGATCCATGGACGGTAGAGTTGCCTGTAGATGTCGTCGACCGTGAGATGAGTCTGCCCGCGCAATAGAAGGCGCGATATCGGGCCAATATCCTGAAGGAAGTAAAGCGCGTAAGGCGCCAATACCGTTATGACGACGGCGCCGCCGACCAACAGCGCGGCAAATATCATGCGGAATCTGCTCCGACTCGGAAGTGCGCGAAGGTTAACTTGTGCGAGGCAAAAAAGGCAAAAGCCGATCAACGCCGAGCGTACGAAGGACAGGAAAAGAAAATAGCCACTGACCACGATGGAAACGAGCTTCAGGCCTCTCCAAGCCAGTGGGCTCAATGCCAGCATCATTGCAAACAGCGAGATCGTCCCCGATGCAGCAATGTTGGGGGTAACTGAAATGCGCCATGGGCCGTAGGTTGGCGCGGTTTCACCGGGCAGGATGCCCCAGCCATTCAGATTCAGCCCGTCACGGACTTGGTCTGGCTCGAATACTGGTGGCGGCTTGCGCGCGGGCTCATTCTCGGCGACTGGTGACGGCGCGGGGATGGTGTCCGGTGGCGCGTCAGCTGTATTCTGCGCGCTGTTGGGCGGGGCCTTGAATGCTTGAGCCTCACCTGCGAATTTAGTGTTGAGCCAGGTAACTTCGTTGATCGGCGGTTGGGTGTAAAATCGGACAACGCCGGCTGTGTAGAATGTCAGAAACACTGCCAGCAGTAGATTCAAGTTGACCTTTGCCTCCGAACGGAGAACCCACCCTGAAACCCATACGATGATGACAAGCGGAGGGATGACCGAATAGTCGCCGCCAATAATGGACCAGGCACACCCCAAAAAACCGAGTACCGCAAAGGGCCTGGCCAGGCCAAATACTAGGCTATCGAGAGTTTGCCGCAGACGAAGAAGAGGAAATACGATGGCGGGAGTCACGAGCAGCCAATAGGTCAGACCACTCCGGTTAACGATCTGATCTTGTCCAATGAACAGCGAGAAAAATAGCGAAAGTGCTATAAATATCGCGGTGTCGCCGCCGCCTTTAAACCATCTGGCAGCCGCCAAAATTCGAGTTTCTAGCGTATTCATCGCCCCACATGCTTCTGAATTGAATTCTAGATATCGCACGGCGGTCAGATATCACAAAATTGAGACGGTTACGTAATGCTATTCATGCCAATGGCAGAATTAGATCACGCGGCAACGTGTCTTTCTCAAGATCAATCGTTGCCCCATTGCGGCTATTGGACAGATGGGCGGCGATGAGTGTCCGCATTGTCTGCAAACCGTTCTCGCCAGTGGGGTAATTCACACCGGCTAACAGCGCTTTGACAACAGCTAGCGTAGGAGCCACTGCATCCGCCGGAGTGATGGACTGCACCACCTTGGTGCTCGGCATGCCGTAGCGTGTGGTGGGGAGATCGCGATATTCAGCCTCTCGGGCCACGTATTCGAGACTGCCATCAAGTTCATCGACGCTGATCCGCCCATAACGGCAATTATAGGTCACGTGCAGTCCGAGGCCTTGGTCTCCTGAACAGTCCATGAAGAACCTTTTGCCGGACGGGGTCTGCAGGCGAACGGAGCCCGAGGCATCCTTGAACTGCGCTCCGCGGGGGTTGGGCACGTCGACATCGCCAAACCACGCATTCACAAACGCCGGATTTTCGTCCGTCATCAGACGGAACATCTCGAAATAGTGGGTCCCGTTCATGGCGACGCCAAAATTTCCGGCGCTCACAACAACGCTACCCAGCCCGCCAAGCTCAGGGGAGGCCGCCATCCGCATGGGGATCGTATATTGTTCCATGAAGCGCATCTGGTGATTGATCGCCAGATCGACACCGGCTGCCTTGCAGACGCTGATCATGTTCTCGCATTCGGCGAGACTGGTCGCCATCGGCTTCTCGCATAGAATTTTGCGCGCGCCATTGGCCGCGGCAGTGACGACGAGGTCATGGTGACTAGGGGCCGTCGTGGCGATGACGACCAGTTCAGGCCGCACCTGCTTCAGCATGTCGATGGCCGACAAGTAGCGATGTTTTTCCTCGACGCCGTATTCCTGGCCGACCTTGTTGCAAGTCTCGCGATTGATATCGCTGATCGCTCCCAGAGGCAGTTCGACCTCCCTGAGAACCGACGCGTGTCGCACGCCCATACGTCCAAGTCCAATCAGAGCTGTTCTCAAGGTGTGCAATCCATTGTCAGTGTTCGATGGGTGTTCAGGAGGCACCGGCTGACGACTAAGCCAGTCCCACCTAGTGGTCGATCAGCTTGGCGCTTCCCCAGATCTCGCAGAACTCGGAACGGGGAGATTTTTCAGAAGTCTGGAAAATTGACCGCCAAAATCCGGTTCGAAGAAATAGCGCGACGTGGTTTGCGGCACTACCCCAAACTCGCGCCGAGCGACGATTCGCGCAAGGTCGGATGGCGTCTCGATCAACATGGCGCCCTCCGCCTTCGACACTTCAACCACTGATTCGTAGGTCTCAAGCTGCAATATCCCTGTCGGCGTTCCTAGGCCAAGCGCATCGAAGTGACAGGCCGAAGAAATGCTAACATGGAAATCCGCGCTGGCGATCAGGCTATGGGTGCTGACCGACGATGTTCCGGACTGGATATGGACTCGGTTATCCGCGCAAAAGGCGCTCTCATAGAACATCGTGTCGGCATCGTAAGCGGGGTGCAATCTTACGATCAACTCGAAGTCGGCTGGGCATTCGCGCAGAAATTGGGCGATGAAATCTCGCAGTGCCTGACGCCCGATCCCCTGAGTAGTCAGTGCGATACGCGGAACTTTGTTAGGGAATTTGTTCACTGCGAGCGCGCGAAAGCCCGAAAGCAATGGCGCCCCAACCAGTTCGATACGCCCGTTGACCGCGAGCCAGGTGTCCTTCAGCTGCTCCGCCGCAAAGGCGCCATAGACTGCGAGTTTCGACGGCAATAGCAGTCCCCTGACTTCCTCCGGGGATAGGTCGGAGGGCAGAGCGTTCGGATGAGCTCCACTGAAAACCCCATGCTGCATTTCGACGAAGGAAATTCCCCTGAGCTCGGCAGCGCGGATCAAAGCGAACTGTCCGTTATCTGGACACATTACCGCGCGTGCACCAAACCTTGCCAGAACGATGCGGTAGAGCGTGACCCGCCAAACGAAGACATTGTACAGCCGCGAGAGCACGTGCGGGGAGTAGTGTTCCAGCCCGAGCTCGTTCCGGATCGCTTCGGACAGCTGGTCGAAAGCGGCGTGGCTGCGAACTCTGGGCAGGATGCGCCCGAGTATGGCGCTCAGGGCGATGACGCTGGTATCGTCAAAAGCCGGAGGTGTCGCTGCGTTGTCGACATTGGCCTCGTAACCGGGCGCATCGCAGGACGACATCGTCGAAAAGCGCGAAACAGCGGATCTTAGCTCTTCAAAGTAGACGTCTTCGAAACCGTTTTTCCCCTGCCTGCGGAAGGCGGAATCAAATGTCTTCCCGACATACTCGGCCTTCGGTAGCCATAGGAACTGCCACAAGCCCTTCAATATCCCCGCAACGAGGCGCTGACGTCCGATGCCCGCCCGCTCTAGATTGAGGGCCTGCAATCGCATCGAAACCTCGAACCGAACCAGTTGCCAGAGCGGGATACCGTGAACGCGCTTTTCAAAGGCCTGCGTTCGCTTTTCGAATGCCCTTATGGAGGCGGCGACCTGCATCTCTGTTGGATTGGCTGACATTTAGTCGGTCGTCCTGACCCTTGTGGGAAACAGGGCAGCGAACCAGGGCAAGGGCCGCAGATGCTGCGCGAAGAGAAGGGCTCCAGTAAACATCGTCGCCTGCGCGATCAACTGCGCCACGGCAGCACCGACCAGGCCAAATATGTGCAGGAACAGATAAGACAGGACAGCGCCCAATATTCCGCAACTGATCGTTATGACCGATAGGAATGCTGTCTTTTCTTGATAGAAAATGACATTGGCGACAATCAGGTACATGCCGGCAAAGGCTTGGGCGATCGCGGTTATCCAGATCAATTTGGCGGCCCCACCAAACGCCGGACCAACCACAAGCGGCAATGCCCAGATGGAACCGATGCCGACCGCTATCGCCGAGCACATCAGAAACAGGAAATAGAGCAATGTGTAGCGGGTGATACGGATGTCCTTGGCGGGATCAGCCATCTTGAGGGTTTCGATGAGCCAGGGCGAAATGGCGCGATTGCAGGCATCGGCAATCAGGTAAATTCCCAGACTGATCTGCACCGCGACCAAATAGACGCCTGTCTGGGATATACCGATCACATTGGCGATGAAAATACGATCCACTGACGTCAGCAGCATACCGCCGACGACATGGGGTACCAGTGGCACGCCAAACTTGAGCAGCCCGGCAATGTATTTCCGATCCGGTTCAAGTTTGACCCAGCCGCCGACCGCGAGGGAAACGCTAGCCACGATTCCCAACAGCACAATGGCGGCCGACTGGCCAATCAGTCTGCCTTCCCACGCCAAGGCCAAACCGAGCACCAGAACGATCGACAATCCGGCATCAACCAGGGCTTGGGAAATACGAAAGGTGGCGAAGGAGCCCGCTTGTTTCGCCGACTGATACACCGACAAGCGAATAAGTAGGACGAATTGGAGGGCGGAAACTCCTACACCGATCAACAGCCATTTGCGGGGTAATTGAGTGAGCTCTTCAAGTGGACCCGCCGCCAACAGGACGATGGCGAACACACATGTACTCGTCACGAACAGCAAGATCATCGCATTCCCGATATATCGAGGATAGTCGATCTCCGTACGGTCGAAATATCGCATCCCGACCGCACCATGAGCCGACAGGCCCGTCAGGGCACCGAAAGCGGTGATAACGAGGGCATACATGGCCACCAGGCCGTAGTCGGCGGCCGTCAATACGCGCGTCAGGATCGGTAGCAGCAGCAGGGGAATAGCCGCCGCAAGGATGTTTGTTCCCGAGAACAAGGCGACGGATTTGACCACTTGATGGCGCACGGTTTTCAACGAACTCTATAATTGACCAAGGGTGGCGACTGACACCCGATACCACGACAATCACAGCACACGTAGCCCAAGACGTTCAATTGGCTTCCTACTTGCTCAACAGTCCCAGCGATGTCAGTTGCCTGCCCATCGCCTCGACCAGAAATCGGCCACCCTTGCGGCTTAGGTGGTCCGTATCGGTGTATAACAATTCGCCGTCTGATGCGGTGCGGCAACGGTTGTTCTTGGGGTCGCAAAACGTCTGGTCCGGATAGACAACTGTCAGTCCCGGGCGCCCCGAAAGCGTATCCAATACCTTGAACAGTCCCCGATGGCGCTCGAAGTATCGTGTGCGACTTGTGGTTATGGGTATGGAACCACGGGCGGCCAAGCGCGCCGCGACACGCGGCACATGCCAGCCAACTTCGGGAACCGGTGCGATGTATATTACCCGTATTCCACGATCGAGAAGGCCGGTGATGGTGCCTGTGAACAACGCCTCGACCTCTGCGATGCGTGTCGGTTCACCTAGGTCTTTCTGGCCCACCGGACGCACTGGGAAAGGCTTGCCGGGCTCGACACCTCCTTCGCCGTTGTCGAATCTCGTCCCTTGGATATAGGCAGTTGTCCGATCCTGTATAATCACGGTCTCAATGTGATCTTTCAGGAGGGTTTCCATGACGTCTTTGGCGAAGCTGGCACATGCTTCATTGGTGTACACTGGCTCTATTCCGACGATGAACGGGCACCCTGGATAGGTCAGCACTTCTCCGGCCAAACCGTTGCGTGCCAACAGTTCCGACACTGAGTCGGACAAGGTCTCGGCATGACTGTCACCCAGCAAGGCCCAGGTGATCGGCGCCGCGGGATCGCCGATGCGGCAGGGTTTGGATACGGTGCTCGTCTTGCAATTCTGTCCTTCGAGCACGGTCGTGCCACGTTGTGCGGAGGCCGCCAGGAGTTTCAACTGTTCCGAATTATACCGTTGCGGCACGCCATGCAGTGCCATTAGGCACAGCGACGTCACGATCAGCGCCACGCTGACCGGCAGCGATAGACGCCACGTCTGCCCAAGCGACATGCCCTGGCGGATGGGGCGTTCGACAAAAAACCATGTCGCGGCGGCGAGAATTATGCACAGCACGACGAGGGACAGACGCGATGCGAGATCAAGATCGGAGAGGAAATAACTACCGGCGAAAGCCAGGACGGGCTGGTGCCAGAGATATAGCGGATACGAAATGAGCCCGAGAAAAACCGCCGGTGGCCATGCCAGCACTCGCGTAGGCCAAGCCTGCTGCCGGGCCGTGCCGAGGACGAGCATGGCACCCAGAACACTGGCCAGGTTGGCCGTATAGTTGCCGCCGAGAATAAATGCCAGGCCGATCAGGACGAGTCCGATCGGGGGCAGAATATCAGTCCATCTCGGCAGATCGAGGCCGTCCCGCCGCCGCTCGTGCCAGAGGCCGACCAGCGCACCAGCCAGCAGTTCCCAGGCGCGAAAGACCGACAGGTAAAACACCTCGGGGCTGGCCGCTGGCAACCTCAAAGCCGCGGCCAGTGACGCTATCATCAGGACGGGGACGGCAAGTGCGAACCATTTTGGCCGCCCGGCCAGAAGGAGCAGCAAGGCAGGATAGAAGAGATAGAACTGCTCCTCGACCGACAGCGACCAGAGATGGATCAGCGGCGTGAGCGACGCGGCTTCCGACCAATAATCCGTGGTGAGGTAGAAGTAGATGTTTGAGACGAAGGCGATACCGGCAATCGCGGATCGGGCAAGCTTGATGAGAGCTTCGGGCGGCAGGACATAGAGGCCGAGTGCCAGTGAACTGGCACAGACCAGATAGAGCGCTGGAAGCAAGCGGCGGACGCGCCGGAAATAGAAGTCCGGCAGGGCGCCGAGGCTGAGGTCCTTGAGCAATATCCGCGTGATCAGATAGCCAGATATGACGAAGAAGACGTCGACGCCGAGATATCCTCCACGCAACCAGATTTTTCCAGCGGTGGCGAGTTCAAAGTGAAATGCCACGACTCCCAATACAGAAATAGCGCGCAGGCCGTCGATTTCAGGACGATAGCGCACGCAGTTAGCCGATCCGAGGACGAATCGTGTTCGCCAGCCGCCTGGCCGGCTCGGATAGACTATGGTTGGTCTTGTAACCCCCGAAGGTCTTGTTAGGGGAGGCAATGATACCTTCCATCTCCTCGGGTTTCAGTCCCGGCTTCTTGGTCACATAGTCGTAGTCTTCCTCGATGAGGTTTTTCGGATGGGCCGCCCCCTGCATCGCGCTCAGCGCCTCGTCATCCGTCATCTGCCCCCAAAGCACGAGATTAGAGTAATATTCCTTGCGCTTGTCGAGTTTGAACTTATTTTGCAAATAGAGTGACTGATAGAATCGTGTATAGATCGGATAGTAGTTCTTGATTCTATAATAGACTCGGGTCGGTCCATTCCGGAGTATATCCATCGTTGCCTTCTTATTGCAGTCTATGAGGTTCAAAATGGATGGGATCTTTATCTTTCGGTCTAAAATGCAGTAAGTTAGACCGATCGGTGAGAAATGCGGATAGCTCTTGGAGCCCAAACAGCCGAAGCGCTTGTACACATTCCTGATGTAAATCCAGCCAAAATAGCCGTAGCCCCATTTCTCCAGCAGGATTGCCTCGGTCACCGAGTTCGTGTCCGTGATGTCATGCCGCAAGCCGTGCTTGGCCGCCTGCGTATAGAGCAACGCGAAAATCGCAAGGTCGGTCGGAATTTCCCCATCGGGCGTGGCGGCTTTGAGGCAAGATAGCTGAAGATCACGAAATTCAATCCAGTCGATGACGTGGGTGCGCAAATCTATGCTCAGCTTCTCCAGCGTCTTCTGGATATTAGCCACCGTGAGTTCGAAATTCCACCCATTGTCGAGATGGATCGCAAAGGGGCGCAGGCCGAGTTTATTGACGATATGGGCGACATGGGTGGTGTCGATGCCACCACTGACGCCGATCACACAATCAAAGGGCTTCCCTTCGCCGACGGCCTTGATCTCGGTCACCAGCGACGCGAACTTCCTGCTCCGCCCTTCAAGCGGCGCGAGGCGCTGTCCGGCTACCCGGTTGTAACGATGGCGGTGGCTGCACACTCCACCGACATCGAAAACGATGTCGGGATCGGTCGTGTCCATGATGCAGCGCGTGCAGGTCCGATATGGCATAGAATTCACAGTGCCCGTTCCCCAGCGCCGCCCCTTT
Organism: Mesorhizobium sp. YL-MeA3-2017; assembly: GCF_030814575.1. Classification (NCBI taxonomy): domain Bacteria; kingdom Pseudomonadati; phylum Pseudomonadota; class Alphaproteobacteria; order Hyphomicrobiales; family Phyllobacteriaceae; genus Mesorhizobium; species Mesorhizobium sp. YL-MeA3-2017. The sequence goes on along the minus strand of NZ_JAUSVH010000001.1, from coordinate 3,940,780 downwards.
TTGACGATCTTTCACGGTCCCGGGCTCGTAGCGAACGCGATCCAGCTCGAAAGTTGCAGCAGCTGTCCTGATAGCGCGCGCCGTCCTTCAAGCATAGAGTCACCGACGTGTTCGCATCAGATTACCACTTTGAGGTCCGCTTATGACGAATGGGTGATCAAAACGGCACGATGTTGGTCATGGAACATGAACATCGCTCCCGCGTCTACGGCATCAGCACATGGACAACGGCGGAGCCGAAATCGGTCAGCTTGCCTGCCCCACGATTAGCGATCAATGGAATGCTGACGCTGCGCCCGATGTCCTGGATCAGGTTCAGATCGTAACCCTTCATAGTTCCTCCGCACTCGATCAAAGTCGACATGATCTCGCCGCACCCCTGTCCAGCGCATTGCTCGCCTCGGTGGCCGGATTGTGCCTGGTGCCATTGGTGCCCGAATGGCTGCGCGCCTCATATATGCCGAACAGGGTCTCCTTGACGTCGATGGGCCCCACCACCGCGCGACGAGATCGAGCAGATGACTGCTATCGCGCGCTGGGTCGCGCCAGCGAGGAGCGCAACCTCACCCACGAGCGTGCCAGTCTGCCCACCGCCGGCCAGACCGATCTCGCCGAGCGCATCCACTGGGTGTCGCATGTCGATGGTAATGGCGCCTGCTATGACATTCTGAACTTCGATACGGATGGCAGCGATCGGCTGGTCGAGGTGAAGACGACCAATGGATGGGAGCGCGCACCGTTTCACGTCACGCACAGTGAACTGGCGGTTGCCGAGGACCGACGCAGCGATTCGCGATTAGTGCGATTATGGAATTTCGCAAGGGAGCCGCGAGTATTGGAACTGCGGCTACCGTTGGAGGCACATGTTTCGCTGACGGCCGCCAGCTATCAAGCGAGTCTCCTATAGGGGCCGGAACCAGATTGCCGGCACCTGTGCCGACTATTCGAAATAGCCGACATCGGGTCCCTCCGGGCAGTCCATGATCGCGCTGTTCATGTGCTAGGGTTAACGTCGGAATGTCAGGTGGATGACACCGCTCTCCGCTGTTTCCGACGCCACCGTGTAGCCGGATTCCAGCCCACGCAGGTTGTCCCAGAGGCGGATGCCGCGTCCGAGCAGGATCGGGACGATGGCGACATGGAGGCGGTCGACGAGCCCCGCCTTGAGGAAATCGCGGACGGTGCTGGCGCCGCCGCCGACCCGCACATCCTTGCCGCCCGCGACGGCGACGGCCTGCCGCAGCGCTTCGGCCGGCGTGGTCTCGATGAAATGGAATGTCGTGCCGCCAGCCATTTCGATCGAGGGCCGCTTTCTGTGGGTCAGCACGAAGACCGGGCAGTGGAATGGTGGCTCGTCGCCCCACCAGCCCTTCCAGGTCGGATCGTTGGGGAAATTGTGCAGCCCGAACATGCCGGCGCCCATGATCTCCGCACCGATATTGTCGAAATACGCGCGGGCATACTGGTCGTCGATGCCGGTTGTGCCTTGACCGCTGGTGTCCTTGAACAGGCGCTCGCGGAAAGTCCTTGTCGCGATATAGGCGCCGACGAGGCGCATCCAGTCCTCGCCCATCGGCTGCTCGGGCGTCTGGTCCGTCGTTGTCGCGAAACCGTCGAGCGAGATGTTGAGATCGACACGAACTGCCACGGGGGCCTCCTTGCGTGTACTTGCCCGGTGCGGGCTTGATACTAAGGTATGTACCTTTATGTCGAAACGCAAACACTAAGGCAAGTACCTTTTTGTCGTTGACCGATGGCTCCGACCATCTTACGCATACACATGCCTTACCATTCGACCCCTCTCGACCTTGCCTTTCACGCGCTCAGCGACCCGACCCGCCGCGCGGTGGTGTCGCGGCTGGCCGAGGGCGAGGTGCCGGTCAGCATTCTGGCCGAACCGTTCGACATGGCGCTGCCCTCCTTCGCCCAGCATCTCAGGGTGCTGGAGGAGTGCGGGCTGATCGCCAGCGAGAAGCGCGGGCGCAGCCGCTGGTGCCGGCTGGTGAAGGCGCGCTTCGACGAGGCGGCGAACTGGATGGAAGCGGAGCGCCGGAACTGGGCCATGCGGCTGGAGCGGCTGGAAGTCTACCTGGACACGACGGACGAGGGATGAATGAAAGACGTGGCAAGCCCGTTCGAGAGCTGGTCGCTCGATCGCGAGATCGTACTGGTCAAGCTGCTGAACCACCCGCGCAGCAAAGTGTTTGCCGCCTGGATGAGGCCTGAGGCGCTCGCCCAATGGTTTGGCCCGACCGCCGTCAAGATCGAGAGCCACGAAGCCGATATCCGCGAAGGCGGGATCTGGCGTTTCGACATGGTGGGCACATTCGAGGGCAAGCAGCAGCGCTTCCCCAATCTCATGCGCTTTCTGGAAATCGTGCCGAACGAGCGGATCGTGATGGATCATGGCACGCCCGACCCCGACGACCCCAACCGGTTCCGCGTCACGGTGACCTTCGACGAACAGGCCGACGGCAAGACGGTGCTGACCATGCGCCAGCTCCACCCCAGCCGCGAACGGCGTCAGGTGGTCATCGGCTTCGGCGCGGTGGAATACGGGCTGCAGACGCTGGACGGCCTCGCAGCCTGGCTGGATGGGTGAGCCATTGGCGACCCCGATGGTCGGCACTCATTGAGGGCGCACATCCAGCGAAGAGGTTAACCCGTCTGGATCTCTGGCCAATGCAGCCTAAGTGGTAGCTGCAAACACCGATTCCGAGACGATCTCGCGCCCAATATCACCGCCACGCATGTGGCTTTGTCGCTGATCAGCGCGGTCAGATTGCAATCTACGATCCCACACGCACCGCTTGTTCCGAACAGCCCCACACCTGTCCGTCCCGTTGTCCTGCAAATACCGAGCAAGCCCTTTCCGCCTCGATGCTCCCGCCCGCGATGCCATCAACGGGCCACGCAACGTTGCAGGAGCGGTCTTTCCAGCAAGCACGCCGACTACTACCTAACAGTGCAACGCCGCGAGCGGCCAACCCGTATTGACGTCTCCTTAATTTCGCGTTACACAACGTAACATCAAATAAGGGGCGACTTGATGTCTCCGCGAGCCTATCGTCAATCAGCGCGCGCCGAAGCGGTCCAGGATACCGAGCAGCAGATTGTCGAGGCCTTGACCGCGCTCCTCGCAGAGCGCTGGTTCGACGAGATCACTCTCGACGACATCGCCGCAACGGCCGGCACCACTCGCCAAACCGTGATACGGCGTTTCGGCAGCAAGACCGGCGTGCTCAGCGCCATGGCGGCACAGATGGACGTCTCGATCCAAGACCAACGCTGGAGCACTCCGGCCCAAAGCGTGGCGGATATCGTCACCCTCCTGATGGACGACTACGAGCGCACCGGCGACATCATCGTGCGAACGCTGAGCCAGGAAGTGCGCATTCCCGAATTCGCTGCCGTCCTCGATCGTGGACGCAGGGGTCATCGCGAATGGATCGAGGACATGTTCAAGGCCTGGCTCGATAAACTCGACGCCCAGGCTCGCGGAGATAGGCTCGCGCAGTTGCTGGTCCAGACCGATGTTTGGGTCTGGCATCTGCTGCGCCGGGCGCAAGGACATTCGGCCGCAGAGACACACCGCCTCATGACGCAGGCGATTGAGCGTCTGCTGCGTGAGGACAAGACAAACTGATCCGGTCTCTTTCGAGAAAGGACCAAGGCAATGATGAACGCGACAGATGCGAGGTCCAACCTGCGCATCTTGGCGGTCTGCTGGGAAGGCGGCGGCAACGTGCCGCCGACACTCGGAGCTGTACGCGCGCTCGCCGGCCGGGGGCACAACGTCCGTCTGATTGCCGACGACACGATGCGAGCGGAGGTGATCGACGCAGGCGCCCGGTTCCTGCCATGGAAGCGCGCGCCGAACCGTTCTGATCGCTCACCCGAAAGCTGTTATGTGCGTGATTGGGAAACCTCCGATCCGTTGGCCGGCTTCCAAAGAGCATGCGAAAGGGTATTCGTCGGACCGGCGCAATTCCACGCCGAGGATATTCTCGAAGCATTGGCAACAGAGCCGGCCGATATCCTTCTCGGCGCGGATATGCTGTTCGGCAGCATGCTCGCGGGTGAAATCGCGAAAGTTCCGACGGCTCTGCTCGCGAGCAACATCTCGCTCTGGCCTCTTCCGGGACATCCGCCGTTCGGTCCAGGCTTTCAGCCTGCCCGGTCGGTTGCGGACAGAACACGCGATGCCGAGGTTTCAGCGACGGCCGAGCGGCAATGGGACGGCTTCCTGCCTTGCCTCAACGCGACGCGTGCTCATTTCGGGCTTGCGCCGCTGTTCCATGTCCGCGAACAGCCCTTGAGCGCTGGTCGCCATCTTCTTGCTACCAGCAGAAGCTTCGATTTTCCCACCGAACACCTGCCGGACCATGTACGCTATGTGGGGCCGCTGCTGGAGATGCCGAGCTGGGCCCACGAACGCTGGACGAGCCTGCCTGCGCGCGAGATGCGGCCCCTCGTGCTCGTTTCGTTCAGCACCACCAATCAGGGGCAGGCGGACGTACTCCAGCGGGCGATATCCGGTTTGGCCGGAGAGCCGGTCGACGTGGTCGTCACCCTCGGCAAGGCCCTCGAGGGGCTTCGTCTTCGATCGCCTGCGAACGCTACTATTCTTCCCAATGCAGCGCATGACGAAATCCTGACCAAAGCCAGCGTCGTCGTTACTCACGGCGGGCACGGCACGGTCTTGCGATCACTGAGCCACGGCGTTCCCCTCGTTGTTCTCCCGATGGGACGTGATCAGAACGACAATGCCGCGCGTGTGGACTATCACGGTGTGGGCCTGCGCCTCGATCCTTCGGCATCCCCGCAAATGCTTGGCGAGGCCGTGCGGCGCATCCTTTCAGAATCGAGCTTTTCCGAGCGGGCGTCGGCCCTTAGGCGCGCTATCGCCGAGGAAGGCCCGGGGCCTGCACGGCTTGTCGCGGAAATCGAGGACTTCGTCTTGAGATATTCACAAGGAGCCCTGTCGGCCGCGTGATCGGCCTCAGCATTTGCAAGCAGGAACACCGACCGGACTAACTCAAAACCCGTTTTCCCTACCGACGCCGTTGCCTTCCGCACTGGCGAACGGGGAGCTGTTGTCAATTCGCCCGACGGAGCCCCGAAAAACGGCATCGGAATCTCGAAAACGGTTCGATCAAAGGAACCCGAAGGATGACGTACGTCTCTCCAAGCGAAAATGGAATGATCCTGACATCCAGCCAATTGGATACCTATCTCGCCAAGATCGGGGTTGACCGGCCGGCGTCTCTCGACATCGAAAGTCTGTCGAGACTTCACCGCGCCCATCTGATGGCCTTCACCTGGGAGGCAATGGATGCCTTCATGGGATGGCCGTGCACGATCGCACCGGCTGCCGCCTTCGCCAAAATGGTTGAGGGCAAGCGCGGTGGCTGGTGCTACGAGATGAACGGTTTGTTCGGCGCGGCACTCGCCGCGCTCGGTTTCACTGTCACCCGTCTTTGCAGCGGCGTCGATCGCGAAATCATGGGCGACCTCGTCATCGGCAATCATCTGGCCCTGCGCGTCGATCTCGACCGGCCGTATATTGCGGACGTCGGCCTGGGCGACGCCATAGTCGAACCTGTGCCGCTTGCCGTTGGACCGATCAGCCAACGCGGTTTCGAATTTTCGATCGCGCCGGCGAACGACGGCTGGCTGCGCTTCAAGAACCATGCGCGCGGCATGGCGCACAGCTTCGATTTCCGGCCCGATTACAGCGACGAGGCCGCCATGGCCGCGACGCTTGGCTGGCTGACGCAAGATCCCGGCTCGCCGTTCACAAACGCGCTGGCGCTCATTCTGCATACTGCGGATGGCTATGTCGCCCTGAAGAACGATTGCCTGCGCAGCGTGACGGCAGACAGCGTCAGCGAACAGTCCATCACGAGCGCGGATCATCTCGCCGATACGTTCAAGACGGTTTTCAACATCGAGGTTCCCGAGTCTGGACGCGTCTGGGAAAAAATCCAGGCCGTCGGCCGCGAGATGGCGATCTGAACTCAAAATAATCGTCCGTGCGAACTTCAACTGGAAGTTTTGACGTCTTCCAGCAGGAGAAGCTCCAACAAAGCTGGCTCCGGTACAAGAAGCCGCTTTGCTTCGCTCGGCGGGCCCACAAATCGAAGGAGCGAGTTTCAAGAGGGAAGCCAAGCCGCTCAACGAGAGTGAGGAACAGACGAAATGACAGCGGCGCAGCAGCGCAAATCGCCGCCGAACCTACGCTGTTGCCGCTGTTATGCCCGTCATTCCCATTCGATTATTTAGATATCCTATAAGGCACTGAAATCATTGTCAAATATTTCTCGATATGCTTCCAATTCCGACATAAAAGCCGTCAAAAAATCACGCTATTGATTTTAAAGAGAAAATTGTCACAAAAAAATTTTTGAGGTTTCAGCAACTATCGGTGCCAATCGGCTGATTTTCGCTCTGACGGTGTTCGGTCGCACAATCGACTCGATCGCAAAAAGTACCGTCAGTTCAATCTATCACGCCCCGCTGGAGCGATCCATCCATCGCAAACCAAAAGAGCTGGCCTGCTCCATTGGCACTTGGTCACGCCATCATTCATGCAAGCCCCAGTTTCGATCAGGGTCGTTGCGTCGATTGTCGGCCTCCGGCGGGACCGTCTCGGAGTGCTGGGGCTGACCATCCGATCCTGTCCAGTCAAACCGAACGCGCCAACCGGTGCTCTTCCCGCTATTGCTTTGGTAGCCGATGACTTGCTTGGGCACCGTGATGCCCGCTAATACCATCGAACCTGATCCGGTGCCAATGTTAGCAATAAACACGCTGTCGATCAGGCGATGATCCGTGAGATCGCGCTCTAGAATGAGCGATGGGCTTTTTGATCGCTTGCTCCCTCCTCCTTCTCTCCGCGAGTTGCTCCCTAAGTTTGTCCCCTTCGGCAAGATAAGCCTCTGCTTCCGGTGCATTCGTTGGCGTACAGCCTCTCTTCATCGGAAGGCGTCCCTTCTGGTAGGCTGAGAGGATCGCCGCCGCCGCATCAGGACCAACCTCAAGAACAAGATCGAGCCAATTCCTTTCGCGTGTGTAGATGTCGGCGCGCTCAGCTTTCGACAGAACCCCTCCTTCAAGGACGAGCCTTCTCGTCTTAATGGGCATGATGCCAGGCAGGCCAGCAAGGAAGTCCGTAAGAGAGCGCATCGCCGATTCCTATTGAGTCATTCCTGGGCCACTAGAGCAGCCGATGTCTTACTGCTGTCGATCGTACAAGATCGCGTCAGCCTTCGCCCCCAGTGTCAGGCTCGTCCAATCCGGAAAACTGCCACGCTGAAGGATGGCCTGCATGACACGGACAACAAGCTGATCGGCGAGATCGAGATCGACCTTGGACTTTGGCGGAAGCACACCCGAGTGGACCGCGTCTGACCGAGCCTTGTATAGATGCTTCATCTCATCGAAGATCTTGGTCCGCTCGACGGCACCCTCACCCAAGAGCCAGGCGGCGCGACTGCCAATCTTATAGGTGATTTCGGTATTCGACGTTCCGAGATCGTGCATCAGCACGATTTCCGCCGCCATGCCCAAATCGAGAGCGCGATCGACAGGATGAATTGCCAGCCGCGAGCGCCCGAGCCGGTCGATTGCACGGGGAAGGCTGTCTCCCTCGGTTAATGCCGCTAGCTGCCCGAAGGCGGTCTTGATCGTCGCCAAATCCGCTGGGAAAGCCACGAGCGGGTGAGCCGCAAACGGGCGGCCTGACATCGTGCCATCAGCCGACAGCAAAGCGCGGCGATCCGACAGAATTACCGACATCGGCAACTCGACCCCGCCACTGGAGCCAAGCAAACAGGCGAGCCGAAAACGACGGCGGATTGCATCACGCGCCGATGAGGCGGGCTGTGTTATGCTGGTCCCGGCTGGCCCATTTGCTTCAGACGGGTGTTGTTCGAAGGCTGGCGTTACCTTGTAGGACTGGACGAGGAAGCCGGTTCCGGTGGGCATGCTCGGCCACGAATATCGCCAGGGGTAGTCGAACGCGCTGAAGATGTCGGCCGCCGGCGGCACAAGGCGAACACCATCGCCCAATTCACAGGGCTCGTTGATTTCGATGCCAAGCACCGGCGAAACTTCCTCGTAGACTGCGGCATTCCGCGACACTTCGTTCGTGAAGAGTGCAACGATATCTTCCGGCGCTATTTTTTCGACGAGCCGGTCAATCGCCCATTCACCGAAGCGGCCTCCGACGAGAGAGCCGCCGCCGTCGCCACTGAACACCCAACACGTCGCGAAATCGGAGAACGGCTCTGCGCGGGAGAGATATTGATCGACACGATGCTTCGCCTCGTCGCGCCAGAGTGAATAGTCGCTGCCGCGGTGAATCTCGGCGAGTTCTCCAGCTATCCCACGCAGGAAGGCTACCGCGTCGGATGCAGTGTCCGCTCTGCTCATTCCTTGTCCCACCGACCGAGGTTCACGTCGACGAAGCCGACCGGGTAGCCCCGAGCCAAGACGCCGAAGCTGGGCTCGCCTTCGCTATGAACGGCGAGGACATGCTCGGGACCGAGCGGCTGATGTGTGTAGAGGTCGAACGCATGTTTGTCCGGCCGGCAGCCGAGCAACCGGCCAAAGGTGGCAACCACTGCCTCAGCCGCCGAATAACCATGGCGGGAATGGACGAGCGGCATGGCAATCTCCAGAACGCGCGGCCGACCGATCTGCTTCAGCATGTCCTGAAGTACCGCGTCTCGCTGCCAGAAATAGGCCGACTCGCCGCCCCAGCTCTCGAGGAGCAATTCAACGCCGCTGTCTTCGACGTTGACGGGATGCGAGACCATCCAGAACTTGTTGGAGCGGGCGTCGAGTTGATCGCTTTGGTACGGGCTGTCGGCGAACAAGCGATCTGCGACCTCTTGGCTGAAGGCGCCAGCAGCGACTTGCGCCGCGAAGCGTGATCGGATGGTGTCGAGGCTGGATGGATAAATGCCGCCTTGCCGGAGAATGTCGACTTCTGCGTCGGTCAAGCGGGTATAGTGCCAGGCGCGGATCGTGCGAACTTCCATCAGCCGCATGATATGCTCCTTCACCCAAATGAACTCGCCCGCGTAAGGATTTTCGGGATGGGGCATGGTGTGATCGGAGGTCTCACGCTCCAGCCATTGGCGGCGCGAGGTGAGCATGTAGTTGCGGATGACATCGGCGTGGGCGTCGAGGTCGCCGCGCAACTCGCGGTCGAAGGTTTCGACGTCCCAGACGTCAATGATGGCGACGCCGTCAGTCATGCCTCATTCCCGTTTCTTGCTACGATCCGCGCGCATGACGGGCCGACCAACTCCCAAACCCCTTCGATGATCGATTCCAGCGAAACAGCGTCGAGTTCGAGCGACGCGGCGTAAGCACGCCATTGCCGTTGCTTCCCTTCGTCGCCAAACATGTCGACCGAGAGTCCTGGTGGACGCTCTGTCGGGATCGGCGTTCGACGGCGTTCGAACGTCGCGCGAATGGCCGCGTCTAGATCATCAGCGGAAATGTCGATCGCGCGCGGTATCGCCCATAGGTCGTAATAATCCTTCATGCGTCCGTTTAGGACGCCAAGCGCCACCATCGCCTGGAATTTCTCGGCAATCACTGTGGCGGGCGGATAGGAACGAACCTGCGGAGCGGGAAAATCCAGCAAGGCCGGATAGTCGAGCCGCTGCGTCGCATCGGCCATGGCGTCCCCGACGCCGATGTCGATTGTGACGGGGATGCGCGTTCTTTCGAGATAGGCAGCGGTCTTGAGGCGAATGCCGCCGTATTCCATCTCCTCTCGAATGACGGTCGCAGCGAGCGCATCGACGTCGAAGACGAGTCCATCGTCGCTCTTAGCCGCCATGATCTCCCCGAAGTCGGCGATCAGGCGGCCCGGATCGGCGTCCCCGAGCCCGAGAAAGTCCGCATCCCGCGTCACCCGGTTGTCGTCCGTCACCCAGACCGTGACCAGCATGCCGCCTTTTAGGACAAAACGGTCCTGATGCGCCGAGATCGACAGGCGGTAGAGCAGCCGTTCGAGTGCGAACCGCACCAGCAGGATATCGAATACGCGGCCTTCCTTGCGGGCGATATTCAGCAGCCGGTCCTTGACCGACTTCGCCATATTCGTCGGTGCTTTAGCCATTGGAGGTGAGCGCCTCGATATAGGGTTGCATCACCTTCCAGGCGCCGCCGGCCTTCGCGGCCTGGGCGATTGCGCTCGGAGTTGCCTTGCGTTGCTGAAGAGCAGCGCGCAGGCCCTCTACAGCGACTGATCGATCGACCAGTTTGGGGTTTCGGAACAGGTCGGCAAGGGTCTTCGGGATCGAATAGACCGGGACATCGAGTCCGGCGATAGCATGATGCTCGATGCCCTGTCGCAGATAAGGCGCCGTGAAGCGGACCATACGCAGCGGCGGATAGGACTGCACGGGCGCCCAATCGCTCGTCCCGATCGCCACCCAAACGCGCCGTGGCATCTGGTCGGTCAGTTCATGGAAGGCGAGCGCCGACACCAGTGCAATCACGCCTTTGGGGACGCGCATGATGGCTTCAGCGAGGATCTGGTTCTCTTCGACTTCCGCACCACGCTTCTGATAAACTCCGCGCGAGATACGCTCGACTTCCCCGCTCTCGACGGCGCGCGCTATCGTTTGCGCGCTGATGCCAGCCTCACGCAGTTCATGCGCATGCATCATGCTGCGCGCATCGAGCATGCTTCTGAGCTTCGCCTTTTGTGAATCTTGCGCCGAGGGCATGTTACAAATCCTCCAATCGACCGCAATCTTATCAGAGGTTTTGTCACGCGCCATCCCTGAGACGCCGATCGCCCACCGACGCACAACATGAATTTCTCAGCCGCGAGCCGCTTTGCCTGATGCTTCGGGCAAGCCAGACCCGACAGGTTCAATGCGAGCAACATAAACGAGGGCGAAAGCCTTCCTCTGCGCCCGAGCCAAAGTCTCTGCCACCCCCTTCTGCGAGGAGACCCCGCAACGCCAAGAGAGTGAGAGTGCAGGCCGGGTTTGCCGTGACGGTTTCACCCCCGCCGATTTCCTGGACGTCGCCGCGCACCGCCGTCGATCAACTGCAGCCAATGGCTCCGAATTATGTTTCATTTCTGGTTCGTCGTCAGTGGTGGAAAAGTGCTGGATGGCATCTAAAAAAGCGAACCACCTATCATTCGATCACTTGTGGAAATAGACCGGCGCGCACCTGCTACGGACTGGCGAAGCGAAGCAATAGCCTTCCGAGTTGACGTGATGGACAATGATGTGGTCCGCAACCGGCCCGCCTGTTCGTCCGGCTGGTTCCGAAGTTTGGAAATGGATACGGTACTGAGTTCACCCAACTCATCGGGAACCTAGTCGGTGACTTTCGCATCAGGGTTCGTGCCAATCACCACGGAATCGAGACCCTGGTTTTTGCGCAAAGGGGACTTGGTTGAAAGTGTTGCAGGGCACGTCGGGTGGTGGGCCTTCTTGGTCTAACTGATTTCAAGAAATTCTTGTTGATAGTTTGTCGAACGTCTCCGATACTGGCGTGACACGAACATTAGGGTGCCATCAATTGACCATATCGGCTGAACGGGCCGGTTGCTGGCGTTGAATTGAATTCCGGTACCGGCAGGAAGTGTATCGTCGCCCGCGACAGCTCTCTCACCAGCACCTGATCTGTTTCAAAAAAAGCGCATCCACTCACATAGACTTTATGCCGACGTATTGTGACTTCTCGATTGAGAGGGTCGAATGTCTGGAGAAAAGTCCCCCGCGGCGACGCCATTTGAAGCCGTCGTACCACCGGCCATTACCTTACCGAAGGGTGGCGGTGCCGTTCGCGGCATCGGCGAGAAATTTGCCGCCAACCCGGTAACCGGTATCGGTGCGATGTCGGTGCCGATCGCGACGAGCCCGGGACGCACGGGATTTGGCCCCTCGTTGTCGCTTTCCTACGATTCCAGCTCGGGCAACGGTCCGTTTGGCTTCGGCTGGAGTCTTTCTCTTCCGTCGATCACCCGCAAGACCGACAAAGGGCTGCCGCGGTATCTGGACGGCCACGACAACACGAAGGATTCCGACATATTCCTTCTGTCGGGTGCTGAGGACCTCGTCGCTGCCTATCAGCAGGATATGGCGGGCCGCTGGTCACGCGATCAGCAGGGCCATATTCTCCTTGATGACCAGGAGATCGACGGCTACCGCGTGCGCCGCTACCGCCCGCGCATCGAAGGGCAATTTGCCCGCATCGAGCGCTGGACGCTGCTTTCCGATCAGCAGGACGTCCACTGGCGGTCCATCACCCGCGACAACATTCTCACTCTCTACGGTCGCGATGCCAACTCCCGCATCTTCGATCCGGAGAATGGCGCTCGCATCTTTTCCTGGCTGATCTGCGAGACTCGTGACGACAAGGGCAATGCGGTTCTCTATCGCTACAAGGCCGAGGACGGCGAAAGGGTCGATTACGGCAGGACCTGCGAACGCAACCGCGGCAGACCCAACGACCGGCGCCGCACTGCCAACCGCTATCTGAAGCACATCTATTACGGCAACCGCGTGCCGCTGCTGGAGGAGGAAGGGCGTCGCCCCCGCTTTCTCGACAAGGCCAAGATCGATGACCTGATTGCCCAGGGCGGCTTCCTGTTCGAAATGGTCTTCGACTACGGCGAACACGACGGTGACGCACCCAAGCCGGACGATGCGGGGACATGGGATTACCGGGCGGACGCATTTTCCAGTTACCGGCCTGGCTTCGAGTTGCGCACGACGCGCCTTTGCCGCCGCGCGCTGATGTTCCATCATTTTCCGGAAGACGATGAGGTCGGCAGAAACTGCCTGGTTCGCTCCACAGATCTTGGCCATGACGGTCAGCATGGCCCTGATGTTATTTCCGGCCCGGTCTACGCCTTTCTCACCTCTGTCAGGCAGATGTCCTATCGGCGCAACGCCACCGGTTACGACCGCCGAGGTACACCGCCGGTCACATTCGAATACACGCAACCTGTCGTGGAAGAAACCGTCCACGACATTGATGCCAAGAGCCTGGAAAACCTGCCGAACGGGCTCGACACCGCCTCTTACCGATGGCTGGACCTGCATGGCGAGGGCATTCCCGGCATCTTGACTGAACAGGCCGCTGGCTGGTTCTACAAGCGCAATCTCAGTCCTCTGGGCTGGCGGCAGCCCGCATTTGCACCGTCCGAGCTCGTCGCGCAGAAGCCCAACCTTTCGCTCGTCGGCGACGCGGCCGAATTCATGGATCTCGCAGGCGACGGCCAGCCGGATCTTGTGGTTCTCGACGGCCCCGTTCCCGGCTTCTACGAGCATGATGAGGACGAAAGTTGGCTGCCCTTCCGCCCCTTCTCCTCCTCTGTAAGACGCACCGTGCACGACCCCAATACCCGGCTTATCGATCTTGACGGTGACGGACACGCCGACATCCTGATCACCGAAGATGATACCTTCGTCTGGCACCTCTCCTTGGGAGAGGACGGCTTCGGTGCGGCGGAACGATCTTGGCAGGGGCGGGACGAGGAGTTGGGGCCACAACTGGTTTTCTCGGACGCCTCCCAGTCCATCTATCTTGCCGATATGAGTGGCGATGGCCTGACCGATCTGGTGCGCATCCGCAGTGGCGAGGTCTGCTACTGGCCTAATCTGGGCTATAGCCGTTTCGGCGCCAAGGTCACGATGGAGAGGTCGCCGGACTTCGATAGTCTCGACCAGTTCCGCCAGAGCCGCGTGCGTCTGGCCGATATCGACGGCAGCGGCACGACGGACATCATCTATCTGCACCGCGAAGGTGTCCGCCTCTATTTCAATCTCTCCGGCAACGGCTGGAGTCTGCCTCAGACGGTCGCCGCCTTTCCACGCATCGACGACCTGGTGTCGGTCGTGCCGATCGATCTCTTCGGCAACGGCACGGCTTGCCTCGTCTGGTCGTCGCCGCATCTCGGCGACGGTGGTGGGGTGCAGATGCGCTATGTCGACCTGATGGGCGGAAGGAAGCCGCATCTGCTTGTCAGGGTCGCCAACAATCTTGGTGCGGAGACGCGGATAGATTACGCTTCCTCCACCAAATTCTATTTGCAGGACCGGCTCAACGGCACGCCCTGGGTTACCCGTCTGTCCTTTCCCGTGCATGTGGTCGAGAAAGTCACCATCACAGACAAATGGCGCAACACCAGTTTTGCCTCGGCCTACTCGTATCATCACGGCTATTTCGACGGCGACGAGCGGGAATTTCGCGGCTTCGGCCGAGTGGAGCAGGTCGACACCGAATCCTATGGCGAGTTCACCGCCGGCAACGCCACCAGTCCGTATATCACAGAGGATCGAGCGCTCCACCAGCCGCCTGTCAAGACCGTCACCTGGTATCATACTGGCGCTTTCCTGGATCGCGAACGCATCCTTACGCAGTTTGCGCACGAATATTTTCCAAACTGGCTGAGGGCTCCTCTGCCGGCGGGTTTCGCGGAGAAATCGTTGCCTGCACCCGATCTTGGGAACGAAGAGCTTAGCACGGTGGAATGGCGCGAAGCGCTTCGCGCTTGCAAGGGCTTTGTGCTGCGACAGGAGGTCTATGAGCTCGATCTCGACGCCCTGGAACGCCCTGGCGATCCTCGGCATATCCCTGTCAAGCTGTTCTCCACCGCCTATCACAACTGTCGCATCAGCCGGCTTCAGCCGCACGAGGCCAACGCCTATGCGGTCTTCCTCGTAACGGAGAGCGAGGCTGTTACCTATCACTACGAACTGCCCCTGATGCCCGCTGGCGTGCGCCCCGACCCGCGCGTCGCCCACACGCTGAACCTGCGCCACGACGGGTACGGCAACGTGCTTCAGACGGTTGACATCGTCTATCCGCGCGTCGGTCTGTTTGAAGAGGATGCCCTTAACGCCGGCACGCTGGCGGCGATCCGCAGTGTCCAGAAGCAACGCCACCTCGTCTACAAGGAGACGCGCTACACCAAGGACCATCTCGACATCGACGCGCAACGCTTGCGAGTGCCATGCGAGACGATGACCTATGAACTTGCCATTCCGGACGGCAGAGGTGGCGATTACCTCACCATCGGCGAACTGGCGAAATGGGCGCTGAGCACTTACTATCCTCCGACGGTGCCAGTTGCCGATGTCGTTGCAGTGGCCGACATCCCCTACCATTCAATTCCCGACGGGGTCAGCTGGCAGAAGCGCCTCATCGAGCACCAACGAACGCTCTATTTCTCGGCTGATCTCGCAAATCCGGCTCCGTTCGGCGAACCTGGACCGCTCGGCCTGGTTTTCGAACACTATCAGTTGGCGCTTACAGACAGCCTGCTGGAAGCGGTCTTCAAGAACGCCGACGGCACCGGCAAGCTCGATCAGGTCATAGACGGCCCGCGCAACGCCCGCGATCTGCTCGACAACCCCGGAACCAGCGGCTACCTCAGCGGCGCAGCCCTTGCTGTACGCTTCGCCTCGATCCCACCTGCCCAGCTGGCCGGGCAATACTGGGTCCGATCCGGCATCGCCGGCTTTGCAGGGGACGCCGCCACACACTTCTATCTTCCAGTCCGCTATGCCGATGCCTTCGGCAATGTCACGAGCGTGACCTATGATGGTTGCGATCTGTTTGTTGCGGCGAGCACCGACGCGCTCGACAACACCGCTCGCGTCGCCCGGTTCGACTACCGCGTGCTCGCTCCGCGGGAGATGCGCGACGTCAACGACAATCTCTCCGAAGTCTTCTTCGACGTGCTTGGCTTTCCAACAGCTATGGCGCTGAAGGGAAAGGGTGACGAGGCCGACGATCTCTCCGGATTTGATGCCAGTGTCGCCAATCTTGCTCGCGCGCAGCCACCGCTGATGGCGCTGCGGGCCTTCTTCGACGGTGTCAATCTCGATGAGGCGCAGGCACGTGACTGGCTCGCCAACGCGACAGTCCGCCACATCTACGATTTTGGCGAGATCGAACAGCTGCTTGCTGACGGCACGCGGACGACCCAGTGGGCGGAGCACCCGGCTTGCGCCTGCACCATCCTGCGCGAGCAGCACGTCCGTGAGCTTGCCGCAGGCGCGGCAAGTCCGTTGCAGGTAGCCTTAGAATATTCGGACGGCCTCGGAACCGCGATCGTCAGGAAAATTCAGGCCGAGCCAGAAGTGGCTGGCCAGCCTCTGCGTTGGGTAGCCACCGGCAAGGTCATCTTCAACAACAAGGGTAATCCGGTCAAACAATACGAGCCCTATTTCAGTGCTGCTGCCATCGGGCATCGTTTTGAGGAGCCTGAGGCAGCAGGAGTGGCAACGGTCGTCTACTACGATGCCATCGGCAGGATCGTGCGTCGGGAAATGCCGGACGGTAGTTTTGAGCGCGACGAGTTCTCGCCTTGGCATGTGCGCAGTTTCGATCGCAACGACACAGTGCTGGAGCCCGGCAACAGCTGGTATGCGAGGAAGACGGCCGGTGCTGCCACGGCGGAGGAGAAACGCGCGGCGCAACTGGCAACCGATCATGCTGGCACACCGACCCTAACCGTTCTTGATAGTCTCGGCCGCGCGGTGATCGCCATCGCGCACAACCGCGTAAAGACTGGGGCGGGTGCCGTCGAAGACAGGATGTACCCGACATTCACACGGCTCGATGCCGAAGGGAAGGCGCTTTGGATCCGAGACGCTCGCGGCAATCTGGCGATGCAATACATCCTGCCGGCGGCTCCAGACGGCCAGGTTGATAACCCAACGAACTTCGCGCCCGGTTACGATATTGCAGGCAATCTTCTCTTTGAGCATAACGCCGATGCTGGCGACCGCTGGACGCTGAACGACGCCGCGGGCAAGCCGATGGTGGCGTGGGACAGTCGCGGCCACATGTTCCACGTCGCCTATGATCCCCTGCACCGCCCTGCGGCATCCTATGTCAAGGGCGCCGATCCAGCCGATCAAAACAAGGTCGTCCAGTTCGAAAGAGTGCTTTACGGCGACACACCAGGCAACGGCTTGCCGGACACCCCCGCCAACGACCAGACCCGCAAGCTGAACCTGCGCGGACGGGTCTACAGGCACTACGACAAGGCCGGCCTTGGGACCAGTGCCGGGACCATTCCGGCGACTGGTGACGCGGAGGCCTTCGACTTCAAGGGCAATGCGTTGCGCAGCACGCGTCAGTTGCTGCAAGACTACAAGCAGTTTCCCGACTGGTCGCGGGCGCCTCCACTGAATGCGGAAATCTTCAGCCAGAGCACCCGTTACGACGCGCTCAACAGGCAAGTCCAGCACGTCGCCCCGTACAGCAACCGACCGGGCGCGACGCTTGACGTCATCCGCCCGGGCTACAACGCAGCCAACCTGCTCGAGCGTGTCGATGTCTGGCTGGAGCTTGCCGGCGAGCCACCCAATTTGCTGGATCCTGCCACTGCAACGCTGCACGCTGTCGCCAATATCGACTACAACGCCAAGGGCCAGCGCATCCTCGCCGAGCAGAACGAAGCGGAGCACCGCATCGTCATCCGCTATACTTATGAGCCGGACACCTTCCGGCTGAGCCGCCTTGAGAGCATGCGTCCTGGGCATCAACAGGCCGACAGGCGGATGCTGCAGGACTTACTCTACAGCTATGATCCGGTCGGTAACATCACCGCCATCCGCGACGACGCGCAGCAAACGGTCTTCTTCGACAATTCCACCATCGCGCCAAGCAACGCCTATATCTACGATCCGCTCTACAGACTGATCCGGGCCGAAGGGCGGGAGCATGCCGCGCAAAACAACGCTCAGCGCGATGCCGCGTCGTTTGCGCCCGTAGTCGGCATACCTTTTCCCAACAGCCCAGAGGCACTGCAGCGCTACAGCGAGGATTACGAATACGATCCAGTCGGCAACATCATGAGCCTGCGCCATGCCGGCGGGGCGATCCTACGCTGGACGCGCCGCTACCAATATACGCCCGCCGGCAACCGCCTTGTCGCCACCCGGCTGCCAGCCGATCCCGACAATCTGCCGGACTATCCGGCCGCGCCTGGGTACACCGCCCGGTACGGTTACGACGCGCGTGGCAATATGACTTCCATGCCGCACCTGTCGGTGATGGAGTGGGATTTCCAGGACCAGCTGAGCGCCACCCAACGGCGGCTCAACAATGGCGGAGCAGCGGAAAAGACCTGGTATGTCTATGACGCGACCGGCGAGCGCGTGCGCAAGATCACCGATGCGGCGAACGGCAAGCCGAGGGAAGAGCGCATTTACCTCGGCAACATCGAAATCTATCGCGCTTATGAGGCCGACGGCCAAACGGTCAAACTGGAGCGCGAGACGTTGCATGTCATGGACGACAAACGACGTGTCGCACTTGTCGAAACACGAACGCGCCTTGCCGGCGCGGATCCGGCACCGCGCCAGCTCATACGGTTCCAACTCGGCAATCACCTAGGCTCGGCGGTGCTCGAAGTCGATGGCGAGGCGCAGGTGATTTCCTACGAGGAATATCACCCTTACGGCACCACCGCCTACCAGTCCGCCCGCAGTCAAGCCGAAACGCCAAAGCGCTACCGTTTTACCGGCAAGGAACGGGACGAGGAGACCGCCCTCTGCTGCCACGGCGAGCGATACTACTCACCGTGGATGGGAAGATGGATTTCGTGTGATCCGATCGGAATCTCAGGAGGCTTGAATCTCTACCTGTACGCCGGGGCATGTCCGACTTGTTTCGTCGACCCATCCGGATTGGACCCACAGCACCCGGAAGACACCGATATTCACCAGATTTGGCGCGAAGGACCACCCGCTCAGAACACCAGTACCGACAAACGGGCCACGATGTCAGGGCCACCGCCGAGCCAACCTCCCGGCAGCGCCCCCCCCACAAGCAGTCAGCCCCCTAGCAGTCAGCCCCCTAGCAGCCAGCCCCCTAGCGACGAACCCGACGATTTCGACGCTGATCCTTCACGCAAAGGTGAGGGCTACAAGCGAGGTCAAGGTCAACAGCGACAGAGGAGCATCGAGGACCGGATCAAACGCCTTCAGGAAGGTCGCCCGTCAACGAAAGGTGAGGATTCCGATTGGGCGAAAAGACCAAAGCAAAGCGGAATCCAGAGCGGAAAGAAGACGCAGCAGAACGCCGACTTTGAACGCCGGCCCGGCACGCGCAGAAAGAAAGATTCGCTGCCCCAGCCAGATGCACGCACGGCACCACACAACCAGCCCAAGCCTTTGCTGCCGCGACGCCCGACACCGCTTGAGCCTCCGAAACAAGACGTACTGAAGCCCGATCCCGCGCCGTTACCTCCGTCGACCCCAGCCCATCCGACACCGGTATCGCCCCAACCTGCGTTGCCGCACCCGGCCGAGCAACGCACACCGAGCGGCTTGACCCCCGAGCAACTTCGTCGCCTCGAAGAAGCCGATAAGCCACTTGAGCAGGGTGCCATCGACTGGGTGGCGATGCTCACCCTTGGCTTCATTGTATCTCGCGCACTGGGTCCCTCATTGCGTTTGGGCACAGCTGGCGCCACCACCGGCGCTGCCACCGGTGGCGGAACGTTGATGCCCGCGTTTCCATAGGGAATAGCAAGCGCAGGTGGGGTGATGGGAGCCAGAGCACGAGCATGAGCAAGGGCAAAATAACAAGCTTCGACAATCCCGAGATCCTCGAACGAAAGGAGCAGCGCAGCCATGAAGCCGATTGCAAATCCTCCGCCGCCTGCCATCGGCCCCGGCACTGCGGCCGATGCGGTTGCCAACGTGCAAGATGCCCTGTTGCTGCTGATCGACAAGCAGCGCATTCGCCTGCCTGACGATCGGCGCGACGATCTCGAGGCGGGCCTGCGCCGTGACCGGGATGCCGGGATCTACAGTACCGGCACCGGCAATGTCATTGTCACCGTCCGGCAGCAGTTCCAGCTGTCACCAGGCGAGGTCGTCGACCAGCCGACCGCCGACGTCCTCAACCGGTTGCTGCAGGAACTGGGCGCGCTCGACGCGCCGCAGCCGGAATGGGTCGTGCGCGGCCAGATCATCGACGCCGGCGGGCCGGTCAACGGTATTGCCGTCAGCGTCTACGACCGCGACCTGTTCTTTCGCCGCGACAGCCCGCTGACAGGCCAGCTTCTTGGCAGTGACGCCACCAAAAGCCGCGGCGACGGCAAGACCGGCTGGTTCGAGCTGGCATACAAGACAGCCGATTTTGCGGCTGGTGATATTCCCGCCAGCGGGACCCTCATTCCCGATCTGATCTTCGCTCTTGGCCGTGACGGCCGCTCGGTCGACGCGCTCCGGATCGTCCGGCTTCCGGACGGCAAGGATATTACCGAGGAAATGCCAGTATCCGATGACGATCTGATCATGGGGATCGAGGCCCGCCGGGTCGAGGAGGTGCGGATCGTGATCGCCGGCGGCGTGCAAATGCCGCCGCCTTCGGAATACGAGCAACTGATCCTCGCGCTGGTACCGCTCGTACCGGAAGCCATACCGGACAATGCCGACTTTGCGCGGCAGGAGGCGCTCGTCGGCGCCATGCTTCAGCGCTTCGATGAGGACAATCATCGCGACATCTCTTTCGCCGCGCGCGAAACCGGCCTGGAACGTTCCCGCATAGCTACGCTTGTGGCCGCCTTCCGGCTTGCGCGCGACCCGTTTGAAAACAGCGTCGGCGCCGCCGTCTTCTATGGCCTCGCCCGTTCCGGGGTCGGGACCGATGTGATCGCGCTCGCTCGTGCAAGCACAGATGATCTGCGCGGCGCGCTCAAGAGAGCCAGTACCGGCATGCCTCTGATCATCGCTCCCTTCTCGCCGGAGGCACGTCTTGAGGAGAGCGTCCGAGCCATCAGCGACCGGCTTGCCCGCATCCTTCCAAACTATCATGCAGGCGAAAGAGCGCCGTCGCTCGCGGATCTGATCGGCACCGATCTGCCGGATGCCGGCGAGCAGGCAACCTTGTGGCGCACTTTCTCCGACCATGTCGGAACCACCGCCGAATTCTGGCAGAAGCTCGCGACCCTGCCCGGTTTCGGCGACCCACAAAAAATCGCCAAGGTGAAATACGGGCTTCAGCTCGGAGCCCTGACGCAGAACAACATCGCGCTGGTCGGCGCTGTTCGTGCCAGGCACCCCGACATCGGCAATATCGGCGAACTCGCCTTCGCGCTTGACACTCAGGACAAATGGAAAGCGCTGATCGACAATGAGGAAATCTCAATTCCCGATGACGTTCCGGGCAACCCGGAAGAACGAAGGGCCAATTATGCGGCAAGTCTTGCCTCCGCGGTGCAGATAGCCCATCCGACGGCAGCGCTTGCCAATCTCGTAGCCACTCTGCCGGCGACAGCGTTCGCCGATACCCAACCCGCCGTTACCCAGTTCCTGTCGGACGCCGTGCGCAAGGCACAGTTCGATCTCGTCGAGGGCCGGATCAATGATCTGCTGGCTGCGCATGGTGACGACCTTTTGAAAGACATTCAGGCTGAGCAACGGCCGCTGGTGATCGCGCAGGTCAAGCGTCTGCAGCGACTGTTCCGTCTCAGCTCCAGCCCGCTGTCGGTGAAGGCACTGGTGCAAGCGGGATTCAATTCGGCGCGCGACATCGCCGAACTGCCACCAGACGTCGCGCTCGACATTCTGACGCCTCTGACGGGCGAAGCCGAAGCGCGGATGGTGATCAACCGCGCGACCAACATCAGCGCCGCCGCGGTTCATCAGTACGTGCTTTTCAACAACGCGATGAACAGCGACGTTCCAGGAGGCGCATTGTGAGCGACCAGGACAAACTCGATGACGTCATCTCGCAGAACAGGCCGGACTATTCTTCACTGTTCGGCTCAGCCGAATTCTGTGACTGTCCGCAATGCCGCTCGGTCCATAGCCCGGCCGCCTACCTCGTCGATCTGCTGCAGTTTCTCGGGCCGGACATCCCCGGCATAACACCACTCGACGTCCTGATCGGCAACGCCAAGAAGACCTGGGCAGACGGAACGCCGATCATCGGCCGCCGGCCGGACCTGGCCTATATTCAGCTCTCCTGCGAAAACACCAACACGACCATGCCCTATGTCGACCTCGTCAACGAGGTGCTGGAGAGCTACGTTGCGTTCAGGCAGTCGCTGCCGTTGAAGGCCGACGCTGATGGTAATGTCGCTGTGCCGGCCGTGCCGGCGCCGAACGAGAGCTCGCCGGGCGTGACGGCCGCCGAACTCGGCGCCAATCCTGAAAACATCCGCGACACCGCCTACGATCGGCTGGAGGGCGCCGTCTACCCCTTCACCCTCCCGTTTCATCAACCGATCACCTCCCTGCGCCTGACTTTGAAGCAGATGGGTACGAGCCGGCACGAGGTGATGTCGGTCTTCCGCAAGGACAAGAGTGCAGCCTTCGATACCGCGCTCGATGTCGAAGCGCTTTCGATGACCGAGCACGAATATACTATTCTCACTGGCGCCCGCTTCGACGGCACGCCGCCGGTTCCGCCCTTGCCACCGGTTTCCGGGTTCTACGGCTTCAACGCACCGCCGGCCCCCGCAGACATCGCCTGGGTCTCGGGCGGACTGCCAGTTGGCGCCGTCCAGCATGTTCTCGGCGACGCCTGGGCCTTCGCGCCCTTCGCGCCGCCGCCTCCGTCGGGAGCAAACACACACGCCTCCGCACTTAACCCAGGCCTCCACCAGCATTTTTTCGACAGCGTCGCCGATCCGAACGGGCTGAAGGTCGCCGCGGATGACTTTCTTTTTGCCGAGGTCTTTCTCGACCCGGCCAACCCGCCGCGGATGCTCATGCTGCAGTTCTTCGACGGGACCTGGTCGCATCGCGCCTACTGGGGCGAGAGCAAGTTCGATTGGGGCGTCGAGGCGACCGCGAGCCGCCGCTATATGGGCCCGATGCCGGCGACAGGCGCTTGGGTCAGGCTCGAGGTTCCAGCCCGTCACGTCGGACTGGGGGGCGCGAGCCTGGCGGGCATGGCTTTCACGCTTTTCAGCGGCGACGCCACCTGGGGTGCCGCAGGAGTGCGCTCGTCTTCCTGGGTCGAGCGGTTGACGCAGGTTCCCACTCTCCTGGCTCGCACCGGCGTGGCCTACCTCGATCTCATCGCCCTCATTGGCACACGCTATCTCAATCCTTCGCGGCCGCATGGAGCGGCTCTGGAGGCATTCGAGCGCATTCCGATAGGCTTCGGCACACTTGCCCGGCTGGTCGCGAACAATTTCGCCAATCCCGATCCTCCGACGCTGTCGGCACTGGCCAGCGCCGGAATGACAATCGCCGAGTTGCAGACCTGGGCCGCAGAGCAATTCGCCACAATCAGCAAGATGCTGGTGCTCGATGCGCCTGATTCGGCTTGCGACCTCAGCCTAACTCGCCTTCTGCATCTGGATGGCACGTCGCTCGACGATGTTGAACTCGCGCGGTTGCACCGATTCATCCGCCTTTGGCGAAAGACCGGCTGGACCATTGTCGATCTGGACCGCACTATGACCGCGCTTCAGGCTGCGGACATCACAGCGAAGTTTCTGCGACAGCTAGGACAGATCACACAACTGCAAGGCGAGCTAGACCTGCCGTTGCAGAAACTCTTGAGCCTCTGGGGAAACATTCCGGTCAACGGTGACGACGCCCTTTACAACTCCCTGTTCCTCAACCGGGCCGTCAGGAATGTCGATCCGGATTTTCAGCCTGTCGATGGCGGTTACCTGACGGCGGCAGGCTTGAGGCTCGTCGATCATCTGCCGGCGCTGTTGGCGGGCTTGCGCACGCGAGCAACCGACCTCACGCTGATCCGCCAGCATGCGCGCTGGACGTCGGCGCCGGGGGTGCCGGCGACAACGACCTCCTTTGCCGACGACAATACTCCGCTGACGCTGGCGACGGCGACCGTGCTCTATCGCTATGCGACGCTGGCGCGGGCACTGCATATGGCCATCAAGGATGTCATCACGCTTGAGATACTGGCAGGCAAGAGCCCATTCAGCAGGCTGTCGCAGAGCAACCAGGATTTCGACGAGGCCGACATCGATCCGGCACGAACGCTCGATTTCGTCAGACTTGCCAATAATTTGGCCAAAACGTCATTCAAGCCGGCGACACTTGACTATCTGTTCGGCGGCACGGCTGACGCCTTTCCCTCCATTGCACCAGCAGGCGAGACGATCGGGCAGCAACTGGCCATCATTCGTGATGGGCTCGTGAGTATCGCCAATGACAACATCGCTTCCGACGATCCGAACGGCGAGCTGACGCGCGCCAAGCTGGCGCAGCTCTTCGAACCGCACATCGTCGAGCAGCTCGCCGGTCTCATAGCCGGCACGGCAGTCTACAGCGCCCCGCTGGCTGTATTGCCGGCCGGCGTTGTCTTGCCGGCGGGTTCTGTCAGCTACAACGGAAAGAGCCGCTTGCTGATGTCATCTGGCTGGCTTACCGACGCCGCCAAGGCCGTGCTCCTAGGCCTGTCGGGCGTGAACGACTATCGGATGGCGGTGCAGTCGCTCTACGATCAGCCCCGCAGCCTGCTGACGCAGACGCTGGTCGCTCGGCTGGAATGGCCGACAGCGGAGAAAGACCTGCGGACCGCTGTTCTCGAGGCTCCAACTCTCAGCGCGGACGGAAGTGTCGACCCGACGCGCGTTGCCGCTAAATTCAAGGCCTTTCTTGCCGCCGCGCTGCCCAAGTTTCGCATTGCCCTCAGTCGAGCTCTGATCAAACAGACACTCGCCGGTGCCCTCGGTCTCGATCCGTCGGTGACGGCTTTGCTCCTGGAAGGGAACGGTAGCGTGCTGCCGCTTGGCACGGACGCAGACAAGACCGTGCCCGCCATCTCGGATTTTCTCGCGCTGAGCGGCGACGGCCTGACTGGCGAATATTTCGCCGACAAAACGCTGACCGCTCCTGCGGTCAGGATCGTTGTGGACCCAATCGTTTCGTTCGGGTGGGATCCGGGCGTCGCGCTCGGCGCCCGCTGGACCGGCAAACTCGTCTCCGAAAAAACGCAGACCTATCAATTCCATTTACGGGCAGGCGGTGGCGTGCGCCTGACGATCGACGGCGCGTTGTTGATCGACCGGTGGAACGACGGGCCGCCCACCGAATATACCGTCTCCAGCGACCTCGAAGCAGGTCGATCCTACGATCTGAAGCTCGAATATTTCAATCTCGCCTCGGCAGACCCGAACGAAGTCCCGGCGCTGCTCGAGCTGCGCTGGAGCAGCGCCTCGTCGCCAGCTGAAATCATTCCCACAGGCCAGCTCTATTCCGCGACACGCGGCGATGTCGAGGCATTCGCGCGCCATACCTACATACGCATGCACAAGGCCAGCCTGCTGATTGGAGGTTTCGGGCTCTCCGTGCCGGAAACCGCGCTGCTGACGGACCCGGTGCGGGCGGGATCGATGAACCTGAACCTGTTGCCGGTCGACGCACTCCGAGCCACCCCGGCGCAGCTCTTTGCCGCGTGGTCAAGCTTGAACGAATTCGTCGCGCTGCGAAACCTGGCGATTGCCGATCCGCAATCGCTGAACGAGGTCTTCGATGCGCCGAACGCGGCGCTGGCGCTGGAAAGGCTGCAGCAAGCAACCGGGTTCGAAGCGACAACGCTTGCGGGCCTCGCGGGCGCCGCGGGGTTCGATTTACGGGACGCGGACTATCGCGACGTCGCGAAACTTCTCGCTTTTGCCAAGGCGATGCGGCTGGTCGGATCGCTCGCCGCTCCCACCACGCAACTTTTTTCCTGGGCGGCCGCCGTGCCTGACATGAAGCAGGCGCGCACGGCCGCCCAGGAGGCCAAACGCGCCTACAAGGCGCGATACGATGATCAATCCTGGCTGGAGGCCGCCCATTTGGTAGCGGACCCCTTGCGCGAGGCGCAGCGCGCCGCACTCGTAGCTTACCTTCTACCTCGTCTTGGATACACGGATCCCGGCCAACTTTTCGAGCATTTCCTGATCGACGTCGAGATGAGTCCCTGCATCCGCACCTCGCGCATCAAGCAGGCGATCTCGTCCGTGCAACTGTTCATTCAGCGCTGCCGTCTCAATCTGGAAATGCCACATGTCTCTCCCCGAATGATCGACAGCGACCGCTGGACGTGGATGCAGAACTACCGGGTATGGGAAGCCAATCTCAAGATATTCCTTTTTCCCGAGAACTGGATTGAGGCCGAGCTT
Source organism: Mesorhizobium sp. YL-MeA3-2017 (assembly GCF_030814575.1). Taxonomy (NCBI): domain Bacteria; kingdom Pseudomonadati; phylum Pseudomonadota; class Alphaproteobacteria; order Hyphomicrobiales; family Phyllobacteriaceae; genus Mesorhizobium; species Mesorhizobium sp. YL-MeA3-2017. The sequence continues at coordinate 3,914,664 of NZ_JAUSVH010000001.1, read as the reverse complement.
CGTGACGACAAGAGTCCGTTCTTCAAGGAGCTGGAATCCGATCTGTTGCAAGCGGAACTGACCGCTGATGCCGCGGAAATCGCCCTGGGCAGCTATCTCGAAAAACTCGATACCGTGTCGCAGCTCGAGATTTGCGGCCTCTACGAACAGCGGGATTTCTTAGCCGATGAGAAACGGCAAAGCGTGCTGCATGTGTTCGGCCGCAGCTTCGCGACGCCGCGGATCTTCTACTACCGGCAGTTCGTGACGGTCAATCCGACCTATACCTACTGGACTGCATGGGAAAAGGTGCCGCTCGACATTCAAGCTGACGAAGTCTCGCCGGTTATCTGGAACCGACGCCTCTATCTCTTCTGGACGGTGACCATCGAAAAGGCCAACCTCGCCACGAACAACCGATACACGGCGTATGGCCTTGCTTGGAGCGAATATCATCAAGGAAAATGGAGTTCGAAACAGACTACGCCCGCCACCGTCGCCGTTGCTATCGCCAATCCTAGCGTTCGGCTGAACATAGAAAAAGTCGGCGACAAGCTGAATTTCGTCTTCGCCCTACCAGCCGGCGGGATCGGCATGGCCTATCCCTTCGGGCCGGGGGGCTTCCTAACAGGCGGCGGGCCGGAATACGCGGCCATCTCTAAGCAACTGGGCACAATAACGCTTCAGACTTACAATGGCATTGCTTCCTCGAACGACAAGAATTCAAACATAACCTACCATTCCGGTTTCCTGGCGGCTAGCGCTGGCGACATGGAGTTCCTGCCGGTTGCGGATCCAGATGCGGCGATCCCGGTCTTCGCACGAACGCCCGACCTCATTTCCTTCTACGCCCCCGGCACAAAGCCTTATACGCTCAACGACCATTTCTTCGTGCAGGAGGGGCCGCGAACCTATCTTGTCAACCCGTCGAGTTCGGCTCCTAGCGACATCTCCCCCTACCTGGCCGACGGTATCAAGCCGTATCTCGTTGGCAGCTATGCGGCGAAGGCCGCCTCTTATGAGACGACCTCTGTGGCGCAGCTGGAGCCGCAGTTCAAACTGCTGAGCGTCAAGGCGAATCCTTGGCAGTCGGGTCCAGCTGGCATAGCCGCGGCCCAAGCGCAGTTCCTGACCTCAACGGCAGCGACGAGTGCGTCCATCAGCGCGACTGCGCTTTCTTTGGAAAGTCAGATCTTTCACTACGGCGTCATCAAGCCCTCGGACTTATTCGTCGCCAAGTACTCGGCCGATTTCACTTTCGAGACGTTCTTCCACCCCTATGCGGCGGAATATCGACGGCGGCTCAACCGCTACGGCGTCGCCGGCCTGCTAACGATCGGCAGCCAGCGTCCAGCCGACCTACCCAAGGTCCTCAGCTTTGCCGACGCCTACGGCCCCTCATGGTCGACGGTCAACACGCCCTGGCCCCAGCACATCGTGGATTTCTCTTTCACCGGTGCCTACAGCCTTTACAATTGGGAGCTGTTTTTCCACGTACCCCTGCTGATCGCCACACGGCTCAGCCAGAACCAGCGCTTCGAGGAAGCGATGACCTGGTTCCACTACATCTTCAACCCGACCGTCGGCGATGGCTCCGATCCCGTGCCACAGCGCTACTGGAACGTGCTGCCCTTGCGCGAGAACCAGCCGCAGCGACTTGATGACCTGCTGAAGGCATTGAACGCAGGAGACAAGGACGCGATCGCGCAATGGGAGGATCTCCAAGCCCATCCTTTCCAGCCGCATCGCGTCGCTCGTCTGCGCCTTGTTGCCTATCAAAAGACCGTGGTGATGAAATATATCGACAACCTGATCGCTTGGGGTGACCAGCTGTTCCGGCAGGACACGATCGAAACGATAAATCAGGCGACACAGCTCTATGTGCTGGCCGCGATTCTGCTTGGCCCGAGGGCGCAGCGGGTGCCGGCGCGCGGCCAGGGCGAGGCAAAGACCTACGCCGAGCTGCGAGCCGCCAAGCTGGATGCCTTCAACCAGACGCTCGTCGAATTTGAAAACGATCTCCCCTTCAGCAACCGTGCCACGACGAACGCCGGTGCCACGCAAAACCGGGCATTACTCGGGATCGGTCGCAGCTTCTACTTCTGCCTCCCGCAGAACGACAAGCTGCTGGCCTATTGGGACACGGTCGCCAACCGGCTGTTCAACATCCGCCATTGCATGAATATCGAAGGCGTCGTGCGGGAATTGCCGCTGTTCGAACCGCCCATCGACCCAGCGCTTTTGGTCCGGGCTGTGGCACAGGGCATCGACATCGGCAGCGTGCTGAGCGATCTGAGCGCTCCGCTACCCTATTACCGCTTCAACGTGCTGCTCGCCAAGGCGATGGAGATGGCGGCAGAATTGCGCACGCTCGGAAGCGCGCTGCTGGCGGCGCTCGAAAAGCGAGATGCTGAACATCTCTCCAACCTGCGAACCGCACATGAGGCAGAGCTGCTGTCCCTCACGAAGCAGCTCAAGCAGCAGCAGCTCGCCGAGGCGCAGGCCTCTGAGATCGCCCTTCAGAAGACGCGCGACGTGACGCAGGCGCGTTTCGACTTCTACAACCAGCTTCAGCAGCGTATCGGCGAGGAAACCAATCAACTGAACGAACTGGCCCAGGCCCAGGCCAGCCAGGAGGACGCTCAGTCGGAGGAGAGAACAACGGCCGATATCGCCTCCTACTCCACAGACATCTCTGTGGGTGCTTCGTTCGGCATGTCGCCATCCGTTAGCATTTCCGCGGCCTTTGGCCGTGGCAACGTCCTCCCGGCTCATGAGGCGAAGAGCCGCGAGAAAGGGTACAAGGCCTCACTTCATACCTACCATGCCAATCTCTCTTCCATACTCGGTGGCTGGCAGCGCCGGTCGGACGAATGGAAATTGCAGAAGGATCTGGCCTCCAAGGAACTCGTCCAGATCGACAAGCAGATTGTAGCCGCCGGTATCCGCGTCGCTTGCGCCCAGCAGGATCTCGACAATACAACGCGGCAGATCGAGCAGTGCCAGGAAGTTCAGGAATTTCTGCGCAACAAGTTCACCGGCGAGGAACTTTACAGCTGGATGGCCGGCGACATTTCGACGATCTTCTTTCAGTCCTACCAGATGGCATATGACCTGGCCAAGAAGGCGGAACGTTGTCACCGTTTCGAACTAGGCCTGACCAGTTCGAACTTCATCCAGTTCGGGGCATGGGACAGCATGCGCAAGGGCCTGATGTCCGGCGAACGACTGTATCTCCAGCTCAAGCAGATGGAACGCGCCTATTTTGATGGAAACCGGCGCGACTACGAACTAACCAAACACTTCTCACTGGTGATGAACGCTCCTCTGGAGCTGATCAAGCTCAAGGAACTGGGCTGGTGCGAGATAGAACTGCCAGAGGCGGTGTTCGACGTCGATTTCCCTGGCCATTACATGCGCCGCATCAAGAGCGTCGGCATCAGCGTCCCGGCCGTGGTCGGCCCCTATACCGGAATAAACTGCACGCTCACGCTACTGCGCGACAAGACGCGGATCAAGAATACACCGGCCGACGGCTATGCCGAGCGGGACGGGGGAGAGGATGACCGTTTCCTCACCAGTTGGACGCGGATGCAGTCAGTCGCTACCAGCAACGCGCAAAACGACAGTGGCCTGTTCGAACTCAATTTCCGCGACGAACGCTATCTGCCATTCGAAGGCGCCGGCGCGATCTCCCGTTGGCGGATCGAGCTTCCAAGGACTTTCCGTCAATTCGACTACGACACAATATCCGACGTGGTGCTGCACGTCAGATATACCGCCCGGGACGGCGGCACGCCGCTGAGAGGCGCTGCCGTCGCTAGTTTGACGCAGCAGTTGAAGGATGAGGCTGTACAGCCGCAGACTCGTCTCTTCAGCCTTCGGCACGAATTCCCGAGCGAATGGCACCGGCTTTGCAACGTCGCCGACGCCGCGGGGGATCACAGCCAGACGATTTCGCTTGCCAAGCAGCGCTTCCCGCTTTTGTTCCAGGGCGGCACGATCACTATCAACAGCGTGGAGATTTTCGGCGCCCCGAGGAACCGGTCGCCCGACGCCGCCCCGGATATGAAAATGTCACTGGCCGGCCCGCCGGGTACGCCCGACCTCCCAGCAATCGAGAACGCCGCCAATATCGGCTCGCTGGTCCACAAGATCGTCAACGACGCGGCGATAGATGTGAAAAACGCAAGCGACACCGGCAAGGAGGCTGACTGGACCATCCGTGTACTTAAGGCCGATGTCGCCACTGTGCTCGAGCGCTTGGAGGACATCATGCTACTTTGCCACTACACGGTGACGATGCCGAAGGAATAGGCGGATCAGAGAGGAACCCGATGGGAGCAGTGTGCGACCTGCCGCAACTGGAGAGGACTGCGGCCGCTTTTGCACGCATCGGGGTGACGCAAACGCGACCTTAGCCACGCACGCTTCTCCCGCACTTACGATATTGAGAATGGTCGACCAGAGCTGCGTTCAGGCAAGAACAACGATCACCTCTGTGGCCATTTGACGGCGTAAACTCCGCTTTGTGAACGCTATTCTACGCCAGAGCACTCCGATCCATCGAAGCGGCTAAGGCAGTTGCGGTTGGAAAAGATGTCTGCATCATGGGCGGCGCCAATGTTGGGCAGCAATTCATACGTGCTGGCCGTGTAGATGAGTTGTCTCTTCACATCGCCCCATCCTGCTAGGCGGAGGAACGCGGATGTTTGAGGACGTCACCGGCAAGTGCCTCGAACTCACAGTCAAATCCGTCGTCAATTCACCGAGCGCGACCCACGCTCGCTACGCGCTTTCGCGATAAAAACTACCTCCCCTCGACCCACGATCGGGTCGAAAGGTCTGCGCCGTATCATGACGTCACGGCGCGCAAAAATTCGAGCAAACCAAACCGGCGAAAATAATGGAAAACATCTATTCCTCTGTCCGTCGTCAGATGATTTGAGACCGCTTCCGGCAGCTGCTCCAAGAAAATCTCGAAGACAGCTCGCATTTTTGTCTCTCAGGACCTTGATCCTTACAGCCTGGTTTCGATCAGCTCATCGAAGCATTCCGCGATAGACGCCAAGGTCGGAATTGAGGATGGGGGTTGCGCCAACCGTGCGTTCATAGAATGCCGCTGGTCCAACATCACCGATAATGGCGTAGCCATACCCCGCAGTCTTCAAATCAAGCAGTGTCACAAGCAGCAACGCGTGTCCGATGCCCTTGCCACGCTCTGCCTCGTCCACTCCAGTTGGGCCAAAGAAGCCACGCGCAGTGGTGTCGTAGCACGCAAAGCCAATGAGTCTTTCATCGGCGGTTGCCAGGAAACAGGATGGCGGCTGGCGAGACATCGCAATCGCCGTTTCACTCGACCAGCGCGTCTGGAATTCCCGCCGCACCCAATCGGTCACCAATTCCAATTCCGGAGCCAGCGCACGTCGGATCGTTATGCCTGCTTTCTCCATGCGGGTCGCCAGCGCAGGGTCGGGATGAACCTGCGAAAGATTGACGAGGTAGTCCATGCGAACCTCCCTGGAGCTTTCATAATTTTCTGAGCGGGCGGATGATGTGGTTCGGCCTGTACGACAAACGGTTTGACATAGCTGATTGCCACATTTGAAGAGCCGCCCAGAGGCATCCCGCTAGTGATTAGACTCGTGAGGAATGCGGCCAGGAAAGAGTATATGATGCCAGCTCCACACACACGTGCTGAAAGAGCGCGCGTCAATCCAAATAGCAGAGCAGATAAGCCCATCACCACGCTAGGTCTAAGTTCGGCTTGCGCTTGCCTTGTTGCCGAGTAAGCCTGCTCGATGCCAAGAACATCTATTTTCATTTCGTCGATCCGATCTACTCGCGAATATCTTCGAATTTCCGATCAGTCGGTCGTCAGTGATCCCTATTTTGCTCGCTTCCACATGACAGGAACCGTTTCGAGCGATGTTATAGAGTTAATCTCAAACCCGTTTCAGCATCGAACAGATGCAACTTGTCGGGATCTGGCAGGAGCGCAAGCAAGTCACCGGGCGCAACGTCGATCCGCTCGCGCAGCGTACACACGACGTCGTCACTTCCCATGCGAGCGAATAGCTGTGTTTCAGACCCGGTTGGTTCGACGACCATGACTTCGGCCTGTGTCCCGTGCTCGGCAAGTTTCAGATGTTCCGGGCGAATTCCCAGCACTACCTCGGCGCCACGCGACACCTTCAGACCAGACGGTAACGATAGACGCGCTCCACCATTGCCAATGAATTCCAGTTGTTCCGACGTGCCAATCCGACCCCGAATAAGGTTCATGCCAGGAGAGCCGATGAAGCCAGCAACAAAGAGGTTCACCGGGCAATCATAGAGTTCCAGCGGAGAGCCAATCTGTTCCACAACACCGTCATGCATGACCACGATGCGGTCGGCCATGGTCATGGCCTCGATCTGATCATGGGTGACGTAGACGGTAGTCGTCTTCAGCCGCTGATGAAGTTGCTTGATCTCCGATCGCATCTGCACACGCAGCTTCGCGTCAAGGTTGGACAAGGGCTCGTCGAACAGGAAGACCTGTGGTTGCCGCACGATGGCGCGCCCCATGGCCACGCGCTGACGTTGGCCACCGGAAAGATGGCGAGGATGACGGTCCAGCAGCTTTTCGAGCCCCAGTATCTGCGCGGCGTCCCGCACGCGCCGATCAATCTGCTCCTTCGGCGCCTTGGCGAGCTGGAGCGAGAAGCCCATATTTGCTTCCACAGTCATGTGGGGATAAAGCGCATAAGACTGGAATACCATGGCGATATCACGGTTCTTTGGAGCGACGTCATTGACGATGCGTCCGCCAATGGCAATGTCGCCGCTACTTATCCCCTCCAGTCCGGCAATCATGCGCAACAGGGTCGATTTCCCGCAGCCGGAAGGACCGACGAGGATGACGAATTCGCCATCCTTGATGTCGATATCGACGCCATGCAGAACCTCGAGCTCTCCGTAGTTCTTGCGAACATTCACAATGCTTACCGATGCCATGCCATTCTCCGGTCGGGCTTATCGTTGATCGAGCCACACGTTTTGGTTTGGATTCCGTACATGACGATCATCGACTGTGCCGTCCAGAACAGGTCGCCGCTCTATAGGGCGCCAGCGCTTCCTGAATTGCGGCCAGGCAAAGTTCGCGAGGACGCGGCATCACCTTTCCCGTGACCACGCGAGAATGGAGACGACTGAGATACTGGCTTACAAGCGTTTCAGGGATGTCTCGATCGAAGCGTGCAAACAATTGCTCGACTGCTACTCGCGCGCGTGCATCCGGCCAATAGTATCGGATACGATCGCTGTAACTAAAATGCCGCAGCAAGCGCTGTTCTTTTCTGTCGCCCGGATAGTGAGACGCCCAGTGGCCGGGATTTTCCAGCATGACGGCTTCCATCGTTGTCGCCAGAGAGCCTTTTGGCGCGGTATCGCTGAGCACGTCCGCAATTATGTCGAGGCCATAGAGCGCTTCGCGCAACGCGAAGGTGAGCCCCGGCCCCACTTTGAGGATAGCGAAACCGTCATCTACTAAGGCCGAAAGCGCCTCAGTTGGTTGGTAATCAGTCGAGTGAGCTTCGAAGACCAAACCCGGCATGGATTGTAGCGCGGCGCTGAGCTGGCGCGCATGCTCAGGGCGATAAACGGCGACACCCGCATTATCGAACTCGACTCCAGGCTGAACAACAATGCCAATCATGCGCTCAACGGCAGTATCTATGCCAGCCTTGACGAAGGCAGCTTTGTGAACGGACAGCGTCTGCAGCGCCGCCTGCGGCCGGGTCACCTCAATGGAAGAGAGATCGTGGGTCGCGCCACCAGGAGGTGGTACTTCCGTTCCCACGATGTAGAGTGGTCGTCTGACACCAGCACGCGCCGCGGCCTCTTCCGCGACCGCAGCCAGCCGGGCAGCGCGTGTTGCGGTCACATCATCAGGCAGAGCCGTAGGTTCACCAGCGCAGCCCATCGATGTGTCGAGGTGGATTTTCTCGAACCCAGCGGCCACATAGGCGGCAACCATGGCTTCTGCCTTCTCCAACGCTTTCTCGGCTGGCAGTGCCTTCCAAGGGTTGGGGCCGAGATGATCGCCCCCGAAGATGATATTGCCCACTGCAAAGCCAACGCTGCCTGCGATCTTCTCGACGAATTCGCGAAAACTGGCTGGCGTCATTCCCGTGTAGCCGCCCTCATGGTTGACCTGATTACAGGTCGCCTCGATGAGAATTGGCGTGTTTTCGGCAAGGCCATTCCTCAGCACCGCTTCAATGACCAAAGGATGCGCCGAGCATACCGACGCAATCCCCCGTGGCAGCGACGTAATCCGGTCGTCGTTCAGTCGGGCCAGCGCACTTTCCCTGTTTCGCTGGATGAAAATGCTCATGCCAGCTTCACGACCTTGGTCAGATGGCGCGGCGCGACTGTGTCGATCTTCCGGGCTTGCGCGACGCGCTCACCCAGTATCTGCAAGGCAGGCAACATACAGAGCCCCGCAAGCGCCGGCGCGCAGTCGATATTGAATTCGACATCGCCCGGACCGCCAAGGCCTATCACCACGGCCCCCTTTTCTTGCAACTCCGCGACAAGTTTCGCTTCCGCGGGCTTCTGATCTGCGCTGTAAAGCATGATGGCGGCCGTGCTGCGATCGACCAGGCTGATTGGTCCATGACGATACTCCAGCGGGTGAAAGGCCTGTGTGAATGTCTGGCTCATCTCCATCAGTTTCAACGCGCCTTCCAGGGCCAGCCCGTAAAGGGGACCACCGCCTAGAAAAACGAAATGTGAGCGATCGGCGGTCAGGCGAGGCAGAACCGCATCGACATCTTCAGCCAGACGTTGCGCTGAGCCGACCAATTCGCGGGGCATTTCCTGCCCGATCATTTCCAGGCAAAGCAACAGCATGAGGCTTGCCGATACGGTCATGACGATGCCTTCGCTGGGATGAGTTGCGGCCTTGACCAATCGGTCGCAATTCTTCGCCAAGGAACTGTCTTGTTCCACCGTCACAGCCGTTACAAACGCGCCTGCCGTGCGGCTCGCCTTGATTGCCGCCACCGTCTCCGTGGTTTCGCCGCTTCTGGAGAGTGCAATCACGTGCGTGCGCTCCCAGCGCGGCCAGAATGCAGCCGGCTTGTTGAGCCATTCCCCACCCGGAACCGCGATAGCCGGGCGGCCGAAAATATTTGCTTGAGCAGCAAGCGACAGCGCGAGGTTGTAGGAGGTGCCGCAGCCCAGAAAGACGGTCAGCTCAGCCGCGTGCGGGGCAGATATCGAGCCGATCGCCTTTTCCCAGTAAGGAAACTGCTCGAATATCACTCGTTCTGTAATGCTCATAAATATCTCCGATTTCATTTGACCGAACCAGCCAGCAAGCCACTGACGAGGTAGCGATTTAGGAAAATGACAACGAGTGCGGGGATGACGATGGCGATGGACCCGCTCGCCGTGATCAACCCGTAGTCGATGAAATTCTTGGTGACGAATTCCGGGATCAGCACCGTCAGCGGTTTTGTCGCTTCAGGGGAAAAGATCAGAGGGACGAGGTACTGCCCCCATGCGCCAAGGAAAGTAAGGATGGCTGCCGCCGTCAGACCAGGCCCCGCCAGCGGCAACACGATCCTAAAAAAGATGTAGAGCTTACCTGCTCCATCAATCTGCGCAGCTTCTTCCAGGGCGATCGGCAGCGCTTCGAAAACGCTGCGGAGGAGCCACAGCGAAAGCGGCAGATAAGCCGACACATAAATCAACGCAACCCCGAGATATGTGTCCACAAGATGCAGGCGGATCATGATCTGATAGAGCGGGATCAGTACCGCATAGGCGGGAATTGCAAGAGTAGCCACGACGGCCGCGAAGAGCATGCGACGTCCGGGAAATTCCAGTCGTGTGAATGCATAAGCGCCGAGCGCCGAAATCGCGACACAAAGCAGGGTGGCGGCGACAGAAGTGACGATGCTGTTGACCAACGCCGCGCGAAACTGCGCCCATACCTCAACACCGCCGATGCGCGCGATATTGATGCCGAGCAGGCGCGAAAAATGATCCAGTGTGAAGTGCTGCGGGAAGAAGTGGATCGGCCGTGCCGAAAAATCCTCGGTAGGTGTGACGGCGCTCACCAGCGTCCAGTAGATCGGACCGAGGGACCAAACCAGTAGGGTCGCTACGCCCACCCAAACAACAATGCGGTTGCCAAATGTCTGTTTCATCAGTCGAACCGAGTGTTACGATAGACGCGCAGCACATAGACGAGCGAGATCAGCAGCGAGACGAGCGTGATCACGAGCGAAAGCGCCATGCCGTATGAGAAGCGAAGGTTTTGGAAAGTTTCGAGGTAGATCTGGACCAAAACGGGCCGCGTCTCCAAACTGGAGCCCGCCAGAACCCAAGCTTCGTCGAACAGATTGAAGGCGTTGACCGTTGCGTTGGTCATTGCGACTGCAATCGCGCTGCGCACTAACGGCAGGGTAATACGCAGAAACATTTGCGTTTGCGTGGCGCCGTCAATACGAGCGGCCTCGTAGAGATGTGCTGGAATACCTTGCATGGCCGCCAAGACGATTACGACCGTCAACGGCATCATCCGCCAGACGTGAACCACCGTAACGGCGATGATCGCACTTGCGCGATCGTTGAACCAAACGTGGTTCTCGAACGGCAAGCCGAATGCGGTGAGTATTCCGTTCAGGAGACCAGCCCCCGGCTGGAATATCCAGAGCCAGATGACGGCGTTAACAACGCCGGGCAGCGCCCACGGCAGAATAACGGCAGCGAGAAGCCATTGCCGCCCGACACGAACCTGGTTGATGAGCGCAGCGGCGAGAACACCGAAAACCGTCTCAGCCAACACCGCCAGCAAAACATAGAGAAACGTATTGATCCACGCAGATCCAAGCTGGCCGTCGGAAAACATGCGGGCGTAGTTTTCCAGGCCGACGAAAGGCGTTCCCGCTTGCATCGGATTGACCCGATGCAAGCTGTCCCACACCGTCCTGCCCATCGGGGCAAAGACCAATGCCGCCATGGTGATCAGGATCGGAGCGACCAGCAGGAAGCCGAGCATGGCGTCGCCGTTGCCGCCGACGCCATGTTTTTTGCCTCCCGAACTAAGCGAGGCTGCCAATGTCATTGAGCCTTGGCCTGCTTGGTGGCCTCGGCGATGCTCTGCACAGCCTGCTCGACGGTCATCTGGCCCTTGGCGGCGCTGTTGATCGCCGTGTTCACCGCGCTCGAGAATTGCGGATACCAGGTCGGCGTGCCCTGCGGGAACAATGCCTCGACCGTCTTTGACTGCGTAACCAGGGCGCTGCCGCTGCGCAACTTACCCGCATCATTCAGCTCGGCAAGAACGGACGTGCGAGTGGGCAATATGCCGTTGGCGGTATAGTTCTGCGTCTGGAATTTCTTGGCCGTGAACCATTTGATGAATTCGATCGCGGCTTCCTTGTTCTGCGACACGTTTGGAATGCCGATTGCTTCCGGCAAGCCAAAGCTGCGGGTATTCCCGCTTGATGTCGCAACCGGGATCGCCTCGACTTGGCCAGCGACCTTGGATTGCGCCGGGTCATTCATTTGACCGAGACGGCCAGGCTCTCCCGAAATCATGATGCTGGTCAGACCCTGTGCGAACTGGCCTTCATTGATCTGGCTGTCTTTCAGATTGGTCGAAGCTGGATCGACAAGTCCGTCTTTCAGAAGCTTCAGTTCGAACTCCAGAGCTTTGTATCCAGCCGAATCCGGCTTGGTGAACAGGGGCTCGAAATTCGCGTCGAACAAATCGCCACCGAAGGCTTTCGTCAAAAGGTACCAGCTCGTCGAAGCCCCTTCGGTAGGCGACAAGGGTAGGCCAATTGGATAGTTGACGATGCCTTTTTCCTTGATCTTCTTCGCTGCCGCGGCAAGTTCGTCCAGTGTTTTCGGCATCTCGGCGATGCCGGCATCCTTGAAATGCTTCTTGTTTACCAGCATCACACGGAAATCGTTGCTGTAGGGAATACCAAGCAACTTGCCGTCGACGGTGAAGATGCCGGAAACACCGATATCCTTTAGCGCCTCGGCGTTGATCGCGTCGTTCAATGGTGCGTACCAGCCAGCCGCACTAAACTGTCCGGTCCATGACCAATCGATCTCGGTGACATCTGCGGGGGTCGTGCCAGCAATCAGCGCCGTAACCAGCTTGGGTCGGATATCGTCCCAGGCAAGCGTCTGCATGTTCACGTGGATGCCGGTCTCCGCCTCGAAATCGGCGGCGATATTGGACGCCTGCGGCGACGGCACGAGCACCGTAATGGTCTTACCCGCGAGCGGCTTCTTGTCATCGCTGTGTGCCGGTCCAGCTACAGCCAAAGCAGCCATCACTGCCAGAGGTTGCATCAATTTACGCATGTTCCCTTCTCTCCTTATTATTGAGGCCTGCTTCACCTGTTTGTTCCGTCGCGCTGTTTGCGACAGCAGCAAGTTGCCCGATCCAGCTATCATCGATGAGCCAGCCGAGAAGTTGGGCGGCTGCCAAGAGGGCGCCGCCGATGGGAGGAAGCTTGGGAGCAGTCAAAGGGCGGTCGATGCGAGCACACAGCGCATCGAGCAACCGGCGGCTGGCAAAAGTGCCGCCGGCATAGGTCCACCCCAAGGCCGAACCGTTGTGACCAGCTGTTGCGGAGATGGCGGCAAAATGCTTCGCCAATTCATCAGCGGCTCGTTCGATCAGATCGAGGGCGCCCGCATCACCGTCCCCTGCAGCGCGATCCACCAGGGTCGATAGCGCAGCTATGCCGGATCGTGGATTGGCAAGACCCGTCACCCAGCCGCCGAGCGCGTTCATCGGGTCGGACCGATCGATCTGCAAATGTTCAAACATCATGTCCGCCAGGGCCGTAGGCCTGGCACGCCCGTCGATACTCTGGCTTACGAGGTTGAGCGCAGCGCGTCCGATCCAGTATCCACTGCCCTCGTCACCGATCGCATCACCCCACCCGCCAACGCGAAACGAGACGCCAGTCGCGTCTCGTGCCCAAGCCATGGAACCGGTTCCCGAAAGGAGGAGGATGCCAGCGCCTCCCGCGAATGCGCCAAGATGGGCCGCTTCGACATCATTCAAGATGCGCTGTGGCACATCGCCAAACGCGCAGGAAATCGCGTCGCGCTGCATTTCGGAGAGCCTCTTCACCTCGCTATAGGCGGGAAGTGCGGCTGCGACGGCACCGATACGCGGGTCGCCGACGAAGGGAGCAAGCTGCGCGTCGAGTTCCTGACGCCAACCTGGATTGTCCATCGGATTGACGCCACCACCCCGAGATAAGCGTAAGAGCCGCCCCGATCTATCGGCGAGAGCGACAAGGATCTTGCTGCCGCCACCATCTATGCCGAGGATCAGATCGCGCTTCACGCCTCTACCCCGGCGCTCACAATAGTCGCCTTGACGCCAAGCTCACCAAGCTGGTTGCGCCATTGCGCGGTCAGGTTCGCATCGGTGATGACCTGGGTCTCGGCTAAGGGCGCGACCTTATAGGTCGCCATGGTTCCGAACTTCGAAGCATCGGCCAGTAAGAAGCGGTGAGCGGATCGGCTAAGCATACATCTGTTGAGGCTCGCTTCCGCGCTGTCGACACTGTAGATCGCAGCATCAGGACTGATCGCGCTTGCGCCCAGGAAAAGCTGATCGAACCAGATGGTTTCCAACATTGCTTCAGCTTGGGGGCCAACGAGCGAAGCGTTTTCGCTACGCAATTGACCGCCCAAAAGCACAACATCCAGATTGGGAATGTTGAGGAATTCCTGGGCGACCGTGAGCCCATTGGTAAAGATGCGTAGCGGCAATGGGTTGATGCGAATGAGCCGCGCCAGTTGGAACACCGTCGTTCCAGCGTCGAGAAAAATCGCGGTGCGCGGTGAGAGCAACTCATAAGCAGTTGTCGCGATGGCGCGCTTGGCGGAAAGGTTGCGCTTCGCCCGTTCCTGAAACGCAAGCTCGACCGAGGAGCCTTCAGCAATCTGGGCCCCGCCATGGACCCGATCGATTGCCCCTTCTCGTTCAAGGATTTGCAAGTCCCGGCGAACCGTCGCCAACGAAGCGCCAATTGAGTCTGCCAGCTGCTGAATGGTGGAGAAGCCGTTCGCGTAAAGATGGCTGCGAATAGCATCGAGGCGCTCCGGCTTCATCCCTCCAGCCTGACTCACCGGCACATCCTCCCCTACACGACTTCTCTTTGTTTCAATCAGAATTCCACCACATTCAATCAGTGTCAATCATAATTCTGATTTTTTTTGATCTATTCGCGCGAATGCCCTGAACAAGAAAATAGCGCGCTTCCGAGCAAGGAAGCGCGCTATTTCAAATAGTTAGAGATTTTCGATTATATGAAGCAGAGCGAGTTAGTGGTAGTTCGGCAGGAGACTACCGTGCGCCTCGATCATCTCGTCGACGAGCTGCCAGATCTCGTCGGGCGACAATTCCGCCGATGTGTGAGGGTCGAGCAATGCGGCTTGATAGATGCGGTCGCGCTTTTTGGTCAGCGCCGCCTCGACGGTCAATTCCTGCACCGAGACACTCAGTTGCATTGTCGCGGCGAGCTGAGATGGAATCCGACCAATACGAACGGGTTGCACCCCGTTGCGGTCGACATGGCAAGGCACCTCAACGACGCATGCGTGAGGCAGATTTTCGATCAACCCGCCATTCGGCACGTTGCCGTAGATCAGCGCTGGTTGCCCCGTCACCACGGCATGGATGATGCCCGCGGCATATTCGTTGCTGCGGCATACCTCGATCGGATTGCCGCCTTCGAGGGACTTCTTCAATTCCTGCCATTCGGCGATCTGCACTTCGCAGCGCCGGATGTATTCATCAAGCGGGATGTTAAGGGTCTCAATCAGATCACTTCTGCCATTTTTGATATACCACGACGTGTATTCGGAGAAGTGCTCGCTCGATTCCGTTACAAAATGGCCGAGCCGCTTCAACACGTCGAAACGCACCTTGTCGTTCTGCGGCGCGCGCCCTTCCTGCACCAGCGCCTTGAGACGCGGGTAAAGGTCCACGCGCGCGCCGTCGGCGAGCCGCTTTTCATATTGGAGGAAGAAAGCGACGTGATTGATGCCTGCCGACACATAGTTGATATCAGCGATGTTTTCGCCAAGACAATCAGAGAGATGGGCTGCCGTGTGTTGTACGCTGTGGCACAGGCCGACTGTTTTGATGTCTGGTGCGATTTCCTTGATCGCCCAGCAGTTGATCGCCATCGGATTGACGTACTGCATCAGAAGCGCGCCCGGGCAGAGGTCTTCCATATCGCGACAGATTTCCTCTAACACAGGGATGGTCCGCAACCCGCGGAAGATGCCGCCGATACCCAGAGTGTCACCGATGGTTTGTCGCAACGCGTAACGCCTGGGAACCTCAAAATCGGTGATCGTCGCCGGCCGATAGCCCCCCACCTGCATCATCAGGATAACGAAATCGGAACCCTTGAGCGCTGCGCGCCGGTCAAGCGTAGCCTCGATGCGAACCGCCTCCAGCTTCAACGCCTCGCAGATGCGCCGGGCGACAATCTCCGATGTCCTCAATCGCTCGGGATCAATGTCGAAGAGGCTGATCACATAGTCGGCATTACCCGAATTGGAGAGTACATCCCCGAGAATGTTCTGGGCAAAGACCGTGCTGCCGGCGCCCACGAGGCAAATCTTCGTCATTACGTGCTCCAGTTGGGATTTTTCGGGAACTGGCTCCTAGTCTATCCTTTCAAACAGGATTTTCCTCCTGCTATGAACCATCACATTCCTGAATCCGCGCAAGCGAGAAACCCATCATGACGAAGAGCCTGCGCTTTCGAGGTGAAAAAGCGTTCAGCGTTCCCGGAGAGGAATTTTTGATCGAACGCCATATCGCCGACACGATGGCCATTGCGCACTGGCACAACCATGTTGAGATCAACCTCCTCATGAAAGGCAGAATGAACTACCTTTTCAACGGAAGGCAGGAGGAGGTCGAGGCTGGAAAGTTGGTCCTGTTCTGGGCGGCAATTCCGCACAGAACTATCGATGTTTCGAAAAATGCGCCGCTGATTTGCATTTATTTGCCACTGGTCGATTTCTTGGGTCTGTCAATCGATCGCCGCATTAGACAGGATATCATGCAGGGTAGATTCCTGACTGATCCGAGGCCTGCTTGGGCAGATACTGCGCAGATGTCGCGATGGGCGCAGGAATGGGAAGAGGGCAAACCGACCCGGCGTCGATTGGCGGCCGATGAAGTGCGGCTGCGGGTCAAGCGCCTCGTCCTCGACACGCTGGAAACGCCACATATCGAGCACCGACCGACGGTCGCCCCAATCAACAGCGCGGCGGTGCAACGCGCCGAAGCGTTGACCGAGTTGATCGGCGCGCGTCATGCCGGTTCACTGTCATTGACAAAATTGGCCAAACTATCCGGCATTCATCCAAGTACCGCCAACAGGACTTTCCGCGAAGTGCTGGGTGTCTCGGTCAATGAATACCTGATACGCTATCGGCTGGCCCAAGCTATCCAGCGCCTCGCCGATACCAACGATCCGGTCCTGCAGATCGCCTATGATTGTGGCTTCGGCTCAAGCAGCCGTTTCTACGATCTCTTCAAACATCGCACCGGCATGACCCCCAAAGTCTTCCGCGCCCGGGTCGGCAGGGCCGGCGCACCGGACGTTGATCACGATTGAAATATGTCTGCTTCTTCGAAAAAACCGCTATCCCTGCAACTTTGAGACGTTTTTCGGTAACGAGTTCATTCTCTCAGCAGTAAACGGCATCGATAAACACGACAGGGAACTCAAATATTTGTCGGGTGAGCAATTGCAGTTCCATCGCGTGTCACAAGGCATCTTAATCGCGCCAGCATAAGTCTGACCAGGACATCCCGATCGGGCGCATGCTCTGCGACCATGGTCTGGCGGAAATGCCAATAGAACCCGCCACCGATGAAACGCGTCATCGATGGCATTCGATAGCTGTAGAAACGTTCGAGCAGCGCTGCGCGCTTCGCCGGGTCGGATGGCACGCCTTTGCCCCAGCCAAATTCGCCGATTCCAAGCAAAGCGTTGGGAAAGCGGCTAGCCAACGCCCCGAAGACCCGATCGAATTCCGCATGTGAAAGCTGATGGCCGCCGTTCTCATCTTCGTAGTAGCTGACAAAGACATAGTCTAGGCCAGCCCGCATGCGATGGTTGAAGGGAATATTTGCGTCGACCCAACCGATCATCTCCGCGGACGACTCAGGCACAGGCTCGTAGTAGAGCGTCAATGCGGTGAGGTGCTGGGCAGCTTTGGCTGCATCGTACATGATTTCTATTTTCTGCAGCGTGTCCTCGCCTACCCAGTCGCCGTTGACTTCGTTGCCGATCTCCCAGATGCGAACAATCGCGCCGAGCTTTGCGATATAGGCTGCCATCCGCATCTCAACTTCCTTCGGCTTCAAGCTCGCCATAGTGTGAGAATCGACGGCAAGGCCCATAACATCAGCAACGGAAGCCGTCGCTTTGATACAAGGCAGATAGTCATCCGGATTGGGCCCTCCATCCTTGGGCGGATCGAAAACAGTCCGGACTGTCGAACGCCTGGGCAGATGCGCGAGCGCTTTGATCTGCTGTTCGGTCCGCTCCATGCAATTGTCGCTCGTCAGGCCCCATAGATAGGGTTGCTGAGCGATGGCCGTATCGCTGCCGCCAACGATAGAGACCGCGAACCAGAGAACGAGTTCCGAGATGACGCGCGCAGCGACCCACATAGTTGCGATCCGCCCCCTAAGCCGCTCGATATTTTCAGTCTCGATCCATCAGTGCACGCAGCAGCGGCTGACGCCATCGACCACGATCCGCGTCATAGGCACCGAACACGGAGCAGAACTCCCAGTAGGCCCAGGCAAAGCCATTGCTTTCGGCTTCCTCGGCGACCGCGCGCGTCCACCGCTGCCGTGACGGCATGTCGGCAACGCGATGACTGCCGAATTCTCCGAGGTAGATTGGCCGATTGTGCTGCATGCTCCACGCCGCCACCTTGGCAAAATCGTCGTGCAGTGCCCGCCTATCCCGAACGCTTCCAGCCCATCTCGTTCCGAGCCAAGCTGCGCTGCCTTCGACCCAATCAGCTCCCTGATGTGTGAAGTGCGCCGGCTCGTAGTAGTGAAACGTGACAATCAGATTATCGTCTTTCGCTGGAAGGTTGAGCCGATCCAATCCCTTAAGATCATATTGCTGGCCCGGCCCGACAATCACCATGCGCCGCGGGTTGCTCTGGCGTATCGTCTGAAGCAACATCGGAACCAATTTCGCCCAACGCGCATCGGTCAGCTCACCTTCAGGCTCGTTTAACAATTCGAAGCTGAGCGTCGAAGGCCATGTTTGATAATGACGTGCCACCTCGCCCCACAACGTTATAAAACGAGCCTGCTCCTCCCCGGGACGCGTACTCATCTCCTCGTAGTGATGAAAATCGACAACAACGAAGAGCCCCTGCGATAGGGCTTGTTCGATCGCCCAATCCACCCGATCGAGAAAGGCGCGATCGACGGCGTAAGGAGGATTGCCGTCAGCGTGGGCTGACCAGCGGACAGGAATACGGACGGCGTTGAATCCAGCTGCCTTGATGGTTTTGAAATAGCCAGCTTCCAACGTAACTCCCCAGAGACCTTCCTCCGGCGCATCCAGAGCATTGCCCAGGTTGATGCCTCGAGCGAGACGCAGGACATAGCGAAACGCCTCTCCTCTACCAGTCTCCGCAACAGCCTTGTCCGGTGAGATGTTCCACACAAAGAACAGAACGAGGTTGATAAACATGTACAAAGCAAATCGGCACATGACGACCTCGACGGCTCGTGACTGCGATCTATCTGTTTGCGATGCTTTGAAAAACTGCAGCATCATACGAGCCTTGGATTGATCCTGGGCGCGAATGAGGGAATGCAACCTCCGGGAAACAGGATTGGTCCGTGTCCTCGATCCTATCTCTGCATCTGAACCAACCGCTTTGATCTATTGGTTCACTATGTTGGAGAAGCGTGGATATTGGATGGATAATTCATGGAGGCAATCTCTGACGACTCGACGTCGCAAGTTCACCATGTCATCGGGTAGGCGATGACAAACAGCCCGACCAATCCCCTCGTGCTGATCGCGGAAGACGATGCGGAGATCGCTGAAATCCTCGGCGCCTATCTAACACGCGAGGGTTTTCGCGTAGTACGTGTTGCCGATGGTCGTGCGGCGCTCGACCTGCATATGGCACTAAAACCCAATCTTATACTTCTAGATGTGACTATGCCGCGTCTCGATGGCTGGGAAGTATTGGCTGAAGTGCGCCGCAGAGGCGGCACTCCTGTCATAATGATTACGGCTTTGGATACCGATATCGACCGTTTGCAAGGCCTGCGCATTGGCGCCGACGACTATGTCGTCAAGCCGTTCAATCCGATCGAGGTCGTAGCGCGCGCAAAAGCAGTGCTTCGTCGCACCGGGCAAGCGGTGGAAAGCGGTACGCTGCGCGTTGATCAGCTTGTTATTTATCTCGATAGCTATTTAGCAAAAATAGAAACTGGAACCGAGACACGTACGCTACAGCTAACACTCACGGAATTCCGGATACTCTCCCATATGGCTCGTGCGCCGACCAAAGTATTCTCACGAAGCGAACTGGTCGACGCCTGCCTTCCAGGTGGCGATGCTCTAGATCGAACTGTTGACAGTCACGTCAGCAATTTGCGTAAAAAACTCGAGCAAGCAGATGTAGCCGGGATGCTGGCGGTGGTCCGAGGAGTCGGCTACCGACTAAGGGCTGGCTAGTTATGCGCCGCAGCCCAGGCCGACGATAGTTTTGTCGATGATCGTCGTTGCGATTGTCGTCGCTCTTTCGGTGTTCGCCGGTTTCTATTTCCCGTATTCGCTCATTGCTATTTTTCTCCTCGACATCCTACGAGGACTGGCACCCCCGGGGACAGAGTTGCTCGCGCTCGCGACTTCCGCCATCGTAACGTTGCTCCTTGCAGGCACGCTGGCAAAAAACTGACCCAACGAATTCTGACACGTCTGAAATTCGTTCACTGAAAGCGTCAGGCCTATCGGCAGCGGCTATCTTCGCTTGATCGACAGATGCCAGATTAGGCCTACTTCCATGCGGCCCAGCCAATCCCGATTGCGATATGATAGAGGCGGGAATCCACGTGCCAAGTCCAGCCAGTTTGTTCACACAAACGCAGCCACCTCTGCCGCCGTCATCTTCTGGTACCGATCAATGAATCCTGAGCCTGGATAAGGAGCAACACTTGAGCGCAGAATGTAAGAGGATGCGGAGGTGCCTGGTGTTGAGCCTTGTTGTGGGGCTTGGAACCACGGCATCGGCGGAGCCGTCGACATGCGGTTCACATTTTGAGTTTGTGTCGCCTACGGCGCATGCCCGACCGGCGAGAAGCTTCTCAGGAATCTCGGCCTCTATGTCAGTAATGGAAATCGTTAAGCGTATCGGTCCCGCGATGCGAGATGTTGGTTCGGGGCTCCACGTCTTGCAATGGGATGTCACAGATGGGCGAACGTTTTTCGTCTCTGCGCCGAGCTTCTGCGGGAAACCTGTAGGCATGGGCTTCCGTAAGCGTTGGCCTTAGCTGGGCAATCGTGCCAATCTAGCCTTGATTGGGCGAACAACTTTTCCTGGCTCCGCCTAAGCGATTTTTCTCATTGAAAAATCGAGTAAAATTACTGCAAAAACCTATCCGCGCACAGGTCCTCTAGGTTCGAGCCACTTGAGCACGCGGCAAATGTATCTCGAAGATCGCACCTGTGGGATTTGCTGCGCGCGCAAGAGCGACGCCGCCATGCGCCTGCGCAATGGCCTGCACAACGGCAAGCCCCAAGCCGCTGCCGCCTTTTGCGCGTGAGCGCGATTCATCCGCGCGCCAAAATGGCTCAAACACCAGGCGTTCGGCGCCAAGAGGTAGACCGGGGCCATCGTCGCAGAAACGCAGAATCCCTGTTTCGCGCGTTGCACGCATTTCGATGCGGAGAAGGCCAGGGGCGGCATATCTTCGGGCATTTTCAAGAATGGCAAGAATTGCCTGCCTTACCCGCGCACTATCGGCCATAACTTGAACGCTCCCCCCCAAATCGAACAAGAGGTTTATGCCGGCGTCTTGGAGCTCTGGGGTCACAAAGGACGCCACCTTGGCGACCTCCTCTGCAAGGTCGACGGGTTCGAGCTGAAGCTCGAGCCGACCACTTTGTGCAAGTGTGAAAACTTTTAGGTCCTCAACAATGCGTGTAAGGCTATCGACTTGGGCAACTAGCCCCTCAAATGATATCGTTTCCGACGCAAAGACGCCATCGACGATCCCCTGAAGGCGCCCCTTCAGAATTGTAAGCGGTGTTCTTAGTTCATGCGCGATTGCCACATTCCAAGCGCGCATTTCAACTTCTGCCTGCCTCAATTGGTCGGCCATCGCATTAAAATCGTCGACAAGTTGGCGCGTCTCGTCAAACATCGCGCCTTGTGGAGCGGCGCGGGCTGTCAGGTCACCAAGCGCGATACGCTGTGCTGCCGAGCCGACTGCTTCAAGAGGTCGGATAATACGACGCGTAAAATACGCAGCAGCAGCACTCGCACCGACCATGCCTAGTGCCCAAAAAGTGATAAAAGCCCCCCATTCGAGCGGTTGTGGCCAGTTTGAGTTCCAATCCTTCCGCCAGAACGCTGGGTCTATGTATTCAACGAGTGCGTAGAACAGAACCATGCCGGCAATCATCGCCGCGAGTGCGACGCCGGTGACAGCTGCCATCCAAATCACGAGATGACGATTAAGCCCCGTTGCCGATTTCATGGAAATTCCGTCAATCTATCTCCAACGTCGTGTACGCCCGGTAGGAAGCTCCGCGGTCAGGCGACGTAACACACTGGAAGCCGCACAATTGCCCGTGAGCTCAAAGCAGCGCTTACAAAATTGAATGGTCACTCCGGTGCATCAACGATGGAATGCTTACCCCAAAACATTCCATCGTTGATGCGAAATCTGCTTTAGCAAATGGATGGGTTAGTGCGCCTCGTCGATTGGCCTGCGAATCGTCACCTTGGCAGACTGCGGCCGTCTTGATGTGCAAATCGAGTGTGTTGCGCTGGCCAAGGACATCAAAAGATCGCCAATGCGTCGAACCGTCCCTCGCGGGAGCAGGATTTTCACCGGACCTTGCTGTGATTGACATTGTCGCCGTGACCGATCCGATGCGGATCCGGCAGGCGCGCCTGCACTTTTGAACGACGTACAACGCGCCCGGGCGCATCGAAATCGCCATACTAGAATCCGCCAGCTCTATGGCTCCCCGCGTTGAAGATTCTGATCCCAGGCTGCAACCAGAACTCCTTCCGGGGTATTTCGACCCGTTCATGCGCGTGGAGGAAACGCTTTCACCTCTCTAGAAGGGTGTGGATCTCGGACTGTTGGTTGTTCGGTCAATTGCTGAAGCTAACGGCTGACAGGCTGCTTGCCGAAGTCCTTCCTCCCGTGGCGCGATCTTCGAAAATTCTCTTCCGTTGGAGCCCACGATTGTCATGGCACAACCAGCCCTGAATTGCTCCCTGACAATGGAATAATCTCGTTAACATCAATGAATGCTTCGTCTTGCTGTTAGTCTATATATTTCTGAATATTTTTCAGCAGCCGAACTCCAACTCATTTGACTTGCTAAAATTTTTCCATTACTTGAAAGAGTTTCATACAATTCAGGATCGTTTAATAAACGCGCGATGGCACCGGCTGCTTCTTCCTCATTTGATGGATCTGCAACCACAATCGCGTTCTCTTCATTTTTGAGGAAATGAGTGAAGCCACAATAGCTGGGCGGGCTTATTATTACCGGGCAGCCGAACGCCATAGCCTCAAGCGGCACCATGCCAAACGCGTCATTGTGGGTAAGAAATACGCATATATCCGCGGCAAGATAGAAGACACTCACCTCTCGACATGCCGGCCAGTAGTGTATTCTACCGAGCACACCGGCACTTCTCGCTGCTGCAAATACTTTCTGTCGAGTCCCCGCAAATCCTCCGACAATGATAAGATGTGTTGATGGGCAAAGGAGCCGCAAAGCCCTGAGGATGGTCTCCAACCCCTTGGCCATTGGTCTATTGGCTATTAACAAAATATATCGGCGGTCCAGTGGCAAGTTAAGACTTCTGCGGACATCCTGCCGATTATGTTCTCGAGAAGGCATATTCACTCCAGGCGGAACCAGGCTGATGGGGGGACAGGATGGATAGGCTAGCTCGATCTGGCTCTGAGTAAGCGGCGACACTGCTACGACCAGCTTGCCCTTCCTGCCTCGATAGCGACCAGTCTCCATAGCGAGGTATGTTAGAAACCGAGGGCTGATGTATGTTCCTAATTGACGCCAAAATTGCCTTATGTGGTGAAACCGCATGAAGCGGATCGGCATGGAATGAACGGTATGCAAATCTCCGATCCAGATGTTTTCATGAGTATGAATGATGTCGAAATCAGAAATTAGCCTTTTGCAACAGTAAGTAAATATTACAATGTTTATCCAATTTGAAATTCCCGTGAAGCAAGGCAAAATAGTATGATCGACAGATAGTTCGCTTTCCCATTTTTGACAAAAAATATGAATATCATATTCATCTTTAAGTTCGCTAACTATATTTTCCACATAGGCCTCGCGACCACCGAATTGCTTTCCAAAACGGCAAACAACAAAGGCAATTCGCATCTTGCGACGACCAATCACACCGCAATTCTCCTGCACTCAACGGACAAACATTTTTCGCGCAAGCATCAGAAAGCTTGTGGAGCGCGCGACAGAAATTCGGGGTAAACTGTGCCTATCGCTGCTTAAGCGGACATGGCCCGGATCTGTCGTGACGGCGCTTGTGAAACCCGCTTCCCGGACCATGTCCACATGCTCCAGTCGGTAGCGTCCGTATGGGTAGCAAAAGGCAAGAACTTCATCGCCGATGATGTTCTCGAGTAACTTTCGACTGCCCCGTACCTGCGCGCGGGCGCGCTCTTGCTCAAGGCAGGTTAGATCCGCGTGGTCGATCGTATGCGCACCAATCTCATGACCGAGCGCAGTCCATTCGCGAAGCTCGGTGCCGTTCATCAGGCGGGAGGTTGGGACACCTTTTTCCTCATCCCAGAAATTCGCACCTCCGACATGGCCAGCAACAATGTAGTTCGTTGCCGTAAAGTTCAGGTCTCCGAGAATTGGAGCCGCGTTTCTGAGCACATTTTGAAATCCGTCATCAAACGTCAGACCGAAAACTTTCCCTTCTCGTTCGCCCAGAATGTATGGAGCAAGGTCTCGAATGGAGAGCCCCCGGTAGCCTAATCTGGCAAGCCAACGCATATGGCGGCTAAATATCAGAGGATGAACACGCAGGCCTCTAAATGGCGTGCCATGGCGAGAGGGGACGGCAATTTGGTGATAGGCTAGAATTGGCAACCGTAGGTCGGGCATCGCCTTTGGCGTGCTTATAATCTCCCTGCTGGGCGGCTCCAGCGATTGTAAAACCGAATTACCGCGCAACCCCTAGTCTCCACATTTCCGATCGCAGGCTCACATGCACGCGGCGCAATCTCCAACCGACGGTTGGTTAGCAGCGGACATCACGAAAACCGTGGACGGACTGTGGAGATTTGATCGAGCCTAACGACGGTTTTCAACAATGGGCTCCGCGGCGTCGAGCTCAGGCATTCCCAATGGCCTAGGGTCCGTACGCAATAGGGTTGCGTTGGTTTTGTTTGGCTGATCAAGGTCTCCATGTTTGGAGGACTTGATGAAGCGGAAGCTGACCTGGCTGAGCGATGTGGAGTGGTCCAGGATCGAGCCGCTGCTTCCACGCGGACGCAAGGGCGCGCATCGTGTTGATGATCGTCGCGTCATCTCGGGCATCGTGCACATGCTGGAGAGCGGTGCGCGTTGGCGTGATTGCCCGCTCCAGTACAGCCCCTATACGACGGTCTATAACCGCTTCAACCGCTGGAGGCGTCAGGGCATCTGGCTGGGGTTGTTCGAGGCCTTGACCGGCCATAGCGGTGTCTCGGGGACAGTCGCCATCGACGCTACCCATATCAAGGTGCGCCGCTCGGCCGGTGGCGCAAAAGGGGGCCTTCGCACAAGCCATCGGCATCTCGTGCGGCGGCCGGACCAGCAAGCTCCACGGATTGACCGATGCGCAGGGCCGACCGCGCCTGCTCATCGTGTCGGCCGGCAACATCAATGACATGACGATGGCGGCAACCCTGATCGAGGCCGCTGCCGACCGCTTCGACAGGCTCGTCGCCGATCGCGGCTAGGCGTCGCGCTTTTCATAAAGACCGACGCGCTCCAGCAACCGCAACCCATTGTCGACCGCCTGCTCGCGCTCGACACCGAGCGCATGAACGGGCGCCTCGATGACGTTCTCCAGCAGCGTCATGTGGCTCCACTGTTGATTGCCACTGAGAACTGACCCGTCGCAAATTGGGCGCGGTCAATCGCGCACAGGCCGTCGCGCGTCTTGCGTATTCCGGCCTTTTGGACGCCGGCCTGTCGTCACCTCAAAAGACCCGGGGCTAACCACCCCAGCGTATCGGCGGAGCGGGCCCGGTCCGCTGTGCGAACCGAGCCCAGCGCCATTGATCGGCGCGACGCTAAAGTGTCACGCTGCCGATCAGCGCTATCTACTTCTTCTTTTTCTTGGACGTGGTCTTCTTCTGCTTCTGCTGTGCGACTTTGGTGCTATCGGCCGGCTTAGCCACGGACGTGGCGGCACTGACCGCCTTGGGAGCCGCCGCAACAGGTGCTGCTGCGCTAGCTGCCGATGCCATGGTCGGCAGGGTTGCTGCCGAAATGACGGTGAAAGCCACGGCGGATGCGGTGAGAATGGATTTGCGGAGTTTCATATATCTAATCCCTTTCCAGGAATGAGATCGGTCAGCGTCAGTGCTGCCCGATTGGTCATCGCCCTAAAAACGATCGGCGATGGCGAGCTACCTAAGGAGCAGTCGCGCAGACTTCGTGGAGAGATCGTATGAAAAGGGATGAAACTTCGTGACGTTTCTGCGACCGGCGCTGATTGAACATACCGACGCTCGATGTCCTGACCAGTCAGCGATCGCTGGTATAGTCAGCAGCAAATGCAGATCGCATTTGCTTCCAGCGATTTGGCCATCGCGTTGGATAGCCCTTCCTTCCGCCAAATCACAACGTGCTGATAGATCGCCTCGGTGATCTCCCCCTCAGGCGAGCGAGGTCTTGCCGGGTGCGGTCGGCACGCTCTTGGTCGCGATCGTGCGCTAGTCCGCCGGCCCGGCCACCGCGCTTTTGCGGCGGCAGCAAGGCTTGACGGCCTTAATCCCGCTGCATGGGTTTAGGCTGATTTGAGTTCGTCGACGGCACGCCAACCCTGGTCGATGGCTTCGGTGAAAAAAGCAACCCATCCGGCATCGGAGTTGGCAATCGTTACTTTTCCAAAGCGGGCGCGCGCCACTTCAAAGGGTTGAGGGCCATCAACTGGCTTATCGAACAACGAATTGACCCCGCGCGCATAACCGTGCGGCCAGCGGTTTACGGTGATTGCGGCGATGTCACGCTTCGAATTGAAGCCACCTTGGCCGAGCATCCTGTCGAGTTGATCCGTCACTTTCTTTTCGAAATCCTCAAAGGTCATTTCCAGCAATTTCTGTCGGCCAACGCGATTCTGGTCGATGTTGCTTAGGCCTGGTTCGGTTGGAACGTGGACCAAGTGTAGCACCATAGGCTCATCAGGATTTCGTGGATTGGAATAGCCGCCAAGTGCGACGGGATAATCGAGCTTCGTCAGCGGAAAAAAGGCTGCAGGACTGTAGATCTGCTGAACCCCGAGTTTGACGAATGATTGCCAGTTACGAATAGCGACATTCACGTAAACCAATGGAGCCTTGACGCTTTCCGCCAGAGCTTCCTTTTGTTTCTGTGGCAAGTCAGGCATCAGGTACGGAATAATCATGTTGTAGCACGCGAGCACACAATGCTTCGACTGAACACGATGTAAGGTGTCGGCTTGAACGTAGCCGATGTCGATGAGGTCTTTGCCGTCCTTTGGATTGCGAACACCCACGGCGGCACTGCGTAGACGGATACGGACAGGTTGGTCCGGTTGGTCAAGTTTCGAATAATCGAAATCTGCCAGGACGATGTCTTCCATCGTTGATCCCGGTGCAACGCCGGGAACAAGGTTGCGTACGAGAAGCCGCGCAATTGAGGCGTTGCCATCGGGAAAATGATATATGTAAGGCTCCTTGTCGGCCCCTTGCTTGGGAAGCAGGCCCGCGAAACCCGGATATCCGGAAAACATGGCGGAGGCCGCAGGCACCGCGTCTGTTCCGAGCGCGAAATAGTCGTGGGTCATATCCTCGAAGTACTTCACCGCCTCGTCGCCAAGGCCAGCATCGATCTTGAGATAATCGCGATAGCTGGTGGTCTGCAGATGCTCCAGTTTCTCCGTGAGCGACATGTTGGCCAAATAATCCTTCGAGTCAGCGAAAAACTTGATCAATCGCTTTTTCGCGTCATCCGACATTGGGAACTCGCCGACGAATTCCGCAATGGTCTTGGCCTTGGCGGTGTTTCCGGGCGTTGGGTCAGCGCCATTGGTGACCGGATTGCCAGCCACCAGGCGGTCGACACCGAATGTCTCCCGGTCAAAGAACACGCCATGCGTCAATCCCAGGTCGCCATAGATTCCCAAATCGTATGCGGTATCGAAGCGCGCGGGTTTGACGCCCAGGCTCTCCATCAAGCGCGCGACGGTCTTACTGAAATTTGCTTTCGGTGATTCAATCGACTCGCTGCCGCCATATCCAATTAGCAGCGGGTGTCCGTCCACGCTGAATTCGTTGCGTTTGGCGTGGCCGCCGAAATCGTCGTGATTTTCGAGAATGAGGATCCTGGATTTTTCGCCGAACGCCTCGCGATAGAACCAAGCTGCGGCAAGTCCGCTGATGCCTCCGCCAATGACAACCAGATCGTAGGTTTCCTCGACGGCACCTTGGCTGAAATCGAAAGTCTCTCCTTCCCGGGCCAGCCTGTGTACAGTTTCGAAGGAGCCGGGGTGGCTGCCCCGTAGACCGGTGAGTGCTGGAGGATAGTAGCGTTGCGTTTCGGCACGAAGCTGATGCGACGGGGTTAAGCCCGCGGCAATGGCGAGAGCGGTGCCACCAAGAAAGTCACGTCGTGTGATGGCCATTGGCTTTTTTCCTGTTGTGTGAGGACAAGAAGGTTCAGGCGATGCTTTCGCCGCCATCGACGACCAGGGCCTGGCCAGTCATGAAGGACGAGCGATCGGAGACGAGGAACAGTATTGTTTCGGCGATCTCTTCCGCGGTTGCCCAACGCCCCATGGGGATCTTGTCGCGGACATAAGTCTCGATCGCATCGCGCCCCCCCTTCTGGGTGATGAAGGGCTCGTTGAATGGGGTATCGACCCAACCTGGGCAAAGTGCATTTACGCGGACATTGTGCATGGCGTAGTCGATCGCCATCTGCCGCGTCATGGCCACGACGGCGTGTTTGGAGGTTGTATAGGCGATCATCCCGCGATCATAAAACACGCCCGAATTGGAGGCCGTGTTCAGGATGACGCCACCGCCTTGCCTGATCATCGTAGGCATGGCCAATCGCGCAGCGACGAAATGCGCTCTCACATTGATATGCCAGGACGCGTCCATGCCGCCTTGTTCGACCTCGGTCAGCGCACCGCTCACCTGGATGCCGGCATGGTTGTGCAGGATATCGATACGTCCGAATTCCTTGCATGTGCCCTCGATCAACCGCTCGAGCTGAACATCGTCGCCGACATCCGTGGCGACCGCGGCGGCTTGGCCGCCGGCGTTGCGGATCTCGGCGGCTGTGACTTCGCCTTTGGCTGCCTCCCGGTCGGCGACAACGACGACGGCCCCTTCCTGTGCCATCTTGAGTGCACCTGCGCGCCCGATGCCGGAGCCGGCACCTGTGACAACGGCGATACGGTCCTTAAGGATCATGTCTTGTCCTTCAAGCGGATGGTTTTTGGCGCTGTCGCAGCAGCACTTGCGAAAGCACCACAATCAGCACCGAAGCCAAGAGCACGATCGTGGCGATGGCGTTGATTTCCGGCGTAACGCCGCGACGGATCGAAGCAAAGACGTAGATGGGCAGTGTCGTTTTCGAGCCCGCCACGAAGAAGGCGATGATGAAATCGTCAAAGGAAAAGGTGAAGGCAAGCAGGAAGCCCGCCAGCACCGCTGGCATGATTTGCGGAAGAACTATGGAGCGGAAGGTGGTCAGCGGTGTCGCGTAGAGATCCCCCGACGCTTCAACCAGGCTTCGGTCGAGGCTCGCGAGCCGGGTGCGTACGATCATGGTCACCAGGGCCATGGAAAACAGTCCATGCGCGGCAATGATCGACCCGTAACCGAGTGCGAGTTTCGGGGGTTGTTCGCCAGGCCACAGTGAGGCGACCACGGGATTGAGCACAGCGAAAAGCTGAACCAGGGCGACCAGAGTAGCGATCCCGATGACAACCCCTGGAACAACGATCGCAGCGCCCAGCAGTGCGTCGAATATCGCTCTGGTGCGCGGCGCGACGCGGGTCAGTCCAAGTGCTGCTGCCGTGCCAGAGATCGCCGCGAGCAGTGCGCTGAAGGTCGCGACAAACAGGCTGTTCTTCAGCGCTTCGGTCAAAAACGGATTGGACAGCGCTAAGCCGTACCACTGGGTTGAAAACCCGGTGAAATCGCTGGCGTGTCGGCCTGCGTTAAACGAAAACAGCACCACCAGCACGATCGGCAGGTAAAGGAAGGCAAAAACGGCGATGACGAAGGCACGCATCAGATCAAATCCACCTGGCGGGAGCCGGCAAGCCGATTGGAGACACGACCGGCGATCGCCAGTACTGCGACCGAGACAAGGACCAGGGTTACCGCAATTGCCGAACCGAACGGCCAGTTGCGCGATTGCAGGAAGAGATCGACCAACGCATTACCGATGAAAAAGACCTTGCCGCCACCGAGCAACGTCGGAATGAGGTACTCTCCCAGCAGCAGGATCATCACCAGGGAGAAGCCGGTGGTGACGCCGGGCAATGACAAGCGAAGCGTTACGCCGACAAAGGTGGAGAGGGGCGTCGCGCCCAGATCAGAGGAGGCCTCGAGCAGCCGCTTGTCGAGACGCTCCAGGCTGACATAGATCGGCAGGATCATCAGCGGCAGATAACCGTAAACAATACCGAGCAGCACTGCGCCTGGCGTGTTGATCAGCCGGACATCCTCGATCCCCACAAGTGACAGCAGCGCCGGTATCCCTCGCCCGCCCAGAATGTACATCCAGGCGTAAGTGCGCATCAAAAGGCTTGTCCAGAATGGGATGACAATCAGGGCAAGCAGCACCAGCCGCCAGCGCTGAGATGCGCGCATGGCAAGATAATAGGCGACCGGATAGGCAACCACGAGGCAGGCAAAAGCGCCGACCGGGGCAAGGATCATCGTGTTCCAGAAGGCAGTGGCGCGAGCCGGCAGGTTCGCATACTGGGCAAGCGTAAAGGCGGCTTGATACCCACCTTCCGGAGCCCGTTCGCCAAGGCTGAAGACCACGATGGCGACAAAGGGCAGAACCAGAAAGATGAATAGCCACAAGGCACTCGGCGCCAGCAGCGTCGCAGTGACAAGATTTTGGCGAGCCGTGCTTGCTTGCATCCCAACAGTTCCCTCTCCCGGCGGGGCGCACCTTTGCCGAGAGTACACCGCCTCGTTGGCGTGGCTGGACTACGCTGCCTTGAAACGCGCCATGACTTCGGCGCGGCTAGGATCTGTGAGGGTTACCGCTGCTCCGAATTCAAGCGGAGTGAGCGAGGCTTCTTCCGGATAGACAATCTTGTTGGAGGTGACATTGGTCGGCAGCAGGGCGAGCACGCGGCTGTCCGTAGCCGGCGCGCCATTGGCGGTGTGCTCCTTTGCAGCGTTGGCCGGGTCCATCAGATAGTTGAGCAGCGCATAGCCGGCAGCCTTGTTGGGCGCGTCCTTGGGAATGGCGTAGTAATCTGTCCAAATCTCGCCACCGTCCTTGCCCAGCACATAGGCCAGTTCCGGCATATCGCGGTTGAGTTGTGCACCGTCGTTTGTCCAGCACATGCTGATCCAGGCATCGGTTGCGCGCATCGCCGGCTGATAGTCGCTGTTGATCGCGAAGAGGTGCGGCTTGACCTTGATCAGCAGTTCTTCGGCCTTGGCGAGTTCGTCCGGCTTGATGGAATTGAAATCATAGCCAAGCGAAACCAGGGCGCTGCCGATCGTCGTCAGTTGATAGTCATGCACCATGCCGCGCCCGTCGGCCTCGTTCTGCAGGACGTCAAAGAAGTCCTTCCAGCTGGCCAGCGGCTTTGTGATTTTCTTGGTGTTGACCGAAAAACCTGTCGTCCCCCAATTCTTGGGCACGGCATAGGTCTTGCCGGCGATCTGCCCTTCCTTGGTGAAACGCGGGCTCTCGGACGCGGCGGAGAAATTGGGTAGCATTGACATGTCGAGTTCTTCGATCAGTCCAAGCTTGTTGTAGGTCGAAATGGTGTAGTTGGTCGGCACGAACAGGCTCCAGCCCGAGCCGCCGGCCTGCAGTTTGGCCAGCATTTCTTCATTGGAGCCGAACACGTTGACTTCGACGGCAACGCCAGTCTTGGCTTTGAAATTCTCAAAAGTGGCTGGGTCGTGATAATTCGGCCAGGTGGCGATCGACATGCGGTCGCCGAGATTTTCGGCGTGCGCATGAGATGCCAACAAACCAAGCTTTTGTCCCATGACCGCGGTCGCCAGGCCGAGGCCGGTCACGCCAAGGAAATGGCGGCGGCTGATGGAACCGCGCCTGAGGCGCATCAACTGATCAACGAATTCTTCGGCTTTAATCGGCAGGCCGTCCCGATATGATTTCGGCATGGTTGCGTTCCCTCTGTGTGATTTCGTTGTTTTTAGTGCCCGCAAACGCCATCGGCGCATTGGGATTAAAGGCGATGGAGGCGATCTGACCCGGCGCGAACAAGGCGTCGCCGCTGTGACTGGCGCTCGCAAGAAGTATGCCGATGCCTGGCACCTGGATGGCGTATTCGATCGTCGAGCCGAGGAAGATGCGATTGGCGATGGTCCCCTCGAGACCGTCCTGTCGCGGTGGTACGAGGCGCACGGCCTCGGGACGCACGCTCACAGAGACGGCTTCACCCATCGCCAGCGGCGTGTTCTTTCGCGCAGGGATCACCGTGCCGTTGGCAAGAACCACGTCGACGGCGTCGACGAAATTGCCCGCCACCTTGCCCGAAAGCAGGTTCGTCTTGCCGACAAACCCTGCGACGAACAGATCGGCGGGTTCATTGTAGATCGCGTTCGGCTGCCCCAGTTGAACGATACGCCCACCATTCATGACGCAGACGAGATCGCTCATTGAAAGTGCTTCCTCCTGGTCGTGGGTGACCAGGACAAAGGTGATGCCAAGCTCGCGCTGCAGGTTCTGCAACTCGATCTGCATGTCCGTGCGCAGTTTCTTGTCGAGCGCAGCCAATGGCTCGTCGAGCAGCAGGACTGTTGGCTTGTTGACGATTGCCCTTGCCAGCGCGACGCGTTGCTGCTGGCCGCCCGAAAGTTCATGAACCTTGCGTTGGCCATAGCCAGCGAGCCGAACCATGGCGAGTGCCTCGTCGGCCCTGAAATGGATGTCGCGTGCGGCAAGCCGCGGCCGTGCCTGGCGCAGCCCGTAGCTGATGTTTTCTTCGACATTCAAGTGGGGGAAAAGAGCGTAGTGCTGGAACACCATATTGACTGGACGCCGATAGGGCTGAACGCCTGCCATATCGGCGCCACGGATCAGCACCTGGCCCTCGCTCGGCTGCTCGAAGCCGCCGATCATCCGCAGGCAGGTCGTCTTGCCGCATCCGGATGGGCCAAGAAGGGCTACGAAAGCAGCAGGCGGCACCGCAAGGTCAATACCGCTTACTGCCGTCACGCTGCCGTAGCGTTTGGTCACATTGCGAAATTGGACATCAGAAACCGGCGTTGCAACCAATGGGCAATCTCCGGACAACATTTGCTTTTCGAAGGCTAGCAAAGCCAATCCTTGTTCGTATATACCTCGCTGGTGGTATGTACCTGCGATTTTCTCCATTCGAGGGGTATATGATTGGCAGAATCTTCTTCCCGCAGCGGGGACTTTCATTATCTCGCCCAGGTCGTGGATGCCGCCCGGCAAGCTGAAGCGCCCTGTTTCGGCCAAGCCGCCGTCAATTGGTTGGGGCGCCACGTCCGCTTTGACCATTGCGTGATTTTTGGCTACCGCGGGTCGACACGACCGCCTGCGCTGTATGAGACCTTTTCCCCCGCAGAGAGCCACATCTTCGTGACGCTCTATCAAGCGGGCCCCTACCTTCTGGATCCGTTTCACCATGCAGCGGTGGAGCGGAAGGAAGGCTTTTGGCGGATGCGAGAACTCGCCCCCGACCGGTTCTACACCAGTGAGTATTACAGGTCCTATTACAGCCAGACGAAACTGGCCGAGGAAGTCGGCTTTTTCGTTCCACTTGCTGACAAGGAGGCACTTGTTCTGTCCCTGATGCGGCTGCGTTCATCCGGACCGTTTGGCACGGCCGATACCCGTCTGCTGCGAGATATGGCCCCAGCGGTGATCAGCCTATGCCGCCTGCGATGGCCGCAACTTCCCTCCATCCGGTCCACTCATGAAAAAGCAAAGGGAGGAGCAGTCCAGCGCTCCGACGAGTTTGAGCGCGCCGATATCTGGAAGAGCCTTTCGCTCACGTCCCGCGAAAAACAGGTCGTCGATCTGGTCCTTCAAGGTTATTCCACGGAGTCGGCCGCGCGCATGATGCGTGTTGCCCCGGGAACGGTTAAGGTCCATCGACGCAACATCTACCGCAAGTTGGGCATCAAATCACAAGCTGGCCTGTTTGCGCGCTTCGCCGAAATTGTCGGTTTGAGGCCAGGATGACCTCACCGGAAAATCACTGGCCCGGCAATTCGGACTTGCTTCCGGAACGCGAAAGAGGACACCGCAACCGCCTAGCAGCTTGGTGCGACGCTACCCTTTTTATGAGAGGGTTACGGGCAAACCGCAAAGCACGCGACGGCCTCGCCTTCCAGTATTCGCGATTCTAGCCATCGCGGTCGCTCAGTCTGTATCCCACACCGCGGACACCATCCAACAACCAGTTGACACCGGCTAGGGAAAGTTTGCGTCGAAGGTTGCTGATGTGGCTGTCAACGGTGCGTTCCAGTGCCTCTCCCTCCGGCAGACAGGCATCAACCAGTTCAGAACGCTCGAACACGCGGTTCGGAGAACCAGCCATGTGAGCGAGCAGCCTGAATTCAGTGCGCGTCAATTCCAATACTGTCGAACCCGACGAGCGTTCGATCAATGCCCGATATGCGCAGGGATCTATCGTCAAGGGGCCAACGCGGAACAGTTGGCGCGTATCGCGGCCCTTCGTTCGCCGAAGGACAGCCTTGGCGCGGGCGACAACCTCCAACGGATTGAAGGGTTTGACGACATAGTCATCGGCGCCAATCCTCAGGGCCTGCAGTTTGTCCAGGTCTTCGGCAAGCGCGGTGACCATGATGACCGGCGTGTCGCTATGCCGACGGACGGCCGCGAGAACCTCGTAGCCATCCTGACCGGGCAACTTGACGTCAAGAACAATGAGATCGGGCTTGAGGCGATGGTAGTGGGCAAGGCCGATGGTGCCGTCGCCGGCACCGATGGTACGAAAACCTTCACGAACAAAGTACGTCTCGAGTATTTCAGTGATTTCCGACTCGTCCTCGATAATGAGGATCAGCGCGTTGTCCATAACGGTTTCCCGACTCCAATCCGTTCTAGAGACGTTCAGCCATCGGGAAGGTCAAGGGCATGCTTGGTAGCTCAACGAAACCTCAACACGATCTGCACTGGCTATCAACAAAGACGCACAGAAACTCATTTGACCATTCAGCAGGGCCAGTGACCGCAAACCTTCCAGATACGAATCATAGAGCATCGCTGACCACGATCATGATCGTTTAGACTACCCGTCGGGTCTTGCGCGGAGGTCCCGCAACGAGATCGGTGTTGGCACTCGCTCCTTTCGCTTTGCAGACTCCACCAGCGCGGAAAACATGAGGGCAAAAGCACAGATGCAAAGGCAGATGATGGTAAAATGGCGGGCGAACATGTTTGTCTCTTGCTTGAGGTAAATGCCCCTCGCTGAGCTTATCGGCATCTTGCGTTCGCCAACCGCGCAGATTGCGCGCAGCTTGTATCAAGACATCCGATCTCCTGTTGACTTAAAATGAAGGAGTCTTCAGTTGAGAACCGAGGCGGGAAAGAATGCGCGGCACAATGTCTGGCCCTCACCTTCGATGACGAATAGGAAAAAGGGTCATCAGGCACCGACTTGCGCGAGAAAGCATCCCAACTGTCAGACTAAGCATTTCGATGTTTAGGCGTTCGATTACGTGGCCGATCGTGAATTCAGCCGTGCGCGGGCAAACCGGCTATTTTGATCGGCGTTGCAGGACATCGGATACAAATTTGAGGAATGGTCGTGGCCAGCAGTCTGAACCGTCAGTTGTTTCGCGCGATGAGCGCGCTGACACTCGGGGCTTTCGCTGTGATGTTTTTTGGCTGGATCGCTTACTATTGGCTATACGACTGGCTGTTTCCCGCAGAGGCCATGACCGACAAGTTGCAGATGAGCGACCTTGTCGTGCTCGGACTGATTTTGGCCGTCGGTGTCAGTTCAGCTGCGATCGTTGGATGGCTCCAAGCGCAGAGAATCGTATCGCCGCTGAAATCAGTTGCGACGACGGTTCGCTCGATCGCAAACGGTGATTTTTCCGCGCGCGCGGAAGGCACCAAGAGAGCGTTCAGTGAGGCGGAGAGCCTGATCACGGACTTCAATGCTATGGCTGAACGATTGGAAAACGCCGAGGCCGAGCTTCGATATTCAAATTCCGCGATTGCGCATGAACTGCGCACACCCTTGACCATTCTGCGAGGCCGTCTCCAAGGTCTTTCAGATGGCGCTTACGAACCGAGTCCCGAATTCTATGGTCGCTTGATTGCTCACGTCGACGACCTTGCGCGGATCGTCGAAGATTTGAGAACTCTCGGGCTTTCGAGTGCAGGCAGGCTTGAACTCAAGCTTGCCGAAATCGATCTTGCGAAGGAAGCCGATATTGCGACGACTTCGATCGAGCAAGAGTTGGCAAACGCCGGAATTACGGTCAAACGCGATCTCGGGCGCGCGATCGTCTTCGCCGATCAGGCCAGAATCCGGCAAGCTCTGCTTGCGATCCTGGATAATGCGCGCCGCTATGCCCCAGGCAGTGTCTTGGTGGTCGAGACACGCGCGACGAAGGATCGAGGGCTCATCCGGTGTAGCGACAACGGCCCGGGACTACCTGCCTCGTCAAAAAAGCGTGTCTTCGAGCGCTTCTGGCGGGGTGATGATTCAAGGGCACGATCAAGCGGGGGATCGGGACTTGGCCTTCCGATTGTGAAAGCCATTGCCAATGCACATGGCGGCGATGCCGTCGTGTCGGACGATCGCGAGATAGGTCTGTCGATCGAGATTTGGCTTCCAAAAACTCGACACGCCTAGTCTACGATCAACCCACACACGCCAAGCCCCGCGCCGTCAGTTTCGCTTCGGCATTGGGCCCCGACGCGGCCAGAACCCGCCTCAATGCGTGGACCGATTGTTTCCTATACCTTGATAGCCGGCTGAAATAAGCTGAAAAAGGTTCTTTTCTAGATTTTCAAGAGATTCGCGTTCATCCATGACATAGCGCCGGAAGCATTCGCGGCCTATGGCGTAAAATAGCGTTGCGGCGGCATGGCTGTCTGTCTCAGAGGGGACAGCCCGTTTGAGTTTGAGTTGATCGATTGCTGGAGAGGCCGTTCCCTCTCCGGGCTCATTTGCCAGCGCCCCGAGGAGAAACCGACGCGTTAATTCCGCGAGCCTTTGGCCTTCAGGCGACCTTTGCGGTTCCTTTGCGGACCATGGCGTCCACATCGGTGATCAGCAGATGGCCCGGAGATGCGGTGATGGCTATCGCCAGTTCCGCCTGCTTCAGAGCTTCCTGCGCCGTCACGCTGCTTGCCCAGAATACGGGAACTTCCTCGTCACTCAGGTCGATAGCAGCGCCCCAATCGGGCGAGTCGAGATCGGTTATGCCTAGGATGGAAGGATCCCCAATATGAAAGGGGGAACCATGAGCGTTGGGAAAGCGCGCGGTTATCGCCCGCACCTTGTCGACGTCGCAGCGCCTGATGGCGCGCATCGCGACGACCAGCTTGCCGCCAAACGGGCCGATCGCGCGGCTTCTGATCCCGGTGCGGTATTTCGGCACCGGTCCGCTGATGCCTCCGTGGCGCAGCCGCACCCCCTTCTCCACCAGCGTCGGCTCGAAATTCAGGGAGCTGCCAAGCGCGAAAGCAGAGAAATCCTGTCGCCACAGATCGACGATGTGGGTGGCATGGTGCATGAACTCGCCGTAGCAGAAGATACTGTATTGCGGGGCATCGGTGCGGATGTCGATGTTGCCGAGCGCCGGAACAAACGGGCTGCCTGCACGACCGAGCCCGACCAGCGGACACGCCTTCGGGTTGGCGAGGCAGAACTTGTGAAAATCGCCGGCGAAACGTTGCGGCACGATCACGACATTCGCCTGCAGCTTGCCGCGCGCCAGTCCACTTGTTGTGCCTCGATAGGCTCCGACCCTCACCAGTCGGCGCAACCGGTCGGGCTCGACCAGCCGTAAATCTTCAACGATTGAGCCGGTCAGACGTCCCATGCTTCGAGGCAGTCCGCGTTGCTTAAGACTTTCAGGAAGCACTAAATCATGGCCGGCAACGCCGATTGTCAAATTGCCAGAATTTTCTCCTGACAATAAATTGCGTTTATTAGCCGACGCATCGTGGCTTTCATCGGCACTCCAAACAGCTGAGCAATTTGATCTGCCGTATCGCCTCATGCAGGAAGCCGAGATCGCGGTTCATGTAGGATAAAAGAAAGGCCGCGTAGAGGACGAAGACGAAGCAGAAGACCAGCGTCTTTACGATCAGCGACAGGCTGAAGACATTGAAATGCGGCGAGGCGCGCGCCAGAAAGGCCAGCACGATATCGGACAGCAACATGCTGACGATGAGAGGAAACGCCAGCGTCAGCGCCATTTTCAGAAGTTGGTTCAACAGACCAAGGAAAATTCCGGCGGCACCCCCGCTGAACACCGGCATCAGCCGTTCGACCGGCCAGAGACCGTAACTGTCGTAGACGGCATTCAACGACAGTTCCAGCCCGCCTGCCGCTAGATAGATCGCGATCATGATGATGGCGAGCAGCGTGCCGGTGGCGCTGGTCTCGTGCGTCATCATCGGGTCGATCAAGGTTCCCATGGACGAACCGCGCTGCAGGTCGAGGATATCGCCTGCTGCTTCCGCGGCCCAGAAGGGCACGCCCATCGCCAACCCCAGTGCCATGCCAACCAGGAGCTCCTTGAGGATGTAGATTACGATCATCGCGCCGGCGATCGGTTGCCCTGCCAGCGTGTGCACGAGCATCGGCAGGATCGGGACCGCAAGCGCCAGCGCAACGCCGTTGCGCAACAGTCCCGACAGCGGTACGCGCGAGAACAACGGCATCATCAGCATGAAGCCGCCGAGGCGCGCCAACACGAAGGCTCCCGCCAGAAGATAGAGCTGCAGGTCCCTGAGCGATGCGAAGAGCGGTTCGACCTGCATGGTGCGGCATCACCGGGTCGCGGACGGAAATTCGTCAAACACCGCCGAGGCCTGTTCGGCGATCTGCTGGGCAATCAGCGGGCCGACGACGATGATGACCACGAGGATCACGACCAGCTTGATCGTCTGCGGCAGAGACTGATCCTGGATCTGCGTCAAAGCCTGGGCGAGTCCGACCAAAAGCCCGACGGCCAAGGCTGCTATGATGGCCGGACTGGAGGCGAGCAGCACCGTTATCAGCGCATTCTGGACTTTCGCGAGGATGAAATCGCTGTTCACGCGCCGCCCCTGCGTCAGCTGTAACTGAGAATGAGGCCGTGCATCAGCCGCGACCAGCCGTCTATGGCGACGAAAAGCAGTAGTTTCAGTGGGATCGAGATCAGCACCGGCGAAACCATGATCATGCCGAGCGTCATGAGGATGTTGGCAACGACGATGTCGATGATCAGGAAGGGTATGTAGAGCAGGAACCCGATCTCGAAGGCCCGGGTAAGCTCCGAAGCGACAAAGGCCGGAACCAGGATGGAAAGGTCGTCGTCCTTGACATTCTGGCGCGCCTGCTCGGGCCACAGGCGCGCGGTTCCGTCGAGAAAGAACTGGCGTTCGCGCGGTTGGGTGAATTTGATCAGGTGCTGCTGCAGAGGCTGTTTTACCAACTGCGCGGCGCGGGCAAGATCGTCCGTGGTCTGGAACTGCACTTGCCCTTCCTGCAGCCTTGTCCCCATTTCACTGATCAGCGGGGTGGTGACATAGACCGTCAGCACCAGCGCGATCCCATAAAGCACGAGATTCGGGGGCATCTGCTGCACGCCAAGGGCATTGCGGATGAGAAACAGCACCACCGAAATCTTCAGGAATCCCGTCATGGTGACGACGGCGAGCGGCAGCAGGCCGACAAAGCCGACCGCAACCAGAATTCCGAGGAGATTTGGCGAAGCTTCAAGCATTGTCGAACATGCGGGTGACCCGCACGCCAAGGCTTTCGCCTATCCTGACCATTTCGCCCTGCCCGACCCGCTTGCCATTGGCCAGGATGTCCACGCCCTGTCCGGTTGCGTCCAACTGCACGATGGCGCCGGCGCTCAGTTTTCGGATGTCGCCAAGCGGCATTGCCTTGCGGCCGACCTCGAACGCCAGCGCAACCGGCAGATCGTCGAGTGTCGCATCGTCCAGCGCCTGGCTTGCGGTTCCAGTGTCCTGACCCATCATCCACTCCCATTTCGATCCGGCAATAACGGCTGGTGCGGCAGACAGCTGTGTCCCTGACGCGCTTATGCTGACGGGCGCGATCAGCCTGTCGCCGATGACAAGCACTGCCTCCGCTTGTTCGGCAAACAACACGACATCGCCTGGCTCCAACTCCCTCACTTCGCCGAGGCTGGTGGCGAGAACATCGCACCACAGGCGAACCGGCACAGGCAGCGCGGCCGGAAACGAAGCTTCGCTGCGGTCTGTTTCGTCCAGAAGTTTGCTAAGCCTTGAAAGCAACTCGCCGTCATTCAGTCGCAGGGCGCACTTCGCCGGTTGTTCGCCGACAGACAAAACAAAGCCGAATGGCGCCGCCTCAGCCGGCGGCTCTCGCTTTTCGACTGTGGCGAGTTCTATCGGAGCCTGCAGCTTCGCTTCGAACCA
Source organism: Mesorhizobium sp. YL-MeA3-2017 (assembly GCF_030814575.1). Lineage (NCBI taxonomy): Bacteria > Pseudomonadati > Pseudomonadota > Alphaproteobacteria > Hyphomicrobiales > Phyllobacteriaceae > Mesorhizobium > Mesorhizobium sp. YL-MeA3-2017. The sequence goes on along the minus strand of NZ_JAUSVH010000001.1, from coordinate 3,874,276 downwards.
GTCGAGTTGGTCGGCCATGGCAGTTTCCAGAAGGAGAGCCGCGTGTTGAGGCAAAAGGGTCCCTAGCCTTGCCGTCTTGTCCACCGTGGCCAGCAACTGCTCGGTGAGCGAGAGCGGCACGGAAAGCTCGGCGGAATGTTCTCCGATCTTGAAGCGCAGCGTGCATGATGGCTGATCATCGGATTGGGCGGCCGACCAGTCGGTTACGATCTTCGCCGGCTGTCCGGCCAGGGTGATGTCGGCCGCGCGACGGTGTTTATAGAAGGTGTTCAGGGCCACGACCTGTTCCGCCGAAACCCTTGCCAGATCCAGAGCATCGGTGATGAGAGCGCCGTTGAGATTTCGCCCAGCGGGTTTGCGCCGCGTGGCAGCCTTCGCTGTCGTCAGGGCTCGAGACATCGAACTGCCACCTGCACGATCATCGAACATCATTGTTTGCGCGCGGCATGCGGTCCTCATCGAGGAGCTCGGCTTCGGCGGCACGACGCACGGCCGCTCGCTTGTCAAGTTGATCCGCCAGTTTCTCCAGCTTCATCAGGGCTTTCCGGCTCTGCAGGTATCGGTGCCGGGCCGCGGCCAATCCCGCTTCGCGTTCGCGCTGGACGAGGGTTGCCGTCTCGCCCCGCGCTTTGATTTGGCCGGCTTTCGCGAACGATGCCTCGTAGCGGCTCTGCGCCAAATGGAGCTCGGCTGCCTTCACCACCCGATTGGCGAGCCCCGAGACGGCCGCGTTCTGCTCGTCAATTGCCCTTCGCATGTGCTCGGCGAGCATTTGCGACGCCATTTCAACATCTTGTCTGGCTTCGTCGACGCCGACCCGATGAGCGGAAACGATGTCGCGCGCATGGTCTTCCCGGCGCTGCCTGAGTTTGCGCAATTGGGCGATCATCTCACTTTTATCCACCGACGATCTCCCGCATGCGCTGGCGCGTTGCCTCCATGTTTTCGTTCTGCACCGAGGCCTGCTGCAGAAAGCCATTGATGGCGTCGATCTTGCTCATGGCTTCATCGGCCAGCGCATCGCTGCCGGCTTTGTACTCGCCAACACGCACCAGCAGCTCGATATCGGCGTAGCGTGCCATGAGCTGCCTGAGTCGCGCGGCGTCCGCCCTGTGCTGGCCAGGCGCGACCGTTTCCATCAATCGGCTGCGGCTGCGCAGCACGTCGACTGCCGGAAAATGGTTGCGCTGCGCCAGCTCGCTGGACAGGAAGATATGACCATCGAGCAAGGCCTGTACCTCCTCGGCCACGGGATCGAAGGTCCCATCGCCTTCCAGAAGAACGCTGTAGAGGCCGGTGATCGAGCCGATCTGGCCGGGACCCGACCGTTCAAGCAGGCGCGGCAAAGCTGCAAACAGCGACGACGGAAAGCCGCGGCGTGTCGGCGGCTCGCCCGACGCCAGGCCGATCTCGCGTTGCGCGCGCGCAAAACGGGTAATGTTGTCCATGGCCAGCAGCACATGCTTGCCCTGATCGCGGAAATATTCAGCAATCGTGGTGGCGACATAGGCCGCCTTGACGCGCTCGATAGCGGGCCGATCGGATGTCGCAACCACAACGACCGCGCGCGCCAATCCTTCCGCTCCGAGCTGCCGCTCGACGAATTCGCGAACCTCACGCCCGCGTTCGCCGACGAGGGCAACCACTGCGACATCGGCATCGGTGGCGGAGACGATATTCGACAGCAGGATCGATTTGCCGACGCCGGGTTCGCCGAAAATGCCGATGCGTTGCCCCCTTGCACACATCAACATGCCATCGATGGCACGGATGCCGAGCTGGATCGGCTCCGATATCAGCCCGCGCTGCAGCGGCGGTGGCGGATAGGCATGAACGGGATACGCGCCGTCCAGCGAAAGCGGCTTTCCGTCGAGCGGTTCGCCGAACGCGTTGATGACCCTGCCCAGCAAGCCGGGGCCAACCGGCACCTGTTGATCCCTTCTGGTGGGCACGACCTCGGTCAAGCCCGACAAACCGGCCAGATCACCGAGCGGAACGAGGATGGCAGCCTCTTCGAGAAGTCCGACCACCTCCGCCTTCATGGTTCGGCCGGTTCTGCGATCCACCAATTCGCAGATCTCGCCGATCCTGGCTTCCACGACAGAGGCGTGGATGACCGTGCCGATGACACGTTGCACGCGCCCCTTTTTCGGCCGGCTGGCATCCTCGACCAGCCCCGAGCGCAAGCCGGGCATGATTGAAGCCAGGCGATCTTCGACGGCTGCACGTTCCCCTGTCACGAAGCCTCCCGCGATTTGGAGGCTATCGCAGCGGAGATCGCTTCAAGCTGCGCCTCGATGCCAGCATCGATCACGGCGATGTCCGTGGAAAGAATGCATGCTCCCAATGCCAATGTGTCGTCGGCGTCGATTTCCACCGACATGGCAAGGTCACTGTCCCGCAGAACGGCATTCAACTCGTCACGCAACCGGGCGAGGTTCTGCGGGTGGACGCGAAACTTCAGGTATTTGGCGCGCCGGACTTCCGAAATTGCCTGCATCGCCGCGCGGGCGACCAGCGTGCCAACGTCGAATTCCCCAAGCACGCGGCGCACAACGTCCAGTGCGAGACCTGCGACTTCCGCCTCAAGGCCTGCCAGATAGCGATCGACCTTGGCGGAAGTGCCGGCGACCAGCCGCGTGGCGTCGACCTCGCCCTGTGCCTTGCCGTCCTTGTAGCCCTGGGCGTATTCGGCGGCATAGGCGCGCTTGGCGGCATCGCTCAGCTTTCGTGCTTCCGCCTTGGCCGTTTCGACAAACGCATGGCCGTCCTGCCAAGCGCGCACTTCCTCCGCGCGCAAAATGCGCGCGCGCGGCCGTGGCAATGTGGTCCAGGTGGCGTCCGCACTCGACATCTGGGGCTATTCCATCGCGCGGCGCAGGATGCGCGCGCCGAGTTCCGCGACTTGCCTGGCGTCACCCAGACCGGGCAGCCCGTTCGCGAGCTTCAAACGCACCCGTTTGGCGAGCTGTGGTGACACCTCCTGTAGCCATGATTCGAGGCAGCTCAAGCCGTCGGCAAAAAACCTGCCGCTTAAATCGTCCAGCGGTTCCAGTGGCCTGACCGGACCTGAGATATCGCGGTTGGCCACGGCAAGAGCGCAAAGTTCGGGGCCAAGAGCCGCCTGGATCGCGCCGGCCTGACGCCCGTCGATAACTGCGGCAAGGCTGTTCGCCCAATAAATGGCACCGGCGCGCAAGGCGAGCCTTTCGAGTTCGTCGCCCGAAGCAAGCGCGATTTGCCGATCGGTTTGCTCCGGCAGCCGAGGCAAGTCCTTCAGCGTCAAGTCGTGGCGTTCGGCCAGGAGTTTCGACAGCCTCGCCTTTAGCCGCGGTGTCTCGAGCATGCGCTCGCATGCGTCGAAACCGATCTGGCCGTCGAAACATTCGGACAACCAGCCGGCATCGGCATAGCTGGCGGGATTCGACCAGAATTCCCGCCAATCCGACCGGACGGTTTCCTCTCGCACGGTCAACGGCGTCACGCTTTCTTAGCCGGCGCCGCCGGCACTTCGAGCGCGTAAACGCCAGGCCGCCGGTACCACCGCTGATAGACCAGCCATCCCGCAAGGGCGGCAATGACAGCCATCATCCCGTAGAACAGCCACTGCGCCGCCGCCACGCTGTCGGGGTGAAGCCATAGACCCAGGAACGAGGTGAAGCCGGTTTCGCCCGTTGGTGGCTCCGGCGATGCTGCTACCGGCACCAGCGTCACCGATACATTGTCATAGGTGAGCCCAGCGACACCCTTGGCTACCAGCATCTTCACCTGCGGGATCAGTTCGTTCATCGACACGGAGGCGCGGTGACGGATGAAGACCGACGCCGATGACGGCACCATTCCTTGCTTGAGTGGATCGTTTTCGGGGAGCACCAGATGAACGCGTGCCGACAGCACGCCGTCGATTTCCGATATCGTGCGCGAAAGCTCCTGGCTCAGGCCATAGATCATCGTCGCCCGCTCTTCAGCGGGAGACGAGACGATACCGCTGCGCTTGAAGACATCGCCGAGCGTCTGGAATTCCTGTTTGGGCAGGCCGCTCTCGTCCAGGAGCGCCATCGCTTCGGCGAAACGATCCTTCTCGACGAGGACGGTCATCGTTCCGTCCTTGCCGGCCTCGCGCTGGGCAGGAATGCCGTGACGGATCAAGGTCGCGACGATCTCGTTTGCCTGCCGCTGATTGAGCCCGGAATAGAGTTCCACGGAACAGGCCTGCAGAACGAGCATGGCTGAAACAGCCAGCATCGCGCGCAGCCACTTCCCGAAACGATGCGGCGCAAACGGGTGCAAGAGCGACGATATCAACTTCCCGACCACCGCGAATGCCTATTGCTGCTTGATAAGGGTACTCGTGGACGACGTGACGGCCGTCACGCTGCTGGTCACCACTTCGAGATTGGCGGCGGCCCACATGATCGAGATCGAACGGCTCAGCAGCTGCTCGGCGCTTTTGGCGGGCGCGTCGTTTTCCTCGCCTTCCGCGGCTCCGGCCACGTCTTGATTGCCATCCGTCTTACCATCCGCGCGGACGCCGGCCTCCTTGAGAGCCGCCTGCACTCTCTGCATCGTCCCTTCCAGTGATTTCACGGCGGAGCCGAGCAGAGCGGACGTGTCGGAACCCTGCCCGCCCCCCGATTTTTCCACCTGGGTCAGATATTCGAACAGCCTGTGCTCGCTGGTCGCATCGATCGGCTCCAGATTTTGCTGCCGCGCAGCTGTCGATGCGGCGGTCAGCGGCGCATCCTGCGCCACCTGCTGGCTGATGCCTGTCGCGGTACCCGCCTGCTCGGATTTCTTTGCTTTCAGAACCTGCGATTTTGGGTCCGCGGCATTCGAGCCATTGCCCGGCCGCGTGCTCGAACCAGCCGCAACCTGCTGCTGCAGGTTGATACCCGTGGACATGTTTGAAAGCGCGACTTCCAGCGCTCCAATCGGTGCAATTTGCATCAGCGTGCCTCCTGCCCTTGTTTCGGCTTTTCAGCGGAAAAGGTCTGGGATTCCGCCTGCCTGCCTCGAAAAACCCGAACCGGGACAATTTTTTGCGCGCTTTGTTTCGCGTGGTTCGAGATGCCGAGCGTCTTCTTGACGAGGTCGATGTAGGAAGGCGGGCCAGCCACCTGAACCACATCGTCCTGCTGCGAAACCTTCAATGAAAAGCGCGGATCGATGACGCCAAGCCTGGTGAGCTTTTCTTCCGCTCCCGCAGCCGCATTGGCATCGAGCGGGATCGTCTCGTGGCGAACCTCGGCCTCGGTCGCCACGTTCAGGACAAGGCCGTCGAAATGCCAGACAAGGCCGTAGCGATTGCACAACTCATCGAGAAACGTCTTTGCGGTGCCAGTCGGCATGGTCCCACTCAGGCGCCCTTTCACCTGGTCGCTGACCCGGACAGTCACACCCATGTTGCGTCCCAGTTCGATCAGCGCATCCCGCACCGACTGGTCGACGGTGATGTATTTGTATGGACCATCCGGCCAGCGCGGTTCGGCCGCCGAGGCGGGAACAGCGGAAATGCCAAGAATGACAAGGCCAGCGACGCCTGCCGATTTCAAAACGGCGGCGGTGAAAGACAGTCGATCCGAATTGCAGGAAACGAGTCCCGTCAACATTGACCCTACCGAGAAAAGACCAGCTCTCGCCAAACTGGCCCATACAACATTCACCCGCCGCTTCACTCTATCGCGCAGGCGTCGAAATGGGAAGTCCAATTGGATTGCGAATGAATAATCAGTTCCAAATGTTGCGCGCCCTGGCAGAAACGATATGGTGCGCTCCAATCGTGGATCACGAGATGGTGATCGTGGCCACAACGGACATTCGATGACGACAAGACTCGCCCCCCCTGCCTGCTCGCGTTCCGTGGCGGTCCGGATAAAGACTGGAACGCGGTCAGCGCTTCGGATGCGAAGAAGGTTTGTGTTGTTCGCGGCTTTCGCGTTCGTCGCGGCCTCTGCCGCCGCGCAGACCCGTTCCGGTTACGATCCGCGCAGTTGGACCTACGACGAAGCTGCCAATGCGGTGATCCCACCCTCATCGCTCGGCCAGGCCGATGACACTGAGGAGGATGAAGGTCCGCCGCCATCATGGTCGCCCGTTCCGAAACAGGTCGTGCGTTACAGTGACCTGCAGCCGGCCGGATCGATCATCGTCAACACGGGCGAACGGCGGCTCTACTATGTGCTCGGCAATGGCAAGGCGCTGCGCTATGCGATTGGCGTGGGCAAGGAAGGCTTCGCGTGGGCCGGCCGCGACAAGATCTCCGACAAGAAGGAATGGCCGGACTGGCGGCCACCACGGGAGATGCGCAGCCGTGTCGCGGCAACCGGAAAATCGTTACCCGCTCACGTTGCTGGAGGCCCGAACAATCCGCTCGGGGCCAGAGCCCTTTACATCGGCAATACACTTTATCGTATCCATGGTACCAACCAGCCCTGGACCGTCGGCAATGCGAATTCCTCAGGATGCATTCGCTTGACCAATGAGGACATCATCGACCTTTACGCTCGCGCGCAGGTTGGCGCGCAAGTTATCGTGAGACAATGAGGCCCCGCCAACGAGCCACCTTTTCAGCGGCACAGAATGTTTGATCGATACAATGATCCCTTTCAATATCAAGCAATTAGAAACATTTCTTCTGGTTGCCGCTTTCGGCAGCTTCCGCAAGGCCGCCGAGCGGCTGAACACCACACAGCCCGCCGTCTCGACGCGCATCGCCAGCCTTGAAGAAGCGCTGGGCACGAGGTTGTTCGAGCGCCAGGCAAGCGCCGTGCGATTGACCGCCCAGGGCCAGCAGCTGCTTCCTTCAGCGCAGGGCGTGCTCAAGGTGGCCGAGCGGCTTCAGCTGATTGCCCAATCGCTTTCGGAAACCACCGGCGTGCTGCGGCTCGGGGTGTCTGAAACCATCGTCCACACCTGGCTGCCCGATTTCCTCAAACAGCTGCAGGCGCATTGTCCGCTCGTCGATGCGGATATCCTGGTCGATTCATCGGCAACGTTGCGCAGCGAGCTGATGTCGCACCGCATCGATCTTGCGTTGCTGGCAGGTCCGGTCACGGAGTATGCGATAGAGAACATCGATATGCCACCGTTTCCGCTCGTCTGGGTCTGTGCTCCCGACCTGGATCTGCCGAAGGGCCGGAAACTCCCCTTGAACGAGCTGACGCGTTTCCCCATCATCAGCTACGCCCGCACCACGCGGCCCTACACCGAACTCTACCGTAAGTTCAGCCGCGATCTCGAAGAGATGCCGCGCATTTTCCCAGCCAATTCGATCGCGGCCGCGCTGAAGATGGCAATGACCGGGATCGGCATCGCCTCGTTGCCGCACGATGTCGTCACCGAGCACGCGATGGCCGCGAAACTGCGCATCGTGGATTGCGACTGGCATCCGCCCGATCTGGAGTTCACGGCGTCCTATTCGTCCGAGCCGTCCAATCCGCTGGCCGAACAGGCAGCGCAACTGGCCGCCTGTACCGCCCATACCTATGCGGTTCGCGCCGGCAGGGCGCGAGCTCAGTAGCGCCTTACCCCGATCAGCCGACCGTTGCGGTCGGAAGATAGATGCGGTCGCCGGCAAAGATTATGTCCGGGCTCAGGATATGATCCATGTTAAGCACCACGGTATCGGCGACGTTCGTCGAATTGGTCGTGGCAATGAGTCGGATGCTGTCGCCGCTTTTCACGTCCACCCAGCGGTAACCGCTCTGCTCCAGTTTGGGATTGGTGCGGCCATCTGGAGTGCTGGCGCCATCGGGATGAGCCTTCACCAGATCGCCTGAAACCCAGCCGGTATGCATCTTGCCGTCAGGTCCGTAACCTTCAACGGGAAGCCACGTCGTTCCTGTACTGTCGGTCGACGGCTTTGCAGTCTGCTCGACGAAGCTGCCCGGCTGCAGCACGGTTACAACCGCGGCGCTGCCGCTTGGCTGGGCACGCAGGTTCAGACCATCATCGGCGAGAACGACAAGCTGTGGGAAGGTCTGCGGCGGTTCCTTTGTTCCAGGATCCGGCTTGTCGGTGCCATCACCGGGCTGCTTGCCGTCTACCCCTGATTTGTCGTCCGATTTTTCCGGATCGGGGATCGGAGGGGGCTTCGCGGCATTCCACGGTTCGCCAAGCAGGGCATCCAGCGAGAAGAGCAGCATGCCGACGCCGAAGGTGATGCCAAGGGTCCACCGGTCCCACGCGGCCCACTTCTTGTCGGATTTTTCCGCCGCCGCGGTTTCCGCATCGGCGCGCGGCACCGAACGGCTGTTGACCCGATCCGTCCTGATCGCCGATGCCCAGAACTCGGCGCAGCCGAATGTGAACATCGTCCCGGCTACGGTCGCGATCGGTGCCGGCCAGGAGTTGACCGTATAGACGGCGCAGCCAAGCACATATCCCGGGCCAGCCAGATATTCGGCCAGATTCCGGATCACTGGCCTGCCGGTGAAGGACTGCAGCATCGACTTGGTGCCGTAGACCATATTGCCCAGCGTGAAAGTGCTGTTGACGACAAGATCCTTACCCTGCACCAGGCCAGTCGCTGCACCTGGTGCCGCGGCAATGAATGTGGCCCCGCCCAGCGCGTTGAGGAACCGCCCGAATGGTTTGTGGGCCGCGGTCGCGTTGGGGAATACGGCTTGCGTTCCGAAAACAAGGCCGCGCACGCCGAACGAGACGGCTCCCGCCGTCGCGGTCCACGTCGGCGGCAACGTGCTCCACAAGGTGTAGGATGTGCTAGCCATGGCGCCGAAAGTCTCGAGAGCGGTCTTGTATTCCTTGGTTCGTGAATAAGCCAACGCGCTGTCGACGAGGACGCGCTGCTCCGGTGTCATCGACTTCTTGTGGGTCGCTCGGAACGTCGTCAGCTGCAGGACCGAGAGCGCATTGGTCTGGTCAACGCCCATCCACTCGAACTGCTCGAGCGTGAACTTGCGGAACTGGCCGGGGCTCATTTCCTCGAACTGCTTGGCCGTCACCGCTTCAATCTGCGGCTGTGTCAATGCTTCGGTATGATGAATGGTGAAACCGCCCCACTGATCGCGGGTCAGCGCCGGAATCTGCTTTTCGGTAAGCCACGGCACCTGTTTCGGATCGAATTTTGTCATATTCAGGAAGCCGACCATCGTCTCGGGGATAGCCTGAACCTGGCGCTCGCCGAGATTCTTCAACAATCCTGTTTCTCCCAGCCTTTCGAATTGCGGCGACGTGAATTTCGCAACCTGGCCTGGCTTGAACCACTGGATCTGGCGGTTCTCCAGCGTGGACACATCGACGAATTCGATCGTGTCCCCCTTTATCGCCTGCACCTGCGGCTTGATCAGGTGATGCGTAAGGCCAGCGACGCCTAGATCCACGAACTGCTGCCCGGTCATGTTGCTGACCTGACCTTTGGTTACCCATGGAATCTGTCTTTCGTCGAGACCTGCGATATTCAGGAAGCTTGTCTTCGCCTTCGGGATCCCCCGCAACTGGCTCTTGGTCAGGTACGGGAGCAAGCCAGCCCGATCCAGGTTGTGGAACTGCTGTTCGGTCAACGCGGCTACCTGCTCAGGCTTCAGCCAGGGAATCTGCGTTGGCTGGAACTCCGCCATGTTGAGATTCTGGACCTGCTCGAGCGGGATCGCCCGCACAGCGTCTCGGCTATGCGGTCCGCTGTTCGAAGCGGACCCGGGGGGCGGTGACTGGGTACCATCCGGCACGTGTTCTTCCGAGGCGCCGCGAATCCAGGGCAGGACAACGGGTTCGCCACTGTCGGGGTCGTAAACCAGGATATGCGTCTTGCTGAGGGTTTCGGGAGCATCGGCCGCCAGTCGCGGCCCGTCGACCGGCGGTATGTAGACCTGCTCTGGGCCTCTGGGTTCGGTCCCCAGCATGGCCGCAACGATGACTTCGCCGTCCTTGTCCTTGAGTTCGATGGTTCGAGGCGTTTCGACGGCTGCTGCTGGTTTGTTGTGCCCGAAGATGTTGCCGACGATGCCGGCTTGATCCAGCGCGCCCTGGAGTTCCGCCGAAGGCGGCGCATCGAGGAAAACCCAGCGCGGCTGGTACTTCGGGTTCTCGTTGCGCAGCGCCACGTCCTTGTTGATCTGCTCCTGCAACTTCGGTGTCAAAGGCACCTCGCGCATCTGCGCGACACCCTTGATGGTGGTCCAACGGTGGTACGTCTTGACTTCGATCGCCTCGATGACGTCCGGGTTCTTGAAAACGGGGGCATCCACATACCGGCCGCCGTCGCCGAAGACGGGGTGCGGCCCGGTTGGATTGGCCTGGACGGGGAAATGTACCTCACCGAGCGAGCCGTTCAGTTCGCGCGTGTAGACTTCGCCTGCCTTCCATTTCTCCGGCTGCCGCATATTGCGGATCTGCTGCAATGAGAAGGTGGTCGGCGGTGCGGCCTCCAGCGCCTTCCTGGCCGGCGCAGCCTCAGGCGGCATCGCCTCCCCTTCAGGCCGTCCCGTGCCGCTCGGAACATGGTCCTCCGAAGCGCCGCGCGTCCAGGGCAGGACATAGGCTTCGCCGGTTTCCGGATCGCGGAAGAAGATATGCGACTTGTGCATCAAGTCCGGCTCGTCGCCGCGCGCCTGCGGACCGTCCGCCGGTGGCACATAGACGCTCTCGGCACTCTTTGGCAGCGGCCCGAAGCGGGTCGCCGTGATAAAGTGACCGTTCTCGTCCCGGATCTGCATCGGGCCGCTGTTGCGTCGTCCGACCTGCGAGGAAAGCAGCGTCATGAGGCCGTCGGCAACATTCTGGCGCATGAAACCGCCGTCGACGATGGATCGACCGAATTCGCCACGGAATTGCGCTATCGCCGCCATTTGATCGGGGCGCGCTGTCGTTTCCAGTTGGTCGAGGAACTGATCGAGGGATTTCTTCCCGCCCTTCGGAATGCCGGTAGCAGCGCCGTCGCGCGACGGCTCGACGGCGCGAGCGATCCAGGCTGGTACGGTCAGTTCCTCGCTCTGCCCGTCGGCAGTTTTGAATGTCACCTGAGCCGTTTCGTCCTTCGCGATGGAACGCGCGGCCTTGGGCGAGCTCGACTTGTACTGGAACCTGACTTCGGCGCTGAATGCCAGTGCCCCCGCCGGCAACTGCGGTGTCGAGAGCGAAACGGTGTACCGTGTCGCCGGCGTGCCATCCGCCCCATAGAGGTTCTTGTAGATGTTTCCGGCACTCGGCATGTAGCGTGGCTGTGGTGTGCCGTCCGGCCGGACGCGAGCCGGCAGCCACGATTTGACCGTCGATTTCACCTTGTAGGTCAGCGAGGTCGCGATTTTGTCGGGATTTGTCCCGAGCACCCCGGGCAGCCCGTTTCGATCGTTGAAGATGATATCGACCAGCATCGCTTCCGGATTGAGAACCCGCACCTTCTCGCCGGTCAGAAGGACGATGTCAGCACTAGGAGTCTTGCCCGGAACGGCAGAGAGCCGCAGCCCGCTTATCGTCGGTTCGTCGGCGTATGAAACCGTGTTGGAAGGGTCGATCTGGCCGGCCTTGACAAGATCGCGGATCGCCTGAATGCCGTTGCCTTGCCCAACCGCGGTGACGAGCTCGCCGGCTTTCGCCGGATCCTTGACCACGAACTGGATCTTCAAGACCGTCGATCCGAGGGCTGACTGGATTTGGTCATAGGTCTGTTTGGAGACGATATCGCCTTTTTGTAGCGTGTCCTTGACCGGTAGTTCCGGTCGCATCTCGATGCCGACGCGTGGAAATTTATCGACCATGCCGACATGATTTGCGACGATCGGCAGCCGCAGGCCGGCTTTGGTCTCCGTCATCACGCGGCCGAAGGGCAATGCGCCCTCCAATCTGACGTGGCCGGCATTGTTTTCGGCGGGCACACCGAAGAAGTCGTGCTGGCCAGGTGCAAGCGTCACCTCTGTCCCCTTGAGCGATGGGGAGTAAGTCATTTCAATGACCGTGCCCTCGCCGTCCGGTGTCTTTCCGACGATGGCGGCATCGAACGGCTTGGCCTCATAGCCGGCCTTGTCGTTGAAAATGCCCTCGCTTGCCTTGCCCGAGAGATCGCTGGCGCGAACCGGCAGGGCCGTTTGCTTGGAGACCGGCCAGACACCGGCCTGCAGCGCGGTGATGTTCCTGTATTCGCGGGCGCGGTAGGAAACGACGCCCTGCGTGCTCAAGGCATCCTTGAGCGGCGTGAGACTACGCTGACTGAAACTGTCGACGATCGACCAGCCAATGGCGCCGAAATCCGTCTTGGTGCCAACACCAAAACCGATGGCGGCTACGGTCGGTGAACCGATACCGAACGCCTGTCCGGTATTGAGGCGTGTGCGGAACGTCACCCCGACACGCAGGTCCGGCAATACGTCCCGGATCGGAGTCCGCGGCACATAGACGCCATCCGGTCCGTAGCGGTCAGCCATTTCGCGGCTCGAATAGTAGCTTTTTTCGGTCTCGTACCGATGCAGCAGTTGCTCGTTGGTCAGGCCATCGAGATAGGCTGATGGCGTCCGCTCGTCCTTGCCGCTGGTATAGGTGTAACCGCCGGTGTCCCTTTCCGGCATGCCGCTAAAGCTGCGCGTTTCCGGATTCCATACCAGATGCACCGGACCATCCGTGGTGACCGGCTTGTTCGGCACGATGATCGGATCGCCACCGGCTGGCCCTTTCGTCGGCTTGCCGACCGGATCGACCGGGTCTTTGGCGGTAACGGTCGGCTGCGATTCGTGTGGAGTGCGGCCTGCCCCTGTCGTCGAGGCGTCTCCTCGAGTCTTCTTTGGCGGAACCACTTCCCCGGGGATCACAGGATGGCTTGGGTCGTGGAAAACCTGCTCGCCCGTCGGTCGATAGACTCCGTCCGCGCCCATTTCATGGACGTTCATCGGTTTTCCGGACGGACCTGCCTCCAGCGCGGGTGGCGATTGACGCGGCCCGCCACCACCGCCCCACGGCGGTGGCTGATTGGCACCACCGCCCCGCGGCGGTGGCTGATTGGCACCACCGTTTGTGTTGAAACCTTGATCCGTGCCGGGTCGCAGGGTGCGCAGGCCATGTAGGCCGAGGCCCGTGCCGACGACACCGGTGAAGAAACCAGTCAGCGCGTTCGCGCGCTGGAGGTCCGTCATCTGATTCCAGTTGGTGAGAAGGTCGTAGCCCGACGTTGCGAGAAGTGGCGTGCCCACGACCACCGCTCCCACATCCATGCCCCAGGCGGTCTTGTTGAGACCGGAAGAGGTTTGCATGAAGGAACGGGTTTCCGCCGAGATCGCGGAGCCTGACCGGGTTGCACCGATACTGCCGCGGAAGGCTTGCATGGCGGTCAATTCCTTCCCGGCCATGCCGACCGTGCGAAGACCACTGGAGGCCATCGGCAAAACGGTGGTCGCAACACTGGCGATGTTAATGAGCGATTCCGTATCGCCCCATTCGCCGCCATGATCCAGATGGTTCACCTGATTGATGACTGCTCTGGTGCCGAGATAGGCTGCACCCGCGTAAGCGAGAGGGGCGGCCACCGGGGCGGCGGGCGTGAATGACAAGATTGTGGCGATGCCAGTCCCGATACCGACAAGCGGATCGACTGCCTTTTCCCAGACCGAGAAGTTACGCGACTTGACGACCTCGAGCTCGAACTTGCCGTCGCTGCCGGGTTTCATTTGCAGGTTCTTCGGCGCGACGAGCTTGCCGTCTTCGCCGAACTGCGCGTTGTTGTCCTGGAAGTCGCCAAGATTGGCGAACGACTTACCCGTCACGTCGACATAACGCGTGCCCCCACCTTCTTGGACGGCAAAAAGGATGACCTGCTGTGTGCCGACCTTGTCATCGACATAGAACAGCGGCACCGCGCGTACTTTTGGGGTGTCTCCGCCGATATCGCGGATTTCTTTCGTGATCTTGCTGACAGCGTCGCGACCTTCCTTCGTGGAGCGGTCGATGCCCAAGCTATTGGCCACCGTGTCATCCAGCCCGGAACCGCGCCGTTCGTGGAATGTGTTGTCAAAACCTTTTGCGAATAATTGTTGGAATTTCGGCTGATAGTTACCGTCGAGCGCCTCCTGCTGGTGCTTGTCGAGATAGCTACGGTCGATCCCGGTGTTGCGATCCACCATCAGCGAAGGATCGCTGAGGCGCATATTGTGATAGTCGCTGAAGCCCTCAACCTGACGGCGCAGTTCCTCGGCCTGAGTCTTTTGCTGTTGCGTCGCTTCAAGGACCAATTTGGCAACGGCCAAGCTGGGATCAACCCAACGTCCGCTTGCTTCCTTGTCGCTGGTGTCGAGATCGATCCAGACCGCTTTGCCGCTTTGGGTGAGTGCGTCCAAGCCGACTTTATCGAACTGTGCGGCAACTTCCGGCGCGACCTTGATCTTACGCCCGCCGCCGAGGTCGATCTCGACAGGCTGTACGCCATCCGGCAAGGTTCCGGCGGGAACATCGACGGACCCAGGCCCGTGTTGCTTGAATAGATTGTCGAAGTTTGTCTGCAGCGTGGTCAGCTTGGTACCAAGATCCTTGATGCTGTCGCCTAACTGCTTGTTGAGAATATCGTTCAGATTTTTTGCCGCCTCGGCCTCGCTTACCTTCAGCGACTGCAACCCGTTTGCCGTGCACATCGGGACGTCGAAGTTGTTGCCGGAAAGAAGCTGCTGCCAATCCTTGTTGAGCTGCCGATTTTTGTATTTGCTGCGAACGTTCTTGTTGCCGAGCTCAAAAGTGAGCTGCTGCTCGGTCGTACCTTTTTCGAAATGGTTGACGACCCAAAGCTGACCATCTCGAACCTGTAACTCCTGTGACTGGTAAAGGCCGAGATAGTCTCCATTGATTCGGCTATGCTTTTTCCCTGGCTCAAAAAGATACTGGTTGTTGCTGCCATATTCGGCAAGCAGCCGTTGTTCGAGATCGGTCTGCCGAGCTCCCACATCCATCGCTCTCGCATGAGCGTCGAAATAACCTTGATAGGCCCCTGCCAGCTCGAACTGTTTATCGGCTGTTCCCTGTAATGTTTTGAGATCTTTGTATTGTTGCGAATCTTTCGGCATACCGTTCAGATCCGCTTGACCGACCAGGAAGTCGATCGTCAGCTTGTCGCCCTTGCTTAGATGCAGTCCGGCCTCTCCGAACAATTTATCGACAGCCGCGTGAGCGGCAATGCCTTCGGCATATTCGGTCTGGCGGTTGGGGCTTGGCTGACCCAGAGCGGACGCGGCGGGCGCATTCGGGTCGCTGATCGGTTTCAGCTGGCTCTGGTCATTGATTGCCTGTGTGAGAATTTGTCCGGCGCGCTCGTATTCGCCACGGGCGTCCTGCGCGTTCTTGAGCAGATTGTTGGCCTGCGTCAGCTTGTTTTGCGCATCGGCAAGCGTGCCTTCCGGCTTCTCGGGCGTCCATTCGAGACCGTAAGGAGCCAGCGCCTCGTTGATGATGCCCTGCGCACCCTTGACCGCGTCCTTGTAGGCAGGATCAAGCATGTAGACGTTGAACTGTGACATGCCCTGGCCGGCCAGGGCGCGCGTCTCCGTGATGCGGGACAGCGCGATGTTCTCCTTGATGATGGCCTGGGCAACCTGCGGGTCGACCCACGTCCACGCGCCGTCAACCTTCATCGGTACCCAATTGCCACCGGAGGGAGCCTTGCCGCGGGGCGGGTCGCCAAACGGGTCGACAACACGGTTCTGACCGTCGAGCTTTGGAGACGCGAGGATGCCAGCCCCGTACGTTTTCATCAGCGCGGCCTTGTCTAATCCGGCCTGTTTGGCGTCCTCGATGAGGCTGGGCAACGTCTGTCCAGCCAATATACCTTCGACAAAGGATTTGACGACCTGACCTTCCTTCGCCTCCGCTGGATCGCTGCTGTTCGGGTTCACGGCCAACAGGGTACGAGCCAGTGCCTCCTGTGTGGTTCCAACGTCGATCTTCAGGTCCGTTCCGGTGGTGTTGTTGTGCAGGGTCACGCTGCCGTCTGGCTTCGTGGTCAGCGTATAGCCATTGGCCGTAACCTCCACGGTCGTGCGCGTGCCATTCTCGATCCTGATCTTTTCGCCGGGACGGACGAGGTTCGGATCGCGGGACGTATCGAAAAGCTCCGGATTGGTTTTCCTCAGCTCATCCAGCGTCACGCCATGTTTCTGCGCGATAAGGGTGAGGTTGTCGTCCGGCTTGACTTCGTAGTCGATCGGCTTGCCATCATTGACCTTTTCGGTGGTCGTCTTGGTGACGCGGCCATCCTTGTCGGTAACGATCTTGATCTCTGTTCCAGCCTTCGGGTCGACGATGGTCGTTGTGGCCTCACCCGTCTTGGTGTGGCGGGTGGTATTGCTCGTCTTGCCATTGCCGTCTTCCGATACCGTGGTTTCGGTGTCGCCTTTCGTGGTGACGACAGTGCGTGCGTCGTGCTGATAGTCGTTGTAATAAACGATCTTCTCACCCGTATGCGGATCGGCAAGTTCCACCGACTGGACGTCGCCATTGTCGCTCTTTGGATCTCCGGTCTTGACCTGATAACCGGCCCCCTGCAATTCGGCGATCACCTGTTCCTTGGTCAGGCCCCGGTCTTTCGCGATCTGGTCGATGCTCTTGCCCTTGGCGAGATCGTCCTGAATGCCTTTTGTGGTGGCACCTCCGGGATCCTGGGTTGGCGCAAGAACGGTCTTCTTCCCGTCAGGTCCGGTCACGGTGGTGACAGGCAGAGCAGACCCACCCTTCGGCGTCACCGTTTCTACCGACGCGCCATTTGGAAGCGATGTCCGTTCCGTGACGACGCCGGAACCGAGATCGTCTTCGTAGCGGGTGGTCATCGCCCCCGTTTTGGGATCGTAGTCGCTGGTCTGCTTGCGGCCGAGGCCGTCCCTGACCGGCGTTTCCGCAGGCGCGGCCGACCCATCCTGCACGGCCGCGTAGTAGGTGTCGTGCTGATAGTCGTAATGGAGCGTGACTGTCTTTTGGTTCCTGGGATCGCTGGTGTCCCTGATCACCGTCGTCTGGACATCGCCATTGTTGCTGGTCGGATCGGTGACAGTGACTTCCAGGTTGTTACCCGCCCTTATCGCGGCAAGCACCTGCTCGTTCGTCATCCCTCGTTCTGACGCGATCTTGTTGATGCTTTTGCCCTTTTTCACATCGTCGATGATGCTGTGGGCCGTCATATCCGCGGCGGGATCCTTTTCGGGCGTGCCGGTGTTCAACTTGACGGGAGCAAAGGCCAAAGTCGTCGGCTGAGTGTAGAGCGCAGGCTGAGCGCCTGCGCCATTGCTCGGTGTTCCAGCATTGGCGGGAACGTTTCCGTTGGCAGGCGTCGCATCGGGTTGCTGCAAGGCATCGAGCTTGCCGGTGACCTGATCAAGCTCCTGGCGCGCGCTGGCCGCCCATTCACGCTCGCCCATCTTGTTGGCAAGCCTGATCTGTTCTCTGAGCTGGGCGGCCTGGGCTTCCAACTGCGCGATCTGCGCTGCATTGGCTTTAGGATCGACCCTTGGCGCGGGGTTCAGCTTCGGCATTATCGGACGAACCACGTGAACGACCTCCGCAATGTGCTTCGCCCTTTGGGGGCTGGCCGAAGGTCCGTCCGATAAGCACCCAGGAAGAATGCTAGCGAGCGGCCTTCCAATAGACGCCGAAGGCAGCGAGCTGCTCTTGCGACTGTTTGAATTTCTCGACGGCGTCGACATCGGTCAGCGGGGTGGCCAGAGCGACCAGGATTTCAACCGCGGCGAATGCCGGCACCATGCTTGGGAAAAACGAACTTGAATTCGATGTCACCACGATTGTCTCGCGCGCCATGCGCGCCAGCGGAGAGACGCTGCTGTCGGTAATGGCCAGTACCGCCGCGCCCTGGCTTGCGGACTGACGGGCAAAATCGATGGTAGCGCGTTCGTAGGGCGCGGACCCGACGACGAGCACGACATCGCCAACCTTGGCATCCAGCAGTGCCTCGGCGCCAGCCACGAGCACGGCCTTGCGGTCCTCGCCGAGGAGCGGCGAAATCGTCTGCACGAAATGGCTGGCGACCGAACGCGAGGGTCCGAAGCCCAAACCAAAAATGGTCGTCGACCCGGCAATCAGCTTGGCGGCTGCCAGAAACTGCATGGCACTGCCATATTCGCCGAGACTGGCGATCTGAGCGGCGAGCGTATCCGCCGCGATACCAGCCGCCGGGTAATCCGGATCCTGTTGCGGCAACGGGTTGGCGCGCGCGCCCTCGCCTGCACCGCGCTCACGCAGGGCGCGAGCGTACAGGCTGCGTATATCCTCGTAGCCGTCGAGGCCAAGCCAGCGCGCCAGCCGCATCATGGTGCTGTGCGATACACCCGCCTGACTGGCCTGCTTGCGCATGGACATCAAGGCGACGCCCTGAGGGTCGTCAAGCACAAAACGTGCCGCAACCTGCAGCTGCGGCGGCATCGTTTCGAATCGCTCCACGAGCAGTTCCGACAAAGGACCTTTTTCCATTTCCTAAACCCCAATTTGCCCGGTTCGAATTTTACCTGCAGCCCGCCGACAATGCAACAGTTGGAATTTTCGTGATTTACGCATTCCAAATGGACTTTCTATTTCCGCGGCGCTGCACTAAGTTTGAGCGGCAATCTAAAGAGAGTCCATTACGCCGGGCTGTCACGATTGCGTGGAATGGTTCCTCAAGGAGACAGTCATGACCACTACCCCTCCCGTCAACGGCGGAAGTCCGGAGCAGAACCTGGACAAGATGATCAAGCAGCAGGAGCGGATGTTCGGCCTGGAGATCAACAAAGAGATCGCCAAGTCCCAGCACGACATGTTGATGAGCACCGCCAGGACGCTTGGCCAGTCGGCCGAAAAGGCCTGAGGCGCAAGGTTTATCGCCTATTCCGCGCCGCCGGAGGTTGCCGGCGGCGTGCTGTTTCCCGGCGCGTGACTATCGTGCCGGCCGAAATGTGAAATCGTTTTGGCAGGAGGTTGAAAAGCATGAGCGCTCACTCGACCCGAAAGCTTGAAGGTGGCGCAGGCAAGCTTGCGTTGCGTGCCGTTGCGAGCGGTGCCACAAGCCTGGTCCCTGACAAACCCGCGACGCTGGCCGTCACCCGCGGTTTCCACAATGGGGCCAGCCTGGAATTGACCGAACCATCCTATGTGATCGGCTCGGACGGCGCTTCGGATATCGTCCTCAGGGATCCAGGAATCGCAGCGCTCCACGCCAGGCTTCACCGCAAGGGTAACCTGGTTGAAATCGAAGCCATCGGCGGCGACCTGGAACTTGCCGGCGGCGAAACCATCTGGAAGGGTCAGGGTTGCCGGCGCCGCCTGCCGCTCGGCATTTCGCTGGGCGACGCACAGTTACGCCTCACGGGACCTGCTCCCACAAAGAGCCGATGGTCGCTGCCGCGACGCCCGTTGCTAGCAGGGGGTGTTCTCATCGCCGCGGTTTTTGCGATTTCCATCGCAGCCAATGGCCTGTCCATCGCAAAGACCGATGACAAGCCAGCCAGCCTCGCGCTCGCCGACGGCGAAGTAACGGGCAGCGTTCCCGGAAACGGCGCCGACGCGGAACATCTGGCGGCAGCGCAGGCTGAATTGACAGCGCGCCTCGCACAATCTGGTCTGGAGACCGTTGCCGTCGGACGCTCGTCTGAACGTCTTGTCGTATCGGGCACGATACCCAATGCGCAATCAGGTACCTGGACCGAAGTCCGTTTGTGGTTCGACCAGAAATTCGGTCAAGTGCCGCTTGTTTCGAACATCGCCGTTGGCGATGCCGCGCAACCGCCGCGCCTCACCTTGCAGGCAATCTGGTACGGCGAACGGCCCTATGTAATCGCCGGGGATGGAACACGGTATCACGAAGGCGCTTTCACGAATGACGGCTGGACGATCAAGGAGATCGGCCAGACCGCGCTTGTGCTGACCAAGGGCGGCGCCACGGTCGCGCTGAAATACCAGTGAGCCGCCGCGTTGATGGGCCACGTTTCGACGCAAGACCGGAATCGATCGGCCGGGATGCGGACGCGTCGCCCGCACAACCGATCGAACGCCGGCGTCTGAATGGCATCAACCGGCGCAAGGCGAAGGGCGCAAACTCCACCTCCGGTGCCGAAGGGCTTGAAACAGAGGCTTTCAACGGACCATCGGCAGGTACCGGCGGCAAATCGCTCGATGAAATTCTCGCCGAGTTCGTCATGCCGGAAATCCCCGAGCCGGCGATCCTGCGGCGTTCGGTTCCCATACTGCACCATTTCATCACGGAGATTGTACCCGATCTTGAGGGCGGAGAGCCGCTGAGAGCGCTCGCCAGGACGTTGATGGAAGACGAGATCGAGCGGCATCGGGAACTGCTCGGACGTCTGCAAGGAGGGACTGGAATCTGACCGGGCCGCATGAGGCTGCACATCTGCTGCATGTCCTTGGCCATCTCTACGGATGTCACGGCCAGGCCAGGCGGGGTGCGGTCTATCTGTTGATTGCGGCACAGCTTTCGCCGGAAGACTCCGGCGTACTGAGAACATTGGCACACCTGCTCATATTGGACGGAGAAGCCGACAAGGCGCTCGCCACGATCGCCAGGTTGGAGACATTGGAAGGAATGCAACACCCCACCCTTCACCTCCTAAAGAGCCGCGCTCTGCTTGTGGCCGGGCGCAAGACGGAAGCGCGCGAAGCCTTCCAGCGCTTTCTGGCAAAAAGGCAGGTGCAATGACCTTTTCGCAACGGCTGCTGCAACTGCTCGGCAAAGCCTCCCAACGCGGCGATCTGGTCATTGCCGTGCTGATGCTGGTGGCCGTGGTGATGATGTTGATCCCGCTGCCGACCTTCCTGGTCGACACGCTGATCACCGCCAACATCGCGCTCAGCGTCCTCATCCTGCTGGTCGCCTTTTATGTCTCGCATCCGCTTGAATTTTCGTCGCTGCCTTCCGTCATCCTGATCGCGACGCTGTTTCGCCTGGCAATCACCATCACGACGACCCGCCTGATTCTGCTGCAGGCCGATGCCGGCGAGATCATCTCGGCCTTCGGCAATTTCGTCGTCGGCGGCAGCATCGCGGTGGGGCTGGTGGTTTTCCTCATCATCACCGTGGCGCAGTTCATCGTCATCGCGCGCGGTGCCGAGCGTGTTGCCGAAGTGGCCGCGCGCTTTACGCTCGACGCGTTACCCGGCAAGCAGATGAGCATCGACGCCGAGCTCAGGAACGGCGACATCGACCAGGTCGAAGCCAGACACCTGCGCCGGCAGCTCGAGCGCGAAAGCCAGCTTTTCGGTGCGATGGACGGCGCCATGAAATTCGTCAAGGGCGACGTCATCGCCGGCATCGTCATCATCCTTGTGAACCTCATCGGCGGTTTTACCGTTGGCACGTTGCAGCACGGCATGTCGATCGGCAAGGCGGCGTCGACCTATTCGCTGCTCACGGTCGGCGACGGCCTTGTGGCGCAGATCCCTGCCCTGCTCGTCGCGATCGCGGCCGGCACGATGGTGACGCGTGTCGGCGGCGCCGACGGTACGGAGGATCTCGGCAGGCAGATCAGCTTCCAGTTGCTGCGCGATCCGCGCGCCCTCGGCCTTGCCGCGCTGATCATGATGGGACTGGCGCTGGTGCCGGGTTTTCCCAGCCTTGTCTTCGTCGCGCTCGGCATCGCCTTCGGTGCAGGCGCCTTCATGATCCATCGTAATACACGTCGCGAAGACGAACCGGCGGAAACCCTGCCCGCAACGACACGGCAAGAGCCCGAAAATGCGACCGCGCTCGCGGAGAACGCCAGGCCGCTGCTCGGCTCCAGCCGCATCGTGGTCAGGCTTGGAAAGGCGCTGGCTACCGAAGTGGCAGAGCCGCAATTTCGCCAGCGGACCGAAGCGATGGGTCGAAAGATATTCGAGGATCTCGGTGTCGAGATTCCACCCATCGGGGTTGACGTCAACGAGACGATCGCGCCGCGCAACATCCGCATCGACCTCGAAGGTGTGCCGATCGTGGAAGCCGAGATTCCGGCCGACCAGGTGCTCGTCGAAACCGAGGCAAGCCATCTCGAACTGCTCAGCCTCAGTTATGAGGAAGGTGCTGCGCTCGTCGGCCAGCGCAAATTCTCCTGGGTCGATCGGGACGGCGTTTCCGCGCTCGAAGAGGCACAATTGCCTTATTTGGAACCGCTCGACATCGCTTCCAAATGGACCGCGCATGCGCTCCAGCTCTATTGCGGCCATTTCGTCGGCATCCAGGAAACGCGCAAGCTGCTCTCCGAAATGGAGACGGATTATGCCGACCTGGTGCGGCAGGCCGTCGAGATCGTACCGTTGCAGAAGATCGCCGACGTGCTGAGGCGGCTGGTGGCTGAAAACGTGCCGATCCGCAATCTGCGGCTCGTGCTGGAAGCACTGGTCGAGGCGGGACAGCGCGACCAGGATGTTGTCCAGCTTACCGAGCATGTGCGAACGGCGTTGCGGCGGCAGATCAGTTTCCGCGTTGCCGACCGCAACAACATCATCTCCGCCTATGTGTTGCAACGCTCTGCCGAGGATATCCTGCGCGAAGCGGTACAGACGACATCGACCGGAGCCTTTCTCAACACAGCCGACGCCGCCGTGCAGGCGCTGGCCGCGGAGATCGAGCGTCACCTTTCGCGGGCAGCCGCCAGTGTTTCGCCCGTGATCGTGACGGCGGCCGATATACGCCGCCACTTGCGCGCGCTTCTGGTGCAGAACGGCATCGAACTGCCGGTTCTTTCCTTTCCGGAACTCGCGCCTGAATTCAACGTCCAGCCGCTGGCAACGATCTCGGGAAATTCGGGGCGATCCAGAACCCCATCGCTGCCTTCGGCCGGCGCGTTGGGTGGGCAAAACACCGCCGGATGAACAGGGACGAAAAGCAACGGCATCGGGGACCAACGAATGCCGGCCATGATCGAGAGAGGGACTGCATGCCTAGCCGCCATACCACGAGAGCCGAACGACGATACAGCTGTTCGGCCCTGATGAAAATGTCGCGGCTGGCGCTCGCCCTTACGGTTTTCCTGATGGGTCTTATTTCAACACTGACGAACCTCGGAGCGCAGGAGATTTCGGGTTTGCCAGCGCAGCCGACGGTGGACCTGCCCGTTGGGCAGGGACGTCTGTTGCGCTTCAGCGAACCGGTCGAATCCGTGCTGATCGCCGATACGACGATCGCCGACCTGCAGATCGTCTCACCGGGGCTGGTCTATGTCTTCGGCCTGAAGCCCGGCCTGACCAATCTCATCGCGATTACCGCCGACGAACGCATCAAGGCGACGGCCCAGTTTCGTGTGACCGCCGATATCTCTTCAGCCAATCAGGCCAAAAAGGCGATGCGCCCGAATTCGGCGACCAATCTCGCCATTTTCGGCAACCGCATCGTCACGACCGGGGAAGCCCGTGGCGTCGAGGAGGCGACCGACATGGACAACATTGCCCGCACCTTCTCCCCGCCAGAACAGCCGCCGATCAACAACATGACGGTGGGCGGCTCGCAGCAGGTCAACATCCGGGTGCGTTTCGCCGAGGTTTCGCGCACGGAACTGCAATCCTACGGCGTGGATTGGAACGTCGGCTACAAGAGCGCCGGCTTCGAATTCAACATGTTTCAGAACAATGGCGTACCGAGCGGCAACAATGGAAACTTCGGCCTCAACCTGAGCCAGGACCACGGCATAAACTTCGATATTCTCATCGAGGCGCTCCAGCGCAACGGTATCGTCAAGATCCTGGCTGAGCCGAACCTGACGGCCGTGACCGGCCAGACGGCGAAATTCCTGGCTGGCGGCGAAATCCCTATACCCATTCCTCAAGGCAACAACGTCGTCACGGTGCAATACAAGCAATTCGGCGTGTCGCTGGGGTTTACGCCGACGCTGATCGGTCGCAACCGGATCGCTCTCAACGTGCAGCCGGAGGTCAGCTCATTGTCCGACAGTGGCGCCACCGTTGGTGCCAACGGCTTCCAGTTGCCGAGCTTCGTCGTGCGCCGTGCCGACACCACCGTCGAGGTGGCAAGTGGTCAGACCTTCGCCATCGCTGGCCTGTTCCAGCAACGCACCGCGCGCAATGTCGAGAAATTCCCGGTGCTTGGCGACGTGCCGGTGCTTGGACCACTGTTTCAGTCGCAGCGTTTCCAACGTGAGGAAACCGAACTCGTCATCCTGATCACACCCTATCTGGTCGAGCCGGTGCGCGACGGCCTCGCTACCCCTCAGGACCGTCCGGCGAAACGCGCAAAGCGCAAGGCCAAGGGTGGCTCGTCCGTTGGCCTGATCGTCAAATAGGAGAAGCGCGATGAACGTGTCGAGCACCTTTTATGCTGTCATCCCGGCTATCCTCTTGTGCGGCTGTGTCGGCAACACCAGACCCGAGCAGGACTATTCGCCGGGTTACAGCTACGTGGCGACCGGCACCGGCGGCTCTGACAAGAGCGTGTCCGGCTCGGTTCTGGCGCCTGACGCCTGCCTGAACGAACCGGCCGACGACGACAATCCACCGGCCGCCTCATCGGCCAGCCTGACGCGGGTTTCCGGCGTCGGCTCGCACCTGCCGCCGGGCTGCTCCAATGCCTACAACCTGCAGCGCATGGTCGAGAGTCAACGCGACCTGGTCGAAGGTCGCCGCATGGGGCCCGCCGCAGCAGGTCCGACGGCGCGCGCCGCGCGTCGTTATCTCGACGGCGAGAAGCCGGAGCCGTCTGCCGAGACCCCTAACATGACGACCAATTAGCCAATGGCGCCGTCTCCAGGACGGCGCGGCCGTGATGAGTTCGCAAACCGACGATAGAAGGTGAACGGGGAGAGATGGATATGCGTGTCGTTTTCCTGCCGGCTTTGGCGATCCTGACGCTGGCGGCCTGCCAGACAGGGACCCAAAGCGCCGTCAATCAAAAGAGTGCTGCCCCGGCCTCGCCGTCGGAGCGCCTGATCAAGCTCGCCGACGACATTGCAAAGCGCGGCGACAGCGATACGGCGATCGCACTCTACCAGAAGGCCGCGGCCTTGCCCGATGCGCGTCCAAGCGCTTATGTCAAAACCGGTGACGCCTACATGCGTGCCGGCGAACCGGACCAGGCCGCCAAGGCCTATCAAGCGGCACTGGCCAAGGCGCCGAACAATGGCGAAGCGATGCTTGGCCTCGGTTCAGCGATGATGGATGCCGGCGACTACAATGCGGGTATGCGGGCGCTTGCCCAGGCGGCACCGCTGGTCAACACAAGCAGTTCCTATAACCGGCTCGGCGTGGCGCAGACGCTTTCAGGCCACACGCAGGAAGCACAGGTCACCTTTGGCCAGGCACTCAAGATGGCGCCTGGCGACCTCGATATCGAGACCAACATGGCTCTGGCGGCCGGGCTTGAAGGCAATGCCGGCGTGGCGCTGCCATTGGCGCAAAAGCTCGTCAGCGCCTCCAATGCACAATTGCATCACAAGCGCGACGCCGTCATCGTCTACGGCCTGCTGGGTCAGGGCGATCAGCTTCGCGCCGCCCCGCCGGTCGGCCTGCCAACGCAGGAGATCAACAAGCTGTTGTCTCAGGCGCAGTCCATCCGCGCCAAGGGCAGCACGCAGGCCAGGGCCCAGGCGCTAGGCTCCGTCCTAGGTTAGCAACAGGACCCGGCAGGCTGGCGACATGGCCGAAGAAGCTGAGGAAAAAAGACTACCGGCATCCGACAAGAAGCTGCGCGATGCCAAACGCAAGGGCCAGGCCTCGCAAAGCCGCGACTTTGTTTCAGGCTTCGGCCTGTGCGCTGCCCTTGCCTATATCTATCTCGTCTGGCCGAGCGCCTTGGCGCATTTTTCCGAACTGGTCGACACGATAACCGACTACAACGTCCCGTTCGGCGAAATTTTGCTACGCAGCGGCCGTCACGCCTTTTTCCTGCTTATGTTCGTCACCGTCCCGTTGGCTGGGATCGTGGTCGTGACCACGATCGTCTTCGGCATGCTGGCGACGTTCGGCCCGGTCTTTTCCTTCGAAACCGTCAAACCGCAATTCGACCACATCAATCCGGCGAAGGGCCTGCAGAAGATCATGTCTGTGCGCAATGTCGTCGAGTTCGCGAAGGGCTTGGCCAAGCTGACATTCCTGTCCGCCCTGTTCGTCGTGATCCTGGTGCAGTGGCTGCAACCGCTTTTCGACGCGCCGGGATGCGGCATGTCCTGCATGACGCCAATGCTGTGGGGCGTGATGGTTCCAGTCGGCGTTTCGGCAGCCCTTGCCTTCCTCGCCATCGGCATTCTCGACGTGCCGCTGCAGCGTTGGCTGTTCCTGCGCGACATGCGCATGACCACGACCGAGTACAAGCGCGAACAGAAGGACATGGAAGGCGATCCGCTCATACGCCAGGAACAGCGACGCCAGCGGCGGGAAGCCGTGCAGCGGCCGGCACGACTGGGTGTCCAGAACGCCGTCATCGTGTTCGCCGGAGACGAACTGGCGGTGGGGTTGCGCTACATCAAAGGCGAAACGCCGGTTCCGACAATCGTGGCCAAGGGACAGGGCCGCGCGGCGCTTGATATGATTTCCCAGTCTCGGGCAGCCGGCATCCCCGTCGTGCAAGACGCCGCCCTAGCCCAGGATCTTTTTGAAAAGACCAATATCGGGAATTACGTCGGCCAGGCCATGTTCTCGCCGATCGTGCGTCATCTCGTCCGTCACAGGCTAACCTGATCCTCGCCACAACAGGGCGAATTATTGGGCACGCCACTTGCATATCAAGCAGTTCCATTATCATTGGCCATTAGACGATCGCGATCACAATCCCCCGACATCCCTCTTTCAAGACGCCTTGATCCGAAAATTCTGGTAGTCGGATTTCGCTTGCAATAACCGCAGAATACTCTCACGCGAACCGCGGACATGGGCGCGTGCCAAAGCACCGGCCCGCTCAGAATTGCCGGCGCAAATCGCTTCGACAATCTCAGCATGTTCATCGCGAGCGATCTTCCATTCATCCAACCACAGCAGTTCGGTCCAGATATAGTGCTGGCATTTGTCCAGAATACCGCACAGCATCTCATGCAGCATGACATTGCCGCTGATCTCGGCGATGACACGATGGAGGTCTATACCAACCTCGAGTTCCTGGAATTTTTCCTGTGTGGTGCGATCGGGAATGGCTGCCAGTTGCTCGGCTTCCGCAAGCATGGCGCGCAGCCGGGCTTTGTCCTGAACAGTCGCGGCAACGGCAGCCAGTTCGGTCGCGTGGCCGTCGAGCAATTCGCGGATGTCAAACGCTTCGCGAAACATGTTGATGTCGAATTCGGTGACGGCGTAGCCCTGGCGCGGCCGACCGGTGACCAAGCCGTCGCGCTCCAGGCGATTGAACGCTTCACGCACCGGCGTGCGGCTGACTTTGAGTTTCGCTGCGATGTCACTCTCGGTGACGCGCGATCCGGGTGGAACCTGACCGGTTACAATCATTGCTTTGAGGGCGGAGTAGACGGAATCGCGTAAGGTATTTTTGGTTTTTTTGGCCAAGGCTGGTTCCAGTTCTCCGGCCGTTTCGCCGGCGGTCTTAACGCTTCTCGCATAGCTGTATGCAAATTCGGCCCTGTTTGTCACGACCGATACGCCGTGGTGCGGCTCTGGAATTGGGCTAGTCCTCAGCCGCTGTTGACATTGCAAACCCTCCAGGTACATTTAATTGTATACAAAATCGCATGCGAATGCAAAGCGATGGGAACACTGGCTGGAGCGTTGAAAATGAACAGAACCAAAGGCGTTACGGTTTTTGCAGCGGCAGGCTTGATGGCGGCGGTCGCGGCGCCAGCCGTGGCGGGCGATACTATCACCGTCGCCTCCTGGGGCGGCACGTATCAAGAGGCGCAGACAAAGGCCTTCTTCAGGCCGACGGCTGAAGCGCTAGGCATCACAATCAAGGAAGACACCACCAACGGCCTGGATGATGTGCGCCTTCAGGTCACCGGCAACGCGGTCAAATGGGACATTACAGAGTTGGGCGCAGATGAATGCGCGCGGGGATCCAAGGAGGGCCTGTTCGAGAAGCTCGACTACGATGTCATCGACAAGAGCGGCATCAATCCAAAGCTCGTCCATGACGACTGGATCGGCATTTCCTACACCTCGGTCGTGCTGATCTACCGAACGGATGTTTTTGGCGACAAGGGACCGAAGACCTGGGCGGATTTCTGGGATGTCAAGAAATTCCCAGGCCGCCGTGCGCTTTCGGGCAGCCAGCAGACTGAAACGCTGAGTGTCGCGGCACTGGCCAAGGGCATTCCAATCGACAAGGTCTATCCGGTCGATATCGACGGCGCGCTGCAGTCTGTAGACAAGATCCGCAACCATGTCGACGCATGGTGGACCTCCGGCGCGCAGGCCATGCAACTGGTCAAGGACGGCGAAGTTGACATGGCCAGCATCTGGAATGGCCGCGCAGGCACCTTGAGGAAAGAGGGTGCGCCCGTCAGCTTCTCCTTCGACCAGGGGGTGCTTACTGCCGATTGCATGGTCATCCCGAAGGGATCAAAGAACAAGGACCTCGCCATGAAGGCGCTGGCCAAGTTCGTCAGCCCCGACCTCCAGGCCAACCTGCCGCTCTATGTCGACAATGGACCAGCAAACGAAAAGGCCTTCGAGACCGGCAAGATACCGCCGGAGCGCATCAAGGATATCAACTCCGCGCCCGAGAACGTCAAGAAGCAGGTCCTGCAGGATCCGCAGTTCTGGCGCGACAATCTGGTCGAAGCGACCGAGAAATTCAACAACCTGATCCAGCAATAGCTGCTGTCGGAGTGGCGCACGGCCACTCCGTTCCGCTTCGCCGACAAAAGACCCGGAGTTGAAGGAGATGCTCTTGTCCCTCGCGCCGTCCGCGCTCCCCATCGGCATACATCATATCGAGAAGCGCTTTGGTGCTTTGTCCATTCTCAGCGATCTCAGCCTTGATGTCGCGGCGGGCGAATTCCTCACGCTGCTTGGTCCGTCCGGCTCAGGCAAGACGACGCTGCTGATGATCCTGGCTGGCTTCGTGCGAGCCAATGCCGGCAGCATCAAGGTGGGCAATGAAGAGATCATCACCATGGCGCCCCACAAGCGCGACATCGGCATGGTGTTCCAGAACTACGCGCTGTTTCCGCACATGAACGTGTTCCACAACGTCGCCTTCCCGTTGAAACAGCGGCGCGTCTCGGCGGCCGACACCAAGCAACGCGTGGATCGCGCGCTCGAACTCGTGCGCTTGCAGGGGCTGGGCGAGCGACGCGTCGACCAGCTCTCCGGGGGGCAGCGCCAGCGCGTCGCCCTCGCCCGCGCCATCGTCTTCGAGCCTCGCATTGTTTTGATGGATGAGCCGCTGTCGGCGCTCGACAAGGGACTGCGCGAGCACATGCAGATTGAATTGCGGAACCTTCACCGCAGGCTTGGCATGACGACCGTCTACGTTACTCATGATCAGCGCGAGGCAATCACCATGTCGGACCGCATTGCGGTCATGAATGCCGGGCGGATCGAGCAGATCGACCAACCCGAGACCATCTACGCCAGGCCGAAGACGAAGTTCGTTGCCGAGTTCATTGGCGAATCCAACTTCATTCCGGTGGAAAGCCGCAATGGCAGTATCTGGTACGAAGACAGAAGGCTGCGCCTCGACGGTCCTGCACCATCGGCAGGTCGGCATCTGATGGTGGTACGCCCGGAAAAGCTGCGGCTTCTGATCAGCACGGAAAAGGCAGAAGACCTCAACGTGCTGACAGCCACCGTAGGCGACGTTATCTATCAGGGCGACAGTTTCAGCTGCTACGCAACGCTGAAGGATGGTCGCCAGGTCACGTTGCGCGAGTTTTGCCGTTCCGACGTGTTGGCGAGATTGCCAGCGCCTGGCGAGCCCATCGCGCTCGGCATCGATGCGTCGGACATCGTACTCGTGGCAGATCAATGAGCGCCGTATCCGCAAGTCATGAGCACGCGGCACGGCCAGACGACGCGTTGAACGTTGCGGCGCTGCGCGCCGACACGCGGCGCCAGGCGCTGGGTTTTCTGGCGTTGCTGTCGCCGGGTCTGTTCCTGGTCTTCGCTGTCATCATCGTGCCAGTTGGCTGGTTGTTCTGGCTTTCGCTCTTCGATGAGACCGGTGCGCCAAGCGTTGCCAATTATGCACGCTTCTTCGAACAGGCATCCTATATCAGAACTTTCACGACCACTTTCAAAGTCGCCTTTGCGGTCACCGGGGCCTGTGTGCTGCTCGGCTATCCGCTTGCCTACCTGTTGTCGCAATTGCCGCGCCGCGCAGCCTCGATCTGCCTCGTATTCGTCATCTTGCCGTTCTGGACTTCGGTCCTGGTTCGCACCTACGCGTGGCTGGTGATCCTTCAGCGCAAGGGTCTGGTCAACAGTTGGCTGATCGACCACGGCTTGATCAGCCAACCCCTGCAACTGGCCAACAACTTCACCGGTGTCGTCATCGGCATGATCCACATCATGCTGCCATTCCTGGTTCTGCCGCTCTATGCCTCGATGAAATCCATCGATATCGACTGTCTGCGCGCGGGCATGAATCTCGGAGCCAGCCCGGCTGCCACTTTCCGGCAGATCTTCTTGCCGCTTTCGCTGCCGGGCCTCGCTTCCGGTGTTGTCATCGTCTTTGTGCTGTGCCTCGGCTTCTTCGTCACCCCAGCCCTGATGGGCGGCGGCAAGGTCATCATGTGGGCAATGCGCATGGAGCAGGCCGCCAGCCTCTATTCCAACTGGGGCGCCGGCGCGGCACTTGGTGTCGTATTGCTTGCCGTCACCTTAGCGCTGCTCGGTCTCTTCCGCTGGTTGCTCGGCGCGCGCGCGACGGGCGCCTGGAGTGCGCGATGAACGCGGAAAGCAACCTTCCAATCTCGCACTGGCAACGCCTTTGGCTCTACCTGCTCGGCGGACTTGTCATGCTGTTCCTGATCGCCCCGTCGGTGATCATCGTCATCATGTCGTTCTCCGGTTCGACGCTGCTTGAGTTTCCACCTCAGCAATGGTCGCTGCGCTGGTATCAAAGCTATTTCGGATCGGTGGAATGGCGCGATGCCACCATCGTCTCGGTCAAGGTTGCGATAATGACGGCGATCGTGGCAACGCCGCTTGGCACGGCCGCCGCCTACGCCGTCAACGCGGGTACGCTGAGACTGACAGGCACAATCAATGCGGTGCTCACGGCATCGCTGATCATTCCGGTCATCCTGATCGGCATCGGCACCTTCTTCCTCTATGCCCGCATCGGCCTCAACAACACATTGACCGGCCTCGTCATCGCTCACACCGTGCAGGCTCTGCCGCTGGTCGTGTTGACCGTGCTTTCCGGCCTGAGATCCTATGACATGAACCAGGAGATGGTGGCGCGCAGCCTCGGAGCTGGGCGTTTCGCGGCCTTCTTCCAGGTGACCATGCCACAACTGCGCTTCTCGATCGTGTCGGGTGCGCTGTTTGCCTTCATCACCTCCTTCGACGAGGTGGTCGTCTCGCTCTTCATCTCGGGCGGCGAGACGACGACGCTGACGCGGCGCATGTTCAATGCGCTGCGCGACCAGATCGACCCAACGATTGCCGCCATTTCGACATGCCTGATCGTGCTGTCGATCATCTTGTTGTCCGCTGCCCAGCTCCTTGGCCGCGGGCGCTGAATGCAGGGACCAGAACAACATGCGTGATTTCCAGCTTCCGGGCCGCTCCCCTGCCCGCGCCACCGAAGCGATGGCCGCGACGTCGCATCCGTTTTCGACACTGGCCGCGCTCGACATGTTGCGTTCCGGCGGCAACGCCATGGATGCGGCCGTTTGCGCAGCGGCCGTGCAAGCGGTGGTAGAACCGCAATCCACTGGTATCGGTGGCGATTGCTTTGTTCTCTATTGCCCCAAAGGCGAAGGCAACGTGCTCGCTTTCAACGGTTCTGGCCGCGCACCCCAGGCAGCGACAGTCGACTGGTACCTCGACCGCGGGTTTAGCGAATTGCCCATAGAAGGCGCACACGCCGTCACCGTACCTGGTGCAATCGATGCCTGGTGTCGGCTTCTGGACGACCATGGTCGCAAGGGCATCGCCGACGCACTCGCACCAGCCATCCACTACGCGGAAAACGGCTACGTCGTGCATGATCGCGTTGCCTTCGACTGGAAGGATCCAGAAATCGATCTTTCGGCCGATGAGGTTGCAGCCCGCTTGTTCCTGCCCGGCGGCAAGCCACCCAGAGCTGGAGACGTGCATTTTCAGCCAGAGCTGGCTCAGGCGTTGCGCCTCATCGCAAAACATGGCCGCTCCGGCTTCTACGAGGGATACGTCGCGGAGGACTTGGTCGGGCGGCTTCGCCACCTCGGCGGCCTCCATACGCTCGACGATTTCGCTGCAACGAGGGGCGACTACGAGTCAGCGGTCTCCACGTCTTACAAAGGCTATGACGTTCACCAGATGCCGCCCAACAATCAGGGTCTGACCGCACTCTTGATGCTGAACGTGCTCTCTGGCTTCGATCTGAGCGCTCTCGACCCCAACGGCGCCGCGCGATTGCATCTGGAGATCGAAGCCGGGCGGCTGGCCTACCGCGATCGCGACAACCTGTTTGCCGACCCGGACCATGTCGCGGTTCCTGTGAAGGAGTTGCTTTCAACTTCCCATGCCGACCGGTTGCGTGCCGCGATCGATCGCGAACATGCCATGACCGATCTGCCGCGCATCGATCTGCCAGGGAGCGATACGGTCTATATTTCCGTGGTCGACCGCGATCGCAATGCCGTCAGTTTCATCAACTCGACCTACTACTCTTTCGGCAGCGGTGTCGTTGGTGCGAAAACGGGCATCGTGCTGCAAAATCGCGGCACCAGCTTCCGCCTTGACCCCAATCATCCCAATTGTATCGCGCCCCGCAAACGACCGATGCACACGATCATGCCGGGCATGATGACGAGGGATGGCCGCGCGGTGATGCCATTTGGTGTGATGGGTGGCGGCTACCAGCCCTTCGGCCATGTCCATCTGCTGACCAACATGATCGATTTCGACATGGACCCACAGGAAGCGCTCGACGCCGCCCGTGTATTTTACAACCACGATGTCGTCGAAGCCGAGCGAGGCGTTCAGCCCCAAGCAATCCAAGGCCTGCGTCGGCGCGGACACAGGGTGGCGGAGGCCGATCATCCGCTCGGTGGTGGACAAGCCGTGCTGATCGATTGGAGGAAAGGCACGCTGACGGGGGCGTCCGACCCGCGCAAGGACGGGCTGGCGCTTGGGTATTGATCTCCTGTTGACCTTTAACGACCGTCCGCCTGGTGAGATGACATGACCACAAACGGAAACTTAGCCGATCTCACCCTCCGTCTTGTTGCTGGAGCCGAAGATGCTCCCGCGATCATGGCTCCGGGCCGACAGGCTCTCTCGCATGGCGAATTGCGTCGGCTGATCCTAAACACGGCGGTTCGACTCAACGCGCTGGGTCTTGGCCGCAACGACCGGATCGCCATCGTGCTGTCCAACGGTCCGGAAATGGCTGCCGCTTTCATCGCGTTGGCTGCAAGTGCGTCAACAGCACCACTCAATCCAGCCTACCGAGCTGACGAGTTCGAGTTCTATCTCAGCGATATAGAAGCCAAGGCCATTCTTGTCGCGGAGAATGAGGATGGTCCAGCAGTCGCCGTGGCTGGACGGCTCGGCATCGGCGTGCTGAGGCTCGTCGCACAGCCCGATGCGCCTGCCGGTCGCTTTGCGATTTCCGGCGAACCAGTCGGTTCGCCAGCCAGTCCGGGTCTGGCAGAGCAAGACGATATCGCGCTGCTCTTGCATACTTCGGGCACAACATCACGCCCCAAACTGGTGCCGCTCAGCCATGCCAACCTCGCCGCTTCGGCCGCGCATATCGGCGCCACCCTCGGTCTGTCCGCGAACGATCGCTGCCTCAACATCATGCCGCTCTTCCATATCCATGGACTGATCGCCGCGGTACTTTCCTCGCTCGCGGCAGGCGGTGGCGTCTTCTGCACGCCGGGCTTCAACGCGTTGCGCTTTTTCCAGTGGCTGAACGAGGCGCACCCAAGCTGGTACACGGCAGTACCGACGATGCATCAAGCGATCTTGCTCAGAGCGGCACGCAACGCCGATGGGCTTGCAGCGGCGAAATTGCGCTTCATCCGTTCGTGCTCCGCGTCCCTCCCGCCGCAAGTCATGGCGGAATTGGAAACGACCTTCGGTTGCCCTGTCATCGAATCCTACGGCATGACGGAGGCCACACACCAGATGGCATCCAACCCACTGCCGCCCAGCAAGCGTAAGCCAGGCAGCGTCGGTATCGCTGCAGGTCCAGAAATAGCCATCATGGCCTTGGACGGACAATTGCTGCCGCAAGGTGAAGTAGGAGAGATTGTCATTCGTGGCCCGAACGTAACCCTAGGCTACGAAAAGAACCAGGATGCCAATGCCAGCGCTTTCGCTCATGGGTGGTTTCACACTGGCGATCAGGGTGTGCTGGACGGTGAGAATTATCTGCGCGTCACCGGGCGTCTCAAGGAAATCATCAACCGCGGCGGGGAAAAAATCTCCCCGCTGGAGGTGGACAGCGTGCTGATGGACCATCCTGCGGTAGCTCAAGTCGTGACTTTCGCCGTGCCACACGAGAGGCTCGGCGAGGAGGTCGCGGCGGCGATAGTCTTACGCGAGGGGCAGAACGCAAACGAGGCTGATATTCGGGCTTTCGCCATGACGCGACTTGCCGACTTCAAGGTGCCGAGCAAGGTCATTATCCTGGAGGAAATCCCGAAGGGAGCGACCGGCAAGCTGCAGCGCATCGGTCTCGCCAGTAAGCTCGGTCTCGACTGATGCGTGTCACCGTGTTCGGCGCTGGCGCGATAGGCGGCTATGTTGCCGCCAAGCTCGGGATTACAGGCGCGGTCGACCTTTCGATCGTGGCGCGCGGAGCGCATCTTGACGCGATCAGGGACAGCGGTCTTCGCTTAATCGAGGCCGGCAAGGAAACGAGCACGCAGGTTAGGGCGGCGGCACAGGCAGAAGAACTCGGCGTTCAGGACTACGTCGTACTGGCGCTGAAGGCTCATTCCCTGGCGCCGGCTCTTGACCAGATCGCGCCACTGCTCGGACCCAACACCGCCGTCGTCACCATGCAGAACGGCGTGCCTTGGTGGTATTTTTACAAGTGCGGTGAAACGCTCGAAGGTACAAGGATCGATGCCGTCGACCCAGGTGGCATGATCTGGCGCGGTATCGGTCCGGAACGTGTGATCGGCTCAGTCGTCTATCCCGCTGTCGAGGTGGAGGCGCCGGGCCTGATCCGCCATGTCGAAGGCACCCGCTTCTCACTTGGCGAGCCTTCAGGTGAGAAGAGCGATCGCGTCATCCGCCTCGCCGCTGAATTGGTGAAAGCCGGGCTGCAGTCACCAGTCCGCGACGACATACGCAGCGAGATCTGGGTCAAGCTCTGGGGCAATCTCTCCTTCAATCCGATCTCGGCACTCACCGGCAGTACACTTGCAACCATCGTCGGCGACGACGCAACACGCGCCCTTGCCCGTACCATGATGTTGGAAGCGCGGGCGATCGGGGAAAGCCTGGGAGTTCGTTTTCCCGTGTCGGTCGATCGGCGCATCAAAGGCGCTGGTGATGTTGGCGAGCACAAGACCTCGATGCTGCAGGACCTGGAGCGCGGCCGACCGTTGGAAATCGATGCCCTGGTAACGGCGGTGCAAGAGCTTGGCCGTCTGACTGGCCATTCAACGCCGACCATCGATATCGTTCTGGCTCTTGTGCGACGCCTTGCCCGCGAACGCGGATGTTATTCCTGATCAAGGTGGCGATGCCGCACTCGTAGCACCAGCGACGTTCCGACACGACCTGGCGTCGCAAAACAAGATCTTGGTGGCACCCAAAAAGTTGCACCGCGTCCGCTCGCGGGCGCTGATGGCGTTCCGCCGGGCATTTCACCTAAGATGGCCAGGCTCGCTTGTCGTTTCTGACCGCACGCTCGCGAGCACGGAGTTATCGGTCTTCCCACTCGACCAGGTATCTTGCAACCGGCGATCGGCATCGAGCCCGCAATCAAGCTGCCGGTCGTAAATCCTCAAATTGCTTTCATGACCGTCGCCCCAGGTGTTGGACCGTACGACGCTTTCCTCGTAGCCAGCAGCCTTGTTCGGCCTAGCGAGCCATAATATCCTAGTCGAAGGGTTGCGGCATCCTGTTCGTTCAGTCGCTTCTGCGCGGGGAACGGGACGAAAATATCCGATCGAGGCGGCGGGTGATCGATGCCTGAGAACTGGCGTCTTCAATCGCCACACGCCGAAGCGGCGAAGGTTGACAGGATCGCCTCCAGAGAAATCTTCAGAGCATCCGGGAACACCCGGCCTTTCTGCCAGATCGCGACGTAGTGATAGAGCGCCGAGGGTTCCACGGGCCGTGCCTGCAGGCCGAATGCCGCATATTCGCGCGCCAGGATTTCGTTGCTGATCGAAACCCCAAGTCCTGCCGAAACGAAACCCGCTTCGTGGCCGCTGGAATCGTATTCGACCAGTATGTCCGGCTCGATGCCTTCGAAGCGCAGCGCGTTCATGTTCATCTGATGCGATGCGAAGCGTGGATCGATGTCCACGATCGTTTCGCCCGCCAGGTCGTTTGTCTCGACGCGCTCCTGTCTCGAGAAACGATGGCCCGGATGAAACACGCAGACATTACGCGCCGATCCGAGCGGCGCCCAATCGAACAGCCGCGGGTCGACGGGGAGCCGCGATATTCCGAGATCGGCGCGACCGGCGAGGATGTGCTCGCCGATCTGGTCGTAGGTCCCTGAGATCGTCCGGACATTCGAGCTGGTTTTCGCGCGGATGATCGCAACCACCTTGGGGAGGGTGACAAAACCGAAAACGGCGGGGGTGGCGATGGCGATGCGCTGGCGGCCGTCATTCTTCATCGCGAAGATCGACGCTTCCAGCCGTTCGAGGGAGTTCAGCGCCAGCTCGACGTTGCGCAGCAATTCCCATGCTGTGGGCAAAGGCTGGATGCGATTGGTCGAGCGTTCGAACAGGGCAATGCCAAGCGTGGCCTCCAGCTGCTTGACGTGCTGGCTGATCGCCGGCTGACTGACGCCAAGCGCGGCTGCGGCGCGTCTGGTCGAGCCGGCACGCAGCACTTCGCGAAAGACCTGCAGCTGCCGCAGCTTCAATCCGTTGTGCAACAACTCCATTTCGCGCGTTCCTGAGAAACCGGCCCGGTCGGGCGTCGATCCGCCGACGACCCAGCATGGAAGCTGTAACCTGCTGGAAACAATCTCGAATCCCTCACACTATAGTCATTATAGTGACTGGTAAAGTCCACCGTTTGCTTATCGCTATGCGCGCATGCGGCTGGTGGAGATATTCGGAGCAAATGTGCGCAGGGTCCGTCTGCAGCGCAAAATGACTCTCGAAGCGCTCGCCGCCGAAGCCGACCTCGCCTACAGCTATATGGGCGGGATCGAGCGAGGGCAGCGCAACCCCAGCCTGAGCGTTGTCGAGCGGATCGCCCAGGTGCTGGAAACCGACCCACAGACACTGATGCTCGAGCGTTCCAGGGATTGAACCGGCCCTCGGCAACACAAGTGGGGGCCTAACGGCACACAGCCGGCATCGCCCAGAGACTGGCCTGCGCCTCGCAGGCATCCGCGCCAAAGCCGGGCCGGCCGCGAAGACATCTCCAAATATCCATAGATACTCTCCAATTATATAATCGCTCGTTATAGTGCAAATAGTTGAATTTATAGATTGAATTGCGATCTCCAGGCGATATCGTGACCTGATGAGGCAAAGTTAATCTTAAGGTAATACAATTAAGAACTGCAACCTCAGATTGGCGATCAAGCAATCCAGACCGTGATCTGGGTTCATTCGAAAAAAGAACAGCAACAGAGGCAGGTAATGAGCGGCTTCGCGAGCCAGTTCTTTGGCGCGTTCGCGATCACGGTTGGGCTGGCTCTGGTCAGCGGGGTCGTGGGGACTACGCTTGGACTGGCGCTGGCCATTGCGAAGACCAGCGCCGACTCCCGGGTGGCCGCCCCGATCACGGTCTACACGACCGTCGTCCGTGGCGTCCCGGAACTCGTCATCATCCTGCTTATCTTCTTCGGCGGGACGGCGCTCGCCAGCGCGGTCACCGGCCAGTATGTCGAGGTCAATGCATTCAGTGCCGGCATTGTCGCACTCTCGGTCGTCTTCAGCGGCTACGTCACCGAAGTGTTCCGAGGCGCCATTGCGGCGATCCCCGCCGGCCAGGCCGAGGCGGCGAAGTCTCTCGGGCTCAGCGCCTGGCAGCGATGGCTTCTGGTGATCACGCCACAGATGTGGCGGCTCGCCCTGCCCGCCTACGGCAATCTCTGGATCTCGCTGTTCAAGGACACCGCCCTGGTTTCGGTCATCGGACTGACGGACGTCATGCGCGTCGCCTTTGTCGGCGCGGGCTCGATGCGGGCTCCCCTCGCCTTCTATCTCGCGGCATCGGCGCTCTATCTCAGCCTGACGACGGCAACGCTGCTGTCGGTCCGCCTGGCCGAGCGGCGCTACCCAGCCCTTGATCGATAGGGAGGAGCCATCATGGACCTCAGTATGATGATCGAGGCCGTCGTGGTTCTGTCTTCCGGCCTGAGGCTCACGCTCACCCTGACGATCCTGGCGCTGGCGACGGGCTTTGTAATCTCTGTGCCGCTCGCCTTCGTGCGTGCTTTCGCCCGCCCTGCCCTGTCGCTCAGCGTGCTCGCCTACACCTACGTCTTCCGTGGCACGCCGATGCTGGTGCAGCTGTTCCTCGTCTATTACGGCCTCGGCCAGATCGAGGCGGTGCGGACAAGCATCTTCTGGGTCGTCCTGCGAGACCCGTTCTGGTGCGCGCTGCTGACCTTTTCGTTGAACAGCGCGGCGCACACCACCGAGATCCTGTGCCGCGGTCTCCAGTCGGTGCCCAAGGGGATGACGGAAGCGGCTGCGACGCTCGGCCTGAAACGCTTCCAGATCGCCCGTCTCGTCACCTTTCCAATTGCGTTGCGGATCTCGCTGCCGGCCTACGGCAACGAGGTGGTGAGCATGATCAAGGGCTCGTCGCTTGCCAGCACCGTAACGCTGCTGGAAGTCACCGGCATGGCGCGGCAGATGGTGTCCACGACCTTCGCGCCCTACGAGATCTTCATCGTCGCCGGCGCCATCTACCTTTTGCTGACATCGGTTGTCGTGAAGGCAATCCGGTTCCTCGAACGCCATCTCGCCACTGACGGCAGTCGCCGACAAAGACGCGGCTCGCGCCTGGCGCCCGCCCTGCCCGATGCCGGGGTCACGACGCCGTGATCCCAAGCTTTCCTGATTTCCAACGAAACGAAGAGGGGTGCCCTATGCGCATGGTTTTGGCCGGTACGGTGTTTGTCGCTTGCATGATGCCGGCATTGACCGCCCGAGCGGAGGATCCACGGGTGATCACGATTGCCACCGAGGGCGCGTCGCCGCCCTGGGACGGAACCAATGAGAAAGGTGAGCTCTACGGCTACGACATCGATGTCGGCCGCGAACTGTGCCGCCGCATCAAGGCCGAATGCAGGTTCGTTGCCCAGGACTGGGACGGCATCATCCCTGCCCTGCTCGTGGGCAAATACGATGTGATCATGTCCGGCATGGCGATCACGGAAAAACGCAAGAAGTCGATCGCATTCTCCAACCCCTACGCCGCCGGCTACAACCAGCTGGTCATCCGCAAGGAACTGCAACTCGATCCGGGCGACATCAAACAGAGGCTCAACCTGTCCGCCGTCGACGATAAGGGAAAGGCCACCATCGAACGGCTGCACGCAACGCTGAGCGGAAAGACGATGGGCGTGCTGCGCTCTTCGAATTCGGAGGCGGTGCTGAAGGAGCTCTTCGGCGATGTCGTCACACTCCGCAGCTATGACAGCCTGGACAACCTCAAGCTCGATCTGGCGGCCGGCAGGGTCGACGGCGGCCTGGCCGACTATTTCACATGGCGTGATTTCCTGGAGACGCCCGAGGGTGCCGGTGTGACCTTCTTCGGTCCGCAGGTGAATGGCGGCCTGTGGGGTCCAGGCGTCGGTGCCGGCATACGCAAAGACGACGGCAAACTGCTCGCCAGGTTCAACACGGCGATCGACGGTGCGGTCAGGGATGGAACGATCAAGGCGTTGAGCCAGAAATGGTTCAAGACCGATATCGCACCGGCCATATCGCAATAGCCCGCCATCGACCGCCGCATCGGCACGCGCCGCTGAACATCGCGGCGTCCCTCACCTCATCCATGACAAGGCTGGTTCAATGAAGGATTCCTTCTGCGTGGCTGTGACAGGCCAATCGCTGATCAAGACGGACGTGTCTGATATCCGGGACGGGCGGTTCCTGGAGGTCCTGGACTTCCTTGAGCAAGGCGATGTCGTCTTCACCAATTTTGAATCGACCATCCTCGGGCAATATGGCGGGTGGCCGACCAAGGGGAGGTATTTCGACTATTCCAGGCCGCAGGTTCTGGACGCGTTGCAAACGATGGGTTTCAACACGCTCGCCCTGGCGAACAACCACGCCTTCGATCTCGGACCGGCCGGCGTTCTTTCCACATTGGGGGATGTCTGGGCGCGCGGCTTCCTCCATGCCGGAATCGGAACCGACGAAACGGACGCCATGAAGCCGGGGCGCCAGCGTCTGGGCGGCCGGGACGTGACGCTTTTTGCGATCGATGCCGGACCTGGACCAGCCAATATGTATGCGGGAAACCGGACGGCCGCGCGTCCCGCGCGCCCAGGCGTGAACCGGCTCAAGGCCTCGCGCAAGATCGGGGTGACGGACGACGAGTTCGACTGGCTGGCGATGCTGGGCAGGCAGCTCCAGATGTCCGCGCTGGAACTGGCCAATTACGCGCAGCCAGACGATCCGATGGTGGCCGATGACAGCGAGCTCAATTTCTACGGCACGATCTTCAAGCGAGCCACGAGCCGCGGCCGGGTCATCGAGATCGACCGGGAGAGTGCCGACAGCCATCTCGCCGCGATCCGGCTCGCGGCAGCGCGTGGCGACTTCGTCATGGCCTATCTGCATCACCACCATTGGGAACCGGGTTGGCAGGAGGTTCCGCACTGGGTGCAGGGTTTTGCGCGCCTCTGCATAGACGCCGGCGCCAGCCTGTTTGTCAGCCACGGGGCGCCGGTGCTTCAGGCCGTGGAACTCTATAACGGCGCACCGCTCTTCTACGGTCTTGGAAATTTCCTGTTCCACGTGCCGCCTGAGGAAACGGAGTGGAGCGCGCCGGAAGTCTGGCAAAGCCTTGTCGCGGCCTGCCATTACGACAGCAACGGAAATCTCGACAGTATCGACCTGCTGCCCGTCGTGATCGGCGATGATAACGCGCCGCGCACATCGAGCCGCCTGGTTCCACTGACTGCTACGGGCGATACCGCGAGAGAGATTCTGCAGGGCTTTGCGGCGCGCTCGCGTGCCTTCGGCACGGAGATTGCGATCTCGGGAACATCAGCCCGGATCGCGCTCGCCGCAGCGCGAAAGTTCGGCTGATCAAGACCGAAGAGCCCTTACTGACATGACACGCCAAGGGTGGGTGCGCTAGCTTTCCCGCAGCCCCGCAGCGATCTCTTCGCCCAACGCGGCAATCAATGACGACACGCGGCCGCGCACGCGCGGCGGCAGTTGCATGAGCCCCTCGATCAGGCGCCGCCCCTCCGCGCTGGCGATGAACTCCAGCCGCTCGTCGACCGGCAGAGGCGCAGCCGCGGCAGTGGCCTCGCCATTGCCAGGCAGGCCCTGGAAGAAGCGGCCGGCGGGAACATCCAGCGACCTGCCGATCTCGTAGAGCATGGAAGCGCTGACCCGGTTGCGCGCATTCTCGTATTTCTGAAGCTGCTGGAAGCTGATGCCGATGGAGCGGGCGAGCTGCGCCTGCGAGATATCCGACTGAACGCGGACCGTCGCGATCTGCCTGCCGACATGCTGGTCGGCAGGATGCGGCCCGCTTCCAGCGTTGATCTGCGCTCCAGCCTGGAAACGGCCAAGGCGTTTGGGTTTCGGCAAGGCCCGTCTTTGCTCCAACAGTCCCTCCCCGACCAAGGCCTTAATCGTTAGCCACTCATCCCAAGCGCCAGTTATTACACCTTAAGAGGATGAAAATAACCCTATATGTGGCGAAGACTCTCGGCCTGTCGATTGTGGCGACATGGTCAGTCCACGACAGATTCGAGCCGCGCGGGCTTTGCTTGGTTGGTCGCAGCAGGAGCTCGCAGACAAGGCGATCGTTTCGGTCAACGCCCTCGCCCGGCTGGAGAACGGCAAGGTCGATTCACGCATCAGCACCTTGCAATCGATCGAGTCGGCTCTGATGAAAGCCGGCGTCGAATTCCTGTCCGTCGGTCAAAAAGGCGAAGGTGTCCGGCTCCTGGACCCGAGGGCCTGACCCTCCTGCCAAGCGGGCCATGTCATGCCGAACTGCCTATTCCTGCCTGCCGCGCCGCTCCGTCCGAAAACTGCGGCTCACCCAGCCGGCCGATGCGAATGAGGTCTTCAAGGGCCGATCGTAACTGCGGCCAGGGAAACTCGGCATCGCCCCCACAGGGCTCTCCTTCGCTAAGCACCGCATCCAGTTTGGCCGCGACACCGGCAAGCGACGCAGCCGGCGTCTCGGACAACGCTCCGAGCAGGTCCATCGCATGCTCACCAGCCTCGCTCTCGGCCCGTAACGCTGCCGCGTAGTCACTATCGTCCCCTGCCCCGGAATTCCGATCAGCCTCGAGGCGCTGCTGATGCCGGCAGAGCCGACCAGCCTCCGTGTGAGCCGCGCGCCATTTCCTCCACACGACAGCAGCGGGATCGGACGATTGCTCAACCGCCAAATTGTTGCACAAGAGCGCCGTAGCCGCCCATCCCGCGCTTGCCTTCCTGCGGGTGACGAGAGACAAAGTCGTGGTATTGTCGGAATCGGCCATGATCCGAGCTCCAGACGGCTTGGGGTGGTTAGGCTGAGCGGCGTGATGCAAGCACGTCGTTCGGCTGTAACTGCGAACCATAAATTACGTACATACCGTACATTACGGACAAACTGTTGTCAAACGTGCCAAATTCAAGTGAGTCCAAAACGGAGCGTTTTGAGCTGCGGTTGTCGACCGAACTGCTCGTGCGCATAGACGAGTGGCGTCGGATGCAACCTGATCTTCCCAGTAGATCGGAAGCATTCCGTCGATTGGTCGAAGCAGGTCTTATGACGGATGATCGGAAGTGAACCTAGGATAGTTATCTGAATTGGGCCGTCCCCCTATGAGGCCCGCGTTGCAGAAATGCGGATGGACTCGGCATGTAGATCGCTTCGCGTGTCCCACGAGGTACGCGGGCAATGGCTAGTCCATACTGATCAGCCCATAAATCAGCATTTGTATTCGCCAGAGCAGTAGAGACGAGTGCCGCCGGAAGGGCGGCAATAGAGAATGCAGCGCATAAAGCGTAGAAGTCCCGACATCCGCGGCTGCAATTCAGCTGGCGGGGCTTCGAAGCAAATTCGCGTCCGCGAGATCGGTTCAACAAGGCGGTCTAAGGAGCGTCAGTACGCGACTACGAAGCCGGGACGCGGGGCTGTCCGCCTCCGACGAGCGGTCATTATCGCCTTCCAATTCCTCTCATTCGCTCAGAAAACTTCCCGAACTCAAGCTCGCGATCTTGTCCATCTTGCCAGACCACCCGTCTCAAGTGTGCATAGGAATCCGCGCAACGACCGAGCTGTTGTCCGCAACGGGGCCGCCAGCGGACCGTCGGGTATTGGCCGACGTTGGCGACAAGCTGCCGTTCTGCAGCCAACTTTATTGGCGGAAATTGCCGGCTATCGCTCGCTAA
Source organism: Mesorhizobium sp. YL-MeA3-2017 (assembly GCF_030814575.1). Lineage (NCBI taxonomy): Bacteria > Pseudomonadati > Pseudomonadota > Alphaproteobacteria > Hyphomicrobiales > Phyllobacteriaceae > Mesorhizobium > Mesorhizobium sp. YL-MeA3-2017. The sequence continues at coordinate 3,830,534 of NZ_JAUSVH010000001.1, read as the reverse complement.
GGGGAGTAGGAACGTTGACCTGCGTTACATCATCTCCCGTCTTCGGTATTCCCCGCGCCGCCCAAATGAACCACATGATAGGTCGGTGAAAGCGTGGCCGTCAGTGTTTCTGCGGGCATCGTGCGGCAACGTGATCAGATGCTCTTCCCATTCCGACTACATGTTTTCTGCGATCGCCATACGGGCTCCGTCCCTATCGCAGCAACGTGTCGATCAGATCGCTGACTCGTCGAAATATGGTGCCGTTTGAGGCCGCTTGTCTGGCTTTCTCGGCGATCACGCGGTCCAGTGGAATCGCATGTTGCAGCGCTTCATAAATGTCGCGGCCATCCATACAGACGATCTTCTTTCCGCGACCGAAAGCAAAGAGTCCGTTTTCCGTAAATCCGCTGTAGCTGATCATAAGGCCTCGACCCCAGGCCGCCTTCTCCTCAACCTTTCCGTGAAACGCTCGCAGTGCGGCAGCATCGGCACACTCGTTCTGCCATTTAGCCTCGAGGAGATAGGTTGACCCTTCAAGCTGGAAACTACCGTCGATCTGTTCGCCCCGGATGCGGAACGGATCCCTGGCCTCCATGCCGTAGGTGTTGAAGAGATCGCGCAGGAACGTTTCGAATGCATATCCCCTTCGCTGGACGTCAGTCATAGCCATGAGCGCCGTAAACCTGGATATCAGACCTGAAATAATCTCAGAAGGAACCGCCACAGCCGCAGAAAACTTCGACGATGAACTGGGTTTACCGTGTTTCCACGTAGATCCGATCGACTGCATGAGAGCAGCCATTTTGGTATGGACGTCGGAGATCGATTCCTTCACGCCGTCACGCTCCATCGCTGCTATGCGATAGTCCCATAGCGTATTGAGAGCCTGGGCAACCTGAGACCTCGGCGCCGTCTGCAGGAAGCACCGCATCCTCTTTCCTTTGGAGCCGCCCTGGACCGACCACAAGGGATCGTCGATGTCGAGTTCGAGCTCCTCCCGGAAGAATTCCGCAAAAGTTCGGTCCGAGAACTTCAGGACATAGCCTCCTCCCATCCAGAGCAGGTCGTCGAGGAGTTGCATCTGCAGTGATTTGAAGTTTGCCATCCGTGCGTAATACCGCGCCGAGCAAAGTTTAGAATTAATGAGGCCGCTACTTCAAGAGGTTGGCAAGAATGGCTGAAGCGCCGAAATCCAGCAACATCGGAATGAAGCGCGGCCGTGTCATTGCGAACCTGTCCGGCGAGGGGCAAGTCGATTTCATAGCCGAAGGAATACCGATCCGGATCCGCCTTTTGTTGACCTCCACAGCCTCTTCCGAAAATATCTCCGAGAGGGGGATGCAGATGGTGCAATTCAACGATTGGTGCGCTTCAGCCGACGGACAGGTCGGCAATCATTTTCGACGAGTGATGACCGGGCAGGTGCCCCAGCTTGTAACCGGCATTCAGGCAACAGCGGCGGTTGTCCCAAGCCACTACGCTTCCGAAGAGCATATGGCGCGTGCGCTTCGACGACTTGGGAAGCCTGCAGCGGCCTCGTTGATCGAGGGCAAACTCCCAACGACGAAAGCCATACGTTCGGGCGATCTTGGCGAGATTTATGCCACCGAATGGATCGATGCCCATAGCGGCGGCTATCACGCACCTATCAAGCGGCTGCGCTGGAAGGATCATCGCAACATGGCGATGCGTGGCGAAGATGTGATTGGCATCCTGCAAGATCCGCAAACACAGCTATTGCGCTTCCTGAAAACCGAGGCCAAGAGCCGGGCAACCCTCACCGCCCAGGTCGTGGCTGAAGCTCGAGCCAATTTGGAGAAGGATGGCGGACTACCTTCTGGGCACGCGCTGTCATACATCTCCGCGCGCTTGCTTGAACTCGGCAATCTCCCGTTGGCAGACGCAATTGACGATGCGTTGCTCAAACACGGAATCCCGACGGCGAGCGTGAGGCACCTGCTTTTCACGTTCTCCGGGAATTCTCCGGAAGCGATGCTCACGGCCTCACTTCAAGCTTATCCGGGCGCCGTCAACCAATGGGGAGTCGGCCTTCGCGTCGACGGCCATGCCGCATTCATCGGTGCCGTGTACGATCAGGTGATCGCCAATGCCAACCACGCCTGATGCTATTGTCGCAGACATCAATTTAGCCGCGTCCGCAGGCTTCCGTGGGCGCCTCATCGCGCGCGGACAAGCGCGGGCGATCATTTGGCGCGATGGTGTCTTGCCACCGGACGCGCCTCCCTTCGCACCCCAGCTCAGCCACGACCTCCATTCTTATGGCTACGCGCTCCTTGGGCTCGGGCTTCGCCTCCGTGAACTCGGAGGTGACGCCGCCCAGGCGCGAACCGCTTTCGAGCAGGCCGCCACGGCACTGGAAGCGGTCATCGCCAAGGGCAACCGTGATGAAGTCGATCGCGACTTCCACTTCGTAATGGCAGCAGCGAGTTATCACCTGGCTCACCTCTCCGCTCGCGCCTACTCGCTGCTTGCGATTGTCGAAGCTGATGAAAACTTCTCGCCGATCGAGCGGGTGCTCGCACAGTTAATGCGGCGGAATTTCGCGGCTCTCAATGCCAGCATCCTCGACTACCGGGTTTCCGGCCAAGGAAGCGATGCCCGGATCGCTGCAGCAATCCAGGCCAACCTCGATGAGATCGAAGCAGCGGCCGATCCAAATGACGAAGGCAATGACTTCGTCTTTGCCGGGCTGGACACGGCGCTTACCGATGCCTTTCTGGCGTCGATGTCCCTGTTCGTTCTGGCCCTAGAACGGGGTGAGCGGGGCCTTGTCGATCAGGCATTGGAGCGACTTCAAGTGAGTCTCTCCATCTGCAGCGAGCTGAATTTGCTGCCGCAATGGTGGGCACATCGCATTGCGATCCACCTTCTTTCGGATCTTTGGTCGAGCACCTTCCATGAGAAGGTCCCACTCCAGTCCGCCGGCGGCGAGGCGGCCGATTGGCCCCGGCTTCGCGAACTGTTCATTGCGCTGTTGCAAAGGCGTCCAAAAGCGGAGGTCGATCTTTGGCCGTCGCAGGTCGAGGCCGCAGCCCGCGCCGTCGATCAATCCGACGATCTAGTGGTCTCGCTGCCGACAAGCGCAGGCAAGACCCGCGTTGCGGAATTGTGCATCCTGCGCTGCCTGGCCGGCGGCCGGCGCGTCGTGTTCGTCACGCCGCTCCGCGCCCTCTCCGCCCAGACGGAAACCACGCTGCAGCGGACCTTCGGCCCGCTCGGGAAGACGATCTCGGCGCTGTACGGCAGCATTGGTGTCAGTGGCTTCGACGAAGACGCAATCCGAGAGCGAGACATAGTGGTGGCGACGCCGGAGAAACTCGACTTCGCTCTGCGCAACGATCCGTCCCTTCTCGACGACGTCGGGCTGCTCGTTTTCGACGAAGGCCACATGATCGGCCTGAATGAGCGCGAGGTGCGCTACGAAGTACAGATCCAACGGCTGCTTCGCCGCCCCGATGCGCACGAGCGGCGGATTGTATGCCTCTCGGCGATCCTACCTGACGGTGATCAGCTCGACGATTTCGCGGCATGGCTGCGCCGCGATCATCCCGGCGGATTGATCAAGAATGACTGGCGTCCGACACGGTTGCGGTTTGGGGAGGTTGTGTGGACATCGCCCACTGCGCGGTTAAACCTTCGCGTTGGCGACGAACGCCCCTGGGTACAGCGCTTCCTCACTGGCGAAGCGCCGCCGAACTGGATTCCGCCGAAGCGTCGCCGAACACGCCTCTTTCCCGACAACCAACGCGAACTCTGCCTGGCGACGGCGTGGCGGCTGAACGAGGACGGGCAGACGGTCTTGATCTTTTGTCCCGAGCGGCGAAGCGTTGAGCCGTTCGCCGACGTGATCGTTGATCTTCATGAACGCGGGGCGTTGCGCTCGCTGCTCGAAGCCGATCCTGCCGTTCTCAACACCGCAATCGCACTGGGCGAGGAATGGTTAGGGCCGAACAGCGCGATCCTCAAATGCCTTCGCCTTGGCGTTGCACTGCATCACGGCGCGTTGCCGACCGCGTACCGCAAGGAGGTGGAACGTCTGCTACGCGATAATGTGCTCAAGGTAACGATCTCCTCGCCGACCCTGGCGCAGGGTCTGAACCTCTCGGCCACGGCCGTCGTGATGCACTCCCTCCATCGCAATGGCCAGAAGATTGAAATCTCTGAATTCAAGAATGTCATCGGCCGGGCGGGCCGTGCCTATGTCGATGTCGAAGGTATTGTGCTTTTTCCGATGTTTGACGACATCGCGAAGAAGCGGCGCAACTGGGAAGAGCTCATCAATGATCTCGGCGCACGGAACATGGAAAGCGGGCTGGCGCTTCTGGTTTGGACGCTTTTGTCCCGCATGCACGCTCGGATCGGAGGCGATCTCAATCAACTCATCGACTACGTCGTCAACAACGCCGCGGCCTGGACTTTCCCTGAGGTTGCGAACGAGGAGCCTGAAGATCGCGAGCGCGCTCTTGCCGATTGGGAGAGGCATGTGGCAACGCTCGACACTGCTATCCTCAGCTTAATCGGCGAAAATGACATCCCTGACGAGGGGATTGAGGCCGCGCTGGACGACATCCTTCAGTCTTCCCTCTGGCAACGGCGCCTACTCCGTCAGAACGAGCAGGTGAGACAGGCCCTCACGGCGGGACTTGTATCCCGCAGCCGGCTTATCTGGGGCCAGTCAACGGCAGCGCGTCGGCGGGGGTATTTTCTGGCTGGAGTCGGGCTCACGACTGGACATGCGCTCGACGCGATCGCCGCAGAGGCAAACCTTCTCCTGATTCAGGCAAACGGGGCTATTTCTGAGGGTAACGCCGAGCCTGCGATCGTCGCAATCACGGCGCTGGCTGAGCGGGTCTTCACCTTCTACCCTTTCACGCCGGACCCCATGCCCGCAAATTGGCGAGACATCTTGCGCGCATGGCTCCTTGGTCAACCGCTTGCCGGCATCGCTGCCGGTCAAGAATCGGAGACGCTGCAGTTCATCGAGGGAGGTCTGGTTTATCGCCTTCCCTGGGCCATGGAGGCGATCCGCGTCCGCGCATCCGCAAATGCCGACACAGTCGGTGTTTTCGATCTTCCCCTCGAGGACCATGAGCTTGGTCTCGCCGTTCCGGCCGTCGAAACCGGCACGCTAAACCGTTCCGCGTCGATCCTCATTCAAGCTGGCTTCAATTCCAGGCTCGCCGCAATCAAGGCTGTCACCGACACAGGCGCTGCTTTCCAGACTGGGCAGGAGCTTCGACTGTGGCTCAATTCGGAAGCCGTAACGGCGCGGAGCGCGCAGCCGGATTGGCCGACCGCGGAGACCAAAGCCATGTGGACGGATTTCGTGCAGAGCTTCACGCCTCCCGAGAATCGTACCTGGGCAGATCGTCGATACTGGGCAAACGTCACATGGCTCGTTGCGCCGCCGCCTTCGGGCACATTGGTGCAGGTTCATCATTGGGGTGGTCAGCCGCGAGTGCTCGCTGCGGACGGCGCACTGCTAGGCACTGTGCAAGCCGCGCTCAACCCGGGAAGGATTGGGCTGTTGCGCGCCCAGGTGGCTCAGGACGTAGGAAGGATCGACATCACCTATCTGGGGCCGGCGGACTTATCCGGCGCATGAAGCGCTACCATTTTTCCGTCGACTGTTCGCAGTGCAAAAGAGGACAAAGATCTTGGAGCGCAGAAGGCGCTCTGCGGGCGGTTTAACAGCCCAACCTGCCGCCACTGGCACCCCACGATACTAAGAGGTAAATCTTCCGGTCGTTTTCGGAGCGCTCGCGGTTCTTTACGCGTGGCGTTAAGGCCATGGCCGCTTTTGGGAATTTGCCAAGCTGCTCCGAATGGCTGGAATGAGGGCGCAAAGCAGACGCGCCTTTGTGTACGCTGCTCTACGCTATAGCCCCCTTTCCCTTGAGACGCCTTTACTTCACCGAACGTGATCGCAAATCAGACTCGCCAGATTGGAGATGGAGGATGCCAGTTCGGTGGAAAGTGAGTTTGCAGCGCGCCCCAGCGGACGCGCGTCCTCGATTTAACGACGAAGACACCAAAAGTGGATTGCGATACTCCTCTTTAATGACTAAAGCGATGCCAGTATTCATGCGGAGGGCATTGCGATGGCGAACGCACCAAGGATGGCACCTCTTTTCGGCCTGCTGGCCGTGGTACTGGCTGGCCCCGCCGGTGCGCAGGACGCCAAGACCCTGACCGTAACCGACGATCGCGGAGTCACTGTGCAGGTTCCGGCTCAGCCGAAGCGCATCGCCTCCATTTCCTATTTCGCGGATGACGTAGCGCTCGCTCTCGGCATCAAGCCTGTGGCGAGCACCTATATGACGGCCGGACGTGAGCCCGATTTCCTGCTCGGCCTGACCAAGGACATGAAGCAGATCGGCCAACGCGCCAAACCGAACCTCGAACTCCTCTCGGAGGCAAAGCCCGATCTGATCGTTGCCATCCGCCGCTACACCGTCGGCAATGCACCCCAACTCGGAAAGATCGCGCCGTACGTTGCCTATAATATGGAGCTCTTGGACGGCAGCGACCGCGAGATCGCCGAACTGTCGAAAATCCTCGGCAATCCTGAGCGCGGCATTCAGTTGAACAAGGAATTTCGCGCTCACCTGGCGGACTTCACCGCCAAAGCGCCGAAGGACACGCATCCGCGCTTCGCGATCATGTGGGGCGGCCAGACACCCTTCGCCTTCCACACCGAAAATACCGCTGCATCCATCGTCGCAGCGATCGGCGGCGACAACATTGCCGGGAAGATGACGCCCGGCCGCGAGTTCGGCATCGATCTGAGCCTCGAGACCATGCTCGAAAAGGACCCGCAAGTCCTCTTCATCTACGATTCCGGTCCCGACCGGCCACACGAGAACAATCCGATCTGGCAGGAGCTCTCCGCGGTCAAGAACAAGCGGGTCTTCTACGTCGGCGATCAATGGGTGGAGACGAACGGTCCGATCGCTCGTGAGATCGTGCTGCGCGAAGCTGCCCACTATCTCTATCCAGATGTGTTCCCGGCGGTCGACGTGAAGGCGGAAGCCGCCAGGATCATCCCGGCCGAGGCTCAGAAGTAACGCGCCGAACCCAACGACGATGGACGCACGGAAATCCTCCATAGCCATCGGCTTCATCGTCGTCGTGACCCTGTCGATCATCCTTCTCGGCCTGATGCCTGGCGCTAGGATGTTGTCGTTCGACGATGTCGTGCGCGTACTCTGGGCACCCGATGGCAAGATCGAATCCATCCTCGTTTGGACCTTGAGGCTGCCCCGAAGCCTCGCCGCCGCGGTTGCAGGTGCGGGTCTGGCCGTCTCGGGCTATCTCCTACAGGCGCTGACCCGCAATCCGCTCGCCGATCCTGGAATCACGGGCGTAACCGCGGGAGCCATCGCCCCGATCGTGGCGTGCTTTGTTTTCCTGCCCTGGTTTTCGTCCGCCTGGTACCCCTTCGTTGGCCTGGTTGGCGGCCTTACCGCCGCGGCGGTAACCTTCTGGGTGGCGCGCGGCGGCAACGGACGCCCGCTGCATCTTGCACTCGGCGGCATCAGCGTTTCGCTGTTCCTCGGTGCCATCACGATCTACGTCCTGCTGCTGGCTGGGCCGCAATCCACAGCCCTTCTGTTCTGGTTGTCGGGCGGCTTTCAAGGGCGGACCTGGGCACATCTCCTCCATATGGTGCCATGGGTGACGCTTGGCGTGGCAGGCGCTCTGTCGCTGCACAGGGTGATCGCCATGTTTGCGCTGAGCGACCATGCCGCCGCGGGCATGGGGCTCCAGCTCAACATTTGGAAACCCGTGCTGCTCATCCTCGCGATCCTGCCTGTGGCCGGCGTTGCCCCGATCGCAGGTCCTGTTGCCTTTGTCGGCCTTGCGGCCCCGCACATGACCCGGCTGCTCGCCCCAAAAGGAACGGCTTGGGAAATCGCGCTCGCGGCAGCCATCGGAGCGCTGGTCGTCACCTGCGCCGACCTGGTCGGCCGCACCGTCGTCATTCCAAAGGAACTGCCCGTCGGCATCATAACGGCACTGCTGGGCGGACCGATCTTCATCTACCTCATCCAGCGCGGCCGGCTCGACTTCAAGGCGCAGCACCCATGACGGGCGTCTCCAGGCTGCCGACCAGATCAAATCTCTGGCTGCTACCGGCCGCCGTCGCATCGGTTCTGTTGTCGCTGGTGGCCGCGGTGTTGCTCGGCGTAGTAGACATTCCCGCCGCGGACGTCATCTCGGTGCTGACGGGCAGCGGTTCGTCGGAGGCACATTCCATCATCTTTGAAATCAGGCTGCCGCGCATCTTCACGGGCATGCTTGCCGGAATCCAGCTGGCGGTTGCCGGCCTGATCCTGCAGACGATCACGCGCAACCCGCTCGCGGACCCTTCGCTGATCGGGGTTTCGCAGGGTGCAACGCTGACGGTGACCCTGTTCCTGCTTTTCACCGTCTATATCTTCAGTCCGGGCTCGAACACTGTGGCCGAACTACCCGTAGCTTGGCTGCCGCTGGCCGGAATGGTGGGCGGCATGGTGGCCGGAGGCATCATCTACCTGCTTGCCTTCCGGCTCGAACTCAGCCCACTACGGATCACGCTGTGCGGCATCGCCATCGGCGCGGTGCTTCACGCCATCGCCATCGGATTGATAGCAGGTTGGGGATCGGCGCGCATCGAGATCATCCTCGAATGGATCTCGGGCAGCCTCTATGCACGCACGTGGGATCATGCGCTTTTCCTGCTGCCTTTCACAGTCGCAGGCCTGGCTGTCCTGCCCTTGATCTATCGCCCGCTGGTGCTGCTGCAATTCGATGCTCCTGTCGCCCGCTCGTTCGGCCTTGCATATCGCCGGCAGTTTTCCGTTCTGCTCCTAGTGTCATGCGCGCTTGCGGCAAGCGCCGTCGGCGTCGTCGGGCCCATCGTCTTCGTGGGGCTGGTCGTGCCGCATCTGGCGCGGTTCCTGGCCGGACGGCATTTCCCGCTGGTTCTTCCCATGACGGTCGCTCTTGGCGCCGTTGTCGTCACGCTGGGCGACCTCGTCGGCCGCCTGCTTGGTGGTGCCGAGGAAGTGCCGATCGGCGTCGTCACGGCACTGGTCGGCGTGCCGGTGCTGCTCGCCCTGCTCCGCAAAGCTCCGTGAGAAAAGCGCATGCCTTTGACCTGCTCGCAATTGTCGGTTCGGTATGGCCAGCGCCAGGCGCTGAGCAGTTTCGAGCTGTCCTTGCAGAAAGGCGAAATCCGGGCGCTGATCGGCCCGAACGGTTCAGGCAAAAGCACGGCCCTGCAAGCGCTTGCCGGCCTCATAACGCCTGCCGACGGACACGCGGCGATCAAGGGTATGCCGGTGGCGTCGATGTCGCGTCGTGCCATAGCCAGGAAGCTCGCCTTCTTGCCGCAGCAACCTTCCGCTCCCGGCGAGATGACGATCGCGCAACTCGTGCGGCAGGGCCGCTTTTCCCATGTTGGGCTCTTCCGGTCCTACGTGCGTCGTGATGAGGAGGCCATCGAATGGGCTCTGGAAAGCACCGGCCTGACCAGTCTGGCGGACCGAACGCTCCAGGAGCTCTCCGGCGGCGAAAGGCAGCGCGCCTGGATATCCGCAGCCCTCGCGCAGGAGGCAGGCATTCTGCTGCTCGACGAACCGACGTCGTTCCTGGATATCGGATATCAGGTGGAGGTCCTGGATCTTGTTCACCGCCTCAGCCGGGAGAAGGGTGTGACGGTCGTCATGGCGATCCACGACATCAACCAGGCGATTGCCGTCAGCGACCGCATCTCCCTGCTCGAGAAAGGAGAACTACGCTTCGACGGCAAGCCAAGGGCGCTGGCCGAGAGCGGCCTGATCGAAAAGACATTCAGGGTGAAAGGGCAGTTCGTCGAGGTCGGCCCCGACAAGCCGCCGCATTTCGACGTCGAACTTGCCCGAGCGCTCAGCCCAGGCGTTTGACGAGACGAAAGATAATCTTTGTCTGGGTGTAGTAGTCGAGGGCGTCGGCGAAATCCGGCGTCCAGCCATCCTCGACGAAGGGGATGAACCCATCATATTCCAGCTTCCGGCCGGAAACCTCGAAACCCGCCTTGGCGAACGTTCGGCCGTAGTCGGAAATCGACCGATCCTGCACGACGGTATTCGTCCGCTTTGCCACCAGTTCGCGCCATTTCGGCCAGAGCGGATTGTCGGTGTGGCAGCCGGTGACAGCGTAGTAGACGCCGCCGGGCTTCAGGGCTTTGAAGATATCCGCGGCATGGGTGTCGATATCCTCGACGAGGTAGATAACCTCGTGGCTTATCGCGAGATCGAATTCCTCGACCCAGCCCTCGACCGTTCCCCCGACGGCGTACTGGATAGGAAGATTCCCTTTGAGGGCCTCGGCCCTGGCTATCGACTGTTCCGCGATGTCGACACCAAGCGCCTTGCGGAACGGCCTGATGGCATGGAGATGGCGCAGCAGACCGCCCTGATTGCAGCCGAAATCGAGGACGCTCTTTTCTGACAGATCGCGTTCGACCATCACGTCGATGAGATGGCGCCAGATCGGCGCATGGCCGTCCGACATGCGGTTTTCCGCGTCGGGGTCAACGTACCAGGTGGTTATGGTTTTCTGGACGCTATCACCCATCTCCGGTCACTCCGATGCGATTCACCAAGTCCATTCTCTTAGGGTGGCCGGAACGATGTGGATAGGTGAAATCAAAGCGATGCCGCCAGCGGAAGCTCCCTTCGGCACTCTGACTTCGAATGTCGTCGTCTGACGCTGCCTCTAGCTCCTTACCGGGAAGGTTCCGTCCGGCAGAGGCCTCGCTGGCGGACATCCGACGCAGGACTGCTCGCTGTTCTGGAGCCAGAAGCGGAACGGCGGCAAAGAGCCTGGAAGCGGACTGGCTTGCCGGCTGCCCGCTGACATATTCGCCAGGTCTGGCCCGAGCACGGCAGCGCTCGTCCCCTCTGCGGACTGTTAATCGTGGTCGCCGCTGGCTATTCTCGCCCGAAAGCCTCGCACCGCAAGCGGAGGAAGACATGTCGCGTGGAAAGGTACCACGACAAGACGGCAATACCTCCGCGACCATGACGCTGCTTTATATGGCGGCCGGAGGTTGGATCGGCCAAGCGGTGCATGTCGCGGCCAAGCTTGGTATTGCGGACGTCCTGGAAGGCGGGCCGAAAACCCCATCCGAGATCGCGACGGTCACGGGGGCCCATCCCGAGGCTCTTCATAGGCTGTTGCGGATGCTGGCAGGCCTGGGCGTCTTCGCGGAGGATACAGAGGGCCGTTTCGGCCTCACGCCGCTCGCCGATGGATTGCGCTCAACGGCACCCGTCTCCCTGCGCGCCTTCGCGGTCATGCTCGGCGACGAGATGCTCTGGCGCCCATGGGGAGAGCTTCTCCACGCGGTGCAAACCGGTGAAGCGGCCTTCCCTTATGTTTTTGGCGCAGGACTCTACGACTACTTAAGCACGCACCCTGAAGCCGCCGCGATCTTCGATGCCGCAATCACCGATCGTGCCCGGCAGGAGAACAAGGTAGTCGTCGATGCCTACGATTGGTGGCCGGACACGATCGTCGATGTCGGCGGCGGGCAGGGTTCGCTGCTCACCGCGATCCTGGCTCACGCCCCGAATGCCCGTGGCGTGCTCTTCGAGACGCCTCACGTCGCCGAAAGCGCGAAGACGATGATCGAGCGCGCCGGCCTAGCGACGAGGTGTTCTGTTGTCGGCGGCGACTTCTTCCGGAGCGTGCCTGCGCGGGGCGATCTTTACCTAATGCGGCGCGTCATGCACGGCTGGGGCGATCAAGACGCAATCGCCATCCTGCGAAACTGCAGGAAAGCCATCGGGCAAAATGGCCGGCTTCTGATCATCGAGCATATTCTTGCCCCGGGAAATGCGCCGTCGTGGGGCAAGATGCTGGACGTGCAGCAACTCGTGCTGACCAACGGGGGACGCGAGCGGTCCGAAGAGGAATATGCCAGCCTGCTTACCGCGGCGGGGTTCAAGCTGAGACGCGTGATCCTAACGTCCTCAACGGCAAGCCTCATCGAGGCGTTCCCTGTCGCAGAATCCAGTTGATCCCGTCGCTGCCATTAGTGTCCAAGCTCCACCTCGTGCAGTTGATGAAGTCCTCGTTGGGCCGAACGGCGGTGGCAGCGAGGTGGAACTCGTCGCGCGGCTGTTGGGGCCTCGTCGTCGGAACAGATCCAGCTTGAGGTGCGCAAACAGCGGTTCTACTTTCTTGCGCTACCACTGAGACGGTCGCTCTTTGTTGGATTTAGCGATGTCGCGTAACACCTCGCGTGGCAAGCGAGGAACCTTCCGGGGTCGACTTGTTGAACACGGTCACATGCGGCGCGACGCAATGCTCTCAGCCTGGTCCGCAGTCGAAGCATCCAACTTGCAACTTGAAACGCTGATCAACAACATGTATACATCTTGCCTATGAGTGATCGGCGTCAATCAGAACGCTCTTCCGCCGGGCAACGCGGTGATGCTGCGCAGGACGTGGTCTACCGTTGGCTAAAGCAGCATGTGCTCACCTTGCCCAGCCGCGAGGGCACGTTCCTTACCGAGGCGGAGGTCTGCCGCGAAACGGGAACGTCGCGGACCCCGGTGCGCGAAGCACTCTTGCGGCTTGAGGCCGACGGCCTCGTGCAGATCGTGCCAAAGAAGGGCGCCTACGTGCCGCCGATTGCTGAGGCCGAGATTGAAGCGGTCATGCAGGCTCGCGGCCTGGTGGAAGAGTGGTGCGCGCGGCAGGCGGCAGGCTTTGGCGAGCTGCTGGCCGGAGAGCTCGACAGGCTGATCGCCCAGCAACTCGAAGTGCAGCATGACCCGGTTGCCTTTTTCGGATGCGATCGAGATTTTCATCGCACCATCGTGCGCGCGGCAGGCAATCCGGTACTTGCCAACTTCTACGAGAGCTTGCGGGACCGACAGTTGCGAATGGGCGTGCATGCCATCTCGATGTCTGGCGGACGCGCCGAAAGCGTGCTCGCCGAGCATGCCGCGATCGTCGAGGGCATACGCAGCGGGCAGCCCGAACAAGCCGCCGCCGCCGTTGCCGAACATCTGGCGCAGACCCTCGTCGCCTTGCGGCTGCCGATGGCGGTGGGCTGGGGCGCCGCGTTCGACAGCCGTACGCAGGCCCGCGGCCACAGGCCATAGAAACGAGGCGGCAAGTGCGCGGCGTGGAACGGACTTTGGTGAGTTGATTCGGTGACTTAACAGATCGGTGCGGAAGGTGCCGGACATGATCATCGAACAGGAAGCGGCTTTCGACGGGCGTGCCTTCAGGCAGGCACTGGGGCAGTTTCCGACCGGCGTCTGCGTCGTCACCTGTCTGGCAGACGGCGAGCAACTCGGCATGACGATGAGTTCGTTCAACTCGCTGTCTCTGGATCCGCCCCTCGTCCTGTTCAGCATCGATCGCCGTTCGGCAAGCCTATCGCTATGGGAGATAGCGGCCAGCTACGCGATCAATGTTATTGCCGAAAACCAGAAGGACATCTCCAACCGTTTCGCGCGACCGCTTTCCAACAAATGGGAGGGCGTGCGGTTCGAGCACGGCCGCTCGGGCGCCCCGGTGCTGCCCGGCGCGGCGGCATTGTTTGACTGCGAGCCATGGGCCAGGCACGCCGCTGGCGACCATGTCCTGTTCATTGCCAGGGTGACGCATTTCCGTCGCTTCGCCGACCGGCAGCCGTTGGTTTTCAGCAAGGGGCGCTACGCATCGCTGCAGCCAACCGAGTTCACGGCGCCGCTTTGGCCACTGGACATTCACTACTGATTATTGAGCACCACCTATCGCGGAGGGTAAGATGATCAAGACCGGGGCACAGCATATCGAGATGCTGAGAGACGGCAGGCAGGTCTACATCAACGGCCAACCGGCCGGCGACGTCAGCGTGCACCCCGCCTTTCGGCGCACGATCCAGTCGATCGGCGCGCTCTATGATTTCCAGGCACGATCTGACAACCGGGACCTGATGACATTCGAGATACCCGAAAAGGCCATTTATCGAACCCGCTTCGAAGCGACGCAACAAGCCAATCGCTCAAACGCCTCCGCCATCAGAAGGGCCACTGGCGCGGATGGCCGCAACACACGAGATCCGAGACCAAGCGGACCGCCCCGTCCTATCGTAGCGAGGTACAAGAAGGGGGCGTCACGCCTCTGGCACGGCTTCTCGGCAATGACCGAAGAGACCACGCCGATCACGATGTCGCCGCACGTGCCATGCGTCTTGAGAGCGCCGCCTGATTATTCGAACAGAGCGGACAGGTAATTAGATTTACAATTTGATATTTCAAATTTTATGCTTATTGACCACGAATTTTACTAAGATAATACTTGGCCATTTTCCCTCAAATAAACGCGCTTCTGGCACAGTCCTCCGTGCGGTGAAGGCGCGGCAACAAAGTGACGCTGGGCAGCATCGCTCGCATTAACTCTTGATGTGGCGGTACCGGTGATGTTGCGCTCGCTTGCTATTCTGGCCGCCTCGTTTCTCGTCGGCTTTGTATCGCTGACATATGCCGGTTCTCTCGAACGAACGGCAGCCACCGAGGCGCGGTACCCCTCGCTCAGGCCATCGGCGACCCTCCTGAGGATGGCGCCAACGAACAGACCAGTCGTTGACGCCAGCTTTGCCCCTGTCGGAGGGGCTACCAGCATTCCCTATGGCTGGGTCGATTTCTGCGGCCGCCGGCCGGAAGAATGCAAGGTGCCAGCCCTGCCGGCCGTGGCCCTCAAGCTGACCGCGCAGAACCTGCGCACCCTTGAGCGGATAAACCGCAAGGCCAACAACTACATCGTGCCCATCAGCAATTTCGAGCATTGGGGCACGATGATGGACCATTGGGATTATCCGGTGGACGGCAAGGGCGACTGCAAGATCTATGCGCTCTACAAGCGCAAGCTTCTCATGGAAGCAGGTTTCCCCCGGCAGGCGCTGCTGATGACGATCGTGCGCGACCTGAACAACGAGGGCCACACGATCCTGACGGTCAAGACCGACAAGGGCGACCTCATCCTCGACAATCTGGTCAATGCGATCAGGCCCTGGAACGCGACCGGTTACTATTTTCTGAAACGCCAGTCGCAGCAGGACCCGAACACTTGGCTGTCGATCAGCCGACGCGGAGGTGTACCAACAACCTCCGTGGACATCGCCGGGCTGATAAACTGAGCCCCTTCGTCTGCCTCACGAAGTTTGAACGATCCTCTTCATTCTCAATTGGGTCCATTAGTCGGCTAGATTTTATGGTTGGCGCACGTCGTGGCACGGAGCCAACGCCGCGAGCGTTGCCAGGCACGTGCAAAGGCCTTGAACGTTTGGCGGCGGCATTAGCCTACTGTAACGTCTATTCCCCTCTTTGGCCGGCGGTAACAGCCTCATCCGTCATTTTTGTGCTTTCAGGACCAAGGCTGCCGCGGCTAACGCCGCCAATCCCGCGGCGCAGACACCCGGAATTACGCCACGAAATAGCGCCGAGCTCTGCTCGGTCACCAACTCGGTTTGCCAAGAGGCCGATTTTGCTTCGTTCATCTGGCGCGAGAAATTCCCACGAACGCCCGAATTGACTACGCCTCAAACCATGAGGCTACAATTTTAAGGAAGCACGTCACGGGATAGAAATCCAAAATATTGGCTCGCGCCGTCATCAAATCTCAGCGCGAAGTTCCATGAGCACCTCGCCCGCTTGATTAAGCCACTACCATTGTGCCCGATTCCCCAAAACGGTTCACGGGCGAATCCTCTACAAACGTGGCATCTTCCGCTCCACGAAGCGCTCCCAGCAGCCAGGGGTGCTGATTGAATTTTGCACGATCGGCTCGTCGCATAAAATCCAGTTTGATGAGCGACCAGGAACTGAATTTGGCGCCAGCATAGCCCCTTCACTCGTCAATATGTGCCAGCGCACGCCAAAAGGACGTCGCGGCGTTGCGCAATATGGACGATCTCGACGCCGGGCTGCCAGTGATGCGCGCGGCGGACTTAACAAGGTCGGGGAACTCGGACTCCAAAAATCGCCCCTGAACGATGTCATTGACCAATTGACACCGGGAGGCTGCCCCACGCTGACGGATGTCGAAGACCCCTTCCTGGGCCTCCTCGACCAGCTCGTCGAGACGCTCAAGATCTCCATCGCAGCGCTTGAGAATCTCTTCCTGGACGCGTTGCGTGTAGCCGGAGATCTCGTTGTACGCATCAAACTCTGGCTGCGGACGGCGACCCCACCACGTGGTATCTAGCGTGCCAGCAAACTAACATCTGGACATTCTATTAGCCTAGGTGCTAATTGTTGATGTCCATTTTTGAAGGAGGCTGTGGTATGACCGAGCATGAGCATCGCGCTAGGCTGCGGGAAAATCCCGATGCGCCTGTAATCAACATAGTCACTTACGTTCCGCGCAAAGGCAAAGAAGCTGAGCTTCTGGAGTTGGTGAAGCGACATGAAAGCGCTCTCCGTAAGTCGGGCTTAGTTACTTCGGAACCATTCAAGGTGTGGAAGGCGTATGACATACGCAAGGAGCGAGAGCAGTACATCGAGTATTTCGTCTGGATTAACGGCGGTGCTAGCGATGTCGCTCATCAAACCCCGGAAGTTATGTCTGTGTGGGAACCGATGGGGCCAGTTCTAGAGGATATGACGATTTGTGAGGTTGAGCTGCTTTGACATTTGATGCAGCGGCAAGGCTAGCGGCTCTCGATGTCGTGGTCACGGCACTTGCGCATCCTGCACGTCGGCAAATTCTGATGACCATACATTTTCGCGATCAAGCAACGGCTGGCGAGATTGCCGGCCGCTTCGCACACACCTGGCCCACCACTACAAGACACCTTCGCGTGCTAGAGGACGCTGGCCTGATTCAGCATAACCGCAGCGGCAGAACGCGAGTGTATTCTGTTAATAGGGAACGACTTGCAATGGTTAGCGAGTGGCTCTCGTGGTTTAACCTCCCCAAAGTGGCCTCTACCTATACGTCTGAATCCCAAGATGAGGCTGAATTGAAATATGAACTGACGAAATCTGGAAATGCTTGACGCCATTGAATCCGGCGTGGACGATCTGAACAACGAGGCCCTGAAAGAGCGCATAGCGGCCCTCAAGGCAATTCGCGATCAGGCGAAGGCCGACGCCGAGCGCGCCCAGGCCGCGCTTGATAGTATCGGTAATCAGGCTGTCAGCCTCGATATGGTCGAAACCTTCGCCCGTGCGGCGCGCCAGCCGTATGCGGTTGGAAAACGGCGGCTACCGCCGCGATCACCTACACGCACTGGCTCAGCGTGCCGAAGTTGCCGACGACGAGGTGCGTATCATGGGATCGAAGTCGGAACTGCTGCGAACTCTTGTTGCCGCTTCTAGCGTACAATCGGCGGTTTTCGGCGTTTATACTTCTACAGTGAAATGGCGCACCACGAGAGATTCGAATAGTGCGACTATTCACACCGGAGATGTCCGGTTTTGGGAAACAATTTGGACCGTACAAATGACCGAAATGAGAACGCAACACTGCCAGTGCATTGTGCGCGTTCCGAGATTTGAAACGCATTAGGCCCTGTTGGGTTCGCACTTCGCCCCCGCCAAGCCCTCACCCCTCCACCCATACCTTCTCGAAGTGTTGTTCCAACGCCTGGTGCTGCTCGCAATTGTGCACGCCGTTGCGGAAGCTGCGATAGACAGAGCGCCAGTAGGGCTGGATGATGATGCCGGCATCGCGCAAGTTTTGTTCGATCTTGCCCATGATCCCCTGCCGCTCCTTGGCGTCCGGCATGGCCAGTGCCTTGTCGAGCAGTTCGTCGAACGCCTTGTTTGAATAGGCGCTTTCGTTCCAGGCGGCCCCGGTCTTGTAAGCGAGCGCCAGCACCTGAACGCCAAGCGGCCGTCCGAGCCATTCCGTGCAGGAGAACGGATATTTGCTCCAGTCGTTCCAGAAGGTGGCGGCCGGCAGTACAGTGCGTTTCACCTTCAACCCCGCCTCGCGCATCTGGGCTGCAATCGCGTCGCCGGTCGATTTCTGCCACTCGACATCGACCGAGATCAGGTCGAACTCATGGTCGGTCTTGCTGGCCTCCTTGAGCAGCGTCTGGGATTCGGCCACCTTGCGCTCGGCCGGACCGACATCGGCATACTCAGGATGGATCGGCGCGACATGGTGGTTCTCGCCCGGTTTGCCGCGGTCGTCGAGCGCGATCTTCAGAACAGCGCCATTGTCGACGGCAAGCTGCGCCGCGCGCCTTACCTTGACGTCGTCATAGGGTGCGTTGTTGACGTTGAAACGCGCCACGATGGTCGAGCCGGTGGCGATTTCCGACTGGCCGAGCCTGATCGCCTCGGTCTGAGAGAGAATGTCAGCAGAGGTCTCGTGGTTGGTGTCAATCTCGCCGGATTCGAAGGCCGACAGCATCGCGTTCGGGTCCGAGCCGTAGTCCACCCATTTGATGCCGTCGAGATAGACCTCGCCCTTCCACCATTTATCCTTGCGCTTGACCTCGGCGCCGGTTTCAGCGTCCCAGTTCATCAGTTCGAACGGACCCGTTGTGATGGCCAACGCCTTTTTCGGATCACCATCCCCCTGATAGGAGCGATGCATGATCAACGCCGGATAATCGGCCATGCTGGCGATCAGCGAAATGTCCGGTTTCGGCAAGTTGAGGCGAATGGTGTGGTCGTCCACCCGCTCTATTCCGCCAGCAACCGCTTTCTTGGAATTGGCATCAACCAGCGCGCCCATGCGCGTGGCTAGCGAATTGCCGGCGACATCGGCCTCGCACCAGCGGTTCAGATTGTGAATGACGTCGTCAGCATTGAAAGCATCGCCGTTCGACCATGAGATGCCCTTGCGCACCTTCAGCGTCAGCGTCTTGGCATCGTTGCTCATCTCCCAGGCTTCCAATAGCCAGGGCTCGAAGCTGAAGTCGCGGTTCCAGCGTACGAGATATTCGTTACAATGGCGCGCAACGTTCGACATTTCGACACCGTCGAAGGTACGCGGGTCCTTGAACCCCTTGACGTTCATGGCAACTCTGAGCACGCCGCCCTTTTTTGGTTCTTCGGCGCGGGCAGGTGTCGGTGCGATACCGCCTATTGCAAAGGCGCCGGCCGCACTCACGCCAAGTGCAGCCATAGTGGCGAGATATTCGCGCCGATTCATCAGGCCTGTCTTGAAGTCACGCGCTGTCGGTTTTGCGAGTGGGTGCAGCGGCCTTTCGGTCAACATTAGCTTGATCATGGCTTTCCCCTGCCTGACCCCGGCTTGTTGATGGCTTTGGTGGCTGCCGGGCGTTCTTGGTAGGAGCGAAGCATAAGTCCGGAGCCCGATCGGGAATGTTCCGATTTCCGTAAATCTTGTGCGCTGTTCCGTAGTTCATCAGATCGCACTCTCAGCCACGCGCAACCGCGAGGAGATCAGTACGGCCAGCGGCCCTCCCCCAGTGCCACAAGAGCCGCAACGATATCAGCCATCGCCTCGCCTGCGCGCAAAGTGCTTTTGCGAGCGCGCAAGAAGCTGTGCGTGAGGCGCCTTTCGTTGAGCCAGGCCGCTGTGCCGCCAGCGGCAAGAATGCGGTTCCGATAAATTTCGCCATCCAACGACAGCGGATCGCATTCGGCGGCAACGATCACTGTTGTCGGCAATCCTGTGAAGTCACTGTCCCACAGCGGTTCCAGTGTCGCGTCATCCCCTCGTGGCGTATGCGCTGTGCGCACCTGCTTGTAAAAGGCGAGGTCGGCGGTCGACAACAACGGCGCCTCGGCATGTTCGATATAGGACCCAGCCGAAGGGTCGCCGCCAAGGCTCGGATAGATCAAGACCTGGCCAACGGCCGGTCTCGCTCTGCCGCGTGTGGCGTGTGCCACCGCGGCGGCCAGATTGCCGCCCGCGCTCTCGCCGCACAGCACGATCGGAAGTTCGGTCTCCGCCACAAGCCAGTCGAAAGCAGCCACAGCATCTTCGAAAGCTGCGGGATGCAAATATTCCGGTGCCAGGCGATAATCTATGGAGATCACCGCAAAGCCGGTCTCGCCACAGAGGTCGGCGCAGATGTCATCATGACTATCCAGTCCGCCAAACACAAAACCACCGCCATGAAAATAGAGGATGGCCGCCCGCGGCGAGCGGCCATCCAGCCGATAACGGCGAAACGGGATTGCGCGATCCGCCAACGTGATCGCACCGTCCTCGGTCTCGACGCCGGCAGGGCGGCCGGTATGAAAGGCGGCCGCCATTTCGTCATAGAGGGCACGTTCCTGTTCCACGGGCATGCCAGCGTTCGCGGAGAAATGCCGTGCATTCACCGCGTCGATGTAGGCCCAGTACTCCGGATCGAGCAGCTGCGCGTATTTCCCGCGATCCATCGTCCCTCGAGATCCAGTCGGAATTTCCGGCGGTTCCGCTCCCGTCGGCATTTCAAAGCGATTGGTAGAGTTCCGCAGCATTTTCGTAGGTAAAGCGCATCGGCACCGAACCCTCGATCTGCCATGTGGCCACCACTTCGCCAGCCATCAGCCGGCAGGCAGTACCGGTATCGGTCACCGCGCCGCCATAAAGGCGGTTGGCAAGATTCAGGATCGCTGTTTGGTGCATGGCAGCGCTTCCGCTGCCGCAGGCATCCTTGACGAGAAGTACGCGAAAACCGGCGGTCACCGCGTCGCGCACCGTGGCGTCGACGCAGGCCTCGGTCCAGACCCCGGCAACGATCAGCCACTCGATGCCGCGCGCCCTGAGAAGTTCGACAGCCTCCGGTGCGCGGAAAGCGCTGGCGTGCGCCTTGACCAGCAATGTTTCGCCTTCGATTGGTGCCACTTCGGCGCAGATCGCCGTCAGCGGATCGTCCTTGCTGGAAAATGCCGATTTGCCGTTGCCATCGAGCGGATGGAATGGGCGCTCCTGCGTATCGAGATCAACGACATAGGCCCAATGAAAGAGCGGCACGCCGTTCGCCCGTGCCGCCGCCTGCAGCCGCTGCACATTGGCGAGCAAGTCGGAAAACCCCTCGACCAGATAGCGGCTGTCCTTGCGGTGTTCTTCCTGCAGGTCGATGAAAATGGCGGCCGCCGCACCACGGGGGATAGAAACAGGCGCCTTCATCATGCATGCCCTTCTAGGAATTCATCCTCATAGGGAAAGCGCGAAAGCAATTCCGTCCCCGTTTCGGTGATCAAAACCTCGTCCTCCAGCTTAACGCCCTCGCGCCCGCCCTTCTCGCCGATATAGCTTTCCACGGAAACCACCATGCCAGGCTGCATGATGCCGTCGCGACCATAGGTTTCGTAGTCCATGGAATGGGCAATGAAAGGCGTTTCGCCGTGCATGCCCACCCCGTGCATGACGGAAGTGTAGCGTTGGTCGACAAAACGGTCGGGAATTTTCCATGCCTTTTCCGCGATCTCACGGAACGCCATGCCTGGCTTCACAATCGAAATGTTGTGCTGCACCTGGTCGTAGGCCATGCCGTAAAGCATCTTCTGATAGTCGCTCGGCTTGCCTGGACCGCAGCGGAAGGTGCGGGAGAAATCCGAATAATAGCCATAACAGCCGATCGTATCGGTATCGAGCGCCACCAGTTCGCCAGGCCGCACCTTGCGACCGCTCGCTTCGTTGAACCATGGATTGGTGCGCTGGCCAGAAGTCAAAAGCCGCGTCTCGATGAACTCGCCGCCTTGCCGGATCACCTCGTGATACATGATGGCGAAGAGTTCGTTCTCGGCGACGCCTGGCTTGATTGCTTCTCGCACCGCCGCCACCGCGGACTCTGCGCCAGCCATCGAAGCGACGAGACATTTCACTTCCTGCGGCGTCTTTATCGCGCGCACGGCCAGTATCTCGCCCTGGCAATCCTTCACGTCGCAGCCGCGTTTTTGCAGCGCCAGCGCTTGCAGGTGGCTGCAGCGGTCCAGCCCAAGCTTCATCGAGCCGCCGCCATGGGTCTTCAAGAGATCAGCGATTTCGTCGGCGAAAGGCCCGGCCGTCTCGTCGTCTCGGCCGGAGACCGAAGACCACACCAGTTTCGAAGGCCTGGCCTCGTCGACTGTGTCGAGCACCATGGAGACATGGTAGCTCTGTGGATACTCGAACAGCACGATCGGCCCTTCGGTGGGGATGAAGAAGTAGCGTGTCGAATTGCGCAGGAAATAGCCGAACATGTTGCGTGAGCCGGTGGCGTAGCGCTGGTTGTAGGGATCGAACAAAACTACGGCGCCATAGCCTGTCTCGCGCATCCAACTGCGCAGCCGCTCAAGCCGTTCTTTTCTCAGCGCAACTGCGTCAATGAAGGAAGGCTCAGTGTCGGAAAGCCACATGCCGCCGGCAGGATCTGCTGTCGCCGGGTGGCGCATACGATCCCTGAAATCGACGTCTTCGGTGCTGTCGGGGTTAAAAACCACAATGCTCATGTCCGCCTCCTGAGGCTTTGGACAATGGGGCAAACCGTCCGTTTCAATTGTGCAGAATACCGCAGGGATCGCTCAACAATCCGCCACACTAACTTCGTCGTGCCGCCTTCGGCGTACGGCCATATTGTTCACGAAATGCCCGCGCGAAGCTCGACATGGAAGCGAAGCCGCAAGCCAACGAAACGTCGCGCACGGCAAGTGTCGAATGCGCCAGCAGATCGGCGGCACGCTTCAGGCGCAGCCGGCGATAGTAGCTGTTGGGTGGAATGGAAAGTTCAGCACGAAAGCTGCGCTCCAGTCGATCCGGTGAGACGCCGAGGCGCGCCGCCAGATCGGACATGGCGAGCCGTTCCTCCACTGCATCCTCCATGATGGCGATGGCCGACAGCACCAGCTCGTTCTGCACGCCTGTGCGTAGCCGGAGCGGCATCAGCTTGCGGTCGACGCTGGAGCGCAGTGGGCTGTGCACGAACCATTCCGCCACGCCGGCCGCCAGTTCCGAACCGTAGTCCTCCGTGATGATCTCCAGCATCATGTCGAGCCCGCCGACGCCGCCGGCGGAGGTGAAGCGTCGCCGGTCGATAACATAGAGGTCGCGCCGCAGCTCAATCTCCGGAAACGCTTCGGTGAAGGCGGCCTGGCTGGTCCAGTGCAGGGTGCAGGCGTACCCGTCGAGCAGGCCTGCGCGGGCCAGGAAGAAAGCAGCGTCAGCCACCGCGCCGAGATGCGTGCCACCGCGCAAGCTCTTGCGGATCCAGGCGACGGCATCGTCGGCGACCAGGTGGTCGGCATTACCGCCAGAACACACGACGATGCGGTCGGCGTTCGGATTGGCGGCGGCGGCGAAGCCCGGCTGGATGACGACGCCGTTGGAGGCTGCGACCGGGCCGCCATCCGGCCCGACGATGAGCCAGCGGTAACACTCTTTCTTCGCCAATGCGTTGGCGGCGCGCAGCGGCTCGATGATCGAGGAAAACGCCATCATTGGAAACTGCGGAAAAATCAGGACGGCGAAAGTGATGGGCGCGTTTCTTGGCGCGCCAAGGCGGCTTTCGGGTTTCGATGCCACGGCGCGCCCGCTCCCGGAGCCTATGGTGAATCTATGGTCGCTCACGATATCCCAGCCATTCATTCCCAGAAGCCGGCTTTGCGCTGTGCGGCACCAGGAATGCGACGTCTCCATTCACTCCAAACCCATCCCCTCGGTCACCGCCCGAACATTTTCGAATGTCGGTTAAGGCGATCTCGAGCAAGAATAGTCCAACGCCTTCGTTGCTAGCCATTGAGGCCAGAACACGCGCGCAGGCGATCCCCCCGCCTTGTGTTGTGCGGATTGTCCTAGTCTTCCGGCGCGAAATAGAAGCGAAGAGGCTTTTTTGTCATTTCTCCTCTTTTCCGAGGAGAGACAATTCGACCTCAAGACCGCATGTTTTTCCACAATTCTTGGGAGAGTCGGTCGGGGGCGAATGGCGATCTGTTATTTTTGCAACGGCTCTGGACGGTGCGCCGGTTGCGGCGGGACCGGAGTGCAGGCCGATGGTCGCACCTGTGCGCTCTGCGGCGGCGACGGACGCTGCCAGCACTGCACCGGCGGCGTGATGCGTGCTGGGGTGGGCGACCAATTGCATTGGGGGTATCAGCGGACTTCGGAGCAGCACCGGAGATCAGCGCGTAGAGCGGGGCGGAGCGAACGGAAGCGGTCGGCTTCCGTCGCCCGCGTGCTTGCGGCAACGCTGGGCACTGCCCTGCCGGGATTGGTCGCGGGTGGCGCGGCCCATGCGCAGAGTTTGCCAACTTACACGCCGATTAACCAACGAGTTTGCTCCGTCTTCGATCCTCAGTGTCCAGGTGGTGCCGGTGGCAATAGTGCCCAGAGCACCTCGAGCGAGGAAAAGGTCGTGTTCAACACGCCCACCACGCGGACGACCAACACGACAATTTACGCGACCGAGATCATTGGCAGGCTCAATGGCGGTACGCCGCTCTACGATCACACCTTCTCGGTGCCGTACAGCGATGCTGCCGCACAGGGCGGGGTGGTGGCTGCGCGCGCGGCGATCACCACGGCGGGCGGGCCGGGAGTCATCATCGGTGCGCCAGTTCTCACTGCATCGAGCACGACCACCGCAACCAGTTCGACAACGCTCTACAGTCTTGCCGGTACGTCGACATCGACTGCAGCCGTGGTCACCGTCGGTCCCAGCCAGTCGCCCATCCAGATCGGTACGCGCAGCACCTGCACGGGCATTTCGGGTCTGCCGGGCACGACGGCCCCGAGCTGCACCGCCGTCGCGCCAGTTGCACAATACACGGCGTCCCTGCCGGGTTTTAACATCAACTTTCGCCAATCGGGCAACCTGGCACCAAATGGGGCGCTGATCCTAAACGGCAACAACCAGATCGTCTTTCAGGATCCGACTGCGGTAAAGCTGACTGTCTCGGGCGGTGTAATTCTGACCAACTTCGACATTGTGACCACCTACACGATCGACCAAGCCACGACGACGACCAGCACCACGACGCAGTTCGAGCAATACACATTGTTTGGCGTCGTGCGCGCGATCGGCACGGCGCATCCGGCGATGCAGGTGGTGGCGCTCGACGCCAGCGACATCTTCCTGTCGCGGCTGCTCGGACCGGGCAAGGCCGCCATCGGCGCGCCGGTGATGGTGGACGGCAAGCCTTCGCGGTGGTCCGTCTTTCTGGAAGGGACAGGCTATTGGGGCCGGATCGGCGCGACGGCCTCGCTGCCCGGATCGACCTACAGCTTCGGCGGCGTGCGCGGCGGCTTGGGCTATACCGTCACACCGGACCTCTCAGTCGGCTTCGCCGCTGAAGGCGGCCGCACGACCTGGTCGATGAGTGACGCCACTTCGCGCGACAGCGCCTCTGGCGATGGATTCCGCGCCGGCGCGTTCGCGCTTTACTCACCCGGCGCCTGGCGCTTCTCGGCCGCCGCCTTCGCCGGCCGCCAGCATTTCGATACGAACAGCTCATGGGTTGGCATTTCCGACGCGACGACCGCGAGCTTCGATGCCACGACCTATGGCGCCGGCGTCACCGCCGGCTATGCCTTCAACCTCGGCGGGGTGACGCTCACGCCGCGCGCCGGTCTGTCCTGGCTTGGCTGGAATTCGCCATCTTACGCCGAGAGCGGCGGCTTGCTGCCGCTGTCGGTGGAATCGGCGACGCGCAATCAGGTCCGGCCAAGTCTCGGCCTCACGGCCGAGCACAGCTTCGCCATCGACAACGGCCAGGCGCTGAGCCTCGGCGCGAGCGTCAAGGGGTTCGCCGTGCTGGGCGACCACGACGGATCGGTCCGGGCGACGGCCGCCGGCTTCTCCTCGCCGGGCTCCTTCGGGATCGAGGCGCCAGGCCTTGGCCGCTATGGCGTCGAGCTGGGCGGCTACGGCGCGCTGGCGCTCAGCGCCACGACCGCGCTCACCGCGTCCTATAGCGGCCGCATCATGGGGCACGGCGGCATTACCCACGGCGGACAGATCGGCCTCAAGGTCGCCTTCTGACATGCGCGGACCGGTGCGCCAGTCGGCCTGCAACTCGATGTTGAGCGTGTTGGCGATCTGGCGCGGATGCGGCAAAGGTCATCGACGACGGCAAAACCAGGCAATTCGTTTACGTCATACCACTCCCTTAAGCATCGGTCGCGGGCGGCTGCGGATTGGCGCTTTCGGATTTGACGCCCAGTCGCCGCGTCATGCCTTCACGGCATCGCGCCTGAAGCTGCAAGAGCCGAGTTCAGGATGGCATGACCAATGAAGTCGTTGAGCGTTTCTTGCATCATCTTCCCCTGCCGCCGAAGTGTGGCGACCCGCGATTGGCGACGAACCGAGCTGGTTTGCCCCTTCCGGTTGAACTGCCGGTCCGGCATGATGCGGTAGGATGAGAGAACGGTATGCCCGCCAGCACATCTTCGAATTCTGACTAATTGCGCAATTCATATGAACGTACGGGGGGGTGATGATTGGAGAATTCTCTGCCGTGCTTGAGGAGTGCACGACGATCGAGGCTGTCAGGACCCTGTTCAAGGAGCGTATTGCATCCTTCGGCTACACGGCCAGCGCCTGCGGCGCGTTTCTGCCGACCGACAAGGGACCGGAAACGCATTTCTTCTTTCAGGACTGGCCGCCGGATTGGATAGAACTCTATGCTCGGCGCAATTTCGTCGCCGCCGACTATGTCGTCGCCGAGGCCAGACGGCGCATCGCGCCCTTCACCTGGCTTGAAGCGAAGGCCGAGCGCATCTTGTCGCGCGCCGAACAGGACATTTGGGATACCGCCGCCGAATGGGGTTGGACGGATGGGTTCTCGGTGCCGATCCATGGGCCCGGCGGCTACTTCGGACTTGTCGCAATGGCGGGCAAGGAACGGCCGGTGCCATCCGCGCTGCGCCGCGAATTGCACCAGCTTTCATTTCTGACACATGAACGCTGCCGCACTTTGACCGGCGTTGCGCCGGTTGCCGACCCGCAGGCGACCCTCACACATCGCGAGCTTGAATGCGCGCGCTGGGTGGCGGCCGGCAAGACCGATGCGGCCATCGCCACGTTGCTCGGCGTATCGCAAACCACGGTACGAAGTCACATCGATCAGGCTCGCCGCAAGCTCGGGGCCAGAACACGCGCGCAGGCGATCGCCCGCCTTGTGTTTAGCGGGTTGTCCTAGTCTTTTAGAGACTTTTTTGTCATCTCTCCTCTTTTCCGAGGAGAGACAATTCGACCTCAAGACCGCATGTTTTTCCCCAATTCTTGGGAGAATCGGTCGGGGGCGAATAGCGCATGGAGAAGAACAAGTTTGTTTTCAGATGCCGAGCAATGGCGGGCATCTCAACCTTGGCATTGGTGGCATCGGGTGTGCTGGTGCCAGCACAGGCGCAAACAGCGACGACGCCCCTCAATTTGGGCACGCTCGGCGGCAGTTTTTCCGGCGCATTTGCGCTC
This sequence comes from Mesorhizobium sp. YL-MeA3-2017, assembly GCF_030814575.1. NCBI lineage: Bacteria > Pseudomonadati > Pseudomonadota > Alphaproteobacteria > Hyphomicrobiales > Phyllobacteriaceae > Mesorhizobium > Mesorhizobium sp. YL-MeA3-2017. The sequence goes on along the minus strand of NZ_JAUSVH010000001.1, from coordinate 3,803,197 downwards.
AGTTCCGATGGCTCGGTGGTTGTCGGCGACTCCTCTCCATCGTCGTCTCCATCATCGACCCACGCCTTTCGCTGGACACAGGCCGGCGGCATGATCGACCTTGGCACATTCGGAGGCGTGGAATCATACGCGCGCGGGGTGAGCGCCGACGGATCAGTCGTCGTCGGGGACTCAAGCAACAGCGCGGGCGTTTTCCATGCATTCCGCTGGACACAGGCAGCGGGACTGGTGGACATCGGATCGTTGGGCGGCAATCAGCTCTACACCTATGGCACGAGTTCCGATGGTTCGGTCATTGTCGGTCGCGCCAACCCCACCGGCAGCAGTTTCTATCGCGCATTTCGATGGACTCAGGTCGATGGCATGACCAATCTTGGTACGCTTGGGGGAAATTCTTCTGTCGCATACGCCGTCAGTTCGAACGGCCTCGTCATCGTCGGAAACTCGGCCACGACTGGAAATACTGCCCAGCACGCATTCCGCTGGACCCAAGGCAGCGGAATGACAGACATAGGCACGCTCGGCGGCACAATTGCCACAGCATACGGAACGAATGCCGACGGCTTGGTGGCGGTAGGCAATTCAACGACGACCGGAGACGCGACCTTCCATGCCTTCCGCTGGGCGCAGGGCAGTGGCATGGCCGATCTTGGCACGCTTGGAGGAAATACTTCTGTCGCCTATGGCGTGAGCGCCAACGGTTCCATCGTCGTTGGCTATTCCGCTCTAGCTGGCAGTGGCGTGCATGCCTTTCGCTGGACGCAAGCGACCGGCATGGCCGACCTCAATACGCTCCTTGCAAATGCGGGGGTCAACATGACCGGTATCACGCTGGCGAATGCGCAAGCGATATCCGGCGACGGACAATTCATTGTCGGCAACGGGACGTTCAGCCCCTCGTTAAATTCGCACGCCTATGTAGTGCGTTATGTCGAGCAGACGACCCCGCCGGTGACGCCGCCTGTAACCCCACCGGTCAATCCACCTGTAACTCCGCCAGTCAATCCGCCTGTCACGCCTCCAGTCAGTCCGCCCGTCACGCCGCCTGTGGTGATCTCGCCGATCGCGGGCATAACCACCCGCGCCGCCGTGCAGGGCTCGATCGACGATCTCGCCCTCTCCCGCGCCCGTCTCGCCATCCACCAGCATGGCCTGGTTGCGCCTCTGCTCGGTGCCAACCTGCCGATCGGCGCGCCCTCGGAGATCGGCCTCTATGCCGCCGCCGGTTCGGCCGCTGGCGGCGCCTTCAGCCGCATCGCCTTCGGCAACGGCCTGACCCTGCTCGGTGGCATCGCCTATCAGAAAGAGAACTATCGCAACGCCAGCCTAAAGAGCGCTGTCACTGTGGCCGCTGCGGTGCGCTACGTCGCCCCGCCGATTTCCGGTTGGGTCAGCCCCTATGTCGAGGCCGGCGGCTGGATCGCTCCCGACGCCAGTCTGCGCTTTAGCCGCAGCTACGCTAACGGCGCGGGGATCGCCACCGGCGAAGGCGGCGGCAGTGGCGCGCTCGGCTATGTCTATGGCCGGCTCGGCGCCGTGGTTTTCGCCACGCCGGCCGATGAGGTCGCGATCTCCGGCGAACTCGGCCGGCAATGGCTGAAGGTGAACGCGTACGGGGAACCGCTCTCCAGCGGCAATCCGTTCGAAGCGACAGTGTTCAAGGGCACTGACAGCGCCGATGTCGTCAAGCTACGCGGTCAGGTGACGCATGCCTTCACCGCCGACGTCGACGCCACCTTATGGCTGGCCGGCGCCCATGGTTTCGGCGCCAAGTCCAGCTTGAAGGCTGGGGTGCCCGGTATCGGTGTGCTCGCCGGCGGGGCTGTCAACGCCAATTGGCTCGAATATGGCGCACGGCTTGGCTACCGCTTCACCAAGCAGGCCTCCGTCGACGTGTTCGCCAACGGCATCTCAGGCGACAAGGCCATCGGCAACAGCGTGCATGTCGGCCTCGACCTGCGCTACCGCTTCTGAAGCGAGAGGACCGCCTCATGGATCTCTCGTTTCTGCACGACAATGCAGCACGAACCAGAACCAGTCTCTCTTGTAATCTATCGGTAGTGTCGACCGTCAAGAGCGATATCAAAACTGGTTCGATCACTCGCGGGAGTACGCTGTCTGACTGGAATGAGACGTGCGCGCCTATTTTATCGCATGGTCGGTCACAGGCCCTCAAAACGGAGGCGCGACCTCAGACTACCGCACTGACAGCTTTTGGGACTGCTGTTGCGATCATCTCATTGATAGCATTCCCGAGCGCCAGCCACGCCGACGATGTCAACATAACGACAAACACCAACAACGGTATCAATCTCGATGGATACGTTGGTACGACGGTTGGAGTTTCGCCGGGCGTTGCCGTCACCAACACCACGGCCACCTTAACCTGCAGTTCATTTGCTTCGCTTTGCGCCACCACTCACGCCTGGACCTTGACCAATCAAGGCACGATCGGACCCGGCAATTCCGGAGATGGAGTCAAATTCAAGGCTGGTGGTAGCGTCATCAACATGGGCGCCATCGACGGCGGCAACCTCGGCAATGGCATCTGGGTCGAGGGAGCGCCGGGCACCGTGGACAACCGGGCTGGCGCGACGATCCACGGTACAAACGGCGGTGTCGTGTTCAAGATCGGCGGCCCTGCCGGCACGGTAACCAATGCTGGGACGATCACGGCCGAGAGCCTTGGCGCGGCCGTGAGCTTGGGCGGCGGTGGTATCTTCACCAATCTTGCCGGAGGTGTTGTCCAAAGCCACGGCGGTTCCAACGCCGTCTCGATCATCCTCGGGACCAGCCGTACGGTGATCAACAGCGGCCTGATCAAAAGCAACGACAGCGGCTTTGCCACCGGCGTCGCGATTCAGAACGGCGTGCTCACCAACAATGCCGGCGGACAGATCCTCGGTGCCTATAATGGCGTCTGGGCCAACGGCTCGAGCGCCACCTCGATCACCAATGCCGGCCTGATTGAAGCTTCGAAAGCTCAGGGCGGCGGTTCGGCGATCGAGGTCGATGGCGGCGGAACCGTCGTCAACTCAGGCACCATCAGGTCCCTGACGAGCAATGGCGCCACGACGGATGCTGGCATAAGCTTCACCGGCGCGGGAACGATCACCAACAGCGGCACGATCGCGAGTGCCACCGGCGGCCTCGCGATCCGGTTCAAGGGCAGCGCCACGCACAACTTGACCTTGGACACGGGCTCGATCCTCGGGGGCAATGTCCAGGGCGGCACCGGTACGGACAGTCTCACCTTGCAAGGCACCAGCACTGAATCGGTCGCCAAGTTCCTCAGCTTCGAGAACCTGTCCATGCAAGGCTCCGACTGGACATTGACAGGAAACGGTACCTTCGCGACTGCGACGACCGTGCAAGCCGGCATCTTGCGCGTCAACGGCCAGCTGACCAGTCCGTCGGTTGCGGTCGCCTCGGGCGGGACGCTTACGGGCGCGGGTACCATCGTCGGTGCGGTGACGGTCGCTGACGGTGGAACGCTGTCGGGGCGCAATGGGCAGACGCTGACCATGAGTTCGCTTGCGCTGGACCGTGGCTCAATCGTGGCTGCGGCGCTGGGCGCGCCGGGGACGACAGGGTTGTTTAACATCACCGGCAACTTGACGCTCGCCGGCACACTCAACGTTACCAATGCGGGCGGCTATAGCTCCGGCGTCTATCGCCTGTTCGACTATGGCGGCACGCTGACCGACTACGGCCTTGCGGTCGGCTTCATTCCTGGCGGTACGAGGGGCATGGTGCAGACGGCCGTCGCCAACCAGGTCAATCTGGTGGTCAACCCAGGTGCGGTTCAGTTTTGGAACGGTACAACCACCGCGCCGACCGGCGCGATCGTCGGTGGCCCAGGCACATGGACGGCAGGGCCCCTGACTAACTGGACCGACGCCAACGGCTCTTACTCGGATCGCTGGGGCGGGCAGTTCGCTGTGTTTCAGGGAGCGCGTGGGGGCACGAACGGCCCGGTGCAAGTCGATGCCGGCGCTGGTGCTGTATCCGCGACGGGCATGCAGTTCATCGGTACGGGCTGGAGCGTGAGGGGCGACCCGATCACGTTGGCGGGCACGGGTGGTGCGACCGTGATCCGGGTGGGCGACGGATCGCCAGCGAGCGCAAGCGACGTGGCCAATATCGGCTCCGTGCTTACGGGCAGCAGCCGTTTGGTCAAGGACGATCTCGGCACGCTGATCCTGCAGGGCGCCAACGCCTATACCGGCGGCACCGTCATCAACGCCGGCACGCTGCAACTCGGCAGTGGCACCAGCGGCTCGATCGCTGGCAATGTCGCGAACAACGGCACGCTGGCATTCAACCGCTCGGATGCCGTCACCTTTGGTGGCGCCATCTCCGGAAACGGCTCCGTGCAGCAGAATGGTTCCGGCACCACCACGCTGACCGCCACCAACACCTATGCCGGCGGCACCGCCATCAACGCCGGCACGCTGCAACTCGGCAGTGGTGGCACCAGCGGCTCGATCGCTGGCAATGTCGCGAACAACGGCACGCTGGCATTCAACCGCTCGGATGCCGTCACCTTTGGTGGCGCCATCTCCGGAAGCGGCTCCGTGCAGGAGAATGGTTCCGGCACCACCACGCTGACTGCCACCAACACCTATGCCGGCGGCACCGTCATCAACGCCGGCACGCTGCAACTCGGCAGTGGTGGCACCAGCGGCTCGATCGCTGGCAATGTCGCGAACAACGGCACGCTGGCATTTAACCGCTCGGATGCCGTCACCTTTGGTGGCACCATCTCCGGAAACGGCTCCGTGCAGCAGAATGGTTCCGGCACCGCCATACTGACGGCCACCAACACCTATATCGGCGACACCGTCATCAACGCCGGCAGTTTGATCGTGAACGGCTCGATCGCGAATTCGAGCATGACGATCGTAAACGCTGGAGCGACGCTTGGCGGCGCCGGTACGGTCGGCGAAACAATGGTGAACGGCGGCGGCACGATCGCGCCAGGAAATTCGATCGGTACGCTCAACATCAGCGGCAACATCGCGTTCGCGAGGGGCTCGATCTATCAGGTCGAAGCCAACGCAGCGAGCCAGGCCGACAAGGTGGTCGCCACGGGAACGGCGACGATCAATGGCGGCACCGTCCAGGTGCTCGCGGGAGCCGGCAACTATGCGCCGGCTACGACATATACCATCCTGACCGCCAATGGCGGCCGGTCCGGTTCGTTCAGCAGCGTGACCTCGAACTTCGCCTTCCTCAATCCGTCGCTCACCTATGATCCTAACAACGTCTATCTGACGCTGACGCGCAACAGCATTGACTTCGCTGCAATCGGAGGCACGCGCAACCAGCGCGCGGCAGGCGGCGGGGTCGAGACGCTCGGCTGGGGCCATCCAATCTATAACGCGGTGCTGCAGCTTGACGCGTCGCCCGCGCGCGCTGCCTTCGATGCGGTGTCGGGTGAGATCCATGCTTCGGCCAAGACGGCGCTGATCGAGGATAGCCGCTTCGTGCGCAATGCCGCTATCGACCGGATACGCACCGCCTTCGACGCAGTAGGCGCAGTATCGACGCCGGTGATGGCCTATGCCGACGACAAATCCGTCCCGGCGCTCGCAACCGCTGATCGCCTTGCGGTCTGGGGCCAAGGCTTCGGCTCCTGGGGGCAGACTGACAGCGACGGCAACGCCGCCCGGGTATCACGCTCCACCGGGGGCTTCCTGATCGGTGGTGATGCTCTCGTCTTTGACAACTGGCGGCTCGGTCTTCTCGGCGGCTACAGCCGCACCGATTTCGACGTCAACGATCGCCGCTCGTCTGGCGTCAGCGACGATTATCATCTCGGCCTCTATGGCGGCACGCAGTGGGGGGCTCTCGCCTTCCGGACCGGTCTGGCCCATACGTGGCACGACATCTCGATCAATCGTAATGTCGCTTTCCCTGGTTTTGCAGACAGCGTGAGGAGCGACTACAAAGCCGGAACAACGCAGGTCTTCGGTGAACTCGGCTACGGGATCAAGGCCGGCCGGTTTGGCTTCGAGCCCTTCGCCAACCTTGCCTATGTCAACCTCCATACCGATGGCTTCCGGGAGAAGGGCGGCGCAGCGACGCTGTCGAGCGCTGGCACGACGACCGACACCACCTTCTCGACACTGGGTCTGCGGGCCTCGACCGATTTTGAGCTTGGCGGCATGATCGCAACGGCGAAAGGCACGCTCGGCTGGCGTCACGCCTTTGGCGACACCACGCCACTTGCGGCATTCGAATTCGCCGGTGGCAATGCCTTCACCATCGCCGGCGCGCCAATCGCCAGGGATGCAGCCGTGGTTGAGGCCGGGCTCGATCTTGCCATCGGCCCGGCCGCGGCTCTTGGCGTCTTCTACAGTGGTCAGTTCGCTTCTCGCGCCTCCGACCAGAGCATTCACGCTAACTTCAGTGTCAAGTTTTGATGGGGTTTTGAGCAGCACTAGATGGTGGGTGGATGCGCTCGACGAGCTACGCTCCGACCAACTGGCCAGCACATCGTGTTGGTGCAGGACGCGTCCGAAGGCCGGAAGCCCGCAGAAACGCACGCCTGAGGCACCGAGGAAGCCGAGTGCGGACCAGAGACGCAGGCTGTTGTCGTAGCTTGAGGAAAACACCCCGACGAGCAGCATGATCTTGATATAGACCAGTGGGTTCAGCCGGGTTGCGACCAGCATCGATACGACGGCCTGTCCGCGGGTTTCGCCACCATTTCGTGCTCATTTCGGCCGGCTCGCACTACCGGCGGACCTCAGTGCCTTGACCGCGCACCATAGGACGAAGGCGATACCTGCCGCCTGCATGACAGTCCGGATCGAAGGCATTATCTGCAAGAAAGCACCGACACCGGAGACACCGGCGATCACGATGAGGATCTCGGAAAGGTATCCGTCGCCGCCACCACGGCAGGATTCTTGTCCAATGCCGAGAGCGGCAATCGAGGAGGTGCAAAGAGAAGCTTTCTGGGTCGCCATAGGGGAACCTCGCCGCGTCGAGCTTCAATCCGTCGCGGGTCCGCGACGGATCTGCTTTCGGAAATCGCGCGGCAGCCTCCCTCAGACTTGACGTTGAAGTTTGCCTTGACGGAACGGTCGGAGACACCGGATTCGAACCGACCACCATAGGTGACGCCGAGCGTGGCGGCGGACGTCAGCGCGAAGTCGAGGCCAGCCTCGATCACGGCTGCATCCCTGGCGATTGGCGCGCCGCCGACGGTGAAGGCACGCTGCCGGTGGAGCCAGCAGAATAGCCGACCCATGTCGACGACCTGGTCTCGATCGAACCGCCAGGAGACTGACTGCGCTTTTTTGGCGGGACACGGCGGTAAGCGCCATCGGCCTACGCGATGGTAACATAGCCAGAAAGGGAAAGCTCATTCCTTCCTAATTGTCGCGCGTTACCGCTTGCTTGATCCGTTCGACCGCCAGCGCAAGCACTCCGGTGCGGAGAATACCGGAGCCGACACCAGAGGAAAGACATGCCCAACAACCACGACACTAAGGAAGCGACACTCCTCAATAAGGTCCCCGAGGTCACGATCTATTTCTGGATCATCAAGATCCTTGCAACGACCGTCGGCGAAACAGCGGCCGACCTTCTGGCTGTTCGACTTGACTGGGGTCTCACGATGACGTCCTGGATCATGAGCGGGGCATTCATCATCGCGCTGATCGCCCAGTTGCGAGCGAAGCGTTATATTCCAGTACCGTATTGGCTCACCGTTGTGCTCATCAGCGTTGTTGGCACTTTGATTTCGGACAACCTCGTCGATGGCATGGGGGTCAGTCTGGTGACGACCACGGTTGCATTTGCTGCTGCTCTCATTGCAGCATTCGCGCTTTGGTATCGCAGCGAGCGAACGCTTTCCATTCACACGATCATCACCCGCCGGCGGGAACTTTATTACTGGGCTGCGATCCTCTTCACCTTCGCGCTCGGCACCTCCGCAGGGGATCTCATGGCCGAGAAGTTCGACCTTGGCTATGGCCTGTCGGCGATCGTGTTCGCTGCGATGATCGCGGTCACTTACGCCACCTATCTGTTTGCCAACATCAGCCCGATTCTGGCGTTCTGGATCGCCTATATCCTGACCCGCCCGGTTGGCGCTTCGATCGGCGATTTCCTTGCCAAACCGGTCATCGCGGGTGGCTTGGGCTGGGGAACGATCAACACGAGTCTTCTCTTTCTCGGCGGCATCTTCGCGCTCGTTGCCTTCCTGACGGTTAGCAAAGTTGACCGCATCGAGAGCGCCCCGAGCGAGGCCTGACCCCTTAATCAGGGCCTGGAGACCGGAGCCGCTCCGATCCTATCTCTCGTCCGAGATGGCATTCGTTGGATCGACAAAGAGGAGAAGTCCATGGCGAGTGGCTGCGGCACCATGGGAGCGGCGAGAGCATGAGGCCGCTCCTTACATGGCCTCTTTGGCGGAAAATGCTCACGGTCTTTCTTGCCACTATCGGGATGATCGCTGCAGGAGCGGGCAGTTGGGCCGGCTATCTCCGCGTCACTGGTAACATTCACGAGGTCGAAGCCGGCAAGGTTTACAGATCCGGCCAATTATCGCCGTCGCAACTTGCTTCCCTTCTAAGGGAAAAGCGTATCCGGACCGTCCTCAATCTTCGCGGCGAGAAGCCAGGCCACTCCTGGTACGACGAAGAAATCCAAGTGACGCGGAAGGCGGGCGCTCGACACATCAGTCTGCCAATGTCTGCCAACGTCGAACCGAACGAGGCTCTACTGACCTCGCTCATCGAAGCGCTCGCCTCGTCCGAACAACCGATACTGATCCACTGCGAGGGGGGAGCTGATCGATCGGGCCTTGCATCCGCGCTCTATGCGTTTCTAAAGGGCGGAAAATCCGCCGACGAGGCCAACGGGCACCTTTCGTTCCGCTATGGGCATTTTCCGTGGCTGACCAGTCGAACCGAAGCAATGGATCGGACATTCTGGCGTGTTGTGAGTGACTGGGGCCGTAGACCAGCCGCGGCTCTGAAAACGCCGTTGAGTTCAGGGCCAAAAAGCAACAACGAGGGCGACGCCCTCTCGTCGTTCGGCGGCATCATCGCGCTCGTTCTCTTCCCGCCAGCCAACAAAGTCAACCGGATCGAGAACGCCTCGCCCCCGGGTCTAATCACGCCAATCGGGGCTGGGAGACCGGCGCCACTCCAGCCCTGAAGCTCATACGAGCATCACACTCCATTGGCCCAGAAACAGGAGAAACTCCATGACTTATCCGATGTTCAAGGCTTTGCTGCTGACCGCCGCGATCGGAATTGCCGCTACCACTGCGGCGCGGGCTGACTGCGAAGCCGACCTCATTCAACTCGAAAAGGCGTTTGCGACGCCGAACCTGACAGCGCCCGCCAAGACCGCTCTGGAAGAAGCGAAGGTCAAAGCCCTGGCCGCACTCAAGAAGGACGACGATAAAACCTGCAACACCGCAATCACCGATGGTCTGAGCAAGGCAGGCATCAAGACGAAATAAACCTGAACGCCTCGAAGGCAGTTCGTGGACCGAGATCGCGCGGCGCAGGACTTTTCCATCCTTAGCGCAAGCGGTCTCGGTTTGGCTAGCGATGGCCTACGCAGTCAAGCAACCGATCCCCAATCCGTCTGCGCGACCTTGCTACGGACCTGACCGAAAGGGTCTACAGCTTTCCTTTTTGACGTCCTCAGGCAAACGCAAGAGCCGAGAGGCGACCTCATTCCGTACTCATTTTCGCGGGTTAGCGCTTCTGCATCGCACAAATCGTTCCGCGACGAACGGGAGATAACCATGACATCTCTACCACTGACCAGGCGGAGCCTGCACGCGATTGGGTTGGCGCTGATCATCGCACCGGTTCTGGGAATGGCCCTTCCGGCCGCGGCGCAGGAAAAAGCTGTGGCGCCGGAAATCAATCCACCTGGCGACATCCCGGACAATCAACAATTCATTACTTTCGAGGCAGCGCAGGGCGTCGCCATGAAGGTGCCGGAGGGCTGGGCCCGCACCGACACGAAAGACGGTGCGACCTTCGCGGACAAATACGGCCGCATCGAACTCAGCATCCAACAATCGGCCTCGGCGATCACGGTTGACACTCTACGTGCGCAGCAGGTTGCCGATCTGGAAAGAAACGGCCGGGCGGTCAAGGTTCTCAAGATCGAGCAGGTGAAGCTGCCTGCGGGCCCAGCGGTCAAAGTGGTCTTCACATCGAATTCGAACCCGAACCCGGTGACGAACAAGCAGATTCGCCTTGAGAGCGAGCGCTTCTACATGCAGCGCAACGGCAAGCTCGCCGAACTTACCTTTTCGGCGCCGGCGGGCGCCGACAATGTCGATCAGTGGGTTTTGATGAGCAAATCGTTCCGGTGGAAGTGACATGACGCTGCTCGTAGCGGATGATCTCTACCGCTTCTTTCATGTGGATGGAGCTGAAGTTCGGGCTCTGCGCGGCGCTAGCCTTCTCGTCGGCCGCGGCGAGACAGTTGCTCTGGTTGGCGCATCCGGAAGCGGTAAGTCGACTCTGATGGCCTGCATCGCCGGTCTCGACGATCCCGACGGCGGTCTGGTCACGATCGACGGCGTGCGGATGACGCGCCGCCCCGAAGACGAACGGGCCGCGCTGCGGGCGCACTCAATCGGCTATCTGGCTCAGTCGCGCAACCTGTTCAGTCATCTGAGCGTCTCCGAGAATATCCGCCTGCAACTGAAACTCGGAGGCGCCAGTCATGTTGAAGAGCGGATCGACGAACTTCTGGCTCTTGTAGGTTTGTCAAATCACCGCGATGCGCCGCCACAAACGCTGTCGGGCGGCGAGGCCGCGCGCGCCGGGCTTGCCGTCGCTCTCGCCAACGATCCGATTCTGTTGCTGGCGGACGAGCCGACGGCGGAAGTCGATGAGGAAACGGAACGCATGATTCTCGATGCGCTCGAACAGCGCCGTCGCGATGGCGCCGCCGCCTTGATCGCCACACACAGCCGAACGATCGCAGCCCGCGCGAGCCGGATCGTCGGAATTGTGGATGGGCGAATTGTCGCGAAGGAGCCATCCGTGAGTACGAAGGGGTCTCGTCAGACCGAGCCGACGAGCGAGAAACAACGCGACGGCCGGATCATACTTTCAGCGCACGACCTCTCGCGCAAGTTCACGTCGGGGAGACGAAGCGTTGCGGCGGTCACCTCCATCGATTTCAACATTCGAGGGGGGCAACGCATAGCGCTGGTGGGGCGATCTGGCAGCGGCAAGTCAACATTGCTGAGCCTCATGGCAGGTCTAATCGACCCGGACCGTTCCGGATCGATCGAATGGTCCGGATTCGACGAAACGCGCCCTTTGCAGCCACATCAGATCGGCATGGTCTTTCAATCTCCGTCGCTCCTGCCGACGTTGAACGTAATCGAGAATGTTCGCCTCCCGATCGAGTTGATCGGTGGCGATGCGTCTGATTGTTTCGATCCGATGCAGGCCTTGCGGTGTCTGTCGATCGCCGAACTCGCCGAAAAGCTGCCAGACCAGCTTTCGGGCGGGCAGATGCAACGAGTCGCCATCGCCCGTGCGCTTGTCACACGCCCCAAATTGCTGTTGGCCGACGAACCGACCGGCCAGCTTGATCAGGCGACCGCGCATGACGTGGTTGTCGCTTTGCTGACTGCGGTCGCCTCAACCGGAGCGGCACTCGTTGTAGCGACGCATGATTGGATCGTCGCCGAGAAGATGGACGAACAGTGGGCGATTGATCGCGGCCGCCTCGTGGCGCGCGCCAACGACCGAGGTGCGATATGATGGCGCTTTGGCTGAAGGGCATTGTCGCCACGCGCTGGCGCCATTTGATGGCTGTCGGGGCTGGAATCATGTGCGCCACCGCGCTCATTGGCCTGATCGGCGTGTTTGGCCTGTCCAGTGCAGGGACGATGACCCGGCGCGCAATCTCCGCCGTTCCCGTCGACTGGCAGGTCGCCCTCGCGCCGGGAGCCACCCCTATGGAATTGACGAAGAAGCTACGCGATAGCGCGCCAGTCCGCGCGGTGGCCACGGTTGGCTATGCCGACGCCACGGCGTTGAGCCTCAACACCGGCGACACGACACAAACCACGGGATCAGGCCAGATTGTCGGTTTGTCGCCAGACTATCAGTCGCTGTTCCCCGGGCAGATTCGCCTCTTGCTGGGCGGGACCAGCGGCGCGCTACTCGCTCAGCAGACAGCGGCCAATTTGCATGCGACTGTGGGTAGTGTCGTCACTGTCACGCCGGTCGGTGCCGCTCCGTTCGACGTTACCGTAGCCGGCATCGTCGATCTTCCGAACGCCGATGCGTTGTTTCAGATCATCGGCCCGCAGCGGGGAGCGTCTCCGGTCGCTCCTCCAGACAATGTCCTCATCCTCTCCGAAGCCGACTGGCGGACGCATTTCGGCGAGGCAACCCATCGGCCGGCCGGCGGCGCCCGGTTTCAGCTTCACGTCGGCCTTGACCACAACCCGCTGCCCTCCGCGCCCGAAGTCGCGTTTTCGACGACGACCGGCATGGCGAAGAATTTTGAAGTGCGCGCGGCCGGCGAAGCCATTGTCGGCGACAACATTTCCGCGCGTTTGGATGCCGTGCGGCAGGATGCGTTGTTCGCGCGCATTCTGCTCCTGTTCCTTGGGTTGCCGGGAGCGATATTGGGGATCCTTCTGGCGATCTCGGTGGTGCGCTCCGACGCAGCCCGTCGCCGTCAGGAATTTGCACTGTTGTCATTGCGGGGCGCGAGCGCAACGCAGATCATGTCGCTGGTGATGGCAGAGGCACTGACCTTGTCGCTGTTGGCGGTGTCCTTCGGCGTCGCAGCATCCACCGTGCTGGCGCGATCCGCATTGCATGCCGATGTCACGTCATATGATGCGATGGTTTGGCTCGCCGCGACTGCACTTGGGGGCGTCATCGTATCCTGTCTTGCCGTCATCGTTCCTGTGAGGGCTGATTTTCGACAGTCGACCGTTTCGGCGCGACGGATGTGGCTCTCTCGTGAAAGAGTGGCCGGGTGGGAGCGTGGCAAAGTCGACATTGTCTTCCTGGTGCTAGCGGCGCTGACCCATTGGCGCTCGGCCTCCACGGGGTATCAGCTCGTCTTGGCGCCGGAAGGCGTCGCCTCTACGGCCGTTGACTATACCGCCTTTCTTGCGCCGCTTCTTTTCTGGCTCGGCGCGGGCCTTCTGACGATACGGCTCGGTCGCCTACTGTTGCGATCTTCAGGCTCTTTGCTGCCGCCAATGCTGTCTCCGCTGTCCGGTCGCCTGGCGACGTTGGTTGGTTCAGCCCTCATCAGGCAGCGGAGCCGGCTTGCCTCCGGTATGGCGCTGGTTGCGGTAGCCGCTTCATTTGCCGTGGCGACGACGGTCTTCAATTCGACCTATCATATGCAGCAACTTGTAGACGCGAGGTTGACGACGGGCGCCGATGTGGCTGTGACCGGATCGGCAACGATGCCCGCGGGGACGGCGTTGAACCGCATAGCGGTCGTTGAGGGCGTCCTTGCGGCGGAGCCGATGCAGCATCGTTTTGCCTACGTTGGAAAGGATCTCCAGGATCTGTTCGGCATCGATCCCGTCAGAATCACAAACGCGACCGATATCGTCGACGGATACTTCACCAATATCGGCGCGCGCGAGGCGCTGGCGCGGCTAGCGCGCCAGCCCGACGGCATCCTCGTGTCACAGGAGACGGTCAACGATTTTCAACTCGCTATCGGGGATTTGCTCAATCTGCGTATGCGTGCGGCGGACGGCTCGGAAAAAACGGTCGCGTTTCATCTCGTGGGCGTCGTCAAGGAATTTCCGACTGCGCCGCGTGACAGCTTTCTGGTCGCCAACGCCAGCTACGTCGCAGCACAAACGGGTGCAGGCCAAGCGGAAACCGTCTTGATCAGAGCCGGCGGCTCCATGGCCGCCCTGGCTCAGCGCGTTCGGGACGCGCTGGGGCCGTCCTCGCAGCTCAAGGTCACGGACGTCTCTCAGGCTGCTCATCTCATTGGGTCGAGTCTGACTGCTGTGGATTTGGCTGCTATCGGATCGGTGGAGCGTGGCTTCGCTGTGCTGTTCGTGGCGATGGCGACCGGGCTCATTCTCTGGCTCGGACAGTCCGAACGGGCGAGGTCGAACGCGATCTTGCTTTCCCTCGGCGCGTCCCGCCGAGAGGTTCGCTCCTTTATCTGGAGCGAAGCGCTGATCGTCGCCGGTATCGGCCTTCTGGCGGGCACGCTCATCGGCCTCATCGATGCCTGGATGCTCGTGAGACTGCTGAGCGGGGTCTTCGATCCACCGCCCGATTATCTGAACCTCCCGTGGATGTCCCTGAGTTTCATACTCATAGGCGCGATCGCCGCGATCATACTTTCTGTCTTGGCTCAAAGCGCCTGGACAAGAGACGAGACAGCCCAGGAATTACGAGGGTAAGCGAACATCGCTGGGAAAACCGCGCATAAAACAGAAATGCGACATTTGCGCTATTTCGGGCACTATGGAGGCGCTTTCCTTACCCAAGCTGGGAAGGAGTTCATGCGGCATGTGCGGGAGGTGTTTCGGCAAATCGGCCATCGTGCGAAGGATGTGGCCGCGATCCGTCGCTCTGAAGACGGTCCGTCCAGATCGGAATCTTCTCTTCGCTCACCTCGGGTTTCCTCGCGAACTTGCTGCGCGCTTACGACAAACATCGCGCGCAGATTCGCATCGGGCTTTTCGATGGCGACCCTACGCATCATGTCTCTGCAATTCGGCAGTCTCGCCTAGACCTCGTTATCCGGTACTTGTCCATCGAGTTTGGTGACAAGCACCACCATCTCGATCCTGTTTAGGCGACTTTAGGCGAACAAACAGCAAATATCCGCAGTCCGAAAATTCTTGCATATTTCTGACGTGGCCACGGTCGAATCCGATACCGATATTCACTCACGCGTACTCGCACGGATCAATTGCAAACCCGACGCCCGGATGCACCACATGTCCTTGCGCCACAGCTTGAGATCGTTCTCGGCCAGGCGCCGTCGCACGGTCTCGCCCGACAGTTGCTCAACCTCCGCTTTATGTTGCCGAGCTGAATGAATGTGGAAACAGCAGCTATTTCAGTTGCCACGGTTACCCGCCGTCGAACAGGTCGAGCCGGCGATGCCGGCAGTACAGGAGCGATCCACAGCCATGAATCCGGCCTAGAACTGCCCGTGGCCGGAAACGACCTACCCCGTCATTCCATCCGGCCTTGTTCGAAGCACGAGCCATCGTGAAGTGCTGGCGGCGGACCGCTCATCAGGCACGCTTCGAAGCAAGGTCCGCGGCGCCGAGAAAGAAGGCCTGCTCCGGTCCTGTTCAGGAACTGGCCGGTTCCTTACCCCGCTGGGCGACAACACTGAGCAAAGCCAGCAGGCCCGAGACAATCATCAGGAAAAGCGACACGGCATTCAGCACCGGCGTCGAACCGGCCTTCACCATGCGATCATACATGGTGATCGTCAGTGGCGAGTCGGATCCCACAAGCATGAGTGTCGTGTTGAAGTTCTCGAACGACACCAGGAACGCCACCACGAAGGCGGAGAATAGTGCCGGCAGCAGATAGGGCAGCGTCACCGTCGCCAGCACGCGCACACGCGACGCGCCAAGATTCAAGGCGGCTTCCTCCAGCGCCACGTCGAACTTGCGCAAGCGCGCCGCGATCACCAACGAGGTAATGGTCACCAGGAAGGAGAACTGCCCAAGCACGACAAGGAGAGTGCCGGGCCGCAGGAAATCCATGTCCCAGCCTGTCGAGTCTTCCACGCCGTTCGCGATCGCGCTGGCAAAGACCAGGATCGAAATGCCAAGGATGACGCCGGGAATGACCAGCGGCACGATCATCAGCACGTAGAGCAGGCTCTTACCGGGGAAATGCTTGCGCTCGAACAGGAACGCATTGCAGGTGCCGGCCGCCACGGAAAGTATCGAGACGATGATGCCGATATAGAGGGAGTTCCACAGGCCCTCCATCAAGCGCCGATCGTTGAACATGCCAAGCTTGGGTTCGGTGGTGCCGAAAAACCAATCGAGCGTGAAGCCCTTCCAGGGCAGCGCCGGAAACAGCGAATCGTTGAAGGCGAATACCCCCGCTGCCACGAGCGGTGCGGCAAGGTAGAGGAAGAAGGCAAGCATATAGCAGCCGTAAACCATGCGAAGGAAGGTCGACTGCGGAGCGGCGACGTTCATGGCTAGTCCTTCGCCACGGTGGAGGCCAGACTCTGGCCGGTGAGACGCAGACCGAGCCAAACCACGAGCGAGGTGAAGGCCAGCAGCAGCACGCCGAAGGTGGCGCCCGACTCCCAATTGTAGCGGGTGACGAACTGTTCATAGATCTGCTCGGTGAACCACATGCTGTTCTTGCCGCCGAGCAGGATCGGCGTCAGGTAGCTGCCAGCGGTGAGCATGAAGACGATGATGCAGCCGGCAACGATGCCGGGCATTGCATAGGGAACGACGATGCGCCGGAACACCGTGAAACGACTGCCACCCAGATTGTAGCCCGCCTCGATCATCGCATCGTCCATGCCGTCGAGCGTCGAGACAAGCGGCACGATCATGAACAGCACGACGGTGTAGACGAGGCCGATCACCACTGTCAGGTCACTGTACAAGAGTTCGACAGGGCCATTGATCAGCCCGATCCACTGCAGAAAACCCGAGATCAAGCCGGTTTCGCGCAGCAGCACGATCCAGCCGAAGGCGCGGACGAGATCGCTGACCCAGAGCGGGATGAGACACATCAGGAACAGCGCGGCGCGCGAACGCTGGCGGGCGATCTTGGCGATGTAGTAGGCGACCGGAAAGCCAACGAAGAGCGCAAGGATCGTCACCAGGATCGACATCCACGCCGTGCGCAGCAGCGTGTTCCAGTAGATGGGTTCGCGGATGAAATCGACGTAGTTGGCAAAACCGAACGTGTACTCGCCAGGCCCCAGTTTCTCGCGCAGCGACAGATAGCCGATGCCGATCTGCGGCAGCAGGATCAGCAAGACCAGCCATAAGGCAAAGGGCGTGAACAGCAGGATCAGCGACAGTTTGCCGGCGTCGGAGCGGGCCATGATCTATCCCGCCACGACAAAGCACAGGGCATGCTTGCGCGCCCAGGAGATCTCGGTGCTGTCGCCGGGCTTGATGGCGGATGCCCCCTCCGTCGCGACGTGGCCGACCTCTACCAGATTGCCGCCGCCGATCCGCACCAGGACGCGGCTGCTGGCGCCGTTGAACAGCAAGCTGTCGACCGTACCGGTCATGACGTTGGCGTCCTTGGTCGCGCCGAGCGAAATCACTTCTGGCCGCACGAAGACCTCGACATTGGCCCCCGCCCTCACATTGCCATCCCCGACCGCGGCGATGACTACCCCGCCACTTTGGAGTTCCACGCGCGCCTCGCCCCTCTCGACGGCGGTCACACGACCCTGCCATCGGTTGCTGTCGCCGACGAAGCCGGCAACGAAACCGGTCCTGGGATTGTTGTAGAGCTCCTGCGGTGAACCGATCTGCTCGAAACGGCCGGCATTCATGACGGCGACGTTGTCGGACATGACCAGCGCTTCGGACTGGTCGTGCGTGATGTAGAGGAAAGTGGTGCCGAACTGATGCTGCAGGAGCTTCAGCTCGATCTTCATGCGTTCGCGCAACTTCAGATCAAGAGCGCCGAGGGGTTCGTCGAGCAGCAGGACGTCCGGCTCGAGCACCATGCAGCGCGCGATGGCGATGCGTTGCTTCTGGCCCCCGGACAATTGCGACACCTGTTTTCCGGCGACACCTGGCAGGCCGACGCGATCAAGAACGGCGGCCACCTTGCGGCCGATATCGGCCTTGCTTTCACCCCGGCAGCGCAGGCCATAGGCGATGTTCTCGCCGACATTCATCATCGGGAACAGGGCCAGGTGCTGGAACACCATCTTGACGCTGCGCTTGTTGGGCGGTGTCGAGACGACCGAGGCGCCCTTGATGCGGATGTCGCCGCTGGAAGGCGACTCGAAGCCGGCTATCATGCGCATCAAGGTCGTCTTGCCGCAGCCCGACGGGCCGAGGATCGAGAAGAATGAACCGCGCGGCACGTCGAAGGAAACGCCGTTGACCGCAACAAAGGGACCAAACCGCTTGATAAGGTCCTGGCACTGAAGATCATGCATAAGGGGTTCGCCAAGAAAGCCGATGCTGCCGGTCCGCAGGGATAACATCGCGGACCGGCAGTTGATTGGATCAGTTCGAAGTCGCGGCCTTGATACGCTCCAGCGCCTTGCCTTCCATATCTTCCAGGCCCGGCGGGATATTGGCGAAGAATTTCAGATTGGCCATGGCCTTGTCGTCGAACGCGACTTTGACCGCCGCCTTCTTGTCGTCCGGCAGCAGATCGACGCCGCCCTTGACCGCCGAGATGGCGCCGGTGGAGTCCGACATCAGCTTGACGATGTCGGGACGCAGCACAAAGTTGATCCATTTATAGGCGGCATCGTCAGCCTTACCCTTGCGCGGAATGGCAAACGTGTCGATCCAGGCCAATGCGCCGGTAGCCGGCGGGACGTAGACCAAGTTCTTGTTCTGCCCGTACAGCTTGAAGGCCGTCGAATCCCAGGTTTCGGACGCGATCACCTCGCCCGAGAGCAACAGAGTGGAGAGATCATCGCCGCCGTTCCAGTAGGTCTTCACATTGCTCTTGCAGGCGATCAGCTTGTCGGTCACCTCATCGAGCATCTTCTGGTAGCCTGCCTTGTCGGCATAGAGCGCGAACGGGTCCTTGCCCAGGGAGAAGGCGGTGCCGAGCAGGATGGTGCGCTTCAGGCGCATCGAGGTGCGGCCCTTGTATTGCGGATCGCACAGATCGCCCCAGCCCTTGACGTTCGGCGCCTTGCTGATGTCGGCAATCAGGCCGGACGTGCCCCACTGATGCGGCACGGCGTAGACCTTGCCGTCGATGGTGGTATTGGCCTTGACCGCTTCGAGAAGGTTGTCCTGCATCGTCGCCGTATTGATCTTCGTCAGATCCATCGGCTTGTAGATGTCGTATTCCTTCTGCGCGGCGAGGATGCGGTCGTGGCTCGGCTGCGCGAGGTCGAAACCAGCACCGCCGGTGGCGCGCAGCTTGGCGATGATTTCTTCATTGTTGGAGAGTGTCACCTCGACGTTGATATCGGGGTTTTCCTTCTCGAAAAGCTGCACGACATTGTCAGGTGCATAGCCACCCCAGGTCAAAAGCCGCAGCTTCTCGGCATGGGCCGCGCCCGAGATCGTCATCAGCGCCGCGGCGCCGATCAACCCTGCCGCCAGTTTCCTCAAAATCATTGATTTCTCCCATTGTTGGCCCGCTTCTGATTTCGATCAGGCTCATTATTTCCAGACAACCATGCGAGGGGCGGTCCTGGTGAAAAAGGTCCACTTTCGATGAAAGATCATACCGCTTGGGCAAGAGCTTTCATCAGAGGCGGATCGTCACTGCCTTGGTCTTGCAATAGCTGGCAACGGCGATAAGCCCCTTTTCCCGGCCGATGCCGGAACGGCGGTTGCCGCCGAAGGGTGTCTCGATGCCGCCGGCAAAATATTCGTTCACATAGACCTGGCCGGCATCGACATCCCTGGCGATACGATGCGCCTTCGAAAGATCGCGGGTGAAAAGACCAGCGACCAGGGCGAAGTCGGTGCAGTTTGCCGCGGCGATCGCCTCCTCCGCGCTGTCGACGACCTGGACGGCAAGCACCGGTCCGAAAATCTCTTCCTGCACGACCGGATCGTCCCACCTGACGCGATCGAGGACGGTCGGTTCGAAGAACCAACCTTTACCGGTAGCGGGATCGGTTGTGACGTTGCCGCCAACGGTGACTTCGACGCCGCGCGCCTTGGCGTCCACCACATAAGAGGACACCTTGCGCAGATGCTCGGCCGAATTGATCGCGCCGAAATTGACGCCTTCCGACAGACCATGGCCGATGCGCAGGGCGCGGGCACGGGCGACGAGTTTCTCGATGAACTCGGCGTGGATGGAGCGTTCGATCACCAGACGCGAACCGGCGGAGCAGATCTGGCCGGCATTCTCGAAAATCGCGCCGACGACATTGTCGAGCGCCACACCGAGATCGGCGTCGGCCAACACGATGTTGGGTGATTTGCCGCCCAGTTCGAGCGTCACGGAGGCGACGTTCTGGGCTGCCATCTTCATCACATGGATGCCCGTCGCCGTGGACCCCGTGAAAGTCACATGCCGGACATCGGGGTGGGACACCAGCGGCGCGCCCGCAGCGGCGCCGGTTCCGGTCACGACATTGCAGACGCCAGGCGGCAGGCCGGCCTGAACCAGGATCTCCGCCAGAAGCAGCGCCGTCATCGGCGTCTGTTCGGCCGGCTTGACGACAGCCGTACAACCAGCGGCGAGCGCCGGCGCGACCGAGCGGCAGGCGGTCGATAGCGGATAGTTCCACGGCACGATATGCGCGGTGACGCCAACCGGCTCCTCGATCGAATAGGACGTGTAGTCCGGGCCAAGCGGGTAGGCCTTGCCCTCATGCTTGTCGGCGGCCCCGGCATAATAGTCGAAGGCTCGGGCGGAGCCCCGGACGTCGCCACGCGCCTCGGCAAGCGTCTTGCCACTGTCGAGGACCTCCGCCACGGCCAGACGTTCGGCATTCTCGCGGATCAGGGCGGCGGCTTTCGCCAGGATACGCCCCCGCCCAGTGGGTGACAGCTTGCGCCATTCGCCCTGCCCCGCCTGCTTGGCGCTGGCGACGGCATCAATCACATCGTCGGCGCCGCCGGCGGCGAATTCCGCATGGATCTCGGCGCGGCCGGGATCGAATGTCGGCATCGTCGCCCTCGAATGCGACGCCCGCCATTCGCCATCGATGAAATGGCGCGATGGCAGGAGACCCGAAGCTGGGCTGTTCGTCGCGGGCAAGGTGGCCATCACGCGGCCTCGCTCATCTGATAGCTCGATTTGGCAAGCCATTCGGGATCGACCTCGATGCCCCATCCCGGTTCGTCCGAAACGGCGACCATGCCGTTTTCCACCGTATAGGGCGATTTGACGAACAGCCCTTCCTGCCAGGGATAGTAATCGGGCCCCTCGATCGAGAACTCAAGATATTTGCCGGCGCCCTCGATAGCGCGCAGGAGATGCATGGTGAACAGCGTCACCAGCCCCAGATTTGCACTATGCGGTGTCACTGGTAGGCCTGCGGCCCTCGCCATGGCGCATACACGTAGGGTGCGGCTGATGCCGCCGAGATAGAGTATGTCCGGCTGCACGATGTCGACGGCGCGCATCTCGATCATGCGGCGCCAGGTCTGGATCTCGCAGTCCTGTTCGCCGCCGGTCACGGCAATGTCGAGCGCATCCGTGACCTCTTTGGTCTGCTCGAGTTCCCAGTAGAGGCACGGCTCCTCGAAATGCTCGATGCCATTGTCCTTCAACAGGGCGCCGACTTCGATCGCGCGCCGGGGCGAAAAGCCGCTATTGGCGTCGACGAGAAGTGCCGCCTTGTCGCCCAGCGCCTTGCGGATGGTTGGAATAATGTCCTCGGTCCGTCCCGGCCATTCGTCGACGTCATGACCGTATTCGGCAGCGACGCGGAATTTGAAGGCGTCGAAGCCGAACTGGCCTTGCAGCCGCCTGAAACGCTCAGCCTCGGCGGCCGGCGTGATATCGCGCTTCATGGACGAGGCGTAGGCCCGCAATTTGCCGGGCGTGCCGCCAAGCAGGGAGACGACCGGCTGGCCTGCCAGCTTGCCGCGCAAATCCCAGATGGCGGTGTCCAGGCCGCCCAGCGCCCGCTTCATGTAGGAGCCGGGGAATTTGTGCTCGCGCTCGATGACCCGATCGGTCAGCACATCGATATCGTCGAACGGCACGCCAAGCACATAGGGCGCGACCTGCCTGTGCAACACGCTCGACGTGATGTCGGAATTGTAGGTCGACACCTGGCCGGTGCCCTGCCTGCCTTCTTCATCCGTTATGCGAACGAAGCCGACATATTGCGTGGTGAACGTCTCGATGCGTTTGATCTTCAAGTCGGACCTCGGAAAACGTGCTGGTATCGTCTGGAACTATGAAATCGCAATGACATCCCCGGTAAGGTCCACTTTCGAAAAATCCGAAAGCCGGTTATCCCCGACGGATGTAAATGGCGGCTCTCAAACCGAGGCGATGGTCAGATGGTGAAACGGTCCGCCGGTGAGTTGCTATTCGCGATCGCCGTCGACCGTTCGCTCGACAAGTCGATCACCACGCAGGTCTACGCCGCCGTGCGGCAGTTGATCACCTCGGGCGCCTTGCCGAGCGGCAAGCGGCTGCCTTCGAGCCGCACACTCGCCAAGGAACTTGATATTTCGCGCACCACGGCATTGTCCGTGTTCGAGCGCCTGACGGCCGAAGGCCTCATCGTCTCGCGAACCGGCTCGGGTTCCTATGTCTCGAACCTCGCTGAAACCAGCAAACCCGAGCGGTCGCTGACGGTACCGCCGCCGTCAGCACCCCCATCGACAAGGCTTGCCGATATCATCGCCGACGCCTCACCGCGCTTTTTCCAGCGGTTGTCCCATCCGCACAAGCCGCGCGCCTTCATCACCGGCCTGCCTGACTACGACGCCTTTCCGCTGGCGATCTGGGCGCGGCTAACCGCCAAGCACTGGCGTGAGCCACGCGATCAGGTCATGGGTTATTCCGACGCCCACGGTCATCCCCGGCTCCGCGCGGCGATTGCCGAGCACCTTCGCGCAAATCGCGGCGTGTCCTGCGACACTGAGCAGATCTTCATCGTGAATGGCGCCCAGCAAGCGTTTGACCTCATCGGCCGCGTGCTCCTCAATCCCGGCGATCCGGTATGGTTCGAGAATCCAGGCGCCATCGGCGCGCGCAACAGCCTGATTGCCTGCGGAGCCCGTATGGTGCCGGTACCGGTCGACCGGGAAGGCATATCAGTCGAGGCCGGGCTTCGCCTGGCGCCGGATTTTCGCCTCGCCTTCGTGACGCCGTCGCACCAGCATCCGATGGGCGTCGAGATGAGCCTTCGACGGCGCGGTGAATTGCTGACCGCCGCCAACGAGGGGGGCGCCTGGATCATCGAGGATGACTACGATGGTGAGTTCCGCTACGACGGACGACCATTGCCGACCCTGAAGAGCGCAGATACAGCCGAACGCGTCATCTATGTCGGTACATTCGCGAAGACCATGTTCCCAGCGCTGCGGCTGGGATTCTACATCGCACCGAAGCCACTCGTCTCGACCTTCCAGCGCATTTCCGGCGCCTTCCTGCAGGGCGTTCCTTCGAGCATCCAGGCCGTTCTCGCCGCCTTCATCGAGGACGGCCATTTCGCCACGCATCTGCGCCGCATGCGCGACATCTATGCCGGACGGCACGCCGCCTTCCACGAAGCGGCGGGCAAGCATCTGTCGGGCCTGCTCGACGTGCGCAACTCGGTCGCCGGTTTTCATCTCGTCGGCACTTTTGGTTCGCCCACGATGAACGAAGACAAGGTCTGCGCCGACGCTGACGCCGCCGGGCTGGCCGTTTCGCCAATCGGGCGGTTCTGCATCGAAAGATCAAACGTCGACAAAGGGCTTGTGCTGGGTGTCGCCGCGATCGATCAGCGCACCATTCGCAAGGGCGTGGAGACGCTCGCTTCCGTTCTGGAGAAAAACTGGGGCTAGCCAGCGATCAGCGAGCGTCCTCGAGGATCATCGCTGCGCCTTTTTCCGCCACCATGATGGTCGGCGCGTTGATATTGCCGGATGTCACGTTCGGGAAAACCGAGGCGTCGACGACGCGCAGCCCTTGCAGGCCATGCACGCGCAGCCGCGCGTCGACCACATTGCGCCCGTCATCAGGGCCCATGCGGCAGGTGCACGAAGCATGAAACACACTGCCGGACCGGGCGCGGATATCCGCGATCAACGCGTCCTCGTCTTGCGTCGCCATGCCGGGCTTCATCTCCTCGACGATGACAGCACGCATGGCGGGCGCCTCGGCGATCCGGCGTATCAGCCGGACGCCGGCAAGCATCTGCTCCATATCCCCCGGCGCCGAAAGGTAATTCGGCTCGATGACCGGGCCGGCCTTGACATCGGGCGATTCAATCTCGATCGAGCCGCGGCTCGCCGGCCGGCAGGGCTGAATGCCGATGAAGAAACCGGGAAACGGATCAGGCAATGTGAGCCGCCGCACACCGGGCGTCGGCTTGCTGTAGCTGACCGGCGAGAAATAGAGCTGGGTATCGACCCGATCGAGCCCGGTGCTGGATTTGACGAAGCCGCCGGCCTGGTTGACGCTCAGCGACAGCGGCCCATTGCGAAACAAGACGTAGCGGGCGCCGAGCAGGAGCCGTCCCCACCAGGGACGCAGTTGCGAATTGAGCGTGCCCACGCGCGAGTGGTAAAGATAGTCGATACCCAGATGGTCCTGCAGGTTCCGACCTACCCCCGGCATGTCCTTCACCAAGAGCTTGCCGAACCTCTGCAGCAGAGCGCCGGGACCAACACCCGAATGCTGCAGCAGAACCGGTGAATGCACCGCTCCGGCGGACAGGATGATTTCCCGCCTGGCGTTCGCGATCTGGCGCACCCCATTGATTTCATACTCGACGCCGACCGCACGGGAGCCGTCGAAAAGGATCCGGGTCGCGAATGCACCAGTGACGACCTTCAGGTTCGGACGGCCCGTGACAGGGTGCAGAAAGGCTGTTGAGGAAGAAGCGCGAAATCCCTTTTTCGTACTGATCTGATAGACTGAAACTCCTTCCTGCTGCTCGCTATTATAGTCAGGCGTTTTGCGAAAACCGGCCTGCTCGGCAGCCAGCAGCCAGTCCCGGCACAGGGGGTGCACCGAAGGAGCCATGTCGGTGACATGCAACTCGCCATTGCCGCCCCGCATGATGTCGCCACCCCGCTCGAAGGTCTCTATCGACCTGAAGAAGGGCAGGACATCATCCCAGCCCCAACCGGGATTGCCGGCTTGTTTCCAATCGTCAAAGTCGTGCCGCTGGCCGCGCACAAAGACCATGGCGTTGATGGAGGACGACCCGCCGAGCACCTTGCCGCGTGGCCAATAGCTGCGGCGCCCGGCAAGCGCTTCCTGCGGCCCGGTCTCGAATTTCCAGTTCACCTTGGGATTATAGAAACTGTGGCCATAGCCGATGGGCATGCGGATCATGAAGCGGCGATCGCTACCGCCGGCCTCAAGCAACAGGACTCGATATTTACCCGACCGGGTCAAACGATTGGCAAGCACACAGCCCGCCGAGCCAGCGCCAACGACAATGAAATCAAACTCGGCCAATGTCCGCCCTCTGCAACCAGATCCGTTTCTACAGGAGCGAAACGCGCGACAAAGGAGCCATTTCAAGAAGAGTTCACAGCCAATTCGGCGATCGGCAAAGGCAACCGGGCGGTGATACTGGCGCTCGAACTGTCGCCCAAGCAACAAGGGTTCGTCGCCTCCAATACCGGGTCTTTGGCCGAGGTATGGCAGGATTACGAGGCGATCATCTATCGTTTCATGATCGATCGCCGCTAACAAGGCAAAGACCTTGGCCGCGCCGCGGTCGCCTAGGCGCTGCAGGAGATGGCGCGCCTTAGCCACATCCGCTGCGTTTCGATCTGCTACAACCGGAGAACGAGGCGGCATGTCCCTTTATGCCAGTTTCGATTTCGTCGAGCAGGGATTGGACGAGGACGACGAGCTGATGCCGTGCTCGAGTTGAGCCGGTAACGCCTTGCGCGGCCGGCCGGAAAGCACCCGCCTGCGATCGAGGCTGCCGTGGATCGGGCACTGCCGCCCTCGCGCCGCCCGGCTGCCGTCGCATTCAAGCGGGGACGAACAGGATCTTCTGCCGTCGGACAGCGCCTCCATCGCCACGCGCGAAAAGGGGGCGCGCCGCCAGCGGAGCGGGGCGCCACATCGTGCATGAATTGCCGCGATGTATAGGGCTCGCGGACCTCGCCGTATTGCGGGGTCACCCAGGAGACCCTATCTAGCCGGCGGCTATCGTCGGTTCAATTGCACATGACGACGAGATGGCCGTAGCGGTCGCCGCGCGGTCCGGCCTGTCCTACATGGCTTTGAATGGCTGAGAGCATCATCTGATCTGTTCCAACTCGCCGTTGTCATCAGGGCCGAGTTCTTCTTCTGCCGCGGATGCGTCTATGAATCCGCACATAGGCCGGGTAGAACGGACAAGAGGTCGGGGTGCAGGCTGATCTCGAATCGTCTTCCAGTGGCGTGAGCGCCTTGGAAACCGGCAGATTCGCCGATCACTGGCCTATTCACCGGTACCCCGTTCAAGCCACTGATCCTGTGTTTCGTGGACTGGGACTAACCCGTATCAATCGACCACAAGGCCCCGCCAGCAAAATCC
The DNA here is from genome assembly GCF_030814575.1 of Mesorhizobium sp. YL-MeA3-2017. NCBI lineage: Bacteria > Pseudomonadati > Pseudomonadota > Alphaproteobacteria > Hyphomicrobiales > Phyllobacteriaceae > Mesorhizobium > Mesorhizobium sp. YL-MeA3-2017. The sequence continues at coordinate 3,776,845 of NZ_JAUSVH010000001.1, read as the reverse complement.
TTGAGGAGACGTAGGTTGGAGTGCTCGGGGCCTAATTTGCGGCTAATTCGGGTGATCCAGAGCTGCGTCGATGACTTAACAGTTGAAGGAATCGACATGATTGCCGCCATCAAGATGCAGGGCACCTCAGGCGGCATCACGCTCCTCGCTCGCAATCCGGTTCCCAATGCGGCGGTCCGCAGCAGTTCGGCCACCATCGCGCAATGGCTGTTGGAACGTGGGAACTGACAGCTTTGGCGACATGCGACGAGCGGGTGTCGGCCCTGCCTGTCCGGCTCTACGAGGGCGGCGTCCAACTTCTCAGGCCGAGATGCTGGCACCTCACCCCGCGCAACAATGCCCGAATTGGGAATAGGACGCCATATTCAAATGGGGAAATTGGATGCGCGTCCTATTGATCGAAGATGACAGGATGATCGGGGCCGGCCTGTCGACGGCTCTGGCCCGTCAAGGCATGAGTGTCGACTGGGTGCGCACCGGTCCAGACGGTTCCGAAGCACTGGCCTGCGGCGGTTACACGCTTGTGCTTCTCGATCTTAGTCTCCCTGGTCATTCTGGCATCGACGTTCTGAAATCAGCCCGACGTGCCGGAATCCATACGCCTGTTCTGATCATTACGGCGCGAGACGGGTTGGATGATCGTGTCGCCGGTCTTGATGTAGGTGCCGACGACTACATCGTAAAACCATTTGAGACACGCGAGTTGCTAGCGCGAATGCGGGCGGTCCTGCGACGTCACAACGGCGCGGCGCAGTCGTTGCTGGTCGCCGGCGAAACGACGCTCGATATTGCCAGCCATGAAGTGAGCTATCTCGGAGCAACCATCATGTTGCCGGCGCGGGAGTTCGCGCTAATGAACGCTCTTGTGGAGCGGCCTGGCGCGATCTTGTCGCGTTCACAAATCGAGGAACGGATTTACGGCTGGGGCGAAGAGGTCGAGAGCAACGCAGTCGACGTTCTCATTCATTCCATTCGCAAGAAATTCGATAGGAACATTATCCGCAATGTGCGCGGCGCCGGCTGGATGGTGCCAAAGAGCCGATCATGACATCGCTGCGACGCTCGGCGCTCATTTGGATTTCCATCCTGCTGACTGGGGTCGGCCTGATCGCATTCGCCGTGTCTTACGAAATGGCCCGCCGTGAGGCCGACGATTTTCTCGACGGCCAGTTGCGTCAGATCGCGCTGAATGCTGGCGAAGGCATTTCGGACACGACGGCCTCACCTGGCTCTCATGATCGAGAAGACGAATTCGTCATCGAGATTTGGTCGCTCGCGGGGGAATTGGTCCGTAAAACCCCGTTCGTTCCGGAGATCCCGCGTATCGACCGTCCTGGATATGCCACCATCGAGGCCCGGGGGGAAGCCTGGCGCGTCTATCTCGCGCGCGATGCCCAGCGGTCGGTGCAAGTCGCTCAACGCGTCAGGGTGCGGCAGGAAATGGCGGAACTTGCCGGGCTCCAGGCCGGCGTGCCGATCCTCATTCTCATGCCGTTGACGTGGCTGTTGTTCAGTTGGTTGCTCGGGCGGTTGACGGGACGTCTGCAACAACTCGCAGAAGCCATTGCCAAACGTAGCCTCGACAGTCGTGATCCCGTGCCGGCCGCCGAGGTGCCGGCTGAGGTTCTGCCGCTTGTCCAAGGAATGAATGTGCTGACCGGGCGCCTGCAGGATGCGCTCGACAAACAGAAGCGCTTCGTCGCGGATGCCGCGCACGAACTGCGCACGCCACTGGCGGCCTTGCAGATTCAGCTCGACAATTTGAGCACGACGACACACCAAATGGCAGCGATCGGCGAACTTCATTCCGGGCTGGACCGCGCCCGGAAACTGGTTGAGCAGTTGCTGCGCCTTGCCCGCACCGAAGACGCGTCCGGCGCCCAGACTTGGGAAATGATCGACCTTTCCGCGTTCATCACGCAATGTGTCGCGGACTTCATCCCCTTCGCCGAGGAAAAGGTGATCGATCTCGGTATGGTCAAAGCCGACCCAACGACAATATCGGGCTCACGCGCCGAACTTGCATTGCTGTTCGGCAATTTGATCGACAATGCGATCCGCTACACATCTCCTGGTGGTTCGGTCGATGTGTCCGTGATCCGCACGGCTTCTGGTTTTTCGGTAGAAGTGGCCGATACAGGCTGCGGTGTGGCCGAAGCCGACATCCCCCGGCTGTTCGACCGCTTTTTTCGCGCCGCCCCGCCCGATGTCGATGGCAGCGGGCTTGGTCTTTCGATCGCTGCGGCTGTCGCAAGGCGTCATGCTCTGTCCGTCGACATCGCAAACCGGAAAGATACCAACGGACTGGTTGTGCGTGTCAGCAAAAAGACGAGCGAAGCGGGTCCCGCTCATTCCTAGGTCTCTAGCACTATAGCGCTGTTCTTCGCCGCGCGGCGAATAGCTGCCCCGCCGCAGAACGCCAGGGTGCCGCTGCGAGCGTCACAGTCTCTCGATCGAAATCCCGAACGCGGTGGCGACGGGGGCTGATCGCGCGCGTCGGCCACGAGCTCGGCGAAATCGCGCTCACTTACCCCTAAGTCTGAATCAATAGGCCTTCGCTGGTCGATCGCGGGCAGACGGCTTTCCCGCCGCGCAATACTTGGGGGCGGCGGTCTCAAGCCGGAATCTGCAGATCGACCGGTCGCGGCATTGTTTGCCGCGACCGTCAGCGACCCCGACTTAGCTTTCGCAAGGAGAATTATGATGAACACATGGAATGGATCGAAACTTGCTGCTGCGACGGCCATCGCCTTCTCGCTCATCGCAGGTCCCGCTGCCGCCGAAGAGAATGCGTCCGACAAGGCGCAGATCATGTCCTCGGCCAAGATTTCGATAGCCGAAGCCATCGCCGCCGCCGAGAAGGAAACCGGCGGGAAAGCTGTCGAAACCGACATAAGGAACAGGGACGGCAACGCGCACTTCGAAATCACCATCCAGAAAGGCATGGAACGACAGGAAGTTCTCGTCGACGGTCAGACCGGGCAGGTCGTGAAAACCGTCGCGAACGACGGCGACGAAAACGACGAAGGCTGATCAAACCAAGGAGAATGACTTGACCCGGCGCGGCCAGGAGACTGGTCGCGCTTTTTTGTGGGACACGACAACAAACGCCGTCAATCAGTGCCACGGCAACAATCAAGTCGGGCAAGCTCACTCCCTCCTAAGTGTCTCGTGGTACCGCTTGCTTGATCCGCTCGGCCACGGAGCAAGCGCCCCGGTACAGCAGGTACCGAAGCCGACACCAGAAGAACGATATGCCCACCATCAGCCTGACCCTGGCGTTCTTGATCGCCTATGTCCTGATCCGTCTGGTTGGAGCCTCGATCGGCGACTTCCTCGCCAAACCTGTCATCGCGGGCGGACCTGGCCAGGTGATGTCTCCGTCCCTTCCTTCAGCGGTCGCATATGAGCGTAGCGGAGAACAATGACGATGCCTTTGACGGAAGATCTGACCATCATTGTGTCGCTCGTGATGGCGGCCCTCGCAATGGCCTACCTCGTTGCCTTGCGCTCTATCGATGCCCTGGCGAACGCGGCTGCTCGGATTATTGAAGCCGATCGTTCCACCGTCTCCAGGTTGTCTCGACGCATTAAAGCTTGGCTGCGTGCAAAACGTCCGCGTCTGTATGGATATCTCGCCCGCCGGCTCGATCCGCGCGTCTTCTTGGGCTTGCCTTTGACGCTGACTGTACTTGCCGCGCTCTATATCGCGGCTATCTTCGGCGGATTGGTCGAAGGCGTGCTTGAAAGCGACGGCGTCGTGCGCTTCGATCAAACGGTCAATACCGCACTTACACCCTGGCGTATCTCGCCACTGATCGATGTGTTTCGCTGGGTGACCATGCTCGGTGATGGACCAGTCATCATCACCATCGCGATTGTGTTGACAGCAATTCTGTCAATTACGCTGCGTTCCGCCTTCATTGTCCCTTTGTGGGTAGTGCTGGTCAGTGCGCAGGCGACAACTTGGTTGGGTAAACAGATAGTTGCGCGCCCCAGGCCTGAGTTTATCCAGGGGGTCGTCGAGACTTCATCGTCCTTTCCAAGCGGTCACGCCACCGCCATTACGGCGCTGTTCGGCTTCCTGGCCTATGCGTTCGCTCGCGATCTGCAGTCTCTCCGCAAACGGTTCGAGATCGTCTTCTGGACGGCTGTGCTGATCCTCGCGATCGACGTAAGTCGCGTCTTCTTATCGGTCCACTACCTATCCGACGTTCTCGCCGGCAACCTCGTTGGCTGCTTTTGGCTGCTTGTGGGCTTCGCTCTCACCGAGTGGAGGCGAGCTCGCAAGCAAGGTGTGTTTGGACAGCACGCTGCCATCAAGAAAGTCGCGGCTCAAGACGGTGCCCCCCGATCATGACCGAGTGCGATCGAAACGAACGATGGACGCTTGAACGAAAGACGGATTTCGACAATGCGCGCGCCCGGGCGAACCCATCAAGCGATTGGCAATCCACCGTTGAGGCCCTCGGCAAAATTGAAGCGCGCAGCGTTTGGACAAGTCTCGCGGTGGTGGCCACCCTGCTTATCGTTGCCCTGGCTATCGCCGCGCTGTAACTCCAGCCTCAAAATGATCGCATGGTCGGACGTACAGGCAACGATCTCCGGCGCGGCGCCGGTAAACCTCGCCAGTGCCGTGCTCCTCAAGCCAGGTCCTACGTTGCCTTCATCGGACATGATCTTTTGGCCTTGCACCATCTCGGTGAGCGGCGCGTGGGACTGACCACTGCGGTCGGCCGCCTTTCTTAGCCACACATTCACCTATACGCTTGGGTTCGACTTCCTGGCGAGCGGCGCAATTCGCATACTCGTCTACTCCTCAGTCGACATGGAACCGCGGTGGTGATCGCGTCGGCGCAGGCACATTCTGGTTAGGGTTGGAGCAGTGGACAGCGGCATCCGTTTGGTCGAGCTTGGGATGCGTTAAGGGCCGATGGCGGTGCCATCATGAGCTACGCCGTGGCAATCGCGCTCTCGGATCACGTTCTATCGTCGCCAATGTTAGCTGGCTTACCACGGCCCCACTTGGCGGCCGGACAACGTCCGGCGCGCCTTCGCGAATCCGCGATCGGTTGCAACGAAGCGCCCCAGCATCGGAACGATGAGTTTCCGCAGGCGCCACAGGCTCGCCACAAGAGATTCGAACAGCGCGACTATTGACACCGGAGATGTCCGCTTTTGGGAAACAATTTGGACCGTACGAATGACCGACATAAGGGCGAAAGCAGAGCCGCGGCTACCTCGAGCCCGATGAAACTGGCGCCAAGCACGACCGCGCGGCGCGCAGTGGCAGCGCGGCTCAAGGGCGACGACGGCGTTGAAGGTGACGCGGCGCAGGCCGTCGAAGTCGTCGAGGCGAGCTTTCACAAGCGGCTCAGCAGGTAACCGCTGAGCCCGCTCTCCCGAACTACGGTCTGGTCACTCGGCAAGTGAGGAAATCAACCACTGAAAAGGCTTGAGGGTCGCGCCGGCTCTCGAGATGATTGCTGGTTCAAATAGCCCTCGTTGGATTTCGGTGTCGGCCGCGCACCGCGTGCGCTGTTGGGGCCAAGGGTTTGTTCGACGCCTCGAACAGTCTGGCCAGTTTGTTTGCAATGGGAGTGCCAATGCCGGTGCACGGGTCTGGGCCGATGCGGGCGCGGTAGTAGCCGTTGTCGCCCTTGGTGATGTCGTTGAAGCAGGTCTGGTTGAGCCAGAGCTTCGGCGTCACCATGCCGAGTTTGCGCCCGAAGGCCGCGAACAGCCCGGCATAAAGCGGCGCCACGGCGCTGGTGCCGCCAATCACCTCCTGCTGGCCGTGCACGAAGACATTGTAGCCCGTATAGGGATCGGCATTGGCGGAGACGTCGGGCACCATGCGGCCCGGCCCGTGCGGCGCCCCGGCCTGCCAGGCCGGCATGGGCTGGAACAGTTCCGAGAAGCCACCACCGGTGCCGGAACCTCTCGGGTTGCCGGGGTCGTCGTTCCAGACGGTTTCCTCCGCATTGGCGCCGTGCGGCTTCATGGTGCCGCCGCAACCCACGGAGAATGGGCTCGAAGAAGGCAGATCGACATTGGCCGGGTCCGCGCCGCCGTCTGAGGAATCATTGTCGCCCGATGCGGCGAAGACGATCATGCCCGCCTTGGCCGCCGCCTCGGCCGCCGCATTCAGCCTGCCCGGGTAGTCGACGCCGGACGCCGTGGCCGCCGCCCTCCAGTTGGCCTCGTCGGAACCCCACGAGATCGAGCAGACATCGCAGCCGTCGGCCGCGGCGGCAGTGATGGCGGTCGCCATCGCATTCCAGTCGGTGGCATCGGCCCAGTAGACGCGGATGCTCGCAGCTTCGCCTGTAGCCACGGAATAGGCAGCGGCGGCAACTTGGATGTCGAGCGCGACCTCGCGGTCGGGATCGGAGGCCTGGTTGCCTGAATGTTTGTTCGGGTCGTTGCGGCCGGGGCCGACCGGTACGTCGATGATGGTCGGCGCGGGCAGGCCGGTCGAGCGGAAATAGGTGTCCATGTCCTTCTGCACCCAGCCGCCGCCGAGCTCGATGATGGCGATAACACCGCCACCGACGAGCCCTGTCGGCCACGAGTAGGCCTTGCACAGATCAGGCACGCTCCATGGTTCGGCGCCGGCGGCGGCTGGACGAAAGGCGCCAGCGCCACCGCCCGGCAACTTGAAATAAGGCCGGACGACGTTGGGCACCTCGCGCATCAGAGCCGCCCTCGCAAGAAGGCTTGCACGGCGCACGGAGACGGCCTGGTCGTACATGACTGCCAGGTCGGCTTTCATGGCCGTTCGCGAGCCGCCGTCGAGATAGATCATGTGGCCGGAAGGGTAGTTCCTGATGGTCAGGTTGCCGCGCACCTTGACGTCCGCGAGCGGCATGGCGTCCAGCGTCAGCCGGGTCTGGAAGAAGGGCGTCACCGAATCGTAATAGCCGTTTGCCGAGAGCACCAGCAGGCTCGGATTGGCGGCCATGGTGGCGGCGAGGTCGCCCGCCGTATAGAGCGTCGGGTTGCCCTGACCGTCAGGCTTCTGCACCGCGCCCGTCGGGTCGGTGTGGCTGAAATCCCAGAACTGGAACGCCTGGTCGTTGAGGTCGACGAAGTTCGAGGTGGCGGTAAACTTCAGATCGTTGTTGAGATAGCTGTTCCACATGGTGGTGTAGACGCCGCTCACCGCCACCATGGTGGGGTCGTTCATGCCGCCGTCCGGCGACACGATGGCCGCGATCCCTGTGTCTATACCCGTCACCCGCCCGTCATAGGCGCCCAGCGCCACGCCCTGGTCGCGCAGCAGTTCGATCAGGAAAGCGGAATGGCCGAGCCGGTCGGCCGCCTCGACATTCAGCCTCCAGGCGTCGAGCATGCCGGCGGGAAGGCCTAGATAGCGCCTCAACGTCTCCACAGCCGCAGAGTCCGCCTTGGGAAAAGCCTGCAGCGCCTGGGTGTAGGGACCCTGCGCGAACTGCGTTACGGTTTCCATGAATGAAGCGAGGTCCGGCGGCTGCGGCTCGATGCCGGTCTTCTTGTGAAACCACGCGTCGGCGGCAAACGTAGGCATCAGTCCGGCCGCGTTGGAGAAATTGGCGGGATAGTCGAGCACACTGGACTGCAGCGTGATGCCGTTGAGGTCGATGCCATCCTCGTGCAGTAGCCAGGCAAGCACGCAACTGCGGGTTGTGCCGTAGGATTCGCCGAACAGAAACCGCGGCGAGTTCCAGCGGTTGAAGGCGCTCAGATAACGCTTGATGAACTGCTTGATTGAGACGGCGTCCTGGTCGACGCCCCAGAAGTCGCGGTTCTTGAACGGTGCGATCGCCGCGGAATAGCCGGTGCCCACCGGGTTTATGTAGACGAGGTCGCTGCGGTCGATCAGGCTGTCGGGATTGTCCTCCATGGCGTAGGGCGGAGGCGGCGTGAAGCCCGGCATGCTGGTTCTGATGCGCCTGGGCGCGAAGGAGCCGAGCAGCAGGAACACCGACGACGAGCCAGGCCCGCCATTGTAGAAGAATGTCACCGGACGGGTGGTGGCATTCATACCGTCCGCCGTGAAGGCCACGTAGAAGAACTTTGCGGCGGGCTTCGAGCTCGACGGATCGACGGTGACGAGATGACCGGCAATGGCGGTATAGGGAACGGCAATCCCGTTCACCATGGCCACGTGGTGGGTGATTGCGGCGTTCTCGGTCGCGTCTGCAAGCGCGTCATCCGGCCCGGCCCCGTAGGCGGTGATGTCGAGGAACGGCTGATCTGGCTCAGGCTGGCCAATGCCCAAGCCGTTGTTGATCGTCTTCGCCATCGCCGGCCTCCAGAACCTCGAGTTCACATCCGCCGACACCGCTCGGCTGCCCCTCCCCCAGGCCAATGTCCTTCCGGCCAAATTTGTTAAATTCTTTTTCTATACTTCCACAATTTATTGAAACTGACGCAATACTCTACGCTTGTTTAGAAAGACCGACAAGTCTTGAACTCGGAAGTGGCCCAGTCAGTTCGACCCCACGTTTGCCAAGGAGCACGGGGCGCCCACCAAGCGAAGCGTGAATTTGAACACCTACGACGGTTCGGTTCATTCCAGGGCGGCTCATCATAAACGCATTCGCGAATATGAGATTGCCTTGGTTGTCAGCCTTCAACGGCCCTGTCGATGCATGTTTGGCTAGGAGGCAAAAATGGAACAGCTTCACAAGCTGCGGGGCATTTCCGACGAGGAGTCGCTGAAAACTGTCACCGACAAGCGCGCCGCCCAGCACCGGAAATCAGTACCGACCATCTTCGCGAGGCGCAGTGGGAAAGGTACGACCAACCTTTGATCCCCGGCTCGCCATGGCTGAAGTCTGCTTATGAGGAGTGCCAAAGGCACCTCGAATGTTGAAATGAAGGCGCAAAGCCGGCATGTGCAACTCAACGCTCCAGTTGGGGCTTGAATTCACCCTCTAACTAAACCTGCAAAAAATCGTATGGTGCGCGGGTTGCGATAGCCTGGAGGATAGCAGGCAAAATGGAGAGCCAATCCACGGACGGCAACTGGTGAGCTCGCCGAGGCCGAGGATTTCTTTGTTCACCTGAGCCTGGAGGCTGGTCATCCAGGACAGCTCAAGAAATTGGGGCAATTCCCAGGGCCTGGCGCGGCGTTTCCGATCCGCCGCACCGTCAGGCGAGAGCCCACTGCGGGTCTGCGGCGGCAAGTTTCTCAGCTTCCAACCGCCTCCAAAGGTCTCGCCACGATAGGTCCCGGACGAAACCGCTCATGCCTCCGCACGCTTCGGTCAGGGCAATGTTCCCCAGACGCTCGAGTATAGCTCCAATGCTTGTGGTACCAGCAGCCTTGAATAGATCGAACAGTTCCTCATTTCGTTCGATGACGCGATGTCCCCAGGCACCCGGCACATCATCCGTGGCAAGCGAATGCTGGAGGTCGGCGTCAATACCCGCCGCCTCGCTCGCGCGGGAGACAACATACCGTATCAGCGGGTAGTAGATTGGCTGGCGGCTGCCTCCGAGCACGCGCACACCGGGAAGGATGGCCAACACCAGAAACGCAAGAACCATGTTGGGGATGAGGCTGCGGTTCAACAACCCTCCGATGATTTCCGAAGCCGTGAAACGAACCACGGCTGCGCCACCGGCATGATGGACCAAATCCTCTCCCGACAGCCGAAGCGGCATCCGCTTTCCGTTTTCATAGAACCAGAAGAAGTCTGTCCCGCGCGCGAGCCAACCAGCCCAGGGCCCGGCAGCCAAATGATCGATTCCCTCCAGAATTCCCGATGCGACCTTTGGATTTCCCAGCAGACGCCTATGCAGCCAGGAAGTTTCGTCGGACAGGTGGTCGACGACCAGATCGGCGACATCCTCGTCATCGATCTGGAGAAAAGCACAATTGTTGCCGAACATTTTCGGCCAAAGAGCAATGTTTGCGGCCTTGATCGCACGTGCCGGTTTTTCGAACTGCGTCGGTGGAAGAAGATCACGGAGTTGTGCAAGCGCCTCGCTGGATGCCTCCGGCTCTACCGGTACAAGCTCGAACCGATAGGGCCCGAGTGCCGTGAGCAGGCCATAGCCGATCATCCGGCTTCGGCTGAGGCCAAAGATGTTGACCGCCTTTCCATCGACCGTTAGCCACCCCGGTCCCTTACGAGAACTTTCGACAAGGCTCACCGTCGAAACCGCATAGGAAACATAGGTCGAGCACCCATGCGCAGCGAGCCCAAGCAGACTGAAGGCATGTGTGTAACAGGCTTCCGGCTCAAGTATGAGGAGCAAGTGCGGGCCGGTCTGCAAGACGCGGCGATTTTCAAAATCCCGACAGATTTGAGCTACCGTTTCATCTGGCAGTCGATTGCGAATTGCCGCCTTGCGGATGACGTGGAGGAGCTTGTTGAAAGCGACAACCCGGCAGTCCGGCAGCGCTTTCGAAACAGGCGGGTCGAAAAGACGACAGGCATAATCGCGAACCGGCCGGGAGAAAAAAGGTTGCATCCACGGATATAGCACGGCCAGCGCCCGAAGGACCGCCTGTTTCCCCTCAGCGTTGTTTGCCAGACGGTCCACCTCTCAACTTGTCCCTCATCGATGTTCCGCACTCACCAATGGATATGCCGTGCCCCGTCGTTTTCTGCGTTCAATATCGTAACGGGATTTGCAATTCCTTGCGCCAAACCGCTTCGCCAGAAGCTAGAGCCGGCATTGGCGGCGGAAATCGGTTGGCGTGGTTCCGAACGCCCGCTTGAAAGCTGTCGTAAAGTGGCTGGAACTGCCGAAGCCGCACTCCATCGCGATTTCGGTCAATGACCGTCCGCTGCTGCGAAGCAGATCGCAAGATTTCTCCAGCCGGCGTTTCGCCCTGAATGCGTACGGCGTTATGCCGGTCGACTGCTTGAATGCCCGCCAGAGGTGGAAACGGCTAAGCCCTATCTCTCTTGCAAGATCGGGCAACGCCCACGCTTTGTCCAAGGTTTCCAGAACCTCCAGCACCTGCTTCAGGTCGAATGGCGACAAACCGCCCTTTGCCAGTTCGTGGGGCGCGCCATTCGCCCTGACCATCCGCCCGAGCAGTTGTATAGCCTGGGACTCCACCATGGCCAGGCCGAGAGGATCGGGCTGCCTGAGCTCGATGGCGATCCGCTGCAGCGCCAGCTCCACGATGCTGTCTCGAAACCCTATCGCGGGCGGCAGGTCTGCCAGACAATGGCGCACCGTTTCGCCAAACGTCTCCTCGGCGAACTGTCGTTCGACCGATACGAGAAGGTAGGACGCGGTCGCGTCGCCCTCGTCCCACCCGCTCCATCTCGTGCCGGCAGGAAGGCAGATCAACGAGCCGGCGCGCCGCGGCGAGAAGGAAATGCGGCGCCCGTCGATGAAATCCTCACCACGGAACGCTGCCCCCCTGAGGTTCAGGATGAATACATGGGCGGAGCAGGCGAGGTCTGTTTCCTGCCTCTCCAGGCCGGTTCGTTTGATCAAGTCCGCGCGCACGCGTCCCCAGCTCTGATACTGATGGACCAGGGTCTGGCACCGACACCGCCGGATGGTGCACGGATCACCGCAAAACACTTCTCCCACAGGAAAATACTCCCGCTTAAGTGGCAGCGTATTCCTGCGTCTCTACGAACCCTGAGTTATGACTTCATCCAGAAATAATTCATGGTTGGTGAAAGATGTGACTTTTATGAAAAAAAATCATTCCACTGAAAGCGATCAATCCCGCGCCAGCCTATTGGCGACTTCGACCTATACTCGACCCAGGTGAAACACTGCTTCGTTGATCATGAAGTTTCCCTCCGTCCTGTTGCGGCATCTCACCGAACGAGCGACTGTGGGAGGCATCTTGCATGCGAGGCCTCAAGGACTTCCTGGCCGAGTGCGATCTTGGGCCAAGAATCAACGAACTCAGCGGCTTCTTTGCAGCAACCGCCGCTGGCACGAGCGGCATGCCGGTGCGCAGGCCAATCGCTGATACACGCCTTCTCCCAAGCGAGGATCTCCTGCTCGCCATGGTGAAACTGCATGCCGCACGGCAAGGTTTCTTCGACCAGCACTATCACGGCAGCATCCCCTACAGGCTGGAGGAGGAGTGCCGTATGGCCTATGCAGTCCTCAATTGCGCGCGGCAGCGGGAGACTCCTTTTTTACTTTACAGCCTTGGAACGGCGGAAGGGACGATGGCGAGAACGCTGTCGGAGATGGCGAACGGCCAGATCCGGACGCTGTCATGCAGCCCCAACCCGGAAAATTATCGATGCTTCCTGGGTTATGGAGAGCCCCCGCACGCGGAGTTCTTCGTTGCACCTTTTCACAAGCTGACCAAGGACGTCATCAGTTCGGATAGCCGACTTGCGAGGTTCGCCGGCGGCTTCGATCTCATCCTGGAGGACACCACCTTCCAGATGTACTCCCCGAGCCGGGCGAAGCAGATCGAGTATGTCGCCCAGCACCTCAAGGCGGACGGCATATTCGTCTTTGTCGAGAAGTTCCGGGCGCGTGACGCGCAAGACTACCAACGCCGCGAGGAGCAAAAGGATTTCGGCTTCAAGGCGCGCTACTTTCCGAGAGACGACATCGAAAAAAAGAAAACTGCCGTCCTCGGCACCATGCACGACAATGAGGTAACGCTGTCGGAGATGTGTGACGCGATACATGCGCAATTCAGGCATTGCGTGATGACGTGGAACAGCGGCAACTTCTACAGCCTCGCGGCGAGCAACGCCCGGGAAAACCTGGACCTCTATCTGTCCCGGATGGCGCCTGCCGCGATCCCGCACGAATATGTCTACGACACCGGTCTGCCCCGCGAGCTCGATGAATGCCCCACGGAGCAGAACTGATAGGGCAGGCACGTTCGTGTCGGTGGAACCGGTTGAAGCCCGGCCTACCGAACCATCGCCGTCAGGCACCCTGCCCTTAACCTGGGTTTGAGTGGTGACGGACGCTCAAACATCAGCCTGCTCAACTTTCGCAAGGGCATGAGCGGTGAGAAACACCAAGAACGCGCTCCGCCGGCTGGACTATGTTTTCACGGCCGTTGACCAGGGCAGCTTCAGACAGGCCGCAAGGGTGCTGCATGTGAGGGAATCCAGCGTGAGCCGCAACGTCGTCGCACTCGAGCAATTTCTCGACATGCAGCTGTTCGAACGGAGCGCGCATGGCGTCCGTCCCACCGGAGCCGGCCGAGCCTGGATCGACGTCGCCAGAACACATTATGAGGGATTGCATCAAGCCCTGGCCGAAGGTGCGGGTGAGCCGCGCCGCCGCAACGCGCTCAGCATCGGCATATCCGGGCTGGTCGGACGCGCCTTCCTGACGCGCCTGATCCATCGTTTCCGCGACCTGTATCCGGAGGTTGGTCTCGTCATCGAGGATATTTCGCATGGACAGTGCCTGGCGGCGATACGGCGACGGCGTCTCGACGTCGTCTTCGTAAGAGGGGCCCAGGCCGACACGTCATGCTGCAGCGAAACGTTCGGTCACGAGCGCCTGTTCGTTCTCCTGCCGGTTCACCATCCCCTGGCGAACGAGGCCGCCATTACATGGGCAGATCTCGCGGACGAACGCTTGTTGATGCCCGCATGTCCGGAAACACCGTCTGCGCGTCCGCGGATGGCCGACCACATTACCGCCGAAGGCGCGGTCGTTCAGACATGCGGTAGCGCCAGCGAGATGACGGCGATCCTCAAGGTACAGCTTGGTCAGGGCGTGATCCTGGCGGGCGAATGCTTTGCCCGGTCAGTCGCCATCGATGCAACGACGTGGCTGCCACTCTGGGGCGAGAACAGTGTCTGTCCGATCAAAGCCCTGTGGCTGGGATCGAACCCGAAGAGGGCGCTGCTGCGACTGCTCGGGATTGCTAGAAATGTCGCAGGCCCGGTCTCGGACGAGCGTGGTTCCTCGCGGCACCAGAGTGGATAGCCAACCAGCCATCACCTGGTGGCATGAGGGTGTTCGTCATCCCCGTTTCAAGCCACCGATGAACGCTTCGCCTTGGAGAAACCTCGATCTGTCGCAATGAACTTTTCCAACATCGGCGCGATGAGACGGGCCGGCTCGGCCGGCGGACGGCCAGATTCCTGGCCGAGCAGGCTGGCATAGGCTGCGAGATCCCGGTGCAGTGCCGCCGGCAGCTCGATGGTGACCCTGACGGGCCTGTCGTCGGCAATCAGTCCAAGTTTCAGCTTTGTCATGGTCACTCCGTGTAGGGTTCGAGGACAAGATCGCGGGTCACGACGACGCGAACGGGGAAGCCAGGGCGAATGGTGAGCGTCGGTGGAACCTGCAATTGGCTGCGCACGATCTGCTGTCCAGCGTCGTTGATGGTCTCTTGCATGCCACGCCGGATGGCCGCGACCAGACGGCCGTCCTCGCTGACAGCCAGTTCGGTGCCGACCGCGAGCAAGGTTGAGAGCCCGGCGGCCTTGGCAAGGTCCCACCAATGATGGTCAACGCCATCCTGGAGACCGGCATAGCCCTGTGCGTCGGCGCCAGGCTGACGCTCGAGCACGACCGATCGGCCGTTCGGGAATATCAGGCGATTCCAGACCAAAAGGATCCTGCGTTGCCCGAACTGTGTGCCGTTGTCGTATTGGCCGACCATGCGTGCGCCCTGCGGAACGAGCAGGGACCGACCCGTCAAGCTGTCGTAGACGTTCTCTGTCACCTGCGCCGTGATCTGGCCGGGAAGGTCGGAGCGAATACCGGTTATGAGCGCAGCCGGGATGACCGCGCCTGCCTGAAGCACGAAAGGCGACGCTGGTTGCGTGACGCGATCCGCCGACGTGGTGCGTCGGTCGACGGGCGCGTCGAGGAAGGCCAGTTGCCTGTCCTGGATTGTCTGTTGACCCCGCAGACCGGCCGGATCGGGACCGCCGAGGCTCGGTGGAAGCGCGCCCGCCGGCCCCGCAGTCGCAACGCCAGGAGATGCCTGGAAGAAGATGCGGCTGGTGCGGGCTGCTTCCTCGTCCTGGCGGCGGCGTTGTTCCGCCTCGTCCACCGCCGGCGCCGTGATGACTGGCGGCGTCGCCGGCTGCCCCTTGTTCTGCGCCTCGAGGATCGGCCGGCCGAGGTCGCCGGGCAGCGGCGGGCCAAGCACCGGACCGGTGTAATCCCGCGGCAGGCCGGCCAGACCATCGGCGGGCTGTCTGTTGGTGGTCGAATAAAGCTCCTCGCCGGCATCTCCCGACATCGGCGTCCGCAGCGCGTAGATCAATGCACCGCCAAGGCCGAGCGAGGCGACGAGAGCAACGCTGGCGAGCGCCTTGCGCGACAGGCGGGTGACGCGCGGCGGCTCGGCTCGGAGCCGCATCGCCGAAGCAGCGCCGGCTTCTTTCTTCTCACTCATGACGGCCTCCCATCGGTGCGCCCGATCCTGACGGTCTGCTGTGTCCTGCCGCTGCCAAGGCGCAGTTCGGCAGCGCCGAAGAGCCGGTCGACGATCAGCAGGTTGCGGTGAATCCGGCAGTTGGCGATCTGCGCTTCCCCCTCGGGGCCGATCACGAAGATCGGCGGCATCTCGCCCTGCACGATGCCACGTGGAAACTCGACATAGACGCGCCGGCCATCGTCATAGACCGCTACCGGCTTCCATGGCGGGTTGTCGCCGCTCAGCCCATAGCGATAGTTGCGAGCCGCCATAGCCTGGATGAGGGGCGTCGCAGCGGTACTGTCCTTGCTCCCCGGAACTCTCGGATAGGCCCAGGACACGGCCGGCATGTAAGATTTCTGGCCCGAGCGCAGTTCAAGCATGTAGGTCCGCCGATCCGTGGTGATGATCAGGTTGGTCGTGATATCGGGACGCGAGGGCTTCACCAGCACATGGACACGGCGGGTCATTCCGGAACCCGATTCCGTGTCGCCGATGATCCATCTGGCGGTGTCGCCCGCCGCGATCGGCCCCGCACCGGCCAGGCTTTCGCCCAGCTCGAGGGCGATGTCGGTGATCTGCCCTGGCGCGGCGTAAACCTGGTAGAGTGCACCTTCCGACCACGGATAGACTTGGATTGCATTGTAATAACCCTGGCGGCGGGGTTCGACGCGGGCTGCCGCATTGGCGTTTTCGACCCGTGCCGCGGGCGCGCCTGCCGCTGCACCACCCCGGGCGGGAGACCAGGCCGGGGGAACATGCAGGGGCTTCGGTCGATCATCGCTGACGGACGTGGCAAGAACCGGCAAGGGCGGAACGTCGCGGTCATACAGGATCTGCGGCGGCTTCTGGGGCGTGGCACAGCCAACAAGCATTGCTGCCGAAACCAGCAGGAACAGCAGGGCAGATCTCGAAAGAGCCGAGGCGAGGACGGGATGGCGTTGAGCATTTCGATCCTTGCGGACCAGCAACCGGTTCATTGGCTCATCTCCCGCGACCACGAGATTGCGTTGACGTAGATGCCAAGCGGATTGGCCCGAAGCTGGTCTGCGTCGCGCGGCGGCTCGACAACGATGGTCAGGATCGCCGTCCACCGCTCGGTCGTGGAGAGCTGGCCGTTTTCGTATTGCCTTTCGGTCCAGGCGACGCGGAAGCTGTCCGGCGACGCGCGAATGACCGATGAGACTTCGACGGAAATCTGCCGCTTGCCGAGCTTTGCGAACGGATCGTTGGCGCGGGCGTAGTCGTTGAGCGCGGCCGCACCCCGATCGCTCGTCCACTCATAGGCGCGAAGCCAGTTCTGGCGCACGATGACGGGATCGGCCGGGATCGCGCGAACCTGCTCGACGAAGCGAGCCAGATGCCACGCGACCTGCGGATCGGTTGGCCGGTAGCTCCCAGTCGCCGGCGCGATCGCCTGAGCCTGGCCGAGGACGTCCACCTGGACCACCCAGGGCACCACGGTTCCGCGCGCCGACTGCCACACGAAGGCGGCGGCAAGGCCGGTGGAGAGGATCAGCGACCCGAATGCCATGTAGCGCCAGTTGCTGGCCTGGACGCGGGCCGAGCCGATGCGCTCATCCCAGACCTGCGCGGCGCGCTGGTAGGGCGTTTCCGGCTGAGGGGTCTTTCCATAGTGGGTGGCGGGTCGCTTGAACGGGTTCACGAGTTGTCCCTTTCGGAAAGGTTGACGGATGTACCGGGGCCGTGGCTGTCGCCGGATCGGACCGCATGCACTGCGGCGTCGACGCCGTGGCCGATGTGTCTGCCGCGTCTCATGCGCTGCGCCCAGGCCGGCGGCCCTTCGTCGGTTGCAATCGAGGAGGTATGGGATGAAGGCTCCGACGCGCCGCCGGTACCGGTGCCCGCCTTGCTGACGAACGCGCCGCCAGTGGCACTCACCGCGTTCCGGCTACCTTGTTCGAAACCATCCTTGATGCCGTCAGCGGCGGAAACCAGCGTCCGCCGAAGGGGTGAAAGAGCCGCGTTCGCCGCCGCGACGGCGACACCGCCAACCCCTCCGGTGACGCTGCTCTTGCCGCTCCCGTCCATCGCGCCCAGTTGGTAGGCCCCCGACATTGCTCCCGCTGCCGTCGCTCCAGCGCGGACAGCAGCGGCACCACCCGATAGCGCCGCGGTCCCACCCCTGGCGGCGAGGAACGCTCCCCCGCCGGCGCCAAGAACCGCTCCACCGGCTGCCAGGCCGGTGCCGGCGGCGGCACCCGCGCCGAGTTGCGGGCCACCGCTGACCAGGCCGGATGCGATGCCGGGACCGAAAATGCCCAGCCCAAGCAGCGACAGCGCGGCCAGCACCACCGCCATGGCGTCGTCGACGGTCGGCGTTCGCCCGCCGAAACCTTGCGTGAACTGGCCAAACAGGGTCGAACCGATGCCAATGACGACGGCGAGCACCAGGACCTTGATGCCCGAGGAAATGACGTTGCCGAGGACGCGTTCGGCCATGAACGCGGTCTTGCCGAAAAGGCCGAAGGGGATCAGGACGAAACCCGCCAGCGTCGTCAGTTTGAATTCAATCAGTGTCACGAACAGTTGAATGCTGAGAATGAAGAAGGCGAGAATGACCAGCGCCCAGGCGAAGAGCAGGCAGGCGATCTGGATGAAATTCTCGAAGAACGCCACCCAGCCCATCAGGTCGGAGATGGACTCCAGCAACGGCCGCGCGGCGTCCAGCCCTGTCTGCGCCACCTTTCCCGGACGCATCAGATCCTGCACGGTGAAGCCCGTTCCGCTCGCCTTGAGGCCGAGGCCGGCGAAACTGTTGAAGACGATCCTTGCGAGATCGCTCCAGTTGGAGATCAGATAGGCGAAGACGCCGACGAACAGCGTCTTCCTGACCAGTCGCGCGACGATGTCCTCCTCCGCGCCCCAACTCCAAAACAGCGCGGCCAGGGTCACGTCGATGGCAATCAGCGTCGAGGCGATGAAACTGACCTCGCCACCAAGCAGGCCAAAGCCGGAATCGATGTAACGGGCGAAGACTGCAAGGAAATTGTCGATGACGCCGGTACCGCCCATGGATCAGTGCCCCGTACCTGTGGTCTGCGGCTTTGGGTCTGTCCTGCCGAGAAAGCGGTCGCGGGTTTCGGCCCAGACGCGCAGGCATCCGGCATCGTCCGACGCTTTCTGTCCAAGGCGCTGGCAGCGGCGCTGGCCTTCACGCAGGGCGTTGTGATCGGACTGGATGACTGGCCTGGACGCCAGCGGGACTGGCTCCATGTTACCGGCCAGCCCGAGCGCCACCGCCGTGACGACGATGGCGGCCACCACAATTGTGGCCGTTCGGGCAAGCATCCTGCGGTTCATAGAGCCGTCCTCACTTGCGGTTGAACATCTGCGCATTGCCGGGCTGGTAGCCGCTGCCTGGCGCGAGGAAACGACGGCGTTGCTCGCGTCCCTGCGTCACCGCCGCGGCGCGCTCCGCTTCGGTCAGCGCACCGGCGCGGCCGTTGGCAGCGAGCAGCGCAACGAGATCGGAAAGCTGTTGCGACTGAAGGGCGAGGAGCTGGTTACCGGCCTGGGCTGCCTGAAGCGCGCCTGTAGCGCCCTGGCTCTGACCGACGAGCTCGGACATTTGAGTGCGGTTGGCGTCGATGTTGCCAACGACACTGGCCTGCACGCGCATCGCGTCCTGTAAGCCGCCGACCGTATTGCGCCAGCGCGATCGTGCATCGGCGACGAGACGCTGGTCCGTCGCCGACATTGATGCTTCGCCATATTGCTGCCGGAAGGCTTGATCGATCTGCTGCACGTCGAAGGCGATGTTGTGTGCTTGCTGCAGCAGTTGCTGCGTCCGCTGCGTCGCTTTCTGAAGCTGCTGCAGTGCTGAGAAAGGCAGGCTCGCGAGATTGCGCGCCTGGTTCATCAGCATCTGAGCCTCGTTCTGAAGCGAGGTGATCTGGTGACTGATCTGTTCCAGGGAACGCGCGGCCGTGAGCACGTTCTGGGCGTAGTTGCTGGGATCGAAAACAAGCCGCCAAGCATGCGCCTGTGGGGCCAGGACAGGCGAAAGCGCAAGTGGCGCGGTGAGCACCGCCACGGCCAGCAGTTGGGCGCGCGCGTTGAAACGGGTCATGGGCGGACCTCCTTTTGGTTTTCAGGGATGGGGGCGTGGAATTTGGGAAGAAGATCGGCCGCCCAGTTCACACCGCGGGCCCTGAACCAGGCGTCGAGGAAGCCTTCGCGGCCGTTCTCTTCGAGAACACGGGCAATGAGCGCCTGATCGGACTTGGCGGATGCGGCGCAAAGCGCGAGACCGACTTCCGACAGCCCCAGCTCGAACAGACGATTTCCCTGGCGGCTTTGGCAGTAGTAATCCCGTTTCGGTGTCGCCCGGGCGAGGATCTCGATCTGCCGGTCGTTCAGGCCAAAACGCCTGTAGATTGCCGTGATCTGTGGCTCTATCGCTCGCTCATTCGGCAAGAGGAGCCGCGTAGGACAGCTCTCGATAATGGCCGGCGCAATGACGGACCTGTCGATGTCGCTGAGAGACTGGGTGGCGAAAACAACCGATGCATTCTTCTTGCGCAGCGTCTTCAGCCAGGCGCGAAGCTGATCGGAGAACCCCTCGTCATCCAGCGCAAGCCAGCCCTCATCGATGATGAGCAACGTCGGCCGGCCATCGAGCCGGACGCCGATGCGGTGGAAGAGGTAGGCGAGCACCGCCGGTGCCGCTCCGGTTCCGACCAGACCTTCGATCTCGAATGCCAGGACCTGCGAATTGCCAAGAAGCTCGGCCTCGGCGTCAAGCAAGCGGCCATACGCACCGCCGACGCAATAGGGGCGCAATGCCTGCTTCAGATCGTTGGACTGCAGCAGCACGCTGAAACCGGTAATGGTCCGCTCTTCGATGGGTGCGGAAGCAAGCGAGACCAGTGCCGTCCAGATGTGCTCCTTTGCCTGCGGGGTTACGGGGACACCTTCACGCATGAGGATCGCTGCGATCCAGTCGCCGGCCCAGGCGCGCTCATGGGGATCATGGACGTGCGCAAGCGGCTGCAGGGAGACCGATGCGTCCGACCCGTCGGTCAGGCCGCCGAGATCATGCCAGTCGCCGCCCATCGCAAGCACGGCCGCCCGGATCGAGCCGCCGAAATCGAAGGCGAAGACGCGCCCCTGCTCGTAACGGCGGAACTGAAGTGCCATCAAGGCAAGCAGCACGGACTTGCCCGCGCCGGTCGGGCCGACCACCAGCGTGTGGCCGACGTCTCCGACATGTAGGGAAAACCGGAACGGGGTCGAGCCTTCGGTCCTGCCGTAAAGCAGCGGCGGCGCGTCGAAGTGCTCGTCCCGTTCCGGCCCCGCCCACACGGCACTGAGGGGGATCATGTGGGCGAGATTCAAGGTGCTGACCGGAGGCTGACGGACATTGGCGTAGGCATGTCCCGGCAGGGAACCAAGCCACGCGTCGACCGCGTTGACGGTTTCGACCATCGCGGTGAAATCGCGCCCCTGGATCACCTTCTCGGCCAGCCGCAGCTTCTCGTCGGCACGGCGCGGATCGGCGTCCCAGACTGTGATCGTCGCGGTGACATAGGCCATGCCGGTGACGTCGGCGCCGAGTTCCTGCAGGGCGGTGTCGGCGTCGGCCGCCTTGTTGGCCGCATCGGTGTCCACGAGCACGGATTGCTCGCTGGTCATCACCTCCTTCAGGATCGCGGCGATCGATTTGCGCTTGGCGAACCATTGCCGCCTGATCTTGGTCAGCAGCCGGGCCGCGTCGGTCTTGTCGAGCAGGATGGCGCGGGTCGACCAGCGATAGGGAAAGGCCAGCCGGTTGAGATCGTCGAGCAGGCCGGGCGTCGTCGCTGTCGGGAAACCGACAATGGTCAGGATGCGAAGATGCTGGTCACCCAGGCGCGGCTCCAGCCCGCCGGTCAGGGGCTGATCGGCCAGCAGCGCGTCGAGATAGACGGGTGTTTCCGGGACCCGGATGCGCTGGCGATGTGTCGAGACGCAGGAATGCAGGTAGCTCAGCGTTTCGCTGTCGTCCAGCCATGCGCATTCCGGCATCATGCCTTCAAGCAGCGCCAGCACGCGCGCTGTCCGATCGGCGAAGGCACGCACCACCTCGCGCGGATCGAGTTGAGACCGTTCGCGCCCCTCATAGAGCCAGATTTCGGCGCGCGCTGCCTCCTCGGCCGGCGGCAGGTAGAGGAAGGTGAGCAGGTATTGCGATTCAAAATGCGCGCCGGCTTCCTCGAAGCCGGCCTTGCGCTCGGCGTCGAGCATGGCAGATGCCGGATCGGGAAAAATGCTGTCGGGATAGATCGAGGCCTCGCGCCGCTGCGCCTCCACGAAGATGCTCCAGCCGGAGCCGAGCCGGCGAAAGGCGTTGTTGATGCGGCTGGCGGCAGCGACCAGTTCTGCCGCTACGACGGAATCGAGATCCGGGCCGCGAAACCTGGCGCTGCGCTGCAGGCTACCGTCCTTGTTGAGCACGATGCCTTCGCCAACGAGCGCCGCCCAGGGCAGATAGTCGGCGAGGCGGCTGGCGCTGCGGCGATATTCAGCGAGGTTCATCATCGGGACTGCCCTCACACCGCAAGGTGAGCGGGCATGCGCAGATGCCGGCGGCCCACCTCGACAAACAGCGGATCACGCTTCGCCGCCCAGACCGCCGCGAAATGCCCGATCGCCCCGATGACGAGCCCGAGCAGCCAGAGCCGGAGGCCAAGGCCGATCGCACCGGCGACGGTGCCGTTCACGATGGCGATGGAGCGCGGTGCGCCGCCGAGCAAGATGCGCTCGGTCAGCGCGCGATGGACCGGCACCGAAAACCCCGGTACCGCGTCGAGCTGTTCGAAAGCGGCCGCCATCAGATGAGCGCTCCGCCGCCGAAGGAAAAGAAGGACAGGAAGAAGCTCGACGCCGCGAAAGCGATGGACAGACCGAACACGATCTGGATGAGACGGCGGAAACCGCCGCTGGAATCGCCGAAGGCCAGGGTAAGACCGGTGACGATGATGATGATCACGGCGATGATCTTGGAGACCGGCCCTTCGACCGACTGCAGGATTTTTTGCAACGGCTGCTCCCACGGCATGGAGGAGCCCGCGGCGTGGGCGGCCGTCGCAAGCATGAGGGTATTGGCGGACATGGCGGCGATGGTCGTCACCGCGCGACTGGCACGCAGGAGTTTTCGAGTCATGCGGGGTCTCCTGGGTTCGATGTGAGTTGGACGATGCGGTAGTCGTCGTGCGGGCCGAGGCCATCGACACGTGCGAGTTCGATGAGCCGCCGCTGCGAGCCCCGACCCGACAGCACGGCAACGACATCGATGGTCTCGGCGATCAAAGCGCGCGGGACGGTGACGACTGCTTCCTGGATGAGTTGCTCGAGACGGCGCAGCGCGCCGATGACACTGCCGGCATGGATCGTTCCGATCCCGCCCGGATGGCCCGTGCCCCATGCCTTGAGCAGGTCGAGGGCTTCCGCGCCGCGAACCTCGCCGATCGGGATACGGTCGGGCCGCAGGCGCAGCGAAGAGCGGACCAGATCGGCAAGCGTGGCGACGCCGTCCTTGGTGCGCATGGCGACGAGATTGGCCGCGGCACATTGCAGCTCGCGTGTGTCCTCGATGAGGACGACGCGATCGGCGCCCGTCGCAACCTCGGCCAAAAGCGCGTTGGTCAAGGTCGTCTTGCCGGTCGAGGTGCCGCCGGCGACAAGAATGTTAGCGCGCGTCTGGACGGCCGACCGCAACGCTTCAGCCTGTGGACCGCTCATGATGCCGGCATCGACATAGTCACCAAGACTGAACACCGCGACGGCCGGCTTGCGGATCGCGAAGGCCGGAGCGGTGACGACCGGCGGTAACAGGCCTTCGAAGCGCTCGCCGGTTTCAGGCAGCTCCGCGGAGACGCGCGGGCGGCCGGCATGCACTTCGGCACCGACATGGTGGGCAACCAGGCGGACGATACGCTCGCCATCGGCGACAGACATCATCAGCCCCGTGTCGGCGAGCCCGGCGGAGAGCCGGTCCACCCAGATACGGCCATCCGGGTTCAGCATCACCTCGACTACGGCGGGCTCTTCCAGCAGGCGGGCAATGGCGGGACCGAGTGCCGTGCGCATCATGCGTGCGCCCCGCTGGATAGCTTCCTGCCTGTAGTGGATGGACGACATTGCGGCCTCGTTTTCGACGGGGCCTCAACAGGTCGTTCCCCGATTGGGGATGACTAAAAGAGCCGCAAGGCGGCCAGGTTCAACAAGTTTCGATTGTCGTAGTGTCGTGGCGTGCAAATACAAAGGAACGGCGCTGTCGCCTCGGGGACGGGACAAGCGTGGAGGTCTAACCTTGCCAGTCCGCCCCAGCCGGATGTTGAGCATCGGTTTCGGAGACAGCCACGTCTTCCGCTATTTCCTGTCGCAGGTTTGGTCCTTTCGCCAGACGCCTGCCGAGTGCGGTGATGAAGTTCTCGTATCGTTCAGCGGCCTTTGCGCGGGCGGCCTGGGCGGCAGGCTCCGGCAAGGCGGGCGTCGTGGCGAGCCAGAAACGGATGAACAGCGCCAGTGTCTCGATCGCGATGCCGACGTCGCGCTCAAGCCGCGTCATGCGCCGGTCGAGCTGATCGAGCCGCTTGCCGATCGCCGCCTCGCGTCGCTCGGCGTCATCCGGGGACAGGAACGAAGCGATGGCGGCTTCCGCCACCATCGACTGGGACAGGTTCCGGCGCGCGGCATAGTCCGCCAGCATCGTCATGACATCCGGGTCGACATAGACAGAGACCTTGGTCTTCTTGCCTCGGACAGCCATCTGCTCAAAGCTCCATGCCGTCTTCCGGATCGAGCGCCACCTGCCGCGCGACGCCTTGCATGAGCTTCGTCAGCTGACGGTTGGCCACCGCATCGTCGTCTGCGTCGTCGCCCGGGTCGAGCTCGAATTCGTTCGCGACCGGCTCCTTGTTTGCTACCGGCTTCACGCGATCGAGCTCGGGCTGATGACGGCGTTCCGCCCCGGTCGGATCATCGTCATCATGCTGTTGCGCCAGCGAGGCAGTGCCAGCCAACTGCGCGAGTGCCGGCAACCTGCTCCAGTTGTCGTCGAGCAATTCTTCGGTGCCAGGCAATTCCGGAGGCGGCAGGATACGCTCCGAAAAGCGGTTGTCTTCATAATAGCGCGCCTTCCGCGCCCGGATCGGCGCTGTGCCCGCAAGCATGACGATCTCGTCCGCAGGCGGAAGCTGCATCACCTCGCCCGGTGTCAGCAGCGCGCGCGCCGTTTCCTGCCGGGATACCATGAGGTGTCCCAGCCACGGTGAAAGGCGATGTCCCGCATAGTTCTTCATCGCACGCATCTCGGTTGCCGTGCCGAGAGCGTCGCTGACCCTTTTTGCCGTCCGCTCATCGTTTGTGGCGAAGCTGACGCGGACATGGCAGTTGTCGAGAATGGAGTTGTTCGGGCCATAAGCCTTCTCGATCTGGTTCAGGCTTTGAGCAATGAGGAAGCTCTTCAGGCCGTAGCCCGCCATGAAGGCGAGCGCGGTCTCGAAGAAGTCGAGGCGTCCCAGCGCAGGAAACTCATCGAGCATCAGGAGCAGCCGGTGACGGCCGGCGCGCGAATGCAGGTCCTCGGTCAGGCGGCGGCCGATCTGGTTGAGAAGCAGGCGGATGAGCGGCTTGGTTCGGTTGATGTCGCTCGGCGGCACAACGAGATAGAGCGTCGTCGGCCTCTCACAGCCCACGATGTCGTCGATGCGCCAGTCGCAGCGCCTTGTCACTTCCGCGACGACGGGATCCCGGTAGAGCCCCAGGAACGACATGGCGGTCGAAAGCACGCCGGAGCGCTCATTGTCGGACTTGTTGAGCAGTTCGCGCGCCGCACTGGCCACGACAGGATGCGGCCCGGCCTCACCAAGATGGGCGGTTTTCATCATCGCAAGGAGAGTGGATTCGATCGGCCGCTTCGGATCCGACAGAAAGCTGGCGACGCCGGCGAGCGTCTTGTTGTTTTCCGCATAGAGGACATGCAGGACCGCGCCGACCAGCAGACTGTGGCTGGTCTTCTCCCAATGATTGCGCTTGTCGAGACTGCCTTCGGGATCGACAAGGATGTCAGCGATGTTCTGGACGTCGCGCACCTCCCGCTCGCCACGGCGAACCTCGAGCAACGGATTGTAGGCGCAGGATTTCGGATTTGTCGGGTCAAACAGCAGCACGCGGCCGTGCTTCGCGCGAAACCCGGAGGTGAGCTGCCAGTTCTCGCCCTTGATGTCGTGGACGATGGCGGAACCCGACCAGGTCAGCAACGTCGGGATAACCAGGCCAACGCCCTTGCCGGATCGTGTCGGCGCAAAACACAGCACATGCTCTGGCCCATCGTGGCGGAGATAGTCTCGCTCCAAACAGCCGATTACGACACCGTCGGGCCCCAGCAGGCCCGCTGCCTTGATCTCGCTCTTGTCGGCCCAGCGCGCCGAACCATAGGTGGCGGCATGTTTTGCTTCCCGGGCCCGCCACACCGACATGCCGATCGCCGCGGCGATGGCGACGAACCCCCCTGAGGCGGAGAGCAGCCCGCCCTCGAGGAAGATGTCCGGCGCGTAGGCGTCATAGAAATACCACCACCAGAAGATGGACGGGGGATAATAGACCGGCCAGCCGGCGAGATCGAACCAGGCCGGGCCGAGTTGTGGCTGAAAGCCGAGTCGCCACGCCGTCCATTGCGTCGCGCCCCACGTCGTCACCAGCACGATGGCAAGCACGCACAGGATCTGCCCCCAGAGGATTTTCGTAGCGGACATCACGGTTCTCCTTGCTGATGAGGCCTAGAGGCCGAGCCCCCGCCTGCGACCAAAGCTCCAGTCGATGCCGCCGTCGATGCGGGCCACGCCGGATACATGGCGGCCGAGCTCTCTCTCAAGCGTCGGTGACCAGGGCACGAGCTGGAAGCCCAGACCATCGTCGATCATGGCGAAGCGGCCGGTCGCGAGGTCGAACCGCCGACGATAGATGCCGGCGACGAACTCACCGCTGCCGCCACGGTGGAAGGGCAACACTGTCTCGGCGGCGAGCTTGTCCCCAAGGGCAGCGAGTTCGCGATCGCGCAAGGTATCGAGCAGCCGGCGCGCGAACACGACACGCCCACCCTTGTCGCGATTGGCCAGACCTTCGCCGATGAGGTGATCGGCGCGTTGCTCGAGCGCCTTCCTGACGTCGGCACCGAAGCCACTGTCAGCGAGCGCCACGGGCTCGCGCGCGACAGTATGCCGATCGAGCCAGGTCGCGCCCGAAGCCCTCACCTGTGCCTTGATGTCGAGATCGGAACGGACGGCGATCGCCACGCGCCGGTCGCCGCGCGCGTCATCATAAGTGCGGAGTTCGACGATGGAGCCCGGCGCACTGTCTCCCGCAGCCGCCAGGTGGGACAGACGGACATGATGGGTGCGACCATCGACGCCGTCGACCACGGCATAGGCGGTGCCGGTCAGCTCATCATCGAGGCCGCGCTCGACCAGCCGCCCGATGACCGGGACAGCGAGCTTTTCCGCCGCCAGCACATAACGATCCGCCGCGCGTTCAATGCCGACTTCCGAGAGCGCGCGGTGCATGCGCCTTATGATATCGCCGCGCTCGCCGAGTTGGCGAAGCACCACCTTGGCTTCGGGCTCGATGCACCATTGCGCTTGACCGACCTGTCTGGCCGCGCCGAGAACTTCGAGAAAGCGGAGCCGGCCGATCTTCAGTGCGTGAAACTCGTCTGGCTGGCGGCCGGCGCGCGGGGCAAGATCGATGAAGCCTGTCGTGGCAGCCTCGCGCATGAGTTGCCGGTCGAGTTGCGTCCAGCGTTCCGCCTCGATCTGCCTTTCGAGGTTGCGGCGGATATCGAGGTCGGTCCGTGGCCCCAACTCCTGGGTGATGAGATCGCGAGCGCGATCCCGCATTCCCTCCTTGATGTAACTGCGCGCGATGACCAGGTCCTCCCCGTCGTCGCGGACGCCGCGCACGATCAGATGGATATGCGGGTGCCCGGTGTTCCAGTGATCGACGGCAATCCAGTCGAGGCGCGTCCCGAGATCCTTTTGCATGCGACCAACGAGATCGCCGGTGAAGGATCTAAGATCGGCCATCTCCCGGGCGTCCTCGGGCGAGACGATGAAGCGGAAATGATGACGGTCTTCCGCGCAGCGCCCGGCAAAGACGCGACCGTCCGCGGGCTGCGTTCCCGGTCCGAACAGCCGTCCCTTTTCACCCTCCCTGGTGACACCGTCGCGGCGCAGATAATCGAGATGTGTTCCGAGCTGTGCGCCGAACGCCGTATGACGAACCACACGCGCCTTGACGACGGCGCCGCGGCTGCGCGACGTGATCAGCCTGTTGGCCTGGATGCTTGCGCGCTGGCCAAGACCGAAGCGCGAGCGGGCACCGCGCACAACGTGACCGGATCGCGGAATGCCACCGCCCGCCTTCCTCGCCGCCACCAACGCCTGGGCGATGAAGGGCCGCCCATGCTGCGCGCGGGTTGAGCGGATGCGGCCCGGACGGATGCGGAATTCGCGCTCACCGGACATGGCGTGACCACGCAACGTGCAAAACAAGACGCGAAATCAGAGATATAGACCGAAAGCACACGGTGCACAGATACGCTGCACCGTGCAAAACCCGACAGAAAGCTGAACAAAAACAACCGTCCGACCCAAGCGCACCGTGCGCGCTTTTATCTTGCCGTCGCTCGGCCGCGGCACCGCGCACCACAGCAATCCTTCGCCATGACACATCAACACGCGCAAGCGCACGCCAAGCCGCAACGCTGGTCATGGCCGTCCGGCATGCCCGTTGCGGATGACGAAAATCTCCTCTCGCCGACCTACCCCTGAACTATCCTGTGTCGCCGTGGAAGCTGATCGCGGAGAGTTCCGGAAGCGATCAGGAGACGGCTGATGGGAAACGGAGGCGCTAATAGTCCGCTCGATGAACATCGCCGCTTCGCGCCAATCCGGCGGACGAGGCGCTTCCAGCGCGATCTTGGAAGGGCGTTCGCCACCCAGCATCGCTGCAAGCGAGGCGACATAGGCACGTGTTTGCGCAGGCAGTGGACGGCCGGACGCCAGGTGCCGATCATAGCGCGCCGGCCCGGCATTGTAAGCGGCGAGCATGGCGTTAACGTCGCCATACCTGTCCCACATCTCACGCAGATAGGCCGTGCCGGCGAGAATGTTGTCATGCGGATCGTAGGGGTCGCGGCCGAGCCGGTGGCGGGTACGCAGTTCAGCCCAGGTGTGCGGCATGATCTGCATCAGACCTATCGCGCCCGCCGGTGACAGGGCTCGTTCCTTTCCGGCGCTTTCGGCGTGGAGCACCGCACGAATCCAGCGCTGCGGAATACCGAACCGCCGCGACGCGTGCGCGATGTGCGCGGCATTACGATCGACGGCCGTGGCGCGTGCGACCGGTGCGGAATGCGCGAGCGCCAGGTCCACTGAGCAGCCGGGCGAGAGCAGACCGGCCGCCACGAGAATGGCGTGCCGTACGTACTTACCTTTCCCGCAGACCCGCAAGCCTGCCAGCGTGCTCGCTGCGGTCAAGGGTGCGCGCAAAGCGCCGGCGGGACGCCGCCCCTGACCTGCGCTGCGCGCGCTGACCGGATCGTGCTCGAGCGGGACGAGGGGATGAAGCGGCTTTTTCGCGAACAAAGGGATGAGAATCTGGATCGTCAGGACCGCGCGGGACCGCATGGCGTCAGCTCCGCGCTTTTCGCGGCTTCGGGCGATTCCAGTGGAGAGACCATGCATCATCATTGTCATCGGACCGGAAGAGGTTGGCACGGATCGGCTGGGCGAAGGCCGGGTCGTCGATCTGGAACGACAGATAGTCACCGGCCCTGTCGCCGGTCTCCTTCCACGCGGCTCCGATCTCCGGACCTTTTTCGTCGTCGCGGCGGATGCGGAAGTCCGGCGTGTTGTCGGCGTCAGTCTTGTTCGCGGGGATGAGTACGACGTCAGCATCGAGGACGAGCGTACGGATGCGGCCGCTATAGCCGGTCCTGGTCTGCTGGAATGCGCCGATATTGGTCATGGCAACCTCCGTTTGTTGCAGGGTGTCGGTAGGAGTGAGCGCGCGTTCAAGGTGTTTGCCGCCACCGGAAACGGCCGCTGCCGTCGTCGGTCCACAACGGCACGGCGGCGCCAAGCAGCAGGTCCGTGGTCGTCGGCCCGAAGTAACGGCCATCGAAGCTGTCGCGGACCTGCCGGTTCATCAGGAACACTTCGCCGCTGTGGATGCGGCGGCAACCCTGCCAGGCGGGCAGATCGCGGCCAGCGCGATCGCGCGCGAGCGCAGAACCGACCTCGGCACCATCCACGGTGATCGCCAGGTTGGTGCGGCAGACGAGTTGTCCGGGCATGGCAAGCACGCGCTTCAGAAGCGACAGGCCATCCGGCAGATAACCGCGTTCCGCCAGAAAGCTCGCGAGCGGTTCCGATGGAACGAAAGCGACAACATCCGCTACGTCCAGCGGCGTGTTAGCGACGACCGTATAGAGCCCGACCGGCACGCTGGCGGAGGCGTTCCATATGAGCTTGACCGGCATCGGTGCAAGGCACGCAAATCCGACACCAAGCGTGCCGAAGACGCAGATGAGAAGGCCGCCGGCGCGCATCACTGCTTCGTCCTTCGGCGCATCAGCCACGCCTCATGACGCGAGAGCGTATAGGAGGACGGCGTTTCGCCGGCGCGCAGGCGGTTGTGGACATGGCGCCAATGAGCCGGATCCACCTCGACGGGATCGATGCCCAATGCTTCGATGGCATCGATGCGCTGAAGCACGCGCTCGACGCTCGACCAGCTTTCGGCTTTCAGCAGAATGTCGCCTCCAGGCCGGACGAAGGGCAATGTCTGGAAAGGCTCGCCGCGTCCGACGGCGCGCACGATGTCGATGCGCGAAACGATGGTGCCATAGTCGTTGGCGGCCCATCGCACGAAGGCGAAGATGCTGTCCGGTGCGAAACCGGCGAGGCTGCGGTGACGGTCGAGGATCTGCTGGTAGCTTTTGCGGCCGAACCTGATCCAGTGTTCGATCCGCCGTTGGCGCCAGGTCAGGTCGACGAGCGTCGTGAAAGGTTTCGGACCGTCCGGCAGCGGACGGGCGCGCATACGGCGATTCGCATCCCCGGTCATGAGGCGTCTCCTTCGGTCGGGAGGTCGAAGGTGGGACATGCGGGCCTGGTGGCGTTGCCGTGATCGGCTGCCGCTGAAGCCTTGTCCGGACACATGCTTTCTGCGTCGTTCACGCCGCGACGGCGCCGCTTACGGTTAGATTCTGAGTTAGAGTCTAAGTTAGGGAGACGATTTCCCGTTGTCTTTCCAGCGCTTAAGGCCTTCCCGGGTTCCCGATAGCACGACCCGGCGGTTCCCGATGGCACGATGGTTCGGGTTCCTGATGGCACGACGCCGTCCCCCTCCCGCGCGGAGGATGGCTCGAAAGCGAGCAGCACGCGCCCGCCAATATCGATCTCGAGAAACAGGCAGTAGCCGGGAAAAGGCTGGCGACGAACGATATCGCGCATTTCGAAGGCGAAGCGCTTGAACGGCGACAGGCTTCCGGACTTCTGGTGGAGATGGCGGAAGTCGAAGCGCCAGCCGGCCTGCTGCCGGCCGCCATGTTTACGCACAAGGCGATAGAGCCAGCGGTCAAGCCCGCCCGTCAGATCGAAATATGCCCTGTCGATGGTGAGCACCAGCGCGTCATCCAGCACGGCCTGGTAGAACCAGTCCGGTACGATCAGCTCGATGCCGGCAGGCCTGCCGTGGCGATCGGTCCGCTCCTGCCATTCGTTGATCCAGGAAAAGCGATGGCGCCGCCCTTCGACCGTCTGGCGGATCGATGTGCACACGGTGGTCGACTGGAGACGATCCAGCGCTGCCTTCAGGCGCCGGTAATCCCGCTGCGACGTGCCACGACCGACAAAGGTCAGGATTTCGTAGGGCGTGGCGGCCATCAGCCGGGAAGTGGCTATTCCGTCATCGCGCGCTTCGACGATCTGGCTCGCCGCCCAGATCAGGATATCGGCGTCCCAGATGGTCGCCATGCCGTGATCCGGCACGGCCTCGACACGGATCGAGACATCACCGCCGCGAAAGTCGATCGGCGCGACGCGGTGGGACTTGGAGAGTGAAAAGAAGGGATAGGCCATGAGGTCCTGCGCATCTCTGGCTGCGAAATCGCCGGGGAGTGCCCTGAACAGGTCGAACTGCCCGCGCTCGGAAAGGGACTGGCTCCGCGCCACCATGAAGAGTTTCACCAACGATCAGCGTGTGCATCGATCGATGCAGGGCGGCTGGCCGGCTGCGTGACGTTTCGCCGGCAGGACCGAACCGCGCGGATCGGATGTCGAGGTGACCGCTCCGTGATCGGCCCAGGCCTTGAGGTCGTCGACGGCATAGACGACGCGACCGCCGAGTTTGCGGTAGGCCGGGCCGGTGCCGTAGGTGCGGTGCTTTTCCAGCGTCCGAGCCGACAGGCTCAGGAACTGAGCCGCCTCCTTGGTGCGCAGAAAGCGCGGGGGTAAGATAGCGCGTTCGGACTGCATGGAGCGTGTCTCCGTGGATTGTTAGGCGACCGCTGGCGTCCAGCGGCGGATGACAACCATGGTGGCGTAGCGAACGGGGCACGGGGGATGGGGAAGTTGGGGGAGACAAAAATCCCCACCCGAGGGCGCCTAGGGTCGGCGGCGGTGGCGAAGGAGCTGGAGGTAGCCACCGGCGATCATGGAGCTCCCACCTTTGACAAGTCCGATCACCGTGTCGCGAAGCGCCGACGTCTTCCAGGGTTCGGAGGCGACGCGAGGCTCACCGTAGATCGACCTGGCGATCTCGCGATAACTCGCCGCGCTCCTGCGACCATCTGCGGCCCGCAGCATCAGCCGCAGCCGGGCGCGGCGCTGCGGCGTTATGCGCGTATCCGCAGGTATCGTTTGCCTTTGCCAGGAGCGCCAGAACCGGGTGAGTGCTTCGATCCTTCCCAACGCATCGGCGTCGAGCGGGATCAGGGCGGCTACGACACCGCCGGGTTTCGCGCCAGGACGAAGGATAAACTGCGTGGCGGCAGGACCGTCATGGAGAGCGTGACGTCCTTCGGGACTTTCACGGTATACGCTGGAGCCTTCCAATGGCGGAGGCCGGGTCGTCGACAGGAAATGCGGGGCGGCGACAAGGGTGACCACGGCAGGGTTCGCGGACGGGGTCCAAAGTACAGTCTGCGACAGGGCGGACAGGTCTGGCCGGGCCGGGAAATCGCAACCCCCAACGCCGTTGCGCATCGAGGTTCAAGGGCGCGGCCTCCGCACCGGCAGACACCAGCTCGTGATATTGTCTGTAATAGTCTTCGCAGCGACGAAGACATTCCCAGGCAAGGCCTTCGACAGAAAGCGCATCGAAAAAGGCGTAGCTGTCAGGATCGCGCCATTGAGATGCTTCGGGCCTCATGCAGCAGTTCCCACAGACGATGCGCTTTCGGAGTGGGCAGAATTGCTGGCCGCAACGGCCCGGGGAAGGCCCTCATTGGGCATCGGGCGATGCCCTGGTCGCATCACCTATGCATCAGGCCTGCGTCAGTCTGGGGATCCGCGCAAAAGAAGAAGATAGCCCTTCCGCGCCATCCAGCGCGCTCTGGCCAGATGGCCTTGATGGACAGTGGCCGCCCGCCGGGGCTCCCGCGCTGGATCGATTCCAAAGACGATCCTGACGATTTCCCGCCAGTCGGCGCCATCGCTGTCGGCGTCGAGCAGACGCGCATACAGTTTGAGATGGGCCTGGTCGTAAGCGGTGAGGTCGTCGCCGGTCGGAGCGGCATCGTCATAAGGCTCGATCATGGGGCAAGAAGCCTTCTTGTCAGCATCCAGGACCGCATTTTATCGGGAAAGGCCTTCTGTCGGAGCACGGTTTCCAGGCATCACGCGATGCACATATCGCATCGGGTTTCGTCGTGCTGCAGATGGAAGCTCCGGATGCCGGAGCCTCACCGGAGAGGCCCCCGCGCCGGAGCGGTGCGGGGGCCCGGTCTTGCCGATCAGTCGGCCGGGTTCCAGATGATGGCGTAGGTTTCGTCGTCATCGTGGCCGGCGGCGCGGCCGAGATTGGCGTAGAGCTTGCGCGGGCCGAACTCGGGGGCGGCGATCGACAGGCTCACATAGTCCTTTCCGGAAGCCTCGCCGGTCCGGACCCAGCCGGCGCCCACTTCGACGCCCTGCGCCAGCACCCGGAAGTCGGGATGGTTGTCGGCGCTCTTGGCCTGGTTGGGCACGATGTCGATGTCGGCGCGGAGGCTGAGTGTCTTGAGCTGGCCTTTGTAGGCGCCGTTTTCCTGCTTGGTGACGTAACCGATCGCGGTCATTTGAAGTCTCCTTTGGGTATTCGCCGGGGACCATTCCCCTGCGATGGCGGACCGTGATGGGCGCGTCCGGACGGCCCGAATCCGGCAGGGCCGCAGCGGCAGCGGAGGACCCGAGCGGGCGGCTTTTTTGGAGCGAAGCGGCGCGAGGAAGCCGCCGCAGGCGGCGGGGAAAAAAGTCGTCAGTCGAGGGTTTCGGGCGGGCCGGATCCGCCCATAGGTCAACAAGCCAGCCGCAGGGAAATGGTCCTTGCCAAGGCAGTTGGAGATTTCACGGCAACGCGCGCGCGCAGAGCCTGGATGCAACGGAGGCTATAGGAATAGCGGGATCATTCGACGCGGCACCTGGCGCAATCCTGCCCAAAAAAGCTCGTGCGCTCCAACACCATTTGCATGTGGGAGTGAAGCAATCAGCGGCGATGCCAGCACCCGAAAATGGAGCGGCCAGTGCTTACGGCGGCAGCGCCTGAGCCAATCGATCTGAACTTGAGATTGGGGCGAGCGGCGGCAATCCAATCTGCCGCCACTCGCCATGTGACGGTCACTCGGACCCGGCCAGCGCCTTGACCTCAGCCCACTGATCGGCAGTGCGGAAACCGCCGCGCTCGGTGTAGCTCTCAACGGGGAATTTCATCCAGCGCGGCAGCCAGCCATCGACTTTCTGCCTGCCGTTTTGGCCAGAAATGAAGTCGCGGATGATGGTCTTCTGCGTCTTCACCTTCTCCGAAACATTGCCGTCAGCGACCTCATTGCCACCGATCTCGGCAAGTATGGCGTTGACGACTTCCCTGTCACGCAGCAGGTCGAAGAAAGCGTCGTCCGGCTTCCAGCAAGTTGCCATATCAACGTTGAGATGCGCGCCGAGAAGCTCGACGACTGCCGTTCCGGCGCAAAGCGTTTCCGCCATGACAAAAGCCAGCACCCGCGCGACATCCTCGTCAGTCAACGCAAGCAGTTGGACGAAGATAGTGGCGAGGGTAACGTCATCGCCGTACCCTCCCGCAATGGTCGTGTCGTCATCCAGCCGACCAAGCAAGGTCAGAACCTCGCGCAGTTTTCCGGCGAAAACAGCTTCCGCTTTGCTTGCGGCGATGCTTTCCGCGATGGCCTGATTTGCAGCGCGTTGCGGTTCCAGCCGTACTTGCCACAGGTGTGAGCCGGCAATCGCATGCGCCACCATCAATCGGAGCGCGACACCCGGATGATCGAACAGCGCGGCGCGCACCGCTGCATGCCGATGCAGATCGACATAGTTCTGCATCGGCCCGGTGAGTTCTGCGCGAGACATCTTTACCGGTGTCTCGACTTGCTCGCCGTCTTGTTCATCGAAGCGGAGACGGCGTGCTTCCTTGCGCGTCAGCCAGCCCTCATGAAACTCGACCTCGCCGCGCTGCGAGACAGCGATGATCACCTTGCCGCCCTTTTTCTTCGGCGTCTTCTCGTGATCGTAAGAGTGGAAATATTGGCCGGGTTCCAGCACCGCCACGTCGCGCCAACCGGCTTCGAGATAGGCATCACGCTTAGCCGCGATTGCCTCGTTCTGCTTGCGCCAGAACAGATCGACATCGGCGAAATAGCAGTCCTCGCCAAACAGGTCGGAGACGATCAAGCCGCCGTAATCCTCGACGGCAAACAGCGCCACCTTTGTGGAAATCGACTGGCCGCCGAACAGCCATTGCTTCAGCTGCCTGCCATGCGGCGCGTACTGATCGGGATCGGCAAGGAGCTCCAGCCAATGCTTTTGCTGATCCTTGGAGGCCATGGTGAGGTGACGCACCGTCTCGGCGTCGATCTCGTCCTTGCGGTAGGCTTCGCGGATCTTGGGCAGCAGACGCCCGAGCGCCAGAATGCGCCTCACCTGAAGCTCGGTGATGCCGAATGTCGCGGCAACATCGCTGATCGTGCGGCCCTGCCCGATCAGGCGCGTGAACGTCTCCCATTGTGAAACCTCATCGGGATCGAGGCGGGCGATGTTCTCGATCAACGACGCCTCAAGCGCGGCGGCGTCGTCGCCGTCTTCCATGATGGCGCAGGGCAAGGCTTCGACCTCGCCGCGCTCCCCGGCGACTGTCTTTGCCGCGAAATAGCGCCGCCGTCCGGCGACGATCTCGAAGCTCTCCGGTGTGCCGTTCGGCCTGACCAGCAGCGGCACCAACACGCCGCGCGCCCTGACGGAGGGCAAGATATCGGAGATATCCGGCGCGCGTTTCGAATGCCGCATGTTGGCGATGGAGACACTCAATCTATCGATAGGAATGTGAGCAAGCTGCATGATTTCTTCTCCTTTGGCTCTGGTTGCGTTTGGTTGCCGCG
Source organism: Mesorhizobium sp. YL-MeA3-2017 (assembly GCF_030814575.1). Taxonomy (NCBI): domain Bacteria; kingdom Pseudomonadati; phylum Pseudomonadota; class Alphaproteobacteria; order Hyphomicrobiales; family Phyllobacteriaceae; genus Mesorhizobium; species Mesorhizobium sp. YL-MeA3-2017. Next base: position 3,740,846 of record NZ_JAUSVH010000001.1, on the reverse strand, counting down.
AGGCCGGAGGCCGAGCAGCGGACCGGCTTTGCATCTAGCGGCGCTTGTCATCCGCCTCGTCGGGCGGAAGCTCGAAATGGGAAAGTGCCAGCGCCTCTGCGGCATGCCGCAAAAGCTGCTCCGCCTCGGCAATACGGCCAGCGACGCGCGCGGCCTCGGCATAAACCGTGAGTGGAAAGTGAGGCGCGAAGTAAAGATCGCGCTCTATGCCAAGACCGAGAGGGCCTTTCACGGCTTCCAGTTCGGCAAGGCTGATGCTGCCAAGTTCAGGGAAGCCAAAGCCAAGATCGCAAAGCCCGAATAGCGTGTCGCCGTCCTTGTCGAGCTCGGTCAAAAGCCATGTCGCTGCCCCAACCGGATTGAACAGTTTCACAACCGGGACATGGTTGGTTCCAGTCTCGGCTGCGCCGTTGGCGAGCAGCCGTGTGCGCAGTTCGTCCGTGATCAGGATCATGGCGAAGTTCCTTGGTGGGAATGATCGGGTTGAGTGCAATCGCGCCGGCGCTCAAGCTGCGATGCCCGCCTCAGCATCGCCTGCCACGCCATTGTTGAAGGCGAGCAGGAAATTGGCGGCTTTCGAGGCGAGGCTGGCCGCGCGAAAAATCGCGCGATTGTCCTCGCGCAACGCCGTGAGCCACGAGCCGATATAGTCGGAGTGGCGCACCGTCGGCGCGATGCCGAGCGCCGAGCAGACGAAGGCCGCAGCCATCTCGGCTATCAGTTCTTCACGGGCATAGGTTTTGGAGCCGAATGCCCCGGTGAGATCACGGGCCAGACGCGTCGGATGCCCGGTCCAGTGACCGAGTTCATGAAAACAGGTTCGGTAGTAGTTGATCTGCTCGAAAAATGCGGGCTGCGGTGGCACCTGGATGCAATCGTTGGCGGGCATGTAGAAAGCGCTGTCACCGCCGATGCGGATATCCGCGCCGGTAGCCCGCATCAGGGCCTCGGCGTGCGGGATGATTTCCCGCTCGGGCAGCGGCTCGGTTACGCTCGTGACATGCTCGGGCAAGCCGTCGCACTGCGCGACATTGAAGACGGTGAACCGCTTCAGATAGGGGATTGCCTGCGGCTCGGTGTCTTGGGCCTCGGCGCGTTCCTTCTCATCCTTCGGAACGAACCGATCCGCGTGCACGATGGTCGTGCCGTGCTCGCCCTTCCTGACTGAACCACCAAGCGAAAGTGCCTGCCGGAAGGTCAGCCAGTTCTGGCTTGGATAAGCGTGTTCGATCACCGCGCCCCACAGGATGAGGATGTTGATCCCGGAATAGCCGCGTCCGGTGGCGGCATTCTTCGGCAGACCAATGGCCGCCTTCGCCCTGCCCCAAGGCTTGACCCAAGGCACGCAGCCCCGTTCGAGATCGGCGATGATGCGGTCCGTGATTTCTGAATAGAGGCTGGCCTGCGGTTGCTGGTTGCCTTTTGCACCACCCCCGCCTCGGGCTGAACGCTTGCCGGTCCTGCGCATGATCTGATCTCCGCTCGCAATCTCGCTGCGCCCTCCCCCGGAAGCGGGGTGGGCGGCGAAAACGACCGGAAAGGCCCGCCGTCAGAGGTGGCAGGCATCCGAAGGACCGGAACGAAGTGGAGGACCCGAAGCAGCAAGCGAAGGGTTGCGGGCTGCCGCGGCGGGGCTAGAAGGGAGAGCCGCCCACCCCGCGCCACCGGGAGCCCAAACAAAGCAACTTCGCCACCCGGAAAGGGTGGCGGCCGCTGCAACTGTCTACGCCGAGGGGACGAAGTCGCCGGAGACGATCAACCTAAACCGGGACCATCTTGCTGCAAGGACGATACTGGACGGTCAGGCAAAGCTAAGTTTGGGTGAAGCGGAGGACACCACGATTTGACATTGTCGCCCACGCAATGCACGCATAACGAGAACACCAACGTCGTCAATTCGAGAGATAGGAATTCGCGGGCTTTCGATCGGCGCTGAGCAGGAAAGCCAGAACCGAGACGAATATGATCAACCCACCGAGTATGGTGGATTGTGCCGGCACCTCATGGAAAGCAAGCCAGACCCAGATCGGTGCGATCGGGGTCTCGACGGCACCGATAAGCGCGGCGTCGCGCGCCGGCAGATAGCGCAAGCTCAGTCCGAAAGTAAGAAATCCGAGCGTCATCTGCACAAGCCCGAATGAAGCCAGCCAAGCCAGGTCCTTCGACGCGACGGCCAGCGGGCTTGAGAACGGCAACACAGCCACCGCGCACAATATGTTGGAAAGGATCAAAGTCTCGGCCACGGGGAATTGGTCGTTTCCGCGCATGGCTATGGCCATGAGTGCCATCAGCAGGGTCATGATTAACGCGAGAACATCACCCGTAAAACCACCTCCCGAGAGCGCCGACGCACCCACCGTCAAAACGGCGCCCGCTATGGCTGCGACGCCGGCTATAAGCGCAACCGACGGCGGCCTGTCGCCGAGCAAAGCCCAGGAGAGGGCCGCAACGATCAGCGGCGCCCCGGCATGAATGACCGCGACATTGGCGACCGTCGTGTTCCGCAACGCGAATATGAACGCGACCATTGCCGTCGACGACATGCCTGCAACCAGCCATGCCGCGGGCGTGAGCCTTCCGACAATGCCGCTCAGTGACTCTCGAAGCACCAGCGTCAAGAACATCAGCACAAAAAGGGCACTGAAGGTGCTGCGCCAAAACAGCAGCGTCCAGCTGTCGACAGCGATCAAGCGCGAGAACAATCCTCCCGTGCTCCAGAAAACCGCCGCAAGGACGGCCAGGGCCACACCTGCGTTTCGATTGCTGATGGAGAACATGCCTAGACGCCACCAAGCGCTACGCGGTCGCCGGTTGAATGGTAAAAGCCCAGCGTTTCCGGCGCCGGATGCCGCTGGCGCCATACGATCAATTCGGCTTCCTCGCTGCCGTCTTGCCGATGGCGCTTCAGACACCCAGAACCCAGACGCATCACGATCTCCTGAGCATTGACGCCGATCTCGGCGGCAAGGTCGCCGACGTCAAATTCGTCATGCAGGAACTGCGCCCAGGTGCCGGGACCACAGAGTTCAGGCGGCACGTCCGTCACGTCGACCGTGACGTATTCCATCGATATGCACCCCACCACGGGAGCGGAATGCGCGCCGAGGCGGACAGAGATCCTGCCCGCGCACGCCCAAGGCAGCCCCTGGGCATAGCCGATGCCGACGATGGCGATCCGGCTGTTGCGGCGGGCGCGGAATGTCGCTCCATAACCTACGGCTTCATGTGCGGAAACCTCGCGAACGGCAAGGACGCGGGCACGCAGGCTAAGGACGGGACACAGCGGATTGGGACGGATACCGGCATTGTTGAGCCCGAACAGCGCTGACCCAATGCGGGCAAGATTGAAGTGGAACGAAGTGTCGAGCCACGCGCCGGCGGAAGCCACCAGGCTGCTGGCCATGGGTCGGATCGATGCGCGCAAAGATTCAAATCGCAGCTTCTGGACTTCATTCATCGCGTCCGATGAATGGTCGCTGCAGGCCAGATGACTGACCAGGATTCGGGGCGGGTGCCTGAAAAACCATTCCTTGTTGGAAAAATCCGAAACCTCCGACGAGGATAGGCCGAGGCGCGAGAAGCCTGTGTCGACATTGAGCAGGTACGGATCGGTCGCCGCTGTCCGGAAATGGAAATCCAACTCCTCTGGCGTGTTGATTACCGGCTGGATGTCTTCCAGCCGGTAAATTCGCCTAAAGCGGACATAGTCGTCATGGAAGACCGCGATCCTGGCGAAAGGGCAGACGGCGCGCAGTCTCAATGCTTCTTCCAGATTGGCAACGAAGAAGGACGTGCAGCCCACGTCCCACAGCGTTCGGGCAAGTGGTTCCAGGCCGAGTCCGTAAGCATCACTTTTGACGACCGCGGCAGTGGTGACATCGCGGCCGAGAATACCGGTCATCGTGATGTAGTTGGCGCGCACCGCATCCAGATCGACCTCCAGGACCGCGCTGTCCAATGGCAGATATCGCGCAACGTTAGCGACCTGGTTCATTCCTTGCTCTCCACCTTGCCGCCCCATTTTGGCGATGCGCCGACAGATGGTGGCGAAGTTATCGAGCGTGGATGACAAGCATCTTTCAGATGAGTGACAGCCATCGGATTTTAAGATGTATCGATCTCAAAGGTGAGAGGTATGTACCGTCCTAAAAGGTGCTGTCACAAACGGCTGCCATTGTCCGGAGCGTTGAACCAACCATTAACTCAGACGCGAGGCGCAAAATGGCTCTCGAAACGGGCGATCATCCTACCAGGATTTTGATACTCGGCTGCGGCGTGCTCGGCGGCGGCGTTCTTGATTTTCTGAGCCAGAGCGGCTGCGGCTACGACATCCACATAGCGGCACGCGATAACCAGAAAGTATCGCTGCGCGCGAACCTGGCGCGCTACACGGCGGCCAATCTCGGCCACCACGCCAGCATCCAGGTCGCCGCCGTCGACCTGATGAATGTCGACGAGACGGCCGCCTATCTCACCGCGCTTCGGCCGGACATCATCTTCAACGCAACGACGCTGCATTCATGGTGGGTAATCACCCAGCTGCCGCAAGCCGCCTTCCAGCGCCTGGACCAGGCGCGCGGCGGCGTCTGGGCAGCCATGCATCTGGTTCTGGTGCGCCGCCTGATGCAGGCCGTCCGCCTGGCCGGCCTGCAGGCCAAGGTCGTCAACGCGTCCTATCCCGACGTGACCAATGCGGCGCTCGCAGCCGAAAACGCCGCCCCCTTGATCGGCATCGGCAACATCGCCAATGCCGTTCCGGGGATCCAGCTGGCGGCGGCCCATCTTCTCGGCTGCGACGTCAGGCGCATCGCCGTGCGTTTCTTTGCGCATCACTTCCTGAGCTACCGGATGCCGAGCTCAGGCGGGACGGACGGTGCACCCTACCATCTGAGTTTCTACCTCGACGGCGAGGTCCTGCCGACCGAGGCAATCGATCACGACGCGGTGTTTGCCACCGTCGCCGGGCGCTTCCGCCGCGTCAAGGGTCTGGCCGGGCAATCGGTGACCGCCTCCTCGGCGACGGCCGTGCTGCGGTCGCTAGCCGACGGCGTTGACCGCGTCGTTCATGCGCCAGGGCCCCTGGGTCTAGTCGGCGGCTATCCCGTCAGGATTTCACCAGACGGAATATCCATCGACCTGCCGGAGGGATTGTCGATCGGCGAAGCTGTCGCCATCAACCGCGCCTGCCAGAAATTCGACGGTATCGAGTCCGTCGACGCGGATGGCACCATCCGTTTCACGACGGATTCCGCCGCGATCATCCGCGAAGAAATCGGCTTCGACTGCCCAGCTGTGCGTCTCGCGGATTGCGAGGAGATCGCGAATGAACTTGCGGCAAGGTTTGCTGAATATCGGCACGCACAACTGGCGAAGTCGGATCTGAGTGCCGCCTGACCGAGACGCGGTCGCGAGCCGGAAGGCCGTGCGCAACGAACGCGCCCGCGCAGGGAAGACCGAGGCAGACATGGATCACCCCTGCCGTGGGATCGCACACGATCGAACACGCGGTCTCGGTCGCTTCCTCGCGCGAGAAGCTCTTTGCAACGGCATTGGGCGCTCCGGTCCGATCGCGCAGGACGCGCTTGGCGTCGGCTACATAGCGCATGGACCCGGCTGCACCGGCAAGCGAGGCATATCGGTCATATGTCGACGGATAGATCTGCTGCAGCAGGGCACGGTTCTCGACGGCCTTCGTCTCGCTCAACAGTGCGTGGTTGGTGTGGATGAGCGGACCGGCGCCGGCAAGGGCTTTCACGCCGGCTGCCGGCGACACCTCGACCGCGGCTATCCGTCCGGAGGCATCGCCAAGCAGGTAACTTCGCCCGCCCATATGCGGCAACCGATGCAGAAGACGAAGTGCGCTCGGCACATCCGGCTCGGACAGGACCATGCGACGCACCACCTGGCTGGGCAGGCCTGCCGTCCTTGTGTCGAGCATCAGATCATTGGTCGTCAGACAGAGACCGTGGCCATTCTGGCCGAGCCAGCCCAGCGTGCCCCTGGAAGCGACGGTGGCCAATTGAAAGCCGTCCGGGTCCAAGTGCACGAAAAGCACCAGGCCGGATTTCGCGCCGTGCGGTGCATCCCAATTCTGGCCAACAACCGCGCCGCGCTCGCCCTTGAAGGCGAACGCACTGCAGCCGGTCGGCGCCGGCTCCCCGAAAAACTCGAAGCCGCTGTTGAGGAAGATATCCTCGGCCGCACAATGCGCGCCGTCGGCGATTCCCTCGATTTCGGCGGCTATGGCAGGCGCGAGCAAATTCAGGGTTCGCCAAGACGCCTCCGCCTCGCGTCGTGTCCTGACCAGGACGCGCGCTGGAACAGACCTGGCAAGCCGGTCCAGGTCAGAGACGATATCACGCTGGAAAGCGGTTCCATGCTGATGGCCGCGCTCATAGGGCGCGCCTTGCAGGACCACAACCGGAAAAGGGGCTCGCGCCATTGGCCCTCACCTGGCCAGAGGCGCCAGGCGCGCCCGCCGCCTGGGCGCTCGCAAGCGCTGCGGTTGCGGGCAGCGATGGTTGTTCGTCCGCCGCTCGATCGCGCGTGCGAGCAGCGAAGCCGGCCAGCCGAGCGCAAGGTAGAAAAGGCCTGCGAGCAGGAAGACATGCAGCGGCATGAAGCTCTCGGACATGATCGCCCGGGAGGTCAATGTCAGCTCGTTGACGCCGATCAGGGCGCAGACGGAGCTGTCCTTGAGCACGCAGATCAAGGCAACGATCAGTGGTCCGGACATATGGCGCACGGCCTGGGGAATGACGACCAGCCGCAGGCTGAGGAGACGAGACAGTCCAACGGCGCGCGCGGCTTCCCATTGACCCTGCTCCACGGCCTGCATGCCGGCGCGCAGCACCTCGGCCAGATAGGCGCCGTGCACAAGGACAAGGCCGAGCGTGCCCGCCAGGAAAGGCGACAGCGTCAAGCCGAAGCCGGGCAGGACGAAGTAAAGCACGTAGAGAACGATCAGCAGCGGTATGGCGCGCAAGACCCAGACATACGAGTTGACGAGACCGCGCAGTCTCGCGCTGCGCGACGTCCTCAGGGCTTCCAGGCCAAGGCCGACCAGGGACGCGCCGCAAAAGCCTGCCGCGGTCAACAGCAGCGTGAGCGACGCAGCCTCGAAAAGGCGCGGGCCCCAGTCCGCAAGATACAAGGCAATGCCTTCCATCATTGGCTCGCCACCTGTTCAAAGCGCTTTGTCAGGCGGAAAAGGATGAAGGCGACGCCGAGATAGATGCATGCCGCCAGCCCATAGATCAGTCCCGTCTCGAACGTGCGGTTCACCAACGCGCGCGCCTGGAACATGAGCTCCGGCGCAGCGATTGCCGCGGCCAGCGTCGTGTCCTTGACGAGGGCGAGCGCATAGTTGCCGAGCGGCGGCAGGCTTATTCGCCAGGAATTGGGGACGATCACCAGCCTGAAGGCCAGGAGGCGGGAAAGGCCCAGCGCAAGCGCCGGCTCGCTCTGTTTTGCCGCCACCGACCGGAATGCCGTGGCAAAAACCTCCACAAGCATCGCCGACCCTATGATGCCCAGTCCTGCCGTGGCTGCCGGCACCGGCGGGAGCCTGATCCCGATGTGAGCCAGGCCAAAATACACCAGAAGCAGCCAGATCAGGCTGGGAATGGTGTGCAGGATCCCGGCATAGATCGCAATGAGAGTGTCGACGAGACGGGATCGGAGCAGGAAACTGGCGGAAGCCAGAGAAAAGCCGAGTGCAATCGCCAGGACCAGCGCGCCCAAGGCGATGATGACGGTGATCCTTGCACCGTCCAGCAGGATCAACAGGACAACGCCGAGGTCGATCACCGCTCACCCCCGCTCGCTATTGCCGACAACGCGGTGCGGCCCAGTCGGCTGGTCTGTCGACGCCGGCGCGGAAATTGTCCGCCGAGGGCACGAAGTTCGTGTCGCTCAACAGGCCATAATGCTTGCCGATCAGCCTGACCTCGCAATCCGACCACAGCAGCCTGATCTCGCGGCTCAGGTCATCGGCGAGCGCCTGATTGTTCTTGGAGAGACCAAAGACATATTGCCGGCCGGTGCTCGTCAACAAGGGGAAGTCAGGATTGTTGTCGATGAAGGGGACCGTGTGCAGCTTCCAGTCCGGATTGCGCGAAATCGCGTAGTCGATGGCCGGCGGGTCGCCGATCATGGCGTCGATCCTACCGATGACCAGGTCACGCATTGCCGCGTCCGGCGTGTCGTAGAGCATGAGCTGCAGGCCGGGCAGCCTGCGCAGTTCAACCAGAAAGCCAAAGCCGATCATCGAGCCGACCTTCTTGTTCTCAAGATCCGCCAGGCTGTTCCAGTTCTGCCCGATCTTCTGGGTAATGCCGTTCTGGAAGTAGGCTGTGGGATCGGTCATGGTCAGCACGTCGGCCCGCTGCCGCGTCCAGGCGACGTTGCCGCCGATGATGTCAACCTGGCCGGACTGGGTCGCAGCGATCGCGCCGTACCATTCCATCGGAACCGGCCTTATCTTGAGGCCAAGCCGCGTCGCCGCCATCTGGAGGATTTCACCGTCGTAGCCCGACAGCTTGCCATCGAGCGCGACAAGACCCGGCATGTCGCCGGTAATCGCAACGCTCAGCGTTCCCGGCACGCTCAACTGGTATCGTTCCAATGCAAGGGCGGCTTTCGAAAGCAACACGGCCATCAGCACGCAGAGCGCGATACCCAGGCAGGTTCCAGTCGCATGCCGATCGCAAACCATCTGCCCCAACACTCCATACGAAAGGGGAATCCAGCCTACCGATATCCATAATATGAGTGAACTCTAAACCTTGCCGGCTTACTTGTAAACGTGCGCGAAGCGTCACGAATTGCGACGTCGCAGGGGCTTCGGCGTTCATCTGGCCGGGCGTTGCCGGAACATGATCTCCAGCGGATTGATCTGCTCTTCAAGCTGCTGCACTTCCCGTCTGACCAATGGAAGCAACTGTTCGAACCGGTCTTGGGACAGTCTGGCGCTGGTCATGTTCACGGCGATTGCCACGCCGCTCGGCCTTTGCCCGGGGCTGATCGCGACGGCGAACGCCGAGATCCCGGCCACCAGATCGCCCCTGTCGAGGGCGTACCCTTCCTGGCGTATTGCCGGCAGCAAGCTGCGGACGCGGCCTGCTGTCAGACCATGATGCTGCGGATAGAGTGGCGAGTTCGCCTCGATGATGGCGTCAGCCTCCGGCGGCGGCAATGAAGCCAGGATCGCCAGGCTGGCCGAACCGACGCCGAGCGGTATCTGCCCGCCTATTCCGCCGGTGAGGCTGTCAATCATATAGCTGCCCTGGTGGCGATCCACGCAGATCGCGCTGACCCCCGAGCGTGCCATCAGGAAGACGGTGTCGCCGGTGGCCGCGCCGATGCGCGTTAGCGCCGGCTGTGCCAGCGTGCGCAGGCCGGACTCGTCAGCGGCACGGACACCCAGCACAAAAAGCCCCAGCCCGAGCCTATAGCGCTTCGTGAGGCTGTCGCGATCGATCAAGCGATGACGTTCGAGGGCGACGGCAATCCGATGCGCGGTCGGTTGTTTGAGATTCAGCCCCTCACTGATGTCGGCGATACTGGCGCCGCCCGACCGCGCCGCCTGGCCGACGAAATTCAGCACCGCCACCGCGCGGTCCAGGAGTTGCGCCCCGCTCGCCAGTTCCGTCTCGTTGACTGTCTTTGGCATCCGCAGCGTGTATCTCAGAACCCAGTTATCTCCCCAATGCCTCATACCGCCTGGCTTGACAAGTCTATGCCAACGATCCCGTAGCCGGCTAAAAGAGCAATCCATAATCTGGATATTTTTTGAATTGACAACCATAATATGGTGTGAATAACGTATGACAGTTCGGTGACGCTCAAGCGAATTGTGGCGCTTCCCAATCAGTGGGCCCCTGACAAGGCCGCAGAAACGCCTCATGCTTGAGTTGTCGGCACGAACGGCAGTGCACCTCATCTGGGAGCGAGCAGCGATGTCGTACGTTGGAGAATCCGGCCTTTCAACCACAGCCGTTTCGGCAGCAGCCAGGCCAAGCCTGCGCGGAATAATCCAGGCCAATACGCTCGGTTTCATCATGGAAGCGCATGACGCGCTTTCAGCAACCATCGCGGAACGCGCGGGCTTCAAGGGCCTCTGGGCTTCCGGCCTATCGATTGCCTCGAGCCTCGGTTACCGCGATGCCAATGAAGCATCCTGGACACAGCTCGTCGAAGTCGTCGAGCGGATGGCCGATGCAGCCTCAATCCCCATCCTGGTGGATGGAGACAGCGGCTTCGGCAATTTCAACAATGCCAGGCTCGCGGCCAGGAAGCTCTTCCAGCACGGCGCGGCCGGTGTCTGCCTCGAGGACAAGGGCTTCCCCAAGATGAACTCCTTTGTCGGTGACCGTCACCCGCTGGCGGAAATCAGTGAGTTCTGCGGACGGCTGCGCGCGGTGAAGGACACGCTTGGTTCCGAGGACTTTGTTCTGGTCGCACGCGTCGAGGCGCTGATCGCGGGTTACGACCAACAGGAAGCGCTGATGCGTGCGCATGCCTATGCGGACGCCGGCGCCGATGCGATCCTCATCCACTCGCGTAAGTCGGACGCCGGCGAGATCCTGGCCTTCGCCCGGGAATGGAGCAATCGCCTGCCCCTCGTGATCGTCCCGACCAAATACTACCGCACGCCCGTCGATGAGTACCGTGCGGCCAAGATCTCGACGGTGATCTGGGCCAACCACAACATGCGCGCGGCCGTCTCGGCCATGCGCCAGGTCTGCGAACGCATCCTTCGCGAAGGAACGATCGCCGGCATCGAAAACGAGGTCGCCACGCTGGACGATGTGTTCGACCTGCTCAACTACCGCGAACTGGCGGAGGCCGAGACGCGCTACCTTCCTTCGGTCGCGGTCGCGGCCGAGTAGCACTGGGCCGGTTCCGCCCACCATCAGTCACAACAACTCACGAGGGCCGACAATGTTGGCACAGCGTACGAAGCTTTTTGCGTCGTCGGGGACGGCTGCCGCGCGCGCAGCCGCCAAGGCGGCATCCGATGCCGGCAAGGAGGTCATCGACCTCACCGCAGGAGAAATATGGTCCGATCTCGCGCCGAGCGTCCGCGAGGGCGCGCTGGCCGCCATTGAACGCGGCGAGAACCGCTATACCGACACCGTCGGGCTTCGCGAACTGCGTGAAGCGCTCGCCGCAAAGGTCGCCCGCGAAACCGGGCAGGTTTGGCATGGCGAAGAGATCGCCGTCACGAACGGTGCCAAACAAGCGCTTTTCAACGCCGCGATGGTCCTGCTGGACCCGGGCGACGAAGTCATCATCCCAAGTCCATATTGGACGACCTTCCCGGCGCAGGTGCTGATTGCCGGCGGGCGGCCGGTGCATGTCGACACGCGCGACCACGGCTATGTTCCAAGAGCCGAGGATATCGAAGGCGCCATCACGCCGAAGACGCGCGCGATCGTGGTCAACACGCCCAGCAATCCGACGGGCGTCGTTTATGACCAGAGCACTTTGGAACAGATCGCCGACCTGGCAATCCGCCGCGATCTCTGGATCATCTTTGACGAATGCTACGGCGCATTCGCGCATGCACCGCACGCCCATCATCCAATTGTCTCGCTCGTGCCGGAAGCGCGCTCGCGCACCATCATCATCAATGCGTTTTCCAAGACGCTTGCTTTGACGGGCTGGCGAATTGGCTACCTGGCCGCTCCAAAAAGCGTGATCGACGCCGTCAAAGCACTCCAGTCCCACACGACATCGAACCCGAATGTGATCGCCCAGCATGCCGTCCTGGAACACCTGCGACGCGGCGACGGCAGTTATGAAAGACATCTCTCCGAGCAGTTGACCCAGGCCCGGCGGCTCGGACTGGACATCCTGTCGCGCCAGGCGATTGCCCCGCTGCCGAAGGCACAGGGCGGGTTCTACTTCTATCTCGACCTCCGGGAGCTCGCTGACAGTGGCGCAATTTCCACCGCCCCACGAACCGCGGACGATGTCGTCAATGCTCTCCTCGCCCAGGCCGGAGTGGCAGGGGTGTCGGGCAGCGCCTTCGGAGACCCGATGGGGCTGCGTCTCTCTTACGGAATTGACCACGACAAGCTCGCGCTCGGGCTGGAGAGGCTCGTCGGAGTTTTTGACGCGTGGACCGGAGCAACTCGCAACGTAGCTTAAGGAAAGTTGTCATGTTCAGGACTGAAGTACCCCAAAGCGCTGTTATCCTGGCTGCAGGTATGGGTTCGCGGCTGCGCCCCCTGACCGACTTCCGACCGAAACCCCTGGTGGAGGTCCTCGGCGTCTCGATCATCCATAACGCCCTGCGCCATCTTGGCGCGATGGGGGTCAGATCGGCCACCATCGTCGTCGGCTACAGGAAGGATGCAATCGAATACGCCTGCGGTGACCGGTTTGCGGGCGTCGACATCGACTATGTCGAATCTACTGTCTACGACCGCACCGGCAGCGCCTATTCGCTCTGGCTGGCGCGTCATACCCTGCTGAGCGGTGACATTTTCCTGCTCGAAGGAGATGTCTTCTTCGAGCGGCAGGCATTGGTCTCGTTGATGGCCGCCGGCGCCGGTGACGTCGCCGCGGTCGCACCTTTCACCGAAGAAATGGAAGGCTCCGCCGTCGTTCTTGGCCCCGCCGGGACAATTGCGGAAGTCCGCATGAAGCAGACCGCCGCAAATCTGAATGAGGCAGGCGCCCCTCGCCTCTTCAAGACCCTCAATCTGTTCCGGTTCTCGCGCGCAACCCTGTCGACGGTCATCGTGCCTGCCCTCGACGATCTGATCGGCATCGGTGCCGGCACGACCTACACCGAGCAGGTGCTGGCGCAGCTGATAGGCCGCGGCCTGAAGATCGCGGCGGCGCGCTGCGACACCGTCAAATGGTACGAGATCGACAACCAGGCCGATCTGCGCATGGCGGAAAACCTCTTCGCCACGCCGCCTGAAGTAACGCTCTTGTCGCAGGCTGTTTGACCCCTAGCCAGGGCTGAGGAGTAACGCACATGCTTCGTCAACTTGCCGATCCTGCAAACGCCATCACCGGGGCAGGTCTCGCCTTGTCCGTTGTCGGCATCAGCTTCGCACTTGCGGGCCATCCGGAAGCGGGTGTCGCGGTCACGCTCTGGGCCTTGCTGGCCGATCATCTAGACGGCGTGGTTGCCAAGCGCACCTTGGGCCGAGCACCCGAGACGGGAGAGGTTGGAAAAAACCTTGATTCCCTGGCAGACCTGGTGAGCGCAGGTATCTTTCCGGCTGTCACCTTGATCGTCGTGGGACAAGGATCGCTCCTCTCGATTCTTGCTGCAGCGACGTTGGTTTTGGCCAGCGCTCTGCGGCTGAGTTACTTCAATGTGTTCGGTTCTCCCGGTGGGCGCTTCGTTGGTGTGCCGACGACCTATGCGGTTCCTCTGACAGCGGTTCTCTTCCTGCTTCGCCCGGTGATTGCCGAGCAAATCTTTCCATCACTGTTCGCCGCTGCACTTGTCGCGCTGGCTTTGCTCCACATCGCGCCTTTGAGCGTCCCGAAAACACAAGGCGCGATGTACGTCGTCGTGACCGCCTTTTGCGTCGCCTCATCGTTGCTGCTTGCCTCGAGGACACTGGGATGAACTCGCATTCGACACTCAAGCAAGCATCGGTCAACGCTTCGTCTGCAGGCGCGGTCTTCCGGGCACTAGGCGTGGAGCCCATCGTTCAATGCGCGGGGGTGCGCACCATCTATGGCGCCAGCAACCCTTCGGATGAAGTCATCGCGGCCATGAACGCAGCAGCCGGCGCATTCGTGGACATGGATGAGTTGGCCCAAGGCGCGGGCCAGCGGCTGGCCGAGTTGACCGGCGCCGAATGGGGCGTGGTAACGGCAGGGACTGCCGCAAGCCTGGCGCTTGCAACGGCAGCCTGCATAGCCGGAAACAATCCCGAACTCATGCTGCGGCTGCCCGACACGTCCGGACTGCGCAACAAGGTCCTGATCCCCGCCGATCAGCGGTTCGCGTATGAGCAGGCCATGCGCATCGCCGGCGGTGAGATCGTCGACGTTGCGACCTATGAAGAGCTGGACAAGGCAATCGGCGAGGCTGCAATGATCTGCCTGGTTGGTCGCCTTGACGGGTCGACCACCCTCCCCCTCCAGTCCATCTTGCCGGTGGCAAAGGCACATGATGTGCCGATCCTCGTCGATGCGGCCGGTCTTTCTCCCGGCAAGCCGGATCGTTGGATCGATAGTGGAGCTGACCTGGTCGTTTATGCCGGCGGCAAATATCTGCGCGCGCCGCAATCGACGGCGATCGTCATCGGGAAAAAGACCCTCTGCCAGGCGATCTGGTGGAATGGTGCACCGCATCAGGCTTTCGGCCGATCCATGAAGATCGGAAAGGAGGAAATGGTTGGCGCGGTCGTCGCCATCGACCGTTGGATCAATCACCGATCTGCCAGGGAAGAACGAAGCCAGTGGGTGCCGCGCCTGGAGCGGATCCGATCATATCTGTCCGCCATCCCCGGCGTGTCGACCGAGATCAAAACCTGGCCAGGCTCGGTGACCGCAACCCGGCTCAAGGTTTCATGGGATTTCGACCACATCCCCTTCGACAGCGAGGAATTGCGGCTTGCGCTGCTGAGCCAGCGACCGCGCATCCTCATCCACGACTTCTGGTCAACGAGGACCTCCACAATCCTGGACCCAATCAACCTGTCCGACAAGGAAGCCGAAATCGTCGGCGCCGCTCTGGCTGCCGCTTTTGCCGATCCCGCCAGCATCGCCCCTCCAAAATCCGAGGTCATCCCCGAAATGGATGTGTCGGGTGCCTGGCATGTCGACATCGGGTTTCTTCGTGGAACGGCCAAACACCGCCTGCAGCTTCGGCAGGTTGGCCGTTCAGTGGTTGGCACGCATCACACGGAGAACCGAACCGGCGTCGTCAGCGGCGAAGTCCATGGACGCTTCCTGCGCCTGGAAGCGGCGCATGAACAGGTCCCGATCTGGCTGTTCTATGGCTTTGAGGGCGAACTGACCGAAGACGGGTCTTTCGTAGGAAAACTCAAGTTGGGCGGCACCGCCAAAGAGCATCTCGGGCCGGTGTTCAAAGGACAGTATGGCGACGCGACCTGGCGCGCGCGACGGGCGGACGCCAATCCGGCAGCACCAAAGGAGAAGGCATCATGACCGTTCACCAATCCGAGTTGCAGGTCGAAACGGCGTTCGGCCTGAAGGGCAAGGTCGCGCTCGTGGTCGGCGGCTATGGCGCGATTGGAACCAGCATCTCGCAAGCTTTGGCTGTTGCCGGCGCGACCAGCATCGTGGCCGGACGCGACGGCGAGCGCGCCGATATGCTTGCAGGCAGGCTCCGTGACGAGGGCTGGACCGCCGAGGGCATCGGCCTCGATGCCTGCGACACTGCAGACATTCGCAAGCAAGTGGCGTCTGTAGCTCAGTTGCATGGATCGGTCGACATTCTCGTCAACTGCCTGGGTTTCAACAAGGAACAGAAGCTGCTCGAGGTGACGGAGGAAGCCTTCGACGAGGTCTATTCCAGGACGCTGCGGCCAGCGATGTTTCTGTCGCAAGCGGTCGCCACCCAGCAGGTGGCCAGTGGCCGAGGCGGCAGTCACATCCACCTGCTTTCGGTGCGCTCGGCGCTCGGCTTCCGGGGCCGGGGGTACAGCGCCTTCTGCGCGGCCAAAGGGGGGCTGGCGACCCTGCTGAAACAGCAGGCGATCGAGCTTGCGCAGCACAACATCACCGTAAACGGGGTCGCGCCCGGTGCTGTCCGCACGCACAAGAACGACAAGGCGCTGGAAGATCCCGAAACCTTTCGACGAGCAGTGGCGGACATTCCCATCGGCCGACTGGCGACACCGGCGGATGTCGCCGGAGCCGTGCATTTCCTGGCCTCCCGGCAAGCGCGATTTGTGACCGGACAGATCCTTTATGTGGACGGCGGACTGACAGCCAGCGCGTGAGGCGGTGAGCTTCTATTCTCGGAGAAGGCCGATGAAAATTGGTGTTGTCGGAGCAGGAATCGTAGGCGCCTCCATCGCCTACCATCTGGCGAAGCAAGGAGCGAAGGTTTCGATCTTCGATCCCCTCCCTCCGGGAAGCGCGGTCTCCGGATCGTCTTTTGCCTGTCTTAACGCTTTTGGCCGATCCGGCGAGGATCTTGCCTTTCGCTTGCAGGCCATCCGTTACCATCGCGCACTGGCACGCGAGATTGGGTCGGAACACCTCCTGCACCTATGCGGCACAGCGCGTATAGCATCGGCCGGCGATCCCGCAGCCAAACTCGCCAGGGATGCGACCACCTTCGCATCTGCCGGGGGCGAAGTCCGTTCCGTAGCTGCCAAGGAGATGATCGATCTCGAGCCTCGGATCCATGCCCGCTTCGCCACGGAACGATTTCTTGTCGCAGAAGAAGGCTGGGTCGACTCAGGCGCGTTGTGCAAGCAGCTTGTGAAGACCGCCGTTGAACGTTTCGGCGCGCAATTTCGCAGCGCGCGCGTAGCGGGGATCCAGGCGTCAGACCGATGGGTGAGGTTAAGTTGGCAATCGGACCTCGAAACCTTCGATCGGGTCGTGCTTGCGGTGGGCAATGACACCAACTCACTGCTCAAACTGGCCGGTCTGCGGGAACTGCCGATCAAGACGCTGCCTGGCCCGCTCCTCGTGCTCACCACGCAAGACACAAGTGTGATCAGGCATGTCGTCTATGCGGACGGATTCCATATCCGGCCCGGTCAGGGCGGATATATAGCTGGAGTGTCAGCGCTACCGGGTGAACTCGAACCATTGAAACGCCTCGAAGGGGAACGCCTGGACCTGTTGGCGGCCGGCGCGCGCTGGCTCGACGGTTTCCTCCATGTGCCGAGAAGCTGGACGACCTGCCCGCGGCCTGTACCCGCCAGCGATCATCCAATCGTAGGGCCACGAGAGGAATGCGCCGCGATCTCCGTGGCTGCCATGCATGGTGGCGTCACGCTTGCCCCATTGATCGGGAAGATTGCGGCATCTGAGATCGTCGCGGCGCTGGGCTGGCCCCGGAGCATCGGAAGACCGCCAACACATTCCTCGCATCTGTTGAGCGAACGCGAACAGTTGCCCTCAGCCTGGCTGGCTGCAAGCGTTTGAATCCCAAAGGACCACGCACATGCAAACATCGATTAGGCATGAACTGCAAACGGCAATTGAACCCATTAGCCTTATCCGCAGCACGCCACCCACGCCCCCATGGGTCGGCGAAGCATTGATCAGGGCGTTCGGGGAGATCAGTCGAAGCGCGAAGATCGAAAGTCTCATGCGATATCACACCTTCCGTGGCAGCGAGGAGGATCGGGATATTGCCCGCCGCTGGTTGAGCGAGCGCCTTGGCCCAGCTGTCGAGACTGATCGCATCATCATGACCAACGGCACCCAAAGCGCGCTTTTTCTGGCGCTTCGATCGGTCGTCGGCATTGGGGACCACCTGCTGACCGAGGATATCAGCTACTACGGGCTACGACGTCTGGCGGCATTGCTTGGCATCACGGTCAGCGGCATCGCCATGGACGCTGATGGGGCGCTTCCCGATGCTTTTGACGAGGCCTGTCGTGACCGCCGGCCGCGTGCGCTTTTCCTGCAGCCAACCCTGCACAATCCAACATCGATTGTCATGTCACGAACGCGACGCCTTGAGCTTGCCGACGTCGCACGCAAGTACGGCGTTCCGATCATAGAAGATGATGTCTACGGAAGCTTGCCGTCGATTGCGCCAGAGCCAATTGCTTCACTTGCGCCTGATATCTGCTGGTTCGCTACCGGCCCGGCCAAATGCATGGGGCCTGGGCTTCGACTGGGTTACCTTGTCGCGCCATTCAGCGCCGACGCAGGCAAGGCTGCGGCGGCCTTCGACACGATTTCAACCTGGCACGCAAACCCGCTATCGGCAGCAATCATGTCGCGCTGGGTGATGGACGGCACGCTTGTTGGCATTCGCGATGCCGTCCGTGCTGAGATCGTTGCCCGGCAAGCGATCGCCCGCGGATGCTTGTCTGGCTTCCCCCTCGCCACCCACCCTGAGTCCGTCTTCCTCTGGATGGAACTTGCCGCCACAACCAACCAGGATCGCCTTCTCCAGCAGCTTGCCGATGTCGGCGTGATCCTACGCCCTGGCCACATGTTCTTCGTCGATCCCCACAAGTCCCACAACAGCATTCGGATCGTGATCGGCAGTCCCGACACACAGGATGAACTGTTCACGGCACTCACCAGATTGGCAAAGACGGTCAGATCGTAAACGGTCAAAGACGATGCAAACGAGCACGCCAATTTACATTGTCATGGAGATGGCATGCTTCGTGCTTATCGCCACGCTCTTGCGCATCTCGAGTGCAGAAATATCGATCTACCAGCTTACATTCCTGCGGTACGGCTCAAGCTTTCTGTTGCTGTTGCCATTTTCATTTAAATTGTGCCCGCGCATGGAAATCACGGATGTTAAGAGGCACGCACCGAGATCCCTTCTAATCTATATTTCCGCGCTCGCCTGGACGTATGCGATACACTCCATAGACGTGGGTTTGGCGCAGGCTCTCCTCTACACAAAGACGATATTGCTTGGAGCCTTAGCGGGCCGGCTCGGATCTGCCGCACCATCCCGCGTCGAGTGGATTTGCATTACCACCGGCGTCGCAGGCGTAATTCTTGCCGTGAGCCCGTCCCTCAACTCGGCACCAGTGCCGGGCGCCGCCGCCGCGTTGTTGTCCGCCCTGACGGCTTCTGTGATTGCAAGTCAGACCAGGCTCATTGGCGCCTTCCAGGCTCCCATCATGGCGACCTTGATAACGAGCGCGTTGACATGTGCGTTCGCATTGCCGCTGGCCGCAATCTCATGGCGTCCGCTGAACCTGGATGAGGTAATCCTCGTCTGCGCCATCGGGCTGCTCACGACGATCTCCCAGGCACTGCTTTTCCGGGTATTCCCAAGATCCGGATTGCCAAGAATTGCAATAATCGATCTGGGAAGAATTATATTGGCGACACTTGCGGGAGTAATATTCTTCAAGAACGCCGTTACACCAAGCTACATAGTGGGAATATTGATTATTTCACTAAGTATATTTTCTGCAATCCGGTTTTCGTGACGAAACCCGGCCCGACAGGTCGACAGTGTTGGAAGGAGATGTGCCATGAATGTACTGCAGAGCGTCGGGGCAACCCGACAGTCGCAATCCAGCAGCATATTTCGACAGGTTGCCGGCCACTATAGATACCGGCCACGCTATCCGCGCGCCCTCATAGCACACGTATCGGGCCTCTCGTCGTCCCTCGACCACAGCCTTCCTGCGGTTGACGTCGGCGCAGGAACAGGTCTTTTCACGTTCGCGCTTGCGCAGTTTCTGGTTCCACAGCGTCAGGTGGTGGGTGTCGAGCCCAGTGCAGACATGAGAGCAAACGCCGTCGCGGTTTCCCCCGCATCCGGCAGCAACGTGACGTTCGTGGACGGCTCATCCACGCATCTTCCATTTGCCGACAGGTCGCTTGCCCTGGTCACAGCCGCCTGCGCCTATCATCGGTTCTCGCGCCAGAAGTTCCTGAACGAATGCGCCAGGGTTCTCTGCCCGCAGGGACTTCTCGCAATTGTCGACTACCAACTGGTGAGTCCGCCCGGTTCCGCTGGAGACGAGATATTCTGTCTCCTCGAGAAATTCGCCCCGGTCTTCGTTCGTGGCCACAGAACCAATGAACACGGCCAGTATGAGAGCATCGACATCTCCCGGGAGGTTCTTTCCTGCCGGTCATTTTCTTCCGGCCACGCAGCACATTGGTGCAACGAGCTGGAATTTTCCGAAAATGAATTCATTGGGTATGTGAGCACCTTGTCGCCCACGCTGATCGGGATGCGCCGATTAGGACGACCCGCGGTGGAGTCTCTGTTGCGGTCTATATTCCACAGCCATGAAAGCAGTGGGCGTGTCGCAATGTCGTTCGACACGCTGGGCGTTTTCTGCGTGAACGGTGCTTGAACATCAGGCGCTGTTCAGGCGCCGGCCGTTTCACGGATGGCGCTCAGCGCCCGCCTGAGTTCCTCTCGCGTTTCCGGGCTTCCCAAGACAATGCGGATCGCGTCGACGGGCCTGTCCGGATGAAAGGCAAACATCGAACCGGGTCGAAGGATGACGCCGGCCTTGGCAGCTGCATCGATGAAAGAATCCTGGTCGTGTTGAACAGGCAGCGTCAGCCAAAGATGCAGACCGTTTGGGTGGGCCGCGTATTGGCTGCCTGCCAGGATCTCGCGCGCAATCTCCTGCCGGCCCGATGCTTCGGCGCGTACGGCGTCGAGAATACGCTTTGCGGTCCCTCCGCTTATCCACTTATCTGCCAACGCCGATGAAAGCGGCGACATATGCCAGGTCGAGGTGACCTGAAAACGCTCGAAGACGGATGCAGCGTGACTTGTGGAGGGCGCAACGAGATAGCCAGCCTTCAGCCCAGGCGAGACACATTTTGCCAGACCGGTCGCAAACCAGCAGATATCGGGTGCCAGTGCCGCGATCGGTGGTGGCGCGTCGTGCGGCAGCGCGCCATAGACGTCGTCCTCGATAATTGCAACGCCGTACTTTCTCGCAATATCGATGATCTCTCTGCGCCGTTCGAGCGACATCACCAGCGTCGTTGGATTGTGGATGGTTGGCGTCAGGAAGAGCGCCTTCGGCGATCGCGTCCGGCAAGCGTCTTCAAACGCGTCCGGCAGCGCTCCATCCCGATCCATCTCAATGCAGTCGACTTCGACATTCAGAAAACCGGCCAGACGGCGAAAGCCATAGTAGCTGAACGCCTCGACGAGGACCAAGCCACCACTGCCAACAACGGCTGCGAGCGTCAGCATCAGGGCATTCTGTGTGCCGTTGGTCGCGATGATGCGACCGATCTCAAGCCCCCCACCCATGCGATCCGACATCCAGGACGCCCCCACCTCCCGGTCTCGTTCGGTACCCGCGAACCGGTGGTATCTAAGGAGCGTGGACAGGTCATGCGCCTGGGAAATCTCCAGGAGCGCATTTTTGATCTCGTCACCGATCCAGCCCGGCGTCGGCGGAGTCGTACGAATGAGACTGATGGGTTCTGCCACCGAGAAATCTCTTTGATTGATCGTCATTGCAAGCGACCTTCAAGCTGGAGTGACAAGCTTACCGGGAGTCGACAGCAGGCTCACATCAGCCCCTGGACGGCACTTGTTATCTGATCGAGGGCATCCTTTGGCTCGGTTTCCTGGAACAGGACCTTGCGCATCGCATCTTCGATCACGGGAGTAACTTTCAGGGAATTTTCGCCGGGAAACGAGAACCAGCTCGTCATGCTCGGCAACTGGCCAACGGCCACCATCAGGTTGGGTTCGCTCTTATAGTAGTTGCCGAGGAGGCCGGGATCCTTGATCGCCAGGGTGTTGACCGGAATATAGGACGTTGATTTCGCCATCTGCGTCTGCGCGTCTGGTCCGGTGAAGAACTTGACGAAGTCCCAGGCCACCTTCTGCTTCTCGGGGTCTTTCGTGTGGATCATGATGGCGCTGCCGCCGGCCGGCAGGATTCCATTCGGCTGTGTCGAGGGAAAAGGCGCGACGCGCATTTCGAAATGCCCGGCGGCTTGCTTGGTGTAGAGGGTGATGTCCGAGCTGGATGTAACGAAAATGCCGAGCGAACCGCCGGCGAATGCCTGCTTGGCCTGATCGCGCGTCATGTCCTTCATTCCGGAACGGCCAATCTCCTTCAGGGTTTTGAAGGCCTCCAGCCCCTCGGGACCATTGAAAGCCACCTGCTTCTCGTCCGGCGTCATCATGTGGCCGCCTTGAGATTGCACCAGCGCGATGAATGTCCAGTTGGCTGTCGGGGTATAGTCGAAGAAGATGCTTCCGCTGGGAGCATCGATCTTTTTTGCCAGGTCGGAAATTCCCTGCCACGTTGTCGGCAGCTTGTCCGGATCGCCCCCGGCCTTCCTGACGAGGTCGATGTTGAAATAGACGATCGGCACAGACAGTTGGTATGGAATGCCGATTGTCTCTTCGCCCTTTTTGGCCATGCTCATCACGGATTGCGAATATCCGCGGTTCTCCCAACCGTTTTCTTGCGCGATGAAACCCTGAAGCGGCACAGCCAGGCCGCGCTCGGCGAACAACCTTACGAAACTCAGCCCCTGGAACCCGACATCCGGTACATCTCCCGTCAGAGATGACCGCAACATCAACTGCGTCATTTCGGTGTAATTCTTGACGACATCAAGCTTTACCGCAGTGCCTTTGTTCTGCTCTTCGAAAAGCTGGACCAGCTTCTCCATCGAGTCTTTGTTCACATAGGCATTGGAGTAAAGAACCCTGAGCGTGGTTTCGGAAAACGCCGGGCTCGCGCCCATGGTGGCAACGAACAGCGCCAATGCGCACTTAGAGATAGACGGGATCCTCATTTAACTCTCCAAGATGATCGAGTATGTCCTAGGGCCGTGCGGTGACGCCTCTGGTCAAGCAGTCAGGCGTGCTCAACCCCTTTGTGATCAGTCCGATCGGCCGCCCCGCAATCAGCCGTCCAACAGCTTTGAACGCTCATAGGCAGCGATCGGCTTTTCTTCGCCTGCAGCGATGTGAACAACGACCCGCTCTTGGCCGCTGTCCCAGCCCTCCCGATTGTGAAGAACCGCCCGATTGTCGAAAATGACAAGATCTTCGGCTTCCAGCGCGATGCTGAATTGTTCGCCACCGCGGAACACCTCGGCCCACAGCCGCTCCATCAGGTTCCGGCTTTCTTCCGGTGATTTGCCTTCAATCAGGGCATCGCGGCGCCGCGGCAGATAAAGCAGTGGGCGGCGCGTCTCGGAGTGCAATCTCACCAGCGGATGCGATGTTCCCTCCGCGCGCCGTTCCACGCTCACCGAAGGTCCTTCCCAGAAGTCCCAGAGTCCCTGGGAACGGTTGTGGAGACTGTGGATGGCACGCAAGGGCGCAATCTCTCGCCGTAACTCCGCAGTGAGCGACTCGTACACATGGTATGCACTCAAGAAACCCGTTCTGGGCGGGTTCGCCGGCGCCTTCTTGCAATAGAGGATGGAGTAATTCATCGGCGCCGGTTTGAACGATCCATCCGTATGCCAGATCTGGGCGACTGCGCCCTTGTCGCCGATCGGAAGACCGTCGGGTCCTACGGCGTTGGACAGGACCTTCAGCTCTGCGGGTCCCGATTGGCTCGACTTGGGTTCTTGATGATTGTGGCGGTCGTTCTGCAGGGGGCCGAAGAGCTGGGCAAATGCGACAAGCTGGTTATCGTCCATCTGCATGTTACGGAAGCGCAGGACGAGATATTGGTTCAAGGCGCGCTTGAGGGATTCAGCAATCCAAGGATTGCCCGGGTCCAAAACGTCACCGGCAGATATGCCCTGCACATCGCCTCCGATCATCTCTGGCCCTGTGACGATTTCAAATGGCCTTTCAACATCCGCTCTCAACCTGGCCGGCATTGCATTGCTCCCTGAACTGATGATGTCTGCTTCATTTGATGGCTCCGCCGGTCAGGCCTTCGACGAACCAGCGCTGGGCGGCCAGAAAAGCGATTATGAGAGGCGCGACGACGAGGGTCGACGCCGCCATGAGCGGGCCGTAATCGCTGCCGGCCTCTTCGTTCTTGAACGTCATGATGCCCAAAGGCGGCGGCATCATTTCTTCGGAACGAACGGCAATCAGCGGCCAGAACAGGTCGTTCCAATGGCTGACGACCGAGAAGATGGAAAAGGCAATGATTGCCGGCAGGGCCATCGGCACCATGACGCGCCAGACGATGGCAAACTCCGAAAGTCCATCGAGCCGTGCCGCGTGGACCACATCGTCCGGTATTGTCTTGAAGAACTGCCGCATCAGGAAGATGCCGAATGGCGATACGATGAATGGGAAGATCAGCGCAGCATAGGTGTTCAAGATGCCGAGTTGGTATCCCATGATGAATTGCGGCAGCGCCAACACCTGGTGGGGGATCAAGAGACCGATCAGCACCAGCCCGAACAGCAGATTGCGGCCCTTGAATTGGAGTTTGGCGAGTGCGTAGGCGGGCGGCGCGCACACCAGAATCTGCAGTACCAAGATAGCCAGACAAATGCCGACGCCGTTCAGCATGAATTTCGGCAGTGGAGATGCCGTCAGTGCCCGACCATAGTTCTCAACCAGATTCCAGTGTCGAGGCAGCAGAGAGAAGGAGCCACGAAAAATCTCGCCCGGCGACTTCACGGACAAGGATACCATCCAGACAAAGGGCACCGACACGAGGGCGGCCGTCGTCAGCAAAATAACGTGGCGGGCAATCGCGCCGGGCCAATCTGTTCTCATGAGTAGTGCACCCGCCTGTCCATGACGCGAGCCTGAATAAGCGTGAGTGCGATCACGATGGTCAGAAAGACGATGGTGACCGCGGCCCCATAGCCGGTGCGCAGATATTCGAAGCTTTCGCGATAGAGCGTGTAGAGCAGAACTTCTGAAGCGTTGCCTGGTCCGCCCTTGGTGAGGATCTGGACGGTATCGAATGCTTCGAAGGCACGCAGTGCGACGACGATGACGACAAACATCGTTACTGGCCCGAGCATCGGCAAGGTAACGGTGCGCAGCCGGTCGAGCCAGCTGTCTGCACCATCAATGTCCGCGGCGTCGTAGAGATCGCGCGGGATGGACTTCAGCCCGGCAAGGAAAAGTACCATGGCAAAGCCAAGGTTCTGCCAGATGGCGATCACGGCCAGAACCGGCAGAACGGTCTTCTCGTCGCGCAACCAGTTGGCAGTCGGAAGACCGAGTGCTGAAAGCGTCTGGTTGACGAGGCCGATCGTGGGATGCAGCAGCGCTTCCCAGGCAATCGCCATGGCAGCCAGCGTCGCCATGAAGGGTATGAAATGGATGGCGCGGTAAAAGGCGCGAAGC
Source organism: Mesorhizobium sp. YL-MeA3-2017 (assembly GCF_030814575.1). NCBI lineage: Bacteria > Pseudomonadati > Pseudomonadota > Alphaproteobacteria > Hyphomicrobiales > Phyllobacteriaceae > Mesorhizobium > Mesorhizobium sp. YL-MeA3-2017. The sequence goes on along the minus strand of NZ_JAUSVH010000001.1, from coordinate 3,715,942 downwards.
GATTTTCCGCTTTCGATCAACAGGGCGATGAAAAGCCCCAGGAAAACGGATCCCGGCACCACCATCAACACGTAGAGGATTGTGTTGGCAAGCGACGCGCGAAAGGCCTTGTCGGAGAAAAGTTCGGAAAAGTTGCGTGTCCCCACGAAGGACATGGTGCGCGCGCCGAATTGCCAGTCTGTCACGGCAATGACCAACACGCCTCCAATTGGAAGGACAAAAAGGCAGAGCAGCAAAAAGGCAGCCGGCCCCGCCAGGCAATAAGCGGACAGAGCCTCGCCAACCGCAGAAGCGGGTTTGGGCACGGGCCGAGCGCTCGGGAAGACCTCGACACTGGCCGTCATCAGGCAATCTCCCTCAGGGGCGTTACGCTGGCGGCGGGCAGCAGGCGTTCACCGCCCTTATCGAAGACCAGAAACCGGTCAGGGCGCACGCTGAGATTGACGAGTTGGCCGTGGGCAAGATGCGGAGCCCGCTCGGCCAGAAGGCGTGCCACAAGTGGCTCGCCGGCGTTCAGCGCGAGATGCACAAACAGGTCGGAACCCATATGTTCGATCAGCCGGATGGTTCCGGCGATCGCTCCTGGTTCGTTGCGGTCGCAAAGATGAAAGGCTTCCGGCCGAATGCCCAGCGTGACCTCAGCACCAATGTCGAGAGCGACATTGGTGGCGAAGCTGACTCCACCCGCCTCGATATGACCGCGCTGGCGAACCACGCCGTCGAGCATGCTGATCTTGGGACTGCCCACGAATTCGGCGACCCGGCGATCGGTCGGATTGGCATAGATTTGCTGGGGCGGAGCCACCTGCAGCAATTCGCCGTCGAGCATCACCGCGACCCGATCCGAAAGCGTCATCGCCTCGGATTGATCATGGGTAACATAGATGAAGGTGACGCCCAGCCGCCGATGCAGTTCCTTTATTTCGGAGCGCATCTGGACGCGCAGTTTTGCGTCCAGATTGGATAGAGGTTCATCCATCAGGAAGACCGCGGGATGGCGCACCATGGCGCGACCTACCGCCACGCGCTGTCGCTGGCCACCGGAAAGCTGGCCGGGCTTGCGGGTCAGGAGATGATCAATTCCAACCGCGCCGGCTGCCTGCTGGACCTCTTCCTCGATTGCAGCTTTCGCCTGTGCCGTTCCCGGAAGAAAGCGCCCAAGCAGCGGCAGGCGCTGCAAGGATGACAGTCGCCGCATCTTGAGCGGCAGACCGATGTTTTCGGCGACGGTCATATGCGGATAGAGCGCATAGGACTGGAACACCATCGCGATGTCGCGCTGCTTTGCACGCAAACCGTCGACAACGCGCCCGCCGATCGAAACGCTGCCTTTATCTTGAGGCTCCAGACCTGCCAGTATGCGCAGGAGGGTCGACTTGCCGCAGCCCGACGGCCCGAGCAAAGTGAGGAATTCACCGTCTTCGACAGCAAGGCTCAGATTGCACAGAACCTGGCTGGTTCCATATGATTTCGAGATGTCGGTGAACAGCACGCCAGACATCATGCCACCTCTGTCGTTTTGATCACGCCGGCACCGGCAGCCTCAGCCCATCCGCCATCCAGGTAGACTGCCGATCCCACCTGCGTCCGCTGAATACGCTGCAGGAGGCCGCCGGACCGGATTTCGGAAACCTGAGTGACACTCGCCAAGAGAGGCGCGACAGCCGATCGCCGAGCTAGCACTTCCGAAAGCACGCGCCCCGTCATGCTCGAAGGTGGCTGCATATCGAGAGCCTCAAGGATGGTAGGGACGACGTCGCAAATACCGGACGGCACTTTGGAGACGTGTCCACCGGCCAGGAACTTTGACCCCGCGACAATGCCGACCGAGGCCAGTTCCTTGGAGTGCAAGCCGCCATGGACGCCAAGGCCAGGCATCCTCGCATTGTCGTAGAACGTCCCGCCTACGAGACCGAACCGATCCCTGCGGTCGTCCGCGCGAAAGGCAAAATAGACATCAGGGGCCCGTTCGTGGTTCGCCATGACCAGGCTGCTTGCAAAGGTTCCCGGGACGACCCCCTCGATTTCGTTTCCGGGCGCCGTGAACACTGGACCGACCCAGGGAAATTCGCTCAGCGCGCCGACGAGCCGTGTCAGCTGTTCGCTGCTGCGGTCGGCAAGGTAGAGAGCGCCGACCTGTCCGGGCACGACAACGACGTCAACGTCCGGCGCTGGCGCGGTTCCCGGATTGAAGCCGACGTCGGAAAGACAATCGGCAACGGAGACGCGTGTATGTGCGGTAATGTGGCCATGGTCCGACAGCGCGATGATCTGTACGCCTGCGGCCCGTCCCTCGGCTTCCCACCAGTCCAGAATACGCCCAAATTCAGCATCACAGTGTTTGATCACCCGGCGGGTCGCGGCAGCACCCGTACCATTGTGGTGAGAACAGGTATCCGGCTCGCCATAGGACAGAATGGTCACGTCCGGAGTCCGCTCGGGCCACAGGTAGTCGAGAAAGATCGTGGTGATCAGCGTCTGCGCATCGAGGTCCGGCTCCCCGACAGGAGGGACCGGCGGCAGGGGCCCGTAACGTGTAACAACATCGTCTAGGACATGTTTGGGCGTGCAGGCTTCGGGAAAATGGCCGGACAAACGGACATGGCCGAAGGCCTCGGCTTTGTGGTGGAAGAGCCGCGTCGTGCCGGGCGTGTTGGAGGCTAGGACCGCAAGGCTTCGACCGGCGCGCCCAAGCAGCTCGCCCAAAGTAGGTGCGCTCATAAGCTGGCCGCCGCTTTCCCGATCCAGCCGATCCAGCAGGACCGCATCAGCCGTGTCTATATAGCGTTGCGGGTTGACGCTGCGATCGACGTATTTGTTGCCGACCATCCCATGAACGGCTGCTGTGCTTCCGGTCACGAAACTTGGGAAAGCAGTCCTGGTTTCACTTGGATAGATCGTTCGCTGCGCCGCGAGCGTCGTGCCAAGCTTCTTGAGCCGGACGAGATTTGGTGTCTGCTGATCGTCGATCAGATCCGGCCGCAGCCCATCAAAACTGACGATTACGAATTTGGTTTCTGGCATCGGCCCGAGCCTGGTTGATGGAATTTGGGCTACCGGGCCGCTGTTACGCTCCTGTGACAATCATCGAATAATTCGAACCAAATCCGTCCCAATGTGATCCCCCCGTTTTTTAGAAAGGGAACTGTTTTGCCCGAGGGACATGAATCGCTGCCGCTCAACTCTGTGCGGGCCTTCGCCGTGATCGCGCGTGAGAAGAGCGTCACGCGAGCCGCAGTCGTATTGGGCATCGCGCAAAGCGCGGTGAGCCGGCACCTGGCCGTCCTCGAAGACTATCTCGGCTCGAAACTTGTCGAGCGGCGGGGACGCAACTCCGAACTCACCGCGTTCGGGAGGCTCTTCGCCACCGCCGTCAGCGAGCCGCTCGACACCATTTATTTTACAGCGCAGCGCATGAAGCGCAGGCAGACGGATCTGAACCGAATTCTCGTCAGGACATCGCTGCCGACCTTCGCCTCGACGCTTCTCATCCCGAACATCCAGGCGTTTTCGACCGAGGCCGGCGGCGCGGTGGTCGACGTTGTCACCACGCTCTCCCAACCGACGTCAGCCGACAATTTCGACGTGCTGATTACGCGCGATCTAGCCTTGGCCGAACCTTCCGACAGATGGGTTCTGCTCAACGAGGACTTGGTTTGCGTCGGCTCTCCGCGACAAGTTGCCGGCAAGGAGATCGATATCGTGACACGCGTTCCGATCGTCTCCATCACCTCTCGTCCAGATACTCTTCCAACCTGGTTGCGGGGGATGGACATCCGCCAGGAAGACATCAAGCTGGGCGCTCGATACGACCATCACTATCTGGCGCTTCCCGCGATAGCGCACGGAAGAAGCCTTCTGGTGACCCCGGAGGTCCTTGTCCGGGATCTGATCAAGCAGGGATTGCTGGAAATCGTCAAAGGTACCCGTACGCCGAGCGGTATGCAGTATCACGCCCATGCAGTCGACCGCAGTCAAAATCTGGATCTGGCGCGAATGTTCTGCCGATGGCTCGTGCGCTTGTGCAAGGAAGACCAACCCAAGTCCAAATTGCTGGGCGCCGCATCGAAATAGTCGATGAATGGCATTCAGTTGCTAGATGGCCCAAGTTGATGGGTAAAAACAAAATGCGCAGACCGGCCTCGATATGAAGTCGAGGTCTTTGCAATGACGATACTTTCAAACCGGCTCCAGCTTGTCCGCCCATCCGAAACAAAGGCGATGACTGCGCGCGCCGCGGCTCTGAGAACCAGCGGAGTCAATGTCATTGTTCTCAGTCAGGGCGAGCCCGATTTCCCGACACCGGCGGCAATTTGCGACGCTGGAGTGCGTGCCATTGGCAAGGGTCTGACGCGCTATACTGCCGTTGCCGGCGCCACGCAGCTGCGCGAGGCAATCTGCGCCAAACTAAAGCGCGATTATGGGGTGGATTATCGTGCCGACGATGTGACTGTTGGTTGTGGCGCCAAGCAGGTCATCTTCAACGCGCTCTATGCCAGCCTTGATGCCGGTGATGAAACCATCATCCCAACTCCGTGCTGGGTTTCGTATCCGGATATGGTCGCTCTGGCGGGCGGGACTGCGGTGCTGGTACCGTGCGAGCCGGAACGCGGTTTCAAGCTCACTGCAGAAGCTCTGGCCGGCGCTATCACCGAGCGCACGAAATGGCTGATGTTGAATTCGCCATGCAACCCGACCGGCGCAGTCTATTCTTCTGATGAGCTTTCAGCGTTGGCGCAAGTCCTGCGAGACCATCCGCAGGTGCACGTGCTTTCGGACGATATTTACGAAAAACTTGTCTACGAGGTTCCTTTCGCCTCGATTCTTACAGTCGCCCCAGACCTGTTCGAGCGGACTGTGATCGTCAACGGCGTCTCGAAGGCAAGCGCGATGACGGGTTGGCGCGTCGGTTATGCCGCCGGGCCGACGCACCTTATCAAGGCCATGAACACGATCCAGGGCCAGACCTCATCGCACACAAGCTCGATCTCGCAATACGCAGCGGTCGAGGCCGTCGGCGGAGATCAGCACTATGTCGCGGATTTCGTGGCCGAGTTCCGAAAGCGCCGGGACCTTGTCGTCGGCCTGCTCGCGCGGGCGCCTGGCCTGAGCTGTTCTGTTCCGGACGGTGCCTTCTATGCCTTTCCCTCATGTGCGGGGTTGATTGGCAAGCGGACACCTCAAGGCAAGATCATTGCCAGCGACGTCGATTTCACGGACTACCTTCTCGACCAGTTCGGCGTCGCAGCCGTACCGGGATCGGCATTCCTGGCACCATCGTTTCTGCGGATCTCATATGCGTCGTCACAGACGGAACTCGATCTGGCCTGCAAACGGATAATCTATGCGTGCGAGGCACTGACGTGAGGATCCCACGATGACCAAAGCGACACGTCTACGCCGCGCAATGGCCGAGAAGGGGCTGGTCCATGTCATGGCGACCCACAGTCCGTTGTCGGCGATCCTCGCCGAGCAAGCCGGGTTCGACGGATTATGGGCATCAGGCTTCGAGCTATCGGCGCTTTATGGCCTTCCCGACATGAGCCTAATCTCGATGACCCAACATCTCGATATGCTTCGGGCCGTTGCCGGCAGAACCTCCTTGCCGATCGTCGCCGACGTCGACACCGGATACGGCAACGCGATCAACGTCATTCACACGGTCCGGGAATATGAGCGATCCGGCTCAAGCGCGATCGTCATTGAAGACAAGTCGTTCCCAAAGGTGACGAGCCTCGCGGTCGACGGCCATCACAACCTAGTGCGTGTCGAAGAATTCCAGGGCAAGATCGAAGCCGCCCTGGCGACGCGATCGGATCCTGACTTCCTGGTCATTGCACGCACAGAGGCGCTGATCGCCGGACTGGGTGAGGATGAAGCGTTGGCGCGTGCCCACGCCTATGAGCAGGCTGGTGCCGACATGATCCTTATCCACTCGAAGAGGAAAGATCCCGGCGAGATCGAGAGCTTCTCAAAAGCGTGGAACGGCGCCGCCCCGTTGGTCATTGTGCCAAACGCCTACCCTGAGCTCAATGCGGCTGACATACGTGTGCTGGGAAACATCCGCATGATAATCTATGGAAATTACGCGATCCGCGCCGCTGCCACCGCAATGAAAGAAACCTTTCTGCGCGTCATAGCGGATGGCGGCGTCCAGCAAGTCCATCGCGACTTGCTGCCCGTAGAAGATGTTTTTCACTTGCAAGGAATGGAAAGCGTTCGTTCCGATGAGCGTCGCTACCTACGCTAGCCTGGCCGCGCCGCGACGACAGAGATCTCGACCAACGTGCCGGCCGACAGCGTCGCTCCGATACACATGCGCTGCGGCCAATGTCCGGGATTGTCCCCAACCCAGCTCAGCCATTCGATATCGAAAGCCTTCTTGTCATCCAGGTTTGCCAGGAAGACCGTAACGGACAGCAAATTCCGACGGTCTGTGCCCAGTTCGCCCAACACCCGGTCTATCTTTGCGAAAGCTGCTGCGACCTGACCTTTGAGGTCGAGACTCTTGTCGTCGGAAGTCGCAACCGCCCAAACGAGATTGCCGAAGCCCGAACCGGAACTCCTGCCTGCGGCAACACCCTTCGATCGATCGATGATCAGCGCTTCACTCATCTGATTGGCTCCTGCTGGCATAGGTTCGAACTGCATCTCCGAATATCGTATCGCCAGCAACGAGCCGGTGTCCAACCAGTCTTTGGACGACACGCGTTCACCGATATCAAACTTGCCGGCTTGCCTGAGGATCCATGCGGAACGACTTGCAGGAGCCTTGAGCCAACACGTCTCCCTGGGAAGCGGTTCCAATTGGTGAGTGTGCTTTCGATAACCCGCCGATTTACACGCTTCACTGCGCTGTTCTCACACGATCCCTGCTGACCCCTTTCAATTTTCAGGAACGATCACTTTACTTGAGAGGCGTTGAACGATGGGAGGCAGAGCATGGCGAACGCATCTGGCGAGTTCACGCTGCAGCGGACCATCCGACGCCAACAGTTGCGGGAGATAGTCCCGCTAGCCGATAGCACCATCTATGAAATGGAGCGGCGTGGAGAATTTCCGCGACGCTTCGCCTTAACTCCAAGATGCGTGGTCTGGGATCTTGGCGAAATTCAAGCGTGGCTCGCGGCGCGGCGCGCAAAGCCCATTCTCAAAGCGCTCTGTCCAGACGTGAGGCAGCGGAGAATCCGTCCTGTCAAAGGTCAGGATCGAGTTGCAGGATCCACTTCGAAGGCGAAATGAACGCCAGATCAGTTTTCCGCGGCATAATTCCATCGACCATCAAGCGAATGCCCTCGGCATCACCGGGATCTTGCCAACGTCCAAGCTCGGCAAAAGCACCGTCGTCCGCTCCATCCAAACGGACCAGGCATCCTGACGTTCGCCATGGAACACCCGATGGGTCAAAGCGATGGGTCAAGCTCAAGCAGCGTCGTGGCGGGGGGCGCGAGTATCGGACCGCGTTTCTTCCCCTCAACCCAGGCATCGACGATATCTGCCCATTCCTGCAACATATGGCGGCGTTGAACCTCATATTCCGCCTTGTTGTAAACTCCGCGGGATGACCGTCCATCCTCATGGGCGAGGCACTTCTCGATCCAATCACTGTTGAAGCCGAGCTCATTCAAGAGGGTAGAACCGGTGCGCCTCAGGTCGTGAACCGTAAACGGTTCCAGAGGTAGTCCGTTCTTCTTGGCATGCTCGACTACAGAATAAGTCACTCTGTTGAAGGTCGCTCGCGACATCGGCGCGTCAGCATCGTATCGCGACGGCAAAAGATATCTCGAATTCCCCGCGCAGGTCTTAAGGGCGATCAGAATGTCCATGACTTGGCGCGAGAGATAGACATTGTGAGGCCTCGAACGCTTCATCCGCTCTTTTGGAATGGTCCAGACCGCATTCTCGAAATCCACCTCCTCCCACACCGCATCCTGAAGTTCGCTTTTCCGGACCATTGTCAGAAGGTAGAGCTTCATACCTAGCCGAATGGTCGGCAGAGTAGGAACGTGTTCGAGTTGCTTGAGCGTGATACGAATTTCGGCCGGCGATAGGGCGCGATCCCTCGGCACGAACGTCGCGATCGCGGCGGGTCCAACCTCATCCGCTGGGTTGGGCACCTTCTCTCCATGCAGGATCGCGAAGCCGTAGATCTGCTTCAGGATATCCCGCACGTGGATTGCAGTGGCTGGAGCGCCGCGCTCGACGATCTTGGCGCAGTGCGCTCGCAGGTCGTCTGGCGTGATTTCCGCAAGCAGGCGATTGCGCCACACGGGGAGGAGCTCACGTTCGAATATGGCGCGGCGCATGGCTCTGGTGCTGTCCGCCATCGAAGCATTCATCAACCATTTCTCGCCGAACTCGCCGAAGCTCTTGGCCTCTTTCAGGCGGTGTTTCTCGCGCTGCTTCTCGATTGCTGGTGAACGTCCCTCTCTGACCGCCCGCCGTGCATCCAGGCACAACTCGCGCGCCCGCGCGAGAGTGATACCATCACGCCCATACTTGCCGAGATAGACCGTCTCGCGTCGGCCATTCATCCGGTAGTCCAGCCGGAAAGATATGGCTCCAGACGGCATGACGCGGACATACATGCCGTCGCGATCGGCGACCTTGTAAATTTTTTCGCTTGGTTTCAGGGCCTTAATTGCGGCATCCGTCAGCATTGCCGTGCCACCTCCGAAAAGTACCGTCATGCGGTTTTTGGGGGCCAGTGCTGAAAAAATGCGCGTGTTCGCAATGGCTTAGGCCAAAATAAGTACCGTCACCGGCCTCATTTCCCGTGACGGTACTTTCAAAATCGGCAGCAATCAATATAGGCAAGGGCCGTCAGCTGTGACGGTACATGCGAACTATGCCCACCGATAGGTATCGATAGGCACAATCGACAAAACTATTATATTTCAGTGCGTTAAATCGAACTCCGGCGTAAAATCGGCGGCTTCCGGATAGGCCTGAATCATTCCCATTCGATGGTTCCCGGCGGCTTGCTGGTCACGTCGTAGACGACGCGATTGATGCCGCGCACTTCGTTGATGATACGGGTCGCGGCGCGGCCGAGGAATTCCATGTCATAGTGGTAGAAGTCGGCCGTCATGCCGTCGACAGAGGTTACGGCGCGCAGCGCGCAGACGAATTCGTAGGTACGGCCATCGCCCATCACGCCCACCGTCTGCACCGGCAACAGCACGGCGAAGGCCTGCCAGATGGCGTCGTAGAGGCCTGCCTTGCGGATCTCGTCCAGATAGATCGCGTCGGCCTCGCGCAGGATCTCCAGTTTTTCACGGGTAATGCCGCCCGGACAACGAATGGCCAACCCTGGCCCTGGGAACGGATGGCGGCCGATGAAGCTTTCCGGCAAGCCTAGCTCCTTGCCCAGGATGCGCACTTCGTCCTTGAACAGCTCGCGCAGCGGCTCGACAAGTTGCATCTTCATGCGATCCGGCAGGCCGCCGACATTGTGGTGCGACTTGATGGTGGACGAGGTGGCACCCGTGAAGGACACGCTCTCGATGACGTCGGGATAAAGCGTGCCCTGGGCAAGGAAATCGGCACCACCCAGCTTCTTCGCCTCTTCCTCGAACACTTCGATGAACAGGCGGCCGATGGTCTTGCGTTTCTTTTCCGGGTCGGACTCGCCTTCCAGCGCCGAGATGAAACGGTCGGATGCGTCGACCAGGATCAGAGGCAGATTGTAATGCTCGCGGAACATGGCGACGACGTCGGCCGCCTCGTTTTTTCGCATCAGGCCGTGGTCGACCAGGATACAGGTCAGCTGGTCGCCAACCGCCTCATGGATCAGCAGAGCGGCGACGGAAGAATCGACGCCGCCCGACAGTGCGCAGATGACCTTACCCTTGCCGACCTGCTTGCGGATCGCCTCGACGGCATGTTCGCGATAGGCCTTCATGGTCCAGTCGCCGGTAAGGCCGGCGATCTTGTTGACGAAGTTGCGCAACAGCTTGGCGCCGTCGGGCGTGTGCACGACTTCGGGATGGAATTGCACGGCATAGAATTTGCGCCCTTCGTCGGCGATCGCCGCGAAGGGAGCACCGGTCGATGTGCCGACAACCTTGAAGCCCGGCGGTAGCGCGGTGACGCGGTCGCCATGGCTCATCCACACCTGATGGCGGGTACCCTTGGCCCAGACGCCGTCAAACAGCGCGCATTCCTGCTCAACCTCTAGGAAGGCGCGGCCGAACTCGCGATGATGGCCGCTTTCCACCTTGCCGCCGAGCTGGGCGCACATGGTCTGTTCGCCATAGCAGATGCCGAGTACCGGAATGCCGGCGGAAAAGACCGCGTCCGGCGCGCGCGGGCTGCCGATATCGACGGTGGAATGCGGGCTGCCCGAGAGGATGACCGCCTTGGGGCGGATGCGTTTGAAGGCCTCGTCGGCCGACTGGAACGGCACGATTTCGCAATAGATGCCGGCTTCGCGCACGCGCCTGGCGATCAGCTGCGTGACCTGGCTGCCGAAGTCGATGATGAGAACGGTGTCGGGATGTGTCGTCATGGCGAGCCTTTAAAGAAAGAAGCAGTCCGGCGCAATGGGGTGCCGCGTCGCAGCCCAGTCGCGACGACCAGGCAAACCAGACCGCCTCGATCTAAAGAGTGTTCGAGCGGAGCGCGGTCTCCAGAAGCCTCACCGCATCGGCCAGCTTCTCGTCGATGACGTGAAGGTATTCGGTCCAGTCGCCGACATTCTTGAGTTCGGCGGCACCGTCCGAAATGCCGCGCAATGCTATCAGCGGAACGCCGAACAACTGGCAGGCGCGCAGGCAGGCAAAGGTCTCCATGTCGGCCATGTCCTCGGCGATCGCGTCATAGGCCGCGCCCGAGACGATGTTTGCGCCGGTCGACAGCGAGGCGCCGGCAATTCCCGGAATTTGATGCGGCAATTGCAAAACAGCCGGCAGATCCAGGAACGGCGTGATGCCCTTCGGAAAGCCGAGCGCCGAGGCGTCCATGTCGCGATAGGCGACCGAAGTTGCCTGGTAGATGCCGGTCTGCTCCAGCCGGCGCGAACCGGCCGAGCCAAGCGAGACGACAAAATCCGGCAACATCGCTTCCGCCTTCAATCGGGCGAGTTCGGCACCAAGACGGACACCGGCCTCGACCGGTCCGACACCGGTCATGTACGGCGTGAACAGACGCTTGAGATGCGGGCCATATTCGGCATCGGCAGCCATGACGAACAGGACACGCCGACCACCGAGCTTGACGGACAAGTCTGCGGATTTCTCGCTCAAGACGTTTCACCACCCTCAAGGCCAAAGAGGCCGCGACCTCGCAACGCCCCGTGTCAGTAACCTCTCGTCGTGTCAGCGGCACGACGAATTCGCTTCGGGAATCGGCTGCTCACCCTTCGATCCCCTCGCGCCCAGTCACCGTCATCATGGTGCCGGTCATGGTGGCGATCAGCCTGGCCTCGCCGTCGGCGGCGAAGGCATAGGCCTGGCCGTCTGCCACGATGATGGTGCGACCGGGCTTGGTGACGGAACCGCGAAACAGGAACCGTTCGCCCTTGCCAGGCGCCAGCAGATTCACCTTGAACTCGATGGTCAGCACGCCCGAGTTTTCCGGCATCAGCGAATAGGCCGCATAACCGCAGGCCGAATCCAACGCCGTCGAGATCACGCCGGCATGGAGGAAGCCGTGCTGCTGGGTGAGAGCCGCCGAATAAGGCATCTCGATCTCGATGATGCCGGGTGTCACCAGCGTCAGTTCGGCGCCGATGGTGGCCATGGCCTGCTGGCGCGCGAAGGAGGTCCTGACGCGCTCTTCATAATTCGGGGCGGGGACGATCTTGGCGCTCATGACAACAGCCCTGGAGACCGAAGGAATTCGGCATAGCCGGCTTATCGCAGAGGCCAGGCTCCCAGGCAATGGTTGTGCTGCATCGCAGCAAACCGATGAATGGTCAACCTGCCTTGCGCAGCGCGCAGAAATAGAAGCCGTCCGTGCCGCTCAATGCCGGCGACAGCGAGATGCCGCCCCCTACGGCAATGCGGGCCGACGCGGCATGCCCTGGGAAGCGAGACTGCCAAAGCACCGTGTGATCGATCGGCGCGAATGTGTTGTCGCGACCCAGGAAGTTCGTGACCTGCTCGTCATTCTCCTCGGGAAAGACCGAGCAGGTGACATAGACCAGCAGCCCACCCGGCTTCACGAAGGCCTTCGCGGTATCGAGGATGGCCGACTGCTCAGCCTTGCGCGCGTCGAGCTGGCGGCGCGTCAGCCGCCATTTGGCATCCGGCCGCCGCCGCCAGGTGCCGCTGCCGGTGCAGGGCGCATCGATCAACACGATGTCCATGTGGCCGGTCAGAGGCGCCAGTTCCTGCTCGCGAGCGACCACCTGAACGTTGCGGTTGTCGGAACGGCGGATGCGGTCGAAGATCGGTGCCAGCCGCTGCTTTTCGGCATCATGCGCGAAAATCTGCCCCTTGTTCTCCATCGCCGCCGACAGCGCCAACGATTTGCCGCCGGCGCCGGCGCAATAGTCGAGCACCTGCATGCCCGGCTTGGCGTCGGTCAGCTCGGCCGCGATCTGCGAGCCTTCGTCCTGCACCTCGAACCAGCCCTTCTGGAAAGCCGGCTCTGCCTGGACGTTCGGATGCCGGCCGTCGCCAGCAATCGGTGCGATGCGGATGCCTTCGGTGGCGAGATGCGCCGGTTCGGCACCTGTTTCGGCGAGCTCGGCCAGAACCTTGGCGCGCTCGGCCTTCAGCGTGTTCACCCTGAGATCGAGCGGTGGTCGCGCGGCAAGTGCCGCCCCCTCCTCCACCCAGGCCTCGCCGAAGGCTGTCTCGAGCAGCGGCACGCTCCAATCAGGACAATCGGCTCTCACCTCGCCCGGGGCATCAGCCAGCCTGCGCGCGGCGATGGTCTCAAGCTCGGCGTCGCTCAGCAGCGAAGGCGCGAACTTGTCACCCTCAAGCGCGGCATTGAGCGATTGCGCGGTCTGTCCCCATTCCAGCAGCAGCGCGCCGAAACCGGTGGCGCGCGGCGTGTCGTCGCCCAGCAGCCAGCCGGCGCTGCGCCTGCGGCGCAGGGCGTCGTAAACGATGTTGCCGATGGCCGCGCGGTCGCCGCCGCCGGCGAAGCGGTGCGACAGGCCCCAGTCCCGCAAGGCATCCGCCGCCGGGCGATGCCTGCGGCCAATATCCTCCAGCACTTCTATGGCTGCCGCCAGCCGCCCGCCCAGTCGCATTCGTCCTGCCGCAAATGATTGATTTCAACCCTGCTGTAACCGGCGCAACCCGAATGCACAAGCCGGCGAACTGGCGCAACCGGCGACGCTTTTCAACGCATCGACTTGGACATAGGCTTTCGCTTGCGATTCGCGGCTCTTGTCCACGGTTGGCAAGGGCCATTCGAGGAGGGGACTATGAAATCTTACTTGGCTGAAGTTCTGGGTACATTTCTGTTGGTGTTTATCGGCACGGCCTCGGTCGTGACCGGTGGTTTCGGTGGCGCGCTGCCGCTCGGGCAGGAAGGCATTGGACTGGCTTTCGGCATCGGCCTCATCGCCGCGGCCTATGCGATCGGACCAATCTCGGGCGCGCATCTCAACCCGGCGGTGACGCTTGGCGTATTCCTCGCTGGCCGCATGCCGGCAAAAGACGTGATCCCCTATTGGATTGCCCAGATCATCGGCGCCATCATCGCTTCGCTGGCGCTGTGGCTCATCGTTTCGGGACAAGTCGGCGGCCATACCGGCGGCTTCGGCGCCAACGGATGGGACGAGACGAAATGGGGCATCCGCTCGGCATTCCTTTGGGAGCTTATCGGAACCTTCACCTTCGTGACGGTCATTCTAGGGGTCACCAGCGGCAAGCACACGACGGCCTTCGCCGGCCTAGTCATCGGCCTGACGCTGGCGGGTCTGCATTTCGCCATCATCCCGGTGACGGGAACCTCGCTCAACCCAGCGCGCTCGATCGGCCCGGCGCTGTTCACCGGCGGCGCGGCTATCAGCCAGCTCTGGCTGTTCATCGTCGCTCCGCTGATCGGCGGCGCCATTGCTGGTATCGTCGCCAAGACCGGAATGTTCGAGAAAGACTGAAAGCAGGGCAAGCACGGCGCCTAACGGGCGCCGTCGCCAACTTTCCAAAAACAAAACAGGCGCGGAGCGATCCGCGCCTGTTCTTTTTTGTATAGCCGGCTCAGACGAGGTCGAAGCGGTCGGCGTTCATCACCTTGTTCCAGGCCGCCACGAAATCCTTCACGAACGTCCCCTTCGCGTCGGCGCTGCCGTAGACTTCGGCGAGCGCGCGCAACTGCGCGTGCGAACCGAAGATCAGGTCGACGCGCGTGCCCGTCCACCGGGCCTCGCCGGTGCCGCGGTCGCGCCCCTCGAACACGCCGTCCGTGGCAGAGGGCCGCCACTCGGTACGCATGTCGAGCAGGTTGACAAAGAAGTCATTGCTCAGCGTCTCCGGCCGTTCGGTGAACACGCCATGCGTGGACTGCCCGACATTGGCGCCGAGGACACGCAGGCCGCCGAGCAGCACGGTCATCTCCGGAGCCGTCAGGTTCAACAGCTGCGCCTTATCGACCAGCAGCGTCTCCGCCGAGAGGCGGTGAGCGCCCCGGCTGTAGTTGCGGAAACCATCGGCGACCGGTTCGAGCGGCGCGAAGGAGTGGACGTCGGTTTCATCCTGCGATGCGTCCATGCGGCCGGGCGTGAACGGCACAGTGACCGCCTGGCCCGCATCCTTGGCCGCCTTCTCGACCGCGGCGGCACCGCCGAGCACGATCAGGTCGGCGAGCGACACTTTCTTGCCGCCGGACTGCGCGGCATTGAACTCCGCCTGGATCGCTTCCAGCTTCTGCAGCACCGCGTTCAGTTCGCTCGGCTGATTGACCGCCCAGTCCTTCTGCGGCGCAAGCCGGATGCGTGCACCGTTGGCGCCACCGCGCTTGTCGGAGCCGCGGAAGGTCGAGGCCGATGCCCAAGCGGTCGACACCAGCTGCGACACCGACAGGCCGGACGCCAGGAGTTTGGCCTTTAGCGCGGCGATATCAGCTTCGTCGACCAGCGCATGATCGACCGCCGGGATCGGATCCTGCCAGGCCAGCACTTCCTTCGGCACGAGCCGGCCGAGATAACGGGCGCGGGGACCCATGTCGCGGTGCGTCAGCTTGTACCAGGCGCGTGCGAAGGCATCGGCGAACGCGTCCGGATCCTCGTAGAAGCGCCGCGAGATCTTCTCGTAGGCCGGGTCGAAACGCAGCGCGAGGTCGGTGGTCAGCATCGACGGTGCGTGGCGCTTCCCCTTGTCGTGCGCGTCCGGCACGGTGCCGGCGCCCATGCCATGCTTCGGCGTCCACTGGTGTGCGCCGGCCGGGCTCTTGGTCAGTTCCCACTCGTAGCCGAACAGGTTCCAGAAGAAGTTGTTGGTCCATTTGGTCGGCGTCGTCGTCCAGATGACTTCCAGGCCGCTGCCGATGGCGTCGCCACCCTTGCCGGTGCCGAAAGCGTTGGCCCAGCCCAGACCCTGCTGCTCGATGCCGGCGGCTTCCGGCTCCGGTCCAACCAGCTTCGCATCGCCGGCGCCGTGCGTCTTGCCGAAGGTGTGGCCGCCGGCGATCAGCGCGACGGTCTCCTCGTCATTCATCGCCATGCGCGCGAAGGTTTCGCGGATGTCCCGCGCTGCGGCCAGCGGGTCCGGCTTGCCGTTCGGCCCTTCCGGATTCACATAGATCAGGCCCATCTGCACGGCGCCGAGCGGGTTCTGCAAGTCGCGATCGCCGGAGTAACGCTCGTCGGCGAGCCAGGCGCCTTCGGGACCCCAGTAGAGCTCTTCCGGTTCCCAGACGTCGGCCCGGCCACCGGCGAAACCGAAGGTCTTGAAGCCCATAGATTCCAGCGCAACGTTACCGGCCAGGATCAAAAGGTCGGCCCAGGAGAGCTTGCGACCGTATTTCTGCTTGATCGGCCAAAGCAGCCGGCGCGCCTTGTCGAGGTTGACGTTGTCCGGCCATGAATTCAGCGGGGCAAAACGCTGCTGCCCGGCGCCGGCGCCGCCACGGCCATCGCCGATGCGGTAGGTGCCGGCGCTGTGCCAGGCCATGCGGATGAACAGCGGTCCATAGTGGCCGAAGTCGGCCGGCCACCAATCCTGCGAATCCGTCATCAGGGCCTTCACATCCGCAATGACTGCATCGAGGTCGAGGCTCTCGAATTCCTTGGCGTAGTCGAACGTCTCACCCATCGGGTCGGACAGGTTGGAATGCCGATGCAGGATCTGGATGTCCAACTGGTTCGGCCACCAGTCGTTGTTCTTCGGTCCATGGCCGCTGAACGGGCATTTGCCTGCGCTTTTGTCGTCGGTCTTCGCGTCCATTTCTTTCTCCAATCGTGAATTTCAAACGAGGCCAGGCCACAAGCCCTTTCGCGGGGCGCACGGCAGATTTCGATCTGGAGAGAGGCTGACGATGGCTGCCTCCCTCGAACTGGGTGGGTTGCCGAAGAGCTGCCGCGAGGCGCCCGCCGAATTGTGGAACGCAGGCAACCTAAGTGCTTCATTCTATAAAAGCAAATTGCCTTTTGTGTTTTTTCCGATAGGTTTTTCTTATGATAAAACTCACTCTGCGGCAGATGCAGTATTTCGAGACACTGGTCCAGACGCTGCATTTCGGGCGTGCCGCCGTCCTGTGCGGCATCAGCCAGCCGGCGCTTTCCGCGCAGATTGCCGACATGGAGGAAAAGCTCGGCTGCAAACTCTTCGACCGCTCCGGCCGCAACGCCATCCTGACGCCGGAAGCGCTTACGCTGTTGCCGCTGATCGCGCGGGCACTGGCGGCCACGCGCGACGTGGAAGAAGCTGCCATGGCGGGGCGCAAGGCGCTGGAAGGCCGCTTCCGGCTCGGCATCATCCCGACGGTGGCGCCCTATCTCCTGCCTTCGGTACTTCCGCAACTGCGGCAGCGCTATCCCGACCTGCGGCTCGAACTGCGCGAGGCGGTAACCGACACGCTGGCCGAGGAAACCGCGCTGGGCAGCCTCGACGCTTTCATCGCGGCGCTGCCGCTCGACCAGCCAGGGTTGACGGCCGAGGCGCTATTCGAGGACCGCTTCTTCCTGGCGGTACCGCGCGCGGAGCCCGATCTGGTGGCGCCGCCGGTACCGCCAGAGAGCCCGGTGCTGGAACGGCTGATGCTGCTGGAAGAAGGCCATTGCCTGCGCGATCAAGCGCTGCAACTGTGCGGCAGCGTGCGCCCCACCGCCATGGCCAACTATGGCGCAACCAGCCTGACCACGCTTCTGCAGATGGTCGGACATGGCTTCGGCGTGACACTGGTGCCGGAGATGGCGGTGGCGCCGACCGCAGCGCTGCCCGATCTTCGCGTCGTGCCCTTCACCGAGCCTATGCCGTCACGCACCGTAGCGCTGGCCTGGCGCCGCAACGGGCACCGCCAGGCGGAATGCAAGGCCTTGGCCCAAGTGCTGAAAAGCGTGCGCGAAGAACCAACGCATGTCCACCAAGTCAGCAGCTCATCTCAGGTCGCCGTCTCATAAAGCGCATCCAGATTTTGGCTGAAGCGAGTTTGACACCATGATCATGGTGCGCCGGCACGACGCCTGCCCCGGAAAGTTTCACGGCTACGCCTGACGCGCCGAAGCGCCTACACTTCAACGATTTCGCTGATCTGCACTATGGGCGCGATGTCTGTATAGTTGGCGACGTCCGCGGCGATCTCCGTGCGGTGGGGACCGAGCGCCTGTTGGAATACCCCCAGGCTCGGCGAGTAGACGTGACACACCGCGACAAACTTCGGCTCGCTTCCAGGTTCGCGACCCGCAAGGCCCTTGTCGATCTCGTAGCGCAGGCAGGCATCGCCGAGCCGTTCCCGCAGCAGCGGCATGTGGGTGGTGCGGTAGTAGTCGTGATCGAACTTCGAGCCGCCATCGGCCGGATAGTAGACGCTCATCTTGATCATGGTCAGGCTCCTGCATGAACGCCGCTCCGAGCGTCCGAGGGGGGCTTTCTAGCTCACGGACTCGCAAAGCGCATCCGGATTTTGGCTGAAGCGAGTTTGACGGGAGCGAGGTGGTTTTCGCTGTGCTTTTCGAAGCGGATTGCGGCACCGATAGAGGAAAGCGCTGAACGGCGGACGACGTCAGTCTATGAGTGCGTGACCTCGACATGGCCGCGCCGCGACAACCGCGGCTTCCCGTCAAATGACCGCTATCGCATCAACCTCTATGAGGTAGCCCGGAGACATGATCGCCACCCCCACGATCACATTCGCCGGCTTGTGATTTCCGAACAACGAAATCTGCGCCTCCTCGATGATCGGAACATGTACATCGCGGTTGTAGTCGACGATATAGATCGTGATCTTGCCGACCTGCTCAGGCCGTGCGCCCGCGGCCCGGAGCGCCCGGCCGAGATTGTCGAATGTCAGGCGAGCCTGCGCCGCAAAATCACCATGCCCCACGAGCTTGCCGTCTCTGCTCTCGGGCTGCTGGCCTGAGACGAACACCATCCTGGTCCCGGTTGCGATGACAACCTGCGTGTACATCTCGGGAACAGGCAGATCATCCGGATTGATGAGTTCGAGCGACATCAGCAACCTCCTGTTTCTTCCGACTGAAACTAGAGCGTTTCCGTTTTTCACTGAACCGCGGAAACGCTCTAACTCTTTGTTTTTACGCAATTCCAGACAGAAGACCGCTACGCACTTTTCCTGGAATTGCTCTAGGCGACAACGCCTTCCTTAGCGCCCGCCCTCAGCAGCATGCCGAACAGGTCGCGCGGCTCGTCGGGATCGGCCAGCAGGTCGAGCTCCTCATAGAGGCCGGTCGCCTGCAATTGGTCGCGCACATAACGCAGCGCCGAGAAATCCTCGGTGGCGAAACCGACGGAATCGAACAGCGTGATCTGCTTGTCACTGGAGCGACCGGCGACCTTGCCGGCCATCACCTGCCACAGCTCTATCACGGGATGGTCAGGGTCCAATTGCTGGATTTCGCCCTCGATGCGGGTCTGCGGCGGGAACTCCACGAAGATGTCGGAGCGCAGCAGGATATCACGATGCAGCTCCGTCTTGCCGGGGCAATCGCCGCCGACGGCGTTGATGTGCACGCCGGAGCCGACCATGTTGTCGGTCAGGATCGTCGCATACTGCTTGTCGGCGGTCACCGTGGTGATGACCTCGGCGCCTTCCACCGCTTCCTGGCCCGAGGAACAGATGGTGATGCCGAAACCCATGCCGGCAAGGTTCTTGGCGCAGCGGCGCGAGGCCGACGGATCGATGTCGTAGAGACGCAGCCTGTCGATACCGGTGATCGCCTTGAAGGCGATGGCCTGGAATTCCGACTGCGCGCCATTGCCGATGATGGCCATGGTGCGGGCGCCATTCGGCGCCAGATATTTGGCCGCGACCGCCGAGGTGGCGGCGGTGCGCAACGCGGTCAGGATGGTCATTTCGGTGAGCAGCATCGGATAGCCCGAGCCGACATCGGCCAGCACGCCGAAAGCGGTCACCGTCTGCAGGCCCTCACGCGTATTCTTCGGGTGGCCGTTGACGTATTTGAAGCCATAGAGCCTGCCGTCGCTGGTCGGCATCAGCTCGATGACGCCGTCATGGCTGTGCGAGGCAATACGCGGCGTCTTGTCGAACAGCTCCCAGCGACGAAAATCCTCTTCGATGTAGGCGGCTAGCTCGGTGAGAAACCGCTCGACGCCGATGGCCAGCACCAGCTTCATCATGGAATCGACGCTGACAAAGGGAACGATGTTGAGCTTGGCTGCGGTCGTCATCAGAAGCTCCTCGTCGGACGGTCCATGATGCGACGGCCCATCAGGCTCGCCGTCAGGTCGACCATCAAGGTGGCGGTACGGCCGCGTTCATCGAGGAAGGGATTGAGTTCGACGAGATCGAGGCTGGTGACCAGTCCGCTGTCGGACAACATCTCCATCACCAGATGCGCCTCACGCAAGGTAGCGCCGCCGGGCACCGTGGTGCCGACAGCCGGCGCGATCGACGGATCGAGGAAATCGACGTCGAGGCTGACATGCAGAAGGCCGTTTTCGGCAGCGACACGCGCGAGGAAGGCGCGCAGGAGCGGCGCGATACCGTGCTCGTCGATGGCGCGCATGTCGTGTACCGTCACGCCGGCCTCGTTGAGCGCCTGGCGCTCAGCCGCATCGACGCTGCGCAGGCCGAGCGTGCAGATACGCGTGGGCTCCACCCGCACGGTCAGATCCGGGAAGACGCCGGTAAAGCCAGGCAGGCCGCAGGCATAGGCAAGCGGCACGCCGTGCAGATTGCCGCTGGCGGTGGTGTCGAGCGTGTGGAAATCGGGATGCGCGTCGAGCCACAGGACAAAGAGAGGCCGGCCGGTCTCAGCGGCACGGCGGGCGATACCGGACAGCGTGCCGGCGGAGATGGCATGATCGCCGCCAAGGAAGATCGGCATCGCGTCCTTGCTGGCCTGATAGGCAGCCTCGGCAATCGCTGCCGTCCAGGCAACGATCTCCGGCAGCGCCTTCAACGCGGGATTGCGGTGAGTGATCGGCTGGGTCGCGGTAGGCTGCACCGTCCCCAGGTCTTCGACCTCATGGCCAAGCTCGATCAACGCCGGGATCAGTCCGGCCGTACGCAATGCGCTTGGCCCCATCTCGCATCCCAGAACTCCGGCGCCATCCTGCTCCGGCGCACCCAATATCCTGCAACGCATGATGTTCCTTCCCTGTTTAGATCTTTTGCGGCAATTGAAGCGCAAACGACTGGCGGAATGAACAATCTGAATTGGCAAATATTGCCCAATGCCTTATCATTTCGGCAGTATCGATTACCAATATGGTCAAACATGGATGCGCTGGACGAAAGACTGGTGACGCTGCTGCGCCATGACGGCCGCCGCTCCATCTCCGACCTTGCCGTCGATCTCGGCGTGTCTCGCGCCACCGTTCGCGCCCGCATCGAACGGCTGGAGCGCCAGGGCGAAATCCTCGGCTACACCGTCATCCTGCGGGCGGATGCGCTGGAACAGCGCGTGCGCGGCATCATGATGATCGAGGTGGAAGGCCATGCCGCCGACCGCGTGGTGCGGGCTCTCGGCGGCTTCCCGGAAATCTCGGCGGTGCACACCACCAACGGCCGCTGGGACCTGGTCGTGGAGCTCAACACCGAAACGCTGACGCAGCTCGACGCGGTGCTGCGCAAGGTGCGGCTCATTCCAGCCATCACCGGTTCCGAAACGACGCTGCTGCTGGCCACCCCGCGCTCGACGCGGGCACGGCTGTAAGCTCGATTGCGATCAGGACTTGAGGCCCAGTTCCTCGACCATGGCGTCGCGCATGATGAACTTCTGCGCCTTGCCGGTCACGGTCATCGGCAGGCTGTCCTTGAAGCGGATGTAACGCGGTACCTTGTAGTGCGAGATCTGCCCGGCGCAGAAGGCCTTCACATCCTCCTCGCTCATGGTCTCACCCGGCTTCACCACGATCCAGGCGGCGATCTCCTCGCCATATTTGGCATCCGGCACGCCGAAGACCTGCACCTCCTTCACCTTGGGATGCCGGTAAAGGAACTCCTCGACCTCGCGTGGATAGACGTTCTCGCCGCCGCGAATGACCAAATCCTTCACGCGCCCGACGATGTTGCAGAACCCCTCCTCGTCGATGGTGGCAAGGTCGCCGGTATGCATCCAGCCGTCCGGGTCGATCGCCTCTGCGGTCTTTTCCGGGTCTTCCCAATAACCCTTCATCACCGAATAGCCGCGCGTGCACAGTTCGCCGCGCTCGCCGACCGGCACCGTGCCGCCTTCGGCATCCACCACCTTGACCTCGACATGGGGATGGATGCGGCCGACCGTCGAAACACGCTTCTCCAACGGGTCGTCGACGCCGCTCTGGAAGGAAACCGGGCTCGTCTCGGTCATGCCGTAGGCGATCGTCACCTCCGACATATGCATGAGCGCGATGACCTTCTTCATCACCTCGATCGGACAGGGCGAACCGGCCATGATGCCGGTGCGCAGCGACGACAGGTCGAAGCTCTTGAAATCCGGATGGTCGAGCATGGCGACGAACATGGTCGGCACGCCGTAGAGGCCGGTGCAGCGTTCGTCGGATATTGCTTTCAGCGTCACGCCGGGATCGAAACCCTCGCCCGGGAACACCATGGTCGCGCCCTTCGACACACAGCCCATCGACCCCATCGACATGCCGAAGCAGTGGTAGAAGGGCACGGGAATGCAGAGCCGGTCATTCGCGGTCAGCCGGATGGCGGCGGTGACGAAATTGCCGTTGTTGATGATGTTGGCATGGGTGAGTGTAGCGCCCTTCGGCGCGCCTGTGGTGCCGGACGTGAACTGGATGTTGATGGCATCGTCGGGCGTCAGCGTCGCACTGATACGATCCAGCGCCGCCCGGTCGGCACCGGCGCCCATCGCCAGAACGTCGCCGAAGTTGAACATGCCGGGCGATGTCTCCTCACCCATGCGGATGACGATCTCAAGCGCCGGCAGTTTCGCCGCCGCCAGCTTGCCTGGCACGGCGACATCGATCTCGGGCGCCAGCGTCCGGATCATGCCGAGATAGTCCGAGGTCTTGAACTGCGCGGCCGTGACCAGAGCCCTGCAACCGACCCTGTTCAGCGCATATTCGAGTTCGGCCAGCCGGTAGGCCGGGTTGATGTTGACGAGGACAAGCCCGATGCGCGCGGTGGCGAACTGCGTGACCAGCCATTCCCAGCGGTTGGGCGACCAGATGCCGACACGCTCGCCCTTTCCCAGACCGAGTTTCGCCAGACCGGCGGCGAATGTGTCGACCGTCTGCGCCAGCTCATCCCAGGAAAAGCGCTTGCCCTGGCTCGGAAAAACAGCGGCATCGCGCGGACCATGAGCCCGCACCGTATCGCCCAGCAATTGCGGGATGGTCTTGTCGAGCAACGGCACGAGGCGTTCGCCCGACACATGCGAAAGCCCGTCTCGGGGCGCGATGAACACAGCACCGGCCTGCGCGGCGCGATCGAATGTCGGGCGCGTGCCTTTCAGTTCGTCGGGATTGATCGCCATGGCCACCTCCTGCGCTAGCCGGCAGAGGCTATCAGCCGGTCAACCGACAGAACATCCAGTCAAAAGTCTGATGGCGCAAGCGGCCGCGTGTCGCTGCTATGCGAGCGAGGCCGCGACCTTGGCGGTGATGTCGGCGACAAGGGCTGCATCGGCCGGCTTGCGTTCCTTCTTCGAGGCCACGAGGCAGGCCTGCGATTTCAGCACGATGCCGTCCGACAGGATTTTCAGATGGTTCGCCTTTAGCGTCGAGCCGGTCGTGGTGATGTCGACGATGATGTCAGCCGAGCCTGCTGCCGGCGCGCCTTCGGTGGCGCCCAGGCTCTCGACGATGCGATAGACCTGGATACCGTGCTTGGCGGTGAAGAATTGCTGCGTCAGCCGCCAGTATTTGGTGGCGATGCGCAGCCTGCGGCCATGGCGCTGGCGGAAGTCGGCGGCGACATCGTCGAGGTCGGCCATGGTGTCGACGTCCAACCAGATGTCCGGCACCGCCACGACCACATCGGCGTGGCCAAAGCCCAGCCGGGCCGCGATCTCGGCGCGCGATTGCCAGTCGGCCAGGTTCTCGCGCAAAAGGTCTTCGCCGGTGATGCCGAGGTCGACGGCGCCCTGTCCGATCTCGCCGGCGATTTCGGATGCCGACAGGAACGCCACCTCGATATCGTCGCGGCCGGCGATACGCGCGTGATATTTGCGGTCGTCCTCCGGCAGGCTGACGGCAAGCCCGGCCTTCGCCAGAACCTCAAGCGCCTGTTCCTTCAGCCGCCCCTTGGACGGGATCGCCAGCGTCACGGTCATGATGCGTCACCCCGTAGCGCCTCGATGCGGTCGAGCCAGACCGAGAAACCGACACCGGGAATCTGGCTTTTGGCGCCGAGCAGCGTCAGCAGGCGGTCGTAGCGCCCGCCGCCGGCCAATGGACGCTCGCCATCGGCGGAGGCTATTTCGAAGACGAGGCCGGTGTAATAATCCAGCGGACGACCGAAAGCGGCATCGTAGCGGACCGCTTCTGACGGCAGGCCATGGCCGGCGACCGCGTCCGCGCGGGCAGCGAACGTGTCGAGCGCGGCGCCCAGCGCCAGGCCAGCATCGGCGGCGAAGCGCTCCAGCGCCGCGGCCGCCTGCGCCAGCGGCACATGGATGGCCAGGAATGCCTTCAATGCCGCAAACGCCTCGTCGGACAAACGCACGGAACGCAGCTGCGCCTTCTCGACCAGCCGGCGCGCGATGTCCGCCGGTGTGCGGCCGGCGGAGGCCGAGAGACCGACCGTTTCCATGCCGCCGGCGATGTGCGCCATCAGCCCGTCGAGATCGGCGTCCAGCGCCAGCGTGGCGATAGGCGCCGGCAATTGGCCGTTGCGCGGCGGGTTGGCGAGATCGGCAAGCGCGGCTTCCAGCATCTCCTTCGAACCGAAAGCGCGGGCGAGCCGCATGCGCCAGCCGCGCGGCAGGCCGAGCGCGGCCAACACCGCTTCGAAGATAGCCTGATCGCCCAGCGTGACCGACAAGACGCGATCCGGCAGCGCCAGCGACAGCAAGGCATGGGCATCGGCAATGTTGCGGGCGTCGGCGGCGGCGGTGTCGGTATCGCCAAGGTCCTCGATGCCGGCCTGGAAAAATTCGTTACCGCCTTCGCGCCGCTGGCGGAAAACCTCGCCGAGATAGCCGTAGCGGCGCGGCGTGCCCGCCTGGCTGGCGATGTGGTCGAGGCAAACCGGAATGGTGAATTCGGGACGCAGGCAAAGCGTCTGGCCGGTCTCGCTTTCGGTCAGGAAGATGCGGCGGCGCAGATCCTCGCCGGCCATATCGAGGAACGGATCGGCCGGCTGCAGCACCGCCACTTCGACGAGACCGGCGCCGCGCCGTTCGAGCAGCGCAGCGACTTCGCCGGCGAAAGCTGGGGGCCGCGCGCTTCTCACGAGGACACTTTCTGCATCAGCTCGATGCGGTTGCCGAACGGATCGTAGATGTGGATGCGCACATAACCCGCCAGCGGCACATCGGTCGCCACGCGATAGCCGGCGTTTGTCACCGCCGCCTCCAACGCCTTCACATCGTCAACCAAGAAGGCAGGATGCGCCTTGCCGGCCGCATGAAAGTCGGGGTCGACGCCGAGATGCACTTTCACCGCGCCGCTTTCGAACCAGCAGCCACCACGCGCTGCGAGACTGTCGGGCTTCGCCAGCTCGATCAGGCCTAGAATGCCGGCATAGAAGGCGCGAGCGTCGGCCTCGCGCCCCCCCGGCATGGCAAGCTGGACATGATCGATGGCGAGCAGCGTCATTGGCGATCGGCTGCCTGCGCGGCCAGAATCTTCTTCACCTCGGCCACCAGATCGGCCTCCGGCACAGTCACTTGGCCCGGGCGCGCTTCCTTGTATTCGGCGTGGTCGGCGATCGCCGCCGCCTGCCGGGCGCCCTCGATCAGGTCCTTCAGCTGCACTTCGCCTGCATCGCGCTCGCTTGACCCCTGGATGACCGCGACGGGAGAGCCGCGGCGGTCGGCATATTTCAGCTGCGCCTTCATGCCGGCCCCGCCGAGATAGAGCTCGGCGCGAATGCCGGCCTGGCGCAACTGCGAGACCATCTTCTGGTAACGGCCGAGGCTTTCCGTGTCCCGGTCCATGACCAGCACGACGACGGGCTGGACGATGTCGGACATGTCGAGCTTGCCGAGGTTCTTCAGCGCCGTCATCAAGCGCGAGACGCCGATGGAGAAGCCGGTGGCCGGCACGGGCTCGCCACGGAAACGCGAGATCAGCCCATCATAACGACCGCCGCCGCCGACCGAGCCGAAGCGCACGATCTTGCCTTCGTCATTGGGGATTTCGGCGAGCAATTCGGCCTCGTAGACCGGGCCGGTGTAATATTCGAGGCCACGGACGATGGAGGGGTCGATCTTGACGCGGCCATCCTCATAGCCAGCGGCGGCAATCATCGCGCCGATATCTTGCAGTTCCTGCACGCCCTCTGCCCCACGTTCCGAGCCGGAGACCGCGGCCCGCATCTTGACCAGCGTATCGGTGAGATCGCCAGTGCTTGGTGCCGTCAGAAGCAGCACACGATCGGCCTGTGCATCATCCAACCCAGCGCCCTTGGTGAAATCGCCGCTTTCGTCGAGGCGGCCCTTGCCAAGCAAAGCGCGCACGCCGTCCGGCCCGACCTTGTCGAGCTTGTCGATGGCGCGCAGCACGATCAGACGGCGGCCGGCATTGTCATCGCCGCCGAGGCCGATGGCCTCCAGCACGCCGTCCAGCACCTTGCGGTTATTGACGCGGATGACATAGTCGCCGCGCGCAATACCCAGCGCTTCCATCACGTCGGCCATCATCATCGCCATTTCGGCATCCGCCGCCACGCCGGGCGTGCCGATCGTGTCGGCGTCGAACTGCATGAACTGGCGGAAGCGTCCCGGACCCGGCTTCTCGTTGCGGAACACCCAGCCGGAGCGGTAGCTGCGATAGGGTTTCGGCAGGCGGTCGTAATTCTCGGCGACGAAACGCGCCGTCGGCGCGGTCAGGTCGTAGCGCAGCGACAGCCACTGCTCATCGTCGTCCTGGAAGGAGAAGACGCCCTCGTTCGGGCGATCCTGGTCGGGCAGGAACTTGCCGAGCGCATCCGTATATTCGATCAGCGGCTGCTCGACCGGCTCGAAGCCATAGAGCTCGTAGACGCCGCGAATGGTCGCCATCATCTTGTCGACGGCGCGGATATCCTCGGCGCTGCGGTCGGCAAACCCGCGCGGCAGCCGCGCCTTCATCTTTTCCGGTTTGTCGGCCATGGCCTCAATGCTCGCTGTCAGTGGTGTCCGCGGACGGGAAATGCACCGCTTTCGCGGCGCGGTTGTCCTAGCCGATGCGGCATGGAGCGGCAAGAAGTTTGCCAAAACGGCAATGTCCCGTCGGCATGGCTGTCTTCAGCAGACGACGACGCTCAACCACCTGCCCCAGTTCGACCTCGTTCAGCACTCGTCAACCATTGCGGCACAAGGCGCCGAAAACGAACCAATTCGGCCATTATCGCGGCATCGTGCCGACATAATCCCCGCCGATAAGCAGCTGGAAACCAAGGATTTGCACCCGAAATGGCTACCGCGCGGAAAATCGACTTCCTGGACGAACCGACAATGACCGCGCAGGTAATCCCGTTGCGTCGTCCGGAGGCAATTGCGCCCGCGATCAGCCAGCACGCGGGGCCGTTCGAGGTTCCGGTAGAGGAGCGCAACAATTCCAGCGTCGGCGATGTTCTCGTCACCGGGCTGCTCGTCATCTATCCGGCACTCGCCACCATCACCGCGATCGTCATCGGCCTGATGCTGTCGCGCGGCTGACCCTCGCCTATTTCGGGCGCCGCAGCGCCTTTCGTTCAGCCTCGACCTCGGCGCGGCAATAACAACCCTCGATATGGTCGTTGACCATGCCCATCGCCTGCATGAAGGCGTAGACCGTGGTCGGACCGACGAAGCTCCAGCCGCGCTTCTTCAATTCCTTCGAAATGCGTGTCGAGACCGCGGTCGTCGGATTGGCGCGCACATGGACGATGTCGACCACCGCCGGCCGCTCTTCCGGCGCCGGCTCGAACTTCCAGAACCAGGCGGCCAGCGAGCCCGCCTCGTCGGCCAATGCGCGGGCGCGCTTGGCGTTGTTGATGGTGGAAACGATCTTGCCGCGGTGGCGGACGATGCCGGCATTGCCAAGCAGCCGTTCGACATCGGCATCGGTGAAACGCGCCACGCGGTCGAAGTCGAACCCGTCGAAGGCTTCGCGGAAGGCCTCGCGCTTGCGCAGTATGGTGAGCCAGGAGAGGCCCGACTGGAAACCTTCCAGGCAGATCTTCTCGAACAGCCGGCGATCTTCGGTGACGGGACGTCCCCATTCGCGGTCGTGATAGTGCTGGTAGTCCGGCAGGTTGCCATGCCAGGCACAGCGGGTCAGGCCGTCGGCCCCTTTGATCAGGCCATTGTTGTCGCTCATCGCAAATCCGTTCGTTAACGCGCTTTCGGCCTGCTTTACCGGCGCTTTACCAGATTCCTGAACCCACCGGTAACCACACCAAAAGGTTTACTGACAAAGCAGCATTTTAAGCAGTCCGATTCACTTTTCGCTTGCCGCCTCCAGCCAACATGTCGGTCGAAGCCGGAAGGGACACCCGATTCCGGCCAAGTGTGACGATCGAGTTGAGAGTGCGTCCATGAGAAAACTGCTTTTGCCATTGTTCGGCGCCATTGGGGCGCTGGCGGCGGCCTCCAGCCCTACCCTTGCCAGCGACCGCTACGCCGAACGACCGCCGGTGATGGTCAGCCCCGATCTTTCGGCGCCATGGGTATTGCAGCTCGGCCGTGCGCCGGGCGCGGCTCGGCAGGCCCAGGCCTATGCCGTCCAGCCGTCCATGGATCAGCCGCAGGTACGCTACCGACAGGGTCAGCCGCGCGTGCAGTATCGCCAGGTTCAACCGCAGGCGCAGCCGGACCGCATGCGCACCGCCGCCGTTCCGGCGCAGGCGGCGCGCCGCGCGGTCGCCCGCCCGCAGATCAACCCGATCTACCTGCCGCAGCAGGTCGCCTATGATGGCAAGGAGAAGACCGGCACCATCATCATCGATACCAAGCAGAACTTCCTCTATCTGGTGCAGGATGGCGGCAAGGCCCGCCGCTATGGCGTTGGCACCGGCAAGCCGGGCTTCGAATGGGCCGGCACGCACAAGGTCAGCCAGAAGCGCGAATGGCCCGACTGGCGCCCGCCGACCGAGATGATCTCGCGCGAGAAAGCCAAGGGCCGCTATCTGCCCACTTTCCTCGCCGGCGGCATGGAGAACCCGCTCGGCGCCCGCGCGCTCTATCTCGGTTCGACGCTCTACCGCATCCACGGCACCAACCAGCCCTGGACGATCGGCGGCGCGGTCTCATCGGGCTGCATCCGCATGCGCAACGAAGACGTTGTCGACCTCTACGACCGGGTGAAGGTAGGCACGACGGTCGTCGTGATGTAATATTTTCGAGTTGAGTCGGCCGAGGATACGTTTTCGGCCGCAACGGAATAACGGGGGACGGGCCTTGTGGGGACATGGCCAGTCCGGAAAGGGCAGCCGGCATTGCCGCGCTGCCCTTTCTGTTGGCGCTTTCGCTGAAAGCAGCGCGCATACGGCGCAAACCCAGGAGCCAACGGCCACAATCGACTAAGGCACGACGGAATCAGCCTCCCCCCAACGGCATTCTCCTGCTATGCCGCCCGGAAAACGCAGAAACCGGAAGTTTGCCAATGTCCACCTCCGACAGCCGCTATCTGAGGGGCGGCCCCGTTGCCCAGCGCATCATCGACAGCGTGCGCGTCGCCGCTGCCGAGGCGCGCAACGAGGGTTTTCCTCCGAAGCTGGTCTCCATCACCGTCGGCGATGTCGACGCCGTCGACGTCTATGTGCGCAACCAGCGTGCCAAGGCTGGCCTCGCCGGCATCGATTTCGAGGAGCGTCGTTTTCCGGCCGATGTCACCGCCCGCGAACTCGAGGCTGCGATCCACGGCATGAATGCCGACCCGCGGGTGACCGGCATCATCATCCAGCGCCCGGTGCCGTCGCACATACCGGTCAAGGCGCTGCAGAGCGCCGTGCATCCGCTGAAAGACGTCGAAGGCATGCACCCGGCCTCGATCGGCAACATCGTCTACAACCAGCTCGACCTCGCGCCCTGTACGGCGGCCGCCTCCGTCGAATTGCTCAAGGAGACCGGTCTCGACCTCAAGGGTCTCGAAGTCGTCGTCGTCGGCCATTCCGAGATCGTCGGCAAGCCAATCGCCTTCCTGTTGATGAGCGAAGGCGCCACCGTCACCGTCTGCCACCACATGACGCGTTCGCTGGCCGTGCATGCACGACGTGCCGACGCGCTATTCGTGGCGGTCGGCAAGCCGAGGCTGATCAAGGCCGACATGGTGAAGCCTGGCGCCGCTGTCATCGACATCGGCATCAATGCCGAGACCTTGCCCGACGGCACCAGCCGCATCGTCGGCGATGTCGACACCGAAAGCGTGAAGGAAGTCGCCTCCTGGATCACCCCGGTGCCGGGCGGCGTCGGCCCGATCACGGTGGCGATCCTGTTGCGCAACACCATGGTGGCACTCAACCGGCAGCGCGAACTCTACCGCGCCTCCTATGCCGTCGGCGACCAGCCGCAGGGCCGGATCGCGGCGGAATAAGGCAGATGGCCGCTTGCGCGGCCACCGACTTCACCGCGCCAAGAAGGACACCATCAGGTCGGGCATGCCAGCCGTAAGCACGGCCGGCGGCTGATCCTTGCGCAGCTCGACATAAAGTTGCAGCGCGCTCATCAACGCGTTCGCTACCGATTGCCTGTCGTGCACCGCGACCACGGGCAAAAGGGCAGCAACAGCATCCTCATCCTGCTCGATCCTGCGAACGCCGCGCTGCGGTTTCCCCGATCTGCGGTTGAGCATGGGGCCGAGCACCTGCTCGCGGAAGAAGGCAATCAAGCCCAGCGCTTCGAACAATTCGCCGCGTTGCAGTTTCGTCGCGCCATAGTGCAGCCATACCCAGGCACGCTCCTCGAACCATTCGGGCGAGCAGTTCGGCCACACGATTGTCGCCGCGTCCAATGCCTTGGAGACCTTGTCCTCGTGCCGCGCCCATAGAATTTTCGGCCGCTCCACGAGTGCCTTGAGATCGGAGAGGACGACGAACTTCAGATCGACATGAAGCAGCTTCGGCCCGTACAGGCAGATGATCAAACGCGGCTCGCCCACATGCTCGCCGGTAAAGGCGGAAATCAGATTTCCCAGGCCAGCGGCGATGTCGCGCCGTTCGGCCATCACCTGCGGATAAAGATCGTCCCGTACCACAGGCACGAGATCGATGTCGGAATGCTCGTCCAGGCCGCCATGAACCAGCGAGCCGCCGGCAAGCAGCGCGTCGAAGCGTTGGTCCTGCTTGAGTTCACGGAGGAGGTTTTCGAGAAAGGAAGCGTGTGTTGAAGGTAGGGTGCTGGTCATATGTTTCTCCAAGCCAGCACCCCAGAATACGTCACACCAGTCCTTCCACATTGAGCCACGACTTCAACCAAGGCGGTCCACCGCTGTTCCGAAACACCTCTCTCTATGCGGAGCGATTCTGACAGCTGAACCGGGCCGCCCGCTGGAACGGCCAGTCGCTCTCCAGCGGCGAACCGGTAAAGGTCTATGTTTCACCGACCTCGATGGATCGCGGCCCAACGCCACCGGCTATCGCTAGGCTGCCTTGCCCCGACGCAGTTCAGCCGGCTTTTCGCCGCCATAGGCCCAGTCGAGCAGCTTGACCGTGTGCACCACGGGCAGTTTCGCCGCCGAACCGATCTGGGCGATGCAGCCGATATTGCCGGTGGCGACCACTTCGGCACCGGTGGCGGCGATGTTCTTCACCTTGCGTTCGAGCAACCGGGCCGAGATTTCCGGTTGCAGGATGTTGTAGGTGCCGGCCGAGCCGCAGCACAGATGCCCTTCGCGCGGCTCTTTCACGACAAAGCCGGCGCGGGTGAGCAGGTCCTTCGGCTGGCGGGTGATCTTCTGGCCGTGCTGCATCGAACAGGCGGAATGATAGGCAACCACCGTACCCGGCTTGCGCGTTGGTTCAGGCAAATCAAGCATCGCCAGATATTCGGTGACATCCTTGGCCAATGCCGAAACGCGCGCTGCCTTCTCGGCATAGGCCGGATCGAGCCTCAGCATGAAGCCGTAATCCTTGATCGTCGTGCCGCAACCGGACGCGGTGACGACGATGGCATCGAGCCCCTCGCCTTCGATCTCGCGCGTCCATGCATCGATATTCTGCCGTGCGGAGGCGAGCGCCGCCTCCTCGTGGCCCATGTGGTGGACGAGCGAGCCGCAACAGCCTTCGCCTTTGGGCGTCACCGTCTCGACGCCGAGGCGGTTGAGCAGCGAAACCGTTGCCTCGTTGATACCCGGTTCCAGCACCTGCTGCGCGCAGCCGGCCAGCAGCGCGACTCGCCCTCGCTTCTCACTCGTCGGCACTTTCCGCGCGCCTGGCCGCGCCAGCGGCGTGGGCACCGAAGCCGGTGCCAGCTTCAGCATGGCCGCCAGCGGCTTCAATGCCTTGCTGTTTTCGAACAGGCCGGCGAAGGGCCTGCCGAACTTCGCCAGCTTCAGTGCGAAACGAAACCGCGCGGGATGAGGCAGAACAAATGCCAGCATCGAGCGGATCAGCCGCTCGGCCAGCGGACGTCGGTAGGTCTTTTCGATATGGGCGCGCGCGTGATCGACCAGATGCATGTAGTTCACGCCCGACGGACAGGTCGTCATGCAGGCGAGACAGGACAGGCAGCGGTCGACGTGAGTGACGATCTCCTTGTCGGCCGGGCGCCCGTTCTCCAGCATGTCTTTGATCAGGTAGATGCGACCGCGCGGGCTGTCGAGCTCGTTGCCCAACGTCACATAGGTCGGACAGGTGGCGGTGCAGAAACCGCAATGCACGCATTTGCGCAGGATCTTTTCCGATTCCGCGACATGCGGATCGGCGAGCTGGGCGGGCGAGAAATGGGTCTGCACGTCTTTTCTTCCTCGTGTTCCTAGCCGCCCAGCAGCCAGCTTTCGGGGTTCTTGACGGCCTCGCCCCGCTGCAGCGCCTGCAGGCCGAGAACGCAGCGCGCGATGAACCACACCAGCACGACGAACATCAGCAGCACGCCGATGAAGACGAAGAACAGCACCACGGAGATCAGCCCATACAGCAGGCCGATCCAGAAGGTTCGGATCAGGAACGTGTAGTGACTTTCCACGAACCCGCCGGTCTTGCCGCGATTGATATAGGCAAGCACGACACCGACGATCATGGTGACGCCGACGACGAGGCTGGCGAGATAGAGAATGTAGATCACCTGCGCGTTGGTCTGCCCCGGCTCCAGCCAACGATCGGTCTGACGGGGTGGGCTCTGCTGCGGCTGGCTGTCGCTCATGATATAGCTCCCTCTGCTGAGGCGGATACATTAGCAGACGCTGTTGCAGGCGCCATGCGACCGGGATTGAGGATGCCCTTCGGGTCGAACTCGGCCTTCAGCCGCGCCGACAGCGCCGCGAGCGCCGGCTGCTGCGGCTGGAACACCGGCACGGCCGCGCGGATAGCGGGCGCGGCACGGACCAGCGTGGCGTGACCGCCGCCGAAATGCCTCACCGCCGCCCGCACCAGCTCGGCTTCCGCCTCGCCCATTTCCATGCTGAGCCAGATCAGGCCGCCCTGCCAGTCGTAGAACACTTCCACCGCAGATTGCATGCGCAGCGCCATCACCATGGCATGGCTGTCGGCGGGGGCCATCGACACGCGCCAGAGCGGCTTGTCGGAACCGGCGAACGGCACACAGTCGCGTATGTCGCGCCACACAAGAAGCGACGCCTCGCCGCCGATCTCCTGCAAGGGTCCGGCTTTTCTCAGCAAGGTCTTCAGCGCTTCAACGCGATAAGCGACCGACGGGCCGAAACCCTCGACACGTAGCAGCGTCGCAGCCTCGCTGCCTAAGGTACCGTCGGCGACCCGCGCGGCAATGCGTTCGGGCAGATGCGCCGCGCTGGAGACCTCGGCACTGGAGCCGAGTGCCATCGACATGGCGGCGGCGGCGTTGTCGTCCAAAAGACCGCGCACGGCCAGCGTCACCTCAGTCTCAGCGGCCGGCAACACCTTGAAAGTGACGTCGGTCAGCACCGCCAGCGTGCCCCACGAACCGGCCATCGCCTTGGAAAGATCGTAGCCGGTGACGTTCTTGACCACCCGTCCGCCGGATTTGAAGGCCTCGCCCCGCCCCGATACGGCATGGATGCCGAGTACATGGTCGCGCGCCGCGCCTGCCTTCAGCCGGCGCGGACCGGAGAGGTTGGCGGCCAGCACGCCGCCGATCGTGCCCTTGCCCGGCTCGCCGCCGAGCAATCGACCGTAGTCCATCGGCTCGAAGGCAAGCTGCTGGCCGTTTTCAGCGAGCAGATTTTCGATCTCGGCCAATGATGTGCCGGCACGGGCCGACAGAACCAGTTCGGCCGGCTCGTACAATGTGACACCAGTGAGCTTCGACAGATCGAGCGTATGTTCGGTCTGCAACGGCCGGCCGATGCCGCGCTTGGAGCCATGACCGACGATTTCCAGCGGCGCATCCTCGGCGGCAGCCCATTGCACGGAGGAAAGCACTTCGGCGGACGAGGTTGGGGCGAAGGTGGTCATGTTGCGCTATAGCCCCCTCTCTGTCGCCGCTTCGCGGCGCCACCTCTCCCCCATTGCATGGGGGAGAGGAACCCAAGCTGGAGAAGCGCCGACGTTCCGGCAGTGATTCCTCGCCCCCGCAAAGCGGGGGAGAGGTGGCACCGCGAAGCGGTGACGGAGAGGGGGAATCTTACAGTCACTTGCATTCCCTTCCCGATTGCTCTGTCCGCGCGAAAACGAACTTGAGATCGGTGGAGACAATATCTCCAATTAGCCGGCCATCCAGAACCGCGAGAATTGTTTCACAGACGGCGCCAATGTTCTTCAGCGCGTCGCCGCTCCAGAACCTGAGAACGGAATATCCGCTAGCCCGCATAAATTCATCGCGACACTTGTCGTAACCACTGTCGACA
The DNA here is from genome assembly GCF_030814575.1 of Mesorhizobium sp. YL-MeA3-2017. Classification (NCBI taxonomy): domain Bacteria; kingdom Pseudomonadati; phylum Pseudomonadota; class Alphaproteobacteria; order Hyphomicrobiales; family Phyllobacteriaceae; genus Mesorhizobium; species Mesorhizobium sp. YL-MeA3-2017. The sequence continues at coordinate 3,681,317 of NZ_JAUSVH010000001.1, read as the reverse complement.
TGTTGGCTGCCATCGAGCTCGATAACCAGCTTGGCCTGCCGGCAGACAAAGTCAGCATAATAAGGCCCAAGCGGCACCTGCCTGCTGAACTTGTGGCCACCAAGTTTCTTGGCCTTCAGCTCATTCCAAAGCACAGCTTCGGCCACGTTGCCGCCGTGCCGCAACCGACGTGCCCGTGCTACGTGGTTCGGGGAGCGGCGGGGCGGGATTTGTGAAGTCCCCCTCTCCGTCTCGGGCTGCGCCCGAGCCACCTCTCCCCCGCTTTGCGGGGGCGAGGAACCCACATCCTGATGGCGGGTCGTCTCCGGAGAGGTCGTCACAGCCGGTGCTCCCGCAGCTTTTCCAGAACCGCTTCACCGCGCGGCGAAAGCCTGTAGCCGATCTCGAGGCTTTCGGTCAGGCCGAGTTCCTTCAGCTTGCGCACGTCCTGCTTGAATTTCAGCTTTTCGGCGCCGGCCGCCTGGGCCAACTCGGCAGCGGGCGTGCCCGGGCCAGTGCCGATCGCCTGCAGGATCGACGGGAAATAACCAGGCTTCGTCCGATCCCAACGCTCGAACCGCGCGGCGAGGTCGTGCCACTCTTCTTCCGATACTTCAGCTTCGCCTCGCAGGGCAACGCGCTGGTCGGGTTCGATGCCGTCGAGGGCGATCCGATAAAGCATGCGATCGCCATCCGAGCGCAGATCGACCAGCAGCCCTGCGCGGTCGACAAAGCCGGCAGCCTTTGCATCGGCGTCGGTCAGATCTCTCTCAGCTACCGGCTCGACCGCGCTGATACGCACCACGCCAATCGCCGTGCGCAGACCGGTGCCGGCTTTCACCGTCGGACGTTGCCAACGGCGGAAGGCCAGCGTGATGTCGCCGCGCGCGATCCCTTCGAGGATGGATTGCTTGAACAGCACGCCTCAAAACCTCGGAATATCGGGAAAGGCCACCTGACCGCGATGGACATGCATGCGCCCAAGCTCGGCGCAGCGGCGCAATTGCGGAAACACCTTGCCGGGGTTGAGCAAATGGTTCGGGTCGAAGGCGCATTTCACCCGCATCTGCTGGTCGAGATCGGCCTCGTTGAACATCTCCGGCATCAGGTCGCGTTTTTCGACACCGACGCCATGCTCCCCGGTCAGGACGCCACCCACCTTGACGCAGAGCCGCAATATGTCGGCGCCAAACGCTTCGGCCTTGTGCAACTCGCCTTCCTTGTTGGCGTCATAAAGGATCAGCGGGTGCAGATTGCCGTCGCCGGCATGGAAGACGTTGGCGACGCGCAGGCCATAGGTTTCGGAGAGATCGCGCATGCCGGCCAGCACCCGCGGCAATTCCTTGCGCGGAATGGTGCCGTCCATGCAGTAATAGTCCGGCGAGATGCGCCCCACCGCCGGGAAAGCCGCCTTGCGGCCGGCCCAGAAGCGCAGGCGCTCTTCTTCCGAAGTCGAAATGCGGCAGGTGGTGGAGCCGTTTTGAATGGCGATCGCCTCGACCGCGCCGATCAGGTGATCGACCTCCACCGCCGGTCCGTCGAGTTCGACAATCAGCAGCGCCTCGCATTCCAGCGGGTAGCCAGCCTGGACGAAATCTTCAGCCGCGTGGATCGCCGGGCGGTCCATCATCTCCATGCCGCCCGGAATGATGCCGGCGCCGATAATGTCGGCCACACACTGGCCGCCCTGTTCGCTGGTCGGGAAGCCGATCAGCAGGGCACGCGCAGTCTCCGGCTTCTTCAGGATGCGCACCGTCACTTCGGTGACGACGCCAAGCAGCCCCTCCGAGCCGGTCATCAGGCCAAGCAGATCGTAGCCTTCCGCGTCGAGATGCTTGCCGCCGAGGCGCACCACCTCGCCGTTCATCAGCACCATTTCGATGCCCAGCACATTGTTGGCGGTCAGCCCGTATTTCAGGCAGTGCACGCCGCCGGAATTCTCCGCGACATTGCCGCCGATCGAGCAGGCGATCTGCGAGGACGGGTCCGGCGCGTAGTAGAAGCCCTCCTGCTCCACCGCATGGGTGATGCCGAGATTGGTTACGCCCGGCTGCGCGGTCACCGTGCGGTTGGGATAGTCGATGCCGAGGATGCGATTGAAGCGGCTCATGACCAGCAAAACCGCGTCTTCCAGCGGCAGCGCGCCGCCCGACAGCGAAGTGCCGGCACCGCGCGGCACGACGCGGATGTTGCGCTCGTTGCAATATTTGAGCACCCGCGAAACCTGCGCCACCGTTTCCGGCAAAACCACGACCAGCGGCAATTGGCGATAGGCGGTCAGCCCGTCGCTTTCGAAGGCCCGCATCTCGTTGACGGCTTCGACGACGCCCTCGCCCGGCACGATCGCCTTGAGGTCGGCGATGATCGTAACGCGTCGGCCAAGCGTCGCCTCGTCCGGTTTGGGCATGGCCAGGGTGGACAAAGCGCGCTCCTTTCGCTCACTGGTAAAAGCTTTTTACCAATTCGACCGGCTGCTTGCAAATCATGCTTTGGGTCAAGGCAAGTGCCGTCGAGCCGACAGCGTTCCGCGCGGCAATCTGACGCTGGCAGAAAGGACCGGAATCGAGACGCACTATTCGCCGGCGTGGCTCGCCGGCTCGCCATGCAGGCGCTGCACGCGACGCACGCCCCACCACACCAGAAGGATCGCGACCGGCACCGAGGCGGCGGTGACCACCTCGGGCGCGAAGGCGTGACCGAAGAAGGATGCACCCTTGGCGAGATAGCCGATCAGCCCGACGACATAGTAAGAGACGGCCGCCACCGACAGGCCTTCCACGGTCTGCTGCAGGCGCAGTTGCAGCCGGGCGCGGTTGTTCATTGAGGCGAGCAAGTCGCGGTTCTGCCTTTCCACCTCGACATCGACCCAGGTGCGCAGAAGCGTGGTGGCGCGTGTGAGCTTGCGCGACAGATTGGCCTGGCGTTCCTCGACCGAGCGGCAGGTGCGCATGGCCGGCGCAACGCGGCGCTGCAGGAACCCGCCCCAGGTGTCGTAACCGGGCACCACTTCCTCGTCGAGCGCTTCGAGCCGCTCGCCCACGATGCCGTCATAGGCGCGGCTGGCGCCGAAGCGGTAGAGGCTGGAGGCCGCGTCGGCTTCCAGTTCCGCCGCCAGTTCGGTGAGGTCCGCCAACAGGGTCTGGCTGTCCCGCGTTTCGGAAACCTTCATCTCGCGCGTGATGATTGCCAGCCGGTCCTCGATGCGACGCACGCGCGCCGACAGCGACAACGCCAAAGGCAGGCCGAGCATGGCCAGCGTCCTGTAGGTTTCAATGTCGAGCAGGCGCTGCGACAAAGCACCGGTGCTGGCCGGGGTCAGCGCGCGGTTGAGCACAAGGATGCGGGTCAACCCGTCGCCGTCCTGGCGGAAGTCGGTGACGATGGCAGCCGCGCCGCGTTCGACCAGCGAGAAGCACAGGCTGGCCGGATCGAATTCATCGACCAGCTTTTCGTTGGCCGCGGTCCAGTTGCGGATTTCCAGCCGGATGCCGGAAATCACCGTGCCGGGCGGCGAAAAGCCGTTACCGAAGGGCGTGTCCTCATGCGAGCGGCCGGTCTCGTCGAGCGGACCTTCCCACAGATAGGTCGAGAACTCGGTGTGCCGTTCCCAGCGCAGCGAACCCTTGCCCCATTTCATGGCATGGTGGCGCGCCTGGCTGCCGGGCGCCGCGATGCCCAGACGGCGCGACAATTCCGAAAGCACGGCGTGGTCGACGCTGGTGCCACCCTCGGTCATGAAGGAGAGCTGCAGGAGAACGCGCGGTGTTTCGACCAGCGGGTGCGGGCGGGCGTGAACCTCGCCGAGTGCGCTGGGACGGCCTTCATGCGCGGGAAACCCCAGGACGCTGCCGATGGCGCGCGGCCTGAATTCGAGATTGGACGGATCGTCCGACACGGCAGTCCCCCAGGGTCAGGACCCTATCTTTCATGGTGCTCTAGGGGCAATCGCGGCCTTAGGCAACGAAAAGTGCCAGGGCGAGCGGACGGCGCCGCCACGGCAAGCGTTTGCGTGAATGCCATAAATTGGCTAGATTAATTGACCAGTTGGCTTGAATGCTCCTATTCTGCGCGGCAAAGGCTTTTTCTCGGGCATTTCCTTGAGCGACATCTTCTCCCGGATCGATCATTCGCGCACCGCCGACGAAGTGGTGGGGCAGATCGAGGCCTTGATCCTGGAAGGCGTGCTGCGCCCGGGCGACCGGTTGCCGGGAGAGCGTGACCTCGCGCGGCAGTTCGAAGTGTCGCGGCCGATCCTGCGCGATGCGTTGAAAGCGCTGGAGATGCGGGGCCTGCTCACCACCCGGCATGGCGGCGGCACCCATGTCGCCGACGTCATCGGCCAGGTTTTCTCCAAGCCGGTGATGGAGTTGATCTCGACGCATCGCAAGGCGGCGGCGGACTACCTCGAATACCGCCGCGAGATCGAAGGCGTCGCCGCCGAGTACGCCGCACGGCGCGCCACGCCCGACGACCTCGCGCTGCTCGATCGCATCATGGCGCGCATGGAGGAGGCGCATGGGTCCGGCGACTTCCAGCACGAAGCCGATATCGACGTCGAGTTCCACAACGCGGTCGGCGAATGCGCACACAACATCATCCTGTTGCACACGCTGCGCTCCTGTTACCGGCTGCTCTCCGACGGTGTTTTCCAGAACCGGCTGCTGGTGTTCACCCTGCCCGGCGCCCGCGAGGATCTGCTTGCCCAGCACCGCGCCATCCATGCGGCCGTGAAAGCCGGCGACCCCGCCGCCGCGCGCAAGGCGGCGATGGACCACATCACCTATGTCGAGCGCGCCATGGCGCAGGCCGAACGCAGCGGCGATTGGCAACGCGTGTCGCGGCTCAGATTGAAACAGCGCGCCGGCGAGCAGGAGACCGCCCGCAGGCGCGGCCAGAACGAGACGGGCGCGGCAACGCGCGAAAGCGGAAAGACGACCCCATGAGCATGCTTCTCACCATCGACGACCTCAAGCAGCAGGCGCGGCGGCGCGTGCCGAAGATGTTCTTCGATTATGCCGATTCAGGCTCGTGGACGGAGAGCACCTACCGAGCCAACGAGGAGGATTTCGGCAAGATCAAACTGCGCCAGCGTGTGCTGGTCGACATGGACAACCGCTCGCTCGCCTCGACCATGATCGGTGAGGCTGTGTCGATGCCGGTGGCGTTGGCGCCGACGGGCTCGACCGGCATGCAGCATGCCGACGGCGAGATGCTGGCGGCGCAGGCGGCGGAAGAATTCGGCGTGCCGTTCACGCTGTCGACCATGAGCATCTGCTCGATCGAGGATGTCGCCTCGGTGACGAAGAAGCCGTTCTGGTTCCAGCTCTATGTCATGCGCGACAAGGATTTCGTGCTCAATCTGATCGACCGCGCCAAGGCGGCGAAATGTTCGGCGCTGGTTCTGACGCTCGACCTGCAGATCCTCGCCCAGCGCCACAAGGATCTGCGCAACGGTCTGTCGGCGCCGCCCAAGATGACGCTGCCCAACATAATCGACATGGCGATCCGGCCAGGCTGGTGCCTGGGCATGCTGCGCACCAAGCGCCGCACCTTCCGCAACATCGCCGGCCACGCCAAGGGCGTCGGCGACCTCTCCTCGCTGATATCGTGGACCCACGAGCAGTTCGATCCGCGCCTGTCCTGGGCCGACGTCGAATGGATCAGGCAGCGTTGGGGCGGCAAGCTGATCCTGAAAGGCATCCTCGACAAGGAAGATGCCATCCTCGCCGCCAAGACCGGCGCCGACGCCATCATCGTTTCCAACCATGGCGGCCGGCAGCTCGATGGCGCCCCATCCTCCATCTCCGTCCTGGAAAAGATCGTCGATGCCGTCGGCGACCAGATCGAGGTGCATATGGATGGCGGCATCCGCTCGGGTCAGGATGTGCTGAAGGCGCTCTGCCTCGGCGCCAAGGGCACCTATATCGGCAGGCCGTTCCTCTACGGGTTGGGCGCCGCCGGCAAGGCGGGCGTGACCCAGGCTCTTGAAATCATCCGCAAGGAGCTGGATATGACGCTGGCGCTTTGCGGCAAGCGCGATATCAAGGATGCCAGCAGGGACATGCTTCACCGCTAAGCTCGCCATTCCAGACACCCACTCGATTTGAAAGCATCTCCTTTTTTGACCGAAGGCATTCATTTCCTCGACGCCCGCGCACCGGACGGCATGCGCCTCTACGCCATCGGCGACGTGCACGGGCGGCTTGACCTGCTCACCGCCATGCACGAACGCATCGCAGCCGAACTCGAGCGCGACCGGCCCGCCGACTGGCGCATCGTCCATCTCGGCGACTATGTCGACCGCGGCCCGGATTCGAAGGGTGTGATCGATTTCCTGATCGCCGCGCAGCAGCGCGACCCGCGCATGATCGCACTTGCCGGCAACCACGACATCGGTTTCCTCGATTTTCTTGCCATGCCCGACGCGGAAGGCTTGTTCGCGCGTTATGGCGGCCGCGAGACTGCGCTGTCCTATGGCGTCGCCATCGACTTCAGCGACCCGGCCTCGGTCGAGCAAGGCTGGAAAGATCTGGTCCGTGCCGTGTCGCCCGAACAGAGGCGGTTCCTGCACGAACTACCTTATTCGGCCTCATTCGGCGATTTCTTCTTCTGCCATGCCGGCGTAAGGCCGGGCATCGCGTTGGAACGACAGGCCCATGACGATCTGATCTGGATCCGCACCGCCTTCCACAATCATCCGGGGCTCTACGAAAAGATCATCGTGCACGGCCATACACCGCAGCCGGAAGCCGAGCTGATGCCCAACCGCGTCAATGTCGATACCGGCGCCTGGCAGACGGGCATTCTGACGGCGCTCGTCGTCGACGGCGTAGAAAAACGGGTCCTGACCGCGACGGGATAAGGTTAGCGCCGCGCCCGGCTTAGTTTGTCGAAGACATGGTCCTTGCCCCTGGCCACAGCCGTCTCAAGATCGTCGCCGAGGCCGAGGCGGGCGGCGATCGCGCTGGCCAGCATGCAGCCGGTGCCACGCATCTGGACATCGAGGCGTGGCGCCTCGAACGGCAAGGGCTGCCGGCCAATGCGGACCAGCAGATCGGCCGAGCGATCGCCATCGGCATGGCCGCCCTTGACCAATAAGGCAGGTCCGCCGGCCTCCGCCAGTTCCCGGGCGTGATGGATGATCTCGCCTTCATTCGTCGTCAGTGAAACGCCACTCAGCAAGGCGAGTTCCGGCAGATTGGGCGTCACGAGACTGCACAGCGGCATCAGCTTGCGCTTGAGACAAGCGACCGCATCGGCCGCCAGCAAGGCGCGTCCCGAACTCGATGCCAGCACCGGATCGAGCACCACGGGCAATGGCGGCCGGCTGGCAAGCACGGAGGCGACCGCATTTATGGCATCGACGGTGCCCAGCATGCCGATCTTGACCGCGACGATCGCATTGGCGGCGAAAGCCGCCCGCATCTGCGCGGCGATGAGATCGGGCGGCATCTGTTCCACCCGCTCGACGGCGTGATGCGTCTGCACGGTCACCGCCGTCACCGCGAGACAGGAACGCAGGCCGAAAGCCGAGACGGTCTCGACATCGCGGGCGATGCCGGCACCGCCGCTCGAATCCGAACCGGCGACGATCAGCACATGCTTCTCGACACTCATCGCCATCGCGCCGTCGCCGCAAGCCATTCGCGCGTGCGCGCCTCGGGGTCGGCGTTCAGCGTGATATCGGTCACCACCGCCGCGCTGTCGGCGCCTTGCGCAAAGACGCCGTCGATACGCGCGACGTTCAGCCCGCCAATGGCAACCAGCGGCAACCTGCCCGCGCGGCGCTTCCATTCCGCGATGCGATCAAGCCCCTGCGGCGCCCATTTCATCGCCTTCAGGATGGTCGGATAGACCGGCCCCAGCGCGACATAGTCCGGCTCGGCGGCGAGTGCCGTTTCCAGCTCGTCATGGTCATGGGTGCTGAGGCCCAGCTTCAGCCCGGCGCGGCGGATCGCAGCAACATCCGCGTCCGCCAGATCTTCCTGGCCGAGGTGAATGAAGTCGCAGCCCTCGTCGATGGCAAGCCGCCAGTGGTCGTTGACGATGAGCTGGCAATCGTGGCGTTCGCAGACGGCCCTGGCGGCGCGGATTTCGCCGCGCAGCGACGGCTCGGTTCCTTCCTTGACGCGCAGCTGAACCAGCTTCACGCCGAGCGGCACCAGCCGCTCAATCCAGGTGGCGGAGGGAACGATGAGGTAGAACGGGTCGAGTTTCATGAGAAGACCGCCATGCCGATAACGGGAGTGGATGGAACCGCCATATCGCGCGGTTCGAGCAGGCCAGCGAGTAATGCCTCGCGTCCTGCCTCGACGGCTTTGGCGAAGGCTCTTGCCATGGCAACCGGGTCGCCAGCCTTGGCCACCGCCGTGTTGAGCAGCACCGCGTCGTAGCCGAGCTCCATCACCGCTGCAGCGTGGGAAGGACGACCGATGCCGGCATCGACGATCAAGGGAACATCGGGAAAATGCCCGCGCAGCGAACGCAAGGTGTCAATATTCTGCGGGCCACGCGCCGAGCCGATCGGCGCGCACCACGGCATCAGCAATTTGCAGCCGGCCTCCAGCAGGCGCTCGGCGACGACAAGGTCATCGGTGGTGTAAGGGAACACCTCGAAACCTTCCTGAACCAGGATACGCGCCGCTTCGACCAGGCCGAACACATCCGGCTGCAGCGTGTCGTGATTGCCGATGATTTCGAGTTTGATCCAGCTGGTGCCGAACACGTCGCGCGCCATCCGCGCGGTGGTGATGGCTTCCTTGACGGAGTGGCAGCCGGCGGTGTTGGGCAAGACGCGGGCGCCGAGCGCCTGGATCAGCTCCCAGAATTGCCCGCCCGACTTGCCGCCCGCCGCTTCGCGCCGCAACGACACGGTGACCACCTGCGTGCCTGACGCCTTGACCGCCCCGGCCATGATCGACGGCGACGGATAAAGCGCGGTACCGAGCAGCAGGCGGGACGAGACTTCCGCGTCATAGAGTTTCAACATGGTCAGCCTCCCTTCATCGGTGACAGGATTTCGATGCGGTCGCCCTCGGCGAGCCGGCAACCGGAGCGCTCCCTGGCAGGTACTACCTCGCCATTGAGCGCGGTGGCGAGCCAGCCACCCTCATAGTCGAGTTCGGCAAGCAGCCCCGCGAGCGTGACGGCGGTAACCTCGTGGGTCTCGCCATTAACGGTGAGCTTCATGGACGAGCTCCCTTGCTGTCGGATTGTCCAGGATCACGTCGGCGGCTTGCTTGGCCATCGCCGGCGCCAGCAGGAAGCCGTGGCGGTAGAGCCCGTTGATGCTCACGCGGTTTCCGTCGCGGCTGACACGCGGCAGATTATCGGCGAAGGCCGGACGCACGCCCGCGCCGGCCTCGACCAACTCTGCCTCGCCAAAGGCCGGATGCAGCGCATAGGCGGCGCCCAGCAATTCCATGGTCGAGCGCGCGCTGACGGGCCCGTCGGCGGCGCTCTCGACCATCGTTGCGCCGACCATGAACATGTGATCCGCACGCGGAACCACATAAACCGGAAAGCGTGGATGCAGCAGCCGCACCGGGCGCGCCAACGCAACGTCGCGCGTGCGCAGCAAAAGCATCTCGCCACGCACGCCGCGCAGACCAGACGCGGATGAGCCCATGCCCGTACAATCCGCCTCGAAATCGAAGGCGCCGGGCGCTAGCACCGCGCCGTAGCCGAACTCGAAGCGTACGCCCATGCCGACCAGTTTTCCGGTTAGCGCCACCAGGGCCTTGCGCGGATCGAGATGGGCTTCGCCGGCGAAGAGCAGTCCGCGCCGAAACCGACCGGCGAGATCGGGTTCGAGCGCGGCGATCGCATCCCCATCGACGACGGAGAAGCCGCTGGTGCGCTGCACGAAACGATCGAGTTCCACCGTGTCCCGCGCAGGCGCCACCACCAGCGTGCCGGTGCGCACGACATGGCCGGGCAGCGCGGCATCCCACCAGTCGGCCGCGCCCTTCCCCAATGTCAGCACCGGCTCCTCGGCGCTTTCGCGCTCGCACCACGGCGCCAGCATGCCGCCGGCCTGCCAGGAGGCGCTGCCGGCAATGGCCCGGCGCCGTTCGACCACGATCACGCTGGCGCCGCGTAACGCCAGTTCATGCGCCAGCGTCAACCCGGCGACGCCGGCGCCGCGGACCAGCACTTTCATGGCCGGTTCGCCGGTTCCGTTTCGGCGACCTCGGCCTGATCGAGAGGCATGTAAAGCTCGCCGCCAATACGGAATTTTTCCGCCATGGCCGCCAGGCCTTCCTTTTGTGCCTCAGCGCGGATGTCGTGCGAGATGCGCATCGAGCAGAATTTCGGCCCGCACATGGAGCAGAAATGCGCCACCTTGTGCGCCTCCTTGGGCAAGGTCTCGTCGTGGAAGGCGCGCGCGGTGTCGGGGTCCAGCGACAGGTTGAACTGGTCCTCCCAGCGGAACTCGAAACGTGCCCGCGATAGCGCGTCGTCCCTCACCTTGGCCGCCGGATGGCCCTTGGCGAGATCGGCGGCGTGCGCGGCGATCTTGTAGGTGATGACGCCGATCTTGACGTCGTTGCGGTCTGGCAGGCCGAGATGTTCCTTGGGCGTGACGTAGCAGAGCATGGCCGTGCCAAACCAGCCGATCATGGCGGCGCCGATGCCGCTGGTGATGTGGTCGTAGCCCGGCGCGATGTCGGTGGTGAGTGGCCCAAGCGTGTAGAACGGCGCCTCGCCGCAGACTGCGAGCTGCTTGTCCATATTGGCCTTGATCTTGTGCATCGGCACATGGCCGGGCCCTTCGATCATCACCTGGCAGTCCTTCGCCCAGGCGATTTTCGTCAGCTCGCCCAGCGTCTCCAGCTCGGCGAATTGCGCGGCATCGTTGGCATCGGCGATCGAGCCCGGGCGCAGACCGTCGCCCAGCGAGAACGACACGTCGTAGGCGCGGCAGATGTCGCAGATCTCCTCGAAATGCTCGTAGAGGAAGCTTTCCCGGTGATGGTAGAGGCACCATTTGGCCATGATCGAGCCGCCACGGCTGACGATGCCGGTGACGCGATCGACGGTGAGCGGGATGTAGGGCAGCCGCACGCCGGCGTGGATGGTGAAATAGTCGACGCCCTGCTCGGCCTGTTCGACCAGCGTGTCGCGGAACACCTCCCAGGACAGGTCCTCGGCGACGCCGCCGACCTTCTCCAGCGCCTGGTAAAGCGGCACCGTGCCGATCGGCACCGGCGCGTTGCGGATGATCCAGTCGCGGATGTTGTGGATGTTGCGGCCGGTCGACAGGTCCATGACCGTATCGGCGCCCCAGCGGATCGCCCAGACCATCTTTTCCACCTCCTCGGCCATGGACGAGGTGACGGCGGAGTTGCCGATGTTGGCGTTGATCTTGACCAGGAAATTGCGGCCGATGATCATCGGCTCGCTCTCGGGGTGATTGATGTTGGCGGGGATGATGGCGCGGCCGAGCGCCACTTCGTCGCGCACGAATTCCGGCGTGACATAGTCCGGAATCGCCGCGCCGAAACTTTCGCCGTCGCGTTCCAACCTGACGCGCAGCGCCTCGCGGCCGAGATTTTCGCGGATGGCGACGAACTCCATTTCCGGCGTGACGATGCCGGCGCGGGCATAGGCAAGCTGGGTGACGGCGCGTCCCGCTTTCGCTCTAAGTGGCTGGTTTCGCACCGGAAACTCCGGCGTCAGCCGATCGCCGGAGACGAAGCCGTTGTCTTCCGGCCTGATCAGCCGGCCCTCGTAACGCTCGACATCGCCGCGCGCCTCAACCCATTCCTGGCGCAGCCTGGACAGGCCGCGCTCGATGCTCGTTTCGACGCCGGCATCGGTGTAGGGACCGGAGGAATCATAGACGGTGACCGGCGGTTCGCCGGCACTCGGATGCACGGAAATCTCGCGCATCGGCACACGCAGACCGGTGTGAAGCGTGCCCGGTTTGTAGATTTTGCGCGACGCCGGCAACGCGCCGACGGTGACTTTCGGGGTGTGGATATTCATGAGTGAGCCTCCTTGCTCGAATGCAACGGAGACCCAGTCCATGCGATGAGGAGGAAGTGATGCTTCGCTGAAGGGAGTTCGGGCATCTGCCCGACCGCCAAAGCCGAAAAACGCCGGCCCGCGAAGCTTCCCACCGTCCCTACGCCAGTATGAACTGGATCAGGTTCAACGGGTCACTGCGCGTTCAGCAGTATCTCAGCCCCTTGTCGGGACCCCCCTGGTGAGCCTCAAGGGTGAACGACAAGCCGCATGATTGTCAACAGGGATGTGGAAAGGCGACGGCAAGCGCGCCGAGAGTCAAATAACTTCGTGGTGCAGGATCAATAGCTTACGGAAAAACGGGTGCCAGACGCCGCGAAACGAATTCACAAGGGTCCGTTCGCGCGCATTTTAAGGCCTTTCCCGTTCAAACGACCGGCTTTTCAGCACGTTTCGCGTTCTGCGTTTTGGCACCGGCCATCGTCCTAGAACCTGACATTCAAATCGGCCCTGACGCCATGGTCGCGGGCGTTGGCGGCGAGCTGGCCCTGGTAGGAGATGCCGAGTGTGGTGGTCGGTGTCAGCGCGACGTCGAAGCCCGCCTCGAGTGCTGCGCTTTCGCGTGCGATCGGCGCGCCGGCGATGGTGAAGGCATTGCTGCCGGCGAAGGCCTGGGTGACATTGGGCGTGACATCGCCGAAACCATGGCGCCAGCCGATCATGCCGCGCGCCGTCGCCTTGACCGCGCCGAGGTCGAAGTCGGTAGATGCCCGTAGGCCAAAGGTGGTGAAGGTGATGGCGTTGGAGCTGCTGCGGACCGTCAGCGCCGCCGCCCCGCCTTTCTCACTGAAAGCATTGGTGTGGACATTGACGTAAGCCAGGTTGGCGAAGGGCTCGAAGGCGAGATTGCCGGCCTTCATGCCATAACCGAGTTCGCCGAAGATCTGCGTGGTGCCGGTACGATAGCTGGACGACAGCGCGTCGGTGAAACCGGGGAAAGACACGGATCGACCGCTGTCGATGTCGCTCCAGGTGTAGGCAAGGCCGGAGCGCAAGGAGAGCGCACCCCATTGCGTGCCGCCATAGGCGCCGAGATGATAGTTGTCGCTGGAGGCAGATGACCGTCTGTCATCCACCTTGAACGAAGAATGGCTGTAGCCGGCAAGGAAACCGAGCCGCCAGTCGTCGGTGACGAGGCCGTCGATGCCGGTGACAAAACCGCCGGTCGAGCGCGACAGCTTTGCCGCATTGCCATCGCTGTCGGTCCAGCCCCATGAACCGAAGGCCGAACCCCAGACGCCGTAACGTTCGGCAGCCGATGCTGTCGCTGGACTCGCCGACGCGATCGAAGCCGTCGCCTCCAGCGCGGCATTGCCGCCCGCCGCTTCGTCATAACCCATCAAAGGCAGCGGCGCGGCACCAACCGTCTCGAAGGCAGAACGGAGCCGGTCATTCATCGCCGCGCGTATCAGGCGGCTATCTTCGATCAATGCCGTCACCGTCGAGGCATGCACCTCACCCGACAGGCCATCGAAGGCGGAACGAGCCTGATCGATAGACAGCGATGCGACGGCGCCGATCAGGGGATTGTCCAGGCTCATGCCGTCCAGCGCCGAAGCCGTGGCGATCTGGTTCGGCGTCTGGCCGACCGAGGCGAAGGCGAGCCCGCTGCGGACGACATCGAGATAGGCGGAATTCGGATCGTAGGCCAGCGCCGGTGCCAGGAACGGAGAACTGGTAGCAGCCGACAGGCCGGCGAAGGTGCCGGCAACGCCGCCACCGGCGGTCAGGATGGTGTAGCGATGGCCAAGCTGGAGCGGGCCCGAAATCGAGACGGTACCGCCGGCAAGCGTCGCCGTGCCGGTCACCGCGATGCGATCGGACTGACCGGCCGCATTGGTTTCGACCGCGTAGGTCGAGCCCGGATCGAAGGCGATGTTGCCCGCCACGTTCAACGTCCCGATCGAATTGCCAGGCGCGACGGTGCCGGCAACAGTGACGGAGCCGACCTGTCCTCCTCCTTCCAGCCGGCCGGCAGTGCCGACCAGGAGAGTGCCGCCAAGCTTGCTGTCAACGGAAAGCGCGCCGCCCAGAACCACAGTCTCACCGGTGAAAAGGCTTGCGTCGGAGGTGAGCACCGTTCGCCCGGCGAGTACGTTGATCAAGCCATTGCCGACGATCGATTGGGAAAACAGATAGTTCGAGGCGGTGTGGTTGAAATTGATTTCGCCCGTTCCGTCGCCGAACTCGATGCCGAGGGCAGCGTCGACAAACCCCGGTGCCATCGCCGTCTCGCCTTTATCCGCACCGATGTTGAGAACTCCGCTCGAACCGGGCTTAACGGCGATGTCGAGGACGGAAGCCAGGGCAATCCGCCCCCCGTCGGTGACGGTCACCGTACCATTGCCGAAGTTGCCGACGAGCAACGCACTGTTTTGCCAAAGCGAGCCGGCTCCCGTGACGATCGCGGCGCCACCACTGCCCACCGCAACGCCGATGATCGTTTCCTCTCCGGTTGAGCGGACGACGGCGCCGTCCGCGACGGTCAGGCTCCCGGCCCCCCCATAACCGAGGCCAATTCCATGAGCCGTTTCCAGCAGCGATCCGGCACCGGAGACAAAGATCCGGCCGCTTGCCCCATTCTCCGACCCCGAAAAAAGGTAATCCGCCGTGACCTTGCCGCCATTGGTTATCTCCAATTCCCCGGCGCCGGCGAAGCCGAGACCAATGCCCTCGGTGACCGCCCATGCCGAGCCGCTGCCGTCGACCCTGACGAAGCCGGTCGACGTCGATTGCGCGCCAACGACAGCCGTCAGACTGACAGCAACGCCACCATTTTCCAAAGATAGCCGCCCGGTTCCTTGCGAACCGACGAGCAGTTCGTTGTCTGTGAGCCAAGATGAGCCTGCGCCGGTCACAGTCACCTGCCCCAGAGAACCCAGCTGCCGACCAATAGTCGAACTGTTGTTGGTCAAGACTTGACCGGAATCGGCGACGGTAAGGTGTCCTTCGCCGTTTTGACCAATCGTGAGATTGTCTTCGTTGAACCACATCGATCCGGCGCCGCTGACCGTTGCAAAACCAACCCCGCCGGCGAAGTAGCCCAGCACGGCTGCTTCATTTTGCAATCGGGCACCACCTTCGACGGTGAGCGTGCCGACACCCAGTTCGCCCACGTAAAGGCCGTTGTTGACATCAAAGGTCGAATTCGCGCCGCGGACGCGCACCGACCCGTTCGCCCCCGGCAGGCTGCCGATCGCCCCATAGTCGGCGACTTTAAGTTCGCCCTCCGATATCTCCAGAGAACCTTGTGCCAATCGGCCGACAAGCAAACTCTGAATATCGATGGAAGAACCCGGTGCGTTGAAGACGGTGCCGTTGGGCGCCACGACATCGATGGTCACCGGGTCGAGAGCGGTGGGTGCGGCGCCGCCATTCCAATTGGCCCCATCGAACCAATTCGCGGACGTGCTTCCATTCCAGACCGCTTGCGCCACGGCCTGGCCGAGCCAGGCCGCCAACAGGACACAGGTGGCAAAGCCCAGCCGGCCCAGCGGCCATCGCGCGTCAAATCCCCCCATCGGCAGTCGTCTCTCCGCTGAATCGCGATCGATGACGGACGATAATCGCAGCACCGACTGCGCGCTTGGGCTGGCGCGAAGCGAAATCCGGCCTGGGGCGAAGTGCTACTAGCCGTCGTTATTTTCCCGCGCGGCGGCGGCGCGGATCTCGGACGGCGTGGCGCCGTAGCGGCGGCGAAAGACACGATTGAAATAGGAAAGATCGCCGAAGCCCGCATCGAGGGCGATGACGCCGATGGGCAGCTTGTCCAGGCGCGGGTCGGTCAACAGGCGATGGATACGCGCCAGGCGTTGCTCGAGCACGAATTCCGAAAAAGTGGTTCCTTCCGCATCGAACAGCATCTGCAGGTAGCGCGGGCTGATGGATTGCCTGGCCGCGACCTGGCGCACGCCGAGATCGGGACGCGTGAGGTTTTCGGCGATATAGGCGCGGACCGCAGCCAGCCGGGCGGCGCGCAGGCCGCGACGGCGCGCCAGGTCGGCGGTATCGGCATCGGCGCCCAGGGTCAGCGCCACCAGGTCACGAATATGGGTGGCGAACATGAGCCGCGCCTCGGGCGCCGTGCGGTCCAGCGTGAGGCGCAAGGCGGCGACATAGCCGGCAAGCACGGCCAGCGCCTTGCCGCGCCGATCCAACGGGCGCATGACGGCGCCCTCGACATCGCGGACCATAGTCTGCAGCCCCCGCGCCGGCAGCTTCAACTGGGTGAGCGAATAGTTCTGGCTGCAGCGGAAACGGCCGGGGACACCGTTCGCCCAAAGCACCGCGCCGCCCGGTTCAAGCTGCAACTCCCTGCCGCATTGTTGGCCCGTCGCTTGCCCGGCCAGGGACAGGATCAGGATAAGATCGTCGTCGCCATCGGCGACGAGGCCGGGCGGGCGCTCTATGCGCAGGCTGGAGCTGCTGCCCCAGGTGATCGACAGGCCCGGCAAGTGCTGCAACGCCATCCGCGCGTGGAATGGCTCGTCCTGGTTGACGGGGGTGACGTCGCTTTTCAGCACGGCGCGGCTGAACACCTCACGCCAGGCGTCGAGGCGCTTTTGTCCGGGCAGCCGTTCGGACGAGAACTGCAAAAGATGCGCGGCGTTCAACCTTTTCCCCCGGTCGGTCGACGCATGCCGGGCGACGCAAGCGTCGCCGCGAGCCCTGATGACAGGCTCATCCTAGCGCCAGAACAGGCGCGGCGTCGAGTTTCGAGGGTGGGACGGATCGATCCGCGAGCGCCACAAGGTCGCTCGTCGGCAGATGCCGGCGGTTTCGCGCCATTGGAAACCGGTGCGAACGGCAGCTGTCAAAAAGATCAGTGCGAGGCGGAGACCACGCCATAGCCGTCAACGGCGATGTGGTTGTTGGCGGCGTCGGCCGCGTAGATGCCCAGGCCGCATACGACAATGGCGGACAGCATTACAAAGGACAGAAGCGCTGCTTTCACGGACGTCATCTCTGGTTGAGCCTTCTGTATTGTCCTGCGACCGACTGGTTACGAATGTGTTGAAACTCACAGTTCGTCTCAAATTCTCGTCGAATTCGGACGCCTTGCGCGTCTTCTTTGCGGGCCGTGTGACGCTTGTGCCACAGTGGCACAGCGCGCCGGCAAGCCAGCTGCCGCCTTCTAGGAAATGAGCCGGACACAGACCAAGCACGAAAAGCGCCGTCCACAGCGGTTTTCAGCCGGCGTGCCAAATTTGCCACGCGAACGCAACGGAAGGTCGCTTCGACGGGCGGGACTGGAGCTAGATCGTGGCGACCCAGGCGCGTGCGATGGCAAGACCCGACTGGTCGGCCAGCGCGCCGTTGCGCGCGGTCTCGGCCTCCAACCGTTGCGGCCAGTCGGGCCAGCGCGCCGCAACCGTTTCGGCGAAGGCGGTCGACCAGTGGTTGACCACGGCGCGATCCGCCTCGAAATGGAACTGGAAGGCGTAGACGGCGCGGCCGAGGCGGAAGGCCTGGTTTTCGGCAACCATGCTGCCGGCCAGGCGCACGGCGCCCGGCGGCAGCGAGAACGTGTCGTCGTGCCACTGGAAGATCGGGAAAGCCACCGGCATGGCGCCGAGCACCGCATCCGATTTCGCCGCTTCGGTGAGGGTGACACCGCACCAGCCGAATTCGGTGGCGCCGCCAACCTGGTTGGTGCCGCCGAAGGCGCGCGCCAGAAGCTGGCTGCCGAGGCAGATGCCGAGCACGGAACGATCCCTGGCTTCGAAATCGCGGATCAGGTGCAACGCCGGGAAATAGGGATGGGTGTCGTCGGCCAGCGCATTCTGGCCGCCGCCGAACATGACCAGCGCGTCGTGCTGGCTGGCATCGCTGGGCAATTCCTCGCCAAGATAGGGCCGGCGGACATCGAGTTCGGCCTTGGCTTCGGCAAGGGCGGCGCCGACATTGCCGAGGCCGGTGTTCTGATAATTCTCGACGACAAGGACCCGCATGACCATCCTGACAGGAATGAACCCCGCGACGGGGTAACATGGCGGCATCGTGCCGGCCAAGCGCCGGCGGCTGACAGCGAGGGAAAAAGCCTATGCCACTGCAGAACCGGGTCGATCCCTTCGGCGCCATCCATGCCGTGGCCGAGCGCGGACTGTTCACCGGCAACCGCGGCATCATCCACGATCCGGCGACGAAGACGCTCTTGAACAAGCGCTGGGCGCTGCCGGCCTGGATCATTTGCCTCTGCGACTATCAGGGCCGCAAGCGCGAGCCGATGGGGCGCAACCGACCGGGTGGCAAACCGGGCTGGACCGAGCTGTTCTTCCTCGACGAGCCGACCGCGCTCGCCGCCGGGCACCGGCCCTGCTTCTTCTGCCAGCGGGCGCGGGCCAGCGAGTTCCTCGGCCGGTTCGGCCAGGCGTTCGGCATCGCCGAGCCGCGCGCGCCGCAGGTGGATGCGCGCCTGCATAACGAGCGTTTCGCCTCGTCGCGCAAGCCGCTGCCGTCGATCCGGGCCGAAGAAACCGCACAGCTGCCCGATGGCGCGATGGTCGCCATCGGCGGCGTGCCTTTTGCCGTACGCAGCGGCGAATTGCTACGCTGGAGCTTTGCCGGGTACGAAAAGCCGGTCGGCGTCGAGACGGCAACAAGAGGCGGAACGTCGCTCGCGCTGATCACGCCGCCAACGACGATCGCGGTGCTGAAAGCCGGCTTCGCGCCCGTCTGGCACGCGAGCGCGGGGCCGGCTTAGAGTGGATCAGCGCCTCGCCGAGACGACGACCCGCTCTGCTTGTTCGGCGCAATTCCAGACGGAAATCGGCCGCTCACCTTTTTCCGGGATTGTTCAACCCAGGTGGACGACCGAGGTCGCGGCGCCAGCCGGTGCCTTGCCAGGCAGGAACAGCGCAACGAGCACGCCGATCCCCGCCAGGACGGCACAGGCCAGGAAACCGGCCTGGTAGCCCGTGGTCAGGGCGGCGACCGTATCCGATCCGCCACTCCAGGACACAGCGACGGTCGCCACGACCGCGACGCCCAATGCACCGCCGAGCTGGAAGGCCGCGCTGTTGATGCCCGATGCCAGGCCGGAATCGCCCTCGGCGACATCCGACAGGGCGGCAATGGAACCCGACACGACCGCCGCGCCGATGCCGGGGCCGAAGATGACGAGCCCGGGCAATATGTCGATCCAGTAGTTGCCGCCTGCCCTGGCAAGCAACAGGCAGCCCGCTGCCATCAATGCCATGGCGATGACGGCGAGCGGGCGGGCGCCGATGCGGCTCGCGATCGGTCCCGAAGAGTAGGACATGACGATCGCGATAGCGGAATAGATCATCGTGCTGACGCCGACTTGCAACGCCGAATAACCCAGCACTTTCTGCAGATAGAGCGACAGCACCAGGATCATGCCGAAGACGATCATGCCGGCGAGCAGCACGACCAGATTGCCGCCGACCAGGCGCACCGAACGGAAGATGCGCAACGGCACCAAAGGCGAGGCTGAACGTGCCTCGATGACCACAAACAGCAGAAGCAGCAAGGCCGAAGCGCCGAAGGCGGCAAGGGTGTTAACATGGGTCCAACCCAGTTGCGGCACCTCGACGATGGCATAGACAAACGCCATCAGCCCGGCCGTGACGGTGACCGCACCCGCGACGTCGAAGCCGCGGCCATGCGAGGTGTCGCGGCTCTCCTTGAGCAGAAACGGGCTGAACGCCAGCAGGGCGAGGCAGACGGGAACATTGATGAAGAAAACCCACTGCCAGCCCAGCCAGTCGTTGAGCGGACCGCCGACGACAAGTGCCGCCGTGGCGCCGCTCGCGCCCATTGCCGACCAGAAGCCGAGCGCCTTGTTGCGCTCATGCCCTTCCTCGAACGTGGTCATCAGGATCGACAGCGCAGTCGGCGTCATGATCGCCGCGGCGATGCCCTGGAGAATGCGCATCGCAACCAGGAACTCGGGCGCGCGGGCAAGGCCGCAAAGCAGCGAGGCGGCGAGGAACAGGGCTGTGCCGGCGATGAACATGCGCCGCCGGCCGAGCAGGTCCGCCATGCGGCCACCGAGCAGAAGCAGGCCACCCAGCGTCAGCATATAGGCGCTCATCACCCATTGAACGCCGGCAACGGTGAAGCCCAGTTGCCGTTCGATCGACGGCAGCGCCAGAATGACGATCTGCCCGTCCAGGCAGACCATGAAATAGGTTGCGCAGAGCAGCGCCAGCGCTTGCCAGCGCCTCGGGTCGGGCGCGGTGGCCGGCCGCCCGGCGGCGGGATGCTGTTGGTCGGACATGACTGTCTCCTCGAATGGTGCGCGGCCGACTGGCCGATCGCGTCGAGGGGCGGAAATTATGCATGCCGCGCCGACATGCAATTACTGACAATGATGTTAGCGCTGACTGGAATGTAAGCGCCTACCTTGCGGTAAGCGGCTGCCATTCATGCGCGCAGGCGGATCAGCGGACGCGGTTTTTCCGCGACGACGACCGGGTGCAGAACCATGCGGCGCTCCTGCGCCTTGCCCCAGGCCGACATCACGCCGACCGCCTCGTTGAGGGTGCGGCCGACATCCGTCACCGAATATTCGACCTTCTGCACCGCACCGGGAAACACCTGGCGCCAGACCAGGCCATCGGCTTCCATCTCGCGAAGCTGCTGGGCCAGAACCTTTTCGCTGACGCCTGGCAACAGCCGCCGCAAAGCGCCGAACCGGCGCGGCGCAAGCGTGACCTCCCACAGGATCTCCAGCTTCCATTTGCCGCCGATGGCATTCAGCGCGGTAGCGAAACCGCATTCGTCGGTATCGAGACGTTTCATGTTTCCCTCCGCTTCCGAGCCGGGGCGGCACTTACTTCAAAGTGCGTAATTTACCCTCGGTCCGGGGTCGACCTATCACCACGATCAGCTTCAACGAGAGGTACGGGCACAGGCCCGTTGCGGCAAGGCGCAGAAAGCGACCGGCCCGAAACCTCCTGACGGGATGGCGGCAGGAATGGACAGTGTGAAACCAGCGGAACAATCGGCAAAGACCAAAACCAGGACCGCGCAATGCGGCTGCGGCGGGCTCGGCATCACCGTTTCCGGGGAGCCGCGCAGCGTCTACGCCTGTGCCTGCCTGGAATGCCAGCGCGCAACCGGCACCGCCTTTTCCTACCGGGCCGTGTTCGTCGACGAAGCGGTGGTGCAAATTGAAGGGGAGCGGCGCAGCTGGCGGCGAACGGGCGGTCCGGGGCGCTGGGTGGAACAGACCTTCTGCCCGACCTGCGGGGCGCTGGTGTTCATGACCGGCGAGGGCCTGCCGGGCGCGGTCTCGGTTTCGGTCGGCTGCTTTGCCGAACCGGATTTCGCGCCACCGGCGACCTTGTTCCGCGCCCGCCGCAAGCACCACTGGTTCGAACCAGGGCCGGCAACGCGCATCAGCGACTGAGCGCTATTTCAACGTCGCCTGCTCGATCGAGGGCACGTCCGGCAGATCGTAATAATCGCCGGCGGATTCGGGATAGAGCTGGCTTTCCATCCTGAGGCCGGTCGGTCCGTCGATGGTGCCCGCCCACACCGACAGCCGGTCGCTGCCGAATTTGCGCCAGAACAGGTTGGAACCGCAGACCGAACAGAAGCCGCGCTCGGCGATGTCCGACGAGCGGAACCAGGTCAGTGTGTCGCCGGTGATGACGGCTTCGTCGGCGGCGACCTGGGTTGCCGCCACATAGTGGCCGGAGGTCTTGCGGCATTGCACGCAATGACAGGCTACGACCGGACGCCGCTCGCCGCGCAATTCGTAGGCGGTGCCGCCGCACAGGCAGCCGCCGCGCAATATGCCGGTCATGCTCGTCTCTCCTCCGCTTGTGCATCGGCCCGAAAACCGGAATCGGTTTTCGGCAAGCACGATGCGCAAATTCAAAGTGCTCGAGCGTCCGAGACTATGGCCGCCGCGCCCGCCGGGCAGCGGCGAAAGCGACGTCGCGGCGTCGCTGGCGGTGGCTTGACCTTGGGGGCCGGCTGCCGCATTGCTCGGCCATGCGCGCCAACTACAAAATGCAACGGCTGTTCGTGCCCGACGACCTTTCCGCCGGTGCCGAATTCGAGCCCACCCCACAGCAGAGCCATTATCTCATGCATGTGCTGAGGCTTTCCGAAGGCGCGGAAATCCTGGTCTTCAACGGTCGCGACGGCGAATGGACGGCGGCGCTCACGGCGAAGTCGAAGAAGGCGGTGCGGCTGACCGGCAGGGAACTGCAGCGGCCGCAACCGCCACTGCCGGACCTCGTCTACTGCTTCGCGCCGCTGAAGGTCGGCCGGCTCGACTATCTGGTGCAGAAGGCGGTCGAAATGGGCGCCGGCATCCTGCAGCCGGTGATGACCCAGCACACGCAAGGCAAGATCACGGCCGAGCGCATGCAGGCCAATGCCGTCGAGGCGGCCGAGCAATGCGGCATCCTGGCGGTGCCTGAGGTGCGCGAGGCGCAGAAGCTGGAGCGGCTGCTTGGCGACTGGGACAAGGAACGGCGGCTGGTGTTCTGCGACGAGGACGCCTCGACCAACAATCCCCTGCCCGCACTTCAGAAAATTTCGGAAAAAAAGCTGGCGCTGCTGGTCGGCCCCGAGGGCGGCTTCTCCGACGACGAGCGCCGGTTGCTGCGCGCGCTGCCCTTCGTCACCGCCATTCCGCTCGGACCCCGCATCCTGCGCGCCGACACGGCCGCCGTTGCGGCCCTTGCGGTGATGCAGGCGGCGATAGGGGATTGGTAGCTTCTCCTTCTCCCCTTGCGGGAGAAGGTGGCCGAGCCGAAGGCGAGGTCGGATGAGGGGTGCTGGACGGAGTGCGCCGCTCCACATTCGGGAATGGTGTCACGGAAGCCGTTTGCTCAGCCTCATTTCTTGCAACACCCCTCATCCGTCTCGGCGCTAGAGCGCCGATCCACCTTCTCCCACAAGGGGAGAAGGGAAAAGGGGGCCTCAGGCTTCCGGCCTCGACTGAAGCGAAGTCGTTGACGGCCCCATGAGAGGCCGAAAGAGCCGATCGCCCGCGCGACCCGCCTCAGATCACCTGGCCGACATCGATGCGGTTTCCGTCCGGGTCCTCGAACACGAAAGCCCGCAAGCCGTAGTCCTTGTCCTGCAGGCTCTTGATGATCCTCACCCCGTGCTGCTTGCAAACGGCGTGGAGAGCGTCAACGTCGTCGACCAGCAGATGGGCGACATTGAAAACAGCAGCCTTGTGGGTTGGCTGCAGGGTCAGATGCAGTTCCCCCTGATCGCGCTCCAGGATTATGAAACCGACGGGATTGCCGTTCTCGAAGGTCTTCGTGAACCCGAGGACCCTGGTGTAAAAATCGAGCGCCCTGCCGATGTCCTTTACGGGCACCATGGGAGCAATGCGTCCGAAGCGGACGCCGTGATCGGCGATATCGTTCATCGTGGAACCTCTGCTTGCGAAGCCGCTTCCACACTCCGGACGGTGCCGGTCGATGCAGCGCGCTTCGTTGTCTGGATCAGCAGGACGGTGCCCACGAAACGCAATCTATCCTGCCGCGGCCTTCAGGAAAACAGGCATCGAAGACACTCCGTTCTTTTTCGCCCGCAACGGTGCAGGGCAGCGGCAAACAGGCCTCAATCTCCGACGACCTCCTTGTCCGGCCAGGGATTGATGCCGTCGCGCAGCCACAACAGCGTATCCAGCCAGAAGCCATTGGCGTGGCGGCTGTGGAACAGGCTGAAATGGCCGACCGCATCCTGGCCGAGATCGGCCGGGTCAAGCAGCACCTGTGTGCGCTGCGCGCCGCGATAACGCTCGAGCACGGCGCGGATCGCCGGCACGGTGGCGATCGCGTCGTCGGACAGGGTGACCGCAAGGATCGGCGCCGTCACCGCATCGAAGCGCCTGAGGATCATTTCACGCTCCGCTTCCGGATAATTGTCTTCGAGGCGCGACCGGCGGAAACTCCATTCATAGGCGACGCCGGCCGGCAGATCCTCCAGCCAGCCGAGCCGACGGCCGGGGAAATAGCCGCACAGTACGGTGAGCGCCGGCATGGCGACATGCCATTTCAGGAAAAGTCGCGTGCGGTGCGCCGGCGCGTAGTGACGCCAGCAACCGAACTGGCCGCCGACCGAGAGCAGGCGACGAATATTCGAGGCGCCGCGCGCCAGCCCCGGCAAGGCGCCGCCGACGCTGTGGCCGACAACGAAGACGGGTGCCGAGGCGTCCCGCGCCCGCACCCAGGCCAGCGCCGCCTCGAAATCCTTCTCACCCCAATCGCGCCAGCGATAGGCACAGCCGCCGAGGCTCGCCGGACGCGAGGCGCCGATGCCGCGATAATCGTAGGTGACGACATCGAAGCCGTGGGCGGCGAGAAAGCGGGCGTAATGATGATAGTAACGGGCGAGCACGCCGGTGGCCGGATTGACAATGACGGTGCCGGCCGGCGCCCCGCGCACCCTTTGCCAAAAATGACCGCCTAGAACGACGCCGTCGGCGCAGGCGATCTCCAGCGGCCGGGCTTCCTGGACGGGCGCGATGATGGACATTGCCGATCCTTTCGGGACGCGAAATACGTGGATCCTGCATAGACCGGAGCGGCTTGTTGTTACACTCACTAGTCGGTATACATCGACCATGAAACCGACCGCCAACACCACCCGCGAGCGCATCGTCGCCGCCGCATCCAAACTGTTCTACGGCCAGGGCATTCGCGCCGTCTCGGTCGATGCCGTGGCCGAGAAGGCCGGACTGACCAAGCGCACGCTCTATTACCATTTCGCCAGCAAGGACGACCTCATCGCCGCCTATCTGGAGCGGCGCGACCAGCCCAATCTCGGGCTGTTCAGGCACTGGTTCACCGAGAGCGAGGGCCAACTCGCCGACAAGGTCGCCGCGATCTTCCAGCATCTGGCGGCGGCGGCGCGGCGCCCGGCCTGGAAGGGCTGCGGCTTCCTGCGCACCGCCGCCGAACTCGCCGACATGCCGGGCCACCCGGCGATCCGCATCGGCATTGCCCACAAGAAGAACTTCGAAGCCTGGCTGAAGACGGTTTTCGAGGCCGAGGGCATCGAAGCCGCGGAACAGACGGCGCGGCAGGTGCTGCTGCTACTCGACGGTTCCTTCGCCACCGTGCTTTTGAACCGCGACCCCTCCTATATGGAGACCGCCGGCATGGCCGCCGCCTCGCTGGTGCGGGCTGCGCAAGGGCCGGTCCTGGCGCCTGCCGGGCCATGAATCGCGGCCGATCAAATCCTGTTGACGATTGGCTCAGGATTTTTTGCTTGCTCCCCTACTGACATTTCGTTCATTCAAGCCGCGCGGCGATCCTGCGATCAAAGCCAGAAAGGGCGACATGGCACGCGACACCACCGATTCACAGCCCATCGAGGGTCTTGGCGAACTCGCCGCCTACCTTGCCAAGGGCAACAAGCCGCGCGCCGACTGGCGCATCGGCACCGAGCACGAAAAGTTCCCCTTCTATGTCGATGGCCACGCGCCTGTGCCTTATGGCGGCGAGCGCGGCATCCGCGCCATCCTGGAAGGCATGCAGACCAAGCTCGGCTGGGATCCGATCCTGGACGAGGGCCGCATCATCGGCCTGGTCGAGCCGACCGGACAGGGCGCCATCAGCCTGGAGCCGGGCGGCCAGTTCGAGCTTTCCGGCGCGCCGCTGGAGACGATCCACCAGACTTGTCGCGAGGGCAACGCGCATCTGGCGCAAGTGCGCGAGATCGCCGAGCCGATGGGCATCCGTTTCCTCGGCCTTGGCGGCAGTCCGAAATGGACGCTGGCCGAAACGCCGAAAATGCCGAAATCGCGCTATGACATCATGACCCGCTACATGCCCAAGGTCGGCACCAAGGGCCTGGACATGATGTACCGCACCTGCACGATCCAGGTGAATCTCGACTTCGAGAGCGAGGCGGACATGCGCCGCAAGATGCAGGTGTCGCTGAAGCTGCAGCCGCTGTCGACGGCGCTGTTCGCCAATTCGCCCTTCACCGAAGGACGGCCGAACGGGCTGCAGAGCTGGCGCGGCGACATCTGGCGCGACACCGACAACCAGCGCTCGGGCCTGCTCGAATTCTGCTTCTCGCCCGAATTCGGCTTTGCCGACTATGTCGAATGGGCGCTCGACGTGCCAATGTATTTCGTCATCCGCGACGGCCGCTACCACGACATGACGCACATCACCTTCCGCCAGTTCATGGCGGGGGCGGCGCGCAAGGAAGTGCCGGACGGCATGCCGACCATGGGCGACTGGGCGAACCACCTGTCGACCCTGTTCCCGGATGTGCGCCTGAAGCGGTTCCTGGAAATGCGCGGCGCCGATGGTGGGCCATGGCGGCGCATCTGCGCGCTGCCGGCCTTCTGGGTCGGCCTGCTCTATGACGGCGCCGCGCTCGACGCCGCCGAGGCGCTGACGCGCGACTGGAGCTATGCGGAAGTCAAGGCGATGCGCGACGCCGTGCCCGAGCAAGGCATCGGCGCGCCGTTCCGCTCTACGACGCTGCGAGAGGTGGCGCGAGAGGTGCTGGCGATCTCCCGGCAGGGCCTGAAGAACCGCAACAAGTTGAATCGCGACGGCTTCGACGAAACCTCGTTCCTGTCGACGCTGGACGAAGTGGTGGCGCGCGGCACCACCAGCGCCGAAGAGATGCTTTCGGCCTACCACACGCGCTGGGGCGGCTCGATCGAGCCGGCTTTCCTGGAGTATGCGTACTGAAGCAAGGCGCCCTTATCTCCCCCTTGCGGGGGAGAATGGATTTTCACGATCTTAGCCGGAGCAGGCCGAAGGCCGTCGCGAGGCTAAGTCGTAGAAAATCCAAGAGAGGGGATTTTCAGCCGAGAGGCCACTTGCTCTCTCGAATGGGGGAAGCCGAAATCCAGTTCGGCGAGGATTGGGGTGGAAATCCCCTCTCTTGCGATTTCTAGCACTTAGACTGCGCCGCCCTGCGGGCGTGCTCGCTAAGATGCTGAAATCGCTTTCTCCCCCGCAAGGGGGGAGATAACGGTGCGGCGGCAAAAGTCCACTTCAACCGGCGGTTAAAACGAACTACGCTCCGCAACGGCGAATGGCCGCCGCGGAGGACCCCATGCTCAATCTGTTCGACATGCTCAACCAGTCGCAGAACGGCAACGGCATGGAGGCGCTGGCGCGCCAGTTCAATCTGAGCCAGCAGCAGACACAGGCGGCGGTGGAGGCGCTGTTGCCGGCTTTCAGCCAGGGGCTGAAGCGCAACACGGCGGACCCGTATGGGGTCGGCAATTTCATGAGCGCCATGGCCACCGGCCAATATGGCCAGTATTTCGACAATGCCGCGCAGGCCTTCTCGCCGCAGGGCGTGCAGCAAGGCAACGATGTGCTGGGGCAGTTGTTCGGCTCCAAGGACCTGTCGCGCGCGGTGGCGGCGCAGGCGGCGCAGGCCAGCGGCGTCGGCCAGCAGGTGCTGCAGCAGATGCTTCCCGTGCTGGCGTCGATGGTGATGGGCGGGCTGTTCAAGCAGACCACCAACCAGATGCAGGCCGGCGGCTTCAGCGGTGGTGGCGGCATCAGCGGCAACCCGCTCGGCCAGATCATCGAGGAGATGATGCGGCAAGGTGGCGGAATGGGCGGCGGCATGATGGGTGGCCAGCCGCAGCAGCGGCAGGCGCCGCAGAGTCAAAATCCGTTCGGCAACAATCCGCTGGGCGACAATCCGCTCGGCAAGGTGCTGCAGGACATGTTCGGCGGCGGCGCGCCGCAGCAGGCGCCGCAGCAGCCGCAACCGCAGAACCCGTTTGGCGACAACAATCCCTGGGGCAAGATCCTGCAGGACATGCTGGGTGGCGGGCAGCCGATTGGGACCCCCGATCCAGCCCCGCAACGCGCGCCGGAACCCGAGCCGAACCCGAGCGGGCGGCCGCGCAATCCCTATGACGACATCTTCGGCAAGATGTTCGACACCGGCCGCCAGCAACGCGACGACTACCAGCAGGGCGTGGAAACGATCTTCGACCAGTTCCTGAAAGGGATGAACCGGCGGTAGGCGAGCGGCGCGGCGCCCTTATCTCCCCCCTTGTGGGGGAGAAAGCGATTTCAGCATCTTAGCGAGCACGCCCGCAGGGCGGCGCAGCTAAGTGCTAGAAATCGCAAGAGAGGGGATTTTCAGCCCAATCCTCGCCGAGCTGAATTTCGACTTCGCCATTCGAGGGAGCAAGTGGCCCCTCAGCTGAAAATCCCCTCTCTTGGATTTTCTACGACTTAGCCTCGCGACGGCCTTTGGCCTGCTCCGGCTAAGATCGTGAAAATCCATTCTCCCCCGCAAGGGGGGAGATAGAGTGTTGTGAACTCACCTCACAAATCCTGTGCCTTTCGCCACGCTGGTTCATGAAATGACGGGCCTCTATCTAGCCATCATCGACAGATGGAGAGACATTTCATGGAATACCGCAATCTCGGCAAATCCGGCCTCAGGGTTCCCGTCCTGAGTTTTGGAGCCGGCACTTTCGCCGGCGCCGGCCCGCTGTTCAGCGCCTGGGGCAACACCGGCGTCGAGGAAGCCCGCCGGCTGGTCGACATCTGCCTGGAGGCCGGCGTCAATCTGTTCGACACCGCCGACGTCTATTCCGACGGCGCCTCCGAAACGGTGCTTGGCGAGGCGATCAAGGGACGGCGCAACGAGGTGCTGATCTCGACCAAGGCCAGCCTGCCTCTGGGCGACGGCCCCAATCAATGGGGTTCGTCGCGTTCCCGGCTGATCGAAGCGGTGGACCAGGCCCTTGGCCGGCTGGGCACCGACCATATCGACATCTTCCAGCTGCATGCCTTCGACGCGCATACCCCGGTCGAGGAGGTGCTTGCCACGCTGGACGGCTTGGTTCGCGCCGGCAAGCTGCGTTATGTCGGCGTCTCCAACTTCTCCGGCTGGCAGATCATGAAATCGCTGGCTGTCGCCGAGCGCCATGGCTGGCCACGTTATGTCGCCAACCAGGTCTATTATTCGCTGCTCGGCCGCGACTATGAATGGGACCTGATGCCGTTGGGCGAGGACCAGGGCCTCGGCGCGCTGGTGTGGAGCCCGCTGGGCTGGGGCCGGCTGACCGGCAAGATCGGCCGCGGCAATCCCATTCCGGCAGGCAGCCGCCTGCACCAGACCGCGGAGTTCGGGCCGCCGGTGGAGGACGAGCATCTCTACCGCGTCGTCGACGCCCTCGAAGCGGTCGCCGGGGAAACCGGCAAAAGCGTGCCGCAGATCGCCATCAACTGGCTGCTGCAGCGGCCGACGGTTTCGTCCGTCATCATCGGGGCGCGCAACGAGGAGCAACTGCGCCAGAACCTCGGCGCCGTCGGCTGGTCGCTGACGCCCGAACAGGTGGCGACGCTCGATGCGGCCAGCACGGTGACGGCGCCCTACCCGCATTTCCCCTACCACCGCCAGGAAGGTTTCGCCCGGCTCAACCCGCCGGTGGTGTGAAACTCCAGATGCGAAACTCCCCTTCTCCCCTTGCGGGAGAAGGTGGCTCGGCGCAAAGCGCCGAGACGGATGAGGGGGTGAGAAACGGTCCGCGTAGCGGACGAAAAGCCAATTGCTTGGCTTTTCGAGTTTCGAACGCCCCCGAGCCAGCGAGGGGCAGGATCACAGCTTTGTCCCAGCCCTCGGCATAGCCTCGGGCGTTCGAACCCTTTGAAAGGTCCACCGGACCTTTCAATTCGCCTATGGCGAACCGGGTTCTCACCCCCTCATCCGACCTCGCCTCCGGCTCGGCCACCTTCTCCCACAAGGGGAGAAGGAACGGTGCGGCCCAAAAAGAAAAAGCCCGGTCCGTGGGAGGACCGGGCAATGCGCAGGCGGCCGGCGGGGTCGTGCCGGCAGGGAGTGTGGGAAGCCTGCAGCAACTCTGCATCGCCCGGCTGGAGGCCCGGGCGTGCGGGATATCAGGCCACCTTGCGCGCCAGTTCCTCGACGGAGGCGGCGCGCAGGCCGGCGATGGAGCGCAGCTTCACCGTCGGGTCGCTGCCGAACGGCAGGTCGACGGCGACGAAGAGATCGGCGCGGGTCAGGCCGATATCGGCCAGTTCCGCGTCCGACATTTCGCCGAGGCGATAGAAGGCGCGGCGATTTTTCCAGGCGCGGTAATAGCCGACGGCACGATTGTACACACGCGTCGCGGCAGCCGGGGTCGCGGTGATGCGCGCGCTCTCAGGGGCGATGTCGTATGCGGTCATGGTCATTCTCCTCAATCTTGACGGCGCGGACCGTCGCACCGCCGCCGGGAGCGCGGCGGGACGGACCCGATTCACATGCCTTCATGTGGACGATTACTGAATCGCACGCGGCGATTGATTAATCCAACGAATGTTTTTAATCTCTATCATCAACTCTGATGATGGATGGAAGCGATGAAAGCGCCGCTCGACCTCGACCAGTTGCAGACCTTCATCTCGATCGCCGACACCGGCTCCTTCACCCGCGCCGCCGAGGAGGTGCACCGCACGCAGTCGGCGGTGTCGATGCAGATGCGGCGGCTGGAGGAGCGGATCGGCAAACCGCTGTTCGAGAAGGACGGGCGCTCCAACAAGCTGACCGAGGAAGGCGACCGGCTTTTGTCCTATGCCCGCCGGATGCTCTACCTGAACCGCGAGACGTTGGCCGCCTTCGACGACAACCGGCTGGAAGGCACCATCCGTATCGGCACGCCGGACGATTATGCCGACCGCTTCCTGCCCGAGATCATGGCGCGTTTCGCCCGTTCCAATCCGCGCGTCGAACTGACTGTCACCTGCGAGCCGACGCCCAGCCTTGCCGAGCACATCAAGCGCGGCAATCTCGATCTGGCGCTGGTCACCCACAACGACGCGCGCGGCCAGTCGGAAGTGGTGCGGCGCGAGCCGCTGTTGTGGGTCACCTCGACCAATCACGCCACGCATGAGCAGGATGTCCTGCCGATGGCCTTCGGCCGCCCGAACTGCATCTGGCGGCGCGCCGCCTGCGACGTGCTGGACGAGATGGGGCGCGATTATCGCATCCTGTTCTCCTCCTTCTCAGCCACCGTCATCGCCGCCGCCGTGCTGTCGGGGCTGGCGATTTCGGTGCTGCCGGAATGCGCGCTCAGGCCCGGCATGCGGGTGCTTGGCGAGGCCGACGGCTTCGGCCAGTTGCCCGACTGCCGCATTGGCCTGATGCGCGGCCAGACCAGCCGGCCCGAGATCGTCGAGGCGCTGGCCCGCCACATCGCCGAAAGCCTGGACAACATCACCGTGCCGATAACCGAGGAGACCGGCAGCTTCGACTTCGCCTCGCTGGCCTTCACCAAGATGAAGCGCACCAAGCCGAGCCAGGTGATGCCGGGCTGGTAGGCCGAGCTAACGCCTGCCGCCGCGCACCACCAGCACGTTGCCGATGGCGACCAGGACAAGGCCGGCGATGGCGAAGGCGGTCCAGCGATAGCCTTCGAGCGTGGTGGAGATGAGCAGCGCGAAGATCGGGAACATCACCGTGGCGTAGCCGGCGCGGGCAGCACCTATGCGGCCGAGCAGCGTCAGATAGGCGGCAAAGGCCAGAACAGTGGACACCACCGCCGAGAACAGCACCGAGCCGAGATAGGTAACGCTCGGGTCTATGGTGAAGGTGCGGCCGAACAGGAACGCCAGAAGGGCCGACCACAGCGTGCCGTAGAGCATGCCCCAGGCATTCATCGAGATCAGCGGTAGCCCGTTGCGCATGCCTCCCGCCGAAATCAAATTGCCGACGCAGAAGGAGAGCGTGCCGGCCACGCAAAGACCGAGGCCTATAAGCGTTCCGCCGGAAAGACCGTGGGCGGCGACCTCCGGCAAAAACATCAGCGCGATGCCGGCGAAGCCGATGAGCCCGCCGGCCAGGATGCGCGGCGACGGCCGCTCGCGCATCACCACGGCGCCCAACAGCATGTTGACGACCGAGGCCAGCGAGAACACCACCGAAAGCAGCCCGCTGACCAGATAGCTGGCGCCGTAATAGAACAGCAGGAAATTGGACGAAAACATCAGCACGCCAAGTGCCGCGAACCGCAGATGCTCGGCCGGCGCGAAGCGCAATTGGCCCCGCTTCAGCGCCACCCAGCCGAACATCAGGACAGTGGCGATGGCGAAGCGCCAGACGATGGTGACTTCGTTGGCGACGCGGCCGACCTGGAATTCGATGGCAAACCACGACAGGCTCCAGGCGACCACCGTCACCGCATAGAGGCCGTAGTCGAGCGCCTCGAAGGGCCGTTCGCTGGGCCGGCCCGATGCGACAGGCGCGGCCGCCGCCGGCCTGGATTGCTGGATGTTCATGGGGTGTGCTCCTTGGCACGCATGGGTAGACTTGGAGCCTTGGGGCGTCCATGGCAATCGTGTGGTCCAGTCTCACCCGTGCAGCCAACGCGGGTAAGGGCTTGACCCACTCCCCATCCAGCGCGCCAATCGGCGCATGAGCGAATTCTTCGACGACGATTCGAGACCCACCAACGCCACCGAATATACGGTGAGCGAGATTTCCGGCGCGCTGAAGCGCACGGTGGAAGATACGTTCGGCAATGTGCGGGTGCGCGGCGAGATTTCCGGCTATCGCGGCCCGCATTCGTCGGGCCATGCCTATTTCGCGCTGAAGGACGACCGCTCCCGGCTGGAAGCCGTGGTGTGGAAGGGCACGATGAACAAGCTGCGCTTCCGCCCCGAGGAGGGCATGGAGGTGATCGCGTCGGGCAAGCTCACCACCTATCCCGGCTCGTCGAAATACCAGATCGTCATCGACAATCTGGAACCCGCCGGCGCCGGCGCGCTGATGGCGATGCTGGAGGAGCGCAAGCGCCGCCTCGCCGCCGAAGGCCTGTTCGATCCCGCCCGCAAGCAGCTCCTGCCCTACATGCCCTCGGTCATCGGCGTGATCACCTCGCCGACCGGTGCGGTGATCCGCGATATCCTGCACCGCATCCGCGACCGTTTCCCGCTCACCGTCGTGGTGTGGCCGGTGCGCGTGCAGGGCGAGACCGCCGGCGCCGAGGCGACGGCCGCCGTCAACGGCTTCAACGCGCTGGAGCCGGGCGGGCCGATCCCGCGGCCGGACCTGATCATCGTGGCGCGCGGCGGCGGCAGCCTGGAAGACCTCTGGGGTTTTAACGACGAAGGATTGGCGCGGGCGGTTGCCGCTTCCGACATCCCGGTCATCTCGGCGGTCGGCCATGAGACCGACTGGACACTGATCGACCTTGCCGCAGACGTGCGCGCGCCGACGCCGACGGGCGCGGCCGAAATCGCCGTGCCGGTGAGAGCGGAACTGGAGGCGACGCTGGCAAGCCTGTCGGCACGGCTTGCGGCGGCGCTGGTCCGCGGCATCGACCGCCGGCGCCAGGCGGCGCGGGCGGCGGCCCGCGCGCTGCCCTCGCCCGACCAGTTGCTGGCCTTGCCGAGACGCCGTTTCGACGAGGCGGAAAACCGGCTGGCCCGCGCGCTGGCGGTGTCGATCGAGCGCAAGCGCGGTCGCCTCGTCGCGATCCGGCTGACGCCGGCGACGCTGTCGCGGCGCATGGCCGAGGCACGGCGGCTGGCTTCGCGCGACCTCGCCAGGGCGCAGGCCGCCTTCCTTGGCATCGTGCGCGAGCGCCGCGCGCGGTTCGCGCGGACGATGGCACGGCTGTCGCCGGCGCCGATCGCGCGGCGGCAGAAGCTGCAGGGCGATACGCTGACCGCGCTGGCGCGGCGGCAGGAGCAGGCGATGACGGTGCGGCTGGACCGGCTGCGCGCCCGCCTCACCCAGGCCGACCGGCTGCTTTCGACGCTGAAACTGTCGGAACAGGCGATCCTGGAGCGCGGCTATGCGCTGGTGCTCGACAGCGCCGGTGCGCTGGTCAAGCGCGCTGCGGAGGTGACGCCCGGCATTGCGCTGGAACTGCGCTTCGCCGACGGTTCGGCGCATGCAACGGCCGATGGCGCCGGTCCGACACCCGGCCCTGCAACGCCCAGGCCGGCCAAAGCCTCGCCCAAGGACAAGGGCGCTGGCGGCCAGGGATCGTTGTTTTAAGCCTGCGGGGCAGGCAGACTTCTCAGCTATCTTTTCGGAAGGCCCGGCTCGAAACCGAGATGGAGTTCTGGCAAGGGTCTTTCGCGTTCACGAACAGATAGCCGTCGGCCTTATGGATCGTGCCGAAATCGAGGCCGTCTGCGGCGCGTTGCCTGCAGAACAGTTCGACGTCTTCGACATCAAAGACCAGCTTGACGATCGACTGACCGCTGCGCTGACCTTTTGCGGCCTGATGAAGCAGGATGTTGGCGCCGCCATCGCTGGCGACAAGCTCGACAATCCTGTCTCCGGGCAATCGGGTTGCCGTGAAGCCAAAATGCCGTTCGTAGAAGCGGGCGGTTTCCTCGACATCCCTGGCGTAGATGACGACCCGGCCGAGTGGCATCGTTAACCCCGATAACGGTGGTGCCCTTCCCCGCCCACGGGAGAAGGAGGCAGGCTCACGCCGCCTTGTCGGCGGCCGTTTCCGCTTCGACGGCCTCTTCGAGGCGCGAGGCGATCAGGTCCTGGATGTCGCCGACTTCTTCCTGGAGGTCTTCCAGCGGAATGCCGGCTTCGGCGGCCTTGGCGGCGCAGCGCTTGGCCAGCGTCTCGGCATGCTTGTCGAGCTTGACCGCTTCGGATGGGGCGCAGCATTCCTTGCCGATCCAATCCTGCAGAAACTCGATGGCGTGTACGCTCATTCTGAATTACCCGTTTCGGTCTGTGCCGATCACGCCGTGGCCGCAGCCAGGCAGTCGGTATTCCCTATCCAATTGAAGCCGAGTCGCGCGCTTGCGGCAACCGGGCCGGTACCAAAGAACAAGTTCTGAACTGTGCGATTGTCGTGCGGGGCATCCACCCGGCGAGAGGAATGGTACCGTTGGCTGGGATCGAACCAGCGACCTCCGGATCCACAATCCGGCGCTCTAACCATCTGAGCTACAACGGCACGCGTGCCCGTCAACGATCGAAACGAGTGACCCACTTCTGTCAGCCGTGCTCCATCGTTCGGCGAAGCGTGCATACGGGCAATCGGATCGTAATTCAAGGCTTTTGCAAAAGCAAAACGACGCTCATCCGCACCCATGTTCCTCCCCGGCAAACGGTCAAGAAAAAGGCCGGCGGGAGGAGGTGCCGGCCTTTTTCCCAATTTGAGCCGGCGGGAGGAGGTGCCGGCTGCTCTCCGGGGAAGAAGGGAGGAGGATCCGCCCCGGAGAAACTCTTGTCCTGTTCAGCTAGGAAGCCGGCGACAGCGTTGCAAGCCCTCGCCGCATCTTCCGGCAATCAGGCCGCCTTGACGTCCTTGATGGCCTTCTCGAAGGCGGTCTTGTACGGCTTGGCGACTTCTTCGGCGACCTTCGAGGCGGCGGCCTGGAAATCCTTGGCCTGCTCGACGGCGGTCTCGACGCGCGAACGGAGGAAGGAGGTCTGCAGCTCGACGACTTCCGACAGCGACTTGGCGCCGACGAGGGCCTCGAGATGCGAGAAATTGGCTTCGGCGTTGGTGCGCAGCGTGGCGATCGCCTTCAGCGACAGGTCGTTCGAAGCGGTCTTGGCGGTTTCGTAGCTGGTCTCGAAGGCCTTCTTGGCTTCTTCGGCGCCGGTCTTCAGCTTGGCGAAGGTCTCTTTCGACTGCTCGACGCCCTTCTCGGCGAAGGCGCGGATCTGGTCGGTGGCCTGCGAAGCGTCGAAGGTCGGGAATTCAACGGTCTCGGTGGTCTTGGTCTTGGACATTTTCCATCCTCATAGGGTGGACGGACACATTCGACGTGCCGTCTCGTTCATGTGTGAGATGGGTATAGCGCATTTTGTTGTGCAACGCAACATTTCTGCTGCAATGCAACATTATCGAAGCGAAACATAGGGATGCCGTTAACCACGAGCCCTATTATTCAAGTGGGCTCGCCTTACGCTTGTGGACGTTGCGGCGGCTCCCATTTATTAACGAAGCATTAACCGCGGCCATCTCCTTGGAGGATAGCCAGAGCGCATGCCGTCCGAGAACTATTCGTTCCTCGATGTTGCCGTCCTTGATGACGTGCGATCGCGTTTTGCCAGCGGCGACGCGATCGTCGTCCTGTCGGCCGACCTCGAGCAGGTGCTGTGGGCAAACGGGCCCGGAGCCGCCCTGTTCGGCCATGCCGATGTCGAGGCCGCCATCGGCGCGCCGGCCGGGCTGCCGCCGGTGGCGCGACGCCAGATCATGGCAACCGCCGGCTTCCCGGCCATCGGCAGCGACCGCGCGCTGCTGGTGCGGCTGGCGGCAGGCATGACCAGCAATGCGGTCGGCTTTCTGGCCAGCGCGCTCACCATGCCCGACGGCGAAGCGGCGATCATGCTTGCCCTGCCGGCCACGCAAGGCGCCTCCCATAACGCCGCCGAGATCGCCACGCGTGCAATCAGCGGTTTCAAGGCGGACGGCCAGTTCCTCGCCTTCATCGACGGCAAGGGCGGCGTCGAGGCCGCCTCGCAAGGATTTTCGGCGCTTGGCATTACCGAGCAGACGCTCAGCGCGCTCGTCGCCGATGTCGCGCGCGAGCAGGATCGCGTGCTGAAGCGGCTAGTGCCGGCTGCAAAAAGCTCCTATCCGGCCGGCATCGCCCGGTTGACCGACGAACCGGCGCGCCACCTTCTGGTGGTGATCGACGAAGGCACCGAGGCTGGCGCAACCCAGCCGGCGCCGGCAAGCCAGACCGCATCCGAGGGCGATCGGCCAAGGGCCACGACCGCCGAAGGCTGGCGGGCGGCCGACGACAGCGTTTCGACGACGGCCGGCGAACACCAGCACGACCGCTGGTATTTCAGCGACGCCAACAAGGCCGCCGAAGCCGCCCAGGGCGATGGTACGACGCCGGTTGCCCCGGTGCAGAATGAGACAGTTCCGGCGTCGCAACCGGTCGAACGCAACACCACACCGGTACGCTTTGTGTGGCGCACCGACGCCGCCGGCCACTTCAGCGCCATCTCGCCGGAATTCGCCGCCGTCGTTGGCGAGGCCGCCGCCGATGTCATCGGCCGGCGCTTCAAGGATGTCGCCACCACATTCGGCTTCGACCCGTCCGGCGAGATCGCCGGCCTGCTGGAACGACGCGACACATGGTCGGGCCGCTCGGTCGCCTGGCCGATCGCCGGCAGCAGCCTGAAGGTGCCGGTGGATCTCGCCGCCCTACCCGTCTACGACCGCAACCGCACGTTCGAAGGTTTTCGCGGCTTCGGCGTCGCAAGGCCGGCGGACGCCACCGAGGATCACGAGAAGGTCGGTCTGGCGCTGACACCCGGCTGGGTGGCATCCGAAACCCCGCCAGCGCCCGCCAAAACCACACACGAAGCGACGGCCAGGCCGCAGGAGCCCCCGCACGCCGCGCCGATGACCACCGGCGGACAGAACCCGTTCCATGGCGAGGCGCCGGCGCTGACCATCACGCCGACCCCAGAGCGCCGCTTCAGCGACAAGGTGATCCGGCTGGCCGAACACCGGCCGGCGGCCAACGACAAGGGCCTTTCGACACTGGAGCGCAGCGCCTTCCGCGAGATCGGCGAACGGCTGAAGAAGGACGGCGTGCTGGGTTCCGAGGCCGGCCGAGGCGAAGCCGCTCCGGCGAAAGACCCGCCTGCCCCCGCAACCGCGCAGGCGGACAATGCGATCGCCATGCGGCAGGCGGACGGCGCCGATGCGCCCGCCGGCCAAGGCGAGGTCATAAAGCCGGTCGAGCGCGCACGACCTGTCGCGGCGGATATCGTCGAGGCCGCAGGAGCCATCAACACGGCGGAACCCGCGACGGCCGTGGACACCGTCAAGGCCGAACAAGCGGCGGAGGCTGCGGTGACGGCCGAGGCGGCCATCACCGTCGCGCCAACTGAAAGCAAACACACCTCTTCCGAGGCAGAAACGACCGCTGTCGTTGCCGAGGCGATTGCCCGGCCAGACGAAGCGACAACCGCCGACGAGGATGACGACAGCGCCGCGCTGACCGAGGCGCAGGAGGCCGAGGACATCGCCGATCTAACCCGGCTCGACGGCGCCGGGGCGGACGAGGGCGGGGCGGCCGCGGAACCGGTGGCAGAACCTGCCGCGCCGCGTTCGCTGCTGGCCTTCGCGCCGCAGGACAGCGATCCGGTGGCCGAGGACAACGGACAGACACAAGCGCTGAACGACATCGGCGACATCAAGGCCGCCGCCGCGAAGGTTGCCGGACAGCGCCACGCCGCGCGGCGCGACGAAGCGAGCAAGGACGATGAAGAAGAAGACCTTGCCCGGCTGGAGGACGACGGCGACCTGACGCATCCGCGCGATGACGCGGAGGAAGCCGTGGCCCCCCAACCGGCGCCACCGCTGCCCACGCCGCGCCTGGTGCCACCGCTGCAGGCGGGCGGCTTCGTGCCCGCCGCCTTCGCGACCGGCGAAAAGGAGCCGGACACTTCGCTGCTGTCGCGGCTGCCGGTGCCGTTGCTGATCCATTCGGGCGACGTGCTGCATTATGCCAATGGCGAATTCCTGGCGCTGACCGGCTATGAAAATCTCGCCGCGCTCGGCGCTGCCGGCGGGCTGGATGCATTGTTCGCCGACCCCTATGCAAGCGACAGCACGGCCGACCATGCCGACCACAAGCTGCGGCTGAGGAAGGCCAATGGCGAGGAGACGCCGGTCGACGTCGTGCTGCGCTCGGTGCCGTGGGGCGAAGGCAAGGCGCTGATGCTGGTGCTGAACGGGTCCGGCGAGACCGGCCAGCCGATTACAGCTGCGACGCTCGGCGAGGCGGCGCAGCCCGATACGGCCGAGCTCAAGGCGCGCGTCGCCGAAATGCGCACCATCATCGACACCGCCACCGACGGCGTCGTGCTGATCGGCCGCGATGGCGCCATCCGCTCGATCAGCCGGCCGGCCGAGGCGCTGTTCGGCGTCGACAGCGACGAGGTTGCCGGCAAACCCTTCGCTTCGTTGTTCGCCATCGAGAGCCAGCGCGCGGCGCGCGACTATCTGGCCGGGCTTTCCGACCATGGTGTCGCCAGCGTGCTCAATGACGGACGCGAGGTGATCGGCCGCGAGGCGCAGGGGCGCTTCATTCCGCTGTTCATGACCATCGGCCGCCTGCCCGGCGACAGCGGCTATTGCGCGGTGGTGCGCGACATCACCCAGTGGAAGCGGGCCGAGGAAGACCTCACCCAGGCGCGCGCCGTGGCCGAGCGGGCGTCGTCGCAGAAGACCGATTTCCTTGCCCGCATCAGCCACGAAATCCGCACGCCGCTCAATGCCATCATCGGCTTCTCCGAATTGATGGTGGACGAGAAGTTCGGGCCGATCGCCAATGAGCGCTACCGCGACTATCTGCGCGACATCAACCGCTCCGGCAACCACGTGCTCGACCTCGTCAACGACCTGCTCGATATTTCGAAGATCGAAGCCGGCCAGCAGGAGATGGACTACGAGGCGGTGTCGCTCAACGACGCACTGGCAGAGGCCGTCGCCATGATGCAGCCGCAGGCCAACCGCGAGCGTGTCATCATCCGCTCGTCCTTCGCCTCGCGCCTGCCGGAAGTGGTGGCCGATTTGCGCTCGATCCGCCAGATCGCGCTCAACATCCTGTCCAATGCCGTGCGCTACACGCAGGCCGGCGGCCAGGTCATCGTTTCCACCGCCTATGAGACATCCGGCGACGTGGTGATGCGGGTGCGCGACACCGGCGTCGGCATGACGCAGGCCGAGATCGAGCACGCGCTGAAGCCGTTCAAGCAGGTCAACGCGCTGAAACGCGGACGCGGCGACGGCACCGGCCTTGGCCTGCCTCTGACCAAGGCGATGGTGGAGGCGAACCGCGCCAAATTCACCATCAATTCGACGCCCGGCGAAGGCACGCTGGTGGAAGTCGCCTTCCCGTCGACCCGCGTGCTGGCCGATTGAGGCCACGGCAGGCGCCCTCAAGAAAAAAGGCGCCCCGAGGGCGCCTGAATTGAGAATTGTCACAACGGGCTTGAGCGATACTGGTCCCGCCTAGCGGGATTGGGATTTCTCCCTCAAGTTACCCGCGACTATCGCGGCGGTCTCGTAAACAAATCCTTACCTGGATGGGTAAAAGTTTACGATTGTGTACCATTCGTGAAAACGAGGTAAATTCGAGCTTTACGTTTTGTTTACCCTGCCGGCGGCGTTGTTTCGGCGGTTGCCCGAAAAACCTCCGGTCCGGCGCCGCCTCAATTCGCGAGTTCCGCCCTGTCCTTGAATTGGTCCAGCGCCTCGGGGTTCGCCAGCGCCTCCTTGTTCTTGACCGCCCGGCCATGGACGACATCGCGCACCGCCAGCTCGGTGATCTTGCCCGATTTGGTGCGTGGAATGTCGGTGACGGCAACGATCCTGGCCGGCACATGGCGCGGGCTGGCGCCGGTGCGGATTTTTGTCTTGATGCGCTTTTCGAGCGCCTCGTCCAACGCGACACCGGCAGCCAGCCGCACGAACATCACGACGCGCACATCATTGTCGAAATCCTGGCCGATGCAGATCGCCTCGAGGATTTCCGGCATCTGCTCGACCTGATTGTAGATCTCGGCCGTGCCAATGCGCACGCCGCCGGGGTTCAGCGTGGCGTCCGAGCGGCCGTGGATGATCATGCCGCCATGCCGGGTCCATTCGGCGAAGTCGCCATGACACCAGATATTGTCGAAACGTTCGAAATAGGCGCCGTGGTATTTCCTGCCGTCGGCGTCGTTCCAGAAGCCGATCGGCATGGCCGGAAACGCCTTGGTGCAGACCAGCTCGCCCTTTTCCTGGCGGACCGGCTGGCCGTTGTCGTTCCACACATCGACGGCCAGTCCCAGCCCCGGCCCCTGGATCTCGCCTTCCCACACCGGCG
Source organism: Mesorhizobium sp. YL-MeA3-2017 (assembly GCF_030814575.1). Classification (NCBI taxonomy): domain Bacteria; kingdom Pseudomonadati; phylum Pseudomonadota; class Alphaproteobacteria; order Hyphomicrobiales; family Phyllobacteriaceae; genus Mesorhizobium; species Mesorhizobium sp. YL-MeA3-2017. The sequence goes on along the minus strand of NZ_JAUSVH010000001.1, from coordinate 3,640,527 downwards.
CGGTCGGCACGCCAAGCACGAAACACGAGACAATGTCGGTGCCGCCGGAGATCGAGGCCAGGTGGATGTCCTTCTTGATGCCTTCATAGACGAAGCGAAAACCCTCCGGCGACAATGGCGAGCCGGTGGAGGACACGGTCCTGACAGTGGACAGATCATGCGTGGCGATCGGCTTCAGCTCGGCCTTGCGCACGGAATCGATGAATTTCGCCGAAGTGCCGAAATAGGTCATCTTCTCGGCGTCGGCGAAATCGAACAGCACATTGCCCGAGGGATGGAACGGGGAGCCGTCATAGAGCAGCAGCGTGGCGCCGGAAGCGAGGCCGGAGACCAGCCAGTTCCACATCATCCAGCCGCAGGTGGTGAAATAAAAGAAGCGGTCGCCGTCGAGCAGGCCGGCGTGCAGGCGCTGTTCCTTGACGTGCTGGATCAGCGTGCCGCCGGCCGAATGCACGATGCATTTGGGGATGCCGGTGGTGCCGGAAGAAAAGAGAATATAGAGCGGGTGCGCGAAAGGCAGCCGCTCGAACGTCACCACCCTGGCCGCGAAGGGCTGCAGGGCCGTTTCCATGGCCTCGGCGCCGTCGATGGCGGCGGCGACATCCTCGGCGGTGCCGAGATAGTCCACCACCAGCACCTTGCGCAGGCTCTTCAGCTTGCCTGCCACCGCCGCCACCTTGTCGGCGACCTCGATGGCCTTGCCGGCATACCAGTAGCCGTCCGGAACGATGAAGACGACCGGCTCGATCTGGCCGAAACGGTCGAGCACGCCCTGCTCGCCGAAGTCGGGCGAACAGGACGACCACACCGCGCCGATCGAGGCGGCGGCAAGCATGGCGGCGACGGTCTCCGGCATATTGGGCATCATGGCGGCGATGCGATCGCCCCTGGTAACACCGAGCTTCACGAACAGTTGCTGCAGGCGCGAGACCTCGGCGCGCAGGCGATCCCAGGACAGGCGCCGCTCCACCTTGTCCTCGCCGCGAAACACCAGCGCGTCGGAGGAACCGGTCTTCTTCAGGAGGTTTTCCGCGAAATTCAGCCGTGCGTCGGGGAAGAACTGCGCGCCCGGCATGCGATCGCCATCGGCAAGGACGCGCTCGCCCTTTTCGCCGACCACAGCGCAGAAATCCCAGGCCAGGTCCCAGAAAGCCTCGCGTTCGGTCACCGACCAGGCATGCAGCGCAGGATAATCGCCAAAGCTGCGGCCGCTCCGTTCCTCCGCCGCACGCGTGAAGGCGGTCAGCGGCGCCGAGGCGATCTGCGCCTCCGACGGGGTCCAAAGGGGCATGTCTGCGGCCATGAATGTTCCTCCCGAAGCGACACCGGTTAAGCATATCGCGTTGCAGCAAGGCAAGGCTCATGCAATTGCGACAGCGTGTGCGCAATCGCCATCACCCGGCCACAAGGGCTTGAAAAGCATCCGCCAGGGTTTACACCCGTCTGGCGATCGAAAACGAACCACCACGAACCCCTAGGGATCTGATGCCTTCACCCCTGATCTGGCGAGCCATATGGGCGGTAGCGATTGCCGTCATTGTCGCCGTTCTGGCGTTCGTGGCAGTGCCCTATTTCGCCTCGAACCGCATCGTGCGCGACCGCATCGCCTGGGAGATGAGCGCCTGGAGCGGTTTTCGCGTCACCATCGACGGCACGCCGGAAATCGAGATCTGGCCGCAGTTCCGCGCCATATTGACCGGCGTCACCCTGTCGAACTGGAGCGACGACAAGGCGCCGCCGGTGATGCAGGCCGACCGTGTCGAGATCGACCTTTCGGCGATGTCGGCGCTGCGCGGCGACGTGGTGTTTTCCGGCGTGCGGCTGGTCAAGCCGGTGTTCCGGGTCGAGCCGGCCGCGCATGGGCTGTTCCTGCCGCCGATGCCTTCGGGCGGCCGCGTCGCCCGCGCCATCGACGCGGCGCGCGAACTGGTCAAGGCCAAGCCCGACAAGCCCGACACCGGCAAGCTGGCCTCCGAGGGCTTCGGCACTGTCGAGTTCCAGGACGGCAAGGTGATCGCCGCCATCGACGGCACCGATACCGACATGCTGACCAATCTGTCCGGCCAGCTCGACTGGTCGGCGCTCAACGCCGCCGGCTCGCTGACGGCCAGCGGCGTGTGGCGCGGCGAGACCGTCGCGGTCGAGGCGGCCTCGCCGGGGCCAATGCTTCTGTTTGCGGGTGCGGCGGCACCGGTGACACTGTCGCTGAAAGCCGCGCCGGCCAATTTCTCCTTCGACGGCACCGGCAATCTTTCCGGGCAATCCTTCTTCGACGGCCAGGCCAAGTTCACCGCCCCTTCGCTGCGCCGGGCCTTGCAATGGCTGGAGGCCGGCATCGCGCCGGGCGCGGCACGCGGTCCCGTCTCCATCACCAGCAAGGTCAGCGGCGACACCGGCCGCATCAAGTTCGACAAGACCGAGATCGATCTCGACAAGACCCCCGGCATGGGCGCGCTCGACCTCTCCTTCGTCGACCCGATGCCGATGATTTCCGGCACGCTGGCCTTCGACACGGTCGACCTTGCCGCCTTCCTGTCGGCCTTCACCTCGCCGACGGCTTCCTCCGGCACCGATCTCGACGTTATCGACATGTCGTTCGCCGACCGCTTCAACCTCGACCTCAGGCTGTCGGCCGCGCATGCCACGGCCGGGCGGATCCAACTGGCGGATGTCGCCGCCACCGCGCAGGTGAAGAACGGGCTCGCCGTCTTCGACATTTCCGACGCCACCGCTTTCGGCGGCAATATACAGACCAGCCTGCGCATCGACCGCCGCCCGGAAGGCACGCAAGTCGAGATGAAACTTCTCGCCTCCGATGTGAACGGCGCCGATTTCACCGCCGCCGCCGGCATGACGCGGCTGACGCCAACCGGCACCGGAACGGTATCGCTGATCCTGAAAGGTCCGGGCAAATCCTGGAACTCGATCCTGCAGAATGCCGACGGCTCGGTATCGGCGACCTTCGGACCGGGCAATCTGACCGGGCTGAACCTGCCGGCCTTCCTGAAGCGCAACGAAGAAGGCGGCTTCTTCGCGCTGGACGACGTCTCCAACGGCACCCTGCCGATCGACGGCGCCGAGCTCAAGGCCACCATTTCCAAAGGCGTGGCGCGCATCGACCGCGCCGAGGCGAAATCGGCGCAGACCAAGATCTGGCTGTCCGGCATCGTGCCTTATGCCGGGCGTGGCCTGGCGCTGTCCGGCGGCGTCAACCAACCCAAGCCGGCAGCCACCCCGGCGCCGCAGCCGGCGCCCGCGCAACCGGCGACCGGCACACAGCCGATACCGGGCGCGCAGCCTGCTCCTACTCAGAACGGTCAACCGGTTTCCGTAACACCCACGCCAGCAGGCCAGACGACGACATCGGCTACCCCGCCGCCGCCGGCGCCAACCCCGCCCGTCAATAACGGCAACCAGGCGACGTTCTTTGTCGGCGGCACCTGGACGACGCCGTTCGTGTCGCCGATCATCCGCCGCAACGCCGGCGAATAAAGCGGCTATCAAGGCCCGCGCCGGGCAACTCGGATATCAGGAAACACCAACGCACAGGCCCGGAAATCGATCTCGATTTCCGGGCCTGTGCGTGTGTTCAAAACGTTGGAGCGTCCGTCCCGCGTCCCCAACGGAGACGCAGCTTGCTAACCGCCGCGCTGCGCCGCCTGCTCGTCGCGCTGGCGTTGCACCTCACGGCGCTTGTTGACGATGGAGGCGGTGATGACACCGATGGAGACGATGCCGATCAGAATGGTACAGGCGGCGTTGATCTCCGGCGTCACGCCGAGGCGCACCTGGCTGTAGATCTTCATCGGCAGCGTGGTGGCGCCGGGGCCCGAGGTGAAGGACGACGTCACCAGATCGTCCAGCGACAGCGTGAAGGCCAGCATCCAGCCCGAAACGATCGCCGGAAGGATGACCGGCAGCGTCACCTGGAAGAAGGTGGCGACCGGCGACGCGCCGAGGTCCATCGCCGCCTCCTCCAGCGAGCGGTCGAAGGAGACGAGGCGCGACTGCACCACCACGGCAACGAAGCACATGGTGAAGGAGATATGCGCCAGCGTCAGCGTGAAGAAACCGCGGTCGAAGCCGATGGCGACGAACAAAAGCAGCAGCGACAGGCCGGTGATGACCTCGGGCATGACCAGCGGCGCGAACACCATGCCGGAAAACAGCATGCGGCCACGGAAGCGCGTGTAGCGGGTGAGCGCCAGCGCCGCCAGCGTGCCGAGCACGGTCGCCACCGTCGCCGAGATCAGGCCGACGCGGATGGTCACCCAGGCGGCGTCCATCAGGCCCTGATTTTGGAACAGCGACACATACCATTTGGTCGAGAACCCGCCCCAGACGGTGACCAGTTTGGATTCGTTGAAGGAGAAGACCACCAGGAGAACGATGGGCAGATAGAGGAACGCAAAGCCTAGCGTGATCGAGGTGATGTTGAAGCGGCTCCAGGTCGTGTTCATGTCAGCGCCCCTGTTCCTGAGCGCGCGCCTGTGCGTGCTGGAAGATGACGATGGGAATGATGAGCACCAGAAGCAGGATGACCGCCACGGCGGAAGATACCGGCCAGTCGCGGTTGGCGTTGAATTCGGTCCACAGCGTGCGGCCGATCATCAGCGTCTGCGAACCGCCGAGCAGGTCGGGGATGACGAACTCGCCGACGGCCGGGATGAACACCAGAAGGCTGCCGGCCAGAACGCCTGGCAGCGACAGCGGGAAGGTGATCTTCCAGAAGGCGGTGATCGGCGGGCAGCCGAGATCCTCGGCCGCCTCGACCAGCGAATAATCCATCTTTTCCAGGGCCGAATAGAGCGGCAGCACCATGAAGGGCAGGTAGGAATAGACGATGCCGATGAAGATCGCCCAATAGGTGTTGAGGATGATCAAGGGCTCGTTGATGACGCCCGTGGACAACAGGAGCTGGTTGAGCAGGCCTTCCGGCTTGAGGATGCCGATCCAGGCATAGACGCGGATCAGGAACGAGGTCCAGAACGGCAGGATGACCAGCATGAGCAGCGTTGGCCGCAGCGTCGCCGGTGCCCGCGCCATGCCGTAGGCGATCGGATAGCCGATCAAAAGCGTCAGGAACGTCGAGATACCGGCGACGATGACGCTGGTGACATAGGCGTTGAAGTAGAGCGGGTCCTGGGTGAGGAAGACGTAATTGTCGAAATTCAGGCTCTTCAGCTGACCGAGGATGCCGGAGATGCCGCCGCCGAAATCGAGCGCCGGCGTATAGGGCGGCATCGCGATCGCCACCTGCGACAGCGATATCTTGAAGACGATGAAGAAGGGAACGAGGAAGAAGATCAGCAGGAAGACATAAGGAACGATGATGACCAGCTTGCTGACGAAGCCGCTGGCAAGCTGCGTGGCCGGCTGGGCCGACACGGCTCCATTCGCCGTGCCGGTCGCGGAAAGTGTAGCACCCGCCATGATCGCCCCCTACCGCGTCAACACGACGCCGGCGTCCGGCCGGAAGGAAACCCAGGCTCGATCGTTCCAGGTCAGGGGATCGTCCGAGATGCGGGCGGCGTTCATGCTCTGGGCGCGCACCACCTGCCCGTCGGTCAGCCTGACGTGATAGACGGTCATGTCGCCGAGATAGGCGATGTCGTAGACCTCGCCTTCCAGCGCGTTGACGTTGTTGTCCGGCTTGGCCGAGGAGATGCGGATCTTTTCGGGGCGGATGGCGAAGGCGACGTCGGCACCGGCACGGGCCTCGCCGGCATTCTCGACCAGTATCTGCGCGCCGGTGGCGCCGGTGATCCTGGCGGTCTTTTCCGTGCGTTCGGCGACCTTGCCCTCGAACATGTTCACATTGCCGACGAAGTTGGCGACGAAACGCGAAGCCGGTGCCTCATAGACCTCGGCCGGCGTTGCCACCTGCATGACCTCGCCCTTGTCCATGATGGCGATACGGTCAGCCATGGTCATGGCCTCTTCCTGGTCGTGGGTGACGACGACGAAGGTGAGGCCGAGTTCCTGCTGCAGATCCATCAGTTCGAACTGGGTCTCCTCGCGCAGCTTCTTGTCCAGCGCGCCCAGCGGCTCGTCTAGCAAGAGCACCTTTGGCCGCTTGGCGACGGAACGGGCGAGCGCCACGCGCTGGCGCTGGCCGCCGGAGAGCTGGTGCGGTTTGCGCTTGGCGAATTTCTCCAGCTTCACCAGCTTCAGCATCTCAGCGACGCGCCTTTCAACGTCCGCCCTGGGCATGCCTTCCTGCTTCAGGCCGAAGGCGATGTTCTTTTCCACCGTCATATGCGGGAACAGCGCATAGGACTGGAACATCATGTTGACGGGGCGCTTGTAGGGCGGGATGCCGGCGAGGTTCTCGCCGTCCAGAAGGATGCGGCCGGAGGTCGGCTGCTCGAAGCCGGCCAGCATGCGCAAAAGCGTGGACTTGCCGCAACCCGACGCGCCCAACAGCGCGAAGAACTCACGCTCGTAGATGGTCAGCGACAGATTGTCGACGGCGGTGAAGTCGCCGAACCGCTTGGTGACATTCTCGAATTGGATGTATGGCTTTGCCTTCGGGTCGTTCCACGGCGCAAAGTCCCTGCGGATGCTGCCCAGCGATTTCATGTCCCTCTCCGTCCTTTTCCCGGGAAAAACCCCGGCGACCCAGCCGCCGGGGTTCACGTCTGTCGACGCTTATTGGCCGGTGACGACCTTGGTCCAGAGGCGCGTGATGGTGCGCTGGGTCTTGGGGTCGTACGGGGCGACGGTGAACAGCTTCTTCAGCATCGGCTCGTCGGGATAGATGGTCGGATCGCTGGTGATGTCCTTGTTGATGAACTGCTGCGACGCCTTGTTGCCGTTGGCGTAGTAGACATAGTCCGACGACTTGGCGATGACTTCGGGCTTCATCATGTAGTTGATGAATTCCAGGGCTTCCGGCACATGCTTGGCATCGGCCGGGATCGCCATCTGGTCGAACCACATCTCGGCGCCTTCCTTCGGGATGGTGTAGGCGACGTTGACGCCGGCCTTGGCATCCTTGGCGCGGTTGCGTGCCTGGAAGACGTCGCCCGACCAGCCGATGGCCACGCAGATGTCGCCGTTGGCGAGCGCGTTGATGTATTCGGACGAATGGAATTTGCGGATCGACGGCCGGATCGACATCAAGAGATCTTCGGCCTTCTGCAGGCTTTCCGGCGACTTGTCGGTCGGATCGAGACCGAGATATTTCAGCACGGTCGGGACGATATCGGTCGGCGAATCCAGCACATAGACACCGCAATCCTTCAGCTTGGCGATGTTCTCGGGCTTGAACAGCGTATCCCAACTCTCGATCTTGTCGGTGCCGATCGCGGCCTTCACCTTGTCGGGGTTGTAGCCGATGCCGACGGTGCCCCACATGTAGTTGACCGAATGTTCGTTGCCGGGGTCGAAGGCGGCGACACGCTGCTCGACGACGTCCCACATGTTCTTCAGGTTGGGCAGCTTCGACTTGTCGAGCTTCTGGTAGACGCCGGCCGCGATCTGGCGCACCAGGAACGGGCTGGCGGTGGGCACCACGACGTCGTAGCCCGAGCCGCCGGCGAGCAGCTTGGTCTCGAGGATCTCGTTGGAATCGTAGACGTCGTAGACGACCTTGATGCCGGTTTCCTTGGTGAAGTCCTGGATGATCGACTGATCGATATAGTCAGACCAGTTGTAGACGTTGACGACACGTTCCTGTGTCTGAGCGCTCGTTATCGGCAGGGCCAGGAATACGGCCGTTGCCGCCAGCCAGATCGCTTTGCGGGTCATTTCGGTTTGCTCCTATTGTCATGACGAGTGTTCCCCGCCCGCCGGATCGTTTTTGCAGCCGGCGTGGCATGGTTTGGTAAGGCAGATTTTTTGCGAGAACCGGCGCGTTGCGGTCCGTCGGGGCGTATTCAAGCCTGGAAGAAAGGGAGCAGTTAGCGCTGCTGCCTAAACGAAAGAGCGCCCTGCGAGGTTGCGGGGGCTCGTGCGGGCTGGAAGGCTCGGTCCTGGTTTGGCCGGCTGTTGCACGTGGCAAGATACGCCTGTTTTGTTGTTGCCGTGCCCACAGCCTGCCCGCCGGGCTAGTTGCTTGTCAATGGGCAAAACCATTCTGTTTTGCTTTCGCGATCAGTTCGGCGACGGGATGCCGACCGCGCCCGGACGCTGCGGCTTGGACTGGCGCCACATTTCCATGCCGATGTGGATGAACAGTGCGGCGAAGACGATCGCACCGCCGATGATGGTGCGCGCCGACGGCACTTCGCCATGTACCAGCCACACCCAGATCGGCCCCAGGATCGGCTCGAACGTGCCGAGAAGAGCCGCGACCGCCGCCGGGATGAGGCGCGCGCCGGTGGCGAAGAAAGCGAGGCCGACGCCGAGATTGATGACACCAAAAGCGAACAAAAAACCCATATCGCGCGGCGAAACGGCGAATTGCGTGACCTGCGATGCCGCGAAGATGGCGGCGAAGATCGTGCCGAGGCAAGTGGCCGGCGTCATGCGCACGGTTGCGAAGCGGCGCGTGATGACGGTGGCAACCGAAAACATGAAGGCGATCAACAGCGCCAGCCCGTCGCCGACCGGCGAGACGGTGCCGCCCAGCGATTCCGAGACCATGATGGCGACACCCGCGATGACGCCGGCGATCGCCGCCCAGGTGGCGGCCGAGACCTTTTCGCGGAACAACAGCCACGACAGCAGCGCCGCGAGCAGCGGCACGCCGGCCTGCATGAGCAAGATGTTGGCGACCTTGGTGTAGGACAGCGCGACGACGAAACAGGTGGAGGCGGTGGCGAAGCAGATGGCCACCGCCAGCCCGGGCAAGCCCATGTCGCGGAACAGTTTCACGGTGCCGCGCAGGCCGTCGCGCCAGGCCATGAAGCCGAGCAGGAAGGCGGCCGCCCATACCGAGCGCCAGAACACCACGGTCCAGCTTCCATCGGCCTCGATGAAGCGGGCGATGGTACCGCCGAGGCTCCACATCAGTGCGGACAGGAAGACGAGCAGATAACCCACGCGCTCCTCGCGCCGCGACACCGGCTGGGCCTGTGCGGTTGCAGGCGATGGGGAAGCGGCGTCGGCCATGGCGCTACTGTCTGATGGTTCGGCTCATCATCGTCGTTTTGCCACCCGCGCGATATCGCAGACGCGGCAAATCCATGCCTTCTGGCGTAGCGCGAAGGCGGGCCCTGGAGATGGTCCAGCCACATGCATCGGCTATGTCAGCCCGCCGCAAACCGGTGGCGACGCCTATTTCGCCAGTTTCAAGGCCTCGGCGAGCACGGCATCGTCGCCGGCGGCGTAGCTGGCGAAGGTCGGCGCAACCGGCACCGTCGGTGTCAATGAACCGGACGGCGTGCCGTAGAAATAATTGAGGACGAAGCATGTCCGGATCTGAGCCAAGCCGCAGCCGTTTTGCCAATCGTGATAGCCGGTCGTGTAGCGGATCGCCAGTTTGGAATTCGGCATCCGGGCCGTGCCGCCCTCACCCCAGGATTGCGGCCTGTCGCCCATCGCTTCCCCGATCAGGACGGCGCGCGAGCCGGCAAAATATTTCAGCCGCGCCGCGGTGCTGATGCCGGCGGAAAAGGTGTTGCCGCTGGTCAGGATGAACACCTTGCCGTCCGGCGGCAAGAGCTCCGGCAGCCGCCGCGTGAAATCGGCAGCGAGCAGGTAGTTGCCGCCCGGGTTGAAGCGCAGATCGACCACCGCATGCTTCACCTTCCGCTTGGCCACTTCCGCCAGCAGGCCCGAGAGATAGTCCTCGATGGAAGCCTTTTCCTGATCGCCGATACGGTTCAGCTGGACGTAGAGGATGCCGTCGTTTTCGAGATAGCTGTGCCAGAAATTGTCGTCCGGCCGCGAGAGATAGGACGGGGGTGCTGCACCATCCAGGACATGAACCCAGGAAGCTTCGCTGTCCTTCCTCCGGACCGGGCTCAAATCCCGCTTCGGCCAGGAACTTCTGGCTAGCGGCTCCGGCGTCCCGGCGACCGCGGCAAGCCGGCGCACGACTTCGACCCCATCGCGCTGCCGGACGCGGAATTCGGCGGCATCCGCATTTTCGGCGAGACCCGCCGCGTGAAGCAGTTCCGGCGAGATGAGGAAATTCGGCACGAATTCGCGCGCCAGATTGGCCGGACCACCGGTGTAGGGGCGTAACGCCTCGACCAGTTGCTCGGGCGAATGGCCATTCAGCGCCAGCACCTGCGCGCCGAGCAGATCGCGCTGATCCGCGGCTGCACTCACCACAAACAGGTCGTCGGCGAACCAGCCCAGGCGAACGGGCACGGCGTTGAAACCGTTTCCGCCGACCAGGCCCAATATGTTGGTATGGCCATTGTCGGCCAATGCCACGGCACGCGCCGCGCCCATCGCCAGGCCGGCGCGATCGAGTTCCGGCGCACGCGCCACCAGTTTGTCGAGCGCGGCTTCAAAGGCGGCGCGGGTTTGATCGGTGAAGCTTCGCTCGACCTGCGGCAACAGCCGAAGATAGGCCAGATCCCGCAGATTCTTCTCGGCTGGCGATGCGGCCAGCGGAAAATCCATAGCCGGATAAGATTTCAGCGCCGGATACAAAATGAAGGCGGCGGGTGCCACGACGAGGAGCAGAACCGCGACCAGGGCAATCGCGATACGCTTCAGCCAGCGCCGGGCGGGACGAACGGAACCAGCCATGAATGCCTCGATGTCGGAGAATCTATTAGAATATGATCATATATCTATAGACATCGACGCCGGGGTAAAAGACCCACGCTTTACTGGAAGTCGAAGGCGGACAGGCCCGTCACCATCTCGTCCAGCCCTAGCGGACGCGTGACCGGCGGCTCGGCGCGCGACAGGCAGCCGGAGCGCTCGCACAGCCGGCAGGCCGGCCCGACCGGCGTTGCCGCCACCGCGCCGGGTTTTGCGCCAACGCCAAGTGCCGGAAGGGCCGCGCCATAGACGATCTCGTCGCGAAAACCGATATCGCAGCCGATCAGGATGGCGGTGCGGCGCGGGCGCTCCGAAAAGGCGCCTTGCGGGCCTTCCAGCGTGCGGGCGACGGTGAGGAATTCGGCGCCGTCCGGCATTTCCACCGCTTCGACGAAGATCTGGCCGGGCTGGGTGAAGGCGGCATGTACCGCGAGTTTCGGACAGCCGCCGCCGAAGCGGCTGTGCGGAAAGCCCTGGGCGCCGGCGCGGCGGAAGCGGTTGCCGGCATTGTCGACCTCCAGCATGAAAAACGGCACGCCGGAGGCGCCGGAACGCTGCAGCATGGTCAGCCGGTTCGCCGCTTGTTCGAAGGAAACGCCGAAGCGCGAACGCAGGACATCGATGTCGTAGCGGGCGCGCTGGGCGGCGGAATGGAAGGCCTGATAGGGCATCGTCAGCGCATGCGCGGCATAACGGCCGAGCTCGAACCGGGCCAGCCGCTTGGCCTCGTCGGACGACAGTTTCAATGCCTGGATCTCGGCCGCCACCGCCACCTGCATGCGGATGAGGCTTGCCTCCATCGCCACTTCGCGCAGCTGGTCGAACGGCGACAGCCGCTCGGACAGGAACAGGCGCTGCGAATGGCGGTCGTAGCGACGCCGCCAATTGGGCATGGTGGCGACCGGCAGAACTTTCACGACGATGCCGTGCTCGCGCTTCAGCCACGCCTTCAAGGCGCCGAACAGGTCGTCGCCGGGCTCGAGCAGCGTCGTGAACGCCTCGGCCTCCTCCTCCAGAGCGGCAAAATGGTTCGGCCGCCGCTCGAACACCTCATGCACCTCGTCGATCGGCAGGCGCGCGCCGGACAGCGCCGTGGTGCGCCCCTCGCGGGCGAGCAGCTCGGTCAGGTCCGACAGGCGCTCGGCCTGCTCGCGATAGGCGCGGAACAGTTTGATCACCGCGGCCGCCGCATTGGGCGCGGCCTCGGCGATCTCGACCAGTTCCTGGTCGCCCGGCAGTTCGCCGGACAATAGCGGGTCGGCGAAGACCTCGCGCAGTGCCGCGATCGAGCCGCGCGCCTCGCCCTGCAGTTCTTCGGGCTCGACCTTGTAGACGGAAGCGAGCTTCAGGATGAGCTGCACGGTCAGCGGACGCTGATTGCGCTCGATCAGGTTGAGATAGGAGGGCGAGATGCCCAGCCCCTCGGCCATCGCCGTCTGGGTCAGGCCCTTCTGGTTGCGGATGCGGCGAATGCGCGGTCCGGCGAAGATTTTCTGCTCAGCCATGCGCTTCTCCCTTCTCCCCGTGTGGGAGAAGGTGTCGCCATAGGCGGCGGATGAGGGGTGTTGGAAGAAACGAGGCGGCGGCGAAGGGCTTGAAGAGCCCCGACCTTGGTTCTGTCGCGTTCCTCGCAGCACCCCTCATCCGACCTCGCCTATGGCAGCCGCGCCGCCGGGCTCGGCCACCTTCTCCCGCAAGGGGAGAAGGAAAGGCCGGCCGGATTTTACAAACCTTGACAGGCTCAATCGCCATTTTGGCCGCTCGTCGCATTTTACATCTTTTACAAATTTACAGCGTCTCCCTGTCAAACGCAACACAGGTTTTCCCTTATTTTATCGCCTAAGCCTCGAATTCATTCGGCCGATTTCGCACCGCAATGTAAATCAAGTCACAGGAAAGCCGCCGCGAATTCACGACGAATGGCGGTTTTCGACAAACGTCTTTCAGTAAGCGGAGCAGACCATGACTGATTTTTACAACCTCGTCCCCTCGGCCGCCGAAGGCCGTTTCGACGGCATCGAGCGGCCCTATTCGCCGGAGGATGTGAAGCGGCTGCGCGGCTCCGTGCAGATCAAGCACAGCCTGGCCGAAATGGGCGCCAACCGGCTGTGGAAGCTCATCCACGAGGAAGATTTCGTCAACGCGCTCGGCGCGCTCTCCGGCAACCAGGCCATGCAGATGGTGCGCGCCGGCCTGAAGGCGATCTACCTGTCCGGCTGGCAGGTGGCGGCCGATGCCAACACGGCGTCCGCCATGTATCCCGACCAATCGCTCTACCCGGCCAATGCGGCGCCCGAGCTTGCCAAGCGCATCAACCGCACGCTGCAGCGCGCCGACCAGATCGAGACGTCGGAAGGCAAGGGCCTGTCGGTCGACACCTGGTTCGCGCCGATCGTCGCCGACGCGGAAGCCGGCTTCGGCGGACCGTTGAACGCCTTCGAGATCATGAAGGCCTTCATCGAAGCCGGCGCCGCGGGCGTCCATTTCGAGGACCAGTTGGCGTCGGAAAAGAAGTGCGGCCATCTCGGCGGCAAGGTGCTGATCCCGACCGCGGCCCATATCCGCAACCTCACCGCCGCTCGGCTCGCCGCCGACGTCATGGGCGTGCCGACGCTGATCGTCGCCCGCACCGATGCGGAAGCCGCCAAGCTGCTCACCTCCGACATCGACGAGCGCGACCAGCCCTTCGTCGACAAGGATGCCGGACGCACGGTGGAAGGCTTCTACCAGGTGAAGAATGGCATCGAGCCTTGCATCGCGCGTGCCATCGCCTACGCGCCCTATTGCGACCTGATCTGGATGGAGACCGGCAAGCCGGATCTTGCCCAGGCGAAGAAGTTCGCCGAGGCGGTGCAGAAGGCGCATCCGGGCAAGAAGCTCGCCTATAACTGCTCGCCGTCGTTCAACTGGAAAAAGAACCTCGACGACGCCACCATCGCCAAGTTCCAGCGCGAACTCGGCGCCATGGGCTACAAGTTCCAGTTCATCACGCTGGCCGGCTTCCACCAGTTGAACTTCGGCATGTTCGAACTGGCCCGCGGCTACAAGGATCGCCAGATGGCGGCCTATTCGGAACTGCAGGAGGCCGAATTCGCGGCCGAGGTGAACGGCTACACCGCGACCAAGCACCAGCGCGAAGTGGGCACCGGCTATTTCGATGCCGTGTCGATGGCGATCTCCGGTGGCAAGTCGTCGACCACCGCCATGAAGGAATCGACCGAACACGAACAGTTCCGCCCGGCCGCCGAATAGGCCGGCCCGCACAGCTTCCCCCGGCGCGGGCCGCGCCGGGGTCCAAAACAGAGGAACCGCCCGAAAGGCGAAGGAACATTCGAGGAGAACGACAATGGCACCGCGTACCCGTGTCAAGGAAAGGGCAGAAGAACAGGCCACCACCATGAGCGCCGACCAGCAGGCGGTCATCCGCATCGTCGCTAACGATTTGCACCGTCTCAACCAGTCGGTCATGAAGGCGGTCGAGGCCGGCGTCTCGGTCGAACTGGTCCGTTCGGCCCGCCATCATGGCGGCGACGGCAACTGGGGCGATCTTCTGATCCCGGTCATCGTCACCCAGCAAAGCCACGGCTGACGAAAGTCAAGACTTACCAAAGCCAAACAAACCCGCCGCGTGCATCGCCACGCGGCGGGTTTTTTGTTTTCGATCCTGTTTTGAAGCGGCCGTGGCTACAATTTTTGTTGCATGACCGCTACTGATTTTATTGTAATGCTGGAATATAACGCCAGTCGCCTACATGCGCTTGACATGACGGCGGTCTCAACCGATTGTCGAATGGTTTCAACCTAGCATTGAAATGAAGACTCGCGGTGGAAACAGACAACCGCCGCTGAGTGGCGACAACGGCAGGCCGACCGGTGGCGCGACCGGCCTGGGACGTGGAGGGGCTTTGCTGGATTTTTCGAAAGTGCTCGTGGTCAGCCGATCGCAGATCAATCGCATCGTCGTGTCGAGGATCATCGAGCAGGGCGGGTTGAAGCCGGTGGCTGAATCGCCAGAAACGGCCCCGGCAGCGCTGACCACGCTGGTTCCGGGAACGGTCGTGCTGGACGGCGGACCGGAAAACAGCGATTGCGACGCAGTGCTGGCGGGGGTCGCTTCGATCCGCGGCGTTGCCGGCAAGGCTTCGCCCACCGTCATCTTCCTGTCGAACCGCACCGGCACGCAGGAAAGCCTCGGCCTGCCGCGCACCGTGGATTACGTCGTGGCCAAGCCGATCACGCCCGAGCGCCTGCAGCAGATCATCGAACGCCTGAAGCACAGTTCGCGCAGCATACCCGCCCCGGAAGCAGGCTGAGGCTCGCCCTGCTCGGTGAGCCAGGGAAGGCCGGGGAACGAGGCAAGGCCCGCGCCTGTTGAGCCGGCGAAATAACGCCAGGAACAATGCAGGCGACGGCGCCGTCAGTCGTTGTCGATGCCCAGCACGAGGCCCGGCAATTCACCGAGATGGGCGATTTCGCGGAAGCGCGGCGCGGTGGCGGGCGGCTCGACATGCTCCACCACCCAGGTCAGATCATGCGGCACGAAGATGCCCCAGCTGCCGGCTTCGATCGCCGGCACCACGTCGGATTTCAGCGAATTGCCGACCATCATGGCGCGCTCGGGGCCGTCGCCATGGCGCGCGAAGATGCGCTCATAGGTCGGGCGTGACTTGTCGGAGACGATCTCCACCGCGTTGAAGAAATCGCCGAGGCCCGACTGCGCTAGCTTGCGCTCCTGGTCGAACAGGTCGCCCTTGGTGATCAGCACCAGCCGATAGCGGCTGGCCAACGCCTCCAGCGTGTCATGGACATGCGGCAACGTCTCGACAGGATGGCTCAGCATTTCGCGGCCAGCGGCCAGGATCTTGCCGATGACCTCGCCAGGCACCTTGCCGTCGGTGACGTCGATCGCCGTCTCGATCATCGAAAGCGTAAAACCCTTGATGCCGAAGCCATAGGCGCCGAGATTGCGCTTTTCGGCTTCCAGCAGGCGCGCCAGCAAGCTGTCCTTTTCACCATGGCCGGCGAGCAGTTCGACGAAATGCGCCTCGGTCAAACGGAAGAACTGCTCGTTCTGCCAGAGCGTGTCGTCGGCGTCGAAACCGATGGTGGTCAAGCTGTTGGAAGACGTGGACATGATGCCCATCTAGGGCGAAAAACGGCCAAAAACCAGCACTTTGGATGCTTGCGCCCACGAAAACGAGAGCGAGCCCCCCTTTTCTTCCGCAAGGGGCCACGGCTATACTCGGCAATCCGCAACCATATCTGGTGATTGATGCCGCCTGCAAAAAAGGAAGTCCGTCCGTCAACTCGGGGGACGCGAACCCGTGCGCCTGCCTTTCTGAAAAACCTCAGGGGAGTGAAGAGCTGGAAGGAGGCGAGCGCCTGGCTGGAATCGCGCGGTATCGAAGACATCGAATGCATCACCCCCGACCAGGCCGGCGTTGCCCGCGGCAAGATGATGCCGTCTTCCAAATTCACCTCCAACACCTCGCTGGCGCTGCCTTCCGCACCGTTCATGATGACGATTTCCGGCCAGTATCCGGAAAACGGCAACGGTTTTGAATATCCGGAAGACGATGGCGACCTGAAGCTCGTGCCTGATCTTTCGACGCTGACCGCGGTGCCGTGGGAAGAAGACCCGACAGCCGCCGTCATCTGCGACCTCGTCCATCAGGACGGTCGCGCCGTGGAATTCACGCCGCGCAACGTGCTGAAGCGCGTGGTCGCCGCCTATGACCGGCACGGGCTGAAACCCGTCGTCGCGCCCGAGATCGAATTCTACCTGGTTCGCAAGAACCCCGACCCCGACTATCCGCTGACCCCGCCGGTCGGCCGTTCCGGCCGGCCGATTGCCGGCGGCTCGGGTTACTCGATCGCCGGCGTCAACGAATATGACGAATTGATCGACGACATCTACCATTTCTCGGAAAGCCAGGGCCTCGAGATCGACACGCTGATCCACGAGGAAGGCGCTGGCCAGCTCGAAATCAACCTGCGTCATGGCGACCCTGTCGAACTGGCCGACCAGGTCTTCCTGTTCAAGCGCACCTTGCGCGAAGCGGCGTTGAAGCACGACGTCTACGCCACCTTCATGGCCAAGCCCATCCAGGGCCAGCCAGGCTCAGCCATGCATATCCACCAGTCGATCGTCGACAAGAAGACCGGCCGCAACATCTTCTCGGCCGAGGACGGTTCGGAGACCGAAGCCTTCTTCAACTTCATCGGCGGCATGCAGAAACACGTGCCTAACGCGCTGGTGATGTTCGCGCCTTACGTGAACTCCTACCGGCGCCTGACCCAGGCGGCGTCCGCCCCCGTCAACAACAAATGGGGTTACGACAACCGCACCACCGCCTTCCGCGTGCCGCGCTCGGACCCCAACGCCCGGCGCGTCGAAAACCGCATCCCGTCTTCCGATGCCAACCCTTATCTGGCACTCGCCGCCTCGCTCGCCTGCGGCCTGATCGGCATCAACAACAAGTTGCAGGCCGAACCGCCGGTGTTGACGACGGCCAACGAGGACGAGATCGACCTGCCGCGCGGCCTGCTCGAAGCCGTCGACCTGTTCGAGGGCGACGAGGAGCTGGCGGGCATGCTCGGCCGCGCCTTCACCTCCACCTATGCGGCGATCAAGCGGGCGGAGTTCGAGACCTTCATGGAAGTGATCAGCCCGTGGGAGCGGGAGTATTTGTTGCTGAATGTTTGAAGCAACAGGCAGTCGGGAGTAGGCAATCGGCAGTCGGGAAAGCAGGCGGGGAACTCCGCGAACTGTGCTCCGATCTGTAATTCGCTGAAGCCAAACCCGACTGCCGACTGCCCACTCCCGACTGCCTCACCACCCGAAAGCCACCATGCCCTACCAATCCCCCATCTCCCCCGGCCGTTCCTGGTATGAAGACACCGTCGGCGCGCGGCCAGAATATCCCTCGCTCGACGGCGACCGGCAGGCCGATGTCGTCATCGTCGGCGGCGGCTTCACCGGGCTGTCGGCGGCGGTGCACCTGGCCAAGGCCGGCACCAATGTCGTCCTGATCGAAAGCCATCGTTTTGGCGACGGTGCTTCGGGCCGCAATGGCGGCCAGATGGGCACCGGCCAGCGCGCCTGGGCCGAGGAACTCGAGGATGATTACGGCCTCACCCGCGCCAAGGCACTGTTCGACCTGGCCGAGGAGGCGAAAACACATCTTCACGACTTCTCGGCCGCCAATGGCATCGACATCGACTACATGCCCGGCCAGATCTCGGTGGCGCACAAACAGCGCTATGTCGACGACTACAAGGCGCATGCCGACATCATGGCGACGCGCTTCAACTATCCGCACATCACCTTCATGGATGCGCGCGAAACGGCGGAGCGGCTGGGCTCGACGCATTATTACGGCGGCGCCCGCGACACCGGCACCGGCCATATCCATCCGCTGAAGCTGGTGATCGGCACGGCGCGCGTGGCGGCCGCGGCGGGCGCGCATATCTTCGAGAAGACGCCGGCGACCGGCCTCACCACGCAAGGCGGCAAGGTCAAGGTGACGACGCAACGCGGCACGATCACCGCCGACAAGTGCCTGATCGCCACCAATGCCTATGGCGGCACGCTGGAACCGATGAGTGCGGCGCATATCATGCCGATCGGCTCCTTCATCGGCGCCACCGTGCCGCTCGGCGATGCGTCGAAAGTGTTGCCCGGCGGCGAATCCGTCGACGATTCCCGCTTCGTGGTGCGCTATTTCCGCAAATCCAGGGATGGCCGGCTGTTGTTCGGCGGCCGCGAAATCTACGCGGTCAACGACCCCAAGGACATCCACATCCATATCCGCAAGCAGATCAGCGAAATCTATCCGCAGCTGAAGGATGTCGAGATCACCCATGGCTGGGGCGGTTATGTCGGCATCACCGTGCCGCGAAAGCCGTTCGTGCGCGAGGTGATGCCGAATGTCATCTCCGTCGGCGGCTATTCCGGTCACGGCGTGATGTTGTCCAACTTCTTCGGCAAGCTTTACGCCGAGACGGTGTCGGGCAACCGCGACCGGCTGAAGCTGATCGAGGAGCTGAAGATACCGCCCTTCCCCGGCGGTCGCCGCTTCCGCGCGCCGATGCTGTTCCTGGCGCTCAACTGGTTCGCGCTGCGGGACCGGATCTGATTTTTTTGGCCGGGGTCTCCGCCAGCGGCAGTTGCAGGCGGATATGCGTGCCGTTCCAGCGTCCGTTCAAGATATCGATACGGCCGCCATGCAGGCGTGCGATCTCGCGGGCGAGATTGAGGCCGAGCCCGGCGCCGCTGGAGCGCGGACGCAGCCGGTAGAACGGCTCGAACACGCGCTCGCGTTCCTCCAGCGGGATCCCCGGGCCCTCGTCGTGGATTTCCAGGCCGCCCTCGCCGTCGACCAACACGGTGATGGTGCCCGAGCCGCCGCCATGCTCGATGGCGTTGCGCAGCAGATTGGCGACGGCCCGCTCGACTTGCTGCGAGCGGATATCGACCAGCACCGGGCGCCCGGCCGGCTCGAAAGAGAGGTCATAGCCGGCCTCCAGCGCCAGCGGCGCGAAATCGGCGGCCAGCGTTCTGGCCAGTTCCACCAGATCGACCACCTCGCGCGGACCGGCGGCGTGGTCGAGCACCTGGCGGTCGAGCAATTGCTGCGCCAGATGCGACAGGCGCTCGATGTCCTTCTGCAGGCGCCGGCTCTCGGGATCCTCGCGCAGCAATTCGGCACGCGTGCGCAGGATGGCGATCGGCGTGCGCAGTTCATGCGCGGCATCCGTAAGGAAACGGTTACGCTTATCGTAACCTTCGCCGAGACGAGCCAGCGCGCGATTGAAGGCCTGCACCAGCGGCGCCACCTCCTGTGGCACGCGCTCGGTCGGCAATTGCACGGCGCGGTTGTCGATGTCGATGTTGCCGGCTTCCCTGGCGGTGGCGACGAGGCCGGCCAGCGAGCGGCGCACCACGGCCGGTGTCGTTACCAGCGTGGTGACGCCCATCACGATGATGATCGGCAAAAGCATGATGATGGTGAGGATGACCAGGATCGGGCCGACCCGCACCCAATTGGTGGTGCCGTCCGGATTGCGGGCGAGATCGATCTGCAGATCGATATTGGCTTCGACGCCGGTGTTTTCCTCGCGCGACGACATGGTGGAGGCGAGTACGCCGACACGGCCGGCCGACGTTTCCAGATTGGCGTAGGAAGCGGCAGGCCGCAAATCCAGCTGCGCGAAGGTCAAGGCCGCACGGTCGACACTTTTGAGCAGGCCGTCGCCGCCGCTGGCATAGACGGCAGGCACATTGCCCTGTTTCAGCACTCCGCCTTTTTCGTCGCGTGCAACGAACCACATGTTCGGAAAGCTCTTGCGGAAATTGGTGAGTTCTTCCGTGTCGCGCAGAACGAGCTGGCCGGCCGCGTCGCGGCCCAGCGCTTCTCCCACGACAAGGGCGGCTGCCTCATTATCGACCACCAGGCGCGGCTGCGCGACGAAGAACACCAGCGTGATCAAGCCGAGGAAGACAACCAGCATGACCGCCTGCAGTATGATCAGGCGGCGCACCAGCACCCATTGCAGCGAACGTGGACGCGGCTTTCTCATGCGACGGCGCGCAGCAGATAACCGAGGTTGCGGATCGCCCGGATCTCGACGCCGGCATCGACCTCGTCGAGCTTGCGCCGCAGCCTGGACAGGTGCGAATCCAACGCGTTGGAGCCGATCTCGTCATCCATGGCGTAGACCGATTCCTCCAGCGTGGAGCGCAGCACGGCGCGGCCCGGCCGGCGGATCAGCGCCTCCAGCGCCAGTTGCTCGCGGCGCAGAAGGTCAAGCGGCTTATCGCCGACAAGCGCTTCGCGATGGCGGAAATCATAGGTGAGCCGGCCGACCACCGTGAGGTCGGAGCGCAGCGCCGCCGGCCGCCGTTGCAAGGCACGCAGGCGCGCCATCAACTCTTCCACCGAGAAGGGCTTGGCCAGATAGTCGTCGGCGCCAGAGTCGAGGCCGGCGACGCGGTCGTCGACGCCGCCCAGTGCCGTCAGCATCAGCACCGGCGCCTCGATGCGGCTGGCGCGTAGCTTCGGAATGAGGTCGAGCCCCTCGCCGTCAGGCAAACGGCGGTCGAGCACCAGCGCATCATAGGGGCCGAAAGCGGCCGCCGCCTCGGCATCGGCGATGGTCGAAACGTGATCGACAATGACGTGACGGCGCTCCAGCGCGGTCTTCAGCACCGAGGCCATCTCCGGCTCGTCCTCGAGCAGCAGGATACGCATGGTTTTCTTCTTTCCTTCACCCGCGACACCGGGCGATGCCGGCGCTTCAAAGTGTTAGAGCGTCCTTTGCACGTCCGAACGGACGCGCAGCGCTCTAATGACGCATCGCGGCGCTTTTCCGGCGTTTCATTCGCATTCCAGCTTCGGCTTGCGGAAATTGGTGACATACCAGCGCCCCGCGGACCAGCGCGCATAGAATGTGTAGAAACATTCCTGCTCCTCGACATAACCCGGCCTGACGGTTTCCTCATAGCGGGTGCCGCGCCTGGTGTCCTTGATCTCGCCGCTGGTCGAGCCGGGCACAACATTGGTCGAAACCTTGCGCCATTGATAGGCGCGTTCGCCACGACCGATGTCCAGGATGGTAGAGGGCGGACCGTAGTCGAGAATGACCGTTTCCACCGGCTGGCCGATGTAATTCTTCATGATGTCGGATGCGCAGCCGGCAAGCAGCGCGACCGAGGCCACGGCAACAGCGCCGCAGGCAGCGCGAAAGGTGATGAAAGACATGATCTGATCCGGTTTTCGTCCCTGACCCGGCAGCTATCGCGGCAAGATTGCAGGGACATTGCACATTTCCGGGCAGATCCCCGAGCCCATCTTTCAGCATATCCCACGGACCGCTCCAGGCCCCGCGGAAGGCCGGTTTCCAATCGAAACGGGTGCCGCTTCGACACCGGAGACTGATTCGGCGGCGCCAGACGACAATGGCAAGCTGTACCTTACGTTGCGGAAACAACGAGGTTTTCCCGCCCGCGACAGTCAAAAAATGCACAGAATATGTGGACACCCGTTGCCGTTGAGGTGCCAAAGGCGCATAGATGCCACAATCGTCTGCAAGATGATCCACAAGCTGGAAACGGAAGACCTCGAACCTTGCGTTGCCAGCCAGGATTTCGGGACCGACGCTGATCCAGGTGTTGTCAACCGCGATCGCAAGAACGTCGGCCGTGTTCGGGGGTAACCAGAACCTCAGATGCCAAAATTGGTCCAGTTCTGTTTCGTGGACGGCAGGACCGTCAGCCAGGACAACAAAACCCGAGCGGTGGCCGCCCCAGGCTTGCCGGCCAACGGTCGTTGCGGCCGCTGGAGGCCGTTTTGAAAGGGCCGCTCGGTTTCGGCGGGCCCAAGCAGCATCGCATTTCGATGCAGTTCGGCTACAACACCAAGCCGTCTTTCTGGCAGCAGCTACAGACGAATTCGCATCTGGTGATCGCCGCGGTCGGTACCGCCGCGTTGCTCGGCGTCGCCGGCATCGCCTTGTGGCTGGCGCTGCCGACCGGCGAGCGCCAGGCTTTCGCCGAAGCCAAGCATCCGCCGGCCACCGAAGCGCCGGCGCCGCAGGCCAAGACGGTGCAGGTCGCCGGACAGACGCCCGCCGCCACGCCTGCCGTGGCCGATGCAAAGCCGCAACCCGCCCAGACGCTTGTCGCGGTCAACCAGCCTGCCTCCACCGAGCCGAGCGCTGTGAATTCCAACGGCACGTCGGCCCCGCAGTCGGCCGCCGCGATCCAGGAAGCCGCCAAGGCGGTAGTCGTCGCCAAGCCGGGCGATGCCAATCCCGACGATGCCAGCGCGGACGACGAGGCAGCTACGGACGACACGACGCAGAGCGCCTATGCGGAGACGAACAAGGCCCCGTCGCCCACGGAAGCCGTCATCGCCAAGCCGCCAGTGCCACACGCCAAGCCCGACAAGGCGCTGACCGCAGGCATTCCGCCAGCGGATGAAACGCAGGATACGCAAGAGGCGGCACCCGCCGATGCCAAGCAAGCCAAGGCAACCGGCAACGGCACCACCTTGCGCGCCGTCACCATGCGTTCGGGCCCGAAAAAGGGCGCCGACGCCATCGCGACCGTGCCCGGCAAGGCAGCCGTCGAGGTGATTTCCTGCACCAAGGCCAAATGGTGCGAGATCGTCTACCAGAACAAGCGCGGCTGGGTTTACCAGGGCTTCCTCAACCGCGGGTGAGAAGCTGTCCGTGTCGCGGACGAAAAGCCAAGTGCTTGGTTTTCTGACTAGGGACATCTCGTGTCGTGCGAAGCGGTGGGTTTGGCGCCCTTCCCTTCTCCCCTCGTGGGAGAAGGTGCCTGAGCGAAGCGAAGGCGGATGAGGGGTGATGGAAGAAACGAGACGTTTCAGGATCAGCGCCTCACTCCAATATCACCTCACATCTCCCAGGCAGCGCTCCGTCCAACACCCCTCATCCGTCTCGGCGCTGCGCGCCGAGCCACCTTCTCCCACAAGGGGAGAAGGATGCGCGGCCTCAAATACACCGCCCTCCATCCACCTCCAGCGCCACGCCGGTGATGAAGGCGGCTTCGTCGGAGGCCAGCCACAGCGCCGCATTGGCGATGTCGAGCGGGGTCGACAGGCGACCGAGCGGGATGGAGGCGCGGAATTTCGCGCGCAGCTCGGGCGTGTCCTCGCCCATGAACTGGGCAAGCATTCCGGTTTCGCCGGCGACGGGGCAGAGGCAATTGACGCGGATGTTCTTTGGCGCGAGTTCCACCGCCATCGATTTGGTGGCGGTGATCGCCCAGCCCTTCGAGGCGTTGTACCAGGTCAACCCCGGGCGCGGGCGCAGGCCGGCGGTCGAGGCGGTGTTCAAGATGACGCCGCCGCCCTGCCGCTCCATGATCGGCACCACCGCCAGCGCGGAATGATAGATCGCCTTCATGTTGACGGCGGTGATCAGGTCGAAGGTCGCCTCGTCCACCGCCAGCATGTCGCCATTGCGATGGGTGTAGCCGGCATTGTTGATCATGATGTCGACGCGGCCGAAAGTGTTCTTGGCCGCATAGACCATCTCTTCGACTTCCGAGCGGCTTGAAACGTCGCTGGCCACGGCAATCGCCGACGGACCGATCTCGTCGGCGACGCGCTCCGCACCCTTGGCATTGAGGTCCGCCACCACCACCCTGGCCCCCTCCTCCGCGAAGCGTTTGGCCATGCCCTCGCCGAACCCCGACGCGGCGCCCGTGACAATCGCGACCTTATCCTTCAAGCGCATTTTTCATCCTTGTGAGAAGTTTACTTCGGCCGAGAGCCCCGCGCAGATTACCCTCCCTTGGGGAAAGGGTAAGCAGCACTGCCAAGACCAGCCGGGTGTCGGCTGCTCAGCCATGATTGAAGACGACCGTCTTTGTCGCCGACATGTCGTAGAGCGCCTCGAAACCCTTCTCGCGGCCGTGGCCGGAACGCTTGAAGCCGCCGAAGGGCAGTTCGATGCCGCCACCGGCTCCGTAACCGTTGACGAACACTTGGCCGGAACGCACGCGCTTGGCCAACCGGTGCTGGCGGGCGCCATCCTTTGTCCAGATGCCGGCGACGAGGCCGAATTCGGTGCCGTTGGCGAGCTTGACCGCCTCGTCCTCGCCGTCGAAGGCAAACAGCGTCAGCACCGGGCCAAACACCTCTTCCTGCGCGATTGCTGCAGCGGGGTCGACCGATCCAAACAGCGCCGGGGCGAAATAATAGCCGCTGGCCGGGGCATCCTTGTGCACCGAACCGCGCGCCAGAACGGTTATGCCTGCCTTCTCGGCGTCGGCCACCATGCCGGCGACCCGCGCCTGCTGGCGTGGATTGATCAGCGCGCCAAGGTCGAGATCGGCATCGTGCGGACCGGCGACCAGTTTGGCGAAACGCTCGGCCAATGCCTTGGCGACCTCGTCGTAGACGGGCCATTCGACCAGAACGCGGCTGCCGGCCGAGCAGGTCTGACCGCCATTCTGGATGATGGCGTTGACCAGCACCGGCACCGCCTTTTCCAGATCGGCGTCGGCGAACACCATCTGCGGCGACTTGCCGCCGAGTTCCATGGTGACGCCGCGATTGTTGATGGCCGCCGCCTGCTGGATCGACGTGCCTGTGGCCGGCGAGCCGGTGAAGGTGACGTAGTCGACGTCGCGATGGCCCGACAACAGCGCGCCGGCCTCGCGGCCATAACCGGTGATGACGTTGAAGACGCCCGCCGGGATGCCGGCTTCCAGCGCCAGTTCCGCCATGCGGATGGTGGTGAGCGAGGCATCCTCGGCCGGTTTCACCACCAGCGTATTGCCCATGGCGAGCGCTGCGCCGGCCACCCGCGCCAGGATCTGCAGCGGGTAGTTCCAGGGGATGATGCCGGCGACGACGCCATGCGGCTCGCGCAATGTAAGCGCGGTGTAACCATCGAGGAAAGGAATGGTGTCGCCATGGATCTTGTCGGCGGCGCCGCCGTAGAATTCGTAATAACGCATGGTGGCGGCGACGTCGGCCTTGCCCTGCCGCGCCGGCTTGCCGGTGTCGCGCGATTCCAGCGCGGCGAGTTCGGCGCTGTGCTTCTCGACCAGATGGCACAGCCTGGTCAGGCAGCGGCCGCGTTCCACCGCCGGCATTTTCGCCCAAGGGCCGTGCTCGAAGGCATGGCGGGCACTGGCGACGGCCAGATCGACATCGGCCTGGCCGGAGGCGGGGATGGAGGCGAAAACCTGGCCGTCCGAGGGGCAGGCGACATCGATGCGCAGGCCGGAAACGGCGTCCACCTGCTTGCCGCCGATGATCTGGCGGAAGCTGCGGCCTTCCGCCACCGTGCTCGAAAGATGTCCGTCCATACCTGGCTTCTCCTGTGGCCTTTTGGCTAAGGCGCCCTATTCTCTGCCGGACGCAAGCGTGGCGACACTATCGCGCAAGGAACATCGTCCGTGCTGGACCAGTGTCAAGGGCGATGCTGTGTCACCATTACACTGGTAAAATTAAATCGATTAGATTATATCGGCTTTCGTCGCATTGCGGCAGTGTTGTTAGCGCATGGTGACGCACCCGTTGAATGGCGAAAGCAGCGCGCGAGATCGGATAGAGCATGACAAGGCAGATCATCCCCGTCGACCCGTTCGACTTCATCATTTTCGGCGGCACGGGCGACCTTTCCGAGCGCAAGCTGTTGCCGGCGCTCTATTATCGCCAGCGCGACCATCAGTTTTCCGAGCCGACCCGCATCATCGGCACCTCGCGCACCAAGATGAGCGACGAGGAATTCCGCACCTTCGCCCGCAAGGCCATCGCCAGCCATGTCGCCGCCGCCGATGTCGACGAGAAGGAGCTGGAGAAGTTCCTGGCACGGCTTTCCTATGTGCCGGCCGACGCCACCACCGGCACCGGTTTCGACGCGCTGAAGAAGGCGATCGGCGCCTCCACGGCGATCCGCGCCTTCTACATGGCCGTGTCGCCGTCGCTGTTCGGTTCCATTTCCGACCAGCTCAAGAAACATGAGTTGATCACGCCGGCTTCCCGCATCGTTGTGGAAAAGCCGATCGGCCGCGACCTCGCTTCGGCGCAGGCGCTGAACGATCTGGTCGGCGACGATTTCCACGAAAGCCAGATCTTCCGCATCGACCATTATCTCGGCAAGGAGACGGTGCAGAACCTGATGGCGCTGCGCTTTGCCAACGCGCTCTACGAGCCGTTGTGGAATTCGGCGCATATCGACCATGTGCAGATCACGGTCGCCGAAACCGTCGGCCTGGAAGACCGCGTCACCTATTACGACAAGGCCGGCGCCCTGCGCGACATGGTGCAGAACCACATGCTGCAGCTGCTGTGCCTCGTCGCCATGGAAGCGCCGTCGTCGATGGATGCGGATGCCGTGCGCGACGAGAAACTCAAGGTGCTGCGTGCATTGAAGCGCATCAATGGCACCGAGGCGCCGAAACACACGGTGCGCGGCCAGTATCGCGCGGGCGCTTCCGCCGGCGGGCCGGTCAAGGGTTACGTCGAGGAACTCGGCTCGGAGAGCAACACCGAAACCTTCGTCGCCATCAAGGCCGAGATCGCCAACTGGCGCTGGGCCGGCGTGCCTTTCTACCTGCGCACCGGCAAACGGCTGGCGGCGCGCGTTTCCGAGATCGTCATCGAGTTCAAGCCGATCCCGCACTCGATCTTCAACGGCGACAGCGCCGGGCCGATCTTCGCCAACCAGCTGGTCATCCGCCTGCAGCCGGACGAAGGCGTCAAACAATACATCATGATCAAGGACCCGGGCCCGGGCGGCATGCGGCTGCGCCAGATTTCGCTCGACATGAGCTTCGCGCAGCAGTTCCAAAGCCGCGCGCCGGACGCCTATGAGCGCCTGATCATGGACGTGATCCGCGGCAACCAGACGCTGTTCATGCGCCGCGACGAGGTCGAGGCGGCATGGAAGTGGATCGACCCGATCCAGAACGCCTGGGAAAACGCCAAGCAGGACGCCCAGGGTTATACCGCCGGCACCTGGGGACCGTCGGCCTCGATCGCGCTGATCGAGCGCGACGGCCGCACCTGGCACGAGAGCAACTGATAGCCATGGCTTACCATTGGAACGAATTCGACGACCGCGCGGCCCTGGCTTTCGCGCTTTCCGGCAAGGTTGCCGCCCTGCTCGCCCGGTCGGTCGAACGGCGTGGCACCGCCTTGCTGGCCGTTTCCGGCGGCACGACGCCGGCGAAGTTCTTCGCCGCACTGTCGCGGGAACAGATCGCCTGGAACAAGGTCATCGTGACGCTGATCGACGAACGCTTCGTGCCGGCCTCCTCGCCGCGCTCGAATGCCGGGCTGGTGGCGGCGAACCTCTTGCAGAACGCGGCAGCCGCCGCGCGTTTCGTGCCGCTCTATCATGAGGCGGCCAGCATCGAGGATGCCGCGCGTGCCGACAATGAGGAGCTGAAGGCGCTGCCCTGGCCGCTCGACGTCGCCATTCTCGGCATGGGCGGCGATGGCCATACCGCATCCTTCTTCCCCGACGCCGACACGCTGCCGACGCTGCTCGATCCCGCCTCGCCGCGCATCGTGCTGCCGGTGCATGCGGTGAGCGCCGGCGAGCCGAGGCTGACGCTTTCGGCGGCGCGCATCCTGGAAGCGGATTTCGTCGCCGTGCACATCGAGGGCGCCGAAAAGCGCGCTGCCTTCGACGAGGCGATGGGACCCGGCCCGAAAAAGCCGATCCGCGCGGTGCTCGACGCCGCCCCCGTGCCCGCGGAGATCTACTGGGCGCCGTAAGCAGCCAAGCCGTCGGTCCCGGCCGGAGGGAGGCCGCGCTCCGGGACCTCGTTCGAACAGGATTGAACGCCATGACCGCCAGGAAAGACATCGAAGCCATCACCCAGCGGATTCGCGAGCGCTCGCGCGCCAGCCGCGACATCTATCTTAGCCGCATCGGCGAAGCCTCCGGCCGCGCCGCCAACCGGGCCGTGCTGTCCTGCGGCAACCTTGCCCACGGCTTTGCCGTCTGCAGCCCTTCGGAAAAGGTGGCGCTCGGCGCCGACCGCGTGCCGAACCTCGGCATCATCACCTCCTACAACGACATGCTGTCGGCGCATCAGCCGTTCGAGACCTTCCCGCAGCTGATCAAGCAGGCGGCGGCGGAAGCCGGCGGCATCGCGCAGGTGGCGGGTGGCGTGCCGGCGATGTGCGACGGCGTCACCCAGGGCCAGCCCGGCATGGAACTGTCGCTGTTCTCGCGCGACGTCATCGCCATGGCGGCGGCCATCGGGCTTTCGCACAACATGTTCGACGCCGCCGTCTATCTCGGCGTCTGCGACAAGATCGTGCCGGGGCTGGTGATCGCGGCACTCACCTTCGGCCATCTGCCGGCGGTGTTCATTCCCGCCGGGCCGATGACCTCCGGCATTCCCAATGACGAGAAGGCGCGCGTGCGCCAGCTCTACGCCGAGGGCAAATGCGGCCGCGCCGAACTGCTCGAAGCCGAATCCAAATCCTATCACGGCCCCGGCACCTGCACCTTCTACGGCACCGCCAACTCCAACCAGATGCTGATGGAGATCATGGGCCTGCACACGCCGGGCGCTTCCTTCGTCAATCCCGGCACGCCGCTGCGCGACGCGCTGACCCGCGAAGCCGCCAAGCGCGCGCTCAGCCTCACCGCCATGGGCAATGCCTATACGCCGGTCGGGCGCATGATCGACGAGCGCTCCTTCGTCAACGGCGTCGTCGGCCTGCACGCCACCGGCGGCTCGACCAACCACACCATCCATCTGATCGCGATGGCGGCGGCGGCCGGCATCAAGCTGACCTGGCAGGATATTTCCGATCTCTCGGAAGCCGTGCCGCTTTTGGCGCGCGTCTATCCGAACGGGCTCTCCGACGTGAACCATTTCCACGCCGCTGGCGGTCTTGGCTTCATGATCCGCGAGTTGCTCGACGCCGGCCTGCTGCACGAGGACGTGCAGACGGTGTGGGGCGAGGGCCTGCGTCCCTATGCGGTCGAGGCCAAGCTTGGCGCCGACGGCCAGGTGGTGCGCGAGGCGGCGCCCGCAACAAGCGGCGACGCAAAGGTGCTTGCGCCGGTGAAGCAGGCTTTCCAGCCGACCGGCGGCCTCAAGGTGCTGAGCGGCAATCTCGGCCACGCCATCATCAAGACCTCGGCGGTGAAGCCGGAGCGGCGCGTCATCGAGGCGCCGGCGAAAGTGTTCCACAGCCAGCAGGGGCTGAGCGATGCCTTCAAGGCCGGCGAACTGACCGGCGATTTCATCGCCGTCATCCGCTTCCAGGGGCCGAAGGCCAATGGCATGCCGGAACTGCACAAGCTGACGACGGTGCTGGGCATCCTGCAGGATCGCGGCCAGCGCGTGGCGCTGGTGACCGACGGGCGCATGTCGGGTGCCTCCGGCAAGGTGCCGGCGGCGATCCATGTGACGCCGGAAGCGCTGGAAGACGGTCCGATCGCGCGCGTGCACGATGGCGACATCGTCCGTCTCGACGCCGATGCCGGCACGCTGGAAGTGCTGGTGGAGGCCGGTGAATTCGCGGTGCGGCCGGCCGCTTCAGCCGACCTGTCGGAGCACGAGTTCGGCCTCGGCCGCGAATTGTTTGCCGGCTTCCGCCAGATGGCCACCCGCGCCGACCATGGCGCCAGTGCATTTGGGTGAGTTAGGCGGCGCCTCTTTCTCCCCTTGCGGGGAGATAGAGGCCAAGCCCGTCCCTACTGCACAGTGATCTCGGTGCGGCCGCCGGGCTTCACCGTCACCGGCATCTCCTTCGAACCGCCGTCGTCGGGCAGGTTGCGCACGACGATGTAATCGCCGGCCGGCACCGCCTCCTGGCGCTTGTCGCCGTAATCCAGCCCCAACGACTTGCGGTTGCCCTGCGCATCCCTGGCGAACAGTTCCGTCGTGTCGGCACCCGGCGCGCTGATGATAAGAACGCCGGCATTGAGATTGATCTTGATATTGTTGGCCTCGCCCACCTTGACGGTGAAAGGCTGCTCGGCGCTGGCGAGGTCGGCGTTGGCGATGGCGACATAGTCGGCGGGCGGCAGGTCGAATTTCGCGCCGGCGCCATAGGCGCGCTCGATGTCCTCGCGCGAACCGTCGGCCTTCTTCTCGGCCTTGACGATCCGGAACGAGACGGCGTTGCCGTCCACCTTGTCGCCACCCTCGGCGTAATAGGCATTGAGCGTCGCCCTGCCGACGCCGACGATGATGTCCTTGTCGAGCGTCTGGCCGGCGGCGAGCTGCACGGTCTCCGTCTTCTTGCCGCTGCCGATCGAGACGGTCACCGTCTGCTCGCCAGCCGGCAGCACCAAGGTCGCGTCGCCATAGGTGGTGGCGCGATCGCCGGGATAGCTCACCTCGATATGGGCGACGGGATCGACCTCGGCGCCGGCGCTCGGGCGCGGATGGACGCGCAACGTGCCGGCATTAAGCACGAAGGCCGGTTTGTAGGTCTCGCCGGCAACGACCGTCAGCTTCTGCTCGGCCCGCGCTTCGCCAAGCCGCGCCACGACGACATAGGCGCCGGGCGCCAGCGTGCCGGCATAGTCGCCATATTGCGTATCGAGATAGGAGCCGCGGCTGCCGTCGGCGCCGGCCTTGTAGATCTCCCAGATATTGCTGCCCTTCACCGGCGCGCCGCCCTGGGTGAGCGTCACCGTCGGCTGGAAGTTGACCCCGGGTTTCTGTGTCTCCGCCGGCGCCTGAGGTGCCGGCGTGGTCGCGGGTGTCGTCTCGGCAACGGCCGGGGCTGGGGCAGAGGTCGACGCCGGAGCGGGAGCGGGTGCCGCGACCGTTGCCGTCAGCGCCTCGCGCAATCCCTTCTCGTCGGAAGCCTGGATGTATTTGCCGCCGGTGGCCTCGGCCAGACAGGCGACCTCCCGGCCCTCATTGGCATTGAGGCCGAAACCGACGACATCAGCGACGAAACCGGTGCCGGCCGCCTTCAACTCCTTGCCGAGCGCGCAGGGATCGCCGCCGCAGCTCTCCAGCCCGTCGGTGATGACCACCACCTTGGACGTGCCTTCGGTGTAGCGCAACGCCTCGGCCGCCTGCTTGACGGCGGCGGCGAGCGGCGTCTTGCCGAGGAATTTCAGATTATCGGCCGCGCTCAGGATGGCGTTCGCCGTGCCCGCCGCCGGCGGTACGATCAGCTCGATGTCCTTGCAGCTCGCCTTGTCGCGGTGGCCATAGGCCATGAAGCCGATTTCCTTGTCGGCGGGCAAGGATTGCAGGACGCCGCGCAGCGACTGGCGGGCGATCTCCTGCTTGGGCTTGCCGTCGATCTGCCCCCACATCGAACCCGACGCGTCAAGGATGACGATGGTGCGATCGGCGGCGGCGGCGATTGCCGTCGACCATGAAAGCACGATCGCCGCGACGGCGACCCGCGCAAGAACAGGCATCAGGCAAACTCCAGGAAGATTCGGGACCAATCGACAGGCATGGATGCGCGGAAGCTATGTGACCCGCGCCATCGTGGCAAGCGACGGACTGGCTTCAATAGGCGGTGCGGCGTTCCTCGCTCGGCGGGCGGCCGAACTGCAGCCGGTAGCTCTGGGCGAAATAGGAATGCGAGGTGAAGCCGGTGGCGATCGCCACGTCGAGGATCGGCATGTTGGTCTGGCGCAGCAATTCGCGCGCCCGCTCGAGTCTCAGCCGCATGTAATAGCGCCCCGGCGTCATGGTGAGATGCCGCAGGAACAGCCGCTCCACCTGCCTGACCGAGAGCCCGGCCGACTTGGCGAGCTGGACCGCCGACAGGGGTTCGTCGAGATGATCGGCCATCAGTTCGACGATCTTGCGCAGCTTCTCCGACTTGCCGGTGAGATCGCGTTCGGGGCCGACACGCTGGCGGTCGCCGGCAGAGCGGATGCGCTCGTGCTGGAACTGGTTGGCGACCGCATTGGCGATGTTGGTGCCGAAATCGCCGCGCACGATCTCCAGCATCAGGTCGATCGAGGTCGTGCCGCCGGCCGACGTATAGCGCTTGCGGTCGATCTCGAAGACGTTGCCGGTGCATTCGATGTCAGGGAAACGCTCCATGAAACCGGCGCGATTTTCCCAATGGATGGTGCAGCGGTGGCCTTCCAGCTGGCCGGCCTCGGCCAGCACGAAGGAGCCCACCGACAGCGCGCCGAGCGCGCCGCCGCGCCGGCCCCAGGCGCGCAGGGCGCCGAGCACCTTCGACTTGCCGGGGAATTCGAGATTGAGTGCCACGCAGACGAACAGAATGTCGACCGCCGGAATGTCGGCAACCGAATAGTCGACCTTCAGCGGCAGGTCGTTGGAGGCGGTGACGGCATCGCCGTCCGGCGAAACGGTGGTCCAGGAATAGAAATCGCGGCCAACCAGACGGTTGGCCGAGCGGACGACATCGATCGCCGCCGCCACGGAAAACATTGGAAATTTGTCGACCAGCAGGAAGGCAAACCGCCTGCCGCCTTGAACGGCGTCCGCCATGATGGGCCGTTCTACAGGAACTGAAGGCGTCGGCAAAGCTGAGCTCTTTCGATGCGGGCGGTCAGAAGGATGGCCGGTCGAGGCCGGCGGCAAGATAGGCTGAAGTGACCGTGTTGGCCATCAGCATCGCAATGGTCATCGGCCCGACGCCGCCGGGAACCGGGGTGATGGCACCGGCGACCTGGGCCGCACCCTCATAGGCGACATCGCCGACCAGCCGCGACTTGCCCGGCCCCTTGTCGGGCGCGGGGATGCGGTTGATGCCGACATCGATGACGGTGGCGCCCGGCTTGACCCAATCGCCCTTGACCATTTCCGGCCGACCGACGGCGGCGACCAGAATGTCGGCGGTGCGCGCCAGCGCCGGCAGGTCCTTGGTGCGGCTGTGCGCGACGGTGACCGTGCAATTGGCGGCGAGCAGCAGATTGGCCATCGGCTTGCCGACGATGTTGGAGCGGCCGACGACCACGGCGTTGAGACCGGACAGGTCCTTGCCGCGCACGCGCTCGATCAGGAGCATGGAGCCGGCCGGCGTGCAGGGCACGAAGGCGGTTTCCATCTCGCCGGCGCCCAGCTTGCCGACATTGACGAAATGGAAACCGTCGACATCCTTGTCCGGCGCGATGGCCTGGATGACCTTGCCGGCATCGATATGGCTGGGCAGCGGCAGCTGCACCAGGATGCCGTGGATGGCGTGATCGGCGTTCATGTCGTGGATCAGGCCGAGCAGTTCGTCCTCGGTGGTGTCGGCGGGCAGCGTGTGCTGCACCGAATGAAATCCGCATTCCTTGGCCGTGCGCGACTTCGAGGAGACATAGACCTGGCTGGCCGGATCCTCGCCGACGATGACCACGGCAAGGCCGGGCCTGCTCGCCCCCTTGGCATGCAGCGCGCCGCTCAAAGTCTTGACCTTGCCGACCACTTCCTCGGCAACCTTCTTCCCGTCGATCACGTCAGCCATGAAGCCACCCTGAAATCCAAATCACTCGCCATGCTAAAGTATGCGGAGGGGAATTTTCACGAAAAATCGTTGGCGCAATCCCGTGCCAGCGCCGTCAAATGCCGTAAACTCGAAACCGATGTCGCAATCCTGTCCCATGCCGGCGCCGGACAGGCGAGCAACCATCGCGCCGCGCGACGACGGTTGCGAGGGCGACACGCGCCGCTCATTTTCCATAAGCTTCGGCGTCGACGGCCGCGTCGATTGGTTACCGCGGCCGTCAGTCGGCTAGCCGCTGCCGCCTGGCCAGCATTTCCTTGCCGGTCAGCTTCTGGCGCATGACACGCCACAGGAACAGCGGATTGCCGACGACGTAGCGGCGCCAGAGCCGGCCCGGTTCGAGCATCAACCGGTAGACCCATTCGAGCCGCGCCCGACGCACCCATAGCGGCGCGCGCGGCATCGAGCCGCTCATGAAATCGAGCAACGCGCCGACGGCGAATGGCAGGGTGCAATGGCGCCCGTCGAGATTGCGGGAAATCCACAATTCCTGGCGCGGCACGCCCATGGCGACAAGCAGGATGTCCGGGCGCAATTCGGCAAGGTGGCGGACGATTTCCGGCTCCTGCGCCGGCGAGAAAAACCCGTCCTGCACGACGACGATGCGGTGTTGCGGCGCCATCTCCTGCAGCCGCTCGCAGGCGCCTTCGGCATTCTCGCGCGTGGCGCCCAGCAAGCCGACGGTCAGCGGTTCGTCGATTGCCCGCAAAAGTCCGGGCACCAGGTCGGTGCCGTTGAGATTGGCCGGAAACGGCGCGCCATAAAGCAGCTTGGAAGCGATATCGACGCCGACGCCGTCCGGAAGGATCATGAAATCGTCCAGCGCATGGGCGAAGACCGGATCGACGCAGGCGGTGTTGGCATTGTGGGCGTTGAGGAAGGTGATCTTGGTGAAACGCTTCTCGCGCACCAGCCCGGTCAGAAGCGACAGCGCCTCTTCCCAACCGAGACTCGCGACCGGAATGCCCAAGATCGATTTTGTTTCACCCACGCCGCTATTCCCGCCGGCCGGCATCTCCGCTGCCGTCCCCTTTATCGAGGCCTTCGCCATGGTTCGCGCAGACACTCTATACCCCCGCCTTCGCAATGGTTCGCGCAGGCATCCTAGGCCCCTGCCTTCGGCATGGGCACCGCCAGAGCCGGACGATGACACAAACAGGGCCGCATCACTACTTTCCTGGACCCAGCATTAACAAGGGACGGTGAAGCGATAATTAAGAATCGCCGCCGGTGCCGATGCCCCTTCACAGCGCCCATACGCGCGGGTTTTGGCCGAACCCGGCCATCGGGCCCTGCGGCTGGCACACACATTTCGGAAAATTGCGCCCTGGCGTCCGGTCTTTCCCCGCGCCGCGCGAGCGTCTATGGAAAGGCTTTCCGGGAGGCTTTTCATGACCATCAAGCTCGTTCTGGCCGGTTGCGGCAATATGGGTTACGCCATGCTGGTCGGCTGGCTGAAATCGGCCAAGCTGAAACCGGCCGATGTGTTCGTGGTCGAACCGAACGAGGCCTTGCGGGCCCGCGCGGCAGCGCTGGGCTGTGCCGTGGCCGCCGATGCCGGCGACATTCCGTCCGCTTCCACCCCCGCCTTTGTTGTCCTTGCCGTGAAACCGCAAGTGATCCGCGAGGTGACGGAAGCCTACAAGCGGCTGGGCAATGGCGCGACCACCTTCGTCAGCGTTGCTGCCGGCACGCCGGTCGCCACCTTCGCCGGCATTCTCGGCGAACGCACGCCGATCGTGCGCTGCATGCCCAACACGCCCGCCGCCATCGGCAAGGGCATGATGGTGGTGTTTTCCAACAGCCTGGTTTCCGAAGCGACACGCACCACTGTGGCCGATCTGCTCTCGGCCAGCGGCGCCGTCGCCACCATCGACGACGAGGGGCTGATGGATGCGGTGACCGCGGTTTCGGGTTCCGGCCCGGCCTATATCTTCCACTTCATCGAGTGCCTGACGGCGGCCGCCGAACAGGCCGGCCTGCCGGCGGAAACGGCCCGGCTGCTCGCCATGCAGACCGTCTATGGCGCCGCCTCGCTGGCGGCCGAAAGCAAGGAAGACCCCGGCCTTTTGCGCCAGCAGGTGACCAGCCCGAACGGCACCACGGCGGCGGCACTTGGCGTTTTGATGGGTGGCGACCGGCTGAAGACGCTTGTCACCGAGGCCGTGGAAGCGGCGCGGGCGAGGTCGGTCGAACTCGGCAAGTAGAAAAACTAGCCCGCCCCGTAGAGCATCTCGTCCTGCCGCTGGCGCAGCGCGTAGAGCCGCGTCGAGGTGTCCGGCGCGGCGTTGCCGGCGGTGATCAATTCGCCCTTCTTCACGGCCTTCAGCACCTTGCCGCCCTCAAGCAGCCCGACGGGAAGCGCGCGCTGCGCCCGGGCGTCCTCCACCGTCATCGTCCAGGAGCGGTAGCAGGTTTCGCCGATCGCATCGAAGGTCTCGCCGGCGGCGAGGTCGCGCTTGGCAACCGCGCAGACTTCGGCCACAGGTCTCGGCAGCGGCACCATGTCGGGCTTGCCGTAAAGCATGATGCGCGCCGCCGTCAGCGGCACCTCCAGCGAGGTCAGGTGATAGGGCCTGAACAGTCCGTAATACGGCCCCTTGCCGACATGCAGATCGTCCAGCCGCTCGATGATGCGCGGATGCGTCGCCTCAACGATGACGAAGACGCCGGGCGCCACGCCCTTGCCGATCGTGTAGTCGACCACGCCCTTCTTCGACAGCACGCCGCCGTCGGCGCGCGGGATCAGCACCTTCGCCAGTTCGTCGCGATGCGCGGCCGGGCCATGCATGCCGGGTCGGTCCGGCACCAGGCCGGTGGCATTGGCGATGGCGCACATCTCGACCATGGTCTTGGAACCGTCGACGAACTCGACCAGCATGCGCGGGTTCATGTTGCGGCGTTCGGCTTCGGCGCGATAGTCGTCGGGCACGGCGTCGTGGTTGAGTGGATTGTTCTTGCCCTTGCCGGCCGCCACCACCGTGCAGCCGAGCGCCGAGACGAATTCGATCAGTTCCATGCAGGAGGATGGCTCGTCGCCGGCGCCCAGCGAATAGACGACGCCCAGCCGGTCGGCCTCCCGCTTCAAGAGGCAGCCGATGGTGACGTCGGCCTCGACATTCATCATCACCAGGTGCTTGCCGTGCTCCATCGCCGACAAGCAGAAATCTGCGGCGACGCCGGGCTTGCCGGTGGCGTCGATCACCACGTCGACCAGCGGGTTGGTGACCAGCATCTCATTGGAGGTGATGGCGATCTTGCCGGCCTCGATGGCGGCGGTCACCTTCGACTGGGTGTCAGCCTCGCACGCCATCGCCTCGTCGCCATAAGCGATGCGGATGGCGTCGCGCGCGGTGTGCGGGCGCCGCGTCGAGATGGCGCAAATCTCGATGCCCGGCATCAGCATGCCCTGGGTGACCAGATCCGTGCCCATTTCGCCGGAGCCGATGACGCCGATGCGGACCGGCTTGTTGTCGGCGGCGCGCCGGGCGAGATCGCGGGCAAGTCCGGTCAGGGCGACATTGGTCATGAACGAAGTCCAGTGGCTGATTTGCCGGCTCTTGCCGGAAACGGCCGGAGCTTGTCAACAAAACCGCCGCCGCGCCGCGCGGTGCACCTTGCGGTTGTTACGCCAAAACATCCGATCTGGATCATTGGGAACCCGGCGCCTCCATGTTTATTGGCTCCGTCGACCCGGCTTCTTTTCAACAGGCCTCCAGGCCATAGGGAAACGATCATGCGCATTCTCGTCTTCCAGCATGTCGATGTCGAGCATCCCGGTATTTTTCGCGAATTCTGGGCGGAACAGGGGCATGAATGGGTGCCGGTGGAGCTGGATGCCGGCGAGGCGATCCCCTCCTTCGACGGGTTCGACCTTCTCGCCGTGTTCGGCGGGCCGATGGACGTGTGGCAGGAAGCGACCCATCCATGGCTGGTGGCGGAGAAGGCCGCGATCCGCCGCTGGGTGATGGAGCTCAAGCGTCCTTATCTCGGCATCTGCCTCGGCCACCAATTGCTGGGCGCCGCGCTCGGCGGCACCGTCGGGCCGATGAAGACGCCGGAAGTCGGACTGACGACGGTCGGGCTCACCGATGCCGGGCGGGCCGATCCGATCTTTGCCGGATTGGGACCGACCGTCGAATGCCTGCAATGGCATGGCGCCGAGATCTCGAAGCCGCCGCAGGGCGCGGAAATCCTCGGCGCCAACGCCGCCTGCGCCACGCAGGCCATCCGCTGGGGCCGCCACGCCTATGGTTTCCAGTATCATCTCGAGGTGATGGACACGACGGTGGCCGACTGGGCGGCGATCCCCGAATACAAGGAAAGCCTCGAACGGGCGATGGGCGCATCCGCCGCCGCAACCTTGGATGAAGCCATGGCCTCCCGGCTGGCCGATTTCCGCGCCGCGGCCAGGAAACTCAACGACAATCTCGCCGCAATCGTTGCGTCGGCATAGCGCGTGACCCCACCACGGCTGTGGCTCACCACCGCGCGCCGATTTTCACCGCCATGGTGTGGTCCTGCGCATTGCCG
This sequence comes from Mesorhizobium sp. YL-MeA3-2017, assembly GCF_030814575.1. Lineage (NCBI taxonomy): Bacteria > Pseudomonadati > Pseudomonadota > Alphaproteobacteria > Hyphomicrobiales > Phyllobacteriaceae > Mesorhizobium > Mesorhizobium sp. YL-MeA3-2017. Next base: position 3,602,365 of record NZ_JAUSVH010000001.1, on the reverse strand, counting down.
CCGGTGCCGCGCGCGGTGCTGTAGTCGAAGCCGAACAGCCAGCCATTGGCGATACTGGCCTCGAAGCCCAGTCCCAGCCCGAGATAGTCGCGGCTTTCGGCCTTGACGTCGAAGCCATAAGGCAAGCCGTTGCCGAGGTCGGCATAACCCATCGAGGCGCGGCTGGAGCCGCTGAAATCATGCGTGTATTCAAGCCGCGCCTTTGGCGTGAACACGCCCCAGGCCATCGGCATCGCATATTCGGCCCGCAGGCCCAGCACGCCGGCCACCGTCGACAGCGATTGCGCGCCATAGGTCAGATTGTAGGGACCGGCGCCTGTCTCGGTGTAGGCATCCAACCGCGACCATGACGCTTCGAGCCTGCCATAGGGCGACAGCAACCGGCCATCCTGGCGGTGTTCGTAGGCCGTGGTGAGCGAGCCGAACAGCTGCTGGCCGTCGCGGCCGCCTTCAGCGAAACCACCTCCGTTCGTCACGAAGCGGCGGCTGTCGAAATCGAGCCGGCTGTAGCCGAGCAGGCCGTCGACGAAGACATTGGCGACGGGATTGTAGCTGCCATAGGCGGCGATGCTGATCGCCTGCGCCTGGCTTCTCGTGCCGTTTTCGCCAATGTCGGCGATGTCGCGGCCATAACCGAAACCGATGCCACCGACAAAGCGCGGCGAGAAGCGATAATCGACGCCGCCGCTGACGCCAGCCAGCGTGTTCTTGATGTCGATGCCGCCATTGTCGCGCTGGCCGAAATTGACGAAGCCGCCGGCCCAGAACGCCATGGCCTTCGGCGCAGCGTTCGCGGCCGGCTCGCCCGAAAGCCTGTCCATCGGAAAGCCGAGCGTGGTGCCGGACCGCGCCGTGCCGCGCTCGTCCTCGGCATAGGAGAGCGGCTTGCGCGCATTGGTCTTCTCGCTGAGACCCAGCTGGATATTGACCGAACCGGCCTGCCGCTCGCTTTCGCTGTGCAGCTGCTCCAGCCGCCCGTTGAAATTGCGGATTTGCGCCGCGGCAAAGCGGTTCGCCGATTCTATCTGCGCTGCGATAAGGCCGGTCACTTCCGGGTCCCGCGCCGGGTCGGGCCGGGCAGCGACGTTGAAGGTGATGGTCGCGGGCGCCGAAGCGCCCCATTTGTTCGACACCGTGTAGGAAATCGCCACCTTGCCGGACGCGGTGGCGGCGGAAGCGAAGACCAGTTCGTAGTTGCCGCCATTGCCCTCGATCGACGCCCTGCCGTGCTCAGCGGCAGGTGGGCTGACGACCGATGCCGTCGTGAACGGTCCGCCTGTCGCGCCGGCCGTCAGGTTTATCCTCGCCGAGGTTCCGGCCAGGACATCCACGCTGATATTCTTCGCCACAGGAAGCGGGGCGGAGATGGCGAGTGCATAGGCCTGCGTTCCCGCGAAGCCATGCGCGTCGGTGGCGGTCACCGTGACGGCGAAACTGCCGGCTTGCGCCGGCGTGCCCGACAGCGTGCCGTCGGTATTCAACGTCAAGCCCGAGGGCAGCGCGCCGTCGCTGACGGCGAAGCTGTAGGGGCCGGTGCCGCCCGTGGCGTTCAGCACCTGCGCATAGGCATCGCCCCCCACCCCGGCGGGGAGCGAAGCCGGCGTGAGCCTGATTTCCGGCGCGGCGACAACCAGCGTGTATTTTTGATCGCCCGTGAAGCCGAACTTGTCGGCCGCCCGGACGGTGAGATCGAACGATCCCGACACCGTCGGCGTACCGGAAACCACACCTTTGGTGCTCAGGTTGATGCCGGCGGGCATGGCGCCCGACAAGACGGAGAAGCTGTAGGGGCCGACGCCGCCAGACGCGTCCAACGCCTGGCTGTAGACGACGCCGCCGGTCGCGTTCGGCAGGCTGCTTGGCCCGATCGCGATTCCCGGGGCTGCCACCTTCAGCGTCATCTGTTTGGTGCCGAAGAAGGGGGCGCCCGTTCCCGTCGAATCGTCGGTGGCCTTGACGGTGAAGTCGAAGCTGCCGGAGACACTCGGTGTACCTGAGATCGTGCCGCCGGGGTCCAGTGTCAGCCCGGACGGCAGGGCGCCGGTCAAGATTTCAAACCTGTACGGCCCGGTCCCTCCGGAAGCGGTCACTTTGCCGGTGTAAGGCACCCCGCCGGTGGCGTCGGATGGATTTCCGGCAACGGTGATCGTTGGCGAGCCAATTGTGATTTCATACATCTGGCCGCCGGAGAAACCGCCGCTGCGATCGGTCGCGGTGATCGTGAAACGGAACATGCCCGCTTGCGTTGGCGTGCCGGTGATGTTGCCGTCGGGCGAAAGCGTCAACCCGCCAGGCCAGGCACCGAAGACCGAATAGGTATAGGACCCCGAGCCTCCCGAGGCGGTCACTTTCTGGGCATAAGGCACCCCCACTGCCGGATCGAGAAGGCGGTTCGGGGTGAGCGAGATTGTTGGGGCAGTAATTGTGAAGGTGTAGCCTTGGCTGGCCATAAACGGAGCACCGACGCCCGTGGAACTGTCCCTCGCGGCGACCGTGAAACTGAAGCCGCCCGCTTCTATCGCCGTGCCGGAGATCTCGCCCGTCGTTGGATTGAGACTCAAACCGGCGGGGAAAGCGCCTGACGTTATCGCATAGGAGTATGGCGCTGTGCCGCCCGATGCGACCACGGTCTGGCTGTAAGCCGATCCGAGGACGGGGGCTGGCAGGGTGGGAGGCGTGATGGCAAGGGATGGCGCCTGCACGGCCAAGGAGAGTTGAGCTGAAGCCGATGCCTGTTGTCCGACTGAATCCGTCACCATAACGTTGACGTTGAAAGCACCGGCCTGCGTAGGCGTGCCGGAAATCGTGCCGTCCGCAGCCAATCCCAAACCGGCAGGCAGGGAACCTGACGTTATCGTGTAGCTGTAGGGCGCGATTCCGCCCGACGCGGACAGGGACTGTGTGTAGGTATCCGCTACCCTGGCTTGCGGCAAGCTGGCAGTCGTGATCGTGAGCGTCGAGTTCACGACCAGCGTATAGCCCTGTTCGCCAGACCAACCGCTGGCGTCTGTCGCCTTGATGGTAAAATTGTTGGGTCCGGCCTGCGTCGGCGTGCCGGATAATACGCCGTTGGCGCTAAGGGACATGCCCGCCGGAATAGCGCCGGTTGTGGAAAACGTAGAAGATCCTGTCCCCCCGGAAGCGGTGAATGTCGTGCTGTAGGCCACGCCGACGGCGGGGACCGGCAAGGTGGCGGGGTTGATGGTGATGGGCGTCTTGACGACCAGTGTAATCGAAGCCGATGTGCTTGGATCGTTGTTCGCATCGCCGGGATATTGGGCATCGATCAGATAAGCGCCCGCAGCCATTGAGCCCGAACTCCACGAACTCGTTCCGTCGGAAGCCAGGACGACGGTGATGGCCGACCCCCCATTTACTTTCACGTTCACCAGTCCAGTCGGCGTTGGACCAAGACCCGCGTTTCTGACGGCAACACTAAAATTAACAGTACCTCCCTCCGCGGCTGGATTGGGCGACACTAAGAACGTGGTTGTCGTGGGCGTTCCGGCCTGGGCCGTCGTGGACGACACAAGCGCCGCGAGGACGAACAGCGCCGTGCCGAACACGATTGCCAGCCCGGCGGGCATAGCGCCGCGCGCGCGATCGTTTCCCCGCCACCCCATCGAAGCCCCGCGATACGTCCACCAAATTCCAGCGAACTTCACGATGTGGCGGCCGCGGTAAATACGGCAAATGCCGTATTTTGCGCGCGAGCGCTCAATTAATTGATTGGCATTGGACGCTCGCCGCCCGGCCCTATCCTTATGAATTCCTTATTTTTTGACGCGGCCTTCTCACTCGAACCCTTATGTCGGGGCTCCTATTTTCCGGCTGCAACCGCCCGGCTCAGGCCTGCGGCGATGCACGAAAGGAAAAAGACATGCACAGGTTCCACACCTATAGAGGCAGCCACCATCCGCAGGCGCTGGCCCGCACGGCGCGCGCGCTGAACGACAACCGGCGCGCAGGCGAAGTCACCGAGCCGCTGATGTTTGCCCGGCTTTTCCTGGTGGTCGGCATCTTCTTCGCCGCCATCACCACTTTCCAGCATCTCGTCGCCTGATCGTTAGCGGCAAGGAAGACACCCATGCGCAATTCCCTGATTTCGGAGCCTCCTTCTACGAGCCACCGTTTCCTGGTGGGCCGCGACCATGAAGGACGCTGGATCGCCCGCGACGAACGCGGCTCCACCGGCGGTGTTTTCGCCGACAAGGCTTCGGCCATCCATTTCGCGGAGACGGAAAGCGACCACAGGGCCGGCTGCGTCAGCCTGGCGCCCGACGATGCGCGGCTTTCGCTTTTCAACTGACCCTGAAAACCGGTCGGCCTCCGCGCCGGCCGGCATCGTTCACATGCCGCCACGTTCCCGGACGCATCCCGCCGGCCGCGCAAGTGCCCCGCGGGCACCCGCCGGCGAAGTCCGGAACGGGCTTTGAGAAAAGAGGTTCACCACCATGGTTGCCGATATCGACAGAACGCGCTTCAAGGGCGCCATCTCGGCCCTGCCGACACCGTTCCGCAAGGGAGCGGTCGACATGGCCGGTCTCGATTTCCTCATTCGCTGGCAGCTCGACCAGGGCATAGACGGCATCGCGGTCTGCGGCACCACCGGCGAGGCGCCGACGCTGACGCCGGACGAGCACCTCGCGGTGACGCGCCGCGCGGTGGAAATTGTTGCCGGCAAAGTACCGGTCATCGCCGGTACCGGCTCGAACAGCACGCTGGAAACGATCCTGTCGACGCTCGCCGCCGCCGAATGCGGCGCGGATGCGGCGCTCATCGTCACGCCCTATTACAACAGACCGAGCCAGGAGGGTCTCTACCGCCACTTCGCCACCATCGCGCAGGCGACGACCATCCCGATCATTCTCTACAATGTGCCATGCCGCACCGGTGTCGACCTGTTGCCCGACACAGTGCGCAGGCTTGCCGCCTTCCCGGCCATCATCGGCATCAAGGACGCCACCGGCGACCTTAGCCGCGTCGAACGCACGACGAAGCTGGCCGGCCAGGATTTCCTGCAGTTTTCGGGGCATGACGCCACGGCGCTCGCCTTCAACAGCGCGGGCGGCGTGGGCACGATCTCGGTCGTGGCCAATATGGCGCCACGGCTGTGCGCCGACATGCATCGCGCCTGCCGCCAGGGCGACCAGCTTTCGGCGCGCACGATCCAGCGCCGGCTGGAACCGCTGGTCGCAGCGCTGGAGTGCGAGACCAACCCGGTTCCGGTGAAATACGCCATGCACCGCCTGCTGGGCCTGAGCCCCGAGGTGCGGCTGCCGCTGACGCCGGCCCTGCCGGAAACGGAAGCCGCCATCGAGGAGGCGATCACCGGGCTGTTCCCGTTCGATTTCGACCAGCCGCAGCCCCGGAGCCTTGCCGCCCGCCGCTAGGGTCGGAGCCCGGCGTCGGGCGCTAGATCAGCGCATCCAGCGCCCGACGCTGGCGGTGCATTTCCAGGAAGACGCGATAGTCGCGGTCGAAGCGGTCGCGGGCTGCCGGGTTCGGCAGTCGCTGCCGGCCGGGCTGATGCATGGCGGCGCAGGCCTCGGTCAGCGTCGGGTGCAGTCCGGCCGCCGCGGCCGCGACCATCGCGGTGCCGAGCAGCGTCGGGTCGCCCGCCGGCGGCTCGACCACCGCGCAGCCGATGGCGTCGGCATAAAGCTCCATCAGGAGCGGGTTGCGGGTGTGGCCGCCGGTGACATGCAGCGTGTCGATGACATAGCCATTGGCATTCAGCGTCTCCAGCACATGGCGGATGCCGAGCGCGATGGCGACGGAACTCCGCCAATAAAGCTGGCACAGGCTGTCGAAGGAGGTGTCCAGCGTCAGCCCGCTGATGACACCCAGCGCATGCGGGTCGGCCAATGGTGAACGATTGCCGTGGAAATCCGGCAGAACGTGCAGCCGGCCGGCCAGATCGAGGCCGTGTTCGGCTCTCAGCTCCATCACCCGCTCGACGATGCGCCGGTGCGTTGCCGCGTCCGGCTCGCCGCCGCGCCAGCGGATCAGATGGTCGAGCAGCGCACCAGTGGCGGATTGTCCGCCCTCGCTCAGCCAGAGCGCGGGGAGCGCGACGGCGAGATACGGGCCCCAGACGCCGGCGAAACCGCGCGGCTCGGCCGACATCGCCATGACGCAGCTCGACGTGCCGGCGACCAGCGCCAGATGCCGGTCGAGATCGGACAGGCCGCCGATGACGCCGAGCGTGCCGGCGAAGGCGTCGATCAGCCCGGCGCCGACGCGGCAGCTTGTGGAAAGGCCGAGCGCTTCAGCCGCCTGAGGCGTCAGCGGGCCGAGATCGGCGCCGACCGGGCTCGCCCGCTCCGGCAGCGCGCCGTGTTCGAAAATATCGCCCAGCCCGACGGCCTCGAAGAAATCCGGGCGCCAGCCGGACGGCTCATGCGCCAGATAGGTCCATTTCGCGGTGAGCGTGCATTGCGAGCGGGCGAGCGAGCCGCAGGCCCGGTGGGTCAGGAAATCGGCGAGGTCGAAGATCTGGCCGATGCGGGCCCACGCCGCCGGCAGATGCCGTTTCACCCACATCAGCTTCGGCGTCGTCATCTCGGGCGACATCACGCCGCCGACATGGTCGAGCACCCGATGGCGCGTAGCCGTGCATTCGTCGGCCTCGGCCAGCGCGCGGTGGTCCATCCACACGATCGTGTCCCAGCGGTCGCCGCCTTTGGGCGCGGCGCCAACCTGGTCTTCGCCTTTGGGCGCAGCGCCAACCTGGTCTTCGCCCTTGAGCGAGACGCCGACCTGTTCGCCGTTGCGGCCACGGAACACGGTGGAACAGGTGGCGTCGAAGGAGATGCCGACGACATCTTCTGCCGCCACATTGGCGAGCGAGCGCGCGGCGCGCATGGCCTCGCAGGCGGCTGCCCAGATGTTTTCCGAATCCTGCTCGTAATGGCCGGCGGTCGCCTGGTTCATGGCGATCGGCCGCTCGGCGCGGCCGAGCAGCGTGCCATGACGATCGAAAATACCGGCGCGGGCGCTGCCGGTGCCGACATCGATGGCTGCGAGACAGGCCGGCATCAGCGGGGCTGCGTCCGACTGGCTGTCAGGGGCGAGGCATCGAGACGGATAGCTCCCGCTCCCCAGGCCCGTTCCGGCTGTGGCAAGAGGGGCAAGGAAGGAGCAGCGGCATGGAGCATGGGCGCACTCTATATGCGCGTTTTGCCCCGCGCTACCGTCCGCGTTATGCGGGCCGCCGGCTCAGAGCGAGCCGGCCAGGTACCATGTCAGCGTTTCGCGGGCGCCCACGCCCCAGACCGTGTTCAGCGCATGGGAGAAGGCGCCGGCGAAGGCCGGCGCCTTGCCGACGTCGCCATAGATATCCTCCATGGCGAGCCAGGCCAGCGGGTCGGTTTTCGCGGCCCGGGCCGTGGCCTGCATGCGGTCCCAGTTCGGGTCGTTGGCTTCGATCACCGCGCCGCTGTCCGTGGTGCCGAAACAGTAGCGGCACCAGAACGCGGATTCGAGCGCCAGACCGGTCACACCGGCGCCTGCCTTCAGCCGGTCGGCGATGGTCGGGATGATGAATTTCGGCTGCCGGTTCGAGCCGTCAAGGCAGAGCCGGCGCACCGTGTCGCCGATCTTGGGGTTGGAGAAACGGCGCTCGATCAGCCGGTAATAATCCTCAAGATCGGTGTTCGGCACCGGCGGCACGGTCGGGATGATCTCCTCGTGCTCAAGCTTGGCCAGGAAGCCGCGCACCAGCGGTTCCTGCATCGCCTCATGCACGAAATGGATGTCCATCAGCCCGGCCGGATAAGCGATGGTGGCATGGCCGCCATTGAGGATGCGGATCTTCATCAGCTCATAGGGCGAGACGTCGGGCACGAACTGCACGCCGACCTTTTCCAGCGCCGGGCGACCGGTCGGGAACTTGTCCTCCAGCACCCATTGCCGGAACGGTTCGCAGAACACCGGCCAAGCGTCTTCCACGCCGAAGTCCTTGGCCAGGATGCCGCGTTCGCGGTCGCCGGTGGCGGGCGTGATGCGGTCGACCATGCCGTTCGGGAAGGCGACATTGCCGGCTACCCAGATCGCGAGATCGCGGTCGAACAGCCGGGCAAGGCCGATGACGCCGTCGGAGGTGACGCGGCCGTTGTGGGGGATGTTGTCGCAGGACATCACCGTGAAGGGCGCCACGCGCGCCCCGCGCCGGCGCGCCAGTCCGGCCAGGATGAGGCCGAACACGGTTTTTGGATGCTCCGGATCGTTGGCGTCGGCGACGATGTCGGGATGCTCGGGATTGAAATAGCCCGAGGCCGGGTCGATGAAATAGCCGCCTTCGGTGATGGTCAAGGAGACGATGCGGATCGCCGGATCGGCCAGCCTGTCGATGATCGCCGCCGTATCGCCAGGCACCAGATAGTCGATCATCGCGCCGGTGACGCGGGCCGCCATATGGCCCTCGTCCTGCTCGACCACGGTGGTCAGCCAGTCCTGTTCGGCGAGCCTGGCGCGGCCGGCCTTCTCGCCCTCGAACACCCCTGCACCGACCAGCGCCCAGTCGCGACCCTCGCCGGCATTGAACAGATCGTCGAGATAGACGGCCTGATGCGCGCGGTGGAAATTGCCGACGCCGAAATGCACGATGCCGGCCTTCAGCGCCGCGCGACCGTAGGCTGGCACCGCAACGCCCTTCGGCAGCTTGCTGAGATTGGCGAGCGAGAGTTTTGTCGTCATGTCAAAACGCCTTTCGTAGAGGCCGTTTCCTTCTCCCGTTCACGGGGAGAAGGTGGCCCGAAGGGTCGGATGAGGGGCGGCGCCAGCTTTTGCCGGGACGGTGCTGCCCCTCACCTGCCTGCCGGCATCCTCTTCCCGTGAACGGGGAGAGGAGCGCTATCCTCAACTCATCCACTGGCCGCCATCGACATTGTAGGTCTGGGCGACGATGTATTCGGCCTCGGCACTGGCCAGGAACACCGCCATGCCGGTGAGGTCCTCGGCGCGGCCCATGCGGCCGAAAGGAACACTCTCGCCGACCAGCTTCTTCTTCTCGCCCTTCGGCCGGTTCTCGTATCGGGCGAACAGCGAATCGACATGATCCCAGTGCTCGCCATCGACGACGCCGGGCGCGATCGCATTGACGTTGATGCCGTGCCTGATCAGGTCGAGCCCGGCCGACTGGGTGAGCGAAATGACCGCCGCCTTGGTGGCACAGTAGACCGCGACCAGCGCCTCGCCACGCCTTCCCGCCTGGCTCGCCATGTTGATGATCCTGCCGCCCTTGCCCCGCGCGATCATCGAGCGGGCGGCCGCCTGCAGCATGAACAGCGTGCCGGCGACATTGACCGCGAACAGCCTGTCGTAGCTGGCGCGGCTGATCTCGACGATCGGCCCCATGTCGAACAAAGCGGCGTTGTTGATCAGGATGTCGAGCCCGCCCGCCTTCTTCTCGACCGCGGCAATCGCCGCATCGATCGAGGCCTGATCGGTGACGTCGAGCCGCACCGCATAGGCGGCCGGTCCGATTTCGGCTGCCGTCTTCTCGGCGGCTTGGAGGTTGATGTCGGCGATCGCCACAATCGCGCCTTCGCCGACATAGGCCTCGGCGAAGGCACGGCCGATGCCGCGCGCCGAACCGGTGATCAGTGCCGATTTGCCTTGAAGCCGCATGGTCACATCGCCGTCCCGGCGGCGTCGAAACGATGCAGCTTGGCCTGGTCCGGCGTCAGGTAGACGATGTCGCCGTGGCGCACGCCGATCTCGCCGTCGGCCCGCACATTGATGGTGCCGACCTCGTCGGTGTGCACATGCAGGAAGGTGTCGGCGCCGAGATGTTCGGCGACACCGACCTTGCCCTTCCATTCGCCGGCACTCGAGGCGATCTTGAGATGTTCAGGCCGGATGCCGATGGTGGCGGCGCCATGCCTGGCGGCGGACGGCCCGTCGATGAGGTTCATCTTGGGCGAACCGATGAAGCCGGCCACGAACAGGTTCTTCGGGCTGCGGTAAAGGTCCAGCGGCGAACCGACCTGTTCGATGTTGCCGGCGTTCAGCACCACGATCTTGTCGGCCATGGTCATGGCCTCCACCTGGTCGTGGGTGACGTAGATCATCGTCGTCTTCAGCTGGTTATGCAGCTCGGAAATCTCCAGCCGCATGGTGCCGCGAAGTGCTGCATCGAGGTTGGACAGCGGCTCGTCGAACAGGAACGCCGAAGGCTGGCGCACGATGGCGCGGCCGATGGCGACGCGCTGGCGCTGGCCGCCGGAGAGCTGGCCGGGGCGACGTTCGAGATAGTTGGTGAGGTTGAGCACGCGGGCGGCGTCCGCCACCTTCTTGTCGATCGTCGCCTTGTCCTCGCCCGCCATCTTGAGCGGAAAGGCGATGTTCTTTCCCACCGTCATGTGCGGGTAAAGCGCATAGGACTGGAACACCATGGCCAGCTTGCGCTTGCCCGGCGCCTCGTCGGTGACGTCGCGGCCGTCGATCGAGATGGTGCCGCCGCTGGTGTCTTCCAGCCCGGCGATCAGCCGAAGCAGCGTGGACTTGCCGCAGCCGGACGGTCCGACGAAAACGACGAACTCGCCGTCCTCGATGTCCAGGTCGATATTGGGAATGATCGTCGTCGCCCCGAAGGACTTGGAGACGTTTCTGAGAGCGATCTTACCCATTTTGTCCTCCCTTATGCTCTTTCGTGCCGGGCTGCCCGACCGTGCGATATGTGGCCGTCATCATTTCACCGCGCCGAAGGTCAGGCCGCGCACCAGCTGTTTCTGGCTGAACCAGCCCATGATCAGGATCGGCGCGATCGCCAGCGTCGAGGCCGCCGACAGTTTTGCCCAGAACAGGCCTTGCGGGCTGGAGAAGGACGAGATGAAGGCGGTGAGCGGGGCGGCGTTGGTGGTGGTGAGCCGGATGGTCCAGAACGCCTCGTTCCACGCCAGGATGATGTTCAAGAGCATGGTGGAGGCGATGCCCGGCACCGCCATCGGGGTCAGCACATAGAGGATCTCGCCCCACAGCGTGGCGCCGTCCATGCGGGCGGCTTCCAGGATCTCGCCCGGAATTTCGCGAAAATAAGTGTAGAGCATCCAGATGACGATCGGCAGGTTGATCAGCATCAGCATGACGGTGAGGCCGATGCGCGAGTCGAGCAGGCCGAGATTGCGGAAGATGAGGTAGATCGGGAACAGCACCGCCACCGCCGGCATCATCTTGGTGGACAGCATCCACATCAAGACGTCCTTGGTGCGCTTGGTCGGCGAAAAGGCCATCGACCAGGCGGCCGGAATGGCGACCAGCAGCGCCAGCACGGTGGAGCCCAGCGACAGGATCACCGAATTCATGAACGGCTTGAAGTAGTTGTACTGCGACTGGACTTCCGAATAGCTCTCCAGCGTGCCCGACGGGATCAGGCTGAAGCCCTGGATCGCCTCCTGTTCCGACTTGAAGGAGGTGATGATGGTGTAGAGGATCGGGAAGAAGATCACGAGCGCGACGGCCCATGCAACTATGGTCGCGATGGTCTTCTGCCGGTTGGTGACGGCACGTGCCATGTCAGATCTCCAATCCTGAAACGATTGCGCTGCCCCTCATCTGCCTGCCGGCTTCTTCTCCCCGTAAGGGACGGGGAGAAGAGAGATTTGCCGCAACGCTGGCGACCCCCTCTCCCCGTTTTTCACGGGGAGAGGGTAAGGGTGAGGGGCAGTCGAGCCGCGAAACGAAACCGAACATTTCACTTGTCCAGGTTCTTGCCGACGGCGCGCATGGCGAAGAAGGCAACGATGTTGGCAAGGATGACGGCGATGATGCCGCCGGCGGACGCCTGGCCGATTTTGTATTCGAGCAGGGCCTTCTGGTAGACGAGGAAGGGCAGATTGGTCGACGCATAGCCCGGCCCGCCATTGGTTGTGACGAGGATCTCGGCATAGACCGAGAGCAGGAAGATGGTCTGGATCAGCACCACCACCGTCATGGCGCGCGAAAGATGCGGCAGCGTCAGATACCAGAACCGAGAGAGAACTCCGGCGCCGTCCATTTCGGCCGCCTCCTTCTGCTCGCCGTCCAGCGACTGCAGCGAGGTGAGCAGGATCAGCGTGGCGAAAGGCAGCCACTGCCAGGCGACAATCAGGATGATCGAGAACAGCGGGTATTGCGCGAACCAGTCGATCGGCTGCGCGCCGAAGAAGCGGGCGATGTCGGCGAACACGCCATAGCCCGGATGCATGATCATGTTCTTCCACACCAGTGCTGCCACCGGCGGCATGACGAAGAACGGCGAGATCACCAGGATGCGGACAAAACCCTGGCCCCACATCGGCTGGTCGAGCAGCAGCGCAAGCAGGATGCCGCCGATGATGGTGATGGCAAGCACGGCGATCACGAGGATCAGCGTGTTGAGGATCGCGGTGAAGAAGGCCGGGTTGTTGAAGAACAACGCGTAATTCGACAGCCCGATGAAGCCGTCACGGATAGGGTTCAGCGGATTGTACTGCTGGAAGGAAAACCACAGCGTGATCGCCAGCGGTACAGCCATCCAGATCAGCAACAGCAGCACCGAGGGCGCGGCCATGAAGCGTGCAAGCGTACGGGTCTGTTTGGTTGCCATGGCCTCCTCCAACCGGTTCCCAAAAGCCGCGATCGATCATCGTTGCGGCGGCAAGCAGCCTTTTCGACACCGCATCACCAGCCGCCGCGCGATCGCTTTTCCCCGCGACGGGAAGGGGCGGCGTGATGTCGATCCCTTCTTCGCGGAGAGAAGTGTCGAGCGCAGCGAGGCGATGAGAGATATCCCGACGTGCCCCCACGTCGTCCCAGCCCGCAGCGGAAACCCTCGCTGCCGCTCGATTCCGTTTTGGCCCTACCCTCACGCAAGAGGGTGAGCCCTGTAAGCGGCCGTCCGGACCGGGAAGACCCGGACGGCCAAGGCATCGGGAGGATGCCCCGGGGCACCTGAAGGATGCCCTTACTGGATGTAGCCGCCTTCGGTCATCGCCGCCTTGGCGGCATCTTGCGCCTGCTTCAAGGCATCGTCCACGGACATCTGGCCGGCAAGTGCCGCCGAGAAGAGCTGGCCGACAGTGGTGCCGAGCCCCTGGAATTCGGGGATCGCCACGAACTGCACGCCGACATAAGGCACCGGCTTGACCGTGGGCTTGGTCGGATCGGCGGAATTGATCGAGTCCAGCGTCATCTTGGCGAAGGGCGCGGCCTTCTCATATTCGGCATTGGCGTAGAGCGAGCTGCGTGTGCCGGGAGGCACGTTGGCCCAGCCTTCCTTCTTGGCGACGAGGTCGAGATAACCCTTGCCGGTCGCCCAGGCGACGAACTTCTCGGCCGCGGCCGCCTTCTGCGTGCCGGCCGGAATGCCCAGCGACCACGCCCACAGCCAGTTGCCGCGCTTGCCGAGCCCGTTATCGGGAGCCAGCGCATAACCGACCTTGTCGGCGACCTTCGAGTTCTTGGGGTCCGACACGAAGGAAGCCGCCACCGTGGCGTCGATCCACATGCCGCACTTGCCCTGCTGGAACAGCGCCAGGTTCTCGTTGAAGCCGTTGGACGAGGCGCCGTCCGGCCCGTCGGCCTTCATCAGGTCGACATAGAACTGCAGCGTCTGCTTCCATTCGGGCTGGTCGAATTGCGGGTTCCACTTCTCGTCGAACCAGCGCGCGCCGAAGGAGTTGGACATGGCAGTCAGGAATGCCATGTTCTCGCCCCAGCCGGCCTTGCCGCGCAGGCACACGCCGTTCACGCCGGTCGCCTTGTCGGTCATCTTGTCAGCAGCTTCCCGGATGAATTTCCAGGTCGGCGCGTCGGGCATCTTCAAGCCCGCCTTCTCCATCAGGTCCTTGCGGTACATGACGAAGGAGCTCTCCCCGTAGAAGGGAGCCGCAAAAAGCTTGCCGTCGACGGAGAGACCGCCGGCGATCGCCGGGATGATGTCCTTCTGGTCGTAGTCGGCGCCGAGCTTGTCGAGCGGCAGAAGCCAGTTCTGCTTCGCCCAGATCGGCACTTCATAGGTGCCGATCGTCATCACGTCATACTGGCCGCCCTTGGTGGCGATGTCGGTGGTGACGCGCTCGCGCAGCACGTTCTCCTCCAGGGTCACCCAGTTCAGCTTGATGTCCGGATTCTTGGCGGTGAAGTCGTCCGTCAGCTTCTGCATGCGGATCATGTCGCCATTGTTGACGGTCGCAATGGTGATGGTTTCGGCATGCGCGGCGAACGCAAACGCGCTCGCCGAACACAGCCCCACGATGAGGGTGCGCAGTTTCATTGGTTTCCTCCCAAGGCCAAAGTGAGCATTTGCTTTAGCTATGGGCAATTATTCATCTTCCGGGATTTATGTCAAGCGCGAATGCGGACGCCGGGCTGCAGCCGCTCCAGCGCATGCGGCAAGTCAGTGCGACACCCGACACATCGAGAGGGCGACTAGAGGGAATTGGCGGAACAGACGCGAAAATCGCTGTCGAATGAACGAAACCGGGTCATTTTGACGCCAAACGACCCGGCGTGAACAAATTCCGAGCCGGCTTGGCGGTGTTCGGGCGCCAAGCCATTGTTATTCTTGTCTGAAATTATTTGCCCGGGAGCGCGGCACGCCGCCTCTCTCCACTTTGGGCCACTTTGGGCGGTCCGGCACGGGCGCAATGTCCGCCCATCGACGTTCCTGCGCCGGCGCTAGCCGCCGGCGGTCAGCAGGCCTTCCGCCGTGCGTTCGTCGGTGATCAGGCCGTTGACCAGCCGTCGCGTCACGGCGGCCAGGATGCCGGGCAGCTTGCGCTCGCCCATGGCCAGCGCCACCACCAGCGACCGCTCGCGCGACGGCAGCGGGGCGGAAGCGACGCGGTCATTGGTGATGCCATCGATCAGCCGGCCATCGCGGTCGAAGGCCCAGCCGACGATCTCGCCGACGGCGCCTGCCCGCTGCAGTGCCTTGAGTTCGGTCTCGGTGATGAACCCGTCTTCCAGCAGCGGCGCCTTTGGCCCGAGGTCGCCAACGCCGACGAAGGTGACGTCGGCCTGCGCCGCAAGCGCCAGCGTCGGCTGGATAAGCGGTTGACTGTGCAACATTTTCCGCTCGTCCGGTGACGAGGCGATGGCCGGCAGCGGCATCGGGAAGGAGCGCGCCTTGATGGTGTCTGCCATGGTGAAGATGACGTTGTAGAAGGCGGCCGAACCGTCCGGCGAGATGTTGCCGGTCAAAGAGACCACCTTGTGTTGCGGGCACTCCATCGGCGGCAGTTGCTCGATCGCCGCCTTCAGCGTGCGGCCGGTGCCAATCGCCATGATGACCGGCTCCGGCTTGCGCAGCCATTTTTCGATTTCCACCGCCGCGGCCTGGGCGACCCCAATGGTCGAGGAGGTGGAATCGGGATCGCTCGGTGTGACCTCGACCAGATCCAGCGCGAAACGCTGCTGCAGCCTGGCGGCGAGATCGAGGCAGTTGGCGATGGGATGATCCACCCTGACCTTGATCAGCCCCTCCGACATCGCCAGCGACACCAGCCGCTGCGCCGTCTGGCGCGAAATGCCGAGCTTGGTCGCGATCTGGTCCTGCGTGTTGCCGGCGACATAATACAGCCAACCGGCGCGCGCGGCGTCGTCAAGCCTGGGATTGCTGGTTTCCGAGCGGGCGCTCATGGCTGGCACTTCATTTCAAATGTATCGGCGCCAGTGTCGCAGGCTTTTCGAAAATGCGCAATCGCTCACCAAACATACAATTGTTCGAGCACGCTTTCGAACGAACCGCCTGCCCACGGTTCGTTTCGAATATGACGGCGCGGCCCGAGACCCTATCGGTTTCCGCGAAACGCCCTTAGGGGCGATCCGCATAATACCCCGCGCAAATACCCTGTGGAAATGCCGCCCGACAAGGCCTGCCATCCTCTTTCGCCAAGGGCTCCTCCAATTTTTGGAGGAAATTCCCGACCTTCACGCGGGCACATCCGCTGATTCCATTAGCGTTTTTGAGATTGGCACGCACCTTGCTTGCTGCAGCGCAGCATGGCCAGTATCGATCTTCTTCCCCTCCCCGGCATTGAGTGCTTCATCGATTTCGACGGCACCATCTCGCTGGAAGACACAACAGACCTTCTGCTTGCGCAATTCGCCGAACCGGCGTGGCGCACGGTCGAGGCCGCCTGGGAGCGCGGTACCATCGGCTCGCGCGAATGCATGTCCAGGCAGGTCGATCTCCTGCGCGTCGAGCCGGTGATGCTCGACCTGTTCGCCAACTGCCTCCAGATCGACCCCGACTTCGTGCCGTTCGTGGAAGCGCTGCAGGAAAGCGGCATCAAGGTCACCATCGTTTCCGACGGGCTCGACCGCGTCATTGCCCACGCCTTGAAGGGCTACGGGCTTGAGCTGCCGGTTCTCGCCAACGGCCTTGCCGCCACCGGCGGCGACCGCTGGCGGCTGGACTGCCTGCACGCCTCCGACAATTGCCGCGCCAACTCCGCGCATTGCAAATGCGCCACCTTCGACCGGGCGCCCGACAGCGCCTTGCGCGTGCTGATCGGCGACGGCCGTTCCGATTTCTGCGCCGCTTCCATCTCCGACATGGTGTTCGCGAAAGGCAAGCTTGCCGACCATTGCCGTGCCAACGGTATCACCCATCGCGCATTCGGCACGTTCGCCGACCTGCCGATGCTCTTCTCCGACTGGCTGGCCAACGTCCAGACCGTCCAGTCGGCCCAACTTCTGTGACCTGACAAGGATCTGTTCATGCCTACCAATGCCGCATTCCGGCTCGCTGCCGGGAACGATTCCGAACCTGCCCTCGACGAGGCCGAGCTGTTGGCCCTCGAGGCCATCTATTGCTCGCATGGCGACACCGTGCACTACACCGACGCTCCGAAGATCTTCGACCGCTGCGAAGGCTCCTACATGTTCGATGCGGCCGGCACGCCGTTTCTCGATCTGCAGATGTGGTATTCGGCTGTCAATTTCGGCTACGCCAACCAGCGCCTCAACAATGCGCTGAAGCGCCAGATCGACCGGCTGCCACAGGTGGCCAGCCAATATCTGCACCGCGAGAAAATCGAGCTGGCCGCGCTGATCGCGCGCGATGCCGAACAGAAATTCGGCCTCAAGGGCCGCGTCCACTTCAATGTCGGCGGCGCGCAGGCGATCGAGGATTCGCTGAAGCTGGTGCGCAATGCCTCGCACGGCAAGAGCCTGATGTTCGCCTTCGAGGGCGGCTACCATGGCCGCACGCTGGGCGCTTCGGCCATCACCTCGTCCTATCGTTATCGCCGCCGCTACGGCCATTTCGGCGAACGCGCGCAGTTCGTGCCGTTCCCCTACCACTTCCGCGCGCCGAAGGGCATGAACAAGGAAGAATACGGCCTGCATTGCGTGCGCCAGTTCGAGCGGCTGTTCGAAAGCGAATATCAGGGCGTCTGGGACCCGAAGGCCGGCGAGGCCGAGTATGCGGCCTTCTATATCGAGCCGCTGCAGGGCACCGGCGGCTACATCGTTCCGCCGCAGAACTTCTTCATCGAACTGAAGAAGGTGCTCGACCGCCACAACATCCTGATGGTCGTCGACGAAATCCAGATGGGTTTCTACCGTACCGGCAAGCTGTGGTCGATCGAGCATTTCGGCGTCAATCCGGACGTCGTCGTCTTCGGCAAGGCGCTGACCAACGGCCTCAACCCCCTGTCGGGCGTCTGGGCGCGCGAAGAGCTGATCAACCCGACCGCCTTCCCGCCGGGCTCGACCCACTCGACCTTCAACGCCAACCCGCTCGGCACCGCTGTCGCGCTGGAAGCCATGAAGATGATGGCCGAGGACGACTACGAGACGACGGTGCCGGAAAAGGGCGCCTATTTCCTGCGCGGTCTGGAGGAGCTGAAGCGTCGCCACAAGATCGTCGGCGAAGTGGATGGCCTTGGGCTGGCGCTGCGCATCGAAATCTGCGAGCCGCATGACAGCTACACGCCGTCGAAGGCGCTGGTCGACCGCATGGTGGACGAGGCGCTGAAGGGTGACCTGACGCATGACGGCCAGCGCTATGGCCTCGTGCTCGACATTGGCGGCTACTACAAGAACGTCATCACGCTGGCGCCGTCGCTGACCATCAGCCACGCCGAAATCGATCTGGCGCTGGCGCTGCTCGACCAGCTGTTCACCCGCGTAACCAAGGGGTGATTGAGTGCGTGTGCGCATCGTCGATCTCGACGGCGCCGTGACGGACCAGGGTTTCCATCGAGCCCCCTCCCGATCGGAACCAGCCGACATCGTGCCAGCCGGGGACCTCGCGCCCCGGCTGCGCATCGTTGCGGCCAGGGACGCGTTGCGCGAGCTCGGCAACCGGATCGGCCCGCGCCCGGCCGACGAGCCGGAACTGATCTTCTACGGGTCGGGCGACTTCCATCATGTCGCCGACCTGTTTCTCGCTCGCGTCGAGAAGCCGGTCACGGTGATCCAGTTCGACAACCATCCCGACTGGGTGACCTTTCCGGCGACCTCCAACTGCGGCGGCTGGGTCAACCGGGCGCTGGAGCGCCGCAATGTTCGCCGTGTCATCACCATCGGACCGACCAGCACCGACCTCGTGCTGCCGCAGATGAAGTCCGCCAATCTCGATGCGATCCGCGACGGCCGGCTGGAAATGTATGCCTGGCGGGTGCCGTCGACCAGGCTTCTGGGCGCGGCGGTCGATTCCCCCGGCTCCACCACTAGCGGCGACGGCTTCGCCAAGCAGCTTGTCTGGCGCAATCTGGCCGACGAGGACTGGGAAGCCTTCGTCGAAGACCTGATCGCCCGGCTCGGACCCGAGGCGATCTGGATCACCTTCGACAAGGACGTGCTGGCCACCGACGAAGCCGTGACCAATTGGGACCAGGGCGCGATGCGGCTCGATCAGGTCCTCTACGCGATCGAGCGCCTGGCCGAAAAGCGGCGCGTTCTCGGCGTCGATGTCTGCGGCGATTATTCGCCGCCGCTCTTCCGCGACCCGTTCCGTTATACGCTGGCCAAGCTCGACCATCCGCGCCAGCCGAAATTCGACGCGGCGATGGCCGCCGTCAACGATGCCGCCAACGCGCGCATCGTGAACAGCCTTGAACAGGTGCTGGCATGCTGAGCACCGAGCTGATCGTCCTCTTCGTGCTGTCGATCGTCTGCGACGTGGCGGGCCAGATCGCCTTCAAGTTCGGCGCCGACACCCTGCCCGAATTCTCCGCCCAGAGCTGGCGGCCCTTTGCCCGCGCGCTGTTCAGCGACCGCTGGGTCGGCCTCGGGCTCATCATCTATGTCGCCGAGTTCATCATCTGGGTGCGCATCCTCGCGCTCGCGCCGCTCGGCATCGCCTTTCCCCTCGCCAGTCTCAACATCCTCGCCATCACGCTCGCCGGGCGGCTGTGGCTGGGTGAAGAGACCGGTCCCTCTCAATGGTTCGGCGCGCTGCTCATCACGGCAGGCGTCATTCTAGTCGCAGGTACGATCTGATGGTTGAAACCACCACAAAACTGAGAACCAAGGACCGCAGCATCTTCCTGCCGCGCGGGGACGTCGGCGTGCTTCTGCTGCACGGGCTGGGCGGCACGCCAATAGAAATGAACAATGTGGCGCGCAACTTCGCCGAGCGCGGCTCGACGGTGCTGTGCCCGACCCTTGCCGGCCATTGCGGCACGGAGGCGGACCTGACCGCGACGAGCTGGAAGGATTGGTATGCCAGCGCCGAGGACGCACTCACGACCCTGGAGCAGCGCTGCCGTGTCGTGCTGGTGGGTGGCCTGTCGATGGGCGCCGTGCTGGCCGCCATGCTCGCCGCGCGCCAGCCGCAGCGCGTGCAGGGGCTGGTGATGTTCGCACCGACACTCTGGTACGATGGCTGGTCGATCCCCTGGTATCGCTTCTTGCTCAAACTGTTCATCAACACGCCGAGCGGCCGCAAATATCGTTTCGTCGAACAGGAGCCCTACGGCCTGAAGGACGAGCGGCTGCGCATGGTGCTGGCGCAGTCGATGTTCTCCGGCGACTCGACTTCGGCGGGCCTGGCGGCGACGCCGGCGCTGGCGCTGCGCGAACTGTGGCGACTGGTCGACGCGTTGAAGCCGGAACTGCCGGACCTGCGCCAGCCGACCTTCGTGGTGCATGCCCGCGAGGACGACATAGCCAGCCTGTCGAACATGGAGTATTTCCAGCGCCATCTCGGCGGCACGGTCGAATCGCTCGTACTCGACGACAGCTACCACCTGGTCACGCTCGACCGCCAAAGGCGGTTGGTCATCGCCAAGGCAGCCGCCTTCGTCGACAGCGTGGCGCAACTGCATCAACGGTCTGGATCGCATGAACATGAGCGCCTTCAGGTCGTCGCCTGACGCTGGCGCGGCGAGCGGCACGATCCGGGCGGGCCTGTCTTCGCTCGATCCGGCCTCTTGGCCCGAGCTCAGCCGCGCCAATGCCGAAGGCGTCCACTATCACGCGGCATTCGAGACCGCCGCGGCGGTCGACGGCACGGCCCCGCAGGCCGTCGTCGTGGAGCGCGACGACCGCGAACTGCTTGCCGCTGCGCCGCTGTTTTCGCTGTCCTATCGCCTCGACACGCCGTTCCAGGGCAAGCTCGGCGCCTGGGCCGGACGGCTGGCCGACCAGTTCCCCGGCATCTTCGCGCTTGGCCTGCTCGGTGTCGGCTCGCCGATGGTCGACCATTGCCATCTCCTGCTGGCCGACAGGCTGTCGGCGGACAAGCGCGTCGAAGCCCTCGCCACACTGATCGAGACGGTGGAGGCAGAGGCGCGCAAGCGCAAGGCTGCGCTGATCGCCTTCAAGGACGTCGCGCCGCCTGAAGAAGCGCTGATCGGCGGCCTGCTTGCCGGCAAGGGTTTCGCGCGGCTGACCAGCCTGCCCGTCGCGGTTGCCGAGGTGTGTGAGAACGAAGACGCCTATCTGGCGCGGCTTTCCGCAGCGACCCGCAAGGACGTGAAGCGCAAACTGAAGACGCGCGATGCGGTGCGCGTTGAGCGGCGCACGGACATTACCGGCCTGGAAAGCGAAATCGCGGCCCTCTACCGTTCCACCCAGGAAAACAGCCAGCTGCGCTATGGCGATTTCGAGGAATTGCCTAGCCGCTATTTCGAGGAGGTGTCGCGCCGCCTGGGCAAGGACGCCGTTTTCCAGCTCTATTGGATCGGCGACAGGCTCGCCGCCTTCAACCTGCTTCTCGTCGGTGTCGACCGGGTCGTCGACAAGTTCCTGGGCATGGCCTATCCGCTGGCGCGCGATCACAATCTTTATGTCGTGAGCTGGATGGAGAACCTCAGCTTCTGCCGCGAGATCGGGCGACCACTGCTGCAGACCGGCCAGACCGCCTATGCCTCCAAGATCAGGATGGGCAGCCGGCTGGAACCATCGGCGATCTATGTGAAGCACACCAACGGCCTGCTCAATCGCGGCCTTGCCGCAATCGCCCCCTGGCTCGCCTTCGACCGCTGGGACCCGGACCTGCGCGAGGCAAATGCGAAAGCGCGCGACCGCGCCAAGGGGCCGGCCAAGGAAGACGGACAATGAGCGTGACGACGGCCAACCAATCCAGTCTGCGCGGCATCATCGCCGCCTTCATTGTCGTCGACACCGCGACGCAAATCGCCTTCAAATGGGCGAGCGAGCGCATCGGTGCCGGCACGCTCGACATAGCCTGGGTCGTTTCGGCGCTGGAGACGCCGGCGCTCTGGCTGGCCGTCTTCTTCTATGGCCTTACTTTCGTGTTCTGGATGCTGATATTGGCGCGTATGGATCTCGGGCGCGCGTTTCCGCTTTCGGCTTTGACCTATGTCACCGTTCCGGCGGCGGGCATGCTCCTGTTTGGCGAGCATCTCTCCTGGCCGCAGGCGGCAGGCATTGCGCTGATCATTTCCGGGGTCGTGCTGATTGGCAGAGGAAAACCGTCGTGACGGCACCAGATCGCAAGCTCTCGTATCGCCGCGCGTCGGCTCTCCAGGCCCTTGGCTGGGCGGCCGGGCTGTTCCTTCTGGCGACAAGCGCCGATGCCGCGCCGGCCGATGCCATCGCCACCACATGGCTTACCCATGACGGCCAGGGTGTCGTGGAATTCGCACCCTGCGGCAACAGATTGTGCGGTCATATCGTGTGGCTGAAGACGCCGATCGACGACAACGGCGCGCCTTTGACCGACCGCAACAATCCCAATCCGAAACTGCGCCAGCGGCCGATCTGCGGGCTCAGCGTGATAACCGGCCTGGCGCAGGACGGCTCCGGCGGCTGGGATGACGGGCAAATCTATGATCCCAAGGAAGGCAGCGCCTACGATGTCGCGCTTTCGCTGACAGGGCCGGACAAGCTCATCGTTACCGGCTATCTCGGCGTCAAGGCGCTCGGCCAGCAGTTCACATGGCGGCGGCATCAGCTACCCGCCGACCAGCGTTGCGACACCGTGACCAAGGCCCAGCAGCCATGACGACGATGCCGCGACCACGGAGAAGCGCACAGTGCTGAGCAAGCTCACCCTGCGCTGGCGCCTTGTGGTCGCCTTCCTGGCGGTGTCGGTGCCGCCGGTGCTGATCGCGTCCTATGTCGCCGCCGCGCTGATCTCGGCCACGTTCAAGCACAATGTCGAGCGCCTGCTTGGCCGCGCCGCAGACTTCCTGGTCAGCGAAACGATGTCGAGCGAAGACGAGGCGGACCGCGCCGCCGCCATCATCGCCGCATCGCTGCCCGCCCATGGCAGCGCGCTCGCCGGCGAGGTGAACGAGAACTCCACGCCGCTGCGCATCTATTCCGACCTGCTCTCCTCGGTCGGCTACGATCTCGTGCTGATCTATGACGACAAGGGCAACACGCTCTATCGCTTCGGCACCGCGATGCTCGACATTGCGCTGCCGCGCACCTCGGTGCGCTCGATCTTCACAGCACAAAAGGAAGGGCGCCCGGCCCTGCTGGTCGGTGCCGCGCGCATGCTCGAGCGCGACGGGCAGGTGCTGCATGTTCTGGTCGCCAATCTGCTCGACGACTCCTTCTTCTCTGTGCCGCGCGCCAAGACGGCAATCGTCATCCATGCCTACCGGCTGCAGGGGAACTCCATGCTGCCGCTGGTCCGCCAGGGGCTCGGCCAGCCGCTGACGGTGTCGGACGAAGTGCTGGCGCCACTGAACCGGGGCGACAACTACACCGTGGTGCCGGATACGACCGGCGGCGGGCTGGCGACCGGCTACGGGCCGATCCGGGACGATGGCGGCCGGCTGGTCGGCCTGGTCACCTTCGGCCTCACCGCCAAACGACCGGTCTTCGAACAGCTGATCGACTGGCGGCTGTTCACCATCCTGGCGTTGATCGCGTCCAGCCTGTCGATTACCGTCGGCGTTGTGCTTGCACGCCGGCTTACGATCCCGCTGCAGACGCTGAAGCGCGGCCTGCGCGAGGTCGCTTCGGGCAATTATCGCCTGCAGCTGCCGGAAAACGGCGGTCCGGAAATCGAGGAAGTGACGAGCGGCTTCAACGTCATGACGCGCCAGTTGGAGCGGCTGCGGCAGATGGAAGGCGAGATGCGGCGGCGCGAGCAGCTGGCGGCGCTCGGTGAAGCGGCCGCGGTGATCGCCCATGAAATCAGGAACCCGCTCGGCATCATCAAGACGTCGAGCCAGCTGGTGGCCCAGCGCACCTATCTGGCTCCGCCGGACGAGCGGCTGCTCGGCTTCGTGCTCGACGAGGTCGGCCGTATCGATCGCCTCGTCACCGAAGTGCTCGACTATGTGCGGCCGAACCGCCCGACCATGCGGCTTGCGCTCCTGGACGGGATCGTGCGCAAGGCGATCGATTTCATGATGCCGGAACTGGAAAAGCGCAACATCACCGCCAATGTCGAACTCGCCGACCACATTGCGGTGGATGCCGATGCCGACCAGATCCACCAAGTGATCATCAACCTGGTCCTCAACGCCATGGAGGCCATGCCCGAGGGCGGCGCGCTGACCGTCAAGGTCGAGGCTGACCAGGAAACGACCGAAGCCGTGCTGACCGTTGCCGACACCGGTATCGGCATGGAACCGGATGTGGTGCATCGCATGTTCGATCCGTTCTTCACCACCAAGACGAAAGGCACGGGCCTCGGCCTCGCCAAGGTGCTCTCCGTGATCGAACATCACGGTGGCGCCATCACCTGCACCAGTGCATTGGAGAACGGCACCAGCATCGTGATACGCTTGCCGCTGAAGCAGAAGAAGATCGCCTATGCCGAGCTCGATACTGGTCGTTGACGATGAGCCCCGCCTGGCGGAAACACTGGCGCTGGCGCTCGAAGGCGGCGGCCTTTCCAGCGATTTCGTGACCGATGCCACCAGCGCGCTGCAGCGACTGGAACAGGGCGAATTCGGCCTCGTCATTACCGACCTCAGAATGCCGGGTCGCGGCGGCCGCGACCTGTTGCAGGAATTGCGGCGCAGGCGCCCCGACATGCCGGTGGTGGTGATGACGGCCTATGCCTCGCTGCGCGATGCCGTCGCCTTGGTCAAGGAAGGCGCCTTCGACTATATTTCCAAACCGTTCGAGATCGACGACGTCATCGCCACCGCCAGGCGCGCGCTGCAACTCACCCAGATCGTCAACGAGAACCGGCGCCTGCGCGCCGAACTGGAAGAGAAATACTCCTTCGGCAACCTGATCGGCTCCAGCCCGGCCTTCGGCGAGGTGCTGCGGCAGATCACCGAAGTGTGCGCCAGCCGCGCCACAGTGCTCATCCAGGGCGAAAGCGGCACCGGCAAGGAACTGGTCGCCCGCGCCATCCATTTCAACAGCCCGCGCAGCGACGGCCCGTTCATTGCCATGAACTGCTCGGCCATCCCTGAAAACCTGCTCGAGAGCGAACTGTTCGGGCATGCCAAGGGCGCCTTCACCGGTGCGGTGGCCGCCCGCGACGGTCGCTTCGTCACCGCCAATGGCGGCACGCTGTTCCTGGACGAAATCGGCGACCTGCCACTTTCGCTGCAACCCAAGCTTTTGAGGGTGCTGCAGGACCAGGTGTTCGAGCCGGTCGGTTCCGACCGCAGCGTCAAGGTCGACGTGCGCATCATCACCGCCACCCACCGCGACCTGGAAGCTGCCATGCAGGCCAACGATTTCCGCGAGGATCTCTATTACCGGCTGGCGGTCTATCCCATCCGCGTGCCGTCGCTGCGCGAGCGCGCCGGCGACATCCTGCCGATCGCGACGCATTTCCTGGCGCATTTCTCCGCCGAGATGAACAAGAAGATCACCGGCTTCGCGCCGGAGGCAGAGGCCGCGCTTGCCACCTACCAATGGCCCGGCAACATCAGGGAACTGCAGAACGCGGTGGAACGAGCAACGATCGTGGCCGCCCGCAACGTCGTTGGCCCGCAAGACCTGCCGGGCTATGTGACGCGCACCAGGCGCCAGCCGGCCGCCAGCGCCGCGCTGCCCGCCGATCTCGACGGCGAACTGGAACGCATCGAGCGCGACTTCATCCTGGCCGCGCTGCAGGAAACCGACGGCATCCAAGTGAAGGCAGCGGAAAGGTTGGGCATCGCCGAACGGAGCCTTTGGCATCGGATCAAAAAACTTGGTATCAAGATCGCCAAGACTGCGAAGTGAGGTTCGTTTTGCGTTGCTTTTCCCGACGAGACCGCAAGGGGCGTGGTCCGCTTGCCCTTGATTTGCTGGCAGGCGGCGTTGCCGTCTCGCTTGTCGTACTGGCGCTTCCAGCCCGCGCGGCCGACAGCGTGGCCGAAAAACCGCTCGCTTCCAACGATCCTTGGATCATCAGCATCGGCGGCATGGCGACGGTCAGCCCGAGATGGGACGGCTCCTCGCGCTACGGGCTGGGCGGCATGCCGTCGATCTCGTTCCGCCGCGCTTCCGAGCGCGAGAGCTTCTCGGCGCCGGACGACAATTTCGACATCACCTTCTTCACCGGCAAACGTTTTGCAATTGGTCCCGTCGCCAGCCTGCGTTCCGGCCGTTCGAGCGAGGGCGGCCGGTTGAACGGGCTCGACACCTATCCCTGGACCGTGGAAGTCGGCGCCTTCGCCGAATTCTGGCCGGTCGAGGACCAGTTGCGCCTGCGCGGCGAACTGCGCCACGGGCTGCGCAACAATGACGGCTTCAGCGCCGACCTGATGGCCGACTATGTGCAAAACTACGGTGCGCTGACGCTCTCCGGCGGCCCGCGGCTGGTGCTGGCCGACGACAAGGTGATGGGTATCAAATACGGCGTCTCGCCGGAGGCGGCCATCCGCAACGGCACGGTTGCGGCCTATGACCCGAAGGGCGGCATCGCCAGCGTCGGCCTGTCGGTGGCGCAGAGCTATGTCTGGTCGAAGGAATGGACGACGACGCTCTACGAACGGTTCGACTATCTGGTCGGCGATGCCGCCAACAGCCCGATCGTGAAAGACCTAGGCTCGCGCAACCAGTTCACCTTCGGCATCGGCGCGACGTATTCGTTCACGGTGGACTAGAGCGCGCCGCGATCCAGGCGAGACGAGGCTATTGATCGCGGCTTTCAGCGCTTCCAGCGTTCGGGTCGCTCAACCTCCAGGTGCCGATCCAACTTTTGAAGGCTGAAACCGAAGCCCCTCAACATCGACTTGCCTGCTGTATCCTAGCCGTCTCCAGCCAACGACAAAAGAGATTCTCGCCAGCTGGCCGTGCCCGCGAGCGACGATGACTTTCGAGCTATCCCTTAAATGAACCCATTTGGCATCCTCCGTTCGGGTGACATAATCCGTAATCAACGTCCCAAGCATGGGAGCACTCGTCGGGTGATGGGGCTCGATCGTCGGCGATATCGACGCGAATCTGGTGGGATTTCGGCGCGCGTTGGGGGGCCTCTTCAGCCACCAATGAAACCCGTTGCGGCTCCGCGCGGGCACCATGCCACAATGATCAGGACGGACTGTGTTCACCGGCACAACCCAGGCCAAGGCCGGAAAGTGCCTGAGACAGCACGTGAACGATCTGAGCGCGGCGTGTGCGGCCTTTCGAACCGCAATAAGCGAAACGCAATCCAATCAGCCTTCAGCTTGCAATTGCTGCTTGCTGGAGGTTCTGTGCTTACTTCTTTTCTTTTCTCGAACCGGGCTCATCATTGAGGCCGGACATGTGATCAAGACCGGCTTTCAAGGCGAGAACCGTCCTCACACCGGTCAGAAGCCTCACCAAATCCACCTGCCGATGCGTACCCGTCTTCTCGAAGATCGAACGGACCTGCGAACGCACGGTGCCATTTGCGACCCCCCGTAGGTCCGCGATTTCATTGATCGTCTTGCCAAGGGTTAAATCGCGCGCGATTGCGGCCTCTGCTGCCGTCAGATCGAACAGGCCCTCCATGATCCTGGGGTCGACACCAACGTCCTCGGCAGCCGACGTTATGACCAGCAGCATGTCAGCCACATTGAAGATATCTCGACTGGCTCCGACAATCGGAAGCACATGCACCACCATCGTTGGATGTTCGTCGATGGCCGCAATCGGGAAGGTGCCACCCCGGTCACTCGGTCCCTCCAGGATTTTGCGCCAACAGGCATCCGCCGCCACTTGCGAGAAGGTCAGCCTGGAATGGCGGTCTTGCACCACCCGCGGCAATAATTTCTCGAAGCCTCTGTTTGCCATTGCCAACCTGCCGCGACGGACAGCCGCGGTCGGCAACCCTATGACATCAAAGGCCTCGACGGCGGCGCGGACCTGCTCAAAACGGAGACGAGCCGTAAGAAGCGCAGCACGCGCTATGTGCGGGCGAAGCGCAGTCAAGCGCATCGCCACTTCCTTTCTTAGCGGACCGGAATCGAAGCTCCGGTGCACCGAAATCTTGAGAGTATCCCCGGTCGGCGAAATGATATTGGTGCCGGTGTGCCAGTAGACGCCGTGTGGTTTCATGAAATTCAGATAATAGGGGTGCCGCGCCATTTCTTCAGCCGGCATCACCTCGGTATCCAGCACGAAACGAGGCTCATCGAAGCGAGCGCGACGTTCCGCCGACTCGATATATGGATTGCGCGCCACCCAATTGTCGCGGATGTAGATCTGCATCTTTTCGACACAGCGCTCATTGGAAGACCAACCATTGAGCCCCTTGCTGTCTACCGCAAACAGCGCGGCATCGGTGCACTCGCCTGCCTGGGCGAGAAGGTCCAGGACACCTTTGCCACCCCAAAGGCTCGGTATCGCGGCCGCCTCGTAAATCCGTCCGATCAGTTCATGATCCGACGCATCAAGATTGCCAGACTGCATATGCCTTGCCCCCAACTCCCGCGATCTCGAATATATATCCCGGCTGGACTGGGCGCATCGCAAATTTGCAAACGGCACGGCGAACCGACGGCACTGGCGAGATACGAATGGAAATTTACGCGGCAGAAACAAGATGTTGCGCGTGCGCTTCCGTTCTAAAAACATTACCCTCTCGACCAGAGCATCTTCCATTTCGTAGCGGCGGCCCAAGCAGGACGATCCCCCAAACGGGGGATGACTTGCGGCTTGTGCGTTTGTATGTGGACGACTTTGCGCAGAGGGGCATGCAAGCAATGGAAGAAATAAAGAAGGACGAGGATGAAGAGAGCCGCGACGTTGAAGTCAACAACGTGGAGTGGTTCGATCCGTGGTCGAAACGCCTTGCATTCGAGAAGGCACGCCCGCTGCCCGGCATTCCAGAACTCAATGACGACCTGGCTGACACCGTTCACTGACGGTTTGCAAATGAGCCTTGTCGCTCCGATTGTCGCTTTGGTTGTTCTGGTGGCTCTCTATCGATTCCTCGCATAGAGGCCTTTTCAATGCTCGACCGGTGCGCGGGCGCGATCGCCAGGTTGCCGCCCTATGAGGTACGAGGATTTGTGACGATGATTGAATTGCTGATGCAGCTACTGCCGCTGGGGGCGGTCTTTGCTGTCGTCGCCCTGTATCGGTGACACGGCTCTCGATCAATTCGCAACGCCCCTGAAATAGCAGGGCGGTCACCCCAATTTGGCCGGACATTCGAAAAAACCATGCGGTGCGGCGGCTACACGATTGGGCACTCAATTTTCGACGATCATCCCTTTGATTGAATTGCGGGTGTCTGGCGTGAGATTATCGGCCTCACGGAACCGCCTCTTAGTCTCGTTGGGGACCCTCGTTTCCAAACTGACCTTGACGAACTCGTTCACTGTCACAGACTTGAGGGGCGATTCACGGGTATCAGCCTCCGTTCGGGCAGAGCTTCGCCTTTCAGATCTGTGGAAACTCGTTGTCGGAGATACGCACCAACGCAACCAAATCTGCATGGGCGCCCGTCGTCGAGAGCAACCAAGGTCCGGGCATTCTCAAGCTCAGCTGTACCACCCCGTGCACCGGAAGGGCGGCAAAAGACCAAGAAAGTCAGATAGCTGTTGTCTATCAAGGAGATGGAATGGTGCTGCCAGAGAGGATTGAACTCTCGACCTCTCCCTTACCAAGGGAGTGCTCTACCACTGAGCTACGGCAGCGCCTTGAATGCGGCGCCTTCTGCCACAATGAATCGCCAAGCGCAAGTTGTGTATGACAGCTATTTCCAAGAGACGCTCCGACATGGCCGCGCCACAATGTCGGTTATCCATTCCGGGGACTGGAGACGATGACGGACACGACCAAGCCAAAGCAGCAGCCGAGCGACCGCAAGACCAGGCTGGCGGATGCATTGCGCGCAAATTTGCAGAAGCGCAAGGCACAGACACGCTCACGCCGCACCGGCGAGGCCGATGCGCGGCCGGAGGGCTTGTCCGCGTCGAAGACGCAGAAGGACCGGGAGTAGGCAAGCGGGGGGAGCGGGCCGCTCTTGCGCCGGCTTGCAGCGAAATCCTATTTCTTGAACCGGGTCGACCAATGGTTTAGACGGCGCCCAACACGCAACCGATGAAAAGCCGACAAATCGGCCGAGGGACACTCTTTCATGGATCGCATCAGGATCGTCGGCGGCCGCGAGCTCGCCGGTACCATCCCCATCTCGGGCGCCAAGAACGCCGCGCTGCCCTTGATGATCGCCTCGCTGATGACCAGCGAAACGCTGACGCTCGAGAACGTGCCGCATCTGGCCGACGTCGAGCAGCTGACCCGCATCCTCGGCAACCACGGCGTCGACTATTCGGTCAACGGCAAGCGCGACCATCAGAACGGCAATGGCGGCGGCTATTCGCGCACCATCAACTTCACCGCCCGCGACATCGTCGACACGGTTGCCCCCTATGAGCTGGTGTCCAAGATGCGCGCCTCGTTCTGGGTGATCGGCCCGCTTTTGGCGCGCATGGGCGTGGCCCGCGTCTCGCTGCCCGGCGGCTGCGCCATCGGCACCAGGCCTGTCGACCTGTTCATCGATGGCCTGCAGGCGCTGGGCGCCGATATCGATGTCGACAACGGCTATGTCGTGGCCAAGGCCCACAACCGGCTGAAAGGCAACCGCTACGTCTTCCCGAAGGTTTCAGTGGGCGCCACCCATGTGCTGATGATGGCGGCCTCGCTCGCGCGCGGCGAAACGGTGCTGGAAAACGCCGCCTGCGAGCCGGAAGTGGTCAATCTCGCCGAATGCCTGAACGCCATGGGCGCGAAAATCCACGGTGCCGGCACGCCCACGATCACCATCGATGGCGTCGACCAGCTTTCGGGCGCCAGCATCCGCGTCATTCCCGACCGCATCGAGACCGGCACCTATGCGATGGCGGTGGCGATGACCGGCGGCGACGTGCTGCTGCAGGGCGCGCAGCCGGACCTGTTGCAGACCGCGCTCGACGTGATCAGCCAGACCGGTGCCGAAATCACGCCGACCAACGAAGGCATCCGCGTCAAGCGCAACGGCGCCGGCATCTCGCCGGTCGACGTGACCACGGAACCCTTCCCCGGCTTCCCGACCGACCTGCAGGCGCAGTTCATGGGCCTGATGACTAAGGCCAAGGGCAAATCGCATATCACCGAGACCATCTTCGAGAACCGCTTCATGCATGTGCAGGAGCTGGCCCGTCTCGGCGCGCGTATCCACCTCTCCGGCCAGACGGCGATCGTCGAAGGCGTTTCCAAGCTCAAGGGCGCGCCGGTGATGGCGACCGACCTGCGCGCTTCGGTGTCGCTGGTCATCGCGGGGCTCGCCGCCGAAGGCGAAACGACGGTCAACCGCATCTACCATCTCGACCGCGGCTTCGAGCGGCTTGAAGACAAGCTCTCCGGCTGCGGCGCGGTGATCGAGCGGATCAGCGGCTAAGCGAATCGGCAGTCGGCAGTCGGCAGTCGGCAGTCGGCAGTCGGCAGTCGAAGCTGCGTCGCAAACGCTGATCGGCTGTCTAGCCGGTTATACCGCCGACGGTGGCGATGGGACTTGCTGTTTATCGCCACCGACAAATCCCCGATCTTTTAATCCCGACTGCCTACTGCCGATTGCCGACTGCCTCCCCGGTTGCGCGCGCCGGAAAGACCGCCTAACAGAAGGTTGAACGACAAAACCTTCGCAGGTGCGGAATCCGCATGAACGCTCTGAAACTGGTCGCGCTCGACGACGAAGACCTCAACATCATCTCGGCCCATACACAGGACGCCGTGATGAAGGTCGCCGACCTCGAATATCTGCCGGCCGCCAAGCGTTTCGTGCTGCCGATGAACCGTTTCGCCTGGGAGGTGAAAAAGGGGCTGTTCCGCAAGCACAACGAACGCCGGCAAAGCGTGCTGCATTTCGACCGGGTGCTGGCGGCCAAGACCAGCGGCATCGCGCGCGACAAGCCGCAGGAAGTGCTGTCGCTGCTCGCCATCAGCTTCGTGCCGATTACGGCACCGGCCGGCATCGTCGAACTGATCTTCTCCGGTGGTGGCACCATCATGCTGGAAGTCGAATGCGTCGAGGCCCGGCTGGCCGACCTCGGCGGTGCCTGGCAAGCCTCTTCGCGCCCGGCGCACAGGGGCTGACCGATGGCCGTGACCCTGCGTTCTTCCGCCGCCGATTTCGAACAGCGCTTCGCCGCCTTCCTCTCCACCAAGCGCGAGGATTCGCCCGAGGTCGACCTGGTCGTTCGCCAGATCATCGCCGACGTGCGGGCACGCGGCGATGCCGCGCTGAAAGAGCTGACGCTGAAGTTCGACCGGGCCGATCTCAATCGCATCGGCATCGCCGTCGGTCCGGACGATATCGCCGCCGCCTACCGGCAGGCCGACCCCGAGACCATCGATGCGCTGAAGCTGGCGCGCGACCGCATCTTTTCGCACCACCAGCGGCAGATGCCGAAGGATGACCGCTATACCGACGCGATCGGCGTCGAGCTCGGCTCGCGCTGGACCGCGGTGGAATCGGTCGGGCTCTATGTTCCCGGCGGCCTTGCCAGCTATCCGAGCTCGGTGCTGATGAATGCCGTGCCGGCGAAGGTTGCCGGCGTCGGGCGCATCGTCATGGTGGTGCCGCCAACCGGCGGCGAGATCAACCCGCTGGTGCTGGTGGCGGCCGACATTGCCGGCGTGACCGAAATCTACCGGGTCGGCGGCGCGCAGGCCGTTGGCGCACTGGCCTATGGAACGGACACGATCAGCCCCGTCGTCAAGATCGTCGGGCCGGGCAACGCCTTTGTCGCCGTTGCCAAGCGACAGGTGTTCGGCAAGGTCGGCATCGATTCGATCGCCGGTCCTTCCGAAGTGCTGGTGGTGGCCGACCGCGACAACGATCCGCAATGGCTGGCCGCGGACCTGCTGGCCCAGGCCGAACACGGCATGGGCGCACAGTCGATCCTGATCACCGACGACGAGGGGCTTGCCGCCGATGTGGAGCAGGCGGTCGCGGCGCAGCTCAAGACCTTGCCCAGGCCGCAGAACGCCGCCGAGAGCTGGCGCGACTTCGGCGCCGTCATCATCGTGGGCTCGCTCGACGAGGCGCCGGCGCTTGTCGACCGCATCGCGGCGGAACATGTCGAACTGGCGGTCGCCGATCCCGAAGCATTCCTCAAAAAGATCCGCAACGCGGGCGCCGTATTCCTCGGCCGCCATACGCCGGAAGTCATCGGCGACTATGTCGGCGGCTCCAACCATGTTCTGCCCACCGCGCGCTCGGCACGCTTCTCATCCGGCCTGTCGGTGCTTGATTTCGTCAAGCGCACCTCGGTGCTGAAGCTCGGCCCCGAACAGTTGCGGCAACTGGCGCCGGCAGCCATTACGCTGGCCAAGGCGGAAGGGCTCGACGCGCATGGCCGCTCCGTTTCCATCCGGTTGAACATGTAGGCGAGCATGTCGGGAGCCGAGGCAACCAATGCGAGGCTGATCGACGTCGAACTCGACGAAACGATCGGCCGCTCGACCCCCGACGTCGAACATGAACGCGCCGTGGCGATCTTCGACCTGATCGAAGAAAACAGTTTCCGCCCGGTCAACGACGATGGCGGCGGCCCGTACAAGCTCAAGCTGTCGCTTGCCGAATCGCGGCTGATCTTCGCCATCAGCCGCCAGGACGGTTCGGATGTCGTCGCCCATATCCTGTCGCTGACGCCGTTCCGGCGCATCGTCAAGGACTACTACCTGATCTGCGAAAGCTACTACGACGCCATCCGCTCCTCGACGCCGAGCCATATCGAGGCGATCGACATGGGCAGGCGCGGCCTGCACAATGAGGGTTCGCAAACGCTGATGGACCGGCTGACCGGCAAGATCGAGATCGATTTCGACACGGCTAGGCGGTTGTTCACGCTGGTTTGCGTGTTGCACTGGCGTGGCTGACGAGCGGTAGCCACGGGCCACGACAAGCCAATGGCCCGGCTTTTCGAGTACCGGACATCTTGAGCTTGCAAGCCCCCTGCCGTTTGCGAAACGAAGCGGATAGGCCTGCTACGCCTCACGGGCGGCAAGCCGATTAAGCGTGTTCACAAAGGGGCGATAATCATATAGGTTCCGCGCCAATTCCGGCCCGGCAGCCGGGAATCCATCCAAACCAAAGGTATCGAATGCCGAAGGAAGAAGTCCTCGAGTTTCCGGGTGTGGTGACAGAATTGTTGCCCAATGCGATGTTCCGCGTGAAGCTCGAAAACGAACACGAAATCATTGCCCACACCGCCGGCCGCATGCGCAAGAACCGCATCCGCGTTCTGACGGGCGACAAGGTCCTGGTCGAAATGACGCCATACGACCTGACCAAGGGCCGCATCACCTATCGCTTCAAGTAACAGGCCTCCGGCTGGATACGCGATGAGCAGTTCGCACAAGCTCGTGCTGGCCTCGGGATCGCCTCGGCGGATCGAGCTCCTGCAACAGGCCGGCATCGAGCCCGACCGCATCCTGCCGGCCGATATCGACGAAACGCCGCAGCGTGCCGAACACCCGCGCTCGCTGGCCAAGCGGCTGTCGAAGGAAAAGGCGGAAAAGGCTTTCACCCTGCTGCAGGACGAAGCCGAGCTCGAGCGCGGCTATGTGCTGGCCGCCGACACAGTAGTGGCGGTCGGCCGCCGTATCCTGCCCAAGGCGGAAACCAGCGAAGACGCCGCGTTCTGCCTGCAATTGCTGTCGGGTCGCTCGCACCGGGTCTACACCGGCGTCTGCCTGATCACGCCCTCCGGAAAGCAGCGCCAGCGGCTGGTGGAGACGCGCGTGCGCTTCAAGCGCCTGCCGCGCATCGAAATCGACCGCTATGTCGCTTCGGGCGAATGGCGCGGCAAGGCCGGCGGTTATGGCGTGCAGGGACTGGCCGGTGCGTTTGTCGTCAAGATGACCGGTTCCTATTCCAACATCGTCGGCTTGCCGCTTTTCGAGACAGCGGCGCTTTTGGACGGCGAAGGCTTCGACACCCACCGCAACTGGCCGGCACGCGCGCTGTCTTGACGACAGCCAAGCCCGGCGTGGGAAGACCTGACAATGAGCACCAATGACGCCACCGTCACGCCGCTGCGGCCAAAGCGGCCCTGTCCGGAATGCGGCCGCCCTTCCGCACGCGAGACCTATCCGTTCTGCTCGACCCGCTGCAAGGAACTCGACCTCAATCGCTGGCTGAAGGGCGTCTACGTGCTTCCGGGCGTCGATAACGACGCCGACACGGAAGAAAAGGCCCCGGAACCGCCGCGGGATTGATCGTCCGCGCCCCTGGCAACAAGGCGCGTTGCCGGCATTTTGGCACACCAATTGTTTTCCCGGCGAAATCGCCGCCGCGGTGCTGGACAGGCGGAAATCTCGTGCTATAACCCACGCGCTTCCGGGGGACGCCCAGCGTTCCGGCGAAGCAGGTTGGCCCCGACCATGGGCCGAACCGAGATGCCCAGGTAGCTCAGTTGGTAGAGCATGCGACTGAAAATCGCAGTGTCGGTGGTTCGATTCCGCCCCTGGGCACCACTCAACCAATCAGCCTTTGATTTCATCGAATTCTGACGCAGAAATCCTGAACTTGCCATGTTCAGGGATGTTGCTCATCTCTTGTTCAGCGCAGGTGAGCGGCCGAAAAGGCAGACATACCTTTTCCGGGTATCACGGCCGGGTTCACTATAGCCATCCCAGTCAATCGGTTTTGGAGGAGGCACGACATGGAACGGTACACCGGGGGCTGTTCGTGCGGGAACGTCCGCCTTGTGGCGTCGGGACGACCTTACCGGGTCGGCATCTGTCACTGCCTCGACTGCCGCAAGCATCATGGCGCGCTTTTTCACGCGTCGGCGATCTTCCCTCAGGATGCGGTGACGATCGAAGGCGAAACGCGCGACTATGCCGGGCGTTTCTTTTGTCCCCGCTGCGGCTCGCCGGTTTTCGGGCGTAGTGGGGACGAGATCGAGGTCAATCTCGGATCACTGGACGCGACTGACCAATTCAAGCCGACCTACGAACTCTGGACCGTCCGTCGCGAATCCTGGCTGCCGCCGTTTCCATTTGCGAAACGCTACGAACGCGATCGAGAGACCGACGGCCGCTTCGAGGACTAGGTGGTGGAAACCGGCCGGCTCGTCACTCCGGCAGGCCGGCCTTGCGGAAACCGTCGACGAAATGTGCGAGCGTGGCGGTGTCGCGGAACGGCTCCTGCGCGCGCCAGTGGCTGATCGTGAAATGCGGGCTGCCGACGAGGAACAGTTCGGTTTCCGCACGCGCCTCGTCCAGCCGGCCAAGTTGGGCAAGGCTCGCCGCCAGGAAGCGGCGTGAGGTTGTGCGGTAAGTTTCGTCCCGGCGCAGGGTCTCGATGACGGCTTCGTATTGGCGGGCCGCATACAATGCCTGACCGAGCGTCAGATAATACCAACTCGGCGGGTAGGGGTTCAGCCGGAATGCCTTGCGGCTCTGCTCGAGGCCTTCCTCGATCCGACCGGCCAGAACCGTGATGTCGGAGAGGGCCGCCCAGGCGTCAGCCTCGTTCGGGTCGAGCGCAATCGCCTGCTCGAATTCCGCGTCCGCCTCGGCGAAGTCGCCGTTGAACGTAAGCAGGTAAGCCAGGACCCAGCGACAGCCGGCATCGTCGGGATCGAGCGCCACGGCCTTGCGGGCCAGTTCGAGGGCGACGGCACGCTCGGGTTCCGTCGGTCCACCCGAATGCACCCGGCCCATCCAGTGGTTCATGGCAAGCCAACGATAGGCTTCGGCATATCCCGGATCGAGAGAAACCGCGCGCGTCAGCATCAGATGCGCTTCCCGCGCCGACTGCGGCTGATCATCCATCAGCCTGCGCGCCCGCACGCAAAGATCATAAGCTTCGAGATTCCCGGGTCGTTTGCGTGGCGATTGCGCGCGCAGCCGGCCGAGCAGCGCCTCGACGATCCTGGCCGTCACCTCGTCCTGAACGGCGAAGATGTCCTCCAGCCCGCGATCGAAGCGCTCCGCCCACAGCTGGTTGCCGCTCTCCGTATCGACCAGTTGTGCGTTGATGCGCACGCGGCCCGCTGCGCGCCTCGCGCTGCCCGTGAGCAGGTAGCGCACACCGAGGTCCTCGGCGATCTCGCGCACGGCCAGTGCCTTTCCCTTGTAGGCAAAGGCGGAGCTCCGCGCGATGACGAACAGGTCGGCGTTTCTGGAAAGGTCGGTGATCAGGTCTTCGGTCAGGCCATCGGCGAAGGCACCCTGTTCGGCATCGTTGCTCATGTTGTCGAAGGGCAGCACGGCGATCGATGGCTTGTCGGGCAGCGGCAAGGGTTTTCGCTTGGCGCCGCCGAGCCGTTCGACGGCGCCCGTGAAACGGTAGCCGACACGCGGAACCGTGGCGATCCACTCGCCGCCGCCGTCGTCAGCCGGACCAAGCAATTTCCTGAGCTGCGCGATCTGGACGGTGAGGTTGCCTTCCTCGACAGCCATGCCCGGCCAGGCCGCGTCCATCAACTCGGCCTTGCCCAGGATTTCACCGGGCTGTCCGGCGAGTGCCGCAAGCAGCTTCAGGGCGCGATAGCCCACGGCAACGGGAACGTCGTCACGAAGCAGCGTTCCCGCATCCGGATCAAGCACGAACGAACCAAAGGCAAAGCGCGATCCCTGCATAGGACGCATCCTTAGAGCCTTTCAGGCTTGCATGGAACCGGGTGCCCGCCCCTGGGCTTCAGCTTCCGGACATTGGAACCGCGCGCAACATCGCAGCGGTTGACGAACATGCACTTCGATCCTAGATCTACACCCAACGTCAGGTTTAGATAGGTGTCGTTTGTCGTCGCTCATGCAGATTGGAGAATTGTCGGAACGTGCCGGCGTCAGCCACCGCACGATCCACTATTACGAACGGCTCGGGCTGGTGAAGCCGACCGAGCGCGAGGGTGCGGGCTATCGCTACTATGACGAGATCGCCGTCAAGCGGCTGGAAAAGATCGCGGCACTGAAGCGCCTCGGTCTCAGCCTCGACGAGATCGCCGCCGTCATCGACCTCTATTTCGAGGATGCCAGCGGCATCAAGGGCAAGGAAAAGGTGCTGGAAATCCTGCAAACGCAGCTGAAGAGGGCGAATGCCCAACTGCATGAACTGACCGCGTTCAAACAGGATCTGGAAAACAACATCGCCCGCATGCATGCCCTGATCGCGGAAGCGAAGCGGAAATAGGCGCGACTGGAGCGACGGACAGGTGCATTCTAAATCTACACTTGACGTCAAGTTACACATCAACCTGCAATCCCGACCGAACTGAAGGAGTTTTCGACATGCCTCGCATACGCCCCCTCATCGTCGTTCTCGGCCTTGTCGTCGGGGCCACCACAGCCAGCCTTGCCTTCGCCTCCACGCAGAAAGGAAAGACCATGACCTCCCCAACGCTTGCCGGCGAACCGGTGGCCACCACCATCAAGACGTTCATGCCGGCCGGCTACCGAGAGGTGGCCCGCCGCACCGTTGCCGTGGACGGCGAAGCCGCTGAACTTGTCCGCCACGAGCGAACAGACGGCCGCAACGCCGCACTGGGCGGCGAGCATTTCAGTATGATCATCGCCGCCGATGGTCGCCTCAAGGGTTTCGTCCGGATGGATCTCGATCTGGTCGGCGGCCGACTGCCGACACGGCAGGAGACGCAGGCGATCGCCATGGATTTCCTGCGCGATGCGGCACCCGATCTTTTGCCGGTTCTCGATATCAGCTGGATCGAGCCGCATGACGAGCCGCTGCGGGTGACCCACAACGGACGCATGGAAGACCTGACCCTCACCGGCATGAAGGTCAAAATGCGCAACACTGCCGATGGCCTCTGGATGTGGGTCATCGTCGGCGCGGACAGCAAGGTCATGGTGTTCGAGCGCGACATTCACTGGATCAGTTTCCCCGGCCGTCGCGGCACGGAAAAATGGCTCCACGATTCCTGGCTCGCCGAAAAGGGGCACAGCCTCCGTCAATCCTGATCGGCGGTTTTGGAAGTTTTGAGAACTATTTGGGGCGGCTTAATTACGCCGCCGTCCGCATCCCGCAGAATTCAACCTCTTTCAGGTCGAGGGCTCCAGGCCCTCGACCGATATGGAGGTTGCCATGAACGATATTCTTGCGCCGGCCCGGCATCGGGCAACGCAGTCGGGAACGCTCGCTGCGCCGGCGGATATGTCGCGGCGCTACAGCGTGGCGAGCCTGCGCCGTAGGATCGCGACCTGGCGTGAGCAGATACGCTTTCGCTGGGACCTCAAGCAAATGGCGAAGGACAATCCGCATTTGATCGACGATATCGGCCTGACGAGGCGGCAGGCCGAGGAAGAGATCGCCAAGCTGCCCTTCTGGCAACGATAAGAGCGCGTTTACGTCCGAACCGAATCCTTCCCTACCTGTGAGGGTGCCCAGTAGCCGCTGTTCTAGCCCGATAGCGCCTTCACAAAACAGTGACACCGCTTTGATCACGGACGCGTCGCGACGGGGCTTATAAAGCCCCGTACATCCGATGCGATCCAATAAGTCAAAGCCACAGTGGTCTATCACCCCCAGCCGCCCTGACATCCTAGAAGATCAAGCCTCCCCTGACGGGTTCCGTGGCGCAATCCGCGCCGCTCCCGCAGATTTCGCCAACCCGTTGTTCGCGTCACGGGCACCGCACAGATACCCCGGCCGAGCATTCGGCCCAGGCAGAGAAGAATGCAGCTCGGCTACTATCGCGACCTTCCAAATTTCGGGGACGTCCTAAGTCCGCTTCTGGCGCGATGCGTGTTCGGCGACATTTTCGACGACGATCGCTCCAGCCGCGTTTTGTTCATCGGCACCGTGATCGGGCGTTCCGCGCCACAGGACGCCCACGAGATCATCATCGGCGCGGGCGCCGGCTACAAGCGCGGTCGATACGACACGGAAAACAGGACGGTGTTCTGCGTGCGCGGGCCGCTGACCTGCAAGCTCCTCGGCATCGACCGGTCCCATGCCGGCATCGATCCCGCCATTCTGGCATCGCGCCATTTCACGCATTCGAGGGCCGGCGGGCCGGCCTTCATGCCGCATCATCACTCGCACACCACGGCGGGTGAAATCCTGGCCGGGCTCTGCGGTGCGTTGGGGATCACCTACATTTCACCGCTGAGCGACGCCGAGGCGACGCTGTCCCGCATCGCCGGCGCGTCGTGCCTGATCACCGAAGCCCTGCATGGCGCGGTGGTGGCCGAGTCCTACGACGTTCCGTGGGTGCCGGTGATCTTCTCCAGCAAGGTGCTGGAGAAGAAGTGGCGCGATTTCACGGCTACGATCGGCACAGACTACCGACCGGTCGACATATCGACCAACATCGCCTTCGATGGCGATGTGCGCCTGGCGAACGTCCTCAAACATGCCTTGGGGCGGGCAAGGCTCGGCAAGCCCGCCTATCGCTATCTGCCGGTCAGGAAGACCAGCCAATCCGCTCTCGGCGCGCTCGAGACCTCATTGGCGAAACTACGGACAGGCCCCTTCGTAAAGTCCGAGCGCCCCGTCAGAATGCAGTCGATCGGCAAGCTCGACGACGCGGTGATGCGCTTCACCGACCTCAATCGGTGCGGCGCCTTCAACACTCCCAGGTCGTGACCCGAGACGTCTAGGCCGATTCTCACAATCGTCACTCCTTCTCGCCTGACAGTTTGGCCGTAACCCCGCGCAAGCCGGGCATGAGGAAAGCGGCGAGGGCGCAGGCGAACAGCAGCGCCGAACAGGTGGCCAGAACGACCGTCGCACCGAAGGCGTCGAGCGCGGCGCCGGCGCCAAGAGCCGCCACCGGCGCGCCGATCAGGATCAGGCTCATTGAAATGCCGATGACATTGGCGCGCAATTCCTTCGGCACGCTCGATTGAAGCAGGGTAGCGAAAACCGGCGACAGCGGACCGGCGGCGACACCCAGCATGGCACCCGAAGCGACAAGGATCGGCACCGACCGGCCCAACAAGAGCAAGGCGACGCCAATGGCGAGCCCGGCGAAAGCGGCGGTGAAGACACCGCGCAGCGACGGCGCCCGTTCGGCAAAAGCGAGCGTCAGATTGGCGACGATGGCGCCGACCGAGGCCGCGGCGAGGAACATGCCAAGCAGCGCCGCCGAACGGCCTTCGGTCCGCAGGATCGCCGGCAGCGCGATCGCCTCCAGAGCGACGAAGATGCTGGTGCCGACACCGGCCAATATCAACGCCGCGCGCAGCACCGGCTGGCCGAAGATGAAACCGAGCCCGGCCTTCATCTGGTCGAATGTCGTTCCGGCGGCGCGGCGCAGGCGAAAGCGTGGCAGGCTTGCCGCCACGAGCACCGCCGCCAGCAGGTTGATGGCGGCGACGATCCACAACAGGGCCGTCGTAGAGACGGCAGCGACCAGGAAAGCGGCGACCGCGGGCCCGGCGACGGCGGCGCTGTTGTCGATCAGGTCATCGATGGCATTGGCACGGATCAACGGCATGCGCGCCAGCCTGGCGATTTCAGGCACACGCGCTTCGATGGCGATGCCGCCCGGCCCGTCGAGCACGGCGCCTAAAAAGGTCAGGGTCGCCAGCACGCCGATGGTGAGCATGTCGGCATCGTAAGCAGCCGCCGCGGCAACGGACGCCGCCGCCCCCATGGTCACCGAGGCAATCGCCATGCGGCGAATGCCGACCCGTTCCGCAACTATGCCGCCGAAGGCGGTGCCGACGATGGCAGGCAACAGCGCCAGTGCGGCGACGATGCCCATCCAGCCGGCACTGCCCGTCAGGTCGTAGACCAGCCAGGGATAGACGACGGCGCCGATCGCATTGGCGAAATTAACGGTGACACTGGCAAGCTGCAGCCCGGTAAAAGGCCAACGGCTGCGGGCCTGACGAAGCGTCTTTACCGGTTGCTGCTCAACCGTCATGACGGATCGTCATTTTTCCAAACGCCGCAATGCCGCCGGGCTACCCGCACCAGCCTTCGGCGCTTTCTCCGGCACGAGA
Source organism: Mesorhizobium sp. YL-MeA3-2017 (assembly GCF_030814575.1). Taxonomy (NCBI): domain Bacteria; kingdom Pseudomonadati; phylum Pseudomonadota; class Alphaproteobacteria; order Hyphomicrobiales; family Phyllobacteriaceae; genus Mesorhizobium; species Mesorhizobium sp. YL-MeA3-2017. Next base: position 3,560,695 of record NZ_JAUSVH010000001.1, on the reverse strand, counting down.
TAGAGCAGCCAGATGAACCAGGAGAGGTAGATATATTCCCAGGCGCTGGCCTGGCCGTTGTAGGCGGCGATCGCGTCGGGAAATTTATAGATGCCAATGAGGCCCAAAAAAGCCGAGCCACCAGCGTTTCTGCATCTGCATCGCCTTATCTTTCCAAGGTCGCGGTCGCGGCTGAGGGAAAGGCCCTCACAACCGACGAGGCCGTTCAGGCGGTCGCCGGCGCAGCACCCGGCCGCAGGAAGCGCGTGATGAGAAGCCGCAGCATCGGCCGCTGCTCCAGCGGGCTGAAGCCAGGGTCGACGGCGACGCGGCTGAAAATGCCGTCGACCAGCGCCGCGATCCAGCGCGCGCTGTCGGCCGGATCCAGCGTCGGATCGACAAGGCCGCGCGCGGCGGCATTGCGCAACAGCGTGTTCAGAGCCGTTTGCAGTTCAGTGTCGGTTTTGGCGACGAGGTTGCCGATCTCCTCGTCACGAATGGCCTCGGCGGCGATTTCGAGCGCGAGCTTGAGGTAGGTCGGATCCGATGCCAGTTCGAGCACGATGTCCATGAAATCGAGCAACTCGGCAAAGAGGTCCGAAGAGGGATTGATGCCCTCGAAGTAGTCGGCGGTCTGGCGCCGTTCCTCCTCGACGATAGCGGCGATGATCGACTGCTTGGTCGGGAAATAGTGGAAGAGATTGCCCGGGCTCATGCCGGCTTCGGCGCAAATCTCGGCCGTAGAGGTGCGATGGAAGCCCTTGCGCGCGAAACAAGCGACCGCAGCCTCAAGAATCTGCCGACGTTTTGCTTCGTGCTTCTCGGGGTCGACCTTGCGCATGCTTGCCTCAATTCCGCCGCCGTTTTATTAGATTAGTCAGTCTAATAAATTCCGTATGACGACGTGTCAACGCAAAAAAGCCAGTTATTGCATGGCTTGACACGCTCTCCGGTGATTTATTAGATCGACTAGTCTAATAATGAAGACGTGGCGACTTCGCCCCAGACATAGGCAGCAACATCCATGCGTGACGTCCCTCACTTCGTTCGGGCAGCCGCGGCCTCGTTTTCCCTTCTGCTGGCGGGCACAAGCCCGCTGCTGGCCGACGGCGCTTCCGCAGCCGCGTCGGCACAGCCGACATTGTCGCAGCGCACCGTTTCGACCCTGATCGCCGAGCGGCAGCCGGCCGAATGGACGCTGACCTTCACCGGTGTCCTGGTGGCCCGCGACGAGATTGCGGTCGGCACAGCGCAACAGGACCAGCGCATCGCCTCCGTGGAGGTCGAGGTCGGCCAGCGGGTTACCGCCGGCCAGGTGCTGGTCAGGCTGGAAACGGCGATGCTGGAAAACAAGTTGCGCGAGGCGGAAGGCCGCGTCGCCCGCAGCAAGGCGTCACTCGCCCAGCAGGAAGCAACCCTGGCACAGGCGCGGGCGGCGCTCGATCGTGCGGAGCGGCTGAAGCTGAGCCGTATCATTTCCGAACAGACCTATGAGGAGCGCACCTCCACCGTGGCCGTTGCAACGCAGGGCGTGGCCGTGCAGCGCGCCGAAAACGCCGAAGCGGAAGCGCAGCGCGCAGAAGCGACGCGGCAGTTGGAACGCGCCATCATTCGCGCGTCGGCAGACGGCGTGGTCTCGGAACGGCAGGCGCGCGCCGGCGCACAGGCCGGCGCCGAGCCGCTGGTGCGCATCATCCGCGACGGGTTGGTGGAGTTCGCCGCGGAAATCCCGGAAGCAGACCTGCCGTCGCTGGCGGTCGGCCAACCGGTCAAGATCAGGCTGGCCGGACGGACAAGCGAGATCGGCGGCACCGTGCGCGTTGTGGCGCCGAAGATCGATCGCGAAACCCGGCTCGGCGCGGCGCAGATCGCGCTCGACACCAACGAACCGCTGTTCGCCGGCGCTTTTGGCAGGGCCGAAGTGGTGTTTGCCAAGCGCGAAGCCATCGTCGTCGCCGACAGCGCGCTGGTCTATGGGCGCGGTACCGACGATTCCGCTGTTTTCGTTGTCGAAAGCGGCCGCGTGCAACGACGCCCGGTCGAGACCGGCTTGCGCAAGAGTGGCAAGGTTGAAATCCGGACCGGGCTTGAACCAGGTGAGCGCATCGTCGCCAAGGCAGGGGCCGCCCTGCGCGAAGGCGACGCCGTCACCGTCGTCGACCTGGTGCCGGCCGCCGGGAGCGTGAAGCGATGACCCGCAACATTTCCGCCTGGGCGATCCGCAAGCCGATCCCTACCATCGTCCTGTTTGTCGTCCTGACCTTTGCTGGCATGGCCGCGTTCATGCGGCTGCCGATCAACGCCAACCCGAATGTCTCCTTCCCGATCGTGACGGTGACGGTGACGCAAGCCAGCGCCGCGCCCGCCGAACTGGAAACGCAGGTGACGCGCCGCGTCGAGGGTGCGGCCTCCGGCCTTCCCGGCGTCAATCATATCCGTTCGACGATCAGCACCGGCGTCTCGACGACAACGGTCGAGTTCAAGATCGGCACCGATCCCGACCGCGCCACCACCGACGTTCGCGAGGCGGTCACGCAGATCCGCTCGGATCTGCCGCAATCGATCCAGGAACCGGTGATCTCGCGCGTCGATGTCGACGGCAGCGCCATCCTCTATTACACGATCAGGGCACCGCGCCTGTCGCCCGTCGAGCTGTCGTGGTTCGTCGACGATACCGTCAATCGCGAACTGCTCGCGGTCCCGGGCGTGCAGAAGGTGCAGCGGCTTGGCGGCGTCAACCGCGAAATCCGCGTGTCGCTCGATCCGGACAAGCTGCTGGCCCTCGGCGTCACCGCCGACCAGGTCAATTCGACCTTGCGCGACATGAACGCCAACATTCCCGGCGGACGTGGCACGATTGGCGGGCGAGAGCAGGCGATCCGGGCGCTGGGCAGCGTCAAGACCGTCGAGGAACTGTCGCAGCTTTCCGTCCCCCTGCCCGGCAATCGCTGGGTGCGACTGGCAGACATCGCCACCGTAGCCGACACTTCGGCCGAGCCGCGCAGCTTCGCCCGGCTGGACGGCGAACAAGTAGTCGGCTTTTCGGTTTCACGCGCCAAGGGCTACAGCGACACCACCGTCGCCGAGGCCGCGAAAGGGCGTATCGCCGAGATTCAGGCGCGCACCCCCGACATCGAGATGAAGGAAATGATCTCGACGGTGCAATATACGATGGAAAGTTATGACGCCGCCTCGACCGCTCTGGTCGAGGGCGCGATCCTGACCGTCGTCGTGGTGTTCCTGTTCCTGCGCAATTGGCGCGCGACGCTGATCTCGGCGCTGGCGATGCCGCTTTCCATCCTGCCGACCTTTGCCATCATGGCGCTGCTCGGCTTCACGCTGAACTCGATCAGCCTGCTGGCCCTGACGCTGGTCATCGGCATCCTGGTGGACGACGCCATCGTCGAGATCGAGAACATCGAACGCCACATCCATATGGGCAAGCGGCCCTATATCGCTTCGATCGAGGCGGCCGATGCGATCGGCCTGGCGGTGGTCGCCACCACGCTCACCATCGTTGCTGTTTTCGCGCCCGTCAGTTTCATCGGTGGTGCGGTCGGTCAGTATTTCAAGCAATTCGGCCTGACGGTCGCTATCGCCGTGCTGTTCTCGCTGCTCGTTGCCCGCTTGCTGACACCGTTGATGGCCGCCTACCTGATGCAGCCGGCGGCGCACCCCACCCACGCCGACGCTGCGCCGTCCACCTTTTCCGCAGGCTATCTCAAGCTGCTCGGCTGGACGCTCGACCATCGCAAGACCGCTCTGGGCATCGTCGCGGTGATCTTCGCCGGCTCCCTTGGGCTTTTGACCCTTTTGCCGACCGGCTTCCTGCCAACCAGCGACGGCAATCTCTCGCAGGTCAAAGTGACCCTGCCGCCCGGAACCAGGCTGCCCGAGACGGAGAGCGTGACCGATGGCATCGTCAAGCAACTCATGACACGACCCGAGGTAGAGGCCGTTCTCGCCACCTCGGAAAGCGTCAACGAGGCAAACCTGCTCATCCGGCTGACACCGCGCAGCGAACGCAAGCTTAACCGCAAATCGTTCGAGATGGAGGTGCGGCCGATCTTGGCCGCGACACCCGACATCCAATTCACCTTCCTGTCCGACGGCGGCGGCAAGGAGGTCTCGATCTATCTCGTCGGCGAGGACGCGGTGCAACTTTCCGACGCGGCGCGGAAACTGGAAATGGAGATGCGCGGGCTGCCGCAATTGGCGAACGTGCTGTCCACCGAGCCCCCGCTCGCGCCGGAGCTGATAGTAAAACCCCGCCCCGACGAAGCCGCCCGTCTGGGCGTCTCCTCGGCAACGCTCGGCACCGTCGCCCGCATCGCCACATTGGGCGAGACCGACGCCAATTCGGCGCAGTTCAATCTCGGCAACCGCCAGGTGCCGATCCGCGTGATGCTGGACACATCGGCCAGGGCCGATCTGGAGACGCTGCGCAAGCTGCGCGTCAGCACGTCGAGAGGCAAGATGGTACCCTTGACCTCGGTTGCCGACATCTCGTTCGGAGCCGAGGAAGGCCAGGCCGAAAGGCTGAATCGCAAGCGGCTGGTGGCCATCGAAGCCAATCTCAACGGCGTGACGCTGGGCACCGCGATGGCCGCGATTGCCGAGCTGCCGGCCTACAAGCAATTACCGGCGGGCGTCACGCTGGCCGAATATGGCGACGCCGAATACATGGCCGAGATGTTCCGCAACTTCGCGCTCGCTGTGCTGGGCGGCGTGCTGATGGTGGCGGCGGTGCTGATGCTCCTGTTCAAGGACTTCCTGCAGCCGGTGACCATCCTCATCGCGCTGCCGCTGTCGCTTGGCGGCGCGGCACTGGCATTGCTGCTGGCCGGTTCGGCGCTCGACCTGTCTTCGACCATCGGCATCCTGATGCTGATGGGCATCGTCGGCAAGAACTCGATCCTGCTAGTCGACTACGCGATCGAGGCGCGGCGCGAAGGCCTCGACCGACGCGCCGCCTTGTTGAAGGCCGGAACGACGCGGGCGCGGCCGATCATCATGACCACCATCGCCATGGTGGCCGGCATGGTGCCCGCCGCGATCGGCGTCGGTGCTGACGCCGGCTTCCGCGCCCCGATGGCGATCGCCGTCATCGGCGGCCTGATCACCTCGACGCTTCTGTCGCTCGTCTTCGTGCCGGTGATGTTCACCGTCATGGACGACCTGAAGAACTGGCTGGCCCGCAGGCTAAAGCCACTCACCTCGGTGACGGAAGCCGACCGGCTCCAGGGAGAACTGCTTGCTAGGCGGCAAGCCGAAATGCCGGGCTCTTAACCCCCAGCTGAGCCCGGTGGAGGCGCTGGGGGACGTCAATACCCCAGCGCCTCGCCAGCCGTGGCGCGGCTGTCGATGGCGCCGTTGTAGCGTGCACCGCCACCCTTCCGGATTTCGCCCAGGCTGCGCCCGCCGATCAGGATACCGGCAGCTTTGCCCCAAGTCTCGCCTTCCTCGGCGACATCCAGCTTGTAACCCATGCCGGCAAGCAGCTTCAGCGTATCCGGCGACAGGCCGTCCTGCTCGACATAGACCGTGTCCGGCAGCCACTGATGGTGGATGCGCGGCGCATCGATCGCCTCCTGGATGTTCATGCCGTGGTCGATGACGTTGATAATGGCCTCGAGCGTGATAGTGATGATGCGCGAGCCGCCGGGACTGCCGATGACCATGAACGGCTTGCCGTCCTTGGCGATCACGGTCGGGCTCATCGAAGACAGCGGCGTCTTCTTCGGCTGGATGGCGTTCGCCTCGCCCTGAACCAACCCGTAGAGGTTGGGCACGCCGGGCTTCTGGGTGAAATCGTCCATCTCGTTGTTGAGCAGGATGCCGGTGCCGTCGGCCACCACGCCGGCACCGAAACTGCCGTTCAGCGTATAGGTGACCGCAACCGCGTTGCCGTCCTTGTCGATGATCGAATAGTGCGTGGTCTCCTTGCTCTCGCCGAACCCTTTCGGCATCAGGTCCTTGGAGACGCCCGCACGGAACGGATCGATCTTGGCGCGGATTTCGGCGGCATAGTTCTTGTCCAGCAGCTTCGATACCGGGTTCTGGACAAAGTCCGGGTCGCCCAACGCCGAATTGCGGTCGACATAGGCGTAGCGCATCGCCTCGATCATCAGATGCGCGGTATCCGCCGATCCCGGGCCGAGATAGGAAAGCGGATAGCCCTCGAGAACGTTGAGGATCTCGCAGATGATGACGCCGCCCGAGCTTGGCGGCGGCGAGGAAACGATCTCGTAGCCACGGTAGTTGCAGGTCACCGGGGCGAGTTCGCGCACCTTGTACTGCTCGAAGTCGGCCTTGGCGAGGATGCCGCCCTTGCCGCTGCTGGCGGCGACGATGGCGTCGGCGATACCGCCCTTATAGAACGCGTCGGCGCCCTTGTCGGAAATAGTCGAAAGGGTCGCGGCGAGGTTCGGCTGGACCAGCTTTTCGCCGACACCGAACGGCTTGCCGTCCGGTTTCAGGAAGATGGCGGCCGCGGCCGGGTCCTTGGCCAGCCTTTCCGCGCCACCGGCGAGCGAGGCGGCATCGCCCTGTTCAAGCGTGAAACCGTCACCGGCCAGGCGAATTGCCGGCGCCATCAGGTCCGCGCGCTGCAAGGTTCCGTATTTCTCGCGTGCATATTCGAAACCGGCAACCGAACCCGGCACGCCGACCGCCAGATAACCGTCGAGGCTGGCGCCCTTGACCGGGTTGCCGTCCTTGTCGAGATACATGGTCTTGGTGGCGGCAAGCGGCGCGCGCTCGCGGAAATCGAGGAAGGTCGTCTTGCCGTCCTTGAAACGAATGGTCATGAAGCCGCCGCCGCCGATATTGCCCGCGGTCGGATAGGTAACGGCCAGTGCGTAGCCGACGGCAACCGCGGCATCGACGGCGTTGCCGCCTTTCTTCAGAACGTCCACGCCGGCCTGGGTGGCCAGGCGTTGCGCCGTGACGACCATGCCGTTTTCGCCCTTCGCCGGCTCCGGCGACGCAGCTATCGCCGGCGCTATCGGCGCGCAGGCAAGCGCAAGAACAAGGTTGACGGAAATCAGCGCGTGGCGGATTCGTTGCATGACCGTTCTCCAGAGATCCCCCGCCCCAGAGTGGTGATTCACGACGGGGCCAATGACTCGCCTCAAAACCGCTGCGATGCAAGGCGCCATATTCGGGAAATAATCGGCACAACGATCAGGCGTTTGCGGCGAAAGCCGTGAACCTCAGTCCGGCAGATTTTCGAGCAGGAAGCGGATTTCGTTGCCACCCATCGCCTTGCCGGTATCCGCGTCGCTGAAACCGGCGGACTGCAGCGCGTCGGTGATCTGGACAAGTCCGGTGGTGTCGAACGGCATCGCGACGGCGCCGTCGAAATCCGAGCCGAGCGCGACATGATCGATGCCGGCGACACCGGCTGCATGCTGGATCGCCCTGGCAACGGCGGCTGCATCCTTGCCGCAGACGGCGGTTTCCCAGTAGCCGATGCCGATCAGTCCTCCCTTGGCCGCCAGCGCCTTCAGTTGGTCGTCGGACAGGTTGCGGTTGTTGTCGCAGGTGCCCTTCACTCCGGTGTGCGAGATGACGACGGGACGCGTCGAGACAGCGAGCGCATCGTCGATGGTGGCGGACGAGGCGTGGGCGAGATCGAGGATCATGCCCTTTTCCTCCATGCGGCGGACCATCTCGCGACCCTTGTCGGTCAGGCCGCCCTTGTCGACGCCATGCGCGGAACCACCCATCTCGCTGTCGAAGAAATGCGCAGGCGACATCATGCGGAACCCGGCATCGAAGAGCGCGTCGACATTGGCCGGATCGCCTTCCAGCACCTGCGCGCCCTCGATAGCGAGCAGACCGGCGACGATACCGCGCTCGACCTTGCGTCGTTCCAGGAAACGGCGCAGGTCGCGCTTCGTCCTGATGACGACGAAGTGGCCGTCGGAGCGTGCCGCCATGTCGTTCAGCCTGGCGGCCTGGTAAAGCGCGCGCTGCTTGAGGCTGAGGATAGCCGAAAGCGGCCAGCGCTGGCCTATCGCAAGCAGCGTGATGTTGTCGGTCGAGCCGTCATTGTGCTCGATGTTCTGGCCACGCGGCGACTTGCTGACCACGGCGAACACCTGCAGGGCAACGTTGCCGTCCTCCAGCCTCGGTATATCGACCTGACCGCGTGTGCCACGCGCCAGCAGATCGCGCCCCCACAGCAGCGGGTCCGCGTGCAGATCGGCGATGATGAGCGTCTCATGCAGCGCCTTGGCCTTGTCCGAAGCCGCATAGGGCGGCGGGTTGATGACGCGGTTCATCGCCTGTTCGACGCGGGCCGGCAGCACGAAGAAGAAAAAGCCGAGCCCGACGGCGAGCAGCACCACCAATGCCGGGAGAATGAACTTCAAGAAGCGCCGCATCATACCCCCAACCGTCAGAGCCTCTCGGCTTCCCTCGAAGCGCTCGAGCGCTTTGTTTTCGCACAATTCCGGACGCAAAATCGCCGCGCGCCTTTGCTGAAACTGCTCAGGCAGCGATCATTTCCCGGCAAAACCGGGAAGTCGAGGTGAAGGCTGGGCAATCCATGAGTTCTCAACCGGTTTGGATGGCGAACTCTTCCGCCAGGTGGCTCCGCATCGCGATGCCCGCGCTCGCAGCACCGTTCCCGCCTAGCCCTTGTAGACAAGCCCCTGCGGGTCGATCTCGGGTTTGCGGCCGGCAACCAGATCGGCCAGGAAGCGGCCCGAGCCGCAGGCCATGGTCCAGCCGACATGGCCATGACCGGTGTCGAGATAAAGGTTGCGGTATTTCGCACGACCGATGACCGGGACTGAGTTCGGCATCATCGGCCGCAGGCCGGCCCACAACTCGGCCTTCTTCTCGTCGAAGGCGCCAGGGAACAGGTCCTTCGCCGTCCTGAACATGGCGGCATAGTCGCTGGGGCGATAGGAACGGTCGAAACCGGTGAACTCGGCCGTCGAGGCGAGCCGCAGCCGGTTGCCGAGGCGCGAATAGGCGATCAGCTGATCCTCGTCGGCACCGCCCATGGTCGGCCCCTTGTTCTCGTCCTCCAGCGGCAATGTCGCGGTGTAACCCTTGACCGGGTAGACGGGCAGATCGATGCCGTAGCGACGGCCGAGCAGGCCGCTCTCCGGGCCCATCGAGATGACGACGGCATCGGCCGAAAGCGGGCCGGCCGACGTCATCACCCGGCGCACGGCGTCGCCCTCGATGTCCAGTCCCTCAACGGCAGTGCCATAGCGGAACGTCACGCCGAGCTTTTCAGCGCAATAGGCGGCGAGCCGCTCGACGAACTGCCTGGAATCGCCGGTCTGGTCGATCGGCGAATAGACGCCGCCGGCGATCTTGTCCTTGGCGCCGGCAAGCCCGGGCTCAAGCTCGACGAGCCTATTGCGATCGACGATCTCGATCGGCAGGCCGTGCTCGGCGAGGAATCGGTAATTGTCGGTGCCTGTATCGAGGCTCTGCTGCGAGCGGAAGAAATAGAGAATGCCCTTGCGGCGCTCGTCGTAGCCGATGCCGGTCTCGTCCGAAATGGCGTTGATGCAGTCGCGCGAATAGAGCGCGAGCCTGAGCTTGACCGCCGTGTTGGCGCGCAGGCGCTCCTGCGTGCACTGCCTGAGGAAACGCATGCTCCAGGCCAGGAAATAGGGATCGAAGCGCAGCCTGACCTTGATGCCGAGATCATGGTTGTACAGCGCGCGCAGGAACGTCCTCAGCGCCGTCGGGGAGGCCCAGGCGGTGGCATCGCCCGGCGAAACCAGGCCGGCATTGGAATAGCTGGTGCCCCGCGCCGCGATCTCGTGGCGTTCGACGACCGTCACTTCATGCCCATCCTTGGCGAGAGAATAGGCCGCCGCCGTGCCGACGACGCCCGCGCCGAGAACCAAAATCTTCAATGCCGCCCCCTCAACGCGATGACGAATGCGACCAGCCCCCAGCCGCGTCGGCGTTCTCATAACCGCAATCGGCTGGCGTTTCGAGCCTCGATACGCTGGGCCAGGCCGGAGAATGGCGAACTTCAGCCGCGCGCGGAGTTTTTCCTGGCGAGAATGCGTTCCCACTCCAGCGCATCGCCAACGATCAGGTCGAGATCGTCGCGACGTGGCACCCAACCGAGCTCGCCACGAGCCCGGTCGGAATTGGCGACAATCGCGGCGGCGTCGCCGGGCCTACGCGGGCCGAGATTGACGGCGAAATCGTGCCCGCAGGCGCGGCGCACGGCATCGATCACCTCAAGCACGGAATAGCCGTGGCCGTAACCGCAATTGGCGACCAGATTGCCGCCGCCGGCGCGCAGCCTTTGCAGCGCCAGCCGGTGCGCGGCGGCCAGATCGCTGACATGGATATAGTCGCGCATGCAGGTGCCGTCGGGCGTCGGATAGTCGGTTCCGAACACCTGCATGGCGGCGCGTTTGCCGAGTGCCGTCTCGCTGGCGACCTTGATGAGGTGGGTGGCGCCCGGCGTCGACTGGCCGGTGCGGCCCTTGGGATCGGCGCCGGCGACGTTGAAGTAACGCAGTGCCGTGTAGCGCAAGCCATGGGCGGCGGCGGCATCGCGCAACATCCACTCGCTCATCAGCTTGGAGCGGCCATAGGGCGATTCCGGTACGGTGCCCGCATCCTCGACCACCGGCTCCAGCCCGGCGCTGCCATAGACGGCCGCCGTGGACGAGAAGATGAAGTTGGACACGCCGGCCCGCACCGCCGTTTCGATCAGCGTGCGTGTCTTGGAGGTGTTGTTCTCATAATAGGCCAGCGGATCGGCGACCGATTCCGGAACCACGATGGAGCCGGCGAAATGGATGATGGCGTCAATGCCATGCTCGCGGATCAGCGCACCGACCAGTTCCTTGTCGGCAACGTCGCCGACGACAAATTTCGCCTCCGGGGCCACCGCCCAGTCGAAACCGGTGGACAGGCGGTCGATGACGACGACGTCTTCCTCGCCGGAATCCAGCAGCTCCCACACCATGTGGCTGCCGATGTAGCCGGCGCCACCGGTCACCAACACCGCCATTCGGCCACTCCCTTCAAGATTGCGCGAAACAGTCTCATGTGCGGCATCGTTGCCGACGCTAACGGGAAAGCCTTAAAAAGCAATCTGGATGATCGTAGATGCTTGGTTTCGCCTCACCGCAATATTGATCCACATCAAGGGAATAGGCAACGCTTTGTGTTCGTTGGACTTGGTTCAGGGCGTGGCATTTTGACCAAAGCTGGTCCATGGACGTCAGACGGGCCGATGACTATGATCCGGACGCAAATTGGGAAGCAAAGATGAACTATCAGCGGTTCTTCGAGGAAGCGATCGACCAGCTCCACGCGGAGCGCCGCTACCGGGTTTTCGCCGACCTGGAGCGCATCGCCGGCAAATTTCCGCGCGCTATCTGGCGCTCCAACGGCCGCGCCGAGGAAATCACCGTATGGTGCTCGAACGACTATCTCGGCATGGGCCAGCATCCCGACGTGATCGCCTCCTTCCAGGAAGCGGCCGGCCGCATGGGCTCGGGCGCCGGCGGCACCCGCAACATTTCCGGCACCAATCACCCGCTGGTCGAGCTCGAGCTTGAACTCGCCGACCTGCACGCCAAGGAGGCGGCGCTGGTCTTCACCTCCGGTTTCGTGTCCAACGAGGCGTCGATCTCGACCATCGCGCGGCTGCTGCCGAACTGCCTGATCATCTCGGACGAGCTCAACCATGCCTCGATGATCGAGGGCGTGCGTCGCTCCGGCGCAGAAAAGAAGATCTTCCGCCACAACGACGTCGCGCATCTGGAGAGCCTGCTGCAGGCGGCCGGGCGCGAACGCGCCAAGCTGATCGTCTTCGAAAGCGTTTATTCGATGGACGGCGACATCGCGCCGATCGAAGCGATCGCCGACCTCGCCGACAAATACAACGCCATGACCTATATCGACGAGGTCCATGCCGTGGGCATGTACGGTCCGCGCGGCGGCGGCATCACCGAGCGCGAGGGCCTGGCCGACCGCATCGACATCATCGAGGGCACGTTGGCCAAGGCGTTCGGCACGCTGGGCGGCTACATCAGCGGCAACAAGGCGGTCATCGATGCCGTGCGCTCCTACGCGCCGGGCTTCATCTTCACCACCGCGCTACCGCCGGCGCTCGCGGCGGCCACCACGACATCCATCCGCCATCTGAAGAATTCGCAGACCGAACGCGACGCGCAGAAGCGTCAGGCCGAGCGCACCAAGCAGGTGCTGGCCGATGCCGGCCTGCCGGTAATGAACTCCGCCACCCATATCGTGCCGGTCCTGGTCGGCGATCCGGAACTCTGCAAGATGGCCAGCGACCGCCTGCTCGGCGTGCATGGCATCTACATCCAGCCGATCAACTACCCGACCGTGCCGCGCGGCACCGAGCGGCTGCGCATCACGCCGACGCCGTTCCATTCGGACGAGCTGATCGCGGAACTGCAAGCAGCGCTGGTCGAGACCTGGGATGCCCTCGGCATCCCCTACGGCGCCGCTGGCCGTCCGTCCGTCACCGAAAACGAGCGCATCGTTTCGCTGCTGGTGCCCAAGTCCGGCGGCTGACGGCAGCTTCTTCCTTAAGCGACGACCCCGGCTGTGTGCAGGTGCTAGCCGGAAATAGTTTTCGTTCATTCCCGCATGCGGTGTGGACAGCCGGAGATTGACGTGTCAGGTCTCGACCGGGGCTTTTGACCGGATATATCGCATGCCAGTCCGCGCCATTCATCGACGCCGCAAATCCGGATTCGGCTTGCCCAGCCCGTTCACTCTTGCGCTGGCCTGCTGCTTCGGCCTCACCCCCGTTGGCCCGATACGGGCAGCGGAAAGCGTCACGATCCCCGCATATCAGCCGGCGGTCGGTGCCGAGCATGGCTACCGTATTCAGAAGACGACCGAGACCGACATGTCGCTCTGGTTCGACAAACCGGAAGCGTCTTCGGTGGTGATGCGCGGAGACTTCCGCCATCAGCTGGTCGTTCTCTCGCGCGACGACAAGGCGATGCGCGTCCGATGGAGCCTTTCCGCCGATCTGCCGCCGGGAACTGCGGGCGCGGCGGATTCCTATGCGATGAATACCCAGCTTCGGAATTCGCTGGCTGCCTATGGCGTGCAGCAGCTGGATCTCGACATGGATCTGACCGGCTATCCGACCGCGTTGACGGGAGCCGACCAGATCATCGCCCATATGGAAAGCCTCATCGCCGCTCCGGGGGCAGCCGGCACGACACTGCCGGCCGACAGCGTTGCCAGCCAGATGCTTCAGGCGGTCAAGGACAATCCGCTGAAGGTCGTTGACGTCCTTCTCCCCGAGGTCATCGTTCTCAGCCTGGGACAGGCCACGCAGGAGGGCACCACCGAGGTCGGCAGCACCTGGACCGCGAAAAGCGACGAAAGCATGGGAGACACACTCGTTCCCGCGACATCGGCGTGGAAGTTCGAAACGACCGACAGCGCAAGGCGCACGGCCACTTTCAGCATGAAACAGAGTTTCGATGCGACGGCCCTGCATTCGGCCATGAAAGCGCGGATCGAAAAGATGATCGCCGCCTTCGCCGAACGATCAAAGCAGCTGACGGACGAACAGATGGCGCGGGTGCAAAGCTCCCAAAAATCGCGCGACCTGACGCTCGTCATGTCGCTGCAAGACGGTTCGACCGTGGAGGCGCTGGATAGCGTGACCGTGGACACAGGCGGCACGAAGCTCACCATCGTCACGCATATCTGGCGCGACGACCAATCGCCGACCCTGCCCGAGCCGCCGGCATGGAATGCCAAGAGCGTGTCGGCCCAAGCGATCAGTCCGTTGGAACAACCCGCGTCCCGGCCTTCCGATCTGGAAAAAACCGGCAGCGAGGCAAAGCCCGCTGCGCCGGCCGAACAACAAAGCGCAGCCGAGCCGGCCAAAGCCGTTGCTCCGGTCTCGCTCAAGATCGCGAAAGCCGAAGTGGTGACGGACTCAGTCAGCTACGGAGCCGCAGTCAAAATCGATATGACACCGGACAGCGCCGGTGCTTTCCGGGATTTCACGACCGCCTCAGTCGGACGGCAAACGCAGCTCGTCGTCGACGGCAAGGTGATCTCGGAGCCGGTCATAAGAGAGCCGATCATGGGCGGCAGCGTCATGATCAGCGTCGACACTGCAACCGAGGCGCAGTCGCTGGCGCGACAACTGTCAGCCCCCGGCGCTACGATCACCGTGCGCCTGGCGCCCTGACGAGGCACTGCGCCCCGCCTACTTCACCTCGATCGAGACCACGCTCTTGACGCTTCTGGCGCCACGCGCATCGCCCGGCACGACCAGCCGAAGCCCTTCGTCCGGCGCCAGCGGCTTGCCGTCGCGCTCGGTGGCGATCAGGATCGCCCGATTGCCGAAATCCGGCGCGATCTCACCGATCGAGAAAGCGATGCGGTAGCCGTCTTCGGCGGTCACCAGGAACGTATGTTGCAGGTCTTCGTGGTGGTTCTGGCTGAGCTTGGACAGGCCCTTTTCCTGCAGCAAGGACCACAAAAGCACGCCCTTGTAGTGCCCTTTCTCCACCCCGTTCTTGGTCATGAACGAGACGTCCATTTCCGTCGCCGGAAATTTCGCGAGATCGGCCGGGGTCAGTGTGGCGGAGGTGATACCGACGCCCGAAATGGCGATGCCACCATCTCCCGCACGTGCCCAGGATGGCACGGCCAGCACGATGAGGAAGGCCAGAAAAGCGCGGGCAGATCTCATGCAAAAGGCTCCGTCATATCCACCTGGATATTACGGAGCCTCAAGGGAAAGGCAACGGCAACGAGCCGCCGGCGCGGGAACCCTAGATCTTGCGCACCCAGCCGTGGTCGTCCTTGACGGTGCCGCGCTGCACGCCGACCAGCTTGGCGCGCAACTGCGAGGTGACCTCGCCGTCGCCGCTGTTGCCGATGGCAAACGAGCCGTCCCTGAACTTCACGGTGCCGATGCCGGCGATGACGGCCGCGGTGCCGCAAGCAAACGCTTCGCGCAGCTTGCCGCTCTTGGCGTCGGCCTGCCATTCGTCGAAGCCGTAGAGGCGCTCCTCGACCGTGTAGCCGGCCTCTGCGGCGAGCTTCATGATGGAGGCGCGCGTGATGCCGGGCAGGATCGTGCCCAATGGCGGTGTGACGATACGCTTGTCGTCCATGACGAAGAAGACGTTCATGCCGCCGAGTTCCTCGATCCAGCGGCGCTCGGCGGCGTCGAGGAAGACGACCTGGTCGCAGCCATTGCGGGTGGCCTCGGCCTGGGCGATCAGGCTGGCGGCATAGTTGCCGCCGCATTTGGCGGCACCTGTACCACCCGGCGCGGCGCGGGTGTAGTCGTCCGACACCCAGACCGTCACTGCCTTGTAGCCACCCTTGAAATAGGCGCCGACCGGCGAGGCGATGACGCAGAAGATGTATTCGCTGGCCGGGCGAACGCCGAGGAATGCCTCGCTGGCGAACATGAAGGGCCGCAGATAGAGGCTGCCATCGCCCTCGGGCACCCAGTCGGCGTCGATGCGCACCAGCGTCTCGACGGCCTCGATGAACAGGTCTTCCGGGATAGGCGGCATCGCCATGCGCTCGGCCGACAGGTTCAGGCGGCGTGCATTCTCCTCGGGGCGGAAAAGCGCCAACCCGTCCTTGGTGCGGTAGGCCTTCATGCCCTCGAAGATTTCCTGGGCGTAGTGCAGCACGGCCGCCGCCGGATCGATGGCGAAAGGCGCCCGCGCCTTGACCGCGCCATCGTGCCAGCCGCGCTCGACGCTCCAGGTGATGGTGACCATGTGGTCGGAGAACACCTTGCCGAAACCTGGATTCTCCATCAGCGCGGCACGGGCGGCCGGCGATGTCGGCGATGCATGCGGGATCAAAGCAATGCGCGGCTTTACTGTCATCTGGCGTACTTTCCTCAAGCCGTCCGGTCAGGAGCGGCAAATATCACCTTCTCACAGGCTCGTAACAATCTTGCGCGAAATTACAAGCGCTGCATCCAGTCCGCGACGCGCGTTGCAGCCTCCTCGAGCTGGTCGAGACGGCGCAGGAAGCACAATCTGAGGAACTGTTCGCCGCCCGGACCGAAGGCGGTGCCCGGCGCCAGACCGACATTGGCATGGTCGACGATGTCGAAGGCGGCGGCGCGCGAATCGACAAGGCCGTCGATGGAAAAGAGCAGATAGAAGGCGCCTGGCGGCACGGCGAAACGCGCCCGGCCCGACCGGCCGAGGATGCCGCAGACGAGATCGCGTGCCTGGCGCGCATGCGCGACCTGACCGGCGACAAAGGCGTCGCCCTCGTCGAGGGCGGCGACGGCTCCGCGCTGCATGAATTGCGCCACGCCCGAGGTCGAATACTGGATCAGGTTCTCGAACACCTGCTGCAACGACGGATGCGTCTTGATCCAGCCGACGCGCCAGCCGGTCATCGACCAGTTCTTGGAGAAGCTGTTGACGAACAGGATGCGGTCCTCATCGGCCATGATGTCGATGAAGGAGGCGGCCCGGCCGCCGTCATAATGGAACTGCGAATAGATCTCGTCGGCGACGATCCACAGGTTCCTGGCACGGGCCAGGTCGAGGATCGCCTGCAAGGTCTCGCGGTCGGCGGTCCAGCCGGTCGGGTTGGACGGCGTGTTGACGAACAGCGCCCTGGTGCGCGGCGTGATCGCCGCCGCGATCTTGTCGACATCGCAGACCCAGCCATTGTCGGTGAGGTCGAGCACGACCGGCACCGGCACGGCGCCGCCGATACCCGCGGCGGCGGCAAAATTCGGCCAGGCGGGCGACAGATAGATCACTTCGTCGCCGGCGCCGGCAACAGCGTCGAGAGCAAGCTGGATGGCATGCATGCCGGATCCGGTCAGGATGAATTCCTCCGGCGTGAAGCTCTTGCCGAAATGGCGCCCGTAATAGCGGGACAGCGCCTGCCGAACCTCCGGTATGCCCTTCTGCCAGGTGTAGAAGGTCTCGCCGCCGACAAGCGCGCGGCTGGCCGCCTCGGAAATGAAGGCCGGTGTCGGCTGGTCGCCCTCGCCGGCCCAGAGCGGGATCATCCCGTCGCGACCGCGCCCGTGGTTCATCACCGCGACAATGCCGCTTTCGGGAGCGGCGCGCGCCTCGGCGCGCAAATTCTCGACCATGTCCATGGCAGGTTCCGTGTTTTCCTGCCGGCGAGTGCTATCGCGTTTCCCAAAGGCCGAAAACAGAAAAACCCGGCCGCAAGCGACCGGGTTCTTGGTCCAGATGGGCGAAAAGCTACTTCTTGGCGAGCAGGTCGCGAATTTCGGTGAGCAATGCCACATCGGCCGGCGGTGCAGCCGGAGCCGGGGCCGGCTTTTCCTTTTCCAGGCGCTTGCGCATATTGTTCACGGCCTTGACCATGATGAAGATGATCCAGGCCAGGATCAGGAAATTGAGCACCACGGTGATGAAGGAGCCGTAGGCAAACACGGCGCCCTGTTTCTTGGCTTCGGCCAACGTCACCGCGGTAACCGCCGACGACAGACCGAAGAAGTAGTTGTTGAAATCGAGGCCACCGAAGATGGCACCGACGATCGGCATGATGATGTCGTTGACCAACGAGTCGACGATCTTACCGAAGGCAGCGCCGATGATGACGCCGACCGCCAGATCCATCACATTGCCTTTGGAGATAAATTCCTGAAACTCTTTCAGCATCTTTTCCCTCTTCGTCGCGCAGGCTGCTTCCACAGCGGACTATCGGTCCCCTGTCCCGATTCGAGCATACAACAGCAAAAACCTCAGGTTGCACAGGCGAAAAACGCGAAGTGACGCGCACCGCACTGCGCGGCCGTCGGCATCTCCACGGCTTCCCGGCTGCGCCCAATGTCGTGATGGACTTGGCCTGGAAGCTGTGATTGCCTCGATCGGGAAGAGCAACGCAATATGGGAGGAGGACCCGGCGTGCAGGGCTGGTTCATCGTCATCATAGCGCTTGCCTATGTGACGCTCCTGTTCGGGATCGCCAGCCTCGGCGACCGGCGCTCGATCGCGGCGGGCCCGGGGCGGCCGCGGCCGTTCATCTATGCGCTCAGCCTCGCCATCTACTGCACGTCCTGGACCTTCTTCGGCTCGGTCGGCCTGTCGTCGGAACGGGGGCTGGAATTCCTCGGCATCTATATCGGCCCGATCCTGCTTTTCGTCTTCGGGTTTCCGCTCCTGTCGCGCATCGTGCGCCTGGCCAAGGCCGAGAAGATCACCTCGGTGGCTGACTTCCTTGGCGCGCGCTATGGCAAGAGTTTCACCGTCGCTGCCATCGCCACGCTGATCGCGACAGTCGGAGCCGTGCCCTATATCGCCCTGCAGCTAAAGGCGATCTCCGGTTCGGTCAACCTGATGGTCGAGCATTATTCCGGCTCGCCGCTCTCCTTCGACCCCTTCGTTTCAGACATCTCGCTGATCGTGGCGATGCTTCTGGCGGTGTTCGCCGTGCTGTTCGGCACCCGCCACGCCGACGCCACCGAACATCAGGACGGGCTGGTGCTGGCCGTGGCGGTGGAATCGGTGGTCAAGCTCGCCGCTTTCCTGGCGATCGGCCTGATGGTCACCTTCCTGATCTTCGGTGGACCGGGAGACATGTTCAGCCAGTTCGCGGCGACGCCGAAGGTCAAGGATGCCATGGGCTACGGCACGTCGCTGGCCACATGGCTGGTGCTGACCGGTCTCAGCGCCTTCGCCATCGTCATGCTGCCGCGCCAGTTCTATGTGATGATCGTCGAGAACCGCAGCGAGCGCGAACTGCGCACGGCGACATGGGTCTTCCCGCTCTACCTGATCGCCATCAACCTGTTCGTGCTGCCGATCGCCTTTGCCGGGCTGAGCTTTGTCGGCGGCCGCACCTCAAGCGACCTCTACGTTTTGTCGCTGCCGCTGCTCAGCGGTCATGACGGGTTGGCGATGGCCGCCTTCATCGGCGGGCTCTCGGCCGCCACCGCCATGGTCATCGTGGAATGCGTCGCGCTGGCGATCATGATCTCCAACGATCTCGTCATCCCACTGTTCGTGCGCCGCGTGCTGAAGAACAGTGCCTCGGAAAACGAGGACTGGTCGACGCTGATCCTCAATGTGCGCCGCGCCTCGATCTTCATCGTGCTGTTCATCGCCTTCCTCTACTATCGCGCCTCCACCGACAGCGCGCGGCTCTCCTCCATCGGCCTGATGTCCTTCGCGGCGATCGCGCAATTCGCGCCGGCTTTGATCGGAGGTTTGATATGGCGCCGCGCCAACGGACGGGGTGCCGCGCTCGGCATGGTGGCGGGCATTGCCATATGGGCCTTCACGCTCTTGTTTCCCTCGATCGCGGCACCCGACAACACCATCGTCGCGCAGGGCCTGTTCGGCATCCAGGCGCTGCGACCGCAGGCGCTGTTCGGCACGATTGCCGAACCGCTCAACCACGGCGTCATGTGGAGCCTGGCCATCAATGCCCTGTTCTTCGTGTTCGGCTCGCTGTCGCGCGCCTCGGTTCCGCTTGAGCGCATCCAGGCCGCGATCTTCGTGCCGCGCGACACGAGCCCGAAGCCCAGCCTGCGTCGCTTTCGCACCGCCACCACCGTCAACGACCTGAAGGACACGATCGGCCGTTACCTCGGGGTCGAACGCACCGAACGTTCGTTCCAGACCTTCGAACGGGACCAGGGCATTTCCCTGCATGGCAACGAACAGGCCAGCATGGAGACGATCCGTTTTTCCGAGCAGCTTCTGGCCAGCGCCGTCGGTTCGTCCTCGGCCAGGCTGGTGCTGTCGCTGCTGTTCCGCCGCAACGACCGCGAGTCCCGCGATGCCTTCCGGCTGCTCGACGATGCCACCGAGGCCCTGCAACACAACCGCGACCTTCTGCAGATCGCGCTGGACCAGATGGAACAGGGCATCACCGTCTTCGACCGGGACTTCCGGCTGATCTGCTGGAACCGCCAGTATCGGTCCCTGTTCGATCTGCCCGACGACATGGGCCAGGTTGGCGTGTCGCTCGACCGTATCCTCGGTCATCTGGCCGAACGGGGCGATATTTCGCCCGAAACCGGGCTTGCCGTGCTCGACCGGCTGGCCAGTTTTGTCGGCCCGTGGCAGCTCGAACTCAAAACCAGCGGCCGCATCCTGGAGCTGCGGTCGAACCCGATGCCGGATGGCGGCCTGGTCGCCACCTATGCCGACATATCCGCGCGCGTCGAGGCGGATCTGGCGCTCAAACGCGCCAATGAATCGCTGGAACAGCGCGTTAAAAGCCGCACTGCCGAACTTACCCGGGTCAACGAAGAACTGGCGCAGGCGCAGATGCTGGCCGAGGAGGCCAATCTCGGCAAGACACGGTTCCTGGCCGCCGCCGGCCACGACATCCTGCAGCCGCTCAATGCCGCCCGCCTCTATTGCGCTTCGCTGATCGAGAAGGCCGGCAAGGGCGCAAGCGGACAAGCGGCGATCAACATCGAATCCTCGCTGGAATCGGTGGAGACCATTCTGGGCGCCGTGCTCGACATCTCGCGGCTGGATGCCGGCGCCATGAAGCCGGAAGAGACGACCTTCCGCCTCGACGGCCTGCTTCGACAGGTCGGCACAGACTTCAAACCGCTCGCCGCAGAAAAACGCCTGAAACTGACCATCGTGCCCTCGTCGCTGTCGGTGACGACCGACCGCAACCTGCTCAGGCGGCTCATCCAGAACCTGGTGTCGAACGCCATCAAATACACGCGCAAGGGCCACATACTGGTCGGCGTGCGGCGGCGCGGCGAGTTGCTCGAGCTGCAGGTGATCGACACCGGCATCGGCATTGCCGGCGACAAATTGAACACCGTCTTCCACGAATTCACCCGGCTGGACGAAGGCGCGCGCGAGGCGCAGGGGCTCGGCCTCGGGCTGTCCATCGTCGACCGCATCGCCCGCGTGCTCAGGCTGGAGATCAGGCTTTTTTCCAACCAGGGCAGAGGCACGCGATTCTCCGTCGTCATGCCGGTGGCCGCAGCCGCGGAAGCGGCACCCGAAGCCAGGCCCCGCATGGCGGCGCGTCTCGGTTCGACACTTGCCGGCCTCTCAGTCGTCTGCATCGACAACGACACCCGCATCCTGGAAGGCATGCGGCTGCTGATCGAGGGTTGGGGATGCACGGCAACGACCTTGCAGGGCTCCGCCGATTTCAAGGCAAGGGCCAGCGCGCTGGCGCAACCCGACCTGATCCTCGCCGACTATCACCTTGATGGGGAAACGGGCCTGGATGTCGTCGCCCATCTGCGCCGGCACTATCGCGAGGCGATACCGGCGGTTCTGGTGACGGCCGACCGCACCAGCGAGGTGCGCATGGCGGCCGCCGAACTCGACGTGCCAGTGATCAACAAGCCGGTGAAGCCGGCGGCGCTGCGCACGATGATGGCAAGGGTGAAGCCGCTGGCACCTGCGGCGGAATAGATCAGCCGTTCTGCAGCGGGTCGCCGCCGATCTTGGCGAGTTGGATCACCGCCTGGGTGCGGCTGTCGACATCGAGCTTCTGCAGGATCGCCGAGACATGCGCCTTGATGGTTGCTTCCGAGACGCCGAGTTCATAGGCGATCTGCTTGTTGAGCAATCCTTCGCCCAACATGCCAAGCACCCGCGTCTGCTGCGGCGTCAGGGTCTGCAGGCGCTTGATGAGATCGGAGATTTCCTGATCGCGCTCGATGCCGAGATCGATGCCGGCGGGGACGGCGATATCGCCGGCGAGCACGGCCTTCACCGCCTCGCGGATGTCTTCCATGCTGGCCGACTTGGAGATGAAGCCGGAAGCGCCCAGTTCGAGCGCGCGGCGGATGGTGACCGGGTCGTCATGCGCCGAGACCACCACCATCGGCACCGACGGATGGATGCCGCGCAGCGAGATCAGGCCCGACAGCCCGCTGGCGCCGGGCATGGACAGGTCGAGCAGCAGGAGATCGATGTCCTCATTGGCGGTGACCAGCGCCTTGACGCTGTCGAAGTCACCGGCCTCATGAATGACGGCCACATCGCCGACGCCGGTAAGCGCCGCCTTGAGCGCCCCGCGAAAAAGGGGGTGATCGTCGGCGATGACGAAGCTGTAGCCTGCCGGCAAGATGTCCCTCCCCGATCCCTGTTCTCTTCCCGCAGGATCAAGCGATTGGATTATGCGGTGGCGGACGTCGTTTTCAAGCAGCAAAGACGACAGTCGGAAGGTTCCCAACAAGCTAGCCTGGATCAGGATCACTTCGATCCGATCCGGGTGGCGCCCAGAAAGCTCAGGTCTTCTGCAGACTTGGCTTGGTCGGGTCGCCGTTTTCCTTGTCCATGTCCTTCACGATGCCCATGAAGCCGCGCACGAAGCGCTCCATGTAGCTCATCGTCTTGTTGAAATCCTCCTCGCTGGGCAGCTTGGATTCCAGCTTGGCCGACAACGAATTCTCGAGCTTGGTGACACGACCGTCCAGGGCCTTGACCGTGCCTTGCAGACGGTCGATCTCGTCCTGGAAGGCAGCGCGTTCGTCGGCGGCGACGCGGCACACTAATTGCCCGTCGCGTTCGTTGCAGACCGACATGGCCCCAGTCTGGGTGTCCATGCGGACATAGCCCTGGTCAGTCTTTTCCAGCCGGTAGCGGCCGGCATCCTCGGCCAATGCGGGCGCGGCAAACAGCGCGGCCAGCGTAGCGGGAACGATGAGGTGTTCGAAACGCATGGTTTCCTCCTTCAGCCGTTGCGCGCAATCTGTCTGCGCTTTGCGCCGGAAATGGGGAGAGCCGCTTCTGCGCTCTTTTCCGGCCGTCACAATCAGACTATAGCGCAACCATGTCACGATTTATCTACAAGATCGTGCCGCAGGCCCTGTGGCGCGAAGCTGAACTTGCAGGCCGCTTCGACGGCGCTCCGATCGATTTCGCCGACGGCTACATCCATTTCTCGACCGCCACACAGGTCCAGGAAACCGCGGCTCGCTACTTCGCCGGCCAGAACGACCTTTTGCTGGCCGCGATCGACGGGACCAAGCTCGGCGAAGCGCTGAAATATGAAGTTTCGCGCGGCGGCGCGCTGTTCCCCCACCTCTACGCCCCCCTCGAATTCGACGCCGTTGCCTGGGTGAGATCTCTGCCGCTCGGCCCCGACAGCAGCCATGTCTTTCCGGAACTGGAGGCCGAATGAGCCTGATCGACCGCATCGGCCAGCAGGTTCTGTTCAGCTTCGATCCCGAAACCGCGCATGGGCTCACGATCGCCGCCTTGCGCTGCGGCTTGCCCGTGGCGACACGCCCGCCACGCGACGAGCGGTTGAAAGTAAGCCTGTGCGGGCTCGATTTCCCGAACCCGCTCGGCATGGCGGCCGGCTACGACAAGAATGCGGAAGTGCCGGACGCGCTGCTCTCGCTCGGCTTCGGTTTCGCCGAGGTCGGCACGGTGACGCCGCTGCCGCAGACGGGCAATCCGAAGCCGCGCATCTTCAGGCTGACGCGCGACGACGCCGTCATCAATCGGCTGGGCTTCAACAATGAAGGCCACGACGCCGCCGAAAGACGGCTTGCTGCCCGCAGGCAGCGTGGCGGCATCATCGGCGTCAACATCGGCGCCAACAAGGACAGCGCCGACCGCATCGACGACTATGAGAAGGGTATCGCGCGTTTCGCACCGCTTGCCTCTTACCTCACGGTCAACATCTCGTCGCCCAATACGCCTGGCCTGCGCACCATGCAGGCGCGCGAGCAACTGGCCGAGCTTCTTTCGCGCGTCATGGCCGCGCGTGAAGCCGCCGCCGCCAGGCCACCAGTGTTTCTGAAGATCGCACCGGACCTCATCGAGGCCGAACTCGAGGACATCGCCGCGGAAGTCACCGAAAACGCGGTGGACGGTGTCATCGTTTCCAACACGACGATCGCCCGGCCGGCGCTCAAGAGCACCAGCCATGCCGGCGAAACCGGCGGCCTTTCGGGCAAGCCGCTGTTCGAGCGCTCGACCGCCGTGCTGGCCAGGATGCGCAAGCTGCTTGGTGCGGATCGCGCGATCATCGGGGTCGGTGGCGTCGATTCGGCAGAGACCGCATTGGAGAAAATCCGCGCCGGCGCCGATCTCGTGCAGCTTTATACCGGCATGATCTATGCCGGACCATCCTTGCCGGGACGCATCGTCGCCGGCATGTCCAGTCTCGCCGACCGCGAGGGACTGAAGTCCATCCGCGAGCTTCGCGACAGCAAGCTCGCCGACTGGCTGGCGAAACCGATCTAAAAGGCTTCGCGCACCCGCCGCTGCATGATCGAGAACAGGCTGATGCCGCGCACCAGCAGGAAGACGTGCAGCGCCGCCCACAGGCCGTGATTGCCGAAGGCTGGTGTCAGTGTCAGCAACGCTGCCAGGAACACGCAGAACGACAACAGCATCATGTTGCGCATGTCGCGCGACCAGGTGGCGCCGATGAACACGCCATCCATCTGGAAGGCGAGCACGCCGCTCAGCGCTGTGAACGCGGCCCAGGGCAGATAGGTGTCGGCCACCGTGCGCACGGCATCGGAGGTGGTGACGACACCGACCAGGGCGGCACCGCCAAAGAGCAGCACCAGCGTCGCGACACCGGCGAGGCCATAACCCCACAGAAGCGTCAGCCGCACCGCGCGCCGGAACGAACGTTCGGCGCGGGCGCCGATGGCGCGTCCCGCCAGCTGCTCGGCAGCTGTGGCGAAACCGTCGAGGAAATAGCCTGCGATGAGAAAGAAGTTCATCAGCACGGCATTGGCGGCGAGCGTGACCGTGCCGAACTGCGCGCCCTGGCGCGTGAACAGAGCGAATGCGGCCAGAAGCGAGAAGGAGCGGATCATGATGTCGCGGTTCAGCGACATCATGTGCTTGAAGGCCGACCAGTCGAGGATGCGGCTCATCGGCAAGCGGGGCGCACGGGAAAAGCGCCTCAGCACAATCGCCAATCCCAGCAACATCGCGCAAAACTCGCCGGTCAGCGTCGCCCAGGCAACGCCGGCCACGCCCCAGCCGAGCTCCAGGCCGAGCACGATGCAAAGCGCGATGTTGATGCCGTTGAGAACGATCTGCAGGAACAGGCCGAGATTGCCTTCGCCACGGCCCAGCACGTAGCCGAGGATGGCGTAGTTGACGAGCGAGAAGGGCGCGGCAAGCAGGCGGATGCGGATGTAGAGATCCATCGCCTCGTTGACCCGCTGCTCAGCCCCCATGAATTTCTGGCCGAGAACGGAGGCGACCGGGGCAAGTGCCGCCAGCACGACGCCGGCGACGATGGCGATCAGCACCGAACGCCAGAAAACCGCCTGCTCCTCGGCAGTGTCGCCGCGACCGAAAGCCTGCGCGACCAGACCGGTGGTGCCGGAACGCAGGAAATTGAAGGTGGTGAAGACGACGTCGAACACCAGCGCGCCGGCGGCGAGGCCGCCAAGCAAGGCGGCATCGCCGAACTGACCGACCACCGCCGTGTCGACCAAGCCGAGCAGAGGCGTTGTCAGATAGGCGAGCGTCATCGGCACCGCGATGGCGAGCACCGAGCGGTTGGTGACGACGAACGACCGGCTCGCGGTCGCTGACGATGCCTGGTCCAGTGGTGCCTCCCAGCGGCCTCTTGAACGGGTCGCCGATGTGGCCCAATTTCGCTGTACCGCGCAACTGACATTCCGGACCGGGCAACCGAAATTCCCGCTCTGGCGCATGTTTATGGATACGCCGCTTGCCACTGCAGATCGTCCACCATCCGGACTACGATGCCGGCTTCGCCGTCAATCACCGCTTCCCGATGAGCAAATATCCGCTTTTGATGGAGACGTTGTCGGCGCGTGGATTGGCTCTACCGGGCGCCTTGCATCAGCCCCGGCCCGCGTCAGCCAACTGGTTGAAATGCGCGCATGACGCAACCTATGTCGATCAGGTCATCGACTGCGCGGTGCCGGCGAAAATCGAACGCGAGATCGGCTTTCCTGTCGGCCCGCGGGTGTCGTTGCGTGCCCAGCTTGCGGCCGCTGGCACCGTTCTGGCCGCACGGCTGGCGCTCGAACATGGCATAGCCTGCAATGCCGCCGGCGGCAGCCATCATGCGCGCCGCGCGCAAGGCGCCGGTTTCTGCACCTTCAACGACGTCGCGGTGGCGGCGCTGACATTGCTGGACGAAGGCCGGGTCGGCAACGTTCTAGTGGTCGACCTCGACGTGCATCAGGGCGATGGCACCGCCGACATCCTGCGCGACGAGCCGCGCGTGTTCACCCTGTCCGTGCATGGCGAGCGCAACTACCCGGTTCGCAAGATCGCTTCCGACCTCGACATCGCCTTGCCCGACGGAACCGGCGACCGCGACTATCTGGACCGGCTGGACGGCCTGCTGCCGGTCATCTCCGGCCAGCGACCCTGGGACCTTGTCTTCTACAATGCCGGCGTCGACGTGCACGCCGAGGATCGGCTCGGCCGGCTCTCGCTCAGCGATGACGGCATTCGTGCGCGCGAACGGGCAGTGATCGGCCATTTCCGCCGGCGCGGCATACCGCTGTGCGGTGTCATCGGCGGCGGCTATTCCACCGACGTGCCGGCGTTGGCCGGCCGCCACGCCATCCTGTTCGAGGAAGCGGCGGCCGTAGCCTGAGCGTTATTTGCGATAGCTCGCCAGCCGCAGGATGATGAAGGCCGGCACGACGATCGCGGCACCCAAAAGGATATAGCCGACGAAACGGTCGATGGCGCGGAAGCCCATGTGCCACAGGTCGAGGAAGAAATTTTGGATGCCATAGAGCACGTCGAACGGCGACCAGCCGAAGGCGCTCATGACAATGCCGACCAGGAACGACACCACGACAAGCTTGAGCAGGATCTTGAGCGGCGTGTCGCCGAGAAAGCGGGTCAGTGCAGACAAGGCTCTTCTCCGTTGCAGTCCCTGAGCGTGAGATACGCGCTCGCGGCACTTGCTTCAAGCCGCCGCTTTCTGATTGCCCGAGCCGAGGCGGCCATGCTAACTGGGCGGCGCGCGGGTATGATGTAATGGTAGCCTGTCAGCTTCCCAAGCTGAACGCGCGGGTTCGATTCCCGCTACCCGCTCCAAATCATCAAAGCTAAATAATTGATCCGGCAGAGCCTGCGGCAAGGCCGAACGCATATACAACGGCCAGGCGCGGTTTATGAAAACTCATCCTGTGACGCGATTTGTGCCACAACATGTGACCCAATATTGCGACCATCTACCCTTGCCAAATCGAATCCCGATTTACGACGCTTAGACGTAAATCGGGAGGCAACAGCACTGTTTCGATGTCCGCTTACTTCAGAATTTATAATTCAACCGCGCCAGAACAAGGTCTGTATCTCCGCCTGTTTTGAAGCCTTGCACGCTGGGACCCTTGGGAACCGTGAAGGACACATCACGCTCTGTTTCAAAGATCCGATTGTATTCGACGCCAAGCGACCAGTTTTGGCTAAGCGCGTATTCTGTGCCAACGCCCACAGTTCCGCCAAAACGGGTTTTGACCCCTGTTTCGGAGGCTAAAACACCGCCTGGAGCCAAAAACTGATAGTTGCGACGCGTGATAGCTGCACCGCCTTTCACATAGACTAGGAAATCATTCCATGCGTAACCGACCTGTCCGGTAAACAAGCCAAAAGCCTTTGTCTTGGAACGAACGATACCGCCGGGAACAAGGAGGTTGTCGCTACTACCCGACAGGTCAGCCCAGTTGCCTTGTCCTTCCAGCCCAGACACCCAGCCATCCATCTGCCAGCGGTAGCCAACCTGGCCGCCGACGGTCCCGCCATTTCCATCATAATCAGCGGCAGTTCCCACTCCGATCACAGATCGATTATCGTGACTTTGGCCCCACCCGCCGTTGATGCCGGCATAAAAACCGCTCCAATCGCGGCCTATGGTGATCTCCGTATTGGGTGCAGCTCCGGCGCTGGAAGCAGAAATATCCGCGGCTGCGGCGGGCACCATAGGTGCGGTTAAAGAAAATACGGTGAGCAGAAATACCCTCATGGAGATGTAGCCCCTTTCCCTAGACGCTATCCGCGTTAAAATTATGTAATGTAATAACATAAACAAACTTAATGTCTAGAGCCTTCATTGAAGCACTCCGGAGAGGGCAGGCTTGCTATGTTGACCACGTCATTTCGTGACACGATTTGCGCCACAATCCATGACATCAAACTCATGGCCAACGGTGCTTAGCCATTGATTTTACGGTACAAGAATTTCGGCTCTGCGCCCGCTACCCCGCTCCAGCTCATTTCGTGGTTTCGGCGCCGGGAAGGGTGAACGTCTCCGCCGTGCTTCCCGTCGTATCCGCGCAACACCGCGTTGAAATCCGCGTGATCCGGCAAGCCGCCGCTATTTCCAATCGGCATGGTTGCACGTAGGATGCGCTCGTCTGCACAGGGGCATCCGATGAAGCGCTACTTCATTGCTTTCGCCTTGCTCGCCACGCCGATCAGCGGAGCGTTTGCTGCTGACGCGGTTGTGGACCTTCCTGTCGCCTCGACTTTCGACTGGAATGGCGCCTATCTCGGCGGCCAGGCCGGATATGGCTGGGGCCGCGCCGACAATTCGTTTCCTTCCAATCCCGCAGCCGAAATCAGCGGCAGCGTCGATGGCGGATTTGGCGGCCTTTATGGCGGCTGGAACATCCAGAACGGCAATTTCGTCGGCGGCATCGATGCCGACATCAACTATTCAGGGATCAAGGGCACGTCCACCAATGCGGCAACCGGGGAATCGCTCAACACCAAGGTGACCTGGACCGGCGACATACGCGGGCGCGTCGGCTACGCAATGGACAATCTGCTCATCTACGGTGCCGGCGGCCTGGCGCTTGGCGGCATCAAGGTGAATGTCTCCAACGCCGGCGGCACCTTTGCCAGCGCCAGCGAAACCCGTGCGGGCTGGACGCTTGGCGCCGGCGCTGAATATGCGTTCTCGAACAATTGGGTCGGTCGCGCGGAATATAAATACACCGACTTCGGCAAGGTCGGTTATTCCGCTCCCGCGGGCGATGGCTCGGTCGAGGTCAACACCAACACGCTTGCCATCGGCTTCGCTTACAAATTCTGAGCGATTTCAGGCTTGCAGGCCTATTGGGCGGCGGGTCCGTTTCGATAGGCGATGCCAGTCGCGCCGGTCCCTGGCAGTACCATGCAGCGATCCACCAAGCCTGTCGTGACGTATTTCACGCGATAGATGCCATTGGCGTTAATTGCCGCAGCCTGCTGCTTCAAGGCATTCAGCGCATCGGTTGACGGCGGCGCGGTATCGAAGGGACCCTTGGCGCAAACGACGGCGGAAACCCGGCTCATGATGATGCCGTTGATCGGCAGATCATCCATGATCGCGATATCGGCACCTGCCGGCGCCGACGGCTTCGGGCCGCCGGCACAGGCGGCCAGCGACATCACGGCAATGATCCAAAGGGCATGAGCGCGCATCCCGTTTTCATGCCAGCTATGCTCGCCCGATGCAACAAGGCGACCGGCTTGTCGCGGCAGGCTGCTCGCGCCCCTTTGGGCCGAGACCTTTCAGCTCACTTCCTTGAGGATGAAATCGTAGAGCATCTTGGCGGCGGGAGAGAGCACGCGCTGCTTCATGGTGATCAGCGAATAGGGCCTAACCTCGATGTCGAAATCGGTCGGCACGACATCGATGGCGCCGGCGAGACCGTCCGCCCCCTGGATGAACTTCGCCACCTGGACCGATACCGGTGCGATGGCCTCCGACTGCGAAACCATCACCAGCGTCAAAAGCAGCGAGCTGGTGTTGAAGATATGCTCGGGCAGCGGGATGTTGCGGTTGAGGAAATTCGCCTCCATCACCTGCCGCAACGGCGAGCTGCCGGACTGGAACACCCAATCATAGCCGGCGGTCTCTTCCAGGCGAACCGCTTTCCTGCCCATCAGCGGATGACCGCGCCGGACGATCAGGCAAGCCTTTTCGATGCCGATGACGCGACTTTCGAACAGGCGCGGATTGAGGTCGTCGGGGATGCGGGCGATGATGAAATCGTGCCGCATGGCGATCAGTTCCCGCGCCAGCACGTTGCTGGTCTCGACCTGCATGGTGATCTCGATGCGCGGATAGAGTTTGCGAATTTCGCGGATCGCCGGAACGGCCAGTTCGATCGCCGGCGCCGTCACTGCTCCGAGGAACACCGAGCCGCCCTTGCCGGCCTTGAGCTCGGCGATCTCCCGGTCCGTCTCGCGCATCTCGATCAGGATGATGCGCGCGCGCCGCACCAGCGCCTTGCCATAAGGCGTCAACGCCACGCCACGCGGCAGGCGCTCGCACAAGGGAACGTTGAGAATGGCCTCCATCTCGGCGATCATGCGCGAGGCGGCCGGCTGGGAAATGTTCATGACCTGCGCCGCCGCGCTGACCCGGCCGTGATCGTCGAGCGCCACGATCATGCGCATGTGACGCAAGCTGAGCCCACTGTGCAGAAGCGCGGTACCGTCGCCGCGCTCGCCATTGTTGCGCTGGGTGTCCACTGACGCCTTGCCGATCTCGACCATGTCCTACCCCATCTGCACGGCCCGAAGGCCGTACGCATATCAGATTCGATATACCAAACATCGAAGATCGAATTTGACAGTTATGGCAAAGAGACACAACCTTCGCGCGCCACGCCTGCCGCGACCTTCACCGACCCACCGGGGCCGGTTGGAACCGGACGGCGAGGATCGATTGGGAGGTTAGCAGGATCGATATGCTCGTCGGCGCGATGCGCCCGGCGAGAGTGGCCGGGCGAAACAGGCCGGGCGCCGCTTTCATCAACTAGGGAGAGAGTACCGTGAAGATCATCAAGACGTTCGTCGCCGCGCTCGCGGTCGGCATCGCGGCCATGAGCTATTCGGCGCAGGCCGCGGAAAAGGGCCTTGTCGGCGTGCTGATGCCGACCAAGACCTCGCAGCGCTGGATCAACGATGGCGATGCCGTCAAGTCGCAGCTCGAGGCGCTCGGCTACACCGTCGACCTGCAATATGCGCAGGACGACATTCCAAACCAGCTGAGCCAGCTGGAAAACGAAATCACCAAGGGTCCGAAAGCGCTGATCATCGCCTCGATCGACGGCACCACCATGGGTGACGCACTGCAGAAGGCCAACGACGCCGGCGTTGTCGTCATCGCTTATGACCGCCTGATCAAGAAGACGCCGAATGTCGACTACTACACCACCTTCGACAATTTCGGCGTCGGCGTGATCCAGGCCGACTCGCTGGTGAAGGGCCTCAAGGAGCGTTTCCCCAACACCAAGCCCTGGAATGTCGAGCTGTTCGGCGGCTCGCCGGACGACAACAATGCCTTCTTCTTCTACAACGGCGCCATGTCGGTGCTGCAGCCGCTGATCGACAACGGCACTGTCAAGGTCAAGTCGGGCCAGATGGGCATGGACAAGGTCGGCACGCTGCGCTGGCTGGCCGCCACCGCGCAGGCCCGCATGGACAACCTGCTCTCCGCCAACTACTCGGACGGCAGCCGCGTCGACGGCGTATTGTCTCCCTATGACGGCCTGTCGCGCGGCATCACCGCCTCGCTCCGCGCCGTCGGCTACGGCACTGCCGCTCAGCCCTGGCCGATCGTCAGCGGCCAGGACGCCGAGACCGCCTCGGTCAAGCTGATCATCTCGGGCGAACAGTATTCGACCGTGTTCAAGGACACGCGCGAATTGGCCAAGTCGACGGTGCAGCTCGTCGACAAGGTGCTGTCGGGCGGCAAGCCGGACGGCCTCGACACCAAGACCTACAACAACGACGTCAAGGTCGTTCCCTCGATCCTGTTGACGCCGCATGAGGTCGACAAGGCGAACTACGAGAAGCTGGTCGTCGAGTCCGGCTACATCAAGGCCGAAGAACTGAAGTAATTCGTCCTTGCCTCGGGCTCCGCGCCAGGCGCGGAGCCCCCTTTTTAGACACTCCACCCTTCGGTATCATGCGGCAGAGGCGGCACGCCCGGCTTCGCCCGCTGGCAAACCAGGTTTTCGTGATGGCACAGACCATTCTGGAGATGCGCGACATCACCAAAACGTTCCCGGGCGTCAAGGCGCTGTCGAACGTCAACCTGCGCGTCGAGGAAGGCGAGATCCACGCGGTGGTCGGCGAGAACGGCGCCGGCAAGTCGACGCTGATGAAGGTTCTGTCCGGCGTCTATCCAACCGGCTCCTATGACGGCAAGATCATCTATCGCGGCCAGGAGTGCCATTTCAAAGGCATCCACGACAGCGAAAACCTCGGCATCGTCATCATCCACCAGGAGCTTGCGCTGGTGCCGATGCTGTCGATCGCCGAAAACATCTTTCTCGGCAACGAACACGCCCGCTACGGCATCATCGACTGGAATGCCAACGAAGCGCGCACCCGCGCCTTGCTGAAGAAGGTCGGTCTCACCGAGGACCCCAAGACCCTCATCACCAATATCGGCGTCGGCAAGCAGCAATTGGTGGAAATCGCCAAGGCGCTCAGCAAGGAAGTGCGACTGCTGATCCTCGACGAGCCGACGGCCAGCCTGTCGGAGAAGGACAGCCAGGCGCTGCTCGACCTGCTGCTCGAGTTCAAGCGACAAGGCATCACCTCGATCCTCATCTCGCACAAGCTCAACGAGGTGAACCGGGTCGCCGACCATGTCACCATCATTCGCGACGGGCGCACCATCGAGACGCTGTCGCGGCAGGACATCAGCGAAGACCGTATCATCACCTCGATGGTGGGCCGCTCGCTCGACGATCGCTATCCGCCGCGCGAACCGCAGGTCGGCGAGGTCATCTTCGAGGTCAAGAACTGGTCGGTCTACCATCCGCTCCACGCCGAGCGGCAAGTGATCAAGGGCATCGACCTCAATGTCCGCAAGGGCGAAGTGGTGGGCATTGCCGGACTGATGGGCGCCGGGCGCACCGAATTCGCCATGAGCCTGTTCGGCCGCTCCTATGGGCGGCGCATCACCGGCGAGGTGTCGCTGCGCGGCAAGCCGGTCGATCTTTCCTCGGTGGGCCGTGCCGTGGAACAGGGCATTGCCTATGTCACCGAGGATCGCAAGACCTACGGGCTCAACCTGATCGACCACATCAAGCACAACATCACGCTCGCCCATCTCGACGGCGTGTCGAAAAAGGGCGTCATCAACGACCTGCGCGAGCTTTCGGTCGCCAACGACTATCGCGGCAAGACCAACATCCGGGCATCGAGCGTCTATCAGATGACGGGCAACCTGTCGGGCGGCAACCAGCAGAAGGTTGTGCTGTCGAAATGGCTGTTCGCCAATCCCGAAGTTCTGATCCTTGACGAGCCGACGCGCGGCATCGACGTCGGCGCCAAATACGAAATCTACACGATCATCGCGCGGCTGGCCGCCGAGGGTAAGGCGATCATCGTCATCTCGTCGGAGATGCCCGAACTGCTCGGCATCACCGACCGCATCTACGTCATGAACGAAGGGCGCATGGTCGGCGAAATGGCGGCGAGCGACGCCAGCCAGGAAAAGATCATGCGCGCGATCGTACGGGGAGAAGGAAAAGCATCATGAGCACCGACAGCGCCCCCGCACCGAAGAGCACCGTCGCCGAAGACGTACAGCCGGGTCAGCGCGTCGCTGTCTCCGCGCTTGTCAACAACCTGCGCGACTACGGGCTGGTGCTGGCGTTGATCGCCATCATGATCTTCTTCCAGTTCACCACCTCCGGCACGCTGTTCAAGCCGGTCAATCTCAGCAATCTGGTGCAGCAGAATTCCTTCATCATCGTGATGGCGCTGGGCATGCTGCTCGTCATCGTCGCCGGCCATATTGACCTCAGCGTCGGCTCCGTCGCCGGCTTCATCGGGGCGCTGGCCGCCAATATGATGGTGACCTGGCAGCTCGGCCTGCTCAGCAATCCGCTGGCGGTCTCACTGGTCTGCCTGCTGATCGGCGGCGCCATCGGCGCGGCGCAGGGCTATTGGATAGCCTATCACCGAATACCGTCCTTCATCGTCACGCTGGCCGGCATGCTAATGTTTCGCGGCATGTGCCAGGCGCTGCTCGGCGGCGGCTCGTCGGTGGGGCCGTTGCCCGACAGCTTCAAGGCGCTTTCTTCCGGCTTCATTCCCGACATTATCGGCCCGCTGACCCTGGTCGAGCCGATCGTGAACGCGGCCGGCAAGACCGTGGTTGGCAGCGGCCTGAGCCTGCACATGACGACCATGGTGATTGGCATCATCGCCGTCGTGGCCTACGCCTATTTCGGCCTGGCGGCGCGGCGCACGCGCGAGCGGCACGGCTATGAGGCGGAACCCTTCGCGCTGTTCGCGATCAAGACCCTGGTGGTGAGCGCGCTGGTGCTGTTCCTCGTCTTCCAGTTCGCCACCTACAGGGGCCTGCCCATCGTGCTGATGGTGATGGCCGTGCTGATCGCGCTGTTCATCTTCGTCACCAAGAAGATGACGATCGGCCGCCGCATCTATGCGATGGGCGGCAACGCCAAGGCAGCCCAGCTCTCCGGCATCAAGACCGACCGGCTGACCCTGATGGTGTTCATCAATATGGGCGTTCTGTCGGCACTCGGCGGACTGATCATCGCCGCGCGCCTCGGCCAGGCCGTGCCGGCGGCGGGCCTGGGTAGCGAGCTCGACGTGATCGCGGCGGTGTTTATCGGCGGTGCCTCGGCGATGGGCGGCGTCGGCCAGGTGATGGGCTCGGTGGTCGGCGGCTTCATCATGGGTGTGATGAACAACGGCATGTCGATCATGGGCGTCAATGTCGACTGGCAGCAGGTGGTGAAGGGGCTGGTGCTGCTCGGCGCCGTCGTCTTCGACGTCTACAACAAGAACAAGGCCTGAAACCGCCGCGGCAAGGCGAAAGACAGGTATGTCGCTCGCGGGCCGAAAGCCGGAAGCCCCTGCCGGACAGTTCGGCAAGCAAGGCTGACCGCGGGCCAAACCCGGATGAGAAGGTTCAACGCGGCGCCCATGCGGGAGCCGCGAGGGGAAAGATTTGCGGGCGCGATGCCCCGCGACAGGCAAGGCAAAGAGGATCGTCATGTTGATCTCCCAGTTCCTCGATGAAGGCGACACCATCCGCGTCGTCGCCCGCGACGGCGGCAAGGCCCGCGTGGTCAATGGCGCGCGCAGCGTCTACTCGCTGGCGACGGAAGCGGCGCGCACCGGCTCCGGCCTGGAAGCGCTGATCGAGCGGAAAGGCTTTGCCGATGTGGTCGACCTTGAAGCGCTCTACCGCAAGGGACGGCTGCTATCGCCGATCAACCATCCCGACCCGGCGCATCTGCATCTCACCGGCACGGGCCTGACACATCTCGGTTCAGCGGCGGCGCGCGACGCCATGCACAAGAAACTCAACGCCGAGGGCGAGGAACAGCTGACCGATTCCATGAAGATGTTTCGCATGGGGCTCGACGGCGGCAAGCCGGGCGCCGGACAGGCGGGCGTGCAGCCGGAATGGTTCTACAAGGGCAATGGCACCATGGCCGTGGCGCCCGGCACCGCACTGTTGTCGCCAGCCTTCGCCGAGGACGCCGGCGAGGAACCGGAAGTTGCCGGCATCTACATCATCGGCGACGACGGCATGCCGTTCCGTGTCGGGTTCGCCCTGTCGAACGAGTTTTCCGACCATGTCACCGAACGGGTCAACTATCTCTATCTTGCCCATTCGAAACTCAGGAACGCGTCTTTCGGCCCGGAAATCCTGATCGGCGACCTGCCGGTCGACATCCGTGGTGCCTCGCGCATCCTGCGCGACGGCAAGCCTCTGTGGGAAAAGCCGTTCCTGTCGGGCGAAACGAACATGTCGCACACCATCGCCAATCTTGAACACCATCACTTCAAATACGCGCTGTTCCGCCGCCCGGGCGACGTGCATGTGCACATGTTCGGCACCGCCACCCTGTCCTTCGCGGACGGCATCAGGACGCGGGACGGCGACGTCTTCGAAATCGAGGCGCCGGAATTCGGCCTGCCGCTGCGCAATCCGCTGGAGATCGAGCAACCGGTGAACGTGACGGTGAAAGCGCTCTAGGGCGAAAACGAAAACGGGCGCCAGCGGCGCCCGTTCCCCGTGGTCGAGGCCGACTAACAGCAGCAGCCGTGACCATCAATAGATGTCGAAATCGAAATACTTCGCCTGCACCTTCTTGTAGGCGCCGTCGGCAACGATCGCGTCGATGGCCGCATTGAACCGCTCACGCAACGCGTCCTCGCCCTGGCGGATCGCGATGCCGATCTGCGCTTCGGTGCCCTTCACGTCTCCCACAAGCTTGCAGCAATCCTTGCCGCCGCCATTCTTGACCCAGTCGACCAGAACGAACTTGTCGGTGATGATGGCATCGAGCCGGCCGTTGACCAGATCGGCCACCGCGTCCTCATGCGTCGGGTAGAGTTTTACCTCGGCACCGGACTTGGCGTAGACGTCCTGGGCGTAGGTCGCCTGGGTGGTCGAGGCCTGCGCACCCAGCGTCTTTCCGGCCAGGGCCGTCGGCTCGGTGCCGGTCAAGGTCGTATCCTTCAAGGCGGCAAGCGCTAGCGGCGTCGCATAATATTTGTTGGTGAAGGCGACCTGCTTCTTGCGCTCCTCGGTGATGGTCATCGAAGCGATGATGGCGTCGAACTTCTTGGCCTGCAGCGCCGGGATCATGCCGTCCCAATCCTGCGCGACGATCTCGCATTCGATCTTCATCTGGGCGCACAGCGCCTTGGCAATGTCGACGTCGAAGCCCGCCAGCGTGCCGTCGGCCAGCACGGTGCTGAACGGCGGCGCGGCACCCTCGGTCGCGATCTTCAGCTTTTCGGCGGCAAATGCCGCACCGCCGCCCATCACGAGCATCGCCGCTGCAGCGGCCGAAACCAGCCATTTCGAAATATGCATTCCTGAATTCCTCCAACTCCGGCCAAAACGGCCGTCACCCTGCCAAACATGACGAGCCGGAACGAGGAAGCGCCAGCTGAGGGCTTCGGATTGGCACTCGGAGCGTCCAAATGAAAAACGGGCGCCGGATGGCGCCCGTTTCATAAACACGGCCGGTCGGGGCCACCGCCCCGTTCAACCGATCAATAGATGTCGAAATCGAAATATTTCGCCTGGATCTTCTTGTAGGTGCCGTCGGCGACGATCGCGTCGATGGCGGCATTGAGCTTCTCGCGCAGTTCGTTGTCTTCCTTGCGCACGGCGATACCGGCCTGGGTTTCGGTTCCCTTGACGTCGCCGATCATCTTGCAGCAGTCCTTGGCCGAGCCGTGCTTCATCCAGTCGACCAGCACGAACTTGTCGGAGAGCACGGCGTCGAGGCGGCCGTTGACGAGATCGGTCACGGCCTCTTCCTGCGTCGGATAGAGTTTCACGTCAGCACCGGCCTTGGCGTAGACGTCCTGGGCATAGTTGGCCTGGGTGGTGGAGGCCTGCGCACCCACCGTCTTGCCGGCGACGGCGGCGCCATCGGTACCGCCCAGCGAACTATCCTTCAGCGCCACCACCGCCAGCGGCGTGGTGTAATATTTGTTGGTGAAGGCGACCTTCTGCTTGCGTTCCTCGGTGATGCTCATCGAGGCGATGATGGCGTCGAACTTCTTGGCCTGCAGCGCCGGGATCATGCCGTCCCAATCCTGAGTGACGATCTCGCACTCGGCCTTCATCTGGGCACAGAGTGCATTGGCGATATCGATGTCGAAACCTTCGAGCTTACCGTCGGAGGTGATGGTGTTGAAGGGCGGATAGGCGCCTTCGGTGCCGATCTTGATCTTTTCGGCCGCAAAGGCAGTGCTTGCGCCGGCCGCCAACATCGCCACGGCCGCAGCCGAAACGATCCACCTGGACATCTTCATTGTTTTCCCCCTCGGGTTTGCGGCCCCAACGGCCTTGTCTGACAGCCAAGCACGGCCAAGAGACCCAGGCAAGCGCGCCATGCGACCTGCACTTGCCATTCAGCGCGGCTGGGCCATTCAGCGTGCAGCGCGGAAATGCTTGGAAAGCTTCAGGCCCTGCGCCTGATAATTGGAGCCGAGATCGGTGCCGTAGAGCGCGTTCGGCCGCTTCAGCATGTGCTCGTAAACCAGCCGGCCGACGATCTGGCCGTGATCGAGGATGAACGGCACCTCGTGGCTGCGCACCTCAAGCACCGCGCGGCTGCCGGTGCCGCCGGCACCGGAATGGCCGAAGCCGGGATCGAAGAAACCGGCATAGTGGACGCGGAACTCACCCACCAGCGGATCGAACGGCGTCATCTCGGCGGCAAAGAGCGGCGGCACATGCACCGCCTCCTGGCTGACCAGGATGTAGAACTCGTCGGGATCGAGCACCAGTTCGCCGGCGCCGCTGCGATAGAGCGGCTCCCAGAAGTCGACGACATTCTGTGCGGCGCGCTTGTCGACGTCGACCAGCCCGGTGTGATGCTTGCCGCGATAGCCGACCAGGCCGTCCTTGTCGCCGGCGAGGTCGATCGACAGCGCGATGCCGCCGCCGGAAATATTGGGCGGGTCGATTGCCACCAGCGTCTCGGCGCAGTGCAGCGCGTGCAGTTCGTCTTCCGATAACAAGGCTTTGCCGGTGCGGAAGCGGATTTGCGACAGGCGCGAACCGGTGCGCACAACGATCGGGAAGGTACGCGGACTGACTTCGAGATAGAGCTGACCGCGATAGCCGGCGGCGACCTTGTCGAATTCCTGGCCGTGATCGGTCATGACGCGGGTGAAGATGTCGAGGCGGCCGGTCGAGCTCTTCGGGTTCGTCGAGGCGGAGATGTCGGCCGGCAATGCCAGGCTTTCGAGCAATGGCACGATGTAGACGCAACCAGTCTCCAGCACCGCACCATCGGCGAGGTCGATCTCATGCAGCTTCAGCCGCTCCAGCTTGGCAGCCACGGTGCTGTTGGGGCCGGGCAGGAACGAGGCGCGGACGCGATAGGCCTTTTCGCCGAGGCGAAGGTCGAGGCTGGCCGGCTGAATCTGGTCGCCATCGAGCGGACGCGGCGACTTCAGCGCGCCTGCCTGGAACAGCGCGGCAATGTCCTGATCGGGAAGAATGCCTGTCTTGCGCAATCTCAACTCCGCGGCGGCTGGCCCATGCCCGGGTGCGGCTATCATGCCAGCAACCCAAGCTCTTAATGAAGCCGGCAATTGACGCAAGCCGCGCCCGGGTCTAAAGGGGCTTTATCCCGTGGTGATTTGCCGGTCGGCTTGCAGCCACGTAAAACAAGTCGCTAAAGGACCGTGGGCCATGAAAGGCCATATGGACCGGTTGCGACTTCGCGGCCGGTTTTTTTGTGTTGGAACGGAGCCATGACCGAAAAGAAGCGCAACTGGAAACCCGCCACCCAGCTCGTCCACGCTGGCACCCTGCGATCAGGCTTCGGCGAAATGTCGGAGGCGATGTTCCTCACCCAAGGCTATCACTATGACAGCGCCGAGCGCGCCGAAGCCCGCTTCAAGGGCGAAGAGCCGGGCTTCATCTATTCGCGCTATGCCAATCCCACCGTCGACATGTTCGAAAAGCGTATGTGCGCGCTGGAAGGCGCGGAAGATGCCCGGGCGACGGCTTCCGGCATGGCGGCAGTAACAGCAGCAGTGCTGTGCGGGCTTAAGGCCGGCGACCACATCGTGGCGGCGCGCGCGCTGTTCGGCTCCTGTCGCTGGGTGGTCGAGACGCTGGCGCCGAAATACGGCATCGAGGCGACGCTGGTCGACGGCACCGACATCAAGAATTGGGAAGCCGCGGTCCGTCCGAACACCAAGCTGTTCTTCCTGGAAAGCCCGACCAATCCGACTCTGGAAGTCGTCGACATCGCCGCCGTCGCCAGGCTCGCCAATTCCATCGGCGCCCGGCTTGTGGTCGACAACGTCTTTGCCACGCCGCTGCAGCAGAAGCCGCTGGAGCTCGGCGCGCATATCGTCGTCTATTCGGCCACCAAGCACATCGACGGCCAGGGCCGGTGCCTCGGCGGCATCGTGTTGTCCGACAAGAAGTGGATCGACGAGAACCTGCACGACTATTTCCGCCACACCGGCCCCAGCCTCTCGCCCTTCAATGCCTGGGTGCTGCTGAAGGGCCTGGAGACGCTGCCGCTGCGCGTGCGCCAGCAGACGGAAGCCGCCGGCAAGATCGCCGATTTCCTCGCCGGCCACCCCAAGATCGGACGTCTGATCTATCCCGGCCGCGCCGACCACCCGCAGGCCGACATCATCAAGAAGCAGATGACGGGCGGCTCGACGCTGATCTGCTTCGACCTGAAGGGCGGCAAGAAGTCGGCCTTCGCCTTCGAGAACGCGCTCGACGTGGTGCTGATCTCCAACAATCTGGGCGACGCCAAGAGCCTGATCACGCACCCGGCGACAACCACGCACAAGAACCTCACCGACGAGGCGCGCGCCGAACTCGGCATCGGCGAAGGTACGCTGCGGCTGTCGCTCGGCCTGGAAGATACCGACGACCTGCTGGAAGACATCGAACAGGCGCTGGCGAAGGCGTGATCCGCGCTGGCTCGGGCCGCCTCGTTAAGGGGCGGCCTGGAGCAACGTTTTCGGCGCGACCGAGCGCCAGCCCATCGCCATGGCATGGCGGACGCTTGCCTCGTCCGCCATGTCGAGAACGACGCGCGTCCAGCCCCTCTGGCCCCAGGAGCCTGGGATCGGCTCGAACTGGCCGGCGGCCGTTTCCATCAGGAGGCGTTGCTCGTCGGGCGAGAGCTTGACGACGGCGCGGCCGTCCTTCGGCCGCAGCGTGGCGAATATCTTGCCGCGCACGCGGAAATCCGTCACGTCGAAATGACCACTTTGGACGGCTTCGGGAAAGCCGAGCGCAAGCTTGCAGAACCGTTCCTCAGTCAGCATCGCCCACCTCCCTCGCAGCCGATCATGCCGCAAAGCGGACGCGAACGATACGGCGGCGAAGATCAGGCGCCCGAGAGCACCTCTTCGGGCTCGTCGGATTTGGTGCTGATGTTCATGGTGTTGCCGCGCCAGTCGATGGCGCCACCGACCCAGCCGCGCAGCCACACCGCCGGCAGCATGACATCGCGAACCATCATCGCGGGGATCAGCCGCGGCGAGGCATACCAGCCCTTGGCCACGGCCAGCGCATATTCGGGCAAATAGACCGCCGCGAGCACCGCGAGCGTCGTCCAGAACAGGCTGACCTCGGCGCTTGCCGCCGCGATCAGTGCCAGCAGCAGCGGAATGGCCGCGCCGACGCAGATTTCCGGCGCGAAAAAGAACGGGAAGGTGACCCGCCGCAGCCGCGCCCAACGGGCCTGGCGCGACCACACGGCTTCACGGGTGCGATAGCCAAGCGGCTGTTCGAAGGGCGAGGCGACCAGATGGACCTTGAGGCCGAGCCCGTTGACCAGCTTGGTCGCGGCGGCGTCCTCGGCGATCTCGGCGGCCAGCGCGTAAATGCCGCCATTGGCATCAAGCAACGGCTTCGACCACAGCATGCTCTTGCCCTGCGCGAAGCCAAGGCCGGCGGCGGCACCGGTGTATTGCCAGCGCGCCTGCAAGGTGTTCAGGAAGGCGCATTCGACCTCGGCCCAGAAACCGTCGGGGCGCGAGCCGACCGGCGTCGAGCAGACGAGGCCGCTGTCGGCGCGCCATGCACCCATCATCTGCTGGATATAGTCGCGCGGCATCAGCACGTTGGAATCCGCCAGGATCACCCAGTCGTGATGCGCAGCCTCCCAGCCCTTGACGCAATTGTTGAGTTTGGGATTGCCGCTGATGCGGTCGTCGCCGGTGAGTAGCCGCGTCGGTATATGCGGAAATCGCGCCATGGCGGCGCGGATCGCCGGCACGACGGCGTCGTCCGAATGGGCAACGCAGAAAATCAATTCATAGCTGGGCCAGTCGAGCCGGAAGGCGCGTTCGAGCGTCTCGGCGGTGAACGGCTCGACGCCGCGCGCCGGCACCACGATCGAAACCGGCGGCGCCTGTTCACCGGGCGGTCGCAACGTGCGGCGACGCTCCAGTTGCGACCAGGCGAGCGCAATGGAAACCAAGTTGACGAGAAGCAGAAAGGCGGAGAGCGAGGCGGCTGCGGTTGTCAGGTCCATGAAGTCAGGTCACTCCCGGAAACGCGGCCTGAAGCCCTTTGTCAGGCGTCCGTGAATCATCCTCGGGCCGGCCGCCATCGGGGGCACACCATCACCGTTTCATGTCGCGCACATGACAGAAGGTTGACCATGATGGATCGAGGACGGAAACTTGCCTTGGTTGTCCTGCGAGTCGCCCATGTACAGT
This sequence comes from Mesorhizobium sp. YL-MeA3-2017, assembly GCF_030814575.1. Classification (NCBI taxonomy): domain Bacteria; kingdom Pseudomonadati; phylum Pseudomonadota; class Alphaproteobacteria; order Hyphomicrobiales; family Phyllobacteriaceae; genus Mesorhizobium; species Mesorhizobium sp. YL-MeA3-2017. The sequence goes on along the minus strand of NZ_JAUSVH010000001.1, from coordinate 3,518,588 downwards.
GCCGTTACCCGAGATATCAGAGTCGAGGTGGAACCGTTCTACCTTGAAGACCGGTCGGATCCGGCCGAGGGCCGCTATTTCTGGGGCTACCGCGTGACGATCGACAACCGTTCGGACGAGTTCGTGCAATTACTGTCGCGCTACTGGCATATCACCGACGGCACCGGGCATGTGGAAGAGGTGCGCGGCGCCGGCGTTGTCGGCGAACAGCCAGAGCTGAACCCCGGCGACAGCTATCAATACACGTCCGGTTGCCCGCTTTCGACGCCGTCCGGCATCATGGTCGGGCACTATACCATGCGCAATGCGCGCGGCGAGCGGTTCGACATCGCCATCCCAGCCTTTTCGCTGGACCTGCCGAATGCCAGGCGCGTCGTGAATTAGGAGAGCGGCTTCCCCTTCTCCCCGTTCATGGGGAGAAGGTGGCCCGAAGGGCCGGATGAGGGGCGGCACCAAGCGGGCAGGAGCCGGCTCTGCCCCTCACTGCCCTGCCGGGCATCTCTCCCCGTAAACGGGGAGAGAAAGGCAGCTTCGATGCAGCGCTCATCACGCCGTGGCGGTCCGACGCCAGATAACCAGGCTGACAAGGATCAGCAGCGCCGCTGCCGCGGCGATCACGCCGACAAAAGCCTGGTCGAATGCGGCACCCGCGAGCCGTGTGAGTTCGGTCGCTTCGGTCGGCCCCAGCCTCTCGGCGATCAGCAGTGCCTCGTCCAGACTGTCGGCTGCCTGCGCGGCGATCCCGTTGGGCAACACCAGCGCGTATGTGTAGAGCGCCGACATCAGGCTGCCGAGAAAGGCGATGCCGAGCGCGCCGCCAAGTTCAAAGGACACTTCCTCGATGGAGGCCGCCATGCCGGCCCTCTCCTCGGGGGCCGACAGCATGATGACGCTGGATGCGGCCGTCATTGCCGCGCCGAAGCCAAAGCCCATCGCCGACAGCGCCGTGAGCCACAGCCAGGTTTCACCTCGATACACCATGAGATAGGCGGCGAGTGTTGCGCCGGCCAAAAGCAGCGAGGACCAAAGCACGCGCACCGCGCCAATCCGGGGTAGCGCCAGACCGGTGACAGGACCGGCGATGAAGGCCGCGAGAGGGATAGGCAGGATGACGAGGCCGGCTTGCAGCGGCGAGAGGCCGAGCACGAGCTGAAGGCGCTGGCTGAACACCAGCTCGACGCCGATCAATGCCGCCGACGCCACCATGGCTGTCGCGACACCGGCGGAAAAGCGCGGATTGGCGAAGAGCGAAAAGTCGATCAGCGGCGAGCGGCTGGCGAGTTGGCGGCGAACGAAGACGACCATGGCGAGGAGACCGACGGCGAAAGCCAGGCCGGCGGCAAGCCATGACGGATCGCGCTTGGCGAGTTCCTTGATGGCGTAGGTCAGGCCCACCAGCCCGACCATCACCTGAATGGAGCCGACGAGATCCCAGGGGTGATCGCTGTTGCCCGGCCGGCTGGGCAGCAAGGTCGCGCCGGCGAGCAGAGCGACGATCACCACCGGCACATTGATCAGGAAGACCGATCCCCACCAGAAATGCTCCAGCAGCGCGCCGCCGACCACCGGGCCGAACGCGGCTCCGCCGGAGGCCACGGCCGCCCAGACGCCGATCGCGAAAGCCCGTTCCTTCTCGTCGATGAAAGTCAGCCGGATCAGCGACAGGGTGGCGGGCATCATCATGGCAGCGCCGACCGCGAGCAGCGCCCGCGCCGCGATCAGCCAGGCTGGCGTCGGGGAGAACGCGGCGCCCAGCGAAGCCAGGCCGAACACGACAAGTCCCGCCATGAACATGCGCTTGTGGCCGAGCCGATCGCCCAAAGTACCGACGCCCGGCAGGAGACCGGCGACGACAAGGGGATAAGCGTTGATGATCCAGAGTTTCTCGGTCGCCGTCGCCCTCAGCTCATGCGTCAGCGTGGGGAGCGCGGTGTAAAGCACCGTCATGTCGATGACGATCAGGAACAGCGCGCTCGACACGATGGCGAGAACCAGCCAGCGGTTGCTCGGGGACATGATACCTTCCTTCAATCTACTCACCTTGGCGGGCTTGCCCCGCCGCGTGCCGCTATATAAATACGTTCGTATTGAAATGGAAGAGGTAAGATGTCCGGACGACCACGCAGCATCGACCGCGACAAGGTCCTTGACGCCGCCGAAGCGATTGTGACCGAGATGGGAGCGTCGGGGCTGAGCTTCGATGCCGTGGCGAAAGCCGCGGGCATCACCAAGAGCGGCGTGCAATATTGCTTCGGCACCAAGGACAATCTGATCCGCGCGATGATCGCCCGCTGGGCTGACGCGTTCGAAAGCAAGGTCACGCAGGAAGCAGGGCCTGAACCGTCACCGACTTCGCGGATTCGTGCTCATCTTTCGGTCACCAGACACGAGGACGAGGCGGAGCACTCGCGATCCGCCGTCATGATGACGGCCCTTTTGGAGGCGCCCGAGCGCGTGGCCGAGACCCGTGACTGGTACAACAGCCTTCTCGCCGGCCTCGATCTGGCAAAACCGGCGGACAGGAAGATCGCCCTGGCCTTCCTGGCCGGCGAAGGTGCGTTCCTGCTCAGGTCGCTCGGCCTGATCGGCCTGAACGAGGCCGAATGGGACGCCCTGTTCGCGGATATGCTGAAGCAGACCCACACCGACGAGAAATGATGCTCCAAGCCTCGGCGCGTTGCGAAAAAACCGGAAACCTGGCGGTCTCCGGGGTGTTGGAAAAACAAAGAGAACTGTTTTTTGGCTTGCGCCTAGCTCGCGGCATCTTCGATGACGCGGCAGATGGCGTTGCGCGTGGCGCCTTCTGGCCGGCCCACCATGAACACCAGATCGATGCGGTCGCCCTTACCGGATTTGCGCGCGACGACGCGCAGCTTCTGCTCGCGGCTGGAACCGGACGTCTCCTGCTTGGCGGTCAGCGAGCCAGCGGAAGGACGAACTGGAACGGGGCGGGAAATCCCGCCCCGTCCTTCGTGTTATTGCCCGGCGACAAACTCAGCCGGGTCGAAGTCGTAGCGCTTCGAGCAGAACTCGCAATCGACGCGGATTCTGCCGTCCTCGGTGCTGTCCTTGATCTCCTCGGCGGAAAAACCGCCAAGAATGCCGCGGATCTTATCCGGCGAGCACGAGCAATCGTCGGCAACGTGGATCTCATCGAACACACGCACGCCATGCTCGTGGAACAGCCGGTAGAGCAGCCGCTCGGTTCCAACCATCGGGTCGATCAGTTCGGCAGGCTCGACCGTCGCCAGAAGCGCCAGAAGTTCCTGCCACGAATTGTCGACCGGCTGCAGAACGGCTTCGGCAACATCGCCGTCACCGCCCGGAAGGTCCGGCACGCGCATGCGCTCCGGTGCCTCGGGCAGGAACTGCGCCAGCACGCCGCCGGCGCGCCACTGCTGACGACCGCCGGGCAGGATCTGCTTGGCCACCGCGAGCCTGAGGTCGGTCGGGATCTGTTCCGACTGCCGGAAATAGGTGCGCGCGGCTTCCTCCAGCGAGATGTTGTCGAGCTGGACGATGCCCTGGTAGCGCTGCGTATACTCACCCTGGTCGATGGTCAGTGCCAGCACGCCGGAACCCAGCAGGGTTTCGGGCGCCACGTCGCCGGCCGCCGTCAGCGCGGCCAGCCTGTCGGCGTCATAACGGGCATAGGCGCGCAATGCATGCGGCGTCGAGAAATCGGCGACCAGCATGTCCACCGGCCCGTCGGTGCGGGTCTGCAGGATGAACTTGCCCTCGAACTTCAGCGACGTGCCGAGCAGAACCGTCACGAGGCAGGCCTCGGCCAGCAATCGTGCGACGGGTTCCGGATAATCGTGGCGCGACAGGATGGCGTCCAGCATCGGGCCAAGTTGCACGGCGCGGCCGCGCACATCGAGCGCGCCGACCTCGAACGGCACGACATGGTCGTCGCCGGCGTGGCCGAATTCGCCAAGTTTGGGTTCGCGTTCAGTCAACTGCGTGGTTTCCAACATAATAAAACTCCCCGGCGCGGCACTGCTTCCCGGCCGGGAACATGCCTTCCAACGCCAACGATTTGCGTGATGCCGGGGAGATAGGCATCACGCAGTCCAGTATCAAGCGCCCAGGCACCAGGCGAGCACCGCCTTCTGAGCGTGCAGCCGATTCTCGGCCTCGTCGAAGACCACCGAGTGCGGGCCGTCGATGACCTCGTCGGTGACTTCGTCGCCGCGATGGGCCGGCAGGCAATGCATGAACAAGGCATCCGGCTTGGCCTTGGCCATCAGCGCGGCGTTGACCTGATAGGGCACGAAGACGTTGTGGCCGCGCGCCCTGTGTTCCTGCCCCATCGACACCCAGGTGTCGGTGACGATGCAGTCGGCCAGGTTGACGGCTTCCTCGGCCGAACGGGTGAAACGGATCTTGCCGCCATTGCCCTTGGCCCAGTCGACGAACTTCGGTTCCGGCTCGCTGCCCTCCGGCACGGCGACGTTCAGGTCGAACGAGAAACGGGCGGAGGCCTCGATCAGCGAATGCAGCACATTGTTGCCGTCGCCGGTCCACGCGAAGGTCTTGCCGGCGACCGGCCCGCGATGTTCCTCGAACGTCATGATGTCGGCCATCAGCTGGCAGGGATGGGTTTCGTCGGTCAGCCCATTGATGACGGGAACGGTGGCGTTCTCGGTCAGCTCGATCAGCCGCTCATGCGCGGTGGTGCGGATCATGATTGCGTCGACATAACGCGACAAAACCTTGGCGGTGTCGGCGATGGATTCCGAGCGGCCGAGCTGCATCTCGGTGCCGGTCAGCATGATGGTCTCGCCGCCCAGCTGACGCATGCCGACATCGAAGGAGATGCGCGTGCGCGTCGACGGCTTGTCGAAGATCATCGCCAGCACCTTGCCGTCGAGCGGCTTGGAGCGCTCGCCGGCCTTCAGGCGGGCCTTGCGGACCGCCGCGTCATCCAGCATGGCGCGCAGATCGGTTTCGGAAACGGTGGAAAGGTCGGTGAAATGCCGGACGCTCATCACATCGCCCGCATCACTTGGCCGCCGCGGCGACGGCTTCCGACAGGCCCTTGGCAGCGCCGCGAATACGCTTCAGCCCTTCCTGGATGTCGGGCTCGGTGACGGTCAGCGGCGGCAGCAGACGGATGACGTTGTCGCCTGCCGGCACCGCGAGAAGATGCTGGTCACGCAGCGCGCCATTGACCGTGCCATTGGGCATCGAGCACTTGATGCCGAGCATCAGCCCGTCGCCGCGAATGCCTTCGATGACTTCCGGATATTCGTCGGCGATCGCAGCCAGGCCCTGCTTGAACAAGAGCGCCTTACGGCCGACTTCCTCCAGGAAGCCTTCGGCCAGCACGACATCGAGAACGGCATTGCCGACCGCCATGGCCAGCGGATTGCCGCCGAAGGTGGTGCCGTGGACACCGGCGGTCATGCCGCGCGCGGCCTCGTCGGTGGCGAGACAGGCGCCCATCGGGAAGCCGCCGCCAATGCCCTTGGCGATCGCCATCAGGTCCGGCGTGACGCCGGCCCATTCATGGGCGAACAGCCGGCCAGTCCGGCCGATGCCGCACTGGACCTCGTCGAAGATCAAAAGCAGGCCGTGCTTGTCGCACAGCTGGCGCAGCCGCTTCAGCGACTGAACGGGGAAGGAACGGATGCCGCCTTCGCCCTGCAGCGGCTCCAGCAAGATCGCCGCCGTCTCCGGCCCGATCAGCTTCTCGGCGGCGTCGATGTCGTCGAAGGGAACCTGGTCGAAACCGTCGACCTTGGGGCCGAAGCCCTCAAGATATTTATACTGACCGCCGGCGGCGATGGTCGCCAGCGTACGCCCGTGGAACGCGCCCTCGAAGGTGATGACACGGTAACGCTCGGGATGGCCGGTCACGAAATGATAGCGACGTACGGTCTTGATCGCGCATTCCAGCGCCTCGGCACCGGAATTGGTGAAGAACACCTTGTCGGCGAAGGTCGCGTCGACCAGGCGTTCGCCCAGCCGGCGCTGTCCCGGAATCTCATAAAGATTGGAAACGTGCCACAGCTTGTCGGCCTGGTCCTTCAGCGCCGAAACCAGATGCGGATGGCCATGACCGAGCGAGTTGACGGCGATGCCGGCGGCAAAATCGAGATATCGCTCGCCCTTGTCCGTCACCAGCCAAGAACCCTCCCCACGCTCGAAAGCCAAGGGTGCACGAGCAAAGGTCTCGTAAAGCGCCGAACCGCTCATTATATGCTGCTCCGGAACCGGAAAAATAAAAGCCGCCCAAGCGGCGGCCCTGTGCGGCTTATCCTGTTTTTCGGTCATGAAGTCAACGAAAAGGTCTTTCAGGATACCCTGTCAAACCCTCGTGGCCCAACCTGTTGCGTCGCATGCAGCCAAGTTGGGGAAAACTGCGAAATCCGATTCGTGTTGCCGCCGGGACTCTTGTCACCGAGTCAGCGCATCGGTAATTGTGAATGAGAAATAACTAGATTTCGTGCGGCGGATCTAATCACCCCAGTATATGTGGTGCCTGCCCGGCGAGAGCCGGACTGGTTTTGGATTCCGAAAGTGCCGGGCGGTTTAGAGGAGCGCAGTCTTATGAACTGGACTGACGAGCGAGTCGAACTCTTGAGAAAACTGTGGTCGGAAGGTCTGAGCGCGAGCCAGATCGCGGCCCAACTCGGCGGAGTGAGCCGCAATGCGGTCATCGGCAAGGTGCATCGCCTGAAGCTGTCGGGTCGCGGTCGCACAACGGCTGCGCCGGCTCGCCAGAAGAAGGCCGCCTCCAGCGGCGCGACAGCCACCAAGTCGACGGTGCGGGCCGCCAGCACGCATCGTCATGTGACCGCCTCGATCGGCGCTACCGCCCTGCAGGTGCAGTTCGACGCCGAGCCGGTGGCACGGCAGTATCTGCGCCCGGTCGAAAACGTGGTGGTGCCGATCTCCCGTCGCCTGCAGCTCGTCGAATTGACCGAGCGCACCTGCAAATGGCCGAACGGTGACCCGCTGACCGAGGAGTTCCACTTCTGCGGCAACGACGCCGGCGAAAGCGGTCCTTATTGCTCCTATCATTCCCGCGTTGCCTTCCAGCCCGCTTCGGAACGCCGGCGGCCGCGGTAAATCTAGGGAATAAGGCAGTAGGGCATTCATTTGTTGCCCTACTGCCTTATTCCCTTATTCCCTTATTCCCTTATTCCCTACTGCCCTCTTTTACAGCCACCCATTCTTGCGGAAGCGCCAATAGAGAAAGGCGCAGATCGAGGCGATGGCTGCCAGTACGGCCGGATAGCCGTATTGCATCTTCAGTTCCGGCATGTCGTTGAAGTTCATGCCGTAAATGCCGGCAAATGCCGTCGGCACCGCCAGAATGGCGGCCCATGAGGCGAGTTTCTTCGAGATCGCCGTTTCCTGGCTCTGGCCGACCAGCAGGCTGGCCTCGAAGGCGAAAGCCAGCACTTCGCGCAGGCTGTCGATCTTTTCCTGCACGGTGCGGATGTGGTCCGTCACGTCGCGGAACAGCGGATACATGAAGGTGTGGATCTGCGGCAGTTCGGAACTGGTCAGCCTGCGGCAGACCTCCACCAGCGGCAGCGCCGCGTTGCGCAGGCGCAGCAGGTCGCGCCGCAGCATATAGAGCCGCTCGATCGCCTTGGCGTCCATCGGCTTGACCAGCACGCCATCCTCGATCGCCTCGACCTCGTCCTCGATCTGCTCCAGCACGGGGAAATAATTGTCCACGATGAAGTCGAGGATGGCGTAGAGGACGAAGTCCTCACCCTTGGCGAGTGAGGTCGGGCAACTCTCCCAGTGCTGGCGCACGGTGGCGTAGGAGGTTGACGGGCCGTGGCGCACGCTGACCAGATAACCCTGGCCGAGGAACAGATGCGTCTCGCCGAAGGTGACGCGGCCCTCCAGCAGTTGCGCCGTGCGGGCGACGATGAACAGCGCGTCGCCATATTGCTCCAGCTTCGGCCGCTGGTGCGCGTGCTCGGCGTCCTCGATCGCCAATTCATGCAGGCTGAACTGCGCCTGGACGCGCCGGAGCAGTTCACGGTCGGGTTCGAGCAAGCCGATCCAGACGACATGGCCGTCCTTGCGGGCCCACTCGCCCGCTTCCTCGATCGGGATGTCGGCCACACGCTTGCCGGCCACGTAGACGCTCGAGGCGACGATGCCGGCGGCGGGGGATTGAACAGCGGAGGCGCGAACTTGGTCCACCGTCACCTCCCAAGGGACCAGTCCTCATTCTTGGAAGCAGAGTGAACCCGTGACCGCCACAACGCAAGCGTGTCGCGCGCGGAGCGAATTCGTCATTTCGGCGCGAGTTCGGCCTGCATAACGACGCGATCGGTCTTGTCTTCCTTCGGCCGCTCTGCCGGCATCTGCTCGCCGGTGACGATATAATAGATGGTCTCGGCGATGTTGGTGGCGTGGTCGCCGATGCGCTCGATATTCTTGGCGCAGAACAACAGATGCGTGCAGGACGTGATGTTGCGCGGATCTTCCATCATGTAGGTCAGAAGCTCGCGGAACAGCGAGGTGTACATGGCGTCGATCTGCTCGTCGCGGTCGCGCACGAAGCCGATTTTGTCGACGGCGCGCGAAGCATAGACGTCCAGCACTTCCTTGAGCTGGGTCAGCGCCAGATTGGCCAGCGCTTCCAGGCCGCGATAGAGGCTGGTGGCCTCGCGCCCGTCGGTCACCGCCATCACCCGCTTGGCGACGTTCTTGCCGAGGTCGCCCACGCGCTCCAGATCGGCGGAGATGCGGATCGCGCCGACGATCTCGCGCAAATCCGTCGCCATCGGCTGGCGACGGGCGATTATGACGATGGCCTTGTCGTCGATCTCGCGCTGGCCTTCGTCGAGCACCATGTCGTCACGGATCACCTTCTGGGCGAGTTCCGGATCGGCATTCACCAGGGCGGCGACGGCTTGTTCCACCATGCGTTCCGCGTGGCCGCCCATGGCGGCAATGCGCTTGGCCAGGAACTTCAGTTCCTCGTCATAAGCGCTGACAATGTGCACGGACTGCATGGGCGTGGCCTTCTGGAACGACGCGACGATTCGCTCGTCAAGTGACTGCTGATACGCCAGCCATGTGACAGGAAGACGAAACGCTTTTCCCAGACATAATATGCGTTTCCGCCGAAATCTAGTTTGCTGGCAAATGGACCGTGAAGGCCGCTCCTTTGCCGATCTCGGAGCGGATCGAGATGCGCGCGTGATGGCGGGTCAGGATGTGCTTGACGATGGAAAGACCAAGGCCGGTTCCCTTCTGGGCGCGACTGGTTTCGACATCGACACGATAGAAGCGCTCGGTGATGCGGGGAATGTGTTCCTCGGCGATGCCAGGCCCGAAATCCCGGATGGTCACGTCGACGGTCGGCTCGGGTCCCGCCGTGCTGCGCGCTACCGTGACCAGCACCCGTCCGCCCGACTGGCCATATTTGCAGGCGTTCTCCAGGAGGTTCTCGAACACCTGGAACAGTTCGTCGCGATCGCCCGGCACATCGAGGGCGCCCTCGACGAAGTCGCGTTCGACGACCAGCCCGCCGTCCCTGGCCAGCGGCGCCAGGGAATCGATGACGCTTTCCAGCGTCTGGCGCAGATCGACGCGCGCGCCCGGCTTCAGATAGGCCTTCATCTCCAGCCGCGACAGGGACAAGAGATCGTCGATCAGGCGCGCCATGCGGCTGGTCTGGTTCTGCATGATCTGCAGAAACTGTTCGCGCGCCGCCGGGTCATTGCGGGCAGGCCCGCGCAGCGTCTCGATGAAGCCGGCGATCGAGGCCAGCGGGGTGCGCAGCTCGTGGCTGGCATTGGCGATGAAATCGGCGCGCATGCGGTCGATGCGGCGCGTCTCGCTCTGGTCCTTGAACACCAGCACGTAAAGCTCGGTGCCGTGCCCGACCGAGGACGCGCTGACCCGGTAGACGCGTTCGACCGGCAACTTCTCGACATAATCCACGGCGTCCGAGGCGACCTTGCCGGAAACGACGCTGTCGAGCAGTGCCTGCATTTCCGGCGCGCGGAATTTCAGCGGCAGCGACAGGCCGGGCGCCATGCCGCCAAAGGCTGCAAAGGCGGCCGCATTGGCATGCACGACGGTGGTGGCGCCGTCGAAGATGATGAGCGGGTCGGCGACAGCCGCGGCCAGATATTCGCCTGAAAGCCGCTGCAAGCCCTCAGCCTCCACCACCCGCGCCTTTTCGGCCACGCGCTGCGGGCGCATTGTCGGCACGAAGGCAGCGGCAAGCACAAGCACCAGGGCCAGCGGCAATGCCCAGGCGGCTCCGCCGAAATCATAAACCACCAGCACCGCGGCCAGGCCGGCCAGAAGATGCCAGCGCCCCTCCCAGAACCTTGCGACAACGCCATTCGCGGAACGGCGATCCTCACCCGTCACGTCAGCCATATGCACTCCATCCATCCGGGCGGCACGATGCCAACTTCCCGCTGGACCCCTTTAATGCGTCCCCATAGCATGAGTTTGAAAGTTGGAGAGGTTCGTATCGATGAAAAAAGACAAGGTTGCGCCGCCCGCCGGCATTCCGATCGCCGAACCGCTGGAGGTCAAGATGGGCGGCAAGGAACGGGTGTTCGACATCGACGCCCCGCAGCTGCCCGCCTGGATCGAAGACAACAAGCTGACCGCCGGCGGCTATCCTTATGACAAGAAGCTCAAAAGCGAGGAGTATGACGAGACGCTCGTCAGCCTGCAGATCGAACTGGTGAAGGCGCAGGCCTGGCTGCAGGCGAGCGGCGAACGCGTGATGGCGCTTTTCGAGGGCCGCGACGCCGCCGGCAAGGGCGGCACGATCTTCGCGCTGCACCAGTTCCTCAATCCCCGCAGCGCCCACAACGTGGCCTTGACCAAACCGACCGAAACCGAAAGGGGGCAATGGTATTTCCAACGCTATGTCGTCCATTTCCCCTCCGCCGGTTCGCTCACCTCCTTCGACCGCTCCTGGTACAACCGCGCCGGCGTCGAGCCGGTGATGGGGTTCTGCACGCCCGAGCAGCATGAGAACTTCCTCGACGAGGTGCCGCATTTCGAGAAGATGATCCACAATGAAGGCATCCACTTCTTCAAGATCTGGCTCGACATCGGACGCGAGACACAGCTCGCCCGGTTCTACGACCGCCGCCACAGCCCGCTGAAGAACTGGAAGTTCTCGCCCATCGACATCGCCGGCGTGAACAAGTGGGACGACTACACCAAGGCGCGTGACGAAATGTTCAGGCGCACCCACACCAACCACGCACCCTGGATCATCGTGCGCGCCAACGACAAGCGCCGCGCCAGGCTGGCCGTCATCCGCCGCATCCTGCGCGCACTGCCCTATGAAGGCCGCGACCTCGACGTGATCGGCAAGGAAGACGGCAAGATCATTGGCGAAGGTCCGTCCTTCGTCGGCCTCAAATAGACGCTTGCGCGGGCTGGCCGTCGGCGAACTGCCGCGCGGCCGCCCGCTCGTGATGGGTCTTTTCCCATTGATGCGGCAGCCGCCACAACTTCCAAATCGCGCGCCAGCCGGCCCACGACATCATCACCCAATAGACCGGCGTGAGCAGGACCACCTTCCAGAAATCGCTCCGTTCGCGTGGCGACGACGCCTGCCAGCCGAGCAGGAGGAAGGACAGGTAACCGCCGACGATGTTGATGATGTCGACAGTCAGCAGAAACGAACGCAACGGACTGTCAGGACTGTCCTGCAGGATGTGGAACATGCTCCAGAGAAGCGTGACCAGAAGTATGGGGTGCATCACCACCGATATCAGCATGCCGGCAAACAGCACCTGCGCCACCAGGAAGGAGGCAGGGCCTGCCTGACGCAGCAGTCCCATCGGTTCGCGCATATGCACCAGCCAGGTATGCGCCCATCCCTTGAGCCAGCGGCTGCGCTGCGGCAGCCAGACGCTGAATAATTGCGGTGCCGCCTCGTAGGTCGGGCTGGAAATCGTCTCCGCGCGATAACCGAAGCGCGCCAGCCGCAAGCCGAGATCGGCATCCTCGGTGACGTTGAACGGGTCCCAGCCGCCCACTTCGTCCAGCGCGGACCGCCGGAAATGGTTGGATGTGCCGCCGAGCGGCAGCATCACCCGCAAACCTGCAAGCCAGGGCAGAAGGCCGCGAAACAGGCCCGCATATTCGAAGCCGAACATCAGGGCGATCGGGCCGGAACCCTTGTTCGAGATTTCCAGCGGAGCCTGGACGACGGCGAGATCCAGCCCGCCCGCGCGGAACCGCTGCCAGGCTTCGGCGAGCTGCATTGGGTGTGGCTGGTCCTCGGCATCGTAGAGCGCGACATACTCACCCGCGCACAACGGCAGAGCATAGGCCAGAGCCTTGGGTTTCGTGCGCGGCTCGACCGGCGGCACCTCGACCACTTCGACATGGGCAGGCAGGCCATGCCGGCGGATCGCGGCCAGTGTCGCGACATCGTCGGCTTCGCAGACCAGCTTGATTTCGAGGCGCGATCGCGGCCATTCGAGGCGATCCATGGCAGCCAGCAGATCGGGCACCATTTCCGCCTCGTCATAAAGCGCCACAAGGACCGAAAAGATTGGGGCGTCCTCGCCGGGACGTGGGATATCCGAACGGCCCGGGGCCGGTTTCCTGAAGGCGGCCATCGCAGTCACCCGCAGCAAAACGCAGCCGAAGAAGAAGATCGTCGCCAGGATATGCAGGACAAGCAGGAGAAGTTCGTAAGCCAGGATGAGAGCAACCGGCACCGCGATCGAGACGCCACCGAAAACCACGCCCTGCCAGCCGGTCAAAACCGTGCGGGCGGACATGTCCGGGAAACGGTCGGACAGGCCAGCGACCGCGGTCCTGGTCAGGATGGGCCGGACCCTTTCTAGAACAGCAGCCCGCAAAAGCCGGGGATCGGCGAGTTTCAGGCGGGCAGCGGAGGTGGGCCGCAAGGAAAGCCAGTTGCGCATGGCTTCGAGCCGTAGGTGCCGGGGCGTGATCAGGAGGGAGACGGCACCGTCGGGCTCGATCAGCCTGATCGCCGCGCGGGCATCGTCGCGTCGCAACAGCGCCAGGGCCTGTTCGTCGTTGAGGACGAGCCGCTGCGTGGCAATGTCGGTCGCCACCTTGATGCCGAGTTCCGCGGCGATCGCCTGCACGATGATGCCCGCTTCAAAGAAGCCGGCAGCAAGTAGCGCGGAGGCGAAATCGCCGCCTTCCTCTTGGCGGGCGCGGATGGCGATCCTGATGGCGAGATCGGTCGGCATCCGCAATCTGGACAACACGCCGCCCCATTCGGCGAGTTCGGGAAAGAAGGCCTCGGCGAGATGAATATCGCGATCCATCGCGACATCCGTTTGCCCAAACATCCCGTCAGGGAACGGCGCCGCAGCGCCGCCCTCGAAATCGATCGACCGCATGTTCCCCCCAAGCTCCCCAGCTTGCTGTTCGATCAACGCGAACAGAATTATTTGCTTTGTTCACCCCTATGCAGATTGTGCCGATGGCAGCCGCGCGCTTTGCTGTGCGCGACTGCATCGCTGTCGTGAAATAAAATCGAAAGTGCCTGACGGGCGCGCCATCGCGTCGACCAAAGGACGCTGGTTTCTTCCTTCCTGGAAGAAAAGCCGACTACGATACATGGGGCACACCACAAGACGCACCGAACCGAGGCACAACCCGATCATATTAGACTATACTGATGGTTGCAATTGTGTGCTTGCGGACGGTATTCGAGTCTTGATGAGCGGAGCTGACGAGCGCGATCTTTTCCGCCTGGCGGCCCAATGACGTGCCGGCGCGCACTCAAATGAGCGTATTCCTCGCGGAAAAGGATTGTCGTTGCCTCGGTTTCATATGAAAAGCGGACAAGCATTGTTGCCGGGAGTTCCGACGTGACGTTTCGCTGGCTGATCGCAGCACTGGCGCTAGTAACGGCAACGCTGCCCGTCGCCGGCACCGTTCGCGCCGCCGAACCGCAGCCGCCGATGTTGTGGGATGGCAATGAACGCCTGCCGAAACCGGATCTGTCGCAGTTGCCGCGCCTGCGCTTCCTGACGACCACGGATTTTCCGCCGTTCAACTTCCTCGACACCGCCGGCCGGCTTTCCGGTTTCCATGTCGATCTCGCCCGTGCCATCTGCGCCGAGCTTGCGGTCGCCGACAAATGCCAGATCCAGGCCCTGCCCTGGGCGGAACTGGACGCGGCCCTTCGCAAGGGCGATGGCGAAGCGATCATGGCCGGTATCGCGGTGACCAAGGAGACGCGCAGCCAATATGCGTTCTCGCGTTCCTACCTGCAGTTTCCGGCGCGCTTCATCATGCCCAAGGCGCAGACCGTCACCGAGCCGCTCTATGAAAAACTGAAGGGCAAGCGTGTCGGGGTGGTGACGGGCTCGGCGCATGAACGCATGCTGCGCGAAGATTTCGGCATGGTGACGATCGCCCCCTTCCCGACCCAGGAAGCGTTGCTCACCGATCTCAAGGCCGGCAAGGTCGATGCCGCCTTCGGCGACGGCATGCGCCTCGGCTTCTGGCTGGCAGGATCGGAGGCTGCCGATTGCTGCCGCTTCGCCGGCGGGCCTTATCTGGCGCCTGAATATCTGGGCACGGGGCTGGCCATCGCGGTCAAGCCGGAAGACCAGGCGCTTGCCACAGCGCTCGACTACGCCCTGCAGCAGATCGCGCTCAAAGGCACCTTCGCAGAACTCTACCTGCGCTATTTCCCGGTCAGCTTCTACTAGACGATCAGGTCAGCATCCGATGCCGCGCCTTGGCGGAACGCTCGATGGCGGCAACCGTCAGCGTGTCGAGGTCGAGCGCGCGGCGGATCAATTGCAACACACGGACCTCTTCCAGCCGCATTTCCAGATCGACCGCCGCAACCTCGAAGGCGGCGGCATAGGCGGTGTCGTGCAGCCTTTCCGGCAGCGCCACCGCGGCCTTGGCCAGAACACCGTCCAAGCCGTCCTTTTCGTGCAACAGGCGCTGGCAATGTTGGGCGATCGAGATCAGGCGGCTCTGGTTGAAGTCCTCGAACACCGGCCACGATCCGGTGACGTCGCCAATCCGTGCCAGCTCGACGTCGGTCATGTCGCGGTCGGAAGCCGAGGTGATCACCATCAGATGGATCAGCGCTTCGTGCGGGGTCAGGCCGGGCATGGTTTCTCCGTTCGGGTTGGTGGGTCGGTCCTCCCAAGCTAGGAACGCCACCCGCCCGCAACAAGGAAAAATGCCCGAAATCGTTGACGCTCCGGTGCAGCGCGCCTAGAGCATGCCGTCCGGCAGCGTGGCCGGGCTTGTTTCAAGGCAGACGAAATGGCCATATCCAACTCGATCGATCTCAATCCCGAACTCCTCGCGGCGGCCGCCGAAAGCAAAGCCTGGCCGTTCGAGGAAGCGAAAAAGATCGTCGAGCGTTATAAAGGCCGCGACTTCCCCGAGACAGTGCTGTTCGAGACGGGCTACGGCCCGTCGGGCCTGCCGCATATCGGCACGTTCGGCGAGGTGGCCCGCACCACCATGGTGCGGCACGCCTTCCACGTGCTGACGCAAGGCAAGGTCAAGACCAAGCTGCTGTGCTTCTCCGACGACATGGACGGCATGCGCAAGATCCCGGACAACGTGCCGGACCGCGCAGCCCTCGAGCCCTACCTGCACATGCCGTTGACGGTCGTGCCGAACCCCTTCGGCGGCGATTACGAAAGCTTCGGCCATCACAACAACGCGATGCTGCGCCGCTTCCTCGACACGTTCGGCTTCGACTACGAGTTCGCCAGCGCGACGGACTACTACAAGTCCGGCCGCTTCGACGAAGTGCTGCTGCGCGCGGCGGAGAAATACGACGCCATCATGAAGGTGATGCTGCCGACGCTCGGCGAAGAACGCCAGGCGACCTACAGCCCGTTCCTGCCGATCTCGCCCACCAGCGGCCGCGTGCTCTACGTGCCGATGAAGCATGTCGACGCCAAGGCCGGCACCATCACCTTCAACGACGAGGACGGTACGGAAACGACGCTGCCGATCACCGGCGGCAAGGTGAAGCTGCAGTGGAAGCCGGATTTCGGCATGCGCTGGGCGGCACTCGGCGTCGATTTCGAGATGTTCGGCAAGGACCACCAGACCAACGCCGTCATCTACGACAAGATCTGCAACATCCTCGGCGGCCGCGCGCCCGAGCACTTCGTGTACGAGCTCTTCCTGGACGAGAACGGCCAGAAGATCTCGAAGTCGAAGGGCAACGGGCTGACCATCGACGAATGGCTGACCTATGCGCCGACCGAGAGCCTCGGGCTCTATATGTACCAGCGCCCGCGCCAGGCCAAGAAGCTCTATTTCGACGTCATCCCGAAGGCGGTGGACGAGTACTATTCCTTCCTCGCCGCCTATCCGCGCCAGGAGTGGAAGGAGCGGCTGGGCAACCCGGTCTGGCATATGCATGACGGCAACCCGCCTGTCGTCGACATGCCGGTCTCCTTCGCACTGCTGCTCAACCTGGTCAGCGCCTCGAACGCGCAGAACAAGGATGTGCTGTGGGGTTTCATCTCGCGCCATGCGCCGGGTGTGACGGCCGCCACCCATCCCGAGCTCGACCGGCTGACCGGCTACGCGATCCGCTATTTCGACGACTTCGTCAAACCGACCAAGGTCTACCGCGCGCCGGACGAGGTGGAACAGGATGCGCTGGCCAAGCTGTCGGATACGCTCGGCGCCTTGCCGGCTGGCGCCAATGGCGAGGCGATCCAGAACGCGACCCTCAATGTGGCGCGCCACATCGAGCGCTACCAGGATCATGCCAAGCAGAGCCCGGAAGGCGGGCCGGGCGTGTCGGTCGCCTTCTTCCAGATGATCTACCAGGTGCTGATCGGCCAGGAGCGCGGCCCACGCTTCGGTTCCTTCGCCGAACTCTACGGCATCGCCGAGACGCGCGACCTCATTGCGCGGGCGCTGGCGGGAAAGCTCGCAGCGTAGGATCGCCGCCGGGCACCTGCCCGGCAGGAGGACGAACATCCGGTGCCGTCGGATCGGCGACACCGGTTTCGTCCAGGATCGTGTCCGGTACCGTCGCCGGCGCTGAAACCGGCGCCGGCGACGGCGGCAACCCGCCGAGATCCGGTGCCTTGCCGAAAATGCCCTTCTTCTCGGTTCGCGCCTTGTTGCCGGCTTCCGCATAGCGACCACTGGCGCTGGCGCGTGCCCAGCCGTTCGAAACCAGCCACCGGCCGATATCAACCTTGCCGACGCGGCAATCGGCCGAGATCAGGTCGCGCCCGCCTTCCGGCGGTACGGTGCAGGTCACCGCGCGATGCCCGAGGAACGCCCGGAAGGCCGAGCGCGCGCGCAAGCCGCACGGCCAGGACTTTCCGGCCTCGTCGGTGCAGGTCTCGTCCTCGGCGACGATGTCGATGCCCGACACCGCCACCGAATAGCCTTTCGCGTCGATGCGCCCGGCCGCCGGCGCAACCGGCTGATAGAGCGGCGTGCCTTTCCATTCGTCCGGCATTTTGGGCTTGGGTGGCAGCGCGAGCGAGAGCTTGCTCAGCGGCGCGCGCGGCTCGATCCGCTGCAGCGCCCCGGTATCGCTCGGCGGCGGCGCCGTCATCGGATCGATGGAACGCGACGGAGGCGATGTTTCCGGCTGTCCCGACTGTTGCGAAGGTGGTGTAGCCGCGGCTTCGCCGGGTTGCTGCCCACTCCCTTCCTTGACGGCGGCCGCGGGCTGCTGATTTGTCTCGGCAACGGGTTCGCCGGTTTCTGCACTACCATCGCCCGTCGGCGCGTCGCCCAACGCATCGAGCGACGGAATGTCTTCCGATGAAATCGCGATCTTCGTGCCATGGTCGGCGATACGCCCGCCTGCGACGATAGCTGCCGCGGCTGCGCCCAGAAAAAGCACGGCGGCGGTGGCGTGGATCAGCCTCACGCCGGCGCCTACTGGCTTGCCCAGACGATCCGCGCCACCCACTCGACCTCGACCATGGCAATGTCGCGGTTGGGATGATCCGGATTGAGCGAGAGCAGCGAAATCAACGCCGCCGTCTGGCGCTCCAGAACCTTGGCCATGACCTCGCCGGAGCCGGTCTTGACAACGACGCGGTCGCCCCGGCGCACGACGGCGCCCGGTTCCACGATCAGCACGTCGCCATTGCGGTAAAGCGGCAGCATCGAATCGCCCTGGACCTTCAGGGCGTATGCCGTATCGGTCGATTGCGCCGGCAATTCGACAAGGTCCCAGCCCTGGCCGACCGGGAAACCGGCATCGTCGAAATAGCCGCCCGCGCCGGCCTGCGCGAAACCGACCAGCGGCACCGCTTTTTGCGAGGAACGCCCGGAGCCGGTCATGGCCGGCGTCCTGTTCTCGACCAGCGCCATGAACTCATTCAGCGTGGCGCCGGTGGCCTCGATGATCTTGGCCAGCGATTCGGTGGAAGGCCAGCGCGGGCGCCCGTCCGACGACTGCCGCTTCGACTTGTTGAAAGCCGTGGAATCGAGGCCCGCGCGCTTGGCGAGACCCGAGGCCGACAGCGAATAACGCTCCGCAAGGGCGTCTATCGCGGCCCATACACGATCATGCGAGAGCACGGCCGGCTCCGTTCAAACAGGAAAAAATACCTCTTTTCGACTTCTAGCTCCTGCTTGACGCCCTGTCCAGATGAAAGCCGCGATCATGCAACAACAAGTGTGAGAGGCGTATCAAAATACCCAGGGCGAGACGAGATCGAGGCCGGTATCCGCGAAATCCTTGAGATTGCGTGTCGCAAGGCGCCCGCCATTGACGCGCGCAATCGCGGCAATCATGCCATCCGGCGCCGCCATTGCGCGCCCGCGCAAAACGGCGTCGCCCATGATTTCACCATAGGCAAGGGCGGCTTCCTCGGTCAGCCCGAAAATACGTCCGGCGAAACGGCGGCGCCATTCCAACAAACCTTGTTCCAGCCGATCCGCACGTTGATCGGGCCGAATCTTGCGGATGCCGAAAGCAATCTCACCGATGACAATCGTTGGCAGGGCGATCTCGGCATCGAAGCGCGTCAACCAAGCGACAACGGCCGGGTCCGGAGCCTTTCGCAACGTTTCCGAAACCACGTTGGTATCCAGAAAGATCAAAGGTCGGGCCCTGTATGAGGCTTGCGCCCGCTCCGGATCACAGCGTCCAGATCAATGTCGGTGCCATGATCGGAAGAAAGTCGCGTATAGAATGCGGCAGCCGGCTCGCGGCCCGTCTCCCGCACTTCGTAAGCTTCCAAGGCGCGTTCGACGATATCCGCGATCGATCGCTGTTCGCGGCGAGCCAGCCGGTGGGCAAGATCGCGCGCCTTTGCGCTGCGCACGGAAAGTTGGGGTTCGGCCATGGGCGCCTCCTCTATCGTCTCAATATAGAGCAACGCGCCCAGCCATCAAGATGGCAAGAGATGGCTTGCCATCCCCCTTTTATCCCAAGGACGGGGTCAGCTGGATCACCCGCCGCTCTTCACCGCGGCGCGCAGCCCCTGGTGCGAGGCCATGAAAGCCTGTTCGGCCGCCGTCGGCGCGCGCGGCTTGATGTCGTAGCCGAGGGCGGCGGTGAGTTCCTGGATGTCGATAAAGCGGCGGCCGGCGCGGTCATAGACGCCGGCGGTCGTCTTCATCAGCGCTGCGGTCTCGCCATTGTCGAGCACGAAGCGATGCGAGCCGAGTACCTGCGTGCCTTCCCAGGTCTCGATCGAGGACACCACTTCGAAGCGGCGCCATAGCCTGATCTCGCGCACGTAGACGGTCTGCAGGCCGCCCAGCATCGGCGCCCAGCCCTTCTTGCGCGCCAGCGCGATCAGGCCGGCGCGGATGAAGATGTCGATGCGGCCGAGGTCGGCCAGCATCATGTAGCGGGCATTGTTGAGATGCACGTTGAAGTCGATATCGGTCGGCAGGCAGCGGAAACCCAGTCGGCTTTCGTCGCCCATCTTGTAGGGACCGCGCGATTTCGCCGTCAGCGCCATGCGTGCGAGACGCGGCCATACATACATGATGAAACTTCCCTTCCTTCTCCCCGTTCACGGGGAGAAGGTGGCCCGAAGGGCCGGATGAGGGGCTCCGGAATATCGCAAGGCAGGTGTCGCCCCTCACCTGCCTGTCAAGTGGGCCCTCCGCTATCGCTTCGGGCGTTCTTCACTCGAAAAGCCAAGCATTTGGCTTTTCGTCCGCTTCGTGGAGCGCTCTTCACCCCCCGTGAACGGGGAGAGGAACGATGTTTCGACTTATGCCGCCTTCTTGACCTCGCCCTTCGCGTAGGGGTCGAAGCGCTGGTAGAAGGTTTCGCCCTTGTCGGCCATGTCGAGAAGCAGCTTCGGCGCCTTGAACTGCGCGCCATACTTCTTCTGCAGGCCCTTGGCGATCTTGACGAACGCCTTGGCGCCGATGCCGTCGATGTAGGACAGCGCACCGCCAGTATAGGGCGCGAAGCCGAAGGCGAGGATCGAACCGACATCCGCTTCGCGCGGGTCGGTGACGATGCCCTCCTCCATCACGCGCGCGGCCTCCAGCGCGATCGTCACCAGAAGGCGCTGCTTGAGCTCCTCATAGTCGACCTTGTCGGGATCGAGCTGCGGATAGAGACCTTTGAGGCCCGGCCACAGCTTTTTCTTAGCCGGCTTCGGCGGGTAGTCGTAGAAGCCCTTGGCATTCTTGCGGCCGAGGCGTTCATGCTTGTCGACCAGCGTGTTGATCAGCGCGAACTGCTCCTTGTCGACGGCCTTTTCGCCGAGGTCGCGAATGGTCTGCTTCATGATCTTCTGGGCGAGGTCGATCGCCGTCTCGTCGGTCAGCGCCAGCGGGCCGACCGGCATGCCGGCCGCCTTGGCGGCGTTCTCGATCATCGCCCCCGGCACGCCTTCGATCAGCATCTGGAAGGCTTCAGCCATGTAACGCAGCACGCAACGGTTGACGTAGAAGCCGCGCGTGTCGTTGACGACGATCGGCGTCTTCTTGATCGCCCGCACATAGTCGATCGCCGTGGCGACGGCCTTGTCGCCGGTCTTCTTGCCGAGGATGATCTCGACCAGCATCATCTTGTCGACGGGCGAGAAGAAGTGGATGCCGACGAAGTTCTTCGGCCGCACCGAGTTCTTGGCCAGCGACGAGATCGGAATGGTCGAGGTGTTGGAAGCAAAGATCGCCGACGACTTCAGCGCGGCCTCGGCCTTCTCGGTCGCGCCCTTCTTGACTTCCGAATCCTCGAACACCGCCTCGACGACGAGATCGCAGCCGGCAAGGTCGGCATAATCGGCGGTCGGCGTGATCAGCGCCAGCAGCTTGTCCTTCTCTTCCGGCTTGGCGCGGCCTTTCTTGACCTGCTCGGAAATCAGCGCGTCCGAATGCGCCTTGCCCTTCTCGGCCGACGGCAGGTCGCGGTCGAGCAGAACGACCGGAATGCCGGCCTTGGCGGTGACATAGGCGATGCCGGCGCCCATGAAACCGGCGCCGAGGACGCCGATCTTCTTGAACTTCGTCTCCGGCACGCCTTCGGGACGCCGCGCGCCCTTGTTCAGCTCCTGCAGCGACACGAACAGCGAGCGGATCATTGCCGCTGCTTCCTTGCTCTGCAGGATTTCGGTGAAGTAGCGCGTCTCGATCCGGAGCGCGGTGTCGAACGGCACCAGGAGGCCTTCATAGACGCATTTCAGGATCGCCATCGCGGCAGGATAATTGCCGTAGGTCTCGCGACGCAGAATGGCGATGGCCGGCGGCCACAGATTGGCGCCTGCGACCGAATAGATCGGGCCGCCGGGCAGCTTGAAGCCCTTCTCGTCCCATGGCGCCACCGGCTTCAGGCCGTTCCTGATCATCGCCTTGGCGGTCTCGACCAGCTTGGCCGGCTCGGCGACTTCGTGGATCAGGCCCATCGCCTTGGCCTTCTGAGCGGTCAGGTTCTTGCCGGTGGTCAGCATCTCCAGCGCGCCTTGCGTGTCGGTGAGCCTCGGCACGCGCTGCGTGCCGCCGGCGCCCGGGAAGATGCCGACCTTCACTTCGGGAAGCGCCATCTTGACCTTGTCGGTGTCGGCGGCGACGCGGCCATGGCAGGCCAGCGACATTTCGAAGGCGCCACCCATGCAGGTGCCGTTGATGGCCGACACCCACGGCTTGCCGCAGGTTTCCAGCTTGCGGAACAGGCCGGTCATGAAGCCGACATTCTCGAACAGCGTCTTGGTGGCCTTTTCCTTGTCCGTCACCTTGTCCTTGGCGAAGGTGCCCAGCATCTGCTGCAGCATGGTGAGGTCGGCGCCGCCCGAGAAGCTGTCCTTGCCGGACGTGATGACCGCGCCCTTGACCGCGGCGTCCGCCACCACCTGGTCGATGATGGCGTTGAGCTCGCGCATCACCTCTTCGGTGAAGACGTTCATGGAGCGGCCCGGCATGTCCCAGGTAACGAGCGCGATGCCGTCGGCGTCGGTCTCGACCGAAAAGTTCTTGTAGGTCATTGTCTTCTCCTTCCGGTCGAAATCAGACGCGCTCGATGATCGTCGCGGTGCCCATGCCGGCGCCGATGCACAACGTCACCAGCGCGGTGTTGAGGTTGCGGCGCTCCAGCTCGTCGAGCACCGTACCGAACACCATGGCGCCGGTGGCGCCGAGCGGATGGCCCATGGCGATGGCGCCGCCATTGACGTTGATCTTGTCATGCGGAATCTCGAAGGCCTGCATGTAGCGCAGCACGACGCTGGCGAAGGCCTCGTTGAGCTCGAACAGGTCGATGTCCGAAAGCTTCATCTTGGCGCGCGCCAGCAGCTTCTCCGTCACGTCGACCGGGCCGGTCAGCATGATCGCCGGTTCCGAGCCGATATTGGCGAAGGCGCGAATGCGGGCGCGCGGCTTCAGGCCCATCGCCTTGCCGCCCTTCTTGGAGCCGAGCAGCACGGCTGCGGCGCCGTCGACGATGCCGGAAGAATTGCCGGCGTGGTGGACGTGGTTGACCTCTTCCAGCTCGGGATAACGCTGCACGGCGACCGCGTCGAAGCCGCCCATTTCGCCGGGCATGACGAAGGACGGGTTGAGCGAAGCCAGCGACTGCATGTCGGTCGAGGGCCGCATATGCTCGTCATGATCGAGGATGGTCAGGCCGTTCTGGTCCTTGATCGGCACGACGGAGTTCTTGAAGTAGCCCTTCTGCCAGGCATTCGCCGCGCGCTTCTGGCTTTCCACCGCATAGGCGTCGACGTCGTCGCGCGAGAAGCCGTGCTTGGTGGCGATCAGGTCGGCCGAGATGCCCTGCGGCACGAACCAGCCGGGGAAGCCGACCGAGGGGTCCATGAACCAGGCACCGCCCGAGGCACCCATGCCGACACGGCTCATCGATTCCACGCCGCCGGCAATCACGATGTCGTCGGCACCCTGCGCGATCTTGGCCGCGCCCAGGTTAATGGCATCAAGACCCGACGCGCAGAAACGCGACAGCTGCATGCCCGGCGCCTTGGTGTCGTAGCCCGCCTCGAAGGCGGCGGCGCGCGGGATCACCGAACCCGCCTCGCCGACAGGATCGACGCAGCCGAAGATGATGTCGTCGACCGAACCGGTGTCGAGCCCGTTGCGGTCGCGCAGCGCTTCCAGCACCTTCGCACCGAGACGCACCGCCGGCACTTCGTGCAGCGATCCGTCCTTCTTACCCTTGCCGCGCGGCGTGCGCACGGCGTCAAAGACATAAGCGTCGGCCATTTCAGTCTCCTTTGGTTCTCGGCTTTCCGCGCAAGCTCGACCTCGTCACAACCCCGACGGCATAAGCGCCTCGGGAGGCGCCCAGCCGGGAAGGTTGCGGATGCGGTCGAGCCAGCGCGCGATGGCCGGATAATCGTTCCAATTCACATCGATCTGGTCTGGCCAGAACAGGTAGCCGCAAAGCGAAATGTCGGCGACGGTCGGCCGCGGTGCCGCGACCCAGTCGCGATCGGACAGATGCGCGTCGAGGATCCTCCAGGAATCCTTGGCGCGCGCATAAATGAATTCGGCGGCTGGATCGCCCACCTTCTTGCGGAAGAACCGCATGAAGCGCTCGGAGGCAGTGTTGCCGGTCAGCTTGTGGTTGTCGAACAGAATCCAGCGCAGGATCTCGAATTCCTCGGCCTCGGTCTCATGGCCGAACCTACCGAAGCGACGTGACAGATAGATAAGGATGGCGCCGGACTGGCTGAGGATGAAATCGCCGTCGGGCCGATGATGCCTGAGCACCGGCGCCTCACCCATGACATTGACTTTGCGATAGTCGGCCGTGCGGGTCTCGCCGCCGAAAAAGGCGACGCGTTCCGGCTTCCAGTCACCGCCGCAGAGCGTAAGCAGCAAGGCGACCTTGTAGGAATTGCCGCTCTCCGCAAAACAGTGGAGGGTGAACTCGGCCATGCCTCACAGGCTCCTGGAGATCAGCATCTTCATGATCTCGTTGGTGCCGCCATAGATGCGTTGCACACGGGCATCGCGCCACATGCGCGCGATGGGATATTCGTTCATGTAGCCATAGCCGCCATGCAATTGCAGGCATTCGTCGACGACCTTGCCCTGCAGGTCGGACAGCCAGTACTTGGCCATCGACGCGGTGACGGGATCGAGGCCGCCGGCAACGTGGCGGGTAACGCAATCATTGTAGAAGACGCGGCCGATGGTGATCTCGGTTTTCAGTTCGGCCAGCTTGAACTGGGTGTTCTGGAAATCGAGGATCGCCTTGCCGAAGGCCTTGCGTTCCTTGACGTAGTCGATGGTCAGCGCCAGCGCTCGCTCGGCCATGGCAATCGCGCCGGTGCCGATCTGCAGGCGCTCCTGCGGCAATTGCTGCATGAGCTGGATGAAGCCCTGCCCCTCCTCGGAACCGAGCAGGTTGGACGTCGGCACGCGCACGTCCTCGAAGAACAGTTCCGAGGTGTCGTTGGCCTTCAGGCCGATCTTGTCGAGGTTGCGGCCGCGCTTGAAACCTTCGACCTCGTCGGTTTCGACCACGATGAGCGACGTGCCCTTGGCTCCCTTGGCGGGATCGGTCTTGGCGACGACGATGATCAGGTTGGCATGCTGGCCGTTGGTGATGAAGGTCTTGGAGCCGTTGATGCGGTAGTGGTTGCCGTCCTTCTCGGCGCGGGTTTTCACACCCTGCAGGTCCGAGCCGGCGCCGGGCTCGGTCATGGCGATGGCGCCGATCAGTTCGCCGCTCGCCATCTTCGGCAGCCACTTTTTCTTCTGCTCTTCCGAGCCGTAGTGGAGGATGTAGGGAGCGACGATCGAATTGTGCAGGGCGATGCCGAAACCGTCGACGCCGACATGGCCCATCGCCTCGATGATGGCGCTCTCATGGGCGAACGTGCCGCCCGAACCGCCATATTCCTCCGGCATGGAGGCGCAGAGCAGGCCGTTGGCGCCGGCCTTTTCCCAGGCCGAACGATCGACGATCTCGTTCTTCTCGTAGTCGTCGTAATGCGGCGCGATCTCGTCCGCCATGAAGCGGCGCGCCATGTCGTAGAGCATGGTGACATCCTCGCCGGCCCAGGCGGGCTTCGGCAGCGACAGGACGTCGGCGGGATTGGTTGCCATGGAATGCTCCCTGTTTACCGCACCATAGAGACATAGGTCATTTGTTCAATCGTGAACAGATGACCGGATGTCATTGCTCAGAACGCCTCCGCCGGCAGGGCCATCATCGTCTCCGCACCAGAGGAAAGGCGCGCCAGATGCGCCGCGGTCTCCGGCATGACGCGCTCCATGAAGTAGCGGCCCGTCACCAGCTTGTTGTCATAGAAAGATGTCGATCCGTTGGCGCCGTCGGCAAGCTTGCCCTGCGCGGTCTTGGCCATCTGGGCCCACATATAGCCGAGCGCGACCAGGCCGAAGAGATGCAGGAAGTCGGTCGAGGCGGCACCGGCATTGTCGGGGTTCTTCATGCCGTTCTGCATCAGCCACATCGTCGCCGCTTGCAGGTCGTTCAAACCCTTCTTCAGCGCCTTGGTGTACGGCGCCATCTTCTCGTCGGCGCGGTTTTCCTCGCAGAATTCGCCGACTTCCTTGAAGAAGGCCTGCACGGCACGGCCGCCATTGGCGCCGAGCTTACGGCCGACGAGGTCGAGCGCCTGGATTCCGTTGGCGCCTTCATAGATCATGGCGATGCGGGCATCGCGCACGAACTGGCTCATGCCGTGTTCTTCGATGTAGCCATGGCCGCCGAACACCTGCTGCGCCATCACGGCGTGTTCGAAGCCCTTGTCGGTGAGCACGCCCTTCACGATCGGCGTCATCAGGCTCATGTGGTCGTCGGCCGCCTGGCGGTCGCTGTCGTCGCCCGAGCGGTGCGCGACGTCGGACTTCAGCGCCGTCCACAGCGTGAAGGCGCGGCCGGCCTCGTTGAAGGCACGCATGGTCATCAAAGAACGGCGGATGTCGGGATGGACGATGATCGGGTCGGCCTTCTTCTCCGGCGCCTTGACGCCGGTGAGCGACCGGCCCTGCAGGCGGTCCTTGGCATAGGCCACCGCGTTCTGATAGGCGACCTCCGACTGCGACAGGCCCTGCAGGCCGACGCCGAGGCGCGCTTCGTTCATCATCGTGAACATTGCCCTGAGGCCGCCATTCGGCTCGCCCAGCAGGGCGCCTTCCGCCTCGTCATAGTTCATGACGCAGGTGGAATTGCCGTGGATGCCCATCTTCTCCTCGATCGAGCCGCAGGAGAGCGTGTTGCGCTCGCCCGGATTGCCGGCGGCGTCGAGCTTGAGCTTGGGCACGATGAACAGCGAAATGCCCTTCACCCCTTCCGGCGCGCCCTCGATGCGGGCCAGCACCAGATGGACGATGTTGTCCGCCATGTCGTGCTCGCCGGCCGAGATGAAGATCTTCTGGCCGGAAATCTTGTAGGTGCCGTCGCCGTTCGGCACGGCCTTGGTGCGCAGCAGGCCGAGATCGGTGCCGCAATGCGGCTCGGTCAGGTTCATCGTACCGGTCCACACACCCTCGACCATCTTCGGCACGAAGGCAGTCTTCTGCTCGTCGGTGCCGTGAGTGAGAATGGCGGCGATCGCGCCCTGGGTAAGCCCCGGATACATCAGCAGCGCCAGATTGGCCGAGACCATATATTCGGCGACGGCGGTGTGCACGGCATAGGGCAGGCCCTGGCCGCCATGCTCGACCGGCGCGGCAAGCCCCATCCAGCCGCCTTCGCAATATTGGCGATAGGCTTCCTTGAAGCCCTTGGGCGTCGTCACCGAGCCGTCGTCGTGACGGACGCAGCCTTCCATGTCGCCGACGCGATTGGTCGGCAGGATGACGTTTTCGGCGAGCCTTGCACCTTCGGCGAGGATCGCTTCCAGCACGTCGCCGGATGCATCGGAAAAGCCGGGAAGATTGGTGTACCGCTCGTAGCCCAGCACCTCGTTCAGCACGAAAAGGGTGTCACGGACGGGCGCCTGGTAGATCGGCATTGCGTCTTCCTCCACTGAAGCAACAACGGGACAGGCCCGCGCCGAGCGGCGTCCGGGCCGATAGTAAGGATCGGATAGCAAATATTGACGTTTGCGTAAACGTCAATATTTGCGCCCGGCCGCTTTTTTGGATGATTTTTCGCTGCCGTAAAGGAAGCGCGCAACGACTTTGACGATCCGCCGACCCGCTTTCGGCAACAAAAAGGCGCGCCGCCACTGGCGACGCGCCTGATCTTGTCTTGCCAATCGCAGACGACATGGCGTCCGCATTGTGCGGTTTCAGTTGGCCGCGGTCGATGTCGCCGCGGCGCGCTCGGCGATCATCTGGCGCACGGAACCCATGGCGCCGCTCAGCTCGTTGATCGCGTCATCGATCAGCGCGCGCTGCTTTTGCAGGCGCAGGATCTGCTTCTCCGACTTGTCGAGCGCCAGGCGAAGCTGCTTGGTGTTCGAGCCGGTCGGATCGTACAGATCCATCATCTGCTTGACCTCGCGCAGCGAGAAACCGACCTTGCGTCCGAGCAGGATCAGTTTCAGGCGCACACGGTCGCGATGCGTATAAAGACGCGTCGCGCCGTCGCGATGCGGGTTCAAGAGCCCCTTGTCTTCATAGAAGCGCAGCGTGCGCAAGGTGACGCCATACTGCTTGGCCATCTCGCCGATGCGAACCAGCTCGTCGTCCGCCTCGCTCGGTGCGGCCTGGGTGTTGCCGGCGATCCCGCCGACGGTGGTGAGTTGAACAGTCATCGATATTCCCCGATGGGACGCGCGGCCCTAAAGCCCGGTGTCGCCTGTGGCGGAAGCGCCGGGGGGCTTTGCTTCCAGAACGCGGTTGCGAAAAAAATTCGCAAGAGACGCATCCGCGCGCCCCTTACGTTTACGTAAGGGATATAGCGATATCGCTTTGGAAATGCAAGTAGGCCCGCCAGAACGGCGCCGGCACGGCGACGGGCGCAAGCTTTTCTCAACGAATCCTGAAGCTTCTTAAGCTTGGTTAACGGCTTGTTTACCACGTTGGGGGAAAGGTGCGGCTGTCGGTCATCCGTGTTTATCCAGTCTCGCTTTGCTCACGGTCTCCGAAGCACGGGCAAAAATCCGGAAGTTCGCCTTCCGCCGCCCCGCGGCTTCGGGTCCCGACTGGGTTAGGGAGCAGTTGGCCAAGGCCAGCCAAATTCGGAACGGGCGTTCGATGAACAGCAAGCGGTCCTATCTCGACACGTTGAACGCCGGCCGGCAACGCCGGCGCCATGCGACGTTGGAAGAACTCAACCGCTCGATGGAAGCGTTGGAGCAGCGGCTCGACCACAATCGCGAAGAGCCCGCCGCCTCCCGCTATGACGAGCCGCGCTACGGCCGCAACCAGCCCTACGGCCAGCCTTACGAATCGCCCCGCGCCAGCCAGCGCCCTTACAGCGAGCCCGCCTATGCGCAGCGGCCGTATGAAGGATCGCGCGGTTATCAGCGCCCCTATGAAGAGCCCCGTCCCTACCGGCAGCGCCCCGCGCAGAGCTTCGACCAGCCTTACCAGTCGATCGCGCGCGACCTCGAACGCATGCGCGGCCAGGAAGACGGTATCGCCCAGGTCGGCAAGATCGCCGGAGAACTGCGCGGCCTGCGCGAGGAATTGCGCCAGCAGATGACCGCCGGGCTGCAGCGCGAATTCCAGTCGTTGCGCAAGGATATCGAACGCGTCTACCAACAGGCCCCGCGCGGCGGCGACAACGCCGAGCTCGGCTTCGAATTCGAACGCCTGTCGGGAGCCATCCGCACGCTGGCCGAAAAGAGCGACGACAAGAGCGTCAACATGCTGCGGCTCGAACTCGAGCAGGTCAGGGGCGCGCTGGACACGCTGGCGCGCGAGGACAGCGTGCAGGCGGTCGACCGGCGCTGGCAGGAATTCGACCGTCGCTGGTCGGCCTTCGAAAACCGGTATGACGACAACGACCGCAAGCGCGGCGACGGCGCCGACGCGCTGGCCGAACGCCTCGAGCAGATCAACGCCGCCGTCAACAAGCTGCCGGAATCGCTGTCGTTGCGCTCGCTCGAAGAGAAGGTGCGTGCTCTGGCCGGCGCCGTCGACCATTTCGCCAGCCAGCAAGGCCGCCGTGGCGGCGACATCTATGGCATGATCGACGAACGCCTGGACGAAATCTCGCGGGCGATCGTCGCCTCCACGGTGGCCGCGCAGTCCAATGCCTTCGACCCGGCGCCGTTCGAACGCATCGAGCAGCGCATCGCCGCGCTCGCGCGGCAGATCGACGAGGTCGCCGACGAACGCCCGCGCGGCGAAGTGCTCGATCACCTCTTCCAGGGTCTCGAACAGCGCTTCGAGACGCTTTCCGGCATCATCGAGCGCCGGCAGGACGACGCGATGCAGCAGGGCAACATGCTGTTCCGCGACATGGAGCGGCGACTGGACGACGTCGCCGACCGGCTGGAGCGCCGGCCGCAGCAAGCCGCTCCGGACAATTCCGGCATCATGGAAGCGATCGACGCCCGCTTCAACGCGCTGGCGCAGCGGCTTGAAAGCCGCGCCACCGAGAGCGCCGGCAAGGAGGCGATCCGCAGCCTCGAAGATCGGCTCGACGATATTTCGAGCCGGCTGGAATTGTCGTCTTCGCAGGTTTCCGGCATCGACCCCGACCTGATCCGCAGCCTGGAGGCGCAGGTCTCCGGCCTGTCCACGCATCTGTCGCGCCCGGGCGCTCCGCTGCCCGAATTCGACGACCTCGGACCGCGCCTCGAAAAGATCGAGGAATCGCTGACCGCCAACCGCGACACCATTCTCGAAACCGCCAGACAGGCGGCCGAAAACGCGGTGCGGGCGCTTGGGCCCACCAATGGCGACACGGTAGCCGTCTCCGGCCTGGCGCAGGACCTGAAGACGCTGGAGGGGCTCACCCGCCGCTCCGACGAGCGCAACATCAAGACCTTCGAGGCGATCCACGACACGCTGCTGAAGATCGTCGACCGCCTGGGCTCGCTGGAGACCGGCGATGCCGTCCTGCCGGCCCCGGTCGCCAAGATCGCGGTGCAGGATGCGCCGGCCCTCGACATGGACGAGCCGCTGCCCTTGTCGGTCGAACCGACGATGCGCGACACCACGCGCACCCCGGCACAGGCGGCCGTCGAAGCCGCTCGGGCCGCTTTGGGCTCCGAAGCCATCGCCCCCGATTCCGAAATCGCCGGCCAGGGCAGGTCGATGTTCGGCGGCCTCGCCCGCGCCTTCAAGATGCGCCGCGAGAACGACGAGCAGCAGCCGATGGCGGCCGCGCCGACGGTCGAGGTGCCGAGCGTCGATCTCGACGAGCCGCTCGAGCCGAAGCTGGTCAACCGGCCGCTCGAACCGGGTTCGGGTGCGCCCGACCTCAGCGCGATCATGAAGCGGGTGCGCGACGAACGCGGCCAGCCGGCCAGACAAGCCCCCGCCGACGCCTCGAAGGCCGATTTCATTGCCGCCGCGCGCCGTGCAGCACAGGCAGCGGCCGCCGAGGCCGAGACACTCAAGCATCAATCGTCGGCGACCGGCTCGGGCAAATCGTTCCGCCTCGGCAATCTGCTCAAGGCGCGGCGCAAGCCGATCCTGATGGCCGCCGCCGCGATCATGCTGGCCCTGGCCGGGCTGCAGCTCGGCAAGGCCTTCCTGTCCGATCCCAAGGAAGTCGCGGTCAACGACACGCCACTGCCCGCCATCGAACGCCAGGTCGAAACCGCATCGGCGGTTCCGACCCTTGCGACGCCGACGAACGAAATCGCCGCCAAGCCAATGCCGGACGATGCATCGGTTCGCGTCATCGCCAAGCAGGAATTCGGGCAACCGAAGGCGGCCGACGATGTCGCGATGCTGCAGGGAGCGGCATCAAACCCCGCGACGCCCGAGCCGGCCGCCAGATCCGTCGAAGCGCAGCCCGCGACGCCGGCGCTGATCGCGGCCCCGGTCACCTTGCCGACGGTCGATGTGCCCGGCATGTCCAGTCCAGGCGTCTCCGACACGGACAAGACCGGCGCCCTGCCTCCGGTGGGCGACACAACCGCTCCGGTCACTGCGGCGATCGACGTTCCGCAGAATATCGGCCCGACCGCCTTGCGTGACGCAGCGGTCGGCGGCGATGCCAAGGCCCTGTTCGAAGTCGGCTCGCGTTACGCGGAAGCGCGCGGCGTCAAGGAAGACATGGTGGCCGCCGCCAAATGGTATGGCGAGGCGGCCGAGCGCGGCTTCGCGCCCGCCGAATACCGCATCGGCAATTTCTACGAAAAGGGCATCGGTGTAACCCGCGACATCGCCAAGTCGAAGGAATGGTACCGGCGCGCCGCCGAGAAGGGCAATGCCAGCGCCATGCACAATCTGGCGGTTCTGTTCGCGATGGGCGCCGACGGCGCCGCCGACAACGAGGCGGCGACCCGCTGGTTCCAACAGGCTGCGGATCTCGGCGTCAAGGACAGCCAGTTCAATCTCGGCATCCTCGCCGCCAAGGGCGTCGGCATGCCGCAGAATCTGGAAGAGTCCTACAAATGGTTCGGGCTGGTGGCCAAGACCGGCGACAAGGACGCCACCGCCAAGCGCGACGAGATCGCCAAGGCGCTGCGCCCCGAACAGCTCGAACGCGCCCGTCAGACCGTCGAACTGTGGAAGCCGAAGGCGCTGGATGCCGAGGCCAACAACACCGACATGCCGAGCGCATGGCAGGACGCGCCAACGACCATGGCAAGCCTCGACATGAAGAAGGCGGTGCAGAACATCCAGCGCATCCTGTCGAAGAACGGCTATGATTCCGGCGGTACCGACGGTGTCATGGGCGACAGGACCAAGAAGGCGATCATGGCTTTCCAGACCGACAACGGCCTGCCGGCGACGGGATCGGTCGACGAGAAGCTGGTCAAGGCGCTGCTGGCGCGCAAATAGCACGGCGGGTGTCGCCGGCGCGACGCCCTTGCCATCAAATTGCCTGCCAACTGATTGAAGTGGTTTTTGTTTCGGCACCGTGGCGCGGGTTTTCCCGGCCGCGGCGCCGACGCAAGAACGAATTAGCTTTTCGGTGCTATACGGGCAGAGGCTCTGTCGCCGCAACGCTGGATTGATCGAGACTGACGGGTGGGTATCTATCTCCCGATCGCGGAAATATCCGTCAATATCGTGGTGCTGCTCGCCATGGGCGCAGCGGTGGGCTTTCTGTCGGGCATGTTCGGGGTCGGCGGCGGTTTTCTGATCACGCCGCTTTTGATCTTCTACAACATTCCGCCGGCGATCGCGGTCGCCACCGGCGCCAACCAGGTCATCGCCTCCTCCTTCTCCGGCGCGCTGTCGCACATGAAGCGCGGCACGCTCGACTTCAAGCTTGGCGGAGTGCTGTTGGCCGGCGGTATCGTCGGCTCGACGGCCGGTATCTATGTGTTCGGCCTGCTGCGGGCGATCGGCCAGCTCGACCTGTTCATCTCGCTGCTCTACGTGATCCTGCTTGGCACCGTCGGCGGGCTGATGCTGGTCGAAAGCGTCAACGCCTTGCGGGCCACCAACAACGGTGCGGCGCCGACGTTGAAGAAATCCGGCCAGCACAACTGGATCCACCGCCTGCCGCTGAAGGTGCGCTTCCGCGCCTCGAAGCTGTTCGTCAGCATCATCCCGGTGCTGGGGCTGGGTGCGGCGATCGGCTTCCTGTCGTCCATCATGGGTGTCGGCGGCGGCTTCATCATGGTGCCGGCGCTGATCTATCTCCTGAAGGTGCCGACCAACGTCGTCATCGGCACCTCGCTGTTCCAGATCATCTTCACATCGGCCTACACGACGCTGGTGCACGCCACCACCAACCAGACGGTGGATGTGATGCTGGCTTTCCTGTTGATGGTGGGCGGCGTCGCCGGCGCGCAATATGGCGCCAAGGCCGGCCAGCGGCTGCGCGGCGAACAGCTGCGCGCCCTGCTCGCGCTGCTGGTGCTGGCGGTTGCGATCCGACTGGCCATAGACCTGTTCGTGACGCCACCAAACCTCTACTCGCTGACCGGGGCGGGATTGATCTGATGGCGCGGTTCGCCCCGCCGGCCGCGCTGCTGGAGCGTTTCCGTTTTTCACGGAAACGCGGAAAAGCGCTACACACTTTTCCTGGAATTGCTCTGGCGCTGGTGCTCGCCACCGCAATGCCGACGGCCGCGCAATCGCCGCATCAGGAAGGCATCCAGATCGGCCTTTCCACCGACAAGGTGATGATCACCGCCGGCTTCAGCGGCGCCGACCTCACCATTTTCGGCGCGCTGGAAGACGCCGATGCGCAAGTGGCGCGCCAGGGCCGCTACGACGTCATCGTGGTGCTGGAAGGGCCGGCGCGCCCCGTGGTGGTGCGGCGCAAGGATCGTGTGCTCGGCGTCTGGATCAATCTCGAATCCGAAACCTTCGAGAACGTGCCGGTTTCCTATTCGATCGCCACGACGCGGCCGTTCCAGGACGTCACCGAACCGGCCAGCTACAAGCAGCTGTCGCTCGGCGCCAACAACATCTTCATGCAGCCGGCCGATACCGGCCAGAGCCCCGCCACCATCGAGGAATTCACCGCCGCGCTGCGCGAGCGCAAGACCGCGACCGGCCTCTACAGCGAAAATGTCGGCGGCGTGCAGTTCCTGTCGCAGAACCTGTTCCGCGCCTCCGTGCGACTGGCCCCCAACGTGCCGGTGGGCACGCACAAGGCGCGCGCCTTCCTGTTCAAGAACGGCGTCTTCGTGAAGGAAAGTTCGGCGCAGCTGGAAATCCGCAAATCCGGTTTCGAACAATCGATCTTCCGCGCCGCGCACGACTATTCCTTCCTCTACGGCCTGTTCGCCATCAGCCTCGCCATGATCACCGGCTGGCTCGGAAGGCTCATCTTCCGCAAGGATTGATCAAACGAAGCCTTGGAGACCCCAGGCCGCGGGCACATGGCCTTTTGCCACGGTCGCAACGACGCGAGTTGCTGCCCAATCGCCTGGCTGGGCTGTCAAAGGGCCAGCCTTTTCACTCAGCCTTGCTGCAACTTGTGCAGATAGGCGCAAAACGTATCGGCCATGGCGTCGGCATAGGCCTCGCACCTGTCGATGAGATTCTGACGCTTAGGCCGGGTCGAACACGTTGAGCGAGCCGGTATAGGCGTCGAAGGCTGACATGATCGTGCGGCCACGGCCGCGGCCGCCGCCGTCGCCGGCGACGCAGCGGCAGCAGCCTGGCGAGAGCAGCGGTTCTGCACCATGCGCTCCAAGGCACTGGCAGCATTGCCCTCCCACGCGCAAGGCGATATTGCGGCGCAGCATAACGTTGCGCAACGCAGCGCAGGAGCGGCCCGATGTCCGACGCAGCAATCCTCAAAGGCGAACCGGCGGTGCAGCCCTGGCTGGTGATGCTGGCGCTCGCCATCGGCGGCTTCGCCATCGGCTCGACCGAATTCGCGGCCATGAGCCTGCTGCCCTATATCGCGGCCGGGCTCGGCATCGATGAGCCGAAGGCGGCGCACGCGATCAGTGCCTATGCGCTGGGGGTGGTCGTCGGCGCGCCGATCATTGCCGTGTTGTCGGCCCGCGTTCCGCGCCGCACCCTCTTGATGGCCCTGATGGCCGCCTATGGCATAACCAACTGCCTGACCGCGCTCGCGCCCAACTATGAATGGCTGCTTGTCCTGCGTTTCCTCAGCGGCATGCCGCACGGCGCCTATTTCGGCGTCGCGGCACTCGTCGCGGCATCGCTGGTTGGCCCGAAGGAACGGACCACCGCCATCGCACGCGTCATGCTTGGCCTGACAGTGGCGACGATCATCGGCGTCCCGGCGGCGACCTATCTCGGCCAGGTATTCGGCTGGCAAGCGGGCTTTGCCCTGACCGGCTTTCTGGCGCTGGCGACCTTCATCATGGTTGCCCTGTTCGCACCACGCGACAGGCCCGACGAAGACGCCAGCCCGCTGCGCGAACTCGGCGCCTTCCGCAACCGGCAGGTGCTGTTGACGCTGGCAACCGCCATCGTCGGCTTCGGCGGGCTTTTCGCCGTCTACTCCTACACCGCTTCGACCTTGCTCGCAGTCACCAAGGTCGATCCGCGCCTGGTTCCGCTGGTGATCGGCCTGTTCGGCGTCGGCATGACGCTGGGCAATCTGGTTTCGGCCTGGGCCGCGGACAAGGCGCTGAAGCCGACGGCGACGGTGCTTTTGATCGCCAGTGCTGCCGCCCTCTTCGCTTTCCCTTATTCGGTCGGCGCGCTGTGGTCGATCTCGCTCGTCGTCTTTCTCGTCGGCTGCACAACGGGCCTCGCTATCGTGCTGCAGACCTATCTGATGGATGTCGCGCGCGACGCGCAGACGCTTGCTGCCGCCGCCAACCACAGCGCCTTCAACGTCGCCAACGCCCTCGGCCCCTGGCTCGCCGGCCTCGCCATTTCCGCCGGCTACGGTTTCCCTTCGGCGGGTTATGTCGGCTGCGGCCTGTCGCTGGCCGGGCTCGTGCTCTGGGTCATCACCATGATGGACGCGAAACGGCGGCCGGCATAGGCGGGCGGCGTATGAACCGCTGGGCGATAGCAGCCGGCGTGGCTGCGGCACGTCCAACCAGCGCTCTACCTTACCCTGGCCGCAACATGGCGCTGGAAATGGCGAAGATGCGGTCAGTGCCCAGCATATAGACCATCAGCGCGTCGCGGTTGAACAGGCCGCGATAGGCCGGGTCGAGTACGTTGAGCGAGCCGGTATAGGCGCCGAAGGCAGGCATGATCATGCGTCCGCCGTCGCCGGCAAAGCAGCGGCGGCGCACCGAGCGGCCGCGCTGCACGATGCGCGCGCAGGGATGCAGATGGCCGGCGATCTCGCCTTCGACGCGCTGCCTCGACGGCTCGTGGCGGAACAGCACGGCGCCGACCGCCAGCTCCAGTATAGTCTCGCCGGGCAGGTCGGCCGGCGCTTCCGGGTCATGGTTGCCGGCGATCCAGAACCAGTCGCGCCCGGTCATCAGCCCTTCCAGCCGGGCGCGAAAATCGGGATGCAGGCGTTCGGCGCCTTCACCGTCATGAAAGGAATCGCCCAGGCTGACGACGATCTTCGGCCGGTAATCCTCGATCACCGCCTCGAGGCGCGACAGCGTGGCGACGGTGTCGTAGGGCGGGATCAGCTTGCCGCGCCGGGCGAAGGACGAGCCCTTTTCCAGATGCAGGTCGGAGACGGCGAGCAGGGCAAGGTCGGGGAAGAACAAGGTACCGCGCGGATCGCACAGCGCACGCTCGCCCGAGATGGCGACCATCTCGGCGGCGGGTGCTGTCGATGCGCGCACGGCGGAAAAATTCATCGTGGTCCCATCGCTTCCTCGACCAGATCGGCCACCTCCATCAAGAGCGATTCATTGGCGCCGCCATTGACCGGCTCCTTGCCGATCTCCAGCATCACCGGCACGGCCAGAGGCGAGATGCGGTCGAGCGTCTTATGCACGATTCGACCGCGGATGCGCGAGAGCATGTCGGCCAGCCTCGCGACATCGAGCAGGCCGGCGGCGGCGTCCGTTCGGGTCGCCTGCAAAAGGATGTGGTCCGGCTCGTGGCTGCGCAGCACATCATAGATCAGGTCGGCCGACACCGTCACCTGGCGGCCGCTCTTCTCCTGGCCGGGAAACCGCTTCTCGATCAGCCCGGCAATGACGGCGCAGTTGCGGAAGGTGCGCTTCAGCATCCAGCTGTCGTTCAGCCAGGCGTCGAGATCGTCGCCCAGCATGTCCTCGTCGAACAGTTCGGCCAGCGACGGCTGCCTTGCCTTGAACAGCGCGCCCATGTCGTCCAGCGCCCACACGGCCAGCGAATAGTCGGTGGCGACGAAGCCGAGCGGGCGCGCATTGGCGCGTTCCAGCCGGCGCGTCAAAAGCATGCCCAGCGTCTGGTGCGCCAGCCTGCCCTCGAAGGGGTAACACACCATGTAGTGGCGGTTGCCCTTCGGAAAGGTCTCGACCAAAAGATCGCCCTGTTTCGGCAGCACCGAGCGCAGCTTCTGCATGCCCAGCCACTCCGACACCTGCTCGGGCAGTTTTTGCCAGCGCCCGGGGTCGGCCAGCATGGCGCGCACCTGCTCGGCCAGATAGGTCGAAAGCGGGAACTTGCCGCCGGCATAAGACGGCACGATGATGTTGGCGCCGGTGCCGTTGGAGACGATGCACTCACTTTCGCGGATGCCTTCGAAGCGCAATATTTTGCCGGCAAACAGAAAATTGTCGCCCGGCCGCAGCGTCTCGGCGAAATATTCCTCGATCTTGCCAAGCACCGGCCCGCCGCGCCCGGCCATGCCGCGACCCT
This sequence comes from Mesorhizobium sp. YL-MeA3-2017, assembly GCF_030814575.1. Classification (NCBI taxonomy): domain Bacteria; kingdom Pseudomonadati; phylum Pseudomonadota; class Alphaproteobacteria; order Hyphomicrobiales; family Phyllobacteriaceae; genus Mesorhizobium; species Mesorhizobium sp. YL-MeA3-2017. Next base: position 3,480,968 of record NZ_JAUSVH010000001.1, on the reverse strand, counting down.
GGCGCACATAGCGCACGTTGAGCTCCGGCATCTCGACGATGGTGCCGACATTGAGGCGGTATTGCTGAGCGATGCGCGGATGCGTTACCCGCCACAGTCCCTCCTTGGTGCGACGGATGCGGGCGTAACGCTCGTAACTCTTCAGCGCATAACCGCCGGTGGCGACGAAATCGACGACACGGTCGAAGGTCTCGCGCGCGAGCGCGGCGTAGGGCGCGGCCGAGCACACCTCGGCATAGAGCTGGTCGGCATCGAAGGGCGCCGCGCAGGCGGAACCCAAAACATGCTGCGCCAACACGTCCAGCGTGCCGGCCAGCAGCGGCGGCGTGTCCTGCGCACCGAGATAATTGGCGTCGAGGGCTGCCCGGCATTCCAGCACCTCGAAGCGGTTGGCCGGAATGAGGATGGCCTTCGACGGCTCGTCCATGCGGTGGTTGGCGCGGCCGATGCGCTGGGCAAGCCGGCTCGCGCCTTTCGGCGCGCCGACATGCACGACAAGGTCGACATCGCCCCAGTCGATGCCAAGATCCAGGGTGGAGGTGGCGACGATGGCGCGCAAGGCGTTGTCGGCCATTGCCTTCTCGACGCGCCGCCGCTGGCCCACTTCCAGCGAGCCGTGATGCAGCGCGATCGGCAGCGCGTCCTCGTTGGCCCGCCACAGTTCCTGGAACAGGAGTTCGGCCTGGCTGCGCGTGTTGACGAACAGCAGCGTCATCTTGTGGCGGCGGATCGCCTCGTAGACCTCGGGAATGGCGTAGCGCGCCGAATGGCCCGACCATGGCACGCGCTCGCGCGAATCGAGGATCGAGATGTTTGGCTTGGCGCCGCCGGCGACGGTGATGAGGCCGGCCATGGGGGCGGTGGTCGTTGAAGGAGAGTTGGCGCCATACCCCCTCTCCGTCTCGCCTTGCGGGCGAGCCACCTCTCCCCCGCCTCCGGCAGGGGCGAGGAATCGCTGCCGCGACGCCTGCGCTTCTCCAGCCTGGGTTCCTCGCCCCCACGAATGTGGGGGAGAGGTGGTCTGCGGAGCAGACCGGAGAGGGGGAACGCGCTCGACGCTATTCTCCAAAGCAACCTGCGGCACCAGCCAGCGGCGCAATTCGTCCGGCTCGGCCACGGTGGCGGAAAGGCCGATGGCGGTCAGCTCCGGCACGAAGCTGCGCAGTCTCGCCAGCCCCAGCGCCAAAAGATGGCCGCGCTTGGAGGTCACCAGCGAGTGCAGCTCGTCCAGCACGATGTAGCGCAAATCCTCGAAGAAACGGTCGGCGCCGTTCGACGCGATCAGCAGCGCCAGCTGCTCGGGCGTGGTGAGCAGTATATCCGGCGGCGCCAGCTTCTGACGCTGGCGCTTGTGAGCGGGCGTGTCGCCGGTGCGCGTCTCGATCGTGACAGCCAAGCCGATCTCCTCCACCGGCTTGCCGAGGTTGCGCTCGATGTCGACGGCCAATGCCTTCAACGGCGAGATGTAAAGCGTGTGCACGCCGCGAGGGCGCATGCCGGGTTTATGCCTTGGCCGCTCGGCCAGTTCCGTGAGCGAAGGCAGGAAACCGGCCAGCGTCTTGCCGGCGCCGGTCGGCGCGATCAGCAGCATCGAGCGGCCCGACCGCGCATTGGCCAAGAGCTCCAACTGATGCGCGCGCGGCGACCAGCCCTTGGCCCCGAACCACCGAATGAAGGGTTCGGGGAGCAGGCTGTCTTCGGCAACAAGGCGCGGTTCGGCTTTCACGCCCCAGACCTAGCGCGAGCGTGGGCGCCAGCCAAGCAAAATATGGAACAAAAGGGGATCGCTTTCGCACCACGGCCCGAGCGGGCACCTGGCGCATGCCCCATGATCCTGAATCGCCGCCGACGGTCCGGTTTGCGGGTAGCATCCGTTTCCGCGCCCTGGCTGGCATGCGGCGCCGTGTCGTCGGCGATTTCACCGGCGCGGTGCAGGATGTGGATTGGATGCGTGGAGGAAGACGCAAGCTCAAAGAAAGTACGCTGTCCCTTCAATCCCTTGCCGAAAACCGCACGAAAACCACGCCCGGATTTGCCCACACGTTCGGGGCTTGCACGACAATCAGCCCATCGCCCTCACGGGAACCTGGTGCGCACCGGGTATCAGGGAGGGCGCCGGTGCCGGACTGGCAGCGCTAACGGTGGCGCTGTCTGGTGACGAGCCCTAAGTCCGGGCCCTGGAAAAACCCGGCCGCCGAAAATGGCGGCTTCGAGGCCCGAAGTCTGCCGTCGCGAAGGACGGCGAGGTCGGTCCGGGGCAAGAACACTGGCGGGGCGCCCGGAAGGCGCCACGTATTATTTGCTAAGAGGCACCGACCCGGCGCCCCGCTTCCCACCCTCCAATGAGGGAGTGTTCTTTGACAATGGCCAGACGCGAAAGCGGGCGTGGCGATGAAGAAGTGTATCAACGCTACTATGCGTCGACGCGACAACTCCACCGCCGTCATTCCGGCCGAGCGCAGCGAGAGCCGGAACCCATTGGCCGCACCATCGTCGAGCCCGGCCCGGTCCTCGTCCTGGACCGTTCACGCAACCGGACCGGCGTCGCATGCTTCATGTCGTCCGTGCGACCTTCGTTCCCGGCCGCGCTGCTCAATGGGTTCCGGGTCGGCGCTCGGCTTCGCCTCGCTTGCCCGGAATGACGAGTGCTTGGGGTGCCGCTCCGTCACATCCCCCTGACGGCCCGAAACAGGGTGAAGGCGGCGACGGCCCCGCCCGAAAGGCCTCCGCTACCGCGCCGCCACAACGATCAGCCCGGCGACGGGCTCGCGGCGGTCCTGGCGGATGACGCGCTCCTCGAGCGACAGGACCGAAAAACCATTCGCCGCCAGCACGGCGCGGACATAGGCTTCGGCATGCGCGTAGCGACGCGAGGGCTGAAGGGCAAAATCGCCCGCCGCGGAAAGCTTCTCGACCGAAAAGGCAAACAGGCCGTCGGGCGAAAGCAGGCCGGCAACGGTTCTCACAATGCCGTCCAGGGCGCCGACATACATGAAGACATCGGCGGCGGTGACCAGGTCCGGTGCTTCGCCGGCATAAGAAAACTGCTGCAGATCGGCCTTGCCGAGATGATCGTAGACGCCCTTGTCGCGGGCCTTGCGTAGCATGGAGGCGGAAATGTCGTAGCCTTCGAGCCTGTCGACGAAGGGGCGCAGCCGCTCGCCCATCAGGCCGGTGCCGCAGCCGAGGTCGAGCGCGAGGCGGAAGCGGCGCTCGCCCTGCGCGCGGATCGCCTCGGTCAGGAATTCGGGAACACGGTATTCGAGCTTTTCGACCAGCGAGGTGTCGAAGCTCGGCGCATAGTGGTCGAACAGCGCTTCGACAAAGGCGCTTGGCGGGGCGTCTGCCTGCGGGGCGCGGCCGATGAGCGTGAGCTTGAGTGCCGAGCCCGGCCGGTCGATCGGGTCGAGCTTGAGCGCCATTGCCCAGGCCTCGGCGGCGGCGTCGAGATTGCCGGCCGCTTCCTGCATTTCGCCCAGCCGAAACCAGCCGAGCGCCCAGTCGGGCGCCAGCTCCAGCGCACCCAGTATCAATTCGGCGGCGTCGGCATAGTCCTGCGAGGCGAACAGCGCCTCGGCGTAATCGGCGCGGCGGTCGGCAAGCAGGTCGCCCGACGAGGCGGGTAGCGGTTTCATGAGGAGATCTCCGGCGCGTCGCATAGCGGTAGCGGGGCGTTCCGCGCAAGCCCCCCTTTTCCCTTCTCCCCTTGCGGGAGAAGGGAACGGCAGCGGCCACCCCCCTCCTGACACCCTGGCTTCAGCATAGGCACCTGCCAAATCTGGCAGCAGCCTTTGGCCGGCCACCTTTCATCTCGCCGCCGATGACCTATCCTGACACCATGCGCCCAAGCGAATTGCTCTGCTCCCGTCCCGAAGGGCTCTACTGCCCGCCCGGCGATTTCTTCATCGACCCTGTCCGCCAGGTCGACCGCGCGCTGATCACGCATGGCCATTCCGACCATGCCCGCTCCGGCCATCGCGCCGTTTTGGCAACACGCGAGACGCTGGACATCATGGCCCTGCGTTACGGCGAGGATTTCGCCGGCACGACGCAGGCGGCAAGGCTCGGCGAAACGATCACGCTGAACGGCGTTTCCGTCAGCTTCCATCCGGCCGGCCATGTGCTGGGCTCGGCGCAGATCGCGGTTCGGCACAACGGCCTCACCATCGTCGCCTCCGGCGACTACAAGCGCCAGGCTGACCCGACCTGCGCCGGCTTCGAGGTGGTGCCCTGCGACGTCTTCATCACCGAGGCGACCTTCGCGCTGCCGGTGTTCCGCCACCCGCCGGCGGAAGACGAGATCGCCAAGCTGCTGCGCTCTGTGGCGCAGTTTCCGGAGCGTTCGCATCTGGTCGGCGCCTATGCGCTCGGCAAGGCGCAGCGCGTGATGCGGCTGTTGCGCGACGCCGGCTACGATCGGCCCATCTACATCCACGGCGCCATGGCCAAGATCTCCGATTACTACCAGAGCCAGGGCATCGATCTCGGCGTGCTGGAGCCGGCGACCGTGGAGACCGGGACGAAGCCCGACTTCGCCGGCGCCATCGTCATCGGCCCGCCCTCCACCTTCTCCGACCGCTGGGCAAGGCGCTTCCCCGACCCGGTCTCGTCCTTCGCCTCTGGCTGGATGCGCATTCGCCAGCGTGCCAAGCAGGGCGGCGTCGAACTGCCCTTGATCATTTCCGACCATGGCGACTGGGACGAGCTGGCCACCACGATCAGGGAAACCGGTGCGCGGGAAATCTGGGTCACGCATGGCCGCGAAGAGGCGCTGGTGCGCTGGTGCGAGCTGGAAGGTCTTACCGGGAAACCGTTGCATCTCATCGGCTATGAGGACGAGGGGCAATGAACCGCTTCGCCGAACTCCTCGACCGGCTGGTGCTGATGCCGTCGCGCAACGGCAAGCTGAGGCTGCTCACCGACTATTTCCGCAGTGTCGAGGACCCCGATCGCGGTTATGCACTGGCGGCGATCACCGGCGATCTTTCCATCGCAGCGGTGAAGCCCGCCATGCTGCGCGCATTGGTGACCGAGCGCATGGACCCCGTACTGTTTGGCTATTCATACGATTATGTCGGCGATCTCGCCGAAACCGTTTCGCTGGTCTGGCCCACCGATCCCGCCGCGCGGGTGAACCATGTGCCGACGCTGGGCGAGGTGGTGGGCAAGCTGCAGGCCGCCAGCCGCTCCGACGGGCCGAAAGTGCTCACCCGGCTGCTTGACAGCGCCGGCATTTCGGCACGCTTCGCCATCATCAAGCTGGTCACCGGCGGGTTGCGCATCGGCGTCTCGGCGCGGCTGGCCAAACAGGCGGTGGCGGACCTCGGCAGGGTCGACGTGGCCGAGATCGAGGAGCTTTGGCATGGGCTGACGCCGCCCTATGCCGAGCTGTTCGCCTGGCTGGAGGGCAAGGCAGAGAAGCCAGAGCGCGCCGCCAAGGCGTTGTTCCGCCCCGTCATGCTGGCGCATCCGGTCGAAGACAAGGATTTCGAAAAGCTCGATCCGGCCGATTATGCCGCCGAATGGAAATGGGATGGTATTCGCGTGCAGGCCACTGCGGAAGGCGGTGTGCGGCGGCTTTATTCGCGCACCGGAGAGGATGTGGCGCAGGCCTTTCCCGACCTTATGGAAGCGATCAGTTTTGACGCGGTGCTGGACGGCGAGCTATTGGTCGGCTCGCCCAACGCCACCGGCAGCTTCTCCGATTTGCAGCAGCGGCTGAACCGCAAAAGCGTGTCGCCCAAGATCCAGGCGCAATATCCCGCCTTCATGCGCTGCTACGATCTTTTGCAGCTGGGAGAGGAGGATTTGCGCACCCTGCCCTTCCGCGAACGGCGCGCCCGGCTCGAGGCGTTTATCAAAACGCTCGATCCCGCCCGTTTCGACCTGTCGCCCTTCGTCGCGTTCGACAGGTGGGCCGAACTCGAAACCAGCCGCAGCACCCCACCGCACCCGATCATCGAAGGCGTGATGCTGAAACGCTGGGATTCGCCCTATCTCGCCGGGCGCCCGAAAGGGCCCTGGTTCAAGTGGAAGCGTGACCCGCACACGGTGGACGCTGTTTTGATGTATGCCCAGCGCGGACACGGCAAGCGCTCCTCCTTCTACTCCGATTACACGTTCGGCGTCTGGGCCGGCCCCGAAGGCGCGGAGGAACTGGTGCCGGTGGGCAAGGCCTATTTCGGCTTCACCGACGAGGAATTGAAACAGATCGACAAATATGTGCGCGACAACACGATCGAGCGTTTCGGGCCGGTACGCTCGGTGCGCGCCGACCGCACCGCCGGGCTGGTGCTGGAAGTCGCCTTCGAGGGACTGAACCGCTCGACCCGCCACAAATCGGGCGTCGCCATGCGCTTCCCGCGCATTTCGCGGCTGCGCTGGGACAAGCCGACGGCCGAGGCCGACCGCATCGAGACGCTGCAGGCTCTGCTCGATTGAGGCGCCTTACTCGGTCACCGACACCCTGATCTCATAGATATCGACCGACTTGTCCTGCTTGTCGAAGTCGGAATTGATGGCGATGGATCCGGCGGCGCCCGGCCGCTTGGCCGGCATCTGCACGTCGAACAGATATTCGTTGCGCTGATTGCCGACGGCGTAGCGCTTGCGTCCGCAGTCGCCCAGCTCGCCGAAATTGCAGTCGACCGACATCTGCGTTTCCTTGCCGTCCTCGGCGCGGGCGATGATATCGAAGACGGCATGCTTGCCGGCGATCTGCTCCAGTATGCCCTGGCCGACATCGAAACTGATGGCGGACCCGGCGGGGCCGGAGGTGACGCGCAGGAAAGAGCCGGAATCGTCCTTCATCACCGCCGCCTTGGCATCCGAAGGGGTGGCGACCTGCGCCGGATTGGCAGGGGAGAAGACGTTGATCCAGTGGCGGTTCTGGGCGCCGTCGCTGGACAGTTTCGGCGTCTTGGTGCCGGCCTCGGGCGTATAGTCCTCGCCCGACACGGTCGGCGTCGGCGATGGCGGCTGGCCAAGCTCCTCCAGCGTCTTGAAGGCGCCGGTCTGGACCGCCCACCAAAGGCCGATGCCGACGGCGGCGAGCAGCGTGATCCCGAAGAAGATCGCCGTCAGCGGCAGGCGACGCCCGACCCGGCGCGCGTCGCGGTCAGGCCGCACTTCCGGGCCGCCGGCCAGCCTGATGTCCTCGGGCGAAGGTCCACCAGGCAAAGTGCGGTCCGGCATGATGTCGGGAACCGAGGGCAAGACGCGCGAACGCGGCGCGTCGATCCCCGGTTCCGAGCGGTGACCGGCTCCGACGGAGGGTTCGATGCGCGGCTCCGGCGTCGCCGGCGCACCCATTGGCGCTTCCGCGGCCGGCGCATGTTCGCCGATATGAACCTCGGGTGCAACGCCCGGCACGGCCGGCAGGAATTCCGATTCGATCTCGGCGATCTTAGCCTGCATGGCCTTGCGGCGCTTGATCGCCATCTCGACGGTAACGCCCGGATTGGCCAGCAGCGCGCGGTCGAGTGCGGCGAAAGCCGAGCGATAGACCCGCTCGCGGAACGCGCGGTCGTCGGGGTCGCCTTTTTCGAAGGCGTTGCGGATCGCCTTTTCGATCGCGTCCAAATCGCTTTCCTTCCGCCAGGCGGTCACAAGTTGCTGATGGTTAGCCGTCGGAGGCCGATCAATCAACGGGCGGATGCCGCCATTTCGCGCTAACCGGTGCCTACAACAGGCATTTTCGCCACCAACCGTGACTTTCCGGACCCGATTTTCGGCGATTGCCGACACTGCGAGGTTGCGCTATGAAATTGACGTTTACGGAAACGTCAATACGAACGGGAGGCCCGCGACCATGGCATTGCCGGAGATTCTCAGCAAAAACCTCAGGATCCCGGTGGTTGGCTCGCCGCTCTTCATCATCTCGCATCCGCCGCTGGTGCTGGCGCAATGCAAGGCCGGCATCGTTGGCTCCTTTCCCTCGCTCAATGCGCGGCCCGAGGCCCAGCTCGACGAATGGCTGGCCGAGATCACCGAGGAACTCGCCCGCCACGACGCCGCCCATCCGCACCAGCCTTCGGCCCCTTTCGCGGTCAACCAGATCGTGCACAAGACCAACGGCCGGCTGGAGCACGATTTGCGGCTCTGCGTGCAATACAAGGTTCCGGTCGTCATCACCTCGCTTGGTGCCGTCGAGGAAGTGAACCAGGCCGTTCATTCCTATGGCGGCATCGTGCTGCACGACATCATCCACGACCGCCATGCCCGCAAGGCGATCGAAAAGGGCGCCGACGGGCTGATCGCGGTGGCGGCCGGCGCCGGCGGCCATGCCGGCACGCTGTCACCCTTCGCGCTGGTGCAGGAAATCCGACAATGGTTCGACGGACCGCTGTTGCTGTCCGGGGCAATCGCCCATGGCGGCGCCGTGCTTGCCGCGGAAGCGATGGGCGCCGACATGGCCTATATCGGTTCGCCCTTCATCGCCACGGCCGAGGCGCGGGCGGTGGATGAGTACAAGCAGATGATCGTCGCATCGAAGGCCGCCGACATCGTCTATTCCAACCTCTTCACCGGCGTGCACGGCAATTACCTGAAAGGCTCGATCCGCGCCCAGGGGCTCGATCCCGACAATCTGCCGGTCTCCGACCCCTCGACGATGGATTTCAGCGCCGCCAAGGCCTGGAAGCAGATCTGGGGCTGCGGCCAGGGCATCGGCGCCGTCGACAAGGTGGTGCCGGCGGCCGAACTGGTCGAGCGGCTGGTGCGCGAATACCGGGCGGCGAAGGACAGGCTCGCTGCCTGACGCCGCTTTCGTCCAGCTTTTGGCGAGAATCGGCAACGACGCATCTTGAATTTGCGCGGGCTTGCGGCTATCACCCAGCCATCTTCGCGGGCGCCAAGCTCGCCGGGCCGCTTTAGCTCAGTCGGTAGAGCACATCATTCGTAATTGGCGGGTCCGCCAGAGAATGAAGTGCAAAGCCAGCGGGTTAGGGTTGAAGAGTAAGAGTTAGTAGGGCCATAGTAGTGTGGCCGATCGTTGGTAAGCCGCTTTAGCTCAGTCGGTAGAGCACATCATTCGTAATGATGGGGTCAGGTGTTCGAGTCACCTAAGCGGCACCAATTTTTTCCGACAAAAATCAACTACTTGATTCGCCAACTCGTTTGGCGAATTCTCCATGGAATGGCCTTGGGTACCCCCAGGGCACCACGCGAGCGATTTGCGGACCAAACGTGGCTGACGATGAGCCCCAAGAAAAACGTACTTTTACCCGTGAAGAAATGTATGACCTTGTGTGGTCGACGCCCATTCAGAAACTAGCTGAGCGGTTCGGGCTATCGGATCGCGGCCTGACGAAAACGTGCATCCGACATCAGGTGCCAGTACCGGAGCGTGGATACTGGGCGAGGCTTGCTGCCGGTCAGAACCCGACGAAACCGCCCTTAAGAAAACTCAAGCTGGCTGGACTTGAACCTGTCCAAATCGGCGCACACAAGCCGTCCTATAAGCATCAGCGGAGTCCTTCCGCCGCGTGAGGGTGGATGCTAGATAGATTGCCATAGCGTCCAGCGCAGTGCTGCCGCCCACTTCGTCATCATCTTCTGACATTGCGCCCTCCCAAGCACGTGCAGCCAACGACATCAACTGGTGGCCGTCAATTCACGGTTTGTGACTTGCTCCAGAACAACTTATCAGCGCCCACCGCTCGCACGGTGGGCCCCATATGATCCCGGCTATACTGCGATTTCCTCCGGCGGCGGAATCGGTTAGTTTTGTCCGAGCGTTGTTGAGGGACTAGCCGTTGCCATATGTAAAGGTCGAGATTGCCAAAGGGATTGTGTCCACCGATCAAAAGAGGGCAGTGATCCGGGGTATGACGGATGTTCTTGTCCGCGAATTGGGTCGCGACCCCGAATACATCTTTGTCGTCATAGATGAAGTCGAGACGGACAATTGGTGACGGAAGGGCCAGTCGCTAACCGAACTCTGGGCAGAGCTCGATAACAAAAAGACTTGAGGCCGCATCGGGCTGCGGTTGCAGAGGTGGATCGTTCTAGCCCGGCTCGCTATTTTGGCACGGCCTCATCCCACTCTCGGTCACGTGGTGTCTCTTCAGCGATACGCGCCCAGGCGGCTTGTCCCAGTTTTGCCCGGTACTCAGCCATCGGCATGTCACACCTGATCAGCGCTGCCTTCCGTCTGCACGATCAACTCAACGCACCCGTGAAGAACGGCTACGCGGCTCACACATTCCATTGCAGCATCGAATCGATCGGCGTGTCGTTCTTCAAATCGGGTCGTCTTCATTGACGGCTGCCTTATCGGTGATCAGCGATAGCCGGTGTAGTTTCCATCGCGATAGGTTTGGATGAAGCACACGTTTCGGCACCGAGGCGATGTCATAGTTCAGGAATGCCAGTAACAATTGTAAGCCCATTAGGACGGTAAGAGCCGCAATCATCACCGTTCCCGCTGTGGCGACGATGTCCCTGATCGCGGAAAGGTACCAATGATAGCTTCCCCAGATCATTCCAAATGAAACGAGTAAAAGGCCGGCGACCAATTCCACCGATGCAGCGGTAAAGTCTCTTGTAAAATATCTGTAGATGATCCGCTTGATGAAATTTCGCACGTGCTTGGCGAAAAACTCAGGGATAATTTTTCCGATTCGAAGGCCACTTACCTCGTCTTCGTAGCGCGCCTGCATGGGGACATCGACGACGACCGCGTTCAAGCTATTCAGCCGGAAAAGAATGTCGGTCTCGAAAAAATATCGGTTGCTGATCTTCTTGAACGGAAGGCGCTCCGCGACTCTGGCATGAATGGCAGTATAGCCATTGGTCGGATCGAAAATATTCCAGTAACCGGTCGACAGTTTGGTCATGAAAGACAGAGCTGCATTGCCGACTACACGGGCTCGAGGCATCGCTTCGAAGGCCTCCGGATCAAAGAATCTGTTGCCTTTCGTATAGTCGGCGTCACCTGCAGCGATCGGCACAACGAATGCCGGAAGAAGCGCCGGGTCCATCTGACCGTCTCCATCGATTTTCACGATGATCTCGGCACCGGCAGCTATCGCCTCTTCGTAGCCTCGCATGACGGCACCACCAACACCCAGATTATGCGTGTTTTCGAGAACGGCAACGCGCGGGTCTGTACAATTCTCGCGGACGAACTTACCGCTCCCGTCAGGGCAACGATCGTCAACGGCGAAAATGGTTGTAACCTCAGGACCTATTGATCTAATGACGTCTAATATATGCGCACCGACTCGATAACACGGTATAACGACTGAGATCGACGGCGTTTGCATCGGTAGGTTAGCCATCAGGCCGCAGCACCGAGCGGCCAAATATGCCGCAGCACATGTGAATTCGGCACACGCGCAGGCATTTCGACGCCTGCCGCGAAATATGTGCCTTCGGGAACATGTTCTCCGGTCCGTTTGGCGTGGACCGCAAACTCCTCGTCGAACCGCATGAGATGGTTGCCAACCGTCAAGGGTGCTTTCATATCCACCTCGTCCCAGAAGGCTAGTTGGTAGAAGAGCTTGGTATCGTCAAACTGGTCGACTTCGACATAGAAAGCATTTTGTCCTTCGATATGGCCCGTGGACAAGATCCGCGCAGCGTTATCACGCTCCTCCTTGGTTGCGAAGAATACATGAGCGTCGTTTGTCATACACTGCTCGACGCTGACCGGTTTAAGATTGAGGCGCTCCAGAAATCGCAGCGGATCTATCTGGCGGTAGATGTAGAAATCCTCGTCAGAAACGTTGCGCTGGGACAGGCCGTTCAGGACCAAGATCTTAACATCAGCACCTTCCTTCGGAAGGACAAATGACAAGACCCGGTCGATCGTCTTGAATACGAATTCTCCAGTCGCATCGAGATGGCCGCCGCTTTCCCAGTCATGATGCTGAAAATGTGCAATCGAGTTTAGAAAGATGATGTTTGCATCTGGATTATGGGCCTTGCGGAATTTCGCAAACACCCGCGCGGACATCAGTTCGTAGGCGCCGAATAGCACCGCGGTGTTCACCCCTGTACGCAACACATTGCGAGCCAGATACCAGCCGTCTGAAATCAGTTTCGACAACGGGATGTTACGGAGGAGGTAAGCGCTTGTTTTCAGCGCGGAACCAAGAAGGCGACTCTTGGAAGGCGCCAGGTAATTCTTCGCGAAATATCCGGGCAGTTGAAGAAAACCCGAAACGTTCTCGGGGAACGGCCGTTCGGAGAACGTCCATGGGTCGGCTACAAAAAACAGATTGTTCTTTGCGTTACTACGCGATGCGTTCATCACGCCCCACACACCGGTGGTCCAACCCTCTCTGCCAATCCGCTCCCAAATCTGCGTATGTTTAAGCTTGGTGACGTCGCCCAGCCGGATGACCTCGTGCTCTTGTGAAGGCGTTTCCGTGTGGACTGAAACCCACTGCACCCACGGATCCAAGCCATGGTGCTCATGCTCTTGATCCGCCATAGTAGATCCTGTTCGGAACGACAGAACACGCTTCAGACTCTTCAGGTCAAGCTCGTCGGCGGCTTTCCGAAGCAGGTCGGTATTGAATTCGTTGATCTCGATTACCAGAACTTTTTCGCCAGCCATGCTGTCCGCCTCTCTTAGCTACGTCCGAACGCCGAAATACATATGCCAGCGATTATAGCCATCGAGGCGAGCGCGTCGTACCATGACAGCCGCTCCGAGAAAAAGATCAAACCGCCGATCGGAACGATAACGAAAGTCATCGACAGAAACGGGTAAGCGGCCGACAGAGGTGTTTGCCTCATAATGTAAAGCCAGCCTATCGATGAAGCGCCGTAAAGTGCAAATGCGCTTGATACCCACGCGATCACCCGAAAATCGAAAGGTGTTCCAGCCGCAACCCAGGCCTGACTGCCTGCCTTTATCATGATCTGCCCCGACGCCACCCCGAACGCGGCGATAATACATGATATCATTGTGACAATCGACATTCGGAGCGCCCTTCAAATACTAAATCGCCACGCCGTGTACCTTGGATTTCCGCCCGTGTCGATTGCGTGTCGCGGGCTCCTCAGCTAAGAACCGCCGGGATTGAGCGGGGCGTACATTGCAGATTTTTTTTCTCGGACTTTCTCTGATCGGCCTATGGATCGGCGCGTCGGTCTATCTTCGACTTCCAGTCTGGTTCGTTCCGTTTTTCGTAACCTGTTCGATCATCGTGGTATTATACGCTGCGGCGCTCTTCGGATTTCCCTACCCCGTCGCGATCTCTATCTACCTACTCGGCTTCGTGTGCCTGATGCACGTGCTGCAGAAGATAATCTGGGACAAACTCGATCCCGGCACTGCGGTCTACTTCGCGGCAGTTCTGTTAGTCTTGATCTGTTTCTACGTTCGGCTGGCGAATGATTTCCAGTTCCTAGGTTGGGACGAGTTTTCCCATTGGGCCCTCGCCGTCAAGAATCTGCTTGCCGATCAGGCACTCTGGGGAGCGACGTCGAACATCCAGTTCAAAGCCTATGCGCCAGGCACTGCGGTGCTGCAGTATTATTTCGCTTTTTTCGGCGGCAGAGGCGAAGCGGCACAACTCATCGGGATCGATGTGCTGATAGCCTCAGCGATCACGGCCACGATCGGACCGGCGATACGCCAACCAATCGTCGCCCTTCTCTTGGCCGGACTATGCGTCTTTCTCTGCTACTTGCTCGGATATTCGCTCTACGACATATATGTCGACCACACGCTAGGCTTCGTGTTCGCCGCAACACTGTCGGCCAGCTTTTCGCTGCCGAGAAACTGGATCGGTGTGCTCGCGCTGGTGCCGCCGATTGTCACCCTTCTGCTGATCAAGCATGTCGGGCTTTTGCTTGGGCTTGTTGTGGTTGCCGCCGTCACATGCAGCCAGTTGTGGAGGGATCGATCCGCACTGCGCGAGCTGAAGATGAAGGCAGTTCTTGCGGCGATAGCTCCAGGTGTACTTCTCCTCGCCAGCATTCTGGCCGCCAGTTGGACCTGGAAGAACTATGTCGCGGGGATAGGGGAAACCACCCAAACGATCACGCTACGATCGCTTCTTGGCTTCCTCTTCGCCCCTGACGAGAGATCGCTTGTAATACAGGCCGAGTTCACGAACCGGTTCTTTAACGGTTCTGCCGCGACCGTCTGGCTCCCTGTTGTTTGGCCAGATGAAATCGGGATTTCACTTGCGAAGGTTTTCTTTGTACTTGTCGCAGCCACACTGGCACTCGCCGCGCTAGTAAGGCAATCGAGGGTGGTTATATCCCTCGGGGTACTAACCGCTGGATCAATCGGCTATTTACTCGTCCTGCTCGCCGCCTACCGTTACTATTTCGGGGAATACGAGGGCCGGATACTGACCTCTTTCGAGCGATACTTTGGCACCTATCTCTTAGCGTGGGGCGTGGTGTTGCTGGGTATTCTATGCCGCCAAATCGCGATTGCGCCTCAGGGGGTGCGCATAGCGGCAAGCGCAGCCCTTGCGATGATCTTCCTAGCTTCGCCTGTCGGCCTACGAAACACGGTGTTTCTCGGTCCTGAGCAGCGAACCGCGTCTGCGGCCAAGGATGCGAAAATGCGTGGTGAACTCGAAACCATCGCCAACGTTTTGCTTCCGCAGACTTCGAGGAAAAGCGTTATCTACTACGTTGACCAGGACACAACGGGCTATTCCTATTATCTTTTCAGATACCTAGTCGCTCCATTGGCAACCAATAAATGGTGCTGGTCGCTCGGAAAGCCGTATCGTGAAAGCGATCTTTGGACCTGCGACAAAGAAATGGCCAAGGAATGGCGCGACTACAGCTTTGTCGTCACTTACAACGCTGACGCTCAGTTCTGGCAGAGGTACGGTGCAATCTTCGATCCCAAGGACAGAGGCGCGCGCGTCGGCATCTACCGGATCACGTGGCTTGGAGATGCGTCGGTGCAGCTTGAGAGGATTGGGCCGTAATCGCCGACGGCGCGCTCGCAAGAGCGCATGGTCCGACAGTCTCATGGGGATTTGATGCCCCTTATTGAGAGCCAGTGTTGGGCCTCCGACCGCATTTCGCCGCCATCGCAGCCGGTGCAAACTTCAAGCACACCGTCGTTCCACCGCCCTCGGTCTCCTCGAGGCTAACGGAGCCACCATGGGCGCTCATGATCTGCTCGACGATGGCGAGCCCCAGACCGGTGCCTTCGCTGTCGCAGCGCTTGCCACGGACGAAAGGCTGCAGAACCGCGAGGCGTTCGTCGACCGGGATGCCTGGCCCATGATCGATCACGCGGATTTCGGATGGCACGAGCACCTCGACAATCACCAGCCGGGTGCCGGCGGCGTGGCGCACGGCATTCAGGATCAGGTTTTCCAGCGCGACCCGGATCGCCGTTTCCGACCCGGAAACCGGCACCAGCCGACCCGGCGTCCGCAATTCGATCTCGATACCCCGCTTCAGCGCCATCGGCACCTGATCGGACACCACCGCCTTGGCGATCGCGGCCAGGTCCATTTCCGCGAAGGCCAGCGACTGGCCGGAGAGGCGGGCAAGCTGCAGAAGCGTGGTCACGATCGAGGCCAGTCGCGTCGTGTCGCGGACCAGCACGCTCCGCAGTTCGGCATCGTTCACCTGTTCCAGCTTGAGGCGCATCTTGGTCAGCGGCGTGCGCAATTCGTGCGCCGCGTTCGCCAGGAAATTGCGCTGCGCCTCGAAGGCCGTGTCGATGCGCGTCAGCGCGGTGTTGAAGGCCGCAACCATGGGCTTCAGTTCGATCGGCGTATCGTCGTCCGAAATCCTGCGGCCATTGGGCAGGCCGTCGATCTGCTCGGCCGATTCCACGACACGTCGCACCGGCCTCGCGATCGAGCGCTTGACCACGACAACAGCGATCGAGGTGGTGGCGATCAAGACGAGACAGAGGAGTTGGACCAGGCCCTGCGAACGCACTGCTATAAGGGCTACAAGGATCGTCTCCCAGGTGGAGAGCCAGATGCCACCGACCGCAACGGTCTTGCGCCCGCCGCCTTGCGTGACGGTCCTGATGCCGAGCATGTCCCGATCGTCCTGCCGATAGCTGAACTCCGAATAGCCTATCTCCTGAGGGACCTGATCGAAGACGCGCCGGGCCGAGGACGGTTGGGTGCCGCGGGTTATGGTCTGGACCCCGTCTCCGATGACATACCAGAATGTGGGTTGCGCCTCGGCGAAGTCGACGATGTTCGTGGCAAGCCGCTTGCTGTCGAGCGCGAGATGTCCGCTCGCGTCATAGGTGATGGCCGCGGACAGAACCTTGGAGAGCTCGGTCGTGTTGATGCGCAGCCGCTCCTCGAGGCTGGTGCTGACGAGAACAGCGAGCGTCAGCACGGTGCTCAATATCATGACGATCGGCATGCCAACGACCAAAAGGGTGGCAACCGGAAAGGCGATGGATCGGCGCAACCGCGTCATTCCGACACCAGCATGTAGCCGATGCCGCGCACGCTTTTGATCACGGCGTCGCAATCGGCTTCACGCAGGCGCCGCCGCAGGCGGCTCACATGCGAGTCCAGGGCGTTGGATTCGATGTCTTCATTGATGTTGTAGACGGACGATTCCAGCGTCTCGCGCTGGACGACGCGCCCCGCGCGCCTCACCAGGGTTTCCAGTATGGCCAGTTCGCGGCGCGGAATCTCCAGCACTTTCTGTCCCACACTCGCCGATCTGTGGTTGAGATCGAACACCAGATTGCCGATCTGCGTGGTGCCCAGCGCGTCCAGGCTGTAGCGGCGCAGGACCGCGCGGGCGCGGGCGACGAGCTCGGTCGGCTCGAAGGGTTTGCCGACATATTCGTCCGCCCCTTTGTCCAGGGCCGATGCGATGTCGAAAGGGTCGTCCAGCGCGGTCAGGACCAAGGTGGCGGGCCGCGGCCGCAGCCGGCGCAGCACCGGAAGCAGCGAAAGGCCGTCGCCATCGGGAAGCCGGCGGTCGATGATCACCAGATCGAACGGATGGGCGATCAAGGCCGCCTCGGCTTCCGCGATTGTCGCAAAAGCGTCGGTCACCCCGATCGCGCTTTCCATGATGTGCTTCAACGAGGATGCGAGCTCGCGATCATCCTCAACGATCAATACGTGCATTGGTCACTGTTGCTTGAGAGGGGTGTGCTTTAGCCGGAGATCACGTCGCGGTCCATGCCGTCAGTATTCGTAGCGCTCGTCGTCGAACGGGCGGTCGCCCCGGCGATCCCTGTCCAGGTCAAATCGCTGCAGACATCTTGAGAAGCTTGGGGTTCCGTCGATAAACCCGTAGGACAGACAGCGTTCCCGATCGCGTGTGTTCTGACAGCCGGACAGAACAACAGCGATACACACCACAGATAACAAACGCATTGCAGGCCTCATCTCGAAATCATTGCGGCACCAGATGCCGTCGCCCTGCTTCGCGTCGTCACATTGCAACAATGTTACGGGTCGATGTTGTCGCTACGCCACCCGCCGCCTGCCGCACAGGCCAGTGCGAAAGTCCTGAAAACGACACGGTCCCGATTCACCAATCCGATACCCCGATCGGAGATTGCTGTTGGCCGCGACATCGCGGCAATTGTCTATTGTCGGTGTTCATGGTTACCTGCACGGGTTCTAATTGAGACGCGCCGCAGCCCGATGGCGCCGGGTGATGAGACGGTCATGTCCGAACAGGAAACGGAACATCGCGAGCGCGAGCACCGGCAACGCGTGCTCAAGGGCGCGACGATCATCACCAGTATCCACACGTCGGAAATCCCCTGCGTCATCCGCAACCAGCATGCCAACGGCGCCGAACTGAAGGTGGCTGCCGACGTCGTCGTGCCGGAACGATTCAGCCTCTACGTGCCGGTGGACGGCGTTGCCTATGAGGCCGTGCTGCGCTGGCGCCGCAACGACCGCGTCGGCGTGCAATTCGTCGGCCAGGGTCCGAAACCGCGCCTCCATTACGGCTGAGGTCGCGGCATCACTGCCATCGCGGCATTCGTTCGCCGGCCCGGTTGACGCGCCGGGCGGCCATGGCTAGCTTCCGAATCGGAATTGGTTCCGCCGCGAGGCGGATGAAAAGGGAACACGGTGAGGCCGAGCAATCGGACGAAGCCGCGACTGCCCCCGCAACTGTAACCGTTGAGCCTTCTTCCACGATGCCACTGGCGCTGACGCGACCGGGAAGGCGGAAGAGAGCGATGACACGGAAGTCAGGAGACCTGCCTGTTCCGGTCACCCATGCTTGATCACGGGGTGTGATCAGGCGCGGTCGTCCGTGGCGGTGACACGACAAAGTGTTGCCGCGTGCCGGAACGGCCGAGAGGTGAAATGCGACCCGTCGCAAATCCTCGCATCGCCACATCCGTCTGCGGTTCGTGATGAACCTTGCGGCGCCGTTGCGCCGTCGATCCTTTTGGGGGCGGAAGTGAAAAAGACTGTTTTCCTGGCCGGCGCAGTGGCGCTGGCTTCGACGAACCATGCCGGCGCGCAGGACGATAATGACCGCGGCGACGTCACGATGCTCGACCGCATCGTGGTCACCACACCGCTGAGACGCGAAACCACGCTGGAGCGCTCGACTTCCTCGGTGACTGTGATCGATGCCAGGAGCATCGAACGCTCGGCCGCGCCCGATCTGCCCTCGCTGCTGAAAGCCTATACAGGCGTTTCCATCATCACCTATGGCGGTCAGGGTGCCGGCGCCAATCTTTATCTGCGTGGCATGTCAGCCAGCCAGACGCTGGTGCTGGTCAATGGCGTCCGGGCGAGTTCTGTCACCACCGGCACCGCCTCGCTCGGCAACATCCCGCTCGATTCGATCGAACGCATCGAAATCGCCAAGGGCGCGCATTCGGCGCAATACGGCTCCGACGCCATGGGCGGTGTCGTCAACATCATCACCAAGCAGGGCGGCCCCTGCGCCGACGGCCGCGACAGCAGCGCCTCCATCACCACCGGCGTCAGCCATCCGTGGGGCGGAACCCTGTCCGGCAATTTGCGCGGCCGCAACGCGAGCGGCGTCGACTATTCGATCGGCGGCAGCGTCATCGGCACGCGCGGCTATGATTTCACCACGCCGACGGCCTGGGGCCACGAGCCGGACGATGACGGCTTCCTGCTCGGCTCGATAAACGCTTCGCTGTCGAAGCAGTTCGACTGGGGGCGCATCTATGGCGACGCGCTGATTTCGCGCAGCCGCGGCCAGTACGACGCCTCCTATCCCGACGCCAATGAAGTCGACACGACAAGTTTCGTCGGCAAACTGGGCGCCGAGATCAAACATGCCGAAGACTGGATCTCGACGATCGAACTGTCGAACTCCGTCGACCGCTCCCGCAATTTCCGCGACGGCGTGGCCGGCGACAGCCGTTTCAATTCCAGCCGCTACGGCATCTTCGCATCGACCCAGAAGGGTTTCGACACCGGCGCCATGTCGCATGTGCTGACCAGCGGCGTGGAGGCCTATCGCGAACAGGTGGATTCCACCGTCAAATTCGACGTGACCGCGCGTACGCTGGCGGCGGTGTTCAGCCAATACTCGCTATCATACGACGCGCTGACGATCGACAGCGGCATCCGCTATGACCACAACGGCCAATTTGGCGGCGCCACCACCTACAATGTCGGCGCGAGCTATGAAATCCTGCCCGACGTCACGTTGCGCTCATCCTATGCCACCGGCTTCAGGGCACCGAGCTTCAACGAGCTTTATTATCCGGGCTATTCCAACCCGGACCTCAAGCCGGAAAAATCCAAATCCTACGAAGTCGGGCTAAACTGGCGGGCGGGCGCCGACACCAGTCTCGACCTCGCCTTCTACCAGACCTGGCTGGCCGACGCGATCGCGTCCAATCCGCCGACTTATCGGCCCTTCAACGTGGCCAAGGCCCGCATCACCGGTTTCGAGGCGGCGCTCGACCACCGCTTCAACACTGAATGGGCCGGAAAGGTGACTGTCGATGTGCGCGAACCGCTCAACCAAGACAACGGCAAATACATCCCCTATCGCGACCGGTTCAAGGCGACGGCCGAGATCACCTATAGCCCGACCGAACAGCTCGATCTGACCGCCCGTCTGCTCTACGGCGCGGCGCGCTATGCCAACGCGGCCAACACGGTGAAACTGCCGGACTATGTGACGATGGACTTCACCGCGCTCTATGCGCTCGACGCCCGTTCGCAGGTGAAGTTCGCGGTCGAGAACCTGTTCGACGCCGAATATTCGACGGTGACGGATTATCGCGCGCCCGGCCGGACTTTCAATCTGAGCTTCACCCGGACATTCTGACGGTGAACGAGGACAAGGCGATGGCACCAGACAGCACAAGCCACACCGGCTGGATCGACCGTGCCGCCGCCTTTGCACTGACAGCGGGCCTTGCCCTCGTCGCGTTTGCCGGCGCGGCGCGCGCCGGCGAGGCGCCGCGACGCGTCGTCTCGACGAATGTCTGCACCGACCAGATGGCAATGCTGTTGGCCGCCGACGGCCAGCTTCATTCCGTTTCCTATCTTGCCGCCGATCCCAACACCTCGGTGCTGGTGGACGAAGCACAGCGCTTCGCGATCAATCACGGATTGGCCGAGGAAGTGTTCCTGATGCAGCCGGACCTCGTTCTTGCCGGCAGCTATACGACGCGAGCGACGGTCGGCCTGCTCAGGAGGCTCGGTATCCGCGTTGAGGAATTCGCGCCCGAAACCTCCTTCGACGACGTCAAGGCGGGCCTCAGGCGGATGGGCGACATGCTCGGCCGCCGCAACCGCGCCGAGGCGCTGGTGGCCGAGCTCGACCGCAAGCTGGCCGCAGCCAGGGCCAAGGCGCATCCCGACATCACCGTCGCTACCTATTACGCCAATGCCTACACCTCCGGCGCCGGCACCCTGGTCGACGCGGTGGTAACCGCGTCGGGCCTGACCAATCTCGCCACCAGGCTTGGCATGTCCGGAACCCAGCAATTGCCGCTGGAGTTGCTGGTCATGGCCAGGCCGGACATGCTGGTCGACAGCGAGGCGCGCTACGCCGCGCCGGCCCTTGCCCAGCAGACCTTTGTCCACCCCGCCTACAGAACGCTGGCGGCGGAAACCGGCAGCATTTCCGTGCCGGCCAGATACACGATCTGCGGCACCCCGTTCACGGCGGAGGCAGTGCAATTGCTTGTCGAGGCGGCCAGCGATCATTCGGGAGCCGAAAAGCCATGAGTGAAACGACCCGCTACCGCGCCCTGCTCGCGGCGCTGACAGTCCTGGTCGTGCTGCTGTTCATGCTGTCGCTGACGGTCGGTCCGGCAGCCATCGCCTTCGGCGACAGCATGCGCGCGCTGTTCTCCGACAAGGCGGACGAAATCGTACTCATCATGCGCGAGATCCGGCTGCCGCGCGCGCTCCTCGGCTTGATGGTCGGCGCCACGCTCGGCCTTTCGGGCGCGGCCCTGCAAGGCTATCTGCGCAACCCGTTGGCTGAACCCGGCCTGATCGGCGTCAGCGCCTCGGCCTCGCTCGGCGCCGTGCTCGCCATCTATTCCGGCCTGACGATGCTGTTTCCCTTCGCCTTGCCACTGGCAGCGCTCGCGGGGGCGATGGTCGCCGTCATCGTCGTGCAGGCGCTCGCCGGAGGGCGCGGCAGCACGCTTACCATCATCCTGGCCGGCGTCGCCGTCTCCAGCCTCGCCGGGGCCATGACCTCGCTAGCGCTCAACCTGTCGCCCAATCCCTTCGCGGCGTTGGAGATCATGTTCTGGATGCTCGGCTCGCTCACCGACCGTTCGATGACCCATGTCTGGCTGGCGGCGCCGTTCATGCTTGCCGGCTGGGCGGTGCTGCTGACACTCGGCCGCGCGCTCGACGCCTTGACGCTCGGCAGCGACACCGCGGCCTCGCTGGGCATCGACATACGCCGCGTGCAGCGCCTGGCGGTGCTCGGCACCGCCGCTTCCGTGGGCGCCGCCACCGCCGTGGCCGGCGCCATCGGCTTCGTCGGGCTGGTGGTGCCGCATCTGCTGCGACCGCTGGTGGGAGCACGGCCCTCGCGGCTGCTGCCGGCTTCCGCCCTTGGCGGCGCGGCGGTGGTTCTCGCCGCCGACATCCTCGTGCGCGTCATCGCACCGGGCAAGGACCTCAAACTCGGCGTGCTCACCGCGATCGTCGGCGCGCCGTTCTTCCTGTGGCTCGTCTATCGCGAACGG
This sequence comes from Mesorhizobium sp. YL-MeA3-2017, assembly GCF_030814575.1. Classification (NCBI taxonomy): domain Bacteria; kingdom Pseudomonadati; phylum Pseudomonadota; class Alphaproteobacteria; order Hyphomicrobiales; family Phyllobacteriaceae; genus Mesorhizobium; species Mesorhizobium sp. YL-MeA3-2017. The sequence goes on along the minus strand of NZ_JAUSVH010000001.1, from coordinate 3,458,860 downwards.
CGGAGGCTGGCATGAGCCTGCTGACCCTCACCAGCCTTTCCGCCTCGCTCGGCGCCCGGCGCGTGCTGGAAGACATTTCCTTCACCGTCCGGCCGGGCGAATTCGTCGGATTGATCGGCCCCAACGGCGCCGGCAAGTCGACATTGCTGCGCTCGGTGCTCGGCCTCGTCGCGGCACGAGGCAGCATCGTCATCAACGGACGCGATGCCGCCGGGATGAACGCCCGAGAACGGGCTGCAGCGGTGGCCTATCTGGCGCAGGAGCGCGAACTTGCCTGGGCAATCCCGGTCGAGATGGTGGTGGCGCTGGGGCGGACTCCGCACCGCGCGGGATTTGCCGCCCCGTCGCCTGACGACCGCGCCGCCGTGGAGCGGGCGATGCGGCGCATGGAAGTGGACGGCTTCCGCGACCGCGCAGCGACCGAACTGTCCGGCGGCGAAAAGGCGCGGGTGCTGATCGCACGCGCGCTGGCGCAGGAAACACCGCTGCTGCTCGCGGACGAACCGACCGCCGGCCTCGACCCGTCGCACCAGATCACGCTGATGCGGCTGTTTGCCGAACTGGCGGGGCAAGGCCGCAGCGTCGTCGCCTCGCTGCACGATCTCGGTCTCGCGGCGCGCTGGTGCAGCCGGCTGCTCATCCTCGACGGCGGCCGTCTGGTGGCCGACGGCGCGCCGGACCAGGTGCTGACACCGCAGGCGCTGCGCGATGTCTATGGCGTCGAGGCCTATTTCGGCACGGCGCACGGGCGAGCCGTCGTCCAACCGCTCGACCTCGCCGAACCAGCCCAACAACAGGAAGAAGACCATGACCGACCTTGAGCCGCTGCTGCAAACCCATCTCGGCGACTGGCGGTCCGGCTGGAGCATGGGTTCCTTCGGCGCCATTGCCGAATTCCACCAGGACAAGGGCGAACAGCCGGTGATCGACGACGGGCTGGAACTGGCGCGCGCGACGCGGCGCGGTGGCATCCGGCTGGAGCGGCGGCGCCTCGCCGACGTGACCGCGATCGCCTATGAGACGCTGAGCCCGAAACGACATCGCTGGAGCCATGCCGTGGCACTCTGCCTGCCGGAGGCCAATGCGCGGCGCGCGGAACGCAAGGTGCTGACCGAGATCGGACCGGACGACCACGCGATCCGCGGTATCGACCGCACCGGCATCCTGTTCGACATGGGGCTCGGCCTGGCGCAGTGCGATTTCTGCATCCGCACCAGCGACCCGAAGCTGCTTGGCGAGCTGCGCGCCAATCTCGGCCGCTCCTTGTTCGAGGCAGGCAACAATGCGACCGCCGCCATCCTGTCGACGCATCCGCATCGTGTGGCGCTGACCGCGCTCGGCCGCGTCGAGGTCTATCAGAAGATCGGCGGACCGGACACTGGCGGTGTTTCGCCGCCCGGCCCGCACACACATCTCCTGCCGAAGCTGCTGGCCAGCGGCCGCACCCATTCGGCCAACACCCCGATCCCGGCCGGCCTCTTGCCGCTGGCCTTCCTGCATCCCGGCAATCCGGTGATCGGCGCGCTCGGCGAGGAACAGGCCTTCGATCCGGACCTGCACGTGGCGTTTCAGGCGCTGCTCACCCGGTATGGCACCGGCGAAGCATTGGAGGCAAAGGCCGCGGTCGGCGAAGCGCTGGCGACAGGCGTCGAACCTCGAGGGTGGGTGCCGCCGTCAGGCCGCGTTGCGCGGGCTGCCGCACGCATCGCGCTGAGACAGGAGGCGCGGCTTGCGGCCCAGGGCGGTGACAAGGCGCGCGCCGATATCGTCGCCGACTGGCAAATCGCGTTCGATCAACTGGAACCTGAGGCTGAGGAAGACGAGGCGCCCGGACATTGACCTGGCCCACAACCTCGAAAATCGGGTTCGCTTTTCGGAACGAACCAGCCGCTGTGCCAAACTGCTGGAGTGTCCTTTTCGCGCCCGACAGGAAGCGCGGCGTTCAAGCCGCTACTTCGTTGCTACCATCTTGTCGACGGCGGCGGTGAAGCCCTTCAACGGGACGGGGATGGTGACAGGTTTGCGCGTCACCGCTTCCATGCCGATGCTCAGCGTCGTGCCGGATTTCAGCGTCTTCAGCAGGGCCGGCGCCAGCGGCACGGCCGCATAGGCGCCGTTCTGGTCGCTGGTCTGGATGGCGGCGGTCGCCTTTTCGCCTTCGTCGACCTGGTAGGAGACCCCTGACGGCAAGAACAGCCCATGCGGCAAGGCCAGCAGCAAGGTCAGTTCGCCCTTTTCCCCCTGCCGCCGCACCGTCAGCGTCAGCACGCGCTGGCCGGTCTTGGTTTCGGTCAAGTTCTGCGAAGCCTGGCACTCGAGATCAGTGCTCGAAACCCCGCTGGCGCAATTGATCAACCAGGGCGCACCGTCGGCCGGCTTTGCCGCATCGAGCTTGGCCTCCTGGCCCATTGCCGGCATCGCCATGCCGAGCAGGACGAGGGCCGCGGCAACGCTCCGGCGCCCGCCGGACAGAAAACCGCGAATATTTTTCGACATTGTCATCAACCCGTCCCTGGAAGTTTCGAGCGCGTTCTCTACACCAGCCGGGACCGCCAGCAAAGTGTAACCGGACGCAAACACGTATGCTCTACCCGGGCAAGCGCGGCAGTACTTCCAACTATTTTTGGGTGTATTTCAGCGGGAAGTTCGCTGGCGCGGTAAATTTGGCTAGACTTCCCGCGCCTGGGGTTCGGGTGGAATGGGTTCGGTCGCGCACGCCGTATCGTATCTCGACCGGCGTGCGCGGCCTGACCATTGTTGCAATCCGTCGACCTCGGCTCTTTGCCGGGCAGCGTCGCGGGGTGTTTGGCCGTCGCGACGTCGACCGTCCAGGCCAGCCTAGTTCTGCGCGTCTTTCCAAGGATCGCTGACGCGCGGCCAGATCGGCCGCACCAGTTTGGCGTAGTCGGTCGCCCTGGGGTCGCTCGGATAGGAGCTCGGCGCCGACACATAGATGATCTCGGCGGCGATCGGTTCGAAGCCGGCGTAGAAATGGTTGGTCGACTTGATCAGCAGCACGTCCTTCGTCAGCGGATCGAGGCCCAAGTTGGAAAAGATATCCGGCTCGAAAGTCTGCGTGCGGTTGGTGTTGAGGATGACGTCGATCTCGGTGCCTTCCAGCCGCACCAGCGCTGCGGCGCCCAGCGTCACACGGCTCGGGCCGAAGCTCTGCCACCCTTCGTCGACGGCCTTGACCACGCGCACCTTGGCGTCGATCGGCTCGCCGGCGAGCGGGCCGGCCTTGCCGCCGAAGCGCAGGTCGATGACGGCACCCTCGCCCGCAGCGTGGCAAAAGGTGACGGCGAGCGGGTCCCAGATGGTGGCGACGCCGACATTCTTGAGCCCGCGCGCCAGCATCGCGCGCAGCAGCGACGTGCCGTCGCCGGCGACGCCGCCGCCGGGATTGTCCCAGACATCGGCGATGACCACCGGCTTTGCTCTCTCGGAAGCGCGCACGACAAGCGCGCGGTCGATGCCCGGATCCGCCGTCAGCATCGGCATGGCGAGCTGCCCGCGCAACGCGTAAAGCTCGCGTCCCAGCCGCTCGGCCAGCGCGTCGCCCTTCTTCTTGTCATTGTCGGTGACGACCATGACGCGCGCGCCCATCTCCGGCACGTCGGCGGCCATGAAGCCGTGGATGACGGAGACCGACAGGATGCCGTCCTTGCCGTGCAGCGCCTTGATGCGATCGACGAAACCGCGCATCGGCTGGCGGCTGGTCGGCATCACCTCGATCATGCGGCAATCGAAGGTGGAGATGACGGGCTTGATCTCGCCACGCGCGGCGGCGAGGCCGAGTTCGACGACATGTTCGCCGCGTTCATAGAAATCGGTGTGCGGGAATTCGAGGAAGGCGGCCAGGATGTTGGCCGCCGCCACCCGCTTCGGCGTCAGATGGCTGTGCGGGTCGAGCTCGGAAGCGACCACGACATCCGGCCCGACGATCTCGCGCACGCGCGCCAAGAGGTCGCCCTCGCAATCGTCATAGCCTTGCGCCACCATCGCGCCATGCAGGCCGAGGATGACGGCGTCGACGGGAAGCGCTGCGCGCAGCTGGTCGAGAATTTCGTCGCGCAGCGCTTCGAACGTCTGGCGCTGCACCAGCCCGCCGGGCTCGGCCCAAGTCGCCGTACCTTCGATCACGGTCAACCCTTCGGCAGCGGCGCGACGGCGCAACGCGACGATCGGCGAAGAGCACAAAGTCGGCGTTTCCGGATGCTCGCCCGGCCCGGCATAAAAGGCCATCTCGAAGGATGCCCGGTCGGTCGGCACGGGGGAGAAGGTGTTGGTTTCGGTCGCCAGCGAGGCGGTGAAGATACGCATGGGGTACTCTATCAGCTTGGGAGTTGTGCCCCTCCGCCGCTTGGGCGGAGAAGCTAGCGCAAGTGCCGGTCTTTATTTCACCGGCGCGTAGGCAACGGCCTCGATCTCGACCTTGATGTCGATCATCAACCGCGATTCCACCGTGGTGCGGGCCGGTGGCTCCTTGGCGAAGACGGAGCCATAAACCTTGTTCATGCCGCCGAAGTCGCGGGCGTCCTCGATCCAAACGGTGGTTTTCACCACATCGTCCATGGTGGCGCCGGCCAGCGCCAGCGCCGCCTTGACGTTTTCCAGCACCTGCCGGGTCTGCGGCTCGATACCGCCATCGACCACCGTGCCATCGGCGCGCACCGGCACCTGACCCGAGACGAAAACGAAGTCGCCGGCCCTGACCGCCGGCGAAAGCGGCACATGCGAGGACCCGAAAACCTGCTTGCGTGACATGTCTCAAATTTCTCCTGTTATTTGACCGCGCCGATGGCGAGGCCGCGAACGAGATAGCGCTGCAGCCAGGCAAACATCACCGCCACCGGCAGCGTGGCAAGCAAGGCCGCGGCCATCACATGATGCCATTCGATGGTGTAGCGGCCGGCAACCAGCGCGAACACCTGAATGGGCAGCGTGTAGTTCTCCTGACTGCGCAGGATCGTCAATGCCACGATGAACTCATTCCAGGCGTTGATGAAGGTAAAGATGGCGGTGACGGCGATGGCCGGCAGGCAAAGCGGCAGGAACACCTTGCGCAGGGTGAGCCAGCGGCTGGCCCCTTCCATCCAGGCCGCTTCCTCTAGATCGCGCGGGATGGTGTCGAAATAGCTCTGCAACATCCACACGGTGAAGGCGACGTTGAAGGCCATGTAGACGACGCCAACGGCCGTCGTGCTCTCGATCAGCCCCCAGGCGGCGATCAGCCGGAACAGGCCGAGCACCAGCACGATGGACGAGATCATCTGCGAGACCAGCAGGAACTGCCGCATCAGCCCGTAGCCGGCGAAACGGAAGCGCGACATGGCATAGGCAGCGGGAATGGAAATCAGGATGGCGCCGACGGTGGCCAGGATCGAAACGTAGAGCGAATTGATGAGCGCCCGGCCGAAACCGGTCGCCACCCACATGTCGGCGAAGTTCGACCAGCGGAATTCGCTCGGCCACCAGGTCGGAGACAAAACCTCGGTGCGCGGCTTCACCGCCGTCAGGAACATCACCGCGAAGGGAAACAGCGTGACGACGATCAACGGCGCCAGCAAAAGCCAGGCGATTATGGAACGGACGAGTTTGCTCTTTTTCATGCCTGCCGCTCCCGCATGGCCAGCCGCACATAGATCATGGTGAAGATGAGCAATATGGCGAACATCACCAGCGAGACGGCGGAGGCCTCGCCGAGTTTGCCGACGCGGAAGGCCAGCTTGTAGAGATAGGTGACCAGGATGTCGGTGGAATTGGCGGGCCCGCCCTGCGTCATCACCCAGATGATCGGGAAGGAATTGAAGACGTAGATCATGTTCAGCACGATGGCGATGTTGATGAACGGCTTCAGCAGCGGCAGCGTGATGGTGCGGAATTGCTGCCAGGGGGACGCCCCTTCGAGCGCGGCCGCCTCATAGAGATCGTCGGGGATCGAGGACAGACCGCCGAGGAAGATGGTGACCGTGAACGGCACCGTCACCAGGATACCGATCAGCACCTGCATCGGGAAGGCGGTGCCGGCGCTGGCCAGCCACTGGATGTTCTGGTCGATGATGCCGAGCCCGATCAGGGCCGAATTCAACATGCCGCTTTCGCCGTTCAGCGCCCAGCGCCAGACCACGGCGGTCATGGTCAGCGAGACCGCCCAGGGCAGCATGATGATGATGCGGGCGAGACCGCGGCCGTAGAAGTCGGAATTCAGGATCATCGCTACGGGGACCGACAGGATCAGCGCGCCGGCGACGACCGAAAGCGTCCACAGGCCGGTGCGCCACAGTGCGGCCATGAAGTCGGGATCGCCCGCAAGGGCTGCGAAATTGGCAAAGCCGATGAAGTCACGCAGCTGGCCAAAACGACTGACATCGTGGGTCGATATCTGGATCAGGTCGTAGACCGGCCAGAAGATGACCACCGCAGCCAGAAACAGGCTGGGCAAGGTGAGCAGATAGGGCAGCGCGCGATTGTGCATGCGAAAATCTGTCTAATCCGGTTGGGGCCTCGCCCGATCCCGCTTCACGAAGCCGCTTCCGTCCTGCGGAAGCGACCGCCCAACGATCAGGTCCACCTGGGCGACGACCTCGAAGGGAGGCAACGAGACCGGCGCCGCGGTGGACCTGACCGGTTCCCTCTTCTGATGCGGAAGGATGCCGGACGAAGCGGAGATCGGGCGAGAGAAGGCGCGGCGGCCTGGTTGGTGCCGCATTCTTCGCCGTGCCGTGGCACGCCCGGCGAAACCGGGCGCGCCGTCGGCTGCTACTTCTTCAGCACGCCGTTTGCCTTGGCGGCGGCGTCCTTCAGCGTCGCCTCCGGCTCACCCTGGCCGAGATAGATCTTCTGCACAGCGTCGCTGGTGATCTGCGCGATCTCCTCCCAACCCGGGATGACCGGAGCGAAGCGGGCTTCGGGCAGCAGTGCTGTAAAGGCGGCAAGACCGGCATTGTCGACATAATACGGCATCTTGGCCTCTTCCTTGTTCACCGGCAGGAAGCCTTCGTTCTGAGTGAACTTGGCGCGCTGCTTTGTGGTGAACAGGAAGTCGAGCAGTTTCCAGGCCTCATCCTTGTTCTTGGAATTCTTGAACATGATGATGGAGTCGGTGACGCCGTAGGTGCCGCGCGCGCCTGTCGGACCGGCCGGGATGGCGGCAACGCCGTATTTCAGGTTCGGCGCCTCGTCCTTGAGCTGGTTCATCATGAAGGGCGCGGTGACCATCATGCCGACCTTGCCCTGCTTGAACAGGGCCATGACGTCCTCGCGGTTCATCGAGGTGACACCGGGCTGGGTCAGTCCTTCGTCGATCATCGACTTGTAGAGTTTGGCCGCCTCAAGCGCTCCGGGCGTGCTCAGGCCGGAAGTGCCATCCTTGTTGAGGATTTCGGTGCCGAACGACCACATCGCGTAATAATAATAGACGTCGGTCTCGATCTCTTTGCCCTGGATGCCGTAACCGAAGGCGCCGTTGGCCTTGATCTTGCGGGCGTCCTCCTGAAGCTCGGTCCAGGTCGCTGGCGGGTTCTTGATGCCGGCTTTGTCGAACAGGTCCTTGTTGTAATAGAGCGCGCGCGCCGAAGCGGCGATCGGCAGACCGTAGGTCTTGCCTTCCATGATCGAGGGCGACAGGAAGGTCTCGATGAAGCGGCCCTTGAAATCCGGCGTCACATAGCTGTCGAGCGGTTCGGCGACGCCCTGCTGGACGAAGTCGATCAGCCAGCGCGTGCCGATGATCGAGAGATCCGCATTGGTGCCGGCGGCAATGTCGGTGGTCAGCTTCTGCAGCAACACGTCCCACGGAACTATTTCGAACTTCAGTGTCGTGCCGGGATTGGCCGCCTCGAATTCCTTCTTGACCTCTTCGAAATAAGGGCCGGTCTTGGAGCTGTATTCGGCGACGGTCACCCGCACTTCGCCCGCTTCCGCCTGTGCGGCCACCGCCAGCATGCTCAACCCGGCCAGGAGGCCGGCAGTCCATCGTGCCAGTTTCATAAAATCTCTCCCATTGTCTTTGCGGGCCGGCGGCCCGAGTCGCAACATGCGGTTTTGCCTTCATGTTACTTTCCTACATTATCGTGCAAAATCCACCTTTCAAGCAGATTTTTCTGTTGCTTAATTACATTTTTGCGCCTAGCCGTGAAAAGGTCCAGCCAGGGGGAGAGAGCACGGGCGATGTCCGACAAAGAGTTCCAGGGCAAGACCGTGGTGATCACCGGCGCGGGCGGCGGCCTGGGCTCGGCGCTGGTCGCGTTGCTTGCTGAGCGCGGCGCACGTGTGGTCGGCTGCGACCAGTCCATGGAGGCGCTGAGCAATCCGGCGATCGCCTCGCGCCATGTCTTCGACCTGACGGATCGCGCCGCGCTGGAGACGGCCGCGGCTAACCTTGTCGAACGCGATGGCGTGCCCGACATCCTCGTCAACAACGCCGGCTGGACCCGCGCCGAGACGCTTGTCGCGCTCAACGCGGCAAGCATCGAGCGCGAACTCGACCTCAACCTGACCGGCGTGATGACCTTCGCCGACCCGCTGACCAAGGCAATGGCGAAACGCGGCGGCGGCAGCGTCGTCTTCGTGTCCTCGGTCAACGCCATCGCGCATTTCGGCAATCCGGCATATGCCGCCGCCAAGGCCGGCATCAACGCCTATGCCAAGGCACTTGCCGTCGAGCTTGGTCGCAGCGGCGTGCGCGCCAATGTCGTGTGCCCCGGCTCGATCCGCACCGCCGCCTGGGATCACCGGCTGGAGAAAAACCCCGACATTCTCGGCAAACTGAAGCGGCTCTATCCGCTCGGGCGCATCGTCAATGCGAAGGAAGTGGCGGAAGCCGTCGCCTTCCTCGCTTCAGAGCGCGCCTCGGGCATCACCGGCGTCGTCATGCCTGTCGATGCCGGTTTGACGGCGGGCTATCTGCCATTCATCGACGACATTCTGGGAGGTTAGCCAGACATGACCGACGTCTCGTTCCGCAACCTGTCAAAGTCCTTCGGGCATCACAAAATTCTGGAGGACATCAATCTCGAGATCGCCAGTGGCGAGTTCGTCGTGCTGGTCGGCCCATCGGGCTGCGGCAAGTCAACGCTTTTGCGCATGCTGGCCGGACTGGAGACGATCAATGCCGGCGACCTGCTGGTCGGCGGCGTGCGGTCCAACAACCTGCCGCCGCAGAAGCGCAACATCGCCATGGTGTTCCAGTCCTATGCGCTGTTCCCGCATCTGAAAGCGGCGGAGAACATCGGCTTCGGCCCCAAGATCCGCGGCGAGAGCGGGCCGGTGGTCGAGGAGAAGGTCAAGAAAGCGTCCGGCATCCTCAACCTGTTCTCCTATCTCGACCGCTATCCACGCCAGCTTTCAGGTGGCCAGCGCCAGCGTGTCGCCATGGGTCGCGCCATCGTGCGCGAACCTTCAGTCTTCCTGTTCGACGAGCCGCTCTCCAATCTCGACGCGCAACTGCGCGTGCAGATGCGCACCGAGATCAAGGCGCTGCACCAGCGGCTCAAATCCACCATCGTCTATGTCACGCACGACCAGATCGAGGCGATGACCATGGCCGACCGCATCGTGGTAATGGACAAGGGCCGTATCCAACAGGTAGGCAGGCCGCTCGACCTCTATGACAAGCCGGCAAACAAGTTCGTCGCCTCCTTCATCGGCTCGCCATCGATGAGCTTCGTTTCCGGGGCGCTGAAAGCGGCATCGGACGGCGGTTGGTTCGAGCCTGCGGGCGGCGGCCGGCTGAAGCTTGCCGGCAGCGCAGCCGCTGGCGGCACCATAGAGGCCGGCATTCGGCCCGAGCATTTTATCGCCGGCGGCGATGGCGCCATCACCATTCGTGTCGACGTCGTCGAACCGACCGGCTCCGAGACCCATGTCTATGGCGCCATCGGCAGCGACCCGGTGCGCGCGGTGTTCCGCGACCGCATCGCAGTGAAGCCCGGCGACCAGCTTCCGGTCAGCGTCGCCCCCCGAAACATCCATCTTTTCGACACGGCAACGGGCCTGCCGCTGTGAAAAGCCCGGCGGACATCATCACCCGCCTGCAAATGATGGCGCAGGACGGCACCAAGTCGGATCGCCGGCTGGCCAGCATGGTGCTGTCCGAACCCGATTTCGTCTCCAAGGCGGCAATCTCCGAGATCGCCGCGCGGGCCGCCATCAGCGAACCGACGGTGACGCGCTTCTGCCGCAGCCTCGGCTGCGAAGGCCTGCGCGATTTCAAGTTCTACCTTGCCCAGGCCATCGCCATCGGCGGCCAGTATCTGTCGGCCGAGCCGCCCGGCAGCGACGTGCGCGAGCAGCGCATCGCGGCCGCCATCACCGAATCCGCCATCGCCGCCATCCAGCGCGCCACCGGCAGCCTCGCCATGCCGAAGCTGATCGAGATCGCCGAGCGCATAGCCGTTTCCGGCAATATTCTGTGCGTCGGCTCCGGCGGTATCTCCTCGATGATGGCGACGGAAATGCAGAACAGGCTGTTCCGGCTCGGCCTGTCGGCGCTCGCCCAGGTCGACGGACAGTTGCAGCGCATGTATGCGTCTGTGGCGACGCCCGAAACCACGGTGGTCGCCTTCTCGGTGTCGGGCTATGCGCGCTCGACGGTCGAGGCCGTGCAGGTGGCCCGCCAGTACGGCGCCGTCACCGTGGCCGTCACGCCGCCGGAGTCCGCGCTCGCCAAGGCGGCCGAAACGGTGATCCCGTTCCAGGCGGTCGAGGACGGCAACATCTACAAGCCGACCTCGTCGCGCTACGCGCTGCTGGCCATCCTCGACATCATCGCCACGGCAACCGCCGAAGCGCGGGGATCGAAGGCATTGGAAAATCTGCGCCGGATCAAGCAAAGCGTGAACACGCTGAAGGTGGCCGATCCGCGCCTGCCGCTCGGAGATTGACCGTGGCACTTCCCTCCACCCTTTCCGGCCAGTCTCGCGTGATTGCTGAAACACCAGCAGCACTCGGTGCCACATTCCCGCGCGACTTTCTGTTTGGTGTCGCGACCGCCGCCTATCAGGTCGAAGGCGCGCTCGCCGAGGATGGGCGTGGTGAATCGGTCTGGGATCGATTCCTGCGAGAGCCCGGCCGCGTCGTCGACGGCAGCGACGGTTCCGTCTCGGCCAACCACTATCATCGCTGGCGCGAGGATCTCGGCATCATGACCGAACTGGGCCTCAGCGCCTATCGCTTCTCCGTCTGCTGGTCCCGGCTCCAGCCGACCGGCAGCGGCGCGGTCAATGAAGCGGGCCTCGGTTTTTACGATCGGCTCGTCGACGGTCTTCTGGAACGGGGCATCGAACCCATCGCCACGCTTTTCCATTCCGACATGCCCGCCGCGCTGATGGAGAACGGAGGCTGGTGTGCGCGTGAAACCAGCACACGCTTCGCCGACTTCGCAGAACATGTGGCACGGAGGCTCGGCGACCGGGTCCGCAGCTGGTTCACCATTGCCGAGCCTTATACGCTGATGCGCCACAGCTATGTGCTTGGCGAGCATGCGCCGGGCTTTCGACTGTCGACCGGCGCGGCGCTGCCGGTGATGCATCACCTGCTTCTCGGCCATGGCCTGGCGACAAGGGCGATCCGCGCGCATTCGAATGCCAGAATCGGCCTGACCAATCATTCCTCACCCTGCCGGCCCGCCTCGAATGCTCCCGAAGACAGAGCCGCGACCGTCCTGTTCGATGCGCTGCGCAACAACCTCGTCACCGATGCCGTTCTGCTCGGCCGCTATCCGAAGGAACTGGAGGCCCTGCCCGACGCCAACTGGTCCGCGGTGCGGGAAGGCGATTTGGACATCATCAAGGCGCCGATCGACTGGCTCGGTCTGACCTATTTCCACCCGCTCACGGTCACCGCGCTGAAACCCGCTGCCACGCCCGCCCTTGAGCCTTTCGAGGTTGAGGTGACGGGCGGCGCCGCGGAAACAACGATGGGATGGCCGATCGTGCCCAGTGGCCTCGGCGAGGTCCTGACCGCCCTCCGCGACCGTTACGGCGATAAGCTGCCGCCTGTCGTCATCACCGAAAATGGCTGTTCGATGCCAGACCAGCTCTCCGAAGACGGCCGTGTCGACGATCCGGGGCGAATTCGCTTCCTGTCGGGCCACCTGCAGGTGCTGACTGAAGCGATGCGGTCCGGCATTCGTGTCGATGGCTACTTCGTCTGGTCGTTCCTGGACCATTTCGAATGGGAACTTGGCTACACCAAGCGGTGGGGCATCGTGTATGTCGATTTCGCCACCCAGCAGCGAACGCTGAAATCGAGTGCCCGCTGGTACCGGGAGCTGATCGAGAGCTGGCGCTCCGCCACCGGCCAGGTTTGAAAGATCGACAACCGTTTCTGCCGACAAGAGACAAAAAGATGAGCCCACGCCCGAAAACCATCGCCGAAATCGACACGCCTGCCGTGCTGATCGATCTCGACCGCGCCGAGCGCAACATCGCCCGCGCCCAGGCTGCTGCCGATGCGGCGGGCGTGAAGCTCAGGCCGCATATCAAGACGCACAAATTGCCCTATTTCGCGAAAAAGCAGGTCGAAGCCGGCGCCGCCGGCATCACCTGCCAGAAGATCGGCGAGGCCGAGGTGATGGCGGATGCCGGGCTGACCGACATCTTCCTGCCCTACAACATCATCGGCAAGGCGAAGCTGGAGCGGCTGCTGGCCCTGCATCGGCGCGTGACGCTTTCGGTGACCGCCGACAGCGCGACCACCGTCGCCGGGCTCGCTGAAATGTTCACGGACGCTAGCCGCCCGCTGAAAGTGCTGATCGAATGCGACACGGGTGCCGCCCGCTGCGGCGTGCAGACGGCTGAGCAAGCGCTGACGCTGGCAAAGCAGATCGCTTCGGCGCCCGGCCTGACCTTCGGCGGTCTGATGACCTATCCCGCCGCCGGCGCGCCGGAAGCCGCGGAAACCTGGCTCGCCGACGCCCGCGACCTGCTGGCAAAGGAAGGCTTCGCCTGCGAGACCGTGACCAGCGGCGGCACGCCCGACATGTGGCGCAGGCAGGACGCAGCCATCGTTACCGAATACCGGCCCGGCACCTACATCTATATGGACCGCTACCAGGTCGAGAAGGGTGCGGCCAGCGCGGACGATTGCGCGCTGACCGTGCTCGCCACCGTCGTCTCCGCACCAACGCCGACCCGCGCCATCCTCGACAGCGGCTCGAAGGCACTGTCGAGCGACCTGCTCGGCCTGCCGGACCATGGCGAACTGGTCGGCATCCCCGGCGCGCGCGTCACGGCCTTGAGCGAAGAGCATGGCAAGGTCGAACTCAGCGGCGGCGCCAGGCTTGCCGTCGGCGACCGCGTGCGCGTGTTGCCCGACCATGCCTGCGTCGTCACCAATCTGTTCGACGAGGTCTATCTGATTTCCGGCGACCGCGTCGTCGACATCCTGCCCGTCGCCGCGCGCGGCAAACTCTCCTGAACCATTTCTGCAGACGAACCTTACCGGAGCCGACATGACCGAGACCAAGAACCCCTTTGCCGGCGACGCCGACCGCGCCTTCATCTGGGAGATGCTGATGCCGCGCGACTTCGAGGCCTTTGCCGCGCAGGATTGGTCGATGGTGGCCAATGATTTCGACGAGGTGCGCTTCCTCGGCATCCATGCCCACAATTCTCCCAACCAGGACGATTGGAACGCCGCCTTCCCGACGCTGCAGGCCTATCGCGACGAATGGCTGCGCCAGGCGGCCGAATCCGCCGCCGTCGCCTATGCCGAGCCGTTGCCATCGGCCCTGCTCAAGGCGGTGACGCTCAACCGCATCGAGATCAACGGCAATGTCGCGGTGGCGCACAAGAAGTTCGACGGCACCGTGCCGCTGGCCGATGGCGGCAGCGACCGGCTGAACTGGCAGACGCTCTATTTCTGCCGCAACGATGGCGACCGTTGGCGCATCGCCGGCTTTGTCGGCTACATGAAATACCGCTGAGGCGGTTGCGGGCATCGCCTTGCCCGGCAAGGCGATGACACCCAAAACGTAGCGCTGCACGGGCAGTTTATTAACTGGCGCTGGAATAGGCTTTCAGCGGCCGTGCCATCGGCCATCGACGCGTCCTGCATTCCGCGGGCGCGTAGCAGAGCCGAGGAATGTCCGTGCAACGCCATCCTGGATCGGAAGGCCGCCTTGCCAATGCCGCCAGCTTCGCGGACGGGGCGCCGGCATGTCGCTGAAAAATTCGGCCAAGCGGTTTCTGAAACATGGCGCCATCCGCGCTGGCCTCGAAGGGGTAGCCCTGACCAGGGCAGGTGCGCTGTGGCCGGCGGCGGCGGGTCGCGGCGTCATTCTCACCCTGCATCATGTGCGCCCAGCCCGGCGCGGCGGCTTCGACCCGAACGCGACGCTGTCGGTGACGCCTGAATTCCTGGACGAGGCGATCCGGGTCTGCGTCGGAACCGGCCTGACGCCGGTGGCGCTGGACGATCTGCCGGCACTGCTCGCCGACAGGCAGGACAAGCGCCGCTTCGTCGTGTTCACGCTGGACGACGGCTTCCGCGACAATGCCGAGCATGCCGCGCCGGTGTTCCGCCGGCACCACGTGCCCTACACCATCTTCATCGCCAAGGGCTTCGTCGAGCGCACCCGCTCCATATGGTGGGAGACCGCCAAGGTGCTGACCCGCTCGAAGGACAAGTTCGAATTCGACTTCGGCGGTGGCGGCGAGACGGTGCTGACCGACACGCCAAGCCGCAAGCAGGACGCCTATGAGCGCATCGTACACTACGTCCACTCAAACGACGAAGACGTTGCGGTGGCGCAGATCGACCGGGCCGCGCGCTCGCGCATGATCGAACCGCTCTCCATCGTCGACCAGTTGATCATGAACGCCGACGAACTGCGCGCGCTTGCCGCCGACCCGCTCGCCCGTTTCGGGGCCCATACGCAGACCCATATCAACATGGCGCGTGTCGGCGCCGACCGCCTCGCCGACGAGATTTCCGGGTCGATCGCGGCGGTGGAAACCTATATCGGGCGCCGGCCGACGACCTTCGCCTATCCCTATGGAACCAAGGTCGCGGTGACGCCACGCGAATTCGACGCGGTGGCCAAGGCGGGCATCCAGCTGGCGGTGACGACGCGGCCCGGCGTGCTCGACGCGACCAGCCTGGAGCGACCGACGGCGCTGTCGCGGGTCTCGCTCAACGGCCACTACCAGAAGCGGCGCTATGTGAAGGCGCTGCTGACCGGCATTCCGTTCCGCCTGCTCTAGATTCATCCCTCTGCCGGCAACTGCCCTTCATAGCGGGCGCGCGGGCGGATCGGCTTGCCCGAAGCGATCTGTTCGATGGCATGCGCAGTCCAGCCGACGCTGCGGCCAAGCGCGAACAGCCTGATCGGCGCGTCGGCGGGCAGGCGATAGGACCGGGTCAACGCCACCAGCGCGAAATCGATCGTCGGCTCGCTGCCGGTCGCGGCGTGCGCTGCATGACGCAATTCCTCGACATTGTCTTCCAGCACCATGTCGGCCAGCAGGCCGGCGGCGCGCGGGTCGCCATTCGGGTAGAGCATGTGGCCGAAGCCCGGCAATGGCCGGTCATGGTCGATCCAGCGCGCAATGGCGGCTTTCGCGCCAAGCCGCGCCGCATCGTCCACCAGCATGGCGACGGCTTCGGCGGCGGTGCCGTGGCGTGGGCCATAAAGCGTCGAAAGACCGGCCAGAAGACAGGCGGCCAGCGGCGCGCCGGTCGAGGCGGCCACCCGTGCCGCGAAAGCCGAGGCGTTGAGCTCATGGTCAGCCACAAGCACCAACACCCGGCGGATCACCTCGGTCGCCGGTTCGACACGCCAGCCCCTGGCAAGCCTGGCATGCACCGGCTCGGTTCCCGGCGTCGCGCCGAGCGCGCCGGCAAGGGCCGCGATCGCCGGCATCGCGTCGGCCTGCAATGCCGTTGCCGTGCGCCCAAGCGAAGGCTGTCCCTTCGCGGCCAAGGCCGCGAGCACGGCGAAAGCCTGGGCGAGGCCCGTCTCGGTCGGAGCGCCCGATGTCGCGAAACGCGCCGGACCATCGGCCGCCCACAAAAGGCGCGCCGCTTCCTCCAGTGTCGCTGTACGGGAAAACTCCACCGCATCCTTGCCGCGATAGATCAGCCGACCGCCGATCACCGTGGAAATGGCGGTGGCGAAAACCGGTTCGCCCCAGGCCACCGCGCTTTCGGCGATCGCCGAAACCCGCCGACCGCGGGCGCGGCGCGTGGTCAGAGCAGCGATGTCCTCGGAACGATAGAGGCTGCGGCGCGGATCTGCCGGATCGGGCCGCATGCCGATCTGGCCGCGACTGACATAGGCGTAAAGGGTCTGCGGCCGCACGCCCAGCCTGTCCAGCGCTTCGTCCCGGGTCAGCCAGGCATTCATATTGATTCTCTTGATCAAGATTGATGACAATCAATAGCAGCATTATCTCGTCTCGAACAACGATCAAGGAGACGGACGATGACAAGCGGGCTCGACGACGTGATTGCAGCCGAAACCGTGCTATCCGAGGTCGACGGCCTCGGCGGCCATCTCACCATAAGGGGCTATGCCCTACGCGACCTTGCCGGCCACCGCGACTTCGCCGGTGCGGTGCACCTTCTGTTCGACGGCTTCTTCGCTGACCTGCCGGATGCGAAGGAACTGGCGGCGCGGCTTGGCCAGGCACGCGTCGAGGTGTTCGAGCGGATCGCCCCGCTGCTGCCGACCCTTGCCAAATTGGATGTCTATGACGGCATGCGCGCCGGCACAGCGCTGATGCCGGACGGCGCCACATTGGACGATGCACTGAGGCTGGTCGCGGCGCCTGCGGTGTTGACCCCCGCATTGCTGCGGCTGCGCCAGGGCAAAACGACGGTCGCGCCCGATGCCAAGGCCTCCCATGCCGCCGACATGCTGCGCATGCTGGCCGGCAAACCGGCGAAACCGGAACTGGCGGCTGCGCTCGACGCCTATCTCGTCACGGTCTGCGATCATGGCCTCAACGCCTCGACCTTTGCCGCGCGCGTGGTGGCCTCGACCCAGGCCGGCCTGACCTCCGCGACACTCGCGGGGCTTGGCGCCTTGAAAGGCCCTCTGCATGGCGGCGCGCCCGGCCCGGTCATCGCCATGCTGGATGCCATCGCCGCCTCCGGCGACGCCGCCGGCTGGATCTCAAAGGAACTGGCCGCAGGCCGCCGCATCATGGGCTTTGGCCACCGCATCTACCGTGTACGCGACCCGCGCGCCGACGTGCTGAAGAGCGTGGTGCGCCGGCTCGGTCCCGATGGCGAGGCCGGACGCCGCCTGGCTTTCGCCGAAACGGTCGAGCAGGCAGCGCTTGCCGCGCTGAAGCGCGCCAAGCCCGATCGTGTCCTGCAGACCAATGTCGAGTTCTACACCGCGCTGCTGCTCGAGGCGGCGGGGTTCCCGGAAGAGGCTTTTACCTGCGTCTTCGCGGCCGGACGCACGGCCGGCTGGATCGCGCATGCGCGCGAACAGCTGGCGACGGGCCGTCTGATGCGCCCGCAATCGCGTTATATCGGGCCTGTGCCGGACCTTGTCGCCTGACCGGCGACGGCGTCAGACCCCTTCGACCAGAACGATCTCGCCGTCCGCCACCTTTTGGCGGATGGCCACGGCACGCTGATATTCGGGCGAATGGTAGCAGTCATGCGCTACCTGCAGCGATTCGAATTCGATGATGACATTGCGGCCGCGGCCCTGCCCTTCGGCCTTTTCGTGCTGGCCGCCGCGCGCCAGGAACTTCGCGCCAAACCGGTCGAAGGCAAGCTTCGAGGCCTCGACATAGGCCTTGTAACCCTCCGCATCGCGCACATCGACGCGGGCGATCCAATATCCCTTGGGCATCTGCTTCTCCTCGCTCTCCGCCGCGCCGTCCAGATGCGGTTTCATCCAAGTCAGAGCCGAGTTACCGCCGTTGCGCAAGCCCTTGCGTCAAAGCGGTGATCCACTTCGTCGCCAAGTTTGTGGGCCAAAGGCTCAGGCCGAGCGCATCTCCGCCAGGATCGCCTCGGCCGCGGCCTTGCGGTTCGATGCCGCGACGATCGGGCGTGCCACGACGAGATGGCTGGAGCCGTTGCGGATCGCATCCGCCGGCGTCACCACGCGCTTCTGGTCGCCACGGTCGGAGCCCACGGGGCGGATGCCCGGCGTCACCACCGCCATCGCCGGACCGACGATCTTGCGCACCGCCGATGCTTCCTCGGCCGAGCAGACAATGCCACCCATGCCGGCGGTCAGCGCCTGTTCGGCGCGGCGCAGCACAAGCGTATGCGGGTCATATTCATAACCGGCGTCGATGACGTCCTGCTCGTTCATCGAGGTCAGCACCGTCACCGCCAGCAGGCACAGATTGCTGCCCTTGGCCGCCTCCACCGCCGCGCGCATGGCCTTGGGGTAGGCGTGAAGCGTCAGCATGGTCATGCCCATCTTGACGATGTTCTCGACGCCCTTGGCCACGGTGTTGTCGATGTCGAGCAGCTTCATGTCGAGGAAGATCTTCTTGCCGTCCTCGGCAAGCTCGCGGGCGAAGTCGAGCCCGCCGGCAAAGGCGAGCTGGTAGCCGATCTTGTAGAAGGAGACGGTGTCGCCCAGTTCGCGCACCGCCTTCTCGGCCTCGGTCAGGGTCGGAAGGTCGAGGCCGACGATCAGCTTGTCGCGCATATCGCTCATATGTCTCCCCTGGCTGACAGCATTCGGGCGCGTTCGATCAGAACCTGCGCAACGATATCCATGGCATGGCGCAACCGCTCGTCGGCGAAACCGCCTTCTGCATCGAAAGCGCTGCCCCCGTTCGGCACCGAGCATTCCGGCGTCACGATCTCCATATGGCAGCGTACCAGCACCGCGCGCAGATGGTTGATGGCGCGCACGCCGGCATGTTGGCCCTTTGACGACGAGCACAGCGCCACCGCCTTGCCGGCCAGCGGCTTCAACTGCCGGCCGCCGTCATGCCTGACCACGCTTACCCAGTCGATGGCATTCTTGAGCAGCGGCGGCAGCGACCCGTTATATTCCGGCGTGGCGATGAGCAGCCCGTCATGCGCGCCAATCATGCGCGCCAGCTTCATGACGTTTTCGGGGATGCCCTCTTCCCGCTCCAGATCCTCGTCGAAGATCGGCATCGGATAATCAGCCAGCGAAATGCGGGTCACGTCGGCGCCCTGCAAGGCCAGCGCCTTCTGCGCTGCGTCGGCGGTCCTGCCGCTGAACGCGCCGCTACGGACCGAACCCGCGAAGACGAGAATTTTGGGGATCATCAGGCGACTGCCTCCTTCGCCTTCCTATGGCGAAGCGAGGCACAAATCAACGCCAAGACCGATCTCAGTTCCTGGCCGGACGGCGGTAGATCCAGAGCCGGGTCGGCGGAATGTTGCGCAGCACGAAATGGAAGTGCTCCACCGTGTAGTTGCCACGACCGGGCGGGATCGGCGACAGCGGGCCATAGCACAGTTGCACGATCGGCCGGCCGGCCGGGATGCGGTCGAGCAGGCTCTCGATGTAGCGGATGCGCTGGTCGACCGGGAAATTGAGCAGCGGCACGCCCGTCACCACCGAATCGAAGACAACGTCCTTGTGCTCGCCCAGCGTCGCGTCGAGATTGAAGGCATCGCCCTCGATGACGTTCACGCCGGGATAGAGCGTGCGCAGATGGCGCACGAAATCGGTCGAATATTCAACGGCGTAGAGGTTCTGCGGCTTGATCCCGCGCGCCAGGATGGCGCGGGTGATGACACCGGTGCCAGGCCCGACCTCGAGCACCGGCAGCCCGGAGTCCGGATTGACGATCGAGGCCATCTTGCGCGCGGTGACCGAACTGGTCGGCACGATGGAACCGACGGTTTTCGGCTTGTCGATCCACCCTTTGAAGAATTTCAGCTCGTCGTCGAACTTTTCAGCGAGCGACTTCCTCAGTCCCGGACCTCTTCCCATCAAGCTCTCCCGACCGGCTCCCCCCGGAACCCACTGTTCAGACGCTACTTACCAGTTACGCCGGGGTAGACAAGGTATCCGCCCACCAATGTCGTGGACAAGACAGAATTTGTCGCCCTCAACGCTCGCTGAAGGATTCGAAGAAATCCTTCATCCGCGTGAAGAAGCCGCTCGACTGCGGGCTGTTCTCCTTGGACGAAAGCTGTTCGAACTCCTCGAGCAGTTCTCGCTGGCGCCGGGTCAGGCTCTGCGGCGTCTCGACCGCTGTCTGGATATAGAGGTCGCCGATCTGCGTCTGGCGCAGCACTGGCATGCCCTTGCCCTTGAGCCGGAACTGGCGGCCGTTCTGGGTGCCTTCCGGCACTTTCACGCGGGTCTGCGAACCGTCAAGCGTCGCCACCTCGAAGGAGCCGCCGAGGGCGGCCGTCGTCATCGAGATCGGCACCTTGCAATAGAGGTCGGCGCCGTCGCGCTGGAAGAATTCATGCGGCTTGATGGCGAGGAAAATGTAGAGATCGCCCGTCGGACCGCCGCGCAGCCCGGCCTCGCCTTCGCCGGCCAACCGGATGCGGGTGCCGTCCTCGATACCGGCCGGGATGTTGACCGACAGCGAGCGCTCCTCGGTGACACGGCCCTGGCCGGCGCATTTCGGGCACGGGTCCTTGATAGTCTGGCCGCGGCCCTGGCACTGCGGGCAGGTGCGTTCGATCGAGAAGAAGCCCTGGCTCGCCCGCACCTTGCCGTGGCCGTGGCACATCGAACAGGTGACCGGCTGCGTGCCGGGCTTGGCGCCCGTACCCGAACAATCGGTGCAGGACAGCGATGTCGGCACGCGGATCTGCGCGGTCTTGCCGGCAAAGGCCTCTTCCAGGCTGATTTCCATATTGTAGCGCAGGTCGGCGCCACGCTCGCGCCCGCCGGACGAGCGACGGCGGCCGCCGCCCATCATCTCGCCGAAGATATCCTCGAAGATGTCGGCGAAGCCGCCGGCTCCAAAGCCGGCACCGGCGCCATTCATGCCGCCATTTTCGAAGGCGGCGTGGCCGAAACGGTCATAGGCCGCGCGCTTCTGCGGGTCCTTCAGCGTCTCGTAGGCTTCGTTGATTTCCTTGAACTTGTGCTCGCAAGCCGCATCGCCCGGGTTGCGATCGGGATGGAACTGCATAGCGAGCTTGCGGAAGGCGCTCTTGAGTTCCTTCTCGTCGGCGCTTTTTTGCACGCCGAGCGTTTCGTAGAAATCAGCTTTCATCGAGAGCCTGTTCCAATCCCGCTGACTAATGGCTCAAGCAACAGCCAACGTCCTTGCGCATTGTTTTGACCAGTCAACTAAAGAAGACTGATCTCCGATTTAGTAACGATGCGGTGGCAATGCCAGTACCGGCAAGGAGACGCCGCAATTTTCCAGTGCATGGTTGCAAAAAAGCCCGGCTTGGCGCCGGGCTTTTCTGAATTTTGGGCCGTCAGGCCACTTAGGCCGACTTCTTCTTGTTCTTGTCGTCGTTCTCGTCGATTTCCTCGAAATCGGCGTCGACTACATCCGAGTCCTTGGCAGCGTCCGCCTTGGCGTCGGCCTCGGCGGCTTCCTTCTGCGAAGCCTCGTACATGGCCTGGCCGAGCTTCATCGAGGCTTCGGTGAGCGTCTGGCTCTTGGCTTCGATCTCGGCGGCGTCGTCGCCTTCGGCGGCGGTCTTCAGCGCGGCGATGGCGTCGGCGATCGCGGTGCGGTCTGCCTCCGAAACCTTATCGCCATAATCCTTCAGCGACTTCTCAGCCGAATGGACCAGGGCTTCGGCCTGGTTGCGGGCTTCCACCAGCGCCTTGCGCTTCTTGTCGCTCTCGGCATTGGCCTCGGCGTCCTTGACCATCTTCTCGATGTCGGCGTCGGAGAGACCGCCAGATGCCTGGATGCGGATCTGGTGCTCCTTGCCGGTGCCCTTGTCCTTGGCCGAGACGTTGACGATGCCGTTGGCGTCGATGTCGAAGGTCACCTCGATCTGCGGCACGCCACGCGGCGCCGGCGGAATGCCGACCAGGTCGAACTGGCCGAGCATCTTGTTGTCGGCCGCCATTTCACGCTCGCCCTGGAAGACGCGGATGGTCACCGCGCTCTGCGAATCCTCGGCGGTCGAGAACACCTGGCTCTTCTTGGTTGGGATCGTGGTGTTGCGCTCGATCAGGCGGGTGAACACGCCACCCAGCGTCTCGATGCCCAGCGACAGCGGGGTCACGTCGAGCAACAGCACGTCCTTGACGTCGCCCTGCAGAACGCCGGCCTGGATGGCGGCGCCGAGAGCGACGACTTCATCCGGGTTGACGCCCTTGTGCGGCTCCTTGCCGAAGAACTGCTTCACAACTTCCTGGACCTTCGGCATGCGGGTCATGCCGCCGACCAGAACGACCTCGTCAATCTCGCCGGCCTTGAGGCCCGCATCCTTCAGCGCCGCCTTGAGCGGCTCGACGGTGCGCTGGATGAGATCATCCACGAGCGATTCGAACTTGGCGCGGGTCAGCTTCAAGGTCAGGTGCTTCGGACCGGAAGCATCGGCGGTGATGAAGGGCAGGTTGATTTCGGTCTGGGCCGAGGACGACAGCTCGATCTTGGCCTTTTCAGCGGCTTCCTTGAGGCGCTGCAGGGCAAGCTTGTCGTTCTTCAGGTCGATGCCCTGTTCCTTCTTGAACTCGGCCGCCAGGTATTCGACCAGGCGCATGTCGAAGTCTTCGCCGCCGAGGAAGGTGTCACCATTGGTCGACTTCACCTCGAAGACGCCATCGCCGATTTCGAGCACGGAGATATCGAAGGTGCCGCCGCCAAGGTCGTAGACGGCGATGGTCTTGCCGTCCTTCTTGTCGAGGCCGTAGGCAAGGGCTGCCGCGGTCGGCTCGTTGATGATGCGCAGCACTTCCAGGCCGGCGATCTTGCCGGCATCCTTGGTGGCCTGGCGCTGGGCGTCGTTGAAATAGGCCGGAACGGTGATGACCGCCTTCTCGACCTTCTCGCCGAGATAGGCTTCCGCCGTTTCCTTCATCTTCTGCAGGATCATTGCCGAGATCTGGCTGGGCGACTGGTTCTTGCCGCCGGCATGGACCCAGGCGTCGCCGTTGTCGCCATTGACGATCTCGTAGGGGACGAGCTTCTTGTCCTTGGCGGTGACCGGATCGTCGTAGCGACGGCCGATCAGGCGCTTGACCGCGAAGACGGTGTTTTCAGGGTTGGTGACCGCCTGGCGCTTGGCCGGCTGGCCGACGAGGCGTTCGCCGTCGCCGCTGAAGGCGACGATCGAAGGCGTGGTGCGCGCGCCTTCCGCGTTTTCAATGACCTTGGCGTCCTTGCCGTCCATGACGGCGACGCAGGAATTGGTTGTTCCCAGGTCGATGCCGATTACTTTTGCCATCTTGTCTAGTCTCTCCACTAAGCAGGCTTTCAAGGACCCTGTCAGGCGTTCCGGCGAAAGCCCCTGTTCACAGAAATTCCGCGCCAGACCGCCTTCAGGGGCGGGCCGCACGGTTGCGGCGTATATAAGAACAGGTCGCCCGGCACGCAAGCATTCTGCGTTGTGGCTTTTCCACTGCCTGTCGCGGCCGGAAAGATACCGCCCTCACCATACAACGGCCGGTGATAACCCAGCAAACCAAATGGACGTGGACAACGGGCTAGGATAGGGTCCGGCGATCTCAGCAACGTCTTCCCGCCCTTGGAAATGCCCTCCCAGCCCGTTTCGCGCCTGTTCGCCCTCGCCCAGAAATGCATCTACGCGCTCGCCATCGTGACGTTCGTGGCCGGCTGTACGACGGCGACGCCGCCCGAACAGCTGCTGGCCGTGCCGGCTCCCGCGCAAAAATATGCCGCCATCGTGGTCGACGCCAAAACCGGCGGCACGCTGTTCGAGGCCAATTCGACGACGCCGCGTTTTCCGGCCTCGCTGACCAAGATGATGACGCTCTATTTGCTGTTCGAAGCCTTGGAGAGCGGCCGCGTCACCAAGCAGACGCAGATACCGGTCTCGGCCAATGCCGCCTCGCAGCCGCCGACCAAGCTGCGCTTCCGGCCGGGCGAGACGATCGACGTCGATTCCGCCATCCGGGCGCTGGTGGTGAAATCCGCCAATGACGTCGCCGTCTCGGTGGCGGAATATCTGGGCGGCAGCGAAGAAGCTTTCGCCGGCACCATGACCGCCAAGGCGCGCCAGATCGGCATGCGTGCGACCACATTCCGCAATGCATCGGGCCTGCCTGACGATGGCCAGCAGACCACGGCGCGCGACATGGCGGTGCTGGGACTGGCGCTCAGGGCGCGTTTCCCGCAGCACTATCACTACTTCTCCGCCTCCGACTTCATGTTCCGTGGCAAGCTGGTGCGCGGCCACAACGACATGCTGGGGCGTGTGCGCGGCGTCGACGGCATCAAGACCGGCTATATCCGCGCCTCCGGCTTCAACATCGTCACCTCCTACGACGCCGACGGCAAACGCTTCGTCATCGTGGTGATGGGGGCCGATACCGCACGCCAGCGCAACGCCCATGTCGAAACCCTGTTGCAACGGGCCCTTTCCCCTTCGTCCGACAAGGCGAAGCTGGTGTTCAACGGCGCGCAATAGCGCCTGACGCAACATCTGAGCCTCCGTATCTTCGCCTGTGACGGGCCAAACGGGCGCGTCCGGCACCTGTCGTTAGCTCCGATCGGCACCATCCTCATCGATGAGGATGCGTTCGGCGCTGCCCTCGATATCGTCGTACTGACCGCTGCGCAGCGCCCACAGGAAGGCGGCAAGGCCGAGCCCGCCGAGAAAGAGCGCAACCGGGATCAGCACGACAAGGTTGCTCATGAGGCGGACCTTTCGGCCAATCCGACCATCGCCGGAGCAGCGGTCCGCCCCTCGCCCGCGACAACCGAACGCCCGCCATGCAACCGCATGGCGTTGGCGACGACGATGATCGACGACAACGACATGGCGATCGCCGCGATCAGCGGCGTGACATAGCCGAGCACGGCGATGGGCACGGCAACGAAATTATAGGCGATGGCGAAAGCGAGATTCAGGCGGATCAACCGGCCGGCCTTACGAGAGATGTCCAGCGCGAAGGGGATCGCCGACAGGCTTTCGCGCAGGAAAACGAAATCAGCAGCGTTGCGACCGACATCGGCGGCGGTGGCCGGCGCCATCGAGACGCGGGCAGCAGCGAGCGCGGGGGCATCGTTCAAGCCGTCACCCACCATCAGCACCTCGTGGCCATCCTTCGCGAGTTCGGCGATCCGCGCCACTTTCTCGCCGGGCAGCATGCCGAAACGATAGTTGGCGATGCCGGCCTGTGCTGCAGTCGCTTCGGCGTTACGCCGATGGTCGCCGGTCAGCATCTCGACCGCGAGGCCTTGGCCCAACAGGTCACTCACCGTGCCTGTGGCGCCGGCGCGCAGCTGGTCCTCGCAGACAAAGCGCGCCCGCAGGACACCGTCGCGGGCAAGCACGGTGCCATCGTCCGCCGCGCCTGCCGCATCGCCAAGCGCCCATTGCGCGCGGCCCAACCGCCAGACCGAACCGTCGATTTGCGCCTCCAGCCCGTAGCCGGGAACTTCGGTGACCGTATCGAATGGACCGGACCGCGGGGAGCCGTCTTGATTGGCCTGCACGATGGCGCGCGCGACGGGATGGCGGGAATGCGCCACCAGCTGCGCCGCGACAGTCATGTCGACCGGCGCGATCTCGCCGCCATTGGTCAGCCGCAGCGCGCCTAGGGTCAGCGTCCCGGTCTTGTCGAAGACGACCGTGTCGATGACGGCGAGCCGTTCCATCGCCGAACCGTCCTTGACCATGATGCCGTTCTCGAACAGCCGGCGCGCCGCCACCACCTGCACGATCGGCACGGCGAGGCCAAGCGCGCAGGGGCAGGTGATGATGAGGACGGCAATGGCGATGGTGATCGAGCGGTGCCAGTCGCCGGAGGCCAGCATCCAGCCGGCGAAGGTCAACAGCGCCGTCAAATGGACCACGGGCGAATAGAGCGCCGACGCGCGGTCGGCGATGCGGCGGTAGCGCGCGCGGCCACCTTCGGCGACCTCCATCAGGCGCACCATCTCGGCCAGGAAGGAATCCTTTGCGGCGGCGATCGCTTCCACGGTCAAAGCGCCGGTAAGATTGAGCGCGCCCGCCTGCAGCAGCGAACCCTCGCGCACCGCTTCCGGCTCGCTTTCGCCACTGACCAGCGAGCGATCGACCTCGGAGGCACCTTTCACGACACGCGCGTCGACCGGCACGCGTTCGCCCGCTGCCAAAAGAAGCATGTCACCCTCGGCGATCTCCTCGACCGGCACATAAATGTGGCTGCCGTCCTTGGCGATCACCATGGCGCCGCGCGCGGCCAGCCGCCTCAGGCCGGAAACGGCGGTGCGTGCCTTTTCGCGCATGACATGGTCGAGCGTGCGGCCGATTAGCAGGAAGAACAGCAACGATACCGAGGCGTCGAAATAGGCGTGCGGGCCGTGATTGATCGTTTCGTAAAGGCTCATGCCATAGGCGAGGCCGACGCCGACGGCGATCGGCACATCCATGTTCATGCGGCCATGGCGAAGCGCGTTCCAGGCCGAGCGGAAATAGATGCGGCCGGCAAAGACCAGAACGGGAATGGCGATCAACGCCGAGATCCAGTGGAACAGGTCGCGCGTGGCGTCCGTCGCTCCGGACCACACCGAAACCGACAAAAGCATGATGTTGCCGGCGGCGAAACCGGCCACGGCGACGGCGCGGATGAGTTCGGCAAGGATAGGGTCCTTGCCGTCGCCGCCTTCGGCATCGAACAGATGCGCTTCGTAGCCCAGCCCGGCGAGCGACGCCACTAGAGGCGGCACCTCACCCTCGCGAAAGCGAACCGATACACGCCGGGTCGACAAATTGACGCGCGCGCCAACCACTCCCGGCAGTTTCCGCAGGCCGCCTTCGACCGAACGGATGCAGGCGGCGCAATGCACGCCGGGAACGGCGAGATCGACCTGCGACAGCCCGCCGCCAAGTGAGCGGCTGGCCAGCCTGATCTCATCGTCCGACGGGTCGGCACTGGCGTCGCGATCCAGATCGAGCGCGGATTCGGCGCCCGGCGCACAGCAGCTCATTCGATCGCTCCGTTGCGCACGATCACACGCCGCACCTGCCGATAGGGACGCTCGCGCCCGGTTTGGGCGTCGACCTCAACGATCCAGACGCCGTCGCTTATGGTCTGTTGCGAACTGAAGCCTCCATCCGCCTGGCGAACGAGGTCGATCACCCGGTCTTCCGCGTCATAGGCGGGATGGCGGAATGCCACTTTCACGCCCGTGGGCAAGATCGCCTTGCCCGCGGCGTCGGCAAGTTCGTAGCGAAGGGTGCCGTCCGCCAGCGTCAGCTTGCCCTGCCAATGCAGCGCCGCCTGCGCGCGTCCCTCCTCGGCCTTGCGGTTGAACTCCTGGCTGGCGACATAGGTGTTTTGCACGACCAGTCCCGTCCAGCTCGTCCGCGCCAGCGTCGCCATCGTCAGATTGACGGCGATGATGACGCCGAAGAAGGCGAGGATGAGTGCCAGCATGTGGTAGCCGGTGAACTCGCGAGGCGAATGGCGGCGCGTCGTCATCTTGATGCCTCCGGAGCGATGAAAGTGGCGGCGTAGCTGGCTGTTTCGGCGCCGGCGGCATCCTTGGCGACGAACCGGAAGACGGTGTTCGTGCCGGCGACGCGATCGCGCGGCAGCCGCACATAGACCTTGACCGATCTCAACCTGTCCGGTTCGACCTCGATCGCCAGCGGTTCCGCCTCGATCTGCTCGACACCGACCGCGGTGATGGCAGCATCCGGCAAGCCGTCGACCGAGAGCTGGATGGTGCGCGGCTCGGGGATCATGTTGAGCAGTTTCACCGTGTAGCCGTTGCGGATCGCCCCATCCGACAAAACGACGAATTGCGGGTTGCGGTCGTGCAGGACATTGAGCTGCAACCGCTCGCGGGTCATGAGCGCGTAGAGCATGGCAAGGCCGATCAGCGCCCAGACGGCGGTGTAGATGAAGGTGCGCGGCCTGAAGATCTTGCCGGGATGGAACTGCGCGACCTTTTCAGACAGGCGCCCGTCAGCCTGCCGTATCGAAGCCGGATCGGGCACATGCGCGCCGTTGCCGGTGGCGAGCGCCATATTGGCGTTGTAGTCGTTCAGCGTCGCATAGGAGATCAGGCCGCGTTCCTTGCCGATCTTGTCCATGACGCCGTCGCAAGCGTCGATGCACAACGCGCAGGTGATGCATTCGAGCTGCTGGCCGTCGCGAATATCGATGCCCATCGGGCAGACGGCGACGCAGGCGTTGCAGTCGACGCAGTCGCCGATGCTGTGGCCGGCGGCGGCCGCCTTCTTGGCATGGCGCGAACGCGGCTCGCCGCGCCAGTCATTATAGGTGACTGTCAGCGAATTCTCGTCGAGCATCGCCGCCTGGATGCGCGGCCACGGGCACATATAGGTGCAGACCTGCTCACGCATCAGCCCGCCGAAGACATAAGTCGTGGCGGTGAGAACGGCGACGGTGATGTAGGCAACGGCCGCGGCCTGACCGGTCACGACGTCGGCCAACAGCGTCGGCGCATCGGCGAAATAGAAGATCCAGGCGCCGCCGGTGGCGACCGCGATCAACAGCCAGATGGCGTGCTTGGTCAGCCGCAGCACCGATTTGCGGGCCGTCCACGGGCTCTCGTCGAGTTTGATGCGCGCATTGCGGTCGCCCTCGACGGCGCGCTCGACCACGAGGAAGAGGTCGACCCAGACGGTCTGCGGGCAGGCGTAGCCACACCAGGCGCGGCCGACGGTGGAGGTGATGAGAAACAGGCCGATGCCCGCCATCACCAAAAGGCCGGCTACGAAGAAGAATTCCTGCGGCCAGATTTCGATAAAGAAGAAATAGAAGCGACGGTTGGCGAGGTCGATCAGAACGGCCTGGTCGGGCGCGTAGGGACCACGGTCCCAGCGCAGCCACGGCGTCAGATAATAGATGCCCAGCGTGACCGCCATGACGATCCATTTGAAGGAGCGGAAACGCCCGGCAGCGCGCTTGGGAAATATCTTCCTGCGCGACGCATAGAGGGGCTGGCGGACCTTGGCGGAATTGACCGCCTCCGCCTCCAGCGTTTCAACCTGCCCGATATCAAGCATGACATGCGCTCGTTTGCTGTTCCAGCAATCGTACTTGCATCTTCGAGGCGCGACCCGCCTTGACCCAGGTCAAGACCGGGCCCGCTCGATGCATGTCGGGGCCCGCCGCCATGAGACGGGCCCCGTCGCCGGGCGGGGAGAATGTCCCCCTTTGCAAGTCTCTATTCTCCGCCGCCCAGCGAATGCACGTAGACCGACAATTCCTTGACCTTGACGTCGCCGAGGCGAGCGCCCCAGGCCGGCATGACGCCATTCTTCGGCGCCCGCACCTGCGCGGCGATCGCCCGCTCGCCGGAGCCGTAGAGCCAGATCGCGTCGGTCAGGTTCGGCGCGCCGAGATCGCGGTTGCCCCTGGCATCGCCGCCATGGCAGGCCGCGCAATTGTCGGTGTAGACCTTGGCACCGTCGGCCACCCGGGACGCATCGCTGACCGGCCCGGACAGGCTCGCGACATAGATGCTGACATCAGTGATCTGCCCGGCATTGAGCACGTCGCCGAATGGCGGCATCTCGGAGGTGTGGGTGTCGGAATCGTCGGCAAAGCGGATGCCGTGGGTGATCGTCTTGTAGATCTGTTCGGCGGAACCGCCCCATAGCCACTCGTCGTCATTGAGGTTGGGGAAGCCCGGTGAGCCTTGCGCGCCCGAGCCGTGGCACTGGACGCAGTTGACGCGAAATGTAGCGGCGCCCGCCGCCGAAGCGAATTCCCGCAGCTTCTCGTCGGCATCGATCTCGGCGACCGTCTTCGACTGGATCGCGGCCAGGTATTTTTCCTGGGCGGCGCCGGCCGCGGCCATTTCCTGTTTGATCTCGCCGCGGCTCGAATAGTTGAGCACGCCCTTGGTTGCGGAGGTCAGCAGCGGCCATGCCGGATAAGCGACCGTGTAGGCGATCGCCCAGACAATGGTGGCGTAGAAGGTCCACAGCCACCAGCGCGGCATCGGATTGTCGAGTTCGCGAATGCCGTCCCATTCGTGGCCGGTGGTGGCGACGCCGGAGACATCATCTATGTGCTTGTCGGTCATGGCGTGTCGTCCTCGAGTGGGATCCTGGCGGCGGCATCAGCCTGCTTTCGGCTGCCCGGACGAAGGGTGAAGAGCACGGCGCCGACGAAGAATACGGCCATGGCCAGCAGGCCCCAGCTGTCGGCGAAATGACGCATGGCGGTGTAGGTTTCCATGGTGCGACTCCGTCAGCGGTAACCGGCGGCATCGTCATAGGTCGAGAAATCGACCAGCGTGCCGAGCATCTGCAGATAGGCAACCAGCGCGTCCATCTCGGTCACCTGGCTTCGATTGCCGTCGAAATCGCCAACCTTCACCTTCGGATAGCGCTTGGTGAGGCCCGACGTATCGGCGTTCGGATCGGCCTGCGCGATCAGGTCGGCCTCGGCATTGGCAATCATGTCCTTGGTGTAGGGAACGCCGACATCGACATTGGCAACCAGTTGCGTGGAGAAGCCCTTCGGCGACAGCGGCACGTCCTTCAGGAAGGCGTAGCGGGGCATGATCGATTCCGGCACCACCGAGCGCGGGTCGCTCAGATGCTGGACATGCCATTCGTTGGAATAGCGGTCGCCGACGCGGGCGAGATCCGGACCGGTTCGCTTCGATCCCCATTGGAAGGGATGGTCGTACATGGACTCCGCGGCCAGGCTGTAATGCCCGTAGCGCTCGACCTCGTCGCGGAAGGGGCGGATCATCTGACTGTGGCACAGATAGCAGCCTTCGCGGACGTAGATGTTGCGCCCCGCCAGCTCCAGCGGCGAGTAGGGGCGCATGCCCTCGACCTTCTCGATGGTGTTCTGGAGATAGAACAGCGGGGCGATCTCGACGATGCCGCCGATGGTGACGACCAGGAAGGAGCCGACGAGCAGGAGCGTGGCGTTGCGCTCGATGAGGGCGTGTTTGTCCAGGAGAGACATTTTTGGGAACTCCTATTCGGCCGGCTGCAAAGCGGGAGCGACGCCCGTCGTCGGGGCTTCCTCGCGCAGATGGCCGCGTATGGTCATGAAGATGTTCCAGGCCATCACCAGCGCGCCGGCCAGATAGAGCCCGCCGCCGAGTGCGCGCGTCACGTAATAGGGGTGCATGGCTGCGACGGACTCGGCGAAGGAATAGACCAGGAAGCCCTGCTCGTCGTATTCGCGCCACATCAGGCCCTGCATGATGCCCGACACCCACATGACGGCCGCGTAGACAACGATGCCCAGCGTCGCCAGCCAGAAGTGCCAGTTGACCATGCGCACCGAATAGAGCCGCTCGCGGTTCCACAGGCGCGGCACCATGAAATAGACCGCCCCGAAGGAGATCAGCCCGACCCAGCCAAGGGCGGCGGAATGCACGTGGCCGATGGTCCAGTCGGTGTAGTGGGACAGCGAGTTGACCGCCTTGATCGACATCATCGGCCCCTCGAAGGTCGACATGCCGTAGAAGGCGACCGCCGTCACCATCATGCGCACGATCGGGTCGGTGCGCAGCTTGTCCCAGGCGCCCGACAGCGTCATCAGGCCGTTGATCATGCCGCCCCAGGACGGCATCCACAGCATGATCGAAAAGACCATGCCCAGCGTCTGCGCCCAGTCAGGCAGCGCGGTGTAATGGAGATGGTGCGGACCCGCCCAGATATAGAGGAAGATCAGCGCCCAGAAGTGGATGATCGACAGCCGGTAGGAATAGACCGGCCGGTTCACCTGCTTGGGGATGAAATAATACATCATCCCTAGGAAGCCGGCGGTCAGGAAGAAGCCCACCGCGTTGTGGCCGTACCACCATTGGGTCAGCGCGTCCTGCACACCCGAAAACAGCGAATAGCTTTTCGATCCGACGAAGGAGACCGGCACCGCCAGATTGTTGACCACATGCAGCATCGCGATGGTGACGATGAAGGACAGATAGAACCAGTTGGCGACGTAGATATGCGGTTCCTTGCGCTTCAGGATCGTGCCCAGGAACACAACGAGATAGGCGACCCAGACGACGGTGAGGAACACGTCGACATACCATTCGGGCTCGGCATATTCGCGGCTCTGGGTGATGCCGAGCAGGTAACCAGTGGCCGCCATCACGATGAACAGCTGGTAGCCCCAGAACACATACCAGGCGAGATTGCCGCCGAAGAGGCGCGCGCGGCAGGTACGCTGCACGACATAGAAGGATGTCGCCATCAGCGCGTTGCCGCCGAAGGCGAAGACGACCGCCGAAGTGTGCAGCGGCCGCATGCGGCCGAAATTGAACCAGGGCTCGAGATTGAGGTCGGGATAGGCGAGCTGCATGGCAATGACCAGGCCGGCCAGAAGGCCGACGACCGCCCACAACACCGTCGCGACCGAGCCGTAGCGTATCGGCCCGTCCATGTAGGTGGACGGATCGACCGGCTGCTCCGGCTCGAAACTGACATTGCGCAACAGAACGATCGTGCCGATCGCCAATACGGCGAACAGCACCCACATATGCGCTCTGAACAGATCGTCGGCGGCAAAGCCGGCACCCAGCAACGCCAGGAACGTCGCCAGGCTCATCCAGACAATTTCAGCGCCGTATCTCATTGGGCGACCCCATGGATTGGTTGCTTCGGATCCCGCATCCCCATGCGTTCCTTGACGCCTTCATCTCCACCAGCGCGCGACGCTTTGCCTTGATCCAGGTCAAAGCCTTCCGAGGTTCGATTTGTCAGCCTTCGTGACTGGCGAGAGGCGGAGAGGCTGACCTGTGCGGTGCGAGCAATTCCTGAAATCCATCGCGGTCGGCCCGTCGCCTGGCCCGCTCGCGGCCATACCGGGGCAAGACCGGTCGAGACATCCCGCTTTGGAGATGCAGCGCATCCATGAAGACAAGCTCACGCTGTGCGCGGCGCTGGAAACGATCGCCGACACCTTGCCGGATGCTGTGTGCCGGCTCGAATGCCTGCGTATCGCCAGTATCCTGGTGCCGATGCTGCGCGACGCGCACAACTACGAGGGCGACGTCATCTTCCCCGCCTTTGCCAGTGCGACCGGGCGGAGCGACACCGACCCCACCCTTCACCGGCTACGCGTCGAACATGTCGAGGACGAAAGTTTTGCCGACGAAGTGACGGAGGTGCTGCTGGCGGTCGGCCACGGCAAGCCGATCGAGAACCCCGAAGCGTTCGGCTTCATGTTGCGCGGCCTGTTCGAAACGCTGCGGCGCCACATCGCCTTCGAACGCGAGCATGTACTGCCGGTGATTGTGGGGGACTAGTGCGTTCTTGGGCCGGTTCTGGCATCGTCGCTGTTCGCTGGAAAGCGATCTGGGTTGAGCGGAAAGGCTCCAAAACGCGGACGCCGCTTAGGGAAGGCTGCGGTTTATCGATCTACCCCGACCACTTTATCCCGCCCCTTAATGCCCGGCCCTTGCCTCCAGCCGATCGCGCCGCGCCACGCTGACATGGCGGTTGTTTTCGATCGAGATGACACCTTCGGCGCGCAGCTTGGACAATTGCCGCGAGACGGTCTCGATGGTCAGGCCGAGGAAGTCGGCGATAGCCGCGCGGGTCAGCGGCAGGTCGAACGTTGTCGCGCGCCCCTCGTCGCCCGAGCTCGGATCAATATGATTTGCGATGAGCAGGAGGAAACTGGCCACTTTCTCCGCCGCGGTCTTGCGGCCAAGCGTCACCATCCAGTCCCGGGCCTCGTCCAGTTCTTTCAGTGTCTGCCGCAGCAGCCGGTTCTCCAGTCCCGGGCTCTCCCGCATCATCCGCTCGATGGCGCCTTTGGGAAACGAGCACAGCGACACATTCGTCGCCGCTTCGGCATTGACCGCACTTTCCGACTTGAACGGGCGGCCGAGGAAGTCCGGCGCGAATTGCAGGCCGACAATCTGCTGGCGGCCGTCGGACAAGGTCTTGGTCAGCTTCACCACGCCGGCGAGCACATTGGAATAGTGATCGACCGTTTCCATATCGCCGACCAGTTCGGCTCCGGCTTCGATCGTCTGTTTCGAGGAGGCTTTCGCCAGCGTCACCAGTTGGTTCGGATCGAGCGCGCCGCAGACACCGCGATGCCGGGCCTCGCATGCCTGGCACAGGACCGGAATTCCCGCCGTATGAACATCTTCTCGCAGGTTCATGCCACTCGCACCCCGCCTTGCCTATGCCCTTGTTCTATCCCCTCCGGCTCGAGAAATCCCGCGTCAGTTTGTCTCCACCGCAAGTTGATCTGGGTCAAAGGCCAATGCCGGCCAATGCGCCATTGTTGCCAGCGTGTCGAACTCATGATTTCGGAGGCACCGTGCAAGAAGCGCTTCTGCGTCGATACCGCGCACCCGTGCCGCGCTATACGAGCTATCCCACCGCCCCGCATTTTCACCCAAGCGTGTCGGCGGCCACCTACAAGGCCTGGTTGCAGGCGCTTCCGGTCAAAAGCGCCGTGTCGCTTTACGTGCATGTTCCCTATTGCGACCGGCTTTGCTGGTTCTGCGCCTGTCATACCAAGCAGACCCTGTCCTATGCGCCCGTCAGCCGCTACGTCGGCGCGCTGCTCAGGGAAATCGAAACGGTTGCCGCCCTGCTCGACAGCGGCATCACGATCAGTGCCCTGCACTTTGGCGGCGGCTCGCCCACCTTGCTCAGCCCGCGCGACATGATCACGCTCAATGCGGCGCTGCGCGGCGCATTCCATTTCCGGGCCGACGCCGAGGTCAGCGTCGAGATCGACCCCAACGACATGGACGAAGCGCGCTTCGACGCGCTGGCACGCATGGCGATGACGCGCGCCAGCCTCGGCGTGCAGGATTTCAACCCGAAGGTACAAGAGGCGATCAATCGCGAGCAGAGTTTCGAGAAAACCCGCTGGGTGGTCGAGAACCTCAGGGCCCGCGGCATCGGCTCGATCAATCTCGACATGCTCTATGGCCTGCCGCATCAGACCCGGCATTCGCTCACTGAGACCGTGAAGAAGGCGCTTTCGTTGCAGCCGGACCGCATCGCGCTGTTCGGCTACGCACATGTGCCCTGGTTCAAGAAACATCAGCGGCTGATCGACGAGACGGCGCTCCCCGACGCCACCGAACGGTTGGCACAACTGCAATTGTCGGCGGAAATGATCGCGGGTGCCGGCTATGCGGCGATCGGGCTCGATCATTTCGCCCGGCCCGAAGATGGCATGGCGCTGGCGCTGGCCGACGGTTCGCTGAAGCGGAACTTCCAGGGTTACACGGTCGACGAGGCCGATGCCCTGATCGGGCTGGGCGCATCGTCGATCGGCCGACTGCCGCAAGGCTATGTGCAGAACATGCCGGCAACCGGCGAATATCAAAAAATGGCGGGGAAAGACGAGCTGGCCGTGGTGCGCGGCATCGCCTTCACCCCACAAGACCGGGTTCGCGCCTGGATCATCGAGCGGCTGATGTGCGATTGCGCGTTTTCGCGGACTGAACTGCGCGCCCGGTTCGGGCCGGACGCCAAAAGCGCTCTCGAAGATGCCCTGCTTCTCGCCGCCGACCCATCGAGCGGTTTTGTCCTCGACGGCGATCGTTTTCATATCGCGGAAGTGGCCAAACCGTTCGTACGCTCGATCGCCGCCCATTTCGATACCTATCTCTCAGCCGGCCCCGCCCGCCATTCCACGGCGGTGTGATGGAGCCGGCCGCCAACTCACACGGCGTAGCCGACCTTCTGCCGAAGCCGGCGGGCTTTGAGATAGCCGGCGATCGGCTTTTCCAGGAATTCATGGCAGGCAATGCCGATGGCGACGCCGGCGGCGATCGACAGGGCAATGGCGGTCGCGGCAGGCAGAGACAGAAGCCCGCTCGCCTTCATGACCACCGAGATCGCCAGCGTGTGCCACAGATAGATCGAATAAGAGGCGTCGCCGAGATAAGCGAGCGGGATGAAGCGGAAGAGCCACTTGCCCTGCTCCAGCGCCAGCACGCCGACAAGCAGCATCGCCGACAGCGGGCCCAGCACGAGCGGATTGAAACCGGCAAGACCGGCCGCGACCAGCACGAAGCCAGCGATCGCGGCGACGACAAGCAGTGCACCAAACGCTGGCCGAGGCATGGCGCCCGCCAGCCATAATTTGCCAATGCCGATGCCGATCAGGAATTCGGCGAGCAGCGGGCTGGTATAGGTGCGCAGCGCTGCGCCTTCCGGCTGCAGCAAAAGACCCAGGCACACGAGCGCGCCGAATATCGCCACCAGTGCCGGCAGACGTCGCGCCGGCGGCAGGAACAGGACCGCCGCGAACACCAGGTAGAAGAACATTTCGTAGTTCAGCGTCCAGCCCTGCACCAGCACCGGCCAGGTGCCGCCATCGCTCGGCGAGACATGCGGGACAAAGGCGAACGAGGCCGCGACATGGAAGGCGGTGAGGTGCATGTTGGGGAAAAGCCCAACCAGGCCGCCGGCGACCATCACCGCGGTCGCCGCCCAATAGAGCGGCACCACGCGTTCGGCGCGTTCGCGCAGGAATGTCAGCGGCGACGGCTGCCGCGTCTCGGCCAGCACCCACATGATGAAGCCGCTGACGACGAAGAAAACGTCGACGCCGGCCGCGCCGATGGTGAAATGGCTGCCGTTGCGCTCGGCGGCGTGGAAGACGACCACGCCGAGGGCGGCAATCGCCCGCAGATATTGTACGCCGTAGAGCCTGGTCATGTCGCGTTCCGCAACACGAGGCGCGGCGCCGGCTCGGACTGCCCAGCGCGCTGCGGCAAAGCGAGTTGGCCGGCGGCGTAATAAATGAGGAAGGAGCCGACCACATAAGGATTGATGACATCGACCTCGACGAAGGAGCGGATGAGGAACATCACCGCGATGCCGAAAAGCGTGAAAGTGGCGGGATCGCGCCGGGCATCGACGAGCCGCAAGAGCAGGCCGAACGGCACGCGCAGCATCAGCAGCGCCAGCGCGGCCAGGCCGAACGCCCCCATCTCCACCAGCACCTCGATATAGGTGTTGTGGAAATGGAAGCCGCTTCTGGTGCCGATGTAGAACTCGTCCCACAGCCGCTCGGCCTCGGAGAAGCCCTGAACCCAATAGGCCTGGTAGCCGACGCCGAAATAGGGAGTTTCAGCAGCGGCCGCCCAGCCCTGCGACCACAGATAGGTGCGGCCGGTCAGCGTCGAATCCTTGCCGAAAGCGCCCAGCACAAGATCGGCGGCGCCGAGATTGAGTGCGGCGAAAACCGCGACCAGCGCCAGCGTGACGCCGACGACCAGCGCCGCCTTGCGGGTCTTCGGCGAAAACAGCATGGCGAGCTTCAGGCAGACCATCAGCGCAAGGGTCGCCGCGATCGCCAGAACCGAGGTGGCCGATTGCGCGGCGTGCAGCGTGTAGACGCAGAGCACGCCGCAAGCCAGCGCCAGAAGCCGCCACGGGCCGCGCTCGTGCAGGACGAGGATGGCGGTAAAGGCGAAATAGATGCCAAGCGAGGAAAACAGGCCGAGCTGGTTCTTCGAGCCGAAGGCCCCGACAAAACTGTAAGTGCCGTCGAGCGGGTCGTAATTGTACTGGCCGAAGGCCACCGAAAACAGCACCACGGCCAGGATGCCGACCAGTGCGCCGAGGTTCAGCGTGCGCACCGAAACCGTGCGGGCCGCGATCAGCGCGCAGACGATATGCGACAATAATTGCAGGGCGGCACGCGCGGTGACGCCGGGCGCCGCCGACCAGAACACCGACAGGCAGGCAAGAACCGCGAAAGCGATGATCCACAAGAAGCGGCGGTAGTCGCCGAGCACGCGCCGATAGTCGACAAGGATGAGCGGCAGCCAGCAGGCGTAAAAGGCCATGATCGAGGCCTGGCCGAAGCGGCTCGAATAGGCAAAGACGAAGATCGACAGCGCAACCGCCAGCGCGCCGTACCAGAAATTGCGGTCGGGGCTGATGAGGGCGGCCTTGGCTATCTTCATGGCGTGGTTTCCATGGCGCGACCGGCGGTGTGCGGAAGCGCCGCCGTCGACAGCGCATCACGGCGCCGGCCCGCGCCTGTCATTGGCGACATGACGGCCCTCAGTTGGACGTCACGCTCGGGCCAGCGATCTCGATCTTGACCACGTCGCCCGGCAGCACCGGCGTGTTTTCGTCGGCGCTGACCTGGCCGGTCTTGCCGTCCGCGTCGGTGCGGACGATGGCGTAGCGAATGGTCGGCGCGGTGCCGTTGGCCGGATTGCGGGCGGCATCGGGTGCCCGCGCGACAGCCTCGGTCATCAGGCCGGAATACATGCCCATCTTCAGGTCCATTTCCCTGAGATCGGCCTCGGTCTGCTGACGATCCTGCGCGATCTCGGTATCTCGGTCGTTCTGCAGGCTGATGGCGTCCTGCGTTGCCTTGGCGATGTCCTGCTTGGCGCGCAGGCTGGCGGTCTCCATGTCGAGCGCCTTGCCTTCCTGCTCGGCATTCGTCTGTTCCAGCGTCAGGATGCGCTGGTTGACGACAAGACCCTTTTCGGCGAGCTCGCCGAGGCTCTTCAGTTCCGTGCGCGAAAGTTCGAGCTGCCGGTTCTGCGTGACCATCTTCTGGTCGAGCGTTTCGATCTCGGACTGGAGCAGCTTCTTGAGGTCGTCGAGCGCGCCCAGCTGCAGGCGCAGGCGCTTCTGGCGCGCCGCCATCAATGCGCTCTCGTCGCTGACCAGCTTGCGGCCCTGTTCGGTCTTGTTCAATTCCTCGGGGAAGTCGATCTGGTCCTTGCCTTCGGTTTCGGCAGCCAGCCTGGCGCGCCGCGCCAGCAACCCGTTTCGCTGCGCAACCAGCACGTCGTAATTGCCTTGCGCCATGATGAAGTCGCGCGGCCCGCCCTGGCCGCCATTGTCGGAGCGGCGCAGGCCGCCGCCGAGGCTCAAGGCCTTCAGGACGGTCAGGCCGGGCGCATAGGCATATTTGCCGGGCGTCTGCACGTCGCCGGCAAGGAACAGTGGGCGGAACTCCGAGATCTCTACCGAAGCTTCGGGCTTGTCGGGCAGGCCGAGCTTCTGCTGCAGGCCGGCGGCGATCGCGGCAGCCACCTCGACGGTCGTCTTGCCCTTCACCGCGAGCTCGCCAATGAACGGCAACGAGACGTCGCCCGACGGACTTACGCCATAGTCGCCGCTAATCGTCGCCCAGTCGCGGACAGCGCCTTCCGCGCTCTGCCACTCGGCGACACGGATGCGCAGCTTGTCCATCGCGTCCAGCCGGTAGGAATCCGAAGCGGCAGCAGCGGTGATGCCCGCCATCGTCAGGAGAGCCAGACATGCGATGGCGCGCAGAAGGCGCGCGCGACGCGACATAAAGCGGATATCTTTCACCAGGAGCCGTCCTTTGCTGTGGCGGTTTGCTTGAAGTGTCGGGCCGCCAATTGCCGGCGTCAGTAGCTGCCGCGCGAGGAGAACACCGCCGGAACCGTGCGCACGAGGATCTTCAGGTCGAAGATGAAGGACCAGTTCTCGACATAGTGCTGGTCGAAGGCGACGCGAGCACCGTAGGAAACGTCATTGCGGCCGCTGACTTGCCACAGGCCGGTCAGACCCGGGCGCGACTGCAGATAAAAGGCGGCGGCGTTGCCATAGAGTTCGAGTTCATCCCGCACCACCGGACGCGGGCCGACCAGGCTCATCTCGCCGCGCAAAATGTTGACGATCTGCGGCAGCTCGTCGAGGCTGAGCTTGCGCAGCACGACGCCGACGCGGGTGACGCGCGGATCGTTCTGCAATTTGCGGGTGGCATTCCATTCGTCGCGATCTTGCGGATTGCTGGCGAAATGGGCGGCGAGAACCTCCTCGCCATTCTCGACCATCGTCCGAAATTTCCAACATCGGAAGACGGCGCCGTTGCGGCCGATTCGCGGGTGGCCGTAAAGGATGCTGCCGCCGTCGGTGGCCTTCACCAAAGCCGCCAGCATGAGCAGCAGCGGGCTCAGCAGGGCAATTCCCGCCAATACGCCGACAATGTCGAAACCGCGCTTGATGACACCGCCGATCGCCGGCGGCGCTTCGCCGTCCGACCGTGACGACAACCTGTTGGCCAATCGGGCGGCATATCTCATTTTGTTGCTCCGCGAAAAATGGTCAGGTCAACGTTGCTGCACCGCAACATACGAACAATAGAGCGTTGGATATGTCACCTCTGTGATGAAAATCGGTCACGAAAACCGACCGACAGTCATATTTTGTAACGAATCGAAACATTGCGGGTCCAGCAATGTTCATGCCCTTCATGGAGGGCAACTTTTGCGTTTGATTTCCTTTGTGTTTTCAATAATGAACTATATTAATCACGGTACGTATCATCCCATAATCGAGTTGTATTGCGTTTCTCCATGAAAATGTCGCGATCATTACCAGTAAACCTTAAACAAAGGCACAGTGCTCATTTGGGCTAGCCCAATCGGAACCGTTCTCCCCGGCCCTCCGCTACAATATTTCGAGCGGACGTAAGGTAATTCCCGGACGTGCCGGGAGCCGCGTCTCGTATTGCGCAGTGTTGCCGAAATTCTTATATTTGTCGGTGCGCGGGTAAATGTCGGATCAGGGCTTCAGGCCTCGAAGAAGTCGAGTCTTGATCTCGTTGGTGGTGGTGTAAGACCAACGCTCGTCGCGGCGGGAGACAGGTCTTGCGTGGGTATTTTAGAACCAGATCAAGTATGACCGGCAAGAAGGGATAGAATGTCCTTTCTGCTTTTCCTTCGCGGTCTTATCGGGGTGCTGGTCGTATTCGCCATCGCCACCTACGCGATTACCCAGTCGGCCTGGACAACCTTCATCAACACGCTGATCTGCGCCGTCATCATCCAGGTCGGCTATTTCATCGCCATCCTGTTTATGATCGGGCACACAAAGCCGGCCGCCAAAAGCGCCGAAGCCGTTGCGCGCAACGAGATCGTGCCCGCCGCCGCCAAGGAGAATCAGCCGGAAAGCGAAGTCGCGCCGCTGCCGGGCGTGCGGCGTTCGCCCCTGCCCTGACTTTTCCACACATCGTCAGCTGTCATCAAATCGCCTTGCGCCTGTGGCAACTGGCGCCGCGACGCTGAGCCGTGGCGGTGCCGCGTCGCCGAACAGGGCATGGGGATAAACAGGCCGAAAGCGAGCGGCCCAGCTGGAGTGTGGCGATGGCTTCCACGACCACCGTCTGCGTTATCATCGCGGCCAAGAATGCCGAGAGAACCATCGGCCGCGCGATCGCCTCGGCGCTGCGCGAAACGGCGGTTTCCGAAGTCGTCGTGGTCGATGACGGTTCCGACGATTCTACACCGCAGGCGAGCATCGAGGCCGATGACGCCAGCGGCCGCCTCCAGATCCTGAAGCTCGATCGCAATCACGGGCCGGCCTTCGCCCGCAACCGGGCGATCGCGCAGTCCAGCGCGCCGCTGATCGCCATTCTGGATGCGGACGATTTCTTTCTCCCTGGCCGATTCGACAG
Source organism: Mesorhizobium sp. YL-MeA3-2017 (assembly GCF_030814575.1). Taxonomy (NCBI): domain Bacteria; kingdom Pseudomonadati; phylum Pseudomonadota; class Alphaproteobacteria; order Hyphomicrobiales; family Phyllobacteriaceae; genus Mesorhizobium; species Mesorhizobium sp. YL-MeA3-2017. The sequence goes on along the minus strand of NZ_JAUSVH010000001.1, from coordinate 3,417,450 downwards.
CCTGCTTGCCGGCGCCGACGACTGGGATTTCATCGCCGACAACATCGTCTTCATCGACAGCCGCAACGTGCCAGGAACTGCACCGCAGGTGCCGCATTTCGAGCCGGCGCCACGCTTCCTCAACATCAAGGGTTTCATCGACGGCAACATCTCCCGGCGCGGCGCCTCGCGCGGCGAGATCGGCTTCCTGAAACCGGTGATGCGGCGCGCCTTTCTCGACGCGCACGGCCTGCGCTACGACGAGAAGCTGCGCCTCGGCGAAGACTACGAACTCTATGCGCGCGCTCTGCTCAAGGGTGCCCGCTACAAGGTCGTCCATGGCTGCGGCTACGGCGCGGTCGTGCGCCCCGATTCGCTCAGCGGCAAGCACCGCACCGAGGATCTGAAACGTCTCTACGAGGCCGACCGCGCCATGCTCTCGGGCGCATTGTTGCAGGATACCCGGACGGCGCTGCAGAACCACGAGCGGCACATTCGCGCCCGCTACGAGCTGCGGCATTTCCTCGACATCAAGGCCGCGCGCGGACTGGCGGCGGCCGGCGCCCATGCGCTCGGCCATCCGGGCGCGCTACCGGCAATCGTCAGGGGCGTGCTCGGCGACAAGCTCGAGGCGTTCGGCGCGCGCGGGAAAGCCGCCGGCAACGAACCGGCGGCACCGCGCTATCTGCTTCCCGCACGCGCCGACGTTCAGAGATAGTCGCGCCGCACCCCGGCCAGAACCTCGCGAAAACGGTCCTTTTTCTCCGCCAGCATTGCCGCATCGCTGAGCTGCGGTTTTGCCCGGCGCGCTTGCCATAATGCCAGTGTCGAGGGGGCGGCCAGCACCTGCTTGGCCATGGCGCGTAGCGATGACGGGGCGGGGTCGTCGCGCGTCAGCACCAGCGTTTCATGCGCGTCGTGGCGGCCTGTCTCGTCCGCCTTCGTCGCGGGCGCCTCGAAATTGACGCCCCAGAAGCGCGCGCCCTTGGTCACCGCCTCGGCGCGCGAGGAGATCGGCACATGCCGCGGCTTGTACTCGACCCCAAGCGAATTCGCCCAGTCGCGCCATTTGAAGGAGTTGATGGAGCGCGAAGTGGTGACGGCCACCCAGGGCACCCGGAAGGCATCGGCCAGGATCGCGGCATGCATGGATTCGGCCACCACCAGCTCGGCCTGGGCAATCGCCTTGATGACCGCCTTGGCCTCGCCGCAGGGATCTACATAGCCCAGCCCGGCGGCCTGGCAGACCATCGGCCAGATGCCGCCGATGGTCGATTCCCAATGCGGCACGAAGATCGCGCCGCCGGTTCTCGGCAGGTTCCGGAATTCCGGCATCTCGGCCACCATCACCGCGGGGTCGATGATGCCGAGCGCGGCGTCGAGCCCAAGCTTGTCGGCCGTCAGCGGCCCGCGCACCGCACGCACGTCCCACTCCTTGGCGTCGGAGAGATCGGGCTGCTTGCCATAGCCGAAGCCGCTGCCGACAACGAGTTTCTTGATCCCCGCCGGCAACAGCGCCTGGTTGAGCACGGTGCCGACACCGACCAGGAGTACCTCCGGGTGAACCTCGCGGAACCCCGGCAGCAGGAAATCCCAGAGCCACAGGTTGAGGTCGTCGCCGAAATTGCCGTGCGCGGATTCCCAATAGAAAGGCTGCATGTGGCGCGTCCTTATTTCGACATCTTGGAAACGGCGAGACCGACGGCGCTGCGCAGCAGCTTCGGATCGCGCCAGGCCCATTGCGCCAATTGCCGGAGCTGCGGCGCCTTGCGCGCCCGCACCAGCCTCGCCTGCCCCCACAGCGCCTGATTTCGCGCCGTCTGCTTGTAGGCCTCGATGGAGGCCTTTTCGTCGGGACGATGCGGGAACCGGCTCTGCAGCCGGTCCAGCGCCACCCAGGTGTTGAACTGCTGCTTCAGGAACAGCGGCGAATCGCTGCCCATGCCGTGGAAGATGTTGATGCCCTCGCCGCGCACCGCGCCGATGCCCTCGGAGAGGACGACGCGGCGGGCGTTGCGCACGCAATCGTAGAAGAACAGCACATCCTCCGCCGCCAGCCGCAGCGACGCGTCGAACCGCATTTGGCGAAACAGCGCCGGTCCGATCACCATGCAGGACAGATGCAGAAAGCTCCAGTTTTTCAACATGGTAGCGGCGAGTTCCGGGATCTCGACGATCGGCGGATTATCCCCCAGCCGCACCACTTCGGTGACGTCGGCGAGATCGGCCACGCCGAAATGATAGTAGAATTCCGCGCCGCCCTTGATCGAGGCCCAGTAACAATCTGCATCAAAAAGTGAGAGCGCGCCCACAGCATTCTTCAGATGGTTGGGTGCCCACTCATCGTCGGAATCGAGGAAGGCCGCATAGGCGCTGTCGGCCCCGATATGGTCGAGCCCCATGTTGCGCGCGCCGCCCGGCCCGGCATTCGGTTGTTTTATAACGGCAATCCGCGCCCGTTCGGCGAGCGAGAACATTTGCAGATCGTCTTCCGCCGGCGACGGAGACGCGTCGTCGACGACGATCACGTCGAAATCGGAATGCGTTTGCGCGAACACGGATGTGAGCGCGCGAGCGAGAATTCCGGGCTCTCGCTGGTAGTAGGGAATGATAACCGTGCACTTCGTCATTTTTTTGCGCCTTCGGGAGTTTAGGGGGACCACTTCGCAGGGTCCCGATGAATTCCGGTCGGTGCCCCCCGTCCAAGGGCTCGCTGACGACATGGCCCGCTCGTCCCAACAAACGGTGCCTGCCCATGCCAACTGCAGTTAACCTGAAAAGCGTGACAAACAATGTCGGCTGGAGCGTGCTTTCCAAAACCAGCACATTCGGGCTGAAATTTGTCACCGTCCCGATCCTGGCGCGCATCCTGTCGCCGCAGGAGTTCGGTGTGGTGGCGGTGGCGCAGACCGTGGTCATGTTCCTGACCATGATCGGCTCGGCCGGACTGTCGGCTTCGCTCATCCTGGAGGCGGAGGAAGACGACGAAACGGTGCATTCGGTGTTCTGGGTCAATCTGGCCGTCGCTATCGCCATGGCGGCCTGCATCTATCTATGGGCCGATTCCTTTGCCGGCTTCCTTGGTGCGGCGGATGCCGGTTACCTGCTCAAGATCATGGCCTTCCTCATTCCGCTGCAGCTCGCCGGCGATGTCGCCTATTCGCTCTTGGCGCGCCGGCTGGCCTTCCAGAAGGATGCCGCATGGAGCGTGGTTTCCGAATCAATCGGCGCGCTGACCGCCGTCGGCATGGCGCTGGCCGGCTTCGGCGTCTGGTCTCTGATCGGCCAATTGTTCGTCTCGGCCATCGTGCGGCTTGGCGGGCTCTTCTACGCTAGCGGCTACCGGCCGCGTTTTGTCTTGTCGATGGCGAAGGTGGGTGCGCTGACCAAATACAGCCTCGGCATCATGGGCTCGGAAATCTTCAACTTCATCACCTTCCAGTCGCCGCTGGTGGTGGTCTCGCGCCATCTCGGCCTCGCCGACGCCGGCGCCTATTCGGCCGCGAACCGCTTCTCCAGCATTCCCAACCAGGTGCTTTTGGCCGGCCTGATGGGCGTGCTGTTTCCCGTCTTCAGCCATATGAGCAACGACACGCGCCGCCGCTCCGACGCGCTGATGCTGAGCACGCAGGTCTCGACCGTGGTGCTGGCGCCGATGATGTTCGGCATATGGGCGATCGCGGAGCCCGGCATGCTGCTGATCTTCGGCCAGCAATGGGCCTATGCCTGGCCGGTCCTCGGCCTTCTCGCCGTCTCCAAGGGCATCATGTCGCCCTGCAGCACCTACATTCCCTTCCTCAAGGGAGCCGGCCGTTCCGGCGTGCTGTGGTGGGTGGCGGTGCTGCGCGCCGGCCTCGTCTACGGCCTGGTCAGCTATGGCGTCATGACCGGCGGTCTGGTCGCGGCCATGGTCTGGCTCTGCGTCGCCAACGCCATCACGCTGGTGTTCTATTCCTGGGCTGTGTTCCGCACCAACGGCACCGCCTTCCTGTCGGGGCTCTATGTCACGACACGGCCGATGATCGCCGCGATCATCATGGCGGTGGCCGTGCGCTTCCTCATCGACCACATCAAGACCGGCCTGCCAGGCGGTGCCTCGGCGAATGCCATCTGGCAAGTCCTGGTCGGAGCTGCGGCCGGTGCGGCCATCTATGGCGTGCTCCTGCTGCTCACCGAACGCGACCTGCTGAGGAAGCTGGTCGAGCTGATCCGCCAGCGCAAGGCGCAACCCGCGGGCGCCGGAAGCTAGCTCAAACCGATACCCACCCTTCGTCATCACCGAAAGGATTGATCCCAGTGACCAATGTTCTTGTCGTCGGCGGCGCCGGATATATCGGTTCCCACACCTGCCTCAATCTGGCCGAACGCGGGTTCACCCCGGTTGTCTACGACAATCTGAGCAACGGCCACGCCGAATTCGTCAAATGGGGACCGCTGGAGCACGGCGATATCCGCGACCGGCAACGCCTGGCCGCGGTCATCGAGACCTACCGGCCGCAAGCCATCGTGCATTTCGCGGCGCTGATCGAGGTCGGCGAATCGGTGAAGGCGCCGGCGGCGTTTTTCGACAACAACGTGGCCGGCACACTCTCGCTGCTGCTCGCCGCGCAGCAGGCCGGCATCGACAAGCTGGTCTTCTCCTCGACCTGCGCCACCTATGGCCTGCCGGTCGACGTGCCGATGCGCGAGACGCATCCGCAAAACCCGATCAACCCCTATGGCCGCTCCAAGCTGATCGTCGAGCAGATGCTGGCCGATCTCGACCGTCATCAGGGCTTCCGTTCCGTGGTGCTGCGCTATTTCAACGCCGCCGGGGCCGATCCCGAAGGGCGCATCGGCGAGCGCCACTCGCCCGAAACCCATGCCGTGCCGCTTGCCATCGAGGCCGCACTCGGCCGTCGCGCCGGCTTCAGCGTGTTCGGCACCGACTACGACACGCGCGACGGCACCTGCGTGCGCGATTTCATTCATGTCTGCGACCTTGCCGATGCCCATGGCCGCGCCGTCGAGCATTTGCTGAAGGGTGGCGACAGCGTCGCCCTCAATCTCGGCACCGGCACCGGAACCACCGTTCGTGAACTGCTCGCAGCGGTGGCGCATCAGTCAGGAAAGCCGTTCCCGGTTCGCTACGAAGGCCGCCGCGCCGGCGATGCGCCCGTTCTGGTTGCCGATAATGCGCAAGCCAGGGATGTGCTAGGATGGAGCCCCAGGCACGATCTCGAATCAATCGTGGCAAGTGCTTGGAACTGGCATGCCGGCGCCGACCGAGCGGCGGCCGAATAGATATCGCTATAAGGCAGGAGAAGGGATCCGCCATGGCTTTGTTCAGATTCCGTGCCCGTAACCCGTTCCGCGTAAGAAGCGTTCACCGCGACGGCGAGACCGACGCCGCGCGGCTGGCGCGCCTGCTTGCCCTGCTCGACGACCTGGGTCGCGAGATCGCGCGCGAACGCAACGGCTTGCGCGATCGCCACGAAAGCGTGGCGGCGCGGGCGGCCTTCTCGCAGCAGGCGCTGGAGGACGATCAGGCCGCTGGCATGTCGCCGGTGATCGATGATCTGACCACGGCGATGATGCGCTACACGGCGCGCATCGCCACACTCGAGCAGCAGATCGATTTCGTTACCGGACTGCGCGACCGGGCCACGGCGTTTCCCCATGAAAATGAACAGGTCGCGCCAAACGACGTCGTCCCAAGCCGACGGCTGGCTTAACCGGCGATCATAAAAAGTTACCGGACGCCCACCGGGAATGTGCCCACGCGTCACATTCTGATCCGCTAATCCATCATATGTGCATTGCAACATTCGCCCGAAATTGACGCGGGTCCGCCACCGGAAGGGGCGGTCCAAAACGAAAGTAGCAAGCGGTATGGCTGTGATTTTGAGGACACCGGCGCGAGCCGGTCTGGTGTGGTTTTTGACTGCGGGAACCGCGCTGACGGCAATGGCTGCGGGCATCGTTTCGGCGCAGGCCCAGGAACAGCAGAAGCCCGAACAGCAGAAGCCGGGCAAATCCTTCGTCGAGACCTTCGACACGCTCGACAAGAAACTCTGGTACGTTTCCGACGGCTGGTCGAATGGCGACCATCAGAACTGCACCTGGTCGGCCAAGCAGGTCAGCGTCTCCGGCGGCACGCTGAAGCTCGGCTTCGCGGCCGGCGAGAGCAAGGGCCGCAAATATGTCTGCGGCGAAGTGCAGACAAACCAGCGCTTCGGCTACGGCGCCTTCGAAGTGCGCATGAAGGCGGTGGCGGGCTCTGGCCTCAACACCGGCTTCTTCAGCTATATCGGCCCAGTCCACAAACAGCCGCATGACGAGATCGATTTCGAGGTGCTCGGCAAGGACCCCTCCAAGGTGCAGGTCAACCAGTATGTCAACGCCAAGAGCGTCGGCTCGGCCAAGCTGGTCGAGGTGCCCGGCGGCGCCGACAAGGGCTTCCACAACTATGCCTTCGTCTGGGAGAAGGACCGCATTCGCTGGTATGTAGACGGCAAACTTGTCGACGAAGCGACCGATCCCGCCAAGCTGCCCAGCCACCCGGCCAAGATCTATCTGAGTATCTGGGGTTCGGACACGCTGAAATCCTGGATGGGTCCGTTCGTCGATCCGGGCAAGCCGATCGCCGCCGAGGTCGACCGCGTCGCCTTCACCGCGCCGGGCGATGCCTGCCAGTTCCCCGATTCCATCGTCTGCAAGCTGAACAAGGGCACGCAATGAGCATTGCCGCTTACACGCGCCCCAAAGCGCACCGACAATCGCGCTGACGGCATGAGCATGCTGAACATCCTCTACCTGGTCCATGATCTTTGCGACCCGGCGGTGCGCCGCCGCGTGACGATGCTGCGGGCCGGCGGCGCCTCGGTGACGCTGGCCGGTTTCCGGCGCACCGAGACCGTGCCGGATTTCGACGGCCTGTCGCCGATCGACCTTGGCCCGACCAGTGACCGTGCCTTCGCGCAGCGCCTGGCGGCGATCGCCAGGGCAGCCCTTTCGCTCGGCGCCAAGCTTGCGACCATCGAAAAGCCGGACATCATCATCGGCCGCAATCTCGAGATGCTGGCGCTGGCCAACCGGGCCAAGGCGCTGTTCGGCGGCTCCGCCCCTGTCGTCTATGAGTGCCTGGACATCCACCGCCTGCTTTTGAGCGACGGCGCCGTCGGCCGCGCCATGCGCGGCGCCGAGCGCCTGTTCGGACGCGAGACCGCGCTGCTCCTGACCAGCTCGCCGGCCTTCGTTCGCGACTATTTCGAGGCGTATGGCCAGATCAGGGCTCCGGCCGTGCTCTTACAGAACAAGATCCTCGACCTCAGCGGCAAACCACCCGGCCAGGCGAAACTGCCGCGGCCCCCAACGGCCAACGAGCCCTGGAAAATCGGCTGGTTCGGGGCGCTGCGCTGCCGCAAATCGCTGGAGCTGCTCGCCGCCTTCACCCGCCAGATGCAGGGACGGTTCGAGGTCGTGTTGCGCGGTCGCCCGGCGCATGTCGAATTCGAGGATTTCGACGGTTTCGTCCGCGCCGAACCTTACCTCTCCTTCCACGGCGCCTATCGCAATCCGGACGAGCTCGCCGCCATCTATGGCGAGGTGCATTTTTCCTGGGCGATCGATTTCTTCGAGGAAGGCCTGAATTCGAGCTGGCTCCTGCCCAACCGGCTCTACGAAGGCTGCCGCTTCGGCGCCGTGCCGATTGCGATGAAAGGAACGGAGACCGCCCGCTTCCTCGCCGACCGCCATATCGGCCTGCTGCTCTCGGAAGCGTCGGTCGACAATCTTGTCGCGCTTGTGGGCGGCATCGACACCGACGGCTATATCGTGCGCCGCCGCAAGATCACCGTTCAGGATCTCGGCACCTGGATTTGCGACGCGGCCGACTGCCGCGCGCTGGTCGAGCGGCTTGGCCGCCTTGCCGGCATCGCGCGCCAGGACGTGCCGCTGGAGGTGGCGGCATGACGGCACTGGCAATCGAGATACCAACTGTTGACGCGGTGGAGCTTCCGCAGACGACATCGCGGCCGGTCGAACGCTGCATGGTGGTGATCCCCTGCCTCAACGAGGCCAAGCATATCGGCGCACTGCTCGGCGAACTCGCGGATCCGGCCGAGCGGCTTGGCCTTCGCATCGTCGTCGCCGACGGCGGCAGCACCGACGGCACGCGCGATATCGTGCGCGATATCGCCGCCCGAAATCCGTGCGTCGTTTTGCTCGACAATCCGCGCCGCCTGCAAAGCGCGGCCGTCAACCTGGCCGTGGCCGTTTTCGGCGACAACGTCGACGGCTTCATTCGCATCGACGCCCATGGCGGCTATCCGGCCGACTATTGCGAACGGCTGATCGAGGAGGCCTCGGTCACTGGCGCCGATTCCGTCGTCGTCTCGATGGCGACGAAAGGTTTCGGCCTGTTCCAGAAGGCGACAGCGGCGGCGCAGAATTCCAAGCTCGGCAATGGCGGTTCGCCGCATCGCGAAGGCGCGCCGGGCCATTGGACCGACCATGGCCATCACGCCTTCATGCGCATCGACGCCTTCCGCGCCGTCGGCGGCTATGACGAGAGCTTCAGCCACAATGAGGACGCCGAACTCGACTTCCGGCTTCGCGCTGCCGGCCATCGCATCTGGATGACCGACAAGACCTTCATGACCTATTATCCGCGCGCGACGGCGACCGCGCTGTTTCGCCAATATCTTGGCTACGGGCGCGGCCGGGCCCGCAACATCCTCAAGCACGGCACCTGGCCGCGGCTGAGACAAGCCATCCCGCTGCTGGTCTTCCCGGTGGTGGTGGGCACGTCGCTCGCCTTCCTCAGCCTGTCGGCGCTGGTTCCGGCCGGCCTGTGGATCGCTGCATGTCTCGGCTACGGCATCTGGATGGCGGTCGGCCAGCGCAATCCATACGGACCGCTCGCCGCCGTCTCAGCGATGATCATGCACCTCGGCTGGTCGATGGGATTCTGGCTGCAGCTCTTCGGATCGTGGAAACGGAGGGCGGCCGCGTCATGAGCCTGTCCGTCCCCACTGCCGCCTCCGCGAAAACCCTGGTCGATCTGTGCGTGTGCACCTATCGCCGGCCCTACCTCGAAGAGACGCTGCGCTCGCTGGCGATGCTCGACATGCCGGCCGGCGTTGCTGCCCGCATCGTCGTCGCCGACAACGACATCACCGACAGCGCGCGGCAGCTGGTGCAGTTGCTGGCGCCGTCGCTGCCGTTCGAAGTCCAGTACATCCACTGCCCCGCCGCCAACATCTCGCTGGCGCGCAATACCTGCCTCGATGCCGCGCGCGGCGATTTCCTCGCCTTCGTCGACGACGATTCGACCGTGACGCCGCCCTGGCTGACAGCGCTGGTCGCGACCGCCGAGGCCACCGGCGCCGATGCGGTGCTGGGGCCGGTCGAGGCCGTCTATGCCGATGCCGCCCCCGGCTGGATGCGGCGCGGCGATTTCCACTCCACCCGCCCCGTCTGGGTCGATGGGCAGATCCGCACCGGCTACAGCGGCAATGTGCTGCTGCGCCGCGCATCCGCCCATGTTGCCGGCCGGCGCTTCAATCTGGCGCTGGGCAAGACCGGCGGCGAGGACACCGAATATTTCTCGCAGCTGCACGAGGCCGGCGGCCGCATCGCCTACGCGGCCGAGGCGGTTGTGCTGGAGCCGGTGATGCCAGAACGGGCGCGGCTGCAATGGCTGGCCAAGCGGCGTTTCCGCTCGGGCCAGACCCACGGCCGGCTGCTGGCGGCGCAACATCGGGGCCGGGCGCTGAAGCAGGTCGGCATGGCGGCCGCCAAAGCCGCCTACTGTTTCGCCAGCGCCGCCGCTTTGCTTGCCGTGCCGCATCGCCGCAACCGCGAGGCCCTACGTGGCCTGATGCATGTCGGTGCCATCAGCGGCCTGCTCGGCGTCCGCGAAATCCGCCTTTATGGCGACAGCCAGGCGGGAGGGCGGCCCCATGCAGCCTGACGTCTCCTTCGTCATCGCCGCCTACAATGCGGAAGCTTCGATCGCGCGCGCCATCGACAGCGCGCTGGCACAGCGCGGCGTCTCGACCGAAGTCGTCGTCGTGGACGACCGCTCCAGCGACGGCACAGTGGAACTGGCGCGCGCCTATCCGCCCGAACAGGTGCGGGTGATCGCGCTTGACTGCAATCGCGGCCCGGGCGGTGCCCGCAATGCCGGCCTCGATGCCGCCACCGGCCGCTGGGTCGCCGTGCTCGATTCCGACGACAGCGTGCATCCCGAGCGCCTGCGCCGCATGATCGGCCGCGCCGAGGCGCGGGGCGCCCGGATCGTCGTCGACAATCTCGAAGTGGTACGCGACGGCAGCGCGGCCCGCGAGCCGATGTTCGCGCCGCAGATCCTCGAAGCCCGCCCCGAAATCACGCTGGCCGATTTCATCGCCGCCAACATCATGTTCGAAGGAACGTTCTCGTACGGCTATTTGAAACCCGTCTTCGAACGTGCCTTCCTGGAAAGACACCGCATCCGCTACGACGAGGCGCTGCGCATCGGCGAAGACTACATCCTGTTTGCCTCGGCGCTGGCCCGTGGCGGCCGCTGCGCGGTGGAACCCAGCGTCGGCTATGCCTATCACATTCGCGAAGGGTCGATCTCGCGCGTGCTCGAGCCCGCCCATGTCGAGGCGATGCTGAAGGCGGACGCGGCTTTCCTTGAGAACCATGCGCTCGATGCCGAGGCGCTCGACGCACAGGCGCGACGCACCCGCAGCCTGCGGCGGGCGGCTTCCTTTCTGCAACTGGTCGGCCATCTCAAGGATCGCGCGCCGATGCGTGCCGTCCGTACGGCGCTGCGCGATCCGGCGGCGCTGCGCCATCTGCGCATGCCGATCGAAGCCCGGCTGCGCCGGCTGGTGTCATCCTTGCCGCTCGGCAAGGCAGCAATCGGACCGGGCTGACAAGGAGTTTTTTGAAATCGGCGGGGGCTCGATCTCAAACAGGGATAACGCGATGAAAAAGGTGAGAAAAGCGGTGATACCGGTTGCCGGTCTCGGCACACGGTTTCTGCCAGCCACGAAGGCGATGCCGAAGGAAATGTTGACGGTGGTGGATCGCCCCGTCGTGCAATATGCCGTCGACGAGGCACTGGAGGCTGGCATCGAGCACATCGTCTTCGTCACCGGTCGCAACAAGCATGTGATCGAGGACTATTTCGACATCCAGCCGGAGCTGGTGGAGACGCTGGCCCGTTCGGGCAAGAACGAGCAGCTCGCCTCGCTGACCCGTATGCAGCCGCAGCCGGGAACCGTCTCGTTCACCCGCCAACAGGCGCCGCACGGCCTCGGCCACGCCGTCTGGTGCGCGCGCGACATCGTCGGCGACGAGCCTTTTGCCCTGTTGTTGCCCGACATGGTCTCCTTCGGCGAACGCGGCTGTCTTGCCGGCGTCATCGACCTCTACAACGAGACCGGCGGCAATGTCGTCGCCGTCGAGCAATGCGACCCGCTGGAGACCGGCAGCTACGGCATCGTCGGCAAGGGCGCCAACGTCGGCGACGGCTTCGTCATCACGGAGATGGTCGAGAAGCCGGCACCCGAGGTCGCCCCTTCCAACCATTACATCAACGGCCGCTACGTGCTGCAGCCGGAAGTGTTCGACATTCTGGCCACGCAGGAACGCGGCAAGGGCAACGAGATCCAGCTTACCGACGCCATGGTGCGGCTGTCGGCCAGCCAGAAATTCTACGCATCCCCATTCGAGGGCCGCATGTTCGATTGCGGCTCGAAGGACGGCTTCATCCAGGCCAACGTCGCCTTCGCGCTGGCCCGCGAGGACATGCGCGACCTGGTCTTCGAGCCGATCGAGGAGATGATCGCCTTGCAGGCACGCAGCCGCCGGGCGGCCTGACCCGAAACCGCCCGACACATAATCATCGCGCCACGGCCACGCGCCGTGGCCGGCTTTTTCTTCATCGAGACAGAACACCGGAACAGACATGAACCAGGGAAGTTTTCCGTTGAACAACAGGGTTCCCATGCCCCCGGAAGCTAGGTCCGATTTCATCGACCTCGACGCCTTGCTGGCGGCGGCGCGCCGTCAGGCACGGCTGGCCGGACTGTTCGCGCTGGCCGGCCTGATACTCGGCGTCGCCTATCTGGTGGTGACGCCGCCGCAATACACGGCCTCGACACGCATTTTGCTGGACGACAGCCTGACCCGTTTCGCGCAGGACAAGCAGCCGACGCAGGCCGGTACCCAGGCCGATTCCATGGTGCTGTCGGAGGTGGAAATCCTGAAATCCAGTCGCCTCGCCCGTGCTGTCGTGGTCGCGGAGAAGCTGCAAGCCAATGAAGCCTTCCTCAACCCACCGCGCTCGCCGCTCGGCTGGCTGAAGTCGACTGCAAAGAGCCTTGCCGGCTTCTTCTCCTCGGGCTCGGAGGACGAGCCCGGTTCCGTCGAGAACGCCAAGATCGGCCGTGCCATCGGCCTGTTGCAGGACGGGCTCAACGCCGAACGCGTCGGGCGCAGCCTCGTTATCGACCTGTCGTTTACCGCCAGCGACCCCAAGCTCGCCGGCTCGATCGCGCGCGCCTATGCCAACGCCTATCTGTCGGACCATCTCGACGCCAATTTCGATGCCACCCAGCGCGCCACGGTCTGGCTGCAGGGCCGCCTCGACGAGCTGCGCCAGAATTCCCAGAAGGCGGCGCTGGAGGTGGAACAGTTCCGCACCGCCCATGGGCTGACCGCCGCCAGCGGCCAGCTGATGTCGGACCAGCAGCTCTCCGACCTGAACAAGCAGCTCATCCTGGCGCAGGCCGACACCGCCAACGCCTTCGCCCGCTACAACCAGTTCAAGTCGATCGTCGACAGCGGGTCCGACAACGCCGTCAAGAACGCCACGATCCCGCAGGAGAAAGGCGCCGGCGGCAACAACAGCAGCGTCATCAACGACATGAAGTCGCGCTATCTCAACATCAGCAAGCGCGAGCAGGACATCTCCAGCCGCTTCGGCCAGGACCATCCGCAGGCGGTGGCGCTGCGCCGCGAACAGGCCGACCTGACCAACCAGATCTTCGCCGAGCTGCAGCGCCTGACCGAGAGCTACCGCAACGAATATCAGGTCGCCAAGTCGCGCGAGGATTCGCTGCGCAGCAATGTCGGCGACCTCGCCGGACAGAATTCGCAGACGAGCGAAGCGCAGGTCGAATTGCGCGACCTCGAACAGAAATCGCAGGCGCTGAACACCCTCTACCAATCCTTCCTGTCGCGTTACCAGGAAGCCTCGCAGCAGCGTTCCTTCCCGATCGCCGAGGCGCGCGTCATCTCGCAGGCCGGCAATCCTGTCTCGGCCTCCAGCCCGCGCAAGGCGATGGTGCTCGGCCTGTCGGTGGTGCTCGGCCTGTTCGCCGGCGCGCTGGCCGGTGCCGTGCAGGAATTCCGCGAACGCTTTTTCCGCACCGGCGAGGACGTGCGCGATGTGCTCGATCTCAATTTCCTCGGCTATTTGCCGGCGATCGGCGGGCAATATGCCGACGCGCGCCCGAGAGCCCAGCCGGCGGAGGATGACACGGCCCGGCCGGCCAGCGCCGAGACCGTCACCCCGCGCATCCTGCGGGTCGCCATCAACCAGCCGGCCTCGTCTTTCGCCGAGACGCTGCGCAGCGTCAAACTGGCGTCCGACGTGGTGCTGCACCGCACCGCCGGCAAGGTGATCGGCTTCGTCTCCGTGCTGCCGCGCGAGGGCAAGACCACGGTTGCCGCCAATTTCGCCGGCCTGCTCGCCGCCAATGGTTCGCGTACCTTGCTGATCGATGCCGATCTGCGCAATCCGGGGCTGAGCCGCGGCCTGTCGCTGACGCCCGACAAGGGCCTGGTCGAGGCGCTGGTCGGCGAACAGCGCTGGCAAAGCGCCTGCCTGGTCGACCGCAAGACCAAGCTGGTCATTCTCCCGGCGGTGGTGCGCCGGCGCATGTCGCACACCAGCGAGCTGATTTCCGGCCCGGCCATGGCCAGCCTCATCGAGGAAGCGCGCAAATCCTTCGATTATGTGGTGGTCGACCTGCCGCCGCTTGGACCTGTCGTCGACGCCAAGGCCTTCGCGCCGCTGGCCGACGGTTTCGTGCTGGTTGCCGAATGGGGGGCGACGCCGCGCGTTTTGGTGCGTTCCGCCCTGCAGGCCGACCGCCAGATCGCGGCCAAGACACTCGGCGTGGTGCTGAACCGGACCGATATGAAGAAGCTCGCCCACTACGGCCTGTTCGGCGGCGCCGAGCACTATCTCGACCGCTACGCCTCCTATTATGTCGAGCAGACGGTTGCCGAACCGGACCCGAAACGCATGGAGACGGCCTGAGCCGGGAAGACCGGGAGCCTCGCCGCTCTCAGGCGTCCTGCGGCAGATTGCTGAAATAGCGGCCCTTGTCCTGCCAGATGCGCAGCGCCGTCAGCCGGCCGCTGAAGAAGGCGCCGGTGTCGAGATTGACATGCATGCCGTCGCGCCGGGCTTCCTCGACCGGCGTATGGCCGTGCACGACATAGCGCGTCATCAGGTCGGCCCGCTCGTAAAAGGCCTTGCGGATGGAGACGAGATCCTCGTCGGTCTGTTTGTCCAGCGGCACGCCCGGCCGCAGGCCGGCATGCACGAACAGATAACGCGCCGTTTCCACCAGCACCGGCAGCGTGCGCAGGAACGCCAGGTGCGTCGCCGGGATCGACTTGCGGATGGTGTCGTCGACCTGGCGGTCGTCGCGGCAGATCTCGACCAGCCGCCGATGGTCGATGCCATAGGACAGAAGCGTGCTTTCGCCGCCGATACGCAGCCAGGGGAAGCGCCCGCGCCGCCCTTCGAGATAATCCAGCATGGCGAGTTCGTGGTTGCCGGCCAGGCAGATCCGCTCCAACCCCGCCGGCGGCGGCGCGACCAGGTGATCGATGACCTGTGCCGATGCCGGCCCGCGATCGACATAGTCGCCCAGCATGACGACGACCTTGCGGCCCGGCAGCGTCGCGGCGTCCGCCGCGATCACATCTTCCAGCGCCAGCAATTCGTCGAGGCAGCCATGGATATCGCCGACCGCGTAGACGGCGGTGTCGGCCATGTCGAGGCGCAGGCGCGGCAGCCTTGGCCGCGCAAAACCGGCCTTCAGGCCGAGAAACCGCGCGACGGCCTTCATCGCGCACCGTGTTTCAAACGAACCCGAACGCATGCGGCGACCGGATGCCCGGCGCCATCAGCCGTCGTCCTGTTATGCCGGGTAGCATTTTGTGAACCCGCCGGGTGCATCGAATCCCCTAGGTTTGTCGCCGGACCTCGTCCGTCGCCCTAGACACCACTTCGCGTCTCCGTGCTCCGCCTCCTGAGAGACCGCGTCACGAGCCGCTCCGCATGCCGGGGCGGCCAGATTCGAGGAGACGAATCCTGAAAACCGCTGTTTCCCACGCCCCGGCCGTTCCACCCATTCCGCCGTTAGTGTCCGACCGTGTCAGAATTGCGCGCGTGCTGTGCATCTTCTTCATGATGTTCGTTCACGTGCAGCCCGGCATCGCCGAGAATGTGCATGATCGCGACCCCGGCTTCTTCGACCTCGTCTATTTCACCCTGTCGCGCCTTGTCGGGCTGAGCTCGGTTTCGCTGCTCAGCATCGTCTCGGGCTATTTCATCGTCGCCAGCCTGATGAAGGCCGGCACGCTGTCGCTGGCGAAGTCCAAATTCAAGACGCTCATCGTCCCGCTCGTCGCCTGGAACATGGCGATGCTGGTGCTGCTGACCGCCTATGGGCTGATATCGGGCAAATGGCAGGACATGCCCGACAACACGTTGCTCGGCTGGTCAAACGCCTTTTTCGCCGTCACCGGATGGCCGCTGGACGTGCCGCTGTGGTTCCTGCGCGACCTCTTCATCTGCAGCCTGTTGTCGCCGCTTCTGCTGTTCGGGCTGCGGCGCTTCGCGCTGCCCACCATCGCGCTTTTGGTCGTCTACACGCTGTTCGGCGAGGATCTTTATCTGCTGCAGCGCCCGCAGCTGATGCTGTTTTTCGGCCTCGGCATGTGGCTGCGCATCGCCGGGACGAGCGCTCAGTTCCTCGACCGGCTGGCGCTGGCGCTGACCGCCGGGCTCGTGGTGATGGTCGCTGTCTTCATCACCATCCGGGTCGAACGCATCCTGCTTGCCGAAATGGACGCCGTGCTCAGGCTGACCCTCGACACCTCGCTGCGCATCACCATGGCCGGCGGCTTCTGGGCGCTCACCGGCCTGATCCGGCACGCGGGGCTGGCGCCAGCCTTCAGCCGGCTCGAACCCTGTGCCTTCCTCCTGTTCTGCAGCCACGCCATCCTCTTCAACTTCGCCGGTATCGTCTTCAGGCGCTTCTTCGGCAATTACGGCTCGGACCTCTTCCCGATCACCTTCTTCACGCTGCCCGCGCTGGCGATGGTCTCGGCCGTCATCGGCCTCCAGCTCATCCGCCGATCCTCACTGCTGCTCTTCCTGTTCAACGCCGGCCACGGCGTGCCACCGCTGCGCGAGGCGCCGCCGCTACGAAACGGCTGCGCTACCGAGGAAAGGAAAAAGCCCGGCCAACTAGGCGCGCGGCCGCTGCCGTCTGAAAGCGGGGGAGGTTAGAGCGCGACTGGTGGAGAATGAAGATCGGCTCTGGAAATATGCAGTTTAGTGCGACCCAACTCTTTCTAGAAAGGGCATGTGCCATCTAACTTATTGAAATCATTGGCGCACCCGACAGGATTCGAACCTGTGACCTCTGCCTTCGGAGCAATTTAGCCTGCCTATCCTAAATGCACGATAGGGCACGCTACAATGCGATATGTTACTGAAGTCGCTAGACAATTCGGATTTCCGCGCCGAACTGTCTATCCAGAAATTCGCTCCGATATCCATCCGGTTGCTTCCGTGGTGCTTCCGCGGAAGCAACCCCGCACTAGCGAGGGGAACGCCTCATGGCAAAGCTGACCAAGCGGATCGTGGATGCTGCCGATGTCCGCGAGAAGGACTATTTCATCTGGGACGACGAACTGCCCGGCTTCGGCCTCCGCGTGTTCGCTTCCGGCAAACGCAGCTACCTCATTCAATATCGCGCTGCTGGACGCACGCGACGCTACACCATCGGCCTGCATGGCGTGTGGACGCCAGAGACAGCCCGGCAAGAAGCGAAGGTCCAACTGGGTCGCGTCGCGCGCGGAGACAACCCTTCCGAGGAACGTCAGCTCGATCACAAGGCCATCACGGTCAAGGAGCTTTGCGCTCTCTATACCGCCGACCTGAACGCTGGCCTCATCCTGGGTAAGGGCGGGAGATCGAAAAAGCCGACCACCATCGTCACCGACACTGGCCGTATCGAGCGACACATCATCCCGCTGATCGGCGCACGCCGCGTCAAGGATCTCACCAAGGCCGACATCAACAAAGTCTTGAAGGACATCATGGCCGGCAAGACGCGCGTCGCCGTCAAGACGAAGAAGCTGCGAGGAAAGGCCATTGTTCGTGGTGGCGCGGGCACGGCCACGCGCACCGTCGGCCTATTGGGCGGAATCCTCACCTACGCTGTCGATGCTGGGATCATCGAGGTCAATCCGGCGCACGGCATCAAGAAGCCCAAGGACAATGTTCGGAATCGTCGGCTGACCGAGGCGGAGTATCGCACCCTCGGGCAAATGCTTCGCGATGCCGCGGCGAACGAAAAATACGCCATGACCGTGGACATCATCCGGCAGATCGCGCTCACCGGCTGCCGCCGCTCGGAAATGATCTCGCTAATGTGGATCGAGGCTGACACCGACGCGAGTTGCATGCGCCTGGTGGACAGCAAGGAAGGTGAGTCCATTCGTCCAATCGGATTGCCCGTCGTCGAGTATCTGGAGGAACGGCGCAAGACCGCAGCGGGCACCTATGTCTTCCCAGGTCAGGGCGAGGACAATGCGTTCGGCAGCTTCCCGAACCATTGGGAACAGATTTTCAACGACAGCCCGCTCGCCGGCGTCACGCCGCACGTCCTGCGTCACAGCTTTGCCAGCATCGCCAACGATCTCGGTTTCACCGAGGTGACGATCGCGGCGCTCGTCGGCCATTCCAAGGGCTCGGTGACGAGCAAATACATTCACACGCTCGACACTGCGCTCATCATGGCGGCCGACACGATCTCGGGCTACATCAACGGGCTGCTTGAGGGCATCGAATTCAAGCAGACGGCCTACGCGCTGGATCGCGATTCCCGGCGCGCTGCACTCGATCTCTTCCTGAGCAAAGCGGTGGGAGAGCCGGCGAACGAAGCGGAGGACGAGGAGCGTCGTCTGGCTGCCTGAGATCTCTGTGCGGAGCGCCATTAGGACTAGGAGAACATCCGATCCGCGAAGTCCGCCGGGATATGCGGAACACCCAGCGCTTCGAGCAGGCGGGTGCTCATCACCAGGTTGATGCCAGTCGCTTGCATCGGGTTGCCGGCGTCGATCATCCGGTGGAAGACCTCGCGGAGCGGCTTTTCGATGCGCCCCTTCCGCGCCTTGCCGTCCCGCGCGAAACGCATCGCGCAGCCCGCAAGGATGTCGGCTGCCTGGAGGCAGGGTTCGATCTTCCCTGTCGCAAAGATGAGATCGCCACGCCCTCGCAAACGATAGTCGGCGAACGGAACGATCGGCAGAGCCGCCTCAGCCGCGAGTTGCTCCATGAGCGTCTTGGAGTCCTCGAGTACCTTTGCGTACTGCATCTGCCCGTCGTGAACGAGTTGGGCGCCGTCGAGGCTCGCAGGGCGGGACTGGTTGAGACGAGCGTAGATGTTCGTGAGGCACTGGAGGTTGGGCAGCATCCAAACCTTCTTCCCGGTGGCTGACTCATCAGCGATTGGCAGAAATTCCTCGGCCTTCGCCGACGATTTCCGCACGCGGTCCCGCGCGAACATCGTCAGCATCTGTGCGGTTCGGGCGATCTCGGCGTCGGAGCGATCCAGCCAGTCCCAGAGCAGATCGATGACGGCCGCCACGGATGTCACCGAGAGTGTCTCGCAGGCGTTAATATAGGCCAGCAGCACCGCGTCGGAATCCTCGTCCGAGAGGAACTCGGCGATCATATTGCGGCTCGCCATGTCGACATCATCGAGTCCGTAGGAGCCGCAAAGCAGGTGGTTAACGATGTGGATCGCGACGAAGAACCGCTTGTCCACCAGCTTCACGAAGAGCGGCCATCGATGCCGGCCAAGGAAGGTGATCAGCTCACCCGCGATTGGCGTCAGCTTCTTTCCCAACTTGGTCGATTTCAGCTCGCCTTCACCGCAGGCGTAATGCACACGCAGCCGATCCAGCTCCGCGGCCAACAGCGCAGCATCCGCAGCGCCGACACAGGCCAGCGCGAAGAATGGTTGCCCAGCGAAATCGGGCGCTTTCGCCGAGGCTAGATCGCCGCTATGGCCGCTTTCGTCGAGGAAATAGCGGTCTACAGCAACGCTCGATGATGGGTGTTTGCTGTCGTCGGTCATCGGCCGTGACACTGCTTGAAGTTCCGGTCTGACTGGCACTGACACCGCTGGTTTCGACCGACCTTGGTTCGACTTCGTGGGGGCCGCGCCGCTCGATACGAGTAGTTCGTCAAGCAGCACCATCCTCCCAGCGGACGGCCCGCAAAAACTCATCGCGTGTCAGAGCGCAAAGGGCGAACTCGCCACGCTTCAATGGACTGCCGAGGCGGGCGGCCACGCCAGGACCGGCGAGGTAGAAGATGTATGGACCGGCATGGAAGAAGACGTGGGCAGCAGCGCGCTTCCATTTCTCAATGAACTGCTTGTTCGGTCCCATCCACCGCATGATCGCGAATTCCTTGCCGTCGAGATTGACGACACGCGATTTGAAATCGAGCGACATGCCGAAATAGGTTCCCAGGAACGAGCTTTCGCTATGGATGTGGACCAGCCAGAACATCCGATGCCCGCGGCGATAAAAAGCTTCCCGCGCGTTGCGCTCGTCCTCGCTGATTGAGGAGTGCTGCAGCTCCAGCACCGTCGCCCTGGGGGTGCCGCTACCGACCAGAACATCGGCGCGATGCAATTCTCCGGTCGCCGGATCGCGCAAAGCGATCTCACGGCACGCCATGTCGAAAAGTTCTTTCCAGCCGAGGTGCCAAGGCCCCTCGGGCTCGCTCCAAGGATCGCAGTCACCCGCCTTGTGCCGCCAATGGGGCGTGTTCTCGACAGGCATGACAGCGGTGAGCAAGCCGCCGCAGTCGCGGCAGGTCGTGCGCTCTCCCTTCGCGAAGGGCGCGCGCTTCTGGTCGTCGACCCAGGCATAGAGCATAGCTACGGCTTCCTTTTACGCATCGGCTGTCGGCCAGCGCAGTTTCCCGCGGCCGACACGCAAGGCCTCCACCAGCCTGGTGCCGCCGGGCAATCGGCCTGAAAAGAGGCTGGGCTTGGGATCGACCGCTGGCTTCTTGAAAGCAGCGACCCGCTGATAGTCGGGCGTCGTCAGCCAGGTTCGCCCGTCGCCCTCGTCGGTGACGATCCGATAGAGGCCGGAAGGCGGGGCGGCCGCGACGTCGAGCAAGCGCTTGTAGTGTTCGACCGACCACTTCTGGATGCCGCCGCTGAGGGCTTCGGTTCGGAACCGTGCCCATAGCGCGGCGGTGTCGGGCGTCGGCCAGTCGCCGGCATCCGTGTAGGCTGTGATCTCGTCGGATTCGAGCCAGGCCCTCATCTCGGCGGGCGTGACGAAAACCGGCTTGGCATCCTCGATCGCCGCCATGGCCGCGCGCCGTGACGGAAGGCCCGCGCGGATCAACATCGACATCATGAATTGCGGGACGCCGGTTTCGACCGCCGCCGCGGCGCCACCCGCCACCGTTTCCGGTGACCAGCCGAGGGACATGCGACGAGTGCGGACAGCTTCCAGCGCCCAGACCAGGCGATAGGTGAAGGCCTCTTCCACGGCCCGCATGTTCTGCGGTCCGATCTTGGCCACATCCTCGCCGGACACCCAACTGCGCAGAATAGCCTTCCAATTCGCCGGCAGCGCGTTCGCCTTGTCGGGGATGAAGGGCCGCATGAACAGCAGGCGCTCGCCAAGACCGCCGAGCGCCTCGACAAGTGCGTCAACGTCGCCGCTCAACGCCGCATCGTCAGCCCGGTCCAGAAGTTCGGCCAGCTCGTCGGCCATGGCGTCGATGGTGAGTCCAGCCTCAAGCCCAACGCCCATGGCGAAATGTCCGCGCCGCGCCTGCGCCGTGGTGGTCCTCCAGATGAGATCCGCACGCGCCTCGAACACCTTTTTGTGCAGCGGGGCGACATCCTCGTCTTCGCGGGCGATCTGGCGCGCCCAGAGCGATCCCTTGAGCGCTTCGTCCAAGAGCTTCGGCAGGTCGGCGCGATCGGAATCGAGTGCTTCGATCAGACCGAACACTGTCGCGTCGAGGCGTTCGACGATCTGCGACAGCGGCTCCTCGTCGATGGTTTCTTCCTCGTCCTCGCCGCCGCCTTCATCATCATCGCCGTCAGCGTCGTACTCCGCGCCGGCCGCCAGGCGCTCGGCGACCGCGGCTTCCTCCTCGGGCGATCTCCAGGCTTCACGGGCGTTGGCCAGATATTCCCAGGCATCGTCGCGATCCAGGACACCTTCGCGGGACAGGCGCTCAAGGATCTCGGCGACGATCTGGATGAGACCGCTCTTCAGCGTGCGGGCCTTGGCGGAAGCGACCAGCTTCCCCCATTCCTTCTTTCGCCAATCGACCTTATCGAACATGACATGGACGATGAGGCCTTCGACGTCCACGAAGGCGCGCCCGGCGCGGCCGGCGACGTTCGCAAACTCCTCGCCTTTGATCTTCTCGGACGCCCGATATAGCGCCGGCACCAACAGGACGGCGGCGTTGAGGTTGAGACCCTGCGAGAGTGTCGGCGACGCGACGATGACCTTCAGGACACCCTCGGACAACAGGGCTTCCAGCTCACGCAGGAACGGGCTCGGCAGCCGGCCGTGGTGGATGGCAACGCCGGCCTTCAGGCAGGCGACGGCGGGATGGTCTTCGCCCAACCATTCTTTGCCGACCTCCAGAGCGCGGGCGATGGAGGCCTCATCCTCCAACAGTGAGTCCAGATAGCCGCGCTTGCAGAGGTCCACGACCTGTTTGCCGTAGCTCTCGA
Source organism: Mesorhizobium sp. YL-MeA3-2017 (assembly GCF_030814575.1). NCBI lineage: Bacteria > Pseudomonadati > Pseudomonadota > Alphaproteobacteria > Hyphomicrobiales > Phyllobacteriaceae > Mesorhizobium > Mesorhizobium sp. YL-MeA3-2017. Next base: position 3,395,386 of record NZ_JAUSVH010000001.1, on the reverse strand, counting down.
CCCAATTCGCCTGGGTGGAGAAAATCAGCGTCCGCTTGCCCTGGCCCGCGAATTCCCATGCCGCGAACAGGGCGAGATGTGAGTTCTTGCGCGGATAGGGCTTCTTCTCTTTCCCCCGCGCAGGTTTCTGCACGACGAATTTGTCGAGGAACGGACCATCATCGTCGAGATCCAGTCGCAGCCGCGCGTCCTTGCCCCGCCAGGTGAGTGCGCCGAACCGCTGGCGCGTGGGGCGCCAGTCGGAGCGCACCGGCTCGCCCGGTTCGTCAGAGCGTATCCACGCGGTGAGATCATCGAGTTCGTCGCCGCTGGGCAGGATCGCGGACAGACAGACGATGCGGCGTTCGCCCGCGTCCGCACGTCGAAGCAAACGCTGCACCAGCGTCTCGTATCGGATCTCGCGTTCGCTCGGGCCGATCATGTGGCCTTCGTCGAGGACGATCAGGCCGACATCGTCGATCAGCGACGGGTCGCTTCTCAGCGCGAAGTCGAGTTTCTCGGGCGTCGCGATGATGATCTCGCGGGAGCGCAGCGCGTCTTCATCGCCAGCCGAAAGGCCGCTGGCGCCGTAGAGGGAGGAGACGCTGAAGCCGAGCGGCGCAAACGTCTTTCTGAACGATCGCTCGGTCTGGGCGGACAGCGCGCGCAGCGGCGTCACGATCAGCACCCGGCGCGCCGACGACAGGGTCATCAGCGCGGCGATCTCGGCCACGCGGGTCTTGCCGGCACTGGTCGGCAGGGCGACGACCAGATCGTCGGTGACGTCCGTGGAGCGCCGGGCCGCTTCGCGCTGCGATGGCCATAGCTCCACCTCGGACGTCTTGCGGGCGTAGAGCGACGAGATGAATAGACGGCGCAGGTCCGGGTATTTTTCCTCCGTTCCCTCCGGCGGCTCGGTGGGCAGGTTCTCGTGCAGCGAATGCTGCCAAAGGTCATCGATCAGGTGACGACAGAGATTCGAGATCCACCACAGCGGAACATTCTCGGCGTTGTCCGCCAGGCTGACCGCGGTGCCGAGCAGCATCCGCGCGGTTTCGATCGGCTCGGGTTCGCCCGTCTCGAGCGCGAAGTCAAAATGCGCGAGAGCTCGGCAGATCGTCGTGTTGAGGATCGTCGATAGGGCCTCGTCGATGTCCGGCTCTTCGCCCGTCAGCGCCTCGGCGATCTGCTCATCTCTGTGAGCCTCATCGTCCAACCACTCGCGAACGAACCCGCGCAACTGGCCAAGATCGCGCAGGATCAGATGCCGGATCGCCGTTTCGCCGGGTGAGGCATTGAGATCGTCCGCGGTCTCGTTGAAGAGCGAATAGGCGACGGCCGAGAAGCCGGCCAGGTGATAGGCCGCTGCGGCGATCGTCCGGCGGAAACCGCGATCGGGAGACTCAGGATCGCCGTTGCGCACCAGGGCTTCGAAGGCGTTGGCGGCGCGCTCGAACGCCTTGCTGGTCAGATCCGACGCACCGGCCTGAGCGCGCAGGGCCATCGCCCCACGAAGCAGGGCAAAGCCGTGTTCGGCAAGATCAGTTTCGATCGTCGCACCGAGCGGCGGCGCGTTCGCCGGCAACACGCCTTCCTCACGCATCAGCGACCAGGCGGCGCCACGATAGAGCAGGCGCCCGAGGATGCCGTCGACGGTCGCGGTCGCCAGGAACGCGGTCAGTTCGTCAATCGTCTCCAAGGTCTTCCGCCTCCTGATACATGGCTGCGATGAAGTCCTGATGGTCCTCGACGTGGACGTTCACGACATAGTGGTCCCGGTTGGTTCCGGTGGCGTCGAGATCCTCCTTCAGCAAGGCGTGCGGGCCGTTGCCCGACACCGTGAAGAGCATATGGTCGATGCGATCGGCGCGGAGGGACTTCAGGCCCACTTCGTCACGCAGGCTGCGGCCTAGCGCGTTGTCGTCCGGGTCGTTGCTCTCCAACAGGCGGTTGGCGACGAACAGCAGGGAATCGGGCGTGCAACGGCCGCTATCGCGGTTGAGCACCTTGCGGGCGCTCGTGACCGTGGCCTTGCCGAGCACCTTGTTGCTCTTAGCTTCGCCCTTCAGGAGCCAGAGCTTCTCGCCGGCCGCATCGTATCCAGCGCCGATGAAGTCGTCGCCGCGCATGGCCATGTTGCGGCCGTCCTTGTAGCGGAGGCGGCGCACAGGGACGCGCAGGCCGATCTCTTCCTCGACCAGCTCGGTCGCGAGAATTTCACCGAGATCGCCGGAACGGCCCTTTGGCGTCTGGGGCATCGCCTCGCTGAGGATCTTCGCGGCGACCTTGTAGCCGAGCCGCTCCACGTCCTCGGCGATGCGTTCGAGCCGGTCGTAGTGCGAGCGGATAGTCTCGGCGAGGTCATCGCGAATCTCGTCGCGGCCGCCGTCCTTCTCGACATAGGTCCAGTAGCGCTTGCGCTTGTCCTTTTCCCTGGTGGCATCACACCACTTCTTATACAGCCCCACGCTTTCCCCAACTCCTGTTATTCCGCCGCGCGGTTCGCCCGTTCGGCGACGTCTGCGCATCGCTCGATCAGCGCCTCGAACGGCTCTGCGTCTTCCAGCAGCAACCCGTCTTCGACCATGCGCGCATAGTCCGTAGCCAATGCCGCGCGCGCCTCACCACTCGGTGCGAGCTGTAATTTCCCGCCGACGGCGGCTTCGTAATCAATAGTCTCGCCATCGGCCGCCTTCTCGGCGAAGAACATGCTCTTATGGCGGGCGACGGCGTTGGCGAGGTCGCGGTCGGCCAATGCGGCGGTGGCGATCCCCGCATCATCCAGTCGAACAACATCATGCCAGTGGCGGGCGAAGCGTTCGCCACGGAGCCGTTCCTGCAGGCAGAAGACGTGCATGGCCGTCGCCTTCTCCCAGAAGGTCCGCTCGGCGTGCATCACGCGCGGATGCGCCGTTGGAAATTCGACACCTTCGATCAGCCCGGCCGCGTCGCACACGACATTCCGCGGACTTGCCGGCTCGCCGGTCGAGCGGGCGCCGAACTCCAGCATCACGCTTGGAGCCACATAGCCCGACCCCGCCGAGGTCGCCTCATAGTCGACGAACAGCTTGTCGCCTTCGACCCGGAGCGCTGCGGGGAGCGATAGTGCTTTGATCGCGCCGGCAAGAAGGGGCTGGACCGTTCCGTCGACCCACTCGGGCAGGCGGTGCCGGACAGCCTTCGACCACCGCTTCTCCTCGCTGCGATTTTTCGGCAGGGCCTCGCCGTTCTCGCCCACCAGGTCGGGGGCGATGGCGCGGATGTCGTAGGTGAGATCCACGTCTTCGGAAAACCGCCGGATGACATGATACGCTTTCGACAGCGACGTGCCGCCCTTGAACACGAGATGCACGCCAAGGTCGGACCCGAACAGCGTCGCGAGGGTCCAGACGATCCAGACATCCTTCTCCAGCAGATGGAGCGGTCGCCCGGATCGATCGGCGGCGACGGCCAGAGCCTCGCGCCGATCGTCCGCCGACAATGTCAGGAACGCCTCAGCCATGCGCGACTTTGCCCACCGTCCTGGCGAGCCAGCTCGGAAGCTGGGGCGCGGCCGCGACGAGTTCGCCGAAGGTGGAAGACGGCAACTTGCGCTTCAACGTCTTCAAGGCGGCTTCCGCCTTCTCCGGCCCCAACCAGGCGAGCGCACGTACGGCCTGACCGGCGGGCCGATCGGCCAGCGCCAACTGCCAGCGCGGCGCATGCCGCAGCTCGACGACCTGCTGACCGAGATTCATCGTCCGGCTACGGCCCGATGTCAGATAGACCGACCGGACCGGCACCTGGGTCGTGAGGCCGAGCGCGTTGGCGGCGGCGGCGCCGTTCGACACGATGGTTTCGCCGCGCTGGAGCGCGAGGGCTTCGACGGCCTTCTCGACGGACGGCGCGCGAGAGCCGAACCGGCTGGAAACCGGGCGCAGATAGACGCCGCGCCCGGCGCGCATCAGCCGGCCACGTTCAGCCAGTCGCGACAAGGCCTGGTCCACCGCGGCGCGATTGCCGAGATGGAGTAGGCTCTTCGCCGCGATCGGAGCGCCCTCGGGCAAGCCCTCAGTATGCGCCAGAATCTGTTCGGTCAGTCGCTGCACGATAATCTCCTGTCAGAAATATACGCAGTTTTCTGACAGTTTTCAATCTCCCCAAAACCGGCTGGAAGGGCCAGCGATTGAGAGGGGCCTGGAGGGGAAAGCCTTCCCCTGCGGCCGAGCCCAGGGTCTCGGCCGACCCCTTCTGCGGGGAGACCCCGCAACGCCCCCATTAGAGTGAGAGTGTGGACCGGATTTCCGTGACGGGTTGAGGGTCGGGAGAGAGTCTTCCGACGCCCGTCATGGAGTTTGATCCCATGAACATGCAGGTTCTCGATGCCCGGCGCGACGTGAGTGGCGGCTGGAAGGTGGACGTCAACCGCGGCGAGCGCATCGGCCGCGTTTCCTCGGAGTGGTTCTCGCGGCCCGACGACGAGCGCTATCTCTCGCTCGCCGAACTCGGCCGGACCGTCCGCGAGCGGACTGAGCGCAGCCGGACGCGCGTCGTCGAATCCGCGCTCATCCATGTCGAAGCCAGCCGCACCGATCCCGAACGGCTTGCCCTGATCCTACCAGGCGCCGACAAGCCCATCGCGCCGACGCACTGGAGCTTCGGCCAGCTCGCCAGCCAGGTCGGCGCGCCGGCCGCCTATCTGCGGCAGCTCCCCGCCGCGCTCGCCGGCATCAACCTGCAATATGGCCTGACCGCTCACCGCGCCGAGCAGATCAAGACGCTCGAGACCGACGACGGCCGCGTCGAGCTGCGCGCCGTGACCGGCCCTGATTACGGCCGGATCTACGACCACGAGCTGGTCGAAGCCGTGCAGCGCATCGCCGGCAACGGCACCGGCGACACCCGATGGAAAGTGCCGGGCGTCCTCGACTGGTCGACCGGCGTCTATAATCCGCGCGTCGATATCACCAAGGACACCACGACGCTCTACGCCTCCGATCGCGACGTCTTCCTCTTCCTTGTCGACGATCTGAATCCGATCGAGGCCGGCAAGCTCGCGGACGGATCGCCCGATCTCTATTTCCGGGGCTTCTATGCCTGGAACAGCGAGGTGGGCGCGAAAACGCTCGGCATCGCGTCCTTTTATCTCAGGGCCGTGTGCCAGAATCGCAATTTGTGGGGCGTCGAGGATTTCGAGGAGATCTCCATCCGCCACTCCAAATACGCCGCCTCGCGCTTCGCCCATGAGGCGGCGCCGGCGTTGCTCTCCTTCGCGGACTCCTCGCCGCAGCCGTTCATCAACGGCATCAAGGCGGCGCGCGAACGCATCGTCGCGCACAAGGACGAGGAACGCACCGAATTCCTGCGCCGCCGGGGTTTCTCGAAGGCCGAGACCGGCAAGATCATCGACGCGGTGCTGGCCGAGGAAGGCCGTCCGCCGGAGAGCATCTTCGATTTCGTGCAGGGCATCACCGCCGTCGCCCGCGACAAGCCGCATCAGGACGCGCGGCTCGAACTCGAAGGCAAGGCCAAGAAGCTCCTCGATCGCGCCGCCTGATTCCCACAAAGCCGGAGATGCGGTTGTCCGTGTCTCCGGCTTTGCGTTTTTCCTCCAGCGTTTCCCCGACCCTCGATGCGCTGCCCTCCTAGAGTGAGAGGGCGGTGCTTCGCTTCGTGACGGGTTTAGGATCGAGAGAGAGGCTCTCGGCGCCCGTCGCGGAGTAAGTCTCATGGCAACTGCCATTCAGAAGATCACCCTGTCGTCGGCGCAGGACATCCCCTTCAACAAACTGGTGCTGAGCCAGTCGAACGTCCGCCGCGTCAAGGCCGGCGTCTCGATCGACGAGCTGGCCGAATCGATCGCCCGGCGCGGTCTCATCCAGTCCCTCCACGTCCGGCCGGTGCTCGATGCCGAAGGACAGGAAACCGGCATGTACGAAGTGCCGGCGGGCGGGCGTCGCTTCCGCGCGCTGCAACTCCTCGTCAAGCAGAAGCGCCTCACCAAGACCTCCAAGGTGCCGTGCGTGGTGTCGGACGCCAATGCCGACATCCTCGTCGACGAGGTGTCGCTGGCCGAGAATATCGAACGCGCCCCGCTGCATCCTCTCGACCAGTTCCGCGCGTTCCAGGCGATGCGCGAGAAGGGCATGACCGAGGAGGCGATTGCGGCAGCATTCTTCGCGCCCGTCCAGGTCGTGAAGCAGCGGCTTCGCCTCGCGGCCGTCTCGCCGGCACTGCTCGATATCTATGCCGAGGACGGCATCACGCTCGAACAGCTCATGGCGTTCACCGTCACCGACGATCATGCGCGACAGGAGCAGGTCTGGGAGTCGGTTCGCAATAGCTGGCAGAAGGAACCCTACCAGATCCGGCGCATGCTGACCGAGAGCGCCGTCCGCGCATCCGACAAGCGGGCCGTATTCGTCGGTATCGATGCCTATGAAACCGCCGGCGGCTGCGTGCTGCGCGATCTCTTCCAGGATGACGACGGCGGCTGGCTGCAGGATCCTGCGCTGCTCGATCGCCTGGTCGCCGACAAGCTGAAGGCCTCCGCCGAAGCGATCGCCGGCGAAGGCTGGAAATGGATCGAGGTGGCGATGAGCTTCCCCTATGGCGCCACCCACGGCCTGCGCGAGATCGTGGGCACGCCGCTCGACCTGACGGCTGACGAACAGGCGACCATCGAGGCGCTCAACGCCGAGTACGCCAAGCTGGAGGCCGAATATGAGCACGCCGACGAGTTGCCGGACGAGATCGATCAGCGCCTTGGCGAAATCGAAACCGCGCTCGCCAGCTTCGACGAGCGGCCGGTCCACTACGAGCCCGCAGACATCGCGATCGCAGGTGTCTTCGTCAGCTTGGATGCCGACGGCACGCTGTCGATCGACCGCGGCTATGTCCGCCCCGACGACGAGCCCGCCAACCAGTTGGACGGCGGCGAAGGGGATGAGCAGGATGATGGCGAACATGACGCTGACCATCCGATGACGCCTTCGGTCCAGCGTGCGGTCATCACCATCGGCGGCAAACCCGCCGGGTCCGAGGAGGAGGACGAGGACGACACGATCAAGCCGCTCCCTGATCGCCTCATCACCGAGCTGACCGCCGATCGCACCCTCGCGCTGCGCGACAAACTCGCCAGCGATCCCTCGGTCGCCTTCGTCGCCGTCCTGCACAAGTTCTGCCAGGACGTGTTCTACGGCGGCAGCCAGTATGGCTTCGCGATGGAGGTCAGCGTGCGCGGCACGACCTTCCATTCGCAGCCCGAAGGGTTGCGTGACAGCGTCTATGCCAAGGCGATCGAGGCCCGGCATGATGGCTGGCGCAAGCGGCTCCCGGGCAAGGTGGCTGATCTCTGGGATGGGCTGGCCGCACTGACTGGCCCCGAACAGGCGGAACTCTTCGCCCATTGCGCTTCATTCGGCGTCAATGCGCTCTACGAGAAGGCCGATCGCTATGGTGGCCGCGTCTCGGCGCACAGCATTGACCAGCGTATCGCCGAGGCCGATCGCCTGTCGCTCGCAGTCGGGCTCGACATGGCCGAAGCGGGCTGGCGGCCGACGGTTGCCAATTATCTCGGTCGCGTCACCAAGCCCCGCATCCTCGAAGCCGTGCGTGAAGGCGTCGGCGAGCGTGCCGCCCACCTCATCGAGCATCTGAAGAAGGGCGATATGGCGACCGAAGCGGAACGCCTCCTTGTCGAGACAGGCTGGCTGCCCGAGCCGCTGCGCAATTCCGGCATCGATGCTGGAACCATCGAGGCGGATGCTGGCGAGGGCGACGACGCGTTGCCGGACTTCCTCGCTGGCGATGACGAGGAGACCGTTGCCGACGATGACGAGGAACAGCACCTCGCCGCCGCCGAGTGACGATGTACCTTTCCTGATCTGATCAGCCCGGCGTCCCTTCGAAGGCGCCGGGCTTTTTTCATGCGAGGCGATCGAGAGGGAGAGTTTGGCCCGGACGAGGCGAGCCAGACCTGGAGGAGAGAGCGCCTGCCGGCTCTCCCGTTCCCTGCTCTCTGGGAGAGGCCGCATGGCCGAATACTTCACCCATTTCTCATGCCTGCTCGACGTCCGCACGGCTGACAACGCCGCTCGCGCGCTCGACCTCTACAACCAACTGTCCGAGGACGGAGCATCCGAGGATCCACCCTCCGATAACTTTCTCCTTTCCATTCAGCCCGAACATGGCGGCACGAAGCTATGGATGCGCGACGACGTCACCGGCGATCCAGAGCGGCTGATCCAGTTCGTCAAACGCTGCGCCGCCGAATTCCAGCTCACCGGGCGCTGGGGATTCCAGTACGCCAACACATGCTCGCGGCCGCGTCTCGACGGTTTCGGCGGCGGCGCGCATGTCCTTGATCTCGCAACCGGCGCGACTGTGGCGTGGACCTATACCGATGGCTGGCTTGCGACCATGCTCGCCGAGGGAGCTGCATCATGAGCATTCCCGATCATGCCCGCGCCAATTTCCAGACGTTGCTGCGCGCCGCCGAGAACGGTCATCTAGCTCTGATGGAATGCGCTGATGCCGTGACAGGCGAACCCCGCTACGTCATTTGCGCCGTAAGCCGCGATGGCGATTATCTGTTCACGCCATTCGGACACCTCGCCGACGGCAATCCCTATGAGGCCTATGTTCCGCCCGGCAGCGAGCCGGCATCCCGATAGCGGCTACCAGACGGCCACTTCCCATTGCCCGTTGACGCGCGCGAAGCCGATCGGCCGGTTTTGCGGCGTCGCGTTCGGCTTGGTCGAATCCATGACGAGCTGCGTCATGCAGGTGACACCAGGGCCGACCCCACCAGGGGAGCAGTCGCCGAGCTTCAGCGTTGCGTTGGCGAGCGACGTTCCCGTGAACAGCCGGTGGCGCCGAACCGCGTCGGTCGCCTCTGCCTCAGTCGGCTGCGCTACGCCGGCCGCCGCTGCCGGCGACGCCGCTACCGGTAACAATGCGGGCCGCAGGGCGAACCCGGCTCCAAATCCCACCACCAGGCATCCCGCCGCGACGATGCCGACCACGCTTCCCTTCATGCCGCTGCTTCCTTCCTCTCCCGCCGCAGCGCGGCGGAAATCATCCGAGGCGCGGCGGCATCCTGCCTTTGCGTTGGATGCCGGAGTCTAGCGGGGCGCCTCGCGCGGTGGAAGGCCAAGCGATGAGCCGGGATACGGTCGCGGCAGAGTGAGAGGAAGGCCGGGACGGGTTTGAGCCCGTCCGGTCCGAGAGAGAGCGCCGGCGGGCATCCCCGTTTCCGCTCTCCCGAGGACCTCTTCCATGAACGCTCACACGCTAGCGTCGGCGCTGCCGATCGGTGCCGATCAGCCGACTGATGCCGCCGCCATCCATGCCGCGGCACACCTCCTTCTTCCTCACATTGAGCGCGGCGAGCGCATCGACGCCGCGATCCTGCGCACCGCCATGGAGATCACCTTCGGCGCGTCCGACACGTCTGGCGCCTGGGACTGGAAGGCCGCCTACGAAGCCTGCGAGGCCGCCACCGTCCTCATGCTCCGCAAATACGGAAAGGCGCTTTTGCGCAAAGCCGGTTCTCCGGCCGCGGCCATTCCCCAGCTCAGCAAGATCGCGGGTTTGCTGCCCACCCACACGCGACGCTCCGAAGAGGCCCAGGCTTTCCAGCAATTCTCGACGCCGATCCCGCTCGGCTTGGCCGCGATCACGGCGGCGGCCATCACCCCCGTCGATCGCGTGCTCGAACCATCGGCCGGCACCGGCCTTCTCGCCATCCTCGCCGAGATCGCGGGCGGCACGCTCGTCCTCAACGAACTCGCCGAGACCCGGGCTGAGATTCTCTCCTCCCTCTTTCCGGCCATCCCCGTCACCCGCTTCGACGCCGCGCAGATCGACGATCATCTCGATCCGGCGACCGTCCCGACCGTCGTGGTGATGAACCCGCCATTCTCGGTGCTCGCCAATGTCGAGGGACGCATCGCCGACGCGGCCTATCGCCATCTCGCATCCGCGCTCGCCCGGCTCGCCGATGGCGGGCGCCTGGTCGCGATCACCGGCGCGAACTTCGGCCCGGACATGCCGGCCTGGCGCGACGCCTTCGTTCGCCTGCAGGAGCGAGGCCGCGTCGTGTTCACCGCTGCCGTCCACGGCTCGGTCTACGCCAAGCACGGCACGACCGTCGAAACCCGGCTGACCGTGATCGACAAGATCCCGGCCGACGATCCGCTCTCCTTTCCGGCATCCCCCGGCACGGCGCCGGACATCGCCACGCTGATGACGTGGATCGCCGAGCATGTGCCGCCGCGCTTGGCCCTTGCGCCCGCTGTTCAGGTCATGCCGATCAGCGCTGCACCGCGCACCGTTCGCGGCTATCTCGCGCGCACCGCGGCGACATCATCGACCCGCGCGAGCCTCGCCGATCCTCAAGGCGCACCACTCGCCTATGAGACCGTCGACTGGACCCCGGCCGAGGGCGCGCGGCTCAGCGATGCGATCTACGAGCAATACGGATTGCAGACGATCCGCATTCCCGGCTCTAAGGCCCATCCCACCAAGCTCGTGCAGTCCGCCGCCATGGCTTCGGTCGCTCCGCCGAAGCCGAGCTATCGGCCGACGCTTCCTGCGACCATCCTGAACTCGCTTTCCGATGCCCAGCTCGAAACCCTGATCTTCGCGGGCGAAGCCCATTCCGATTTTCTCGCGGGCTCCTGGACGGTCGACGACACGTTCGACGTCGTGGCGGCCGCCGCCGATGATGCCAGCGGTGTCGTCCGCTTCCGTCGCGGCTTCTTCATCGGCGACGGCACGGGCGTTGGAAAGGGGCGCGAGTCCGCCAGCATCGTGCTCGACAACTGGATGCAGGGCCGGCGCAAGGCGGTCTGGATCTCCAAATCCGACAAGCTGATCGAGGACGCGCAGCGCGACTGGTCCGCCCTCGGCATGGAGCGCCTCTTGGTCACGCCGCTCTCGCGCTTCCCGCAGGGCAAGTCGATCACGCTGCCGGAAGGCGTCCTATTTACAACCTATGCCACGCTGCGCTCCGACGACCGCGGCGAGAAGGTTTCGCGGGTCAAGCAGATCGTCGAATGGTTGGGCTCCGATTTCGACGGAGTGATCATTTTCGACGAGGCGCACGCGATGCAGAACGCCGGCGGCGGCAAGGGAGAACGCGGCGACGTCACGCCCTCGCAGCAAGGGCGCGCGGGACTGCGCCTGCAGCACGCCTTGCCCAATGCGCGTGTCGTCTATGTCTCGGCGACCGGCGCCACCACGGTCCAGAACCTTGCCTATGCGCAGCGGCTGGGCCTGTGGGGTGGCGACGATTTCCCCTTTCCGACCCGGGCGGAGTTCGTCGAGGCGATCGAGGCCGGCGGCGTCGCGGCGATGGAGGTGCTGGCCCGCGACCTGCGCGCGCTCGGTCTCTACACCGCCCGGTCGCTCTCCTTCGACGGCGTGGAATATGAGCTGGTCGAGCACGAGCTGACGCCCGAGCAGCGGCGCATCTACGATGCCTATGCCGGCGCCTTCGCCATCATCCATAACCATCTCGACGCGGCCATGCAGGCGGCAAACATCACCGGCTCGACCGGGACGTTGAACCGCCAGGCCAAATCCGCCGCACGCTCGGCCTTCGAAAGCTGCAAGCAACGCTTCTTCGGTCACCTGCTGACCTCAATGAAGACGCCGACGCTGATCCGCTCGATCGGGCAGGATCTGGAGGCCGGCCATTCCGCCGTCATCCAGATCGTCTCGACCGGCGAGGCCCTGATGGAACGGCGCCTAGCCGAAGTCCCGACCGAGGAATGGAACGACATTCGCGTCGACATCACGCCGCGTGAGTACGTTCTGTCCTACCTCGAAACCGGCTTCCCGGTGCAGCTCTATGAGCCCTTCGCCGACGGCGAGGGCAACATGTCCTCCCGTCCGGTCTATCGCGATGGCCAGCCCGTCGAGAGCCGCGAGGCGGTCGCACGCCGCACCGAGCTGATCGAGAAGCTCGCCAGCCTCCCACCGGTCCCCGGCGCGCTCGACCAGATCGTCCAGCATTTCGGCGCGGACATGGTGGCCGAGGTCACCGGCCGCTCGCGCCGCATCGTGCGCAAGGGGCAGCGCCTTGCGGTCGAGACCCGCGCGGCCTCCGCTAACCTCGCCGAGACGCAGGCCTTCATGGATGACATGAAGCGCGTGCTCGTCTTCAGCGATGCCGGCGGCACCGGCCGCAGCTACCATGCCGAGCTGTCGGCGCGGAACACGCGGCTGCGCGTCCACTATCTCCTCGAACCGGGCTGGAAGGCTGACGCCGCGATCCAGGGCCTCGGCCGCACCCACCGCACCAATCAGGCGCAGCCCCCGCTGTTCCGTCCGATCGCGACCAACGTGAAGGCGGAGAAGCGCTTCCTTTCGACCATCGCGCGCCGGCTCGACACGCTGGGCGCAATCACGCGCGGCCAGCGCCAGACCGGCGGCCAAGGCCTGTTCCGGCCCGAGGACAATCTGGAGAGCCACTATGCGCGCGATGCACTGCGCCAGCTCTACATCCTGATCGTCCGCGGCAAGGTCGAGGGATGCTCGCTCCAGCGGTTCGAGGAAACGACCGGCCTGAAGCTGATGGACGACAACGGCATCAAGGACGAGCTGCCGCCGATCACGACCTTCCTCAATCGCCTTCTCGCGCTGACCATCGACCTGCAGGACATCTTGTTCGCCGCCTTCGAGCAGCTCCTGACCGCTAAGGTCGAGGGCGCGATCGCCGCCGGCATCTACGACGTCGGGCTGGAAACGCTACGCGCGGAGAGCTTCGTCGTCACCGAGCGCCAGACCATCTACACCCATCCCGGCACCGGCGCGGAAACCAGCCTGCTCACCATCCAGCAACGCGAACGCAACCGGCCGATGACCGCCGAGGAGGCGATGGCGTGGCTCGATGATCCGGCCGCCATGCTGCTGGTCAACGAGCGTTCCCACCGCGCCGCCGTTCAGCTTCCAGCGCCATCGCTGATGCTCGACGATGGCGAGATCGAACGCCGCGTGCGGCTGATCCGGCCGATGGAGCATCATCATGCATCGCTCCGCATGATGGACGAGAGCCATTGGATCGCCGCCAGCCGGGCCGAGTTCACCGCCGCCTGGAACGCCGAGGTCGCGGAGGTGCCGGCCTATTCCGACTCCACCATCCACATCGTCGCCGGCCTGCTGCTGCCGATCTGGAAGCGGCTGCCCAACGAATCGAGCCGCGTCTATCGGCTCCAGACCGACGACGGGGAACGGATCATCGGCCGCCGCGTGTCGCCCGCCTGGGTCGCCAACGCCACCACGGTCGGAACGACGAGCCTGTCGGCAGGCCATGCCTATGCCGCGCTGGTCGAGGGCAAGACGATCCTCGACCTGGCCGAAGGCCTCCAGCTCCGCCGCGTGCGCGTCATGGGCGCCGATCGCATCGAACTCTCAGGTTTCATCGACGCGATGCGTGAGCGCCTGCGCGCCTATGGTCTCTTCAGCGAGATCATCTCGTGGAAGCTCCGCTTCTTCGTGCCCGTGGGCGCGGATGGTGCGGCTATCATCGGCAAGCTGATCGGCACCTATCCGATCCAGCGCGTCGGCGAACGGGAGGCTGCGTGATGGTTCGTCTCGACGCATCCGATCTCGCGCAGCGTCTCGGCCGACAGGCCGAGGCGGTGTGCCGCCACTATCTCGGCAACGGCCATCGCCAGGGCAATTACTGGCAGGTCGGAGACGCCCGCAACACCAAGGGTCGCTCGATGTATGTCCGCCTCAAGGACTCGCCCAAAGGCCCCGCCGGGAAATGGACCGATGCCGCGACGGGCGAACATGGCGACCTCCTCGACGTGATCCGCGAAAGCTGCGGCCTCATCGACTTCAAGGATGTCGCTGAAGAGGCGCGGCTGTTCCTCAGTATGCCACCACCCGAGCCGGAACCGTCCGCGTTCCAGCCTCTGGCGCCTGCACCGCATGGATCGCCCGAAGCCGCACGGCGTCTCATCCGCATGTCACAGCCGATTGCGGGCACAATCGTCGCGGCGTATCTCCGGAAACGCGGCATTACGGATCTCCGTGGAACCGGAAATCTGCATTTCCACCCACGCTGCTATTATCGGTCTGACGAACACGCGCCGACCGAGACATGGCCGGCGATGATCGCCGCCGTCACCGATCTTGCGGGCAGGATCACCGGGGCGCATCGCACCTGGCTCGACCCTCAACGCCTGGACAAGGCGCCCCTCGACACCCCGCGCCGGGCGATGGGCGATCTCCTCGGCAACGTGGTTCGCTTTGGCGTCGGCGGCGACGTGATGGCGGCCGGCGAAGGCATCGAGACGGTCCTCTCGGTCCGACAAGTCGTCCCCAACATGCCGATGGTGGCGGCGCTCTCCGCAGCACATCTCGCCGCCATCCTCTTCCCCGACACGCTACGGCGGCTCTACATCTTGCGCGATGACGATCCGGCCGGTGACGGAGCGCGTGACAGCCTGGTCGAACGGGCGAACGCGGCCGGGATCGAGGCGATCGTGATCTCGCCACAGCTCGGCGACTTCAACGAGGATCTCCGCGCCCTCGGCCTCGCGACGCTGCGCAGCCAGACGCGGGTGCAGCTCGGGCCGCAGGACGTCGCACGCTTCATGGCGCCGGCGGCATAGCCGGCAAAGAAGCTGTGGGACGGCATCGACGCCGTGTTCACGCAGATGCAGGGGATCGGAGAGGACCGCGCCTCGGCCTTCGAGAGGGCGATCGGCCCACAGGCGGGCCGGCCCGGCAATGGCTGCGGCCGACTATTTTCCGGCGCGGCCCTAAGGGGCCGCTTTCCATCGCGAGGCAAAATAGCCGGCCTGCGCCATCCTCCGCTGACGCTCCGGCCCCTCGCTTGCGCTCCGGGTGCAGCGCCGTCCCGCCGGTGGGCTTCGTCGCCATGAAGGCCGCGACGGTCGCGGTCCAACCGACGGAGCATCCCATGCACGAGCACGACGACTACGAACCGCACCACGAATCCTCAGCAACCGACCATGTCCTCAACGAACTGCAGCTCCACGGCTACCGGCCCTTCGCCGATGAACCAGACCAGCGGCTTCTGCCAGACGGCAACGCGGTAGCGGGCGCGATCGCCGATATCTTCGACGCGCTGATCGTGACCTTGGAGGACTCACGCCTCGAACCCGACCTCGACGATCTCCTCTGGTCGACCGTTAACGTCTTCCATCGCGCCGCCGAGCGGATCAACCGCGAACTCGACGATAACGAGCAGGCGCAAAAGCGCTCCCAGCGCGAACAGGACGGCAGCGAGGTGAAGTCAGTCGATCTCGAGCGCCTCACCGCCGAGGGCATGACACTGGTCGAGCGCCAGACCGCCTTCGAACTAATGCGCGACCAGGCCGCCGAGCACTATGAACGCCAGATCGGCAAACCCTGGCTTCCGCGCTCGGGATCGAAGGTCAACCACCGCAACCTCACCTCGGCGATGATCGACAGCCGCGACTTCCTCATGGCGAAGAAGCGCGCCGAGCAGGAGGTGCTCCTGCCGCCTGGCCCGAAGATCGCCGTCACCGGCGGGCTCGATTTCGACAACCATCGTCTGATCTGGGCGAAGCTCGACCAGGTCCACGAGAAGCACCCCGACATGGTGCTGATCCACGGCAAATCGCCGAAGGGCGCCGAAAAGATCGCGTCTCTCTGGGCCAAGAATCGCAATGTCCCGCAAATCGGCTTCGCACCCGACTGGACGAAGCACGGCCGGGCTGCGCCCTTCAAGCGCAACGATGAGATGCTGCAGATCGTGCCGAAGGGCGTGCTGCACTTCCCGGGCACCGGCATCAACGACAACCTCGCCGACAAGGCCAAGAAGCTCGGCATCCCGGTCTGGAAGTTCGGCGGCGCGTAAGCGCCGCCTCATCAATTCGCTATCCGCAATAAACCGAGCGCATGGCATAGCGTAATCCACGCCACGATTGACGCCACTTCCGGTCCCCGCACGTTCGGACGCCGTACTCGCCCAGGTTCTCTTGGAAAATGCCGCCGTAAAAGTTGAAGCCGCTGAGTGGGCGGCGAGTCGCGGATTGGACAATGAGGCCCTGCATGCGATGGCCATCGCCATCGAGCTGCTCCTGAAATCGTATCTTCTCAATGTCGCGACCAATGACGATTGGAACCGCGCGAATATCGGGCACGATCTCGCCAGGGCACTCTATTATTCGACCCAAGCCGGCTTGGCCCCACCTTCACGTGTCGAATGGGTTATCGGTTACCTCCATCCGCACTTTCAAGGTGGCGGGTTTCAGCGAGAGTCGTCGACACCATGGCCACCAGGTCTTGCATACGACGCATGTGAGGTCGGGCGTCAGCTTGTCCAAGCAATACGGCTTCACGTTCTTCACGCTTGAATCGTTCCGGCTCCTCGCTCGGAGACGACCACCTCCCGCTGAATGGCGCTAATCCTTGGTCCAGCCGATGGCCTAACGCCATCAACCCGTGAAGGGTCGGACTACGCTTACGCGTGCCGCCGCTTCGGCTCTGCCTGCGCGGTGATTGCAGCCCTCGGCCGAACACATCGGGCACCTGTCAGCGGGGGATGGTCCCCCGCTCCAAACAGGAGCCGGATCGATGTCCTTCCCCGACGCACACGCCTTCGCCTTCAGCCTCGCCACCAGCCTGATGGTCGCCATCGTAATCTTCCGCGCCGGTGACGGCACCCTCTCGGTCACCCCTGCCACCGAATTCGACGGCGACGACTCGGAAATCGTCCACGAAATCGATCCCTTCGCCCCATGACTGGGGCGAAGATCGCCACAGCCGCAGCGGAAACCTTGCCGGTTTCCGCTCCCGCCAGTGATCATCTTTTGCTATGCTCGGCACCGCGCCGTGGTGGTGGTGGAGGCGCAACCGTTCGAGCATTGCTTACGGAGACACCACCATGATCTTTATCGGCATCCTTCTTTCCATTGCGGCGATCGGCTTCTTCTGCTGGCTGCTGTTCACACTCGCCGTCTTCGCATTGCCCTTCTTCGCGGGCGTAACCGCGGGAACGTGGGCCTACACCGGCGCCGGCTGGCTCGGCGCGATCATCGTTGGCGCACTTGCAGCCGGCCTGACCTTCGGCATCGGCCAACTTCTGCTCGTCTTCGTGCGACCGCTCTGGGCACGTATCGCCATCGCGCTGGCCTTCGTCGCGCCGGCGGCGATCGCCGGCTATCACGCCACGCATGGTATCGTGAAACACACCATGCCGTCGGAGGGCTGGCAGCTCGCCTTTTCCGTTGTTGGGGCCATCGCTGTCGGTGTCACCGCCCTTACACGGATGGTTGCAATGGCCACACCCGGTTCGACCGGACAGGGCCTGGCGCAAGGTTGAGCCCCACGATGCGGCCGAGGCAGACGCGGAGCTGATTGTGACCTTGCGCTTCCCTCATCATCGGGGGTGTCGGCAAACGTCTTGATGACACTGACCAGCAGTGGAGCCGGACACGCGCAACCGCGTTAGAGAATGCTGTGAAGTCAGGCGGCGCACGAAACTCGGCCAACATCAGGGTGTCGCCGTTCGTGTCTTTGAGCAATGTGGTCGGCAACGGCGTTCGGACTTTCATGAGGCCTGCACGAAGGAAAGATCGCCGTCGGCGACGTCGTTGCCGGGTCCTGGCGGTTATGACGATGTCGCCAGGTTCTCCGTTGATGCATCTCTGTCAGGTCGACCGCTCCAAAACGGCCTCTTCAATGGGCTGATCTGGCCGAAGGTCGGCTGCGCCTCGATCGCCTATGCCGCAACGGCGCGTCTCGACTTTCTTCCCCTGACGGCTGCGCCGTCATTCCTCGCGAGACAAGAAAGTCGTGTCCACGCCGTCCTCCGCGTTGCTCCGGTCGCAAGCGATGCCGCGTCGATCGCCTCCGGCCCACCGATCGCCATCGAGGCCGCAATGGTGCGGGCTCGGAACAGAGTTCAAGGAGAACTATCATGGCGACCATCGGCACCTTCAAGAAAACCGGCAACAACGAGTTCACCGGCGAAATCGTCACCCTCTCGCTCCAGACCAAGAACGTCCGCGTCGTGCCCGAGGCCAACCGCTCCGGCGACAACGCCCCCAGCCACCGCGTCTTCGTCGGCCGGGTCGAGATCGGCGCCGCCTGGGCCAAGCGCTCCAACGAGGGTCGCGATTATCTCGGCCTGAAGCTGGACGATCCGAGCTTCACCGCTCCGATCTATGCCAACCTCTTCGACGACGAGGAAGGCGAAGGCTACAGCCTCATCTGGTCCCGCCCCAACGGCCGCCGCAGCGGGGAGTGATCCCCGGGCCAAGGCCCCGCCCGGTCGAACCGGGTGGGGCCTTCCCGCGTCGCTGGCGGCGCGCCAGCGGGCGACCGAATCAGTCGCCCGTGAGGCGCGGTGCGAATCGACGCTCAGCCTCGATTTTCCTCGCGCACGTTGCCAAGAACGACTATTATAGATGGGGTATTCGGGCACTCCCTAGCCAACAAAGTCGTGGATGTTCCTGAATTCCTCAGCGATTCAGGGGGCATCATGCGAGTTGGGTGAGTCAGCTAAAACTTCTATGATCCGGCACGATGCGACTTTCCCATTGTCGCACGATTTGATCATCCGAGTGAGCTCGCTCTTAAGTCCGAGAAGGCGTCGGATCCGCACCTCGACGGCTTCGAGCTGATCGGTGGCAATTCGGCTCACCTGCTCACAAGAGGACTCTGGCCTTTCCTGCAGAGCGAGCATCGTCTTAATAGCCGGGATGTCGAAGCCGAGATCCCTGGAATGGCGTATGAACGTCAGTCGCCGAACATCCTCTGCTTCATAGAGGCGCCGCCTGCTCTCTGTGCGGGGCGGCGGCGGGATGAGATTGATCCGCTCGTAGTAGCGGATTGTCTCGATATTGACGCCTGTCCGTTGTGACAAGGCTCCGATGGTGATCATGGCGAATTCATTCCGTAACGGTGGTTCGAGTAGGGATAACAACTGGGCGGAAGCGTCATCGGCATCCGTGCGCCGATTGCCGTTGGCCGCTGAGCGCCAACCCTCAGGGCACGTTCATTCCGACGGCGTGTGAGCGCGCAACTCCTCCAACCAGAGGCGGGCGTTGCCATCCGACGGAGCGCGCCAATCGCCGCGCGGCGACAGCGAGCCGCCAGCAGTGACTTTGGGGCCGTTCGGCGACGCCGAGCGCTTGAACTGGCTGATCGTGAAGAAGCGATAGAGGAACACCTCCATCCACGATCTGATTGTGGGCAGATCATATGCGCGACGGCGCTCTTCCGGATACTGTGGAGGCCAAGCTCCGGCGGTGGCGTCACGCCAGGCATGGAAGGCCAGGAAAGCGATCTTCGATGGCTTCAGGCCATAGCGCGTCAAATAAAACAGGGTAAAATCCTGCAGTTCATAAGGCCCAATCTTCTCCTCCGTACTTTGTAAGGCGCCGCCTTCGCCGGCCGGCACGAGTTCTGGCGAAATCACAGTGTCAAGAATGGAGAGCAACGTGCCGTTCGTTGCCTCATCGAAGGCGGCTGACTGTGCCACCCAGCGGATCAAATGCTGGATGAGTGTTTTCGGCACCGACGCGTTGACGTTGTAGTGGCTCATATGGTCGCCGACACCGTAGGTCGACCAGCCGAGCGCGATTTCGGACAGATCGCCAGTGCCAAGCACCATGGCGCCTCGCTGGTTGGCTGCACGGAACAAGATGTCCGTGCGCAGGCCCGCCTGCACGTTCTCGAACGTCACGTCGTAAACCGGCTCGCCTTGCGCGAACGGATGCTGAAGTGACGCCAGCATCTGCTGCGCCAACGGCTTGATGTCGATCTCCTCGGCGGTGACGCCGAGACTACGCATCAGCGTCCAGGCATTTGCCTTGGTGGCCTCCCCCGTCGCGAAGCCCGGCATCGTGAAGCCGAGAATGTCGGACCGGGGCCAGCCTAGCCGGTCGAACGCTTTCGCCGCCACGATCAGCGCGTGAGTGGAGTCCAGACCACCGGAGACCCCGATGCAGACGCGGCGGATGCCCGTCGCCTGAAGGCGCTTCATCAACCCCTGGACCTGGATGCTGTAGGCCTCATAACAGTCCTGGTCGAGGCGTGCCGGATCGGCTGGAGCATAGGGGAAGCGCGCGACGGCCCTGCGCAGCCCGAGGTCCGTCATCGACGGCTCGAACCGGAAGCCGATACGCCGGAACCTGTCTTCAGGCATAGCTTGTGCGATGGCCGCCTCGTTGAAGGTGCCGGTGCGCAGGCGCTCCAGTCTGAGCCTATCAACGTCGACATCGGCGATGGCCATTTGCGAGTCCTGCGGGAACCGTTCGGTCTCTGCCAGCAGCTGCCCGAGTTCATAAATGCAGGCTTGACCGTCCCAAGCGAGGTCCGTCGTCGACTCGCCCGGACCGGCCGCGGAATAGATGTATGCAGCCCAGCACCGCGCCGATTGGGTTGCGCAGAGCAGCCGGCGGGTTTCGGCCTTGCCGACAGTGATGTTGCTGGCCGAGAGGTTGGTAAGGATGAGAGCGCCAGCGAGCGCGGCAAAGTCGCTGGGCGGAGCCGGTCCCCATACGTCCTCGCACAGCTCGACGTGGAAGACGAAGCCTGGCAAATCCTCGGCCGCGAA
Organism: Mesorhizobium sp. YL-MeA3-2017; assembly: GCF_030814575.1. NCBI lineage: Bacteria > Pseudomonadati > Pseudomonadota > Alphaproteobacteria > Hyphomicrobiales > Phyllobacteriaceae > Mesorhizobium > Mesorhizobium sp. YL-MeA3-2017. Next base: position 3,374,856 of record NZ_JAUSVH010000001.1, on the reverse strand, counting down.
AATCATATCCATTCCGAAGGGGACGGACTGACCAGCGATCTCGATGGTAGCGCCTTTCAAGTTTCGGCCCGAAGCGAACCAACGCTTTTCGTAGAATTCCCGATAATTCGGCAGATGTCCTTTGGGAACAACACCCAAAATGCGCCCACGATGGACGGCGACAGCGCAATTGTAGAGTCGTCCTTCCCGCACCAGCGGCGCGCCGATGAGCAGAACCGGCGAAAGCTCGCGGCTCGCGGCCGCGACTTCCTCGATCGCTTGTTCCACCCGCTGCAGCAACGCGGCTTGGCCGAGAAGATCGTCAATCGCGTAACCGCAGAGGCCCAATTCCGGGAACACCATCAGCGCAACACCCTGGCGCGCACCGTCGCGGGCGAGCGCGAGCGTCTCAGCGACATTGTAGCTGGGATCGGCGACTTCGCATTTCGGTGTACAGGCAGCCACGCGAACGAAACCCTGCTGATAAATCGAATAGAAGCTCATCCGCCGGTCTCATCTCGTGTTCTTGCGGTGCCCGATCTCGGCACCAAGTGGCCGTGACCGCTGTTACGGCGACCGGGTTCAGTCACGGCCTCGACCCCTCGCAAGGGTTGATTCTGTAGTTACTACAGGATTTATATACCTATGATCGGGGCGTGTGAACCCACGCGCGATGAGTGGTCGCCCCCGGTCTTTCATCACCACAGGCAGGCGGCGGAGGACGACAAGGAGCAAGGACAGTGTTCAAGAGGCTCAGTTCTGACCAGGTGGGCATTGTCCGAGCCTCAGCCGTCGCGCTCGCCTTCGCGGCGGTCGTCCTTGTGGTTGGCTATGCCTGGCTGCCTCCTGAATTGTTCGGCCTCAGCCCAGAGATGGACTTCGGTGAGCGGATCGCGTTCACGTTGAAGGCGAGTATTCTCATGTTTCTCTGGCTGGCCGGCTGCGTCGGCGCGGTGAGCAGAGGCAGGTTCTATTCGCCGGCGGATATACGGGGCTCGGCGTTCGGCAAACCCAGCCCGGCAATCGCCGTGCGTGCCGCGGTGCTGCAGAATTCATTGGAGCAGACAGTACTGGCTTTTGGCGCACATCTGACCCTAGCAGCGCTTCTGCGAGAAACCGAACTGGTGCTCATACCGCTGCTGGTTGCTCTGTTTCTGGTTGGCCGCATCACCTTTGCATTCGGCTACGCCAAACGAGTCTCAGGCCGGGCTTTTGGCATGGCGCTCACCGGCGCCTCAATAATCGCGAGCTATGGAATTGTGGTCGGGCTGATAGCCGCCGGACGCTGACGTCTGTCGCTCGCTTGGACGGCAAAAAACGATTGAAAGGCCTCTTGCTCCTGTAGCCACTACAGAATGTATGGTGCGTGAAAGGATTCGAGCCGGGCTCGAGAGAATAAGCAAATTTAGGAGACCGCAATGACTATTGAAGCCGAGGCTAGAAGCACCTTAGGCACGTTACGCTTCAAGGTTGAGGGCTTGGATTGTCAGAACGAAGTTCGGATGCTTCGTGCCGCGGTCGGTCCCGTCGTCGGTGGCGAGGACAAGTTGTCGTTCGACACCAAGGGCGGTGTCATGGAGGTCGCGGGCCTGACCGCTCCGGCACTCGATACCATTGAGCAGGCGGTCGCTACCACTGGAATGAGGGCACAATTGCTGGCTGAGCTGGATAAGTCCTCCGCGTCGGCGTGGCTGTTCAAGGTCGAGGGCCTCGATTGCAAAAACGAGGTCGCGATGCTCAAGCGCGAAATCGGCCCTCTGGTTGGCGGTGAGGACTGGCTCGCCTTCGACACAGCAAAGGGGTTGATGACGGTCGCGCCTCAGCACCGTGCCTCGATCGACGAACTCGTGAGCGGCATCTCAAGAACCGGGATGTCAGGCTCTCTCATCCAGGATGGTTCGGCCGAAACCATGCTCCTGCGTGTGCGCGGCCTCGACTGCAAGAATGAGGTGGCTGCTCTGACCAGGGAACTGGGACCGCTCGTTGGCGAGGATAAGCTCGCCTTCGACACTTCGCAGGGTGCGATGACCATTGCACCTCAGAGCGGGACAACCCTCCAAGAGATCGAACAGGCGGTCGCGCGAACCGGGATGCGGGCTGAGCTGTGGACAGCGCCGGCCGTTGCTGAGCAGGCAACCTGCGATGCCGCAGGATCCGCGTGCGGTTGCGCGACCAACGTGAAGGAAGCCCTCAGCCCGCCGCCGATCAATCTGCCTGGCGGCGTTGTCTATCGAATCCATGGCATGGATTGTGCCGACGAGATCGCCGCCCTGAAGCGCGAAGTCGGCCCGCTCGTTGGTGAGGACAAGCTCGCTTTCGACCTTCTTAACGGCCGCATGTCGATCGACATGGCGCCTGACGCCGCCTTGGAGGCCAAGATCGAGAAGGCCGTTGTACGCGCCGGCCTGCAGGCGGAGCCCTGGACCGAGGGCGCCACCAGCGAAGGGGCACGGGCAGAAGAGCGGCGCAGACGCATTCAATCATGGCTGACTGCTGCGAGCGGCCTGTTCGTCGCGATCGGATTTGCGGTTCACGCCTGGGTCGGAGGTGGAATCATCGCGGCCTTCGAGGCAGGCGAACATGGTGCAGGTGCAACGCCGCTGCTAAGCGTCATTCTCTATACGCTCGCCGCGCTTTGTGCTGTGCGTTACGTGGCCCCGAAGGCTTGGCTCGCGGCCAGGCGCCTGCGTCCCGACATGAACCTCCTGATGGTGATCGCCGTCGTGGGTGCGATCGGAATTGGCGCTTGGTTCGAAGCCGCAACGGTTTCGTTCTTCTTCGCGCTCGCCCTTGCTCTCGAGGCCTGGAGCCTCGGCCGAGCGCGGCGGGCCGTGGCGGCCCTGATGGAGCTCGCGCCGCCGACCGCGCGCATCATGCTTGAAGACGGCACGGAGAGAGACGTGCCGGCAGCCGAAGTCCGTGTCGGTTCGCACATCATTATTCGACCTGGCGATAAAGTACCGCTCGACGGCCGTGTGGCCGCCGGAGAGAGTGAGGTCAACCAGGCACCGATCACCGGCGAAAGCGTCCCGGTCTTCAAATCGGAAGGAGACGACGTTTTTGCAGGCACCATCAACGGCGAAGGCGCGCTGGACGTCGTGACCACCAAGGCGTCAAGCGATACCACGCTCGCGCAGATCATCCGCATGGTCGGCTCCGCGCAGGGCCGGCGGGCTCCCAGCGAGCAGTGGGTCGAGAAATTTGCACGCGTCTATACGCCCGTCGTTATGGCGCTCGCGATAGCCGTTTTTTTGGTGCCGCCGCTGTTGCTCGGTGGTGGCTGGGAGGTTTGGTTCTATCGCGCCCTCGTATTGCTCGTGATCGCCTGCCCCTGCGCCCTTGTCATCTCGACGCCCGTGACCATTGTGGCTGCCCTTGCGGGAGCTGCGAAGCAGGGCGTGTTGGTGAAAGGCGGCGTCCATCTCGAGACGCCGGCGCGCTTGAAAGCAATCGCCATGGACAAGACGGGGACGCTCACCGAAGGACGTCCTCAGGTCGTGGAGATCTTGGCGCTCGGCAGCCGAAACGAGGATGACCTTCTTCGGTTAGCAGCAGCCCTCGAGGCGCGCAGCGAGCACCCCATCGCCCGCGCTATTTTGGCGAGGGCAACAGAAAACGGCATTGCCGCACAACCGGCCGAGGCCGTCCAGGCCATCACGGGTCGCGGCATGACCGGCCGCGTCTCCGGTCGCGAAGTCTGGCTTGGGTCACGCCGCTACCTCGATGAACGCGCGGTCGGCTCACCGGCCATCCTGGAACGCGCCGACACACTTTCCGGCGCTGGCCGGACCATTGTCGCCGTTGGCGACGGCCAGGAAGTCTGGGGACTGATCGCTGTTGCCGATGCTGTGAGGGCTGAAGCCAAGGATATCGTCACCGCGCTGCATCGGGCGGGCGTGGAAAAAGTGGTGATGCTGACAGGCGACAATCGGGCCACCGCCGAGGCGATTGCCAAGCAGACCGGCATTGATGAAGTTCGCGCGGAACTTCTGCCCGGCGACAAGGTCACGGCCGTCGAGGACCTGGTTCGGCGCTATGGCGTCGTCGCCATGGTGGGTGACGGGGTCAATGACGCCCCTGCCATGGGCCGCGCCAATCTCGGCATTGCCATGGGCGCAATGGGGAGCGACGCAGCCATCGAAACGGCAGACGTCGCCCTGATGTCGGACGACCTCTCCAGACTTCCCTGGCTCGTGCGCCATTCACGAGCCACGCTCGCCGTCATTCGGCAGAATATCGCCTTCTCGATCGCCGTGAAGCTGTTGTTCACAGTGCTGACGGTGATCGGTCTCGCATCCCTTTGGGGCGCGATCGCCGCCGATGTTGGGGCCTCCCTGCTGGTCGTTCTCAACGGTTTGCGGCTCCTCAATCGGGAACAGCGCCAGAGAGATGGTGGCCCAGTCGGCGGCGCAAAGGTTCGAGCACAGGAGCGCCAGCATTCCACTGTGGCTCGCCCTGCAACTGCGCATTGAGCCAATAGCGGCCGCCCTGTATTGGGGCGGCCGCTGACGACAGAAATGCCGATCAGAACCCGAAGAACACAAGGAATCATCGTGGCCGAACGTCCCGCTAGAAATATCGCGATATGGGTTGGCGGCGCATTTGTGGCCGCGCTTCTTTTCGACGTTGCTACGAAGTGGTTGATCATAAATGCCGTCATGGTCCCGCCACGCGTGATCGAGGTTGTGCCCTTTTTCAACCTGACGCTCGGCTTCAACACCGGAGTCAGCTTCGGGATGTTCCAAGATGTCTTCCTCGAGCATCCGTTGGTGTTGGCCGGGATCAAAGTGGCGATCACGGTCGGTCTTCTCGTTTGGGCAATGCGGACCCGCAGGACCATTGAAGCAACGGCTCTCGGTTTGATCGCCGGCGGCGCCGCCGGCAACATCGTTGACCGCGTGCATCAAGGCGCGGTGACAGACTTTCTCGATTTTCACATAGGCAACTGGCATTGGCCGACCTTCAACATGGCGGATGTTGCAATCAGCATTGGCGTCGCGCTGCTCCTGGCTGGATCGCTTTTTTCGACCCAACCGGTGCTTCGCACGCAGGAGCCGCTTAGCAACGGGAAGCGCTGAGCATGGCGGCGCTGGAAATATCGTTGCTCGGGCTGGCGACAGCGGCCGCTGCCGGCGCTATCTCCTTCCTTTCACCCTGCGTCCTGCCGCTCGTGCCGGGCTACCTGTCCTATGTCGCTGGTGGCGCCGGCACGACCGGCAGCAGTGATGCGGTATCCCGGCTTCACATCTTCCGCCCTGCGCTGCTGTTCGTGCTCGGGTTCACGACCATATTCGTGCTGCTTGGAGTCAGCGCGATGGCCCTCGGCGGCCTTCTCCAACGCTTCCAGATGGAAACCAACCTGATCGGCGGAGCTCTGGTCATTGTCTTCGGTTTGGCGATGACGGGGCTCCTTCGCCTCCCGATACTCATGACCGACCGCCGATGGAACGGACCGCGCCAGGTCAATGGACCGGTCGGCGCCTTCCTGCTGGGTGTCGCCTTTGCCTTCGGCTGGACGCCCTGCATTGGCCCGGTATTGGGCTCCATCCTCACGGTAACCGCGACGTCATCAGGCAACGGCGCGATTCTTCTCGGAACTTACGGCCTCGGCCTCGGTGTGCCGTTTCTACTCACGGCCCTCTTCATGGGAAACGCGGCAGCCGCATTGAAGCGCATGCGCCGCGTCGGTGCCGCGCTGAACATCGGCGGTGGTGCGGTCATGATCGGCGTCGGCGTTTTGATGATGACCGGGAGGTTGCAGGAGATCGCCATTTGGATGCTGATGACGTTTCCGATGCTGGGAGCGATCGGTTGAGGGACTCGCTGGCTGCCGCGAATTGCTGCGACTCGTCAGTCGGCTTCAGAACCCCCGCCGAACTTTGGCGCGTGATTCATCGGGGCGCGCCCGCGCCGCGCAACAACCGGGAGCCAGAATGACGGGAGCGTGTACTCAAGGCGTCGACACCGGATTCGTGGCGCTAGGCTATGGCAAGGTCGCCCTGCTCGGACTTGTCCAAGGCATCACCGAGTTGCTACCGATCTCTTCGACCGCCCATATGCGGATCGTGCCTGCGCTGCTCGGTTGGCAGGATCCTGGCTCAGCCTTTTCAGCCGCCATGCAGCTTGCAGCGCTTACTGCAGTCGTCAGTTATTTCTGGAGCGACGTGAGCCAACTAGCCACCAATTCGCTGCGTGCCGTCGCAAATCGGGATTTCCGAGATCGACACTTCCGCTTCTCGGTCGGAATTCTCCTTGCCACGATCCCGATCGGTATTGCCGGCCTTTCCTTGTCTGGAGCGTTGAACGCGTGCGGCTCGCCGCTTCGTACTCTCGAAGTCATCGGCTGGGCGTGCATCGTCATGGCTGTCCTCCTGGCGCTCGCGGAGATTTTTGCCCGGCACCGACGAACGCTTGAGAACACATCGGCCATCGATGCAATGATCGTGGGAATTGCTCAAATCGGAGCGCTGATTCCTGGCGTTTCGCGTTCAGGCTCGACTTTGACTGCGGCGCTCGCCCTCGGCCTGAAGCGAGATGAGGCGGCGCGGTTCTCATTCCTTCTTGGCCTGCCGGCAATCGCCCTGGCTGGCTTCAAGGAGCTCTGGGAACTCCACAAAGTGCAGCTTTCCGCCGACGGCTGGTCACTACTTCTTGTCGGGCTCGTCGTGGCTTCTATTTCCGCGTTCTGTGCGATTTGGGGGCTGATGCGCGTTCTCGAGCGTTTTTCCGCCTGGCCGTTTGTTATTTACCGAGGTGTTCTCGGTATCGTACTCATCTGGGCGGTTGCTTTGGGCTATTTCACTTGAGATGCAAAATATCGGAAACGTGTATGAGTGAAAAACAACAAGAAGAAGGTGAAATCGAGCTTGACGCGAGCAATGCCGCCGAACGCAGGACTCTTATCTGGGTTCTTGCCATAAACTTCTTGCAGGTGATCGTGGCCGGTGTCGTCGGCGTTATCGCAGACTCGACAGGTCTCTTGGGTGCCGCCCTGGATAATTTGGGAGATGCCGGCGTTTATGCCGTCAGCCTTTATGCCGTCGGCCGGACGATCGTGGCAAAGGTGCGAGTGGCGCGTCTTTCGGGTTTGCTTCTGATCGCCTTTGGACTTGCATTGTTCGTGGAGGTGCTTCGCCGTTTCTTCGTGGGTGCCGAGCCAATCGGCCTCGCCATGATCGTCACGGCTCTCGCCAATGCCGCGCTGAATGTAGTTTGCTTAAAACTGCTGCGGTCGCATCGGGATCGAGGTGTGCATCTCAAAGCGTCCTGGATCTTTACGACGAACGATATGCTGGCGAACGCCGGCATTGTCGCGTCGGGTGCCGCGGTCATGTTCTTCGCGTCCCCGGTGCCTGACCTAATCATCGGGTTGCTGGTTGGCGGCATCGTGCTCAAGGGTGGCTGGAATATCCTGAAGGAGGCGCACGATGCAATAGGTGATGGCTCGTCGCGGCCCAAGGGCCAGTCTAGTCCCGAGAACGACTGAAATAGTCGTAGTTTACAAAATGGTCTGTAGATTGGTTATGAGACGTGTCGACTCTTGATTCGGAGGAGTTCGGCATGTCTCAAAGCTATTATATTGGGCTGGATGTTTCCGCCCGAACAATCAATCTCTGCGTTGTCAACGCCGATGGGCAGGTAGCGCATGAACGAAAGCTTTCATCCAATCCGGAAGAGATTGCGCAGCATATCCTGTCGCTCCCGCTTCCAGTCGTCCGCGTCGGTCTCGAAGCAGGGATGCTGTCTCAGCACATTTATGGGCATTTAGCCGAAGCCGGCATTCCCATCGTGTGTGTAGAGACCCGGCACATGAAGGCGGCTCTCTCCGCGCAACTCAACAAGACCGACCGGCATGATGCGCGCGGAATCGCGCAGATGATGCGCGTCGGCCTCTTCAAACCCGTCCACGTCAAGACGCCGACAAGCCAGCGCCTTCGGACCGTCCTGACGGCCCGCCAACTCCTGCGAAACAAGCTCCAGGATGTTGAAAATGAAATCCGTGGTCTCATCCGAAACTTCGGATATCACCTCGGCAAAGTCACGGCGCGCGATTTCGAGCCGCGAGTACGGGAACTGATCGCAGGAAGCGACCTACACATAGTCGCTGATACGGTCCTGTTGGCGCGGCGATCGCTGCGGGAGCAGTTCGGTCGGTTGGACGATTTGCTTGTCCGTCTCGCGCGGGACGACACTGTTTCGCGCCGGTTTATGACGGTGCCGGGGGTCGGCCCGCTCGTAGCGCTCATCTTCCGGGCAACGGTCGATGTCCCATCTCGCTTCACTCGGTCGCGAACCGTTGGTGCCCATTTTGGTCTGACGCCGCGCAAGCACCAATCCGGCGAAGTGGATCGCACCGGCCGCATTTCGAGATGGGGTGACGCCATGACGCGCAGCGCGCTCTACGAGGCAGCACAGGTGCTACTGACTCGCGTAAAACGCTGGTCCACCCTAAAGGCTTGGGCTGCTCAGGTCTCGCGACGTCGAGGCCACAAGAAGGCGATCGTCGCCCTCGCTCGCCGCATCGGTGTCATACTGCATCGCATGTGGGTGGATGGAACTGAGTTCGACTGGGGTAAGCGGCCAGAGGCCGCCGCTCCTCTGACATAGGTTCGGTCAGGCGCAAGTCTGACTGAGGCGTCTCCCTGCGAGGGGACGAGGGACGGTGAGTTCGCAAATACGACTTGGCAGCGTCGGCATGTCCAACGCGAAGCCGCATTATAGATTGCTCCGCCGGCTCTTCTGATCCCATCCTGTGGCGGCCTCGTGCCGACCACGAAGAGAAGCATGATCCTCGCGGGAATACGGCTCAAAGCTGATCGTCGGGCCGGACCAATTCCATGTGGCTGACGCCGAGGGCCTGAGCCAATTCATAAAGCGTGATCACGGTCGGGTTCCTCCGGCCGCGTTCAAGGCTGCTGAGATACTGTTGACTGAAACCGGAGCGCGCTTCGACCTCTTCCTGGGTCAGGCCTTTCTCCCGACGCAGGCGGGCGAAGTTCCGGCCGACCAATTTGCGCATATCCATGCGCAGGAGGATCGTGATTTACATACTTTGAGTTTATCAACTATAGTATGTAAATGAGCCAGCGGAGCGCGCGGGAAGCCTCGCTATCCGATTGGCCCGAATAGAGAAGTCGTAGTTCTGGCAGGTGCGTTCGCGTCGGTGGGAGGTGATCATGCATGATCACCGCCCGACAATCACGGGCCGCGCGCGCGTTGCTGGGGTGGACACAGGAGACGCTCGCTGACAAGGCCCGGACATCGCTGACCGCGCTCAAGCGCCTCGAATCCGAGAATGGATTGGAGGTGTATGAGACGACGCGCGATCAGGTTCGCAGGGCATTCGAGGCAGCCGGCATCGTCCTGCTCTCCACCGACAAGGGTGAAGGGGTGCTGTTGCTCCATGAGCGGGATGATCGACCAGCAAAGCGCTAGCGATCCTCCTGTCACGTCGCGGGCATCGTCCGTCGCCCTTTGTCACAAGATAACCAGGCGCATGTGTTAACGAATGCTTTCCACGCGAATATAGTCGCTCCATGGGACAAACGATGCCGCCGTTTCTTGACGCGCCACCGATCAGCCAAACGCTCACGACCTACGATCGCGAGCATATGGCTCTCTATCTGCGCCTGCTCGACTCGGCGCGCGATGGCGCCGACTGGCGGGAGGCCGTCCAGATCCTCTTTGGTCTCGACCCAGCCCGCGAACCGCAGCGCTGCCGCCAAATCCACGACACGCATCTGGAACGTGCGCGCTGGATGACCGAACACGGCTATCGCGAATTGGTCCGCTCGGCGCAGTGATCGCCGCGATGCCGTTTCGGCATCACCCTTTGCCGTCTGCCTGACTTCCGTAGAACAACCCAGCCGGGAATCCTGACTCTCCCACAAGTTCAAAAGACTACGGGAGGATCGCGATGACACCAGATGCATCGGGCTGGCGTTCGCCCAAGGGCTACGATCATGTCGATGACATGACCGCATCCGACCTCGCGTGGGAATGGCTCCGCCGCAACGATTCCTACGACAGGGATTTCCGGGCATTCAACGATCACAAGGTCGATCCACGTCCGCTGACCGAGAAGATCCGGCAACGTTGGGGGTTACGATTTCCCGGTGGACCCACTGCAGGCCCCGCCCGAAGCGCCGGTGTTCTGGCTCCCCCGCGAGGATACAAGCGCCATCGTTCTTGGCGAGCCGCCCGATGTCCTTTCCGCAAGCACTGAACAACAGCCGACGATCGACGCCGCCATTACCGTTACCGCTGACGGCGAGACCAACCTGCTCTACGACCTCGGCAACGGCCAGCATGTCCAGCTCGTTCATGCCAACAACGCGTCGCCGGACAAGCCTCTCGGCGCATTTGTGTCCCTCGGTCTTGATGGGTTTGACCAGATTGAATCCATCGGCCGCCTGCTCGCCGCCCTCCATCGCCGCGCCATTCCACCGGACACACGCCTGACCCTCCAGCAGCGGGCACGATTGCGAAGGATGCTGCAAGCCTTCGATGGCTACCGCGCGGGCACGACCCAGCAAGAGATCGCGCAGGTCATATTTCGGCTCGGCCCTCTCGATCGCGACGACTGGCAGGCATCCTCCGCGCGCCACGCCATCAAATCGTTGCTGCGTGACGCCCGCGCGATGATCGCGGGCGGCTATCGTTCGCTGCTTCGTCATCGCAGGCAGACCTAGCCGATCGGCCCACAATCCATGGTGGGCGAATTTGATACCCCCCGAATTCGCCCTGCATCTCGCCGGTCCTGCTTCGCCAACGTGGCCTTCGTTACCCGCCGCTTCCCGGCGGCCCCAACGAACCCACGGAGGCCCTCTCATGCGACCTGATCTCGCCGTTCTCCCGCCGCGCTACCTGCGCACCAAGGAAGCCGCCGAATTCCTCAGCCTATCGGCCCGTACCCTCGAAAAGCATCGGACCTACGGCACCGGCCCGGCTTACCGCAAGCTCGGCGGCCGCGTCGTCTATGCCGTCGACGATCTCGAAGCCTGGGCCGAGCGCGGCGCCGTGACCTCCACCTCCGATCCGCGCGGCAGCGTGCTTCCGGCCAAGCGCCATACGCCTGCGCCGCCGGCACATGCCGGACGATACGCGCGCTGACCGCCCCCGGATTCCCGAATGGCGGCGCGACACCAGTCCCCCTCGGAGCGCGGGCAGCTCGATCTGTTCCGTGCGCTCCCCGGCGAGTTCGCAGCCCGAGACGCGCAGGATCTCATGGCCTATCCGTTTTTCTCACTCTCCAAATCTCACCGCGTCGCGCCGATCGACTTCGCTGCCGGCGATGTGTCGATCCGCGTCGAGGCCGTGCCCGATCACGGCATGGCGACCATCTGGGACGCCGACATCCTCATCTGGGCTGCGAGCCAGATCGTCGAGGCGCGCGATACAGGCTTGCGTACCTCGCGCCTGATGGTCGCCACCCCCTATGAAATCCTGAAGTTCATCGGACGCGGCACGTCCTTGCGTGACTATCAGCGCCTGAAGGCCGCGCTGGACCGCCTCCAATCGACGACGGTCAGCACCTCGATCCGCCAAGCCGCCGAAGGCCGGCGTCACCGCTTCTCGTGGATCAACGAGTGGAAGGAACGCACCAACCGCAACGGCAAGCCGGACGGTATCGAGATGATCGTGCCGGACTGGTTCTATCAGGCCGTTCTCGACGACGCGCTCGTGCTCACGATCGACCGGGCCTATTTCGATCTCACGGGCGGGCTCGATCGCTGGCTCTATCGACTGGTGCGCAAGCACGGCGGGCGCCAGCGCAATGGCTGGCGGTTCGACTTCCGCCACCTCCACCAGAAATCCGGCGCGCTGTCGCCATTCAAACGCTTCGCCTTCGAACTTCGCGACATCATCCGCCGCCAGCCGCTTCCAGGCTACACGCTGTTTCTGGAGATCGAGACTGACGGCCGGACACTGCTCGCTTTCGAACCGACGCCCTGTGGAAAAGCTGTGAAGGGCTTCGTGCTATCGGGAACCCGAAAGCACGTGCCATCAGGAACCGCCCCCTCGTGCCAACGGGAACCCAAACAGGGCCTAACCCACCGCACGGAAAGCGAAATTCGCGCCCTTAACTTAGAATCTAACATAGAATCTAACTTTGAAGAGCGCGCGCGCGAGGTGGAAAACCTCGTTCGGCGCGCTGCAATTGCGCTCAGCGCGACCGGCAAAGGGCGTGCATCCCGACCTACCGTCGCCGGCGCTGACGCGGGTAAACGCGAGACGGCCGCGACGCCGCAACTCCCCCTCGATCGTCGATCGGGAGGACGGCGATGATCGTGGCCTTGCTCAATCAGAAGGGCGGTGTCGGCAAGACGACGCTTGCGCTGCACCTCGCTGGCGAATGGGCCGGCAAGGGAAAGCGGGTCACGCTGGTCGATGCGGACCCGCAGGGCTCGGCCCTCGACTGGTCTCAGCAACGCGCCCGCGAGCAGGCGCCGCGCCTCTTCGGCGTCGTCGGCCTGGCGCGCGATACGCTCCATCGTGAGGCGCCGGAGTTGGCGCGGCCCGTCGATCACGTCGTCATCGACGGGCCGCCGCGCGTCGCCGGACTGATGCGTTCGGCGCTGCTTGCCGCCGACCTTGTACTGATCCCAGTGCAGCCGTCGCCGCTCGACGGTTGGGCATCGGCCGAGATGCTGGCGCTCCTATCGGAAGCGCGCATCTACCGGCCGGAGCTGCGCGCCCGATTCGTTCTCAACCGCTGCGGCGCGCGCACCGTCATCGCCCGCGAAACGGCCGAGACGCTGGCCGACCACGATCCGCCAGTGCTGCGCACGACAGTTGGGCAGCGCGTCATCTACGCCGACGCTGCGCAGTCCGGTCGCCTTGCTTTCGAGATCGACGATGACGGTCCTGCCGCGCGCGAGATCGCGGCGCTCGTCACCGAGATCGAAAGGATCGCGCCATGAACGAGCGATCCGAACGGCGCGGCTTCGCATCGCGCCCGACCAATCCCGACGCCTGGATCAAGGCCGCTGAGACTGAACCGGCTCGCATGGCCGATGCGGCGGGCTTCACCGCCCGCCTAACCATCGACATCACGCCGAAGTTGCGGGGGCGCATCAAGATCATCGCGTTCCAGCGCGGAGTCACTGTCGCCGACATGCTGCGCGAACTGCTCGCGCGCGAATTCCCACCCATCGAAGGAGAACCTTCATGACCGACGCCGCGGCCCCCCGCGTGCGCGGCGGCCCGACGCCGACTGCGCTCCCGCAAAACAATCTTACCCATGTCGAGCTGACCTGGGTCGAGAAGAAAATCGAGAACTGGATTCGCTTCGGTTCGCACGCCCACGAACAGATCCTCGATCGACGCCGGCGTACCCTGTCGTTTCGCTCCGGCGCGGTCTTCGCCTTCGTGCGCTGGGCGTCAAACGACTTCGGCACGATCATCTCGCGCATCGACATCGTGCGCGCCGTCGCGCGTGGCGAAGCCTACCAGACGCTGCCCTTCGTGCGTCCCGGCGGCGACATCCTGCTCAAGGTCGAGAGCTGGCCGAAAGTCGAGCGGGTGCTGCAGGCGATCGACGCCATCGAGCGCGCCGGCAGCGATCCCGAGGCCGTCTCGCCCGATCACTGGCGGCACGTCCACAACCGGCTGACCGCCGGAGATGAGCCGCGCGCCTACACGCTCGAACATCACCGCGCGTTCCTTCTGCGTCGGAGGGCCGAGCCGTGAGCCGCGCCGGACTTCTCCTCGCGACAACGCTCGCGGCGCTTGGCGTCGGCTATCCCGGCCTAACGCCGATGCCGATCAAGCTGATCTGGAACGCATCGGCGAGCGCGCCGATCGGCTTCTACACAATCGACTTCGACGGGCCATTTGAAGTCACCGATCTTGTCGCCGTCGATGCGCCCGAGCCGCTCGCGACCTTTCTCGCGGAACGCGGCTACCTGCCCAAGGGCGTGCCGCTGATGAAGCGCATCCTCGCGGTATCCGGACAGACCGTTTGCCGCTCGAACCTCACCATCACGGTGGATGGGGTCGAGGTCGGCGCGGCGCTCGAGCGCGATCGCGCCGGCCGCGAACTGCCCGTGTGGCAGGGCTGCCGCCGTGTCCATACCGGCGAAGTCTTCCTGATGAATTGGCAGGTCCACGACAGCCTCGACGGCCGCTACTTCGGCCTGATCTCGACCGACCAGATCATCGGCCGAGCGGTCCCGCTGTGGACCGACGAGGACGGAGGTGGCCGCTTCGCATGGCGCGCGCCGACACGCTGACCGCTTGCCCATCGGCGGGAGCGGTGCTCGCCGAGGGTTTTCCCAACCGCACCGCCAAGGAGACCATCATGCCACAGATCGGCACATTTACCCGCGACGAAGCAGGCTTCATCGGACATCTGACAACGCTGGTCCTGAACCAGGACGTCATCATCATCGCTGCCGAACCGTCCGACGTCGAGAATGCACCTCAGTATCGCGTCCACGTCTTCGACGGCATGAACAACGAGCCGGGCGGGGAGATCGGCGCCGGATGGAAACGCTCCGGCGAGAAGGCCGGCGAATATGTCGCGCTGCTGATCGACGATCCGGCCTTGCCACATCCGATCCGGGCCAACCTGTTCCGCGACGACGATGCCGGCAACGCCTGGTCGCTGCACTGGTCGCGCCCGCGCGATCGCGGCGAGAAGGATTGAGCGATGCGTGCTCGCCGCCAATCGACGAGCCGTTCGACTGCGTCCTGGCCGCTTCGCGCTGCCCGGCGCATGGCTCTCCTTCTCCTTTCCGGCCTTACCTTCGTGAGCGCTATGCCGGCGGTCACGATGGCGCAGGGTGTACCGATCGCCCGTCCGTCGCCGCGCGATTCCTATGCCGATCACATCGCCGAGGCGTCGCGGCGCTTCAGCGTTCCGATCGCATGGATCAGGGCCGTGATGCGTGCCGAAAGCGCCGGCGATCCGCGCGCCATCTCGTCGAAGGGCGCGATGGGGCTGATGCAGATCATGCCGGAGACATGGGCGGGCTTGCGCCTTCGCCACCGTCTCGGCGCCGATCCCTATGATCCGCATGACAACATCATCGCCGGCGCCGGCTACATCCGCGAGCTGTTCGACCGATACGGATCTCCCGGTTGGATCGCCGCCTACAATGCCGGTCCTGGCCGCTACGAGTACTCGCTGAAGGGCCGCGTACTGCCTGCGGAAACGCGCGCCTATGTCGCCATCGTCGCGCCGGCCGTGGGCGGCGGCGATGCGGCCGGCCCGATCGTAGTCGCCGCAGCCGATCCCTTGGCCTGGACACGCGCGCCGTTGTTCATCGCGCTGCCAGACCGCAGACCGGCCGCTGATCCCGTGCCGGCCGAGCGCGCGCCAGGTGCTGCGACGATGACATCATCTGTGCGCGATGTCTCCGCCATCGAGCCGCAGTCGGACGGGCTGTTCGTCCCGCGCTCGGGCAGGAGGAATGCGCCGTGAGCGACCAGGTTCCCGATCGCACGATAGCGGGCTCCGGCGTGTCATGGGGTGCGTTAGAGGTGGAGGCAGGCAATACAACCGGACGATGGCAGGATAAAAGGCCGCGAGGTGCGGCTTCGGTTGGTTGTGGTTTTTCAAGAGGTTATGCCCCGCTTTCGCGAGGTGCGAGATTTCCGCGCACCTCGCGGCAAAGCCACTTTTCTTATGATTTCCGAACCTTGATACGATGTGCAGGGTCTCGGCCATGAGCGGCGAGGACGATTTTCGCATCCGGCCCGGCCGCATCCGCTCATCGAGCGCGCAGCGCGCCAGGCCCTTCATCGCGCAAGCGCTCGCCGCCGCTAAGAAAGCGGGCGCCGGCATCTCCCGCTCGGGCCGCATCGTGCCTGGCAACCGCTCCCGCTTCGGCCGCGGCCAGCGCGCGAGCATCCAGGCGAATAGGCTGATCAACTCCCGCTCGCGCGGCGCTGTGATCAAGTCGCGCGTCGTGCGCCAGACGTCCCGCTCTGCGCCGCTCGCGACACATCTCAACTATCTCCGCCGCGAGGGCGTGACCCGTGATGGGGAGAAGGCTCACCTGTTCGGTCCCGGCGGCGATGACGCTGATCCCAAGGCTTTCGCCGAGCGGTGTCAGGAAGACCGCCATCACTTCCGTTTCATCGTCTCGCCCGACGACGCGATGGACATGGCGGATCTCCGCAGCTTCACCAGCGATCTCGCCGGGCAGATGGAAAAGGACCTCGGCACTCAGCTCGATTGGGTCGCCGTCGATCACTGGAACACGGAGCATCCCCATGTCCATCTGATCGTGCGCGGCCTGCGCGACGACGGGCAGGATCTCGTCATCTCACGCGACTACATCAAGGAAGGGATGCGCGATCGAGCGCGTGATCTCATCACCCAGGAACTTGGGCCGCGCACCGATCTCGACATCCGCCGCAGCCTTGAGCGCCAGGTCGACACCGAACGCTGGACCCAGCTCGACCGCCAGCTCGTTCGCGATAGCCGCGACGGAGGCGTCATCGACATGGCGCCCGACCAAAGCGCCAGGCCCGATGAATATCATGCGCTGAAGGTCGGGCGGCTGCGCAAGCTCGAAACGCTTGGTCTCGCCGAACAGGTTGGCCCCGGCCAGTGGATGATCGACGGCAGGGCCGAGGCGACGCTGCGCGAGCTCGGCCAGCGCGGCGACATCATCAAACGCATGCACCGGGCATTGACCGATCGCGGCATCGAACGCGGCTCGGCCAGCTATGTGCTGGCGGCCGAGAGTCTGGACACGCCTATTATCGGCAGGCTGGTGGATCGCGGCCTCGACGACGAGTTGAAGGGCACGGCCTATGCCGTGGTCGATGGGGTCGACGGGCGCACCCATCACATCAAGCTGCCCGACCTCGACGCGGCCGGCGACAGCTCGCCCGGTTCGATCGTGGAGCTTCGACGGTTCGACGACGCCCAGGGCCAGCGCCGCGTCGCGATCGCCGTCCGCTCCGACCTCGACATCGACCGCCAGATCACCGCGTCGGGCGCGACCTGGCTCGACCGGCAGAATATCGCCCGCGAGCCGGCTGCGTTGTCCGAGGGCGGGTTCGGCGCCGAGGTTCGACACGCTTTGGAGCGCCGCGCCAATCACCTGGTCGGACAGGGCTTCGGCGAGCGGCACGGCCAGCGCGTCACCTTCACCCGCAATCTGATCGACACCCTGCGCCGCCGCGAGCTGGAGGCGCTCGGCGAGAAACTCTCCGGTGAGACCGGCCAGCCGTTCAATCGGGCGGCCAGCGGCGAATATATCGCCGGCTCCTACCGTCAGCGCTTCACGCTCGCCTCGGGCCGCTTCGCCATGCTGGACGACGGTCTCGGCTTCCAGCTCGTGCCCTGGACGCCCTCCCTCGAAAAGCAACTCGGCCGCCACGTCTCCGGCGTTGCCCGCGATGACGGCGGCATCGACTGGAGTTTCGGCCGCAAGCGCGGCCTCGGCCTCTGAACCCTCGCAGAAAGAATCTCCGCCATGTCCGCTACGAAAATTCTCTGGGGCCAGATTCTCACCGTCTTCGCCATCGTGCTGGTCACGACCTGGGGCGCGACCGAATGGGTGGCCTGGCGTCTCGCCTTCCAGCCAGAACTTGGGCATCCGTGGTTCACGCTGTTCGGCTTTCCCTTCTACTTGCCGCCTTCGTTTTTCTGGTGGTGGTACGGCTTCGACGCCTACGCCCCCGCGATCTTTGTCGAAGGCGCCTACATCGCCGCATCGGGCGGCTTCATCTCGATCGCCGTCGCGATCGGCATGTCGGTTTGGCGCGCGCGCGAGGCCAAGAAGGTCGAAACCTATGGCTCAGCGCGATGGGCCGAGAAGAAGGAGGTGGATGCCGCCGGCCTGCTCGGCGCCGATGGGGTCGTGCTCGGCCGATACGAGCGCGAGTATCTTCGCCACGACGGGCCGGAGCACGTGCTGTGCTTCGCGCCGACGCGATCGGGCAAGGGTGTCGGTTTGGTGGTGCCCTCGCTGCTGACCTGGCCGGGCTCGGCCATCGTTCACGACATCAAGGGCGAGAACTGGCAGCTCACGGCGGGCTTCCGCGCCAAGCACGGCCGCGTGCTGCTGTTCGATCCAACCAACGCAAAATCGTCGGCCTACAATCCGCTGCTCGAGGTGCGCCGCGGCGAGTGGGAAGTCCGCGACGTTCAGAACATCGCCGACATCCTCGTCGATCCCGAAGGATCGCTGGAGAAGCGAAACCACTGGGAAAAGACCAGCCATGCACTGCTGGTCGGCGCCATCCTCCATGTTCTCTATGCGGAGGAGGACAAGACGCTCGCCGGCGTTGCTGCGTTCCTCTCCGATCCGAAGCGGCCGATCGAGTCGACGCTGGCGGCGATGATGAAGACGGCGCATCTGGGCGAGGCGGGACCGCATCCCGTCATCGCCAGCGCCGCGCGCGAGCTGCTCAACAAGAGCGACAATGAGCGCTCTGGCGTGCTCTCCACCGCGATGTCGTTTCTCGGCCTTTATCGCGATCCCGTGGTGGCCGAGGTGACGCGGCGCTGCGACTGGCGGATCACCGACATCGTGGGTGGGAAGCACCCGACGACGCTCTACCTCGTTGTGCCGCCGTCCGATATCAACCGCACCAAGCCGCTGATCCGGCTGATCCTCAACCAGGTCGGCCGACGCCTGACCGAGGACCTGCAGGCGAAGGCCGACCGCCATCGGCTCCTGCTGATGCTGGACGAGTTTCCGGCGCTCGGCAGACTCGACTTCTTCGAGTCCGCGTTGGCCTTCATGGCGGGCTATGGCCTCAAGAGCTTCCTGATCGCGCAGTCGCTGAACCAGATCGAGAAGGCTTATGGCGCGAACAACTCGATCCTCGACAACTGCCACGTGCGGGTGAGCTTCGCGACCAACGACGAGCGCACCGCCAAGCGCGTATCCGATGCGCTCGGCACCGCGACCGAGATGAAGGCAATGCGGAACTATGCCGGGCATCGGCTGTCGCCTTGGCTTGGGCATCTGATGGTCTCTCGATCCGAGACGGCCAGGCAGTTGCTCACCCCCGGCGAGATCATGCAGCTCCCGCCGACCGACGAGATCGTCATGGTCGCGGGCACGCCGCCGATCCGGGCGAAGAAGGCGCGCTACTACGACGATGCGCGCTTCAAGGAACGCATCCTGATGCCGCCGACGATCGTGCCACCAAGACAGGCTCGGCCCGACGACTGGACGGCGCTGCCGCTCCCGGCCCAGCCGGAGGTGACCGAGGCGAAGCCGGCGGCGGAAATCGGCGATGAAGATCCGACCGAATCCGAACGTCGTCAGCAACCCGAGCTGAACCGCGTGAAGCCCGTCGAGAAGAAGGCGCCGATCGAGAACGAGTTTGAGATCGGCCTTGCCGACGACGCCGAGGATGATGCGGTCCGCAATAGCCGGATGAACCGGATGATGCAGGGCGTCGCGCGACAGGTCTCGCTCGATCCCGGCGACGGCATGGAGCTGTGAGGTCGCCATGACGAAACCTCCCAGGAAACAGCGGCTGTCGGTCTATCTTGATCCGGCCGTGATGCGTCGTCTCGCCGAACATGCCGCGCGGCGCGACCATTCCCGATCGCTCGTGGCGGAGGCTGCCATTGAATCCTTCCTCTCGCCGGATGCGGCCGAGCGACAGGAGGCGGCGATCACCAAGCGGCTCGACCAGCTCGATCGCCGTATGACGCGGATGGAGCGCGATGTCGGCATCTCCGTCGAGATGCTCGCCGTGTTCGTGCGCTTCTGGGTCGCAACCACGCCGGCTTTGCCGGAACCTGCCGCGCAGGCCGCCCGCGCCAAAGCCGGCGAACGCTATGATCAATTCGTCGTCGCGCTCGGCCGTCGGCTGGCCAAGGGACCGAAGCTGAGCCAGGAGATTTCGGAGGATGTCGGTGGGCAGGCCGAATAGCCGACTGGCGTTGAAGCTGGTTCTGCTCACCGCCGACAACGCGCTATGTTGCGACATGCCGACCAGTTGGTAGCAACCTAGAAGCTCAGGTCGCTGCTACCAAATTCACTCGCCGCATCAGGGCCTCACCGCTTTCCTTGCGCTCGGAGTAGCGGTCGGTGAGATACGAGGAGACATCGCGCGTCAGCAGCGTGAACTTGACCAGTTCCTCCATCACATCGACCACCCGGTCATAGTAGGAGGACGGCTTCATTCGGCCCGCTTCATCAAACTCCTGGTACGCCTTGGCAACGGATGACTGATTTGGAATCGTCACCATCCGCATCCAGCGGCCGAGCACGCGCATCTGGTTGACGGCGTTGAAGCTCTGCGAACCACCGGAAACCTGCATGACGGCAAGGGTGCGGCCCTGCGTTGGACGAACCGCGCCGACCGACAGGGGTATCCAGTCGATTTGTGCCTTCATCACTCCGCTCATGGCGCCGTGACGCTCCGGACTTGTCCAGACCTGGCCTTCCGACCAGAGCGATAGCTCTCGCAACTCGCGCACTTTCGGATGATCGACTTCCGCTCCATCTGGCAGCGGCAGACCATGCGGATCGAAGATACGGGTTTCCGCGCCGAAGTTCTTCAACAGTCGCTCGGCCTCCTGGGTCAGAAACCGGCTGTAGGACCGCTCGCGAAGCGAACCGTAGAGCAACAGAATGCGAGGCGGATGGGTCGAGGGTGTTGCCCGCAGTCGATCAATGCGCGGCACAGCGATACAATCGGCATCGACATTAGGGAGGTTTGGCAAGGTCAACGGTTTGCCTCCACAACAGCCGCGGCCTTCCCGTCGCGCTCGTACCAACCCTTGGAGCGGTTCACGATCCACACGACGGAGAGCATGACCGGCACCTCGATCAGCACGCCGACGACGGTCGCGAGCGCCGCGCCGGAGTGAAAGCCGAACAAGCTGATGGCGGCCGCTACGGCCAGCTCGAAGAAATTGGACGCGCCGATCAGAGCCGAAGGGCCAGCGACGCAGTGCTGTTCCCCTGATATTCGATTGAGCAGATAGGCGAGACCGGAATTGAAATAGACCTGGATCAGGATCGGCACGGCGAGCAGCGCGATCACCATCGGCTGCGCGATGATTTGCTCGCCCTGGAAACCGAACAGCAGCACCAGCGTCGCCAGCAGCGCGACTAGCGAAACCGGCCCGAGCTTCGCGAGCAACCGGTCGAGCGCGGCTTGCCCGCCGTTCGCCAGGAGGTGGCGGCGCACGATCTGCGCGACGATCACCGGGATCACGATATAGAGCACCACCGACAATATCAGCGTGCCCCATGGCACCGTGATCGCGGACAGGCCGAGCAGGAGCCCCACGATGGGCGCGAAGGCCACCACCATGATCGCGTCATTAAGCGCCACCTGGCTCAGCGTGAAATGCGGTTCGCCCTTGGTCAGGTTCGACCAGACGAATACCATCGCTGTGCAAGGCGCGGCGGCGAGGATGATGAGGCCGGCGATATAGCTGTCGATCTGGTCGGCGGGCAGCAGGGGCCGGAACAGCCAGCCGATAAAGAGCCAGCCGAGCAAAGCCATGGAAAAAGGCTTCACCGCCCAATTGACGAACAGCGTCACGCCGATGCCGCGCCAGTGGCGGCCGACCTCGCCGAGCGCGGCGAAGTCGATTTTCAGGAGCATCGGAATGACCATCAGCCAGATCAGCACCGCTACCGGCAGATTGACGTTGGCGATTTCTGCCACGCCGATTGCTTGAAACACGCCCGGCATCATATGGCCGAACGCGATGCCGACGACGATGCAGAGCGCGACCCAGAGGGTGAGGTAGCGTTCAAAGGTAGACATGGTTTTCCTCAAGCCGTCGCGATGCGGCGGCCTTGCTGGTCGATAACGCGCTCACCGTCTTCCTTCGTGAACTCGCCTTGCTGCGGCGGCAGCAGATCGAGCACTTCTTCGGAAGGCCGGCAGAGTTTGACGCCCCTGGGGCTGACGACGATCGGCCGATTGATAAGGATCGGATGCGCCATCATAGCATCGAGAAGCTGATCGTCGGTCAGCGCCGGATCGGCAAGGCCCAGCTCCGCGTAGGGTGTGCCCTTTTCGCGCAGAAGCGCCCGAGCGGAGATCTCCATGCGCACAATGAGTTGCATCACTAGCGCGCGCGACGGCGGCGTCTTCAGATATTCGATGACATGCGGCTCGATGCCGGCGTTCCGGATCATCGCCAGAGTGTTGCGCGAGGTGCCGCACTCGGGGTTGTGATAGATGATAACGTCCATGGCCGATCTCACGCTGCGCTGTTGCGAGGCGAGGACGTGCCGTCCGATTGCCCGATTTCCAGGAGCTTCGCGCGCAACGAAGCCTTGTCGAGGCTCGACACCGGCAATGCTGAAAAAGCGGAGATCCGGTTCTTCATGTAACGAAACGCGGCGACGAAGGCTGCTTCCTTCTGAATGTCGGAACCTTTCACAGCAGCGGGGTCTTCGATGCCCCAATGCGCGGTCATCGGCTGGCCCGGCCAGACCGGGCAGGTTTCGCCGGCGGCGTTGTCGCAAACCGTGAACACGAAATCCATGACGGGAGCGTCGGACCCCGCGAACTCCTCCCAGCTCTTTGAGCGGAAGCCCCCGACGGGATAGTCGAAGCTCTTCAGCACCTTCAACGCGAAGGGATTGACGTCCCCCTTGGGCTGGCTGCCAGCGGAAAACGCGCGAAACCGGCCGGCACTGTCCTTGGTCAGAATGCTCTCGGCGAGGATCGATCGGGCCGAATTGCCGGTGCAAAGGAAAAGGACATTGAAGATGCGGTCAGGCTGATCTGCATCAGACATGGGAAGCGCCTTTCGTGGGTTCGCAACAGGAGGACAGCGCGGCGACAGCCGGATTGCACACCTCGGGATGGCCCTGGCAGCAGTCGCGCATGAGAAATGCGACAAGGTTGGAGAGCGTCACCAGAGCCGCGCTGTACATGATCGACCGCCCTTCGCGCCGGGACTCGACAAGCCCCGCCTGTTCGAGATGGCTAAGGTGAAAGGACATGCGCGAGGAGGACGCGCTGTCCATCGCCTCTCCGATGGCGCCAGCGGACATCCCTTCGGGGCCGGCTGTCACCAGACGACGGACGATGCGGAGCCTTGTTTCCTGCGAAAGCGCGGCGAAGGCGTCGAGGGCCTGCTTTTCGTGCATTGTCATCTCAACATTCCAAGAGTTATTGAGATATCAGATATACCAAGAGTTGGCGCCACGCCAGCCCATGCAGCGAATTTCTAGCGGTCGGCCGGATTCGCTGGTTGCTTGACGGGTTTCCCACCGAAAGGGGCGCTGCGGCGCAATTAGTCCGCGGAATGGCTAACGGTGTGGGTAGTTTGAAAGTACGAACCGGAGTGTGGCGCGCCGCGATCTGCCTAAACTCATCGATGACGCTTGTATTTCAATGCGCAAGCGGAAGATCGGAGTAAGCAGCCGTGTTCCAGTCGTTCGAGGATGACCGGAGGCGGCACCGACGCACATACGTCTCTATTCGACAAAGCGCGCGAGATTTTCCAGGGTCGAGCGAAGTCCAACACCGTGGTCGACTTTGCTTATTCCGCTCGGCACGTTCTCGCCGATGATCGAGACTTCGGCGCCGCCTTCCATCGGTGAAATGCTCCACGTCATCGGCATTTCGCCTGCAAATCGTGGATCGTCTGACTCGAACGTAACGACCTGAACCACGCGCTCATTCGGAACTAAGTCGACGAATCTGCCCTCGACGACATCCGTGTCCTCGGATGTCTTGCCCGCGTTCGGATGATCGCGGCGATAGGTCAGTGCCATCCTGTAGGTGCCGCCTGGCCGGGCATCGAACTCGTAGATCTGGCCGGTCATACCATCCGGCTGAAGCCATTGTAGTCAGACGGCCGGGTCGACAAATGCGCGATAGATCACGTCGGCGGGCGCGGCGATGAATCGGCTCGCCGTATCGGATCTTCCATGTTGAAGATTTGCCGTCATCGATCACTTGCCTCGCGCCTTCTGAATCCTGACCCCGCCGTTTTCCTGTATTTGCACGCTACACTACTACGCCGATGAATCTTTGTTGAATCGGCCCAAAATCAGGCCCTTTTAATCATCCCCGTCCGGGGAAGGTCTGTCTCAGCCCCGATGGAATCGGGGTTGTATGATGGCGTCTCATCAAAATTCAGAAGGCTTTGCGCGCGGCGCGCGGATGCTGCGCACCGCGCTTGGCCCCGCCATCGCGCGCTATCTCGACGACGCCAGCATCGTCGAGGTGATGCTGAATCCCGATGGTCGGCTCTGGATCGACCGCCTCTCCGAGGGGCTGTCCGATACGGGCGAGCGGCTGTCGGCAGCGGACGGCGAGCGCATCGTCCGCCTCGTCGCACACCATGTCGGCGCCGAAATCCATGCCGGCGCCCCGCGTGTCTCAGCCGAGCTGCCCGAGACCGGGGAGCGGTTCGAGGGGCTGTTGCCTCCCGTCGTCGCCGCGCCCGCCTTCGCGATCCGCAAGCCCGCTGTCGCGGTGTTCACGCTCGACGACTATGTCGCGGCCGGCATCATGTCGGCGGTGCAGGCCGAGACGCTGCGCCAAGGGGTCGCCGCACGCGCCAACATTTTGGTCACCGGCGGCACATCGACCGGCAAGACCACGCTCACCAACGCGCTGCTGGCAGAGGTCGCGAAGACTGACGACCGCGTCGTCATCATCGAGGACACGCGCGAGCTGCAATGCGCGGCGCCGAACCTCGTGGCAATGCGCACAAAAGACGGCGTCGCCTCGCTTTCCGATCTCGTCCGCTCATCCCTGCGCCTGCGCCCTGACCGCATTCCGGTCGGCGAGGTGCGTGGAGCCGAGGCACTGGAACTCCTCAAGGCATGGGGCACCGGCCACCCCGGCGGCATCGGCACGATCCATGCCGGCAGCGCGATCGGCGCGCTGCGCCGGATGGAACAACTCATCCAGGAAGCCGTCGTTACGGTCCCGCGCGCGCTGATCGCCGAGACGATCGACATCGTTGCCGTCCTCTCCGGCCGCGGCTCTGCCCGTCGGCTCTCCGAACTCGCACGCGTCGAGGGCCTCGGCCCGGACGGCGATTACCGCGTCACCCCCATCACCCCGAAGCCCAACGAAGGAGAATCCGCATGATCTCGCATGCCCGCAGATTGCCTCGCCGCCTGATGATGATGGCGTCGGCCCTCGTAATTACCGTCGCGATGGCGCCCGCCGCCCACGCCTCCGGCTCCTCCATGCCGTGGGAGCAGCCGCTCCAGCAGATCCTCCAGTCGATCGAAGGTCCGGTCGCGAAGATCATCGCGGTAATCATCATCATCGTCACCGGCCTGACGCTCGCCTTCGGCGACACGTCCGGCGGCTTCCGGCGGCTGATCCAGATCGTGTTCGGCCTCTCGATCGCGTTCGCGGCCAGCTCGTTCTTCCTCAGCTTCTTCTCCTTCGGCGGCGGAGCGCTCGTCTGATGGCGGGCGTCGTGGATCAAGCCGGCGAGGTGCCGGGCTTCACGGTCGCGGTTCACCGCGCGCTGACCGAGCCGATCCTGCTCGGTGGCGCGCCGCGCGCCATCGCCATCATGAACGGGACACTCGCTGGCGCCGTGGGTCTTGGCCTTCGCCTCTGGCTGGTCGGCATCGCCATCTGGGCGATCGGCCATGTCGCGGCGGTGTGGGCGGCGAAGCGCGATCCGCTCTTCGTCGACGTGGTGCGCCGCCATCTGCGCGTCCCCGCGCACCTTTCGGTCTGACGGGGAGCGCGCCGATGATGAACCTCACCGAATATCGCAATCGCAACAGCCGGCTCGCCGACTTCCTGCCCTGGGTCGCGCTGGTGGGCGAAGGAATCGTCCTCAACAAGGACGGCAGCTTTCAGCGCACCGCCCGGTTTCGCGGCCCCGATCTCGACAGCGCCGTCCCGGCCGAGCTGGTCGCGGTCGCCGGCCGCCTCAACAACGCCTTCCGCCGTCTCGGCAGCGGCTGGGCGATCTTCGTCGAGGCGCAGCGCCACGCCGCGAACCTCTATCCCGACAGCCGCTTTCCCGATCCCGCCTCGGCGCTGGTTGATGCCGAGCGGAAGGCGGACTTCGAGGAGGCCGGTGCGCATTTCGAGTCGTGCTACTTCCTGACCTTCACCTATCTGCCCCCGGCCGAAGACGCCGCGCGCGCGGAAACCTGGCTCTACGAAGGCCGCGAGAAGTCAGGCATCGACCCGCGCGAGGCGATGACTGGCTTCGCCGATCGCACCGATCGCATCCTGCGTCTGGTCGAAGCCTTCATGCCGGAGTGCCGCTGGCTCGATGACGCGGAGACGCTCACCTACCTCCACGGCTGCGTCTCGACCAAGCGTCACCGCGTCCGTGTTCCCGAGACGCCGATCTATCTCGACGCGCTGCTCGCCGACCAGCCGCTCACCGGCGGGCTCGAACCGCGCCTTGGCGCATCGCATCTGCGCATCCTCACCGTCACGGGCTTTCCAACGGCGACGACGCCGGGCCTGCTCGACGAGCTGAACCGCTTGGCCTTCCCCTATCGCTGGTCGACGCGCGCGATCCTGCTCGACAAGACCGACGCGACCAAGCTCTTGACCAAGATCCGGCGGCAATGGTTCGCCAAGCGCAAGTCGATCGCCGCGATCCTCAAGGAGGTGATGACCAACGAGGCGTCCGTCCTCGTGGACACCGACGCCTCCAACAAGGCTGCCGACGCCGACATGGCGCTGCAGGAACTCGGCGCCGACTATGCCGGCATGGCCTATGTCACCGCGACGGTGACGGTGTGGGACGACGATCCGCGCGTCGCCGACGAGAAGCTGCGGTTGGTCGAGAAGGTCATCCAGGGCCGCGACTTCACCGCCATGGCCGAGACCATCAATGCGGTGGACGCCTGGCTCGGGTCATTGCCCGGCCATGTCTACGCGAATGTCCGCCAGCCTCCGATTTCCACGCTCAATCTCGCCCACATGATCCCGCTTTCGGCGGTGTGGGCGGGGCCGGAACGGGACGAGCATTTTGCAGCGCCCCCACTGCTCTTCGGCAAGACCGAAGGCTCGACCCCGTTCCGGCTTTCGCTTCACGTCGGCGACGTCGGCCACACGCTGATCGTCGGCCCGACCGGCGCGGGCAAGTCCGTGCTGCTGGCGCTGATGGCGCTTCAGTTCAGACGCTATGAGCGCGCCCAGGTCTTCGCCTTCGACTTCGGCGGCTCGATCCGCGCGGCGGCGCTCGGCATGGGCGGCGATTGGCACGATCTCGGCGGCGATCTCAGCGACGGTGCCATCGACAGCGTCAGCCTTCAGCCGCTGGCCCGCATCCACGACGTTCCCGAGCGCGCCTGGGCGGGCGATTGGATCGTGTCGATCTTGACGCGCGAAGGCGTGCCGATCACGCCCGAGGTGAAGGAGCATATCTGGACGGCGCTGACCTCGCTGGCATCGGCGCCCGTCGAGGAGCGCTCGATCACCGGCCTGGTCGTGCTGCTCCAGTCGAACGACCTCAAGCAGGCGCTCAGACCCTATTGTGTCGGCGGACCCTACGGCCGGTTGCTCGACGCCGAGCGCGAGCATCTCGGATCGGCCTTCGTTCAAGCGTTCGAGACAGAAGGTCTGATCGGGACAGGCGCGGCGCCCGCGGTCCTCTCCTATCTGTTTCACAGGATCGAAGACCGGCTCGATGGTTCGCCGACGCTTCTCATCATCGACGAGGGCTGGCTGGCGCTGGATGACGACGGCTTCGCCGGCCAGCTCCGCGAATGGCTGAAGACGCTGCGCAAAAAGAACGCCAGCGTTATCTTCGCCACGCAAAGCCTATCGGACATCGACGGCTCGGCGATCGCGCCCGCCATCATCGAGAGCTGTCAGACCCGGCTTCTGCTGCCGAACGAGCGCGCGATTGAGCCGCAGATCACGGCGATCTATCGGCGTTTCGGCCTCAACGATCGCCAGATCGAGATCATCGCCCGGGCCATGCCCAAGCGTGACTACTACTGCCAGTCCCGGCGCGGCAATCGGCTGTTCGAGCTGGGCCTTTCCGACGTCGCGCTCGCGCTCTGCGCCGCCTCGTCAAAAACCGACCAGGCCGCCATCGCCCGGATCGTCGCCGAACATGGCCGCGACGGATTCCTCGCCGCCTGGCTCGATCACCGTGAGGTCGGCTGGGCCGCTGATCTCATCCCCACGCTCACCAACAAGGAGAAGTCCTCATGAAACTGCGCCAATCCCGCGCAGCGCGGTTCGCTGCCGCGCTGCTGATCGCTCCCGTGGCGCTCGCGCCCATGCTGGCGACGCCGGCCCACGCCATCATCGTGTTCGATCCCTCGAACTATGCACAAAACGTCCTGACGGCGGCGCGTTCGCTCCAGCAGATCACCAACCAGATCACCTCGCTTCAGAACGAAGCGCAGATGTTGATCAACCAGGCTCGCAATCTCGCGAGCCTGCCGTACTCGTCGCTGCAACAGCTTCAGCAATCGGTTCAGCGGACGCAGCAACTCCTGCAGCAAGCCCAGAACATCGCCTACGACGTCCAGCAGATCGATCGCGTGTTCCAGCAGAAATACGGAAACGTCTCGATGTCGGCGTCCGATCAGCAGCTTGTCGCCGATGCGCGCTCGCGCTGGCAGAACACGGTCGGCGGCCTGCAGGACGCCATGCGCGTGCAAGCCGGCGTCGTCGGCAACATCGACACCAACCGCGCGCAGATGTCGGCGCTGGTCGGCCAGAGCCAGGGCGCGACCGGTGCGCTGCAGGCAACGCAAGCCGGCAACCAGCTTCTCGCGCTCCAGGCCCAGCAACTCGCGGATCTCACCGCCGTCGTCGCGGCCAACGGTCGGGCGCAGGCCTTGCAATCGGCGGAGCAGTCCGCCGCCGCCGAACAGGGCCGCGAGCAGCGCCGTCGCTTTCTGACGCCGGGTTCGGGCTACCAGCCCGGCAACGCGCAGATGTTCTACGGCAATCACTGAGGGCGGCGCGATGGACGGCAAGACCCTCGCTCGCATCGGCGCCATCGTCTTCGTCGCGGTCGCCATCACGGCGACCGCGATCGAGATGAACCGCAAGGATGATCGGCCAATCGACTTCGCGACACGGGTGCGTCCCGTCGCATCGCAAGATCCTCTCGCGGCCGAATTGCTGCGCTGTTCGGAGATCGGTGAGGCAGGCCCGCGCGATCCCGCCTGCCTGATAGCGTGGGCCGAGAACCGGCGCCGGTTCCTCGGTCAACCGGCGCCAGCGGTGTCGTCGGTCCCGTCTGCGCCGACCACGCTGTTTCCAAGCGCGCCCGCGTCGGCCGACCCCATCCGCAAAGACAGTGCGCCAGCGGATTTGACCGGGCCTGCGGTGCAGGCCGAGCCGGCCCGGCCGGCCATCTCTGCCGACCAGGGAGCTCGCTGACATGGGCGGCACCGGCGTCATCGACCATTTCCTCGAAGTCTTCACGCGCTACATCGACGGCGGCTTCGGCCTGCTCGGTGGCGAGGTCGGCTTCATCGCCACCACGCTCATCGTCATCGACGTGACGCTGGCCGCGCTCTTTTGGTCGTGGGGCGCCGACGACGACATCATGGCGCGCCTCGTCAAGAAGACGCTGTTCGTCGGCGTCTTCGCCTACCTCATCTCCAACTGGAATAATCTCGCCCGCATCATCTTCGAGAGCTTCGCGGGCCTCGGCCTGAAGGCGTCAGGCACCAGCTTTGCCGTCAGCGACCTTTTGCGCCCCGGCAAGGTGGCGCAGACCGGGCTCGACGCGGGACGGCCGCTGCTCGACTCCATCTCCGGCCTGATGGGCTACTGGTCGTTCTTCGAGAACTTCATTCAGATTGCCTGCCTGCTCTTCGCCTGGGCGCTGATCCTGCTCGCCTTCTTCATCCTCGCGATCCAGCTCTTCGTCACCCTGATCGAATTCAAGCTGACTACACTCCCCGGCTTTGTCCTCATTCCCTTCGGTCTGTTCGGCAAATCCGCCTTCATGGCCGAGCGCGTGCTGGGCAACGTCATCTCCTCCGGCATCAAAGTGCTGGTCCTCGCGGTCATCATCGGCATCGGCTCGACGCTGTTCTCAGAATTCACCTCTGGCTTTGCCGGCGCGACGCCGTCGATCGACGACGCGATGGCGATCGTGCTCGCCGCGCTTTCGCTGCTTGGTCTCGGCATCTTCGGCCCCGGCATCGCCAATGGTCTCATCTCCGGTGGACCGCAGCTCGGCGCGGGCGCGGCGGTCGGCACGGGTCTCGCCGCCGGCGGCATGGTCGCGGCGGGCGCAGCTACGGTAGGCGCGGTCGCTTCCGGCGGTGCCGCGCTTGCCGGCGGCGCAGCCGCCGCCGCTCGTGGTGGAGCCGCCCTCGCTGGCGGCGCATCCACGGCCTACAGCCTTGGCGCCGCTGGTCAGTCTGGCGCATCGGGCGTCGCATCCGGTCTCGGCAATGTCGCAAGCACCGGCGCGAAGGCCGCCGTCTCGCCACTCAGGCGCGCTGCCGGACATGCCACCGAAAGCCTGAAGCAGAGCTATCAGGCCGGCGGCCAGGCCGCGACGGAGATCGCCACAGGGTCATCGGGCTCAGCGGCGGGCGAAATCACCGCCGAGGCTGCATCCTCTTCCGCCGCCGAAAGTCCGCGGGCCTGGGCGAAGCGCATGAAGCGCTCGCAGCAGCTCACCCATGGCGTTCAGGCCGCCGCTCACGCCGTGCGTAGCGGTGACAGCCATGGCGGTGGCTCCTCCGTCAACCTCTCCGAAAGCGACTGACCATGTTCAAACGACCATCCACCCACTACGGCAAATCCCCGCAACCAGAGACGCCCTACCAGCGCGCGGCGCAGATCTGGGACGATCGGATCGGATCGGCCCGCGTGCAGGCCCGCAACTGGCGCTACATGGCGTTCGGCTCATTGGGGCTTGCCGCTGGCCTCTCCGCCGCGCTTGTCTGGCAGTCCGCCAACGGCTCGATCGTGCCCTGGGTGGTGCAGGTCGACCGGCTCGGCCAGGCGCAGGCCGTGGCGCCGGCGACCGCCGACTACCAGCCGAACGATCCGCAGATCGCCTTCTACCTGGCGCGCTTCATCGAGCAGGTCCGCTCGATCCCGGCCGACGCCATCATCGTGCGGCAGAACTGGCTGCGCGCCTATGACTTCACCACACAAGGCGGCGCGCTCGCGCTCAACGACTACGCCCGCGCCAACGACCCCTTCACGAAGGTCGGCAAGCAGCAAATCGCAATCGAGGTGTCGTCGGTCATCCGGGCCTCGCCATCCAGCTTCCGCATCGCCTGGATCGAGCGCCGCTATCAGGACGGCTCGCTGGCCTCCACCGAACGCTGGTCAGCCATCCTCACCGTCATTGTACAGCCGCCGCGCGACGCCGACACGCTGCGGAAGAATCCGCTCGGCATCTACATCAACGCCATCAACTGGTCGAAGGAGCTTGGACAATGACGCCCGCACTCCGCAAAGCCGCCCCCTGGAGTGCAGGGCGTCCGGCTTTCCGCATCCACGTAATGCCGGCTTTGCGCAAATCCGCTTTGCCGGCGATCCTGCTCGCCGGTTCGGCGTTGGCAGGGTGCGCCACCCACACGCCGCCCCCGGAAATTTCCTACGACAATGCGGCCCCGGCCGTGCAGACGACCGATCCGCCAGCGCCCGTCAGGGTGGTGGAATTGCCCAAGCCGCTCCCGCTGCCCGGTCAGTTGAAGCCGCTCGGCAAGGACGGGAAGCCCGAGCCGGAACCGGCCGACCCCGCCGCACGCGTCAACCAGGCCAACGCCGCCGCGCGCGTTCAGCCCGTTCGCAACGGCTTCATCAACTCCATGCAGGTCTATCCCTTCGTCGATGGCGCGCTCTATCAGGTCTATGCATCGCCGGGGCAGATCACCGACATCGCGCTCCAGCCCGGCGAACAGCTCGTCGGCTCCGGTCCCGTCGCCGCCGGCGACACCGTGCGCTGGATCATCGGCGATACCGAGAGCGGCATCGGCGCGGCCAAGCAGATTCATATCCTCGTAAAGCCAACCCGCGCCGAGCTGATGACCAATCTCGTCATCAACACCGACAGGCGCACCTATCACATGGAGCTGCGCGCAACGCCCTCGACCTACATGGCGTCGGTGTCCTGGCAATATCCGCAAGACCAGCTCATCGCGCTGCGCCGCCAGAACCAGCAAGCCGAGGCCGCGCAGCCCGTCTCCAGCGGCATCGATCTCGCCCGCGTCAATTTTCGCTACGAGGTGACGGGTGACCGCGCGCCGTGGCGGCCGCTTCGCGCCTTCGATGACGGCAAGCAGGTGTTCATCGAATTCCCGCGCGGCATCGGTCAGGGCGAGATGCCGCCGCTGTTCGTGGTCGGGCCGGAGGGCGACACATCCGAGCTGGTGAACTATCGCGTGCGCGGCAACTACATGATTGTCGATCGGCTGTTCGCCGCCGCCGAGTTGCGGTTTGGTGCGGGCAAGAACCAGAAGCGCGTCCGCATCTCCCGCACCGACGGGAGGCCGGCATCGTGAGCGATGAACGCGATCCCGAAAAGGAGGAAGGCCGGGCGCAAGGTTCGACGCCCCAGCCTCAGCCGATCGACGATGACGCTCGGCCGCTGACCGGCGGGCCGGCCGCGACGATGCGGCTGCGCGCCGAGCCGCCGCGCGTGACCCGCCTGTCCCGCAAGGTGCTGGCCGGTCTGGGTCTCGCCGCAAGCCTCGGTGTCGGCGGGGCGCTGATCTATGCGCTTCAGACCCGTCACGGTGGCCAGGGCCAGGAACTGTACTCGACAGACAACCGCTCGACACCGGACGGACTGGCTGGATTGCCGAAAGATTATTCCGGCGTCCCGAAGCTCGGCCCGCCGCTCCCGGGCGATCTCGGTCGCCCGATCCTGAACGCGCAGAACGGTGGCACGGTGCCGCCGATCGGCGCGCCTGCATCAGGCCCCGTGGGGCCGAGCCCGGAGGAACAGCGTCGGGCGCAGGAGCTGGAGTCGGCACGGACCGCGCGGCTGTTCGCCTCGACCGAGACTCGGCCCGCCAGTGCTGGGGCCTCGACGCAACCCACCGCGATCGCCACGCCGCCGGCCGACCTCGCCAGCCTCGGCCTCGCGCCGCAGCCGGCGACGCCCTCGGCGCAGGATCGCCAGCTCGCATTCCTCAACCAGGCGCCGGACAAGCGCACCGTCTCGCCGGATCGCGTTGCGGCGCCGGCGTCGAAGAACGTTCTGCAGGCCGGCGCTGTCATCGCTGCCGCGCTCATCACCGGCATCCGCTCCGACCTGCCGGGCCAGATCACCGCGCAGGTGACGGAGAACATCTATGACAGCCCGACCGGCAAGATCCTCCTCGTGCCTCAGGGCACGCGCGTCATCGGGCAGTATGACAGCGGCGTCGGCTTCGGTCAGCGGCGCATACTCCTCGTCTGGAATCGGCTGATCTTTCCCAATGGTCGCTCCATCGTTCTGGAGCGCCAGCCTGGTGCGGACGCCGAGGGCTATGCCGGCCTCGAGGATGGTGTCGACTATCACTGGGGCGAACTGTTCAAGGCCGCTGCGCTCTCCACGATCCTGAGCATCGGTGCGGAGGCCGGCTCGTCTGGCCAGGAAAGCGACATCGTGCGGGCGCTACGACAGGGTGCGTACAACAGCGTCAGCCAAACCGGCCAGCAAATCGTCCAGCGTCAGCTCAACATCGCCCCGACGCTCACCATCCGGCCGGGCTTTCCCGTCCGCGTCATCGTCACGCGCGATCTCGTGCTCGAACCCTACGGAGGCTGATATGGTGAAATTGAAGCTTGGCTCGATTACGGATGACAAGCCGGTCAAGGTCTCGTTCGAACTGCCGGCCACGGTTCACCGCGATCTCGTGGCCTATGCCCAAATACTAGCCCGCGAGACAGGAAGATCCGTGGGCGATCCGGTGAAGCTGATTCCGCCGATGATCGAGCGATTCATGGCGACCGACCGAGGATTCTTGAAGGCGCGACGCGACGGCGAACACGGGCACCCACCTGCTAGCTCGGGCTCGTCGTCGCAGAATTAGCGATCAGTCCCGGCACTGTGACGGCGTTCGATCGTCGCGACATTGTTCTGGCTAGGCTCAGCAACCGCCGTAAAGCCGGATTGTCATTGTGCGGCGACCAAATCGCGCAGAACGGCAGAATCTCCTGGCTGAGTGGGCGGTAGGCGACGCCGGGAAAGCGCGCCGCGATAGTCGCTTCGCTGGTCAGCGTGAGGCCCTGAGCCATGGCGACGAGATTCATCAAATTGTCTCGACCGACACGGCAACGTTCGACGTTGGGGTGGTGCCCAAGGTCAGCGAGGTGCTTCACCAGGTAGTCGTGGATCTCCGGACCCGGGTCGGTCTCACTGACGATAAAGTGTCGGTCTCGCAGGTCCGTCCAAGAAATCTCGCGATTTCGAGACAGGTCGTCGTCGTCTGGCAATGCTACGAAGACACGCTCATTCCAAAGATGCGCCAGATCGCATCCGTCCGCGATCGGCTCACCGGTCAGGAAGGCGACATCCAGGTGATGTCGTTGAATCGCGGCGATGTGGCCGGAGGGCCCGCCTTCAATCAGATCGGGTCGGATGGCTGGGTTTGCCGCAGCATAGGCGCGGAGGAGATCGGCGAGAAAGCCAGATGCAAGCGAGGAAAATATCCCGATGCGCACGGTGCCCGCTTCACCACGCCCAACTGAACCAACGTCCATGGCGGCATGGCCGATCTGAGTGATGGCCTTACGAGCGCGGACGAGAAATCTCTGGCCGGCTTGAGTGAGATCGACACCACCATGGTGGCGAATGAATAGAGCCGCTCCTAGTTCATCTTCCAGATCCCGAATCCGCCGGCTGATGGCGGACTCCTGAATCTTAAGCGCCTTTGCTGCGCGTCGAAAGCTACCGCGCTCTGCCGCTGCGATAAAGTAGCGAAGATGGCGCAGCTCGATTGTCAGCGAAGCGCCTTCCTCGACTTGGAAGATGCTAGCGACTCTTCCTCCGAAACTGCGCCAGGCACTGTCAGAACTGGACCAAAGATTGCGCTGCCGACTTCCAGGGCCTCTTCCATCACCAACATGACGCCGTGCCGGGATGGCGTCTGCTGATCAAGCCAACGCCGCAATTGCTCTTCCGAACAAAAGAAGGCGATCAACGGGCAACAAGAGTTTGCCGCCGCACCTCCTTCATAGGCAAAATCGTACCAGACTACGGCGCCATCGGGCGACACGTTACACAAGGTACGACCCTCATCGCCTATCGTCACCCGGACGCTTCTACCAGTTAGCCGACAGCGGGACTCGACCGTGACGTCGCTGCGATACATTCTACCAACCCCGAGTGCGTCGATGGCGCAGAGGCTGTGCAAGGTGTGGCTCTTCAGTGCGACGTGGTGACCTGTCTGTGTCTCCGTAAAAGGGTAGGCATAGAGGATCGCGTCCGTGCCGGGTTCAAGGCCCACGAGATCGCGCAGTTGCAGCTTGTGCAGAATGACGCGCATGCGCTCCTCTGGGATGTCCGAGCAGGCGGCAATCTCGCTAGCGCGAGGCGGCCGACCGGTTTCGGCGTAGAGGTCGAGGACCATCCGCCACACCAGATCCTCATTCGGTTCGAGCGCCTGCGACCACTTGTCCAGAAGTCCCGCCCGCGCCGCCATGCGCCCGCTAAGCGCATGCCGCGCGGCCGGCGTGGTAACGGCCGACCAGTCCGGGCGGCATACGCCCGGCCTGATCTCGACACTGAACTCTTCCGATGTTGTCGCGTCGATCGCCATTACTTCTTCCTCGACTGATCGTTTGGCCAATCGTCAGCCCGCGCAGCAGGACAGCTTCTTGACATCCCGGTCGAATGTCTGCGCCGCAAGCTTGAGCCCTTCGACTGTGGTCAAATACGGGAAGATCGTCTCCGCGAGGTCATCGATTGTCAGACCGCCACGAATCGCCATCGTCGCCGTCTGGATACTGTCCGCGCCTTCAGGCGCAAGGATGTGTGCCCCAAGCAGCTTGCGGGTGTCGCCGTCCGCCACAAGCTTGATCAGTCCGCGTGTATCCCGGGCCGCGAGCGCGCGGGGCACGTTGTCGAGCGAAAGCACGGAAGTGCGGACGTTGTGCCCGGCGGCACGCGCCTGCGTTTCCGTGAGACCGACGCTTCCCACCTGCGGATCGGTGAAGACTACCGCAGGCATCGCCGAGTTGTCGTAGCGGAGGCTGTTGCCGTTGAGCGCGTTCTTCGCCGCGAGCTTCGCGCCATAGGCCGCCATGTAGACGAATTGGTCCTTGCCCGTCACATCGCCGGCCGCGTAGACGCCCGCTTTGGACGTGCGCATCCGGTCGTCGACCACGATGGCGCCCACGGGCGTCCGGGCGATACCAGCTTGTTCAAGGCCAAGGCTTTCGGTGTTCGGGGCGCGACCGGTCGCAACGAGAACCCGCTCGGCGGCTAGCGTCTCTAGGTGTCCGTCCCGAACAACCGTGAGCGCGACGCCATCCTCCGTCCGACGGATCGACTCATAGGTCAGACCGCCGACGACCTTGATACCCTCGTCGGCGAGATAACCGGCGAGCGCCGCCCCGATCTCAGGCTCTGCTTCCGGCAGGAGGCGGCTGCGGAAGACAAGCGTCACCTCGACTCCCACTCGAGCAAAGGTTTGCGCGAGCTCAGCGCCGATGTAGCCACCGCCGAGCACGATCATCGAGCGTGGCAGCGCGGTCAGCTCCAGCGCCGTGGTGCTATCGAGGATTGAGATGTCCGTTATGCCCGGGATCGCCGGCAACGCCGGCCGGGTCCCGGTGGCAATGATGATACGATCCGCCGCGAAACGCTTGCCACCGGCTTCGACGACGCCATCGACGAGGCGGGCACGGCCTTCATTATATGCGATGTTGTTGTAAGATGGCAGGAGATCGGCGTACTTCGCCTGACGCAGACCCGCGACCAGTGCATCCTTTTGAGCGACCTGCGCGCCCCAGTCTGCCACCCGCGCCTGCGCGGCGATACCGGCGAACCTGGGTGCGGCGTTCGCGTGGTGCACCGCTTCTGCGGCCCGGATAAGGGCCTTCGACGGGACGCAGCCGACATTGACGCACGTCCCTCCGATCGTGCCGTGGCCGATCAACGCAACTTGCGCCCCTTGTTCTGCTGCCGTAATCGCGGCCGAGAACCCGGCGGAGCCGGCGCCGACGACGATGAGATCGTAGCGGCCGTTCCCGTTCTTTGCGCTAGGAGCGCAGCAATCACTCATGACTTGAACTTTCCTGCGTTCTTACCCGTCTCGCAGCAGTCAGGGCCAGCTGAGGCAGATGTGTTGCGTCGATAGAGCCCGATCCCCACCAGCCCGAGCGAGACGATAAGAACCGGAATCAGGACATAATCGGCCTTGCCCGCGAGCGCCGAGAGCCCGATCGCTCCCAGCACAATCCCAAGGATTGGAGTCGCGCAGCAGAGCGCCGCCACGACCGCCCCAATGCTGCCGGTTCGAAAAAGGGTGCGACTATTCACGTAATCAGCCTTTTGTCGCGCGCGCCGGATATCCGGCATTGGTCGACGCCGCAATGAGGGTCGCGACATTGGTGACCGCATCGTCGAAAGTGACCGTTGCCACTGCGCCCGACGTTCCGTTTGCCTCCTGGACCACTACTGCCTTTACGCCCGAGACCCGGGAGAGCGTTTTCTTGACAATCGGGGCGCAGAGTTCGCACGTCGCGTTATCGACGTTTAGGACAACGGTTCTTTCGGCGGCTTGGGCCGCAAAAGGCGAAAGCATGGCAATAAGCGCAGTCGCTGCGAGGATACGTCGGAACATAGATTTTCTCCTTCAGGTTAAGCGGTCGATCAGAGGAACAAGGGCGCCAGTTTCGGGAAGCCGAGTGCGACGATAACGAGCACAGTAGCCGTCCAAAGCCCGATCTTTGCGATGCGACCCGAGCTGGGTTTGGCGCAGTAGGAGCCTTCGGCGCAGGCGACTTTGGGCTTCCGGTAAACGAGATAGAACCCGTAGCCTAGGAAACTAATCGTCACGGCGGCAAAGATGGGCTGATAGGGCTCGAGGGCCGTCAGGTTACTAATCCAGGCGCCGCTGATTCCCAACGTGAACAGGGCGAAAGGTACAACGCAGCAGCTAGACGCAAGGATCGCGCCGATGATCCCACCCGCTGCAAGCCACCCCTGCGTCTTAACCTTTCCCGCATCCGGCGAGTCGACCAGTTTGGTACTGATATCGCTCATTAAAAAAAGCCCTTCAATTCGAGTCGGACACACGATAAGGTCTGTAGTGACTACAGACTCAAGAGGTTTTTTTGGGCCATGACGGATCGCGCTATCGGACGGGGTTTCAAACGAAGTGAGTTGGCGCGTCAGACGGGCTCTAATTTAGAGACAGTCCGCTACTACGAAAAAATTGGGCTTCTTCCCGAGCCGCCGCGCAGCGCTAACGACTACCGCGTTTATAACGAAGCCCATGTCCGGCGCCTCCGCTTCGTCATGCGTGGCCGCGAACTCGGTTTCAGCATCGAGGAAATCCGCGGCCTTTTAGAGTTGGTCGACGGCGGCAAACAGACGTGCGCGGAGGTCAAAGAGCGTACCGAGCACCACCTCAGTGATGTTCGCGCAAAGATCGCAGACCTCAGGCGGATCGAAAAAATTCTAGCCCAAACCGCTGCACAGTGTTCGGGTGACGCCATTCCGGAATGCCCGATCCTCGATGCGCTTTCGTCATATCCAGACGTCGGCGACGCGGGGCACCGTTGAGGCCGCGGAAATTGTCTGCCGTTTCGCCGTTGAAACCTGGTTGCGGCTGCGAAAGTCAGCTCGGTAATGCGCCCACGACGAATAAGTAGGAGAGAGACGAATGGCGAACCAATTCGACCTTGTAGTCATAGGGACCGGCACGGCAGCCATGGCCGTCGCGATGCGCGTGCGCGCAAAGAGCTGGAGCGTGGCTGTTATCGACCACCGGCCTTTCGGAGGCACCTGCGCCCTGCGGGGCTGCGACCCGAAAAAGATGCTTGTCGGCGGCGCCTCGGCTGTCGACCATGTCCGGCGCATGAGCGGCAATGGCGTTGCCGGCGACGTCCATATCGCCTGGTCCGAATTGATCGCCTTCAAGCGCACCTTCACCGACCCGGTCCCCGAAAAGCACGAACACCGTTACGAAGAAAAGGGCATCCATAGCTATCACGGTCATGCGCGCTTCGTAGGCCCGAACAGTCTGACAGTGGGTGGCGAGAGCCTTGAAGCCCGTCACGTTTTGATTGCTGCGGGCGCCGAGCCGATAAAGCTGCACATTCCCGGTGAAGAGTATTTCGTCACCAATGAGGACTTTCTGGCAATGCAGCGGCTGCCCCAACGCATCGTGTTGGTCGGCGGCGGCTATATAGCGTCAGAATTCTCCCACATCGCCGCTCGCGCAGGCGCGCAAGTGACCATTCTTCAACGTGGCCAGCGGATGCTCACGCACTTTGATCCTGACCTTGTCGGCTGGCTCATGGACAAATTCGCCGAGATCGGGGTCGATGTGCGCCTGCGGACCACTGTAGAGGCGATTGAGAAGAAGGGAGCGGGCTTTGTCGTCCACACCACATCAGAAGGTGGAGGCTCAACCTTTGAGGCCGACCTCGTTGTTCATGCGGCCGGCCGGGCACCCTCGCTGGACGGGCTTGATCTTGAGGTCGGCGGCATCGCCGTGGAAAACGGCCGGCTCAAGCTGAATGAGCACCTGCAGAGTGTCTCCAACCCAGCCGTGTACGCCGCCGGCGATGCGGCACAGAAGGGGCCGCCGCTCACTCCTGTCTCTAGCCACGACGCCAAGGTGGTCGCCGCTAACCTTCTAGAGGGCAATCGGCATACACCCGACTATCGCGGTGTGCCGAGCGTGGCCTTCACGATCCCGCCGATCGCTGCGGTCGGACTGAGCGAAGACGAAGCACGTCAGCAGGGCCTGAAATTCCAAACTAAGTCCCAGAAGGCGTCCGAGTGGTTTACTGCCCGCCAGGCCGCAGAGAAGACCTATGGCTTCAAGGTGATGGTGGAGGACGACACCGGGCGTATCCTAGGCGCACATCTTGTCGGACCGCACGCTGATGAAGTGATCAATCTGTTTGCCCTTGCGATCCGCCACGACCTAACGGCCGACAATCTGAAGACGACGATGTTCGCGTATCCCACCGGCGCCTCGGATATCGGCTACATGCTCTGAATGCCTTCGCGTTTTCTGGAATCACCGCGGACGAATTCATCTGGCTCTATTACTCGCTAAAGGACGCCGAACTGGCACGCGCGGAGCCTCGACGTAGCTATGCGCTTCATCGGCGATGCACCAACCCAGGAGCGCGGGCGCAGACATGGTGAAGCCCGGGGGCCAGCCGATCGGATCAAACTTCCGTATTGACCCTGTATTTAGTACAGGGTGTAGCAGTTTCTGATGTGACGATCGTAAATGTGAACCAACGAGCAGCGCCGCACTGATGGCTTGGCAGCGCCACCAGCGCGGAAAGTGGGGTGTCGTGAATGAAAAGCCAGCAGCCGGGCTAATGACCGCAATTGTCGTCGCGCCATTGGTCGCGCTTTGCTGCCTTGGGCCGCTTTTTATCGGCTCGGCAGTAGGTGGTGTCGTGGGCTGGCTTAGCGGACAGGGTCTTGCATTGATCGCCGTGCTCGCGTTCTTGGCCGCAGCCATCGGCTACGCCGTGATGCGTTGGCGCAGGGCTTCATCCATTCGAGTGGACGCCGGCTCGACTTGCGCATGCGATGTATCTGAGGCGCGGCAGGACGTCGAGCTTGATGTCGTCAAGCCTGCGAACGAACGGCGGACCCGCTAATCGCAACAATCCGGGCGGTCCGCAGCGCACGGTGGCGATCGCTCAGGCCGGACGATCATCCATAGAACTGGTACGTCCCATTCAAGAAATGCCACATGCCACTGGAAGATCAGCAACCTGACCCATTAAGAGCGGACCCCGCGGAGATGATCGAAGAATGCTCGCCCCTGTTGCCAGGGTTCAATGAGGACGGGCTCATTCCCGCTGTCGCGACAGATGTCGCGAGTGGAGTGGTGCTGATGCTGGCGTGGATGAATGCGGAGGCGTTGAACAAGACGATCGAGACCGGCCAGGCCTGGTACTGGAGCCGGTCCCGCCAGCAACTCTGGCATAAGGGCGCGACCAGCGGGCAGATCCAGCAGGTCGAGGAACTGCGCATCGACTGTGATCAGGACGCGGTCTGGCTCAGGGTGCGCGTCGCGGGCGACGGCGGCTGTTGCCACACCGGCCGAACCAGTTGTTTCTATCGCCGAATCGTGGCCGGGCCGGAGGGCCCGACGCTCCGCCGTCCCACGCTCGGGCATTGTCGCGCTGAGAGGCCGCCTCGGAAATGAGATAATAAGCTGTACATGCCCGTTGCGGCAGCACCCGACGGGCAACGACGACCCTGCTGCCACTAGCCGCAACCATTGCCGCCGTGTGTTTACACGCGCGAAGTGGGAGCGAAGCGAGCGATTGGTTCTATGGCCATCAAGAGAGATGGCGCACCCGACACGATTCGAACGTGTGGCCTCCACCTTCGGAGGGTGGCGCTCTATCCAGCTGAGCTACGGGTGCATCGGTGTTCAGATAGTGCCCGAGATCGAGCAGGGTCAATCTCGAATTCAACGATCGAATCGACTCAATCAGAGCGGGGCTTGAGCCGGGCCGATTGTCGCCGTTCGTACTCCACAACCTCCTTTCGGTTTGCTTCCGTGGTGCTTCCGCGACCTCGAACGCGATATTCGTCCACCCTTCGAGTTTTGCCAATCGCTTGGTTTCGCTCGATTTTTACGACACCCTCGATCGGCAGAAAGAGCTTGCGTTTGCCTTCGGAGGGCAGCGCTCTATCCAGCTGAGCTACGGGTGCTTTCGAAGCCGAAGGATGGCCTGGAAAACCGGCCGGCGAATGCCGCCAGCAACGGCTTCTTAGCGGAAGCCGCCCGAAGCTTCAACGCAGAAATGGAATGGTAGTGAAGCGCATGCTGAGAGATAGCAGTGTGCTGATGAAGAGCGGCGGCACCTGGCGAGCCAGACGACCAGCAGACTCTACGCCATACCTTCCGGAGGGCGCTGGGGGCACGCTCTGCGACTGGCGCCGGCGCTTTGGCTCAGTCATTTCCTGCCTGCGTTGAAGCAGGCTGCCGGCTAGGCGAACCGCAACCGCCGAGACAGGTAGCCTTCACGAAGCGTTCGACGCCACCAGCTTGAGGTGGCTTTGCATCGCCGCCTTGCGGTTCTTCAGCCCCGAAATTGCGTAGTCGTCGCGCCCAGCGGCCTTGGCGCGGTAGAGCGCCTCGTCCGCCTTGGCGGTGAGGTCGACGGCGGCGACATAGATGTCGGGCGACCATTCGGCGACACCGACGCTGATGGTGAAACGCTCGTCGTCCTCGGCCTTGCCGCTGCCTTCGCGCACGGTGGCGACGAGTGCCGCGGCCACCTTTTCCGCCTGGCGGGCGGTCGTCTCCGGCAACAGGATGGCGAACTCGTCGCCGCCAAGCCGGAAAACCGTGTCGCTCGAGCGCACGGTGGCGGTGGCGATGGCGCCGAACTGGCGCAGGATGCGGTCGCCGAAAGCATGGCCGTGGGTGTCGTTGAAACGCTTGAAATGATCGATGTCGATCAGCATCAGCGAGAAATGGCGGCCAGTGCGGCGCGAGCGCTGATCCTCGCCCTGCAAGGTGGCGAGGAATTGCCGGCGGTTGGGCACGCCGGTGAGGTCGTCGGTCATCGCCATCTCGGCCAGTTCCTCGCGCAGGCGGCCGATCGACATGACGGTGAAGCCGAAATTCCAGACCACGCCCGAGAAGATGACGCACAACAGCGCGTAGGATTCGATCGTGGAATAGAAATCCTGGTCGACGTTGCCCAGCATCAGGCCGATGTTCAGGCCACTCTCGATGACATGGCCGAGCACGCCGACGATCATGGCGGTGGCGGCGATCATGGCACCGAGATCGCGGCGCTGCTGGCTGATCAGATAATAGGCGGCGATGACCAGCGGAACCGACTGGCCGCCTGCATAGACGAGGTTGCGGCCCTGCAGGCTTCCAAACAAAAGCACGAGCAGGAACAGGCTGCCGGCGGTGATGGCGGCACTTGCCTTCCAACCACCCGAGAGGCCGTAGAACACACGCACGCCGACCCAGAACAGGCAGAAGCCGTAGATGACGAAGCCGTTGCCGACCACGGCCGGCACATAGCTGCCCTCATTGCCCTGGAGGGCGAGCACGGAGCCGCCGATTGTGGAAAGAACGCAGGCGCCCAGCCAGACGCGCGCTGCCGCGAAATTGCGATAGCGA
The DNA here is from genome assembly GCF_030814575.1 of Mesorhizobium sp. YL-MeA3-2017. Taxonomy (NCBI): domain Bacteria; kingdom Pseudomonadati; phylum Pseudomonadota; class Alphaproteobacteria; order Hyphomicrobiales; family Phyllobacteriaceae; genus Mesorhizobium; species Mesorhizobium sp. YL-MeA3-2017. Next base: position 3,331,732 of record NZ_JAUSVH010000001.1, on the reverse strand, counting down.
TAGGCAATCGCGCCCCAGATGATCGCAACCGTCAGCGAGTTGAGCAGGATGACGATGTAGAGTGTCAGAAAGTCGAGTTTCATAAGAGCGGCCCCTCGACCCTCCTCCTAAGGACCGCGGCTTGCCCGCCTGTTAAGATGATGTCTCCATCTTGTTTCAAATCCGCGACAATGCCGGCCGTTGCGGCTTCGAATGTCGCTTCGTTGCGCCCACGCGCCTGTGGACGAACCGGAATTCCACACAATCGGCGCGCCGCGGCGCCGCGAAGCGGAGTATCGATAGGCAAACGGCCGAACGCCGCAACCACCATGACGGTACGGCGGCCGTCGCAGAACCCGGCGAGGCGAAATGCCCATCCACGAACTCGCGGCGCTCGGCGCCGCCGTCTGCTGGGCGCTCACCGGCATCATCTCGGCGGGGCCGGCCGGTCATCTCGGCGCGCCCGCCTTCAACCGCGTCCGGCAGATCTTCGTCACCGCCATGCTGGCGCTTTACGTGCTTGCCACCGGCGCCTGGCGCGAACTCGACGCAGCCAATGTGTGGCCGCTTTTGGCGTCGGGCCTGATCGGCATCTTCATCGGCGACACGCTGCTGTTCGCCACGCTGAACCGGGTCGGCCCGCGGCGCTCGGGCATATTGTTCGCGCTCAACGCGCCCATCGCGGCGATGCTCGGCTGGCTGCTGCTTGGCGAAACGCTGAGCACGAAGGCGGTGTTCGGCATCGCCTTGATCGTTGGCGGCGTGCTGCTCGCCATCCTGTTCGGCAAGCGCCGCTCGCAATTGCATCAATGGGAAACGGTCAAGGGCCCGCTCTGGATCGGCGTCGCGCTCGGCCTCGGCGCCGCAACCGGCCAGGCCATCGGCTCCATCATCGCCCGGCCTGTCATGGCGACGGGCATCGATCCGTTCCTCGCCTCCATGCTCAGGGTCGGCATCGCGGCCGCGTTCCTCAGCATTCTCATTCAATTGCCCATCCCGGCGCTGAAGCCGAAAGGCCCGCTGACGTGGAAAGTGGCGGCCCTGACGGCGCTGACCGGCATTCTGGCGCTGGCCATCGGCATGACCTTGCTGTTGTTCGCGCTGTCCGGCGGCAAGGTCGGCATCGTCTCGACGCTGTCGGCGACCTCGCCCGTCATCATCCTGCCGCTGCTGTGGCTGCGCACCGGCGAACGGCCGGCAGCAGGCGCGTGGGCGGGTGCGGCACTGGTGGTGGCCGGCATGGCGCTGATCTTCATGAAGTGACGCGGCCGCGCTAGGCTGAGAGCCATGACCCTGCCCTTGCCAGCCAAGCCGGCCGAAACGCCCGAAGCCGATGCAACAGCCTTCATCCTGGCCAATCTGCCGCTGGCGCCAGTTCCCGGCATTGCCGAAATCCGGCTGCATGGCGCACAGCCGTCGAGCGGGTTGCGGCGTCTCGCGGAAATGGCCGGCGGGTCGACCGGCGCGGGGCGCTCGCCTTACTGGGCCTATCATTGGGCCGGCGGCACCGTGCTGGCGCGTTATCTGCTCGACCATCCTGAAACAGTTCGCGGGCGGGCTGTGCTGGACCTTGGCACCGGCTCCGGCCTTGTCGCCATCGCCGCCGCCAGGGCCGGCGCCAGCAGTGTGACGGGCGTGGACATCGACGCGCATGCGATCATTGCAGCACGCCTCAATGCAGCGTTGAACGATGTGACGTTTGAAACCCTGCAGGCCGACCTGACCGCCGGAGAACCGCCATCCGTCGACCTGATAACGGTCGGCGACCTGTTTTATGACCGAAGCCTTGCGCGGCGCGTCACCGCCTTCCTTGATCGTTGCCTCGCCATGGGCATCACCGTTCTGGTCGGCGATCCGGGCCGTGCCCATCTGCCCCGTCAGAGGCTGGCGGCGATCGCCGAATATCAGGTATCGGATTTCGGTGAAGCGGGTGCCGGGACGCCGGCGACCGTGTTTGCGTTTAGCGCTGAGCACAGCGCCTTCCCTTCTCCCCTTGCGGGAGAAGGTGCCCTAGCCGAAGGCGAGGGCGGATGAGGGGTGTTGGACGGAGTGCTACCGTGCAAGTTGTGCGGTGAGTTTACCGAACGCTCATTCTGAAGCGCCTCGTTTCTTCCAGCACCCCTCATCCGACCTCGCCTTCGGCTCGGCCACCTTCTCCCGCAAGGGGAGAAGGAGACTCCACCCCACAGCATCAACCCTCGCTACAGAACGCCTTTCCACGCAGCCTGTGATTGCCCGGTGGATAACCCCGGATTTTGCGCGAATGGCGGAAAAAACAGAATTCCATGCTTCGCCAATGGGCGTTTCCGGGCGCAAGCTGAAAAAAGCTTCCGGTGATTCCTCCCGTTCCACCGGTTGTGTTCTTCCCTCCCGAGAGGCGCTGGCGCCTCAGCTTCGGCCGGGACGCTCGAAGCGTCCCGGTCTTTTTCTATGCAGTCGCTAGAGCGCCGCGCGTCCGATTGGACGCGCAAAGGACGCTCTAACATTTTGAATCTGCTGCATCGTGCCTACCGAAAATCGATTCCGATTTTCTGGCCGATGCAGTAGGCGCTCACTTCGCCGGATCGACCCAGCCGTTCGGCGGCCCGAACTTCGCCATCGCCTCGGCCGGACCCCAGGTGCCCGGCTCGTAGATCGCCGGCTGGCTCTTGTCGTCCAGCACGGGCCCGACGATGCGCCAGGCAGCCTCGGAGGCGTCCTGGCGGGTGAACAGGCGTATGTCGCCGTTCATGGCGTCGCCGATCAGGCGCTCATACGGCTCCATGTCGCCGGCCGAATCGTCCACGGCCGAAAGCTCCACCTGCTCGCCCACCATCTCGTCGCCGGCCAGCTTGCGGCGGGCGCCGATGCTGATGGAGATTTCCGGGTTGATGCGGAAGCGCAGATAGTTGGCCTCGTCCGGCGCGATGGCGTCGAACACGTCGAGCGGCGGCCGCTTCAGCTTGACCACCACTTCGGTGGCGCGCACCGGCAGGTTCTTGCCGGCGCGAATGAAGAACGGAACGTCCTGCCAGCGCCAGGTGTCGACGAGGAAGCGCACCGCGGCGAAAGTCTCCACCGTGGAGCCCGGCGCCACGCCCGGCTCCTGCAGATAGCCGGCAAACTGTCCGCGCACCACATCGTCCTTGGCCAGCGTGCGAACGGCCTTCAGGACCTGCACCTTCTCGTCGATCAGGTCTTCGGCCGAGCGGCCCGATGGCGGCTCCATGGCCAGCAAGAGCAGGATGTTGAGCAGATGGTTCTCGATGACGTCGCGGATACAGCCGACCTCGTCGTAGAACTTGCCGCGCCCCTGCACGCCGAAATCCTCGGCCATGGTGATCTGCACGCTCTCGACATAGTTGCGGTTCCAGATCGGTTCGAGGAAGGAGTTGGCGAAGCGGAAATAGAGCAGGTTCTGGATCGCCTCCTTGCCGAGATAATGGTCGATGCGGAAGATCGAGTTCTCGTCGAAGACGATGTGCAGCACCCGGTTCAACCAGCGCGCCGACTGCAGGTCGCGGCCGAACGGCTTTTCCACCATCAGCCTGGCGCCGGCGGCGCCGCCCGACTGCTCCAGCCCCTGCACCACCGGCTCGAACATCGACGGCGGCACGGCCAGATAATAGAGCGGGTGGCGGAAGCCGGTCAGCGCGTCCTTCAATTTGTCGAAGGTTTCCTGGCTGCGATAATCGCCGCTGACATAACGCAGCAGGCCGGCGAGCTTGGCGAACACCGCCTCGTCCACCGTGCCGATCGCGGCCTGGATGCCGTCGCGGGCGCGCGCCGCCAGTTGCTCGACCGTCCAACTGTCGAAGGCGATGCCGATGATCGGCTCGGTCAGGTGGCCGCGCGCCACCATGGAATAGAGCGCGGGAAAGATCTTCTTGTGCGCCAGGTCGCCGGTGGCGCCGAACAGCACAAGCACGTCGGATCGGGGTTCAGCCGCAACAGCCATGGTCGTTATCCCCTCACGCGCCGTTTTTCGGCTTTTCGAGATGGCCGCCGAAGGCATAACGCATCGCAGACAGGAGCTTGTCGGCGAAGGCGGACTCGCCCTGCGAGGAGAAGCGGTCGAACAGAGCCGACGACAACACCGGCGCCGGCACGCCGGTGTCGATGGCGGCCTTGAGCGTCCAGCGGCCTTCGCCGGAATCGGAGACGCGGCCGCCGAACTGCGCCAGCGCAGGGTCGGCCTTGAGCGCGCTGGCGGTGAGATCGAGCAGCCATGAGCCGATCACCGAACCGTGGCGCCACACTTCGGTGACCGCGGGCAGGTCGATGTCGAACTGGTAATATTGCGGCTCGCTGAGCGGCGAGGTCTCGGCGTCGGCGCTGCGGTCGGCCTTGCCGGAATTGGCGGCCTTCAGGATATTCACGCCCTCGGCATAGGCGGCCATGACGCCATATTCGATGCCGTTATGCACCATCTTGACGAAGTGGCCGGCGCCGCTCGGGCCGCAGTGCAGGTAGCCGAAAGGCGCGGTGCCCGCCGCCTTGTCGGGATTGGCGCCATGGTCGGCGCCGGGCGCCAGCGAAGCGAGGATCGGGTCGAGATGTTTCACCGCATCGTCGGGACCGCCGATCATCAGGCAGTAGCCGCGTTCCAGCCCCCAGACGCCGCCGCTGGTGCCGACATCGACGAAAGCCAGGCCCTTGGTCGCGAACTTCGCCGCCTGGTCGACCGCGTCGCGATAGTTGGAATTGCCGCCATCGATGATGATGTCGCCCTTGTCCATGAACGCCGCCACCTGGTCGGCGACCTTGCCGGTGATGGCGGCCGGCAGCATCAGCCAGACCGCGCGCGGCTTGGCCAGCTTGCCGACGAACTCCTCCAGCGAGCCGGCGCCAGTGGCACCTTCCTTGACCAGGGCTTCGACGCTGGCCGGGTTGATATCGTAGACGACGCATTCATGGCCGTCGCGCTGCAGGCGCCTGACCATGTTGGCGCCCATCCTGCCCAGTCCCATCATTCCGATCTGCATGTTCGCTTCCTGCTCGCTGAAATTGGCCTGCCCGATCGCCCTGCCCGCCGGCTTCGGGCCGACGCAACCGAGACGCCGACAATCTCCGATCCGTCGCCATCAAGCCAGAAGAATGTGAAGGGGATTTCAAAGGAACGGCGCCGGGCCCGTTCTTCGCGATCGGGAATGGCACACACGGCGCCGCGCCATTTGCCTCAGGCGCACATCGGCGCCGGTTCCTCGAGCCGGTAGATCAGGCCCGGTTGCACGATCCATTCGCCGGGACGAAGCGCTTCGACGGCGAAGCGTCCGGTCGCGGTGCGCGGCATGACGCCGGCGAAACGGTAACGGCGGCCGCCCTCGTCGAGGACCGCGTCGCGGATCGGCTCGCCGGCGAGGTGCCCGACCACGGGGCCGACCGCCTTCAAATTGGCCAGGACAAAATACTCCGTCGGTATGGAGTTGGTCCTGGTCAGGAAGCGGAACTGGGAGACGGGTCTTTGCATGGAACGGGGATCGCGGCACTTCCAGCCGGCCACAGCCGCCAATGGCCGGACCGTCTGCATGGGAACCCCATTGGATTACCGCGTGCGCGGATAAGAATTCGAGACGGGATCGAGGCGCAAAAGATCAAGAAAAGATAAGGAGCTGTGGCGGGCGAGCCATTGGCGATCGGCCTGCCGTCATCAAGCCAGAAGAATGTGGAGGGGATTTCGAACCGGGTGGCCTCCCTTGCCGGCGCCCTGGTCGACCAGCACGGCAGGCTGAAGAAGCGGCGAACCACTCTGCGCCCGTCATTCCGGGCAAGCGAGGCGAAGCCGAGTGCCGACCCGGAACCCATTGAGAAGCGCGGCCGGGAACGAAGATCGTGCCGATGGGAATGAAGCACGCAGCGCCGGTTCGGCTGCATGAACGGTTCAGAACGAGGACCGGGCCGTGCCTTACGATGTTGCGACCAATGGGTTCCGGATAGCCTTCGCTGCGCTTCGGCTTCCGGAATGACGACAGCGCTACCCCTCAACGCTCATAGCGTCGGGTTTGTGGGCGTCACTCTCTACCCCGATGCCAGCCTTCGATGGTGCAGCCGCTCAGCTGTTCGGCGACGTTGACGGGAACGTGCCTCACCGTCTCGGCGAAGGTCCACAGATGGCCTTCCGGATCGCGGGCCCGATATCTCGCGTCCTCCACGATTTATTATGAGATTATGTTAGCAATGACTGTTAGTTATTAACTAAGCGCATTATCTCAGATAGATGGCCAACGATCACAAACTTGCACTTCTAGAGAACAGCATCTCTTATTTTAGAGAGGCCGTACGCTATGCTCACCGAGAAGAGCACAGCGCTGATAAATGGAAATTTGCGATTGTTAATGTTGTTCAGGCAATGGAGTTAGCCTTCAAGGAATATTTGAGGCTTATCCATCCAGCATTCGTTTTAGAATCCATAGACAAACCCGGCAAGACCGTTGGGATAAATTTAGCGCTTTCTCGAATAAAAGATCCAACAATAGGAAACATTTCGATCAGCGATGTCGATCATTTAAAGATTCGATCTGCGATAAATTTACGAAATGAACTGGTCCATTATGAATTCGATCATGGAATAGAGGCAACTGAGGCGAAGTTCTCGGAGATATTCGCTTTCGTGATTTTCTTTTATCGCGAGCATTTGGATCTCACCCCTCCAGATTTCATAGACGAGGATGACCTCCAGAAAATTCTACAACGTGTTAAGGCTCGCGCCGAAATGCTCCAAAAGGCGCGCATCTACGCAAAGAGCAATGAAGGGGAAGTCTGGCTTTGCCCAGAATGCAATGAAGACACGTTTATCGTTGCCGAGGAGCAATGTTGCTTCTGCCAGCGGAGAGAACTTGTATCAGACTGTGAATCGTGCGGGCAAATGGTGTTTGCTTGTGATGTGATAGAAACGGACAGCTTCCTTGAGTGGGATTATGATGAAGGTCGAATGACACTGATTGAGCGTTATGATTTGCCGGCAACTTGTTGTCCTGAGTGCAGCTCTGGCATCACGGCCAAAATCGAGGATTTCAGGCGCGCCCAATATTATGAAGATTTGGCGAAGGAAAGTCGTAGATAGTAGAAGGTTTTTTGGTAAATCGACGATTAACAGTCGATATCGCTGACGCGATCATCGCTCCAACATAGACCAACTCCCGAGGTAGCTTGGGTCGTCTAAATTCAGAGAGCTGAGTACCAGGTCCTTTGCCTTGTATCGCTATCGCCTCCTCACCCCCGCCCGGCCAGAAACGCCGGCAGGTCGGCGACCGAGGCCAGCACGACGTCGGCGAGCGGGGCCAGCGATTCGCGCGTGCCGGTGCCGGACAGGACACCGACCGCCAGGCCGCAGCCGCCGGCGCGGGCCATGTCGAGGTCGTGACGATTGTCGCCGACCATGGCAACCTCGGACGGCTTCAGACCGGTGAGGTCGCAGAAGGCCAGCACCGCGTCCGGCGCCGGCTTCGGGTTGGCGACCGCGTCATAGCCATAGGCGGCGTCGAACAGCTGCGCCATGCCGATCGCGGAAAGTGTGCGCTCGCAGCCGGCGGTCGAATCGTTGGTGGCGACCCCCAGCCGGTAGGATTTCGCATGCAACGCCGCCAGCGCTCCGGCGATGCCCGGCAGCGGCACGGCCATTGCCGAGCCCTGTTCGGTGCTGATTTCGTTGAAATGGTCCAGCGCCTCGCGCTGTTCGGCCGCCGACAATTCCGGGAACCACAGCGCGATGATGTCGGCATTGGTGCCGGCTGCGAAGATGGAATCGGCCTTGAAACCCTTGGTCTCGAAATCATAACCGGCCTTGGCCAGCAATTCGTCGGCCTTGGCGCGGTCGCCAGCCGCCGCCTCCAGCGCCATGCGGTCCGCCACCCCCGACCAGGTGGCGTGAAAATCGATCAGTGTCCCGTCCTTGTCGAAAAGGATGCCCTTGATGCCCGCCAAAATTTCTTACTCCCGTCCGCTTAGCCGGTGAATATGTCCCACCAGCCCGGCGGTCGAGGCATCCCTCCTGGCGGCATTCTCCTTGCCCTCAACGACAGGAAGCAGGCTTGTCGCCAGTTCCTTGCCGAGTTCGACGCCCCACTGGTCGAAGGAATTGATGTCATAGAGCGTGCCCTCGACGAAGACGCGGTGTTCGTAAAGCGCGATCAGCCGGCCGAAAGTGCGCGGGTCGAGCTTGCGGTAGAGAATGGTGAGCGACGGCCGATTGCCCGAGAAGACCCGGTGCGGGGCGATCTTGTCGACCTGCTCGGGCTTCATGCCCTTGGCCAGCATCTGGGCGCGCGCCTCTTCCAGCGTGCGGCCTTTCATCAACGCTTCCGACTGCGCCACGACATTGGCGAGCAGGAGATCGTGATGGTGCTTCAGGTCCGGCTCGTGGCCGACAGCGGCGGCGATGAACTCGACCGGGATGATGTCGGTGCCCTGGTGCAGCAACTGGAAGAAGGCGTGCTGGCCATTGGTGCCGGGCTCGCCCCACACCAGCGGGCCGGTCGGCGTCACCGCGCCGGCGCTGTCCAGCATGACGCTCTTGCCGTTCGATTCCATATCGAGCTGCTGGAGATAGGCCGGCAGGCGCGACAGGCGCTGGTCGTAGGGAATGACCGCGCGGGCCGGGTAGCCGCAGACGACGCGATGCCAGAACCCGACCAGGCCGAGCAGCACCGGCAGGTTCCTGGTCAGCGGCGCGGCGACGAAATGCTCGTCCATCTCATGCGCGCCGGAAAGCATGGCGCGGAAGTTTTCCGGCCCGACGGCGATCATCACCGGCAGGCCGATGGCGCCCCACACCGAATAACGCCCGCCAACCCAGTCCCAGAAGCCGAACACACGGTCCTTCTCGATGCCGAACTTGGCGACGAGGTCGAGCGCGGTGGAGACGGCGGCGAAATGCTTGCCGACCGCTTCCTTGCCGAGCTTGGCCTCCACCCATTTGCGCGCCGTTTCGGCGTTGGTCATGGTCTCGACGGTGGTGAAGGTCTTGGAGGCGACGATGAACAAGGTCGTCTCCGCCGACAGGCCCTTCAGCGTGTCATGCATATGGGCGCCGTCGATGTTGGAGACGTAGTGCGCGCGCGGCCCGTCGTGATAGGGAGCGAGCGCCAGCGTCGCCATGACAGGGCCAAGGTCGGAGCCGCCGATGCCGATGTTGACGATGTCGGTGATCTTCTTGCCGGTATGGCCGGCCGCCTTGCCCGAGCGGATCGCGTCGGCGAAGACGCTCATCGCGTCGAGCACCGAGCGGACGTCCTTCTGCACGTCCTGGCCGTCGACGGTAAGCCCCTTGCCGGAGAGATTGCGCAGCGCCGTGTGCAATACGGCGCGGTCCTCGGTAATGTTGATATGTTTGCCGGCAAACATCGCAGCGCGCCTGCCTTCGACATCGGCGGCCTTGGCTAGGCCCTCGAGCAACTCCATGGTCCGGGCGTCGACCGCGCATTTCGACCAGTCGAGCAGAAGGTCGCCGTCCAGCGCCGAGAAGCGCTTGAAGCGGTCCGGATCGGCGGCGAAGACCGCGCGCATGTTCATCGATGTGGCGGCGCGATGGGCGCGAAGGGCGGCGAGCTGTTTGTCGAAAGCGGTGCGGTCCACGGCGATCTCCGGAGGTAGCGGGGGTGGTTCGGCCGCAGTCTAGCAGAGCGAATGCGGCAAGCGAGAGGCTGGTGACGAACTTATCTCGCGGAGTTTCAATCGGTTCAAGCGCCTCGTCGGAGCACCACGGGGCTTTGCTCATCCTTGCACGACATATGACGATCGAAATTCGTCGCCACTGTCGGTCTGGTTCCACGCCCCTGTGCCAAATACCACCGTTCCGGCATGGATTCCCGACACTCTCCGGTCGCTTCGCTCCCTCACGAGGTCGGGAATAACGGAAGGCAAGGGACGTCTCGGCCGATCTCCAGCGCTGGGGATAGGCCAGCGTTCTCGATTTGCACGAGGCAAGGAAAGCTCGTCATTCCCGACCTCGTGAGCGACCGTAGGGAGCGGAGAGTGTCGGGAATCCATGCCGGAACGGGAAATTGTCGCGCGATGCCCGTGTCACGACACTAGCGGTGACCAACATCAACCAAAGCGAGAAATTTCTACCCTCCGTTGTTCACGGCGGGGAATGAAGGATCACTGGCATAAATCCCAGCGATCAGAAAAATTGATTGGCGCAACCCCTTGTACCAATCATACAGTTCACTGGTCCACAAAACAAAAAAGACTGTCCACCGAGGAGCGCTAGGATATGCCACAGAGAAACGACACCGCGATATGGTCGGGCCTGTTCAGGATTTCCGCCGAGTCCGGCCAAACCCTGCAGGCACAGATCCGCCAGGCGATCGTGGCAGCCATCCTCGACCGTCAGATCGCCGCTTCCATGCCGCTTCCTTCGTGCCGCATCCTGGCCGAAAAACTCGGCGTCGCGCGCGGCACGGTGGTGCTGGCCTTCCAGCAGCTCGTCGACCAGGGCTTCCTGGTGGCGCGCGAGCGGCGCGGCCACTTCGTCAATCCGGAAGTGCTGGCGACGCCGGCCAAGCCGCAGAAGACGCCGGAACAGTCCAACGAGATCGACTGGAAAGCACGCCGCCAGATCGCCGCCAGCGACATGCCGCCGCCGGCCAAGCACGACAACTGGATCAAGTCGTCATATCCGTTCGTATACGGCCAGTTCGACCCGGCGCTGTTCCCCACCGCCGAGTGGCGCGAGTGCAACCGCATGGCGCTGGCCGTGCTGGAGATCCGCAACTGGGCCTCCGACATGGTCGACCGCGACGACCCGCTGCTGATCGAACAGATCCAGGCGCGGCTGTTGCCGCGGCGCGGCATCTTCGCCAATCCGGACGAGATCATCGTCACGCTGGGCGCCCAGAACGCACTTTACATGCTGGCCACGCTGCTGATGACCAAGGGTTCGAAGGTGGCGATGGAAGACCCGGGCTATCCCGACGCCCGCTCGATCTTCCGGCTGGCCGGCGCCGATATCCAGCCAGTGCCTGTCGACCAGTCCGGCATCGTCACCTCGGCGATCCCGTCGGATTCCGGTTTTGTCTTTGTCACGCCGAGCCACCAGTGCCCGACCATGGTGCCGCTGTCGCAGGAGCGCCGGCAGGACCTTCTGGCGCGGGCCAACCGCCACAACCAGATCATCATCGAGGACGGCTATGACAGCCAGTTGCTGGACGAGGCGCCGCAGCAGGCGCTGAAGAGCATCGATCGCTCCGGCCGCGTCGTCTATGTCGGTTCGATGTCGAAGACGCTGGCTCCGGGCCTGCGGCTTGGCTACATCGTGGCCTCGGCCGGACTGATCGCGGAACTGCGCGCGCTGCGCCGCTTCATGCTGCGCCATCCGCCGGCCAACAACCAGCGCGCGGTGGCGCTGTTCCTCTCGCTCGGCCATCACGAGGCGCTCGTGCGGCGTCTGTCGTCGGCCTTCGACGAGCGGCGCAAGCGGCTGGTGCACGCGATCTCGGCCTTCCTGCCGGAATGGCGCGCCACCGATTCGGCCGGCGGCACGTCGCTCTGGCTGGAGGGCCCGCGCGGAACGGATTCGCGTGACCTCGCCGGCGCAGCGGCCAGCCGCAGCGTCATCATCGAGCCGGGCGACCGCTTCTTCGACCGTACCGACAAGCCGTCGCGTTTCATGCGCTTGGGCATCTCGTCCATTTCGCTGCAACATATCGAACCCGGCATCCGCGAGCTGGCCACTGCGGCCGGCCGCCGCCCGGCAGCCGCTTAGCCGCATCCTCCCAAACGGCTCATCTTCGCCCGGCCTCGCGCCGGGCGATTTTCTTTTCGGGGACAGGACGGTCGGAGCCGGCAAACATGTTAGCCGGCGCAACTTTTGTGCCGATCGTGCCCTGCAAGGGCGTTGTCGATGGTCAATCCAATCGTCCAGTCGACAGTGGTCGGGCAGCGCCGCCTCGCGTCACTGCAGCCGCAAGGCGAAAGAGACGGGCAGGCACATTGGCAGCAGCCACCAAACGCCTGCGGTCAGCAGACTGAGCGCGGCAAGCACGCCGGTCCATACCAGTAGGTTTGCCAAATGCCCCTCCTTGGACCGGCGGCCAAAATCCCGCGCTGGAACCCATTGGGCCAGAGACGCACCAAATCCGGTGACGATAGGCCAAGCCATCACCCAACGGCGCGAATGCGCGCACGCGCGTATAGTCCAGCCAAACACCTTCGGGCGGGCTCCCTAACGATGCATTCGACGGTGCTGGTTGTCGCTGTGACGCGACCGGGGACGAAATGCCCTTCCGCGGGTTCTAGGGCCTTGGGCGCAGGAACATGCCGCCGAATTTGCCCTCGGGCGTCAGGTCGAAACTCCATTCCACTTCGCCATGCTCGAACCGCACGTCGTAGACGTCCCAACCTTCCTGGCTGACACCCCGGAATGTCACATCGACCAGCGCACCCAGACGCGCCAGGTCGTTGGCGATAACGTCCTTCTGCGCGCGCGCCGCCGCCGCCAATGCCGGGCTCATCCGCTCGTAGTCGGGCTCGCCGCGCATATGGTCGCTGATGGTCGCGCGCAACAACGCTTCGCTGCCCGGTACCGGCGTCCTGTCGCGGATACGCTTGGCCAGGGCCGCATCCATCTCGCGGCTGGCGGTCTCGTCGATGCGCTGCGCGGTCATATCCAGACCGCCCTGGTGCAGCACCAGCCTGTCGACGGCGCCATCGGCCGAGCGTTGAAAAGTGATCTGCGCCGGCACCAGCTTGAGGAAGAAGGAGCGATCGCTTTCGGGAAAGGCTTCCACCTCCGGCTGGCCGGTCACCTGGATGAAGAGATGGTCGCCACGATGGATGACGGCGAGGCCCGGCCCGTCTTCCAGCCGATAATGGCCGGCATAATCGGCGTAGACGGCCCGGTCGATCTCGACCTCGGTGCGCGGTCTTGCCTGTTCGTAGCGACGCCAGGCGATGGCGTCCGATGAGGTGTCGGTCATCTTGGTCTCCTTGGTCAGGTTGACGAGATCGTCGATCGAGACATGGCCGCCGCCGGCGAGTTTTGCGCGCATCGCCTCGACGATGGACAGGCCGTGCTCGGCCCGTTCGCGCGTTTCGCGCAGCACGGAATGCTGCATGGCCAGCATGCGCTCGAGGTCGGTTTCACGGCCGGCCAGCAGGCCGGCGATGGTGGAAAGCGAGAGGCCGAGCCGCTTCAGCGCCAGCACCTCGGTCAGGCGGGCGATGTCGGCGGTGCCGTAGAGCCGCCAGTCCTTTTGGGTGCGGCGCGGCCTGATCAGCCCGTAGCGTTCGTAGAGTCGCAACGCCCGCACCGTCAGCCCGATGCGATCGGCGCATTCGGCGGCACTCAGCCATTCGGTCACGGCGATGTGATTGTCTGTTGTCCGGTCGTCCATGAACCCTCCTGAAGACCGCTGTAAGGTATGACCATAGGTTCGGCTCAAGCTGTTTTTTGGGCACTTTTTTTGGCAACGCCGCAGCAAGCGATTTTTCCGTCGGCCGAGCCCTCTCTGGTCCATCTGCCGGAATGGGCTGGCCCATAGGCTGCACCAATGGGCTTGGCATAGTTCGCAAAACAAGGGGAAAGAGCCGCGCGATGGTGGACCAACCGCCACGTGTCCGGCTTCAGCAAGAAGCAGTGGAGGTTTTCCATGTCGATGGCCGCGGAAAAGCAGGATTTGCAAGGCGACAGCCGGTCACGCCGGTCCGGCGGACGCGAGGCGCGACGCGCCATGCGCGCAGCACCTCTGGCCGATGATATTAGGCCAGTGCGCGCCGGGCTCGAAGGCGGACGCTACGGCCCGCTGAGCCAGAACGACCGAGAACGCATCCACGAAGCGGTGTTGACGCTGCTCGAGACCGTCGGTTTCGCCAACGCCATTCCCTCCTGCATCGAGGCCTTGATCGGCGTCGGCGCCAGCTACAGCGACGATGGCCGCATCCGTTTTCCGCGCGCGCTAGTGCTCGACACGATCAAGAAGGCGGCGCGCAATTTCACCCTGCACGGCCAGGATCCCAAGCATGACATGCTGATCCAGGGCAAACGCGTGCATTACGGCACGGCGGGCGCCGCCGTGCATCTGGTCGATGTCGAGAAGCGGGAATATCGCGAGAGCCTGCTGCAGGACATCTATGACGCCGCCCGCATCGTCGACGGGCTGGACAACATCCATTTCTTCCAGCGGCCGATGGTGCCGCGCGACATTCCCGACCCGCTCGAGATGGATTTCAACACGCTTTATGCCTGCGTGATGGGAACCTCCAAACATGTCGGCACCTCGTTCACGGTGCGCGAGAATGTGAAGCCGGCGCTGGAGATGCTTTACGCGATCGCCGGCGGCGAGGAGAATTTCCGTGCCCGGCCCTTCGTTTCCAACTCCAACTGCTTCGTCGTGCCGCCGATGAAGTTCGCCGAGGATGCCTGCGGCGTGCTGGAGGCCTGCGTGGAAGGCGGCATTCCGATCCTGCTGCTTTCGGCCGGCCAGGCCGGCGCCACCGCGCCGGCGGCGATTGCCGGGGCCGTGGTGCAGGCGGTGGCCGAAGTGCTGGCGGGTCTCGTCTATGTCAACGCGCTGAAGCCCGGCCATCCCGCCATCTTCGGCACCTGGCCCTTCGTTTCCGACCTGCGCACCGGCGCCATGTCGGGCGGTTCGGCCGAGCAGGCACTGTTGACGGCGGCCTGCGCGCAGATGGCGCAATTCTACGATTTGCCGGGTGGTTCGGCGGCGGGCATGGCCGATTCCAAGCTGCCGGACATCCAGTCCGGTTTCGAAAAGGGCATTACCGACGTGATGGCCGGCCTGTCGGGGCTGAACCTGATTTATGAATCGGCCGGCATGCACGCCTCGCTGCTCGGCTTCTGCCTGGAAAGCCTGATCATCGACAACGACATGATCGGCCAGTGCCTGCGCTGCGTGCGCGGCATCGAGGTGACCGACGAGGCGCTGTCCATCGATACGATCACCGAGGTCTGCCTCAATGGCCCGGGCCACTATCTCGGCAACGACCAGACGCTGAAGCTGATGCAGACGGAGTATTTCTATCCGGCCATCGGCGACCGTTTCTCGCCGAAGGAATGGAACGAGAGGGGCAAGCCCGACATCCTGCAGCGTGCGATTGCCGAAAAGAAGCGCATCCTGGCCGAACGTTTCCCGCACCACGTGCCGCGCGCCATCGACGACCGCCTGCGCCAGCGCTTCGACGGCCTCATCCACCTGACCCGTGCGAATATGGGTGGGTGAGAAGCGGTCCGCGCAGCGGACGAAAAGCCAACTGCTTGGCTTTTCGAGCTTCGAACGCCCCGAGCCTGCGAGGGGCCGGGAGGCGGTTCGCCTTCGGGCAGATCAAAACGCCCGGTGGACGTTTTGAAGGGTTTGAACGCCCGAAGGGCAGCGAGTTTGCGAGGGTCAGGTCGCAGTTTTGTCCCAGCCCTCGGCATAGCCTCGGGCGTTCGAACCCTTTGAAAGGTCCACTGGACCTTTCAATTCGCCTCCGGCGAACCGGGTTCTCACCCCCTCATCCGTCTCGGCGCTGCGCGCCGATCCACCTTCTCCCACAGGGGGAGAAGGAAGATATCCCACCATTGCCCCCGCCTTGTTCCTCGTGGAACAGTGCGGTCGCAACGCCGGAGCAGCACCATGGCAGCATCCCCCCAGGAAAACCTGACCACCTTCCTCGACAATCTCAAGGAGGCGGTCGGGCTGAAGGCGACGTGCGAGACGCCGCTTTCGCGCGCATGGCGCCGCGTGGTGGACGGTCTTTCCCACGGCCCTGGCGAAACCCGGGACGTGCGGCGGCCAACGCTCCCGCCGGCATGCGCCCATCTTGAGGCCTGCTACGATGGCTTGCGGGACGCCGAACTGCCCATGCGCGGGCTCGGCAAGGCGTTCCAGGCGATCGAACCCGTTCTGGCGTGGAGCAACCGGGCCGAACGGCGCGCAGCCGACGGGCTGGCCGACCGCTACGCCGACGCGATGATCGTCGGCCGCGACGGCCCGGTGCCAAGCACGCATGTCGAGATCGGCGTCTCGGTAATGGCGCCCGACACGATCTATCCCGATCACCGGCATCCGCCGGAAGAGGTCTATATCGCGCTGTCGGCCGGCGCATGGCGGCAGAATGACGGTCCCTGGAACGAACCCGGCATCGGCGGCCTCATCTACAATCCCGCCCATATCGTGCATGCGATGCGCTCGGGCGACAAAGCCTTCCTGGCCATCTGGTGCCTGCCGCTTCCTTAGCCGGCGAAGTACTGACTTCCCTTCTCCCCTTGCGGGAGAAGGTGGATCGGCGCGCAGCGACGAGACGGATGAGGGGTGTTGGAAGAAACGAGGCGTTTCAGAACCAATCCCCGCATCAACACCAACGCAGTTTGCGACGCAGCGCTCCGTCCAACACCCCTCATCCGCCCTCGCTTCCGGCGGCTTCGCCGCCGAGCTCAGGCACCTTCTCCCACAAGGGGAGAAGGGAAAAACAAATCAGCCTCACCCCACCGCGCCCGCTGCCCCCAGCAGCACCACCACCAGCCACGGCGGCGCCTTGGCGAAGACCAGCAGCAGGAAGCCGCCGACGGCGAAAACAATGTCGAGCGGCCCGGCGATGGCGCTGATCAGGACCGGGTCGTAGAAGGCGGCGGCGAGGATGCCGGCCACCGCGGCATTGGCGCCGCGCATCGCCGCCTGCGCCCTCGGCAAGGCCCGCAAGCCGTCCCAGAACGGCAGGGCGCCATAGACGAGCAGCAGGCCGGGCAGGAAGATCGCCACCAGCGCCAGCATTGCACCCAGCGGCCCGTTGGGCACGACGCCGGAGACGGCGCCTAAATAGGCCGCGAAGGTGAAAAGCGGGCCGGGCACGGCCTGGGCGGCGCCATAGCCGGCGAGGAACTGCTGCACCGGCACCCAGCCGGGTTCGGCCACCGCGTTCTGCAGCAATGGCAGCACGACATGGCCGCCGCCGAACACCAGCGCGCCGGAGCGGTAGAAGGCGTCGAAGAAGGCGAGCAGATGGCTGCCGGTCCAGGCGCCGAGTAGCGGCGGCAGTACAAGCAGGACGACGGACAGGACAAGGGCGGCAATGGCCGCGCGGCGCCCGACCGGAAAAGCCGGATGCCGTGGCGTGGCACCGGCCTCGCCGCCGCAGAACAGCAGCCCGGCGACCGCGCCGACGGCGATGGCGGCGACCTGGCCCAGCCAGCCGGCGACGAGGCTTGCCAGAGCAAGTGCCATAAGCGCGATGGCGATGCGCTGGCGGTCCGGGGTCAACGCTCTCACCATGCCCCACAACGCCTGCGCCACCACGGCGGCGGCGACCAGCTTGAGGCCGTGCAGCACGCCCTCTCCCACCGGATTGTCGAGCACGCCGGCGCCCAGCGCGAAAGCCGTGAGCAGCAGCGCCGACGGGAGCGTAAAACCCGCCCAGGCGACGATGCCGCCGGCCAGCCCGCCGCGCAGCACGCCGAGCGAAAAGCCGACCTGGCTGGAGGCCGGCCCCGGCAGGAACTGGCAGAGCGCCACCAGATCGGCGTAGCTCGCCTCGTCGATCCACTTGCGCCGCACCACGAAGGCGTCGCGAAAATAACCGAGATGGGCGATCGGGCCGCCGAAGGAGGTGAGGCCGAGGCGCAGGAACGCGCCGAACACCTCGGCAAGGCGCGATCCGGCGGCGGTTTCCGTATCGATCTTTTCCGTCACCTTGCCCGTCGCCCCGTTTGCGCGGCGATCCTAGCTGCTCGTCTCAAACGGGCAAGCGTCTCGACATGGAATTCTCGCTCTCCGGTTCACCCTTCGGGCTCGCCACCTCTGCCCCCGCC
Organism: Mesorhizobium sp. YL-MeA3-2017; assembly: GCF_030814575.1. Lineage (NCBI taxonomy): Bacteria > Pseudomonadati > Pseudomonadota > Alphaproteobacteria > Hyphomicrobiales > Phyllobacteriaceae > Mesorhizobium > Mesorhizobium sp. YL-MeA3-2017. Next base: position 3,314,028 of record NZ_JAUSVH010000001.1, on the reverse strand, counting down.
TTCGGCAGGGGCGAGGAACCAATGCAGCGATGCGAGCGCCTTTCCAGCTTGGGTTCCTCGCCCCCATGAAATGGGGGAGAGGTGGCGCCGCGCAGTGGCGACGGAGAGGGGGTCGGAACCGATCTTTGAGACGAACCGCTTCCCGGCCCTCGGCTACGGCCTCGGGCGTTCGAGCCCTTTGAAAGGTCCACCGGACCTTTCAATTCGCCTGCGGCGAACCGGGCTCTCACCCCTCCGCCTGTTCCCCCAGCCGTGCGCGCCCACGCGGCACGCCGAGGCCGGTGTCCGGGGGTTCGCCGGCGGCGGGCCGTTCCTCCTCGATCATGTGCATGGTGCGCCATCCGCCGAAGCGGTAGTAGGCGGCGGCCAGCGCCAGCGAGGCGATCGAACCGGCGGGAAAACTCCACCACAGCGCCTCCTGGCCAAGCCAATCGCGCAGCGAATAGGCAAAGCCGGTGCGGATGAGGAGCACCGAGACGATCAGGATGATCAGCGGCGGCAGCACCGCGCCTGTGGCGCGCACCGTGGCAAACAGCACGATGGTGACGCCGAACAGGATGAACGACCACGAGGCGGCGTTGTTGATGTGCTCCGCGATGTCGACCGCGGTGCTGTCATTGGCCAGGAACAGGCCGAGGATCGGGCGGTCGAACAGATGGAGCAACACCACCAGCGAGCCGGTCAGCAACAGGTTGAAGCCGACGCCGGCGGCGGCGATGCGGCCGATGCGGTCCCAGCGGCGGGCGCCGACATTCTGCGCCGCCATGGACGAGACGGCGGCGCCGATCGCCAATGCCGGCATCTGGATGTAGGTCCACAATTGCGCGGTGATGCCGTAGGCGGCGGTGACCCGCGAACCGTAGCCGTTGACCAGCCCCATCACCACCAGGGCTGCCATCGAGATGACGATCATCTGCAGGCCCATCGGCACGCCCTTGGCGACGATGATGCGCAGCAGCCTCGGGTCGGGCTTGAGCAAAGCAAGGTCGGGGCCTGCCAGCCGCAGCGGGTGCTTGCGCCGGTAGAGCAGCACAAGGATGGCGATGACGCTCACCGTCTGGCCGATCAGCGTCGCCATTGCCGAACCGGCGATGCCCATTTTGGGAAACGGGCCGATGCCGGCGATGAGCAGCGGGTTCAACACGATGTCGAGCAGCACGGCGAAAGCCATGAAGAAGAACGGCGTGCGCGAATCGCCGGCGCCGCGCAGGATGGTCATGACGAAGCCGAGCAGATTGGCGGCCGGCACCGCCGCGAAGATGACGAGCAGATAGGCACGCGCCAGCGGCATGGCGTCGGGCGGCGTCGCCAACAGGGACAGGATCTTGTCCACCCACAGCCAGCCACCCAGCGCGAAAACAAGCGAGACGATGAAATAGAAGGTGGCGCTGGTGCCGACGATGCGCTTGGCTTCGTCCAGGTTGCGCGCACCGACCGACTGCGCCACCAGGATGGTGGCCGCCATGCCGATGCCGAACATGGTGCCGAGCAGCAGGAACAGCACCAGATTGGCATTGGATGTCGCCGCCAGCGCGGTCTCGCCGAGATAACGGCCGACCCAGACCGCGTTGATGGAACCGTTCAGCGATTGCAGCACGTTGGAGCCGAGCACCGGCAGCGCGAAGACCAGCAGCGTGCTGGCGATCGGCCCGCTGGTGAGGTCGCGCGACGGGCGGGCGGCTGGCTTGTCGGTCATTGCATGTCATCCATGGTCGCGGCGTATCGCTGTCTTATCGAAGGCTTTCGCCGATTCACACCGGCGAGGCCGCCGCCTATGCGCCTTTTCCGAATTCCCGTCAATATTACCCGGGTAAAAATATTCAACTTCGACCGCGGAACGCCTGGCCAGGTTGGTGGCAAGAAGTGGCGACTACCGACATGCGTTGCGCCGCAAGCAGTGTCGGGACAGCGCGCAATGTGCATGCTGTCCCGTGCGTCGGCAGCCATATAGGCCGCACCGGCAGGGCAAGGAGGAGGGAGCATGAAAAAAACCTATCACGGCAGTTGCCATTGCGGTCTCATCCGCTTCTTAGCCGAGCTCGATTTCGACGACGGCATCCGGCGCTGCAATTGCAGCTTTTGCCTCAAGGTCGGCTACAAAAAGTCCTTCGCCGCCTACGAGGCGGTCGAGATCACCGGCGGCAAGGAGCGCATGCTCGATTACAAGGCGCGGCCTTCCAACTGGCCGGAAGGCGACATCAACCACTACATGTGCCCGGCCTGCGGCGTGCACACCTTCTCGCGCGGCTATCTCGATTTCATGGGCGGCAATTTCTGGGCGGTGAACGTCGCCTGCCTGGACGATGCCACAGAGGAAGAACTGGCCGCCGCGCCGATCGTCTATGAAGACGGCAAGCGCGACCAGCAGATGCAGGCGCCGGCGATCACCAGATATCTGTAGAGGCTAAATCAGGGTGGGCGCACCGGTGTTTGGCGCGCCGGCAAGGCCGGTGGGAGTGACCGACCTTGCCGGGGCCCGTCCCCCGCAGGACCAGCGACCGACACCTGGAAAAGCTTTCAAGGTCCGATCGAATTCTCGTTTCCGTGGCCGATCTGGACATCGGCAAGGCGACTGAAACCAACGCCACGCGAACCCGGCAACCGTCCCGATGCCGATCTTTGGTCGATCCGGCATCGCCCCATGGACTGCTGCTTGTTGAATAGCACGGAACCGCGATTCGACCTGTGACTTCGCCGCAACAGGACGACACCAATTGAATCCATTCAAATCCTGTTCCAACCCCTTTTCGATCGGAACGCGGCCGAATATCGGCTACGCGACGAACCGTTACCCGTCGCGTTATGGTCACCGCCGGAATACGCTTCCTAAAGGAGGCAAAGCTAAATAAGATTTGGGCGGAAGACAGTGTCCGGGGTGCTCGGGCGATGTGGCGACACCAGATGGTTCCGTCCAGGCAGGCAGTGCGGACCGCCGCTCCGTTCCTGTTGTGGATGGCGCTGCTCACGCTCGCCAACTATCTGTCCAACTCGCTGCTGCGCGTCGAGGGGCTGATTTCCTTCCCGCTCGCTGGCGGCCTGCTGCTGGGGGTCCTGCTTTTGACGCCACGCCAGCGGTGGCCGCGCTACGCGGTGACCGCCTTTCCGCTGCTGGCGCTCACCCGGGGACTGGCGATCGGCCCGGTCGCCGAGATCGTCTCACCGACGACACTGATCTTCACAGGGTCGTCGATCCTGCTCACCTATGCCGCCGCGGTGGTTCTGGGTCGCGACCGCGACTGGATCGAAGGCCGCTCCGACACGCTGAGGGCCTGGGCGCGCTTCGGTGTGGTCGTCATCATTCTCATTCCGCTGGTCTCCGCTTTCGTCCATGCCGCAGTGCGCACGCCGCCGCATGGACACAGCGCCGTGCATTACGGGTTCTACGTGTTCACCAACACGGCCCTGACCTATGTGGTGCTCACCCCGCTGATCCTGCGCCTGCAGCCGCGCCAGCTCATCGAGCTTCATCGCAGCGGCCGCTCCCTGGAAGCGATCGTCTCGCTGGCCGGGTTCGGCCTGTTCGCGGCGCTGATCTTCGAACAGCCCACCGTGCTGCCGCTGTTTCTCCTGTTGCCGCCGCTCATCGGCATCCTGTTCCGCTACGGTTTTGTCGGCATCGTCGCCTCCATCGGGCTGCTGGTGCCCATCGCCATCCTGTTCACCGGCGCCGACTATGGGCCGTTCCACACCATGGCCTTGGAGGACGTGCACAATGCGCTTTTGTTGTGCAGGGTCTTCCTGATCCTGACCTTCGGCATCGTGGTGCTGGTGGCGGCGCTGCTGCACGAACGCGAGCGGCTCCTGCATCTCAGGCAGGCCGACCGCGACATCTACGAAATGGTGGCGCGCCAGTCCGGCGACATGGCCTTCGTCAGCGACCTCGATGGGCGCATCATCTTCATTTCGCCGGTGGCCACCCAGGTGCTCGGCCTCGCCGAAGGCGCGCTTGGCGACTTCGACTGGCGCGCCCATGTCCACCCGGACGACATGGGCATCATCACCGACGGCATGCAGAGGGTGCGCGCCGGCGACGCCGACGTCGCCTATGTTTTCCGCGCCTACGACGTGAACCGCAATCTGCTGTGGTTCGAAAACCGGGTGCGGTTGTCGACGTCCAACAAGGACGCGCCGCGTTTCATCGTCGGTTCGACGCGCGAGGTGACGGCGCGCATCCTACGCGAACAGCAATTGGAGACGATGGCGGCCATCGATGCGCTGACCGGCCTGCCCAACCGGCGCGAGTTCAACGAGCAGAGCCGGTTGAAATGGCGGCAGGCCTCGCGGCTGGGGTCCTATCTTTCACTGCACGTCATCGACGTCGACCGCTTCAAGGACTTCAACGATGTCTATGGCCATGCCAAGGGCGACGATTGCCTGCGCAAGGTGGCGACAGCCATCCGCAACGCGTTGAAGCGGCCGGAGGATTTCTGCGCCCGCTATGGCGGCGAGGAATTCACGGTGCTTCTGCCCGACACCGAACCGGAGGACGCGCTGATGCTGGGCGAGACGATCTGCGCGGCCGTGCGCGAACTTGGCCTGCGCCACGAGGCCAGCGACCATGGCGTGGTCACCGTCAGCATCGGCTGCGCGACGCTCAGGCCGATCTTCACCGATGACGACGGCTCGCTGTTCGAGGCAGCCGACGCCGCGCTTTACCAGGCCAAGCGGCAAGGCCGGAACATGGTCGCGGCGAGCAATCTGCACAAGGTGATCGACATCCCCCACGTCATCCAGCTGCCGACCAAGCGCAGGCGCTGAGCGACGGACGGGAAGCCGCAATCATAGCCAGCATCTCAAACAAAACGGGCGCGGCCGGCGCCACGCCCGTAAAACTTTATCGCGACTGCTTCAGTGATTGTCGCGCGGCAGGCCGGCGGTGTGGGCGACATCCTGGTATTTGACCGCGGGCTTCAGCACCATGCCTTCCGAGAACTGGTCGACCATGCCCCGCTGGATTTCCTGCCAGGGCGTCTGGTGTTTCGGATAGTGGTAGCCGCCATTGCCGGAAAGCGCGGCGCGGCGGCGGGCCAGCTCGTCCTCCGGCACCAGCATATCGGCGGTGCCTTTCCTGAGATCGATGCGCACGCGGTCACCCTTCCGCAGCAGCGCCAGGCCGCCGCCGGCGGCTGCCTCGGGCGAGGCGTTGAGGATGGACGGCGTGCCGGACGTGCCGGACTGGCGGCCGTCGCCGACGCAAGGCAGCGAATGGATGCCGCGTTTGATCAGATAGGCCGGCGGCTGCATGTTCACCACCTCCGCGCCACCCGGATAGCCGACCGGGCCGGCGCCGCGCATGAACAGGATGGTGTGCTCGTCTATCGCCTCGGCCGGATCGTCGATGCGGGCGTGATAATCCTCCGGCCCGTCGAACACCGCCGCCTTGCCCTCGAAAGCCTCGGGGTCGGCCGGGTTCGACAGATAGCGGTCGCGGAACTCCTTGGAGATCACGCTGGTCTTCATGATGGCGCTGTCGAAAAGATTGCCGCTCAGGTTGATGAAGCCGGCTTCCTTCTTCAGCGGGTCCGACACCGGCAAGATCACCTTCGTGTCGAGGTTTTCGGCCTTGCCGCAATTGTCGCCCATGGTCTTGCCGTTGACGGTCAAGGCGCCGGGATGCGGCAGCAGGCTGGCCTTCATCAGTTCGGCGACCACCGCCGGCACGCCGCCGGCATGGTGATAATCCTCGCCGAGATATTCGCCGGCCGGCTGCAGGTTCACCAGCAGCGGGATCTTGTGGCCGATCGTCTGCCAGTCATTGTTGTCGAGGCGCACGCCGAGATGGCGGGCAATCGCGTTCAGATGGATCGGCGCGTTGGTCGAGCCGCCGATGGCCGAGTTGATGACGATGGCGTTCTCGAAGGCTTCGCGCGTCATGATGTCGGACGGCTTCAAATCCTCATGCACCATGCCGACGATGCGTTTGCCGGTCTCGTAGGAAATCTGGCCGCGCTCGCGATAGGGCGCTGGAATCGCGGCGGAGCCCGGCAATTGCATGCCGAGTGCCTCGGCCAGCGAGTTCATGGTCGTCGCCGTGCCCATGGTGTTGCAATAGCCGACCGACGGCGCCGAGGATGCCACGATCTCCATGAACTCGTCATAGTCGATCTCGCCCGCCGAGAGGCGCTGGCGCGATTCCCACACGATGGTGCCGGAGCCGGTGCGCTTGCCCTTGTGCCAGCCATTCAGCATCGGCCCGACGGAGAGCGCGATCGCCGGGATGTTGACGGTGGCCGCCGCCATCAGCATGGCCGGCGTGGTCTTGTCGCAACCGATGGTCAGCACGACGCCGTCGAGCGGATAGCCGTAGAGCACCTCGACCAGCGACAGATAGGCAAGGTTGCGGTCGAGCGAAGCGGTCGGGCGCTTGCCGGTCTCCTGGATCGGGTGGCAGGGGAACTCGAAGGGAATGCCGCCGGCCGCCACGATGCCCTCGCGCACGCGCTTGGCCAGCTCGATATGGTGGCGGTTGCAGGGCGAAAGGTCCGACCCGGTCTGGGCGATGCCGATCAGCGGCTTGCCGGACTGCAGCTCTTCGCGGGTCAGGCCATAGTTCAGATAGCGCTCCAGATAGAGAGCGGTCATGCCCGGATTGCCGGGATTGTCGAACCACTCCTGCGACCGGAATCTTTTCTTATCGCTAGGCGCGCCTGCCATGGCTGTCTCCGCATTTGTCCGACAATTGGATATGTCATCGCGCGCGTCCGGGCAAGGCCACACCCCGGACTTTGGTGCGATGGACAGCATTGATGCACTCCGCTACGGCTTTGGCTAGGCCTGTTATGGACTTTGCACGCAACGGCGCGGGCCGGACCGTTTTCCCGGGAGGTTTTGATGGCTCTGGTGATCGAAGGCGAAGAACGCATCGCGGCCCCCGTCGACAAGGTCTGGGCGGCGCTGAATGATCCGGCGGTGCTCAAGGAAAGCATTCCCGGCTGCCAGAGCCTGGAGATGAAATCGCCCACCGACATGGCCGCCACCGTGGTGCTGAAGATCGGGCCGATCAAGGCGACCTTCAACGGCGAGGTGACGCTGAAGAACCTCAACCCGCCGCATTCCTATACCATCCAGGGCGAAGGCAAGGGCGGCATCGCCGGCTTCGCCAAGGGTGGCGCCGACGTGACGCTGACCGCCGACGGCGGCGACGCCACCGTGTTGAAATACGCCGCCAAGGCCGATGTCGGCGGCAAGATCGCCCAGCTCGGCAGCCGCCTGATCATGTCGACGTCCAAGAAGCTGGCCGGCGAGTTTTTCTCAACCTTCGGCAAGAAGGTGGGCGACGCCGGCTGATTTCACAGTGCCTTTGTCCAGCCATGGCCGGGGTGCAGCAGTTCGAGGCAATCCCTCAGCCAGGTACGCTCGGGCGCGGCTAGTTTCGGCAGTGCCGCCGCGAAATCCGCCTCGTCCTTGGGGCGTTGGTATTTTGCCTTGAACAACAGCACGGCGGACGGGTTGAGGTAAGGAATACCGCCAGCCGTCCGCATCACCATTTCGGAGCGCGGCCGCCGGATTTCCGTTGCCCGCTTGTAGACCCAGCCGTCATCCGTTCCAGGCTCGATCATCATGTCCACCCGCCAGCGCCCGGCGGCGCGGTCGAAGCCCCAGATTTGAAAGATCTCGGCCGCCGGTTCCCGGTCCACCGCGAGACGTTCGAGAACGCCGTCATGCACGGTGTAGAATTCCAGATCGCCCAATGCCCGCCGAAAGGCGCCGAGATCCTCGCGCAGGATCGTGAATTCCAGATCGCCGTGGTCGCGGGTCTCGGCTCCATGCCACAGATCGAGAGCCCAGCCACCGACGATGCACCACGGCCGTGCGACATCGCGCAGGCGCTGCGCCAACTCAGCGGGCTGCCACGCCACCCATCGTTCCTGATCGGGAATCTCGGCCTGTTCGTTCATCGCCAACCAACAACACCCGTCACGGACCCGCCTCTTCAAAACGTCCTGCCGGTCAATAAGCGACCGCCGCGCATGCCCGCTGGCTCACGGGGTCTTGGGCGTTTCCACCGCCGCCCTCTTACCGGCGCAGCAGCGGCTCGATGGCTTCGCGAACCAGCTTCTCGATATCGAGTTCCAGCTGCTGACGCCGGCGGACCTGCGCCCGCTTGTTCGGCTTGTATTCGCTGGGGTCGCGCTGCGCCTTGACCAGCGGCAGGGCGAACAAGGTCGGCCTGACATTCTCGCCGCTGCATTCGAGCCAGAAGCTGTCATAGTCGGCCTTGATGCGGCGACGCAGGCTGTAGTCGCCGGCAAAGACATGGCCCTTGTTGGATACGCCGAACAGGCCGCCGAGATTGAGGGCCTTGGCCAACGCCTGCGCCACCAGAAGCAGCAGCGATTTCGGCCTCAGCCCCTCCATCGCCTTGGTCAGGGCGCGCGCATCGTCCAGGCCATGCGTGCCGGCAAGAGCGGTCTTGAGCACGCCGATCCACAGAACGTCCGCGCTGCCGTCGAGCTTAAGGTTGCGCTCATTGACGATGGCAAGGCCCATCTCCATCACCGGGCGCGCGTCGACGCAAAGGACAAGGCGCCATTCCGCCTCGCGATACAATCCGCCCTGGCCGGCGAGGTCCACCGAGACTTCGCCAGCGTCGGTCGGCAGCGTCAGAAGCCGCACGCCATCGATGTGGCTTTCGACGAAGGCCTCGTTGGTCAAAAGGCGCGCCGCCGCCTGATAGTGATCGATCACCGCCGGCGCCCGGTTCTGCCACTTCAGGCCGTACAGCAGATAAGGCCGGACGGGCTTGTCCAGGATACCCGGATAGCGGTCGAGGATCGCGGCGAACGGTTCTGCACCGAAGACATCGCTCAGCTTGGCGATCTCGCGGCGGTATATCCACCTGAGCGCCGCCCATTTCGTCGTAGCCCACCAATGATCCAGCTTGCGCCGCAGCGCGGAGCGCGGCGGACGCGGTTTCGGGATCTTGATCGGTTCGGGCGGCAAACTGTCAACGTTGGCAGTCGGCGACTGCATCGCATTCCTCGCAGGAGACTGCCTTGGGTTGCGGCTTCCTACCGCCGACAAGGCAGCACGGCAAGCCATACGGGCCGGGCAAACCGCTTGCCGGACCGGCTTTTTAGCCGCCACGACCGCCATCGTGGCCATAGCCGTGACGGAACCGGGCCCGAGCGCCCGCCGCAGCGATGACGCCGCCGCCATCGCCGCCCGCCCGGCCACGATGCCGTTCAGCCTGTTGCCAAGGCGAGGTTCCTTACCGTCTTCGCGCAAACTTAGCATAGGCTAACTCACTGTAATAATTGATTTTTTCAAGATCACGCGATTGACATGTCGGGCAGGCCGCCTTATTTCAAAGTCATCGGGGAGTAGCCACCGGAAACGGGGGCGCATCAACATACTCGCGTCAATGCGTGGTGCGTCCGGCGGGCATGACCGTTTGGCAAGACCGTGGCGAAAACCGTCATCAGGACATGACGGCACCATTCGTCTGGCAACGTCCCTGTTCCGGAATTTTCCAATGTCGCCCATCGCCATTGGCGTGCTGGCCGTCAGCATGTCGCTCGATGCCTTGATTGCGGCCATCGGCCGCGGCGCCACCACCAGGCACCCTTCGCTGTCGGAAGCCGTCAAGACCGGCCTCGTCTTCGGCGTCATCGAAATGCTGACGCCTTTGATCGGCTGGGCACTCGGAATCGCCGCCAGCCAGTGGATCCAGAGCGTCGACCACTGGGTCGCCTTCGCGCTGCTGGCCGGCGTCGGCGGCAGGATGATCCTGCAGGCGTTGTGGCCTCAGGCAGAGCCTTCCGACGTGCCGACCGCACGTCCGACGCTCGGCCTTCTGGCCACGGCGGTCGGCACCAGCATCGACGCCATGGCCGTCGGCGTTTCGCTGGCCTTTCTCGATGTGAACATTTTTGTCGTGGCGGCGGCGATCGGCTTTGCCACCATGGTCATGACCATCACCGGCGTTCTGGCCGGCAAATATCTCGGCGCGCGTTTTGGCCGCTATGCCGAGATCGTCGGCGGCATCGCGCTGATCGGCCTTGGCGGCAAGATCCTCATCGATCATCTCGGCGCCGGCTGAGCAAGCAGCTTCCGCCCCATCGTCTCCCGAACTGAGGCCTGCCCCCTCAGTTAAAGCGGCATCTCGAAACACTTAGGATTTGACCTAAGTATCTTTTCGATCTATGACAGCGCCCGTGCACAGAATGGCTGTGCTCTATCGACAAGGAGCCATCGTGACACCACGGGCAGGCCTGCAGCACTCCCCTCCGCCGACGAACGCCGCGGTCGTCGACCGCGTCTTTCGCGCCCTGTCCGACCCGACACGGCGCAATGTGCTGGAACGGCTGTCGCTGCGCCCCGCCTCGGCCAGCGAGCTCGCCGCCCCCTACGACATGGCGCTGCCCTCCTTCGTCGAACACCTGAAGGTGCTGGAGGGAAGCGGCCTGGTGCGCTCGCACAAGGCCGGCCGCGTCAGGACCTACGAACTGGCCGCGGAACAACTCAAGCTTGCCGAGGACTGGCTCGGACGTCAGCGCAACATCTGGGAACGCCGCCTCGACCAGCTCGACAGCTATCTGCTCAAACTCAAGGAAGAGGAAGCCAAATGACCTTGCCCAAAATCACCACCAATCCCAAGCTCGACCTCGTGCTCGAACGCGAACTCGACGTGCCGGTCGAACTCGTCTGGCGCGCCTGGACCACCGCCGAGCACCTGCGCCACTGGTTCGTGCCGAAACCGTGGACGATCACCGCCTGCGACCTCGACGTGCGCCCGGGCGGCGCCATGAACTTCACCATGCGCTCGCCGGAAGGCCAGGAATATCCCAACACCGGCTGTTATCTCGAAGTGAAGCCGTTCGAGCGCCTGGTCACCACCGACACGCTGCTCGGCGGCTACCGGCCGTCGCCCAATCCCTTCTTCACCGCCGTCCTCGACTTCGCGCCGAAGGGAAGCGGCACGCAATACCGGGCCATCGCGATCCATGGCGAGGAGGCGAGCCGCCAGAAACACGAGGAGATGGGCTTCCACGACGGCTGGGGCACGGTGGTGGGCCAGATGGTGGAATACATCAAGGCCGGCCGCCTGCAGGGCTGACGCCCACGCCGCTTTTCAGCGCCGCCGCACCCCAAGCGGCGGCGTTTTTGCGCGCAGCTACAGGCCCGGTCACGACAAATCCCGGATGCTCATCGCTCCCCGACTGACCGGCGGCGATGATCGAATTTATTTGGAACGGCAGGGTCGAAATACGGCATTTGCCGTATTTTTCCGGAAGCGGCGCAGCGATAGGTTTCGCGCGCCCGCGCCGTGAATTTCCGCTTTCTTTCAATGTCCTGCGCCTCGGAAGCGCCGCCGCGTCGGGCACGGGGGAATTCTGGAAGATGCGCCGCACCGTCACCCGCCTTGCCGCCCTCTTGGTCTCGACGGCCCTGCCGACCATGGCCTTCGCGCAGAGCATCGGCGATCCGGCGAGCTGGCGCACGCCGGAATTCATGGCGCAGTGGGGGCTTTACTGGATCAACGCCGAATTCGCCTATGCCCGTGGCTTTGACGGCAGCGGCGTCAAGGTCGGCGTCGTCGATAGCGGCCTCGACATCCATCACCCGGAATTTGCCGGACGCTATGTTCCGGGCTTTACCTACAACCCGGACAGGCCCTGGAATGTCGACACGATTGGACATGGAACCATGGTGTCGTCGATCATCGCCGCCAATCGCGACGGCGTCGGCATGCACGGCGTGGCGCCCGGCGCGACGATCGTCATGGCCAATGCCTTCTCGGGCGGCTATGGTATCAGTAGCGTGGCTTCGCTCTACGGGATCCGTGCCTTCGTCAATCAAGGCGTGCGGATCATCAACAACAGCTACGGCTTGCCCTACCCGATCAATGACGGCCAGTGGGGCGATTCCTGGGAGTTCCCTGTATTGGGCGGGGCTTCGTCTCTCGATGTCTATCGCGAGGCGATCAAGGCCGGCGCCCTGATGGTCTGGGCAACGGGCAACGACTCCTCGCACCAGCCGGCAGGTCAATCCGGCCTTCCTTATCTCTATCCTGAGCTGGAGTCCGGCTGGCTCGCCGTCACCGCCATCGGCCCCGGCTACCGGGCCACCTGGGCGAACCAGTGCGGCGTGGCCATGAACTGGTGCCTGGCGGCGCCGGGCGGCAGCGACTGGCGCTGGAATCCACAGACCGGCGCATGGGAATGGCCCGACAGCCGGGATATCAACGTCGCAATCCCCGGCGGAGGCTATTCCTGGGTTTACGGCACTTCACTTGCCGCCCCGCATGTCGCGGGTGCCGCAGCCCTGGTGGCACAGGCGTTTCCCTATATGACCATGGATCAGGTGCGGCAGGTTCTGCTCGGCACCGCATGGGATATCGGCGCCCCCGGCGTCGACCCCGTCTTCGGCTATGGCCTGCTCGATGTCGGCATGGCGGTGCGCGGGCCCGGCAAGTTCGACTGGGGCGATTTCGTCGCCAATGTGCCCTTGGGCCGGAGCACCTGGGAAAACGACATCACCGGCAATGGCGGGCTTGTCAAAGCCGGTGACGGCGCGCTCATTTTGACCGGCAACAGCACCTATCTCGGCGACACCCGCATCGCCCAGGGCGTTCTCGCCGTCGACGGCAGCATCCGGTCGAACACCTTCGTCGAAGCCGGAGGCATGCTCTCCGGCGGCGGCACCGTCCATGGCGATGTGCGAAACGACGGCGCCGTCTATGGCGGTTTCGGCAGCCAGGGCGGCACGCTCACCATCGACGGCAACTACACCCAGTCCGCCGACGCGGGCCTGATGGTCATAGTCGGCGCGCCGAAGGGCACCAGCCGCGTCGACGTGACCGGCAGCGCGACCGTCAGCGGCTGGGTCGACGCGCTGGTGCCGGTCGGCGCCTGGCGCGGCGACGCACGCTACACCGTGCTGACGGCCGCCGGCGGCATCACCGGCCGTTTCGATAGCGATTGCGGCTGCTACGCCTTCCTCGACCTCGCTCTCTCCTACGACCCGAACACCGTCTATCTCGACGTGACCCGTAACACGGTCGCCTTCGCCGATATTGCCGCTACGCGTAACGGCGCGGCGGCAGCCGCGGCGATCGAAGGCCTCGGCATCGGCAAGCCGTTCTACGATCTCGCCGTCACGCTGAACGGCACCGACGCGGCCGACCTGTTCGCCCAACTGCCCGGCGAGGTTTATGGCTCGACCGTCAGCGGGCTGATCGAGAACAGCCAGCTGGTCGGCAGCCAGATGAACGACCGCCTGCGTTCGGCCTTCGAGACGGTGGGCGCCGCGCCGCTGCCCGTCATGGCCTATGGCGACGACGCGAGGGACATCACGACCGCCTCGATCCGCACCACTGAGCGTTACGGCGCCTGGGGTTCTGCTTTCGGCTCGTGGGGCTCGACCGACAGCGACGGCAATGCCGCAAAGCTGTCGCGCTCGACCGGCGGCTTCGTCACCGGCATCGACGGCCTTGTCACCGACGACTGGCGGCTGGGCTTCCTTGCCGGCTACAGCCATTCTTCGTTCAAGGTGGATGAGAGCAAGTCTTCCGCCGCCAGCGACAATTATCACCTCGGCCTCTATGGCGGCACTGAGTGGGGCGCCCTGGCGTTCCGCTCCGGCCTCGCCTACACTTGGAGCAAGATCGACAGCAACCGCCGGTTCGCTTTCCAGAACGTTGCCGACGGCCTTTCCTCCAGCTATCGCGCCGGCACCACGCAGGTGTTCGGCGAATTCGGCTACGGCATGAAGGCAGGCGCTGTTGCCTTCGAGCCTTTCGCCAATCTGGCTTATGTGAACACCCGCACCAACGGTTTCACCGAGAAAGGCGGCGTCACGGCGCTGACCGTTTACGGCGGCTCCAACGACATCACCTTCACGACGCTTGGCCTGCGCGCCTCGACCGATTTCGATCTCGGTACGATCAAGGCCACCGCGCGCGGCATGATCGGCTGGCGCCATGCCTTCGGCGATGTCGCGCCGACCGTCACCCAGGCCTTTACTGGCAGCAATGCCTTCACCGTCGCCGGTGCGCCGATCGCACGCGACAGCGCCGCACTCGAAGCCGGGCTCGATTTCGCCGTTGCGCCCACCGCCACGCTCGGCATCTCCTACCAGGGGCAGCTCGCCTCCAACGCCCGCGACCATGGCGTCAGGGCCGATTTGACCGTGAAGTTCTAGAACGAGGCTAACGACCTCCGACGACAAAACGCCCGCTTCGCTTCACCGGCGCGAGCATCCTCCACCATCCTGAAACGCGCCGGCGAAACCGCGCCGGCGTGCATCTGTCCCGCCTGTACGGCCAATCTTGTTCGTTTCCAGCATGGATCGTTCGCTGTCGCCCAAGACGATGCCCGCCCGTCCGGCGTAGAGCATCGGCCGGCGGTGCAGAGGCTTGGCCTCGAGGGTGCGCCGCCACAAATGGCGCGTGTTGTCTTTTGGGGGACGGACTTTGAAACACAAAACTGTCCAGGGCGCACGCGTCCCGGTGCGGGTGGCCACCCGGCCAGCAGGTTATGGACGAAGGTGGCCGGCCGCCGCTTTCATCCCGGTCCTGCTGGCAGGCGGCGTGGTGGCTGCCTGCACCTCCACCCCCTCGACCTTCGAGGGACCGCAATATTCCGACGAGACACGGCAGATGGAGAAGGAGCTTGCCGCCGAGGCCACCGCGCTCGGCGTGGCGCAGGGCGCGGTCGGCATCGCCGCCTCCTTCGACCGCACCGGCATCGGCAGCCTTGTCGCCGGACAGGTGGGCATGGCGGCGCGCAACGCCATGATGGTGCGAGCCGAAAAGCGGATGCAGGCGCAGGTGGAGAAGGACAACCAGGAATTCTACCGGCGCCATGGCATCGCCGAGGTGGCGGAAAACGAGGAATTGCCGCCGAAAGGCCGCAAGCCGAAGGATCGCAAGGCGCCATGAGCCGGATCATGCGCCAGCTGCTCCTCGCGCTGGCCGCGGTCCGCCCCGGCGCGACCAGCGCGAAGCCGGCCGCGCCGCCGGACAAGAGGGCAAGGCCTCCCATTTGCCGGTCGTTTTCACTTCCGCCTTGGCCATAGCCCGCCGGTTCGCCATGGCCGGCAAAGATTCGCGGACGACGACCCGAGCCGGCACACCGGACCCCGATCGTCGCCATCAAGCCGGTCAGTTCTTCAGCGTTCGCTGCAATGCCGCCGAGATGAGCCGCGTCGCTTCGGCGTGGATGTCGGCGCGCGGCCGCTTGCCGGCATCCGTGCAGATGGGATCGATCTCGCCGAAGGCGATCAGCAGCTGAGCCCCACCTTCCTTGCATTCGGGCAAGAAGGCGAAATGGTTGGCGTCACTGACCGTCGCATAGGTGCCGTGCGGGGTGAGCGAAGCCAGTTTTTCGGCCGCGACCGCGAGCGGAATGGTGGCCGGGTCGCCGAGATTGATGAAGGTCATCGGGATCGCGATGTCCTTCAGGCTCTGTGCGTCATAGGCCTGTGCCAGGCCAGGATCGACCAGCACCGCCGACTTGACGCGCCGATCGAGATTCGACTGTTCGAACAGCGCCTTGTCGACCGAACGCAGGTCGACCTTGTCGACCTTGACCTTTTCGTCGTTCACATAGCCGACGCCACCGGCATACCAGGCGCAGTCCCATTTCCTGTAGCTGTCGCAATAGCTGGCATAGGCCTCCAGTCTGGCCCGGGCTCCGGCAATCTCCATGGCGGCGGCGCCGCCCAGCGAGAAGCCGACGACGCCGACCTTGTCGGCATCGACATGGTCGCGCCATTCAGGGTCCGCCGTCAGCCCGTCGATCACGGCGGAAAGATCGCGGGTGCGTTGCCATAGTTTCGGTGTCTCGGCCGGCGTGGAATCGCCGCTGGTGGTGCCGGGATGGTTCGGCCCAGCAACGATGAAACCCGCCTTGGCCAGTTCCGTCGCCAGCCAGGCCATGCCCTGAACGCGGCTGCCGGAGCCGTGCGACAAGAGCACCAGCGGAAAGCGCCCCTTCGCCGGCGGCGCGTCGAGCGAGGCCGGCACACCCTTGAAAACCCTGTTGTCGCCGACCATCACCGGCTCGCCGCCGGGGCCGGCGGGGTACCACACCGTCACCTGAAGGGCGCGGCCGTGTTCGGTGGCGGGAATGGTGAGCTGGCGCACGCCGACATCGGCCGCCAGGCAAGGCGTGGCCAAGGCAAGGCCGAAAACGACGGCGCAAAGAGTTCTGAAACCGGACATGATGATCTCCTGAGATTGGACGCGGTTGGAAAGGACGGGGAAAACATCGCCGGTTCCTTGCCTTTCGCGCTTCCTCGATCGCGATTCAGGTCGTCCTTGATCGCAATCTGGGCCATCATCGGCTTAACCCACCAACGCTCCGCAGACCCCGTGATCTTCGTTCCGCTCCCCTTCGTCGTCGCCCTGCTGCTGCTGATCCTGCTTGTCGTGTTGCTGCGCAATGCGGAGCAGACAAAAGGCAATCGGCCCTTCCTGGCGCTGATCGCGCTCTGCGTCCTGCAGTCGATCATCCTCGGGCTGCGCTGGGGTTATGGGATGGCGGAACTGCGCTTCGTGCTGCCCATTATCGCGGCCTGCGTGCCGCCGCTGGTGCTGGCGAGCTTCCGCAGCCTGATCGACCGCGACGAAGCCAGGGACGATGCCGTCTGGTTGCAGGCGCTGCCGCCCGTCATCATGACCGTGCTGCTGTTCGTGGCGCCCGCACTGATCGACGTCGCACTGATGAGCCTGTTCGTCGGCTATGCCGTGGCCCTGTTGCGGCTCGGCCGGACCGGACCCGACGCGCTCGACGGGGCGCGTTTCGACGGCGCCGTCGCCGCGCACCGGGCGATGATCATCGCGGCGTTCTCGCTGTGCCTGTCGGCCTCGTTCGACCTGCTGGTGGTGCTGGATGTGGAATGGCGCAACGGGGCAGGCATCGCCTTCCTCGTCGGCAACGCCAACCTGCTCGGCCTGCTTTTGATCGGCCTGACGGCGCTTGTCGCCGCCCGCGCGCGGGCGCTGCCCGAACCGCTCGCGCAGGCCGAAGAGGCGGCATCGACGGCGGCGCAGGACCGCGACGTCATCGACCGCGTCGACCGCCTGCTCAAGGAGCAGCGGCTGTTCCTCGACGAGAACCTGACGCTGTCGCGGCTGGCCCGGCGCGCGGGCGTGCCCGCCCGGCAGATATCGGGCGCCATCAACCGGCTGGCAGGCAAGAATGTCTCGCAATACATCAACGAATACCGCATCGCCGAGGCCTGCCGGCTGCTGCGGCAGACCGACGGGTCGGTCACCGCGGCCATGCTGGAATCCGGCTTCCAGACCAAGTCGAACTTCAATCGCGAATTCCGGCGGGTGACGACGTTGAGCCCGGCGACCTGGCGCGACCAGAACCGGGCGACCTGAAGCCCCGCGCGTCCGAACAGACGCGCGCAGGACGCTCCAGCATCCCGAGACCGGGCGTCGGCCCGAACATCGAAACCGATGTCCGGGCCCGGTGCGCCGGCGGCCGGTCCCGGGAGGATGCGGCGTGCTCAGCCGCCCCTGGCGCTCTGTTCGCGGAACGCCGCCTCGCCCGCATCCGACACCTCGACCCATTTCAGGTCGGGCTCGGCGCCGGCGACGTAGCTGTCGTTCCAGTTCCACCATTTATAGGTCGGGGTCTGCGGATAGCCGGCGGGCGAATCCTCCCACGCCTCCTGCCGGCCGAGCGGCGTGATGTCGAGATAGTTCCAGGTGCCGCCCATCTGCTCGTCGCCGCGATTGTTGAGGAAATAGGTGCGGAAGACCTGGTCGCCGTCGCGGAAGAACACATTGGTGCCGTGCCATTCGTCGACCCCGAAATCGAAGTCGAAGCCGTCGGTGATGGTGACCCAGGGAATGTTCCAGCCCATGCGCTGCTTGAGCGTGGCGATATGGCCTTGCGGCGCCCGCGAGGCGAAGACCAGCGTGGTGTCGCGGGCGTTGAGATGGGCGACATGCGCAACCTGGTCGGCCACCATCGAGCAGCCCCGGCAGGCGTGTTCGGGCCAGCCATAGACACCCGGCTCGTAGAAGGCGCGGTAGACGATCAGCTGGTGACGGCCCTCGAACAGGTCGAGCAACGAGACCTTGCCGTTCGGCCCTTCGAAGGCATAGCTTTTATAGACCGGCATCCACGGCATGCGCCGGCGCTCGGCCGCCAGCGCGTCGCGGGCGCGGCTCTGCACCTTTTCCTTCACCAGCAATTCCCGGCGCGCCGCTTCCCAGGCCTCGGCCGTCACCACCGCCGGCCTGTGCATGGCGGCTTGGCCGTTTTCCGCCTGTTTTCCAGTTGATGTAACCATGACTTCGATACCTCCGGTTTGGCGAAGGCGCGCCCCGTTGCCGGGACACTGCATTCGCTGCTCATCGCTCGTTGTCGATGGAGCCAGTCTGTCACCGGCTGCCGGAAGGTGGGAGTAACAAGTGTGGCGCTATTCCGTGACGTGTCGTGGGCGGCCACGGCACCCCACAGGTCCGTGGGAGGTCAGCGGCCGCTTCTGGCCACCATGGCGAGGATCGTCTCGAACAGCTCGTCGCTCGCCTGCCGCGCGGTGATCTCGCCGGTCGCGGCAGCGCCCGAAAGCGCGTTGGCGGCGCCGAGCATGGCCCAGAAGGCGGCCTGTGCGATGCCGCGCGGCCCGGTGAAAGTCGCCAGCGCTTTGCGGCATTTGGCGATGAAGGCGAGCTGGTAGTCGCGCTTGACGGTTTCCAGCTCGGGCGAACCGGCGAGCGCGGCCAGCACGCCGGGCATCTCGCGCCCCTGCGCCAGCACGCAGTCGACATAGCTCGTCGCGATCACGCCGGCCGTCGCTTCCAGCGTCGGCTCGCAGGCGGCGAGCGCGGCGTCGATGATCGCCGTCTGGCGGGCGTCGAAATCCTTGTAGAGCGCGATCAGCAGGCCGTTGCGGGTGCCGAAATGGTCGTAGACGACCGGCTTGGCGACCTCGGCCGCTTCCGACAGCCTCGGCAGCGTCAGCGCGTCCGTGCCCTCTTCCCGCGCCAGCTGCCATGACACCTCCAGAAGCTGGCTGAGCCGCGCCTCGCGGCTGAGGCGAAGGCGCTTCGGGGCGTCATTGCGGCTTTCCGGCATGCTTGACATCACTATATACCAAAAGTAAGTTACCTGAAGTATATAGAACACGCCCTTCCATCGCAACCACCGTCGGTCACGCCCGCCGGCGATCGCAGCGGCACGCCATGCGTGTCGCGCAGAGAGGACTTTGCCCGATGACCGACGCAGCAATTGCCGATGTACCCGACCGCAGCGCATGGCTCGGCCTGATGGCGGTGCTGCCACTGGTGCTGATCGTGGCCATGGACGGCTCGATCCTTTATCTCGCCATGCCGCGCGTCACCTCGGCGCTGCTGCCGAGCGCCGACCAGGCGCTGTGGATCCTCGACATCTATGGCTTCATCGTCGGATCGCTGCTGATCACCTTCGGCAATATCGGCGACCGCTACGGCCGGCTGAAGCTGATCATGGTCGGCGCCACGGTGTTCGGGGCCGGGTCGCTTGGTGCCGCCTATGCGCAGAGCGCCGAAAGCCTGATCGCCTTCCGCGCGCTCATGGGTCTCGGCGGCGCGACGCTTTTGCCCTCGGGCCTCGCCATCGTCAGCGCGCTGTTCCCCGACGCCAGGCAACGTGCGCGCGCCATCGGCATCTTTGCCGCCACCTTCGCTGCCGGCTTCGCCGTCGGCCCCATTCTCGGCGGCATGCTGTTGCGCCATTTCGAATGGAGCGCCGTCTTCCTGATCAATGTCCCGGTCGTTCTCGCCTTCCTGATTGCCGCGCCGATGCTGTTGCGGGAAGTGCGGGCGACAAGCTATGGCCGCATCGACGGCTTGAGCCTGCTGTTCTCCTTCGCCGGCATCCTGTTGTTCACCTATGCGGTCAAGGCCGCCGCCACCCATGGCCTCGGCGCGGTTCCGGTCGCCGCCGGCATCGTTGGCATCGTCGCGCTGGCGTTGTTCCTGCGCAGGCAGGTGAGGATCGATTATCCGCTTCTCGATCTTAGCCTGTTCAGCGACCGCATCTTCTCCATCGCCATCCTGACCGGGCTGCTCTCGCTGGTCGTGTGGTCGGCGGCGGCTTATCTGTCGGGCATCTATCTGCAATCGGTGCTCGGCTTCGACGTTTTCACCGCAGCGCTGCTGACATTGCCCGGCGCCATCGTGTTGACGGCGACCTGCGTCGGCACGGCCGGCATCGTCGAGCGCATCGGCCGCAAGCCGGCGCTGGTGGCCACGCATGTCCTGATCGGCGCAGGCGTCCTTCTCCTCATGTTCACCACCGTGGAGGCGGGCGTCGCCGTCTTCATCGCCTCGACGGTGATCGCCGGCATCGGCTACGGCCTCTCCTTCAGCCTCGTCGCGGAGATCGCCGTCTCGGCGGTTCCGGCCGAGCGCGCCGGCGCGGCCGGCTCGATCGCCGAAACCAGCAACGAGCTCGGCAATGCGCTCGGCATTTCGCTGCTCGGTTCACTGGCGGCGCTCTCCTTCCGGCTGCTTGGCCCCGATGTGGCGGGCACGCTGGACGAGACGCTCACTCAGCCGGAACTGGCCGCCGACACCGTGCTTCACGCCAAGACGGCGTTTCTCACCGGCCTGCACGTGGTGGTCGGCGTCGGCGGGTTGCTCATGCTTATCCTCGGCATCGTCACCTGGCTCTGGCTGCCGAAGAAGCTGCCGCAATGAGGGCGCCGGGGCGCGGCAGAGCCTAGGCGATGCCGAGAATTTCCTCATGCGCCCCGCTGGCGCCCCAGCGAATGATCTCGGCCAGGATCGGCACCAGCGCCCGACCACGCCCGGTCAGGCTGTACTCGACCTTGCGCGGCACCACCGGATAGGCCTTGCGGTCGACCAGCCTGCGCTCCTCCAGCTGCCTCAGTTCGCGGCTCAGGATGCGCGGCGTGATCGGCCCGCCAAGGCCGCCATGCAGCAAGGAGCGGCCGATCTGCCCGTAGCGATGCGGCCCGTCAAAGAGAACGCACAATATGTGCAGCTTGTAGCGGCCGCCGAGGATCTGGTTGAAGGCGATGGCCGGGCACAGCCTGATATGGCTCATGTCCAGCCCGGTCAGGGTCGAAAAGGCCGGCCCCGTCGCTGTCGCCGGCTCGCCAATGTTTTTCTCCATGCTACCCTTTTTGTCCGTATTTACAGAAACGTACTACGGCAAATACACCGGTCTGGCGACGCATGAACAGCCTGTCCAAGGCGCCGGCCCGGAGGAAATGAATGAGCATCGAACTGACCGTACTGGCCTGGGCCTCCTTGTTCGGCATCGTCCAGATCTTCGTCGCCTCGCAATTGGCGACCAGGCACTACGGCGTGAAATGGGGGCTGTCGTCGCGGGAGGCGGCAATGCCGCGACCGGCGCCATTCGTCGGCAGGGTGATGCGCGCGCAGGCGAATTTTCTCGAAACCTTCCCGATCGCCGCGGCCGCGATCCTGATCGTCGAGTTCGCCGGACTGGGCAGCCGCTGGACCGAGCTAGGTGCAATCGTCTGGCTCGCCGCGCGCGCCGCCTATCTGCCGGTCTACGCCATCGGCATCACCGTGTGGCGCACGCTTTTGTTCGCCGTGAGCATCGCCGGCATCGGCATGGTGTTGTGGCCGGCGCTGGTGTGAGCGGAAGCCGGCCGGTTTCAGGCCCGGCCAACCTCATGCGGCCAGCCAACCGCGCCGCCTTTACCCGCGCAGGCCGGGGGCTTCCTGTCCGGTGCGCTCGACATATTCGGTGTAGCCGCCGCCATAGGCGTGCATGCCGTCGGTCGTCAGCTCCAGCACGCGGTTGGACAGAGCCGCCAGGAAATGGCGGTCGTGGCTGACGAACAGCATCGCGCCTTCATAACGCGACAGTGCCTCGATCAGCATCTGCTTGGTGGCGATGTCGAGGTGGTTGGTCGGCTCGTCGAGCACCAGGAAATTCGGCGGATCGAACAGCATCTTGGCCATCACCAGCCGTGCCTTCTCGCCGCCGGAAAGCACGCGGCACTTCTTCTCGACCTCGTCGCCGGTGAAACCGAAACAGCCAGCCAGCGCGCGCAGCGGCGCCTGGCCTGCCTGCGGGAACGAATCCTCAAGCGTTTCCAGCACGGTGCGCTCGCCGTCGAGCAGCTCCATCGCGTGCTGGGCGAAATAGCCCATCTTGACCGAGGGGCCGCGCGAGACGCTGCCGTCGTCGGGCTCGGAAGCGCCGGCCACCAGCTTCAGCAGCGTCGACTTGCCGGCGCCGTTGACGCCCATGACGCACCAGCGCTCGCGCCGGCGCACCTGGAAATCCAGCCCGTCATAGATGGTGCGGCTGCCATAGCTCTTGGAGACATTCTTCAACGTCGCGACATCCTCGCCCGAACGCGGCGCCGGCTGGAATTCGAAACGCACCGTCTGCTGGCGCTTGGGCGGCTCGACCTTGTCGATCTTCTCCAGCTTCTTGACCCGGCTCTGCACCTGCGCGGCGTGGCTGGCGCGTGCCTTGAACCGCTCGATGAAGGCGATTTCCTTGGCCAGCATCGCCTGCTGGCGCTCGAACTGCGCCTGCTGCTGCACCTCGGCGATGGCGCGCTGCTGGCGGTAGAATTCATAGTCGCCGGAATAGGACGTCAGCGCGCCGCCGTCGATCTCGACGATCTTGCCGACGATGCGGTTCATGAACTCGCGGTCGTGCGAGGTCATCAGGATGGCGCCGTCGAACCCCTTCAGGAAGTTCTCCAGCCAGATCAGGCTTTCGAGGTCGAGATGGTTGCTCGGTTCGTCGAGCAGCATCACGTCGGGCCGCATCAACAGGATCTTGGCCAGCGCCACGCGCATCTTCCAGCCGCCCGACAGCTTGCCGACATCGCCGTTCATCATCTCCTGGCTGAAGCCGAGACCGTCGAGCACCTCGCGGGCGCGGCCGTCCAGCGCATAGCCGTCCAGTTCGTCGAATTTGTGCTGCACCTCGCCATAACGGGCGATGATATCGTCCATATCGTCGGCGCGATCGGGATCGCCCATGGCGGCTTCCAGCTCGGCCATCTCGGCCGCCAGCGTGCTGACCGGGCCGACGCCGTCCATCACTTCGGCCACGGCGCTGCGGCCGGACATGTCGCCGACATCCTGGCTGAAATAGCCGATCCTGACGCCACGATCGGTGGAGACCTGGCCTTCGTCGGGCAGCTCCTCGCCGGTGATCATGCGGAACAGCGTGGTCTTGCCGGCGCCGTTCGGGCCGACCAGCCCGACCTTCTCGCCGCGCTGGATGGTGGCGGAGGCTTCGATGAAGACGATCTGCTTGCCGTTCTGCTTGCCGATGTTTTCGAGACGGATCATGATTTCGGGCCTGGGGAAAGGTGCGGGCTGCCGCGCCATCGAAGACGGCCGCGAAGGAGTGGGTCGTTAATCATCCCCTCCGGCCCGGCGCAAGGGCCGTGACCGGATTTGCGACCGATTATCGCGCTAGGCGACGGTCGAGTGGTCTCGCTTTCCGCAAAAGCAATCCGCGCGGATCGCGCGCCGCATCACTCCAGCGCGCGAGAAGCAGGCGCACGTTTTGCCTGGTAGCAGCTACGACCCAAAGACAATTGCCTGCCGTCCTTTGGCAGTCCCTGCCTTCAGGCGCTCCAATGCACTGGTCGCCTCGGCGAGCGTAACGCGCTGCACCTGTGCCTCGAACGGCTGTGCTTCATGCAGCTGGATCAGTTCGCGTATCTGTGCCCGTGTGCCGACGCTGGTCCCTGTTATCCACACACCGCTGGCCGTAAGCCACTCCTGGTTAAGCGGCACCGGTTGCGAAACCATCGCGGCTGCAATGATCCTGCCGCGCGGCCGGATGGCTGCAACCATGGCATCCCAGATGGCTGGCGTTGGCGCGAAGTTGATACAGACATGCGCTCGCAGGCCGGCGGGCCAGCCAGCGGCCAGGCCCGGCGACGCAAGGAGCGTGTGCCGCGCACCAAGCGAAGCAGCGATCTGCAGCTTGGCCTCGTCCGTGTCGACGGCAACGACTGTCGCCCCGAGCCGCTGGGCGATCTGGACAGCATAGAGACCCAGGCCGCCGCAGCCGAAGACGGCGCAGATTTCCCCGGCGCCCAGTCCCGCCCGTTTCACGGCGCCAAAGGCGGTCAGGCCCGCGCACATCAAAGGCGCAAGCAGTGCGGCATCGCCCTCATCCGGCATGGGCACGGCGAAACGGGCATCGGCGACGACATATTCGGCAAAAGTGCCCGCGACATCGAAACCGTGAGCCCGCTGGTGCTGGCAGAACGATTCCATGTCGGAGTGGCATTCATCGCAGTGGCCGCATGTATCGTGAAGCCACGCGACGCCGGCACGATCGCCAGGGTGCCAGTCTGCAACGCCGGCCCCCACTTCTTCCACCCTGCCGACACCCTCGTGGCCAAGAATCCGGGTCGGTTGTCCCGATGCGGGCCGCAAATGTCCCTGCCAGATATGCACATCCGTATGGCAAATGCCGCTCGCCTCCAGGCGAACAAGGATTTCTCCCGGCCCCGGTACAGGCCGAGCTACGTTCATGACACGCAGCGGTTGGCCCGCGTGCTCGAATAAGGCTGCAAGCATCGTGTTGCCCATCGTCTATTGGCCCAAGGCGCTCTTCACGGCCTGCAAGCCTGGCTGACCGTCATAGGTCGAGACACCGTCCAGCCATTTGGCGAGCTTGTCGGGGTTGCGCTTGATCATCTCGCGAGCGGCGACATCGGCGGACTTTCCCTGGCGCAGGATCATCTGCATGCCATAGTTTTCATAGTCGAGGTCGAAAGCGAGATTGGCAAACAACTTGGCCGCGTTCGGGCAGTCTGCCGAAAAGCCATGACGAGCGATTGTGCGGACAGTTGCACCGCCAAAGTTCGGTCCGAACTCGACATCGCCACCAGACAGGTAGGTCATGTTGTAATCGAGGTTCATCGGATGTGGCTCCCAGCCGAGGAACACAACCCAATTCTTGTCCGCCACGGCGTTCGAGACCTGGGTCAGCATCGCGGCTTCGCTGGACTCCACAATCTCCCAGTCGCCGAGCCCGTGTCGGTTGGCTGCCACCATGTCGAGCAGCGGCTTGTTCGAGCCAGCTTCGATCCCGTAGATCTTGCGCCCGAATTTGTCGGCGTGGGCGGCAAGATCATCGAAGCTTTTTATCCCCTGGTCCGAAACATTTTTCGGAACGGCCAGCGTGTATTTCGCGCCCTCCAAATTCACGCCCAGCACCTCGACGGAGCCCTCGTCGAAAAAGGACTTGTATTCCTCGTCCTGGACAGGCCGCCAATTGCCGAGGAAGACATCCATGTCACCCTCTTTCAGGGCGGAATAGGTCACGCCGAGGCCGAGCAGGGTCTGCGAGGCATCGTAGCCCAGACCGTTGAGGATCAATTGGGCGGTCGTGTTGGTGAGCGCGATGTCGGTCCATCCGAGATCCGCGATCCGGACTTTTTGGCATCGAGCCGCATCGGCGGCCATAGCAGACGAGGTCAACAGCCCCGAAAGCAGGGCGAAAACGATTGTTGTGCGCATTTTATGTGTTCCCATTGTTGTTCTTGTGACCGTCCGCCAGACCCTAGGGGGCGCTTATTTTATGTCAATATAAAAAATTGTATGATCGTACAAAGAATTTGCTGCTAAGGCAGGGAATGACCAATCAAGGCAAGCGCACAAAAATTGAAGACATCAGGCGCGTGGAGTTGATAGCCGCCGCGCACCGGGTGTTCCTCGAACATGGCCTGCAAGGCATGACATCGGCGCGGATATGCCGTGAAGCCGGCATGTCGCCCGGCATCCTTGCCTACTACTTCAAAGGCAAGGACGAGGTCCTGTTCGGCATGGTGCGCTATAACAACCGCCTGCTGATGGAAGACATCATAGCGCGGATGCGTGCCGCCCAGACGAGCTGGGCGAGGTTGGAGGCGATCGTGGAGGGAAACTTTCCCGCCGCGGCTTTCACCCGCACCATCGCCAACGCCTGGCTGTCGGTCTGTTCGGAAGCGGGCACGAACCCGCAATATGCGCGGCTTCAGAAACTGTTCCATCAGCGACTGCGCTCAAATCTGGCCTCGGTATTCGGGGCGACGTTCGACATGGCTCAATTGCGTGAGGCGAGTGCGATCATCGCTGCCCTGGTAGACGGATTGTGGCTGCGCAAGGCGGTGACGGACGATATCGGACGCGACGAGGCTGTTGGCCTGGTGTTTCGCGGAATTCGCTCACTGATAACGCCCGGTGAGGAGGAGCATCTGCGCCGCTCAAAGTGGCAGGCGAAACCAGCAGGAGCGAATCCGGGTGTGGCAACGCCGCCCTCGGACAAGTGAAGCCGACCGGCCCCATCGCCGTTCCAGGGATTTGGGAGCGGACGGATTGGCGTAGCACAACGTCAGCCCCATCGCTTCACCTTGTGCCGTTGACTTGCCCTCTTCCCGCCAACACCATCGCGCCATGAATCTCCTGGCGATTTCCGGCAGCGCGCGGCTTCAATCCACCAACACGGCGCTGCTGCGCGCGCTGGCAGCGGTGGCGCCGGACGGCATCGCCGTCACCGTCTTTGACCGCATCGGCGACCTGCCGGTGTTCTCGCCGGACCTCGAGGGCGAACGCACGCCGCCCTCCGTGCGGGCCTTCATGGACCTGATCGCGACCAGCGACGGGTTGATCGTCTCCAGTCCGGAATATGTGCGCACCCTGCCCGGCGGGCTGAAGAATGCCATCGACTGGCTGGTCTCGGGCGATGCCATCGTCGGCAAGCCGATCGCGCTCGCCCACGCTTCCCATCGCGGCGACGACATGCTGGCGACGCTGCGCACCGTGCTGTCGACGGTGTCCGGCAATTTCAACGCCGAACTGTTCCTGCGTTTCCCACTGATGAAGTCATCGCCGGATGCAATCGCGGCCTTCGTTGCCGACCCGCCGAACCGGTACGTCGCTGAAACCTATCTGCGCGACGTCGCGACCTTCTGCCGGCAGTGTCGCGACCCGGAGTCGGGTGCCTGGCCGATCGATCCGTGAGGGGTTGGCGGGCGATTTTCGCCTCGGGGCGGCAGCAACTCCGTCCGGCCGACGCCGCGCGTGCCGGTCTTCGAGATTTTTGAAAGAAAAAGCGACCGTTTGCGAAGAGAACGGCCGATTTTGGCGCCAAAACAGCGCCTGTGTATCAATTCGCGCCGTGCCAGCATGGCTTTCCGGATAAGCCCTTGATGGTGCTTGCCAAAATTTTTTGACTCTCGGGCGGACGGGCCGTCTCTGTCCACATCGGACGGCCGCCGCCGGCTGCCCCTTTACTCGAAGATAATTGCCGGAGCGGCCTCGGCGGCGCCCTTGCCGGTCTCGATCTGCTGCCAGACCTTGGCGGCTATCTCCTTGTAAATCCTTGCCTCTTCGCTGTCCGGCCGGGTGGCGACCACCGGCGTGCCGGCATCCGAGCTTTCGCGGATGCCCATTTCCAGCGGCACCGCGCCGAGGAAAGGCACGCCCAGCCGCTCGGCTTCCTTCTGCGCGCCGCCATGGCCGAAAATATCGTAGCGCTTGCCGGTGTCGGGGGCGATGAAATAGCTCATGTTTTCGACGATGCCGAGCAGCGGCACGTCGACTTTCCTGAACATGTTCAAGCCTTTACGCGCATCGATCAGGGCGAGGTCCTGTGGTGTCGACACGATCACCGCGCCCGCCAGCGGCACCTGCTGGGCCATGGTCAATTGGGCATCGCCGGTGCCCGGAGGCATGTCGACCACCAATACATCTAGCGGCCCCCATTCGACTTCACGCAACATCTGGGTGAGTGCCGACATCACCATCGGACCACGCCAGATCATCGGCGTTTCCTCGTCGACGAGGAAGCCCATCGACATCACCTTGAGGCCGTAATTCTCCTTCGGTTTCAATATCTTGCCGTCCACCGTCTCGGGCTTTCCATGGATGCCGAGCAGCTTCGGCATCGACGGTCCGTAGATGTCGGCATCGAGCACGCCGACCTTCAAACCGTTGGCGGCGAGGCCGAGCGCGAGGTTGGCGGCGGTGGT
The DNA here is from genome assembly GCF_030814575.1 of Mesorhizobium sp. YL-MeA3-2017. Taxonomy (NCBI): domain Bacteria; kingdom Pseudomonadati; phylum Pseudomonadota; class Alphaproteobacteria; order Hyphomicrobiales; family Phyllobacteriaceae; genus Mesorhizobium; species Mesorhizobium sp. YL-MeA3-2017. The sequence continues at coordinate 3,286,080 of NZ_JAUSVH010000001.1, read as the reverse complement.
CGACTTGCCGACGCCGCCCTTGCCGGAGGCGACCGCGATGATCGCCTCGATGCCCGGAACGCCGCGCTTGCCCGAGCTTTGCGACGGCGGCGCCTGGCGCGGCGCCGGCGCCGGACGCGGCGCGGAAGGCTGCGGAATGGCGGCGGGCGTGGCCGGACGCTGCGGCACCGGCGCTTCCATGCCGCCGCCCTTCTTCTCGGCGGTCAGCGCCACGACAGCGCCGGCGACACCGGGAATGGCCTTGACGACGCGCTCGGCTGCGGCGCGCAGCGGTTCCATCTCCTGCGCGCGAGCAGCTGGCACCGTGATGGAGAAAAACACTTTGGAATCAGCGATGAATATCTCCGACACCATGCCCAGATCGACGATGTTGCCGGAAAAATCCGGGCCACTGACCGTCTTCAGGCGATCGATCACGGTTTCCTTGGTGACGGTCATGGGTGCTTTCCTAGACTGGGCCTCTGCCGACCAGATAATGCAGTTTGTGACCAAGACCAAGCGGGCCACCGGATGGGCTGACAGGTGCCAGCCGCTATGGCAGGGTCAAAACCATGATCGACAAGCTGGAATTCTTCATAGCCCTGGCCCGCGAAGAGCATTTCGGGCGCGCCGCCGAAATGTGCGGGGTGACGCAGCCGACGCTGTCGGCCGGCATCAAGCAGCTGGAAGACCAGCTCGGCGTCATGCTGGTCAAGCGCGGCTCGCGTTTTCAAGGGCTTACGCCGGAAGGCGTGCAGGTGTTGACCTGGGCACGGCGCATCGTCGGCGACACGCGGTCGATGCGGGAAGAAATGCGGGCGGCCAAGCACGGGCTTTCCGGCCGCATCCGCATCGCGGCGATCCCGACCGCATTGGCCATGGTTGCCAGGCTGACGACGCCATTTCGCGAAAAGCACCCCGGCGTCACCTTTTCCGTGCTGTCGCGAACCTCGATCGAGGTTTTGTCGCTGCTCGGCAATCTCGATATCGATGCCGGCATCACCTATCTCGACAACGAACCGCTGGGACGAGTGACCAGCGTGCCGCTCTACGACGAGCGCTATCAACTGATCACCGCCGCCGGAAACGAATATTCCGATCGGGAACACGTGACATGGGAGGAGGTGTCGAGCCTGCCGCTCTGTCTGCTCACACCCGACATGCAGAACCGCCGCATCATCGACCAGCACCTGGCGGATGCCGGCGTGCAGGTGCGCCCGACGCTGGAATCGAACTCCATGATCGTGCTTTTCTCGCATATCCGCACCGGCAAATGGTCGTCGATCATGCCGCTCAACCTCGCGGAAACATTCGGTTTTTCCGAACCGATCCGGGCCATCCCGATCGTCGAGCCGGACGCCCGGCACGCCGTCGGGCTGGTGACGGCGCCGCGCGACCCGCATACCCCGCTGGTGCAGGCGCTGCTGGACGAGGCAGTGGCGCTGGCAGGCAATCTGCGCCTCGAGGCCGAAGCTAAGCTTCGTCAAAGCTCCAATCGATAGAAAATTTTTATCATACGACGAAACAGCTTTATTGATTCCAAGGGCTTGGATCGCATTTAATAGACCAATAGCGCCCAATGGCGCAGTGTCAGGGAGGGCGCTGCATGTCCGTGCAGCCTGCAAGTACCGAGATCGTTTCGCGGACCGCGGCCGTCGTGCGCGAGCTGCAAGGCCTTGAGGGCCCGCTGCTGCCGATCCTGCACAGCGTCCAGGAAGAATTCGGCTATGTGCCGCAGGAAGCGCTGCCGGTGATCGCCGAAGCGCTGAACATTTCCCGTGCCGAGGTGCATGGCGTGGCCAGCTTCTATCATGACTACCGCAAGCATCCGGCCGGTCGCCACGTGCTGAAGCTGTGCCAGGCGGAAGCCTGCCAGTCGATGGGTTCGGACGCGGTGGCCGCGAAGCTCAAACAGGCGCTTGGCATCGGCTTTCACGAGACGGCGAAGGACAATTCTGTTACACTGGAACCAGTCTATTGCCTCGGGCTGTGCGCCTGCGCGCCGTCGGCGATGCTGGATGGCCAAGTCATCGGCAGGCTGGACGACGAGGCGATCGACGACATCGTCGCGGAGGTGCGTCGATGAGCGCGACTATCTACATCCCCGGCGACTCGGGCGCGCTGGCGCTTGGCGCCGAAAAAGTTGCCAAGGCAATCGCTAAGGAACTGGCCGAGCGCGGTCTCGACGCCAGGATCGTGCGCAACGGCTCGCGCGGCGCCTATTTCCTCGAACCGATGGTCGAGGTCGAAACCGCTGGCGGTCGCCAGGCCTATGGGCCGGTGAAGGCAGCCGACGTGAAGGGCCTGTTCGATGCCGGCTTGCTGACCGGCGGCCAGCACAGGCTGGCGCTGGGCAACCCGGAAGAGATCCCGTTCTTCGCCAAGCAGACACGACTGACTTTTGCGCGCTGCGGCATCACCGACCCGCTGTCGCTGGAAGACTATGAAAAGCTTGGCGGTCTCGTCGGCCTGCGCAAGGCCGTGGCGATGACGCCCGCCGACATCGTCAAGCAGGTGACGGAGTCCGGCCTGCGCGGCCGTGGCGGCGCCGGCTTCCCCACCGGCATCAAATGGAAGACGGTGCTGGATACGACGGCCGAGCGCAAATACATCGTCTGCAATGCCGACGAAGGCGACAGCGCCACTTTCGCCGACCGCATGATCATGGAAGGCGACCCCTTCGTGCTGATCGAAGGCATGGCGATTGCCGGCATCGCAACCGGCGCGACCAAGGGTTTCGTCTATATCCGCTCGGAATACCCGCATGCGGTGGCGGCCATGAACAGGGCCGTCTCGATCGCCCGCAAGGCCGGCGTGCTTGGAGCCACGGTGCTCGGTTCGCCGAACGCCTTCGATATGGAAATTCGCGTTGGCGCCGGCGCTTATGTCTGCGGCGAGGAAACCTCGCTGCTGAACTCGCTCGAAGGCAAACGCGGCGTGGTGCGCGCCAAGCCGCCGCTGCCGGCCATCCAGGGCCTGTTCGGCAAGCCCACCGTCATCAACAACGTGATCAGCCTGGCCTCGGTGCCGGTAATCATGGACAAGGGTGCCGAGCACTACAAGAATTTCGGCATGGGCCGTTCGCGTGGCACCATCCCTATCCAGATCGCCGGCAACGTCAAGCATGGCGGCCTGTTCGAGGCGGCGTTCGGCCTGTCGCTCGGCGAGATCGTCGACGGTATCGGCGGCGGCACCCGGTCCGGACGGCCGGTGAAGGCGGTGCAGGTGGGCGGACCGCTCGGCGCTTATTTCCCGCGGGAGCTGTTTGACACGCCGTTCGACTATGAGGAATTCGCCAAGCGCGACGGCCTGATCGGCCATGCCGGCATCACCGTGTTCGACGACAGCGCCGACATGCTGAAAATGGCGCGTTTCGCGATGGAATTCTGCGCCATCGAAAGCTGTGGCAAGTGCACGCCCTGCCGCATCGGCTCGACGCGCGGTGTCGAGACCATCGACAAGATTTCGGCCGGCATCGAGCCGGAGAAGAACCTCGAACTGGTCGCCGACCTCTGCAACACGATGAAGTTCGGATCGCTATGCGCGCTGGGCGGCTTCACGCCTTACCCGGTGATGAGCGCGATCAAGCATTTTGGCGAAGATTTCAAGCCGGCGCCGGCGCGCGTGGCAGCGGAATAGGAACTGGCAGATGAACATCAAAGCCGACTTCCCGACGCTCATCGAAGAAACCGACTACGGAACCCCGGAATCGAGGGCGGAAAAGCAGGTTACGCTGACCGTCGACGGCCGCAGCATCACCGTACCGGAAGGCACCTCGATCATGCGGGCCGCAATGGAAGGCGGCGTCGAGATCCCGAAGCTCTGCGCCACCGACATGCTGGACTCCTTCGGTTCCTGCCGCGTCTGTCTCGTCGAGATCGAGGGCCGCGGCGGCACACCAGCTTCCTGCACGACGCCGGTTGGCGATGGCATGATCGTACGCACCCAGTCCGACCGGCTGGATGCCATTCGCCGCGGCGTGATGGAACTCTACGTGTCCGACCACCCGACCGGCTGGAACGAGGAGGCCGGAACTGGCGCCAGCGAGTTCGACGCGGTGGCGAAATCGGTCGGCCTTAGCGAAAACCGCTATGGCGTCGAGGGACGGAACCACGTCAAGGAAAACGGCGTGGCGCCCGGCCATGGTTCGCTGGCGGTCGACTACATCGCCCGCGATGAAACCAATCCCTATTTCACCTACGATCCCGCGCAATGCATCGTCTGCTCGCGCTGCGTGCGGGCCTGCGAGGAAGTGCAAGGCACGTTCGCGCTGACCATCGAAGGCCGCGGCTTTGAATCGCGCATGGTCGCCGGCATGCACGAGGATTTCATCGCCTCCGAATGCGTTTCCTGCGGCGCCTGCGTGCAGGCCTGCCCGACGGACGCGTTGCGCGAGAAAACGGTGCTGGAAAAAGGCATGCCGGAGCGCTCGGCGGTCACCACCTGCGCCTATTGCGGCGTCGGCTGTTCGTTCAAGGCCGAGGTGAAGGGTGACGAAGTCATCCGCATGATGCCTTACAAGGACGGCAAGGCGAACCATGGCCATTCCTGCGTGAAGGGCCGCTTCGCCTATGGCTATGCCACGCACAAGGACCGCATTCTCTCGCCAATGATCCGCGAGAAGATCAGCGATCCCTGGCGGGAGGTGAGTTGGGAAGAGGCGATCGCCCACACCGCCAAGGAATTCCGCCGCATCCAATACCAGTATGGACGCGGCGCCGTTGGCGGCATTACCTCTTCACGCTGCACGAATGAGGAAACCTATCTCGTCCAGAAGCTGGTGCGACAGGGCTTCCGCAACAACAATGTCGACACCTGCGCCCGCGTCTGCCACTCGCCGACCGGTTACGGGCTCGGCCAGACTTTTGGCACGTCGGCCGGTACGCAGGACTTCGATTCGGTCGAGGAGACCGACGTCGCCGTCGTCATCGGCGCCAATCCCGCTTCCGCCCATCCGGTCTTCGCCTCGCGGTTGAAGAAGCGGCTACGCGAGGGCGCGAAGCTGATCGTGCTGGATCCACGCCGCACGGAGATGGTCAAGTCGGCGCATATTGAAGCCGCCTATCATCTGCCATTGAAGCCCGGCACCAATGTCGCGGTGCTGACAGCTCTGGCGCATGTCATCGTCACCGAAGGTCTGTTCGACGAAGCGTTCATCCGCGAGCGCTGCGACTGGGCGGAATTCCAGGATTGGGCTTCCTTCGTCGCCTTGCCGGAAAACAGCCCCGAAACGGTCGGCAAGCTGTCCGGCGTCGATCCGGAACTGATCCGTGGCGCGGCCAGGCTCTATGCCACCGGCGGCAATGGCGCGATCTATTATGGCCTCGGCGTCACCGAACACAGCCAGGGCTCGACGACCGTGATGGCGATCGCCAACCTCGCCATGGCCACCGGCAATATCGGCCGGCGGGGCGTCGGCGTGAACCCGCTGCGCGGCCAGAACAACGTGCAGGGCTCGTGCGACATGGGCTCGTTCCCGCACGAACTGCCGGGCTATCGCCATATCTCCGGCGAAGCCGTGCGCGACATCTATGAGAGCCTGTGGGGCGTGAAGCTGGACGAGGAACCCGGCCTGCGCATTCCCAACATGCTGGACGCCGCCGTCGACGGGTCGTTCAAGGGCATCTACATCCAGGGCGAGGACATTTTGCAGTCCGACCCCGACACCAGGCATGTCGCCGCCGGCCTCGCCGCCATGGAATGCGTGGTCGTGCACGACCTCTTCCTCAACGAGACCGCCAACTACGCGCATGTCTTCCTGCCGGGCTCGACCTTCCTGGAAAAGGACGGCACTTTCACCAATGCCGAGCGCCGCATCAACATGGTGCGCAGGGTGCTGGAGCCGAAGGCGCGCTACGCCGACTGGGAGGCCACGCAGGAGCTTGCCCGCGCGATCGGGCTCGACTGGAACTATACGCATCCGTCGCAGATCATGGACGAGATCGCCCAGACGACGCCGAGCTTTGCCGGTGTCACCTTCGAACTGCTCGACCGGGTCGGCTCGGTGCAGTGGCCCTGCAACGAAAAGGCACCGCTCGGCACCCCGATCATGCATGTCGACAGCTTCGTGCGCGGCAAGGGCAAATTCATCCGCACCGAATATGTAGCCACTGACGAAAGGACCGGGCCGCGTTTCCCGCTGCTGCTCACCACCGGCCGCATCCTGTCGCAATACAATGTTGGCGCGCAGACGCGGCGCACCGACAACGTCATGTGGCATTCGGAGGACCGGCTGGAAATCCACCCGCACGATGCCGAAAACCGCGGCATTCGTGATGGCGACTGGGTACGGCTGCAAAGCCGCGCCGGCGAAACGACGCTGCGCGCGCAGATCACCGACCGGGTCTCGCCGGGTGTCGTCTACACGACCTTCCACCACCCCGACACGCAGGCCAATGTGATCACCACCGACTACTCGGACTGGGCGACCAACTGCCCCGAATACAAGGTCACCGCCGTGCAGGTGGCGCCTTCCAACGGTCCGACCGAGTGGCAGAAGGATTACAACGAGCAGGCGCGCCAGAGCCGGCGCATCAAGGGGCATCTCGAGGCCGCGGAATAGAAGGCGAAATGACGTCGTTGGCGGAGATTTCGAAAAAAGAGGCCTACTCGCAACTCCTCGCTATTTGCGAACGGCAAGGAGCAGAGCTGAATCGGTTTCTGAGCGAGGTCGAAGGCAGAATTGCGGACGACGACTTTGCTAAGTTGCGTGAGATGGTCGCCAATCTGATGGGAAATGGTCACTACGATACGTTCGTAGCCATTTCGCAGGAGCTTCCAGAGTTGAAGCCAACTTGGATTGTATCGACTCGATGACCATCCGCCCGGCCACCAGTTCGACCATCCGCATCGCCCGCCGCGCCGGCGGCACCGCTGCTGCCGCCCGCATGGTGCCCGAGGAAACGCCGATCGCACTTTCCTATGCCGGCACGACACACGCGGTGATGATGGCCTCGCCGGCGGATTTCGAGGATTTCGCGCTGGGCTTTTCGCTGACCGAAGGCATCATCGCCTCGCCTGAAGAAATCGAGTCCATTGAAGTGCAGGACGTCGAGGCCGGCATCGACATCCAGATCCGGCTGAAAGACAGAGCCAATACGCGGTTCGAAGCGCGGCGGCGCCGGCTGGCAGGTCCGGTCGGCTGCGGTCTGTGCGGCATTGAATCGATCGAGGAGGCGATGCGCTCCGTTGACGCGGTCGACGCCTCCAGGCTGACGCTGACGGCCGACGAGATCACCGGCGCGGTCAAGGCATTGTCGAAGCAGCAACCCCTGCACGCCGAGACCGGCGCCGTGCACGCGGCCGGATTTTACATGCCGGGCAAGGGCGTCGTGGCGGCACGCGAGGATGTCGGCCGCCACAACGCGCTGGACAAGCTGGCCGGCGCGCTGGCGAAAGCCGGGATCGAAGGCAATGTCGGCGCAGTCGTGGTCACCTCACGCGTTTCGGTGGAGATGGTGCAGAAGACGGCGGCCATCGGCGCGCCCTTCATCATCGCCGTTTCGGCGCCGACCGCGCTCGCCATCCGCACCGCCGAGGCAGCCGGCATGACGCTGGTTGCATTGGTGCGTGGCGACGAGTTCGACATCTTCACCCGCCCGGAGCGGGTCAGCAGTGGAGTTTCCAAACATGTCGCATGATGAGAGCCATGTCGCCAACACCAAGGAGAAGCTGGTGCGCATGGCCAACCAGATCGCGACCTTCTTTCATTCCAAGCCCCGCGAGGAGGGTGTGGCCGGCGTCGCTGAACACATCAACAAGTTCTGGGAACCGCGCATGCGCCGGCAGATGTTCGAGATGATCGACGCTGGCGGCAAGGGTTTCGACGAACTGGTTCTTGCCGCGTCACCACTGATTCGCCGCCCGGCGCCAGAAGAGAAGCCCGCGGCCTGATTTTGACGGCGAATTGCTGTTCACCAGCCCGCCATTACTCCGTCTGACACAGTAAAAACGCCGGAGTCCTTTGCGAGTCGCCGAGTATCGACACCCACGCCGCGATCAGAAAACAATCCACCTGTCAAAATTTTAGGCACCCGGCCATGGGGCCTGCGCAGTAGCGGCACATGCATAAACCGCACGGCTTCCTACGCTTTATTTTCCAATGCCTAAATTAGCATAACAACTATTAGACATATATTCCACAAACAGACAATCGAAACAATAACTCCTTTCAATAAAAAGTATAAAATAGGCGTACATTGTACATCTAGGCGAAGGTGGACATTTACGCCTTGACTTGAGATTGCTTGTGTTTAAGCGTTTCAAATATCCAGTAAGGAGAGGGCTCTCCGCATGAAAGGTTTTTTACCTGGATTTGCGCTTCTTGGGCTTGCGGCATCTTCCTTTACTTCCTTTGCCGCTACGCAAGGTGTGATCTTCAATGGATCAGTGACTTCTGTTTGCGTGCTGACTGTCGGCGCCAACGGCACGATGACCGTCAGCCCAAATCTTCAGTCCCTCAGTTCGCACAACAGCGGCGGCACGGCAGGCACGGCAAATCTCGCGACCACGGGCGGCGTCACGGTCAGCGTCGACGCAGCCCCGACGGGCGTAACCACGCCGGCCGCCGACAGCGGCACCATCGCCTGGACACCGACCTACGCGGTTTCCGGCGCGCATAACTTCCCCGAGGGCACCGCTTCCCACGCGTTGACGGCACCGGGGACATCATTGGTGACCGTCAATCTGGCCGGAGCCAAGACCGGCACGGACACATTCGTGGCAGGCAACTACCAGGCGACGGTTACGGTTCGCTGCGAACCCTAATCCAGTTCGAAAGGGACAATTGATGATCAGCAAGTGCCTGTACGGGCCCTTGGCCCTGTTGTGCGCGCTTCCGGGAGCGGTTTCAGCCCAGTCGATGTCGCCGATGCGCGGCGAAATCATGAGCTTCTCCAATGTCTTCGCGGTGCGCGTCTACCCGGCCAACCCCTACAAGCAACGCATCAAAATCTCGGTGCGCGTCTATGACCAGGATTTTTATCCGGTCAAGGACGCCCGCGTCAGCCCTTCCGAGTTCATGCTTGGAGGCGATGCCTCGCGTCCGGTTCTCGTCGTCGTTCCCTTCAACGGCACGAGCGAACGCAAGGTTCGGATCTGCACTGAAAGCATCCCGTTTCCAAATGATCAAACCCAGATAAGGGCACAGATATGCGGAAAATTTCTTGGACAAAGGCGCTCCTGACCACGCTTCTGGTGACGGGGACCAGCGGATGGCAGGCCCATGCGGAAGACGTTTACAAGCTCGTCCAGAACCAGAACGGCTTCGACCTGCCCGGGGTTACGCTCCCGCAAGGGCAGGATGAGGTACGCGCTGCGGACGGCACGACCTGCAGTTCGTCGATTTCCGGCTCCGGCGCCTATCTCGACATGGGCGTCATCAGGAACAGCGCGGCGGTCACAACGCAGGACATGGCCGCATACGGCAGGGTGGTGATACCGCTGGGCAGCAGGCCGAAACGGCTGGATTGCTCCAGGCTCTACAATCTTGAGGTCGAGCGCCTGCAGATAGAGCTCGATCTGATGAAAATGGGCGTCGGCCCCGACGCCGGCATGTCCACCGGCTCGACGAAGCAGGCAGCCCCCGCCACCGCCGCCGTGAAACATCAGGTCAAGGCACAGCGCAAGAACTGGGTATCGGAGGGCTGGAGCGCCCGTGGTGACAGCGGCAAATAGCCGGACGGAGTGCCAATGATGGCTTGCGACTTCCTCCGCATCGCCTTGCTGCGCCTGATGGCGCTGCTCGTCATATCGGCACTGGTCAGCAACTCCGCGTCAGCCGCCGTGGACGGCACGTGCACCATCATGGTGACGAAGACCGGAACCATGACGACCAATGCCAACGCGTCCGTGTTGAGTTCCAAGACGGCCAGCAACGGCTATGCCGCGGCGTCGATCACCATCCAGCCAGGTCTGCTCGGCGTGTTGTGCAGCCTCGTCCAGCTGCTCAACTGCTTCGCCCTGTCCGTGGTGCCGCCGGCCAGCTTTTCCAGCGCGCCCTCCGGTGGCGGCACCAATGTCAGCTTCAGTACGGTGTTCCGCATCGACGGCAGCAGCACCGACCAGCCGCAAAACACTCCGGTCAAGATTCTGAACGGCCCACACAGCGTTCAAATCGACCTGATCGCCACCAAGAGCTCGGGCATCTACGCCGCCGGCAGCTATCAAGGAACGGTCACACTCCGCTGCGAGTAGGGTGGTTCCGTCAGCACTTACCTGCGTACGGGCAACTGTTCCAAATGCCGGATGGCGACATCAGGCGGAAGGAAACCAACGACCCATCCCCTACCAACAAAAGCTACGATGCACCGATGGCGGAATGGGTGTATTTTCGGTCTCTAAAATGTGTCTACCCCAGCAGGCAGGGTCTGCTGGGACCAAAAATGTTGTCTGGCCGGGCGAGGCAGTCGCGTGAGGCCGATCGAGACCAGATACGCGCGCAGCGGGGATGTGCGGATCGCCTATCAGGTGGTCGGTCAGGGTTCGTTCGATCTCGTCTTCGTGCCGGGCTACATCTCCAATCTCGACCTGCATTGGGAAGACGAGGGCTACAGCCGCCTGTTGAAACGGCTCTCCGCCTTCTCGCGACTGATCTTGTTCGACAAACGCGGCACCGGGCTTTCCGACCGCGTTGACAGCCGTCACCTGCCCAGCCTCGAAACCCGCATGGACGATGTACGCGCGGTGATGGACGCCGCCGGCAGCGGCAGAGCGGCGCTGCTCGGCGCCTCGGAAGGCGCGCCGATGGCGATGCTGTTCGCCGCCACCTATCCGGAGCGAACGCGGGCGCTGGTTCTCTATGGCGGCTACGCGCATTTCCACAAATGGGTGATGCCGCCAGAGCATCTGGAAGCCTTCATCGAAACGGCCGAGACCTCGTGGGGCACTGGCGCAACCTTGCCGAATTTCGCGCCAGGGCGCGTGGACGATGCGCATTTTATCCAATGGTGGGCACGGTTCGAGCGGCTGTCGGCCAGCCCGACTGCCGCAGCTACACTCGCCCGCATGAATGCAGGGATCGACGTGCGTGGCATCCTCCCGATGATCCGCGCATCGACGCTGCTGATCCATCGCCGCAACGACGTGCGCGTCGACCTGGAGGCCAGCCGCTTCCTCGCCAGGAAGATTCCGGGCGCCAGGCTCGTCGAGATACCCGGGCGCGATCATCCGGTGTGGACCGGGGACGTCGACCGGGTGGCCGACCTCGTCGAGGAATTCCTAACCGGCCAACCGGCGGTAGCCGACACCGAGCGCGTGCTCTCCGCGCTGCTGGCGACGCGGATCTACGACACGGCCGGGCTTGGCGACCGCATGTGGAGTGAGCGGAGCCAGCGCTTCCACGTGACGTGGCGGTTGCTGGTCGGTCGCTATGGCGGGCGCGTCGCAGGCACGCATGGCGAGATGATGATGGCGCGCTTCGACGGACCGGCACGCGCCATACGCTGCGCGGCGGCGTTGCGCGAAGCGGCGCAGCAGATCGGGGTGGCGAGCGCGCAGGGCGCGCATGTCGGAGAGATCGAATTGCGCGGCCAGCCGACCGGCCTGACAGCAAGGGTAACGATGCAACTCGCCAGCCATGCCGGGCGCGGCGACATAATCGCTTCGCGGCTGGTCGCCGAACTTGCGGTGGGCTCCGGCCTCCACTTCGTCGACGCGGGCCGCGTCAGCCTCGACGAATTGGGCGAGCCGTTGCCGGTGGTCCAGGCAACCTCCGAACAGCATCTGGAACCGGCCTGCCGTCCCAAAACCCACCCCTTGGAGCCGGCAACCCTGACGGCGCGGGAAAGCGAGGTGGTGAGCCTTATCGCCGACGGCAAGAGCAACGCGGCGATCGCCGCCGAACTGAAGCTCAGCGAGCATACCGTGAAGCGGCATGTCGCCAACATATTGCTCAAGCTCGACCTGCCATCGCGGGCGGCTGCGGCGGCTTTTTCGGCCAGGCACACTGGCCCGGACGGGCCATGACAGCCATGGCGCTTTCGAGCGAAGCGGCCAGGCTCCTTGAGGACTACGGTTTGCTCCATGCAGGCCAGGCGATGTCGCCGTTGCGGCGCTGCGAATGGAGGATGAAATGCTGAAATCGATTAGCAAGACCGGATTGCTTGCATTGGCGGCAGGCGCATTGCTGGTCGTCACGCCGGCGCGGGCCGAAGATGCTTCGGCAACCGCCGCCTACAAGGACATCCAGGCCACGTTCGGCTCGGTGCCCGACATGTTCAAGACATTGCCGGACGTTGCCGTTGCCGGCGCCTGGGCCGAAATCAAAGGGGTTCAGCTCAATCCCAAGACCGCGCTCGACGGCAAGACCAAGGAACTGATGGGGCTGGCCGTGGCTTCGCAGATCCCCTGCCAGTACTGCATCTACTTCCACACGTTGGCGGCCAAGGCCAATGGCGCGAGCGACGAGGAGATCAAGGAGGCCGTGGCCATGGCAGCGATCGTGCGCCACTGGTCGACGATGCTCAACGGCAGCCAGGTCGACCTGGCCACCTTCAAGAAGCAGACGGATGACCTGTTCGCCGCCGTCAAGGCGAAGTCGCAGTGACGAAAAGCTGCCCGGCGAGGCGCGCCGGGCAGCATCCGATCAACACGAACGCCCGGATCAAACGGGCCATGGAGATCAAAATGCTGACCAAGACAAAAGCAGTGGATGGCGCAGCGATCAAGAAGGCGATCGAGGGCCGCGACGGCAAGCTGCTGTCGAGCTTCTACGCCGACGATGCGCTGGTGCGGGTGATCGACCGCAACAATCCGCCGAGCAAGCCGCGCGAAGTCCGCGGCCGCGCGGCAATCAGCACTTTCTGGGACGACATCTGCAGCCGTGCGATGACGCACAAGGTCGACACCACCATCGCCGAGGGCGACAGCCTCGCCTTCACGCAAGCCTGCGCCTACCCGGACGGCACCAAGGTTTTTTGCGCGGCGATGCTTGAGCTGAAGAACGGTCTCATCGCCCGGCAGACAGTCGTGCAAGCCTGGGACGAATAGATCGACAACGAGCCTGCCCATCCCGATCGAAACGGGATGGGCTCTGTTTCAGCGGCCGGGGATGATCTTCGAGCCGCAAATCACGGGAGGAGCCCCAGCATGTTCAGCGCCAGATGGCAGATCGACGCCAAGTTCGGACAAAAGCAGACCGTGCTCGAGCTGATGCGGAAATGGGAGCGCGAGATCGGCTCACAGGTCAACATCGCCGATCTCAAATTCCAGATCATGACCGGATCGATCGGCGCACGAGAAGCGACGATCGAGACCCATCACCAGGTCGAGAGTCTCGCCCGGCTGGAGGAGTTTTTCGCCAAGATCGGCAAAATCGACGCGCATACCAAATGGGGCAAGGAGATGGAGCCCTATGTCGTGTCAGGCTCCAGTCTCTGGCAAATCTTCCGCGTGGTGGAGTAGCGCTCCCTCGTCCTTCTCCCCGTAGACGGGGAGAAGAACCTTATCCATGCGCCACCATGACGTGGCGCACGGCCGTATAGTCTTCCAGCGCGTAGAGTGACATGTCCTTGCCGTAGCCGGACTGCTTCAGGCCGCCATGCGGCATCTCGTTGGTCAGCATGAAGTGGGTGTTGATCCAGGTGCAGCCATATTGCAGGCGGGCGGCGGTGGCCATGGCACGCGAGACGTCCTTGGTCCAGACCGACGAGGCAAGGCCGTAGTCGCTGTCATTGGCCCAGCCGACCGCTTCGTCGACATCGGAGAAGCGGGTGACGGAAACGACCGGGCCGAACACCTCGCGGCGCACGATCTCATCGTCCTGCAAGGCACCGGCAATGACGGTCGGCTGGAAGTAGAAGCCCGAACTGTCTCCGGGTTTGCCACCCGTGGTGATCTCGATATGTTTCAGTTCGGAAGCGCGTTCGACGAAGGATGCGACGCGGTCGCGCTGGCGCCTGGAGATCAGCGGGCCGATCTCGTTTTCGGTATCGTCCGGGCGATCGTACCGGATGGTCGAGACCGCCGACGACAATTTGGAAACCAGCTTGTCGTAGATCTTCTTGCCGGCATAGACGCGGCAGGCAGCCGTGCAATCCTGGCCGGCATTGTAGTAGCCGAAGGCGCGCAGGCCGGTGACGACGGCATCGAGGTCGGCATCGTCGAAGACGATGACCGGCGCCTTGCCGCCGAGCTCGAGATGCGTGCGCTTGACCGATTTCGCGGCCGCCTGCAGCACCTTCTTGCCTGTGGCGATGTCGCCGGTGATCGAGATCATGTTGACCTTGGGGTGGTTGATCAGCGGGCTGCCGACGCTTTCGCCGCGACCGAGCACGACGTTGACCACGCCTTCGGGCAGAATGTCAGCCAGAATGCGCGCAAGCTTGAGCGCAGTGAGCGGCGTCTGCTCCGATGGCTTGAACACCACGGTGTTACCGCCAGCAATGGCCGGCGCCAATTTCCAAGCGGCCATCATCAGCGGGTAGTTCCACGGTGCGATGGACGCAACGATGCCGATCGGATCGCGGCGGACCATCGAGGTGTGGCCAGGCAGATATTCGCCGGCGACCTGACCGGGCATGGAACGCACCGCGCCGGCGAAGAAACGATAGCAGTCGACGATCGCCGGGATCTCGTCATTGAGCACGGCGTTGATCGGCTTGCCGCAATTCAGGGCTTCGAGCGCCGCGAATTCCTTGGCCTCGGCCTCGATGCGGTCGGCGATCCTGAGAAGATAGGCGGAGCGCTGTGCGGGCGTGGTGCGCGACCAGGTTGCGAAGGCCTTTTCGGCGGCCGCCACGGCGCGCTCGATCTGCGCTTCGCTTGCCTCCGGCAGGCTGAGGATGGTGGCGCCGGTGCGCGGGTTCAACACGGCTTCCTCCGCCTCCGCGCCTTTTTCGAAGGTGGCGCCGATCAGCATCTCAGTGTCCATGACAGTCTCCCTTTCGAAGGTCGTTATTTGCCCGACCCGGCGACCTGGTCGCCGTCGCGGGTGAGGTAATAGGCAAAGAGGATGGGCAGCAGCGTCACCAGCACGACCACCATGGCCACGACATTGGTGACCGGGCGCTGGCGCGGCCGGATCAGTTCCTCCAGCATCCAGATCGGTAGCGTCTGCTGCTGGCCGGCGGTGAAGGTGGTGACGATGACCTCGTCGAAGGACAGGGCAAAGGCCAGCATGCCGCCGGCAAGCAGCGCCGTTGCGATGTTGGGCAACACGACGTGCCGGAAGGTCTGGAACCCGTCGGCGCCAAGATCGTAGGAGGCCTCGATGAGCGAGCCGGAGGTGCGGCGGAAGCGGGCGACGGCGTTGTTATAGACTACGACCACGCAGAAAGTGGCGTGGCCAAGCACGATCGTCCAGAACGAGAACGGGATGTCGGTGAGCGCGAAGGCCGAGCGCAGTGCGATGCCGGTGATGATGCCGGGCAAGGCAATCGGCAGGATGACGAGCAACGACACCGCCTCGCGGCCGAAGAAGCGGGAGCGTGAGACGGCCGCCGCGCACAGCGTGCCGAGGATCAGCGCGACCAATGTCGAGATCGCCGCGACCCTGACGGACAGCGACAGCGCCGCCCACACATCCGGCCGGTTCCAGGTGACGGCGAACCACTCGGTGGTCAGGCCGGGCGGTGGCCACTGATAGCTCTTTTCCTCCGTCGTGAAGGCATAGACGAAGATGAGCAGGATGGGCACGTGCAGGAAGAGCAGGCCGCAGGCGGCGGCTATCTTCAGGCCAAGGGGTGCCGACTGGCCACGATCAGAGCGCATCGAAGGCCCCCATTCGCTTGGCACCCCATAGATAGACACCCATGATGACGATGGGCACGACGGCAAAGGCGGCGGCCAGCGGAATGTTGCCAGCGGTGCCTTGCTGCGAATAGACGGCCTGGCCGATGAACAGGCGCGAGGTGCCGATGATCTGCGGGATGATGTAGTCGCCGAGCGTCAAGGAGAAAGTGAAGATCGAACCGGCGACGATGCCCGGCAGCGCCAGCGGGAACAGCACGTTGCGGAAGGTCTGGCCGGGCGAGGCGCCGAGATCGGACGAAGCCTCGACCAGATTGCCGGGCACGCGCTCAAGTGCGGCCTGCATCGGCAGGATCATGAACGGCAGCCAAACATAGACAAAGGCGATGAAGGTGCCGGTGGCCGACACCGACAGCGAGTTGCCGCCGACATAGGGCAGCGCCAGCCAACCGTCGAGAACCCACATCAAGTGCAGCTTGGCCAGGAACCAGGTGAGAATGCCTTCCTTGGCGAGGATCAGCTTCCAGGCATAGATCTTGACGAGATAGCTGGACCACAGCGGCAGCATCACCGCGAGATAGAACAGCGCCTTCCAGCGGCCCTGGGCGTAGCGGGCGGCGTAGTAGGCAATCGGGAAAGCAACGGCGATGGAGGCCAGCGTCACCAGCGTCGCCATCGTGACCGTGCGGACGATGATGTCGAAATTGGCCGCCTGGAACAGGTCGGCATAGGTCTTCAACGTGAACTGACGATTGACCAGACCGGAGAACTCATCGATCGAAAAGAAGCTCTGCAACAGCAGCGCGAACAGCGAACCGATATAGACGACGCCGAGCCAAAGCAGCGGCGGCATCAGCATCAGCACCAAAAGGAAGCGCGGCCGGCGCCAGAACAGATCGGACAGCGCCCCCAATATGCCGCCGCGGGCGGGCAGGATGGCCGAGGCCGGCGCATCGCGGGTGGCGGTGACGGCGGCGATACTCATGTCGCTTCGTCCATCAGATGGATGGCGTCGCGGTTGAAGGTGAGCACCACTGCATCGCCCTGCTCCGGGACCGTCGTGCCGGACGGCACGCTGGCATGCAGGCGCAGGCCTTCGGTGTCGAGCGCCAGCCGGGTTGCGGCACCCAGATAGCTGACGCCGGAAACCCGCGCTTGAACCGCTTCGCCGGTGGCCGCGCGGGCGACACGGATCGCCTCCGGGCGCAGGCTGCCCCAGCGCCGCTGGCCGCAATAGCGCTGCACGAAATCGGGCGGCAACATGTTGGAGGAGCCGACGAAATCGGCGACGAAACGGGTCTTCGGCCGCTGATAGATTTCCTGCGGTGAGCCGACCTGCATGATCTTGCCGTCGTTGAAGACGGCGACTCGGTCGGCCATCGACAGCGCCTCGCCCTGGTCATGGGTGACGAAGACGAAGGTGATGCCGAGCGCTTTCTGCAGCGATTTCAGCTCTTCCTGCATGTTCTCGCGCAGCTTGAGGTCGAGCGCGCCGAGCGGTTCGTCAAGCAGCAGCACCTTGGGTTGGTTGACGAGGGCACGAGCGAGCGCAACGCGCTGGCGTTGACCGCCGGAAAGCTGGCCGGGGCGCCTGGCGCCGTAGCCCGGCAATTGCACGAGCGCCAGCGCCTCTTCCGCCGCCTTGTGCCGCTCGGTCTTGCCGATGCCCTTGACCATCAGCCCGTAGGCGACGTTGTCGAGCACGTTGAGGTGCGGGAACAGAGCGTAATCCTGGAAGACGGTGTTCACATTGCGTCGATAGGGCGGAACACCCTCGGCCCGCTCTCCGAAGATGGAGATGGTGCCGGCGGTCGGCTGTTCGAACCCGGCGATCAGGCGCAGGCAGGTGGTCTTGCCCGAGCCGGACGGACCGAGCATGGCGAAGAATTCGCCTGCCACGATGTCGAGATCAAGCGCGTCGACAGCCTTCACCGCGCCGAAATGACGAGCCACTTTCTGAAAGGAAACTGCTGGGGTCATCGTGGTTTCGATCATTGAGTAATAAGATCATGCCTGCCCGCCTGTTCAAAGGCTGAGGGCCGACGCGACTGCCTCTCTATCCAGAGAGGCTGCGCCGAAGGGCGGGTGAAAGCTCAGGTCCGCCGAGGCTCCCGACCCGCCCCTGCGGGGCGACCCTCCCCGGCAGGGGAGGGTTGGGAGGTTAGCGCCCGCCGATGACGCCGATATAGTCCGAGACCCAGCGATAATAGGGCACGCACTGGTCGTTCTGGCTCGCACATTTCGAGACCGGGGTGCGCCAGAACTTGATCTTGTCGAACTGGTCGAAGCCGTTGGTCTTGCAGCCTTCGTCGGTCAGGAGCTCGTTGCCCTTGCAGGCGGCCGGCACGACGGGAAGCGAGCCGAACCAGGCGGAGACATCACCCTGCACCTTCGGCGACAGCGAATGCTCGAGCCACATATAGGCGCAGTTCGGGTTGGCAGCGTCAGCCTCCATCATGGTGGTGTCGGCCCAGCCGGTGGCGCCTTCTTCCGGAATGGTCGAGGCGACCGGCTGCTTGGCGGCAACCAGCGTGTTCACCTGGAACGGCCAGGAGCCCGAGGCGACGACGCCTTCGTTGCGGAAGTCATCGACCTGGATGGCGGCATCGTGCCAATAGCGGCCGACCAAAGTGCGCTGCACGCGCAGCAGGTCGAGCGCAGCCTTGTACTGGTCCTCGTTGAGCTCGTAGGGGCTCTTGATGCCAAGGTTCGGCTTGTGGAACATCAGATAGTTGGCAGCATCGGCGATGTGGATCGGGCCGTCATAGGCCTGGACACGCCCCTTGTTGGACTTGCCGTCCGGCAGGGTCTGCTCCTCGAAGACGATGTTCCAGCTCTTCGGTGCGTCCTTGAAAACCTTGGTGTTGTACATCAGCACGTTGGGACCCCATTGATAGGGCACGCCATAGTGCTTGCTGTCGACCGTGAACCATGGCGCATCCTTGATGCGGTCGTCGACGGTCTTCCAGCTCGGGATCAGATCGGTGTTGATGGGCTGCACGCGCTTGCCGGCAACCAGGCGCAACGACGCGTCGCCCGAGGCGGTGACGAGGTCGAAGCCGCCTTCATTCATCAGCGACACCATCTCGTCGGAGGTGTTGGCGGTCTTGACGTTGACCTTGCAGCCCGTCTTCTTCTCGAAATCCGTGACCCAGTCATAGCCCTTGTCGGTCTCGCCGCGCTCGATATAGCCGGGCCAGGCAACGATGTTGAGCTTGCCTTCCCCCTTGCCCACTTCCTTGAGGGCTTCCTGCGCGACGGCCTGGCCAGCGAAGGTCAGCGCAATCGTCAGGGCAGTGCATGATTTCAGGAATGAATTCATCGTCGTCTCCCATCTGCAGGGGCCGCGCTCTGACGGCGGCTTTGCTCCCTGATGAGGAAGGTGTCGTGAAATCGAAGCTTTCGCAAATTCATTTATCAGAAAGGCGATATCGGTTTTTCCGATACCGCCTCGCCGCCACGATACCCGTTTCAGGACTGTGCGGTGACCAGCCAGCTGGCGGCGGTGAAGCGCGCGGTGCCGTCCTTCAGATAGGGAGCGAATGCCGGGATCAGGACAGCCTTGACCCTTGCGGCGGTTGCCTCGTCCACCTCGCGCAGGGCAGCGCCGACCGGCCCCATCCGTGTTACGTAGGTCAAAAGGTCGCCTTCGGCCATCTGGCAGGCCATGTCCACCCGCTCGATTCCAATCGCCGACCAGCCACTCGCCCGCAGGATGCTCTCGACCCTGCCAGCGTCCGCAAAGGCGAACTGTCCGGGAGCATCCGGATCGAATGCCGGCCTGGGCGGCAGGAGCGGCATCGCCGCCCGCGCGGCGGCCGTCATAAAATCGTTGTCCGCGGGGCTGCGCCACGCAACGAACGCCAGTTTTCCGCCGGATCGCGTTGCTTTCCTGACGTTTGCGAAGGCGGCAATCGGGTCATCGAAGAACATGACGCCGAACCGCGAGATGACCGCGTCGAAGCGGGCGGCGTCGAGCGCGTAGATCTGTGCATCACCCCGGACGAACGAGGCATTCGCCAGACCTTGCGCCTTCGCGCGCGCAGTCGCCAGGGCGACCAGCGGCTGCGAGATGTCGAGACCAGTGCAGTGCCCGGAGACGCCGATCCTGCGGGCCATCGCCATGGTGGTGGCGCCGGCGCCGCAGCCGACGTCGAGAACAGTGTCTCCCACGCCAGGATCGGCGATGTCCGCCAGCAAACGCTCGAACGGCTCCAGCACCTGGTCGAGCACCGGCTGCAGTTCGACCCAGGCCTTGCCGCTGGCGTCATTCCAGAGATCGGCCTGCTGCGCGTTCGACTGCTTGGATTCGGACATCGGTATCTCGCTTCGCGTTGCGCAAATTTGTCGTCGGGGGCACTTTACGAATTCAAGTCGACTTGAGGTCAAGCATGAAAGACATGGATATCGTCGAGGTCTCGCGCCGTGCCGGTCTGCCGGCCTCGACACTCCGCTACTACGAGGAAAGAGGCCTCATCGCCTCGATCGGCCGCAAGGGCCTGCGCCGCCTGTTCGACCCGTCCGTGCTGGAGCGGCTCGCCCTGATCGCGCTTGGTCGCGCCGGCGGTTTCGCGCTCGACGAAATCGGCAAGATGCTGAAGCCCAATGGCCTGCCAGCGTTCGACCGCGCGAGGCTTGTCGCCAAGGCGGACGAACTGGACCGCACCATCCAGCGTCTGATCGCGATGCGCGACGGGCTGCGCCACGCGGCACGGTGCCCCGCCCCTCACCCCATGGAGTGCCCCACCTTCCGGCGTGCCGTCAGGCTTGCTGGAGCAGGTCGCTTCGAGGCCGCGCCGAGCGGCCCGTTCAGGGCGGAAGCCATCGGCGTCGCCGACCGGGGAAATCGGCTTTGAGGCGGGCACTGCTTGCCTGAGGCGATGGTCTGCAAGCAGCCCGCGCGACTATGTTCGCTGGCGTATGGTGCGCTGTGACTGCGCGATGCCGATGAAGTCGCGCGCCGGCTGCGGCAGGCCGGATCCGCGCCGCCAGACCATGCCTACCTGCACCACCGGCAGCGAACCCGAGACATCCCGCGATTCAATGCGGTCGCCTTCCAAGGACCACGGCCTGTAGATCAGGTCCGGCAGCAGCGCGACGCCGGCTCCGGTCGCGACGAGGCTGCGGACCGCCTCCACCGATCGCGTGCGGAAGGCGACATGCGGCTTGGCGCCGATGGCGGCCAGCAGCTTGCCTGTATTCTCCTCGATCTCGTCGATGGTCAGCATGATCAGCGGTTCGCTGACAATGTCGTCGACGCCGATGATGTCGGCGCCGTTCAGCTTGTGGCCAAGCGGCATCCACAAGCGATAGGCCGAAACTTCGAGGATTTCCGACTGAAGCGCGGTGCGATCGCGCAGGTTCGAGATCACCATGACCGCGACGTCCAGCTTGCCGCCGACCAGGAGGTGTTCGAGATAGTCGCCATTGTCCTCGATCGCCGAAATCTCGACGCCGGGGTAGGCACGGCGGTATCGCGCCAGGATATCGGACAGCACATAGCCGGCGACCATCGAGGTGACGCCGAGCTGGAGCCGGCCTTTGGTTGCAGCCTGTTCACCCAGGAAGGTGCGCCGTGCATCCGACACGTCGGACAGGATCTTGGTGGCGTGGCGCAGGAACTGGTGTCCCTTATGCGTGATGTTGAGGCCACGCGAATGGCGCTCGAAAAGCTCGACGCCAAGATCGGTCTCCAGTTCCTTGACCGCTTCGGTGACGGAGGATTGCGATATGGAGAGTTTCTGCGCCGCGCGGGAAACCGAACCCTGATCCGCAACGGCGACAAAGAACTGAAGCTGCCGGAGAGTGAATGCCATGCCGCCGAATAAACACTGGCGGGAGCGCGAAGGAAAGCGGTCAAGCGCGATCGTCAGCGCTCAACCGTGGACTGCTTCCTCGCTGCGCCGACGCACCGCCCGGTAACGCAATCCTAGGAAGAAAAGCACTTCGACGACAACGACCATGACGATGATGCGGAACCCGACGGAGACCAGATTGTGGTCGCCCCCGCGCATCAGATAGCCGAGACTGAGGAACGCGGAATTCCAGAGCACAGCGCCGAGTAAAGTTGCGGCAGCGAAAGGGAGCACCGCCAGACGCAGCGCGCCGGCGCCAATGCCGAGATAGTTGCGCACGGTCGGCACCAGCTGCGCCACCAGCGAGGCCCGAAAGGCATTGCGGCGATAGGCCTCCGCCAGCTTGCGGTAGGCCGTCGGCGGCAGGAAGACATATTTGCCAAAACGCCCGACCAGCGCTTCGGCGCGCGCTTCACCGAGCCGACGCCCCAACAGGTACCAGAACAGCGACCCGAGGATGGAACCGGTAACGGTGACGGCGAGCAACAGCGCCAGCCAGCCCATATCCGGCGCCGCCGTCATGCCGAGAAACAGCAGGACGATATGGGACGGCGGCGCCGGGAAGATCTTCTCGACGGACGCGATACAGAACACGCCCAGAAGACCAAAGCTCAGGATGGCTGGAACCGGCCCGGTCACGCGTAGCGCCAATCGTAGGACTTGGTGACCGGAATGCGGCTGATGCGATAGACGGTGGCCGGTGGGAAATTGAGCAAGGTATGGCCAATCCGCGTAGCACGAAGGTCGAGCTGGTCGAGCAATGTCTGGTCGATCGGACAACGCAGACCGAGCGTGAACTGGTAAAGCGAGGCACCGGGGCGCAGGTTGGCGAAGACGCCTTCCAGGATCAGCCGCGTACGGCGCGGCGAAATCAACCGGAACGGCAAGCCGCTGATCGCGGCGCCCAGCACTGGGCCGTTGTACAGCGCCATATGGCGCAGCCCCGTCGCATCCATTTCGAAAATGCGCGCCGCCGGAAAACGCTTGGTGAGCATGGCGGCGAAGTCGCTGTCGGCCTCGATCAGGGTCAGGTCGTTTTCCCTGACGCCTTTTTCGATCAAGGCACGCGTGAAAGGCCCTGTGCCGGGTCCAAGTTCCAGGACCGGACCGGTGTCCGGACCGACTTCCTTGGTCATCAGCGCCGACAAAGTGGCACTGGAAGGGGTTACCGATCCAATTCTGAATGGCGCCGCCGCCCAGGCCATCAGAAAAGAGAAAGCATCGTTGGTTTGCATATCCATCCTCGATCCGAAATCGAACTGCCGGCGAATCGAACGCCAGCCGATGGGGCGCTGTTTGCGGCCGCTGGATTGCGCAAACATTGCGAAAATCTGCGGGTCGCAACGAATTTCGATGCTTCGAACCCGAAATTTTTTGCCATGCTGACGCAATGTAGAGATCGTAGCGGGCCGCATCTGACTTCAGTAAAAGAGACGGCGATGCGTATCCTTTTGGTCGAAGACGAACCGGAAATGGCAGCAGCACTGCGCGTGGCGCTGAAGCGGCATGACATGGTCGTGGATCATGCCGCTTCGCTGATCGAGGCCGAGGATTTCATCGCGCTCGACAACTACGACGCGGTCTTGCTCGACCGCCAGTTGCCGGACGGCGATGGGCTTTCGCTGGTGACCAAACTGCGTGTTGGCGGCAGTGCCACGCCGGTTCTGGTTTTGACGGCGCGTGGCGACACCGCCGACAAGGTCGACGGGTTGAATGTCGGCGCCGACGATTATCTGGCCAAGCCGTTCGCCTTCGAGGAACTGATGGCCAGGCTGCGCGCACTGTTGCGCCGGCCGGCCGCCGTGCATTCGCAAGTGATCCGCGCCGGCGATCTTGCCTTCGACGTCGGCCACCGCGAGGCCACCATCCGCGGCGAACCGCTGGCCCTGCCGCGCCGCGAACTCCTGGTTCTGGAGGCACTGATGCGGCGCATGGGCCGCATGGTGCAGCGGGAGACGCTCATGGAGGCCGTGTTCGGTCTGGATGACGAAATCCAGTCCAACGCGCTCGACACCCATGTCTCGCGCCTGCGCCGCAAGCTGGCCGAGGCCGGCGTCGGCGTCACCATCAACGGTGTGCGCGGCGTCGGCTACCTGTTGCGCGAAACGTCATGATCTTGCGCAAGCCCCGCCGTCCGCGCTCGCTGAAATGGAGCCTTGTCCTGCGCATCGCCGTGCTGCAGGGCATCCTGATCACGCTGCTCATTCCGCTGCTTCTGGTGGCGCTGGTCATGTTCGGCGCCGCCAACATGAATGACTATGAGGGCGGCACGGCCGACGTGATCAAGGATGCGCTGAGCAGAGACGCCGGCGGCAAGCTGATACTGAAACCGACCCGCGAGCTTGCCGAGCTGCGCAAGACCGAGAAGAACCTCTGGTACGTGGTGCGCGACAAACAGGGCAACATGCTGAGGGAAGGCACGATCCCGCCGGCAATGGCACCGTTCGCCAACCAGCTCGACAACATCAGCGACGCACGCTTTTCCTGGACGATGGGCAAGGCCGACCGACCAGCCGGCATCGTCGCTTGGGAAGACGACACCGGGGCCGGCACGGTGCAGATCCTGGCCGGCACGGATGGCAAGCTTTCCTGGACCCGGATGGCGCTGGCCGGATGGGACTTTTTCCTGGTCGTGATCCTACCGGTGGTTGGCGTGATGGCTCTTGCCACTCTTTTCGTGACGCCGTGGGTGGTGCGCGGTGCGCTGAGGGGTCTTGGCGCTGCGGCCAGCGAAGCCGGACAGATCGACATCGACAAGCGCGGCGTGCAGCTGCCGCTGAAGGATGTTCCGACCGAGGTCACGCCGCTGGTGAATGCGGTGAACGACGCTCTGGTGCGCCTCGACACCGGTTACGAACGCCACCGCCGCTTCCTGACCGACGCGGCACATGAACTGCGCACGCCGGTTGCCATCCTCAACACGCGCGTCGCTTCGCTGCCGCCGACACCGGAACGGGCCAGGGTGCTGCGCGATGCCGCCCGGCTGTCGACGCTGACCGACCAGCTCCTCGACCTGCAGCGGCTCGGCCGGCAGGTCGAACGCTTCGGCCCGCTCGACCTGGTCGAGATTGCCCGCAGCGTCGTCGTCGACCTTGCGCCAATGGCCTTTTCGTCGGGCTATGAAATGGCGTTCGAACCGATGGTCGAAACACTGCCTGCGACAGGCGACCGCGCCTCGATCGAACGCGCCGTCACCAGCCTGGTGCAGAACGCCATCGAGCATGGCGGCAATCGGGGCAGGATCACCATCGGCGTCACCCGGCCGGCGGTCATCGAGATTCTCGACGAAGGCGAAGGCGTGCCGGTAGGCGAGCGCGAGAAGATCTTCCAGCCCTTCTACCGCCTACGCCCGCATGACCATGGCGCCGGGCTTGGCCTCAATCTCGTGCAGGAGATCATGCAGTTGCATGGCGGCCGCATCGAAGTGCTCGACGGCCGTCCCGGCGCGTTGTTCAGGATGAGTTTTCCGCTGCCACCGAAGGACGCCCCGACGCACTGACGCCGCTGGCCAATCGCCGATCAGTTGAGCGCTTGCGCGGGGACAGGGGCGAGGTTGCCCTTGGCGACCGACAACAACGACGTGACCAAGGAGCGGCGCTCCTGTTCGGACAGGACCTGGAAGTCGAAGAGGTTAGCGCTGCGCATCCCCTCGACGGCAAAGTAGGTGAGCAGCAGTGCTTCGAAATCGGGCGTTTCCGCTTTCAGCCGGTCGAAGAGCTGGCGCTGGAAGATGCGCATGGGCGCCAGAAAATCGGGATCCTCGGCAATCGCCGAGAATATCCATGAGGATGGCGGCTGATCTTCTTCGAACTTCTTTGCCGAGAGCTTCACGTAAGCGGCCAGAAGATTGCCCTGGCCACAGGCTTTCCGGGTCGTTTCCAGCGCTTCCTGGAACTCCTGGAGATAGTGCTCGACCAACGCCTGCATCAGCTTGGCCTTGGTCGGGAAATTATAGAGAAGACCGCCTTTGGAGACGCCGGCGCGTTGGGCCACGGCGTCCAGCGACAAATTGCCTGGCCCCGATTCCCGAGCCACGTCGGCTGCCGCCGCGAGTATCTTTTCGCGTGAATTTGCTCGCTGTTTCTTCATCTATCCCGCCTATAAGGCATGCTAGGCGCAATTGACAAGACCGTCCAGACGGTACAGTAAGGCGTCGAAAAATGTCGGCCGGGTTTTCGCACGATGCGCGCCTGGCTATTTTTGATTCGATTGTAATTGCCACGCGCCGCTCGAGGGATCCCATGATCAAGCGCTACATCCTCCGTTTCATCCTGCTTGTCCTGGTGGCCTTGGTGGCCGGCGGCATTGTTTGGTTCAATTTCTTCCGCGACAAGATGATCGCCCAGTTCTTCGCCAACATGCCGGTCAATGTGCTGACGGTTTCGGCCAACAAAGTCGAGCCGACCACCTGGACGCCCGGCGTCGAGGCGATCGGCACGGTTGGCGCCTCGATGGGCGTCGACCTGACGATGGAAACGTCGGGCGTGGTCAAGGAAATCATGTTCAAGGCCAATGACCGCATCGAGAGCGGCCAGCTTCTGGTTCGGCTCGACGACGCCGTCGAACAGGCGGACCTTGCCGCAGCCAAGACCAAGGCAACGCTCGACCAGCAGGCGCTGGTTCGTGCCCAAGCACTGCGCAAGACCGGCGTCGGTACCGAATCCGCGCTCGACACCGCTAATGCCAATGCCGAGACCTCGATCGCGCAGGTTGCGAAGGCGCAGGCAACGGCCGACCTCAAGCTGCTGAAGGCACCGTTCGCCGGCATTGCCGGTATCCCGAAGATCGACCTCGGCCAGTTCGTGCAGCCCGGCAACGCCATCGTCACCCTGCAGGATATGGATACGATGCGCGTCGACTTCACTGTTCCCGAACAGCAGCGTGAGAAGCTGAAGGTCGGCCAGCCGGTCAGCTTTGGCCCGACGTCGGACGCCTTGTCGTTCAAGGGCGTGGTCACCGGTATCGATCCCAAGATCGACCCGGCGAGCCGACTGGTTTCGGTGCGCGCGCGCATCGACAATCCGGAAGGACGGCTGAGCCCCGGCCAGTTCGTGCAGGTGCGCGTCGAACTGCCGAAGGAGGACAATGTCCTGACCGTTCCGCAGACGGCGCTGACCACCAGCCTCTATGGCGACTACATCTATGTCGTCGTTCCGGCCAAGCCCAAAGACGCAGCGGCACAGCCCGCCGACAAGGCCGCTGAAGCCAAGCCCGCCACGGGCGCTGCGGCGGCATCCGAGCAGAAGCCGGCCGCTGAAGGCCCTGCCCTCGTCGCCAATCAGGTCTTCGTCAAGGTTGGCCGTCGCTTCGGCGGCGTCGCCGAAATCGTCGAGGGCGTCAAGGCGGGCGACGATGTCGTCACCGCCGGTCAGAACCGGTTGAGCAACGGCACCCACGTCAAGGTCGACAACACGATCGACCCCAGCAAGCCGGTCGAGAAGAAGGCTTCCGCCCAATGAGTTTCTCCGATCTGTTCATCAAACGGCCCGTCCTGTCGACGGTGCTGGGTGCCATGATCCTGCTCGTCGGGCTTCAGGGCATCTTCAACCTCGCGATCCGGCAGTATCCGAAGGTCGAAGAAACCGCGATCACGGTGACGACCGCCTATCCGGGCGCCAGCGCCGACCTGATCCAGGGCTTCATCTCGGCCCCGATCGCGCGCGCCGTCGCCTCGACGGAAAACATCGACTACGTCACCTCATCGAGCGCGCCTTCGGCCAGCACGGTGACGGTTAAGATGAAGCTCGGCGCCAACCCGGATGTCGCACTGGCCGAAGTGCTGTCGAAGGTACAGGGCGTGCGCGGCGACCTGCCTTCGGAAGCCAAGGACCCGGTCATCGTCAAGGGCACGGGCGATTCCTTCGCGATGATGTACATCTCGATGCAGAATCCGAACATGACCAAGGAGCAGCTGACCGAGTACATCGAACGTGTCGTGCGCCCGCGCATCACCACGGTCGAAGGCGTCGCCGACGTCAAGATCTTCGGTGCCCAGCAATATTCGATGCGGGTATGGATCGATCCGGTCAAGCTGGCTTCCCGCGGCGTCACCGCCGCGGAAGTAGTCAGTGCCATCAACAACTCGAACTTCCTCTCCGCCCCCGGAAAAACCGAGAACGAGTATGTGATCTCGTCGATCACCGTGCGTTCGACGCTGCAGACGCCGGAAGCTTTTTCGGCGCTGCCCATTCGCTCGGTCGGCGGCAATGTCGTGCGCCTGCGCGACGTGGCCCGTGTCGAGCTCGGTGCCGAGAACACCGACACACGCGTGACCTTCAACGCCAAGCCGGGTACCTTCCTGGCCATCTTCCCGACGCCGGCAGCCAACCCGCTGACGACGGCGAGCGCGGTCCAAAAGCTGGTGCCGGTCATTCAGGAAACGCTGCCGAAGGGCATGACGATCCAGGTCGTCTACGATTCGACGGAACAGATCAGCGCCTCCATCGACGAGGTTTACAAGACCATCGCCGAGGCCGTCGCCATCGTCGTGGTCGTCATCCTCTTGTTCCTCGGCTCGTTCCGTTCGGTGCTGATGCCGATCATCACGATCCCGCTGTCGTTGATCGGCGTCTGCTTCATCCTCTATTTCATGGGCTACTCGATCAACCTGCTTTCGCTGCTGGCCATGGTTCTGGCCATCGGTCTGGTCGTCGACGACGCGATCGTTGTGGTGGAGAACGTCCACCGCCACATCGAAGAAGGCATGACGCCCATGCAGGCCGCCTTCGCCGGCATGCGCGAAATCTTCTCGCCGGTCGTGGCCATGACGATCACGCTGGCCGCGGTGTTCGCGCCACTCGCCTTCACCGGCGGCCTGACCGGCTCGCTGTTCCGTGAATTCGCGGTGACGCTGGCAGGCGCTGTGGTCATTTCCGGCATCATCGCCGTGACCATCACCCCGATGATGTCGGCGCGCCTTCTCAAGGCAGGCTCGCACAGCCGTTTCCAGAAGATCGTCGACGGCACGTTCACGCGGATCGAGAACGTCTATGAGCGTCTGGTCACCAGATCACTGCAGGCCCGGTGGGTGACGTTGCTCATCGTCATCGCCCTGGTCGGGGTGACCGGCTTCATGTTCACCAAGACCTCGACCGAGTTGGCACCCGAAGAAGATCAGGGCTTCCTGCTTTCGATCGTGACGGGGCCGCAATACGCCACCTCGGATTACACCGAAGCGTATGTCAACCAGATGCTCGGCCTGGTGAAGGACATTCCCGAAACGCGCGCCTTGTTCTCCGCCGTTGCCTTCGGCAGCGCAACCAACAGCGCCTTCGTCGGCTTCGCCTTCAAGGACTGGGCCGAACGGGCACGCTCGTCCAAGCAGATCCAGGCCGACATCACCGAGCGCCTGAAGAAGGTCGCCGGTGTGGAAGCCTTCGTTTTCGCCCCGCCGACATTGCCGGGCTCCGGCGGCGGCCTGCCGATCGCCGTCGTGGTTCGCTCGACCGGAGAATCCGCGAAGGTGTTCGAGGTTGCCGAGGAGATCAAGCAGAAGGCCCAGGCCTCCGGTCGCTTCATCGTCGTGCAGAATTCGATGTCGTACAACTCGCCGCAGACCTCGATCACCATCGATCGCGACCGCGCGGCAGCACTCAACATTCCGATCAGCGACATCGGCCGGACGCTGACGCTGCTGGTGGGCGGCAACGAAGTGGCGAAGTTCGACCGTGACTCCAACGCCTACAAGATCATCCCGCAGGTGCCGCAGATCTATCGCGACAACCCCGAAAAGCTCGGCGACTATTTCGTGCGCAGCGTGACGGGCGACATGGTGCCGCTGACTTCGGTGGTCAAAATCACGACCAATGCGGCGCCGGCGGCGATCGAGCAGTTCAACCAGTTGAACTCGGCGACGATCACCGCTCTGCCGATGCCCGGCGTAACCACCGGCGACGGCTTGCAGACGATCGAAACCATCGCCAAGCAGACCATGCCTGACAGCTTCTTCCTCGACTACTCTGGCCAATCGCGGCAGGAGAAGGAACAGGGCAACACGATCATCATCGCCTTCATCGCGGCCATCATCGTGATTTATCTGGTGCTGGCGGCGCAGTTCGAAAGCTTCCGCGATCCGCTCATCATCATGATGTCGGTGCCGCTGTCGATCTTCGGCGCGATTGTGCCGCTCAACCTCGGGCTCGGTACGCTGAACATCTACACGCAGGTCGGTCTGATCACGCTGATCGGCCTGATCACCAAGCACGGCATTCTGCTGGTCGAATTCGCCAACCAGCAGCGCGAGGAGCATGGCCTGTCGATCCCCCAGGCGATCATCGCTTCGGCCAAGGTTCGCCTGCGCCCGATCCTGATGACCACCGCAGCCATGGCGCTGGGCGTCGTGCCGCTGATCATCGCCCAGGGCGCCGGCGCCGCCGCGCGTTACTCGATGGGCCTGGTGATCTTCACCGGCATCCTGGTGGGCACTTGCTTCACGCTGTTCGTGGTGCCGATGTTCTATACCTTCCTGGCGCACCGGGGCCACGCTCAAGAGCAGCAGGCGACTCCGGCGCCGGTCGCGGCTGAATAATCCGCCGGACGATGCGAATGAAAACAGGGCGCCGGAGCAATCCGGCGCCCTGTTTGTTTGAGCAAGCTGGAGTTGAAAATTAACCCCGCGCAGCTTCCTCGATCGTGGCAACATCGATCTTGACCATCTTCATCATTGCAGCCATGACGCGCGCGGCCTTGGCCTTGTCGGGATCAATGAGCAGTCTCGGCAGCAGTTCCGGCACGATTTGCCAGGCGACGCCATAGCGGTCCTTGAGCCAGCTGCAGGCGAGCCCCTTGCCGCGACCATCAATCAGCTTTTCCCAGTAGTGGTCGACCTCAGCCTGGTCCTTGCAGTCAACGGAGAGCGATACTGAATTGTTGAAGGTCTCATCCGAGTTGCCGTTCAGGGCCTGAAACGACTGGCCAAACAGCTCGAAGTTCACCAGCACGACGCTGCCAGCCGGTCCGGGGCCGCTTTCGCCACTCCGCAGCACTTCTCCCTTCTTCGCGTTCGGAAAGATCGAGACGTAGAAGTCGACGGCCTCTTCGGCCTCGTTGCGGAACCACAGGCATGGGCTGATTTTCTGCATGACCTTCTCCTTGATGCGATTGGCGTTGGCCGCGGCCTCTCCCGTCGGCAGAACGGCTTCCTTTGCCTTGCCGTTGCTCAAAGGACGGCCCTTGACGCGGCAATCCGACAACGGCCGTGAAATAAATCGGCCGTGCCCTTGAGAGAGCATAAAACTGGCGCATTGCAAAACCGTGGCCAGACTGGACCATGGCGTATATAACGCCAGCTTCCTATCTACCTTTATCGCACAGGAACGTGCCGCACAGGCGTCAAGGACAGTACCCATGCCTCCCTATCGCTCCCGAACCACCACTCATGGCCGCAACATGGCTGGCGCCCGCGGCCTATGGCGCGCCACCGGCATGAAGGACTCGGATTTCGGCAAGCCGATTATCGCGGTGGTCAATTCCTTCACGCAATTCGTACCGGGCCACGTCCATCTTAAGGATCTCGGCCAGCTTGTCGCGCGCGAGATCGAAGCCGCCGGCGGCGTCGCCAAGGAGTTCAACACCATCGCCGTCGACGATGGCATCGCCATGGGCCATGACGGCATGCTTTATTCGCTGCCGAGCCGCGAGATCATCGCCGACAGCGTCGAATACATGGTCAACGCGCACTGTGCCGACGCCATGGTTTGCATTTCCAACTGCGACAAGATCACCCCCGGCATGCTGATGGCTGCGATGCGGCTCAACATTCCGGCCGTCTTCGTTTCCGGCGGCCCGATGGAAGCTGGCAAGGTCGTCTGGAAGGACAAGGTGACCGCGATCGACCTGATCGACGCGATGGTCGCCGCTGCCGACGACAAGGTTTCCGACGAAGAGGTAAAGGTCATCGAGCGTTCGGCCTGCCCGACCTGCGGCTCGTGCTCGGGCATGTTCACCGCCAATTCGATGAACTGCCTGACCGAGGCGCTCGGGCTGTCACTGCCCGGCAACGGCTCGACACTTGCCACCCATGCCGACCGCAAGCGGCTGTTCGTCGAAGCCGGCCATCTCGTCGTCGACCTCGCCCAGCGCTATTACGAACAGGAAGATGAAAGCGTGTTGCCGCGCAACATCGCCTCCAAGCAGGCCTTCGAGAACGCAATGGCACTGGATATCGCCATGGGCGGTTCGACCAACACAGTGCTGCACATCCTCGCCGCCGCTCAGGAAGGCGGTATCGACTTCACCATGGACGATATCGACCGCCTGTCGCGCAAGGTGCCGGTGCTGAGCAAGGTCGCGCCCGCCAAGGCCGACGTGCACATGGAAGACGTGCATCGCGCCGGTGGCATCATGGCGATCCTCGGCCAGCTCGATAAAGCCGGGCTGATCCACAACGAGTTGCCGACCGTGCACAGCGCGACGATGGGCGAAGCACTGGACCGCTGGGACGTCTCGCGCTCCACGGCGGAGAATGTCCGCAAATTCTATATGGCCGCGCCGGGCGGCGTGCCGACACAAGTTGCCTTCAGTCAGGACCGTCGCTGGGACGATCTCGACCTCGATCGTGAAAAGGGCGTCATCCGCTCGGCCGAGCATCCGTTCTCGAAAGATGGCGGCCTGGCCGTGCTCAAGGGCAACATCGCGCTCGATGGTTGCGTGGTGAAGACCGCCGGCGTGGACGAGTCGATCCTGACCTTCACCGGCCCGGCCAAGGTCTATGAGAGCCAGGATGCGGCGGTGAAGGCCATTCTCAGCAACGAGGTCGTCGCCGGCGATGTCGTCGTCATCCGCTACGAGGGTCCGAAGGGCGGCCCGGGCATGCAGGAAATGCTCTACCCGACCAGCTATCTGAAGTCGAAAGGACTGGGCAAGGCCTGCGCGCTGTTGACCGACGGCCGCTTCTCCGGCGGCACTTCCGGCCTGTCGATCGGCCATGCCTCGCCCGAGGCCGCGACCGGCGGTGCGATCGGCCTGGTACGCGACGGCGATCGGATCGCCATCGACATTCCCGGCCGCACCGTCAATCTCCTGGTCAGCGACGAGGAACTTGCGGCCCGCCGCAAGGAGCAGGACGCCAAGGGCTGGCAGCCGGTGGAAACGCGCAAGCGCAACGTGACTACGGCGCTTCGCGCCTATGCCGCCTTCGCGACCAGCGCCGACAAGGGTGCGGTGCGCAAGGTTCCGGAATAAACGCCGCCAATGGCGTTCGACCTCATTGTTCGGGGTGGCACCCTGACCGACGGCAGGGTGGCCGATATCGGCGTTCGCGGCGAAACCATCGCTGCGATCGAACCCAAGCTTGAGGCCGAGGCACCAACGGTCATCGACGCGGCTGGCGATCTCGTCTCGCCACCCTTCATCGATCCGCATTTCCATATGGACGCGACGCTGAGCCTCGGCATTCCGCGCATCAATGCCTCGGGCACGCTGCTGGAAGGCATTGCGCTGTGGGGTGAACTGAAGCCGCTTCTCACTCACGAAGCGGTCAGGGAGCGGGCACTCGCCTATTGCGATTGGGCGGTGGCCAAGGGCCTGCTTGCCATCCGCACCCATGTCGACACCTGCGACGACCGGCTTCTGGCGGTCGAGGCGCTGCTCGACGTGAAGAAGACCGTCGCGCCCTATATCGATCTGCAACTTGTCGCCTTCCCGCAGGACGGTTTTTACCGTTCGCCCAATGCGCGCACGAACACGATCCGCGCGCTCGACCTCGGCGTCGATATCGTCGGCGGCATTCCGCATTTCGAGCGCACCATGGCCGACGGCACGCGCTCGGTGACGGAACTGTGCGAGATCGCCGCCGAACGCGGATTGATGGTCGACATGCATTGCGACGAGACGGACGACCCGCTGTCGCGCCACATCGAGCAACTGGCCTGTGAGACGCAGCGGCTCGGCCTACAGGGGCGCGTGACGGGCTCGCATCTCACCTCCATGCATTCGATGGACAACTACTACGTGTCCAAACTGCTGCCGCTGATCGCGGAAGCCGGCGTTTCGGCCATCCCCAATCCGCTCATCAACATCATGCTGCAAGGTCGCCACGACAGCTATCCGAAGCGGCGTGGCCTGACCCGCGTGCCGGAGATGCTGAAGGCTGGCATTCGCGTCGGCTGGGGCCAGGATTGCGTGCTCGACCCCTGGTATTCGCTGGGCATGGCGGACATGCTGGACGTCGCCTTCATGGGGCTTCATGTGGCGCAGATGTCGAGCCCCGCCGACATGGCGCGCTGCTTCGACATGGTGACCCATGTAAACGCCGCCATCATGGGCCTCGACCATCTCGGATTGGCGGTCGGCAAGCGAGCGAGCCTCGTCGTGCTCGACGCCGCCGACCCGATCGAGGCGATAAGGCTGAGAGCGGACCGGCTCTGCGTGATAGCGCGTGGCAAGATCGTCGCGCAAAGAGAGCGCAGCCGAACGAAGCTGGCCTTGTCCGGAAGGCCCGATACCGCCGATCCCTGGCACGAAAAGCCGACGCGGACGCACTGATCAATGCGCGTTGAACGGGCCGCCGTTCGTACATTTCCTTCGCCGTTTATAAAGTCTACAATATGCCTCATCTTTGAATCGGGAGAGGGCTATGTCGCCCAGGATCGTAGCGGCAATATTTGGCATGGCGGCGCTGGCCGGCTGTACCACGATGACGCCCCAGGAAAGGCGCGCGGCCGACGAAGCGAAATGCCAGACCTACGGTTTCAAGAAGAACACCGACGCTTTCGCCGAATGCCTGCAGCGCATCGACCTCGACAGAGCCGCCGCAATGCGTGCGCAGGATGCGGAATTCAACCGCTTTGCCAACAGACCGATGGTCATCTACCGCCCGATCGTCGTCGCACCGAAACCCCAATAAACTGCCCAAAGGAGGCGCTGGTTCAGGTCAAGAAGGCGCGCTGGCGCTCAACCCGCATCAGCCGGCACCGTTATCGCAATGACCGAACCGCCGCCGTTCCTCGCGCGTGCCTCCAGCCGGCCCTGATGCGCCCTGGCTATCGCCTCGACAATGGAGAGCCCCAGCCCGGTCCCACCGGTCTCACGCGACCGCGAGATTTCGCCGCGCCAGAAAATGTCGAATGAAATCGAGCGGATTTCCTCGGGCAAGCCCGGACCTCGATCCAGGAACCGGACAAAGGCCATGCGGTCGCCATCGATGCCGGTCTCGCAACGCAGCACGCCACCGGCGGCGGCGTAGCGACTGGCATTGTCGACGATTGCCAGCATCGCCTGGCGCAGCCGTTCCGGATCGACGCTGGTGCGGGCGGGCGCGAAGTCCGTCTCGATACGCATGCCGGCTTCGTCAAGCATCGGACGGGCCGCGGCGAGAACGGTAGCCGCCTCGTCGGCGAGGTCGGTGACAGCCCGATCGCCGATCAGCTTGTGGCCGGCCGCCAGTGACAGCGTGCGCAGGTCCTCGACCAGACGCGACAAGCCCTGCACCTGCGTCAGCAGATCCTGCAGCCCCTGCTGACGAACCGAAAATACGCCGTCGATCATGCCTTGCAGGTTGCCCTGCAAAATAGTGAGCGGCGTACGCAATTCGTGCGCAACCGCCATTGTGTTGAAGCGCAGGCGCTTTTCCATATGGTCGAGATCGGTCGCCAGCGCATCGATGGTCTTGCCGAGACGCTGCACTTCGGAGGTGCCGCCTCGAAAATTGCCGAGACCGACCGCGAAATCGCCTTCGCGCAGCGTTTCAGCCGCCGATGCCAGCCGCTCCAACGGGCGCGCGATGCGCCGGGCAAGCCAATAACCGATCGCGCCGCAGATGAGCGCCGCCAAGAGAATATGCCCCATGAATGCCAGGTTCATCTGGTAGTCGAGCGTTTTCTCGAATTCCGGCACGACGGCCATGAGTTTCCGGAAGCCGTCGACCGACGGCATCACCCCGTCCTGGATATCGCGGTAGGCCTGGGCGATGTCGGCGGGCAACTCCCGCAACTTCACCTCGGTCAACTGCTTCATGATCCAGAAGAAGGTGGAATAGGCGATGATCATGCTGAGCATCAGCATCGCCGCGATGGTTATCGCCGTGACCGTGGACAGGGAGAGCCGGCGTATCCTCATTTCGGCGCCGCAAAGCGATAGCCAATGCCGCGCACAGCCTGGAAAAAGCCCCATGCTCCGGCATTCTCGAACTTGCGGCGCAGATTGGCGATGTGGGTGTCGACGGTCTTGGCCAGGGCATCGTTTTCAGGCAGGCAGGCATCCAGGATATCGGCGCGGCCGAAGG
The DNA here is from genome assembly GCF_030814575.1 of Mesorhizobium sp. YL-MeA3-2017. Classification (NCBI taxonomy): domain Bacteria; kingdom Pseudomonadati; phylum Pseudomonadota; class Alphaproteobacteria; order Hyphomicrobiales; family Phyllobacteriaceae; genus Mesorhizobium; species Mesorhizobium sp. YL-MeA3-2017. The sequence continues at coordinate 3,250,338 of NZ_JAUSVH010000001.1, read as the reverse complement.
CGTGGGTCGGCCGGCGGATCATGTAGGCAACGATGCGGAATTCGCTCAGCGTCAAAGGGAGAGATTGCCGACCCGCCTCCACCGCGACAAAGGCGGCATGCGCGTCGACATCGACCTCAACCGGAGCAAACCGCAACATCCTCGAAGCACCGGCGGCCCGCGAGCGGCGCAGAACGGCATTGACGCGCGCGACGACCTCATGCGGGTTGAATGGTTTGACGACGTAGTCGTCGGCGCCAAGCCGCAAGCCGGAAAGGCGGTCGATATCTTCCGCCAGCGCCGTCACCATGATCACTGGCGTGGCCGCATCCTGGCGGATGCGCGCCAGAACCTCGAAGCCATCGACGCGCGGGATGCGAACGTCGAGCAGTACCAGATCGGGCGACAGCATTGCGTGATGGGAAAGCGCGATATCACCATTGGCGGCTGTCACCGTGCGAAAACCTTCCCGTGCCAGATAGGCTTCGAGAATTTCGGCGATGCGCGGTTCGTCCTCGACGATAAGGATGAGCCCCTTGTCCATGCCCCAGCCCCGTGGTGGTTTCAGAAGGGCGTTATTCAGCAACGCATCACGGCAGGCAACCGCAAAGCGCGTGCCTTGCGGGCTTCCCCGACAAGCGTTGGCACGCTCTCCGCCGTTTCTTGATAATTCTCAACGAGGGTCAATCCGTCAACGCGCCGTTGCTGCATGGGCGGGAATGCGCGGCGCGCCGACATCACATTGACGGGGAAGCCATGCAAACTCCATCCAAGGCCTTCGGACAAACCCAGCGGCCGCGCATCACCGCCTTGTGGATCGTAACCCTGATCCTCATCGCCTTTGCGCTGTTGTTCCAGTCCGCCTGGAAACTGTACCCGCCAGGGGGCGTCGACCTTCAGCTGACCATCAGGATCGCCGGCATATGTTTGATCGGTACGGCGATCCTGGGTCGGCTGTGGTGCACGCTCTATATCGGCGGGCGCAAGTCGATGGAGCTGGTCGATGTCGGCCCCTATTCGATGTGCCGCAACCCGCTCTACGTGTTTTCGATCATCGGGGCAGCTGGCGTGGGCGCGCAGACCGGCAGTCTCGCCCCGGCATTGCTCTGCGCCATCGTGGTTCAAGCCATCCTGTTCAGGACCGCGATGCGCGAGGAAAATCTGCTGCGGGCGAATTTCGGAAAATCCTATGACGACTACCGGTTGCGCGTGCCGGCGTTTCTCGCCGACAGGCGGCTGTTCGTCGACCTTGATGTTGTCGAGATCGCGCCACGACGCCTTTATGGCACGCTGGCCGACAGCCTCGTCTTCCTTGTCGCGGCGCCGGCAATGCTGCTGGTCGAATATCTGCAGGACGAAGGCTACCTGCCGGTACTGTTCACCCTCTATTGAGGCATCGCGCCGGAAACCAATCCCCGATCGGCCCGATTGAGCGTCGTTGGCGCAACCAAAAGTTTCCTTTTCCTCTCGCCAAAAGCCCGGCCAACAGGTAGTTGGCCGTCGGCCGAACGATTGGCGTGAAGGATTGTCGAACCCATGGCGCCGTCCCTCCTTCGGGCCCTCGCCCCCAAGAACGTCGTGGTAGCCGGCATCCTGCTCATGCTGGCCGGCGACTTCATGTTCGCCCTCAACGACGCCATGGGCAAATGGCTGGTCACCAACTTCTCGGTCGGTCTCGTCGTGGCTGTTCGCTCGATCGGCGCCTTCATCATCCTGGGGCCGATGATCGCCAGACAGGGCGCGGAGAAACTCGTCCGCGTGGAGCGACCCGGCATCCAGTTGCTACGCGCCATCATGACGACGGTCGATACCGGATTGTTCTATGCCGCTGTGGTGCATTTGCCGCTGGCCGATGTGATGAGCTTCTACATGGCCGGGCCCATCTATGTGGCGGCGCTGTCGCATTTCATGCTTGGCGAGCGGATCGGCTGGCGCCGATGGGCCGCCATCCTGGTCGGCTTCTGCGGCGTGCTCGTCATCCTGAACCCATCGACCGCCGCCTTTTCGCTCTCGGCCATTTTCGCCTTCATCGGCTCGGTAGCCTTCGCGCTGTCGATCGTCTACAGCCGACAGTTACGGGGAACTCCCGACACCACATTGGTGACCTGGCAAACAATTGCCGCCCTGGTGGCAGGTCTCGTCTTCGCCGTCGGCGACTGGCGCGCCCCCGGCGTCTTCGACATCGGCGCCATGCTGTTGCTCGGTGTCGTCTCCTGCGCGGCGCATCTGATGATCACACGGGCGCTGAAGCTGGCGCCGGCCTCGACGCTGGCGCCGCTGCACTACAGCCTGCTGTTGTGGGCCGCCGTGTTCGGCATGGTGTTCTTCGGCGATGTGCCCGGGCCACGCGTGCTCGTTGGCGCAGCCATCGTCGTCCTGGCCGGACTGTTCATTTTCCATCGTCAGAAGGTGGTGGACACGGTGCCGCCGGAGAACGTGCCGAAAGGCGTCAACTAGACTCCAATCGGATCAGCCGACGAACCCGGCCGTCTTGTGGCTGCCGTCGCAGAAGGGTTTGTTCCGCGAATGGCCGCAGCGGCACAGGAAGACCTTGGTGACGCGGTCGACCGTGCGGCCGGTGCCGCTGACGATCTCGAGATTGCCTTCCACCTTGAGAGAACCGTTGGGCTGGGGCGTGACCTTGATGGGGCCATTGCGCGCTTCCAGCGCAACCGAGTCTTTCGACGCCGGCTCGCCGGTGGCGGCGAAACCGGCCTTGGTATGGCTGCCATCGCAAAACGGCTTGTTCTCCGAGGCGCCGCAACGGCACAACGTCGCGCGCAGCATGAGTTCGCCATTGATGTCCATCTCGGCATTGAAGGCGAGCGGTCCGTTCTCGCGCACCCGGACCAGATTGACCACCGGTGCCGGCTCGTCCGGTCCACCATCCTTGCGGCGGTAGGTGATCGCGCCGGACGGGCAGGAATGGGCGACGCCGACGACCGCCTCGACCGAGCCGGCCTCGGGATGGATCCACTGACCCGGCGCATTGGGAACGAAAACCTCGGGATGGCCGAGCACACAATTGCGCGAATGGATGCACAGTTTGCTGTCGAAACCGATGTCGATGTTCTCGCCTTCGACGAATTTCCGCACCATTGGGTAGCTCCTCGGCTTGCCTGCGAGAAACCTAATGCAAGGCGAATGGCGGCGGCAAGCGCGGACTGCGGCAGGCGACCCGATTTGGTGCCGAACTGGCCATCAGGGCAGGCCTTTCGCCTGCCCGTGCCGGCTATGCCTTGATGCGGCTCATGCCCGGATCATAGAGCGGCTCAAGATGCAGATGTGCCGGCACTTTTTGCGTGGCGACGACCAGTTCGTAGCTGCCCTCGCGCAGGAATTTGTCGTCCACGCCGGCCGCGTTGCGGACATAACCGTAGCCGATGTTCTTAGCCACCGTGTAGCCGTAGCCGCCGGAGGTCAGATAGCCGACCGGCTCGCCATTGCGCAGGATCGTCTCGCGGCCAAGCAAGACAATATCCTGATCATCCACCGTAAAGCCGGCAAAGCGTTTGACCAAAGGCTGCCTGGCGACCTTTTCAAGTGCCATACGACCGAGGAAATCCATGTCGGTCTTCAGCTTCACCGCCCAACCGAGACCCGCCTCGAACGGTGTGTCGTTCGGCGTAATGTCGGAGCCCCAGGCGCGATAGCCCTTTTCGAGCCGCAGCGATTCCAAAGCGCGATAGCCGACCGGGCGAATGTCGTGCTCCTTGCCGGCCTGCATCAGCGCATCGAACACCTCGCCGGTAGCCGCGATGGGCACATGCAGTTCCCAGCCGAGCTCGCCGACATAGGTGACGCGCAGCGCCCGCACCGTGTGCCCGGCGATGGCGATCTCGCGCACGTGGCCGAAGGGGAAAGCTATGTTGGAGACATCCGCCTCCGTCACCTTCTCCAGCACCTTGCGCGCATCCGGCCCCATCAGGGACAACGTGCCGAAGGCTTCGGTGACATCGACCAGACTAACGTCGAAGTCCGCGCCGATATGGTCGCGGATCCAGGCCAGATCATGGGTGCGGAAGCCAGTGCCGGTGACGATGTAAAACCGGTCGTCGGCCAGGCGTGCCACCGTGAGGTCCGCCTCGATACCGCCGCGCGTGTTGAGAAGCTGCGTATAGGTGAGCCTGCCGACCGGCTTGGCGACATCGTTGGCGCAGACCCAATCGAGCGCCCGACCGGCATCGGTCCCCGTCAGCTCATATTTGGCGAAAGACGACTGGTCGAAGATGCCCACCTTGTCGCGGACATGGCGATGCTCGTCGCCAACCGGGCCGAACCAATTTTGGCGACCCGTGGAGTAGACATCCTTCGCCTCGGTACCCTCAGGGGCGAACCAGTTCGGCCGTTCCCAACCGAGCTTGGAGCCGAAGACTGCACCGTGCTTCTGCAGGCGCTGGTAGAGCGGAGAGACGATACGCGGCCGGCCGCTGTCATACTCCTCGTGCGGGAAGCCGATCGTATAATGCTTGCCATAGGCTTCGAGCGTGCGGTCGCAAACCCATTGGCGGTCGCGGTGCAGGTCGGAGAAGCGGCGGATATCGACCACCCACAGATCGAGCGGCGCCTCGCCATCCACCACCCATTTCGCCAGCACCCAGCCAGCACCGCCGCCCGATGCGATGCCGAAGGCGTTGAAGCCGGCACCAACGAACATGTTGGCGCATTCCGGCGCGACGCCGAGAATGAAGTTGCCGTCCGGCGTAAAACTCTCCGGGCCATTAATCATCTGCTTGACGCCAACGGTCTCCAGCGCCGGCACGCGCGCGATGGCCTGCGTCATATGCTGTTCGAAATGATCGTAGTCGTCGTCGAACAGGCGGAAGGCCCATTCATCCGGCACGTCGCCACCCGGCAGGCCGGTCTCCCAGGCCTGGGGGTTCGGCTCATAGCCGCCCATGACGAGGCCGCCTACCTCTTCCTTGAAGTAGGTGCGGCGGTCGGGATCGCGAATGGTGGGCGCGTCTGTCGCCAGACCTGGAATCTTCTCGGTGATGATGTACTGGTGCTTGACCGGCTGCAGCGGCACGTTGATGCCGACCATGGCGCCAACCTGCCTGGCCCACTGGCCGGCGCAGTTGACCACCTTTTCGCAGGCGATATCGCCCTGGTCGGTTTTGACCGCAACGATGCGGCCGTCATTCATGTCGAAGCCGGTCACCTTGATCTTCTCGATCAGCCGGGCGCCGTGCATGCGCGCGCCCTTGGCCAGCGACTGCGTGATGTCCGACGGGCTCGCCTGACCATCGGTCGGCAGCCAGCTGGCGCCGACAAGGTCGCCGGTTTCCATCAAAGGCCACATCGCCTTGACCTCGGCCGGCGACAGAAGATGCATGTCCATGCCGAAGCTGCGCGCGGTGGTGGCCAGCCGTTTGAATTCGGTCCAGCGGTCCTGGTTGGTGGCGAGACGCAGGCAACCGGTCATCTTCCAGCCGGTGGCGAGGCCGGTTTCGGCCTCGAGGCCCTTGTAGAGATCGACCGAATATTTGAGCACGCGGGTGATCGAGGCCGAGGAGCGCAATTGCCCGACCAGTCCGGCAGCGTGCCAGGTGGAGCCCGAGGTGATGGAACCCTGTTCGAGTAGCACCACATCGGCCTTGTGGTCGCGGGCCAGATGATAGGCCGTCGAACAGCCGATAATGCCGCCGCCAATGACGACGATCTGGGCATGGCTTGGCAGGGTCATGGCAGGACTTTTCCGTATTTAGAGCTGTAGCTTTCGAGCGCCGCATCAAGGCGGGCGAGGTTTTCGCCGGTGTAGGCGACGTAGTCGGCGCCCGGTGCGTCGAGATAAAGTTCCGAAACCATGCTCCACATCGCTTCGCGCAGAAGCGAGGCGCATTGCATGGCGGCGAAGGACCGGCGCACGGCCTCGTCTGGTCTGTGGCCGAGATAGGCGCCCAGCAGCGCGTCTGCCTCGGCCTGGGGCATGCCGGCGTTCGATGCGATCCCGGCGAGGTCGAACATGGCGGTGCCAAAACCGGCATACTCAAAGTCGATCAGCCAGAGCTTTTCGCCATCGTCGAGAAAATTGGCCGGCAGCAGATCGTTGTGACCGAAGACGATCGGCAGCGGCGCCTGCACGCTCTCCAGCTGGTCCGCCAAGGCGAGATAGCGCGGCAAGGCCGGCGTCATGCGGCTGTTTCCGGCACGCAGCGTGCGCGCATAATCGCGAATGACGTGAAACACCCAGAAGATGAAGCCGGCGCCGGAGACGTGGTTGGGCATTTGCCGGTGAAAGTCGCGCATCAGCCTGGCAATGCGCTCGCCATTGGCGCGCACGTCCTCAGCACCATAGGTTTTGGCACCGAGAAACTCCGTGACCATCACACCAGGCTCGGCATATTCGACGGCCGGCCCGAAACCGGCGGCCTCCGCCGCCCGCGCTGTCATCAGCTCGCGCTCGCGCAAGACATGATGGAACGGATAGTCGCGCCCCAAACGGACGACATGCTTGCCGGCGGCGTCGGTGACCAGCAAATTCTCGTTGCTGAGCCCGCCCGACAGCGGCGCGACCTGAATGCCGCCCTTCCAGCATGGCAACCCGCGAATGCGATCCTCGCTCGTCGTCACGTCCTCTCCATTCGGCCAACGGTCTCCTTGCCGGAGACTTCTCGACACCCTGACGCCGCCGTTCCCAGGGCGGAGCCATCCTTCTTCGTCGTCAAATTCGGATGACATAGGCCAGGTTGTCAACGCAAATCTGTGGCTTTTTCTGTTTTTATGACCGTTCTTGTTGTTTTCTGCCGCGCGAAGCCGTACAAATCGGTCACATCAACCATGGCAGATGAGTTCGACCGGTGAACCATTCGAAGCGGCATGGCGAAATCCTGCGCCTCCTCAAGGAGGAAGGCACTGTAACCATTGCCGATCTCGCCGAGAGGCTCGGCGTTTCGCTCGAAACGGTGCGGCGCGACGTCAAGCCACTGACCGACGATGGGTCGGTGTTCAAAATGCATGGCGCCATCAGCCTTCCAGGCATTGTCGGCGAAGCGCCGTTCGAACGGCGCATGCGCGAGAACGCCGAGGCCAAGCGGGCCATCGCCCGCATGGTTGCGGCAACCATCCGCGACGGCGAATCGATCATGCTGGACTGCGGCACCACCACCAGCTTCCTGGCCCGCGAACTGGCCGGGCACCGGCGGCTGACGGTTGTCACCAACTCGTCCGACATTGCCCGAACGCTGGCCACCACCAATGGCAACAAAGTCTACATGGCCGGCGGCGAACTGCGACCCGATTCCGGCGCCGCATTCGGCGTCTCGGCCATCGACTTCGTCCGACGCTTCGGCGTCGATCACGCGGTGATCTCGGCAGGCGCCGTGGATGCCACGGGCGGGGTCATGGACCACGACCTGGAGGAAGCCGAATTCGCGGCCATGGTGCTGTCGCGCGGCCAGCGCTCCGTGGTCATCACCGACCATACCAAGTTCGGCCGCCAGGGCCTTGTCAGGGTATGCGGCTTTTCTGGTTTCTCCGAACTGGCGACCAATCAGGCACCGCCCGCCGATATCGCCGCCGCATTGGAGGCCGCGGGCACGCGGTTGCGCGTAGCAGCCAATGGCGGGCAAAACCCGGCCTGAACGGCCCTTATCTTTTCTTGATGTCCGCCCGGCCAAATCCCAATCGATATTTGACCGGAAGCGGGAGCATTGTGCGCACTCCTGAAATTCGGAGAAGCATCGTGCTCGACCTCGCCTACCTAGCCCTCGGCATAGGATCCTTCGTGATTTTCGCGCTTTACGCACGCGCGCTGACCAGGCTCTGAGGGAGGCAATCATGATGGAAGCCTTACTCGGCCTCGTCGTCGCCATCGCGCTCGGCGTTTATCTCGTCGTGACGCTGCTGCGGCCCGAAAAATTCTAAAAATCAATCCTTGAGAGTTCCGCCATGTCTTTAATCGGATGGCTGCAGATCGGCCTACTCTTTCTCATCGTCCTATTGCTGATCAAGCCGCTTGGCCTGTTCATGGCAAAGGTCTTTTCCGGTGAACGAACCTTTCTTTCGCCCGTGCTCGGCCCCGTCGAACGCGGCTTCTATTCCTTGGCGGGCGTGGACCCCAAGAAGGAGCAGGGCTGGCTTGCCTATGCCTTCTCCGTCATCGCCTTCAGCGTGATGGGCCTTGTCTCGCTCTACGCGATCCTGCGCCTGCAGGCATATCTGCCCTACAATCCGCAAGGTTTTCCCGGCGTTGCGCCCGACCTTGCCTTCAACACCGCCGTCAGCTTCGTGACCAACACCAACTGGCAGTCCTATGGCGGCGAAACCACGATGAGCCATTTCAGCCAGATGGCTGGCCTCACCGTGCACAACTTCGTCTCGGCCGCGACGGGCATTGCCATGGCGCTTGCGCTTACCCGCGCCTTCATGCGCTCGCACGCAACGACGGTCGGCAATTTCTGGGTCGACCTCACCCGCTCGACGCTCTATGTGCTTTTGCCGCTTGCCATCATCGTCGCCATCGCCTTCGTGGCCATGGGCCTGCCGCAGACGCTTGACGCCTCGGTGACCGCGACGACGCTCGAAGGCGCCAAGCAGACCATCGCGCTCGGACCAGTCGCCAGCCAGGAAGCGATCAAGCAGCTCGGCACCAATGGTGGCGGCTTCTTCAACGTCAATGCCGCGCATCCGTTCGAAAACCCGACGGCGCTGTCCAACTATCTCAACATCGTCTCGATGCTCACGATCTCGGCGGCACTGGTCTACACCTTCGGCCAGATGGTCGGTGACCGCCGCCAAGGCTGGGCCTTCATAGCCGCGATGGCGATCCTGCTGATCGCCGGCGTCGGCGTTATCTACTGGGCAGAAGCGCAAGGCAATCCGATCCTGACCGCGCTTGGCCTCGACAATGCGCTCGGCAATATGGAGGGCAAGGAAGTCCGCTTCGGCCAAGCGATGACCGCTGCCTATGCCGCCGTTACCACCGGTCTTTCCGACGGCGGTGTCAATGCCATGCACGGCTCGTTCACCGGTCTGGGCGGCATGATACCGATGTTCCTGATGCAACTCGGAGAAGTGCTGCCGGGCGGTGTCGGCTCGGGCCTCTACGGCATGCTGGTCTTCGCCATTCTCGCCGTGTTCGTCGCCGGACTGATGGTCGGCCGCACGCCGGAACTGCTCGGTAAGAAGATTGAAAGCCGCGAGATGAAATACGCCATGCTGGCCGTGCTCATCCTGCCGCTGTCGATCCTGGTCTTCACCGCGTTTTCCGCCATGTTGCCTTTCGCGGTCTCCGCCATCGGCACCAACGGACCGCACGGCCTGTCCGAGATCCTCTATGCCTATACGTCGGCGACCGGGAACAACGGTTCAGCCTTCGGCGGCCTCTCGGCGAACTCGCCCTGGTACAACACCACGCTCGGCATCGCGATGCTGCTCGGCCGCTTCGGCTACGCGATCCCTGTCCTTGCCATCGCCGGCTCGCTGGTCGGCAAGACCAGGACGACGGCCTCCGCCGGCACCTTCCCGACCCACACGCCGCTCTTCGTTGGCCTGCTCGTCGGCATCATCCTCATCATGGGCGGTCTGCAGTATTTCCCCGCTCTCGCCCTCGGCCCCATCGTCGAGCATTTCGCAATGCTGGCCGGCCAGACTTTCTAAAGGACATCATTCATGTCGACCGCAGTACACCACAAGCTCTTCGAACCGGCCATTCTGTGGCCGGCCCTCGGGCAGGCCTTTGTCAAGCTAGCGCCGCACAAGCTGATGCGCAATCCCGTCATCTTCGTCACCGAAGTCGTGGCGGCGCTGGTGACGCTGATGTTCCTGCGCGATCTCGTCGCCGCAGGCGGCAAGCCGCTCTTCTCCGGCCAGATCGCGATCTGGCTCTGGTTCACCGTGTTGTTCGCCAACTTCGCCGAAGCCGTGGCCGAAGGCCGCGGCAAGGCACAGGCCGACAGCCTGCGCCGCACCAAGTCGCAACTGACCGCCCGCAAGCTCCTCTCCGACGGTGGCTTTGACGTTGCCAGCATCCCGGCAACCGACCTCAAGGTCGGCGACCTGGTTCTGGTCGAAGCCGGCGAACTGATCCCCGGCGACGGCGAAGTGGTCGAGGGCATCGCCTCGGTCAACGAAAGCGCCATCACCGGCGAGTCCGCGCCTGTCATCCGCGAATCCGGCGGCGACCGCTCGGCCGTCACCGGCGGCACGCAGGTGCTGTCCGACTGGATCAAAGTGCGCATCACCGCCGCACCCGGCTCCTCCTTCGTCGACCGCATGATCGCGCTGATCGAAGGCGCCGAACGCCAGAAGACGCCGAACGAGATCGCGCTGTCGATCCTGCTTTCCGGCCTCACTTTGGTGTTCCTCATTGCCGTGACGACGCTTTGGGGCCTGGCCGGTTATTCCGGTACGGTGCTCTCGATCACTGTGCTTGCCGCACTGCTGGTGACGCTGATCCCGACCACGATCGGCGGCCTGCTTTCGGCCATCGGCATCGCCGGCATGGACCGCCTGGTGCGCTTCAACGTCATCGCCACCTCCGGCCGCGCTGTCGAGGCGGCGGGCGACGTCGACACGCTGCTGCTCGACAAGACCGGCACCATCACCTTCGGCAACCGCATGGCGACCGAGTTCCTGCCGGTACCTGGCGTTCGCGCCGAAGAACTGGCGGAAGCCGCCATGCTGGCCAGTCTCGGCGACGAGACGCCGGAAGGCCGTTCGATCGTGGCGCTGGCCACTGGCGAATACGGTTCGACTGCGCCGACGAAGCAACCCGACAACATCGTGCCGTTCGCGGCCGAGACCCGGCTGTCGGGCGTCGATCTCGGCAACCGCCATCTGCGCAAGGGCGCCGTCGATTCGGTGCTGAAATTCACCGGCCTCGACGAAGCACACGTGCCTTCAGCCTTCCGGCAGGCGGTGGAGGTTGTCGCACGCACCGGCGGTACGCCGCTGGCGGTCGCCGAAGGCAACAAGCTGCTTGGCGTCATCCACCTGAAGGACGTAGTGAAGCCCGGCATCAAGGAGCGTTTCGCGGCGCTGCGCGCCATGGGCATCCGCACGGTCATGGTCACCGGCGACAACCCGGTTACGGCGGCGGCAATCGCTTCCGAGGCCGGCGTCGACGATTATCTCGCCGAAGCAACGCCTGAGCAGAAGCTTGGCTATATCCGCAAGGAACAGGAAGGTGGCAGGTTGATCGCCATGTGCGGCGACGGCACGAACGACGCCCCGGCACTTGCCCAGGCAGACGTCGGCGTGGCCATGCAGACCGGCACGCAGGCGGCGCGCGAGGCCGCCAACATGGTCGACCTCGATTCCAGCCCGACCAAGCTCATCGAGATCGTCGAGATCGGCAAGCAATTGCTGATGACGCGTGGTTCACTGACCACTTTCTCGATCGCCAATGACGTCGCCAAATACTTCGCCATCATCCCGGCGCTGTTCGTGGCGACCTATCCGGCGCTGGACTATCTCAACATCATGCGGCTGTCGTCGCCGGAATCGGCGATCCTGTCGGCGGTGATCTTCAACGCCCTCATCATCGTGGCGCTGATCCCGCTGGCGCTCAAAGGCGTCGCCTACCGTCCGGTCGGTGCCGCCGCACTGCTGCGCCGCAACCTCATCGTCTACGGCGTCGGCGGCCTGATCCTGCCCTTCGCGGGCATCAAGCTGGTCGATATCGCCGTGTCGGCTCTTCATCTGGTGTAATCATGACAACTTATTTGCGCCCCGCCTTTGTCCTCATCGTGCTGTTCACGGCCCTGCTCGGCATCGGCTATCCGCTCGCCATCACCGGCATCGGACAGATAGCCCTGCCTGCCCAGGCCAATGGCAGCCTCATCAAGCAGAACGGAACCGTCATCGGCTCCGAACTGATCGGCCAGAACTTCGCCAACGATCGCTATTTCTGGCCACGCCCTTCGGCGATCGGCAGCACGCCCTACGACGCCGGCAACTCCAGCGGTTCCAATCTCGGCACCACTTCGCAGAAGCTGAAGGACCGCGTTACGGGCGACATCCAGCGCCTGCATGCTGCCGGCATCGCCGGGCCAGTGCCGACCGATGCCGCAACCACCTCGGGGTCCGGCCTCGATCCGCACATTTCGCCCGACTTCGCACGCGACCAGATCGCACGCGTTGCCAAGGCGCGCGGACTGCCGGAAACCGAAGTGGCCAAGCTCGTCGACGACACCGCCGAGGGCCGGCTGCTCGGCCTGATCGGTGAGCCTCGCGTCAACGTGCTGAAACTAAATCTCGCGCTGGATCGGCTAAAGTCTTAAATCTACTGAATGGCCGATAGCGACCGACACAGAGAGAATAGAGCTGACCCCGACGCACTGCTGGCGCTGGCGGACAAGCAGGAACGTGGCCGGCTGACCGTGTTCCTCGGCGCCGCGCCAGGCGTCGGCAAGACCTATGCCATGTTGTCACGCGCACGCCGCGTGAAGGAGGATGGTGGCGACATCCTGATCGGCCTGGTGGAGACGCATGGGCGCGGCGAGACCGCCGCGCTCCTGGAAGGGGTTGAGATCCTGCCGCGGCGCAAGATCGCCTATCGCGGCCACACGATCGAGGAATTCGACCTCGACGCTGCACTCGCCCGTCATCCGCAAACCATCGTCGTCGACGAACTGGCGCATACCAACGCGCCGGACAGCCGCCATCCCAAGCGCTACCAGGACATCGACGAACTGCTCGCCGCCGGCATCAATGTCTGGACGGCTCTGAACATCCAGCACCTCGAAAGCCTGTCCGACGTCGTTGCGCAGATCACCGGCGTGCCGGTGCGCGAACAGATACCCGACACGGTCCTGAAAAAAGCCGACGAAGTGCTGCTGGTGGACCTGCCGCCGGCCGAACTGCTCGAGAGATTGAAGGAAGGCAAAGTCTACCTGCCGGCCAATGCGGTGCGCGCCGCCGACTCCTTCTTCCGCCTTGGCAACCTGACTGCATTGCGCGACCTGGCGCTCAGGCGCACCGCCGACCGCGTCGACGACCAGATGGTCGACTATCTCAAGCAAAACGCCATCGAAGGGCCGTGGCCCTCGGCGGAGCGTCTTCTGGTCTGTATCGGCCCCGACGCGCTCTCCGAAAAGGTGGTGCGCACCGCCAGCCGGCTAGCATCCGGCCTCAACGCGCACTGGCTGGTGGCCTCGATCGAACCCGTCGACCGCGCCGTTTCCGACCAGGCCGGGGAACGCCGGCTAGACGAGACTTTCCGCCTCGCCGAAAGGCTGGGTGCGGAGACGCGCCGGGTCAAGGGCGCCGACTTCGTCGACGAGATCCTGCGGCTGGCCCGCCGCGAACACGCAACGCAGATCGTCATCGGCGGACGCAAGCAATCGTTCCCGTTCAGGCTGTTCCGCCGTTCGCTACCCGACGCGCTGATGGAGCGGGCCTCGGGCCTCGGCGTCTATGTCGTCACCGGCGAAGAGGAGATGCCGCCGCCGGCTGCTCCCGCCAAGCCGCGCGCGCTGATCTTCCGCATCCTGAAGGATGTTGGGCTCGCGGCAGCGATGACCGCGGCGGTCACGATCCTCGGGCTGGCGCTCGACGAAGTCGTGCGCCTGCCAAACATCTCCATCATCTACCTCCTGGCGGTGCTCGCCTCCGCAATCAGCGCCGGCTACGCAGCGGCGATCGCCGCCGCGCTGTTTTCGGCGCTCGCCTATAATTTCTTTTTCATTCCGCCGATCTACACACTGACGATCGCCGAACCGCACGAGGTCTTCGCGCTGTTCGTGTTCCTAGCCGCGGCCATGCTGACCGGCGGGCTGACCTCGCGCCTGCGCGAGCAGGCGAAAGTGTCCGGCGAAAGGGCCATCACCACGCAAGCGCTCTACGACTATTCGCGCAAGCTTTCCGGCACCTCCAAGCAGGACGACGTCGTCTGGGCAACGGTGACGCAGTTGCAAGGCGCGCTGTCGCGCACCGTAGCCCTGCTTCTGCCGGATCAGGGTGAGTTGCGCCTACAGGCATCCTGGCCACCCGACACCGAACTCGGCGTTTCCGACATGGCCGCCGCGCGTTGGGCCTTCGAGAAGCGCGAGGAAGCCGGTAGCGGCACCGGCACCTTGCCGAACAGCGTCTTCCGCTTCATCCCGCTGACCAGCCCCCACGGCGTCGTCGGCGTCTGCGGCATCCAGCAGAATGGAGAAATTCTCGACGGCAGCGAAGAAAGGATGCTGATCGCCATTCTCGATCAGTCGGCGGTTGCCATCGACCGTGCGCGGTTGTCCAAGGAAAGGCTGCAGCAGGCAGCAGCCCTCGAAGGCGAACGCTTCCGCTCGGCCCTGCTCGTCTCAGTCTCGCACGATCTGAAGACGCCACTGGCGACCATAACCGGCGCGATCACCAGCCTGCGCGAATTCGGCGACAAGATGGACAAGGGAAGCCGCGACGACCTTCTGGTTTCGATCGACGAGGAAAGCGCAAGATTGGCGCGCTTCCTTGCCAACCTGCTCGACATGACGCGCATCGAATCCGGTTCGGTCGAAGCCAAGCGCGACTGGGTCGATGTGGTGGACGTCGTCCGTTCCGCAGTCGAACGGTCGCAAAAAGCATTCCCCGGTCGGGCGATCGAGGTGCAGCTGGCGCCCGAACTGCCGCTGATCCGCGGCGACAGCGTGCTGCTTGGCCAGGTGCTGTTCAACCTGATCGACAATGCCGACAAATATGGCGGCGCCGATCCGATTCGTATCTATGCGCGGCAGGAAAAGGACGAGGTCACGCTCTCGGTGGTGGACATGGGTAAGGGCATTCCAGAAAACGACCTTGATCAAATCTTCGAAAAATTCTTCCGGCGCGGCAAACCGGACGGCCGTGCCCCCGGCACCGGCCTCGGCCTGCCGATCGCGCGTGGTTTTGTCGAGGCCATGGGCGGCACGATCAAGGCCGAAAGCCCGGCGCAGAAACGGAAGGGTACGCGCATGATCCTGCGCTTCCCCGTCGAGGCCGTACCCGCCGAAACCGAGGTCGCCTCGTGAGCGGTTTCCGGGTGCTGGTCGTCGACGACGAACCGCAGATCCAGCGTTTCCTGCGCCCCGCGCTGACCGCAGCCGGCTACGAGGTCATCGAGGCCGGAACCGGAGCGCAGGCGCTGAAAGCGATCGCCACCATGGCGCCGGATCTCATCATTCTCGACCTCGGCCTGCCCGACATGGACGGCAAGGAGGTGGTGCAGAATGTGCGCGGCTGGTCCGAATTGCCGATCATCATCCTGTCGGCACGAGACCGCGAGAGCGAAAAGATAGCCGCGCTCGATCTCGGCGCCGACGACTATATCGAAAAACCGTTCGGCATCGGCGAGCTTACGGCGCGCATCCGCACGGCGCTGCGCCACCGTACCCGCGAAGACGGTGGCGTGACCGAGATTTCAGTGGACGGGCTGCATATCGATACCGTGCGGCGGCTCATCACACGTGACGACACGCCGATCCACCTGACCCCGAAGGAATACGACCTGGTACTGATGCTGGCGCGCCATGCCGGGCGTGTCGTTACCCACAAGGCTTTGCTGACATCCGTCTGGGGGCCTGCCCATGCCGACGACCTGCATTATCTGCGGGTCTTCGTCGGCCAGGTGCGCGGCAAGATAGAACGTGACCCGTCTTCTCCCGCGATCATCCGGACAGAGCCAGGCGTCGGTTATCGTTTTGTCGGGGAGGACGCCTGAGCCTGCGACGCGCCCCTATCGCGGTTCAACACGAAGTCAATCCGTCTCGTGCCTGCAACTGCTCCGGGTTGCCGCGACTTCCGCCAACAGCCATTCGCGAAAAGCCTTGATCTTGGGCACGTTGCGGCGCGAGGTCGGATAGGCGAGCCAGAAGGCATGGCCGTCGTTGCCGACCAGATCGAAAGGCTGGATCAAACGTCCGTCGGCAAGCTCTGCCTCGAAGAGTTCACGAGTCAAAATAGCGACACCGTGGCCAGCGACAGCGGCACTTGCCTCATACATCTGCGCGCCCATGCTGCTGGCAGGCCGTGAAGCAAGCCCCGTCGCGTCGACGCCAGCCAACTGGAACCATTCCTTCCACCAGATGTCACTCGGGTCGAGGATCGGCAGGCGCAGGAGATCCGCCGGCTCCCTCAGGCCGATGCTCGCGGCGAGAGCCGGACTGAGCATCGGTGTAAAATCGGCCGCGAACAATTTGTGCGTATCCGTGCCAGGCCATTTGCCTCCGCCGGAGCGAATGGCGACGTCGACATCCTCGCGCGCAAAGTCGACGAGCCTCGACGACGTATTCAGACGGACTGCGAGCGAAGGATGTGTCATCTGGAACGCGCCAAGCCGCCGCGCCAGCCAGTTGGATGCGAAAGTCAGGATGGTGCTCACACACAGCACCCCCTCCGCGCCAGAACGCGCTGCCGAATAGGCATCGCTGATCGTCTCGAACGCGTCGCTGATTGCTGGCGCCAGCCGCTGACCGACCTCGGTCAATTCGATGTGACGTGGGTGACGCAGGAACAGGGCCGCGCCGACCCGCTCTTCAAGCAGCTTGATCTGATAGCTGACGGCCGCCTGGGTCATGCCGAGTTCACCTGCCGCCTTGGTGAAACTCAGGTGACGGGCAACCGCCTCAAAGGCGCGCACGGCGGTGAGCGGGGGAAGCTGCTGCAACATTTGCCATAAGCCCTCTTTATAGGCTCCTCTCGACGTTCAATTGGAATCAAAGCCGAAACAGCCCGATATTTCCTTCCAACACATCAGATGCATTTAGGCATATCGGAGATTGTTCGCCATGACCACGTTGCACGACTTTCTCCTGTCGCATTCCAGTCGGAGCTGGTTGTCGTGGCTGGCTGATGGTTTTGGCTGGAAGCGGCACGCCCGCACCTATCTCGACATCCGCGAACTCTCGCCGCATCTGCGCCGGGACCTCGGCATCACCGACGGTACGGATCCTGTCGGCCGGCGCCAGTGAAACCTGTCTGCATCAACCTACGCCGACATAACGTTTGACCGCGGCGGGATCGGCACGCAGCGCCGCCGCCGTCATGGTCTCGCGGTTGCGGCCGTTCTCGATGAAGGCGACGCGGTCGGCGACGGCCAGAACTGCCTCGACACGCTGCTCGACCAGAATGGTGGAAACGCCGAGGCCGCGCAATTTGGAAACCGTCTCGCGAATCTTCTCGATCATCGACGGCATCAGCCCTTCGGTGGGTTCGTCCAGCAGCAGCACCTCAGGCTCCAGGCAGAGCGCGCGCGCCATCGCGAGCATCTGCTGCTCTCCGCCAGACAATGTGCCCGAACGCTGGTTCAAGCGCTCCGCCAGGCGAGGGAACAGGCCGAGCACCATATCGCGGGTCGCCTTGCCCTTGCCGCGCGCCATCAGCCCGATTTCGATGTTCTCCGCCACCGTCATTTCGGCGAACAGGCGTCGACCCTGCGGGACATAAGCGACACCGGCCTTTGGCACCTCGTGTGCCGGCAGTCCGGTCAATTCCCGCCCGTTCAGCCTGATCGAGCCAGCCGTCGCCGGGATCAACCCCATGATCGCCTTCAGCGTGGTGGTCTTGCCGGCACCGTTGCGGCCGAGCAGGCACAAAACTTCGCCCTTGGCGAGGGCCAGGCCAATGCCGTGAAGCACTTGCACTTCACCGTAAGAACAGTCGAGCCCGGCGATCGCGAGCAGCTCAGACATGCGCGGCTCCCAGATAGGCTTCCTGCACCTGTTCATTGGCGCGGATTTCGGCCGGGCTGCCTTCGGCAATGATCTTGCCGGCGTCGAAGACGGTGATGCGATGGGCAAGTTGCATGACCACCGGCATGTTGTGTTCGATGATCAGCACCGTGGCATCGCGGGCGATTTCGCGTACCAAGGCGACGAACCCCTCTATCTCGCCGTCCGACAGACCTTGCGTCGGTTCGTCGAGGATCAGCAGGCGCGGCGCGAGCGCCAGGCCCATGGCAATTTCCAGCAACCGCTGATGGCCATAAGACAATTGCCCAGCCAGCATCCCGGCGCGGTCGGCGAGACCGGTCCGCGACAGTGCCTCCATGACCCCGGCATGGACAGCGCCCCTGGAACGCCCGTCCGTCAACGTACGCTGCACCGACAAGGTAACGTTGTCGTAGGCGGAGAGGTTGGCAAACACGCTGGTGACTTGGAATGTATAGGCGATGCCAAGCCTGACCCGCTTGTATGCCGGCAGGTCGGTGATATCCGCGCCGGCAAACATGATGGTGCCCGCCGAAGGCTGAATGCGGCCGCAGACAAGGCTGACGAAGGTGGTCTTACCGGCGCCGTTCGGGCCGATCACCGCCCGGATCTCTCCCGGCATCAGGCTGAAATTGGCACCGTCGACGGCACGCAAGCCACCGAAGTCACGCGACAGACCGGTCGTCGTCAGCAACGGCGTCATGGCAGCCACCCGATCCAGCGGCGACGCACCGCGCCGAGAATGCCCTTGGGCGCGAACAGCACGAGCAGGATGAGCGCCAGTCCGACAATCAGCAGCCAGGCCGTGGTGTGGCTGCTGGCGATGTCGGTGACATAGTAGATGAACAGCGTGCCGACCAACGGGCCGAGCGTGGTCGCGACGCCGCCAGCCAAAGCCCATAGAAGCGGCAGGATGGAATACTGCACCGAGGCGAAATTGGCGCCGACATAGCCGAACAACAGCGCATAGGCGCCACCCGCCGCGGCGCAGATGACGCCTGAAAGCACCATTGCCGAGAGCTTGTTGGCGAAGGTGTTGTAACCCAGGAGCCGCGTGCGCTCCTCATTTTCGCGGATCGCCACCAGGACACGACCGAAGCGCGAGCGCACGACCGCAACCGTGGTGAAAAGCACGATCGAGAACAGGGCCAGCGCCGTCATATAGCGCACGGTCGGGTCGGTCAGATCGAGGGCCGTGCCGCCGATGTGGACGATGCGGTCGGCCTGCTGGACAACCAGACCCTGATCACCGCCGGTCCATGCCGAAAAATAGACGATGGCGAGCAGGAACACCTGCGCGAACATCATGGTGACGATCATGAAGGCAACGCCGGAAGTGCGAAGCGCAAGTGCACCGACCACCAGGGAGAGCAACGCACCGCAGCCGAGACCGGCGAGGAAGGCCGCCGGCACATTCCAGCCGAAATGATAGATCGCGAGGCCGCTGCCATAGAGGCCGGCGGCAAAGAACATGGCATGGCCAAGGCTGAGCAAACCGCCATAACCAAACAGCAGATTGTAGCCCATGGCGAAAACCGCCAGCACCATGATGCGGGCGAACAAGCCCTGGTGATAATCGGGCAGCAGAAAGTTCAGCGCGAACAGCACGACCACCACGGCGACATGCAACGCATAAACCCTGGCGGCCGGCGCTTCCGTCATCGGGCGGTCGTTCCGAACAGGCCTTGCGGGCGAAACACCAGCACCATCGCCACCGCCAGGGTTGCGATCATCTTGGCAAGCGTCGGCGAGAAGAACATCGAGACGATGCCATCCGACAGACCGATCAAAAGGGCTGCGATGATCGTGCCGCGCAGAGAGCCGAGCCCGCCGATGATGATGACGATGAAGGACAGGAGCAGCGGGTCCTGCCCCATCAGGTAATGTGCCTGACTGATCGGCACGATCAGCACGGCCGCCGTCGCGGCCAACATGGCGCCGAGCGCGAAGACGCCGGCATAGACGCGGTCGACGGGAATGGCGAAAGCCTGCGCCATCTCGCGGTCATACTGCGTGGCGCGCATGACGAGGCCGATCCTGGTTCGGGTGAGCACAAGCCAGGTCGAAACCAGCAGCAACGCTGAGGCGACGATGACAAAGAGCTTATAGCCGGAATAGCCGAACCAGGGCAGAAGCACACGATAGCTGAAGGGCGGCGCCACCGGGCGCGCCTCCGGTCCGTAGAAGCTCAGCGCAAGTTGCTGGATGATGTAGAGCAGACCGATAGTGGCAACGATGGTGGCTTCGGGGTCATAATTCAACCGGCGCAACACCAGCCGCTCCGAAAGACAGGCGACCGCCCCGACCACGAGCGGCGCCGCGATGAGCGCTGCGACGAAGCCAACGGCCGGGTGTCCGTCGAATGCCGTCGAAACCGCCCAGGCAAGCACCGCCCCCAGCATGAAGAACTCGCCATGGGCGACGTTGACTATGCGCATGACGCCGAAGACGAGCGACAGGCCGAGTGCGGTAAGCGCCAGCACCGCCGCGGTAACCAGGCCTTCGAGCGTTGCGAGAAGGAGATGAGGGCCGAAAGCCATTCAGCCGCGGCCCTCTTTCTCCGATGCGGATTTCACAAGCTGGTTCACAAAGGCTGCTTGGTATAATCGGCCTGCGGCTCGTACATGCCGTCTTCGATGGCGGTCTTGTGCACGACCATCAGCTTGCCGCCTTCCAGCTTGGAAATGTTCTGACTGCCGAAACACTGGTGGATCTTGCCGTTGAACAGCTTGCGGCCCTGCGGATGCTCCGGTCCTTCCTTGAACTCGGTCAGCGCCTCAGTAGCTTCAACCAGCTTGGCACGATCTTCCGGTCCCTTGTAGCCGGCATCCTCCATCGCCTTCTTGATGACGTAGAGCGTCTCCCAGCAGCCGAACATATGGGCGGCGGTCGAGACGTCCTTCGGATCGCCGACGGCGGCACCATTGTCGTCTATGCCGACGGCGGCACGGTAGGCTTTCTGCGCTTCCGTGTCGTCGGCCTGGGCGTAGCGTGGCGAACCCTCCCAGAAGTGGCTGCCGTTCAGATATTCGAGGCCCGGGCTGTTGATGTCGACCGCCTCCAGCGAATCGATGAAGCCGAACAGTTTCGGCCCGCTCGAACCGTAGAAATCGCCCAATTCCTTGACGAAGGTCAGCACCGCCGGACCGACCATGACGTGATAGATCGCATCGGTGTCGGAGGGGATCTGCGGAAAATACTTGGTGAAGGAGGATTCCGTCGGCGGAATGGCGATCTTGGCGATCACCTCCGCGCCCGCCTTCTGCAGGGCCGGCGGCAGGTAGTCGCGATGGTCGTAGCCGAAGGCGTAATCGGGGAAGATCATGGTGATCTTCTTGCCGGCATTGGCGGCGATCCATGGCGCCACCGAAGTGACCTGGGCGCGAACGTCCGTAATGCCCGGCTGGAACACGTAGCGGTTCAGCTTGCCGGACGCGACGTGATAGCCCTCCGACACGACATAATATGGAATTTTCAATTCGCCGGCGGTCGGCGCCGAACCCACCACCACATTCGAGAACAGCGTGCCGTAGACGATATCGACCTTGTGCTGGTTGGCGAGCTTCGCCACCACTTCGGCGCCACGGGCGGCGTCGGTGCCGTCGTCTTCGATGACGATTTCGACCTGACGGCCATTGATGCCGCCGGCGGCATTGATTGCTTTCACGGCGGCCGCCGTCGTTCTTTCATACCAGCGGCCATAGGCGGCGCCGATGCCGGTGCGATGTGCCTGGAAGCCGATCTTGATCGGCGCCGAGCTCTGCGCCTGGGCATAACGCACGAAGCCGGGGGCAACGGCGAGACCAGTACCGGCAGCCAGGCCTTTCAGCACGCCACGACGGGACACTGCGGTGTTTGCAAGATCGAAGAAGCGGCTTTTCTCAGTCATCGAGATCCCCTCATGGGCATTGACCTGCAGCCGGCGAAAGGCTGGGTGAAAATCGCGGCGCAAACCAATCACCAAACCTCGGTCATGGCAAGCGAGCATTCCGTGGCGTCAACCGACACGCCATGGTCGGCTCAGCCAACGGCCGGCGTGGCTAGAAGCCAGAGCCCGAAGACGGTATAGGCGATCATCAGGATCGTGAGCGGTATCTGCGTGAGAACGGCACGAACCGGGGACGGATCCAGCCTCGCGGCGAACACATGCGCGACAAGGACGGCGAGCACATGCCCGCAGACGATGGTGGCGGCCTGGATGTTCCATATCCACCAGGCAGCAGTCGCGCCGGCAACGATTCCCGCCTCGACCTGCATGTTCGCCGTGCCGAAAATATCCCACCCTCGCGCGAAGGGATCGGACAGCGCCACGAGCGCATACTGACCGTCGACAAGCAGCGCCGTCAGATAGTGCGCGACATGATAGGCGAGAGCGATCGGCACGATCGACCAGACGAGCAAGCCGGCGGCATTGGCGAAACCATGTGCCCTGCCGGCCAGGCGCAGGCCGAAGAAGACGGCTACGGCAAACAGCAACGCCAGGAGCAGAAAGGTCAGCACGAGACCCAGCGTAGCCGAACCGATCAGCGCCGTGCGCCCGGGGTATTCGAGAGGATTGACGCCGATCGAGCCGAGCCACAAGAACGTCTTGCCAAGCCCGTCGAAGGAAACCGACGACAGTGCGAGCAGCAGGAAGGCGACGCCACTCAACGGCAGTGATGGCGTGTCGAGCAGTCTTGCACCAGGCAGGTTGAGATAGAACCTGCCGTCCGCGCCACGGCCGACCATGGAAAAGCGCGCCAGCATCGAGAAAAAGACCGACAGGAACTCGCCGCGGCGGGCCCAGTTCTCATAACCGAACGCCAGCATGGCGATGAAGCCGACCAGCCAGTAGAGGCCGGCCGCAACGGCAAGCCGCGCGGGATCGTCCGGCGCCGGATCGACAAGTTCGAACCAGGCAAAGGCGAGGAACAACGCGAAGGCGGGCCAACAACCAGCGCCCCCTTTCGACGGTTCGTTGCGGACAAACCCCAGCCGCATCACCAGACGGTATGGCCCCTGCCATGGATTGAGCCAGGACCAAAGGTCACCCACCATTCCCTGCAGCAACACAAACCCGGCCCACAGAAGCGTCCAGACCGTCAGCGGAAGCGGATTGGAAAGAGGATCGCGACTGCCCCAGGAACCGGCAGCCAGCAGCAGTGCAAAGCCAGCGAAAGACAAGAGCCCGACTACCGTTTTTGCCCGATCGCCAAAGGTGAAGAGCGGCAAGCGCCACTGCCAGGCCCGTTCGAGGAAACCCGATGGCAGCAATGCCAGCACGAGAAAGGATGCACCAACCGCAAAGGCACCGCCGGCAATGTAATACCCTGTCGACAACAACAGGACATGGCCGCGGTCCGAAGCGTGGGCAAGGGCAAGGCACGGCCACAACGCACCGGCAAGTGTGAGGCTGAGAAACCGCAGGAACCTCACAGCTGCCTTCCGCCGGAAGTCATCCTGATTTTAGACTTTCACCAACTGCCTGACGCGCGCTTCCTCGCCGAAGATGCGCAGATAGCGGGCGATTTCCTTCGTGTCGCCTGTCGCCTTGGCCGGATTGTCGGAGAGCTTCACCGCCGGGCGACCATTGGCGTCCGTCACCTTGCAGACCAGCGAGATGGCGTTGAGCCTGTCGGTGGAGATCGGCGCGCAATCCTCGAAATCATTGGTCAGGTTGGTGCCCCAGCCGAAGGACATGCGAACCTTGCCCTCGAAATGACGATAGGTCTCGATGATGGTATCGACGTCGAGGCCATCGGAGAAGATCAGGAGTTTCTGCCTCGGGTCCCTGCCCTTATCGCGCCACCAGGAGATGATGCGCTCACCGCCTTCGACCGGCGGAGCGCTGTCCGGGCGGAAACCGGTCCAATCGGCCACCCAATCGGGCGCGTCTCGCAAGAAGGCAGCGGTGCCGAAAGCATCGGGAAGCACGATCAGCAGGTTGCCGCCATAATAACGCTGCCAATCCTGCAGGACCTTGTACGGCGCCTGGCGAAGCTCCGCCTCGGAATTCGCCAAAGCGGCGAGCACCATCGGCAGTTCGTGCGCGTTGGTGCCGAGCGCCTCAAGATCGGTATCCATGGCGAGCAGCACGTTCGACGTGCCGGTGAAGGCACCGCCGATGCCTTCCTTCAAGGCCTCCACGCACCAGCGCTGCCACAGGAACGAGTGACGGCGCCGCGTGCCGAAGTCGGAAATGCGGATTTCAGGGAGCTGTTTCAGTCGCTCGGTCTTGGCCCACATCTTGGCCTTGGCGCGTGCATAAAGCACGTCCAGCGCGAAGGGGCCGAATGCCTTCAGCGCAGCACGCGAACGCAGCTCGTTGATGATAGCAAGCGCCGGGATTTCCCAAAGCGTCGTGTACATCCATGGGCCGGAGAAGGAGAGTTCGTACTGACCGTCGCGCCTTGAAAGCTCGTATTCCGGCAGGCGGAAATTCTCCAGCCAGGCCAGGAACTCCGGCTCGAATATCTGCTTGCGGCCATAAAAATTGTTACCGCCCAGCCAGATCATTTCCTTCTTGCTGAAACGCAATGTCCTGGCATGATCGAGCTGCTCGCGCAGCTCGCCTTCGTCGATCTCGTCGGCAAGGCGCACGGACGTCGTGCGGTTGATCAGCGAGAACGTGGCGTCGACCTTGGGATACATGCCCCAGATCATCTGCAGCATCAGCAGCTTGTAGAAATCGGTGTCGAGCAGCGACCGCACGATGGGGTCGAGCTTCCAGGTGTGATTGTAGACGCGCCGTGCGATATCAGTCCTGGCCATGTCCGAAACCTGCTTCCGCTTCCGCCCTTACGACTACCAGACCGGCCTCATAGCATTGAAATCATGAACGCGCTGCCCCGCAATATGCCTGGCACAGAGGAAAACGGGCGCGGCAGTAACAGGCATCAAGACCTCACAAGCCGTCACCTCAATCGTCCGACCGCGCGACGACCTTGAGCACCGGGCGTTTGCGACGGGTGACAATCTGAGCCGCCGCGGCCGTGTCAGGGCGGCTGTCGGCCTCGGCCTTTTCGGCAAACAGCCAATCCACGAACACCTGCACGATGGGCGCGGACCGCATCTCGTTGCGGCACACCACGTAAAAATCGTCCACCGCTGGCACCGAGAGGCCGAACGGCACGATGAGTTGACCCCTGGCCAGCAAGCCGCTGGCCGTCATCGTGTCGCCCAGCGCCACGCCATGGCCATGCAGAGCCGCTTCGATGGACAGCCGGGCATCGTTGAAATGGTGGCGCCGGCAATTGCGCTCGAGGTCGAGCGCGTCGGCGGCGGCGAGCCAGGTGTGCCATTCGCGGCCGTCGTCACCATGCAGCAGCACATGGTCGGCGAGGTCCCGGATCGACCGGATCGGCCTGTTGTTGGCCAGCGTCGGACTGACCACCGGAAAGAGCTCGAGGCCCGACCACTTGCGAATCCAGCAATCGGTCCAGCTACCGTCGCCATAATGAACGCAGACATCGATGTCCGACGAGCGGATGTCACGCGGGTCGTTGGAGGCCACGAGCTTCAGCCTGATGTCGGGGTAACGCGATGTGAAGGCGCCGAGACGCGGGATCATCCACAAAGACAGCAGCGCCGGCACGCAGGAGACAACCAGCGCACCGCTGCTCGCCGGACGCGTCAACCGGGCCGCCGCCGCCGCAATACCCTCGAAGGCGCCGGATACCGCAGGCAGCAGTTCAGCACCATGCGGGGTGAGCTTGAGGCGGGAACCCACACGCTCGAACAACTTGACGCCGAGCGATTGCTCGAGCGCCTTGATCTGGTGGCTGACCGCGCCATGGGTGACATGGAGCTCGGCAGCCGCCTTGCTGAGCGAGGCGTGCCTGGCCGTCGCCTCGAAAGCGCGCAGGGGATTGAGCGGTGGCAGGCGTCGAGAGCTGTTCATACGCTTTATGTGAGCTTTCCTCACAGCGAGCGCTATAACAATATCAATTGATTTTCCATCCACACGCTCCGACAATCCGCGCCAATCACGCATAAAAAGACGGTATTGCAGGCAGCCGAAACGCTTTCGTGCACCGCTTTGGGGCACATCGGCATCCTGCCAGGAGGAGTTGCAGGAATGGGTTTCGACCGAGGCAAGCTCGACGCGTTGCGCCGCAAATATGGCGAGAGTCATGGCGGCGAGTTGTTCGATCCGAAATTCCGCCGCGTCGCCGACAAGATATTCTCCAAGAGCGGCACGCGGCTTGCCCCCTATTCGGGCATACCTACGTTCCTCTCCGCGCCCTATCGCGAGATTTCCGTCGACAGCCCGGACTTCGGCGACCTTCAGGTGGCGATGATTGGCGTGCCGATGGATCTCGGCGTCACCAATCGTCCAGGTTCCCGTTTCGGCCCGCGCGCCCTGCGCGCGATCGAGCGCATCGGCCCCTACAACCACGTGCTCGAATGCGCGCCGACGCATGAGATCAGGGTGGCCGATATCGGCGACGTGCCGTTTCGCAGCCGCTACCGGCTGGAGCTCAGCCATGACGACATCGAAAAACGCGTCGGCCAGATCGTCGACGCCGGCGTCATCCCGCTTTCCGTCGGCGGCGATCACTCGATCAGCCATCCGATCCTCAAGGCTGTCGGCAAGGACCGCCCGGTCGGCATGATCCATATCGACGCCCATTGCGACACGGGCGGCGCCTATGACCTGACCAAATTCCATCACGGTGGACCGTTCCGCAACGCCGTGCTGGACGGGGTGCTCGACCCGTCGCGCACCATCCAGATCGGTATTCGCGGCTCGGCCGAATATCTTTGGGAATTCACCTACGAATCCGGCATGACCGTCGTGCACGCCGAAGAGGTGACCGGCCTCGGCATCCCGGCCATCATCGAGAAGGCAAGGAAGATCGTCGGCGACGGCCCGACCTACGTCTCCTTCGATGTCGACAGCCTCGACCCGGCCTTCGCCCCGGGTACCGGCACGCCGGAAGTTGGCGGACTGACCACGCGCGAAGTGTTGGAAATCCTGCGTGGATTGAAGGGCCTCAACATCGTCGGTGGCGACGTCGTCGAGGTCGCGCCGCAATATGATTCCACCACCAATACGGCGCACGCCGGCGCACAGGTGCTATTCGAAATCCTGTCGTTGATGGTGTTCAGCCCGGCACTGAAAGGATAATGGCGCCAGACGATGGCGCTATCGCATAAGAAAACGATAAGGGAACCCGGCAAAGACCGGAACAACGGAGAACATCGATGACCGAGATCATGAAGACCAAGCTCAGCCGACGCACCGTCCTCGGCGCCGGCGTTGCTGCTGCGAGCGTGCTGGCCATGCCGGCAGTCCTGCGTGCCCAGGAAAAATCGCTGAAGGTCGGCGTCTATGGCGGCTACTTCAAGAAGTCTTTCGACCAGCACATCTTCCCCGAGTTCACCAAGGCAACCGGCATCACCGTGGAATCGGTGGCCGAACCGACCGGCGAGGCGTGGCTGGTGCAGCTCGAGCAGGCGGCCAAGGCTGGCCAGGCCCCGGCTGACCTGTCAATGATGTCGCAGACCTCGACGCTGAAAGGCCAGTCGACCGAGCTCTGGCAGCCGCTCGATACCTCCAAGTTCAAACATTACGGCGATCTTCTGCCGCGCTTCATCAACAAATATCCGGATGGCCGTGTCGCCGGCATCGGCGCGGTGGCCTGGTATATCACGCTGGTCACCAACACCAATGTTTACAAGGAGGCTCCCAAGTCCTGGGACGCGCTGTGGGACAAGGCCAATGCCGACAAGCTCGGCCTTCTGGCGCTGGCTTCCAACTCCTTCCTGCTTGAAGTGACGGCCAAGACCTTCATGGGCGGCACCAATGCGCTCGACACCGACGAGGGCCTCGACAAGGCATTCGCGAAGCTCGCCGAAGTGAAGCCGAATGTGCGCTTGTGGTATCGCGACGAAGCACAGTTCGAGCAGGCGCTGAAGTCGGGCGAAATCCCGATGGGCCAGTATTACCACGATGTGACCGGCCTGGCAGCCAAGGACGGCCAGCCGGTACGCTCGACCTTCCCAAAGGAAGGCGGCATCCAGGATTCCGGCAACTGGGTTCTGTCGCGCGCCTCGAAGAAGGTCGACGAAGCCCATCTCTTCATCGACTATATGAGCCAGCCCAAAGTCCAGGGGCTGATGTCGCGCAACGTCGGCACTGCGCCGACGCTGAAGCGCGAGGTGCTCGACCTCACGGCAGCGGAATTTGCCGCGGTCTCTTCCGACATCGAGCCGATCATTCCGCGCTATGACCTTTATGTGTCGAAGGCCGACGCGATCAACCAGAAGTGGACCGAGTTGATCGTCGGCTGATTTTCCCATCCTCTCCCTGAGCGCAGGGAACAAGGGATATAGCCTTCGGGCGGGGAGCGAATACTATGCTGCAAGGCGGGTTCGCTCCCCGACTGCTATCGGCGCCCGGTCGGTCTCCAGAAGAGGCGGCCGACGCCAGATAACCGAAACATCCGCATGCACGACCAGCCAAGCAGGATAACGCCATGTCCGGATTGTCCATAAACGCGATCACCAAGCAGTTCGGCGATTTTGCCGCCGTCGACGATGTCAGCCTGTCCGTGCCGCACGGAAAATTCGTCTGCCTGCTCGGCCCGTCCGGCTGTGGCAAGACCACATTGCTCAGGATGATCGCCGGGCTGGAGGAGCCGACCAGCGGCGCCATCGTGCTCGATGGCGAGGAGATTACCAGCATACCGACGCACAAGCGCAATCTCGGCATGGTGTTCCAGTCGCTGGCGCTGTTTCCACACCTGACGGTCGGCGAAAACATCGCCTATGCCTTGCGTATCCGTGGCGCCTCCAAGGAAGACCAGCGCAAGCGGGTCAACGACCTTCTCGCCATGATCCACCTGAACGGCTTCGCCGACCGGCCGGTGGCGAAACTTTCAGGCGGCCAGCGCCAGCGCGTGGCGATCGCCCGTGCGTTGGCGCTGTCGCCCAAGCTGTTCCTGCTCGACGAACCGCTCTCCGCTTTGGACGCCAAGCTGCGCGAGGCCATGCAGGTGGAATTGCGGCAATTGCAGCAACGCCTTGGCATCACCACCGTCGTCGTAACCCACGACCAGCGCGAGGCGATGACCATGGCCGACCTCGTCGTTGTCATGGGCAAGGGCAAGATCCTGCAGGCTGCATCGCCCATCGAGATCTACCGCAAGCCGGCCGATGCGTTTGTCGCCGATTTTATCGGCATCACCAATCTGTTGCCGGCCGAGACCGACAGCGCCGGCCGCACCACGGTGTTGGGTTCCGCAGTGCCCGGCATCGCCCTGCCCTCCGGCTCGGCCAAAGCCACCATCTCCATCCGCCCCGAAGACATTCATTTCTCGGCCCCCGGCGCCGGTTCGATTGCCGGAACGGTGAGCTTCGTGCGCGATCTCGGCGGCACCATCGAAACCTTCGTGGAAGCCAGCGGAACCACCATCGTGGCGGTGGCGACGCCACGCGAGCGGCCCAATGTCAGCGTCGGCCAGGCCATCGGCGTGGTGCTGCCTCCGGAAAGCTGCGTGGTGCTGCAGCCATGAGGCGCGAACGCCCGAAAACGCTCGCCGACTACGCACCGCTGTTCTTCCCGGCACTGATGCTTGTCGTCTTCTTCGTCGTGCCGTTCTCGATCATGATCGCGGTGAGCTTCTTCAAGCGCAATCCGTCCGGCTTCTACACGCCGGATTTTGTGTTCGACAATTACGCGCGCTTCCTCACCACCTTCTTCGGTTCGGTGCTCGGCTTCTCGCTGATGCTGGCGATCCTGGTCGCGGTTTGCTGCGTGGTCATCGCCTTTCCCTTCACTTACCTCCTGACCAAGCGCCCGCGCGCCGTGCAGACAGTGTGGCTGGTCGCACTGCTTTCGGTGCTGTCGCTGTCGGAAGTCATCATCGGTTTCGCCTGGTCGACGCTGTTTTCCCGCACGGCCGGCATCACCAATCTTTTTGTCGCCATCGGGCTGATGAAAGAGCCGGTGGCGCTGCTGCCGAGTTTCTGGGCCGTGCTGACCGGTATGGTCTACCAGGCTCTGCCCTACACGATCCTGGTGCTCTATCCGGCTCTGGTGCGGTTGGACCCGACCTTGCTGGAGGCCGCACGCACGCTCGGCGCCTCGCCGGTGCGTGCCTTCTTCAACGTGGTGACGCCGGCGCTGCGCAACACCATCGTGGCGACACTGATCATGGTCTTCGTCTTTGCGCTCGGCTCCTACCTGTTGCCGCAGATCCTCGGCAGGCCGTCGAACTGGACGCTGTCGGTGCTGATCACCGACCAGGCGATCTACCAGTCCAACATGCCGTTCGCCGCCGCCATGGCCGTGTTCCTGGTTCTGATCTCGCTGGCGCTGGTCGGCCTCACGCTGCTCGTCGGCCGCAAGGAGAACGCGCTATGATCGTGCTTCGCCGGCTCTATTTCGTGCTTGTCGCGCTGTTCCTGGCCGCGCCGCTGATCGTCGTCGCTGGCGTCTCGGTCAACCAGAAGCAGGAACTGACCTTCCCGCCAAAGGGCTTTTCGCTCTCCTGGTACGGGCAGATCTTCAACGATCCGGAATGGCGGCTGGCGCTGATCCATTCGGTCACGCTGGCTATCTGCTCGGCCGCGATCGCCGTTGCCATCGCGCTGCCGCTTGCCTGGTTCCTGTGGCGGCGCATCGCGCCCTGGGCGAACATCTTCCAGGTGCTTGGTCTCGCACCTTTCATCCTGCCGCCAGTCATCACCGCGCTCGGTTTCCTGAGCTTCTGGGCAACGGTCGGCCTGTTCGGGCAGTTCTATACGGCCATCATCAGCCATGCGATCTTCTTCGTGACGCTGCCGCTGGTCACGCTTTCGCTCGGCTTCGCGTCCATCGACCGTTCGCTGGTGGAAGCCGCCTCCACCATGGGCGCCGACGACCGTACCGTGCTGAAGACCGTGGTGTTGCCACTGATCCTGCCCTATCTGGTCTCGGGCTTCGCTTTTGCCTTTGTCTTGTCGCTCAACGAATATATCGTTGCCTACATGACTATCGGCTTCACCACCGAGACATTGCCGATCAAGATTTTCAACGCGCTGCGCTACGGCTACACGCCGACCATGGCGGCGGTGTCGATCTTCTTCGTCACGGTCGCGGCGTTCGTGTTCGGCTCGATCGCCTATTTCGGCGACATCCGCCGGCTGCTTGGAGCGATGTCGTCGGATACCTGATCCCGGGAAGCCGGGATCAGTGCATCACGATCGGGCCGGTTCTTGCCGGCAGCCGGTCGCGACGCAACCAGCGGGTCAGCAGCAAAACGGCCACCACAGCCAGCCCTGTCGACAGACCCATCCAGATGCCGACCCCGGCAAAGCCAAAATGGAACGCAAGCAGCGCACCAAGCGGCAGCCCGACGCCCCAATAGCCGAACGCCGCGTAGATCATCGGCACGGTGGTGTCGTGCAGGCCGCGCAACATGCCGGCACCCACGGCCTGCGCGCCGTCGACGATCTGGAAAAGCGCGGCAAACGCCAGGAACGAGACGGCGAGGTCGACCACATGACCGTTCACCGGGTCGGCCACGTCGATGAAACCGCTGATCAATACGCGCGGCCAAAGCAGCATGGTGAGCGCTGTCAGCGACATGAAGCCGACACCCATCGCATAGGAGGTCCAGCCGGCACGGGTAACACCCTCCGGGTCACCGGCGCCATGGGCCAGCCCCACCCGCACGGTGACTGCTTGGTTGAGACCGAGCGGCACCATGAAGCTGATCGAGGCGATCTGCAGGGCGATGGCATGCGCCGCCAGCGACGGCGCGTTGATCAAGCCCATCAGGAAGGCAGCGGCATTGAAGATCGTCACCTCGAAGGCCAGAATACCGGCAATCGGCAAGCCAAGCTTGAGCAGCGCCTTGAAGCGCGGCCAGTCGGGTCGCCAGAAACGGCCAAACAGGTGATAGCGACGGAACTTCTTCTCCAGCGTCACCACGAGCACCATGCCGACGAACATCAGCACCGACGAGATGGTCGTGGCCAGTCCGGAACCGGCAATGCCAAGACGGGGCGCGCCGAGATTGCCGAACATGAACATCCAGTTCAGCAGCACGTTGGTTGCCACGGCGACGAAGACGATGACTAGCGCCCAGCCTGGGCGCTCAAGCGCGGAGATGAAGGAGCGCAGCACGATGTAGCCATAGAAGGGCAACACAGCCCACTGCAGCCAGCGCAGATAGATGCCCGCCTGGTGGGCGAGCGCCGGCTCCTGCCCCATGGCAAGCAGGATCTTTTCGCCGTTCCAAAGGAATATCCAGACCGGGATGGCGATAAGGACGGCCAGCCACAGGCCCTGGCGCACCGTGCGGCGCACATCGCGCACTGAATGGCGGAAACGCCCGAGTTCCGTCGCCATCATCGGCGAGGTGGCCAGCATCAGGCCGAGGCCAAAGATCAACGGCATGAAATAGAGGTTTGAGCCGAGCGCGCCGGCGGCGAGCGTGTCGGACCCCAGCCTGCCCATCATCATCACGTCGGTGGCCGTCATCGCCGTCTGGCCGAGATTTGTCAGCACCATCGGCCAAGCAAGCGACAGCGTCGCCTTGATTTCGGAGCGCCAGAGGCTTCCCGGCGCTCTCACGCCGGCTTCGATCGCGGACATTGTCTCTACGTCCCATTGCGGTGCGTCGGCATCAGCCGGAAACCGCGTCTGGCCGGAAACGGGATGGTTGCCGGCTGAATTGCGGTTTTCGTTGAATGCCGGAACCTTGGCAAGGGCCCGTGGCTACGAAAAATTGATCCAGAGCGACCGTTCAAGACCGCGCTTCCAAAAAGAAACCCGCGCAGGTGGCATCCTGCGCGGGTCTTAGGAATTGATATCGGCAGAAACCGCGATCAGCGCAGCGGCGGCGCGTACATCAACCCGCCCGCGTTCCAGAGCTTGTTGATGCCGCGATCGATCTTCAACGCGCTCGACTGGCCGAGATTGCGTTCGAACATCTCGCCGTAATTGCCGACCTTGGAGACGATGTTGTAGGCGAAGCGCGGATCGAGCCCCAGT
This sequence comes from Mesorhizobium sp. YL-MeA3-2017, assembly GCF_030814575.1. Taxonomy (NCBI): domain Bacteria; kingdom Pseudomonadati; phylum Pseudomonadota; class Alphaproteobacteria; order Hyphomicrobiales; family Phyllobacteriaceae; genus Mesorhizobium; species Mesorhizobium sp. YL-MeA3-2017. Next base: position 3,217,788 of record NZ_JAUSVH010000001.1, on the reverse strand, counting down.
TGCTGGCCATTGTCGCCCTCGACACCGAGGAAGCGCTTGATGGCCGGGTTTTGCGAAGCCAGCCCGGCTTCTGCGTTCTTCTGCGTCACGCCGAGTTCCTCGGCCTCAAGCAGAGCGAAGAGGGTCCAACGCACGATGTTGAACCACTTGTCGTCGGCCTGGCGCACGGCAGGACCAAGCGGCTCCTTGGAGATGATCTCCGGCAGCACGGTATAGGCTTCGGGATTGGTCAGCTTGAGACGCTGCGCATAGAGCGCGGAAGCATCGGTAGTGTAGACGTCGCAGCGGCCGGTATCGAAGGCCTTGATGATGCCGTCGGCGGAATCGATCACCACCGGTTCGTATTTCAGCTTGTTGGCGCTGAAATAGTCGGCGGTGTTCTGCTCGGTCGTGGTGCCCTGCTCGGCGCAGACGGTCGCGCCGGAAAGCTTCAGCGCGCTGTCCACGCCGATATCCTTGCGCACCATGAAACCCTGGCCGTCATAATAGATGGTACCGACGAAGTGGATGCCGATGCCGGCATCGCGCGACAGGGTCCAGGTGGTCTGGCGCGACAACAGATCGACGGTGCCCGACTGCAGCGCCGTGAAGCGCTCCTTGGTCGACAACGGCACGAAGCTGACCTTGTCCGGGTCGCCCAGAACAGCGGCGGCAACGGCACGACAGAAATCGATATCAAAGCCGTGCCATTTGCCGGCGTCATCCGGTGCCGAGAAGCCGGCGACGCCCTGGCTGACGCCACAGGTGACAGTGCCGCGCTGCTTGACGATGTCCAGCGTGTCGGCGACCGCCGGGACGGCCATTGTCGCCGAGCCGGCGAGCAGTGTCGCTGCGAATAGATGTTTCTTCATGTTCTCCTCCCTGGTTGTTCGAGGCAAAGCCTCTCCTGACGCCGGCACGGCAGCGCCGGCGTTGATCGATTGTCCTGCTGTGAATTCACCTGCCGGCCGATGCCGCCAGGCGAAACTGTCGTCGCGAACCGGCTAACGTTCGGCCAGCACCGCTGCGAAGGTCTCGTCCAGAGCGCTCACCAGATGATCGGCATTGGCACGGCTGAAGATCATCGGAGGACGCATCTTGAGCACATTGTCGTGTGGCCCCTCCGTGCCGATCAGCACGCCGCGCGCCCGGACACCGTCATTGATGCGGCGGGCGAGTGCGGTTGCTGGAGCCTTGGTCTTGCGGTCCTCGACCAGCTCGATGCCGAGGAAAAGGCCCATGCCGCGAACGTCGCCGATGATGTCGTAGCGCGCCTGCAATTCACGGAAACGGTCCATGAGATAGGTGCCGACCTCGGCCGCGTTCTGGCGCAGACCGTCTCGCTCGATCACGTCCAACACCGCCAGCCCTGCTGCGCAGGACACCGGGTTGCCGCCGAAGGTGTTGAAATACTCCATGCCGTTGTTGAAGGAGGTGGCGATCTCCTTGGTGGTGACCAGAGCCGCCATCGGATGGCCGTTGCCGATCGGCTTGCCCATGGTGACGATGTCGGGCACCACCCCTTGCGTCTCGAACGCCCACCAATGCGTGCCGACACGGCCGAAACCGACCTGCACCTCGTCGGCCACGCAGACGCCGCCGGCGGCGCGGACCAAGGCGTAGACTTCCTTCAGGTAACCTTCCGGCAGGAATACCTGACCAGCGACGCTGGGGATCGATTCCGCCATGAACAGTGCCGGGGCGCGACCCTGGCTGGCCATTGCCGCGATCTGCTCGGCGATGCTTTCGGCGAAGCGTCTGGCGTGTTCTTCGGCCGGCCAGTCGCCCGGCGCGCGATAGCTGTCGGGAATGACCGCTTCGAAGACATGCGCCGGCCGACCCTTTCCGCCCTTGCGCTTGTATTTGTACGGGCTGAGGTCGATCAGCTCCTGCGTCGTGCCATGATAAGCCCAGTCGAGCACGATGGCGTCGGAGCGGCCGGTATGGGTGCGCGCCATGCGCAGCATCAGGCTGTTGGCCTCGCTGCCGGAGCAGGCGAAGGACGCCACCGAAAGCCCCTCGGGCAGCGTCGCTGTGAGGCGTTCCGCGTAGGTGACGATCGCATCGTGCAGATAGCGCGTGTTGGTGTTGAGCTTCGCCGCCTGCCGGGCAATCGCCTCAACCACGTCGGGATGGGCGTGGCCGAGATGACAGACATTGTTGAAGCAGTCGAGATAGTCGAGATAGGCGCGACCACGGTCGTCGATCAGCCAAGGACCCTCGCCGCGCACAAACTTGATCGGTTGCGAGTAGGAGATCGACAGGTTCGGCAACAGCGCGGTCTTGCGCGCAGCCACGATCTCGGGGCGAGTGCGGCCGGTCTGCACGAATGTCTCCGGCGGGATACCGGCGAGTTCGGCGGCATCAGGGAAGAGCTCGCGCCAAACCTCGAGATAGCGCGCCTCGCCGACGCCCAGAATGTCACGCGCGGCAAGCTGCGGGTCCGCCGATATCTGGAAATGCAGATGCGGCGCCCAGCCGCCGTTCTCGGCGGCAACGCCCATCTCGCCGACGATAGCGCCGGCTTCCAGGCGCTGACCCGGCTTCAGCCGCGACATCGCCTCATGCGCGAGATGCCCCCACAGCGTCACGAAGGGCGGACAGCCTTCCGGCCGATGTTCCAGCGCCACCAGGCAGCCGTAACCCAGCCGGTCTTCTTCGATCTCGACGCTATTCACCGTGGCGGCGAGCGGCGTGCGGACCCTGGTTCCGGCCGGCATGAACAGGTCGAGGCCGAGATGATGGATGCGACGCACGCCTTCGATGAAACGCGAGCGGAACATGTCGCTGGCATAGACCGTGCGCGCCTCGCCCCACGGACCAATCCCGAGCTCGATGTTGTTTTCGGCGCTATAAGCATCCCACCAGGCACTAGCTTTCGCCGGCTGCTCGGCCGCCGAGGCGACCGTCATCGGGTGCTGCGGGTCGCCATAAGGAACCAGCGCCTTGACCAGCGTCGCCGGATGGCGATCGAGGATCGGGACAAGTTGCTTGCGGTTGGTGGAAATCCAGGCAGCGAGCGAGCGAGCGCCGGGTGCCGCATCGAAGCCGCAGGCGTGGCGCAGGATCGCCGTTGCGAAACGCGGGTTCATCGCATCGAGCCGGCGCAGCATGCGCCAGGCCGGCGCCTCGCTGATCGCCAGATAGGGATTGTCGCCGGTCTGCTGCCGGCGCAGCGCCGACAATGTGACGCTGGTAACCAGCCGCATCGCGATCAGGTCGAAGAGGAGGTCCACCTCTTCCTCGCGCAGCGGATATTCGGCGTGGAAGCCGGCAGCGAGTTTGGCCGCGGCGCCGATCGGGTCCTCGGTATCGAGAATGGCATAGGCGCAGGCAACCGCGACTTCCGCGATCAGCGGCGCATGCAGGGCATCGCCGAAATCGATGAGGCCGACGACGTGGGCCTGATCGTCGGCATCGACCAGCACGTTCCAGTCGTTGGCGTCGTTGTGGATGACCTGCGCGCGCAATGCCGGCAGGCGCGGTGCAACTTCGGCGTCGAAGCGGTCGAGGAAACGCTCGAGCAGCGCGCGGTCATTCGCATCGAGCACATGCTCCAGGCGACGGCGCGAGGCACCGGCACGGCGGATGTCCCAGTCGAAGCTGCGCAACGCGCCCGGGTGAATGAAGCCCTGCAAGGCACGATCGAGCCGGCCGAGCGCGCGGCCAAGGCTGTCGAGAGTTTCAGGCGTGCGTTCCGCTTCGGCCAGCGGCTTGCCAGGCAGCCACGAAACCAGCCGCAACGCGTGCTTTGCGCCATTGCTATCCGCGGCAAAAGCCAGCGTGGTGTTGTCCAGCGTCTTCCTGAGCGTCGGGACAGCGAGATTGGCGCCGGTACGCGCAAGATGATCGAGCAGCGCGGTCTGGAACTCGCTTTCGCTGCGCGGTTCGCTGGCGTTGACGACCTTCAGGATCCAGTCGCCCTCTTCGGAGGCCAGCCTGAAGTTCTGGTCGCGCTCGCTGTCGAGGTTACCAACCGAACCGGTCACACCGAAATGACTCGCCGCGAGCGCCCTCGCCTCGACCAGGGAGAAATTGGGTGCCGGGTGGGTAATGTTGGTCATCGCAGGTCCGGATTTGATCTTGATGGAGCTTGGCACGCGCCGAAAAACCGGGCATCTGGCAAAACGTCGGTTGGACCGGCACTATGCCTGCTTCGACCGGCACATTAACGGCGCATGGAAATCGGCCATGAAGGAACTCGACGCCAAGGACCGGGACATCCTCGCGATCCTCTCGAAGGAGGCGCGCATTCCGCTCAAGACGCTGGCTGCAAGGATCGGGCTCTCGCGCAGCGCCACCAGCGAACGCGTGGCGCTGCTTGAAAAAAGCGGTGTCATCCGCGGCTATCGCGCCGATATCGGGCAACTGGAGCAAAACCAGGTTTTCGCCTTCCTGATGGTGACGCTGGTGCGCACACCGTCCATCGGTATGCTCGACCAACTGGCGCGTCATCCCGAGGTCAGGCGCGTATCCTCCATCTCCGGCCAGGTCGACCTCGTCGTCGAGGTGGAAGTGCCGTCCATCGACCGGCTGAACACGCTGCGCGATCTGATCGCCTCGCACCAGAGCGTCGAGGACCTGACTTCGCTGATCGTGCTCAGGCGCGATATCGATCGTATCTGACCACCTGGCCAGCCCCGTCGCGACGGTGATTTGTCAACGCACGCCCTTGGCGGTAGCGCGGCCGGCGCCGCGGCCCGAGAAGATGCAGCCGCCGAGGAAGGTGCCTTCGAGCGCGGCATAGCCATGCACACCGCCGCCGCCGAAACCGGCCACCTCGCCAACGGCATAAAGGCCCTCGACCGGTTGGCCGTCCGCACCCAGCACACGGCTGTCGAGATCGGTCTGCAAGCCGCCCAATGTCTTGCGGGTGAGGATGTTCAGCCGCACCGCGATCAGCGGTCCGTTGGCGGGATCGAGTATCTTGTGCGGCTTGGCGGTACGGATCAGCTTGTCGCCGAGATAATTGCGCGCGCCGCGCAGTGCCATCACCTGCATGTCCTTGGAGAACGGATTGTCGAGCTGCATGTCGCGCGCCCGGATTTCGCGCTCCACCTGGCCGATATCAAGCAAGGGTTCGCCGCCGGCCAGCCCGTTCATGCGCGCAACCAATGCCGGCAATTCGCGCTCGACAATGAAGTCCTCGCCCTTGTCGAGGAAGGCTTTTACCGGCCCCGGAATGCCGGAGGTGGCGCGCCCGATCACCTGGCGCCAGCTCTTGTTGGTCAGATCGGGGTTCTGCTCGGAGCCTGAAAGCGCGAACTCCTTGCGGATGATCTTCTCGGTCAGGATGAACCATGAATAGTCGAAGCCGGTCTTCATGATATGGGCGAGCGTGCCCAGCGTATCGAAACCGGGATAGAGCGGCACCGGCAGCCGCTTGCCGCGCGCGTCCAGCCAGATCGACGACGGGCCGGGCAGGATGCGGATGGCGTGATCGGTCCAGATCGGCGCCCAGTTCCTGATACCTTCGACATAGTGCCACATGCGGTCGCGGTTGATGATCGAGCCGCCGGCGCTTTCGGTGATTGCCAGCATGCGCCCGTCGACATAGTCGGGCACGCCGGTGATCATGCGTTTCGGCGCCTTGCCGAGCCGCTCCGGCCAATTCCTACGGACCAGATCGTGATTGCCGCCGATGCCGCCGGAAGCCACGATGACGGCTTGCGCCTTGAAGGCGAAATCGCCGGCGACAGTGCGCGCGCTCTTATGACCGCGCTCGACGCTGCTTTCCTCCAGAACCTCGCCGCGTACGCCATCGATCGCCGTGCCGCTTTTCGTCAGCTCGCTGACGCGATGACGGAATTTGAAGGTAATCAGCCCCTGCTTCTCGGCCTCGCGCACCCTCAGGACGAAAGGTTCCAGCACGCCCGGGCCCGTGCCCCAGGTGACGTGGAAGCGCGGCACCGAATTGCCGTGCCCCACCGCATTGCCGCCGCCGCGCTCGGCCCAGCCGACGACGGGAAAGAACTTGATGCCGCGTTCGGAAAGCCAGGCGCGTTTCTCGCCGGCGGCGAAGCCGACATAGGCCTTGGCCCATTCGCGCGGCCAATGATCCTCGGGACGATCGAAGGCGGCCGTCCCCAGCCAGTCCTCGAGTGCGAGATCGTGGGAATCGCGGATGCGCATGCGCCGCTGTTCGGGCGAATCGACCAGGAACAGGCCACCAAACGACCAGAAGGCCTGCCCACCGAGCGATTGCCGCGGCTCCTGGTCGACGATGATGACCTTCTTGCCCGCCTCAGCGAGTTCGGCAGCGGCAACCAGCCCGGCAAGGCCGGCACCGACGATGATGACATCTGCGTCGTAGGCCATCGTTCCCCTCCCATCCAGCGCCTACGCCCAGCCCGTTCTCCATCCCGGCCGGCCGTCGCGTGTCGTCGTCAGACCGTCTCCCAGCCGTCTTTGTCGCCAGCGCGGAAGATTGCGTCGATGACCTTCTGGTTCGACACGGATTCTTCCAGCGTGAACACGCGATCCTTGCCGCCGCGCGCCGCGCGCGCGAAAGCCTCCGCTTCGAGCCGATACTGCTGCGTGCCCGGAAAGCGGAATATCTGGGCCTCGGTATGGTTGTGGTTGTGCAGCTCGATACGATGATGATCGTAAGCGCCAGCATTGAAAGGCGCGGCCACTTCGATGAAACCCGCGTCGCCGTGGAACACCATCGACTGGCGCCCGGCCATCTGCGTCGAGACGTAGAAGGACAGTTCGAAGTCGCCGAAATCGGCGCGTACCGAGGAATAGACGTCCGTGCCGAACGCCTTGTCGCGCTCGATGCTGGCCTGGACGCGCAGCGGTTCCTTGTCGGTCGTGAACCGTGTCGCCACCGTCGGGTAGACGCCGATATCCAGCAGGCCGCCGCCACCCAGCGCAAGCTGGTTGCGCATGTTGGTCGGGTCGACGTTGAAATAGGTGAACGCGCCCTGGACATGGCGCAAGCGGCCGATCGCACCGTTGGCGATCAGATCGCGCACCTTGATCCACTGCGGGTGGTAGATCACCATGAACGCCTCGCACACCAGCACATTGTGCTGGTTGCGCAATTGGATCAGCGGCAGGATGTCTTTTGCATCGAGGGCCAAGGGCTTTTCCACCAGGACATGCTTCTTGGCCTTGATCGTCTTGGCGGTCCATTCGACATGCTGCGAGGTCGGCAACGGAATGTAGACGCCGTCGATATGCGGCGAAGCCAGCAACTCGTCATAAGAGCCGAAGGCATGCGGCGCGCCGAACCGGTCAGCCAGGGCCCTCGCCTTGGCGACGTCGCGGCTGGCAACTGCCGTCAGCACGCCATTTTCGGAATCGGCAATGGCCGGCAGCACCTGCTCGCGCCCGATCTTCGCCGTCGACAACACTCCCCACCGGAACATCGGGCCTCGCCTTACAAGATTCGACGGTGGCGAGATTTGCCCGAAACGCAGCGAAAAGCCAGTGCCGTTGGGGTGGGTCGCAACAGGCCAGGAGCAGAATCTAACCGCGCCGGCCGGCAAGCATCATGTCGAAATCGACGACGTTGGAATAGAGCGGCGTGCCGACATCCATACCATAGCGCGAGCGCAGCACTTTGCCGGTGACATGGAACTGGATACCGCCGGCGCCCGATGATTTGAGTTCGGCAACGAACTTTTCCGGCATTGTCCGACCCCGCGCCGTCAAGCTGCCGGTGATCAATGCGGAGGTGTCGCCGGTCCGCCTTACGCTATCCGAACGGAAGCGGATTTCCGGTGAATTGGCCGCGTCGAAGACGGCGTCAGAACGCAGGAAAGCATCGATGCGCTGCTCGCCAGTGGTGACGCTGGCCGGGAAGATGGTGATATCGACTTCCGAGTGGCCGGCATCGCCACGGTCGATCCTGATGTTACCGGAAAAGTGGGCGAAAGCGCCGGCGAGGCTGCCGCCGCCGGCCTTGCCGATCGAAAAGCGGATGTTCGAACCGGCCTGGCTGATGGTGTAGCGGCCGGCGGCTTCACCGAGCGATATGGCAGCATGGGCGGCGGATATGGCGACCGCAGCCGTGGCGATCGCCGCGATAGCCAGACTGCGGGTTCGCATGAGAGTTTCCTCCATGGCCGCCCGACCAGCAGGCCGGCGGCATTCGACATGTCAACGCCTCGTCGCCGGCGCCTATTCCGACTTGCGGCCATCACACCGGCGTGAAGGCGAAATCATGCGGACCAGAACACTATCCCGCCGCCAGAAATGGTGATGCAGCGCGGCCAGGACATGCACCCCAATCAGCGCCATGCCGACGTAAGCGAGATAGGCATGCGTCGCCGTCCAGAAATTCTCGGCGGCCTCAGAGGAGCCGAACGGCAGGTTTGGCATGACGAACAGACCGAAGGGCATGCTGGGAATTTCCAGCACCGAGACCGAGACCAGCGCCCAGCCAGTGAGGGGCAAGGCGAGTTGCAGCGCGTAAAGCGCGAAGTGAGCGATCGGTGCCACTAGCCGTTCGAGCCGCCCCGTGCCGGCGGGCAGTTCAGGCATCATACTCGTCAGCCGCCAACCCAGCCGCAACACCACAACGCCGAGGAGCAGGAACCCGAGCGATTTGTGCAACTGGATCAGTTCGAAGGCGGTACGCTGGCTCGACAATTTCGTCATGACGATCCCAAGCGCCAACTGAGCGATGAACAGCACGCCAACGGTCCAGTGCAGCAGGATCGTGATCCAGCCGTAACGGGTCGGTGTGTTTCGGATTAAGGACGTCATGGCTTGCAAACGACCGTCGCATCGCCGTTCTTCCACCAGGCAGGCTACTCCCGCCAGCGAAAAAAGTCGACGAAAGCGCGGAGCGCCGGACGCATCTGACGGCGGCTTGGATAGTAGACGTAGAAACCGTCGAAGGGTGGGCACCAGTCTTCCAGGACGCGCACGAGCGCGCCGGATGCCAGTGTGTCCTCGACATAGTCCTCGAAGACGAAGGCAAGGCCGGCGCCGTCGACGGCCGCCTGGACAATCGAATCGTCGATACCGAGGATCAACGGCCCTTGCACAGGCAGTTCGATCTCCTCGCCGCCTCTGGCGAATTCCCAGCGATAGAGCACGCCGCTGGAAAACCGGAAGCGGATGCAACGATGCTCCAAAAGGTCGCGAGGGTGTCGCGGTTTGGGCATCGTCGCGAAATAGGAAGGTGCGCCAACGACCGCACTGCGGATTTGCGGACCGATACGCACGGCGACCATGTCCTGCTGCAGGCTTTCGCCAAGACGCACGCCGGCATCGAAGCCACCCTCGACCACGTCGGTGAAACGGTCCTCGATGGCAATGTCGAGAACGATATCGGGATAGGCCAGCGTAAAGGCGGCAAGCTTGGGAGACAGCACCAGCTTCAAGGCGGTTCGAGGCACGGTCAGTCTCAAATTGCCGGCCGGCCGGTCGCGTACCTCGACGGCCGCCTCCAGCGCCAGATCGATTTCGGAAAGGGCCGGCCGCAGGCGCTCTAGCAACCGGGCTCCTTCCTCGGTAGGCGCGACCGAGCGTGTGCTGCGCGCGAGCAGCCGCACGCCGAGACGGGCCTCCAGGCTGGAAACCGCATGGCTCACCGCTGACGGCGCGATGGCCAGATCCCTGGCGGCGCCACGAAAGCTGCCCTTGTCGGCAACGGCGGCCAGAACGGCCAGCTGGGCGAAATGCGTTCGATCCATTGTTCTAAACTTTAGAATAGATCGTGCGATTATGCACTCGTTATCGAACACCTAGCAAGGCGCTATTTCCATCGCATCGCAACAAGGAGAACCGCGATGCAAAAGCGCAAACTCGGAACTGAATTGACTGTCTTTCCCGTCGGCCTCGGCTGCATGGGCATGAGCTTTGCCTATGGCGGGCAGGAAGAAGCCGATGCCATCGCGACACTGCACCGTGCCGTCGACATCGGCGTCGACTTCTTCGACACGGCGGAGGTCTACGGTCCCTACGAAAATGAAATCCTGCTCGGCAAGGCGCTGAAGCCGGTCCGCGACAGGGTGAAGATCGCCACGAAGTTCGGCTTCAAGATCTCCGAGACCGGCAAGGGCGCCGAACGCATCGCCGGCGTTGACAGCCGTCCCGAACATGCCAAGGCGGTGGCCGAGGCTTCGCTGCGCCGGCTGGATACCGACGTGATCGACCTTTATTACCAGCATCGTGTCGATCCCAACGTACCGATCGAAGACACGGTCGGCGCGATGGCGGAACTGGTGAAGGAAGGCAAGGTGCGAGCGCTCGGTCTTTCGGAAGTGAGCGCCGCCACCTTGCGGCGCGCGCACGCCGTGCACCCGATCGCCGCCGTGCAAAGCGAGTATTCGCTGTGGAGCCGCGATCCGGAGCAGGGTGTCCTCGATGTCTGCCGCGAACTCGGCATCGGCTTCGTACCCTACAGCCCGCTCGGGCGCGGCCTGCTGACCGGCGCGATCCGCAAGCCGGATGAACTGGGCAATGACGACTGGCGCCTGACCTTGCCGCGCTTCCAGCCGGAGGCCATGGATGCCAACGCGAAGGTGGTGGCGACGCTGGAGCGTTTCGCGGCGGAAAAGGGCGTCACCGCCGCGCAGCTGGCACTCGCATGGGTGCTGCACCAGGATGACTTCATCGTGCCGATCCCCGGTGCGCGCAAAATCGGTCACCTGGAACAGAATACCGCTGCGGCGGGCATCGCGCTTAGCGAGACCGAAGTCGCCGAGATCGGCAATGCGCTGTCGCCCGACAAGGTGATTGGCAAGCGTTATACGGAAGCGGGCTTCGCGCTGGTCAACGGCTAGGCAGAACTGAAATTTGGAAATGAGAGGGGCGCTTCGGCGCCCTTTTTCTCATGCCGGGTGCAAAGACGTCACCAGGGCATGACACTGAGCTCGGGCCACAATGCCACGGCGCGCCTGCCCTTCGCCTCATGGGTTTCGCGATTGTCCGTGACGCGGTTCGGCACAATGCGGAAGGAAAAGATATCGTCGAGACCGAAGGGCGCCGTTACCGCGAGCGTGGCGGTCGAGGTCAGCCGCACGCCGACCGAGTGTGTTCGCGACGCAAAATGGTCGAGGGGTTCAGCGCTCGAACGATAAGCAGGGCAGGTCCGGCCGAAACGATCCGGATACCAAAGATGCACGCGGGCCTGATTGCGGACCTCGACCGGAAGCGGCAAGCCCGCGAAGTGCCGAGTCGCACGGCGGATGATGACATCCTCGGCGTCATAGGAAAGATCGGAGCCATCGCAATAGAAGAGGTCGATGTCCTTGATGCCATAGCCGGCCGGCCGGCCGGTCAAGCTGTTCCACACCGTATTGTAGATGGCGCCGGAGACGATCATCCCGTCCGGCAGGTCGAGATCGCGTGCGCGTTCAAGCGCTTCCCACACGATCGGATCGGCCCGCAAGATCAAGTCCAGCGCGGCCACCTGCTCGGCAAAGGGCAGGCCGGAATGACGCAGATGGTTCATGCGCCCGACATGACGGCGATTCGATGCTTCGGGCAACGCGCTACCCTATCGAAAAGGCTGCGGCCCGCGAGATTTCGCGGGCCGCAGGGACTATCGGGATTGGGGTCTAGGCGGATGCTTCCTGGATCGCGGACAATTTCCAGTCGCCGTTGCGCGGGCGGGTGAAGGTCCACAGCTCCGTCGTTTCGGTTGGCTTCTCGTCGCCCTTCACCACCTTGCCGGTCGTCCGATCACGCATCACGTCGATGGACTCATAACGGAAGGCGGCCGTGGCGTAATCCTGACCATCCTCGCGCCAAGCTTCGGCGACGTCGGCCTGAACCAGATGCACGTCGGTAACATCGTTGCGCTGCCCGTGCTGGGCATTCTCGGCCAGTTCCTCCGAGAAGTAGGAGACCATCTCCGGCGTGGTCAGCCGGCGCAATCCTGCATGGTCCTCCTTTGCGAAGGCGGTCTGGACTTCACCCAGCATGCGCTCGAACACGTCGAGGTCGTCCTTGGTCAGCTCGATGTCCTGCGGCTGCGCTGCGGGCTGCGTTCCAAAACCTGGAATGCTGAACGAGCCAGCCCGGCCGTTGCCCGCCGGAGCCTCGTCATGCGCGTCGCGATTTGCGGTGCGTCCGAACGCGTCGCGCGGGTCGGAGCCGCCGATGGCTGGTCCCGCGGCCGTTGCCGGCGCGGCACGCGAACGGAAGAAGCGCAGAGCCAGCATCACCAAGAGGCCGACCAGCAGAAGCTGCACGATGAAGCCAAGCGCGCCGGCCATGCCGCCGAAACCATAACCCAGCAGCGCGCCGAACAGGCCGCCGATCAGAATGCCGCGCATCAACGAACCGCCAAGACCACCGAAGAGGCCGGGGCGCTGTTGCTGGACCATTCCTGGCTGCGGCTGCCGGGTGGTCGCGGTCGGCCCGGTATTGGGCGTCATGCTGCGCTCGACCGGAGCGGTCGGGTTCGGCGCAGTGCGCGTGGCCGGTGCCGACTGGAACGTACGCGTGCCGCGGCTGCCAAAACTGCCGCCGCGCCGTGCATCGGCAAAATCAGTGGATACCAGGGTGAAGGCCATCACGAACGTGGCCAAGAGTGCAAAGGCACGGGTCTTTCCAGAGATCATCGGGTCCTTCTCCCACCAACCCGCTCCGGTGACTTGCTAAGCGGGCCCAGTTAAGCGGTCCGACATCACGATCGCGCATAGCGCAAACGTCAGAGGGGCCCGGTCCGCGCTCGGGATGTGGGAGCCGCCGATGCGGTTTGCAAGAGCTCGTGCGAAGAAATCGCCGCGACAATCTCGCCTTGGCAGAAGCCAGCCATTCGCGAGAGCGGCGATTGTCCGGCAAGCACCAGAAACGCACTCGACCTCAGATCATCTCCAGCGGCGTCTTGCGGCGCGGCGGCGGGAAGACGGCGTCGAGTTCCGCTAGGTCGGCGGCGGTCAATCGCAAGTCGGCTGCGGCACGATTGGCGCGGATATGTTCCGGCCGTACCGCCTTCGGGATGGCGATGACGCCCTCGTGGCGCAGGACCCAGGCCAGCGCCACCTGCGTGGTGCTGACGCCGTGACGTCTTGCGATCGCGGCAAGCCTGTCGTCGCTCACGAACCCACCCTGGCCGATCGGCGAATAGGCCATCACTGGGATACCCGCGCGTTGCGAGGCCGACAAAAGGTCGAACTCGATACCGCGACTTTCCAGATTGTAGAGCACCTGGTTGGTCTGCACGCCGGCGCCGCTAGGCACGCCGGCCAGTTCGCGCATATCGTCGGTGTCAAAATTGCTGACGCCCCAATGGCCGATCTTGCCGGCAGCCTGGAGGGTCTCGAAAGCCTCGACCGTTTCGGCCAGCGGCACGCCGCCGCGCCAATGCAGCAGGTAAAGATCGATACGGTCGGTGCCGAGCCGCTTCAGGCTGGCCTCGCAGGCAGCAATGGTGCGCTGGCGCGAGGCATTCGACGGCAGCACCTTGGAGACCAGGAAGACTTCATCGCGACGGCCGGCGATCGCTTCGCGCACCACCTCTTCGGCACCGCCCGAAGCATACATTTCCGCCGTGTCGATCAGGCTCAGGCCGAGATCGAGGCCGAGCCGTAGCGCCGCCACTTCGTCGGCAGGGCGGCGCTTATCCTCGCCCATATGCCAGGTGCCTTGCCCCAGCACTGGAACATCGATGCCGGCGGGAAGGCGCGTGGTGCGGATCGCCGGCATCTTTTTCTCCTTGCTTAGGTGCGCAGCACGCCCCCGGTCTGCTTGGCGACGTTTTCGACGACGCGCTTGGCGAGCGCTTCGAAATCCTCGTCGGTCAGCGTCTTTTCCACCGGCTGGATCGAGACCTCGATGGCGATCGACTTCTTGCCGGCGCCCAGCGCCGCCCCTTCGAACACGTCGAAGACGGACACGCCGGTGATCAGCTTCTTGTCGGCGGCCAGTGCTGCGCGCGTCAGCGTGCCGGCCTCGACCGTCTTGTCGACGACGAAGGCGAAGTCGCGCTTTACCGCCTGGAAGGCAGAAAGCTCCAGCTTCGGCTTGGTGCGGGTCGGCTTGGCCTTAGGCTCCGGGATGGCGTCGACGAACACTTCGAAGCCGCAGAGCGGGCCGGAGGCGTCGAGCACTTCCAACGTGCCTGGATGGAACTCGCCGAAATGGCCGAGCACCACCTTGGGGCCGAGCTTGATGACGCCGGAGCGACCCGGATGATACCAGGACGGCGCACCCGTCTCGATCTGCAGCCGGTCGACTGGTGCACCGCAGGCTTCCAGCACCGCGATGGCGTCTGCCTTGGCGTCGAACACGCCGACGCCCTGAGCGTTACCGGCCCAGTGGCGGCCTGAACCATCAAGCTTCGCCGTGCCGCGGCGCACGCCGGCGGCAACGCGGCGCTGGGTTTCAGCGGTGTCGCCCTCATAGGTGCCGGAGACTTCGAACAGCGCCACGTCGCCAAAGCCGCGGTCGGCATTGCGCTGCGCTGCCGCTACAAGACCCGGCAGCAGCGAGGGCCGCATGTCGGACATGTCGGCGGCGATAGGGTTCGCCAGTTTGAGGCTGGGCTGACCGCCGCCGAACAATTCGGCATGCCTGGCCGGGATGAACGACCAGGTGACGGCCTCCATCATGCCGCGCACCGCCAGCGCACGCTTGGCGGCGCGGGTGCGGATCTGCAGCGTGGTCAATATCTTGCCGTTGACGACACCATGGCTGGAAAGCGGCTGCGGCAAGATCTCGTCGACACCATGGATGCGCATGACCTCCTCGACCAGGTCGGCCTTGCCGTCGACATCCGGACGCCAGGACGGCACGGTGACGTCAACCACATCGCCATCACCCTTCACGCCAAAGCCGAGACGGGTGAGGATATCGAGGCTTTCGGCCTTCGGCACGTCGATGCCGGTCAGGCGCTTCACCTCGGAGATCGGGAAGGAGACGACCTTCGGCTGATGTCCCGCATAACCGACCACCTCGGTCGCTGCCGGCTCACCGTCGCAAAGATCGAGCACCATTCTCGTCGCGAGATCGAGGCCAGGCACCATGAATTCAGGGTCGACGCCGCGCTCGAAACGGTAGCGCGCGTCGGTTATGATGCCGAGTTCGCGGCCGGTGCGGGCGGTGGCGATGGGGTCCCACAGCGCCGATTCGATCAGCACGTCGGTGGTGCTCTCGTCGCTGCCTGTATGCTCGCCGCCCATGACCCCGGCAATGGAATCGGCGCCCTTGTCATCGGCAATGACGCACATGTCCGGCGTCAGCGTGTATTCGCGCTCGTTGAGCGCTAATACTTTCTCGCCGTCCCTCGCCCTTCGCACCACCAGATCGCCGGTGACTTTCTTCAGGTCGTACACATGGAGCGGCCGACCGCGGTCGAAAGTAATGTAGTTCGTGACATCGACCAGCGCGTTGATCGGCCTCAGACCGATAGCGATCAGCCGCTGCTGGAGCCATTTTGGCGACGGGCCGTTCTTGACGCCGCGCACCAGACGCAGCGCGAAGCCAGGGCAAAGCTCTGGCGCTTCGATCCTGACCGTGACGGGAGTTTCGCCCTTGCCGGCAACCGGTTCGACCGGCGCGGTTTTCAACTTGCCCAGGCCGGAGGCGGCCAGATCGCGCGCGATTCCGTAGACGCCAGTCGCTTCGGGATGGTTCGGCGTCAGGTTGATCTCGATGACCGGATCGTCGAGATGCGCGTAGGCGGCGAAGGACGTGCCGACCGGCGCATCGGCCGGCAGGTCGATGATGCCGTTGTGCTCGTCCGACAGTTCGAGCTCGCGCTCGGAACACATCATGCCGTGGCTCTCGACGCCGCGGATCTTGCCGACCGACAAGGTGACATCGATGCCGGGCACATAGGTGCCGGGCGCGGCAAAGGCACCGATCAGGCCGGCACGCGCATTGGGCGCACCGCATACGACCTGAACGGGGGCGCCGGCGCCGGTGTCGACGGTCAGTACCTGCAGCTTGTCGGCATCGGGGTGTTTCGCGGCCGTCAGCACCTTGGCGATGACAAAGGGCTTCAATCCCGCCTTGTCGTCGACCGCCTCGACCTCGAGGCCGATCGAGGTCAGCCGCTCGACGATGTCGGCCAGCGTGGCGTCGGTTTCGAGATGATCCTTGAGCCAGGAGAGGGTGAATTTCATGAGTTCACTCGTTTCGTGTCGTTGCGGTCGAGCGTTTCCACCAGCCGGAACCGCTCGCAAACCAAAATCATGTCGGGCGAAAAGCCGCCATTGCGGGCGAAATAAGCCTCGTGGGCCTGCCGCCAATAATCATAGGACAGATCGCCTTCGCCCTCGGCCGCTGCGAAGGCGGCGTCAACTTCGTCGAAGCGCCTGAACTCCACCGACACGGTCTCGATGACGGCCGCCCGGCGGCCCTGGCCGTCCAGCACGACGTCGCGGCGCCCGACCTCAGGCACCGGTTCGTGATCGCCGAAGTCGCGCAGCGCGCCGCAGGTCGCGGTCTTGCGGCCCGCCAGCACCAGCGCCAGCAGCTCGTCCTTCAGTTCCGGACTGTCGCCGAAGGCGAAGGTCACGGCATTGGCATAAGCATCGGCGACCGCAATCATGCGCTGAGGCCACCGAACAGCGTCGGCATGTCGAGCGGGCGGAAGCCGTAATGCGACAGCCAGCGCACATCCGCATCGAAGAAGGCGCGCAGGTCCGGCATGCCATATTTCAGCATGGCGATGCGATCGATGCCCATGCCCCAGGCAAAGCCCTGATATTCGTCGGGATCGAGCCCGCCGGCGCGCAACACATTGGGATGGACCATGCCGCAGCCGAGGATCTCCATCCAGTCGTTGCCTTCGCCGAAGCGCACTTCGCCCGGCCTGGAGCGGTCGCACTGAATGTCGACCTCGAGGCTCGGCTCGGTGAACGGGAAGAAGGATGGGCGGAAGCGCATCTTCAGGCTCGGCACTTCGAAGAAGGCCTTGCAGAACTCTTCCAGCACCCAGCGCATGTTGGCGACATTGGCCGTGCGATCAATGACCAGCCCTTCGAGCTGATGGAACATCGGCGTGTGGGTGGCGTCCGAATCCATACGGTAGGTCTTGCCCGGGATGACGATGCGGATCGGCGGCTTCTGCGCCTCCATGGTGTGGATCTGCACCGGGGAAGTGTGCGTGCGCAGGAGCTTGGCCTCGTTGCCCTCGGCCGCCTGCAGGAAAAAGGTGTCGTGCATTTCGCGCGCCGGATGGCCGGCCGGGAAATTGAGCGCGGTGAAATTATAGTGGTCGGTCTCGATGTCCGGACCTTCGGCGATGGAAAAGCCCATGTCGCCGAAGATGGCGGCAATCTCGTCGATAACCTGGCTGATGGGATGGATGCGGCCGCGCTCGGCCGGCGACTGGCGCACGGGCAGTGTAACGTCGACCGTCTCGGCGACGAGGCGGGCGGCCACGGCCGCGTTCTTCAGCTCGGCCTTGCGCTCGCCGAGCGCCTCGGAGACCCGGTTCTTCAGGCCGTTGATCGCCGGACCCTTCGTCTGCCGCTCCTCGGCAGTCATGGCGCCCAGCGTCTTCAGAAGCTCCGAGACGGAACCCTTCTTGCCGAGCGCGGCGACGCGCACGGCCTCGATCGCCTGCTCGTCGTCGGCGGCGGCGATCTCGGCCAGCAGCGCGCTCTCCAGAACTTCAAGATTTCCAGCGGTGGCGTTCACAATGAGACTCTTTCGATCGGGACCAGGCGGTAGCGATTTCATGCTACCGGATAGCCATAGTTGTTGCTTTGAGCGCGACAAAAGAAAAACCCGCGCCAGCCGTGCCAGCGCGGGTTTCCCAAATCAAGTCAGTGATGCTTGGGAAGGCGCTGGTTAAGCAACAGCGCTTTCAAAAGCATTCGGGGTGGTGTTCTTGAGGTACTCAAGAGCAACCTTGGCCTTGCCGACGAGTACGGCGAAAGCCTGCGGCTCGTGGATGGCCATGTCGGACAGGACCTTGCGGTCGATCTCGATGCCAGCCTTGTTGAGGCCGTCGATGAAGCGGCCATAGGTCAGGCCGTGCTCGCGGACAGCGGCGTTGATACGCTGCACCCAGAGAGCGCGGAAATTGCGCTTGCGAGCCTTGCGGTCGCGATAGGCGTACTGCAGCGACTTCTCGACCGCCTGCTTGGCGATACGGATGGTGTTCTTGCGACGGCCGTAGAAACCCTTGGCGGCTTTCAGGACCTTCTTGTGCTTGGCGTGAGCGGTGACGCCTCTTTTTACGCGTGCCATGTCATGATCTCCTTAATTGGGGCGCAGCCGGGCTCAGAGGCCGTTCGGCAGAAAATTCTTGATGACCTTCTTGCCATCCGGTTCAGCCAGAACCATCGTGCCGCGGGCATCGCGAATGAACTTGTTGCTGCGCTTGATCATGCCATGGCGCTTGCCGGCCGCAGCCGACTTGACCTTGCCGGTCGCCGTGATCTTGAACCGCTTCTTGGCAGCGGATTTGGTCTTCATCTTGGGCATTTTGCTACTCCTTTGCGAGGGCTTGAAGCACCTCTTGTTGTTGTTCCCGGGCCGACCAAAGCCTGGAAAGCAAATGAAACCGCCACGGCATGCCCTGCCGGGCGGTTTTTCTGGAACGCGGCCCTATACTGCAAAGACGCCGGTCGCGCAATCCCCGCCAAGCCGCGACATCAAGGCAAATGGAAGAGAACCGGCACGGTTCCCGAGGCCTGCGCGGAATCGATGACCTCGAAGAACGGCAACGCAACTAGGAAGACCAATCCATCCAAAAGGGTGTTGAGCAGCAGGCGCGGCTTGAACGAACCGGTGTCCCCCTCCTGGTAGAGCGAGAAGTTCGGGATGAAACGCGGCACGCGGTCCAGATAGGCCTTGTAGGGCTCGCCAAGCGCTTTCTTGAGGAATTTCTCCTCACGCAGGATGACGAGATGAAACGCCGCCGCACAGACAACGCCGAAGGCGACCGTGACGACGATCGAACCCATCTGCGCGCCGACACCGACCGCAGCCATGGTCGAAAAGACATAGAGCGGGTTGCGGGTGATCGAATAGGGGCCGCCGGTGACGACACTGTCCGACTTGCGCCCGCCGATGTAGAGCGTCGCCCATAACCGGCCGACGATACCAAGGAAGATGAGAAGCACGCCGATCATCTCGAGAAATTCGTGCACGAAGGTTGCGGGCGGGAAAGTCGCCTGCCCGAACAAAAGCGTGACGAACATCAGGACAATGACGACCGCAAGCACGAGGCGGCGCATGGACTGATAGACGCCAAGCGCACGCCTAGCTTCCGCGTCCGGGATTTCATTGTCCATGTGAGGGTCCGATCGTCCCTGCGTGCCGAGATCCGAGGCGACAAACCACCCAGTTACGGCAGGAAAAAGGCGCTCCGCCGACCGGAGCGCCCTGATTAGCTAATATACTTGAACCTGGCCGCTACGCCATCAGCGCGGCGCCAGCACCATCATCATCTGGCGGCCTTCGAGCTTCGGCTCGGCTTCGACCTTGGCAATGGTGGCGACTTCCTCGCGTACCTTGTTGAGAAGCTGCATGCCGAGTTCCATATGGGCCATTTCGCGACCACGGAAGCGCAGCGTCAGCTTGACCTTGTCGCCTTCCTCGAAGAAGCGGCGCACCGCGCGCATCTTCACGTCGTAGTCGTGGCTGTCGATGTTGGGGCGCATCTTGATCTCCTTGATCTCGATGACGCGCTGGTTCTTGCGAGCTTCGGCCGCCTTCTTCTGGTTGGCGTATTTCAACTTGCCGAGGTCGAGGATCTTGGTGACGGGCGGGATAGCGTTCGGCGAGATCTCGACCAGATCCAGCCCAGCCTCCTCAGCCAGCTGCAATGCCTCGTTGATGGAAACGTCGCCGCGGTTCTTGCCTTCTGCGTCGATAAGCTGGACGCGGGGGACGCGGATGTCCCGATTTGCGCGCGGGCCATCCTTCGTCGGCGCCGCTGCTTTGAAAGGTCTGCGAATGGTCGTGGTCTCCTCGAGCCGTTAGCGTTCTAAAAATTCAGTCCGGTTTTGCTGTGGCGCGTCAATGTGGTGAGCGCGCGGCGCGAGTCAATAGCATAGGCGCGACAACAAATCACCTGTTCAGGCAATTCTGCGCTGCTGTTGCTTTCTGATCCAAGCGAAGAACAAAGCGGGCCCTTTTCGCATCGCTTCAGCCATGCCAAAAAACGCAGCCCACAGGAACCCAGCCATGCAGCCGTCCGCTCCCGAATTCCTCGACGTCGACGGCGTACGCATTGCCGTGCGCCATCAGTCGGGCAAGGCGCCGGGCGTGGTTTGGCTCGGTGGCTACAAGTCGGACATGCTGGGCACGAAGGCGGAGGCGCTGGCCAATTGGGCCTCCGGCAGCGGTCACGCCTTTCTGCGCCACGACTATTCCGGCCATGGCGAGTCCGGCGGCGATTTCGCCGACGGCACCATCTCGACATGGCTTAGCCAGAGCCTGGCCGTGTTCAGGCGCTTCACCGAGGGCAAGCAAATCCTGGTCGGTTCGTCGATGGGGGCGTGGATCGCGCTGCGCATGGTGCAGGAACTGCGCAAGGCCGGCGAAGATCGCATTGCCGGATTGGTGCTTCTGGCGCCGGCGCCAGACTTCACCGCCGAACTGATCGAACCGGCACTGACCGACGGGCAGCGCCGCGACCTGATCGAAAAGGGTTTCTTCGCCGAACCGTCGGACTATTCCGACCAGCCCTATATCTACACGCGCGCGCTGATCGAGGACGGCCGCTACAATCTCGTCATGACCGGCCCGATCGACACGCACTGCCCGGTCCATATCATCCAGGGGCTGGCCGATCCTGATGTTCCCCATGCCCATGCGCTGAAGCTGGTCAGCCAACTGCCCGCCGACGATGTGACCCTGTCGCTGGTGCCCGAGGGCGATCACCGGCTGTCGCGGCCGCAGGACCTGGACCTTTTGGTGCGCGCGGTCGAAGCGCTGATCGAACGAGCCGCCTGATGCGTATCTCCATCCCCATTTCGGCTTTCGTCGCAGCCATTGTCGGTTTCGGCGGGACGCTGGCCATCATCATCGCGGCGGCCAATGCGGTTGGCGCCACGCAATTGCAGACAGCCAGCTGGGTTACAGCTCTTTGCATTGCCATGGCGGTGGAGAGCCTGTGGCTGTCGTGGCGCACGAAGATGCCCATCATCAGCGCCTGGTCGACGCCGGGCGCAGCGCTGATCGCCGCCTCCAACGGCTTCTCGATGGGCGAGGCGGTCGGTGCATTCCTCATCGCCGGTGCGTTGCTGGTGCTGACCGGCCTGTTCAAGCCGCTGACCCGGCTGATCTCGAAAATCCCCGCTTCGGTGGCTTCGGGCATGCTGGCCGGCATTCTGGTCAGCTTCGCGCTCAATGCGGTCAAGACCATTCCCGTCGACCCGTGGCTGGTGTTGCCGCTAATCGCCGCTTTCTTCTTGATCCGCCTGTGGAACCCGGCTCTGTCGGTGTTGGCCGTGCTGATCGGCGGCGGACTTGCCGCCTTCCTCACCGGTCGCGTCGGCGGCCTGCCGACGCCGGAACTATCGACCTTGACGTTGATTGCGCCCGTCTTCACCGCTCAGGCGGCGATCGGGCTCGCCTTGCCGCTCTACCTTGTCACCATGGCCTCACAGAACCTTTCCGGCCTCGCCGTGCTGCGCGCCGCCGGCTACGATCCGGAACCCGGCCCGCTGATCTCATTCACCGGTCTGGTCTCGGTGATCCTGGCGCCATTCGGCGCCTCGACCTCCAACCTGGCTGCGATCTCGGCGGCCATCTGTACTGGACCGGACGTTCATCCCGACCCGGCGGAACGCTGGAAAACCGGACCTTTCTATGCGCTCGCATATGTCGTCTTCGCCATTTTCGGGGCTTCGCTGGTCGCCATCTTCGCCGTGCTGCCGCAAAGCCTAATCGTGCTGGTGGCCGGACTTGCGCTGATGGGGCCGCTGACCAACGCGCTGACCATTTCGCTGAAGGACGAACACGACCGCATGGCCGCCACCACGGCCTTCGTCGTTACCGCCTCGGGGCTGACCCTGTTCGGGATAGGAGCGGCATTCTGGGGACTGGTGGCCGGGCTCGTCGTTGTCACGCTCGACTATCTCAAACGTGCGGCGGCGGGACGAACGGTTCGATAATAAACGCGGCTAAAAGCCAAACAAAAGCCGCGTTTCGGCATTGCCGGCTTGGCCGCAACGCAGAAAGGCTTGAGGCTTTACAGATACTTGTCCGGTTCCCACCCACCCATTCTTGAACGGACTGCCCGCCACTCCCATTTCGAAATGCAGCAGCCGGATGCGGCTGCCTCCAACCGAAGGAACGGGAGAAATGAACACGACTGCACTGATCCGCCCGGCCTGGACGCCGGCAACCATCGCACTGATGGTTCTGGGCTTCGTGGTGTTCTGGCCGCTGGGCCTCGCCATGCTCGCCTACATCATCTGGGGCGACCGGCTCGACGGCTTCAAACGCGATGTCAACAAGGCTACTGACGGCATCTTCGCCGGCTGCCGCCGTGGTGCCGACAAGGCCCATCGCTGGGGTCACAGCTCCGCCCGCACCGGCAACGTCGCCTTTGACGACTGGCGCGACAAGGAACTGGAACGCTTGGCCGAAGAGCGCCGCAAGCTCGATGAGGCTTTGGCCGAGTTCGACGACTATGCGCGAGAGCTTCGCCGCGCCAAGGACCAGGAAGAGTTCGACCGCTTCATGGCCGCCCGCAACAAGCCGACCACGCCGACCACCACCACGAAGCCCGCCAAGGGCAAGGGTACCAACCTGCTCGACGACTGAGCCGGCCCATCGCCTGGAAAACCAAGCGGCGTCGCCCCGAGCGACGCCGTTTCTTTTTTGTTCTGCGAGCGCTCGAATCAATTATCTTCCGGCCATGTCTTTCGCCTTCTTCCGCAATCTGACCAAGCCGACGCCGTCTCCGATAGAGGAGCGCGAACATCATGTGGCCGGCCGCACGCTGCCTTTGCGCATCGTCGAGAATGAGCGGGCGCGGCGCCTGACGCTCAGGATCGATGCCGGCGGGCAGAGCCTGCGCATCACCGTGCCGCCAGGCCTGCGCCGTGGCGAGGTGGAGAAATTCCTCGACCGCCACCAGGGTTGGCTGGAACAGAGGCTGTCCAAGGTGCCGGAACGGCCACAGGTCAGGCCCGGCATCAAGATTCCATTGCACGGCGTCCCGCACCTGATCGTGCACGAGCCCGGCAAACGCGGCACGGTGGTGTTGGGCGCGGACGAGACCGGCCCTACGCTGGTGGTGCATGGCGACCGGCTGCATCTGCCGCGGCGTATCGCCGACTTCCTGAAGCGCGAGGCCAAGCGCGACATCGAAGCGCTGGTGATCAAGCACACCGGCGCAATCGGTCGTCGGGCCAAGAACATCCGCTTCAAGGATACGTCGAGCCGGTGGGGATCATGCACGGCCGACGGCAGCCTTTCCTTTTCATGGCGCATCATGATGGCGCCGGCACCGGTGATCAATTACCTGGTGGCGCACGAGGTGGCGCATCTCAAGGAGATGAACCACGGCCCGAAATTCTGGAAGCTGTGCGAGGAACTCTGCCCGGACACGGAGCGCTGCAAGGCCTGGCTGAAGAAGAACGGCGCCGCTTTGCAGGCGATCCAGTTCGACTAGGTACGGTCACGGCTCGATGACGAGCCAAACCACAGGCTCGGCCGGCGCAGCCGGCCCGAGCGGCAATGCCGAAAATGTGATGATGTCCGCCATTGCTCCGCCGCGGTCACATCTTCAGCTTCATATCGTCGGTGCTATCCAGCCGATATGGCCCTTGCCGGTGTGAAGTCCATGAAGATCAATCGCTTGGAAATCGCTCTCGTCGCAAGCTGCATCGCTCTGGTGCTGCTGCTGGTCGCGGTGGGGATCGACATCGTCTCGGGGCAGCTGTCATGGATCCATCTGGTGCTGCTCTTCCTCACCATCGGGTTCTTCCTGAGCACCGTCACGCGCTACGCCAGCCGCTAGCTGCTTGATGACCGGCGGACAGCAACAGCCTCACTTTCCCCAACGTAAGCTGTTCATGCTGCGTTAATGCAGCAAAGCGCATCGTCAGGCTCCGGGGGTGGATGTGATGGAGATCGACATGTCCACCAGACTTCTGCCTGCAATGCTCGCCGGCGCAACGCTGTTTGTTGCCGGTACGGCTTCCGCAACGCCGATCGCGCCGCAAGCGCCCGCCCCGCTCGTCCAGAGTGTTGCATGGGGTTGCGGGATGGGATGGCATCCCAACCCATGGGGCCGCTGCGTGCCCAACCGTCCCGCTTACGTCTACAACCGGCCGGTGATCGTCTACCCCTATGGCTGGTATCGGCCGGGCTGGGGTTGGTATCATCCCCGGATGGGCTGGTATCGCCGCTGAAGCGAGAACCCCGCAGAACGTACTTAGGCCGGGTTGTGACCCGGCCTCGGTGCCTTGAAAACCTCGGAGCTCGTCGAAACCGTCGCCAGGCGGAACAAAATCAAGCGAAGCTGCGGCAGCAACGGGACAAAGGCGTTCAATCGTCGTTGGCGGCATTCAGTTGGTCAGGCCGCAGTCCCTCGTCGTCATGGCGCGGCCAGGGCAGGAAGTTCCTCTCGAAAGCATTGCTGCCGAAATAATCGAGCGCGCGGTGCGCCTCGGCGCCATTGAAGGCCGCCTTTTCGATCAGGTGCGCTATGACCTCACGCGCCTGCGCAATCTTCTGCTTCAGTTCCGCAACGTCTTGCTCGGCCATGACGAAGCTCCTCTCTGTCCGCCGGCTAGGGTATCCCCTTTCTTCGCCACGGCAAATCTCCGCTTTTCCTCGACTTTGCCGGCTTTTCGTGTCACTTGCCGGCCATGGCACTCGACATCAAGATATGCGGTCTGAAGACCGACGAGGCGCTGGCCGCCGCGCTCGACAACGGCGCCAGCCATGTCGGCTTCATCTTCTTTGCCAAGAGCCCGCGCTACATACACCCAAATGACGCCGGACGCCTGCGCGCGGCGGCCCGCGGCCGCGCCGCGGCCGTGGCGGTGACGGTCGATGCAGACGACGCATTCCTCGATGAGATCGTGACGGCGATGGCGCCCGATATGCTGCAACTGCACGGCGCGGAAAGCCCCGAGCGCGTGACCGAGGTGAAGGCACGCTACCAACTGCCGGTGATGAAGGCCTTGTCGCTGCGCGCCGCCGACGATCTCACGGCAATGGCGCCCTATCGCGGCATCGCCGACCGCTTCCTGCTCGACGCCAAGCCGCCCAAGGGATCCGATCTGCCGGGCGGCAATGGCGTGACCTTCGACTGGCGTATCCTGAGCGGCCTTGACGCCGGTCTGGATTACATGCTTTCGGGAGGGCTCAACGCTGGCAATGTCGGCGAGGCGATGGCGATTGCCAACCCGCCCGGACTGGACATTTCATCCGGCGTTGAAAGTGCTCCGGGCGTCAAGGATGTCCGGCTGATCGCAGAATTTTTTGCGGCCGTGCGGGCAGCGCGCAAGAACCGCGCAGCCTGACGCCGACACAAATCCGGGAGAGCGGCAATGAACAAGCCGGCGATGCCAAATTCCTTCCGTACCGGCCCTGATGAGCAGGGCATGTTCGGCATTTTCGGCGGCCGTTTCGTTGCCGAGACGCTGATGCCGCTGATCCTCGACCTCGAGCAGCACTGGAACCACGCCAAGAACGATCCGGCGTTCAAGGCGGAGCTCTCGGCGCTGTCGACCTTCTATGCCGGGCGGCCGTCCAAGCTCTATTTCGCCGAAGGCCTGACCCGGCATCTTCGCGACATTTCCGCGGCAAAGGGCCTCGGGGGCGGCGCCAAGATCTATTTCAAGCGCGAGGACCTGAACCACACCGGCTCGCACAAGATCAACAACTGTCTCGGCCAGATCCTGCTCGCCAAGCGCATGGGCAAGAAGCGCATCATCGCCGAAACCGGCGCCGGCCAGCATGGCGTGGCGTCCGCCACGGTGGCGGCGCGCTTCGGCTATCCTTGCGTGGTCTATATGGGCGCCACCGACGTCGAGCGGCAGAAGCCGAACGTGTTTCGCATGAAGCTGCTGGGCGCCGAGGTGCGGCCGGTGCATTCCGGCCATGGCACGCTGAAGGACGCCATGAATGAGGCGCTGCGCGACTGGGTGACCAATGTCGAGGACACCTATTATTTGATCGGCACGGCGGCCGGCCCGCATCCCTATCCTGAGCTGGTCCGCGACTTCCAGTCGGTGATCGGCACGGAAGCGCGCGCGCAGATGCTGGAGCAGGAAGGCCGGCTTCCCGATGTCATCATCGCCGCCGTCGGCGGCGGTTCCAACGCCATCGGCCTGTTCCACCCCTTCCTCGACGACAAAGAGGTACGCATCATCGGCATCGAGGCCGGCGGACGTGGGCTGGACGGTGTCGAGCACTGCGCCTCGATGAACGCCGGCAGACCGGGCGTGCTGCACGGCAACCGCACCTATCTGCTGCAGAACGAGGACGGGCAGATCCTCGACGGTCATTCGATCTCGGCCGGTCTCGATTATCCGGGCGTCGGCCCGGAACACAGCTGGCTGCGCGACAGCGGCCGCGTCGAATACGAGCCGATCCTCGACGACGAGGCGCTTGCGGCATTCCAGCTGACCACCAAGGTCGAGGGCATCATCCCGGCGCTGGAATCGGCCCATGCCATCGCCCACGCGGTCAAGATCGCGCCCAATATGGCCAAGGACAAGATCGTCATCGTCAACCTCTCCGGACGCGGCGACAAGGACGTGCACACCGTCGCAAACATGATGGGCATGGAGATTTGAGGTGAGTTCGTCTTCGGCTCCGAAACTATCGGCCTATGTGCTGACCAGGAATAGCGGCCGCATGCTGGCCGAGGTGCTGGCGCCGGTTTACCGTGTTGCCGACGAGATCGTCGTGCTCGATTCGGGCAGCAGCGACGCCACGCTGGAGATCGCCCGCGTCTATGGCTGCCGTGTCGAGCGCAGGGCGTTCGATAACTTCGCGGCGCAGAGACAGGCCGCGCAAGACCTGTGCAGTCATGACCACGTTCTGTTCGTCGACAGCGACGAAGTCATGAGCGATGCACTGGTCGATGCTGTGCTCCAGGTGAAGCGACAAGGTTTTCCCGGTCACGTCTATGCCTTCCGTCGGGAATGGTATGTGATGGGGCGCAAGGTGCGTGGGCTCTATCCCGTCAACAGTCCTGACTACCCAATTCGCCTGCTTGACCGCCGCAAAAGCGATTTCTGCAACTCTTCCATCGTGCATGAATCGCCGTCCAATTCCGACGATCCGGTGGTGCTCGACAGGCCACTCAGCCATTTCACCTTTCCAACCAAGGCGGAATTCAACAAGAAGCTGGCCTTCTACTCCTCGCTTCACGCCGACACAGTGCTCGGCTGGAACAAGCCGGTACCATCCCGCACAAATGCCGCCGTCCGCGCTGTTTCCGCCTTCTGCAAATGGTATTTCATGAAACGCCTCGTGCTCGACGGACGCGCCGGTTTTCATTGCGCGCGTTATGCGGCGCGTTACACCTATCTGAAATATGAGCACGCCCGCCAGGCACATGGCCGTGGCGACAGGGATGGGCGCACGATCACCAAGATAATGGGCATAGTGATGGGTATGGTGGCGATATGAGCACCTTCGAGATCTATCATTCCAGGCAAAACCGCCATCACTATGTCGCGGTTGAAGCCGGTGACTTGCGCGACAACGCCAATGGCGTGCGTGAAAGCCAGAATCTCAAGTTCCTCACCAACGTGGCCGACGATGGTGAACCGCGCATCGCCTTCGATCCGAACCAGGCGCGCAGCCGCATCGCACGCGACGGCTTCTACGCCTTCAATGTGACCATCGAAATCCGCGAACATCCGGAATGAGGTGGATGTTTCGACGGCTGAAAAACGAAGTGCGGCGCGATCCAGCAGCAGCCGGCACCGCAAGACACCTTTATCGGACAATGAAGGGCATGGCATGACCACCCGCATCGACCGCCGCATGGCGAAACTGAAGGAAGAGGGCCGGCCGGCACTCGTCACCTATTTCATGGGCGGCGACCCGGACTACGAGACCTCCCTGTCGATCATGAAGGCACTGCCCAAGGCCGGCAGCGATGTCATCGAACTGGGCATGCCGTTCTCTGATCCGATGGCCGATGGTCCGGCCATCCAGGCGGCCGGGCTACGCGCGCTGAAAGGCGGGCAGACGCTGGCGAAGACCCTGCGCATGGCGGCCGAGTTCCGCAAGGGCGACGATGAGACGCCGATCGTTTTGATGGGCTACTACAACCCGATCTACATCTATGGCGTCGATCGTTTCCTCGCCGAGGCCAAGGCCTCCGGCATCGACGGGCTGATCGTGGTCGACCTGCCGCCGGAGATGGACGAGGAACTGTGCATTCCGGCGCTAAAGGCCGGCATCAATTTCATTCGCCTCGCCACCCCGACAACCGACGACAAGCGGCTGCCCAAGGTGCTCGAGAACACCTCCGGCTTCGTCTACTACGTCTCGATGACCGGCATCACCGGCTCGGCATTGGCCGATACCGGCAAGGTGGCGGCCGCCGTGAGGCGGATCAAGGGCCACACCGACCTGCCGGTCTGCGTCGGCTTCGGCGTCAAGACCGCCGAACAGGCACGGGTCATCGGCGGTTCCGCCGACGGCGTCGTCGTCGGTACGGCGATCGTCAACGCCGTGGCCAATGTGCTGGGGCCAAAGGGCGAAAAGACCGCTGACCCGGCCGAAGCCGTGGCCACGCTTGTCGAAGGCCTGGCACATGGCGTGCGCCGCGCCCGCCTTGCTGCCGCCGAATAGTTTTCCTATTTCAATCCGATCATGATGCGCGGACAGGAGCCGAAGCGATGAACTGGATCACCAACTTCGTTCGCCCGAAGATCAACTCGATGCTGGGCCGCCGGGAAGTGCCGGAGAACCTGTGGGTGAAAGACCCGGAGACCGGCGAGATGGTCTTCCACAAGGATCTGGAAGGCAATCAGTTCGTCATCCCGTCCTCCGGCCACCACATGAAGATCTCGGCTAAGGAACGGCTGAAGTATTTCTTCGACGACGGCAAATACGAGGTCATCGAGAATCCCAAGGTCGGCGTCGACCCGCTGAAGTTCCGCGATGAGAAGCGCTACACCGACCGCCTCAAGGAGGCGAAGACCAAGACGGGGATGGAGGATGCCATCCTCAACGCCGTGGGCACCATCGAGGGCCTGCCGGTGGTCGTCACCGTGCAGGACTTCGCCTTCATGGGCGGATCGCTCGGCATGGCCGCCGG
Organism: Mesorhizobium sp. YL-MeA3-2017; assembly: GCF_030814575.1. Lineage (NCBI taxonomy): Bacteria > Pseudomonadati > Pseudomonadota > Alphaproteobacteria > Hyphomicrobiales > Phyllobacteriaceae > Mesorhizobium > Mesorhizobium sp. YL-MeA3-2017. Next base: position 3,188,687 of record NZ_JAUSVH010000001.1, on the reverse strand, counting down.
CGAGGCGATCATTCGCGCCTTCGAAATAGCGTTGCAGCGCAAGCGGCCGCTGATCCTGTTCGCGGCCTCCGGCGGTGCGCGCATGCAGGAAGGCATCCTGTCGCTGATGCAGTTGCCGCGCACCACGGTCGCCGTGGACCGGCTGAAGGAAGCCGGCCTGCCCTATTTCGTCGTGCTGACCAATCCGACCACCGGCGGCGTCACCGCCTCCTATGCGATGCTGGGCGACGTGCATATCGCCGAACCCGGCGCACTGATCGGTTTCGCCGGGCCGCGCGTCATCGAACAGACCATCCGCGAGAAGCTGCCGGAGGGTTTCCAGCGCTCCGAATATCTGATGCAGCACGGCATGGTCGACATGGTCGTCTCGCGGCTGGAGATGAAGAAGACCATCGCCAATCTGATCAGGCTGCTGCTCAAACTGCCGGCCGAGCAAAAGGCGGCCGAGCCGGAAATCCTGCCACCGGTGGTGGCCAAGCCGGAAGCACGCCCTCAGGCATAGCCGTCGCCGACAGATCCACGCGCAGAGCGGAGCCTTCCCGCATGACCACGCTTTCCGCCGAACGCGAGATCGAGCATCTGATGTCGCTGCATCCGAAAGGTTTTGACCTTTCGCTGGACCGCGTCACGCGCCTTCTGGAAAGGTTGGGCAATCCGCAGGACAAGCTGCCGCCGGTCATCCATATTGCCGGCACCAACGGCAAGGGCTCCTGCGCGGCCTTCTCGCGCGCGCTGCTCGAAGCCGCAGGCTATCGCGTGCATGTCCACACCTCGCCGCATCTGGTGAACTGGCATGAGCGTTACCGGCTCGGCGCCGAAGGCGGTGGCAGACTGGTCGACGACAAGGTCTTCGCCGAGACCATCGCCCGCGTCGCCGAGGCCAATGGCGGCGAGACGATCACCGTCTTCGAGATCCTGACCGCCGTTGGCTTCCTCCTGTTTGCCGAACATCCGGCCGATGCGGTGATCCTCGAGGTTGGGCTCGGCGGACGTTTCGACGCCACCAATGTCATCAAGCGGCCGGCGGTTTCGGTGATCATGCCGGTGTCGCTCGACCACGAAGCCTATCTCGGCGACCGGGTCGAGCTGATCGCGGCGGAAAAGGCCGGCATCATCAAGCGCGGCTGCCCGGTCGTGGTCGGTGCGCAGGAATTCGAAGCCGCCCAGCTGGTTCTGATCGAGACGGCGGAACGGCTGCGCGCACCACTCACCGTCTACGGCCAGGATTTCCTCGCCTTCGCCGAGAACGGCCGCATGGTCTACCAGGACAGCGATGGTCTCATGGATCTATCGCCGCCACGCCTGCCCGGCCGTCACCAGTTCGCCAATGCCGCGGCCGCCATCGCCGCCGTCAAGGCCGCCGGCTTCGACATTAGCGAGCGCGATGCCGACAAGGCGATGACCAATGTGTCCTGGCCCGGCCGCATGCAGAAGCTGACCCAGGGCCGCCTGATGGAACTGGCGCCGCGCGGTGCCGAAATCTGGCTGGATGGCGGGCACAATCCCGGTGCCGGCACGGTGATCGCCGAGGCCCTGGCCGAACAGGAAGAGAAAAACCCGCGACCACTGTTCATGATCTCCGGCATGATCAACACCAAGGACCAGAGCGGTTATTTCAGTGCGTTCAAGGGCCTGACCAGGCATGTCTACACGGTGCCGGTCTCGATGAGCGATTCCGGCGTGCCGAACGACGAGCTGGCGGCACGGGCGGCGGAGGCCGGATTGTCGGCCGAGCCCGTCAGTTCCGTCGCCAATGCGCTGATGCTACTGCGCGATACCTGGGACGAGAGGGAGGCGCCGCCACGCATCCTGATCGGCGGCTCACTCTATCTTGCCGGCGCGGTGCTGGCCGAGAACGGCACGCCGCCGATCTGAACCCGCCGCGGGTTAAAGCTGCGCCGCGACAAGAAGGTGCGCGGCGGCCGGCAGTGCCAGCGACAGGCCTGACAGAAACAGCAGGACGAAGACGAGCCGGCGCATGGTCTGCCGCGACAGCGGTGGCGGCCAACGCCGCGCCGCATAGGTCATGATCATCACTGCCGGCACGGCACAAACGAGGGCGACGGCCGAGGCAGATGGCAGGTTGCCGCTTGCGGCGACCATGCCGAGCCGCACGATCTGCGCGGCGCCGAAGGCGGCCACCAGTGTCTCGCGCACCCGTTCAGGCGGCAATGGCTGGCGAAAGAGATGGTAGACCAGCGGTGGGCCGCCGGTGGAAAATAGCCCGCCCATCAGCCCGGAGACGATGCCGAAACCGACAAAGCTCGCATCCGACGACCGTCGCGCCAGACCGGCGGGCCGCATGGCGAGCTGCAGGCTGGACAGCATGATGACCGCGCCAAGGCCGAGCTTCAATGCGTCGACCCGCGTGTCCGCCAGCCATTCCAGCAGGACATATCCGACCAGAAGCGACGGCAGGCTGGCCATCAGGATGAGCCGCAATTCGCGGCGCGCGACCTCGCGCCAGCCGCCATGGGCCAGCATCTGCACGGCGTTGACGAGGGTCAGCATGCCTACCATGGCTGCGGCGTCCGGCAGCGGCAGCAGACCGGCGAGTGCGATCACGCCCATCATCACCAGACCGAAGGCGAAGCCGGTCAACGTCTGGACATAGGCCGCAACGGCGGCGATGCCGGCAAAGGCCGCGAGCTGCTCGAAGCCCATGCCGCTCAACCGCCCGCCGGCGAGGCCGGCTCGATCTCAATGCAAATCGGGGGCATTGTCTATTTCAGCTCGATCTCGATGAAGGCGTATTCGCCGTCATTGGCGTTGACGACGTCATGCTCGACGCCCTCGTTGCGGAAATAGGGCACACCCTTCTTCATCTCCGCAAATCCTTCGCCATCCTTGGTCAACAGTTTCACGCGCCCATCCATCAGCGGCACTACAACATAGTCGTGGCCGTGGCGGTGCCAACCCGTATTGGCGCCGGGCGCGAAACGGTATTCCGTGACGACGACGCGGTCGTTGTCGATGAAGACAGTGGCCTTGGCGGTTCCGGTCATGATTTTCTCCTCCAACAGAAGGGAAAGCCATGCGCCGCCGATGCGCGAGGGCCAGCAGCAAGGTTCGGTGAGGGCAAACAAAAAGCCCGGCGCAAGGCCGGGCTCCTGTTATCCAAAATGTATCGAAAGATCAGGCGACGGCGCCGTTGATCCAGTGCGACAGCGCGGTCTTGGGGGCTGCGCCAACCTTGATATCGGCCACTTCGCCACCCTTGAAGATCATCAGCGTCGGGATCGAGCGCACGCCGAATTGCGCGGCCAGTTCAGGATTCTCGTCGATGTTGAGCTTGGCGACCTTCACCTTCGCGCCGAGCTCGGAAGCGATATCCTCAAGCGCCGGGGCGATCATCTTGCAGGGACCACACCACTCAGCCCAGAAATCGACCACGACGGGCACATTGGCCTCAAGCACGTCTGCGCGGAAATTGTTGTTGTCGACCTTGACGGTGGCCATAGCCAAGTTCCTTTCGGAGGTTTCGTTGCACCAGATGTGGTGCTGCAAGCTGCGATGTTCAAGCAGGTCTTGTGTCACGCCTCGGTGAGTCGAGCAAGGGCGTCGTCCAAGCTCGTCGCTGGCAACTCGATCAGTTGCGGCGCCTCGGTGAAGAGCAAGCCGGCGGCGACCTCACGGCCGGGATAAAGCGGCTTGAGCAGGGCGCGGTAGAGCGCGAGTTGCAGGATATAGGCCGGCGGCACCTCGGCCAACGTCGTCGGCGCCGGCCGGTTGGTCTTGTAGTCGACGATGAAGACCTTGTCGGGGCCGACCGCCAGCCGGTCGATCTTGCCCGATATGGTGCGCTGCTTCCCCTTGACCAAAAGACTGCCCATCACCGCCACTTCGGCGCGGGAGCCAGGCGCGAACAGCGCCGCAAAAAGCGGATCGTCGAGGATGGCGGCAACGGACGCCAGCGCCTGGGCGCGCTCCGCCTGCGGCCAGTCGGCACCAGTGCGCGCCAGATAACGCTCGGCGGCACCGAGGCGCTGTTCCCAGGCGAGATCGGGCAGCATCTGCAAGAGCTTGTGCATGGCAAGGCCACGCCGCACCGCCATTCCCGGCTCCGCATCCGCGTCCAAGACCGGCGATCGGCGATCAATGACCGGCTCGGTCGCCTCGTCGATCAGAGCCGAAGCGCCGGACGGCGAGAGCGGTCGCGGCAGGTCCTCAACCACGGGCAACGCCTCGAAGAGATAGGCGGGAGGCGAGCCGAATGTTTCCGCCTCGGCCTGCTCGCCGGCCTCGGCTGCGGCAAGCGGCGGGAACTTCGTCCAGACGAAGCGAAGCACCTCGCCCTCGCCGACCGGATGCAGGCGAAGTTCGATCTCTTCCGCACCCGCCAGTGCGCGCGTCACCAGCGAATGCCATGTGCCGGGGTTCGGTGTGCGCTTGCCATGATAGCCGCAGACGATCAGCCTGTCCTCGGCGCGGGTCATGCCGACATAAAGCAGGCGGCGGTATTCATCGTCGGCCAGATCGCGGGCCCGCGCCGAGACCGATTGCGAAAAGCCGTTGGCCACCTCGGTGCCCGACCGCCACAGATACCCCTTGCCAGTCCAATATTGGCCGGAGCCGTCGAACGGCATCAGTCGGGGCAGATGCTGGTCGCTGAACGGCGCTGCACCGCCATCTACCAGGAAGACGACCGGTGCTTCGAGGCCCTTAGCAGCATGAACCGTCATCACCCGCACCTCGTCGCGAGTCTGGTCCATCTCGCGCTTGACCTCCGGGCCGGCATTTTCCAGCGTCGAGAGAAACGCCTCCAGCCCCGGCAGGCCGGCGCGTTCCTCGGCCAGGCAGAAATTGAGGAATTCATCGAGGATGTCACCGGCTTCCGGGCCGAGCCGGGCGATCATCTTGCGGCGCACGCCATCGCGCGCGAGCAACCCAGCGTAGAACTCGAACACCGGCTTGAAGGCAACCTCGTTGGTCCAGGCATCGAGCTGGGCAACCACCTTGGCCAATGTCTCGTCATTGTCCGCGCTGGTACGCAGCGCCGCATGGAGAGACGCGCCACCGGCTCGAGCGGCGCCGAGGTCGAACAGCATCTGTTCCGAGACATCGAAGATCGGGCTGCGCAGCAATGCCGCCAGCGAGAGATCGTCCTGCGACTGGATCAGGAAACGGCCGAGCGCGACGAGGTCCTTCACCGCGATATGGCCGGGCAGGCTGAGACGATCCGCGCCGGCGACAGGGATGCCCTTTTCCTTCAGGCTACGCGACAGCGCGTGCACGAAACGATCGCGCTTGCGCACCAGCACCACGACATCGCCGGCCTTCAGCTTGCGGCCCTTACCTTCGATGACGTCGCCGGCTTCGATCCAGCGCATGACCGTCTCGGCGATCTGCTCGGCCAACCGCACCGCCGGCGCGCTGACATGGTTGACCGGCAGCGTCCAGTCATCCGGTTCCTCGACCACGTCCGCGCCGATCGACGGCCAGACCTCGACATAACCCGGCGCGTCGTTGCGGATCGCCTTGTGGTCGAGCGGGTCGGGATCGTGGCTGATGCCGCGGCGCACTTCCGGCGTGGCGAAGACGCGGTCGACGGCGGCGAGCACATCACCGGTCGAGCGGAACGACCAGGTGAGTTTCAGGTCGGCGAAGCCCGCCTCGGCCTCGCGCACCCGGCGCGCGAACAATTGCCGGCTTTCATGGAAAGAGTCCGGTGCCGCACCTTGGAAGGAGTAGATCGACTGTTTCTCGTCGCCGACCGCGAAGACCGTGCGGCGAACACCCCGCGCGCCCTCGCCGGCGAAGAACTCCTCGGCCAGCCGCCTCACCACCTGCCACTGGTCGGGACTGGTGTCCTGCGCCTCATCGAGCAGGATGTGGTCGATGCCTTGGTCGAGCTTGTACTGAACCCACGGGCCGGCGTCGGTGCGGGCCAGCAAGTTGACGGTGCGAGTGATCAGATCGTTGAAGTCGAGGAAGCCGCGCCCGCGCTTCAACTGCTCGTAGCGGGCGATCAGCCAGTCGGCGACGGTGAGCGCGGCGCGCGTACCTTCCACCATGCGCAGCAGCGCCAGACGGTCGGCGATCCTGGCAATGGCCGAGGCAGCAGCTTCGTAGCGTTCGGGCAAATCGGGCAGGCTGGCTATCAGCGCCTTGCTGAACAGCCAGGATGGATTGTACGGCTCGCCTTTTTCGCTGAGAAACGCCTTCCTGAGCAAAGAAAGCCGCAGCATTGGAGCCGTTTCCGCGAAAGCGGAAATTGCTTTCCCGACCAGGTACTCCTGCGCGCGGTTGGCACCCAGCCGCGAACAACTTGCCTGCAACTCGACCAGGAAATCCGGCTCGAAACCCGGCAGCGGCCACAGGGAAGCGGCGATGCTTGTGGCGGTTTCGCTCGGTACGAAACCAAATTCCGCGAACAGATCGGCAAAGCCCTCGCCATCACCGCCGATCGCGTCGATGAAGCCACGCAGGCCGTCGCGCTTGCGCATGATCTCGGACAGGAGATCGTCCAGCCCCTTCTCGCCGCCGCGTTCCAGCACGGTGGCGAAGGCCTCGGCCAATTCGGCACCGCCCGGCGCGCCGGCGCCGGTGATCATGTCGCGGCGGGCCTCAGCCAACAGAGCCTGCTCCATCTGCGGGTCGAGCATTTCGAAATGCGCCGCGATGTTGGCTTCGAGCGGGAACTGGTGCAGCACGGATTCGCAGAAGGCGTGGATGGTCTGGATCTTCAACCCGCCCGGCGTTTCCAACGCCTCGGCGAACAGCCGGCGCGCCCGGCGCATGGTCTCACCATCAGGCGCGCGCTCATCGAGCGCCGCGATCCTCTTCGACAGTTCGGCATCCGGCAGAACGGTCCATTCCGACAATGTCGAGAAGACACGATTCGACATGTTGGCGGCGGCGGCGCGCGTATAGGTGAGGCACAGGATCTTCGACGGGTCGATGCCGCGCAGCAGGAGCCGGATGACACGCTGTGCCAACACATGCGTCTTGCCGGAGCCGGCATTGGCCGAGACCCAGGCGGAGGTGCGCGGGTCGGAGGCGCGCGCCTGGCTTTCGGCCGTGCCCGCCGGGATGGGATATTGCTTTTTCAAGCCTCCCCTCCCTCGTCCGCGCCATCGCCGCCGGCCGACCATTCCAGCACGCGGGCGAGATGGTCGTAATCGCCGTCGGTCTCGCCCTCGCGGAACGGCAGCGCGCGCGAAAGATAGCCCGTGTCCAGTTTCGCGTAATGGGCAAGCAGCTGTTCAAGGCGTGTCCAGGCATCCTCGCCGAGGTCGGTCGCGGTGCGCGGCTTGCGGTTGTAATCGAGGATCGATTCCTGCTCGACCTCGCCATTCGCCTTCAACCGTACGAAGGCGAGTTCGGCGGGTTCACGTGCGCCCAGGTCCTTGAAGGCGCCGCGCCGCAGCAGCGCGGCCTCCAGCGCCAGTTGCGGCGACAACAGCGTGTGCGCCTGCGCCTTGGAGGGCGACGATCCGGTCTTGAAATCGAGAATATCGGCCATGCCGCCAGCCAGCAGATCGACGCGGTCGGCATAGCCGGACACGGTGACGCCGGACTGGCCGACGATCGTCTTTTCCGCACGCTCCTCCGAATGGCGGCGGGCGACATTGGCGGCGCGCGACCGCTCCCAGGCGACAATAGCCACGGCGAGTTTCTCGAAGCGTGGCCACCACACCGCTTCGACATCCGGCGGCAAAGCCGCCTCGGCGAAACAGGCTCTGCCGGCGTCCAGAAGAACGGCCAGCGCTTCCGGCGCGCGCGGATCGTCCACCGCCTTCGAAAAACGGTGCAGGATGGCGTGGAACAGCGTGCCGCGTTCGGCGGCGCCGGGATCGCGGATCACCGGTTCCAGCGGCATCAGGCCGAGCACGCGGCGCGCATAGACGGCATAGGGGTCGCGCCGCAGCGTCTCGATCTCGGTGATCGAGAAATGGCGCGGACGGCGCTCCAGCGGCGGCTTCGGTTGCGGTCGCGGCGCGAAATCCACCTTCGGCCCGGCATCGAGGCCCCGCGCCCAGGCAAGCAGTTCATTGCCGCGGCGGCGCAACGGTTCGGCCTGCGCCTTGCCGATAAAGGTGAGTAGGCGCTGCAGCCAGCGCGAGGCGACCGCCGGTGCATCGCCGGCCCGCGCCGAGCGGGTGAGAACGACGTTTGGCGCACCCATCGCCATCTGGAAATCATGCGCGGCGAGGCCAATGCGGCGCTCCGGCGGCTCCAGGTCGATGCCGGTCTTCATCAGTCGCGACATGAACCGGTCGCCCTCCGGCTTGCGCGGCCACACACCCTCGTTGAGGCCACCAACGACCAGCGTGTCGACATGTTGCAGGCGAGCTTCCAGCGTGCCCCAGATGGCAATCGCCGCATCGGCGCCACGCGCGGGCTTGACCATTTCCGGTGCGATCAGCGCCATCGCTACATCCGGCCATTCCCGCGGCGACAGCGTGAAAGCCGCCTGCGCCCCGACCAGCCCACGCAGCAGTTCCGCCAGTTTCTCGCCGGCGTCGCCATCGTAAAGCGCGGCAAGTCCACCATCCTCGGCACGGCCGAGGTTTTCCAACGCCGCCACGCTGGCGCGCACCAATGGGACGACGTCGCTTTCCGGCTCGGGCAGGCAGGCGGCGAGTGGCGCGACCGCCTCGTCCAGCCGGGCGAGCATGGCCCGCGCTCCTTCGATGCGGCTGGCTGACAGCCGCGACAGCCAGAACGGCCGCCGGTCGGCTTCCTGTGCCTGCACCAGTCGCGTTTCGAACAAGGTGTTGAGCGACACGATATCCGGCCGGCCGGTGCCTCCGCGCAACGCGACGAGTTCGACGGTTTCCGCCGCCCGCCGCACCGACGCACGCGGCAAACCCAGGCCAAGCAGAGGGTGCTTGAGCAGCGCCAGGATGGCGACCGGGTCGCCGGGCCGCAGCACCGTGTCCAACAGAAGCCGCAACAGGCTGGCCGGCGGCGTGTCGGCCAGCGGCTTGCCGCCGGAATCGTCGGCAACGATGCCAAGCCTGAGCAATTCAGCGGAGACGCGCCGCGCCAGGGCACGATCGCCAGTGACCAGCGCCGCGCGATGGCCCGGCTGCGCAACCGCGCGGCGCAAAGCGAGCGCGATGCTGGCCGCCTCGTCGCGTTCATTGGCGGCCTCCACCAAGGTCACGCCCTGCAACGCCGCGGAAATGCCGGCATCGTCGAAGCGCGCGCGCGTCTCGGTCCACAGTTCGGTGGTTTCGGCAGGGCGCAGGGCTTCCGCCACCAGAACCGCGCGGCGGCGTCCCGCGTCGTCCACGGTGGCGAGTTCCTCAATATCGCCGCGCAGGATGCCTATCCTGCCGATCAGCCTGGCGAGACCGTATTGCGGATGGCCGAGCAGCGCCGGTCGCGCGTCGGGCGCCGTGATCGCGTCGAAGGACGGCTGATCCATCGCTATGTCGAGGCCTGGCAGCACGACGGCGCCATTGGGCAAGCCGGCAATCACAGCCAGAAGGTCGGCGGTGGCGGGAATGGAGCCGGTCGAGCCCGCGGCGATCACCGGCCCGGCGGGCGGATTGCGCTTCAGGCGTTCCGCCTCCAGGCGGATCAGCGTGCCGCGATGCGCGGCCGGATTGGAACGGTCACGCTCGATCAACAGCTGCGGCCAGGCTTCGGTGATGATCTTGAGGAAATCCAGCGTCACTCGCCACCAGCCGGCGAGATTGCCTTCGACCAGGCCGGCAAGCTTGGTCCAGTCGGAACCCTCCGTCTCGATTTCGTCCATCAGCCGGGCGAGATCGCGCGCCAGCCAGACGGCGTCGGCGGCCGAGGCAGGAATGACGACCTCCTCTTCGAACAGCGCCGCGACATGGGCCGGCAAGCGCCGCTTCCAGGCCCGCACCAACGGCGCCAGAAGGAGAAGGCGTTCGAGGGAAGCTATCGGCGGCGCAAGGTCGATGGCATTCGCGTCCTCGGCATCCTGTTCGAACGCCGCCTCGTCTTCGTCGAATTCGCCGAGCGGCTTGATCACCGGCAGAATGGTGGAAGCACCACCCAGACGTTCCGCGAAAACGCCGCGCAGCGCGCGGGCGGCGCGGCGGGTCGGCACGTAGATGGTGACGCCGGCCAGCGCCAGTGGGTCGCCGTCATAGCGAAAGCCCGGGATCAATCGGCAGCTGAGCAAGGCATCGGCCAGCGTCGACAGGAAGGGAGAACCGGGCGCAATGGAGTAGACGCGAGGCAAGCCGCTCATTGCGCGTCCGTCAGCGCCCTTCTGACCGCCGCTTCGGCCGGCGCGATGGCATCCGGCGTGCCGACGGTGATCCAATGACCCTGCATCGTCATGCCGAAGAGGCGGCCGGCGGCGATGGCGCGGTCGAAATAGGCGTTGAGCGAATGCGGTTCGGCGGACGCGCCGGCGAAGATAGAAGGCGCGACGATTGCCGCGCCTGCATAGATCAGCCCTGTAGGATCGCCCTTCGCGCGTGCAAGGCGTCCGTCCGGCGCGATCAGGAAATCGGTGCCGCCCGAATGGCCGGTCGTCGATGAAAGGTCCGCGAGCATGATGAGAATATCCATCGCCGTCGCATCCCAGGCAAGGGCGAGACGCTCCAGATTTGGGCTACCGGCATCGAGCCAGAAGGTATCGGCGTTGAGGATGTAGAACGGCTTGTCGCCCAGTTCCGGCAGCGCCTTGACGATGCCGCCGGCGGAATCCAGCAGACGGTCGCTTTCATCGGAGATGACGATTTTCGGGTGATGGCGCGCCGCCAGGTGGCGGACGATCTGGTCAGGCAGGTAGTGCACATTGACCACTGCCTTTTGGACGCCAGCCTGGTCGAGGCTGTCCAAACCCCAGTCGAGCAGCGTCTTGCCGGCGATCGGCACCAGAGGCTTCGGGATGGTGTCGGTGATCGGCCGCATGCGCTTGCCAAGCCCGGCGGCCAGCACCATCGCAACGGTGGGACGTGTCGTGCCGGTCATTCCGTCTCCAAAAGGACGCCAAGGCGATCGTAGACGGCGCGCACTTCGGCAAGCGCCGGATGGACCAGCAACCGGCGAAGATAATCCCGGATGCGTGGCAGATGCTTCAGGTAATAGGGCTTTCCATCGCGACGATCGAGGCGGACGAAGATGCCCAGGATCTTCGAATGCCTTTGCGCACCCATGATCGCATAGGCTTCCTCGAAGGCGGCGCGGTCGAAATGGCCCGCCACCGCGCGGGACGCGACATAGGCCTCGACAATCTTGCGCTCGACCGCTGGTTCAATGGTGACCCGAGGATCCAGCGCGAGCGACGCGACATCATAGGCCGGGGGACCGATCAGCGCATCCTGGAAGTCGACGACGCCGAGCCGATCCAGCCCCTGCCGTTCACCACGCCAGATGAAGTTGGGCGATTGCACGTCGCGCAACATCAGCGTCAGCTCCGTTCCATCCAGGCGGTCGAGCGCGGCGTTCCAAGCGGCGCGAAAGGCGTTCCGCTCCTCATCGCTCGCCGGGTTTCCGCGAAAGAAAGGCAGGTACCAGTCGATGAGAAGCTCGGCCTCGATGAGCATCGCCGGCCGGTCGAAAGGCGGCATGTGGTGGATGTGGCGCGGCGCGACAGTCACCCGGTCCGGCCAGTGCCTGCCATGCATGAAGGCGAGCAGTTCGGCGACCGCCTGATATCGTTCGACGATTGGCGCACCCTCCGGGGTCAGCAAACCATCGACACCGAGATGTTCGATCAGCACAAAGCCCCGATCCAGATCCTGTTCGAATATCTGCGGAGCGGCGATGCCGGCATCGCGAAGCAGCTTGTCGACACCGACGAAGGCTGCCACAGTCTGCGCGGTATGGGCGATTTCGGCATAGGCCTTGCCGTCCCGGACTGGCGGCCCGAGCACAAGGCGTGGCGAATTCATCAGCACGCGCGGCGCTTCTTCCGGCTGCGAGACGATCTCGTAGGAGCGCGCCGAGGCATCGCCGACGAAGTGCCGGCGGCTGGCCGCGCCCCAGCCGGATGCTTCCAGAAAAGCTCGCATTGCGAGCGAGCGCGCAATGCGTTCGAGTGCCGGCCCTACGCCGGTAATTTGCGCCAGGCGGCCGTCATCCCGGTGGACGAGTTCAATAGTGACAGCGGTGTCCGGCAGCCGGTCCTCAGCCCGCTCGGGCCATTCGATCAGCGCGGCGCCATCCGCCAGCACCTCGGGAAAGCCAAGCTCGTCCAGTTCGTCGGCAGAAGACAGACGGTAGAGATCGAAATGATGCACCGGGACGCGCGTGTCGTAGCTCTGCACCAGCGTGAAGGTGGGGCTCGGCACTTCGAGCCCGACATCGTCGGCCAACGCGCGGATCAGCGCCCGCGCCAGCGTCGACTTGCCGGCGCCAAGGTCGCCGCGCAGCGCCACCACGTCGCCGGGGCGCAGCGCCATGGCGATGTCTTCGCCGAGGCGCATCGTCGCCGCTTCGTCAGCGAGAAACCGCTCCACCATCGCCGAGGCTATTCAGCCGCCGCGCGAATGCCGGCCGGTGCCGCCGGGAAGGTGCAGATCACCGTCGTGCCCCGGTTCTCGCCCGTCTCGATGCGCACCGAACCGCCGTGCAATTCGACGAAGCTCTTGACGATGGAGAGCCCGAGTCCGGCGCCGCGCCGACGACCGCCATTAACCCGCGGCTCGAAACGGCGGAACACCGAATCCAGCACGTCCGGCGGCATACCCGGCCCATCGTCCTGCACCGAAAATTCGACACCTTCTGCCGTTTCGCGACAGGCCAACCTGATGGTGCTGCCTTCCGGCGCGTAGTTGGCGGCGTTGCTCAGCAGATTGTAGAGGATTTGCCGCACGCGCGTTTCGTCGCCGTGGAAGCTCTTCGGCGCGGCCGCGATGTCGATGCCGAGCCGGATCGCATGCTCCTCCAGCCGGTCGGCCACCAGTTCGGCGGCGGCCTTGACCGTGCCTTCCACCTTAACCTCGGAAATATCGAGCTGCATGATGCCGGCGTCGACGGTGGCGAGATCGAGGATGTCGTTGACGATGGTGAGCAGCACCGACGAGGAGGAACCGATATGGTCCAGATATTCCTGCTGCTTGGTGGTGAGCGGCCCCGTCCCCGGCAACGACAGCAATTCGGTGAAGCCGATGATGTTGGTCAGCGGCGAGCGCAGTTCGTAGGACACATGCTGGACGAAATCGTTCTTGAGCTGATCCGACTTCAAGAGTGCGTCGTTCTTATCCTTCAGCGCCCGCTCGACATTGACGCTGTCCGTCACGTCGACAAAGGTGAACATCACCTGGCCGTTCGGCAGATGGATGACGGCGTAGCGCAGCGTATTGCCGTTCTCCAGCGTGGTCTGGCCGTGGTGGTCGCGGCGTTCGTCGTCAAAGCCTGTGACGGCCGCGACGAAGCCCGCCCACGGCCCGTCCTTGGCGCGACCGGCGCAAAGATCGCGGATGGTGGTGACGTGAACGGCAGGCAGCACGGCCTCCGCCGGCAATTCCCACATCTGGGCGAATGCGGGGTTGGACAGGCGCAGCCGGCCATCCGGCCCGAACACGGCGACGCCCTCGGTGAGGTTGTCGAGCGTTTCACCCTGCACGCGCACTGCCGTCTGGTAGCGGCTCTCGAGATCGATCTTCTCGGTCAGGTTCTCGAAAACCCAGGTGACGCCCCCCTTAGGCTGCGGATTGCCGACGACGCGAATGGTCTTGCCGTCCGGCAGGTGCCACCAGTGCTCCACCGGCTCGACTGAGCGATAGGCCGAAAGCAGGTTCTCCTTCCAGCGGCGCCATTCCGGCTGCTCAGCGATCTTGCCTGCGCTGCGCAGGCGGTCGAGCAGCAGCACATTGTCGGGCGTGCTGGAGAGGAAGGCCGTATCCAGACCCCACAGCTTCTGGAAGGCCTGGTTGTAGAAGCGCAGTTTCTCGTCGGCGTTGAAGATGGCAACCGCCGTGTTGAGCTTATCCAGCGTGTCGGCATGGCTGCGCACGGTGCGCTCATATTCCTCGCGCATGGCATCGGCGGCGCTGATGTCATGGGCAAGGCCGGCCGAGCCATCGGTGCCGGCAAAATCGGTGACGGCGAAGACATGGCGGTCGCCAGCGATGACGGTCGACAGCGTTTGCTCGAACACCGGCCTCGACTTGTGTTCACTGGCGATAGCGTCCCGCGCCTGGCTACCCAGGAACTCGCGGCCGTCGCGCAGTGCGGCGTCGCGGTCGGCGGCTTCAACCGCGGTCCAGTAAGCGCGGTTGACCCATTTCAAGCGACCGTCGGCACCACGCATCCACAGCGGCATCTTCAGCACATCGAACAGGCCCAGCACGGTATCGTGCTCGGCGCTGACACGCTGGTGCTCGAGCTTCAGCCGGGCCAGGTTGCGCTGCGCCTCGGACAGGGACACGAAGCGGACGATGCCATGCGCGGCGCCCTTGCGCCCCTGGATTTCGAGCGGAGCGCCGGCTTGCGTTTCAGCGACGAGATCGAAGGCAATGCCCTTTTCGCGCAATGCAGCGACGGCATTCTCAAGCGCGGCGGCCGAACGCGGCATCAACCAGCGGCCGAAGGCTAGGAAGGCGGCGCGGTCGTCCGGCGCGCCGGTCTCCATCGGCAACGAGCCGACGATTTCGGGTTTCTTGTTCTCGGCTGGCCATACAACCACGCGCTGGTCGCGCAGGTTGAGCAAGGCTTCAGAACGCTGCAGCGCGGCATTGGCGTCGGCGAGGCGCCCGCGCAGGTCGAGATTTTCGGCGGCGGTGCGCTGGCGCTCGCGGATGAGCGCTATGGCGGACACGAAGGCGGCACCGACGACGCCGACGGTGAGAGCAAGCTGGATGACTTCCATGGTGCTGATCGGCACGCTGGTGCCCTTGACCAGCGCATCTTCGGCGCGAGCGGCCAACGCATGGAACGGAAGGACAAGCGCGGTACCGCAAAGCAGGCGCGCAAACCGGCCGCGCGGCGAAAGCCGCTGGCGGAAAGCTGAAGGGCGAGCCGCGATCGCCCTATCCTGATGGCCGCCGGCTACGGCCTGTCCCGCCTTGAGCGGGTCTTCCCCCGGCATGTCCTGGTCCTCTCCGCCTGAATGCAAGACCGCCCCCGATCCCGCGTCGCTCGCCCGGAATCCAGAACGCCGCGCGGCCCTGTCACGGACACGCAAAGAACGCTCCTTTACCTGGAAACCCGCGCCTCGTGCCGAGTGCCGGACGGGCCGCGGCCGCGCGCAAGCCGGAAGCTTCGCGAATCACCTCACCATACCCCCTCGCAGAATCGGCGTGAAGGCAGCGGCTGCGCAAAAATAAAGCCGGGCGAAATGTCAATCGCCCGGCTTCAATATATTGTAGCAGAACTAACTGCGATTAATAACGGTAGTGTTCCGGCTTGAACGGACCCTGGGTAGTCACACCGATATAGGCAGCCTGTTCATTGGAGAGGTCGGTGAGCTTGGCGCCAAGCTTGCCGAGATGCAGCCGGGCCACCTTCTCGTCGAGATGCTTGGGCAGCGTGTAGACCTTGTTCTCGTATTTGCCGGGCTGCGTCCACAGCTCCATCTGCGCCAGCACCTGGTTGGTGAAGGACGCCGACATGACGAAGCTCGGATGACCAGTGGCGTTGCCGAGGTTGAGCAGGCGGCCTTCCGACAAAAGCAGCAGACGCTTGCCATCCGGGAAGGAGATCATGTCGACCTGCGGCTTGACATTGGTCCATTTGAGATTGCGCAGGGCAGCGACCTGGATCTCGTTGTCGAAGTGGCCGATGTTGCCGACGATGACCATGTCCTTCATCGCCCGCATATGGTCGAGGGTGATGACGTCCTTGTTGCCGGTGGTGGTGATGACGATGTCGGCGGTCGGCGCCGCATCCTCCAGCGTGACCACTTCGAAGCCGTCCATAGCGGCCTGCAACGCGCAGATCGGGTCGACCTCGGTGACCTTCACGCGAGCACCGGCGCCGGACAGCGAAGCGGCCGAGCCCTTGCCGACGTCACCGTAGCCGCAAACGACGGCGACCTTGCCGGCCATCATCACGTCGGTGCCGCGGCGGATGCCGTCGACCAGTGATTCCTTGCAACCGTACTTGTTGTCGAACTTCGACTTGGTGACCGAGTCGTTGACGTTGATCGCCGGGAAGGGCAGCAGGCTCTTCTTCTGCAGCTGATAAAGCCGATTGACGCCGGTGGTGGTTTCCTCGGTGACGCCACGGATCGCCTCGCGCTGTTTGGTGAAGAAACCGGGCGAAGCCTTCAGGCGCTTCTTGATCTGCGCGAACAGGATTTCTTCTTCCTCGCTACCCGGCTTGGACAGCACGTCCTCGCCAGCCTCGGCACGGGCGCCGATCAGGATGTACATGGTGGCGTCGCCGCCATCGTCGAGGATCATGTTGGAGAGGCCGCCGTCGGCCCACTGGAAGATCTTGTCGGTGTAGTCCCAGTATTCTTCGAGCGACTCGCCCTTGACCGCGAAGACCGGGATGCCGCTCTCGGCAATCGCCGCGGCGGCGTGATCCTGGGTCGAGAAGATGTTGCAGGAAGCCCAGCGGATATCGGCACCCAGGGCCTTCAGCGTCTCGATCAGCACGGCGGTCTGGATGGTCATGTGCAGCGATCCGGTGATGCGAGCGCCCTGCAGCGGCTTCTTCTCGCCGAATTCCTCGCGGCAGGCCATCAGGCCCGGCATTTCCGTTTCGGCGATCTCGATTTCCTTGCGGCCCCAGCCGGCAAGCGAAATATCGGCGATCACATAGTCTTTGCTACCCGTCATTGTGGTGCTCCGATCTGGTTTTGCGTGCGGACGCGTTCAGGCCGTTTGGCGCAGGAAAATGAACGCGGCGTTGGCGCCTGCCTAGCAGATCACGCCGAAAGCGACAATGGGATATAAAGAAATCTTTATCTGCGCATATCGCAAAGGCTAGGCGATGTCGGGATTAACGACCGTCAAGGGCAAGTCGACACCGATCTTGTCCAGCATCTTTCGAAAGCCGGCAATGTCATAGCCACCACCTTCCGTGACGAGCGCGACGGTGCGGCCGGAGCCCTCGGCCGCGTCTGGCAAGGCAGCCACGACATTCTCCGCCGGGTCGAGAAGCAGCCACGTCGGCTGTGCCTGTTCGAAGAAGGAACGCAACCAGGGCAAATGCGTGCTGGAAAGGGTCAAAACATCGATTGAAGGATGTCGCGCGGCTATTTCGGCTGCAAATTCGGTTACAGCCAGGAGCGTTCGTTCCGGTTCAGACAGGAAAGCCCCGCTCTCAACCAGTTCGACCATCGGGGAAGCATTGATGAGCGCCACACTGGCGGGATCAACCGCGCGCTCACGAACAAAACGGGAAAGCTCGGCACTTTCGATCAGTGAGCGGACGCCCATGATACCGACCTGGCCGCTTCGGCTGCGTGCCAAAGCCTCCTCGAGCGGAGGCGCTACGCCGTAGACGGGCAACGGGCAGCTATCTCTCAATGCATCGAGAACCATGATCGACGGTGCATTCGAAGCCACCACAATCGCCTGCGGCGCGTATTCCAATAGAAAGCGGATGGTACCTTGGATGATCGACAGGAGCTCGTCCCTGCCTTTGCCCCCATAGGGGAAACGAGCCCTATCGGCGAAGTAGAGGATATCCCGCCGTGGCTGCCGGCGCCGGATCAACTCGACGATCGCGTAGCTGCCGATGCCGGCGTCGAATACAGCAATTGGTGTTGACAGCGCTAGGGGATCTGGAGAGCCCAAATGGGCCACCAAACTCAGATTTCCTCGCCGAACTTCGAGGCGACGAGATCGTCGAGTGCGGCGATCACCTCGGCGGCTTCCTTGCCGGACGCCGTGACACGGATCGAGCAGCCGGGGCTGGCGGCCAGCATCATCAGGCCCATGATCGAGGTGCCGCCGACCTTGGTGCCGTCCTTCTCGACATGGACGCACGCGTCGAAGCTGCCGGCGACCTGCACGAACTTTGCCGAGGCGCGAGCATGCAAGCCACGCTGGTTGATGATCCGCATGTCACGGGCGACGTGGCCAACTTCGGTGGACATGGTGCTCATTTGCTGGTCAGCAGTTGGCTGGCGACGTTGATGTATTTGCGGCCGGCGGCCTGGGCTTCGTCGAGCGCGGCGACCATGTTGTCGCTCTTGCGCACGCTGGAGAGCTTGATCAGCATCGGCAGGTTCATGCCGGCGATCACCTCGATCCGGCCTGCCTCCATCACCGAAATGGCGAGATTAGAAGGCGTGCCGCCGAACATGTCGGTGAGCAGGATGACGCCCGTGCCACCATCGACACGCCGCACCGCCTCGACGATATCGCGCCGGCGCTGCTCCATGTCGTCGTCAGCCCCAATGGCAACGGTCTCGAAATTCTCCTGCGGTCCCACGACGTGTTCCACCGCTAGGCGAAACTCGTCGGCCAGTCGACCGTGCGTCACGAGCACGAGTCCGATCATTCTTTGGCGGCTCCCGTCATGGCCCCTTCACAGGCGCATTTTATGCTCGCCAGCCTGTCCAGGCGGCGGGAGCGCTATCTTGTCGACGCACGGCGCGTTGACAAGCCCCAATTTGCACCATTCCGAGCCATTTTGACGCATTGCAGCATGAAAGTGCCGCAACGTCATCGAAAAGACGCGATCGACAGCCGCGCCGAGACGGCCGCCACCGCTGCGGTGACGTTGCGTGCCGCAACGTCAAGCGCGGCGATCGTGCAGCCGGCTATTTCTATGGTCGCATCCTTTTGGAAACGCTGCATTTCCGCCTCGGCAACCAGGCGCACGCAGAGGTCGATGACCGCTTCCTTCTCGAAGGCGAGCGGCTGCGGGCCGATGCCGGCAACCTCGGCGAGGCCGGCGATAGTGGGGGGTGCCTGGCAGACCAGACGACCGCCGTGGCCGGAAATGAAAAGCTGGTCGTCCGCGACCAGGCGCGAAAACAGGCCGAGGCTACGGAAGTGGCCGATCAGGGCCAGCGCCAGGGTCGATTTGCCTGCGCCCGAGGCGCCGGTGATCAGCAGACCGCAGTCGCCGGCCAGTAGCGCGGTGGCGTGGATGTTGCGCGGAGGCTCTACCGGCACGTTCGGTCCCTGGCCAAGGCGCCTCACCCTTCGGCCGGCAGCGCGACGATGAAGCGGGCACCCTTGATATCGCCGGGCTTGGTGCCGAGGATGTTCTCGGCGGTCAGCGTGCCGCCATGCGCCTCGACGATCTGACGGCTGATCGACAGGCCAAGGCCGGAATTCTGGCCGAAGGCTTCGCCGGCCGGACGGTCAGTGTAGAAGCGCTCGAAGATGCGCTCGATGTTCTCGGCGCGGATACCGGGACCGTTGTCTTCCACGGTCAGGATGTTGAACTTGCCGGAACGCGACAGCGACATCGAGATATGGCCGTGCTCGTCCGGCACGAAGGAGCGGGCATTCTCGATCAGGTTGGTGATGACCTGGCCGAGCCGCAGGTCGTGGCCCTGCACATAATAGCCCTTCACGCCCTGCGGCAGCTTGGCCACCTTGAGCTCCAGCTCCACCGCTTTCTTGTGGTGCGACGCCTCGCGCGAGATGCTGACGAGATCGGAGACGAATTGCTTGAAATCGACGCGCGCGGCGTCGTCGCGCGCCAGTTCGGCATCGAGCCGCGAAGCGTCGGAAATATCGGTGATGAGCCGGTCGAGCCGCCGCACATCGTGCTGGATGACCTCCATGAGCCGAGAGCGCGAGACCTCGTTCTTGGCCAGCGGCAAGGTTTCGACGGCGCTGCGCAGCGAGGTCAGCGGGTTCTTCAGTTCGTGCGAAACATCGGCCGCGAAACTCTCGATCGCCTCGATGCGGGCATAGAGGGCGTTGGTCATGTCACGCACGGCAATCGACAGATTGCCGATCTCGTCCTGGCGCTCGGAAAAATCCGGGATTTCCTCGCGGTTGCGCATCGACCGGCGCACCCGCACCGCCGCCGCGGAAAGCCGGCGCAGCGGGTTGGCGATGGTCGACGCAAGCAGCATCGACAGGATCGCCGTGACCAGCGCCGCCACGCCGAACACGCGCAGGATCGCCTTGCGTTCCGCCGCCACGATCTTATCGATGTCGCCGCCTTCGGTGGACAGCATCAGCACGCCAAGCACCGCGCGGAAACGCTGAATGGGGACCGCGACGGAGACGATCTGCTCACCCTTTTCGCTCACCCGGACGATGGTGGAAGGGCTGCCGGTCAGTGCCTTCACCACCTCCGGAAAGGCGCCGCCATTGCCGCCGGGCTGTTCCTTGTAGACCGGCAGCGAGTGGTTGGAGAAAATGTCGAAGATGAACTTCTGCGCCCGTTCGGCGACGCTCGGTTCCTCCTCGTCGACCGGCGGCAGGTCGTAGCGCAGGATCTGGCCCTTGGAATAGAGGTGCCTGGAATCGAGCAGAAGGTTTGCATCGCGGTCGTAGATGCGGGCGCGCGTGCGCGTTGGCGAGATCAGCCGTCGCAGCACCGGCGCCACGCGCTCGGGATTGATCGGGAAATCAAGATTGTCGAGTTGGTCGGCGGAAGGGCCGATGCTCTCGCCGGCCTGCAATTCCAGCAATTTCTCGGGATCGATGCGGATGGCGTCGGTCTCGACGGTTGCCGAGGCGGCGATGGCGCCGGCGATGATCTCGCCCTGCGTCATCAGGCTCTCGACACGCGCGTCGATGAGGCCGTCGCGGAAAGTGTTGAGATAGAGGATGCCGGTGACCAGCACCGCCAGACCGGCCAGGTTGAGGAAGAGAATGCGGCGGGTGAGGCTGGAGAAGATGTGATGGCCGAGGAAACGGCGCATCGGCACCGTCACCTTCGAGAACATGGCAGGCAGAATGCGCGGCGGCCGCCGCGCGGCCGCTGTCGGCCTGTTCCGCTCCACCTCTACCGCCATCGTATCCCGATCAGCCTCACGCTTCGCGGAATCGGTAGCCGACTCCATAAAGCGTCTCGATCATCTCGAAGTCGTCGTCGACGACCTTGAACTTCTTGCGCAACCGCTTGATGTGGCTGTCGATGGTGCGGTCGTCGACATAGACCTGCTCATCATAAGCCGAATCCATCAGCGCATCACGGCTTTTCACCACGCCCGGCCGCTGTGCCAGCGAATGCAGGATGAGGAACTCGGTGACGGTCAATATCACCGGCTCGCCCTTCCAGGTGCAGGTGTGGCGTTCCTGATCCATCACGAGCTGGCCGCGCTCGAGCGAGCGGGACTGCTGCGTCGGGGCTTTGGCCGCGGCCTCGCGGGCGCTGGTGCGGCGCAAGACGGCGCGCACGCGCTCGACCAGCAGACGCTGCGAGAACGGCTTCTTGATGAAGTCGTCGGCACCCATCTTCAGGCCGAACAGCTCGTCGATCTCGTCGTCCTTGGAGGTCAGGAAGATCACCGGCAGGTCGGTCTTCTGGCGCAACCGGCGCAGAAGCTCCATGCCGTCCATGCGCGGCATCTTGATGTCGAGGATGGCGAGGTTTGGCGGACGCGCCGCCAGGCCTTCCAGCGCCGAGGCACCGTCGGTGTAGGTCTCGACCCGATATCCTTCCGATTCCAGTGCGATCGAAACCGATGTCAGGATGTTGCGGTCGTCGTCGACCAGGGCGATTGTTGCCATTTCAAGCGGCTCCCTCATGGGCGGGCGTCCCTTCGTTCCGTCGGAACGAGCTTTTGCAGGACAAATTAGGTACAAAATGTGGCACGCCGCCAGCCCTCCTACATCGGCTGGGCGCCTATGTCCACAATCGCGCCCTTCGCCGTGCTCTCGCCGCGATAGGACGACACCCGCGCCGTAATGCTTTGGGCGTGACCCCGGCTTTTTTCATATTTAAACGATTTAAACAACTTTCAAATTTTTTAAATCGATTAATGATTTGATATCGTTTGCTTTTTCTGATTTTGGCCTTTTTCCAGGGCTTTACTCATCCTTTCGGCGGACAGCCATCCAAGGCGGCATTCAACAGGGAGAATTATCGATGTCGGAACGCGGCAAGCGTAATCCCGCATGCGGGCTCGACACCATCGGCCTGAAAACGACGGGCATGGTGCGGTACAATTTCGGTGCCGCCGAGCTCTATGAGGAAGCGCTGCGCCGCGGCGAGGCGAAGCTGACCGCGCATGGCGCACTGTTGGCCGAGACCGGCCAACACACCGGTCGTTCGCCCAAGGACAAGTTCGTGGTTCGCGACGCCAAGACCGAAGACAGCGTCTGGTGGGGCAACAACAAGGCGATCACGCCGGCACAGTTCGAGACGCTCTTCGCTGACTTCCTGGCGCATGCGGCCGACAAGGATCTCTACGTGCAGGACCTGGTCGGCGGCGCCGACGCCGAGCTTTGCCTGCCGACCCGCGTGGTGACCGAGTTCGCCTGGCACTCGCTGTTCATCCGCAATCTTCTGATCCGTCCGGAAATGGAAGCGCTTGCCCGCTTCCTGCCGAAGATGACGATCATCGATCTGCCATCCTTCCGCGCCGACCCAGCCCGCCATGGCACCCGTACCGAGACGGTGATCGCGCTCGACCTGACGCGCATGATCGTGCTGATCGGTGGCACCTCCTATGCCGGAGAGATGAAGAAGTCGGTGTTCACCGCCCTCAACTACCTGCTGCCCGAGCAAAGCGTGATGCCGATGCACTGCTCCGCTAATGAAGGGCCCGACGGCGACGCCGCCGTGTTCTTCGGTCTCTCCGGAACCGGCAAGACCACGCTGTCGGCCGATCCGGCGCGCACGCTGATCGGTGACGACGAACATGGCTGGGGCCCGCACGGCATCTTCAATTTCGAGGGCGGCTGCTATGCCAAGACCATCAAGCTCTCGGCCGAAGCGGAGCCTGAAATCTTCGCCACCACGCGCCGCTTCGGCACGGTGCTGGAGAACGTGATCCTCGACGACAACCGCGTGCCGGATTTCGACGACGGGCGGCTCACCGAGAACACGCGTTGCGCCTATCCGCTGAACTTCATTCCCAATGCCAGCGCCAGCGGCCGCGCAAGCCACCCCAAGAACATCATCATGCTGACGGCCGACGCCTTCGGCGTGATGCCGCCGATCGCCCGGCTGACGCCGGCGCAGGCGATGTATCATTTCCTGTCCGGCTATACCGCGAAGGTGGCCGGCACCGAAAAGGGCGTGACCGAGCCGGAAGCGACCTTCTCGACCTGCTTCGGCGCACCCTTCATGCCGCGCCATCCTTCGGAATACGGCAATCTGCTGCGCGAGCTGATCGCCCGGCACGGCGTCACCTGCTGGCTCGTCAACACCGGCTGGACCGGCGGCGCCTATGGCACCGGTCGCCGCATGCCGATCAAGGCGACGCGCGCGCTTCTGGCCGCCGCCCTCAACGGCTCGCTGAACATGGCCAGCTTCCGCACCGACCCGAATTTCGGCTTCGAGGTTCCTGTGACCGTGGACGGCGTCGACGGCGCCATCCTCGATCCGCGCTCGACGTGGGCCGACAAGCCCGCCTATGACCGTCAGGCCGCCAAGCTGGTTGGCATGTTCATCGACAATTTCGGCAAGTTCGAGGACCATGTCGATGCATCGGTGCGTGGTGCTGCGCCACGCGTTCAGGTAGCTGCCGAATAACAGCATTCCGACGCATTTCTCCTCCAGGGCCCGATTGCGATCGGGCCTTTTCTTTTTGGCGCCGCCGCGCCATCACTGGTCAATGGGCAACGAAGATACAATCACCATCAGCCGCGAGGCGGTCATCCATCCGGACGACCTCGAGGAGAGCTTTATCCGCTCCTCGGGTCCCGGTGGGCAGAACGTCAACAAGGTGGCCACCGCCGTGCAGCTGCGCTTCGACGCAGCAGGCGCCACTGGCCTTTCCGAGCGCGTGCGCGACAGGGTGATCCGGATGGCTGGCCAGCGCGCGACCAAGGATGGCGTCATCGTCATCGAGGCCGGCCGTTTCCGCACGCAGGAACAGAACCGCGCCGACGCTAGGACCCGGCTGACGGCACTGGTGGCCAAGGCCGCCGAACCGCCACCACCACCGCGCAAGAAGACGAAGCCGAGCAAGGGCGCGATCGAGCGGCGGCTGAAAAGCAAGGCGGGACGCGCGACCGTCAAGAAGCTGCGCGGCCGGGTTGGCGACGAGTAACAGGCACGTTCCGCAACGTGACTTCACATCGTCGTCTTCGGATGCGAGGTTGGCACTCCCGCAAACAGGCAAGGAGAGGCCTCAATGGGAATTTTCGATTTCGTCAAAGGCGTCGGCAAGAAGCTTGGCATCGGCGGCGACGAGGAAGCAGCGCCTGAAGCCGACGCCCTGAAAAAGGAGCTGGATTCACACAAGCTCGGCACCGACGGCGTCCAGATCGAGGTCAAGGGCGACACCGCCGTACTGAAGGGCGAGGTCAAGGACCAGTCGATCTTCGAAAAGGCGGTGATCGCGGTTGGCAACACGCTGGGTGTGTCGAAGGTGCAGGCCGACGAGTTGAAGGTCGGCACCGACGCCGCCAGCGCCGCACCCGCCAAGGCGCCCGTCTTCTATACGGTCAAGAAGGGCGACAACCTCTGGAAGATCGCCGAGGCGCAATATGGCAAGGGCAATGGCGCCAAGAACCCGCTGATCTTCGAGGCCAACAAGCCGATGCTGACCCATCCCGACAAGATCTATCCCGGCCAGGTTCTGCGTATTCCCGAACTTTCCTGATCAGGGGATCGCTCGGCGATCATCGACGAGACGGCGGCTTTCGGGTCGCCGTTTTTCGTTTCCGGACGCATTGCTATTCTATGAGCGCTACCAGCAACCGGAGCCCGACCATGCTCGTCCTGCCCAAAGGCGTCCGCCATATGCCCGGCTTCCTGCCGCGACCCGCCCAGGAGGCACTGGTCGAGGCGGTGCGCACCGTGGTGCAGGAAGCGCCGCTCTACGTGCCGGCGATGCCGCGCACCGGCAAGGAGATGAGCGTGCGCATGACCAATTGCGGAACACTCGGCTGGGTCACCGACAAGGAGCGCGGCTATCGTTATCAAGCGACGCATCCGGTGACAGGAATGCCCTGGCCACCGATCCCGGAAAGCCTGCTTGCCTTGTGGCGCGAGGTTTCGGGCTATCCGCACCCGCCGGAGGCCTGTCTCGTCAATTTCTACACGGCGGATGCCAAGATGGGCCTGCACCAAGACCGCGACGAACAGGAATTCGACGCGCCCGTCGTCTCGATCTCGCTCGGCGACGATTGCCTGTTTCGCGTCGGCCAACCCAAGCGCGACGGCAAGACCGTTTCATTCAGGCTTAAGTCCGGCGACGTCGTGGTGCTTGGCGGCGAAGGCCGCCTGGCCTTCCACGGCGTCGACAGGATTTATCCCATGACTTCGGCGCTGTTGAAGAATGGCGGCAGGATCAATCTGACGCTGAGGCGGGTGACAGTGCCGTAGCCGAGATGTCAGCGCCAGTTCTCTCTGGACAGGCTCAACCCAGTTCGAGGATGCTGCGGCGGTCGATTCGTTGCTGTGGTGGGCATGGGCAAGACTGGGCGCAACCTCAAACTGGCCCTCCTCATATTGGGTGTGGCTCATCTCATCGGCGCTTGTATCTACAAATACAGCAGCCTCACCGGCATCAGCGGACTGCTCTATGCCGACGGCACGCCCGTCGGCGGCGATTTCATCAATCTGTGGGCGGCAGCCCGCATGGTGCTGTCCGGACACGCGAACGAGATCTACGCCGTCAGCGGCTTCAAGGCTTATCAGGCCACGTTCGTTGGCGGCGCCGATCTGGGACTGCGTCTGTGGGCCTATCCCCCACATTCCCTGCTTCTGATCTGGCCGTTCGGCCTGATCGGCTACTACCCGGCCCTTGCCGTCTGGTCCGTGTTCGGCCTGATATTGCTGTTCGTCGGCGCGCGGCGGTTCGGCTTCGATCGCCTCGAAACCGCGGTTCTGCTCACATCGCCGGCCACGGTCGTGAACCTCTATTATGGCCAGAGCGGCAGCGCCGTCGCAGGGCTCGTCTTGCTGGCGCTGTCGGCGCGAACCAAGCGCGATGCCGTTCCTTCGGCGGCCGCCACAATCCTGACGATCAAACCGCAGGGCGGTTTCCTGCTCCCCCTGCTGTGGGCCGTCGAACGACGCTGGCGGATGATCCTTTGGACGGCGCTGGGAACGGTCCTGTTCGCGGGCTTTTCGGTACTCATGTTCGGCACGGGGCCATGGCGCGACTATCTCGGCGACACCTTGCCGGTCTTGAGCGATCTCGAACGGAACGGCAGCGGGCCGTTCATGGCCATGATCCCCTCCATATTCATGGGCTTGCGCATCGTGACCGGAAACTCCGTCCTCGCCCTGGCGATCCACGCCGCCTTCGCCTGCGGTGTCGGCCTCGTTTTCGCGTGGCGCATCTGGCGTGTCCACGACCCGGAACGCCGCGCCGCACTCCTGTTGCTGGCGACGGTTCTGATCACCCCCTACATCCACAACTACGATCTGGCCCTATTGTTGAGCGGCGCGCTCATCGTGGCGCGGCGGCCGTGGGTGATCGCCAGCGGGCCGCTAAGAGCGGAACTGCCGATCATCCTTGCATGGATGTTGCCGCAGCTCGTGCTTGTTCTCAACATAGCCGGCCTGCCGATCTCCTCGCTGCTGGTTCTCCCGCTTCTTTTCCTGGCTTGATGCGAAGTCCGGCGAGCCGGCGACCAGGATCACAACTTCCGCAGCGCCACTTCTTCGACCAGATGGTTGGCGCCCTTGCGCAGGATGAGGTCGGCGCGGGGGCGCGTCGGCAGGATGTTCTCGCGCAGGTTCTTCAGGTTGATGTTGGCCCACAGCCCTTCCGCGATCGCGCGCGCCGCCGGCTCGGACAGTTGCGAATAGCGGTGGAAGAAGGATTCCGGATTGCGGAACGCGGTTTCGCGCAATCGCATGAAACGGGCGATGTACCATTCATGGATCAGCGCCTCGTCGGCATCGATATAGATTGAGAAATCGAAGAAATCCGACAGGAACGGCACGAACTTGCCGTCCATCGGCAGCCTGCCGGGTTGCAGCACGTTGATGCCTTCGAAGATCAGGATATCGGGCCGATCAATGGTGACATACGCGCCCGGCAAAACGTCATAGGTGAGATGCGAATAGAGCGGCGCGCGCACGTCGCGCTCGCCCGACTTGATCGAGGACAGGAAACGCAGCAGGGCGCCGACATCATAGCTGTCGGGAAAACCCTTGCGTTCCATCAACCGGTCGCGGCGCAGCACCTCGTTGGGCAACAGAAAGCCGTCCGTGGTCACCAGGTCGACTTTCGGGCTCGACGGCCAGCGCGCAAGCAGTTCCTTCAGCACACGTGCCGTGGTCGACTTGCCCACCGCCACCGAACCGGCGATGCCAATAATGTAGGGCGTCTTGACCACGCTTTCCTTGTTGAAGAAAGCTTGGCGCTGGCGAAACAGCATCTGGCTGGATTCGACATGCGCCGAAAGCAGGCGCGACATCGAAAGATAGATGCGCGTCACCTCCTCCAGATCGACCGGGTCGTTCAGCGAACGCAGGCGGCGGATTTCGTCCTCGCCCAGGGTCATCGGTGTGTCGGCGCGGAATTTCGCCCAATCGGCGGCCGAAAAGAAAAGGTAGGGGGAATATTTTTCGGTAGGCGCGAGCTGATCCATCGCGTGTCCCACTCCCTCCAGCATCAGCCCCGCTCTTGCCGCGAGGCCTTCTCGGCAACGCCTGAACGCCCCGTCCGGCGTTCGAGTTCCGCCAGCACCTCGCTTAGCGGAACGTCCGCTAAGCCGAGCACCACCAGCCAATGATAGAGGAGATCGGCGCTTTCCGAAACGAGGGCCTGACGATCGCCCTTGATCGCGGCGATGACCGTTTCGACCGCCTCCTCGCCGAGCTTCTGCGCCGCCTTGTCCATGCCGCGCGCATAAAGCTTCGCCGTCCACGAATCCGGATCGCCGGATCGCGCGCGTTCGCGGATGGTCGCTTCAAGGTCGGACAGCGAAAAGCCAGTCATAATCGCCGTTTAGGACCCTTTGGCGTCCGAGTCGAGTCGTACCGCCAGGCCGGCCGCCGCCATGTGCCGCTTGGCCTCGGCAATGGTGTAGGTGCCGAAGTGGAAGATCGAGGCGGCCAGCACCGCCGTGGCATGGCCGTCGCGAATGCCGGCGACCATGTGATCGAGATTGCCGACGCCACCCGAAGCGATCACCGGCGCGCGCACGGCATCGGCCACGGCGCGCGTCAGCGCGATATCGTAACCGGCCTTGGTGCCGTCGCGATCCATCGAGGTAAGAAGGATTTCGCCAGCGCCGAGATCGACCATTTTGGCGGCGAACTCGACCGCGTCGATGCCGGTCTTCTCGCGTCCACCATGGGTGAAGATTTCCCAGCGATCAGTCTCGCCATGCGCCGACACCTTCTTGGCGTCGATGGCAACGACGATGCACTGATTGCCGAACTTGTCGGCGGCCTCGGCAACAAAGGCCGGGTTCTTCACCGCGGCGGTGTTGATCGACACCTTGTCGGCGCCGGCCAGCAAAAGCTTGCGGATATCGGCCACCTGCCGCACACCGCCACCAACGGTGAGCGGCATGAAACATTGCTCGGCAGTGCGAGCAATGACGTCGAAGATGGTTTCGCGATTGTCGGAAGATGCGGTGATGTCGAGGAAGCAAAGCTCGTCGGCGCCGGCCGCGTCATAGGCCTTGGCTGCCTCGACCGGGTCGCCGGCATCAATGAGATCGACGAAATTCACGCCCTTGACGACGCGGCCGTCCTTGACGTCCAGGCAGGGAATGACACGGGCTTTGAGGGTCATTTGCCTTCCATCGTGGCCAGCAGATCGTTGAGCAGTTGGCCGACCAGCGGCGGCGCTTCCGCCTTGGCGTCGAAGGCCGGATCGTAAGCCGAAATGGTGATGCCCACCACCGACATCTCCTTGGCCATGATGCAGGCGGCACTGCGCAACTGCACGGGGTTGGGCCCGCCGGCGGTCGCATAGCGGTTGACCTGCAATTCGTTCGGATCGTGCACGTCGAGGTCGATATGCAAATGCGTGCGCGCAGCACCAGTCGCCTTCAGCTTGGCAGCTGCGGAGGCGGCCGCGCCGCATTCGGTGCGGATGACCGGCAGGGTCTCAAGCAGCGCCTTTTCATCCGGGTCGAGGTCGCGCGCATTGATCAGCACGGAACGCGACGGATCGATCGGCTTGAACCCCGGAACGGCCGCCGCCATCGGCTTCCAGCAGAGGCCGAGCGCGGTCGAGAACGCCATGCCGTCGAGAAAACCGTAGATCGAGGTTTCCGGCGTGTTGAGATCGCCATGCTGGTCGGCCCAGACGATGGAATCCGCGTCTTCGCCGGCCACGGCACCACAGGCCGTCAGGCAGTTTCCGGTAAGCACGACCGGGAAGCGCCCCTCGTCACGCGCATTACGAACTTTTTCAGCCACTGTGTTGCAGACGGCAAAACCGGTGGCGATCTCGCGGCCCGGCTCCGGCCCGACCTTGTCGATATCCTCGACCTCGACATCGTGACCGGCCAAAGTCAGCGCCTCGACCAGACCGCCGGCTATCAGCGCATCCGGGCCCTGACCGAAGCCGACATGGTAGAGGCCGCTGTCGTAAGGGGCGAGAACGATGGTCAGCTTCACCAGTTGGCCTCCCTGGTCTTGCCCTTGAGGATCGCCAGCGCCTCGGCAGGATCGATGCGGCCATCATAGAGCGCGCGGCCCGAAATGGCACCTTCGAGCTTGCTGGCGTCGGGCATCGTCATGCGCACGATGTCGGCGATGGACGCCAGGCCGCCCGAGGCGATAACCGGGATCGACACCGCTTCGGCAAGATCGATGGTCGAGCCCCAGTTGATGCCGGTCAAAACGCCGTCGCGGTCGATGTCGGTGTAGATGATTGCGGCCACGCCGGCGCCCTCGAACTTCTTTGCCAGTTCGACGACGCCGAGGCTTGAGGCCTCCGCCCAGCCTTCCACAGCCACCTTGCCCCCCCTCGCGTCGATGCCGACGGCCACCTTGCCCGGAAACGCCCGGCAGGCTTCCTTGACCAGTTCGGGATCGCGGACGGCGACCGTGCCGAGGATGACGCGAGCCAGTCCACGGTCCAGCCAGTCCTCGATCTGCGGCAAGGTGCGGATGCCGCCGCCAAGCTGTACCGGATTCTTCGTTGCCTTGAGGATAGCGCCGACAGCGGCGCTGTTGACGCTCTGGCCCTTGAAAGCGCCGTTCAGGTCGACGACGTGCAGCCACTCGAAGCCTTGGTGTTCGAAAGCGCGGGCCTGGTCGGCGGGGTCTTCATTGTAGACGGTAGCGGTGTCCATATCGCCGAGCTTCAGGCGAACGCACTTGCCGTCCTTGAGGTCGATAGCTGGGAAAAGGATCACTTACACGCCCTCGACGATGACGACTTTGCCGACCGACCCGGCCAGCCGATGCTTCAGCGCTTCCTGGTATTCCGGCGAATTGTAGCAGGCCAGCGCCGTCTCGTAGGTCTCGAACTCAATGATCACATGCCGGTTGCCGGTCGGTCCTTCGGGGTCGGTGTTGCGACCGGCGCGAACCAGGAACTTCGCGCCATATTTGGCGAAGGCCATACCATTGGTCTCGATGTACTTCCTGTAGACATCCGGGTCGCGAACATCGACCATCGCCATCCAGTAGCCTTTCTTGGTCACGACGCTCTCCTCACGGCTTCCAGCGCAGGAAATTGGCGATGAGTGCAAGACCCAGTGCCTGGCTCTTTTCGGGATGGAACTGCGTGCCGGCGATGTTGTCGCGTGTCACCGCCGCCGTCACCGGCCCGCCATAGTCGGCCACTGCCAGCACTTCGCCGGCTTTGCTGGCATCGAGATGGTAGGAATGGACGAAATAGGCATGCAGCCCGTCCTGCCCGGTTGGTATGCCGGCAAACAGCGGGTGCTCGCGCTTCAGCTCGATGGTGTTCCAGCCGATTTGCGGGATCTTCAAGGACGGGTCCGACGGCGTGATTTCCTTGACGTCGCCGCCGATCCAGCCGAAGCCCGGCGTCACCGTCTTTTCCAGCCCGCGCTCCGACATCAACTGCATGCCGACGCAGATGCCGAGGAAGGGCCGGCCTCTGGCGATGGCGACCTCCTGCACGGCTTCCCACATGCCGTCGACGGCATGCAGGCCGGCGGCGCAGTCGGCATAGGCGCCGACGCCGGGCAGCACGATGCGGTCGGCGCCGCGCACGCGTTCGGCATCGGCCGTCAGCTCGATTTCAGCCGTTATGCCGGCTTCGCGCGCGGCACGCTCGAAGGCCTTGGTGGCCGAGCGCAGATTGCCCGAGCCGTAGTCGATGATGGCAACGCGCATGTCAGTGTCGTCCGGGATGAGAAAGTCCAAGCGCCATGCCGGTCTGCACCGTACGGGCGGGATTGGCAGCCGGCACGATCGTCGGCAACGGCTCGGTGGCGGCTGCGATACCCTCGTCGCGTCCGAGCCCGAAAGCATAACGCGTCTCGGCATCGGTCAGGTCTTCGGCCTCGACGATGCCCCATTCCGTCCAGCCGGCGCGACGCAGCCCGGCGATCCGAAGCGCCTGGCCTTCCAGTCCGAAATAAAGCGAGACGAGCAATGTCAGCAATGCGCCGGTAAGGCCAAGTCCTCGGCTTTCGCCAAGCGCCGAGAGCACGCCGAGCACAATGATGGCAGCGACAGCGGCGAACCACAGCCGATGCCACAACAGCCATAGCGGCGGCACGATGAACGCGAACCAGGAGAACCCGTCGCGGATCAGCCGCGCCCCTTCCGGCCTCGCGCCGAGGCCGTCGGAAGGCGGCTCCAGAACGACATAGCTGGCCATGGCTACCCCTTCAGCGAACCCTTGGTGGAAGGAACCGTGTCAGGCTGGCGCGGATCGCTTTCCAGCGCCGCCCGCAGGGCACGCGCCACCGCCTTGAAGCAGGTTTCCGCGATATGATGGTTGTTGGCGCCGTAATGATTGGTCACATGCAGCGTGATGCCGGCATGCTGCGACAGCGCCTGGAAGAACTCGCGCACCAGTTCGGTATCGAATGTGCCGATCTTCGGCGCCGAAAAGGCGACGTTCCAGACCAAGAACGGCCGCCCCGAAACGTCGATGGCGGCGCGGGTGAGCGTCTCGTCCATGGCGAGGTCGATCGAGGCATAACGCATGATGCCCCGGCGCTCGCCGAGCGCCTTGGCCAGCGCCTGGCCGATGGCGATGCCGGTGTCCTCGACCGTGTGGTGGTCGTCGATATGCAGGTCGCCCTTGGCCCTGACCGTCATGTCGATCAGCGAGTGGCGCGACAGCTGGTCGAGCATATGGTCGAAAAAACCGACGCCCGTCGAAATATCCGACTTGCCGGTCCCGTCGACATGGACCGACACGGCGATGTCGGTTTCCTTGGTCTTGCGGCTGACTTCGGCTGAACGGGGCGCCATATCTCTTCCTCTTTTCAGGAAAACGAGTGCGTTCTAACAGCATGATCCGGCGATTGCCAGTTGCCAAAACCAACCGCCGGAACATATGCCTGTCGAGTGCCGGTCTGGGTTTGCAAACGGGATGCCGCTTCATACATATGCCGCAACTCAACTCGTGACGCGCCAGTCGCCTTGAAAGGGATCGCGCGGGATCGGAGCAATCGATGTCGAATGAACTTTCCATGCACGCCACCACCATCATCACCGTGCGCAAGGGCGGCAAAGTGGTGATTGCCGGCGACGGCCAGGTGAGCCTCGGCCAGACCATCATGAAGGGCAATGCACGCAAGGTGCGCCGCATCGGCAAGGGCGGCAATGTGATCGCTGGCTTTGCTGGCGCCACCGCCGACGCTTTCACGCTTTTGGAGCGACTGGAAGCCAAGCTGGAGCAATATCCGGACCAGCTGATGCGCGCCAGCGTCGAGCTCGCCAAGGATTGGCGCACCGACCGCTATCTGCGCCGGCTGGAGGCGATGATGCTGGTGGCCGACAAGAACGTTTCGCTGGCGCTGACCGGCAATGGCGACGTGCTGGAGCCGGAACAGGGTGTGATGGCGATCGGCTCGGGCGGCAATTACGCACTGGCCGCGGCGCGCGCGCTGATCGACACCGACAAGGACGCCGAGGAGATCGCCCGCAAGGCCATGCAGATCGCCGCCGACATCTGCGTCTACACCAACCATAATTTCGTCGTCGAAACGCTGGACGCAGCCTAGATCGTGAACTCCCAGATGAGTTCACGATCCGATGTGGCCCCCAGCTACGAATTCCGCCCGCTGACGGACAAGGACATGCCGCTCCTTGCCCGCTGGCTCGCCGAACCGCATGTCGCGGCGTGGTGGGGCGACAAGGAGACGGAGCTGACGGGCATCGCCGAGACCATCGACAGCATCGCGGTCGAACCCTTCATCATCGAGCTCGACGGGCGGCCTATCGGCTTCATCCAGAGCTACGACCCGTATCTCGACGACGGTGAGAACCCCTTTCAGGACCAGCCGACGGGCACGCTGGGCATCGATCAGTTCATCGGCGAGCCTGAACTCGTCGGCAAGGGACACGGCACTCGGCTGATCGGCGAATTCGTGGAGATGCTGTTCGAGGAAGGGGCGCCACGCGTCATTCTCGACCCGGACGCGGCCAATGCGGTTGCAATCAGGGTCTATGAGAAGGTCGGTTTCCGGACGATCCGCCGTTTCAAGACCGCCACCGGCGAAGCGCTTTTGATGGCGCTCGACAATCCCGAAGAAATGGATGCCGAATGACGGCATCGCGCGCCGGAGAGCCGCCGCTTCATCAGCGATTGGCCTGGCCGGCGGGTCTGGCAATTGCTGCCGCACTGATCGCCATCCAGGCGCTGACGTTGCATTTCCAGGGTCACCCCGCGATCTGCACCTGCGGCTATGTCAAGCTCTGGCACGGCGTGGTGGTGAGCTCGGAGAACTCCCAGCACATCACCGACTGGTACACGCCCTCGCACATCATCCACGGCTTCCTGTTCTATGCGCTGGCCAGGTTCCTGTTCCCGCGTTCATCGATCTGGACGAGGCTCGCCTTCGCGCTGCTGATCGAGGGCGGCTGGGAGATCCTGGAAAACAGCCCGATCATCATCGACCGCTACCGCGCCGGCACGATTTCGCTCGACTATTACGGCGATTCCATCGTCAATTCGGTGTCGGATACGCTCGCCATGGTGGTGGGTTTTGTGATGGCACGCTTCCTGCCGGTCTGGCTGGTTGTGTCTATCGCCATTCTGTTCGAGCTGGGCACCGGTTACATGATCCGCGACAACCTGACGCTCAACGTGCTGATGCTGGTCTATCCGCTGGAGGCGGTGAAGGCCTGGCAGGGTGGAGCATGATGACTGGAAGCCTGTTGTGATCAGCGCGGAAACACTCGACAGCGCGGTCACCGAGGGGGTGATCACGGCACAGCAGCGTGACCGGCTCTATGCGCTGGAGCGCGGCAACCCGTTCACCACCGAAGGTGACGCTGAGTCCGACGAAGAAAATCTGCGGCTGATCGGCGGCGGAAACGATCTTTTCGTCACCGTCGGCACGGTCTTGCTGACGGCCGGTTTCTATTTCGTGCTCCACACCCTGCTTCCAGGCCAGCGCTTGTCGGTCGCGGTGCTCATCGCGGCGTTTTCCTGGCTGCTCGCCGAAGTGGTGACGCGCCAGCACCGCATGAAACTGTCGTCGACGGTGCTCAGCCTGTTTTTCGTCGTGTCGTTCACCACCGCGCTCGCGCTGGAAATCCTCGCGCGCTATCCGATCCAGAAACCGGAATCGATCTGGCAGCTATTGGCTCTGCGCCAGCAGGCCTCCAGCGCCGGCTATCTCTTTCTCGGCGGCGTCATGGCGGCGGTCGCGGTCTATTTCTGGCGCTTCAAGGTGCCGATTCTGGCCGGTGTATTCGCGATCGCGGCGACGCTGCTCGCTTTCCTGCAGACCGCGCTGCTGCTTTACGACGGCGTGACCACCGGAGCCGTGGCCCCGCCAAGGCTGGAGGACATGCCGCAACTGATGCGGGCCGCGCTCTACATGCCGCTGATCTGCGGCCTGATCGTGTTCGGCACGGCGGTCGCGCTGGACGTGTTCGACCGAGAGCGGCGCAAGATCTGGTCCGATTGCGCGTTCTGGCTGCATGTCGTGTCGGCGCCGATGCTGGTGCACCCGCTCTTCATCATGGCCACGGGTCAGGATGTCGTGATGGGCCGCATCGAACCCGATGCGAATGCCACGATCATGCTGGCCATCCTCATCATCGCATTCGTCTATGTCGCGCTCGCCATCGACAGGCGCTCGCTGCTGGTGCCGACGCTTGCCTATTTCGGCTCGCTCGGCATCTACTACCTCGTCAATTCCACGGCAAACAGCACGGGCATACCGCCCTTTGCCCTGATCCTGTTGGTCGTCGGCGCGCTGATCATCACCTTCGGTGCCGGCTGGCAGCATATCAGGCGCTTGATCGTAAGCCCTACCCTCCCCACATCCGTGCTCAACAAGCTCCCTCCCATCAAACAAGCGTAGACGTGTCATATTCATGAGCAATTTCTCCCCCCGCGAAATCGTTTCCGAACTCGATCGTTTCATCATCGGCCAGAAAGACGCCAAGCGCGCCGTAGCGATCGCGCTGCGCAACCGCTGGCGCCGCCAGCAGCTGGAAGGCCAGATGCGCGAAGAGGTGATGCCGAAGAACATCCTGATGATCGGCCCGACCGGTGTCGGCAAGACCGAGATCTCGCGCCGTCTGGCCAAGCTCGCAGGCGCCCCCTTCGTCAAGGTCGAGGCAACCAAGTTCACCGAGGTCGGCTATGTCGGCCGCGATGTCGAGCAGATCGTGCGCGACCTGGTCGAGGTCGGCATCGGGCTGATCCGCGAGAAGATGCGCGAGGACGTGAAGGCGCGTGCCCATGTCAACGCCGAGGAGCGCGTGCTTGAGGCTCTGGTCGGCAAGACCGCGTCGCCCGCCACGCGCGACAGCTTCAAGAAAAAGCTGCGCGACGGCGAACTCGACGACAAGGAGATCGAGGTCGAGGTGGCCGATACCGGCACCGGCGGCATGCCCGGCTTCGATATCCCCGGCATGCCGGGTGGCGTCGGCGTGCTCAACATCAACGACATGTTGTCGAAGGCCATGGGCGGCAAGCGCACCAAGACGCGCAAGACCACGGTCAAGGAATCCTACAACCTCCTGATCCAGGACGAGTCCGACAAGCTGCTCGACCAGGACGAGGTGGTGCGCCGCGCCCTGGAAGCGGCCGAGAACGACGGCATCGTCTTCCTCGACGAGATCGACAAGATTGCAGCCCGTTCCGACATTTCCGGCGGCCCCTCGCGCGAAGGCGTGCAGCGGGATCTTCTGCCGCTGGTCGAAGGCACCACGGTGGCGACCAAATACGGACCGGTGAAGACGGACCACATCCTGTTCATCGCGTCAGGCGCATTCCATGTCTCGAAGCCGTCCGACCTGTTGCCGGAACTGCAGGGCCGCCTGCCGATCCGCGTCGAATTGAGAGCGCTGGAGAAGGCCGATTTCGTCCGCATCCTGACCGAGACCGAAGCCAGCCTCATCAAGCAGTATATCGCGCTGATGAAGACGGAAGGCGTCGACCTGGAGTTCACCGACGACGCCATCGATTCATTGGCCGGTATCGCCGTAGATCTCAACGCGACGGTGGAAAACATCGGCGCAAGGCGGTTGCAGACGGTGATGGAGCGCGTGCTGGACGACATTTCCTACGAAGCGCCGGACCGCAACGGCGCCAAGGTGACCATCGACGCCGCCTATGTGCAGAAGCATGTCGGCGATCTGTCGAAGAACACCGACCTGTCGCGCTTCATCCTCTGATCCCGATCGACATGCGTTATCGCGGGCACCCGGCAACCGGGTGCCCGCTGCCTTTTGTGGCGGCCAGTGTGGCCAAATGGAAGCAGGGCGGTACCTTTCGCCGCAAGGGGTCACGAAAGGCTCGACTCGTCATCCGGCTTTTCCTAGAGCAGATTGAACCCCGCGCCCGGCATGGCCCGGGAGGTTCACGACTGGATGGCGCGGCGACTGATTTCGGGCAGCGGCTGATGAAAAAACTGATCTCTCTTTTCCTCGCTTCGGCAGTGACCGTAGCAGCGGTGGCAAGTGGTGCGGCCGCCACATTGGTGCCGGCCGGCAACCGCAATGCCGAGCAGCCGCCGATCCCAGGCTCCTCGGCCAAGCGCACCAAGGCGACCAACACGTCCTTCGACGCCAAATACCGCAAGGTCTACGCCCTGCTGCAGAACGACACCGAGCTGCGCGGCAAGATCAAGAAGGTCGCCGCTGTCTACGGTATCGACCCGATGCACATGGTCGGCGCGCTGGTGGGCGAGCACACCTACAATGTCGGCGCCTACGACCGGCTGCAGACCTACTACGTCAAGGCGATGTCGTATCTGTCCAGCAGGCTGACCTTTGCCTATCAGGGCGAGGATATTTCGGACTTCATCAAGCGGCCGGAATTCGCCAAATGCGCCAGCGAAAGCGGTTCCAACGCGCTGTGGGAATGCCGGGAAGGGGTATGGAACAGCGCCTTCCGCGGCAAGACCGTGGGCGGCACCAGTTTCCCCGACGACCGTTTCGGCGCCACTTTCTTCCAGCCCTATTATGCCGGCCAGACCTTTGGCCTCGGCCAACTCAACCCGCTGACCGCGCTTGAGATGAGCGACATGGTCAACAAGGTGTCGGGCCTGCCCAAACTCGACGTCAGCGACCCGAACCAGATCTACAAGACGATCATGGACCCGGACCTGACGCTGCCTTACGTCGCCGCGATCGTGAAGACCTCGATCCAGGCCTACAAAAACATCGCCGGCTTCGACATTTCGCAGAATCCCGGGGTGACCGCCACGCTCTACAATGTCGGCAATCCGGAAGCCCGTGCTCATGCGCTGAAGGTCGAGAACGAGCGCCGCCGCGCCGCCGGCGAGCCGGAAAAGCTGCCGGAAGAAAATTACTACGGCTGGCTGGTCAACGACAAGCTCGCCGAACTCAAGGCGTTGTTCTAAGCTCAACTGCATCCGCGCCGACATCGGTGCGGGGCGGCTCGTATCGCGCTGATTGGCTTGCCCACTTCGATCGGGCACTGGCGCGACCGGTGCTTGTGCGGCCGAACGGGTTCTGCGACAAAGCTCCCTGTCATGCCTCCGCATCCTGGTTTTCTTGATTTTCCCGCGCATCTGCCCGACGGCGCACAGCCGCGCATGGTGCTGTTCGGCGCGCCGCATGGCAGCACCTATCCCGGCGCCGACCCTTCGGGTTTCGCTGGCGCGGCGGCCGCTATCCGTGCCGCCAGCCAGGGCGACGTGCAATTCCTCGACAGCTTTGACTTCGACTTCGGCGGCCCCCTCTTCGCGGGCCATGAACCCTGCTGCGTCGATACGGGCGACCTGCCAACATCCGTCGCCGACAATGCTGGCAACCGCAAGCTGATCGAAGACAAGACGCGCGCCATCCTGGCTAGCGGCGCCACGCCGCTGATGATCGGGGGCGATGATTCAGTGCCCATCCCCTTCTTCGCCGGCTTCGCTGATCATGGCCCGATCTGGATCCTGCAGATCGACGCCCATATCGACTGGCGCGACGAGCGTTTTGGCGAACCCCTAGGTTATTCCAGCACGATGCGCCGGGCGAGCGAGATGCCGCATGTCGCCGGCATCGTGCAGGCGGGCATCCGGGGCGTCGGCAGCGCCAGGCCGCGCGAGGTCGAGACCGCCAGGCGCTGGGGCGCCTACCTCGTCACGGCCAGGGAGATCCATGCCGAAGGCATAGAAGCCGCCCTCAAGCACATACCGGCAGGTGCCAGCGTGGTCGTGACCCTCGACTGCGATGGGCTCGATCCCAGCGTGACACCGGGCGTCGCCGGCCGTGCACCGGGCGGGCTGACCTACCAACAGGCGATCGGGCTGATCGAGGGGGTGAGCCAGCGCGGACGCCTTGCCGGCTTCGACCTTGTCGAGTTCTACACGCCCGCCGATGTCGACGGCATCACGGCGCTCACCGCCGCGCGTCTTGTCGTGAATGCGATCGGCCGTATCGTCAGGCAGACTTGAACGGGTATGTTGGCGCGTGACGCGCCCACTGACATCCGTCCGCGCGACACCGCTTGACTGCGTCGCGAAATATGGAATAAATATTTCATACTTCTCTTTTCTGGTTCTTTCGTTCCGAAACTGGTGCGGCCGCATACGACCTCCGGCGCACCTACCGACGAGGTTGTCATGACAGTGCGTTTTGGTCTTCTTGGCGCCGGCCGCATCGGCAAGGTGCATGCACGGGCGGTGGCCGCGAACCCGCAGGCAAAGCTGGTGGCGGTGGCCGACGCCTTCGAGAAGGCCGCGAAGGAAATCTCCGCCGCCTATGGCGCGGAAGTCCGCTCCATCGAGGCGATCGAGAAGGCCGCCGACATCGACGCCGTCATCATCTGCACGCCGACCGATACCCATGCCGATCTGATCGAGCGTTTCGCCAAAGCCGGCAAGGCGATCTTTTGCGAGAAGCCTGTCGACCTCGACGCCAAGCGCGTCGAGAAGTGCCTGGCCGTGGTCGACAAGACCAAGGCCGTGCTGATGGTCGGCTTCAACCGCCGCTTCGATCCGCACTTCGCCGCCGTGCGCAAGGCGATCGACGACGGCGCCATCGGCAAGGTCGAGCAGGTGGTGATCACCTCGCGCGACCCCGGTGCGCCGCCGGTCGACTACATCAAGCGCTCGGGCGGCATCTTCCGCGACATGACCATCCACGACTTCGACATGGCGCGCTTCCTGCTCGGCGAGGAGCCAGTGGCGGTGTCGGCGCACGCTTCCGTGCTGGTCGACAAGAAGATCGGCGAGGCCGGAGACTTCGATTCCGTCAGCGTCATCCTGGAAACGGCGTCCGGCAGGCAGGCGATCATCTCCAATTCGCGCCGTGCCACCTATGGCTACGACCAGCGCATCGAAGTGCACGGCTCGAAGGGCATGGTGGCCGCCGAGAACCAGCGGCCCGTGTCGATCGAAGTGGCCAGCGAGAAGGGTTATACGCGGCCGCCGCTGCACGACTTCTTCATGACCCGCTACATCGACGCCTACGCCAACGAGATCGCCGCCTTCATCGCCACCGTCACCAAGGGCGCCAAGGCTTCGCCGTCCGGCACCGACGGCCTCGCCGCGCTGAGGCTGGCCGATGCGGCGCTCAAATCCGCGAAAACCGGCAAGGCGGTCCAGGTCAAGCTCGATTGAGGACGACGCCATGGCCACGCAGTTGAAATTCGCGTTGAACCATATGGCAGCGCCTCGGATCGACTGCCGGCGGTTTCTCGATCTCGCAGCCTCCCTCGGTGCTGTCGGCGTTGAACTGCGCAACGACCTGGCGGACAAAAAGCTGACCGATGCCGCCTTCTTCGACGGCGACGCGCCGGCGACGGTGGGTGACTATGCCCGGTCCAGGGGCCTGCGCCTTCTCGGTCTGTCGGAAGCATATGGGTTCAACGCGTGGTCCGAGGCGATGCGCGCGAAAGTGCAGTTGCTGATCGATCAGGCTGTCGAAGCCGGCGCGGAATCGATCAGCCTCATCCCGCGCAACGATGCCCCGCGCTATGCCGAAGGCGAGCGCGACGACGCGCTGCGCAGCTCGCTCGGCGAAATCCTGCCGATGCTGGACCGGGCGAATATGATCGCGTTCATTGAGCCGCTGGGTTTCGTCACCTCGTCGCTGCGCCACAAGGCCGACGCCATCGCCGCCATCGAGGCGGTCGGCGGCAGCGAGCGCTACAAACTTGTGCACGATACCTTCCACCATCACCTTGCCGGCGAAAGCGAGTTCTTCCCCGCCTATACCGGCATCGCCCATATCTCCGGCGTCGTCGATCCAACGCTCAAAGTCGAGCAGATGCAGGACGGACACCGCATCCTGGTCGACGACCGCGACCGGCTCGGCAATGTCGGCCAGATAAGGGCGCTGCTTGATGCTGGGTATGACGGCGCGTTCTCCTACGAGCCTTTCGCCGCCGAAGTGCACGCACTGGCCGATCCGGAGCCGGCACTCGCCGCCAGCATGGCATTCATCGCCACGCGGGTGTGAGAAGCGATCGTCTGAATAGCTGGATGGGATTTAACGCCCGCTTGCCCGCGCACCTGGAAATACCGTCGGCGACGGCTTGCCGATTTTTGGGGCCGATTTTTGGAGCCGATTATGGGGCGTGACATGCGCCCCTACTTTCACTATAAAGCGCGGCATGATCCACCTGTCCGCCTCGTTTTGGTACTTTAGCTACTGCAGCTCGCTGGCGGCGGGAGGATTGCGCTCGATCTGAAGATTGCAGCATCAACATCCGAACAGCCGCCAGACCTGGCGGCTTTTTTGTTTCAGCCGGCAGGTCCCCAACCAGGAGCAGAATGCCGTGTTGACCACCACAGACGACCTTCGGGTCAAGGAACTCAAGGAACTGAGCACGCCTGACCAGGTGATGCAGGAGATACCGCGCACGCTGACGGCGACACGAACCGTCACGGCGGCGCGTAACGCCATCCATGCCGCCCTCACCGGTGCCGACGACCGACTGGTCGTCGTGGTCGGCCCCTGTTCGATCCACGACCCCGCGGCCGCGGTGGACTATGCCAGCCGTCTGGCGGCGCTGCGCGACAGTCTGTCGGACCGGCTCGAGATCGTCATGCGTGTCTATTTCGAAAAACCGCGCACCACGGTCGGCTGGAAGGGCCTGATCAACGATCCCGACCTCGACGGTTCCTTCAACATCGACAAGGGGCTGAGGTTGGCGCGCAACGTACTGGCCGCGGTCAACAATCTCGGCCTGCCGGCGGCGACCGAGTTCCTCGACATGACGACGCCGCAATACATCGCCGACCTCGTCTCCTGGGGCGCGATCGGCGCGCGCACCACCGAGAGCCAGATCCATCGCGAACTGGCATCCGGTCTGTCCTGCCCGGTCGGCTTCAAGAACGGCACCGACGGCAATCTGCGCATCGCCGCCGAAGCGGTGAAGTCGGCTGCGCAGCCGCACCATTTCATGGCGGTGACGAAAGGCGGGCGCAGTGCGATCGCGGCGACCACCGGCAATGAGGACTGCCATGTCATCCTGCGCGGCGGGCAAACCCCCAACCACGACGCGGCGAGCGTCGAGGCCGCCTGCCTGGAACTTGGCCGCATCGGCGTTGCGCCGCGGCTGATGATCGATGTCAGCCATGCCAACAGCAACAAGAAGCCGGAAAACCAGCCGAAGATCGCGGCCGATGTGGCCAACCAGGTTGCGACGGGCGACGGACGCATCATCGGCGTCATGATCGAGAGCAATCTGGTCGCTGGCCGCCAGGACGTGGTGCCCGGCAAGCCGCTCGTCTACGGGCAGAGCATCACCGACGGTTGCATCGACTGGGCAACCACCGAGACCGTGCTGCAGGGTCTGGCCGAGGCGGTCGAACAACGCCGGGCGACGCGGCGCGCGATGATCGCCAAGCGCCCGGGAGCGGCGTAACCGTGGCGACAACCACATGCGGGGAGCGGGTTTTGCCACTCCCCGCAAATGGGAACGGCCCTAACGCACGTTCACCCAGCGCTTTTCCTCGAACGAGCGTGCCATGGCATGCACGGTGCGCTCGATCTCCAGCCCTTCGTCGAATTCGATGAGGTTGGCCGGCTTGCCCTCGATGCGTCGGATCAGTTCGCGACACTCGATCGTCTTGAGATCGTTGAAGCCCAGGCCATGGCCGGGCGCCGGAATGAAGCGGTCATAGGGCTTGTGCACGGGCGCGGCCAGGATGGTGCGGTAGCCCTGCTCGGTCGGCCGGTCGGAGGTGACGTAGAGTTGGAATTCGTTGAATCGTTCCTGGTCGAACAGGATCGAACCTTTCGAGCCAAAGATCTGCACGGCGATACGGCCCTTGCGCCCCCAGGCCGAACGGTTGACCAGGAGCGTGCCCGAGACGCCGTTGTCGAGATGGATCAGCACGCTCGCTATGTCATGGGTCTCGACGGGGCGGCGGCCACCATCGGCCACGGCACGGTCGGCATAAGGTCTAGACATGTCGCACATGACGCTGGCGACGCGGCCGAACAGCGCCTTGACCAGCGACAGCGGATGCACGGCGAAGTCGTCGAGCGCGCCGTAGCCGGACGTCGCCGCATGCTTCCAGTTGAACGGCGCTTCCGGGTCGGCCATGAAGTCTTCGTCCATCTCGACGCGCAGATGGTTGACCTTGCCGATGACGCCTTCGCCCAGCAGCGTCGCGATGTGCCGGATCGCCGGGCTCTGGATGTAGTTGTAGCCAAGCACTGCTGCCTTGCCGGAGCGGCGGGCCGCCGCCAGCATCGCCTCGGCCTCAGCGAAAGCCGGCGCCATCGGCTTCTCGCACCAGATATGCTTGCCGGCTTCGAGTGCGGCGATTGCCATCTCGGGATGGAACTGGTTCGGCGTTGTGATGGAGACGACGTCGACAGAAGGGTCCTCGATCACCGCACGCCAATCGCCCGACCCCTTGTCGAAACTGAATTCGTCGGCGCGCTGCTTCGCCAGCTCGGCGCTAGTTTCGGCAAGATGGACCAGCCGCACCGGCCCGACATCTCCAAACACGGTGCGCACGGATGTCCAGGCCATGGCGTGACACTTGCCCATGAAACCGGTTCCGATCAAACCGACGCCAACCATGCGATTTCCTCCCAGACGATGATGATGTGAACCTATTAGTCCATTTAATTCAAAAATGGAATGTATGATCCATTTCTTGTGGCAATTCACAACGGGAGCGCTATGCTCTTGCGATCAGGGACGGAACAGGGGATTCTCGGCACCATGAACCCTCGCCTGCCGCAAGACTACGAATCGCTTCGCAACCTCGTTCTTGAGAAGCGCTCGGCGCTACCCAAGCGCATCGCCCAGATCGCCGCCTACGCGCTCGACAACCCCGACGAGATTGCCTTCGGCACGGCGGCGAGCATCGCGGCCTCTGCCGGCGTGCAGCCCTCGACGCTGATCCGCTTCGCCCAGTTCCTCGGCTTCGACGGCTTCACCAGCCTGCAATCGGTGTTCCGAGAGCGGATGCGAGAACGGACGGTGTCGTATGAGGACCGGCTGAAGGCGCTGCGCGGCGGCGGTGCCACCCAGAACCGCGCCATCTTCGACGGCTTCGTGGAATCCGCCACCCGCTCCCTGGAAGCGGT
Source organism: Mesorhizobium sp. YL-MeA3-2017 (assembly GCF_030814575.1). Taxonomy (NCBI): domain Bacteria; kingdom Pseudomonadati; phylum Pseudomonadota; class Alphaproteobacteria; order Hyphomicrobiales; family Phyllobacteriaceae; genus Mesorhizobium; species Mesorhizobium sp. YL-MeA3-2017. The sequence goes on along the minus strand of NZ_JAUSVH010000001.1, from coordinate 3,144,713 downwards.
ATCGCGCTCGTTCGATGACGGCATGCTCGACCGCGCCGTGGATATCCTCGCCGGAGCCGAGACCATTTATCTTCTGGCCCGCCGCCGCTCCTATCCGATCACTTCCTATATGGCCTATGCGCTGGGCAAGCTGAAGATCCGCTACATGCAGGTCGAATCCGCCGCCGGCTTCGACCCCGAGATCATGTCCTTCGCCTCGCCGAAGGATGCGCTGGTGGCGATCAGCTTCTCGCCCTACGCCTCGGCGACGGTCGATCATGCACGCATACTGGCCGAGCAGGGCGTGCCTGTGGTGGCCATCACCGACAGCGCCTTTTCGCCGCTTGCCCAGTCCGCCAAGGTCTGGTTCGAAGTGGCGGAAGCTGACTGCGCGGGCTTCCGCTCGCTCTCGGCCACCATGGCGCTGGCCATGACATTGGCGGTCGCCGTCGCCGAACGGCGCAGCTGACGCAGGCTGCAAAATCAGAATGGGAATGCGTATTCCATATTGACTATGGAATGGAATTAACATTTCATATTAGGGACAATGATGGCGCCTTTGCGCGCCGACAGCCTTTCGTGTGAGGGAGAAAAGCATGGCGAGCCCCCGCGGTGCCGGCAAGGCGCTGGACGTCATCACCATCGGCCGCGCTTCGGTGGACCTCTACGGCCAGCAGATCGGTTCCAGGCTGGAAGACATCGCCTCCTTCGCCAAGTCGGTCGGTGGCTGCCCCGCCAACATCGCCGTCGGTACGGCGCGGCTCGGCTTGAAGTCGGCGCTGTTGACGCGTGTCGGCGACGAGCAGATGGGCCGCTTCATCCGCGAACAGCTGCAGCGCGAGAAGGTCGATGTCGCGGGCGTCCACACCGACGCTGAACGGCTAACCGCGCTGGTGCTGCTTTCGGTCGAGGACGAGGGTGTCTCGCCGATGATCTTCTATCGTTCCGACTGCGCCGACATGGCGCTGGCGGAAGACGACGTCGATGAAGCTTTCGTGGCCTCGGCGCGCGCCATCGTCGTCACCGGCACGCATTTCTCGCGGCCGAACAGCGACGCCGCCCAGCGCAAGGCGATCCGCATCGCCAAGGCCCATGGCGGCAAGGTGGTGTTCGACATCGATTACCGGCCGAACCTGTGGGGCCTGGCCGGCCACGCCGAGGGTTTCGGTCGTTATGTCAAATCCGATCGTGTCTCGGCGCAATTGAAGCTCGTGCTGCCCGATTGCGACCTGATTGTCGGCACCGAGGAGGAAGTGTTGATCGCCTCCGGCGAAAGCGACCTGCTCACGGCGCTGAAGACCATTCGCAAGCTGTCGGCGGCCACCATCGTGCTGAAGCGCGGCGCCAAGGGCTGCATCGTCTATGACGGGCAGATCACCGACGATCTCGAGGACGGCGTCGTCGGCGACGGTTTTCCGATCGAGGTCTACAACGTGCTCGGCGCCGGCGATGCATTCATGTCGGGTTTCCTGCGCGGCTGGCTGGGCGGCGAAAGCTTCGCCACCGCCGCGACCTGGGCCAACGCCTGCGGCGCCTTCGCAGTGTCGCGCCTGTTGTGCGCGCCGGAATATCCGACCTTTACCGAGCTGCAATTCTTCCTGAAGAACGGCTCGAAACATCTGGCGCTGCGCAAGGACGAAGCGCTGAACCATGTGCACTGGGCAACCACCCGGCGACGCGACATCCCGCTTTTGATGGCACTCGCCTGCGACCACCGCGTGCAGCTGGAAGACATCGCCGCCAAGACCGGCGCGGATCCTGCGCGCATCAACGCCTTCAAGGTGCTGGCGGTGAAGGCCGCGGCACAGGTGGCCGCCGGGCGCGACGGCTACGGCATGCTGATCGACGAAAAACACGGCCGCGAGGCGATGTTCGAATTCGCCCACCACCCCTTCGCCTGGCTCGGCCGCCCGGTCGAGCTGCCAGGCTCGCGACCACTGCGTTTCGAGTTCAGCCAGGACATCGGCTCGCAGCTGGTCGACTGGCCCGTCGACCACTGCATCAAGTGCCTGTGCTTCTATCATCCGGACGACCCGGAAGCGCTGAAGAAGGAACAGCAGGAGAAGCTTCGCACCCTGTTCGAGGCCGCGCGGAAGGTCGGCAGGGAATTGCTGGTCGAGATCATCGCCGGCAAGCACGGCAAGGTCGACGACACCACCATTCCGCGCGCGCTGCAGGAGCTCTATACACTCGGCATCAAGCCTGACTGGTGGAAGCTGGAGCCGCAGGCTTCGGCCGGCGCCTGGGCCCGGATCGAGGAGACCATCGTCGGCAACGACCCGTTCTGCCGCGGCGTCGTGCTGCTCGGTCTGGAGGCGCCGCTCCCCGAACTGGAGGCAGCCTTCGCTGCTACCGCCAATGCCCAGATCGTCAAGGGTTTCGCCGTCGGCCGCACCATCTTCATGCATGCCGCCGAGCAATGGCTGGCCGGCAAGATGAACGACGCGCAGGCTGTCGACGACATGGCCGGGCGTTTCGAGGAACTGACCACGGCGTGGCTTGCCGCGCGCGGCCGCAAGGCAGCATAGAAGGCCGGGAGGAGAGACGACATGAGCAAGACCGTTCGCCTGACGATGGCGCAGGCGTTGACCCGCTTCCTCGCCGCCCAGATGACCGTGATCGATGGCGAAAAACTGCCGATCTTCGGCGGGGTGTGGGCGATCTTCGGGCACGGCAATGTCGCCGGTATCGGCGAGGCGCTCTACCAGCATCGCGACGATCTGCCGACCTTTCGCGCCCACAACGAACAGGCGATGACGCATGCGGCGATCGCCTACGCCAAGGCGAACTTCCGCCGTCGCTTTATGGCCGCAACCAGCTCGATCGGGCCCGGTGCCGTCAATATGGTGACGGCTGCGGCACTCGCCCATGTCAACCGGCTGCCCGTATTGCTTTTGCCCGGCGACGTCTTCGCCAACCGCGTGCCCGACCCGGTGCTGCAGCAGGCCGAGGACTTTTCCGACGGCACGGTTTCGGTCAATGACTGCTTCCGCCCGGTCTCGCGCTATTTCGACCGCATCACCCGGCCCGAGCAGATCATTCCGGCGCTGGCCCGCGCCATGCAGGTGCTGACCGATCCGGCCGAGTGCGGACCGGTGACGCTGGCGCTGTGCCAGGACGTGCAGGCCGAAGCCTATGACTATCCCGAAAACTTCTTCGCCGAGCGCGTCTGGCATCTGCGCAGGCCGCGACCGGACCGCGCCGAACTGGCGGCGGCGGTCAAGGCGCTGAAAGCTGCCCGGAAGCCGCTGGTGGTCGCCGGCGGCGGCGTGCTCTATTCAGGCGCCTCCGGCGAACTGGCCATGCTTGTCGAAGCGGCGGGCATCCCGGCCTGCGAAACGCAGGGCGGCAAGTCGTCGCTCGCCGACACCCATCCGCTCAACATGGCGGCCGTCGGCGTCACCGGTACTTCGGCCGCCAACCGGCTGGCCGAGGAGGCCGACGTGGTGTTGGCGGTCGGCACCCGGCTGCAGGATTTCACCACCGGCTCCTGGGCGCTGTTCCAGAATTCGTCCAAGACCATCATCGGCCTCAACGTCCAGCCTTTCGACGCTGGCAAGCACCATGCACTGCCGCTGGTGGCCGATGCCGCCGAAGGGCTGGCCGAACTGGCGGCCGGACTGCAAGGCTGGAAAGCGCCGGCCGACTGGACGGCCAATGCCGCAGCCGGCAAGAAGGCCTGGCAGGCCGAGGCCGCCAGGGCGACCGCACCCACCAATGCAGCCTACCCTTCGGACGCGCAGGTGATTGGCGCTGTGCAGCGCGCCATGGGCTCCAGCGTCACCGTGCTGCATGCGGCCGGAGGCCTGCCGGGCGAACTGCACAAATTGTGGCAGGCCGGCGCGCCGGGCTCCTATCATGCCGAATACGGCTTCTCGACCATGGGCTACGAGATCGCCGGTGCACTCGGCGCCAAGATGGCGCGGCCCGAACAGGAAGTCGTCGTCATGCTGGGCGACGGCTCGTATCTGATGCTCAATTCCGAGATTGCCACCTCGGTGATGCTCGGGCTCAAGCTCACCATCGTTTTGCTCGACAACCGCGGCTATGGCTGCATCAACCGGCTGCAGATGGCGACCGGCGGCGCCAACTTCAACAATCTGCTGAAAGACTCGCGCCACGAGACGCTGCCGGACATCGACTTCGCCGCCCATGCCACCAGCCTCGGCGCAATCGCCGAGAAGGTCTCCTCGATTGCCGATCTGGAGAACGCGCTTGAGAAGGCGAAGAAAAACAGCCGCACCACGGTCATCGTGATCGACACCGACCCGCTCATTTCCACCGAGGCCGGCGGCCACTGGTGGGATGTCGCGGTGCCGGAAGTCAGCACGCGCAAGGAAGTCAACGCCGCCCGCAAAAGCTATGAGGAAAAGCTCAAGCTGCAGCGTGTCGGCGACTGAGGCCGCAATACGAATTCGAGACCTGGAGACCGACGACGTGAAAGCCAAACTGGGCATGTCCCCCATCGCATGGTGGAACGACGACCTTGCCGAACTGAGCGACGACGTTTCGCTGGAGGAATGCCTGCGCCAGTCGCGTTCAGCCGGTTTCACCGGCATGGAGCAGGGCCGTCGCTTCCCGACCACGCCGCAGGAAATGCTGCCGATCCTGAAGGCGGCCGACGTGACGCTGTGCGGCGGCTGGTTCTCCGGCACGCTGGTCAACGAAGACCTTGCCGCCAACAAGCGCCGCATCCAGCCGATGATCGACCTGTTCAAGGCGGTCGACGCGCCCTGCATCGTCTATGGCGAGGTCGGCCGCTCGATCCAGGGCGACCGCTCCAAGCCGCTTGCAACCAAGGCCGTGCTTTCCGGCGACGAGATGAAGGCCTATGCCCGCAAGCTGACCGAATTCGGCGAATGGTGCGCCGGCCAGGGCATGCCGCTCGCCTACCATCATCACATGGCGGCGGTGGTGCAGTTCGAGCATGAGCTCGATGCCTTCATGAACCATTCGGGCGAAGGCATTCCGCTGCTGCTCGACGCCGGCCATCTGGCTTTCGCCGGCGGCGATGTGCTGCGCGCCATCGACAGGCACCACAAGCGCATCAGCCATGTGCATGTGAAGGATGTGCGCATGGATGTCATCAAGGGGCTCGACTGGACGAAGCAGTCCTTCCTCGATGCGGTGGCGCTCGGTGCCTTCACCGTGCCTGGCGACGGGTCGCTGGATTTCGGCGCGATCGTGCAGAAGTTCGCCGACCATGGATATGAGGGTTGGTTCGTCGTCGAGGCTGAACAGGACCCGAAGAAGAACCCGCCGCTGAAGATGGCGCAGGTCGGCCACAAGGAATTGATGCGGGTGATGACGGCAGCCGGCTATACGGTCGAGACGCAAGGTTTTCCGGTAGCCTGAAGCTGGCGACGCGCCCAGCCGCATGGCCACGGTCGTGACGCTGGCCCGGCCCGGTTCGCCTGCTATAGAGACTGGAAGGAAGCCCGGCGCGTAAAGTGCGGGTCAAGCGGGAGCCGCGATGATCAAAGACAACCAGCATCCCTTCTTCCGGCCGCTCTGGCGACGCCTTGTCGTGATCGCCGTCTGTGCCATCTGGGCGGCCATCGAGTTCGCCGCCGGCACGCCGTTCTGGGCCACGCTCGCCGCCGGCATGACCGCCTATGGCGTTTGGACCTTCCTGATTAACTACAAGCCGGTGGACGAGCCCGCACCGCCACCCGGCGACGACAAGGACTGAGTGAGGAGACGACCATGTCCAAGCTTCTGGTGAAGGCCAAGAAAGGCCACGGCCGCGTTGCCCACGTCACGCCTGAGACGGCCGGCTGGACCTATGTCGGCTTCGACCTGCACCGGCTGGCACCGGGACAGAGCGCGTCGGGCGCCACCGGCGACCGCGAGGCCTGCCTTGTGCTCGTAACCGGCAAGGGCAAGGCGACGGCGGGCGGCGACGATCTCGGCCTGCTCGGCCAGCGCATGTCGCCCTTCGAGGGCAAGCCGTGGTCGGTCTACGTGCCGCAGGGCTCGAACTGGTCGGTGACGGCGGAAACCGAACTGGAGCTCGCAGTGTGCACGGCGCCGGGTCTCGGCGGCGGCTTGCCGGCGCGGGTGATCAACCCCGACGAGCTCGGCCAGGAGGTGCGCGGCAAGGGCACCAACACCCGCTACGTCACCAACATCCTGCCGGAAGGCCAGCCGGCGGATTCGCTGCTGGTGGTCGAGGTGATCACACCCGGCGGACACACGTCGAGCTACCCGCCGCACAAACACGACCAGGACAATCTGCCGGCGGAATCCTATCTGGAAGAGACCTATTACCACCGGCTCAACCCGCCCCAGGGTTTTGCTTTCCAGCGCGTCTACACGGACGCCGACGACAAAGGCGTGCGGGCGCTCGACGAGGCGATGGCCGTGGAGGACGGCGACGTGGTGCTGGTGCCCAAGGGCTATCACCCCTGCGCCGCCTGCCATGGCTACGATCTCTATTATCTCAACGTGATGGCCGGGCCGAAACGGACCTGGAAGTTCCACAATGCTGTCGAGCATGAGTGGCTGGTGGGGAAGTGAGGCAGTCGGCAGTCGAAACTGTTCTCTCGTATTCAGCGACAGCAACTGATGATCGGAATACCCGCCATAGCGTCGTCGTTCCACGACTGCCGACTGCCTATTCCCGACTGCCTAACCAACAATCCTGAGCATGTGATTGTCCCAGACATAGTCCGGCTCGCTGACGGTTTCGCCGTCCGGCTTGACGATGGCGCCGGCGCCGGTGGTGGCGAGGAAGCCGGCATGGTCGGGTGCCAGGCCGCAGACCTCGGTCAGGTTGCTGGTCTTGGTCACCTTGCCGCTCGCCGCCTCGATGACAACGTAGGAATTGCCCTGCGGTGACGACACCGCCACCGTGCCGGTGACGGGATTGGCGGCCACCGAGCCGATATAGTTGCGGAAGCCGGTCAACACCTCCTTCGGCATGTCGAGCAGCGCCAGTTCCTTGCCGCGCTCGGCGCGGCCAACCAGCAGCGGTTGTTCCGTCGCCGGGCCGCGGTGCTGGCAGCCGAACCAGATCGTGCCCCCGGCATCGATGTCCATGTGGCGGATGGAAAGCTGGTGCAGGGCCGGCGGCAATTCGTGCTTCTCGATCAAGTCACCGGTGACACGGTCGACCAGCACGAAGGACGGCTTCATCGTGGCGATGTTGAGCTCCGAGCGGCCGAAATCGGGATGCGTTTCGATGCCGCCATTGGCGACCGCGATGGTGCGCCCGTCGCCGAGCAGCAGCAACTCGTGCGGACCGACGCCATAGGTCGGGAATTCGCCGACGCGCTTGAACCCGCCTTTGGCGTCGTAGACGCCGACAACGCCGGCGGCATTGTCGAAGTCGTTCTCGGTGGCATAAAGCAACGCGCCATCGGCCGAAAAGACGCCATGGCCGAAGAAATGCCGGCCGGTCACACTGGCAATCGTCAGCGGCTCGTTGCGGCCCTTGTGGTCGAACACCATGGCGAAGGTGCCCGGCTGGCGGGCAAACACCACGGAGCGGCCGGAGACCGGATCGAAGGTGACGTCATGGCCGCGCTCTGGCAGCGCCACTGAATGCAGAACCTTGCCGGCTTCCGAAAGCACCGCCGCGCCGAAGGAACCGTCGCGCTTGACGAAAGCCGTGGCGAAGACGGCATCGGTCTCCAGCGTCGCTGCCCAGGCCTTCGGGGCCATGACTGCAGCGAAGCCGGCGCCGGCAGCCCTCAGGAAGTCGCGGCGGTCGATGAGCGGCGTGCGCATGGCGGCCGCTCAGTCCCCGTCCAGCGAGGAAAAACCGGCGGTCAGGCCGAACTCGGCGGTCAGCCGGGTGCCGAAAAGGTTGGTCAGGCTGCTGGTGATCAACGCGAAGCGTTCCAGAAGCGCGCGTCGTTTGGGATCGGCCAGCACCTCGGCGATCGGCCCCTTGACCTCTTTCGCCTCGCCAACGGCGTTGCGCAACTGGATATGGATCGACTCGGCGATCCAGCGCGTGTCCTGCGGCAGCGCATCGCCGAGCTTCGAGGCCTCGAACAGCCGATCCATGCCGTCGAGATTGGCGGCCAGCGAGGCCCCGGTCAGCTCGGAGCGCCAGAAGATCGCCTGCTTCGGCTTGTCGGCATCTGGCGTGTCGCCGTAAAATCCCTTGAGGCGCTGGTCGCGCAGCAATTCCAGCCCGTTGATGAAGACACCCAGCAATTCGGTCACCGCCTCGCCGCCATCACGGTAGAGCGGGTTGTTCGGCCCGGTGTTAGCCCATTGCGCGGCGAAGCCGTCGGGCTTTGCCCAGGCGGCGCTGACATCGGCCGCGATCGTCTCGATGTTGCCGGCGACGGCCGCGCCGAAGGCGCAACGAGAGGCGCCGTCCTTGCCGGCCAGCTTCTCGGCGTCGGTGCCATGGAGCACGAACTCCAATGCACCCAACCCCTGCATAGCGACGCTCTTGCCGGCGATCGCCACCGGGTCGGCAAGCGTGGCATCCTTGGATGCGATCGCCGCCTGCACCTGCTTCAGGCCAAGTCCCTTGCGGTCGGGCCAATACAACATGCGTTCCAGCCGGTTGTTCTCGGCGATCGGACCGAAGCGGATGATTTCCACCGTCGACCAGGCGCCGACGACACCGGCGAATTCGGCGCGGGCCGCATCGAGCCCTTGCTGCGAAGGCGCCGCGCACAGCGCCTTCATCGCCTTGGTGGCGGCGGCGGTGTGTTCTGCCAGCGAGGCGTAGGCCGGGCGCACGAAACCATCGACGGCGCGGTTGATGACGTCGGCGGCCTGCACCGCCGCGGCGGCCGGTTTTACGCCGACCAGCGCCAGCGGCAGGACAAGGGCAACGGCAAGGCGCTTCAGCATCATAGCGACTCCAGGAATTTGATTAGCGCGGTGCGCTCGTCGACACCCGCCACGGCAAAGCGGTCGCGCGCCTTCTTGCCTTCGCCGCCATGCCACAGGATGGCCTCGGCCAGATTGCGGGCGCGGCCGTCATGCAGGAAGAAGGTGTAGCCGTTGACGCGCTGGGCGAGCCCGATGCCCCACAATGGCGGCGTGCGCCAATCGCTACCGCTGGCATCGCCTACGGCCTGGCCATCGGCCAGGCCCTCGCCCATGTCGTGCAGCAGGAAATCAGAGTAAGGCCAGATGAGCTGGAAAGACTGCGCCTTGTTCGGCGCGTCGCGCCGGGTGACGAATTTCGGCGTGTGGCAGGAGGCGCAACCCATGTCGTAGAAGGCCTTCTTGCCGGCCAACACCTCGGGCGCGGCGACGTCGCGGCGCGCCGGAACCGCGAGGTTCTGCGAATAGAAGGTGACGAGGTCCATAATGGGATCCGGTGCCTCGACCGGGCCCAGCCGCTCCTGCACGCCGTTCGGCATGGCCAGGCAGGCCTTTTGCGCCGGAGTGCAATCGCCCCAATGCTGCGGCACTTCCGGCGTCGAAATGCCGATGTCGCCGGCAAACGCGTCCGCCGATTGCTGGCGGATCGACGGCGTCTGCGCCTTCCAGCCGAAACGGCCGAGCGCCAGCTTGCCGCTCAACTCGTCGCGCACGATGTTCGGGCGGCCGGCTATGCCGTCGCCGTTGCGGTCGTCGGGATCGGCATTGGCGAGGATGTCGGCGGGATGGATCTGCTCGACCAGGCCAAGGCCTATCATCGCCGGCGTCATGCGCGGCGACAACGTCGTGTGCGGGTCCATGGGACCGTAGCCGAGACTGTCTACCGCGTAGCTCGGCTTGCGCAGCGACACCACCGTGCCGTCGCCGAGCGTGACCGGCTGTTCGGTATAGGTGACACGCATGCGGCCTTCGCCGACGAGACCCGGGACGGCGAGTTCCTGCAATTGCTTGCCATAGACCGGGTCGGGGAAGTTCAGCACCTTGCGGTCGGCGCGCAGCGCCTTTTCCTCGTCGGTGCCGGCCTCGCGCGCCAGGCGCAGGAACATCGACGTCGTGCCCTCGTCGCCCATCGGCGGATGACCACGACCGTCTTTGAGATGGCAGTTCTGGCAGGCGCGTTCGTTGAACAGCGGCCCGAGCCCATCGGATGCCTGGGTTGAAGACGGCGACGACACCCAGACCTTGGTGAAGAAGCCATTGCCGATCTTGAAGGTGCCCTCTTCCTCGAAGGTGAGGTTGGCCGAAGATTGCGAGAAGGAATCGGCGGTGACGCGTTTCTTCGTGGTGCCGGCGCCGCCCTGCATCAGCTCGAACGCTTCCGGCTTGGAAAAGTCGGTGGTGGGTTTGGTGATGGCCTCGACGCGCGCGCGGTCGGCAGCCGTCAGGTCGGCGCGGCTGGTGGGAAGGTCCGGCGTTTCCGGCGAGCCGGCAGCGGCCGGCAGGGTAAGAAAAACAACCGCGCCGAGAACCGCCGGCGCGGCGATCCTGCCGCCGAGGCGACAGCCATGCCCCGCCGCGACAGCGGCGGAGGAGGCGAGCAGGAAACGCACGCGGCGCAACAAATCTATGGTGCGCCGCATATGCGCATGTCCTATTCCGCTTCGTTGGCCGCGTCTGCGTTGAGCAGGCCGTATTTCTCTTCACCGATCGAGGCGAGCAGGTCGAGCTGGGTTTCGAGGAAGTCGATATGACCTTCCTCGTCGGCCAGCAGTTCCTCGAACAGCTTCATGCTGACATAGTCGCCGGCCTCGGAGCAGATCTCGCGCGACTGCTTGTAGGAAGCGCGGGCGTCATACTCACCGGCAAGGTCCGATTCCAGCACTTCCTTGACGTTCTGGCCGATGCGCAGCGGCGCCACCGACTGAAGGTTTGGATGTCCCTCCAGGAAGATGATGCGCGCAACCAGGCGGTCGGCATGTTGCATTTCCTCGATCGATTCCGCCCGCTCCTTCTTGGCGAGCTTGGTGTAGCCCCAGTCCTCCAGCAGGCGATAATGGACCCAGTACTGGTTGACGGCGCCGAGCTCGAGGAAAAGAGCCTCGTTAAGCCGCTCGATGACCTGTTTTTCGCCTTTCATGGGTTCTGCTCCCGTATTGGACGCGCAGATCTCTGACGCGATCCAGATGTGAAACGATGTCCACGCCGCCCGCCTCCGAACGAGCGTGGTAGTTTTCGGTTACCCGAATGATCGTTTCCACCACATTTGGGAAGCAGCCGCAACAGCGACCGCGCATGCGCATGGAATGATAGACCTTGGCCGGGACAATGAGTTGCCACGGGTCCTGATCCAGCAGCTCGATGATGGCCTGCTCGATCTCCTTCTCGGTGATTATGTTGCAGTGACAGATCAACATGTCCGGTTCTGGATGGCTGGCTGCGCCCTCCGGCGCCGCGTGGCTTTCTGGGTTTTGTTTGGCGTCCGCGACGGCGGGCGCCGTCTTCCTACTTGAACACCTTGTCGGGCGAATCGAGGCTGGCGGAGCCTTCGAAGGCGATGGCATCGAGCTTCAACGTCGCCACCACGCGTTCGATCGACTTGGTCTGGTCGACCAGCGCGTCGATCGCCGCTTGCACGGTGGCGTTGCCTTCGGTGTTGCCTTCGCCGATCTGCTGGTCGTAGGCCTCGCCTGCCTCGGCGCGCGCCTTGATGGCTTCCATCTTGGCGACACTGGTGTCGAGCTTGCCGGCGAGTTCCTTGTCGAGCGCCGGGTCGGCTGCCTTGACCATGTCGGAGACCGACGGGCCGGAGACGGTCGAACCGTCGAGGCGCTTGTACTGCGCCCGATAGGCGTCGCGGATACCGATCGCGTCATAGAGATGCGAGTTGTGGGTGTTGTCCGAGAAGCAGTCGTGTTCTTCTTCCGGATCGTGCAGCAACAGGCCGAGCTTCATGCGCTGCCCGGCCATTTCACCGTAGGACAGCGAACCCATTCCGGTCAGGATCGCCGAAACGCCGGCCTTGGGATCGCCTTCGACGAGGGTCTTGCGCGCCGCGCCGCCTTCCTTCCAGTTGCCGACCATCTCTTCCAGATCCGAGACGATAAGGCCGGAAGCCGACTTCAGATATTCGGCGCGGCGGTCGCAGTTTCCACCGGTGCAGTTCTTGATGTCGTAATCAGTGAACGGGCGGTTGCCGGCACCGGGGCCGGTGCCATTCAAGTCCTGACCCCAGAGCAGGAATTCGACGGCATGATAGCCGGTGGCGACGTTGGCCTCGATGCCGCCGGCTTCCTGCAGCGTGCTGGACAGGAACTCGGGCGACAGCTTGGAAGCATCGACCTTCTTGCCGTTGATCTCGATCGACTTGTTGGCGATGACATTGGCCGTGTAGAGCGCGTTGGTGTCCGACTGCGTGCCGTAGCTTGCTGCGACATAGTCGATCAGGCCTTCGTCCAGCGGCCAGGAATTGACGCGGCCTTCCCAGGCATCGACGATCGGGTTGCCGAAGCGGTAGACCTCGGTCTGCTGATAGGGCACGCGAGCGGCCTTCCAGGCGTCGCGCGCGGCATTCAGCGTTTCCTGCGAGGGCTTCGCGATCAGCGCTTCGACGGCGGTATCGAGCGTCTTGGCCGTGGTCAGCGAGTCCTCGTATTTGGCCAGCGCGATGTCGGAATAGGTCTTGAGCACCGCCTTCGGGTCGGTCTCGGCCTTGGCTGGCAACGCAAAAATAGCCGTGGTCAGCGCCAGCGTGGCGGCGACCGCGGCCAGCTTGCCGCCATAGCGCACCGTCAGCTTCGTATTCTTCATTTCAATCGTCTCCCTCGGGACTATCAACGAATAACCGCCCGGCGCGAGCAGGAAAGCCCAGCCGACAGACGATGCAAACTGTGTGAGAAGGTCGCGCGGACGCTGCGACGCCTGTCGCAGGAAACCGACCGAAAGATCGCCGAAAGGCGCGGCGCGCGCTGAAAAACCACCGGAATGCCTCCAATCGAACGGGTTCAAGGCCCAGACATCAAAGGAATGCGCTCGACGCGCGAGCCTCCATAAACCGACGGAACTGGCAAAAGTCAATGCAAATCGACAATAAATCCAATCAAAACAATAGTTTAGAATTATTCTAAACTAGAACGATCAAGTTTACGTCCTGACGACCGCGGCGGCGCCCACATTGACAAGCCGCTGTCCAGGGTGCGACCCCGGCATGGCCTCTTGCGGCGGAAGTGGACAATCGCCACCTGCCGGCAAGCCATAGGATCGGAGCGAAGGCGGGTTGCGATGAAGAATGGAGTGGTCATTGTCGGGGCGGGCCATGCCGGCGTGCAGGCCGCGGCCAGCCTGCGCGAGGAGGGCTACGAAGGCCCGGTCGTGCTGGTCGGCGACGAGAAGGACTGGCCTTATCACAAGCCGCCGCTGTCGAAGACCTTCATCAAGGACGGCGAGGCCAAGCCGCAGCCGCTGCGCGGCGACACCTTCTTTTCCGGCCATAACATCGATTTCCGCCCCGGCATCCGCGTCGAGCGCATCGATCTTAGCCAGCGCCGGCTCGACATTGCCGGCGGTGATGCGCTGCCCTTCGACCGGCTGATCCTGGCCACCGGCTCGCGGCCGCGGCCATTGCCCTTGCCCGGCGCCGACCTTGCCGGCGTCGTTTCGCTGCGCTCGCTGGACGATGCGCGCGCCATCCGCGACCTCAGCGCTTCGGCCAGCGACGTCGTCATCCTCGGCGGTGGCTTCATCGGGCTGGAGATCGCCGCGACCCTTGCCGCCGGCGGGCGCAAGGTGACCGTGATGGAGGCCGCCGACCGCGTGCTCGGCCGCGCCATCGCCCCGGTCATCGCCGGCCATGTCCATGACAGGCTGGTCGGTGGCGGCGTTCGCATCCTGACCGGGACGACGGTTTCCAGACTGGAGGGCGACAACGGCCGCGTCGCCGCCGCCGTCACTTCGACCGGCGAACGGCTGCCGGCGCAGCTCGTCATCATCGGCGTCGGCGTGGTGCCCAATGTCGAGCTGGCGGAGGCTGCAGGTATTGTGACCGGCAACGGTATTCGCATCGACCAGCATATGCGCAGCTCGGTGCCCGAGGTGCTGGCCATCGGCGACGTCGCCAACTACCGCCATTGGGCGACCGGCGGCGACGTCCGGCTGGAATCGGTGCAGAACGCCACCGACCAGGCCAAGCTCGCTGCGCGTACCATCCTCGGCCACGCGGATGCCTATGCGGCGGTGCCGTGGTTCTGGTCCGACATCGGTGACATGAAGCTGCAGATGGTCGGTCTGACCGGCGGCTCCGACCAGTGCGTCGTGCTGGGCGACGCCGCCGAAAACAAGTTCTCCGTCTACCACTATGCGAATGGCCGGCTGATCGCGATCGAGTCGGTCAATCGCCCGGGCGACCACATGCTCGGCCGCAAGATGCTGGGCGCCGGTTTCTCGCCAACACCGGACGAAGTGGCAGGCGGCCCCGACGCGATGAAAGCGGCGCTGGCGGCCTTCCAGCAAAGCGAGCCGGCCGCCTAAGTCACTTCATTGCCGGGCCAAAGGCCTCGCTTGTCTCGATGCTATCCATAATCAGTCGGCACCGGCCAGCACCGGTCGCCCGGCCTGCCGCCGGCGCGACGGCTCGGAACGATGGAGATGGACGGCGAGCGTGTCCCACGGCGGCGTGATGGAAAGTTGGGAAAGGATGCGTCCGACCTCACCGCGGTGATAACCGCCATGCAAGATCACATGACCAAGCATCTCTTCGCGCGACATGCAGCCCTTGTCGCCGTCGGTGAAGACGAAGGCTAGCCGCTCGTCCAGCGACGCCGGCGAGACGCCCGCGACATAATCGACATACCAGTGGTCCGAAGCCGCGACGGCTGCGCGCAGTTCCTGCAGCGTCGGCGTCTCCTCGCTCGCATCCGACATATAGCCATGACGGGCATCGGTGAGATGGGCGGCGAAGATGCGGGCCACGACATGTGAATGGTCGATCAGTTTCGCCGCTTTCGCCAATTCGGTCCGATACCGTTCCGGATCGAGTTCACCGAGCTTGTCGAACAAGTCTTCATTCGCCCAGGCCTGATAGCCGAACAGAGTCCGCAGCAACCCGCTCATGACGAGGTTCCTTTCGCTTGCAGTGGAATGTGAGTAACGTGTTCATATTCCGCCGGGAGCCGCGTTTTTGTCTACTCGCATTGCCAAATCGCGCGCGGTCATGCGCAAGGCGCCACGGCAGGCACGCTCACGGGTGACGGTCGAGGCGATCGTCGAAGCCGGTGCTCGCATTCTGAGCGAACATGGCTGGGCCGAGTTCACGACCAACAAGGTTGCCGAGGCGGCCGGCGTCAGCGTCGGTTCGCTGTACCAGTATTTTCCGGACAAGCTTTCGCTGATCGAGGCCATAAGGCGGCGGCATCTCGATGACTGCCTCGCAATCATGCGGCGCTCGGGCGAGGGCCAAAAATCGGTCGAGCGTTTCGTCGACGATCTCGTGCGTGACATGTTTGCGGCGCACAGCCTCAATCCCGGGCTGCACCGGGTGCTGCTCGACGAAGCGCCGAGTTTCGACGCGACCCGCGATCCGCACAGTGCATTCGAGGCGGAGTATATCGGCCACTACGCCGCGGCGGTGGAGGCCTACCGGGCGAGCGCTGAAGGCGCGAGCAACCGGGTCATGGCCATGATCCTTTCGGATGTCATGGACGGCGTGATCCACAATGCGGCGCGACGCGGCATGCTGGGCTCGGTGGAGCTGAAGCAGGAGCTGGTGCGGCTGCTGTGCACCTATCTGGCTGCTTCGGACCGCTGAAACCGGCCGGCAAGCCGGAAACGGTTCTTGAAACGCAATCTCCCCGGCATCGCGCGCGATGCCGGGGAGCAATCCTGTCCTCGATCCGGCGAGGAAATCAGGCCCTGGCGGCGCGGATCGAGCTTTCGAGGATGTCGAGCGCCTCGGTCATCACATTGTCCTGGATGGTGATTGGCGCCAGGAAGCGGATGACGTTGCCATAGACACCGCAGGTGAGCAGGATCAGGCCCTTGTCCAGCGCCTTCAGCCGGACATTGTTGGCGAACTCCGCCGACGGCATCTTGGTCCTCACGTCGTTGAACTCGACGGCGTTCATGAAGCCGGGGCCACGAATGTCGATGATCTCCGGCACGTCGTCGCGCAGTGCTTCCAGCCGCTGCTTCAGGCGCGAACCCAGTGCATTGGCGCGATCGTTCAGCTTCTCTTCCTCGATCACGTCCAGCACCGCATTGGCGGCGGCGACGCCGAGCGGATTGCCGGCATAGGTACCGCCGAGACCGCCGGGGTTCGGCGAATCCATCAGTTCGGCGCGGCCGGTGACGGCCGAAAGCGGGAAGCCGCCGGCCAGGCTCTTGGCCATGGTGGTGAGGTCGGGGGCAGCGTCATGATGCTCCATGGCGAACATCTTGCCGGTGCGGGCAAAGCCAGTCTGCACCTCGTCGGCGATGAGCAGGATGCCGTGCTGGTCGCAGATCTTGCGCAGCGCCGAGACGAAGTCGCGCGGCGCCTCGTAGAAACCGCCCTCGCCCTGCACGGGTTCGACGATAATGGCGGCGACGCGGGCCGGGTCGACATCGGCCTTGAACAGCTTGTCGAGCGCGGCCAGCGAATCGGCCACCGTTACGCCATGCAGCGCGACCGGGAACGGCACGTGGAAGACGTCGCCAGGCATCGCGCCGAAGCCGGCCTTGTAGGGCTGCACCTTGCCGGTCAGTGCCATGCCCATGAAGGTACGACCGTGGAAGGCGCCGGTGAAGGCGATCACGGCCTGGCGGCCGGTGGCGTGGCGGGCGATCTTGACGGCGTTCTCGACGGCTTCGGCGCCGGTGGTGGCGAAGATCGTCTTCTTGTCGAACTTGCCCGGCAGCAGGCCGTTCAGGCGCTCGGCCAGCCGCACATAGTTCTCATAGGGCACGACCTGGTGGCAGGTGTGGGTGAAATGGTCGAGCTGCGCCTTCACCGCCTCGATCACCTTGGGGTGACGGTGGCCGGTGTTGACCACGGCGATGCCGGAGGCGAAATCGATGTAGCGGCGGCCCTCGACGTCCCAGATTTCGGAATTCTCGGCACGCTCGGCATAGATCTGCGTGGTCATGCCGACGCCGCGCGAAATGGCGGCGTTCTTGCGGGCGGAAATGGTCGCGTTGCTCATCGTGCTTTTCTCCTCAAGGGCCTTGCCCTCACAACCGGTTCTGTCGCCTAGCCTTCTGGCTTTATTTCGTGCCCAGCTCAAGCCGACAGCTTGGCCCAAGCCGTTGGGCCTGCGCAAGCCGCAACCGCACGATTCGACCTCGCCGATCGGTACGGAATCAATGACCTATTTCAAATTCCGAGCAGCACGATATCCTGCCTGATAGTGGTATTGCGTCACATCAAGGTGACGACCGGTCCCGGGGGTGCCTTGACCATGAAAACACGACGATCGGTCCCGTCGAGATTCAAGGCGGCACGCCTCTCGTTCCAATTGCGTCCCGTCACCGCCGTCCTCGCCATAGCCACGCTCGCCGCTCTCGTTTCCGGCTGCCAGCGCAAGGACGCGGCGGCGGCGCCGAAGCTGCCGGTGCTGGTCGGTACCCAGCAGGCCGAAATCACCGATTATGCCGACAGCGTCTCGCTGACCGGCGTGATCACCGCGCGCACGCTGAACAACCTTTCCTTCCGCGTCGGCGGCCGCGTGGCCGAGCGGCTGGTCGAGGTCGGCCAGCATGTCGACACGGACCAGGTGCTGGCCCGCATCGACCCGCAGGAGCAGGAATCGGACCTCAGGACCGCACAGGCCAACCTTGATGCCGCGCAGGCACAGTCCACCCAGGCCGCCGCCGCGTTCGACCGCCAGAAGGCCCTACTTTCGCAAGGCTTCACGACCCGGCGCGACTATGACCAGGCCGACCAGGCGCTGAAGGTGGCGCAGGGCAGCGTCGAGGCGGCCGGCAGCGCGCTGGCCAACGCCAAGGAAAATCTCTCCTTCACCGAACTGCGCGCCGGTGCGCCCGGCATCATCACGGCCAGACAGGTCGAGGCCGGACAGGTGGTGCAGGCGGCGCAGACCGTCTTCACCGTGGCCGAGGACGGCGACCGCGACGCGGTCTTCAACGTTCAGGAAACGCTGGTCGCCGGCGTGCATGGCTCGACGCCGCCGCCGGTCGCGGTGGCGCTGCTGGCCGACCCCAAGGTGACGGCGCAAGGCACGGTGCGCGAGATCGCGCCGGTGGTCGACCCGGCCTCCGGCTCGGTGCGCGTCAAGGTGGCCCTTCCCGCCACTCCGGCGGCCATGCCGCTGGGGGCAGCGGTCGTCGGCAGCGTCACCGGCAAGCACGGCAAGGCCGTGGTGCTGCCCTGGCAGGCGCTTACCTCCGCCAACGGCAAGCCCGCGGTGTGGGTCGTCGACCCGGCCAGCAAGGCTGTCGCGATCGCGCCGGTCGCCGTGATGGGCTACGACACCGCGTCGGTCGCCATCGCCGACGGGCTGACGGCCGGCCAGACGGTCGTCACCTCCGGCGGGCAGCTGCTCAGCCCAGGCCTTGTGGTCGAGACCACGGAGGCCAAGCCATGACCCGTGCCCTGCTGATTGCCGCCATGCCGATTGCTGCCCTGCTTTCCGGCTGTTCGCAGGAAAGTGGCGACAAGGCCGCCGAAATCGTGCGGCCGGTGCTGTCGGTGACGGTGCAGCCGCGCGCTACCGAAACCTATGGCTTCGCCGGCACGGTCGAGCCGCGTTACAGCGCCGCCCTCTCCTTCCGCCTGCTCGGCCGCATCGTCGCCCGCGACGTCAATGTCGGCGACACGGTGACCAAGGGCACGACGCTGGCCGCGCTCGACCCGACGGCGCTCGATCTCGCCGTTCAGGCGGCGAAAGCCGAATTGTCCAACGCCGAGGCGCAGGCCGCCAACGCCGACGCCAGCGAGCAACGCATCGGCCAGTTGCTGGCCTCGAAGAACGTCTCGCAGGCCGTCTATGACAGCGCCCGTCAGGCGCAGCAATCGGCCGGCGCCAATCTGGAGCGCGCCAAGGCCGCGCTCGCCAAATCCGAGGAACAGCTCGGCTATGCTCGTCTGTTTTCCGATTTCGACGGCGTGGTGACGGCGGTCGGCGCCGAGGTCGGCCAGACCGTTTCGCCCGGGCAGATGGTGGTGACGGTGGCGCGCGCCGACACCCGCGAAGCCGTGGTGGACATCCCCGACTGGCTGACCGGCGACCTGACGGAACAGGCGCCGTTCGCGGTGTCGCTGCAATCGCTGCCCTCGATCAAGACTGAGGGCCGGCTGCGCGAGATGGCACCGCAATCCGACGAAACCACACGTACGCGCCGCGTGCGGCTATCACTGATCGATCCGCCTTCCGCCTTCCGCCTCGGTTCTACGGTGACAGTGACCCGTTCGACCTCGGTCAAGCCGGCAATCGAGTTGCCGCTTTCGGCGCTGCTGGAACAGGACGGCAAGACGCAGGTCTGGATCGTCGACGAAAAGACAGCGACGGTCGCCACGCATGACGTGCAGGTCGCCGCCCGCAGCGGCACCACTTTCACCGTGGCGAGCGGGCTGGATGCCGGTGCCCGCGTCGTCACGGCCGGCGTCCACAGCCTGACGCCCGGCCAGAAGATCAAGCTACCGTAGGAGCGGCCGCGTGAAGGGTTTCAACCTGTCCGACTGGGCACTCGAGCACCGCTCGCTGGTCTGGTATTTCATGCTGGTCTTCATCGTGGCCGGCGTCTACGCCTATATCAATCTCGGCCGCGAGGAAGACCCCTCCTTCACCATCAAGACGATGCTGATCCAGGCCAACTGGCCGGGCGCCTCCGTGGACGAGCAGGCCAAGCAGGTCACCGACCGCATCGAGAAGAAGCTCGAGGAACTCGACAAGCTCGATTTTACCCGCTCGGTGACAACGGCGGGCCGCACCATCGTCTTCGTCAATTTGAAAGACAACACCAAGGCGCGCGACGTGGTGCCGACCTGGCTGCAGGTCCGCAACATGATCGAGGACATCAAGCCGCAATTCCCGCAAGGCGTACAGGGCCCGTTCTACAACGACCGGTTCGGTGACGTGTACGGCAACATCTACGCCTTCACCGCCGACGGCCTGACGCCCCGCCAGCTGCGCGACTATGTCGAGAACGTGCGCGCCGAAGTGCTGACCGTGCCCAATGCCGGCAAGGTCGACTTGATCGGCGCGCGCGACGAGGCGATCTATCTCGAATTCTCGACGCGCCAGATCGCCGCGCTCGGCCTCAACCAGCAGCAGATCATCGCCTCGCTGCAGGCGCAGAATGCCATCGCGCCCTCCGGCGTCATCCAGTCGGGACCGGAGCAGGTCAGCGTGCGCGTCACCGGCCAGTTCGCCTCCGAAGACAGCCTTCGCGCCATCAATCTCAGGGTCAACAACCGTTTCTTCAGGTTGAGCGACGTCGCCACCATCACGCGCGGCTACACCGATCCGCCCGCCTCGCTGTTCCGCTTTAACGGCCAGGACGCCATCGGACTTGCCGTCGGCATGAAACCCAACGCCAACCTGTTGGAATTCGGCAAGGCGCTGGACCACAAGATGGAGGAGGTGAAGGGCGAACTGCCGGTTGGCGTCGGCGTGCATCTTGTCGCCGACCAGCCGCTCATCGTTGAGGAAGCGGTATCCGGTTTCACGCGGGCGCTGTTCGAGGCGGTGGCCATCGTGCTTGCGGTTTCCTTCATCAGCCTTGGCCTGCGTGCCGGTTTCGTCGTGGCGCTGTCGATCCCGCTGGTGCTGGCCATCACCTTCCTGTTCATGACCTATCTCGGCATCTCGCTGCAGCGCGTGTCGCTGGGCGCGCTGATCATCGCGCTCGGCCTTTTGGTGGACGACGCCATGATCGCGGTGGAGATGATGGTGGCGCGGCTGGAGGTGGGCGACCCGCTCAAGAAAGCGGCCACCTATGTCTACACATCAACCGCCTTCCCCATGCTCACCGGCACGCTGGTGACGGTGGCCGGCTTCATCCCCATCGGCCTCAATTCGAGCGCGGCCGGTGAGTACACCTTCACGCTGTTCGTGGTCATCGCGGTTTCGCTGCTGGTGTCGTGGGTCGTGGCGGTGCTGTTCGCGCCGCTGCTCGGCGTCACCTTCCTGCCGGCGACGATGAAGAAACACCACGACCAGCCCGGTCGCTTCACGGCGCTGTTCCGGCGCACCCTGGTGCTTTCGGTGCGGCGCTACTGGCTGACCATCATCGCGACCGTACTGCTCTTCCTGACCTCGCTCGCCGGGCTCACCTTGGTGCAGCAGCAATTCTTCCCGGCCTCCGACCGGCCGGAGCTGATCGTCGACTGGAACCTGCCGCAGAACAGCTCGATCGCCGAGACGCGCGAACAGATGGAGCGGTTCGAGAAGCTGGCATTGGTCGGCAATCCCGACATCGCCCATTGGAGCTCCTATGTCGGGCAGAGCGCGGTGCGCTTCGTGCTGGCCTATGACGTGCAGCCGTCCAACCCGTATTTCGGTCAGACCGTCATCGTCACCAAGGGTGTCGAGGAGCGCAACCGCGTGCACGCTGCCATCGACAAGCTGCTGCGCGAGCAGTTCGTCGGCACCGACACTTTCGTCAAGACGCTGGAGCTCGGGCCTCCGGTCGGACGGCCGGTGCAATACCGGGTGAGCGGCCCAGACGTGCAGAAGGTGCGCGACCTGGCGCAGGATCTGGCCGGCCGCATTTCGACCAATCCGAAGCTTGCCGCGCCGACCTTCGACTGGAACGAGCCGGAGCGTGTGCTGAAGGTGGACGTGCTGCAGGACAAGGCGCGCCAGCTCGGCATCACCTCGCAGGACATCGCCTCGGCACTCAACAGCGTCGTCGGCGGCGTCACCATCACGCAGGTCCGCGATTCCACCTATCTGGTCAATGTGGTGGTGCGCTCGCGCGAGGCGGAGAGGAGTTCGCTGGAGACACTGAAGAACATGCAGTTGCCGACGGGCACCGGCGAATCCATCCCGCTCGCGGCGGTCGCCAATTTTGACACCGCGCTGGAGCAGCCGACGATCTGGCGCCGGCATCGCATCCCGACCCTGACCGTGCGGGCCGGGCTGGTCGGCAGTGCGCTGCCCGATACCGTCGTCAACGAGCTCAAGCCGACGGTCGATGCCTTCATCGCCAAGCTGCCGCAAGGATATAGCGTCGCCACCGGCGGCTCGGTCGAGGAAAGCGCCAAGAGCCAGGGACCGATCGCCGCCGTCGTGCCGCTGATGCTGTTCGTCATGGCCACGATCCTGATGATCCAGCTGCAGAGCTTCCAGCGCTTGTTCCTGGTGGTGGCGGTGGCGCCGCTGGGCCTGATCGGCGTGGTGGTGGCGCTGCTGTCGTCTAACTCGCCGATGGGCTTCGTCGCGTTGCTCGGCGTCTTGGCCCTGATCGGCATCCTGATCCGCAATTCGGTGATCCTGATCGTGCAGATCGAGGACCTCGTCGCCGGGGGCAAGGATCGCTGGCTGGCGGTGATCGAGGCCAGCGAGCACCGAATGCGGCCGATCGCGCTGACGGCGGCGGCCGCCTCGCTGGCGCTGATCCCGATCGCGCGCGAAGTGTTCTGGGGGCCGATGGCCTATGCCATGATGGGCGGCATCATCGCCGGCACGGCGATCACGCTCCTGTTCCTGCCGGCGCTCTACGTCGCCTGGTTCCGGCTGAAGGAACCGAAGGCAGCGGAGGCGGCGGCAAGCTAGTTACCCTCCCCTTGTCGGGGAGGGTAAGGGTCCGTCTCAGCCCGCCCTGACGAAGCCTTCCGAGGCCTTGAGCAGGCGGCGCGTGTAGTCCTGGGTGACCTGGGCCGAGACGAGGTCGGCGGCGGTGAGCTGTTCGACCGCCTCGCCATTCTGCATGACCATGAGGCGCTGGCACATGTGGTTGATGACGGCGAGGTCGTGCGAAACCATGAGGAAGGTCAGCTTGCGGTCCTTGCGCACCTGTTCCAGCAGGTTCAACACCTCGGCCTGCACCGAGGCGTCGAGCGCCGAGGTCGGTTCGTCGAGCAACAGGATCGAGGGTTCGAGGATCAGGGCGCGGGCGATCGCCACGCGCTGGCGCTGGCCGCCGGACAGCTGGTGCGAATAACGGAAGCGGAAACCGGAACCGAGGCCGACCTCGTCGAGCGCGCGCTGGATGCGCCTTTCGCCGTCGCCGATGCCATGGATGGCAAGCGGCTCCTGCAAAAGGCGATCGACGGTCTGGCGCGGGTGCAGCGAGCCGTAGGGGTCCTGGAACACCATCTGCACCTGGCGATAGAAATCACGGTCGCGGCGGCGGCCGAGCGTCTTGCCGTTGACGGTGATGCGGCCGGAAGCCACCGGCGCCAGGCCGGCGATGGCACGCAGCAGCGTCGACTTGCCCGAACCGGATTCGCCGACCAGCCCGAAGGATTCGCCGGGCTGAACCTCGACGCTGACACCTTTCAGCGCGCGGAAATGGTCGAACACGACCTCGACCTTGTCGATGGAGAGTGCCGCCGTCATGCCGCCCACTCCGCCTTGCGCGCCAGCACCGGCAGCGGGTGCCGATCAGCGCCGATCTTGGGCATGCAGTCGAGCAGGCCACGTGTATAGGGATGCTGCGCGCGGGCCAGTTCCGAGGCCGGCAATTGCTCGACCACCTTGCCGGCATACATGACCACGACGCGGTCGCAGAAGGAGGAGACCAGGCGCAGATCGTGCGAGATGAAGATCAGTCCCATGCCGCGCTCCGCCACCAGCCGGTCGAGGATGCCGAGCACTTCGAGCTGCACGGTGACGTCCAGGGCCGAAGTCGGCTCGTCGGCGATCATCAGCTCCGGCCCGGCGACCAGCATCATGGCGATCATGGCGCGCTGGCCCATGCCGCCCGACACTTCGTGCGGGTGCAGGTCGAAGACGCGTTTGGGATCGCGGATCTGCACGGCCGCCAGCATGTCGAGCGCGCGTTCGCGCGCCTCGGCCTTGGAGACCTTCTCATGCGTGCGCAGCGTCTCGACGATCTGCCGGCCGATGGTCATCACCGGGTCGAGCGAATATTTGGGGTCCTGCAGGATCATGGCGACGCGCCGGCCACGCAACGCCCGCCGCTCGCGCTGGGGCAACGACAGAAGATCGATGCCGTCGAACTCCATCCTGCCGGCCGTCACCTCGGCGCGGGGATCGGTCAGCCCCATGATGGCGCGGCCGGTCTGCGACTTGCCCGAGCCGGATTCGCCGACAATGCCCAGCCGCTCGCGCCCCAGCGAGAACGAAACGCCGCGCACCGCCTCGATGACGCCGGTGCGGGTGGGAAAACGGACCTTCAGGTCCTCGACGTGAAGAAGCGCGCTCATTGGCCCGAACTCCTTGGATCGAGCGCATCGCGCAGGCCGTCACCCAGGAGATTGAAGCCGAGGCTGACGATGAGGATGGCCATGCCGGGCATCGCCGCCACCCACCACTGGTCGAGAATGAAACGACGTCCCGACGCGATCATCGAACCCCATTCCGGCAAGGGCGGCTGTGCACCGAGGCCGAGGAAGCCAAGGCCGGCAGCGATGATGATGATGCCGGCCATGTCGAGCGTGACACGCACGATCAGCGAGGAGATGCACATCGGCATGACATGGCGCAGCACGATGCGGAAGGGCGAGGCGCCCATGATCTCGACCGCCTTGATGTAATCGGAGTTGCGCACGGTGAGCGTCTCGGCGCGGGCAATGCGTGCATAAGGCGGCCAGGAGGTGATGGCGATCGCGATGATCGCGTGTTCGATGCCTGGCCCGAGTGCCGCCACGAAAGCCAGCGCCAGGATCAGCTTCGGGAAGGCCAGGAAGATGTCGGTGATGCGCATCAGGATGGCATCGGTCCAGCCGCCGGCATAACCGGCCACCGTACCGACCAGGAGGCCGATGGGTGCGGCGATCAGCGCGACGAGCACGATGACGTAGAGTGTCACCCGCGAGCCGTAGATGATGCGCGAGAGGATGTCGCGGCCCTGTTCGTCCGTGCCCATCCAATGGGCGGCGCCGGGCGGCTGCAGTGCTGAGCGCAGGTCACCGATGACCGGCGAATAAGGCGCAAGCACGCCGGCGAGGATCGCGACCAGCACCAGCGCCAGGATGATCAGCAGTCCGATCATCGCCAGGCCGTTGCCGGAAAAACGCCGCCAGGTCATGTAGGCGCGGCCGAGCCGCGCCTGTGAACGCGAGGCCGGCCGCTCCGATTGCAGCCATTCGCGCCAGCTCATTGCCGCAGTGTCCGACACATTCATGTCCGCGTCCTCGGGTCGAGCAGCTGGTAGAGCAGATCGGAAAGAAGATTGAGGCCGATGAAGACCGCGCCGATCATGATGGTGGCGCCCAGCACAGCGTTCATGTCGGCGTTCTGCAGCGAATTGGTCAAATAAAGGCCGATGCCGGGCCAGGAGAACACCGTCTCGGTCAGCACCGAGCCCTCGAGCAATGTGGCGTAGGACAAGGCGATGACGGTGACCAGCGGCACCGCGGAATTGCGCAAGGCATGCCCCCAGATGATGCGCGCTTCCGACAGGCCCTTGGCGCGGGCGGCGACGACATATTCCTGCGAGAGCTCGTTCAGCATGAACGACCGCGTCATGCGGCTGATATAGGCCATGGAAACATAGCCGAGCAGCGAAGCCGGCAGGATGATGTGGGAGAAGATGTCCTTGAATGCCGACCAGTCGCGCTGGATTATGGCGTCGAGCAGATAGAGCCCGGTGACGGGCGTGAAGGTGTATTCATAGGCGATGCCGATGCGGCCCGGCCCTTCGACCCAGCCGAGCCGGGCATAGAAGACCAGCAGACCGAGCAGGCCCAACCAGAAAATCGGCATCGAATAGCCGATGAGGCCGACGACCCGCACCGCCTGGTCGATGAAGGAGCCGCGCTTGACGGCGGCGAGCACGCCGAGCGGAATGCCGAACGCCACGCCGATCACCGTGCCGACCGTCGCCAGTTCCAGCGTGGCCGGGAAAACGCGGCGGATGTCCTGCATGACCGGATAGGTCGACAGGATGGAAGTGCCGAAATCGCCGGTCAGCGCCTTCTTCAGATAGAGGAGAAACTGCTGCCAGACCGGCAGGTCGAAACCATATTGCTGGCGCGCCGCGGCGACGACGCTGGCCGGCGCGCGATCGCCGACGATCGCCAGGACGGGATCGATGGGCATGACGCGGCCGATGAAGAAGGTAACCGCGATCAGCCCGAGGAAGGTGACCGCGGCGACGAAGACGAAGCGCAGGAGCGCGAGCAGAAGCGCGGAGGCGTTTTTACGCCTCCGCGCCGGCTCATGAGACTGGACGAGCGACAAGGAACCGGGTGCTCCGGGGTGTTACTTGGTGACCGGGGCCAGGAAGTTGGTGTCGAAGGTCGGCCCCAGCTTCAGGCCCTGGACGTTCTTGCGCAGTCCGGCAACCTCGGTCTGCTGCCAGATGAAGTTGAACGGGCCCTGTTCGCGGATCTTGGTCTGCAGATCCTCGTACATCTTGATACGCTTGTCGGTGTCGCGTTCCAGGAGCGCGGCCGCCGATTCCTTCTGGATTTCCGCTGGCACGTTCCAGGCATTGCGCCAGGCCAGCGTCTTGTTCTTCGAATCGTCGGCGTTGTTGGGATTGGTGGCGAAGGTTTCCGAGTTGGAATTCGGATCCCAATAGTCGACGCCCCACTGCAGGATGGCCATGTCGTGCTGGCGCGCGCGATAGCGGGTCAACAGCTGCTTGAAGTCTTCCGGTACGAGCTCGATCTTGATGCCGGCCTGGGCCGCCGTCTGCTGAATCGATTCGGCGACACCGGATTCCGGCTGGCCGCTGCGCGTGTCCAGAGTGATGGTGAAACCGTCCTTCAGCCCGGCCTTGGCCAACAGCTCCTTCGCCTTGGCAACGTCCAGCTTATAATGCTTCTCGTCCACGGCACCCAGGATACCCTTGGGCAGGAAGTCCTGGTGGACGACGCCGATGCCGTTGAGCAGCGTGTCGCCGAGCGCATCGTAGTCGATCAGATATTTGAAGGCCTCGCGCACCTCGGGCTTGGAGAGGTTCGGGTTCTTCTGGTTGAGGCTGACGTAGTAGACCGTGCTCTTCGGCTTCGAGATGGTGGCGAGATCGGCATTCTTGCCGACCGAGCTGTAGTCGCCCGGCTGCAAATTGCGCGCCACGTCAATGTCGCCTTTCTCCAGCAGCAGGCGCTGGGCGGCGCTCTCCTTCACGTGGCGATAGATGACACGCGCCATATGGGCCTTGGTGCCGTAATAATTGTCGTTGCGCTCCAGCACCACGACCTCGTTGGCGCGCCATTCGCGCGTCTTGAACGGGCCGGAACCGGCATAGCCGGTCTTCATCCAGGCATTGCCGAAATCGTTGTCGAACTTGTATTCGGCGGTCGGCGTCGCGGCAGCCACATGTTCCTTGACCAGCTTGCTGTCGACCACCGCCGCCACCGTGGCGGTCAGGCAGTTGAGCACGAAGCTCGGCGCATAGCCCTTGTCGACGGTGAAGACAAAGGTCGAGGCGTCGGTCGCCTTGGCCTTTTCAGCGACGTTGTCGCCGGTGAGGCCGAACTGCTGGATGATGAAGGCCGGGCTCTTGTTCAGCTTGACGGCGCGCTCGAACGACCAGGCGACGTCTGCGGCCGAGATCGGGTTGCCGGAAGCGAATTTCAGGCCCGGCTTCAGCTTGAAGGTGTAGGTGAGGCCGTCATCCGAAACGGTCCAGCTTTCGGCGATGCCGCCGACCACCTTGGTGGTGTCGTTGACGTCGAGCCGGACCAGCATGTCGTAGGTGTTGCCGGTGATTTCGCCTGTGGAAAGCTCGAAGGCTTCGGCGGGATCAAGCGAGATGATGTCGTCGATCGCCCAGGCCTGGACCAGCGTGTCGGGCGGCGTGTCTGCCCATGCGGGCGCTCCGGCGAAGACGAGTGCGGAAAGGGCGGCGCCAGCCAGCAGGCCGCGCGAACGCAGAGCAATGGTTTGCATCATCATCGGAATATCCTTGTTTTCGTCGCCCCTGGTTCCCCGTTCGGGACGCGACGTCGTTGCGCCGGAAAGGCTCGTTATTTGTTGAAGCCTCGAACAACCATATCCGCCACCACCCTGCCCGGCAACGAGCATTTGATGGACAGAAGTGGATTGGGTTAAAACAGGTTTTCGTTCAGACGCGCTCAAGCGCAATGGCGATGCCCTGACCGACGCCGATGCACATGGTGGCGAGCGCGAAACGAGCGCCGCGTTCGCGCAATTCCAGCGCCGCCGTGCCGGTGATGCGGGCACCCGACATGCCGAGGGGATGGCCGAGCGCGATGGCGCCGCCATTCGGATTGATATGTGCGGCATCCTCGGCCAGGCCGAGTTGGCGCAACACGGCAATGCCCTGCGCGGCGAAAGCCTCGTTGAGTTCGACGACGTCGAATTGCGACGGCGTGAGGCCGAGGCGCGCACAGAGCTTCTGCGTCGCCGGCACCGGACCGATGCCCATGATGCGCGGCTCGACGCCGGCCGTGGCGCTGCCGAGAATGCGGGCGATGGGGGTCAGGCCATGCTTGCGGGCCGCCGCTTCCGAGGCAACGATCAGTGCAGCAGCACCGTCATTGACGCCCGACGCGTTGCCCGCCGTCACCGTGCCGCCTTCCTTGCGGAACGGCGTCGCCAGCCTGGCCAGCGTTTCGACCGTGGTGCCGGCGCGCGGATGCTCGTCCTTGTCGACGACGGTCGCCTCGCCTTTCTTCTGCGGGATCGTCACCGCGACAATCTCCTTGCCCAATCGGCCATTGGCCTGCGCGGCCACGGCCTTGTCCTGACTGCGCACGGCGAAGGCATCCTGATCGGCGCGGCTGACGGAAAACTGCTCGGCGACGTTCTCGCCGGTCTCCGGCATGGAATCGATACCGTACTGCTTCTTCATCAGCGGGTTGACGAAGCGCCAGCCGATGGTGGTGTCGTGGATTTCGGCGTGGCGCGAAAAGGCGGTCTCGGCCTTGGGCATGACGAAGGGGGCACGGCTCATCGATTCGACACCGCCGGCGATCATCAGTTCGGCCTCGCCGGCCTTGATGGCGCGTGCGGCGATACCGACCGCGTCCATGCCCGACCCGCACAGCCTGTTGACCGTCGAACCCGGTACCGCGACGGGCAGGCCGGCAAGCAGCAGCGCCATGCGCGCGACGTTGCGGTTGTCCTCGCCGGCCTGGTTGGCGCAGCCATAGACCACGTCGTCGACGGCCGCCCAATCGACACCGGGATTGCGCGCCATCAGGGCCCTGAGCGGCACGGCACCGAGATCATCCGTACGCACCGAAGCCAGCACACCCCCAAAGCGTCCGATCGGCGTGCGGATATAGTCGCAGATGAAAGCTTCGGTCATGTCGTGCGGTCCTCCCTCGCCTGCGCCGGTCGGCGCGGCACCAACCCAAGCGGATCGGATAATCTTATAAATCAGCCCGCCAGGCGACGGGCCGCGGTTTCGGCCATGGCCTCGGCAAGGCTCATGGACCAACGGGCGCGACAATAGGCGCGGAAGTCGAAACAGGGCAAGCCGGGACAGACTTCGAATTCGATGAGATGGATCGTATCGTCGGCCTCGACACGCAGGTCGATGGAAAAGACGTCGCGCAGACCAAGTCCGCTCACCAGCCGCTGCGCGATGCGGCGGATCCCGGCATCGGCCGCCGGCTGGCTGTCGGCAAGCGCAACAAGTTCGGGTTCGACATAGGCACCCGTCGCCTTCGCCGCGGTGCCCGTATCGCCGTAAAGCGCGAGGCTGTCGGCCATGGTCTGGAAGTCACCGCCGGATTCGACCAGGAAGACGCCGAGCGCCGACATATCGCCGTTTGCGGTGACATCCAGGAAGGAGGCCCGCACGTTGCGACCGGCGACATAGGGCTGCACCACCACGTCGTCGCCATAGTGTCGGAATACCCGGCGGCTGAGTTCCAGCGCCTGGCCGAGATCGTGGCAATGCGAATCCGGCCAGATGCCGATCTTGGCGCCGAGCCGGTTCGGCTTGACGAACCAGCCCTTGGCCGAGGCCGGCGGCTCGACCAGCCAGCGTCCGTCACGCGCGAGACCCGCCTGCGGCACCGGCAGGCCGAGCGCGCCGAGCACCGCGCCCGAGCGGAATTTGTCCTGGCACAGCGCGAACAGCGAATCGTCGGCACCAATTGTTCTCAGGCCGGCAAGCCGCGCGAGCGCAGGTGCCGCGCCACCGCGGAAATAGGCGATGCCGTCGGTCAGCGTCCAGACCAGCGTGGTATCCCGGTCCGCCTTGCCGAGCACAGCGGCAGCTTCATCCAACTCCACGGCCGAGAAGCCGAGGCCGCGATCGGCAGCCGCGCGTTCGATCGCGGCGAACTCCGGCGCCAGATCGGTCGACTGGGCGAGATAGGAGGAAATTTCCGCCGCCCGCTCCGGCGCGTGGCCGTCCGCGACGAGGCGATCGAAACAGGCCTTTTCCGGTTCGTAGACAAGCAGGAGGCGTGGATGCGGCATGGCGGCGGGTCCGATGGGAAACGGCGTCAGTCTCGCCGCCGCGAACCCGGTGGGTTCCTAGGAAATCGACCTTTGCCGCAACGCCGGCGACAGGCCCATCAGATCGCCACGCGTGGCTCGAAGCGGCCGCGCACCGGAAAATCGATCAGGAACGTCTTGCCGCCCTGAGGGTCGGCCGCGCGGGTCGCCTCGTCCTGGTCGGCCCAGGCAGAGGTGATAGCCAGCCGGTCGGCTTCCGCGCCGAAAAAAGCCGGGCAGGACGGCTGCAGCACCGGCATCGGGATGGAGCGCACCAGCTTGCCGTCCGGCGCATAGGCATTGACGGCGCTGGCGCCCCAGCAGGCATTCCACAGGATGCCGTCGCGGTCGACCACCGAGCCGTCGACATCGCCCGGGCTCTGCCGATGATCGCCGAACAGCTTCGGCTCGCCGACCGGCAGGCCGGTGGCCGGATCGCAATCGACGCGCATCAACAGTTTGACATCGCTGTCGACATAATAGGCAACGGCGCCGTCCTCGCTGAAGGCGATAGAATTCGGTATGGTGATGCCGTCAAAAAGCCGGCGCAGCTCGCCCTTGAAGAACCAGTAGATGGCACCCGCATTCTTCGCGTGCGTCTTGCTCATCGTGCCCACCCAGAACGCCCCGCACGGATGCACCCGCGCGTCGTTGGAACGGGTGCCGGCATTGTCGGCCTCGACCGGCGTGTGCAGGGTGAGTTTGCCGGTGGCAACGTCACGCACATGCAGCCCGGTTTCGGTGAAAACCAATTGCCGCTTGTCGTCGATGATGGCGATGGCGCTCGCCATCTGGCCGAGTTCATGCACCTTGGTGACGCCGCTGCGGCCGCGCTCGAGCAACTGGCCGTGGACGATGTTGAACCAGAACAGCGAGCCCGTCGCCGGGTCGTAGCTCGGCCCTTCGCCAAGTTCGCAGATGGTTTCCGAAAGAACCGAGACGATACCAGCCATTATTTCTCTCCGAAAACCGCATCCCAGGCAGCGACCGCCGCCTCGGCCCGCGCCGCGACCTCGGCCACTGTCATGCCCGGCTTGAACAGGCTCGACCCCAGGCCAAAGACGGTGACGCCGGCCGTCTTGTAGCCGGCGAAATCCTTTTCCGAGACACCGCCGACGGCGCCCACCGGCGTGCTGGCCGGCAGGACGGCGCGCATGGCGGCGATGCCACCGGGGCCAATGACACTCGCGGGGAAAAACTTGAGCGCGGACGCACCGAGCCGAATGGCCAGGAACGCCTCCGTCGGGGTGAGCACGCCGGGCATGGTGACCAGGCGGTGATGAGCGGCGCGTTTCATCACCTCGGCATCGATGTTGGGGCTGACCAGCAGCCGCCCGCCCGCGCCCTGCAACGCATCGACGTCGGCAGAGGTAAGCACCGTGCCGGCGCCGATCAGCGCGGTTTTCGGCAATGCCTGGACGATGGCAGCGATGGAGGTGAACGGGTCCGGCGAATTCAGCGGCACTTCGATCGCCTCGATGCCGGCCTGATAAACCGCGCCGGCGACGGCCACCGCCTCGCTGGGCTTCAAGCCGCGCAATATGGCGACAAGGCCGCGCTTCAACTGCGGAAATGGGGCTGTCTGGCTCATGCGCTCTGTTCCTTGCCGGCAATCATGCCGTTCTGGCGCGCCGCCGCGAACAGGCCCGCACGCACGGCAACGTCGGCATCGACCTGTCTGACGACAAGCCCCGCCATCTCCAATGCCGCGCCGTAGAGCGCGGCAAGCGCCCCCGAACCGACCAGCACAACCGGCGCGTCGCCGACCGGATAGCGGCGCAAGGCCGAAGCGATCTCGCCGCCGATCAGCAGACCGGACAGACGGGCGGCGGCATCGTCGGCCTTGAGGTCCTGCAGCAGCCCGGCGGCGCGAACGGCAAACAGCCGCGACGAGACATCGCCACCTTCCTCCAGCGCCTGCCTGCACCAGCGGTGGAACTGTGCGTTGTCCGGGATGACCGGAGCAGGTTGTTCGCCCAGCGAATGGCGCAGGATGGAATGCGTCGCCAGAACGGAGAACAATTCGCCCGTCGGCCAGGTACCGAAACCGGCGACCGCGCCATTGTCGACGACCACCCATTTCGAATGGGTGCCGGGCATGCAGACGACATGCCTGCCGGTCGCCGGCAGGCCGGCTCCGGCCAATTGCGTTTCTTCGCCGCGCATCACGTCCGGCGCGTCGGCCAGTCGCTGCGCGAGACCCGGCACGATGCGGATGTCGCGCGTCGTTCCCGGCACGCGGATGGCGCCCCGCAGGATGGCGTCGATCGGGGCCGGCACATCGACATAGGGCGCCTCGATCCAGCCCTGGCGCGAACCCGCCATGCCGCAAATGACGACGGGCAAGGTCGCCGGGGCCCGCATGGCCGCCAGATGCCGTTCGAGAACGGCCGAGAAGCCGGCCTCACGCGCGGTGATCAGCCCGTCGTCGCCGCGCTGTTCGGCCAAAACCCGGCCGGCGCCGTCGAGCAGCCAGGCACGCAGCCTGGTCGTACCCCAGTCGATTGCGGCAATCGCAGGCGACGCGTTCATAGCAGACCTCCGTCGACGATTAGCGTCTGGGCGGTCAGCATCGCCGATGCGTCGGAAGCAAGGAAGAGGCATGGCCCGACCATGTCGTCCGGCCCCATTTCGCGCGGGATCGCCTGGCGGGCGATGTGGGCTTCCAGCTTATCGCCGCTGACCCAAAGCTGACGCTGGCGCTCGGTGATGACCCAGCCCGGCGCGATGGCGTTGACGCGAATGCCGTCCTTGCCGTAGCGGCCGGCGAGCCCCTTGGTGAGGCCGATGATGCCGGCCTTGGCGGCCGTATAGGCCGGCATGTCGCCCATGTTCAGCATGAAGGACGTCGAGGTGAAATTGACGATGGCGCCACGTCCGGCCTTCTGCATGCCGGGCACCACCGCCTGGGCGGTGAAGAAATGCGGGCGAAGGTTGATCGACAGATTGTCGTCCCATTCGCTCGGTGTCACCGTCTCCGCATCGTGGCGGATATCGTTGGCGGCGTTGTTGACCAGAACGGTGATCGGCCCATGCGCCTGAGCCGCCGCTTGAACGGCGCCGCGCAAGGCTTCGATGTCGCGCAGGTCCGCCTTGAGGAAAAGCGGCGCATGAGCGGCTTCCCGGGCAAGCGCCTCGCAAAGCAGCCGGCTCGGCGCTTCGGCGATGTCGATGAAGGCAACCCTGGCACCCTGGCGTGCGAAACCCTCCGTCAGCCTGGCACCGATGCCTGTACCGCCGCCGGTGATCAGCACCGACGCACCTTCCAGATCGGCAAACCGCGCCGATGGCATCATGACGACTTCCTCCGCAACGCATAGTGCTGGAGCGTCCTTCGTGTCGGAATGGACACGCGGCGCTCTGGCCTGACGGCGCCGCATCCTAGCCAGCGGCCTGCCACGGGCAAGCGTGAAAATGCGCGCCGCTTCATTTTGTCTGACAAAAGGAGAAACGGGGAAGGAATTGGGCCGAAACGCGGCGGCGGGTTTGCCCCTGGAGCGGGTTAGACCGCCTTGGCGCGCAGCGCGCCGCGGAAGGAATCGCGCAGATAGCCCAGCGTAGCATCGGCATTGGCCGGTTTGCCGAACAGATATCCCTGGCCACCAGCGCAACCGAACTGCGCGAGACGGTCGGCCTGCGCCTCCTCCTCGATGCCTTCGGCCACGACATCCATGCCAAGGCCCTCGCACATGGCGAGAATGGCGCGGATGATATGTTCCGACGGACGGTCGTCGAGGATAGACGACACGAAGGCCCGGTCGATCTTCAGCTTGTCGAAGTTGAACTCGCGCAAGCGGCCGAGCGAAGACTGGCCGGTGCCGAAATCGTCCAGCGAAACGCGGATGCCGACCCGCCGCAAATCCTCGACGATCTTTTCGGCCGAGACCGGGTCGTTCATCAGGCCGGTTTCGGTGATCTCGATTTCCAGTCGGCGCGGGTCGAAGCCGGTGCGCTCGAGGATCGACAGGATGTGCAGCCCGGTGTTCTGGTCGACCAGCTGGGACGGCGACAGGTTGAAGGACAGGAACAAATCCGCCGGCCAGCCGCGCGCCGCTTCCGTGGCCTTGCGCAGAACAAGCTGGGACAGCGGCCCGATGATGCCGCGCTCCTCGGCGATCGGAATGAAGACGGCCGGCGATACCGGGCCCAAATCCGGGTCCGACCAGCGCGCCAGTGCCTCGAAGCCGATGGTGCGACGGGTGGCCAGATCGACGATCGGCTGGAAATGCGGCTCGACCTCGCCGGCCGAAACCGCCCGGCGCAGCGCCTGTTCGATGCGGGTGACGCGCTTGGCCGCTTCTTCCATCTCGCGTGTGTAGACGACGACCTGGCCACGGCCAGAGCGCTTGGCGTGATAAAGCGCCGTCTCCGCCTTGTTGAGCAGGATCTCGGTGGTCTCGTCGCCGGAATAAAACAGCGAGCAGCCGGTCGATGCCGACAGCCTGGCGGTGCGTTCGCCGACGTCATAGGGCGCCGACAGGATTTCGATCAGCATGCGCGCCTTTTCGGTCGCCGCCTCCTCGCTGAACACCATCGGATAAAGGAAGGCGAACTCGTCGGCGCCGATGCGGCAGACGGTGGAATAGCTGTCCATCGAGGCGCGCAGGCGCATCGCCACCTGGATCAGGATGTCGTCGCCGGCCTTGTGGCCGAACAGATCGTTGATCGGCTTGAAGCCATCGAGGTCCAGAATGCCGACGGCAAAGGGTGCCGGGTCGTCCGAGCGATCGGAAATGAGGCGTTCGACCTTGTCGAAGAAGCGGCGGTGATTGCCGAGGCCAGTCAACGGATCTGTGAAAGCCAGATCCGTATTCTCCCTGTTCGTCTGCCCGGTGCCAAACGAGGTTTGCATCGGCGTCCCTGTTCTTATTCTGGTATTTCTTATGAGACTGACATCAAACCGTTTAAGAAAGGTATCTCGAATATAAGCCGGCGCTTCCCGAGCGATGAAAAATTATCCGGCGCGATAAACCGTTAGCCGGTTCTGACGCGATACAGTTCAAGGGCCTTGCCCTCGGTGCCGGCAACAGGCTCCAGCCAGGACGGTACCTGGCCCTTGATGAGCGCTGCGAGGAACCCGTCGGGGCTTTGACCCGCGAGAAAACGAGTCTCGGAATTGCCACGACACAAGGCAACCAGCCCGATATGCTGGCCGCGTACGACCGCTTCAGCGGCCGTCGATGTGCCGGTGAATGCGTCCAGAACGAGGAGGTTGCCCTCGCCATTGCGATGATAGGGGCCGGCCAGCACGCGCTGCCCTGTATTGGCAAGTATCAGAGAGCCGAGATTGGATATGGCCATAACAGTCGTGGCCGGTTGCGCCGCCAGAGCGAGATAATCGCCGGGCGTCTCGCAGCTTTGACCGGCGACCGGGCTCGTTTCGCTTTCGGCGATTACCGAAATCGTCGAGGCGCTGACGCTCCAGACGGCGTTCAGTGAAACCAGCCAGACCGCGACGGACGCCAGCGTTGTTTTTGCCGAAGGGAAGTTCGTCGCGTATTCGCGCCAGCTTGCCACCCAGGCTGCCAGCGGGATGGCGGCAAGCGCGATCGTGAAATTTGTACCCCGCACCTGCCAGACGCTGATCGTCAAGGCGGTCAGGAGAAGCACGCCGACGACGAAGACCTCTCGTCGCCGGTCGCCGCGCAACAGGCGACGCAGCACAAGCGCGAGCGCAATCAGCGGCGTAGCATAGGCACCGAACAACATCGCGCGGTTGTCGGTCGCGAGTTGGAACAGCGACTGCACCTCGGATATTTTATCCAGCCACAATGTATGCAGGCGGGGATCGAGACCGGCATAGGGGCTGCGCAGGCATTGCGGGAAAAAGACAGCGACAACCGTGACTACCACGATCCCCAGCAGGAGAAGCGCGACCAATCTGTATGACCGGCTGGCGCGAACGCTGCCGACGGAAGCGGTGGCCGCAAGACCGAAGCCGGCAAGGGCTGCGAGCACGAACTGTATGACAGAAAAGCCGTCGCAGGTCGCAACGTTCCAGTTGGATGGCGCGATGGTGGTGACAAAGATAACGGACGAGACGCCGGCGAAGCCTAGCCCAAAGCCAAAGGCGGTGCGCGCCTCCCGCTCACCATGCATGAAGAACAGCGCCGCCACGCCGAGGCCGGTCACCACGACCAGCGGGGCGGTCTCCATGCCGACGGCGAGTGTTAGGCCCGCGCATACTCCTGACAGGGTGGCCGCCGGCCGCCAATGTGGTGCGTTCAGCAAGAAGTAAAGGCTCGCCGCGACGAGCATAAGCTGTACGTTGTGGTGATCGATGTTGCCGGGTTGATAGAGGCCGATAAAGAAAGGCCCTGCCGCCGCGATGACGAGTGCCGGCACGCCCGCCGCATTTCCACCGTACTGGCGCGCCGCCTGAACAATGAAGAAGACCGTCCACCAGCACATCAACGTTGGCCAGACGATTTTCGCAAAAGTCTCCGCCGCAGGCATGGATAGGCCGAGCGCGTGGGCTGTCGTGATCAGCGCGGCCAAGGGTGCATCCACCAACCGCGACCAGTGCATGATAAAACCACCCTGCGGCCCCATACGGTACTGGTGCAGGTCGAACCAGCCTTGTCCGCTGAGGAGATCCCGCACTTCGACCAACCGCATCTGGCTGTCGTTGTCTCCCCCGGCATTGGTGAGGGTTGGAAATCCGATGCACGCCTCGATCGCCACAAGCAACATCGCGGCACCTGCCGCGAAGGCGAGGTCGCTTCGCCAGCCGTGTAACGGCCAAGGCTTCAGGAACTCGTTGGCGGGATTAGCCTGTGTTTTCATGTTCGCGATCGATGCAGCAGCCAGAAGCGGCAGTCTAAGCAGGCAGCCTTCAACAAACTGTAAAACAGCGTTCCAGCCCTGCATTGGGCGGCGCGGATTCGGACGAACCTCGTCTTAACCCATTGAGGATAGCTTGGGACGACCGCGCGATCGAGAGGCGCGGGCATCGTCACGGAAGGTCAGATGTCCCAGGTGAGCTTTTTGAAGACGGCGGAGAAGAGGGTTCTCAACACAATCCATGACCGGGCGGTGTTCCGGCGCCGCGTTCGGGTCCTCTCAACGTGTCTGGCGGAAGAAATGAGCGCCACGGGCAGCGTTCTCGACCTCGGCTGCGGCGACGGGTCGATCGCGCGTGCGATCATGGACATCAAGCCGGGACTGACCTTTCGCGGCATCGACGTCATGCTGCGGCCACACACGCATATCCCGGTCGAACGCTTTGACGGCGAGACGATCCCGGCGGGCGACGGTTCCTTCGACTGGGTCACCATTGTCGACGTGCTGCATCATACCGACCATCCAGCCCGGCTCCTCGCCGAAGCTGTCCGGGTGGCGCGCGAGGGAGTGGTGATCAAGGATCACCTGCGCGAAGGCTTCGCCGCATACACGACCCTGCGCGTCATGGATTGGGTCGGCAATAAGGGGCACGATGTTCGCCTGCCTTACAATTATCTGAGCCGGGCCGAATGGGGCGTGGCATTCCGCGGTGCGGGCATCGAAGTTCGAAACTGGCGCGAGAACCTCTCGCTCTATCCCTTGCCGGCCAGCCTCGTCTGCGACCGGAATCTGCACTTTATTGCTGGGCTGCGAAAGCGAGGCGCTCAGTGTCTGTCTTCAGACACGAAGACCCATCGCGAGGTCACGACGTAACTCATGAAGGCTGCGGTGATCGTAACGGTCAGCGACGCTGCCGATGGCGCCATGGCCAGGCGGCTGGTGCAGATATGCCCGACCAGGCTCGATGTAGCAGCGCAAGCGAGTTGTGCCATAGCATAGCGCGGCAACGGCGAATTGTCGCGATGCATGCCTCCGAAGGTCCAGTCCCGCTGCGCGAGATAGGCTGCTCCGAAGGCTGCCGCATATCCCGCTGCGCCTGCGAGAAGCGCAGGCACGCCGCACCGCAGCAGAATATAGGTCAGCGCGAATAGCAGGAGATTGGCACCTGCGCCGACGATGACGAAGCGCGTCAGGCGACTGCGAAGGAAGTTCTGCGCCGTTATGACCATCGTCTACGGGCTGCCGACGGAGATGTCGCCGTCAGCCTTTCGCTGTTTCAGCGGAATCTCCAGCACGCCGAGCAGAAATGCCGAGAAAAACGCCTGAAACGAAATAACGATGAGGGTAAGGCCGAGGACGACGATGCGGGGAAGTTCGGAATCGTTCAGTGGCCCGAAATCGAGGCTTG
This sequence comes from Mesorhizobium sp. YL-MeA3-2017, assembly GCF_030814575.1. NCBI lineage: Bacteria > Pseudomonadati > Pseudomonadota > Alphaproteobacteria > Hyphomicrobiales > Phyllobacteriaceae > Mesorhizobium > Mesorhizobium sp. YL-MeA3-2017. The sequence goes on along the minus strand of NZ_JAUSVH010000001.1, from coordinate 3,106,259 downwards.
CCCAGCGAAATACCGCGTAGCCTAAGAAGCCCAGGCCTGCCGCAAAGCAAATGCCTGCATTGGCCGCGAGCCGGTCGACGGTAATGGTGTGGCTAAGCCAGCCGGAGCGGCGATTGGATGGCAGGATGCCCATGTTTTCGGCGTAGGTGCGCGAGATCGCTCCGAAGGTGATGAGCTGCATGCCGGCAACGACCATGAAGCAAGCCGCGACGAAGGTGTTGAGGTCGAGAGAGAGATTGTCGATTACCCTTAGCGGCCCGAACACCAGCAATGCTCCAAATAGCGTGCCGATGCCGCACAACGCCGCACCCGGTATGAAGAACAGCCAGCGCGGATTGTACATCAGGAGGAATTTCAGATGGCGCCAACCGTCGCGCCACGTCTTGAGGTGTGGGGGGCGGCTGCGACCGTCCGGTTTCAAGGTCGTGGGCACTTCGTCGATAACAAATCCGGCGAGCGCGCTGCGCACCACCATCTCGGAGGCGAATTCCATACCTGTAGTCTGCAGGTTCAATGTGCGGATTCGCTCGGCTTTGAAACCACGCAGGCCGCAATGAAAATCGTTCGTCCTGATGCTAAAAAACAGCCTGCCCAAGAACGACAGGACGGGATTGCCCAGATATCGATGCAGCATTGGCATCGCTCCAGGCTCGATGCCACCCTTAAAACGGTTGCCCATGACAAGGTCAGCGCCACCGCGCAAGCGCTCGATGAACGCGTCGAGCTGCTCGAAGTCGTAGGAATCGTCGGCATCACCCATGATGATGAAGCGGCCTCGAGCAGCGGCGATGCCGCCTTGCAAAGCCGCGCCATACCCTTTTTCGGTGACTGGCACGACACGTGCCCCAAAGGTCGTAGCAATATGCTGGGAACCGTCCGTGCTGCCATTGTCTGCGATCAACACTTCGCCCGATATTCCTGAGCGGCCCAGAAAGCTCTTTGCCTTCAAGATACAAGTTGCGATGGTCTCGGCCTCGTTGAGGCAAGGCATGAGGATAGTCAGTTCCAGGACGTCCGGCGTCGGCTCGATGGTAGGAGCTGTAACCGCCTTGTCGAACTTCTTAGCGAGCGCGCCCAACGCATCCCTCCCATCAACCCAAGCAGCGGGGACTATGGGCAGCAAAGCCTTAAGATTTCGCTGAAACACAACTCCCGGTCGCTAGAAGATTCGACTGGTGGATTGGCAGCACGAATGCCAGGCGCTACATCATCGCCACCTGGAAATATCGCGCTCACCGGAGACCCTCCATGCCCCTCAAAGTCGCCGTCCAGATGGACCATGTCTCGACCGTGAACATCGCCGGCGACACGTCGTTCGCGCTGTCGCTGGAAGCGCAGCGGCGCGGCCACCAGCTCTTCCACTACACGCCGGACCGGCTTTCCATGCGCGACGGCAAGGTGTTCGCCCGCATCGAGGAAATGCAGGTGCGCGATGTGAAGGGCGACCATTTCACCCTTGGCGCGCCAGTGCGCACCGACCTGTCGGAAATGGACGTGATCCTGCTGCGCCAGGACCCGCCCTTCGACATGAACTACATCACCACCACGCACATTCTGGAGCGCATCCATCCGAAGACGCTGGTGGTCAACGACCCGGCCTGGGTGCGCAACAGCCCGGAGAAGATCTTCGTCACCGAATTCGCCGACCTGATGCCGGAAACGCTGATCACCAAGGATCCGCAGGAGGTTGCCGCCTTCCGCAAGGAGTTCGGCGACATCATCGTCAAGCCGCTCTACGGCAATGGCGGCGCCGGCATCTTCCACCTGCACGAGGCCGACCGCAATCTCGGCTCGCTGTTGGAAATGTTCGGCCAGCTGTTCCGCGAACCCTATATCGTCCAGCGCTACCTGAAGGACGTGCGCAAGGGCGACAAGCGTATCATCCTGATCGATGGCGAGCCTGTCGGCGCCATCAACCGGGTGCCGTCGGACACGGAATCGCGCTCCAACATGCATGTCGGAGGCCGCGCCGAGAAGACCGAACTGACGGCACGCGAACGCGAGATCTGCGCCCGCATCGGCCCGGCGCTGAGGGAACGCGGTTTTATCCTTGTCGGCATCGACGTGATCGGCGACTACATGACTGAGATCAACGTCACCTCGCCGACCGGCATCCGCGAGGTGAAGCGTTTTGGCGGCGCCGACATCGCCGCCCTGTTCTGGGACGCGGTGGAGGCGAAGCGGTGACCCTGAAGACCTATACCGGCAGTTGCCATTGCGGCGCCGTCCGCTTCGAGGCGGATGTCGACATCGCTGCCGGTACGGGGAAATGCAACTGCACGATCTGCACCAAGATGCGGCTGTGGTCCGTGGAGGCGCGCGCGGAAACATTCCGCCTTGTCGCCGGCGAAAGCGAGCTGACCGACTACCAGGGCAAGAACGACGTCGCGCACCACTTCTTCTGCAAACATTGCGGCGTGCGGGGCTTCGAGCGGGTGGACACACCCAACATGACCGGCGCCACCTATTTCAATATCAATGTCGCCTGCCTGGATGGCGTCGACATCGACGAACTGATGGCTGCCCCCGTGACCTATCGCGACGGCCGCAACGACGACTGGGGTTCGACGCCCGCGGAGACCCGGCACCTCTAAGCGGTGGAGTTGGCGATGTTCCGCCCGATTCAACCGCATACAACCCGGCCTACAGCCTGGGCGCGACGATGTTCCCTTATTGTTCTTGCTTTGATCGATAATCCATGCTTGTCTTCGGCCGTTAGCCAGACTTGATCGCCCGGACATGGGCGGCCACTGCTTCGGGGGCAGCATGGTTTCGCGGGTCCGTACGGTTGCATTCCAGGGCATCGAGGCCGTGCCTGTCGATGTGCAGGTGATGGTCGCGCCCGGCAAGGTCGGCATGCAGATCGTCGGCCTGCCGGACAAGGCGGTCGCCGAAAGCCGCGAGCGGGTGCAGGCGGCCCTTCACGCCTCCGGACTGTCGATGCCGGCGCGCAAGGTGACGGTCAATCTCGCACCGGCGGACCTGCCCAAGGAAGGCAGCCATTACGATTTGCCGATCGCGCTTGGCCTGATGGCGGCGCTTGGCGCCATCCCCGGCGATATGCTGGCGGCCTATGTCGTACTGGGCGAGCTTTCGCTGGACGGCACGATCGCGGCGGTGGCCGGCGCGCTGCCGGCGGCGATCGGCGCCAATGCCGAAGGGCGCGGGCTGATCTGCCCCCATGCCTGCGGCCCGGAGGCGGCGTGGGCCGGGCCCGATATCGACATTTTGGCGCCGCGCAGCCTGATCGCCATGGCCAATCATTTCCGCGGCACGCAGGTTCTGTCGCGGCCGGAACCCGGCGTGCACCACGGCGCCCGCGACCTGCCCGATCTCGCCGACATCAAGGGGCAGGAAAGCGCCAAGCGGGCGCTGGAGGTTGCCGCCGCCGGCGGGCACAATCTCTTGATGGTTGGACCGCCCGGATCCGGCAAATCCATGCTGGCCCAGCGCCTGCCGTCCATCCTGCCGCCGCTGGCGCCGAAGGAACTTCTGGAAGTGTCGATGATCGCCTCGGTCGCCGGCGAGCTGGCCGAAGGCAAATTGACCGACAGGCGGCCGTTCCGGGCGCCGCATCATTCCGCCTCCATGGCTGCCATGGTCGGCGGCGGGCTGCGGGCCCGTCCGGGCGAGGTCTCGCTTGCCCATCACGGTGTGCTGTTCCTCGATGAGTTTCCCGAATTCTCGCCGCAGACGCTGGATGCGCTGCGCCAGCCGCTGGAAAGCGGAGACTGCATGATCGCGCGCGCCAACCATCGGGTTACCTATCCGGCGCGCATCCAGTTGGTTGCCGCGATGAATCCGTGCCGATGCGGCATGGCCGGCGAGCCCGGCTATCGTTGCCTGCGCGGCGACCGTTGCCGCATCGACTACCAGGCCCGCATCTCCGGGCCGCTGCTCGACCGTATCGATCTCAAGGTCGACGTGCCGGCGGTTTCGGCCAGCGACCTGATCAAACCGGCGCGGACGGAACCGAGCGCGATCGTCGCCGGGCGGGTCAGCCGTGCCCGCCAGATCCAGCGGCTGCGCTTCGAGGCGCGCGGTCTCGCCGGCGAGACACTCAATGCCCATTGCGCGCCCGGCGTCATCGAGGACATCGCTAGGCCCGATGCCAATGGCATGGCGCTGCTTGGCGAGGCCAGCGAGAAGCTCGGCTTTTCGGCGCGCGCCTATCATCGTGTGCTGAAGGTTGCCCGCACGCTGGCCGATCTCGACGACTGCGAGACGGTCAGCCGCATTCATCTGGCCGAGGCGATCTCCTATCGCATGGCGTCGGAGCGGCTGTCGCAGGCGGCGTAGGCTGGAAACCGGGCCAGCCAGGACGATGTTTGGGCGATTTCAGACGAATCGGCCGGCAGCAAATCGAATAGGCCCATGAGAGCCACCCATCGCGCGCCAGAGCCGCTGTGCAGCCTGCGCGAAGGCCAGCGCGCAGCAGCACCCAAGGTCGCTGCCGCGATCGCCTTCATTCTGGGAAACTCGAAATTTACTGGACCGCGCCGACCAGAACCTGTTGGCCATCGCGGATGGAAACCCAGCGGCCGGTGTTGTCGATGGCCTGGCGTTTCAGATAGCGATAGCCGGTCTGGTCCCATGACTTGACCTTGTCGGTCAGGTTGTCGAGCACGAAATCGCCCTTGTCGGTGCGCACCGTCAGTACGGCATGGCCCTCGCCGTCGGGCTTGCGCACCACGGTGATGAGCAGGTCCGACAGGGAAACGCCGAGCCTCGCCAGCCGGCGGCGCTTTTCCAGCACATAGTCCTCGCAGTCGCCGACACCCTTGTCGGGATAGGCCCAGACTTCGTCCTTGCCGTAGATTTCGAGATCGCTCATCGGCTTGACCGCCGCGTTGACCGAAGCGGTGACGCTGGTGAGCTTGCCCCACAGTCCCGCGGTGAGGCGCGCCGGCGCAAGGTCTTTCGGGCGCACCGAACATTCGGCGGGGCGGGTCTTGCAGAAATCGTAGTGGCCGATCGGCTGCGAGGTCGGTCCGCCCGTCGCCATGACGCTGGCCGCCGCCGCCGGCAGCGTGAACCACGTCGCCACGGTCAGCCCAATCGCCGCCGCCGCGAAGAAACGCAAGCCGTGTGCCGCCGGTGAGGAGTTCATTGTCCCCCGCTCGCCCCTGTTCTTAACAAAACGTTAAAGGCGATTTACATGGCGTGTCAATTCACCCGAAGGACGGATTCACGTCGAGGGTTAATTGCATCCAGGCGACAGCGGTGATTGTGCAACACCCGTCCACAGCCGCGACATCCCGTCGGGCCGGCGATACGGACCATGCGATTGAAGGGGCTGACGCGCCCCGCCGACGGCCGCCGCTCACGGCACCATCGCGCCGATGGCGCCGCGCCAGTTCTAGGCCTGGGCGGCGCGAACGGTCTTGCGCTTCACCGCCACCTTGTTGGTGCGGCCATAGCTGGTGATGAAGTCGACGATGCGCGGCACGATCTCGGCGCGGAAGCGCGAGCCGTTGAAGACGCCGTAATGGCCGACCGCCGGCTGCATGTAATGCACTTTCATGTCGGCTGGAATGTTGACGCACAGGCCCTGCGCGGCCTCGGTCTGGCCGATGCCGGAAATGTCGTCGTTCTCGCCCTCGACCGTGAACAGCGCGACATTGCGGATGGCCGCGGGATCGACCCGCGTGCCGCGATGCTTCATCTCGCCCTTGGGCAGAGCGTGGCGCACGAACACCGTTTCCACCGTCTGCAGGTAGAATTCGGCGGTCAGGTCCATCACCGCCAGATATTCGTCGTAGAAGTCGCGGTGCTTCTCGGCATTGTCGCCGTCGTTCTTCACCAGATGCATGAAGAAGTCCTTGTGGGCGATGATGTGCCGGTCAAGGTTCATGCTCATGAAGCCGGACAGCTGCAGGAACCCCGGATAGACGTCGCGACCGAAGCCCGGAACCGGCCAGGGCGCCTGCATGACGACGTTGTCGCGGAACCAGTCGATGCCCTTTTCCTCGGCCAGGAGGTTGACCGCGGTCGGGTTGCGGCGCGTGTCGATCGGCCCGCCCATCAGCGTCATGGTGGCCGGCACGAAGCTGTCGCCGCGCGCCTCCATCAGCGCCACCGCCGCCAATACCGGCACGGAAGGCTGGCAAACCGCCATCACATGCGTGTCTGGCCCCAGCGCGTGCAGCATCTCGACGATGTAGTCGATATAGTCGTCGAGATCGAAGCGGCCGGCCGAAACCGGCACCATGCGGGCATCGACCCAGTCGGTGATGTGCACGTCCGCGTAAGGCAGCATCGCCTCGACCGTGCCGCGCAGCAGCGTCGCGTAGTGGCCCGACATCGGCGCCACGATCAAAAGCTTCGGGTCGGCCCGGCGTCCGGCCGGAACCTCGCGCTTGAACTGGATGAGATTGCAGAACGGCTTCGACCAGACGGTCCGCTCGGTGACTGCGACCGGTTTCCAATCGACCACGGTCTTGTCGAGACCGAAGGCCGGTTTGCCATAACGACGCGTGGTGCGCTCGAACAATTCCGCCGTCGCGGCGACCGAACGGCCCCACGGCGTGTGCGAGAACGGGTTCAGCGGATTGCTGTAGAGAACCCGCACCGCCTCGGCATAGGCGCGCGCCGGCTGCAAGGCCGCATGGTTCATCTCGTAGAGCTGATAAAACATCCAGGATCTCCGCTGCCCCAGAAACCGAAAAAAGGACGACGAGCGGCGTCGAGCTTTCACTGTGTCGCAACGAAGTTAACAACAAATTGTTGCGACGCAATAGATCACGTAACGTGAGTTATCCCCATACTTTAGGCCAAAGCCTTGGAAAAGGTAGGGCTAGCGCGCCAGCCGGCTATGGGTGCAAGCGCGAAGACGGCGCCCTCGGCGGCCAGCTGCCAGAGCCGGTCGCGCTCAAGGCCGAACAGGCCAGACAAAGAAAAAGCGCCGCTCGCGCGGCGCTTTCTCAGGTTCCAGGTCCGGTTTGTGGCCGACTATACCCTGGCCACGCAGACCGGGGCCTGGCCCGAGCTGACGAAACCGAGCTGGCTCGCGGCGCCGCGCGACAGGTCGAGCATGCGGCCCTTGATGAAGGGGCCACGGTCGTTGATGCGCACCACGACGCTTTTGCCGTTGTTTTTGTTGGTGACCTTGATCCGCGTGCCGAAGGGCAGGCTGCGATGCGCAGCGGTCAGGGCGGAGGGGTTCATGCGCTCGCCGGATGCGGTCTTGGAGTGAAGGGCATACCAGGAAGCACGGCCGCACTGGGTGGCGGCGGAGGAGGCGGACGCGCCGGCGGCAAGGCCGACTGCGACGGTGACCGCAACAAACGCGGCCTTCTTCTTGTTGATTGTCATTCCGAGGGAACGGCTCCGTTAACAGATAACGGGGCGTTAAGGACAAATGCGGCGGCAAATCCGGCCAGTTTCTGGCGAAAGCGTGGCAACGGCACACGTTTTGATTCACCTGGAAACAGTCTGTCAGAATATTGTCCGACAAATTCGCAGGATCATCGAACGAATCAACGAGCTCCAGGACAGGATCGTCCTAGCCCGCGATGATCTGATCTCCAAGTAGAATAGATGGAAATATTCAAATGATCTCATCCAGCCACGCAGCACCCGTCGGTGAGATTGCAAACGGATCGGCTGCCATCACCCGGTGGCCAACGATATTCCATGCCCTGGAAAATTGATCTGGCGCGGCCGCAAGGCGTCACCGAACCTGCATTGCGGGGAGAACCGGCGGGCGTGACGTCCAAAAACAAAAAAGCCCGGCAATGCCGGGCTTTTTGGTGCTCGCCGATCCGTTACCGGGTCGGCTGCGGAAAACTGGTGCCCAGAAGAGGACTCGAACCTCCACGCCTCGCGGCACACGGACCTGAACCGTGCGCGTCTACCAATTCCGCCATCTGGGCTGGTGGGCGCTCATGTAAGCGGGCGAACCGACCCTGTCAACGCGCTTTTTTCAAGCAAGGCGACGGGCGGGCGCAAAAGCCGCGGGCGAGCGCCGGCAAAATGCTTCAACCGGCGAGAACTTCCTTCGAGGCGACCGTCGAATCGGCGTTCAGCGTGTAGATGACCGGCACGCCGGTGCCGAGCTCCAGCTTGACGATTTCATCGCCCGTCAGGCCGTCCAGCGCCATGATCAGCGCGCGCAGCGAATTGCCGTGGGCCGCCACCAGCACAGTGCCGCCGGACAGCACATGCGGCTGCAGCGTGTGCAGGTAATAGGGCCAGACGCGCGCGCCGGTGTCCTTCAGGCTTTCGCCGCCGGGCGGCGGCACGTCATAGGAACGGCGCCAGACATGGACCTGGTCCTCGCCCCATTTCTGACGGGCATCGTCCTTGTTGAGGCCGGACAGTTCGCCGTAATCGCGTTCGTTCAGCGCCTGGTCGCGCACCGTCTCCAGATCGCTCTGGCCGACGGCGTCGAGAATGTGCTGGCAGGTCTTCTGCGCACGCTTCAGCACCGAGGTGAAGGCGATATCGAATTTCAACCCGCGCGCCTTGAGCTTGGCGCCGGCGGCCTTGGCTTCCGCGTGCCCCTGTTCGGTCAGGTCGACATCGCGCCAGCCGGTGAACAGGTTCTTCAGGTTCCATTCGCTCTGGCCGTGGCGCACGAGCACGAGGGTTCGCGACATATTTTATCCCTTCACGAGTGTGGATCAGGCGCCCTGGCCGAGGCCAAGCACGTCCCGCATCGAATAGAGGCCGGGCTTGCGCCCATGCGCCCACAGCGCCGCCTTGACGGCGCCACGGGCAAAGATGGTCCGGTCCTCGGCATGATGGCTGAGCGCAATGCGCTCGCCGGGGCCGGCCAAGAAGACCGAATGCTCGCCGACCACCGAGCCGCCGCGCAGCGTGGCGAAACCGATGGCCTGCGCTTTGCGGGCGCCGGTGTGGCCGTCCCGCGTGCGCACGCTGTTTTCGGCAAGCGCGATGCTGCGTCCTGCCGCCGCCGCCTCACCCAGAAGCAGTGCTGTGCCCGACGGCGCGTCGACCTTGTTGCGATGGTGCATTTCGAGGATCTCGATGTCGAAATCCTCGGGCGGCAGCGCCTTGGCGGCCTGTTCGACCAGAACCGCGAGCAGGTTGACGCCGAGGCTCATATTGCCGGACTTGACGATGGTGGCGTGGCGGGCGGCGGCGGCGATGGCCGTGTCGTCCTCGGCCGAACAGCCGGTGGTGCCGATGACGTGGATGATGCGCGCCTGGGCGGCATAGCCGGCGAATTCGACGGTCGCCGCCGGCGAGGTGAAGTCGAGCACGCCGTCGGCCTTGGCGAAAGCGACCAGCGGGTCGTCGCCGATCAGGACACCGATCGGGCCGACGCCGGCCAATTGTCCGATATCCTTGCCGATATGGGGCGAACCCTGCCGTTCGATGGCGGCGGAAACGGTCGCGCCCGGTATCGTGGCGATGGTGCGCACCAGCGCCTGCCCCATGCGGCCCGCGGCGCCAACAACCACCAGCTTCATGTCGCTCATCCGTTGCTCCCCGTCTTGCGTCTGGTCTTGCCTGCCGGCACGCCCTCCGCTTCGGGAAGGCTGTCGACCAGACCAAGACCCTGGCCACCCTGCAGTTTGTGGAAACGGGCATAGGCGCCGCGCGGCCTGGCGATCAGCTCGGCATGCGTGCCTTCCTCGACCAGGCGGCCCTGCTCCAGGACGACGATATGGTCGGCATTGACCACTGTCGACAGCCGGTGGGCGATGACGATGGTGGTGCGGCCCTGCATGATGCCGGTCAAAGCCTGCTGCACCCGCGCTTCCGATTCATTGTCGAGGGCGGACGTCGCCTCGTCGAGCAGCAGGATCGGCGCCTGGCGCACGATGGCGCGCGCGATCGAAACGCGCTGCCGCTGGCCGCCGGACAGGGTCACGCCATTCTCGCCGACGGGCGTGTCGTAGCCCTGCGGTTGCTGGCGAATGAAGTCGTCGGCCGCGGCCTGTTCCGCCGCCAGTTCGATGGCGGCGTCGCCGGCATCCGGCCGGCCGTAACGGATGTTGTCGCGGATCGTGCCTTCGAACAGATAGGGCTGCTGCGACACGAAAGCGATCGACTGCCGAAGCGAGCGCTTGGTGACCTTGGAGATGTCCTGACCGTCGATCTCAATCGAGCCGCCGTTCACATCGTAGAAACGCTGCAGGAGCGCCACCAGCGTCGACTTGCCGGCGCCCGATGCGCCGACGATCGCCGTGGTCTTGCCCGCGGCGGCGGTGAAGGTGAGGTTTCGGATCACCGGCGCGTCGGGCAGGTAGCCGAACGTCACGTTTTCGAAGCGGATCTCGCCGCCCTTGACCTTGGCTTCCTTGGCGTCCGGCGCATCGCCCTGCTGCGGCTCGATGTCGAGCAATTCGTAGATCATGCGCGCATTGACCATGGCGCGCTCGACATTGACCTGGGTGCGGGCAAGCCGGCGCACCGGGTCGTATGCCAGGAGCAGCGCGGTGATGAAGGCCATGATGTTGCCGGGCGGCTCATTGTCGATCGCCGATTTGTACATCGAATAGGCGACGACGCCGGCAACCGCGAAACCGGCCAGTATTTCGGTGATCGGCGCCAGCCGTTCCGAAACGCGGGCGATCTTGTTGTAGCGGCCCTCCGCCCTGTCGACGAGATCGCCGATCTTGCCGGTCAGTTGCTCCTCCATGGTGAAGGCCTTCACCACGGCGATGCCTTGCACGGATTCCTGCATGGCGCCGATCAGATGCGAGTTGATCTCGACCGATTCGCGCGTCACCCGCCGCAAACGCCGCATGATGTAGTTGACCGCCCACACCAGCGGCGGGCCGATCAGGAAGATGCTGGCAGCCAAAAATGGCGCCTGGTAGATCATCACGGTGACCAGGCCGATCAGGGCGACAAGGTCGCCGGCCACCGACTTCAGCGTCATCGAGAACAGGTCGCGGATGCCGGCGACGTTTTCGTTGATGCGCGCGGCGAGCTGGCCGGAACGCGTTTCGCTGTAGAAATCGACGCCCAGCTTCATCAGGTGCCCGAAGACGCGCTTCTGGTAGTAGGCAACGATGCTGTTGCCGATCTTGGCCAGCGTGACCGCGGCACCATAGGTCGAAAGGCCGCGAACCAGGAAAATGCCGATGATACCACCGCAGATCCAGGGTATCAGGTCATAGCGACGGCCATAGTAGAGATAGTCGACCAGCGGCTGCATGATGTAGGCCGCCCCACCCGTCGTCGCGGCCATCGCGATCAAACAGGCAGCCGCGATCCAGTAGGACTTCACATGTCCGCGGCCAGCTTCGTCGAAGATACGTCGCAACACGGCGACGACTTCGCCGGGGGCCGCCTTTCGATTGGGGTCGTTAAAGGTCAAATTTCAGTCCGCTGCGCGCTGCATTCGTCGGCTCGCCCATTGGCGTCCGGCTCCTAATAGCCGCATCGCCGCCCATTGCCTATGGCCAATGGGCAACGCGCCGAAATTGCTTGGCCGCTTCAAGCCCTCCAGCGGCGGCCTTCGGTCTCCACGCCAAACAGCGACGGCGCCCGCGCATAGGCGGCGAGGCCGGCCAGCGCGGCGAGTGGGTGGGTGATGACATAGACCGGGATAGACCGCATCAATTCGCTGTGAGGTGCTTTGTCCTCGAAGGCGGCGCGGAAATTGCCAGCCTTCAGCGCCGGCACGATCTTCTGGGCGATGCCGCCGGTGAGGAAGACGCCACCACGGCTCTTGAACACCAGCGCCAGATCGCCGGCGGTGCGGCCAAGGCAGGTGACGAAGAGCGAAACCGCTTCCTCGGCGACGGCGTCGGACTTCGCCAGCGCCGCGGCGGTGATTTCGGCCGGCTTGGTGAAGGGAGCCGCCTTGCCGTCTGCCATGGCGACGGCGCGATAAGCATTGACCAGCCCGCGGCCGCACAGGATCTGTTCGCCGGAAATGCGGCCCTCGATCTTTTCGATATGCGGAAACACCTGGAAGTCACGCGGCGAGCGCGGGCCGATGTCCATGTGGCCGCCCTCGCCCGGTACCGGAATCCAGTGACCGAGCGCATGGATCAGCCCGGCGACGCCGAGGCCGGTGCCCGGGCCGAGCACGACGCGGCTGGCATTCGGCACCGCTGCGCCGCCGCCGATCTTTTCCATATGCTCTTCGCCCAGCGCGACCACGGCGAGCGCCTGCGCCTCGAAATCGTTGAGCACGACGACGTCGCTGAAACCGAGATCGCGCAGCATCACCTTCGGGCGGATCACCCAGGGACAGTTGGTGAGCGGGATCTCGTCGCCGTCGACCGGACCGGCGATGGCAAGCACGGCGGAGTTCGGCCGCACGGACGAGCGGTCGAGCACGGCGGCCTGGATGGCGGCGTCGATGGTCTCGTAATCGGCGGTCTGGACGATATGCGGCTCACCGGCTTCGGCATTGGCGTCGAGGACGATGGAGAACCGCGCATTGGTGCCGCCGATGTCGCCGATGAGGATCGGGAATCTCAGCGTACCGCTTCCTTCAGTCATTCCCATCCCCGGTTCGATGCGGCGCGGTCTCGCCGTTCTCTGGTTCCGGCCGGATCGTTCGCGGCCGCGGGCCGGAGCGATTCGACCGGATGCAATATCTCAATCGATTGAATGCTATAAACAAACAAAAGCGCCCCCGAAAGGGCGCTTTTTCTGGTCTTCCCACCGCTTGCGCCGTTTCAGCCGCCCGGGCGGGGGCGCGGCAACGGAATGCCGATGGCGGGCGTCGGCGCAAAGGCATTGGCGCTGACAGGTTCGGGCGGCGTCTCGCCGACGGCCGTCGCGGCAGGCGCCTCGGCGGGTTCGGGCGAGGCGGCGACCGCAACGGGCGCGCGGCCGTCGCCATGATAGGTTGCCGCCTCGGCGGAGGCCGGCGACGGCGCCTGCAGCACCATCCGGCATTCCTTCGGCAGGTTGGCCATCGTCATGATGTCGCGCGCCTTCGGCGCATCGGGGTTCTTGTTGGGGCGCCACGGCTCCTCGGTGAACCACCAGGCCAGCGACTTGTCGCAGCCGTCGCCCGGTGACGTCGCCGCCTGCTCCTTGCAGCCATGCGAGCCGGGCTGGCAGCCGATGCGGATGTGGAAATGATAGTCATGGCCCCAGAACGGCCTGATCTTGCGCAGCCAGGAACGATCGCCGGTGACGGTATCGCAAAGTTTCTTCTTGATGCCGGGATTGACCAGGATGCGCTCGATTTCCGGATAGCTCGCCGCGCGCTTGAGAAGCTGGGTGTGCGCCGGTGTCCACAATTTGTCGTAGACGCGGTGGGTCTTGGGGTCGACCATCAGGGTCGCGCTCTTGTTCTCGCGCTCGGCCGAGGTCAGTTCGCGTTTCGGCATCGGCGTCAGCCAGATGTCGGCGTCGAGGCCGATCTGGTGCGAGGCATGGCCAGTCAGCATCGGGCCGCCGCGCGGCTGCGAGATGTCGCCCAGAAGCAGGCCCGGCCAGCCATCGGAGGCGGCGTCGCGGGAGAATTTCTCGAGCAGCGCGATCATCGCCGGGTGGCCCCAGCGGCGGTTGCGGGAAGGCCGCATGACCGTCCAGGTATCGCCTTCGAAGGGAATAGCGACGCCGCCAGTGAAACAGCCTTTCGAGTAGAACCCGAAGGATTGCGGCGTGGTTGCCGCCGGCAGCTTCTCGGCGCCGAACAGGTCCTTCGCCAGTTCCTCCGCCATCGCCGGGCGCGCCTCGAATTCGACGGCGCCAACAAGCGCGGCCAGGCCCACCAGTGCGCAGGCCGCCTTGCGGGCGATGGTTCGCAGCCTCATCCTCACCTTAGCCTCTCCCTGCTCGCGCAGTCCCTTCGGTTCCACCCCAGCCCGCGCGAATCATATCACGCCACGGCCATGCGACGCGATCACGAGCGCTTCATCGGGCTGCGCGCGACGCCTTTGCCCCAGTCGCCACTCGCCCACATATGGTCGAAGGCCGAATGGTAGTCGGGGAAGCGGAATGCATAACCGCTGGCCTTGATCGCCGCGTTCGAGACACGTTTGTTCTCGCCATAGAAGGACCGGGCCATCGGCGATAGCCGAGCGGTCTCGAAATCCGTCTCCGGCGGCGGCTCAACACCCATCAGCGACGCCGCATAAGTCACCACGTCCTGCGGCGGCGCCGGCAGATCGTCGGTGACGTTGAAGACGCCGCCCAGCTCCTGTCCGGCCAGATGGCGCAAGGCGCCGGCAATGTCGTCGCGATGGATGCGGTTGAACACCTGCCCCGGCTTGATCAGGCGCTTGGCGCTGCCGTCGGTGAGATTGACCAAGGCGTTGCGGCCGGGACCGTAGATGCCGGAAAGGCGCAGCACCGCGACCGGTCGGTTAATGTCGCGGCCAAGGTCCAGCCAGGCCCGTTCCGCCGCCAATCGGGCGACGGAGCGACCGGAAACCGGGCGGCATTCGCTGTTCTCGTCCACCCAGTCGCCGCCATGGTCGCCATAGACGCCGACCGTCGACAGATAGCCGATCCAGCGCAAGGCCGGCATGCGTTCGGCAAGCGTTTCCCGCGCGGCTTTCAGCACCAGGTCGCCGTCCGCCTCGGGAGCGATGGAAATCACCAGATGCGTGGTCCTTTTGAGTGCCGCCGCGATCTCGTCCGTCAACGTCCCGTCAAAGCCCAAGGGTTCAATCCCCGCCTGCCGGAGCGCGTCGAACTTGTCCGGCGAACGCGTGGTGCCGGCAAAGCCACCGAAATCGCCGTTCAGGCGGGCAAAGCCCTGCGCGGAATAACCGGCGCCGAAAATGAATATGCTGTTGCCGGTCATGCCGTCGTTCCCTTGCTCGTCGCCTCATCCAGCGCCGACCGCCACTCGTCGCAGACGACCGCGTCGTCCTCGCCCGGCAGCGCCGCCTCGGCCAGATCGCCGAATGTAGCGCGCGCCATCAGTCGCGACAGTGCCCACACCGCCGCACCCCGCACCAGCGGCGAAGCGTCGGCCAGAAGCGCGCGCACGGATGCGACGAGGCTTCCCTCGCCCGAATTTCCGGCGGCGATCAAGACGTTGCGGATGAAGCGGTCACGGCCGATACGCTTGACCGGCGAACCGGAAAAGAAGGTACGGAAGGCGGCATCGTCAAGCGCAAGCAAATCGGCCAGCCGCGGCTCGCGCAATTCGGCGCGCGCGACGAGTTTTGCCTCCGACGCGGCCTGCGCGAATTTGTTCCACGGGCACGCGGCCAGGCAATCGTCGCAGCCATAGATGCGGTTGCCGATGGCGGCGCGGAATTCGTGTGGGATCGGCCCCTTGTTCTCGATGGTGAGATAGGAGATGCAGCGGCGCGCATCGAGCCGGTAAGGGGCGGGAAAGGCCGCGGTCGGGCAAGCGTCGAGACAGGCGCGACAGGACCCGCAATGGTCCTCCTCGGCAGCGTCCGGCGTAAGTTCGGCGGTGGTGAAGATGGTGCCGAGGAACAGCCAGGAGCCGTGCGGGCGGCTGACCAGATTGGTGTGCTTGCCCTGCCAGCCCAGTCCGGCGGCTTCCGCCAGCGGTTTTTCCATCACCGGCGCGGTGTCGACAAAAACCTTGACGTCGCCGCCAGCCACGGCGACCAGCTTGCCGGCCAGCTCCTTCAGCCGGCCCTTGATGATGTCGTGGTAGTCGCGGTTCCGGGCATAGACCGAGATGGCGCCGCGGTCCGGCCTTTGCTGGAGCAGGCGCGGATCGCGATCCGGACCATAGTTCATCGCCAAAACGATGATGGAACGCACATCCGGCCACAGCACCGACGGATCGGCTCGGCGCTGCAGCGTCTCGGCCATCCAGCCCATCGAACCGTGAAAACCGGCGGCGACGAATTCGGCGAGCCGCGCCGGCGCCTGCGGAATGGCATTTGGCGTGGTGACGGCGACGGCATCGAAACCGGCGCGCCGCGCCTCCCGGTCGATCAGTTGACGCAGCTTTGCCGGATCAGAAATCGAGGTCCGCATAATGCGATACCGGCGACAGGCCCCGCACCCGGTCGGCCAGCAGCGGGCGGAAGGAGGGGCGCGATTTCACGCGGGTGTACCATTCGCGGGCGGCGCCGTATTCGCGCCAGTCGATCTCGCCCAGATAATCGAGCACCGAAAGGGCGGCGGCGGCGGCAAGATCCGCATAGGTGATGCGGCTGCCGGCCAGCCAGTGGCGCGTGCCGGCCAGCCAGTTGGTGTATTTCATATGCTGGCGGATGTTGGCGCGGGCGGCGCGGATCGCGGTCGAATCGGGCGAGCCGCCACCGGCTTCCGCCGGCATGTGCGGCTTCAGGACGCGTTCGCGCACGAGATGGCGGGTCACCTCGGTCTCAGTCTTGGCCAGATACCAGTCGGTGAGGCGGCGAATCTCGGCGCGCTCCATCGGCCCTTCGACGAACAGGCGCTTGTCGCGCTTCAACACGCCGCGCGTCTCGTCCAGATATTCGGCGATGACGCCGGCGCCGATGATCGGCACGTCGCCTTCGGCCAGCAGGATGGGCAAGGTGCCGGCGGGATTGAGCGCCAGGAACTCCTTGCGGCGGGTCCACGGCTTCTCTTCGATCAGCGCCAGCTCCTCGCCATACTCGCCGAAGGCGAGGCGTACGAAGCGGCAACTGGCGAACATGGGGTGGTGGAAAAGCGTCAGCATAGTCTCGAATGATATATGCGCTGGCGAATCGTTGGCCGCGCCGATAAGTCTTGGTCGCCCGATTCCACGGGCTGTCAGGGTGCTGCGAGCTATAGGAGCAGTTGAGCACGCTGACAAGCAAGCCCCGACGCGGGATTCGCCACAGTTTGCGACTTTGGCCGAATGCCGGTGCGTCGGTTCGACAGTTCGAGCGCGAGCAAGGGCAAGACCGGACCCGCTTTTGCCGATCGCGCCCTCCGCGAGGTTGCTATGGAATTCTGGACTTTGGTGGAAGCGCTGCTGCTCGGCCTGCTCGAAGGGCTGACGGAATTCCTTCCGGTGTCCTCGACGGGCCACATCCTTTTGGCCGGCCATTTTCTCGGCTTCGAATCGACCGGCAAGGTGTTCGAGGTGCTGATCCAGCTCGGCGCCATCCTCGCGATTCTCAGCCTCTATGCGGGCCGGATCTGGGCATTCCTGCGCCAGCCCGGCGCCTTCGGCCTGCTGGTCGAGGCGGCGATCGGCTCCATCGCCTCGTTAGTGTGGCTGGTTGGCTGCGCCTTCGAATTCGTCGCGGCGAAGGTGAAACGCCGGCGTGTCAACATGTTCCTGCCGCCCGAATTGCCGAAGGACCCGAGCGTGCGCCTGCTGGTCGGCGTGTTCCTGGCCTTCCTGCCGGCCGCCGTGATCGGCGCGCTGGCGCATGATTTCATCAAGACGGTGCTGTTCGAAACGCCGAAGCTGATCTGCATCATGCTGATCCTGGGCGGCATCGTGCTGTTGTGGATCGACAGGCTGGACCTGAAGCCGAAATATCACAACGCCTCGGAACTGCCGCTGTCGATGTGCCTCAAGATCGGCCTGTTCCAGTGCCTGGCAATGATCCCCGGCACCTCGCGCTCCGGCGCCACCATCGTCGGCTCGCTGCTGATGGGGGTCGACAAGCGCGCCGCCGCCGAATTTTCGTTCTTCCTCGCCATCCCCACCATGCTGGGCGCCTTCACGCTCGATCTGATCAAGAACCGGCACGCCCTGACGAGCGGAGACTTCCCGATCATCGCCGTCGGCTTCGTGGCGGCCTTCATCGTCGCCGTCATCGTGGTGCGCAGCCTGCTCGGCTACGTCTCCCGGCACGGCTATTCGCTGTTCGGCTGGTGGCGGCTGATCGTCGGCGGCGTCGGCCTGGCCGCCCTGTTCATCTGGGGTTGAGCGCGAAGAAGGCGGGGCGGAACGGGCGAAATCCTACGATCGCCTCGATCACAAGTCTGTACCGATCAGGACAGCTCGTCGATCAGTGAATGCAGGATACCGTTAAGTACGGCCGGCTTCTCGAAGGGAACATAGTGCCCGCACTGCGGGACGATAGTCAGGCGTCCGTCCTTTGCCGAGCGCGCCTGTCTGATCGTAACGACAGGACCGGGTGCCACGTCATTCTCCCCTGAGATGCAGACGACCGGACATTCGAGGCGCGGTAGAAAATCGTTTCTGTCAGGCCTGGTATGAAATGCCTCCACGCCTTTTGCGATTGCTCGCCAGTCTAAGTTCGTTGCCCAGGACTTTGCTCGAGCCCGCAAAGCAGAAGGCGCAAATGAGGAGATCAACGGATCCCAGTATAGATCCCACGCCGCCCCCACACCGCTATTGCCGAGTAGCTCAGCAGCCTCGGTCCGCAGTGCGGAATCGCGACGGTGTCCAGCGTTGGCACCAATCAGCACAACGGCCGCAATGCGCTCAGGTGCCAGGACGGCCATCTCCAAAGCGCAGGAGCCGCCTACCGAATTACCGACGACGATCAACCGGTCGCCCCTGAGGCTGCCAAGGATTTCCGAAGCCCATTGGGGCAGGGTTTCACCAAGACCGTACATCGTAGGGGCATGCGTGTGGCCGGGCAGGACATTCTGTTGTTCTGTCCACATTGCTGCGTCGAACGGCAGCGCATGCAAAAGCACGAGTTCCAGTTGGCTCTCCATCGTCTACGTCATCCGGCCCAGCGCGTTAACGACGCCCCGCATACGACCAAAAAGGCCGGATTGCTCCAGCCTTTTTCTAGCACGCGAGATATCAGAAAGATCAGGCAGCGGGCTTGCGCTGGAACTGACCGGCGGCGCGGAAACGCCACAGATAGCTGGGCAGGATGGTGCCGACCGATTTCGCGGTGATGCCGAGCGCGGCGAGTGTGCGGCCTTCCTTGGCGGCGGCATCGGAAACCACATTGTCCGACTGCAGCAGCGTAACCTGGTCGCCGGTCAAAAGCGGATTTGGCAGCAGGCCGAGGATCGACGCCTGAAGCCGCGCCACCCACCACGGCATCGCCACCAGCAGGCGCTTGCGCTCGATCACCGTCAGCATTTCCTGCAGGCATTGCTTGAAGGTCAGCACGTTCGGCCCGCCGAGTTCATAGACGCGGCCGCCTTCGACCTTACCCTCGACCGAACGCGCGATCGCCTCGGCGACGTCGCCGACATAGACCGGCTGGAAACGGGTCTCGCCGCCGCCGATCAGCGGCAGCACGGGCGAAAAGCGCGCCATCGCGGCGAAGCGGTTGAAGAAACCGTCCTCGGGGCCGAAATTGATCGACGGGCGATAGATCACCGCGTCTTGCTTGGTGTCGAAAACGGCCTTCTCGCCCAGCGCCTTGGTGCGGGCGTAGTCGGATTGGGAATCGGCGCTGGCGCCGAGTGCCGAGACATGGGTGAGGCCTGCGCCGACCGAGCGGGCGGCCTCGGCGACGGCGCGAGCGCCGAAATCATGCACCACGCCGAAGCGCTGGCGGCCGCTTTCATGGAGGATGCCGACGAGATTGATGACGTGATCGGCGCCCTGGACGGCGTTGTCGACCGACCAGCGCACGCGGATATTGGCCTGGACCGCCTGGATCTGGCCGACATTGCCGAGCGGCTGCAGATGGCCGGCGAGATCGGGACGGCGGCAGGCGACCCTGACGCGATAGCCGCGCTTGGCCAGCGCGCGCACGACATGCCGCCCGACAAAGCCTGAGCCGCCGAAAACGACGACGAGCTTGGGGGTTTGCAGGATTTCGGTCATGGCTGGCTCCGGCGCTCGAAAGCTTGGCTGAAGCCGTTTCATAGTCGGTTTCGCGCCAAAGGCAAAGGGCGACAGGAGGTCGCCGCGGCTTCATCTTTGGGGCAGCCAGTCCGCCCGCGAAAGCGGACGGCTAGCGCTTGTGCCGCTCGGCGAAATCGGCGATGCGCTCGACGATGTCCTTGGAGACGGTGATGCCGCGCGCGGCCGCTTTTTCGGTGGCCGTCGCCTTCGAGACCCCGGGTATGTGGACGCCGTAGCGGCGATTGAGCCGCGCCAGCTGATCCTTCATGCGCTTTTCGAAATCGGGATCGAGCAGCTTGGGTTCGATCGCCAGGATGAACAGGCCGGTGCCGGGGTTGTCCGGCCCGCCGGTGAACCAGGGCGCGTCGAGCGACCAGTTGGCGCCCGACAGGCCGGCCGCCAGCACCTCCACCATCAGCGCGATGTTGGCGCCGCGCTGGCCGCCGAAAGCCAGCAGCGCGCCCTTCATGGCGGCTGCGGGGTCGGTGGTCGGGTTACCCGCATTGTCGAGGGCCCAACCCTCGGGGATCGCCTTGCCGTCGGCGGCCGCCTTGCGGATGTTGACGAAGGCGGTCGCGCTCGAAGACTGGTCGATGATCAGCGGCGGGCCGTCGGCGGCCGGGCAGGCAAACGACATCGGATTGGTGCAATAGACCGGCTTGGTCGAGCCGGAGCCGGCAAGCACCGCCGGGCCGTTGGTGGCGCCGAAAGCGACCAGGCCCTGTTCGGCGAGACGGCCGGTGAAATAGCCGAGCGCGCCGGCCGTATAGGCGTTCTTCTGCGAGAAGATGGCGACGCCGAACAGCCGCGCCGTCTTGGCAAGATCCTCGGCGATGCGGTCGAAGCCGGTATGGGCGGCACCGCCCCGTGCGTCCGAAAGATAGATGGCGAGCGCCGGGCGGGAGATGGCCGGTTCGGCCTTGCCGTTGATGCGGCCGGCCTCGAGCGCTTCCAGATAGTCGATATAGTGCGACAGGCCGACGGCCTTGTTGCCTTCCGCCTCGGCAGCGATCGCCGCGGTAGCGATCGAGCGGGCGGTTTCATCGCTGGCGCCGGCCCCGAGCGCCGCCATGCGGCATAGGGCACTGGCCTGTTCGAGACTGAGCTGCATCCCATCCCCCTGAACCGGACCCGGCGGCGCCACGCGCAGCCTGGTGTCGACGCCGCCAAAAATTCCGCGCCCACCCCCTGGGCCAGCCTGTCGCACGATCTCTGCCGCAAGAGCGCGAAGCGGGTCAACCCAGTCTCGCCGGGATCCGCTGTTCGAGCTTGCGGAAGCCGAAAACGAGGACGCCGGTAATGGCCATATAGACCACCGCCAGCAGCAGCAAGGGCTCATAGGTGACGAAGGTCTCCTGCCGGACCCGCGACGCCACGGAATAGATGTCGACCATGGTGATGGTCGCCACCAGCGGCGTTGCCTTGAGCTGCAGAACCGTCTCGCCGGCCAGCGTCGGCAAGGCGCGCCGCAAGGCCTGTGGCAGCCAGATGCGCCGGAAGGCGGTCCAGCGGCGCATGCCGAAGGCGCGCGCTGCTTCGAGCTGTCCTCTCGGCACGCCGGCGAAGGCGCCGCGCATCACCTCGCCCTCGTAGCCGGCATAGGACAAGGTCAGCGCCAGGACGGCATAGGGCCAGGCCTGCCGGAGATACGGCCAGAGGAAGGAGTCGCGGATCCACGGGAATTGCGGGAACAGGGAGCCCAGTCCGTAATAGAGCAGCCACAATTGCAACAGCAGCGGCGTGCCGCGGATGACCGTGCAGAACAGCCGCGCCGGCACCGCCAGGAATGCCGGACCGGCGACCTGGGCGAAGCCGATCGGGATCGCCAGCGAAATGCCCAGAACCGACGTCACCGCCAGAAGCCAGATGGTGCGCCAGATGCCTTGCAGGGCAAGCGGCAGATAGGCGGGCAGCCAGTCCCAGCGCATGAAGAAGATCGAGGCGAGCACGATCGCCGCCGCGATGATCATCAGCACGATGCGGTGCGGCTGCAGCCATTCCGACCTTCGCTGGGGAACCGATGTCGTTGCCATAGCCATCAGCGTGTCTCCGCCAAAGGCGGCATGCCGCGCCGCGAATAGCGTTCGAAACGCGAAATGATCAGGTTGGAGACCAGGGTCAGCG
Organism: Mesorhizobium sp. YL-MeA3-2017; assembly: GCF_030814575.1. Lineage (NCBI taxonomy): Bacteria > Pseudomonadati > Pseudomonadota > Alphaproteobacteria > Hyphomicrobiales > Phyllobacteriaceae > Mesorhizobium > Mesorhizobium sp. YL-MeA3-2017. The sequence goes on along the minus strand of NZ_JAUSVH010000001.1, from coordinate 3,084,556 downwards.
CCAGATAGAGCACGCCGGCGGCAATGAAGAAGGTGAAATAGGCCTTGGTGGCGCCAGCAGCGAGCCGCGTCGTCTGCGTCAGCTCATTGAAGCCGACGACGGCCAGCAGGGCGGTGTCCTTGGTGGCGATCAGCCACAGATTGGCGAGGCCCGGAATGGCGAAGGGCGCCATCGCCGGCAGGGTGATGCGCCGCAATTGCAGCGCCGGCGACATACCATAGGCCCGTGCCGCCTCGATCTGGCCCTGCGGAATGGCGAGGATGGCGCCGCGCAGCACTTCGGTGGAATAGGCGCCCTGGACGACGCCGAGCACGCAGATGCCGGCGATCAGGCCGTTGATGTCGACCGGCGCATAGCCCATCAAGGTGAGCAGGCGGTTCACCAGGTCGGTCCCCGCGAAATAGAGCAAAAGGATCAGCACCAGTTCCGGCACCGCGCGCACCACGGTGGTGTAGAGGCCGAACAGGTCGCGCACCATCGGGCTGCCGTAAAGCTTGCCATAGGCGCCGCAGATGCCGATCAGAAGGCCAAGGCCGAACGAACCGCAGGCGATGCCGACCGAAGCGAGCAGGCCACGCAAAAGATTGCCACCCCAGCCAGGCGGACTGAATGCCAGGAGGTCGGCGAGGCCGGCCGCCGAGGCCGAAAGGAAGATGTCTGTCAGCGTCGTTACCCCGACTGGACGGCGGCACCACGGACCGCCGCTGCAGAATTGCTTCGAATGAGCCGGCCCGCCCCCCGACGTGCCGGCTCATGACCCGGCGTCGGCGCAGAGCGCCCGCCGGATGCGCGCGTCGCCGGTGACGGCGCCACGCGGAGCGGTTTCAGTCCGCGACCCTAGTTGGACTGGACCTCGTCGCCATAGACATCGAAGGTGAAGTACTTCTTGGTGATCTCGGCATATTTGCCGTTGGTGCGGATGGCCTTGATGGCCGTGTTGATCTTGCCCTTCAGCTCGTCGTCGCCCTTGCGCACGCCGGCGCCGACGCCCGGGCCGAGCACTTCGAGATCGGGCGCGACATTGCCCTTCATGTCGCAGCAGGCCTTGCCCTGGTCCGACTGCAGGAAAGCATCGAGCGCGATCTGGTCGGCCTGGGTGGCGTCGATGCGGCCGGCGGCGAGGTCCTGATTGGCCTCGTCCTGGGTCTGGTATTCCTTGATCTCGGCCGCGGTCGAGCCGAAATGCTTCTTGGCGTAGGCGGCGTGGATGGTGGACACCTGAACGCCGATCACCTTGCCCTTCAGCCCTTCCGGCGTCGCGTCGAACTTCTGGCCCTTGGCGCCGGCGATCGAGGTCGGGGTGTTGTAATATTTGTCGGAGAAGTCGATCTCCTTCTTGCGCTCGTCGGTGATCGACATCGAGTTCATAATGGTGTCGATCTTCTTGGTCTTGAGGCCGGGGATCAGCCCATCCCACGGAATCGGCGTCAGCACGCAATCGAGCTTGGCCTCGGCGCAGATCGCCATGGCGATGTCGACCTCCCAGCCACCCCACTTGCCGGACGCATCCTGCGAGTAGAAGGGCGGATAGGCTTCAGGCGAGAAGCCGACCTTCACCTGCTCGGCGCTGGCCGCGAAGGTTCCCGCCAGCGCGAGCGCGGCGGCGGCGACTGCGGTCTTGAGAAATGTTTTCATTCCAGTTCTCCCGTTGTTTTTCATGTTCCCAGTATTTTTTTCGTCTTCTCTTTCCGGCATGCCGAGACCCCGAAGGGTCATCCAACATTGCGCAGAAACTGTTTCAGCCGCTCGGATTTCGGCGCGCCGAACACCTGCTCGGGCGGCCCCTCTTCCTCGACCAGCCCGTTGTGCAGGTAGATGACATGCGTCGCCACCTCGCGGGCAAACTTCATTTCATGGGTGACGAGCACCATGGTGCGCCCCTCGCGCGCCAGGTCGCCGATCACCTTCAAGACCTCGCCGACCAGTTCGGGGTCCAGCGCCGAGGTCGGCTCGTCGAACAGCATGACCCTGGGCTGGATGGCGAGCGCCCTGGCGATGGCGGCGCGCTGCTGCTGGCCGCCGGACAGGAAGGCCGGGTAGACGTCGCGCTTCTCGGCGAGGCCGACGCGGGCCAGCAGCTTTTCGGCCGTGGCGATCGCCTCGTCGCGCCTGACGCCCAGAACATGCACCGGAACCTCGATGACGTTCTGCAAGAGCGTCATGTGGCTCCACAGATTGAAGCTCTGGAACACCATGCCGAGCTTGGAGCGAATGCGCTCGATCTGCCGGCGGTCGGCGGGCACGGTATGGCCATGGCTGTCGGCCTTGAGCTTGATCTCCTCGCCATTGACACGGATGATGCCGCTTGTCGGGTTTTCCAGGCAGTTGATGCAGCGCAAGAGGGTGGATTTGCCCGAGCCGCTGCCGCCGATGATGGCCACCACCTCGCCGTCGCGCGCCGACAAGGACACGCCTTTCAGCACGTGAAGCTCGCCGAATTTCTTGTGCAGGTCCTCGACATGAATGGCTTCGGCGGCGCTGTTCAGCACCTTGCCGGACGGAGCGGATGCGGCGCTCGCGACGCTCACCGGCGACCCTCTGCGCGACATTCGACCTCTCGTCGAACAGCTATCCGGCTAATCAACATACGCTGTACTGTCCCGCTCCAGACTTCAGCATGGACCCGGCAGCGCCGGCCCGTCAATCCTCGCCATTACGGCACTTGCGGCCTTGTTACGCAAGTGTATAAATAGCCTTTCATGAAATTTCTTCGATTTTTTTCAACCTAAAAGGGCATCGATGAGCGCTTTCGGATCTCAGTCCATGGCGGCGCCGCTGCGGCGCGTGCTGATGCGGTCGGCGGCCAACGCCATGCGCGGCGCCGACAGGGCAGCCTGGCATTACGGGCCGGGCTTCGACCCGGCGAAAGCGGCCGTGCAGCACGCCGCGCTTGCCGATCTGGTCGCGGCGTCCGGCGCCGAAATCGAATGGGTCGAGGACCGGGCCGACGGGCTTTCGGACTCGGTGTTCACCCATGATCCATCACTGATGACCGACCGTGGCGCCCTGATCCTGTCGATGGGCAAGGCGTTGCGCGCCGGAGAACCAGCGCTGCACGAAGAGACCTATACGAAGCTGGGCATTCCGATCCTCGGCCGCGTCGAGGCGCCCGGCCAGGTCGAGGGTGGCGACTGCGTGTGGGTAGATGCCCGCACCCTGGCCATCGGCCGCGGCGTGCGCACCAACCAGGCCGGTATCCAGCAGGTCTCGAACCTGTTGTCGCCGCTGGGTATCGCCGTTTACGGCTTCGACCTGCCGCTGTGGCATGGCGAGGAGGCCTGCCTGCATCTGATGTCGGTGATCAGCCCGCTGGCCGACGATCTTGCGCTGGTCTATTCGCCGCTGCTGCCGGCGCCGTTCTACCAGATGCTCAGGGAGCGCGGCATTCGGCTGGTCGAAGGCGATGCCGGCGAATTCGCCGCCTCCAACGGCCTCAGCCTCAATGTCCTGCCGACCAGCCCCGGACAGGTGATCGCCGTCGCCGGCTTCCCCAAGACCAAGGCCGCGATGGAAGCGGCGGGCTGCACGGTGGCGACCTTCGAGGCCGACGCGCTGTGCATCGCCTGCGAGGGCGGACCGACCTGCCTGACCCGGCCGATCCTGCGGCAATGAATGCGCCGGTCCGCCGCAAGTTCCGCCGCGAAGGCGAGGAGCGGCGGCGGCAGGATCTTGTCGAGGCGACCCTGGATTGCGTGGCCGAACGCGGACTGCAAGGGGCCACCTTGCGCGCCATCGCGCTGCGCGCCGGCGTCACCGCCGGGCTGATCCGGCATTATTTCCCCAGCAAGGAAGACTTGTTGCAGGCAGCCTACGCGACATTGGTCGGCCGCATGACCGAGCAGGCCAAGGCGGCACTTGCCATGGATGGCGCCACGCCGCGCCAGCGGCTTGCAGCCTTCGTCGCCGCCAATCTCGAGGCGCCGATCGTCGACCAGCGGGTGTTTTCGCTGTGGGCGACCTTCATCGGCCGCGCCAATTCCGACCCGGCGTTGGCCAGCGCGCATCGCGAGGGTTATCTCGGCTTCCGCAACGAGGTCGAGGCGCTCGTGGCCGAAGTGCTGGCGGCGAAGGGTCGCGCGCCCGACAAGGCCCGCTTGCGCGGCCACGCCATCGCCGTCAATGCCGTCATCGACGGCCTGTGGCTCGAAGGCTGCCTTGCCGGCGAGATGTTTTCGGCCGGCGAACTCGCCGCCATCGGCATCAGGACCGTCGAGGCCGAACTGGAACTCGGCCCGGAGGAGGAGACCAAGACATGACCACCGTTGGCGAAGCGCTCATCGCGCTGCTCGAAGCCCATGGCGTCGACACCGTGTTCGGCATTCCGGGCGTGCACACGGTCGAGCTTTATCGCGGCCTTGCCCGATCTGGCATTCGCCACATCACGCCGCGCCACGAGCAAGGCGCCGGCTTCATGGCCGACGGTTATGCACGCGCCTCCGGCAGGCCGGGCGTCGCTTTCGTCATCACAGGGCCGGGCCTCACCAACACCATCACCGCCATGGGTCAGGCACGGGCCGATTCAGTGCCGATGCTGGTCATTTCCGGCGTCAACGCCACGCCGACGCTCGGACGCGGCCTCGGCTACCTGCATGAACTGCCCGACCAGCGCGGCATGATGGCGAAGGTGGCACTGTTTTCCGAACGCGTCACGGAGCCCGCGCAATTGCCAAGTGTGCTGGCGCGCGCCTTCGACCTGTTCAAGACGGCGCGGCCCGGCCCGGTTCACATCGAAATTCCCCTCGACGTGATGGGCCAGCCGGCCGACGGGCTGAAAGCGACCGGGCAGCCGCCACGCACCAAGGCGCTCGATATGGCGGCGATCGAAAAGGCGGCGGCGTTGGCAACGGCCGCCGCGCGCCCGCTGATCCTGGCCGGCGGCGGCGCCAGGGGTGCCGGCACCCTGCTTCGGCATCTTGCCGAGCGCCTCGACGCGCCGGTGATCCAGACTGCCAATGCGCGCGGCCTCATGCACGGCCACGCGCTCACCGTTCCCGCCAGCCCGAGCCTGAAGGCGGTGCGCGCGCTGATGGCCGACGCCGATTTCGTGCTGGCGGTCGGCACCGAATTCGGCCCGACCGACTATGACATGTACGGCGATGGCGGCTTCGCGGCACCGGCCCAACTGGTGCGCATCGACATCGACGCGGACCAGCTCGCCCGCCACCCGGCGACAATCGCCATCGAGGCCGATTGCGCGGAGGCGCTCGCGGCATTGCTGAAGGCAGTGGCACAGGATGCCGGCGCGGCCACCAAGCAAGGGGCGCCGCGCGCCGCCTCGGCTCGGGCCGCCGCCTTCGCCGAGATCGGCCCGGCCATGCAGGCGCAGGTCGCGGCCGTGGAGACGATCCGCAACGCGCTGCCAAACGCCATCATCGTCGGCGATTCCACCCAGCCCGTCTATGCGGCCAACCTCTATTACGACCACGACCGGCCGTCCGGCTGGTTCAATGCCGCGACCGGCTTCGGCGCGCTGGGCTTCGGCCCGCCGGCTGCGATCGGCGCGGCGCTGGCCGTAGCGGACGCCACGGTCGTCTGCCTCACCGGCGACGGCGGCTTCCAGTTCACCCTGCCCGAGGTCGGCGCGGCGCTCGACGCCGGAACCCCGGTGATCTTCGTGGTCTGGAACAATCGCGGCTACCGCGAGATCGAGACCTCGATGCGCGATGTCGGTGTCGAACCGGTCGGCGTCTCGCCGGCGCCGCCGGATTTCTGCAAGCTGGCCGAAGCCTACGGCATCGGCTCGCACCGGCTCGACGGCCCGGCGGGCCTGGCGCAAGCTTTGGGTAAGGCACGCGCGACAAAAAAGCCTTTCCTCATCGAGATTTCGGTTGAGTGATCGCCCGAAAGGCGCGACTTTCCATAATCTTCTTTCCACGAGCAGGAGTTGTCGCGAATGGCGGCTACGCTGGAACAAAAACATGTGGTGGTGACCGGCGGCACGGGCGCGCTCGGCAGTGCCGTGGTGACGCGGCTGTTGCAGGAAGGCGCGATCTGTCACGTGCCGAACAGCCATGCCGCGGCACCCGCCCATTTCCCCTTCACCAAGCACGAGCGCGTGCGGCTGGTGAACAATGTCTATCTGGAGGACACCGAGGCCGTCACCGCCTTCTATGCCGGCGTGCCGGACCTGTGGGCGTCGATCCATCTTGCCGGCGGTTTCGCCATGGCGCCGGTGGAGAAGACCGAATCGGCCGCCTACAACGAGATGATGGACACCAATGCCCGCACCGCCTTCCTGTGCAGCCGGGCGGCGGTGCGCGCCATGCTTGCCTCCGGCACGGCCGGGCGCATCGTCAATGTCTCGGCGCGGCCCGGGCTTGACCCGAGGCGCGGCGCCGGCATGGTCGCCTATGCGGCAAGCAAGGCCGCGGTGGCGGCGATGACGGTGGCGCTGGCTGAGGAGCTGAAGGGCAAGGGTATCCTCGTCAACGCGATCGCCCCTTCCACGCTCGACACGCCGACCAACCGCGCCGACATGCCCGACGCCGATTTTTCGAAATGGGTGAGCCTGGACGCGGCGGCCGAAACGATCGTCTATCTCGCCTCGCCCAGCAACGAGGCGATGAACGGCACGCTGGTGCCGCTTTACGGCAAGGCCTAGATCGGGGTCTCTCCCGACAGTTCGCTGCAGGCCGCCGGTCAACCGGCGTCGGCGGCCTCGTCGATCATGGCCTCGATGTTGTAGCCATTCGGATCGATCACGAAGGCCGCGTAATAGTTCGGCGTATAAGCGGGGCGCGGTCCCGGCGCGCCGTTGTCAGCCGCTCCGGCTGCCAGTGCCGCCTGATAAAAAGCGTCCACTTGCGCATGGCTTTTGGCGCGGAAAGCGACATGCACGCGGGTCAATGGTCCGGGGCTGGCTGCCTGCATGATCTCGAACAGGCCGTCGCCGATGTTGAAGGCCCAGAAGACACCCTCCTCTCCGAAGGAAAGCTGGTAGCCGAGTGGCACGAAAGCCTTCTCGTAAAACAGCTTGCTCGCGGCGAGGTCGCTGACGGCGACGGTGACATGATCGATCATTGAGAACCACCCCGGGACAAACACCAGCATGACGCCGGCGGCGGCAATGTCCCCGGACGGTTGACGACTTTCAAGACGGCCCGTTCGGGACAAGACAACAAAAAACCCGCCGGATCGCTCCAGCGGGTTCTTTTGTCTCTGTGTCGCGCCGCCGAGAGCGGCGCGGCAATGGTGCGGTCGGCTTAGTTGCCGCCCTGCTTCTTCAGCGCGGCACCCAGGATGTCGCCCAGCGAAGCGCCGGAGTCGGTCGAGCCGTACTGAGCGACCGCTTCCTTCTCCTCGGCGATTTCCAGCGCCTTGATCGAGACCTGCAGCTTGCGGGTCTTCTTGTCGAAGGCGATGACGCGGGCGTCGACCTTCTGACCGACGGTGAAGCGCTCGGGGCGCTGCTCGTCACGGTCACGCGACAGGTCGGAACGCTTGATGAAGGTGTCGATGCCGCTTTCAACAAGCCGCACTTCCAGACCGCCATCCTTCACGCCGGTGACCTCGCAGGTGACGACGGCGTTCTTGCGCAGTTCGCCCGACGTGGCGGCTTCGCCGGCCGTGTCGCGCTGCAGCTGCTTGACGCCGAGCGAGATGCGCTCCTTGTCGATGTCGACGTCGAGAACCTGCGCCTTGACCATGTCGCCGCGATTGTACTCTTCGATGACCTGCTCGCCCGGACGGTTCCAGTCGAGATCCGACAGGTGGACCATGCCGTCCACGTCGCCGTCGAGGCCGATGAACAGACCGAACTCGGTCTTGTTCTTGACTTCGCCTTCCACGGTCGAGCCGACCGGGTGGTTGGCGGCGAAGGCGTGCCACGGGTTCTCCAGCGTCTGCTTGAGACCGAGCGAGATGCGGCGCTTGGCCGGATCGACCTCGAGCACGACCACGTCGACCTGCTGAGTGGTCGACAGGATCTTGCCGGGGTGCACGTTCTTCTTGGTCCACGACATTTCCGAAACGTGGATGAGGCCTTCGATGCCCGGCTCCAGCTCGACGAACGCGCCATAGTCGGTGATGTTGGTGACGGTGCCGGTGATCTTCTTGCCGATCGGGAACTTGGTGCCGATATCCGACCACGGATCCGACTCGAGCTGCTTCATGCCGAGCGAGATACGGTGGGTTTCCTGGTTGATGCGGATGATCTGCACCTTGACAGTCTGGCCGATGTTGAGGATCTCGGTCGGATGGTTGACGCGGCGCCAGGCCATGTCGGTGACGTGCAGCAGGCCGTCGATGCCGCCGAGGTCAACGAACGCACCGTAGTCGGTGATGTTCTTGACCACGCCCTCGACAACCTGACCCTCTTCGAGGTTCTGGACGATCTCGGAGCGCTGTTCTGCACGGCTCTCTTCGAGAACTGTGCGGCGCGACACGACGATGTTGCCGCGACGGCGATCCATCTTGAGGATCTCGAAGGGCTGCGGGTTGTGCATGAGCGGGGTGACGTCGCGGATCGGACGGATGTCGACCTGCGAACGCGGCAGGAAGGCAACGGCGCCGTCCAGATCGACGGTGAAGCCACCCTTGACCTGGTTGAAGATGACGCCTTCGACGCGCTCGCCCTTGGCGAACTTCTCTTCCAGCTTGACCCAGCTTTCCTCGCGGCGCGCCTTGTCGCGCGAGAGCATGGCTTCGCCCAGCGCGTTTTCGATGCGCTCGACATAAACTTCGACGGTATCGCCGACCTTGAGGCCGCCTTCCTTGCCCTTGGCGCCGAATTCCTTCAGTGCCACGCGGCCTTCGACCTTGAGGCCGACGTCGATGATGGCCATGTCCTTTTCAATGGCGGTAACGGTACCGCGCACGACCTGGCCTTCGCCCGAGTGACCGTCCGAGAACGATTCTTCGAGCATGCTCGCGAAATCGTCGCGAGTGGGAATAGCTTGAGACATATTTTCTCCTGAAAAGCCTCTCCTGGAGGCTGGCGCCGTGGGTTAGCGTTGCGATGACCTGCCGACATTCCGGGTCAAGACCCTTGGCCGCGATGAAGCGGCGGTTCGGCGCAGAAGAATGCTGGCAGGCCGGTTTTGGTCCGATATGGGTATCTTCGCGCCGCAGACAACAGCGATCGGCGAAAAACCCTGATCAGGCCTCGTCTCTCTTGGCCAGGACGTCGTCAACGATCGCCTTGGCCGCCAGAAACGCGGCTTCTATATCCATTTGCGAGGTATCAAGCAAGTGCGCGTCGGCGGCAGGCTTCAAAGGCGAGTCGGCGCGGCCCATGTCGCGCTCGTCGCGGCGTTGGATATCGGCAAGGATCGCGGCGAAATCGGCCGATCCGCCATTTTCCTCGATTTCGGCCAGGCGCCGCCCGGCACGAACCTCGGCGCTGGCCGTCACATAGAGCTTCACGGCGGCGTCGGGGCACACCACGGTGCCGATGTCGCGGCCGTCGAGCACCGCCCCGGAAGACTGGGTTGCGAAGGCGCGCTGCTTGTCGACGAGGATCCTGCGCACCTCGGGAATGACCGCGACCCTGGACGCGGCCTCGCCGACGGCGTGCGCCGACAGGATGCGCTTGTCGAGCCCCGACAGTTCGACCAGCCGCGCCGCCTCGATGGCATGCGGCTCATCGCCCAGCGGCCAGCCTTTCGTCAGAAGCATATGCGCGACGGCGCGATAGGTGAGGCCGGTGTCGAGATGCGGCAGGTGGTAATAGTCGGCCAGCCGGCGGGCCAACGTGCCCTTGCCCGCGCCTGCCGGGCCGTCGATGGCGATGGTGAGAGGGTTTGGCATGGTCCTGCTTGAAGCCGAGACGGAGACGGAAGGCAAGGGTGTCTTCACTTGCCGTCACGCATTCGCGTCACAGGCGCATGGGAGGCCGCTTCGCCCGGCGGCGCACTATTTCGTGAACGGCAGGCCAGAAACATTCGTTTGTTTGTCCCCGTACTCACAAATGAGGCCTGCACAAGCCGGCCTCTTCAACCCTACGGGAGGACTTAGCGTGACGAAGAAAATTCTTTGCCTTTGTGCGTTGGCGGCCTCGATCCTCGCCGGCCCGGCCTTTGCCGGAGCCCTCGATGAACCGGCTGTGATGACGCCGTTTTTCACCGATAGCGGCATGAAGACCATGAAGCCCAAGGACGACATGATGAAAGCCTGGCAGGCTATGTCCAAGGACGATCAGGGCCGGATGACGAAGGAGTGCCAGGATGCGGCCATGAGCAAGCCCCATGCCGAATTCTGCGCCGACGTGATGCAGTTCGCCGGCCACAAATAGCCGGCAACCCTACGACACTACCCCGCCCCGGCTCAGCCGGGGCGGGGCAGGCCCCCAGGCCCATCGGCATCGGCGGCGCCGATTTCGGCCATGTGCAACATAAGAGGCGGCCGATCGAACCGTTCGACTGGGCCGGTCGCCGCTGCGATCAATGCGCGCCCGCGCCGGTGAGCAGTTCCAGCATCTCGCTGCGCGAAAACTGCATGGTGTAGCGATATTGGGATTTGTCGTCGTAGAGGCCGCCGGCACAGAAACGCAGCTTTATGTCGTCACCGTCGACGTCCATCTCAACGAGTTCGAGCGGCTGACTAAGGATTATCTTCTCGACCCCGAGCCGCTTTGCCGGCCTGACTTTTATGTTCATGGCAAATACCCCTGTCGCATCGAACCGGTGTAACTGGACGAGGGGTAGTGCCCATTATCCGCACCCAGAGGCCCGCACAAATGTCGCCATTTGCGTCCAGGCCCAGGCCGGATGAACTGCCTCATCGGGATGAGGCCCACGTACATCTGAGCGCCTTATCTTTTTTCCCTTTCCCGGGATTTGTCAAATTTTCCCGAATCGGCCGAGCGTTGGACATGGAGTTCCACCGGCCTGCGCGATGCCTGCAACGCGATGTGGATTGCCGACTGCGGCCCCGTCCGCGCCGGTAATAATCCCCTCGCCGCCTCAACGGCTTGGCGAAAGCAGGAAGGGTTCGTCATTCCCGACCGCGTGAGCGAGGAACGAGCGGAGCGTGTCGGGAATCCATACCGGAACGCCGATGCACCGGCGCGGTGCAGGATGTGGATAGAAAGCGCTGCGGTAGGCGCAAGCTCAAAGAAAGAACCGTGTCCCTTCAATCCCTTATCGAAAACCGCACGAAAACCACGCCCGGATTTGCCCACACGTTCGGGGTTTGCACGACAATCGGCCCATCGCCCTCACGGGAACCTGGTGCGCACCGGGTATCAGGGAGGGCGCCGGTGCCGGACTGGCAGCGCTAACGGTGGCGCTGTCTGGTGACGAGCCCTAAGTCCGGGCCCTGGAAAAACCCGGCCGCCGAAAATGGCGGCTTCGAGGTCCGAAGTCTGCCGTCGCGAAGGACGGCGAGGTCGGTCCGGGGCAAGAACACTGGCGGGGCGCCCGGAAGGCGCCACGTGCTATTTGCTAAGAGGCACCGACCCGGCGCCCCGCTTCCCACCTCCTGCAAGGGAGTGTTTTTTGACAATGGCCAGGGCGGATTTCCGCAGCGTGGCGATGAAGAAGTGTATTCAAGCCCGCCACGCCACCGTCATTCCGGCCGAGCGCAGCGAGAGCCGGAACCCATTGGCCGCAACATCGTCGAGCCCGGCCCGGTCCTCGTCTGGAACCGTGCACGCAGCCGGACCGGCGCTGCATGTTTCATAGCTGTCGACGCGAACCCAGGACCCGGCCGTGCTGCTCAATGGGTTCCGGGTCGGCGCTCGGCTTCGCCTCGCTTGCCCGGAATGACGAAGGCGTGGGATGGGACGAGCCGCCGGTCGTCCGGCGGACTGATGCGGGACGAACGATGCCCGCCCCGCTATTCGATCTCGGCGCCCAGCCCCTTCATCAGCCCCATGAATTCGGGGAAGCTGGTGGCGATCATGTTGGCGTCGTCGACCGTCACCGGCTTTTCGGCCGCCAGACCCATGATCAGGAAGCTCATGGCGATGCGGTGGTCGAGATGGGTTTTCACCGCCTCGCCCCTGGCCTGGCCACCCAGCCCCCTGCCGCCGGGAACGCCGCGCACGGCAAGCGTGGCCTCGCCTTCGGTGCAGTCGACGCCGTTGAGCTTCAGCCCGTTGGCGACGGCCGCCAGGCGGTCGCTTTCCTTGACCCGCAATTCCTCCAGGCCCTGCATCAGCGTCTCGCCCTCGGCGAAGCAGGCCGCGACCGCCAGTACCGGATATTCGTCGATCATCGACGGCGCGCGCTCGGCCGGCACGACGACGCCCTTCAGGTCGGACGCGCGGACGCGCAGGTCGGCGACATCCTCGCCGCCGGCGTTGCGCGGGTTGAGGATATCGATGCGGCCGCCCATTTCCTGCAGCGTCAGCAGCAGGCCGGTACGGGTCGGGTTCATCAGCACGTTCTCGATGAGGATGTCGGAACCGGGCACGATCAGGCCGGCGACCAGCGGGAAACCGGCCGAGGACGGGTCGCCCGGCACGGCGATGACCTGGCCGGACAACCTGCCCTGGCCCTCGATGAAGATGTGGCGCACGCCGCGCTCGTCGGTCTCGACGGAGAGGTTGGCGCCAAAACCCTTCAGCATCTTCTCGGTGTGGTCGCGCGTCATCACCGGCTCGATCACCGTGGTGATGCCCGGCGTGTTGAGGCCGGCGAGCAGCACGGCGGACTTCACCTGCGCCGAGGCCATCGGCACACGATAGGTGATGGGCGCCGCGTGCCTCGGACCACGCAGCGTGATCGGCATGCGGTCGCCGGGCGCCGCCTGCAGCACCTGCACGCCCATCTGCCGCAGCGGGTCGAGCACCCGGCCCATCGGCCGGCTGGACAGCGAGGCGTCGCCGACGAAGGTGGTTTCCATGTAATAGGTGCCGACGAGGCCCATGGTCAGGCGCGAGCCGGTGCCGGCATTGCCGAAATCGAGCGGCGCCTCGGGCTGCAGCAGCGCGCCGTTGCCGGTGCCGCGGATTACCCATTCCTCGCCATGTTTCTCGATATGGGCGCCCATCGCCTTCATGGCGGCGCCGGTGCGCATCACGTCCTCGCCCTCGAGCAGGCCGGTGATGCGGGTCTCGCCGGAAGCGAGACCGCCGAACATGAAGGAGCGGTGCGAGATCGATTTATCGCCCGGCACGCGGGCGGTGCCCGAAAGCGACGACGACCGCCGCGCGGTCGCAGGTTGTGGCTTGGCGTCGTGCGCCATTTTCGATTGTCCTGGATTTGTGCGGCCGAGCTTTGCTCAAAGCCGTGGGGTGGTCGTTTTTGCAGGGACGTTCCTAACATGCCCGCATCTGGCCGTCATCCCGAAAAAGGCGGCAAAACCGCTCTCCGCGCCCGTGGCTTTTGGCTTTGACAGCGCCGCAAACTGCGATTAAGGGGACCAATCTTTTTGTACGAGGCTTGCCGTGGCAAAAGCAGAACTTGGCATCAAACGCATCGACCCCGAGACGGGTCGCAAATTCTACGATCTGAACAAGGATCCGATCGTCTCTCCCTATACGGGCAAGAGCTATCCCCGTTCCTATTTCGACGACGGCAAGGCCGCCGCGGCTGTGGAAGAGGAAGAGGTCGAGGACAAGGAAGTCGACACCGAGGAAGAGGGCGCCGAACTGGTGTCGCTCGAGGACGCCGATGGCGAGGCGAAGGGCGACGACCTGCCGGATCTCGGCGACGATGACGACGTCGAACTCGACGACGATGACGACGACACCTTCCTCGAGGACGAGGAAGAAGAAGATGACGACGTTTCCGACATGATCGGCGTCGGCGACGACGAAGAGGACATCTGATGTCCGGGCGGGCGCGACGCGTCCGCCAACTTTCGAGCCGGCTTTCCGAAAAAAGCTGTTTCGAGAGGCTTGCTATCAGGGCAAGGCGGCGCTAGAAGCCGCCTGCACTGACTTGGCGGGGTCCCAACCCTGCCAGAATTTCTCGCCGGCAACGGCGACCGGCGCAGGCCGGAGTGGGGCCATAGCTCAGCTGGGAGAGCGCCTGCATGGCATGCAGGAGGTCAGCGGTTCGATCCCGCTTGGCTCCACCAAATCTTCCCCGATAGGCTGGTATTTTACGCCGGGCTCCGCTGCGGCCGCGCCGTCCAATCTCGCTCCCATCATTTTGTCTGGCAAATAGCGCGGGCACCCGGCGCCCATCTTGCGCAAACCCTCGCCACGGCGCTTTGCTGGCGTCGGGCGAATCGGAGTGCGAAATGGAAACGATCACAATCAAGGCAAAGGGCATTTCGGTCTCGGTCGACCTGGCGGTCGGCCATATCGCCGACCTGACCATCGAGGCCGGCGGTCGCCAGCTGAAGCCCCTGCATCGCGCCCCGTGGATCGACGAGCCGCAGCAGGACATGCCGCAGGGCCTGCCCGACGGCGTGACCCGGCTGTCCGGCGATTTTCTGTGCGCGCCGTTCTCGCGCAGCGACGTGGAGGAAGCGCCGCTGCATGGCTGGACCGCCAACAGCCCCTGGGACCTGGTGGAAAGTGCCGCAACCGCCGATGGCTGGCGCGCGGTGTTCCGCCTGCGGCGCCCGGTGATGGGCGCGACGGTGGAAAAGACATTCACCCTGCGCGACGGCCACCCGTTTCTCTACCAGGAACATGCCTTCGTCGGCGGCGCGGGCGCAGTCCCCGTCGCCCATCACCCGATGACCGTCATGCGCGACGGCGGGCACCTTGCCTTTTCGCCGAAGCGCGCGGCCGTCACTGAAGGCGATCCGCTGGAGCCGGACCCTGCGCGTGGCCGTTACCTGCTCGCCTATCCGGCGCGCAGCACGGACCTTGCCCGCTTCCCCGCCAAGGATGGCGGGACGGTGGATCTGAGCGAATACCGGATGGACCGGCGTCACGAGGATTTCCTCACCCTGGTGGAGGCCGATCATGGCGGCCCCGGCTGGACCGCGGTTTCGCGCACGGCCGAACAGGATATCGTGCTCGTTCTGAAGAACCCCGCCGAACTGCCGGTGACCATGTTGTGGGTTTCGAATGGCGGGCGCGACTACGCGCCGTGGAACGGCCGTCACCGCGGCGTGCTCGGCATCGAGGACGGGCGCACAGCCGTCGGCCACTCGACCTCGCTCGGCGACAACTGGCTGAAACGGGAGGGCGTGGCGACCGCCTTCGAACTCGGAGCCGACCGGCGCGTCTCGTTCCGGCACGTCATCGGCGCCCTGCCGGCGGCGACCGCGCAGGCGCCGCGCGACGTTTCGGCGGCACCCGACAGGTTGCGCGTTGCCACCGCCGACGGCTCCGTGCTGGAGGTTCCGTATGACGGCGACTTCCTGCGGATCGGCCGCGCCGGCTGAGCCGCCGAAAGGCGTTTGAAAGTTTCGACGGCGACGGGCACAATCGCCTTACCGACGGCCCCGCAGGGAGCACTTGATGTCCGAGATCGCGACCATCGCCGCCACCATCTTCAAGCGCGCCGGCAAGGCCCAGCGCTTCATCGTTGCCATCGCGGGGCCGCCCGGCGCCGGAAAATCGACCTTGTCGGCGGCCCTGCACGATGTGCTGCCCGCCGGTACGGCGGAGGTGGTGCCAATGGACGGGTTCCACTTTGACGACAGCGTGCTGGAGAAACGGGGCCTGCGGCCCCGCAAGGGCGCGCCGGAAACCTTCGATTTCGCCGGTTTCGAGGTTTTGCTGAAACGCATCCGCGCCGGCGAGCCGGACATCGCCATTCCGGTCTTCGACCGCAGCATCGAATTGTCACGGGCGGCGGCATCCATCATCGCCACCGACACGCGCTTCATCCTAGCCGAAGGCAATTACCTTCTGCTGGACGAAGAGCCTTGGAACCGGCTGGCGCCGCTGTTCGACCTCACCATCTTCGTGGACGTGACGCGCGGAGAACTCGAAAAGCGTCTGCGCCAGCGCTGGCACGAGCACGGCCGCAGCGACGAAGACGCGATCGCCTGGATCACGTCCAACGACATGCCCAATATCGAGCGCGTGCTGGCGCGCCGCCGCCCGGCGGATTTGATCATCCGCCAGGGCTGAGCAGGCAAGCTAGCGGGTAACGCTCAGGGCTTGGCGGGAATGTTGAGACCGCGCTGCACGGCGGGCCTCGCCAGACCGCGCTCCAGCCACGCAGCGACATTCTTGAAATCGGCGAAGCCGACCAGCTCGCCCGCTTCATAGAAGCCGATGAGATTACGCACCCAGCCGAGCATGGAAATATCGGCGATGGTGTAGTCGTCGCCCATGATCCAGCTTCGACCTCCGAGGCGCTTGTCGAGCACGCCCAGCAGGCGGCGCGTTTCATTGCGGTAGCGCTCCAGCGGGCGTTTGTCGGAAATCTCGCGGCCGGCGAATTTGTGGAAGAAACCGAGCTGGCCGAACATCGGGCCGACCGCCGCCATCTGGAAGAACACCCACTGGATGGTCTCGTAGCGCAGCGCCGTATCCGCGGGCAGGAACTTGCCTGTCTTTTCGGCAAGATAGAGCAGGATGGCGCCGGATTCGAACAAAGGCAGCGGTTTGCCGCCCGGACCGTTCGGATCGATGATCGACGGAATCTTGCCGTTCGGGTTCAGCGAAAGGAATTCCGGGGTCCAGCTCTCGTCCTGTCCTATGTTGATGTAGTGGGCCTCGTAGGGCAGGCCGAGCTCCTCCAGCATGATCGACACCTTGACGCCGTTCGGCGTGGCGGTCGAATAGAGCTGGAGACGATCGGGGTGCTGGGCCGGCCAGCGCGCATTGATCGGGAAAGCAGAAAGATCGGTCATCTGTTGCCTCGGAAAGAGGCGGCGCGAATGCACCGCCGTGGTGGGTGCAAGCTATCTAGACGCGCCGGCGCCGCATTCAAGACGCCACGCGATCAGACCGCCTTGAAGGCCAGCACCGCGTTGGTGCCGCCAAACGCGAAGGCGTTGCTCAGCGCAGTGCGCACTGGGCGTTCGCGCGCGACATTCGGCGTGACGTCGAGGTCGCAATCCGGGTCCGGCTCGCGATAATTGGCCGTCGGCGGCACGACGCCGTCGCGAATGGCCATGATGCAGGCGATCATCTCCAGCGCGCCGGAAGCGCCAAGGGCATGGCCGTGCATCGACTTGGTCGACGAGACCGACAATTTATAGGCGTGGTCGCCGAAGGCCCGCTTGATGGCGGCGGTTTCGATCTGGTCGTTGGCCTTGGTGCCGGTGCCGTGCGCGTTGAGATAATCGACGTCTTCGGGGTTGAACCCGGCGTCGGCCAGACAGAAACGCATCGCCGCCTCGGGTCCCTCGACGGTCGGCGCGACGATGTCGGAAGCATCGGCGGAGATGCCGACGCCGGCGATTTCACCAAGGATCGTGGCGCCCCGCGCCACGGCATGTTCGTAGCTTTCCAGCACGGCCATGCCTGCGCCCTCGCCCATGACCAGGCCCTGGCGGTCAGCCGAAAAGGGCCGGCAGGTGTCCGGCGACAGCACACGCAGCGCTTCCCAGGCCTTCATGATGCCCCAGACGAGCGGCGCGTCGGTGCCGCCGGTCAGCATCACGTCGGCACGACCGAGCCTGATCTGGTCCACGGCCGAGGCAATGGCGTGGTTAGCGGAAGAGCAGGCCGAGGTCACACCGAAGACAGGCCCGCGCAGGCCGAATTCCATGCTGACCTGGCCGGCGGCAGCGCCGGGCATGACCTTCGGCACGGAAAAGATGTCGGCGCGGTTTTTGCCATTAAGCAGAAGCGCGCGATAATTTTCCTCGATCGCCTCCCAGCCGCACACGCCGACGCCAACCGTGGCGCCGAAGCGGTAGGTGTTGTCCTGGCCGACGACGAGGCCGGACTGGCGCATCGCCTCCTTGGCGGCAATGATGGCCAGCAGGCTGAAACGGTCCATGGTGACTAGGCGCCGGCGCTCGAGGCCATGCTCGGGCAGCGTTCTGATTTCGCTACCGACCTGTACCTTGAGCTGGTGCAGGTCCGCGCCGACCACCTGTCCGATGGCCGAGCGCCCTGCCTTCATCTCGTTCCAGATCGAGGCGGCGTCGGTGCCAAGACCGCAAATGCCACCGATGCCGGTAATGACGACGCGCTTGCGCATGAAAATCCCGGTCAGGCTTTCTTCGCGATCAGCGCGCGAACCGCCTCGACCATGTCGCCGACATTCTTGAGATTGCTCCAGGCGTCGACCGTGTTCATCTCGATCTCGATGTTATAGGCCTCCTCGAGATCGAAGATGATCTCGGTGAGCTCGAGCGAATGGATGCCGAGCGCCGTCAGCTCGGTATTGGTCGTGATCTCCTCGCCGCCAGGCTCCGCGTGAGCCTTGATCTTCGCGATGATCTCGGTCGCCAATTCGTCAGCCATTCGAAGTCCTTCCCCCAAAACCGCATTTCTTTGCCTGGGTGGCGCCGTGGCGCCCTTGCTTTCACTGCTCCTGACGGAAGCATCAATTTCCTAGAGCCGCCTGATATGGCGGCATCAAGGCCGCCTCCTCTATAGAAACCGAAACGAAATGAGGCAATAAGCGATCTCGACAAAGCCGCGCGCGTGCTTAACTTGGACGGCAGGCATTTCAGGAAGAGCGGCGCCGCAGCCGCCGACCGTCGCTGGAGGAAAAGATGCTCGAATTGCGCCCGGGATGCGAATGCTGCGACAAGGACCTGCCGCCCGGCGCCACCAACGCCATGATCTGCACATTCGAATGCACATTCTGCGCGGATTGCGCCGAGACGGTGCTGAAGGGCGTATGTCCCAACTGCGGCGGCAATTTTTCGCCACGGCCTATCCGCCCGGCGGCACTGCTTGAAAAGTATCCGGCTTCGACCAAGCGGATCGTGAAAGCCGCAGGCTGTCTGCCGCAGAGTGACGCCGCATAAACGCCTATCCGCGCCGACCATGGAATACGGGGGACTTACCTAATGGCAACGAAGCTCTATCAGGGTAGCTGCCACTGTGGCGCGGTTCGGTACGAGGCCAGCGTAGACCTTGACCACACCATATCCTGCAACTGTTCGCGATGCGGCAGGTTGGGCAGCATCCTGATCTTCACCCCGGCGGAGAACTTCACCCTCGTTTCCGGCGAAGACGTGCTGACCGATTATCTGTTCAACAAACACGTCATCCACCACCTGTTCTGCCGGGTCTGCGGCATCGAATCCTTTGCCCGCGGAACAAAGCCCGACGGCACGGCGATGATCGCCATCAATGCGCGCTGCCTGGAAGAAGTCGATCCGGACGCCCTGACGCCGCAGAAGGTAGACGGCCGCAGCTTCTAGATCGCCACCGAACCCTGAGCATGTGACAACTGTAGGTCTCGATGGATCAGCCTCTTCCGCAAGCGCACGACATATTCCCGCATCTGCGTATCGTCATGGGCATGGTGATCGGCCTCGGCGTCACCCGCCTGCTTTCCGGTGTCGCCCGGATTATCCAGCATCCAAAGCTCTACAGGCTCTATCCGGTGCATCTGGCCTGGGTGGCGTCGTTGCTACTGATGCTGGTGCATTTCTGGTGGTGGCAGTTCAGCCTGTACCAGATCCCGGACTGGACCTTCGGCAAATACCTTTTCATCATCGGCTACGCGATAACGCTCTACCTGATGTGCGCGCTGCTGTTTCCCGATTCCATGCAGGATTACGCGGGCTACGAGGACTATTTCTTCACACGACGCGCGTGGTTCTTCGGCCTGCTGGGGGCGACCTATCTGCTCGATGTCGTCGACACGCTCTTAAAGGGCGAGGCGCACTTCGCACGCTTCGGCCACGAGTATCTGATCCGTACGCCGTTGTTCGTGATCCTGTGTGGCATAGCGATCCTCACCACCAACCGGCGCTTTCATCTCGCCTTGATCGTCTTCACGCTGATTTATCAGGCGTCCTGGATCCTGCGGCTCTTCGACACGATCGTTTGAGCAGCCTTGGGCCGGCTGTCGGAATGATCTAGGTTCTTACCGTCCAAGGGAGTTTTGGAATGTACAAGGCCGTCGGATCGCGTGGATCGCGGGTTTCCCGCGTCGTGTGGATGCTGGAGGAGCTCGGCGAACCTTATGAATTCGTCCCGGTGAAATTGCGCTCTCCGGAAGCCTATGCGCTGAACCCTTCCGGCAAGGTGCCGATCCTGGTCGACGACGACTTCGTGCTGACCGATTCCGCGGCCATCTGCGTTTATCTGGCCGAAAAACATGCCGACAAGGGCATGGGCGCCAATCCGGGCCTCACCGGACGCGCCGAGATGGATTCCTGGATGCAATTCGCACAATCGGAATTCGAGGCGCCACTGTGGAACAAGCTGCGCCACCGCTTCATTCTGCCAAGCGAGTTGCGGGTCGATGTCGGCCCCGCCGCCACTCATGATTTCGCCTCCGAGGTCGACGCGCTCGACCGCCGACTGGGCGATAAGACCTATGCGCTGGGCGATCGGTTTTCCGCGATCGACGTGCTGCTTGGCGAGATGGGCGCCTGGGCCCGCGCGGGCAAGTTCCAGATCGCGTCCGACCGCGTCAACGCCTATATGGACCGCGTGCTGTCGCGCCCGGCGCGGACACGCGCGCAGGCCAAGTGCGCGCCCGCCTAAGACGCAGCCCAAACCATCCGCCCAACATCAACGCCCAGAGATCCTTCGCGCACCAGATGATTGTCCTTGCCTTCGCCCTTTCCGCGGTTCTGATCGCGATCACCTCGCTCCATGTCTACTGGGGCATCGGCGGCATCTGGCCGGGCACTGACGCAGCCTCTTGCGCCCGGACGGTGGTGGGCGCGAAAGGCGTTCAGGAGATGCCAACACCTTTCGCCTGTTTCGCCGTCGCCGCCTGCCTGGTGCTGGTCACACTGTGGCCGCTTGCGCTGATGGGCATCTTCGCGACACCGTTCCCGCAAGGCGGCCTCGCTGGCGCCGCTGTTCTGATTGCCATGGTCTTCATCGGCCGCGGCCTGGTCGCCTTCACGCCCTGGTGGCGTCGCCTCACCCCCGAACAGCCCTTCGCCCGGCTCGACCGGTTGTATTATTCGCCGCTCTGCCTGCTGATCGGCGCGGGGTTCGCGATCCTCGGCGTGTCGCAGTTCCCGGCTTGAGAAGATCGGGCTGGATCAGCGCTTTCCCGTTGCCGCTGCGGCCTGGACACGGCATTCTCGGCGTCTCAGGGAGAAAACAACGATGAGCCTCGCGCGCCTGCAGAAGGAAACACCAACCAATTTGCCCTTCTATGAAGAGCGCGTCGATCTTGCCTGCGCGTTCCGCTGGACGGCGCGGCTCAACATGCACGAAGCCGTGGCGAACCATTTCTCGCTGGCCGTCAACGATGACGGCACGCGCTTCCTGATGAACCCCAACCAGGTGCATTTCTCGCGCGTCAAGGCAAGCGATCTGCTTTTGATCGACGCCAACGATCCCGAAACGCTGGAAGGCCCCAACGCTCCCGATCCGACCGCCTGGGGCCTGCACGGCGCCATCCACCGCCGGGTGCCGCATGCGCGCTGCGTGATGCACGTGCATTCGATCCATGCCACCGTACTCGCCTCGCTGGCCGACTCGACATTGCCGCCGATCGACCAGAACACGGCTGGTTTCTTCAACCGCTATGTCGTCGACGGGCATTATGGCGGCCTGGCTTTCGAGGAAGAGGGCGAGCGCTGTTCGCAGCTGCTGGCCGATCCCAAGCACAAGGTGATGATCATGGGCAATCACGGCGTGCTGGTGATCGGCGATACGGTGGCGGATGCCTTCAACCGCATGTTCTATTTCGAACGGGCGGCCGAAACCTACATCAAGGCCCTGTGGACCGGGCGGCCGCTGCGCGTGCTTTCCGACGCGATCGCCGAAAAGACGGCCGCCGAAATGGACGACTATCCCGGCCAGGCCGAACGGCATCTGGCGGAGTTGAAGGCAATCCTCGACGAGCAGGAACCTGTCTACCGCAACTGACGCGTTGCGTCAGAGGCCGAGTTCGGCGCGCAATTCTTCCGGTGTGAGTATAGCAACGGCGCCTGCCGGACCGGGCATCGGCTTCTCCGGCCAGAAGATCGTCTTCATGCCGGCGGCTAGGCCGGACATCGCCCCGGTCGTGCTGTCGTCGATGGCCACGGCGTCCTTGGGATCGACACCGAACAGCCAGGCAGCGCGCAGGAACGGCTCCGGGTGAGGCTTGCCTTCGCGCACGTCGTTGCGACTCACCGTCTTCATGCCGGCATGGGACAGGCCGACGGCGCCGAGATTGGCGTCGACGATCATGCGGTCGGAATTCGAAACCACCGCCTGTGGCACCCCGCGCGCCTGTAGCTCGCGGTAGATCTCAATCGCGCCCGGTCGCGGCTGCAGGCCGCAGACATTGGCGAGATAATAATCGTATTTGCGGGCGATCCACTCGTCGAAGGGCAAGGCGAGGCCGAATTCATCGCGCATCATGTCGTAGACGAAGGCGGCGGTCTTGCCGAGCACCCGCTCGTGCAGATCGGCGGGCGCGGTCAGGCCGACACCGCGCATGGCGGAAACCAGCGCCGCATCATGCAATGGCTCGCTGTCGACAAGCGTTCCGTCCATGTCCCAGAAAACGGCTTTCGGCGTCATCGGCGATCCTTTCGACGCTGCTTCATAGAGGATTTGCGCAGCGTGACAACGGCTAACGCGCCCAGTGCGGCTATTTCCGCGAACCTCAGCGGAAGAAAACGAAGCCGATGACGACGAAGGCCGGAATGAGTATCGCGCCGGACCATAGCATATAGCCGAAAAAACCGGGCATCTTGACGCCCTGGTGGCGCGCGATGGCATAGACCATGAAATTCGGCGCGTTGCCGATATAGGTGTTGGCGCCCATGAAGACGGCGCCAGCCGAGATCGCGGCCAAGGTCTTCGCCAGCCCCGTCATCATGTGTTGCGCGTCACCGCCGGCCAGTTCGAAGAAGACGAGATAGGTCGGCGCATTGTCGAGGAACGAGGACAAGGCGCCGGTCAGCCAGAAATAGGCGAGATTGTCGGGCGCGCCATCCGCCCCGGTCACCAGGGCAACGAGCGGCGCCAGCCCGCCGTTGGTGCCCGCCTTGAGGATGGCGATCACCGGGACGATACAAACGAAAATGGCGGCGAACAGTTTCGCCACTTCGGCGATCGGCCCCCAGGCGAAGCCGTTGGCCTGGCGGTATTCCTTGCGCGACACCGCCAGCGACAGCAAGGCCAGCGCCATTATCAGTGCGTCACGCACCAGGTTCTGCAGTTCGACCGCGACACCCAGCACGGAAAGCTCGACGCCCGGCTTCCAATAGGCCGACAAAAGGATCGCGCCGATGACACCGGCCAGCAGCGGCAGATTGGCCAGGCCACGGATGCGCACCCTGGAATCCGGCGTCGGGTCCTTGATTTTTGGCTGCCCGGCCTCGCGCCGATGCAAGACCAGATCAAGCGCCAGAAAAGCCGCCAGAACGATGACGCCGGCAAGCAAGGTCTGCTGCCAGATATGCGTCGTCGTCCAGAAGAAGTCGACGCCGCGCAGGAAACCGACGAACAGCGGCGGGTCGCCGAGCGGCGTCAGCGCGCCGCCGATGTTGGAGACCAGGAAAATGAAGAAGATGACGACATGGGCGTTGAACGGCCGGTTGTCGTTGGCGCGGATGACCGGGCGGATCATGATCATCGACGCACCGGTGGTGCCTACCACGGAAGCAAGCAGCGCGCCCAGCAGCAGGAGGCCGGCGTTGACGAGCGGCGTGCCATGGATGTTGCCGGCGACCAGAATGCCGCCGGAAATGGTGAACAACGCAAACAAAAGCACGATGAACGACAGATATTCGGTGATGAGCGTGTGCAGAACGGCATTCACCGCCAGCCCCGGTCCAAAGACCAGCGCCAGTGGCACGACCACAAGCACGGCCCAAAGCCCGGCGATCTTGCCGTAGTGATGTTCCCACAGATGGTGGAACAGCAATGGTCCGGTGGCGATCGACAAAAGCAGTCCGGCAAACGGCAAGGCCCACCACAACGACATCGTCGTTCCCGGCAAACCCTCGGTAGCCGAGGCCGGCGCCGCTGCCAAAACACAGCACGCGACCAGCGCCACAATCTTCGAAATATGCACCCTCCCCCAGCCCTTCACTTGCTTCAGCCGACTGCGTGCCGTTGCCTGGACACCATCAGACCAAGGTGACGCCAGCGGCTCGCATGCGCCCGAGCATGGTGTCGACCGAACCATTCAGGTCGATGCCACGGCAGGCGTCGAGGCGTACCGTCGTGGCAAATCCCTGTTTAGCGGCGTCGAGTGCGGAGAAGGCCACGCAGAAATCCGTGGCGAGACCGACCAGCGTGATCGCGCCGATGTTGCGCTCGCGCAAATAGCCGGCAAGGCCGGTCGGCGTGACATGGTCGTTCTCGAAGAAGGCGGAATAGCTGTCGATGCCCGGGCGAAATCCCTTGCGGATGATCAGTTCGGCCTTGCTCCAGGCCAGGCCCGAATGGAAATCCGAGCCGATGCTGCCCTGGATGCAATGGTCCGGCCACAGGGTTTGCGGCCCGTAGGGCATTTCGATCATTTCGAAAGGCTGCTTGCCCGGATGGCTGGAAGCGAAGCTGGAATGGCCGGCCGGGTGCCAGTCCTGCGTCATCACCACGTGCTCGGCATTGCGGATCAGGTCGTTGACCAACGGGACGATCTCGTCGCCGCCCGTCACTGCAAGAGCGCCACCGGGACAAAAGTCGTTCTGCAGGTCGACGACGATCAGCGCTTCATCAGCCATGGAGCCACCTTTCAGCCAATTGGGAGGCCGCCTTGGCGACCGGGGTGCAGAAACTCGACCAGATGACCGCCGGCGTCAACCTCCAACGCCCGCGACCGTCATCGAAGTCGATGCACCACCTGTGCTTTGACAAAGACCACCATGCTGATATCATTTGCATACGAATGAATTTGCCGGCGATGCACCGGCCGATCTTCAGGGGAAAAGGCCTCTTTCGAGAGGCACCGGGAAGGCAGGCGTGATCCGTTACGCGAAACCCGCCACACTCGACCAGGCGCTCACGCTGCTCGGCGAAACCTCGTGGCGCGTGCTTGCCGGCAGCACTGATTTCTACCCTGCGCAAGGCAACCGCCCGATCCGCGAAAACATTCTCGATATCAACGGCATTGCCGCCCTGCGCGGCGTGACCGAGACCGACACGCATTGGCTGATCGGCGCCCGCACGACCTGGAGCGATATCATCCAGCAGCCGCTTCCCGCAGCCTTTGACGCACTGAAGCAGGCGGCGCGCGAGGTTGGTTCGCCACAGATCCAGAACGTCGCAACGATAGCAGGCAATCTGTGCAACGCCTCGCCCGCAGCCGACGGCGTACCGGCCTTGCTTACGCTCGACGCCGAGGTGGAATTGCGATCGCAAGCATCTAGTCGTCACCTGCCGCTCTCCGCCTTTGTTCTTGGCAACCGCCGCACCGCGCGTAAACCCAACGAACTGGTCACTGCAATCCGTGTGTCCAAGGCAAGTGCGACCGGGACATCGGCCTTCGTCAAGCTCGGTGCACGGCGCTACCTGGTGATCTCGATTGCCATGGCGGCGGCAAGGCTGATCATCGACGACGGCATCGTCCAGCAGGCGGCGATCGCGGTCGGGGCGTGTTCGGCCGTGGCGACACGGTTGCCGGACCTGGAACGGATGCTCGTTGGCCGCCCCGCGGATCGGCAGCTCGCCGATATTGCCAACATCGCCCCGATGCCGCAGCTGTCGCCAATCGACGATGTCCGCGGCTCCGCCGGCTACCGGCTGGAAGCGGCGCACCGGATCGTCGCCCGCGCGATCGACAGCGCCGCTGGCCTGCCGCACCAGACGGAGGTGGCGGCATGAGTATGGAGCGCGCCGACATCACCTTCCTGGTCAACGCCGCGCCCGTCACCGTCAGCGTGCCGCCGGTCTCCCGACTGTCTTGCGTTCTGCGCGACGAGTTGCGGCTCACCGGCACCAAGGTCGGCTGCGATGCCGGCGATTGCGGCGCCTGCACCGTGCTGGTCGACGGCCAACCTGTCTGCGCCTGCCTGACGCCGGCCGCCGCCGTCGCCGGGGCGGCGGTGACCACGGTCGAGGGGCTGGCGAATGGGCGCCTGTCGGCGCTGCAAGCGTCGTTTCTCAGGCACGGCGCGGCACAATGCGGCATCTGCACGCCCGGCCTGCTGGTGACCGCGACGGCGTTGCTGGAGAAAAATCCGCACCCCAGCGAGGCGGAGGTGCGGGATGCGCTGGGCGGAATCCTGTGCCGCTGCACCGGCTACCGCAAGATCATCGCCGCCGTCATGGACGTGGCGGCGATGGAACTTGCCCACCGCGACACCGATCTCGATTTCCGCCTGCCGGAGGCTGGAAAGGCCGTTGGCGCCTCGCCCATTCGGCTGGATGGCGTGCCGAAAGTAACAGGCGCCGAAAAGTTCGGCGGCGATTCCTTTCCCGAAAACGCGCTGGCAGTGCTTGTGCTGCGCTCGCCGCACCACCATGCCCGCTTCGCCTTTGGCGATCTTGATGCCTGGGTAAAGGCACATCCCGGCGTGGCCGGCATTTTCACCGCCGCCGACATTCCGGGAAGGAACCGGTTCGGCGTCATCCCGGCTTTTGCCGATCAACCGGCGCTGGCGGAAGGCATGGCGCGGTTCCGTGGCGAAGCGGTGGCGCTGATCGCGGCCGAACGCGCGGTCGCCGGCGATCTC
This sequence comes from Mesorhizobium sp. YL-MeA3-2017, assembly GCF_030814575.1. NCBI lineage: Bacteria > Pseudomonadati > Pseudomonadota > Alphaproteobacteria > Hyphomicrobiales > Phyllobacteriaceae > Mesorhizobium > Mesorhizobium sp. YL-MeA3-2017. Next base: position 3,058,033 of record NZ_JAUSVH010000001.1, on the reverse strand, counting down.
GACCTCGGCGATTTTCCCATCGAATGGGCGCAGGAACCACACACGCTTTCGATGGAAGAGGCCCTCGCCGACGGGGCGAGTTTGATCCATCAGGATCGCGTCGCCAATCTGCTGACCAAGGGGCTTGTCGAGCGCGGCACGCCGGAGGAAGCCCTCGCGCAGGCCTTCATCACCGCATCGAGCCGCATCGAAACCTCTTTCGTCGAACACGCCTATATCGAACCGGAGGCCGGTTTTGCCTATCTGGACGGTGACACACTGGTCGTCGTGGCCTGCACGCAGGCGCCCTATATGGACCGCGACGATACTGCCCGCGTCCTCGGCATGCCGGCCGAAAAGGTGCGCATCGTGCCGACGGCGACCGGCGGCGGCTTCGGTTCCAAGCTCGACATCTCCGTACAGCCGCTGATCGGCCTGGTAACGCTGAAGACCGGCCGACCGGCGGCACTCGCCTTCACGCGCACCGAATCGATGATGGCGACGACCAAACGCCACCCGGCGATCATGCGGGCAACGGCCGGCGCGAGCGCGGACGGCATCATCAGCGCCATGGTGTTCGACGCAGACTTCAACACCGGCGCGTATGCGAGCTGGGGACCGACGGTCGCCAATCGCGTGCCGGTGCATGCGAGCGGCCCCTATGCGACGCCGCACTACCGGGCCGAAGGCCGTGCCATTCACACCAACGGACCAATTTCCGGCGCTTTCCGTGGCTTCGGCGTGCCGCAGGCAACGATCATACAGGAGGCGCTCTACGATCAGCTGGCCGACCGGCTCGGCATCGACCGGCTGGCCTTCCGCCTCCGCAACTGTCTTCGGAACGGCTCCGAAACGGTTACCGGCCAGAAACTGGAGGCGGGTGTGGGCATCGGGGCCTGCCTTGAAGCGCTCGAACCGCATTGGGCGCGCGCCATGAGCGAGGCCGAGGCCTTCAATGCCGGCGAGGAGGCGAGACATTTCTCGAGGCGGCGCGGCGTCGGCATCGCCTCCTGCTGGTATGGCTGCGGCAACACCTCGCTGCCCAACCCGTCCACCATCAGGGTTGGCATATCGCCGGCCGGAACCGTTATCCTGCATCAGGGTGCTGTCGACATCGGCCAGGGCTCCAACACCGTCATTGCCCAGATCTGCGCGGATGCGCTGGGGTTGCCGCTGGAAGCGTTTGTCTTGAAGGGCGCGGACACCGCGATCTCGCCGGACGCCGGCAAGACATCCGCCTCGCGCCAGACCTTCGTCACCGGTAAGGCAGCCGAAAAGGCCGGCCGCACGCTGCGCGAAAGCATGCTGCGTTATGCCAATGTCTCCGATGCCGCGTCGTTTTCCCTCGATGGTGGCGCGCTTGTCATCCGCGAGGGCGATGCACGGCGTCGCATCGATCTCGTTGGCCTTCCGGCGGACGCGGACGGTTTCGTGTTCCGGGCCGAGGGGACCTACGACCCGCCCACCTCGCCGCTCGACGCCAAGGGACAAGGCAGTCCCTATGCCGTTTATGGCTACGGCGCGCAGATGGCCGAGCTCGAGGTGGATCTCGCGCTGGGCACGGTGAAATTGCTGAAGATCACCGCGGCCCACGATGTCGGCAAGGCGATCAACCCGATCCTGGCCGAGGGTCAGATCGAAGGCGGTATCGCACAAGGTATCGGCATGGCGCTGATGGAAGAATACATTCCCGGCCGCACCGAGAACCTGCACGACTATCTGATCCCGACCATCGGCGACGTGCCGCCGATCGAGACGATCCTGGTCGAGGTTCCCGATCCCGAGGGGCCGTTTGGCGCCAAGGGGCTGGGCGAACATTCGCTGATCCCGACCGCGCCAGCCATCCTCAATGCCATCCGCCACGCCACCGGCGTGACGATGACGAAGGTGCCGGCGACGCCGTCGCGGGTGCTCGCGGCAATCCAGGCGGCATCGCGATGAGCGAACTGGCCGAACGCTTCGAAACCCACGACCCCGGCGAGAAGTCGGTTGCGGAGAAGATCCGCTGCGATGCCTGCCCGGTTATGTGCTACATCGCCGACGGTCGCAGCGGCGCCTGCGACCGCTATGGAAATCGCGACGGCCGCATCGTGCGGCTCGATCCGCTGACGATCCTCGACCATGCCGCAGAGACCGGGCAGCCGGTTGTGCCCTTCGGCGCCGAGGGAGAAGCCTGGGCCGGCGAACTCGTCAACACCGGCCGGCGCTTTGTGACGGCGATCGGTGCTGGCACCACCTATCCCGACTACAAGCCGGCGCCATTCATCGTCAGCCAGGAGGTCGAGGGCGTCGATCTCGTCACGGTAGTGACCGAAGGCATCTTCTCCTACTGCGGCGTCAAGGTGAAGATCGACACCGACCGCCATATCGGCGACGAGACGGCAACCGTGCGGTCGGCGGGCGAAGCGATCGGCCATATCACCACCGGCGAATACGGTTCGCAGATGCTGTCGCTCGGCGGCGTGCATCATCTGACCGGCGGGTCCAAGGCGGAAGGCCGTGCCACTTGCGACGCGCTTCTGGCATTGTGCAACAAGCAACCGGTCGAGCTTACCATCGACGGCGGTGCCAGCATCGTCGTGCAGGCAGGCAAGGCGCCGGTAATCGACGGCCAACTGGAACAGCGCATGCGGGTCGGTTGCGGGTCGGCCACCATCGGCATGTTCGCGGCGCAATGGCGCGGGCTGGTCGACGAGGTCGTCGTCGTCGACGATCACATCACCGGCGTCGTTTCCGAACACCAGGCGGGCAAGGTGCTGGGCTGGGCCGACACGGGCATCCGCATCATTGGGCGCCGCTCGACGCCCGGCCGCTATTTCAAGGTATCGGAACCCGGGCTCGGCTGGGGCGGCACGACCATCGACGACCCGCTGTCCATTCTGGGTCCATGGAACGCGGCGAAAGGCGCGCGGCCGGGCCTGTCGCTGCTGATGGTCTCCACCACCGGCGAGCAGTTTGCCTATTACGAACTGGACGAGGCATTGCGACCGATTGAAAAACCGTTCCCGGAGCGGCTCGGCAAATCGGTCTCGCTCATTGAGGAGAATTGTGAACCGGCGCTGTGTACGGTGCTGTTCGTCGGCGGCGCCGGCGGCAGCCTGAGAGCCGGCGTGACCGAAAACCCGGTCAACTTGACCCGCTCCGTGCAACGTCTGGAAACCTATGTCACCGTCGGAGGCGCCCCGGTCTATGTCTGGCCGGGCGGCGGTATCACCCTGATGGTCGACGTCAGCCGCGTGCCGGACGGTGCCTTCGGCTACGTGCCGACACCGGCGCTGGTGGCGCCGATCGAATTCACGCTGCGCCGCGACGACTATCTGAGGCTCGGCGGCTACGAGGCGGAAATCCGCAGCCTTGCCGACGTCTTCGCGCATGGCGGCGAATATCTTAACGCGCGCCGCAGCGCCGCTGCGCCAGGCGAAAATCCCTGGCCACCGCTGGTGCAGTTGCGACAGGGCGGAAGCGCGCGATGAACGCCCCCGAAGCGCACTGGCTGGCCGATGGGCGCCGGCTTCATCTCCATCATGGGCCGATAGACCTGATCATCGAAGCCTTTGGTGACGGGACCGAAATGCGGGTCGCATATGAACAGGCGGCGGCACGCTTCCAGACGATCCTGCCCGAACTGGTGACCGAACTGCCGGCACTACGGCAACCGTCCGCGTTAAAACCTCGCGATTTCGCCGACCCCACCGCGCGGCGTATGGAGGCGGCGGTGTCGCCGCTGGCAAGAACCTTCATCACGCCGATGGCCGCGGTTGCCGGATCGGTCGCCGACGAGGTACTGGCAGCGATGCTGCGCGGCCGCAATCTCCAACGCGCCTATGTCAACAATGGCGGCGACAGCGCGTTGCACCTCGCGCCGGGCCAATCGATGACACTGGCCATTGCCGGAACCGGACACGGCTTTTCCGACCGCATCCTGGTGCGCGCCGAAGACGCCGTGCGTGGCATTGCGACCAGCGGCTGGCGCGGCCGCTCCTTTTCGCTCGGCATTGCCGACGCGGTGACGGTTCTGGCACGCAATGGCGCCGAGGCCGACGCGGCGGCAACGCTGATTGCCAATGCCGTCGACCTGCCCGGCCATCCAGCAATCTCCCGGCGTCCAGCGCTTGCTCTGGCCCCCGACAGCGATCTCGGCGACCGGCTGGTCACGACCGGCGTCGGGACGCTCTCGCGCCAAGAAACCGCCAAGGCACTGGACAGTGGCCTGGCCGTCGCCGAAGACTTTCGGCAGCGCGGGCTGATCGAAGCAGCGGCCTTGTTTCTCAACGGCGCGGTCGCGGTCAGTGGAGAGATCGAACCGACCTCCCACTGCGACCACTCGCCATTCCTTTCAACCGACAGATCGACCGCCAAGGACCCAGCCCATGCCTGAATTTCCCATTCGAAAAATCGCCGTGCTGAGCGAGGAGATCATCCATGACGGCGGGCCGGCGGCGAATATGCCGCGCCGCCGCGCTGCGGCCATGGCCTTGGTCAAGAACCCCTTTGCCGGTCGCTATGAGGAGAAGCTGCAAGGCGCCATGGACGACCTGAAACCTCTGGGGCTGCTGTTGACGGATCGACTGATCGCCGCACTCGGCGGCGACGCGCATATCATTGACGGCTACGGCAAGGGCGCCATCGTCGGCAGCGCCGGCGAATTGGAACATGGTGCGCTGTGGCACGCGCCGGGCGGCTATGCGATGCGCGAACGGCTGGGCGAAGCCAAGGCGATCGTGCCCTCGGCCAAGAAGGTGGGAGGCTTCGGCGCGCGGCTCGACGTGCCGATCGGCCATATCAACGCCGCCTATGTGCGCTCGCATTTCGACGCCATGGAGATCGGCATCGCCGACGGGCCTCGCCCCGACGAAATCCTGTTCTGCCTTGTCATGACCTGCGGGCCGCGCATCCACAACCGCATGGGCGGCCTGGAGGCCAAGGACATCAAGTTGTGGGACGGCCAAAGATGACGGCCAGCAAGGCGCCGCTGACGCTCGTCGACCACGACGAGGCGGATGAAATCTATCATCTGCAAGACCAGGTCGGCTTCGTGCTGCGCAAGGCGCACCAGCGGCACCTGTCGATCTTCGCTTCGCGTATCGCAGACCTGACGCCGCCGCAATTCGCGGCGCTGGCCAGGCTCCACGAGGTTGGCGAAACCTCGCAGAATCAGCTCGGCCAGATGATTGCCATGGATGCCGCCACCGTGAAGGGGGTCATCGACCGGCTGAAATCGCGCGGCTATGTCGATCTCAAGAAACACGAGACTGACAAGCGGCTGCTTTTGGTGTCGCTGACGGCTGCCGGGCGTAAGGCCATCGAACAACTCATACCGTTGGCGAAGGCCATCACCGGCGAGACCCTGGCGCCGCTGTCGGCCAGGGAGGCGGCGCAGTTCCTGCGCCTGCTGGCCAAGATCGCGTAATCCACCGCTTCGTGTGCTGCGCCCGGGTGCATCCGACGGACGTCAGCCCGAAGCTGACGGTTGTTCGCGCTACGGCTCGATGCCGAACATCTTCTTCGCCTGGCTTGCCGTGTAGTAGCCCTGCGCCACATCGTGGCGGACCGCTTCGGGATCGCGCTTGCGCGGATCGCCATAACCGCCGCCGCCGGGTGTCTCGACGCGAACGCGGTCGCCCGCCTTCAGCGGGATGTCCTGTTCCTTGGAAAGATGCTGCGGCACATGCTCCTTGCCATCGCGGATCACCGTCACCGTGTTGACGGCGCCGTCGCGACCGCCCAGCACGCCTTGCGGACCAAAGCGGCCGTGATCCATGACGAAAGAGGCACGCGCCTCGCCACGCAGCAACTCGACCTCATAGGCCAGCCCGAAGCCGCCACGATGGCGCCCCGCGCCGCCGGAGCCTTCACGCAACGCGTAGTGACGGTAGAGCACCGGGAAAGCCTGTTCCATGATCTCGACCGGCGGCGACTTGGAAATGCCAATGGTCGAGCAGCCGTTGGCAAGCCCGTCGTGACGGGCGTTGCCGCCATAACCGCCGCCGGAAATCTGGTACATGACATAGTCGCGGCCGCGAGCCGGATCGTGGCCGCCGAGCGCGAAATTGCCGCTCGACCCAGCAGGCGCCGCCGTCACCTTGTCCGGGAGTGCCTGCACCATGGCCGCGAAAACCGCTTCCGCGATGCGCTGCGAGACTTCCGCCGCGCAACCGGAAACCGGGCGCGGATAGCTGGCATCGAGGAAAGTGCCTTCCGGGCGCTTGACGATCAACGGCTCGAAAGCGCCGGCGCTGATCGGCACATCCGGAAAGATATGGCGCATGGCGAGATAGACCGACGACAGCGTCGTGGCGAGCACGCTGTTCATCGGCCCGGCGCAGGGTTTCGATGAACCTCCGAAATCGAAAGTCAGCGTGTCGCCCTTCTTCTCCACGGCAAGCGCGATGGTCAGCGGTTCGTCGACGACGCCGTCGGAATCGACATAGGCCTTAGAGCGGTAGATGCCATCGGCGATGGCCGCTATGTTGGCACGCATCTGCTCGGCGGCGCGCTGGCGTAATTCCGCGACCGCTGCAGAGACGGTTTCGTCTCCGTAACGATCTAGGATTTCGTTGAGCCTGTCCTGCCCGACAAGCAGGGCGGCGGCCTGCGCTTTGATATCGCCGATGCGCTGGTCGGCGACACGGATGTTGGAACAGATGATGGCGTAAATCTCGGGATCGAGCACGCCTTTCTTGAACAGCTTGACTGGCGGCAGGCGCAGCCCTTCCTGTTCGACGGCGGTGGCGGAGGCGGAAAAACCGCCTGGCACGGCGCCACCAATATCCGGCCAATGGCCCGTGTTGGAGAGCCAGCAGAAGATCGCGCCGCCGCGATAGATGGGCATGGCGAAGCGCACATCCATGAGATGCGTGCCGCCGAGATAAGGATCGTTGACGATGTAGATGTCGCCCGGTTCCGGTGGCAGGCAGCGGCCAGCGGCGATCATCTCGATGACGATCCGGGTTGAGTACTGCATGACGCCGACGAAGACCGGCAGGCCTTGCGAGCCTTGCGCGATCAACGCGCCGTCAACGGCCGAATAGATGCCGTCGGAACGATCGTTGGCTTCAGCGATGACCGGCGAGAAAGCGGCGCGCGAAAAGGTCAGGTCCATCTCGTCGCAGACCTGCTGCAGACCCGCCTGTATGACGGAAAGTGTAATGGCATCGAGGCTGATATGCGTCATCGGCTGCCCACCTCGACGATCAGATTGCCGTCGGCATCGCTGGTTGCCCTGTCGCCCGGCTCGAGCACGGTGGTGGCATCCATCTGCTCGATGATCGCCGGGCCCTCGATCTCCGCCTCGAGTGGCAGTTTTTCGCGGGCATAAACCGGCGTGTCGCGCCAGACGCCGTCATACCAGACCAGGCGAACCTCGGCGCGGGCCTCGGCCAGCTTGCTGGCGCGGCCAGCGGGGTCGATCAGCGTCGACAGATCGATCTGCGGCCGCACACCGGTAACCGAGGTGTTCAGATTGACGAGATTGGCGCGGATTTCCGGCAGCTCGACCTTGAAGCGGACAAAATAGGCCTTTTCGAAAAGCCCCTGCAGGGTGGCGCGGTCGACCCGCGCCGATGGCAGCGGCACATTGATCAGGTGGGTCTGGCCGACGAACTGCATGTCAGCGGAATGGCTGACGCGGACCGCCTGTGGCTTCACCGCTTCCTTGGCGATCAGGCTTTCACCCTCGGCGCGATGCGCCTCGAGGATCTGTTCCACGCGCTTTTCGTCGATGCTGGCGACGGGCTGGTTCAGCGTGTTGACGAAGTCGTGCCTCATATCGGCGACGACGCAGCCTAGCGCATTGGTGATGCCCGGCCGTGCTGGCACCAGCACGCGCGGCAGGCCAAGCTCGCGCGCCAGCGCGCTGGCGTGCAACGGACCGGCCCCGCCGAAGGCGAACAGCGTGAAGTCGCGCGGGTCGTGGCCGCGGCCAACCGACACCATACGGATGGCGCCTGCCATCTTGATATTGGCCAGCCTCAGCACCGCGCCGGCCGCCTCGACGCCGGAGAGGCCGGTGAACAGGCCGATCTTGTCCTCGAATATCCGGGTCACGCTTTCGACGCTGACAGGATTGTCGACGGCGAGCAGTTTTTTCGGCGCCAGGCGACCGAGCACCAGATTGGCATCGGTGATGGTTGGCAGCTTGCCTCCGCGCCCGTAGCAGATCGGGCCGGGACTGGCACCGGCGCTTTCCGGCCCGACGCGGATCAGGCCGGCCGCGTCGACACGCGCGATCGAGCCGCCGCCGGCGCCGACCGTGTGCACAGCCACCATCGGCACGTGGATCGGCATGGCGTATTCCAGCTCGATCTCGTTGGAGACAGCCGGTTCGGCATCGCGGATCAGCGCCACATCGGTGGAGGTGCCGCCCATGTCATAGGTGACAAGGTTACGGTGGTCGGCACGGCGACCGGTATAGGCGGCGGCGATCACACCGGAGGCCGGACCAGACATCACCGTCTTGGCGGCTTCGTGGGCGACGAAACGCGCCGAGATCATGCCGCCATTGCCGTTCATGATGAGGAAGTCGCGCTTATAGCCCTGGCCGGCGAGTTCATCGCGCAGCCGGGCGACATAACGCTCAAGGATCGGCTGCACGGCGGCGTTGACGGAGGCCGTCACGCCGCGCTCGAATTCGCGCGCTTCGGACAAAAGCGTGTGACCGACGGTGATATGGCCGTTCGGCCAGAGCTCGGCGGCGATCTCGGCGGCGCGGCGCTCGTGCAGCGGGTTGGCATAGGAATGCAGGAAATGGATGACGAGCGATTCACAGCCTGCCGCCAGCAACCAACGTACCGCATGCCGCACACCCTCCTCGTCAAGCGGGACACGCACCCGGCCCGACGCTTCCACGCGCTCGTCGATTTCGAGACGCAAGAGACGCGGGATAACCGGCTCGAAGGTACCGGTCATACCATAGGCCTGCGGCCGGGTGCGCCGGCCGAGTTCGATGATGTCGCGGAAACCAGCCGTTGTGATCATGCCGGTCCGGGCCAGCCTGCGCTCCAGCACGGCGTTGGTAGTGGTGGTGGTGCCGTGGACGATCAGGTCAATGTCGGCGGGGCTGACGCCGGTGGCGCCGAGCGCCGAGACGACGCCGAAGGCCTGATTGTCGAGCGTGGTCGGCGTCTTGGCGATGCGGACCTTGCCGCCATCGCGGCCATCGATCAGGATCAGGTCGGTAAATGTGCCGCCAACGTCGATGCCGGCGACGACATTGTCCGATTGCGCCGGAACTTTCTCATTCATCGCCGAAATCCGAAAAGTCCGAACTGCCGATGAAGGCCAGTTTGGAAAGGCGTTCCGCGGCACGATCTTGACGCTAAGATCATTTGTATACTAATAGATTTCCGTTACAAGAGCCTGCCCCTAGACAATGCCGAGGCATATCGGGACCCGCAAAAGCGGCGCGCAGGAGAGCCCCAGGCAGCAGGAAAAGGTTGGTTCTATGAGCACCGCTTCCGCCCAGAGCACGGATGCAGCCACGCCGTTGCAGTTCCCTATTCCGGCGAACGTTTTTGCTGAAAAGGTCGTTTCGGTGAAGCACTACACCGACCGGCTGTTTTCCTTCCGTATCACCCGGCCGCAATCGTTGCGTTTCCGCTCCGGCGAGTTCGTCATGATCGGCCTGCCGAATGCGGAGAAGCCGGTATACCGCGCTTATTCCGTGGCGAGCCCGGCATGGGACGAAGAGCTCGAATTCTTCTCCATCAAGGTGCCGGACGGCCCGCTCACCCAGCACCTGCAGAAGATCCAGCCCGGCGACACCATTTTGATGCGCCACAAGGCGACCGGCACGCTGGTGCTGGACGCACTTACCCCGGCCAAGCGCCTGTTCATGATCTCGACCGGCACCGGCATCGCGCCCTTCGCCAGCCTGCTGCGCGACCCCGATACCTACGAGAAGTTCGAGCACGTCTATCTCACCCACACCTGCCGCGACGTGGCCGAGTTGGCCTATGGCCAGGAACTGGTGGCAGCGCTGGCGGAGGACCCGCTGATCGGCGAATTCACCAACGGGCGCGTGACGCTCTACAATTCGACGACGCGCGAAACCTCCGAGCGTATGGGCCGCATCACGGCGCTGGTCGGCTCCGGCAAGTTCTATACCGACCTCGGTATCGAGCCGCTGAACCCGGAAACCGACCGCATCATGATCTGCGGTTCGATGCACATGCTGAAGGACGTCAAGGAAATGGCTGAAAGCCTTGGCTTCGTCGAAGGCTCGCTGAGTGCTCCAGCCACCTTCGTGGTGGAACGCGCCTTCGTCGGCTGATCGATGGTGGTTGCGACGTCAACCGCTCGAAGAAATGGCGCCCGAGGGCGCCATTTTCATTTCACAGCCTTGCCGTCCGCATCGAAACGGTAGGTCTTGGCCGGATCCGGCGTGGCATAAAGCGTCGACCCCGGCTCGGCGTTGTAGACGCCGAAGATGCGCACCGTGATCAGGCCGGCTTTTTCGCAATCGAGATAGACATTGGTGTCGGCACCGAGATGTTCGGTGTGCACGACCGTGCCTTTCCACGAACCGGACTTCGGATCGACGGTCAGATGTTCCGGGCGCACGCCGATGGTCTTGACGGTTTCGCCCAGCCGCGCGCCGTCAACGAAGTTCATCTTCGGCGAGCCGATGAAACCGGCGACGAATTCATTGGCCGGCGACTGGTAAAGCTCCATCGGCGCGCCGATCTGCTCGATGCGGCCGGCATTCAGCACCACGATCTTGTCGGCCAGCGTCATTGCCTCGACCTGGTCGTGAGTGACGTAGATCATCGTCGCCTTGAGCCGGCGGTGCAGCTGCGCGATCTCGAGACGCGTGTTGACGCGCAGCGCGGCATCCAGGTTCGACAGCGGCTCGTCGAACAGGAACAGCTTCGGCTCGCGCACCACGGCGCGGCCGATGGCGACGCGCTGGCGCTGGCCACCGGAAAGTTCGGCCGGGCGGCGCTTGAGGTAGGGTTCCAGCGAAAGCATGGCGGATGCGGCGCCGATACGCTTGTCGATCTCGGCAGCCGGCTCGCCAGCCTGCTTGAGGCCGAGCGCCATGTTGTCGCGCACGCTGAGATGCGGATAGAGCGCATAGGTCTGGAACACCATGGCGATACCGCGCTTGGCCGGCGGCGTCGAAGTGACCTCCTGGCTATCGATCAGGACGCGGCCGGAGGAAGCGTCCTCCAGGCCGGCGATGACACGCAGCAGGGTCGACTTGCCACAGCCCGACGGGCCGACGAAGACGACGAATTCGCCATCCTTCACGTCGAGGTCGATGCCCTTCAGCACGTCCACCGGCCCGAAGGATTTCTTCACATTCTCGATCTTCAGAGAGCCCACGGCTGTTCCTCGCTCGATTGCTAGAGTTTGACGGGATTGCCGGTGCGCACGCTTTCGTCGGCGGCAAGGCAGACGGCAAGCGAACGCACGGCATCGTCCATGTGGCGGGTGAGGTCGACATTCTCGCGAATGGCTTTCAGCACGAAAGCCTGTTCGAAATCGCACAATTCCTGGTGGCCCGGTTCGCCTTCCATGGAAAGCAGTTCGTCGGGTTTCAGGAACTTACCGTCGGCACCGGTCGCGGCCTGGTGCAGGCGGATGGTCGAGGTCTTGGTATGGGTGTCGATATCGTCCGACTTCACACCCTCGGCCATGACGATCGACACGCAGCCCTTCGGCGACATCACGTCCTTCACGAAGAAGGCGGTCTCCGAGATCATCGGGCCCCAACCGGCCTCATACCAGCCGACCGAACCGTCCTCGAACAGCACCTGCAAGTGACCGTAATTGTACATGGAGGGCGCCACCTCATCGGAGAGGCGCACGCCCATGCCACGCACTTCGACGGGCGCGGAATCGGTGATCTGCAGCATGACGTCGAGATAATGGACGCCGCAATCGACGATCGGCGAGGTGGTCTGCATCAACTGCTTGTGCGTCTGCCAGGTATGGCCGGACGACTGCTGGTTGAGGTTCATGCGGAACACATAAGGGCCGCCCAGCTTGCGGGCCTCGGCGATCAGCCGCACCCAGGACGGGTGATGGCGCAGGATATAGCCGATCACCAGCTTCTTGCCGTTGGCCTTGGCGGCGTCGACCACCCGGCGCGCATCGGCGACCGTGGTGGCCAGCGGCTTCTCGACGAAGACATGGCAGCCAGCCTCGAAGGCGTGCACCGCATAGTCGGCATGGCTGTCCGAATAGGTGGCGATGCAGGCAAGGTCCGGTTTCTCGTCGCGCAGTGCGTCCTCGAACGAACGACGGATCTCGTGACCCGCCAGCCCGCCGGGCAGCGGCACGTCCGAACGGTTGACGAGGGCCGCAATCTCGAAGCCCGGATTGTTGTAGTAGGCCAGCGCGTGGCTGCGGCCCATATTGCCCAGGCCGGCAACGACAACGCGGAGGGGTTTGGTCGAAGTCACTTTGATGTCCTGTGTCGGGTTTCTTTGTTGTTGCTTTGAGGACGGCGCTTACTTCACCGCGCCTGAGGTGATGCCGCGGATGAGCTGCCGCGAGAAGATCAGATAGAGGACCAGCACCGGCAGGATCGCCAGCGACAGCGCCGCCAGGATAGCGTTCCAGTTGGTAACGAACTGGCCAAGGAAGATCTGCGCGCCGAGCGTCACCGTCTTGGTGGCCTCCGACGGCGCCAGGATCAGCGGGAACCACAGATCGTTCCAGATCGGGATCATGGTGAACACGGCGACCGTGGCCATGGCCGGGCGGACCAGCGGCAACACCAGCCTGAAGAAGATCGTGTATTCGGAGAGCCCGTCGATGCGGCCGGCATTTTTTAGATCGTCCGACACGCCCTTCATGAATTCCGAAAGAATGAAGATAGCGAGCGGCAGGCCCTGTGCGGTGTAGACCAGGATCAGTGCCGTCAACGTGTTGACCAGCCCCGAAGCCACCATCAGCTGCAGGATGGCGACAGTACCGAGGCGGATCGGGATCATGATGCCGAGCGCCAGGTACAAGCCCATCAGCGTGTTGCCGCGGAAGCGGTATTCCGACAGGGCGAAGGCGGCCATGGCGCCGAACAGCAGCACGAAGAACAGCGAGACGACGGTGACGATCAGGCTGTTCTGGAAATAGAGGAAGAAATCGCCCTGGCCGAACACGGTGGTGTAGCCGATCAGGTCGAAGGTCTTCGGCGTCGGCGGCGTCAGCGGCTGCTGAAAGATCGCCTGGCGCGACTTGAACGAGTTGATGACGACGACGAAGACCGGGAACAGCGCGATGACGGTGTAGGTCAAAAGGATCGCGTGCGCGCCGATCGTGCGCGGCAGGGAAGAGGTGGCCTTACTCATCGTGACGCCCTCAGAACTGGTAGCGGCGCAGGCGCCGCTGCACGAGGAAGAGATAGAAGCAGACGCCGATCAGGATGATCAGGAACATCATGGTGGCGATGGTGGCGCCCATGTTCGGATCGCCGACCTGCAACTGGAAACCGAAGAAGGCGCGATAGAGGAAGGTGCCCAAGATATCGGTCGAGTAGTTCGGCCCGGCCAAGGCGCCCTGCGCGGTGTAGATCAGGTCGAAGGCGTTGAAATTGCCGACGAAAGTGAGGATCGAGATGATGCCGATGGCAGGCAGGATCAGCGGCAGCTTGATCTTCCAGAACTGCGACCAGCCGGTGACGCCGTCGCATTCGGCCGCCTCGATCACCTCTTCCGGGATGGACAGAAGCGCTGCGTAGATCAGCATCATCGGGATACCGACGAACTGCCAGACCGAGATCAGGCTGAGTGCGGTGAGCGCGTATTCTTCCTTGCCGAGCCACGGCGTGAACAGGCTTTTCAGGCCGACCATGCCGAGCAGGTCGGGTGCCACGCCCCAGATCGGCGACAGGATCAGCTTCCAGGCGAAGCCGACGATGACGAAGGACAGGATCGTGGGGATGAAGATCGCGGTACGGTAGAAGGCGGTGAAACGCAGCTTCGGGCTGGAGAGCAGCGCCGCCAGCATGACACCGATCGGGTTCTGCACCAGCATGTGGATGATGAAGAACCAGACATTGTTCTTCAGCGCGTTCCAGAAATTGAACGACCAGTTGGGGTCGCCGAACAAGGTGCGGAAGTTGTCGAAGCCGACAAAGGTTTGCACCTGCTCGATGCTACGGAACAGCGAGAGCTGCAGCGTGCCGAACAGCGGCAGGATCATAACGGCCGTGTAGACGAGCACCGCCGGCGCCAGGAAGACGCCGATGTGCAAACGGAACGGTTTTTTCGATGCTGCAGCCATGAGTTCGGTCCTTACCGCCTCGGGTGTCGCCGTCAAATTGTGAGAATGCCGCCCCTCGCCTGCCCGCCGAGATTTTCCCCGAACATCCGGGGAAACGACAGACATGAAGCCGGCGCCCCTTCTCCAGTCTTCAAAGGAAGAGCGTAAGGGCGAGGAACCGCGCCGACAATCAGAATCTACAGTTCGGGACAGGCCGGGCCGCGATAAACGCGGCCCGGTCGTTTCACAGTCTTACTTCGCCGGCTTGTACCAGCTGTCGAGACCCTTCTGCAGCTTACCGGCTGCGACTTCCGGGGTGTCGGTGCCGTTGATGACGTTGGCCGATTCAACCCAGGTCTCGTTTTCGAGGTTCGGCGTGCCGCGCGACAGAACCTGATAGGTCGAGCGGATCGTCGGCTTGCACTTCTCGCGCCAGGAGACGAATTCCTGCGCCAGCGGATCCGCCATCTTCACCGGCGCGGAGTTCAGGCTGAAGAAGCCTGGCAGCGCGTTGGCATAGATGCCGGCGAATTCCGGCGAGGCGACCCAGGTCAGGAAGGTTTTTGCCGCGTCGGCGTTCTTGCTCTTGGCGTTGAGGCCGATGCCGATGTCGGTGTGGTCGGAGATGTAGCAGGTGTCGCCTGCCTTGCCGACCGGCGGCGGGAAGGCGCCCATCTTGAACTGCGCCTGGGTGTTGAACAGGCCGATCTCCCACGAGCCGGCCGGATAGATGGCGGCGCGGCCGAGCGTGAAGAGGTTCTGGCTGTCCGGATAGGTCTGCGCCTCGAAGCCGTCGCCGAGATAAGGCTTCCACTTGACGAGTTCGGCATAGGGTTCGACCCAGTCCTTGTCGGTCAGCTTCTGCTTGCCGGCGATCAGAGCGAGACGGCCCTCTTCACCCTTCCAGTAGTTCGGACCGATGTTCTGGTAGCCCATGGTGGCGGCTTCCCAGAGGTCCTTGGTGCCCATCGCCATCGGGATGTAGGTGCCGTCGGCCTTGATCTTGTCGAGCGCGGCGAAGAATTCGTCGCGGGTCTGCGGCACCTTGAGGCCGAGCTTGTCGAAGGCGTCCTTGTTGTAGATGAAGCCGTGGATGACCGAGGCCATCGGCACGCAGAAGGTGGCCGAACCATCGTCGGTCGACCATGCGGACTTGGCCACGCTGGAGAAATTCTCCATGCCGGACAGCTTGGTCAGGTCGGCGAGATCGCCCTTCTTGTAGAGTTCGAGCGACTTGTCGAACGGACGGCAGGTGATGAGATCGCCGGCCGAACCAGCGGCGAGCTTGGCGCCGAGAGCGGCGTCATACTCGGTCGGCGCCGACGGCGCGAACACCACCTTGATGCCGGGGTTCTTCGCCTCAAAGGCCGGGATCAGCTTGTCCTTCCAGATGGCGAGGTCGTCACCGCGCCAGCTTTCGATATTGAGCGTGACATCAGCGGCGGAAGCGGTCCCGGCCAAGCCGAGTACGCTGGAGCCCAAAAGTAATGCCGTAAGAAGTTTCGTCTTCATGCTCAGTCTCCCTGTTGACCTTTTTCAGGTTCGGTTTTGACGAGATGGGAGACTTTCGCCTCCCTGCTCTCCTCTGATGGCGGAAAGGGCCGGCCTCAACCTCTGGCCAGTCTTCTCCAGTATCTTCTCGGCAGCATCGACGCTGGTGGCGCCGGCAGCGAGCAGAATGGCGGTCTTGACGGCGCCGCCGCTCATTTCGAGCGACCGTTCGGCATCGCCGCGGTCGCGCCCGGTGACGGCGGCGACAATCCGGGCAGCGCGATCGCGCAGTTTGGCGTTGTCGGCGAGAAGATTGACCATATAGCCGTCATGGACATGGCCGAGATGGATGGCGGCCAGGGTCGACAGCATGTTGAGCGCGATTTTCTGGGCGGTGCCTGCACCCATGCGGGTGGAGCCGGCGATGACTTCCGGCGGCGTCTTCAAGAGGATCGCGACATCGGCGGCCTGCAGCAGCGGCGTCTCGCCATTGTTGGCCACGGCGATGGTTGCCGCGCCGCGACGCTTGGCTTCCAGCAATGCCCGTACGGCATAGGGGGTCGAGCCGCTGGCCGACAATGCTATCAAGCAATCGTTCTTGCCGATATTAGCACCTTCAACGGCTTCGGCCGCCTCGCCCTCGTCGTCCTCGGGGCCACCGGCGAGAGTCTGGAATGCTTCCTGCCCACCGGCAATCAGGATGGCGATGCGACTGCGGTCGATGCCGAACGTGCCCGGCAATTCGAGGGCGTCGGCCAGAGCCATCAGGCCGGAACTGCCGGCCGCGGCATAGACGAGCTTGCCACCCGCATTCAAACGATCGGCGATCAACGCAGCTGCGGAGGCAATGGCGGGGATGGCCTCACGGACAGCGGACGCAGCCTCGATCTGGGCTTCCGCAAGCGAAGCCAAAACAGCTTCCGGAGCCCGGACATCCAGGCCTTCCGCGTCGCGATGCTTCGCTTCGGTGCGCTTCTGCGCCATTCCAATTCCTCCACCTTTCTCGACAATACCAAAAAAATACCACTTGTCCACATGCATTAGCAATTTCGCAGCAATTTCCTTTCTGACCAAACTAAATCATCCTATTTTTCATACAGTTACCGCTTTTTGAATCGAACCACAAATTTGTTCTTGGCTATTGGTATTTTATTGGTATTATCAACCGAGAGGAGATTTCAGCGTGACTTTCGTGCTCGGCATCGATGGCGGCGGCACCAGCTGCAGGGCGGCGCTGGCAACGGCGGACGGCGCGATCCTGGGTCGCGCCAAGGCCGGTGCCGCGAACATCCGTAGTGATCTAACCGGCGCCCGCACCAACATCGTCGAAGCCGCCAGGCAAGCGTTTCTCGCGGCCGGCGAAGACCCCGATTTGATCCCGCAGACACCAGCCGTGCTCGGATTGGCCGGCGCCAATGTCGGCACCTACAAGCAGCAACTCGAGGCGATCCTGCCCTTCAGCCGTTCCAGCGTGGAGACGGATGCCGAGATCGCGCTGGAAGGCGCGGTCGGTTCCGGCGACGGCGCCATGGCGATCCTCGGCACCGGCACCGCCTATATGGTGCGCAAGAACGGCAAGTCGCGACCGATCGGTGGCTGGGGTTTTCAAGTGGGGGACCAGGGTAGCGGCGCACGCATCGGGCGCGACCTGCTCGAACAGACCCTGCTCGCCTATGACGGCGTCCGCGAGCCATCGCCGCTGACCGCCGAAATGATGGGCGTGTTCCGCAACAACCCGCAAGACGTGGTCGAGTTCACCACCAACGCCAAGCCCGGCGACTTTGGCGGCTTCGCTCCGAAGGTGTTCGACTATGCGGCCAAGGGAGACGCCGTCGCCACCTGGATCGTCGACAAAGCGGTCGCCGACGTGGAGGCCTCGCTCGGCGTACTCGGTCTGGAAGCTGGCGATCCTCTCTGCCTGCTCGGTGGCCTTGCTCCGCTCTATGCGCCGCGCCTTTCCGAGCGCCATCGCGCCTTGTTGAAGACGCCGCTCGACGATGCGCTGGGCGGCGCGGTGCGCATGGCGGTGCGCATGTTCGCCGCCCCGGTCGAGGCTGCGCGATGAGCGACGCCGGCGACGCCATCTTTGCTTCGCTGAAACAGGCTTCGCAAAGCGGTGCGCCACTTTACCTGCAGCTTCGCCGCAGCATCGAGGATGCCGTCAATCGTGGCGCGATCGGCCCGGGCGACGCACTGCCTTCGGAGCGCGACATCGCCTCCATGGCCGATATCTCTCGCGTTACCGTGCGCAAGGCAGTGCAGGATCTGGTCAAGGGCGGCATTCTCGTCCAACGTCATGGTTCCGGCACCTTCGTGGCGCCCCGCATGGAGCGCGTCGAGCAGTCGCTGTCGCGGCTCACCTCCTTCACCGAGGACATGGCGCGTCGCGGCAAGGCGGTGCGCTCGACCTGGCTCGATCGCGGGCTCTATGCGCCCTCGCCCGAAGAGATGATGGTGCTGGGACTGGCCGCCAGCGAGATGGTAGCGCGGGTGGCACGCCTGCGCATTGCCAACGATACGCCGCTGGCGATCGAGCGCGCCTCGCTTTCGGCCAGCGCCTTGCCCGATCCGACCGCGGTCGGCTCCTCGCTCTATGCGGCGCTGGAGGAACGGGGCAGCCGGCCGGTGCGCGCCGTGCAACGAATTTCCGCCGTCAATCTCAACGAGGCCGACGCGCGACTGCTCGAAGCGCCGACCGGCTCCGCCTCGTTGCGCATCGAGCGCATATCCTATCTCGCCAGTGGCAAGGTGATCGAATTCACCCGGTCGGTCTATCGCGGCGATGCCTATGACTTTGTCGCCGAGCTCAGGCTTGGCGTAACCAACGACGACACTGGAGTACGGCCATGACAACAACAAAAACCCATATGCGCCGCGAGGTCGAGGAGATTCCGGACGCTACCGCTCGCTTGCTCGACAAGTCCGGCAAGGTACTGAGCGAGGCCGGGCGCGGCATCCGCGAGCGCGACCCGAATTTCATCGTCACCGTGGCGCGCGGCTCGTCCGACCACGCCGCCACCTTCATGAAATACGCGGTCGAGCTGACCGCCGGCCTCGCAGTCGCCTCGGTCGGCCCGTCGGTCGCCTCGATCTATGGTGCGAAGCTCAGGCTGAACGGCTCCGCCTGCCTGGCGATCTCGCAGTCGGGCAAAAGTCCCGACATTGTCGCCATGGCCGAAAGCGCCAAGGCACGCGGTGCACTGACGATCGCGCTGACCAACACCGCCGATTCGCCGCTGGCGCGGGCCGCCGACTATGCGATCGACATTCTGGCCGGGCCGGAACTCAGCGTCGCGGCCACCAAGACCTTCGTCAATTCCGCAGTGGCCGGCCTCGCGCTGATGGCGCACGCCACCAGCGACGAAGCGCTGATCGCGGCGCTGAAGCAATTGCCGGAACGGTTCCGTGAGGCGGTCGCCTGCGATTGGTCGCCGCTGACTGCGGCGCTGGATGGGCACAATTCGTTCTTCATCCTCGGTCGCGGTCCGTCTTTCGCGATCGCCTCGGAGGCGGCACTGAAGTTCAAGGAGACCTGCGCCGTGCACGCCGAAGCCTACAGCGGCGCCGAGGTGATGCATGGGCCGATGGCGCTGGTCGGCCCGACATTCCCGGTGCTGGCGCTGGCCGCTCGCGACGCGTCGGAACCCTCGCTTGCCGCCGCGGTGGACACGCTGGCCAACAAGGGCGCCTCGGCCTTCATCACGTCGAAGCTGGCCAAGAACGCCATCATGCTGCCGCATGCCGCGACCGGGCACCCGCTGACCGACCCGCTGACGCTGATCGTATCCTTCTACGCCTTCGTCGAGGCCTTCGCCCGCCACCGCGGCCTCGATCCCGACACCCCGCCGAACCTGCGCAAGGTGACGGAGACGGTATGAGCAAGACTCTCGCACTCACCGGCGCCCGCATCTTCGACGGTGCCGACTGGCATGACGATGCCGCGCTGGTCGTCTCCGGCGGCCTGGTGGAGGCGATCGTCGGCCGCGATGCCGTTCCGGCGAATGCCGAAACTATCGATCTCGGCGGCGGCTTGCTGGCGCCGGGCTTCGTCGACCTTCAGGTGAACGGCGGCGGCGGCGTCATGCTGAACGACCATCCGGACTTCGCTTCCATAGAGACGATCTGCCAGGCCCACGTGCCTTTCGGCACCACCGCGCTTTTACCAACGCTGATCACCGACACGCCCGAGATCACCGCTGCGGCGGTCACTGCCGGCGCGGAAGCAGCCAGACGTAAATTGCCTGGCTTCCTCGGCCTGCATCTGGAAGGGCCGCATCTGTCGCTGGCGCGCAAGGGTGCACACGACCCGAAGCTGATCCGCCCGATGAACGACGCCGACCAGGCGGCGCTGATCGCAGCCCGGGCGAAGCTGCCGGTATTGCAAACGACGATCGCTCCGGAATCGGTCACGGCCGCGCAGGTGGAGGCATTGGCCAAGGCCGGCATCGTCGTCAGCCTTGGCCATTCCGACACCGACTATGCGACAGCGACCGCCTATGCCGACGCCGGCGCTTCCATGGCCACGCATCTGTTCAACGCCATGAGCCAGATCGGCAATCGCGAGCCGGGGCTGGCCGGTGCCGCCGTCGACAGCGGCAAGGTCTTCGCCGGTCTGATCGCCGACGGCATCCATGTGCACCCCGCGACAATCGAGATCGCGCTGAAGGCCAAGCAGGGTCCGGCGCGCATCTTCCTGGTCACCGACGCTATGGCAACGATCGGCACCGACATGACCTCGTTCACGCTGAACGGCCGCACCATCTACCGCAAGGATGGCAGTCTGCGCCTGGCCGACGGCACACTGGCCGGCGCCGACCTCGACATGATCTCGGCAGTGCGCTTCATGCACAAGGTCGTCGGCATCGAGCTGGCGGAAGCGCTGCGCATGGCCTCGCTCTACGCGGCCGAGGCTGTCGGACAGTCGCACCGACTCGGCCGACTCGCCAAGGGCACGGCGGCCGACATCGTCGCACTTACCGACGATCTCGGCATGAAGGGTGTCTGGATCGGCGGCAACAGGGTGTTCGGTTAGTTACGCCGTCGCCGCCGGGATGAGGTAGCTTAGCCCGCCGCTTTGTCGGCAGCCGTCCTGATCGCCTCGATGTTGGCGCGGTAGGCATCGACCGTACCGCCTTTGAACACGGCGGCGCCCGCGACCAACACATTGGCGCCAGCAGCCGTCACCAGGGGCGCCGTTTCCGGGCTGACACCGCCGTCGATCTCGATATGGATCGGCCGATCGCCGATCAGCGCCTTGACCCGCCTGACCTTCTCGACGACGGCTGGGATAAAGGCCTGACCGCCGAAACCCGGGTTGACCGTCATCAGCAACACGAGGTCGAGCCGGTCCAGCACATATTCGATGACACTTTCCGGCGTGCCGGGGTTTAGCGAAACGCCGGCCTTCTTGCCGAGATTTCGGATCGTCTGCAGGGAGCGGTCGAGATGCGGCCCGGCTTCGGCATGCACGGTGATGCCGTCGCAGCCGGCTTCGGCAAAGGCCGCCAGATAGGGATCGGCCGGCGCGATCATCAGATGGCAGTCGAAATAGGCCTTGGTGCGGCTGCGGATCGCCTTGATGACCGGCGCGCCGAACGTGATGTTGGGCACAAAATGCCCGTCCATCACATCGAGATGGATCCAGTCGGCGCCTGCCGCGACAATCGCCTCGACCTCGTCGCCAAGCTTGGAGAAATCCGACGCCAGCACCGAAGGCGCAATGAGGGTTTTTCGGGTCATGACCGCTCCCGTTGCTCTGTTTGTCTCCGCCTAACCGCATGCTGGGCGCTTGTCGACAGGAATCGCTGTCCCAACCTGTCCGGCTTGACCGGCGTCGGACGCAATGCCAGCTTCCCGGGCGATGCGGTTCCCAACAAAGAAAGGCATGGGTGCTCAAATTGAGCGAATCAGAACAGTTGAAGACATGGATTGAACAAAACGGTCCGATCGAAAGCGTTCAGGCAGTGGTTTGCGACCTGAACGGCATCATGCGCGGCAAGCGCATCCCGGTCGAGCAGGCTTCCAAGGTTCTCGGTGGTGGCATACGCATGCCGCTCTCCATCGTCGGGGTCGACGTGTGGGGCGAGGACATCATCGGCAGCACGCAGGTTTTCGCCACCGGCGACGGCGACGGCATCTGCGAGGCAACGGGACGCGGCCCGCTGCCAGTCAGCTGGACGTCGCGGCCCAGTGCGCTGATCCCACTGTGGCTGTCGCTGGAGGACGGACGCCCCTTTCTCGCCGATCCGCGCCAGGCGCTGGCGGCGGTTGTCGCGCAATATCGCGAATTGGGGCTGCGCCCCGTCGTGGCGACCGAAATGGAATTTTACCTGATCGACCCCGAGCCTGACAGCGCGATGCCGCCGATCTCGCCCTATACGGGCAAGCGGCTCGATTCCGACGCGATCCTGTCGATCGACGAGCTGGACGATTTCGGCGAGTTCTTCTCCGACGTCTACAAGGAGTGCGCGCGCCAGAATGTGCCGGCCGACGCGGCGATCGCCGAAAACGGCATCGGCCAGTTCGAAATCAATCTCCTGCATACCGACGACCCGCTGAAGGCGGCGGACGACAGCGTCTTCTTCAAGCGCATCGTCAAGGGTGTGGCGCGCAAGCACGGGCTGGCGGCGACCTTCATGGCCAAGCCATACGGCACACGGTCTGGCAACGGCATGCATGTGCATTTCAGCCTGCTCAACGAGAAGGGCGAGAATGTCTTCGACGACGGCACCGCCGAAGGCTCGCCGATGCTGAAGAGCGCGGTCGCCGGCCTGCTGCGCGGCATGGCCGAAACAACGCTGCTGTTTGCACCGCACTACAACTCCTATCGCCGCCTGCGGCCCGACACGCATGCGCCCACCTCGATCTCCTGGGGTTATGAGAACCGCACGGCGGCAATCCGTATTCCCGGCGGCAACCCGAAGGCACGGCGCATCGAGCACCGCGTCGCCGGCGCCGACTCCAATCCCTATCTCGTGCTCACCGCGATCCTGGGCGCGGCGCTGGTCGGCATCCGTAACGGCTGGAAGCCGACGGCACCGCAGACAGGCAGGGCCTACTCCGCGAAGAAAC
Source organism: Mesorhizobium sp. YL-MeA3-2017 (assembly GCF_030814575.1). NCBI lineage: Bacteria > Pseudomonadati > Pseudomonadota > Alphaproteobacteria > Hyphomicrobiales > Phyllobacteriaceae > Mesorhizobium > Mesorhizobium sp. YL-MeA3-2017. The sequence continues at coordinate 3,035,284 of NZ_JAUSVH010000001.1, read as the reverse complement.
AACGCAAGATCCCGGCCGAATGGGGTCAGGCGGTGGACGCCTTCGAGAGCGGTGCGATCGCGGCCGAAATCTTCGCGCCGGTGCTCAGGCAAATGCTGGTCGCCTGCAAGCGCCAGGAGATAGCCGGTTTCGCCGAACAGGTGACCGACTACGAGTTCAGCGCCTATCTGGAGATTGTCTAGACACCCGCGCTCGGCATGCGCCCTTCGAACAGGTCGCGCTCGCGGGCCAGCCCCTCGCCGACCTGTTCGAAGAAGGCTCGCACCCGTGCCGTCCGTTTCAAATCGGCATGGGTGACGATCCAGAACTCCCCTTCAAGATCGGCCAAGGGTTCCGGCCGCACCCGCACAAGGCCAGGATCGCTGTCGCCAAGGTAACAAGGCAAGAGCGCGAGGCCGATACCCGCCTTTGCTGCAACCGATTGGTTGACCAGGCTGTTGGTTCGGTAGACGAAGGCGCTGTCCGGCGCGGTGCGGCTTAACCAGTCCGCTGCCTGGATGCCGGCCGCACCTTCTTCCCAACCGATCAGATCTTTCCTGTCACCGATATCCCCAACCGAGCCATCAAGTGCCTCCAGATAGGCAGGCGTCGCGAAGAAGGTCCAGGCTGCAGCACAGAGCTTGCGCCCCCACAGGTCGCCTTCCTTGGGACGAACGGGTCGCAGCGCGATGTCAGCCTCGCGTCGTGACAGGCTGAGCACGCGATTGTCGATGAGGAGTTCGACCACGATGCCGGGGTTCGTGCGGCGGAACGCAGCCAGATGGCTGGGCAATCGGCTGTACGCCAGTGTCTCCGAAGAAGTGACACGCAAACGCCCTGAAAGACGATGGTCGGAACCGGCAATGTCGCGGTCGAGCGCCAGCGTCTCGTCCTCGATGCGCTCGGCGGTGGCGGCCATACGTTCGCCGGTGACGGTGGCCTGATAGAGGCCGCCCGGCAAACGCTCGAACAGATGCACGCCAACGCGCTTTTCCAACGCATTGAGCCGGCGAAAAGCCGTCGAATGATCGACGTTCAGGGCTTTCGCGGCACCCGTCAGGCTTCCTTCGCGTTGAACCGCCAGGACCAGCCGCAATTCGTTCCAGTCATCCATGCCGAGAGAGATAGCACCTATCCTGCTTGCAGTCATGCAAGTGCAATAAGCAAAATGCCAATGAGCAATGCGTGAACGCCAACCTTATTCTTCATGGCGGAAGGTGCCGTCGCTGTTGACGGCGCCAATCCCGAAAGGATTTGCCATGAAACTCTACTACGCCACCGGCACCTGCTCGCTCTCGCCGCACATCGTTGCACTGGAAGCCGGCATTGCCCTCGACTTTGAAAAGGTCAATCTCGCCAGAACTCCCCATCCGACCGAGACCGGAGCAGACTACACCGCCGTCAACCCGAACGGCTATGTGCCCGCGCTCGAACTGGACAACGGCTCGGTGCTGACCGAGGGCGCTGCCATAGTGCAGTATCTCGCCGACCTGAAGCCGGAATCCGGTCTCGTGCCGGCCGCCGGCACGGCGGAGCGCTACCGGCAGCAGTCCTGGCTGAACTTCATCGCCACCGAACTGCACAAGATGTACAGCCCGTGGCTGTTTCATCCCGAATACGGCATGCAGGCGCAGGATGTCGCCCGCAAGAAAATCGCCGAACGGCTGGTCTTCGTCGAAACCCATCTGGCGAAATCCGGGCCGTTCCTGATGGGCGAATATTTCAGTGCCGCCGACGCCTATCTCTTCACTATCGTCGGCTGGTCGGCCTTCGCCAAGGTCGACCTTTCCGCCTTCCCGCATCTGCGCGCCTTCATGGACCGCGTCGGCGCACGGCCTGCAGTGCGCGAGGCGATGCGGGCCGAAGGCATGAAGGTTGCGGCCTGAGGAGCATCGTCATGCAGACCCTAACTCTCGTCAGCCACCATCTGTGCCCCTATGTGCAGCGGGCGGCGATCGCGCTTTCCGAGAAAGGCATCGGGTTCGAGAAGATCATGATCGATCTCGCCGACAAGCCGGAATGGTTCGCGGCTATATCGCCGCTCGGCAAGGTACCACTGCTGATCGTGCGGCAACCCGATGGCTCGCAAACCGTGCTCTTCGAAAGCTCGGTGATCTGCGAATATATCGAGGAGACGCAGGGCAGGCTCCGGCTGCACCCGGTCGATCCGCTGACGCGTGCCGAGCACCGCGCCTGGATGGAATTCGGCTCGAACATCCTGTCCGACATCTGGGGGCTGGAGACGACGGCGGCCCCGGCGGTCTATGAGCAGAAACGCGTGGCGATCGCGCAGAAGTTCGAGCGCATCGAAAGCGTGCTCGGCGAAGGACCTTATTTTGCCGGCGCGAACTTCAGCCTGGTCGATGCGGTTTTCGCGCCGGTCTTCCGCTATTTCGACCTGTTCGACACGATCGCCGAGACCCGGGTCTTTAAGAACGCGCCACGGGTCCGCGCCTGGCGGACGGCGCTCGCGGAAAGGCCGAGCGTACGCATGGCGGTCGGAACTGACTACCCTGACCGGTTGCGCGCATTTCTCCAACGGCACGATGCCTATCTTCTCAAGGCTGCCTGAGAACGCCAGACGCATACGTCGAAGGCGCCACGCAAGTTGCGGCGCCTTCGTTTCCATCAATCAGGCCGCACCCGGCTTGGCAGCACCGAGCAGGCGCAGAGCGTTCATCGTCACCAGAACGGTTGCACCGGTATCGGCAAGGATCGCCGGCCACAGGCCGGTGATGCCGATCACCGTGGTGACCAGGAACACGGCCTTGAGCCCCAGCGCGATGGTGATGTTCTGGCCGATGTTGGACATGGTGCGTTTGGAAAGCGCGATCATCGCCGCGATGTCGCCGACACGTCCGTGCAGCACGGCGGCGTCCGCCGTCTCCAGCGCAACATCGGTACCACCGCCCATTGCGATGCCGACATCGGCGGCGGCCAACGCCGGGGCATCGTTGATGCCGTCGCCAACCTTGGCAACCGCGAAGCCCTGGCTTTTCAGTTCGCCGACGATGCGCTGCTTGTCCTCAGGCAACAGTTCGGCGCGCACCTCGATGCCGAGTTGCTTGCCGATGGCAGCGGCGGTGCGGGCATTGTCGCCGGTCAGCATCACCGTCTTGATGCCGCGATCGGCGAGCGCTTGCAGGCCGACCCTGGCGTCCGGGCGCGGTTCGTCACGCATCGCCAATGCGCCGGCCAGCTTGCCGCCGGCGAGCAACAGCGAGACGGTCTTGCCTTCGTCGTTCAGGGCGGTGATGCGGGCCGACTGTTCGGCATTCAGCGGCACGCGTTCGCCGACTGCCTGCGGAGAGCCGAGGAAGATCTCGGTTCCATCAACCGTACCCGATACGCCCTTGCCGCCGATAGCCTTGGAGCCCGTGGCCTCAGGGACCACGATGCCGTCGGCCTCGGCCCGCCCCAATATGGCCTTGGCGAGCGGATGGCTGGAACCGGTCTCCAGCGCCGCGGCCAACCGCAGCACCTCGCCGGCAGGCAGGCCGAAACCGTCGATATCGGTCACCTTGGGCTTGCCTTCGGTCAGCGTGCCGGTCTTGTCGAAGGCGACTGCAGTCATCTTGCCGAGATTTTCCAGCACCGCGCCGCCCTTCATGAGCAGGCCGCGCCGTGCTCCGGACGACAACGAGGCGGCGATGGCGGCTGGCGTTGAGATGACCAATGCGCAGGGGCAGCCGATCAGCAGGATGGCGAGACCCTTGTAGATCCACTCATCCCAGGCGCCGCCCATCGCCAGCGGCGGGATGATGGCGACGAGCGCGGCGAAGACCACAACGCCAGGCGTGTAGTATTTCGAGAAGCGGTCGATGAACCGCTCGGTCGGTGCTTTCTTCTCCTGCGCTTCCTCGACCAACCGCACGACGCGGGCAATGGTGTTGTCGGCGGCAGCAGCCGTCACCCGCACGCGCAGCACCGCGTCGCTGTTGACCGTGCCGGCACAGACGGTGGAATCCGGCCCCTTGCGCACCGGTACGCTTTCGCCGGTGACCGGCGCCTCGTCGACCGCGCTTTCGCCCGAAAGGACGATGCCATCGGCGGGGATGCGGTCACCGGGACGCACCATGATGATGGAGCCGACCGCCAGGGTTTCGGCCGGCACTTCGGCCACCTTGCCGTCGCGCTCGAGCAGCGCCGTCTTCGGCACCAGCTTGGTGAGCGACTGGATCGAGGCGCGCGCCTTGCCGGCGGCAACGCCTTCCAGCAATTCGCCGATCAGGAACAGGAAGACGACGGCCGCCGCCTCTTCCGTGGCGCCGATGATAACAGCGCCGATCGCGGCGATGGTCATCAGCATCTCGATGGAAAAGGGCGTGCCGACACGAGCCGCCATGAAGGCGCGGCGCGCGATGGGCAGCAGGCCGACCAGCATGGCGACGGTGAAGATCCAGGTTTCGTAACCGGGCACCAGCTTGCCGATGCCGTAGGCGACGACCAGCGCGGCACCCGCTGCAATTGTCAGCTTGCCCTTGCCGGACTTCCACCACGGACCAGTGCTCGGGCCATGATCATGGCCGTGCAAGCCTTCGACATCGACGCTGGCCGCCGCAACAGGTGCAGTCGTCTTGCGAGCACCGTGGGTATGGCCGGAATGATCGTGGCCTGCGTGATTATGACCCGCATGATCATGGTCGTGTCCCGCGTGATCGTGATCACCTTCACCATGCGTGTGATGATCGTGACCGCAGCCGCATGCATCATCCTTGTCGGCAGCCACCGGCGCCGGACTGGATGCCGGCACTAGCGCCAGCTTGTAACCGAGGCCGGTGACGCGCTTTTCGATAGCCGGGGCCAGCGCCCCGCTGCCATCGTGTTTCACCGTCATCGTGCCAGCGGTCACCGAAACGGAAACGTCCTCGACGCCTTTCAGCCGCCGCACGGCGGTATCGATTTTTGCCGCGCAGGAGGCGCAATCCATGCCGTCCACGCGATAGCGCATCTGCTGTGATGCCTGTGCCATGATCATTCCCTTGACTATGTTCAGGCAGACGCTACATCCTCTAGCGACTAGAGGAGCAAGAGGAAAAATGAAGTCGGATCTGACCATCGGCGAAGTGGCGGCGCAGAGCGGCGTGAAGGTGCCTACTATCCGCTACTATGAGCAGATCGGACTGCTGCCGGAGCCACCGCGCACCGAGGGCAACCGGCGCTTCTATGACGCCAAGGGCCTGCGCCGACTGGCCTTCATACGCCATGCCCGCGAGCTCGGCTTCGACGTCGCGGCGATCCGCACGCTGCTTATCTTGCAAGACGATCCGAACCAGCCTTGCGCCAGCGCCGACGCCATCGCCAAGGCCCGGCTGATTGAAGTGGAGCAGCGCATCGCCAGCCTGACGGCGTTGAAGTCCGAGTTGGAAGTGATGGTGGAGGGCTGCCGGCACGGACGGCTCGCCGAATGCCGGGTGATCGAGGTGCTTGCCGACCACGGCAAATGCATGCACCCAGAACACTAGGACCGACTGTTGTTCCGCCAAGCGACGGCCGCCGGCTGAGCCGCGATCGGAGTTTGACAGACCGATGCGCCGCTGTTTCAACAGGCAATACTCGCGCGTTCGTCATCGAAAGATTTTGCCCGACGGCTGGAAGCTCGGTAGGCAACCTCAAACAAGCCATGTCGCCCGCCCGCCATATTCAGGAAAATAGCGAAAGTGTTTGCGACAAAGGTGGCCGAGTGAGCTCTTGCGCCGGGGAAACAACCGGAAGTACTTCCAGATAACTTGGGCAGCGAGCGTGCCTCATGTCTGTTTGTCGATTTCTCCATTGCGGGAAATCGGCATCAAGCACCGGTAGACTGGTGTTTGTTGACGACAGGGTTCAGCCAGGGTCAAGACCGCGGTTCGTGACATCACGGGGCGGCATTGGTTGTGCGCGGCAGGGGGCCGGGAGCAGCCGATGAGGAGGAAACGGGCAGCGGAGGAAAAGCTATGCTCGAGAAGTATTTTGAACTGAAGGAACTGGGAACGTCGGTGCGCATCGAGGTGATCGCCGGCATCACCACCTTCCTGACGATGTCTTACATCATCTTCGTCAATCCGGAGATCCTGTCTTCGACGGGCATGGACAGGAGTTCGGTGTTCGTCGCCACCTGTCTGGCTGCGGCGCTCGGTTCGCTGATCATGGCGACGGTGGCAAAATGGCCGATCGGCATGGCGCCTGGCATGGGCCTCAACGCCTTCTTCGCCTTCGGTGTCGTCGGCGCCATGGGTTTCACCTGGCAGCAGGCACTTGGCGCGGTGTTCATCTCTGGCTTGATCTTCCTGCTCCTGACCGTGACCGGTATCCGCAGCTGGCTGATCGCCGGCATCCCGCATTCCATGCGCAGTGCGATCGCCGCCGGCATCGGCTTGTTTCTGGCTATCATCGCGCTGAAGAGCTCCGGCATCGTCATCGCCAGCGACGCCACCTTCGTCCAGCTCGGCCATCTCAACACGACCGGGCCGCTGCTGGCCATCCTCGGCTTCTTCATCATCGCCTCGCTCGATGGGCTCAAGGTACCGGGCGCCATCCTGATCGGCATCCTGGTCATCACCGTCCTGTCGATGTTGCTCGGCGTGAGCCATTTCCAGGGCATCTTCTCGATGCCGCCCTCGATCGCACCGACCTTTCTGCAACTCGACATCGTCGGCGCACTGCACAGCGGCCTGGTCCATGTCATTCTGGTGTTCGTCCTGGTCGAGGTGTTCGATGCTACAGGCACGCTGATCGGCGTCGCCAAGCGGGCCCGGCTGATCGAAGAGAGCAAGCCGAACCGGCTCGGCCGCGCGCTTTTGGCCGATAGCACCGCGATCGTCGCCGGCTCGCTGCTCGGCACGTCCTCGACCACCGCTTATGTCGAAAGCGCGTCCGGCGTGCAGGCTGGCGGCCGCAGCGGCCTCACCGCCCTGGTGATCGGCCTGCTGTTCCTCGCAGCCCTGTTCATCTCGCCGCTCGCCGGTTCCGTGCCGGTCTATGCGACCGCGCCGGCACTGCTCTATGTCGCGTGTCTGATGATGCGCGAGCTGATCGAGGTCGACTGGGCCGAGATCACCGAGGCAGCACCGGCCGCGCTGACGGCGCTGATGATGCCGTTCACCTATTCCATCGCCAACGGTCTCGCTTTCGGCTTCATCAGCTACGCCGTTCTGAAGACACTGACCGGCCGCATCCGCGAAGTGCATCTGGCGACCTGGCTGGTGGCGATCCTGTTCGTCATCCGCTTCGCCTTCGTCGGCTAATCTCAGGCGACGAGCAGCCGCGGATCTGGCTTGTCCGGATCCGCGGCTGTTGTTTTTCTACCCTGAGACTGGAGGTCCGTTCGGCCCCTCGGGCATGCGTTCAGCCACCAAAAACCAAGACGGCTTCGACCTCGTCGTCATACATGTCGCCGGTCTCCTTGAAGCCCAGCCGCTTGTAGAAACCTTCCGGGCTAGCCTCACCGACACCATAGCTGGTGTAGAGCTCGCCGATACCGCGCGCCTTCAGGTCTCGCACGACCAGCGCGATGGCCTTCTGGCCGAAACCCTTGCCCTGAAACGGTCCGCCAACCATCAGCCGCCACAGGAACACGCCCGGACAGTCGATGCCGTCGTCGTGGTCGGCGCCGATGTGCAGCATGATGAAACCGACCAGCGTGTCGTCGGCATAGATGGCGCGAAACCAGGCGTTTTCCGAAAAATGCGCTTCGGCGATCGAAATGCCATTGTCGGCAACCTTGTTGCGCTGCGCCTCGCTCAGCGTTTCGCTGAGATCGCAGACGTCGCCGACCGTGTGGACGGTGACGCGCCGAAGCGTAACTTCGGCATCAGCCGCGAGGGTATCTTCACTCATGGTCTTTCCATTCCTGCAGGGTATGCTTGGCAGCCCTGTCGGGCCGCCGCGTTCGCGTCGCGAACCGGCATGCGCCTACGCACGAACCGCGGCGGGACCAAGGCGCAAGAAGAGCTTCGCGAGCGACCGTTTAGTTGGCCCCACGCCGATGTGCTTCAGGCTTCCTGCTCTTGGCCAGATCAGCGCAGCCCATCGGTGCCAGCCAGTAGGTTATTGGAACGAACCGCCGCGATCGCGTCGCGCAGTTCTTCGCCGCTGACCGGCTTGTGCAAGATGCGGAAACCGCTGGCGGTGGCTTCCTTGATGCGCGACGGCGAGGTGTCGCCGGTGACGATGATTCCCGGTACGGACCGGCCGAGATAGGCGTTCAACGCATGGATCGCCTCGACGCCAGTGGTATCGTCCTTCAAGCGATAATCCGCGACGATGAGGTCGACCGGAGCAGCGTCCATCCGGGCGGCGGCGGCATGGGCCATCTGCGCATCAATCGCGGATTGTCCGGCATAGACGCGGTAGCCCTCGAGCTCGAGCAAGCGAACCATCGCATCCAGAACATCGCGCTCGTCATCGACAATCATGATGCTCGCCGCCGAATGTTCGCGCGGCATGCTTTCGACCGGTGAGGGCAGCAGGCGCATACGAACGGCGGGCATGGCGACTGAAAACATCGACCCGCGCCCGGTGACGGAGGCAAGTTTCAGCGGGTGGCCAAGCAATTCCGCCGTGCGGCGAACGATGGCAAGGCCCAGGCCCAAACCCTGGGTGCGATCCCTTGCCGGGTTCTGCAGTTGCACGAATTCCTCGAACACAGCCTCCCGTTGATCTTCGGGAATGCCCGAACCGGTATCCCAAACCTGGATTTCAACCAACTCTCCGCGCCGGCGACAGCCGAGCAAGACGCCGCCGCGTCTGGTGTAGCGGAACGCATTCGACAACAGATTGTCGAGAATGCGCTTCAGCATCATCGGGTCGGTGTCGACAAGAACGGTGGTCTGCGCGACGCGCCAACGCAGGCCCCTTGCCGTTGCTTCGTCGGCAAACTCCTCGCGAAGATTGCGGAAGAGCTCGCCGAGATCGACGGTTTCACGCGCAACGGTGACGACACCGGCATCCAGCCGCGAAATATCGAGAAGTGCGTTGAGCAGGCCGCTGAGATTGCCAACGATGGATTTTGCCGATCCCGCCAGGCTGCGCGCTTGCTCTCCCGGCACGTCGCCGCGCTGGCCGAGCACGGAAAGGGTAGACACCAACAAACCAAGGGCGTGGATCGGTTGCCGCAAATCGTGAGATGCGGCCGCCAGGAACCGCGTCTTGGCGTGATCGGCGGCCTTGGCGCGATCGCGCTCTTCCTGCAAGTGGCCGATCAGCCCGACATTTTCCAGGCGCAGCCTGATCGATTCATGCAACGTGCGATAGGCGATGAGGCCATAGTAGATGTTGATGACGATGAGGCAGACGAGCAGGAACAGATAGGCATCGCCGACCACCCCCGGCATGGTCGTGAAACGCGCAGCAACCGGTATCGTCGTCGCCAGGATCGAGCCGACGAGCGCCGGTGGAAAGGCAGACAGGGACGGAATGGTCCCACTGACAAGGCCCGCGAGGATCGCGACGATAAAGGCAAACAGATGCGGCTGGTCGGGCACGAAGCCGATCCAGGTCAGCATGCCCCAGAGCAACCCCGACACCCACGAAAAGACGGCCGCCAACCAGGCCCATCTGCGCAAGGAACCTGGTGTTCTAGGCCGTTTCCAGAAACGCCGCGCCGCAAGGACACGGGCTGCGGTCAGCGCATAGACCGCAATAGCCCACGGTGCGAGCCAGCTTGCTGGAATGGAGCCGTGGAGCACATAGATGACGCCGAGCGAGATCGTGACGTTGGAGATGACGATACCATAGGCGTTACGGTAGAGATGCTCGACCAGCGCTTCCTGGATTTTGTCGTCTTGCACCGCGACCTCCGATATCCTGCCGGGTGCCTGCTTCTTCCGGACGGTCCCGATCCCTCTGCTGATGTTTTCCATAAATTAGCGATCAGTAGAATAGCTAGAGGGGTATTGTGTTGAGGTTGCATGATCCGCCAGCTGACCACCATTCTTGCCGACGACCATGCCATCGTGCGCGAAGGGCTCAAACTGCTCATCACCGCCATGGACGACGTTTCGGTGATCGCCGAAGCCGCCGACGGCCAGTCGCTGCTCAAACTCGTGCAAGAGACCAGGGCCGATCTTCTGGTACTCGATCTCGGCATGCCGGGCGTCTCCGGTGTTCCATTCATCGCCGAGATCAGGGACATCGCGCCACGCCTGAAGATTGTCGTTCTGACCGCCAATACCGAACCGCGTACGGTGCGCGCGGCGCTGGAGGCCGGCGCCAACGCCTATCTTACCAAGGACGGAGACCCCGAAGAACTGGGCGCCGCGATCGAAACACTGCGGCATGGCAAGACCTATGTGGCACGAACCGTCCGCTTCGCCATTGCCGACCCGGCCGATCGGAACAAACCGCCGGTCGCGCCGGAAATCGTTTCGCCGGTGCCGCTGACGCCGCGCGAACGACAGACGCTGCTTCTGGTGGCGCAAGGCCTGACGGCGCGCGAGACCGCCGAGCGGCTCGGCATCAGCCCGGCAACCGCGCGCAAGCATCGCGAAAACCTGATGCGGAAGCTCGATCTTCATACCACCGCTGAACTAACCGCCTATGCGGTCAGATTGGGGTTGCCCGCAGGTTGAAAGCGAAGGCCCGCATCTGCGGACCTGAACGAGGCGGGAGGATCGCGTGTTTTTCAGGTTCAATCCAAAGGAAAACCCATGGCGATTATTCCGGGCAGCCACGCGCGTTCACAAAGGCGGCATGCTTCTCGTGATCGGAACGGGCTGAGATTGTCGGCGGCCCATCGGCTCGCCGTTCGTCGGCAACCTCCTGCTGCTGCTCAACCTGCCGCTGATCAATATCTTCGCCCGCGCGCGGTCGGCTAAACCGCCACCAGATGCCCGCTCGAAACCTCGCGGAACTGGCGCTGCGGGGCATTGTAGTCCGGCGCGCGGATCGGGCTTTTCAGCTCTTCTGTGGCGGTCGGGCGCTTTTCGTGGCGACGGTCGGGATCGGGAACCGGGACCGCAGCCATCAGGCGCTTGGTGTAGTCGTGCTGAGGATTATTGAAGACCGCCGCGCGGGGACCGATCTCGACGATTTCGCCGAGATACATCACCGCCACGCGATGACTGACGCGCTCGACGACGGCCATATCGTGGCTGATGAACAGGAAGGCGAGGTTCAGGCTCTGCTGCAGGTCGAGCATCAGGTTGATGACCTGTGCCTTGACCGAAACGTCGAGCGCCGAGACGCTTTCGTCGGCGACGATGACCTTGGGTTCGAGCGCGAGCGCGCGGGCAATGCAAATGCGCTGCCGTTGGCCGCCCGAGAATTCGTGGGGGTACCGGCTTGCCATATCAGGCGTGAGGCCAACCTTGGCGAGCAGGTCGGCGACGACCTCACGGGCCTGCTTCGCAGTGCCCATCTTGTGCTCTAGATAGGGTTCGGCAATCGCCTGGCCGACCGTCATGCGCGGATTGAGCGAAGCGAACGGGTCCTGGAAGATCATCTGCACGGATTTGCGCATCTGGCGCATCTCGTGCCTGTTCATGGCAAGGATGTCCTTGCCGTCGATGGTGACCGCGCCCGACGTCGGCTCGATCAGGCGCATGATGGCCCTGCCGGTCGTGGACTTGCCGCAGCCGGATTCGCCGACCAGCGACAGCGTTTCGCCGGCAAAGAGGTCGAAAGAAACGTTCTCGACAGCGTAGACGCGCCCGCCGATGCGGCCGAGCCAGCCGGTCGGGATGTCGAACCGCTTGACCAGGTTCCTCACTTCCAGCACCGGCTTGTCGCGCATGACCGTGTCGGGCGTTTCGGCGGGCTGGACAGCCTCACCGGTCGAAGTGTCGACGACGGGGAAGCGCAGAGGGTGGTCATGCTGCTTCATCGAGCCGAGCACCGGCACGGCGGAAAGCAGTGCGCGGGTGTAATGGTGCTTGCCGCGGTGGAAGATGTCGGCGGTGGCGCCGGTTTCCACCTGGTCGCCGCGGAACATGACGACGGTGCGGTCGGCGATCTCGGCCACCACGCCCATGTCGTGGGTAATGAAGAGCACCGAGGTGCCCTGCTCCTCTTGCAGCATCTTGATCAGGTCGAGGATCTGTCCCTGGATGGTGACGTCGAGCGCTGTCGTCGGCTCGTCGGCGATGAGCAGCTTCGGGCGCGAGGCGAGCGCCATGGCGATCATGACGCGTTGGCGCATGCCGCCCGAGAAGCGGTGCGGATACTCGTCAAAGCGCGAGGCGGCGGACGGAATGCGCACCTTTTCCAGAAGCCTGATGGTCTCGGCCCGGGCATCGGCAAAGGACATGTCGTTGTGGCACAGAAGCGCCTCGGAGATCTGGTCACCGATGGTGAAGAGCGGGTTCAGGCTCGTCATCGGCTCCTGGAAGATCATCGAGACGTCGTTGCCCCTGACCTGGCGCATCTTGTCTTCGGGCAAAGCGATCAGGTCCCGGCCGTTGAGGATGACCTTACCCTCGACGCGGCTGGTGTCCTGCGGCAGCAGGCGCATGATCGACAACGAAGTCACGCTCTTGCCAGAGCCGGATTCACCGACGATGGCGACTGTTTCGCCCGGTGCGACGTCGAAGGAAATGTCGCGCACCACCTGTTTCCATTTGCCTTCGACCAGAAACGATGTCGTGAGGTTCTGGACCGACAGAACCGGGTCGATTGCCTGGCCGGGCCTGGATGTCTCAGCGCTCATCTTTGCTCCTCCTTGAATGGTCGACAGCCCGCTCAATCCGGCCAGCGCAGCAGGCCGTCGAACCGATGCCGGCTGCGGCTCTCGAACGGCGTGGCGATGACCTCGTTGGAGGCGCGCGCCTTGTCGAGTTCCTCGGCCAGGCGCCTGGCCACTGTTGTTTCCTGCCCGGGGTGGAGGTTGCACGGGTCGAGATAGAAGTAGTGATGCTCGACCTCATGATCGCGCACGATGATCGGCTGGTCACCGTTGGCCAGTGCCGAGGCCAGGTCCCAGGCAGTGATGTGCGCCTCCTCTGCGATGATGCCGACGCGCAGCCGGTCGAGTGGGTTCTTGGTCGGGTCCGGATCGATCACCGCATGAACGCCGGGGCGGCCGTCGAGCGTTTCCTTCCACAGCCTGAGATAGCCGCTCTCGCGCTCCCGGATACCGGCGTGGTCGCGCTTTTCCCAGGCTTCCAAAGCTGCCATGACGCCATAGACGCTTTCCTTGCCGACCTTCATGCCGCGGCCGATGCCGAGGTTCTGCAGGAAGGCGTGGCGCACCAGCTCCTTCCTGCCGGCGACGATGCCGGAGGTGGGTCCACCCAGGAATTTGTGGCCGGAGTAGAGAACCAGGTCGGCGCCCTGCGCCAGGAAGATGCGCAAATCGTATTCGGACGCCGCGTCGACGATGACAGGCACGCCTTTGGCATGCGCGATCTCGACGAACTCGATAAGGTTGAGGAGGCCGTAGTCGACCACGTGGTGCGACACGACATAGACGGCGGCCGCCGTCTTATCGGTGATGGCGTTTTCCATGTGGAAGCGGTGGGTCGACGTCGCCTGCCCGATGACGACGGGCTCTGCCCCGGCCAGACGGATCGCCTGGTCGACAGGGGCGCCATAGCTGACGATGTGGCCCATCTGGATGATCACCTCGTTCCTCACCGGCGTCTGGTCCGGCAGACGTTCGATTGTCAGCAGATTGTCGCCGGTCATCGCGCCCGCGACCGCAAGCGAAATGCCGGCCGAGCACGACGCCGTCACGTAACCCGCTTCGGCACCGGTCAGCCGGGCGATCACGGCGCTCGCCTTGCGCTGCAGGTCGTTGATCTCGACGAACTGCGGCAGGATTTCGCTCATCGCGGCAATGGCTTCCGGGACGACGATCGACGCGCCAAGGCTGGTCATGGTTCCCGACACATTGATCACCGGTCGTAAGCCGAGTTTGCGGCGAACATCTTCTGTCACTTTTCTTCTCCCATGCAGTGGCAATGCGCCGGCTTTCAGGTCGACAAGTTATGCCATAATAATGTAATAGACTTCCCAGAATTCCCGGGAGCACGCCGTTGGACGCGATATCTCACTCTGCAGAAGCGACCGAAACCGATGCATCGGCGGCGGGAAGCAGCGCCAGACGCTCGCGGGTTTCGGGTATCGACCGCGCCTTGCAGGTGATCGACTATCTCTACGAGACCGGCGAGCCGGCGGGCGCCTATGCCATTGCCAAGGCGATCAAGGCGCCGCTGTCGACGGTCTACGTGATCATCGACGATCTCGTCGAAAAGAACATGCTGACCCGCAGCCCCGACGGCGCCGTCTGGCTCGGCGCGCGGCTCTACCACTATGGCCTGGCCTATGCACGCTCGCTCGATTTCATGGGCGTCGCCACCCGGGAAATGCATGATCTGTGCCGCGATGCTGGCGAGACCGTCCAGCTCTGCGGGCGTGATGGCGACTACATGCTGGTGCTCGCCATGGCCGACGGTCCCAGTCCCTTCCAGGTTGCCTCGCGCGTCGGCACGCGGGTGCCGCTGAACTGGACGGCGTCCGGGCGCCTGCTGGTCGGGCATCTGCCGGAGGCCGAGCGCATCGAGCTGTTCAAGCGCTGCGCCCGCATGTCGCCGACCGGTCGCGCCGAGGTCGACGCCACGGCCCTGTCGGTGGCAGCCGGCAAGGCGTTCGAGCAGCGGCTGTCGACGCAGATTGCCGAATCCGACTATGCGGTCGCCTGCATCGCCTCGCCGGTCTGCGACCGCGACGGCAAATGTGTCGCCACTATTTCCATCGTCCTGCCGGAACAGAAGGTGCTGTCCGACGAGAGCCACTACACTGATCGCGTGCGCGCTTCGGCGGCGCGGATCGAGACGTCGATGGGCTGGCGCGACCGCTGACATCGCTCAGTTCCGAAGTGCTACGATAGCTTCGATCTCCACCGTGATGTTGCCGGGCAGAGAACCGAAGCCGACGGCCGAGCGTGCGTGGTGGCCGGCTTCGCCAAAGACCTCGATGAACAAGTCCGAACACCCATTGATGACCTGTGGGTGGTTTTCGAAGTCGGGCACCGCATTGACCATGCCCAACACCTTGACGACGCGCTTGACCCGGGAGAGGTCACCGAGCGCCTCCTTCATGACAGCCAGCAGGTTGATGCCCACCAAGCGTGCGTGCTGATAGGCCAGGCCGACGTCGACGTTGTCGCCGACCTTGCCGGTCCACAGCTTGCCATCCGCCTCGCGCGGCCCCTGCCCTGAGAGGTAGAGCATGTCGCCCTCGCGCACATGGGTAACGAAGTTGGCAACCGGCGGCGGTGGCGGCGGCAGCTCGACACCCAGCATGGCAAGGCGGTCGTCGGGGCTCGCTTCAGCGAGTACGGTCTTTGCTTGGGAGGCGGTCAATTCGGTTCCAGTCTCTGCGGTCATGGTTCAGCGCCACGAATAGCCATGGCTATGGCGCACCAGCTTGCGGGCGCGGGGCACGTATCGGCTGGCGGTAACAGCCTCCGCTCCAATGATTGCGTAGCGCGGTTCGAACAGGCGCTTGAGCCGCGAGATGTCGCCGTTCGAGTCGGTAGCTTCCAGGTCTCCGTCGACGAGATCGAAGATCGTGAAATTGGCGCGCTCTCCGACCGCGATCGACTTCGGCATGTCCAGCTTGATCGCCGAGGCCGGCGCATGGGTGACAGCCTCAACGACCTTGTCGAACGGCATGCCGACCGACAGCAGCTTGGACATGGTGGTCGCGAGGTCCCAGACCGGGAAGTTCATCGAATGGCCGTGCAGATCCGTCGAGATCGAAAACGGCATCAGGCCGCGCTGGATCGCCGCCTCGGCGACCTTGAACGAGAACGACGCACCGCCATGGCCGATGTCGAGCCGCACGCCTTCGCTGGCGCAGCGTTCGGCGAGGTTGAAGAGGTCCTCGTCTTCCATGATGCTCGAACCGGCCTTGCCGTTGAAGCAATGGGTGACGATGTCGCCGGGGCCGAGGATCTCGAGCACCTCGTCGTAAAGCGCCGGCGGCTCGCCAACATGCACCATCATCGGGACTTTCAGGATCTTGGCGATCTTCTTGCCGAGCTTGACCGGGGTCACGCCCCACGAGCCGGTTATGACGTGGCTGGCGCGTACCTTGATGCCGACGATGTGCTCACTGTTGTCGGCATAACATTGCAGGATGCGGTCGAGGTCGATGTCCTTGATGTCGCGCAGTTCCGGCACGCGGTTGCAGGCGACGAGGCCGATGGAGCCGAGATTGAGGAACGCCTTGACGCGTTCGCGCGCGGGTTCGATGATGTATTCGCGAAAGCCGTGGAAGTTGGATTCACCCGCCGAGCCGGCATCGACAAGCGTCGTAACACCGCGTTCGGCGCCGCATTCGGACGGACGTATCGAGATGTCGGTGCCGCCGTACCAGACATGCACATGCAGATCGACCCAGCCTGGCGATATCCACGCACCCTTGGCGTCGATGCGCTCGGTGCCCTCAGGCGCCTGAAGCGCGGAGCCGACGGCGGCGATCGTGCCATCCGCTCCGACGAGAATGTCGGTGGTCCCAGTCGAAGCGCCGCCGCCAAGTGCGATCGGCCTTACATTGGAAATCAGCAGCGGCTTGCCCGTTCCAGCGATTGCCATCCTACATATCCTTTCGCAGTCTCGGGTCGAGCATGTCCCGCAGGCCGTCGCCTACCAGTTGCAGCGACAGCACCGAGAGAATGATGGCGAAGCCGGGGAAGTAGGTCATCCAGTCGGCCTGGCCGATATACTGGCGCCCGGCGGCAATCATCGTCCCCCAGGTTGGAATCTCCGGGCTGACGCCCAGCCCCAGGAACGACAGCCCGGCTTCGGCCAGCATCGCGCTGGCAAACAGGAAGGTTCCCTGCACCAGGATCGGCGACACCAGATTGCGCAACACGTGCCTGGTCATGATGTGGAAGGTCGAGATGCCCATCGACTTCGCCGCCTCGACATAGGGCAGCTCGCGGATGACCAGCGTGGAAGCGCGAACGATGCGCGCCAGCCGCGGCGCGTAGACGATCGACAGCGCCACGATGACGGTGACCAGCGACGGGCCGAGTGCTGCGACCAAGGCGATGGCGAGCAGGATATCTGGAAATGCCATCATCGCATCGATCAGGCGCGCGATTGGCGTATCCAGTGAACGGAAGAAGCCGGCCAAAAGCCCGAGCGTCACGCCGATGACTGCGGAGAGTGCAACAACCGCAGCACCGACCAGCAGCGACAACCGTCCCGCATAGATGGTGCGCGAGAAGACGTCGCGGCCAAACTCGTCGGTGCCGAACCAGAACAGTTCGCTCGGCGGCTTCAGCCGGTTGACGATGGAAAGTTTTGACGGCGAATAAGGCGCGATCCATGGCGCAAGCAGCGCCAGCAGGACAAAGACCACAAGCACGATGACGCCGAAGGCGACTGTCTTGCGCTTCAGCAGCCGACGCAAGAACAGGAACCGCGGCTCGGGCGCCGGCAGGGATGCCGCGTTGACCAGATCTGTCATCAGTAGCGCACCCTTGGATCGACCAGCAGATAAAGCATGTCGATGGCGAAATTGATCAGGACATAGAGCCCGGCAATGACCAGCAGCGCGCCCTGGATGACCGGGTAGTCGCGCCGCAGCACTGCGGAGACCACGAGGTTGCCGACGCCGGGCAGGCCGAAGACCGTTTCGGTGACGACCGCACCGGAGATCAGCACGGCGGCCGTCAGGCCGATGACGGTCAGGATCGGGATCAGCGCGTTCTTGAGTGCATGCTTCAGCACCACGCGCCGCTCGACCACGCCCTTGGCGCGCGCCGTGCGGATGTAGTCGTCGCCGAGAACGTCCAGCATGGAGGCGCGGGTGAAGCGCAGGATTAGCGCCGAGGACACCAGCCCAAGGGCAACCGCAGGCAAGGTGAGATGGTACATCCTGTCGAGGAACGCCGCATCGGGCCCGCCATAACCTGAAACCGGGAACCATTGTTGCCGGACCGCAAAGACCTGCATCAGGATCAGGCCCAACCAGAAGCTCGGAATGCTGGCCGCCAGCATGGCAAGCAGCGTCGAGGCCTGGTCGATGAAGGATCCGCGCCGATAGGCGGCGTAGATGCCGATGGGCAGCGCGATGACGCAGGCGATAAGCAGCGAGAAGACAGTGAGGAAGAAGGTCGGCTCGGCGCGCTCCATCAAGGCAGCCGAAACCGGCATGTTGAGGAAGATCGAGTGACCTAGATCGCCCTTCAAGAGCTGGCCGATGTAGAAGAAGTATTGAACGAAGATCGACTGATCGAGGCCAAGCCGCGTCCTGAGGTCGGTTATATCCTGGGGCGTGGCATCGGGGCCCAGCATGACGGCGGCGGGGTCGCCAGGCGTGACGCGCACGATCACGAAAACGACCGTGACGACGATGAACATCACGACGATCATTCCGGCGATGCGCTGGAGAATGTAGCGTATCATGGCAGTTCCCGTATCCGCGCGGCGTTCGCGGCAATGAGCGGACGCCAGCCGTGCCGGCGCCCGCAATTGTCAGCTTGTTACTTCTTGATCGAAGCGTTCCAGAAGTACGGCCACGGGGCCGGGTCGACGCCTTCAAGCTTGTTGGAAATCGAACCCACGGCATTGAAATTGCCGATCTTGATGAACGGCACGTCGCCGTAAATGACCTTCTGCACGTCGGCCCAGAGCGCCACGCGCTTGGCCGGGTCGACCTCGGCGGTGAAGGCATCGACCGCAGCCTTGCGTTCCGGCGTGTCCCACCAGCCGGGAGCGGTGGTCGACAGCGAACCGATCAGCGCCGGCTCCGGCAGGAACGGGCTGTGGGTGATGTAGATGTCCCACAGGCCCTTCTCGGCGCGGCGCTGGGTCAGTGTCGCCCAATCCACTACTTGCAGGTCGACATTGAAGCCGGCCTGCTTGAGATACTCAGCGGCGACCTGCGCCATCTTGTAGTGGAACTCGTATTGGCGGCTGGTCAGGATGCGGACCGGCTCGCCCTTGTAGCCGGCGGCGGCGGCCGCTGCCTTGGCACCCTCCGGGTCAGCGACGTTGTAGTTGCCCTTAACGCCGGCGTCGGTGCTCCAGGCAAAGTTCGACGGATAGATGCTGCCCTCGAGCGCATAGAAGTCGGTGCTGCCGAAGGCCGCCGCCAGCATGTCTTCCATGCTGAGCGCCTGGCGGATCGCCTTGCGCACCTCGATGTTTTTCGCCGAACCCTCGGCCGTGTTGAAGATGAACACCGGATAGCCGAACGGCTTCAGCAGGATGGGGTGCGTCGCAGTTGCCCCCTTCAACTTGTCGAATGATTCCACCGGCAGGGAGTCGACATAATCATATTGGCCGGAGACGGCGGACTCGACGCGGGTGTTGGCGTCCGGCACCGGCACAAAACGGATCTCGTCGAGATAGGCATGGCGGGCGCCGCCGTAACCGTCGCTGGCTTCGGAGCGCGCCTTGTAGCCGTCGAAGCGCACCAACTGGATGTACTGATCGGCCTTGCGTTCCTTCAGCATGTAGGGGCCGGTGCCGACGAATTCGGTCATCGTATCGGCCTGCTTCTCGGACGGAATGATGATGGCGGCTGAGTTGTTGAAGGCGAGAAGCGAGGTCAGCGGCGCGTAGGGCTGCTTGAGCGCGATGGTGACGGTCGACGGATCGGTCGCGGTGATCGAGGCGATGAAGTTGCCGGCCTGCTTGCCGCGCGAGGCGAGCTTGATCCAGCGGTTCAGCGAGGCGACGACGTCAGCCGAATCCATGTCCGAACCGTCATGGAACTTGATGCCCTGGCGCAGCTTGATGGTCATGGTCTTGCCGTCAGCGCTGATCGCTGGCAGCGCCTCTGCCAGAAGCGGCGTCACGCCCCACTTCTTGTCGAATGTATAGAGCGTCTCGAATATGTGCTGGGTAACGATGCCTACCAGGTCGGCGGTGGACGTCATCGGATCGAGCGTCGGCGGCTCACCAATGGTGGCGACGTTGATCACGCCCCCCTTTTCCTGCGCCATGAGATAGCTTGGCGAGGCCAGCAAAAGCATGGCAGCCAAGGATACAAGTTTCAGCTTCATCGAACGTCCTCCCTCACGTATTCCACAATAATGGAATTTAAGCTGTTATTAGAGAGTACATGACGAGTTTGTGCTGTCAATGGTCGCAGCGAAGACGGTGAAATTTCAACCAAGAATTGCCGAAGCTTCTCCTATCCCGCCCCGCGCAATTTTGTAGCGCCGCAAGTACCGCTCATTCGCACGCACCTATTCCTGCTGGCGTCCGCGATTCCGATCAAACTGCAAGAAAAACCGACACGTCGATAGACATCTGTTCGTCCTTGAACATGTCAGAAATTCTCGCAATGATTGCAGTTTGCGCCCCTATAGTCTTTGAACTTCAGCACTGCCCCCGCCGCGAGATTTTGCATCGCCAATGAAGCGCGCGCGGACGGGTGACGCGCTGCTGTACTTGTTGACAGCGAATGATTTCAGCGGCCAGGCGGTCTGCCTGATCGGCTAACAATCGGTCAGCTGGCCGCCGAGCGCGTCCGGTAGACGTGCGTTGAAGGTGTCTCGTAGACGGCTGGCGATTGGACGCAGCATGTCAGTGGCGACGCCAGCCGAGATGCCAGGGCGGGTCCTGCACGATACTATTCCATGTGAAAACGCATCGCCGCGATGCGGCCGTCGGCTTGCCGGTCGACGGTCCAGTGCATGTGGTAGCGGCCGGTGGCGAGGCGATAGTGGCGGCGGTCGCCGGCGTCTTCGATGAGCTCCATGTTCGCCACGCCGAGATCGGATTCGCTTTCGGCAATCAACTGGTCGAACCACTTGTCGGACCACAACCGCCAGCATTCCTCGCTGAACGCCTCCGATGTGGCGCTGCGTCTTGCAATCGCCTTGATGAGCATCGCGTCGCGGCTCGTGAGCGCCGGTTTGCTGTCAGCGACGGGCTCGTGAGGGGCGACCGCGCCATCGAAGAACCCGGCGACCTTGTGGGCGATGCGCGCGACCTGGGCGGAGTCTATGTTGGCCAGCACCGCCACCGAAAGCCGCTGATCGGGGAAGCGGGCGAGTTCGGCGCGGAACCCGTCCCAGGTGCCGCCATGCCTGATCTTGCGGTGGCCGCGTATCTCGGAATTCTGCCAGCCCAAGCCGTAGCCGTTGATGGCGGGGCGGCCATCCGACGTCAGCGTCGGCTCGAACATCGCGGCAATCGTCTCGGACCGGAACACTCGCGGCCTGTCCAGTTCGATGAACCAGCGGGCGATGTCGCGCGGCGAGAAATAAAGCCCGCCGTCGCCGGTGCGCAGCATGGTCGGTGCTGTCCAGTGGCTATTGCGCAGCGCGCCCGAATGGCGGCTGTAGCCGCTGGCGCGGTTCAGGACGATGTCGTGACTGCTGGCCTCGCGCGCGCTTGCCATGCCTGCGGGCGCAAACAGTCTTTCCCGGAGCGAGGCGTAATAGGGCTTGCCCGTGATGCGCCGGACCACCAGCGACGCGACGATGTAGCTGATGTTGGAATAGAGGTAGCTCTCGCCAGGGGCGAAGGCGAGCGGCGACATGCTGGCGAGCGCCAGCAACTGCTCGTCGCTGTGGTCCTGCCAGAGGTTGACCGGAACGACGTTGTTCTCGATTGGCGCCGGTGCAAAGACATCGGCGAAATTGCCGAAGCCGCTGGTCATCGACAGCAGGTGACGGATGGTCATATCCGCCCAGCTCCTGGGCACCTCGGTCAGGTAGCGGTCCACTGGGTGGTCGATATCGAGCAGTCCGTCCTGCAACAGGATCAGGATGGCAGCGGCAGTGAACATCTTGCCGGTCGAACCCGAGTGGAAAATGGTGTCGGCCGTGGCCGCGACCCTGTGTTCGATATTGGCGAGACCGTAGCCGCCGAGGTGCAGGATCTCTCCGTCCCGGACGATTGTTACCCCTAGCCCGGGGATTTCATGCGCCTCGATTTCGGCATGGAGATATCGTTCCAGCTCGGCGGCCGAGCCGGGTTCCTTCATCACGTCCATAAAGTATCTCTCCAGTGGCAGGGCATGCAGGCAGCGCAGGGGCTTTTCGCCCCCGCCACCTCCCGCTACTGCGCGGGCCTGATGTCAACGATCGAATAGGGCGCCCGGAACGTCTCGGGCGCGATGAGGCGCGTCTTGTTGAAGGCCATTGTCTGCGCCGGTTCGTGAACGGGCGCAGCGACGAAGTTGGCGAGCAGGTGGGCGTGGTACTTGCGGAAGTTCTCCACCCGCTCGTCCCAGGTCTTCGAGCCATACATGGCGAGGTCGTGCAGCTCCTCGGACTTCGGCTCATCCCACATCGACAGGTTCCATGAATCCAACCGCTTGGCGCTGAAGAACCAGTCGAGAATGTCGGCGTTGGTCCATGAATAGGGCTGCAGCACGAGTTCGCGCTCCGGCTTACGGAACTGGTCGCGATAGGTGCCGGCGTCGAAGACCGTGATCTCGATGCCGATACCGACCGCCTTCAGCTGTGCCTGGATGATCTCCGCGGTGCGCCGATATTCGGTGTCGGCCCGGGCCCACAGCTTGACCTGTAACGGCTTGCCGTCCTTGCTGCGGATGCTGTCGGCGCCTAGCGTCCAGCCGGCCTCGTCAAGCAATTTTGCGGACCGGGTCGAGTCGTTGCGGATTTCCGTGGCGGGATCGACCTTCGATTCCGGAAGGCTGCTGACCAAAAGCTGGTGTGCCTCCTTGCCGACGCCGCCATAGACGCTCTTGAGGATCGCGCCCTGGTCGATGGCGAGCGCGATGGCCTGGCGCACGCGGATGTCGGTGAAGGGAGCCGCCCGGGTGTTGATGGCGACGAAGGTGATGCCGTAGCCGGGCAGGTCGCGCATGTCGAGATCGGCTTCGGACCGAAACTGCGGCAGGAAGTCGGTCGGCACGTCGAGCAACATGTCAACCCCGCCCGTCCTGAGTTCGAGGAAGGCGGTGGACGCGTCGGGGATCTCGCGAACCGTCAGGCGCTTGATGTACGGTGCGACCTTGTTCTCGGTCAGAGGGCTGCTCCAGGCATAGTCCTCGTTGGCGACCAGCACCGTCTCCTGCCCGACCACGAAGCTCTCAAGCTTGTAGGGACCGGTTCCCACTGCCTGGATGACACCATAGTCGGTGCCTGCCGCGTCGAACGCCTTGGGGCTGGGGATGCCCATGTTCATCATGGCCAGGTTGAAGATCAGGTTCGGCTCGGGCCGTTTCAGCGCGAAACGCACCATGTGCTCGTCCAGGGCCTCGACCTTGTCGATGGCGTCGACCATGTACTCGTTTTCGGTGCCCCTGAATTTGGGGATCCACCAGACGATAGTCGCGGCGTTGAACGGCTCGCCATCCGTGAAGCTGACACCCTTGCGCAACTTGAAGGTCCAGTTCAGTCCATCCGGGCTGACCTCCCAGGATTCGGCGAGATGGGGATGATAGGATTGGTCGGCAGCCTGCTCGACCAAGCGATCGTAGATCAGGCCGGCGGCCATGTTCAGGGTCACCGCGCGGACCGGGTCGTAGCTGGCGGCTCCTTGTTCCTGGCGGGCAAGCACGACGACGGCCTCTGCTTCGGTTGCCACTGCAGGCGTCAGCGACCCCACCACTGCAACAAGCGAAAACAGCGATGCCGAAGCAAGGAATTCACGGCGGTTCATGTCAAATCCTCCCTGATTTGATGTGCGTTGGTGATGCTGTCCTGGAAAATGCGCGCGTCAGCGCTCCGGTCGGCCGGCGTGGCCGACGAAGTCGCCGTAAAGCTCCGACATGCGATCGAGCCGTGCCTCGACATCGGCGCCGAGCTCGCCGATGACGCCGTTCAGCATGAGGTGGACAAGCGAAAGCATCGGTCCGTTGGTGTCCCAGAAAAGATTGATTTCCGAAGGCAGCGCGAAGACCTCGGACGTGCTGCCATGCGCCCAGTCGCAGAACTGGTCGGTGATGAGCGTAACCGGCACCCCGGCGTCCGTCGCCCGACGGGCCAGGAGGGCGGCCTGGCGCGAATAGCGCCGGGCATCGAACATCACGAGCGCCGTCTTTGCCGGATCGGCCAGCAACACCTCGGAAAAATTGCCGGCGGAATGATCGATGAGCTGCACACCCTCGCGCACATATTGCAGAAGCTGCGCCATGGTGACGGCGATGCCGCGCTCGCTCTGGAAACCGACGATGAAGATGCGCTCACGGGCGGCAAGCCGGTCGACGGCCGCCTTGAACTGCGCTGACCTCGCCAGCTCATAGACCTTGACCAGCGCCGCCATCTCCAGCTCCAGGCTTCTGGCAAGGTCACTGCTGCCCTTCTTGCTGGTCGCCTGGAATTCGCGCAGCCGGTCGCCGATCAGCCACGGGCTGTCGGCAATGTCCGTCTTCAGGTCGGCTTTGAGATCCTTGAAGTGCTGGTAGCCGAGCGAGCGGCAGAAGCGGCCGACCGTCAGTTCGCTGACGCCCACTTTCTCGGCCACGGTCATCGCCGTCTCGAAGGGCAGCTCGCTGAGATTGGCCAGCATGTAGGTCGCGATCGAACGGCCGCCGCGCGAGCCCTTTTGCAGGCTTTCGGTCAGTCGCTGGCGCACTGTTCCCGGCATCGTCTTCTCCTCCTCAGGATCTGGATATGACAGTTTTCTGAAGTTATAGCAAGAATGACAGTTTTACGTCATTACGAAAGCCGGCTGACAAGCCAGCCACGCACTGAGGCAGCACGTCTCGAATTCCGACCTGATGGTGAGTGCTCTGGAGTAGGGCTCGAGCGGGAACAACGTCGACCTAGTGCCGAACCTCGCCTGGACGGTCGAACGGGAGCATGTCACGGCGCCTCGCACGACAGGGCGCGCGATCAAGCCGGGCTACGTCGAAGCGTCTTCAACAACCATCATCGATGAGAACGGGCAACCACGCCTGCGCGACATCGGGCGAAGACATCCAAGCGACTGCAGGCGCAATCCGCGGCGAGGCTAGTCGCCGACATAGCCTGTGATCTTTCCGTGAAGCTCGGAGACCTTGTTCATGCGCCCTTCGACGGTGACGCCGAGTTCATTGAACACCCCGTTGATGAGCAGGTTGCCAAGGCTGGCCATCTGGGCAGTCGATTCCCAGAACATGCCGAACTCGGTGGGCACGACGAACATTTCGTCGACCACGTCACGTCCCCAATCGCAGAAAGCATCCGTGACCAGGGTAATCGGGATCTTCGCCTTCTGCGCTTCCCGCGCCAGGAACAACGTCAGCCGCGAGTAGCGGCGAGCCTCGAACATCACCAGGCAGGTGGATTTGGGCGGGCTCAGCAGGATTTCGCTGAAGTTGCCGCCGGCAACGTCAGCCATCTGAACACCGGGCCGAAGGTACTGCATCTGGTTGGCAAAATACTGCGCGATGCCTCGCTCGGTCTGGAACCCCGCGACAAACATCTGGGGCGTGCTTGCCAGGCGCTTGACCGCGCGGTGCCACTCCTTCGTGTTCGCGATCTCGTAGATCCTCAGGAGAGCTGCGATCTCCAGTTCCAGGCTGCGCGCCAAAGCGTCGCCGTTCTGGCTGCGATCGCGAAATTCCTTCAGCCGGTCACCCGCCAGCCAGGGCTGGGTTCCGATGTTGTCCCTGAGGTCCTCCTTCAGGTCCTTGAAACGCGCATAGCCCAACGCGCGGCAAAATCGCCCGACAGTCGGCTCGCTGACGCCGACCTTGCTGGCCAGGGTCGCAGATGTCTCGAAAGGCACCCCGCTCAAATTTGCCAGCATGTAGTTGGCGAGCGCTTTCTCCGCATTGGTGGCGGTGTTCAAGCGTTCAACGAGCCGGCGGCGGACCGATTCAGTCATTCTGGCTTCCCTGCCTGGGGTTCGACATTCTGCAAGATTTATATCACAGACACGATTGACGTTTGTTTTTTTTCACAATAGCGTTGCCCTACCCCGTTGAGGAGCGAGGGAAGAAAAACACTGCCTGATTTACGGCAGGAGCCAGATCCACCAGCAACCAAGACAAATAGAGCGCAGCATGGATAGGTCATCTGACCATCCATTGTCGTGAGTTATTTCTGTACCAAAAAATAAGCTGCCTCGGCAGCACGGCTGGCTTTTGGTATTTTACCAAGGGGAGGATAACCATGAATCGACGTAGGTTTCTTGTATCGGCATCTGTGCTCACCTTGGCCGCAAGCCTCGGCCTGGCTGCCAGGGATGCGGCGGCTGCGGCAGACACCGAGGCCGTATTTGCGCTCGCCAGTTCCGAGATCGGCGCCGCGTCGCAGGATCCCATCCGAGCCACCTTGCTGAGTACGGTCGTGATGCTGATCTACGACCGGCTGATCGAGCAGGATGTCGACCAGTCCTATCATCCCCACCTTGCGGAATCCTGGGAAACCAGCGCGGATGGCATGAGCTGGACCTTCAAACTGCGGCAAGGCGTGCGCTTCCATGATGGCGAACCCTTCAATGCGGCGACCATAGCGTGGTGGATCCCCAAGTTCAAAGGCACCCCCAACGAGTACCTGGTCGACGCGATCGATCGCGTCGAGGCGGTGGACGAACATTCCTCCCGGTTCGTCATGAAGCGGGCGGACCCCAACCTGATCTTCAATCTGGCGTCCGCCTTCATGGGCATTCCCTCGCCGAAGGCCTACGACGAAGCCGGCGATAGCTACGGCGTGGCGGTGGCGGTCGGCACCGGCCCCTACAAGCTCGAGAGCTTTGCCGTTGGCCAGGAGGCCATACTGGTCGCCAACGAAGACTATGCCTGGGGATGCGACCTCTCCGAGAACAAGGCGGCCCCGCACATCAAGCGGCTTACGATGCGCGAAATCCCCGACGCGTCCACGGCCTTCCTGGAGCTGAAGACCGGCGGCGTCGGCATGCTTCTCGGCGTGCCCAGCCAGTTCGTGCCGCAACTCGAGGCGGACCAGAACGTTGGCTTCCGCACCCTGCCCGGCATGGGCGTGACGTATCTCGCCTTCAACACCCGCACCGAACCGTTCGGCGACATTTCCGTACGCCAGGCAACCGCCCTGGCGGTCGACCAGGGCGCCATCCACAAGAGCGTCTTCAACGGCGTCGGCCTGGAAGCGCATCAGTTCCTGATCAGCTCGCTGCCGGAATCGAAAATCGATCCCAAGTTGGAGATCCGCCATGACCTCGGCAAGGCCAACGAACTGCTGGACAAGGCAGGGTGGCTGCGGGGAGGCGACGGCATCCGGGCCAAGGATGGCAAGCCGCTGAAGATCAAGTTGACCGCCCAGTCGGAAACGGCATTCAAGCGCACGGCCGAGATCGTCCAGGCCCAGCTCAAGGCGGTGGGCATGGACGTCGAGATTGTCATCTTCGACAGCACCACCGTCGTCGACCAACTCAAAAAGGGCCTGCACCAGCTGGCGGTGCGTCATTACGACTGGAACAACGCCGACATTCTCGACTGGTTCTACAGCGCCAAGAACATCCCCTATCCGAACTCCTCGGGTTGGCAGGACGAAAAATCACAAGAGCTTCACGACATCGCCATGCAGCAGTCGAAGACGCCGGAAGAGCGCGTGGTCAACTTCAGGAAGTATCACGAGAACCTGGTCGGCAACTTCCTGTTCGCACCGATCCATGAGCCGGTGCAAAACTACGCCTTCAACAAGACGCTGCTCGATGTGCCGGAAAAGTTGCGCGGCACGCAGCTCGTGCAGGCGACCGTCGTCGACATCAAGGTCGTCGGCTAACAGTTCGGAGCTGCAGTACGAAATGATCGGCTTCACGTTGAGGCGGCTGCTGCTGCTGCTGCCGGTGTTCTTTGTCGTCTCGCTGGTGGTGTTCTTCATCATTCACCTGGTGCCGGGCGACCCCATCGACAATCTGATGCGCGCCGGCTCGTCTCCCGAGCAGCGCCTTCAGATCGCCGCCAAATACGGCCTCGATCGCAGCCTGGTGGAACAATATTTCACCTGGATGGGCCGGCTCCTGACCGGTGACCTTGGCACATCCATCGTACAGGGTCGCCCGGTCAGCGGATTGATCGCGCAGAACCTACCCTACAGCCTCCAGCTGGGCGGAGCGGCACTGCTGTTCTCGACGCTGACCGGCATCGCCGCCGGCGTCATCGCTGCCAGCTACCAGGGCACGCGCATCGACGACGCCATCACCGGCTTCATCCTGCTCGGCTCGACCGTGCCGAGCTTCTGGCTCGGCCTGCTGCTGATCCTGGTCTTTGCGGTATGGCTCGGCTGGGTTCCCGTCTCCGGCGCCCGCGGCTGGAGCTCGCTCATCCTGCCCGTCATCGCAGCGGGCTTAGGCGGTATCGCGCTGGTGGCCCGGGTGACGCGGATCGCCATGATCGAGACGTCGCGGCAGGATTTCGTCATGCTGCTGCACGCCAAGGGCTTGCCGCCATTCATGATCCAGCTGCGCCACGTCTTGCGCCACGCCATGGTTCCGGTCGTCACCATCCTCGGCCTGCGCATCGGCTGGGTGCTCGGTGGCGCGGTGACCATCGAATATGTCTTCGCCCGTCCCGGCCTCGGCTCACTGCTGATCCGTGCGCTCAACCAGCGCGATTATCCCCTCGTGCAAGGTTGCCTCCTCATGCTTGCCATGGCCGTCATCATCGGCGCCCTGATCGGTGACATCGTTCAGGCCGCCATGGATCCTCGCCAGCGCGAGGCACGGTCATGATGGGCCGTCGCGCACTGGCATTGCTCAAGGCGATCTCCACCTTCAAGGGAGGGATCTCCGGCACATTTCTCCTGCTGCTGGTGGTCGGCGCGCTGTTTGCGCCATGGCTGTCACCATATCCATACGACCAGCAGGACCTCGGGATCATGAACCAGGCTCCGTCGCTGACGCATCTGTTCGGCACAGACGAATTCGGTCGCGACGTGCTGTCGCGGATGATCACCGGCGCGCGCACCTCGCTTTCGGTCAGCATCACGGCGATCGGCATCTCGGTGTTGCTCGGCTTGGTCCTCGGCGCGACCTGCGGCTATTTCGGCGGCGCGTTCGACCGCGCCGTGATGACCGTCGTCGACTTGACCTGGTCGTTCCCCGAAATCCTGATCGCGCTGATGCTGGTGGCGATCATCGGACCGGGACTGGAGGGCGTGGTGATCGCCATCGCCATCGCCTACCTCGCGCAGTTCACCAGGCTGACGCGCACCCAGATCATGTCGCTCAAGAGCGAGACCTATGTGGAGGCAACCGTCAGCCTCGGCGCCGGCCACACGCACATCCTGTTCTCGCATCTGTTGCCGAATGCGCTGGCGCCGGTGCTGGTGGCGGCGATGCTGGCAACCGGCGACGCCATCATCCTCGAGGCGACCCTTGGCTTCTTTGGCCTGGGCGCGCAGCCGCCGACGCCGAGCTGGGGCGCCATGATGAGCTCCGGCACGGCGCAACTGTTCATCGCACCCTGGGTGATCCTGCTGCCCGGTCTGGCGGTGGCGCTGACAGTGGTCTTCCTGAACCTCTTCGGCGACGCGGTGATCGCAGCGCTCGATGTCCGCACCAAGCTCAGGGACGCCTGAAGATGCTGCTGAATTTGGAAATGCTACGGATCAGGTTCGGTGCCTTTTCGCCAGTCGACGAAGTCACGCTGGGCGTCGATCGCGGCGAGATCCTCGGGATCGTGGGGGAATCCGGTTCGGGCAAGTCACTGACCGCAACCGCGATCATGGGTCTGCTGCCGCGCATTGGCGGCCAGGTCGCGGCCGGCAGCATCCGCTTCGATGGCGCCGAGCTCGTCGGCATGCCGGAACGGCAGCTGCGTCGGCTGCGCGGCGGACGCATCGCGCTGATCACGCAAAACCCGATGACCTCGCTCGATTCCATGATGCGGATCGGCCCGCAGATCGATCAGGCAGCTCGGCTGCACCTCGGTCTCGGCCGAAGTGCTGCCCGCGCCAGGAGCCTCGAGCTGATGGCAGACCTGCGCATCCCCGATCCCGCCTCGGTCTACAACCTGTTCCCGCACCAGCTTTCCGGCGGCATGAAGCAGCGCATCGTCATCGCCATGGCGCTTGCAGGCGACCCCGAGCTGTTGATCGCGGACGAGCCAACCACTGCGCTCGACGTCACCGTCCAGGCACAGATCGTACAGATCCTCGTCGACCTCGTGCGGCAGCGAGGGCTGGGGCTGATCCTGATCACCCACGACATGGGCGTCGTTGCTCAGGCCTGCGATCGCGTCGCGGTGATGTATTGCGGCCGGGTGGTCGAGCTGGCGCAGGTCGACGCGCTGTTCCAGCATCCCCGGCACCCCTACACCCAGGCGCTGATCCGCTGCATTCCGCGGCGGGACATGGCGCCGGGAACGATGACCGCCATCCCTGGCATCGTGCCAACAGCGATGACGCAGCCGCGCGGCTGCCGGTTCAACCCGCGTTGCACGCGCGCCGCGGATCGCTGTCGTGTGGAAATCCCCGAGCTTCGCGTCGGTGCAGGCGGCAACGGCGTTGCCTGCCATCTGGCGGAGGCAGCATGAGCGACCTTCTCACTGTCTCCGGGCTGAGCCGTCGTTTCGTCGATGGCGGGCTGTTGCGCAAGCGCAAGGTGTTCCATGCGGTCAGCGACGTTTCCTTCAACCTGAAGCGCGGCCAGATCCTCGGCGTCGTCGGCGAGTCCGGATGCGGCAAGTCCACCCTCGCCCGGCTTGTGCTGCGCCTGATCAGTCCAAGCGACGGCCAGGTCACCTTCGACGGGGTCGACATGGCCTCATTGTCGCGCGCAGATCTGCGCAGCCTGCGCCAGCGCATGCAGCTGGTTTTCCAGGATCCCTATTCGGCAATCGACCCGCGCTATTCGGTCAGGGACGCGTTGCTCGAGCCATTCCGGGTACAAGGGGTGAAAGCGAAGGCGCCCGACGAAACCGTCGCTTCGCTGCTCGACATGGTCGGCCTCAACACCTCACTGGCGCAAAGCTATCCGCACCAGCTTTCCGGCGGTCAGAAGCAGCGCGTCGGCATCGCCCGGGCGCTGGCGCTCAATCCGTCGCTGGTGGTGCTCGACGAGCCGACGGCGTCGCTCGACGTTTCCGTGCAGGCCCAGATCGTTTCGCTGCTGGAGCGGCTGCGCCAGGACCTCGGGCTGACATATCTGTTCATCTCTCACGACCTCGGCCTGGTGCGCTATTTCTGCGACCAGGTGCTGGTCATGTATCTTGGCCGTGTCGTGGAAATGATGCCAAGCGATGCCGAGCCCGCGCATCCCTACACCCGCGCGCTTCTCGACAGCACGTTCGAGCCCGACCCCCGCCAGCGCCGCGCGATCACGCGGCTCTCGGGTGAAGTCCCCAGCGGCTACGACCTGCCGGCCGGGTGCGCCTTCGCCAATCGCTGCCCGCGCGTCTCCGACCTCTGCCGCCGGACGCTGCCGCCGCTCTCGGTGCAAGCGAACGGGCAGCAGGTGGCCTGCCATCATCCGCTCGTCAGTGCGACCGCGGAGACCGCCGAACGCAGATCGGTCGCGTGAGGAAGACAACCATGAGCCACACTGAAGAGCTTGACCGCTACCTGCAGGCGGAGATCGAAAACAGCCAGGTGCCTGGTCTCGGCGTCGCCATCGTCGGCAATGGTGAGATCATCCACCTTGCCGGCTACGGCCTGGCCAATGTCGAGAACAACACCCCGGTCTCCCCCGATACGGTTTTCCATTCCGGCTCGACCGGCAAGATGTTCACCGCAACATCGGTTCTGTTCCTGCTGCAGGATGGCCGCATCGGACTGGACGACCAGATCCTGACCTATATCCCCGAGGGGCCGCAAAGCTGGGTGGGCATCACTATCCGCCATCTGCTTTCGATGATGGCCGGGCTGGGCAATTTCGAGATCGCCTTCGAACCAACCGAGGATCGGGACGGCATCGTTCATTACAATCTTTGGCAGGACCACAGCGACCAGCAGCTGATCAACCTGGCGCGGCGTTCGCCGCTGCTCCACGCCCCGGGCGAAGGCTATCGCTACAGCAACACCGGCTACATGCTTGCCGCCATCATCGTCGCCCGCGTCTCCGGCAAGCCCTACTACGAACTGTTACGCGAACGCCTTTTCGGACCGATAGGCATGGCGACGGCGCGCGACGCATCTTGGTACGACATCGTGCCCAACCGCGCCGCTGGCCACTGCATTCGCGACGGGCGCCTCGAAAACCGCTACTGGGCCGCACCCACCCTGCAGCGCACCGGCGACGGCGGGCTCTATTATTCGCCACGGGACATCGCCCGTTGGCTGCTGGAGCTGGACGATCCCAAGGTGCTGAACCACGATCTCATTGACCTGATGTCCAACCCCGTGCCGATGCGCAATGGCCAGTTTTCGTTCAACAGCTACGGGCTGGGCTGGCAGAACTCCGAACTGCGCGGCCATCGCAAGATCCGGCACGGCGGCACATGGGATGGCTTCCGCGCCGAGATCGCGCGCTTCCCCTCGCGCAAATTGTCGGTCTGTGTTTTCGCCAACACCGATGAAGCCCAGGTTGCACGCATCGCCCAGAAGATCGCGGGCATCATCGATCCCGCGCTTTCTCCATACGAACCGATCCCGGACGACGATGCCGGGCAGACGCAACGAGACCGCGAGCTGCTGCAGGCGATCGTCGAACGCCGCGCACCGCGCCAGGCTTTTGCCGATGAGACATGGCGCCTGTGGAACAATAGCTGGTTCGAGCAGATCGCATCGACGGGAATTGTGGTTGCCGGCAATCCGCTCGAACTCACCCACCATGAAGGGGACGCCGCATCCCATCTGAGGCGCTATCGCATGGGACTGGGCGGTTACTTCCTGCACTGGTCGATCATACGCGGCGGCGACGGCCGTATCGGCGAAATGCGGTTCCACATGGAGTAGCCAGAACCCGGGGCCGCTGCCTGGCCAGTGCGGCAAGGTAGGCCCCACTTCACCCCAACCGTCAAATGCGCGCGCCATCGTCGCGGTGTCACCGAAGCGCACGCGCCCGACCAATCCGAAACGCCCGAAACTGTCCGGAGACATGACAATGAGCTTTCGTGTTCTAACCGCAGAATTCGCACATGAGACCAACACGTTCAGCGTGCGAAAGACCAATTACGAAGCCTTCATGGTCGAGGGCGTGCTGTTCGGCGACGACGCCATCCGCGCCCGGGGCGAGGCGAACACGGAGATCGGAGGCTTCCTCGACATCGGACGGAAATATGGCTGGACGATCCAGCACGTCCTCTCCACCGCCGCCGAGCCGGCGGGGCCGGTGACGCGCGACGCCTTCGACCGCATCGGCGGCGCCATCGTCCAGGCGGCGGTCGAGCGCAAGGGCGAGCTCGACGGCATCCTGCTCGGCCTGCACGGCGCGATGGTCACCGACTTTTCGCCAGACGGCGAAGGCGAATTGCTGGCGCGGTTGCGCGCTGTCGTCGGCCCGAATCTACCTATTGCCGTCACGCTCGACCCGCATGCCAATGTCACCGCCAGAATGTGCGAGCACGCCGACATCCTGATCTCGTTCAAGACCTATCCGCATATCGACATGCGCGACATCGCCCGCCACGCCGGCGAGGTGTTGCAACGCACGATGGCCGGCGAGATTCGCCCAAAAACGCTTCTCGCGCGTCGACCGATGCTGGAGGAGGCCAATGCCGGCCGTACCGACATCGGTCCGATGGTTGAGTGGATCGCCAGGGCACGCGCCCACGAGAAGACATCCGGCGCGCTCGCCGTCAGCATCAACGGCGCCTTCCCCAATGCCGACATCGCCGAAGTCGGCCCGACAGTGCTTGTCACCTATGACGGCGATCCGGCACGCCATCAGGTCTTCGCCGAAGGCATTGCCGACGAAATCTGGGACAACCGTTTCAACGTCCTCAACACCTTCCACACGGTAACGGAGGCTGCCGAGATCGCGCGCGGCTACAGCGGTGACCATCCGCTGATCATCGCCGACTACGCCGACAATCCCGGCGCCGGTGGTTATGGCGATGCGACGGCCCTGCTCGGTGCGTTGCTGGACGCCGGCATCGACAACGCCTGCTTCGGCCCGATCGTCGATCCGGAGACGGCCAACCAACTCCATCGCGCCACCGTCGGAGACACGGTCCAGCTGACACTTGGCGGCAAGACCGATCCGCGTTTCGGCGGCGATCCGCTCGAAGTCACCGGCAAGCTGCTTGTCATCAGCGACGGCAAGCTCATCGGCGACGGCGAACAGCTGGGTGGCCTCGAATTCAGCTTCGGCCCGACGGCCGTGGTGCAGATCGACGGCATTGCAGTGCTTGTCGTCACCGAACCGTCACAGATGCGCGACCTCCAGCAGTTCCGAGCCTTCGGCATCGATCCCGCCCGGCATCGCGTCGTCGGGCTCAAGTCGATGCAGCATTTCCGCGCTGCCTTCGAGCCCATCGCCGGCAAGGTGATCGTCTGCGACAGCGGCGCGCTCTGCACCATGGACTATGCGAGGATGCCCTATCGCAACGTCTCGCGCCCGATCTTCCCACTCGACCGCGACATGGCGCTTTGAACCATGGCGATGACCAGCGATTTTTGGCAATGACACACCACGGCAAAGTCGGTCTCGAACCCATGGTGCCTTCGCTTGACGACGCCCCAGCAAGCGAGCGGCCGATGACGGAGCAGCAGACCTGTCGGGCCGACGTACTCGTGCTCGGCGCCGGCATCATCGGCGTGTCGGTTGCGCTGCACCTACAGCAGCGCGGCCGCTCCGTCATCCTTGTTGACCGTCGCGGCGCCGGCGAGGAAACGAGCTACGGCAATGCCGGCCTGATCGAACGCTCGAGCGTCGTTCCCTACGGCGCGCCGCGCGAACTGACGAAGCTGTTGCGCTACGCATTCAACCGTTCGGCAGACGTACATTTCGACTGGCTTCACCTGCCGCGCATCGCCCCCTGGCTGTGGCGTTTCTGGCGAGAGTCGGCACCGAAGCGCCTGGCGCGCGCCGCAGCCGACATGCGCCCGCTGATCGAGCAATCGGTGATCG
The DNA here is from genome assembly GCF_030814575.1 of Mesorhizobium sp. YL-MeA3-2017. Taxonomy (NCBI): domain Bacteria; kingdom Pseudomonadati; phylum Pseudomonadota; class Alphaproteobacteria; order Hyphomicrobiales; family Phyllobacteriaceae; genus Mesorhizobium; species Mesorhizobium sp. YL-MeA3-2017. Next base: position 3,000,527 of record NZ_JAUSVH010000001.1, on the reverse strand, counting down.
AGCACGAAGCACTGATGACAGCGGCAGGCGCATTGCCGCGATTGCGCAAGACCGGCTGGATCGAAGGCTACCGAAGCGAACGCACCTTCGAACAAGCGCGAACCGCCGCCGAAGCCCTGCAACCATTCGGCCTCAACTACGCATTTCTCGACCGGGCAGAACTGAGCCGGCGCGAGCCACATCTCTCCGACACCCTAATGGGCGCTGTTCACTGGCTCGATCCCGCCACCGTCGCTGACCCCGGCGCGCTGGTGAAGGCTTATGCCGAGCACTTCGTCGCCCAAGGCGGCGCGTTCCTGCACGGAGATGCCAGCCGGCTGCGGCGGGACGACAATAAATGGAGCATCGCCACAGAGGATGGACCTATCCAGGCGCGCGAGGTGGTGGTGGCACTCGGGCCCTGGTCCGGCGCGGTCTGCCGTTCGCTCGGCTATACCGTCCCGCTTGCTATGAAGCGCGGCTACCACGTTCATTTCAAAACAGACGCCGACGCATCCCTCAATCATCCCGTCGTCGACGTCGATGCCGGTTTCCTGCTGGCGCCGATGACCCGGGGCATAAGGCTGACCACAGGCGTCGAATTCGCGCCGCGCGACCGGCGGCCGAACCCGGTCCAGCTCGACAATACCGAGCCGCTGGCACGCGAGATCTTCCCGCTCGGCCAGCGCATTGAACCGACCCCCTGGATGGGCTCGCGACCATGCCTGCCCGACATGCGACCAGTGATCGGACGCGGCTTTCGGCACAAAGGGCTGTGGTTCGCCTTCGGCCACAATCATCACGGCCTGACGCTCGGCCCGGTCACCGGACGCCTGCTTGCCGAGATGATGACCGGCACGCCGACATTCACCAATCCGTCCCCCTACGCCCTGGAGCGCTTCGGCTAGCGGCGCCAGGGGTGCTTCCTCGCCGGATTGATGAAGAGACCCGTCTGGAGAGCCGGCGACCGGCAAGATGGCCGCTTGGGCCATCCATCGACAGCGATCGCGGCGTGGTTTCACCGAGTGGAAGCCGCGAGCGTGCAAATTTGCGCGTGGCTGTAGCCCCCATTTCTGGCAGCTAATCGCACGCCTTGTCCAAGACCTGGGCTTACTGATCCAGAATACGTTCACACGGTGATGCGTGAAGTGCCCCTGAAGGATGACGAAATCAGGGTCAGGAGATCAAAGGCAACGCTCGCCAAAGCGGCATCCAAAGGCCCGGTTAAAACCTTACCTGCAGTTTTCTCTGTTTATTGAAGAATGGCGCGCCCGAAGAGATTCGAACTCCTGACCCCCAGATTCGTAGTCTGGTGCTCTATCCAGCTGAGCTACGGGCGCGCAACAGGCCTTGCCTGACGTCGCTACGTTGCCGGTTTTGCCGCCGGCCACGACGCGAGGAGTTCCCTAACGACTCAAATTCCGAAATGCAAGCCAATCGATGGAAAAGTTTTGCCGTCGTCACGACACCTGGCTGGAAAGCGCGTCAGGCCGGGCGCCTGAGGCCACGACGGGCACGGTCGAGACTGACCGGCTGGTCGGGGATGGTTACCGAAAAGACGGTACGGCCGCCGATGCTCTCAAGAAGCTCCAGCCTGCCGCCATGGGCGCGGACGAGTTCCTGCGCGATTGCCAGACCGAGGCCGGTACCGCCGCTGCGCGCCGAGCCACGGAAGGCGACGAACAGGTTTTCGCGCGCCTTGGGCGGTAGCCCCGGACCGGTATCGGTGACCAGGATCTGGCAGACGCCGCCCATGCGCTCGGCCGAGACGGCCAACCGCCGCACCAGGACGCCGTCGGCATCGGTCGCCATGGCCTGGACGGCGTTGCGCGCCAGATTGGTCAGCACGCGGAACAGCTGGTCGGAATCGGCGTCCACCTCGAAACCGGTGTCGACCATGTTTTCGAACTCGATGCCGGCGCCGATGTCGAGCAGGCCATGCACTTCTTCCACCAGTTGATGCAGCCGCAATACGCGGCGGGCCGGCGGCGCCTCTTGGGCGCGACCATAGGCCAGCACACCCTCCGTATAGGAGACGGCGCGGTCCAACGCCCTGAGCAGCTTGGGCGCGAAGGCCTGTACGCTGGCGTCCTTAACCTGGCGCAGGCGGTCGGAAAGGAGCTGCGCGGAAGCCAGAACATTGCGCATGTCGTGGTTGATCTTCGACACGGCGAGGCCGAGATCGGCCAGATGTTTCTGCTCGGCCAGCATCTTTTGCAGCCGTTCCTGCATCTGCGACAGTTCACGCTCGGCGACGCCGATCTCGTCGGCGCGGGCGGCCGGATGGATGATGCGCGACGGGTCGTCAGGAGCCTCCGAGAAGGACAGCATCGAGCGCGTCATGGCGCGCACCGGGCGGATCATGATGCGGTAGACAGCGGCATAGACCAGCATGGCGGAAAACACCGAGATCAGCAGCGCGATCAGGGCGATGTTGCGCGAGAAGGAGAGCATGGCCGCGCGCAGGCGGTAGTCGCGCATGATCAGCTCGAACTCGCGGTTGTTCTCGCCGACCGGGCCGAAGACGCGCAATGTGCGATCGCCGCCGAAGAACAAAGTGTTGAGTGCGCCGGTGAGCTGCGCGACCATGCCGGTATTGGCGACATCGATGTGCTCGTCCACACGCGGCGGCATAGAGGCCACGGCAAGCAGGCGCGAGACGTCGCCGTCGCGCACCGCGATCGCCTTCGCGCCGATTGCCATCAACAGGTCGTCCTGGGCGGTGCGCGAAAGCGAGGCCGGATCGCCTTCGATGAGCACCACTGAAACCGCCGCCGCGGTGTTGAGGCGCTCGCGCAGCCAGCGCATTCGGTAGTCGGCGATCGACGGCAGGAAAATCAGCACTTCGGCCAGAAGCACGAAGATGATCGTGAGCAGGATGAGCTTGGCCGAAAGTCCGCGCGACAGCGGTACGGCGCGCGAGCCGCCGCCATGCGCCGGGCCGGAGCGCGCGCCGCTTTCATTGGTGGAAGGTTCGACGCTCATACGCCCAATGCCGATATGCCCTCGCATGCAAACTAGGCAATTGCGGCATAATTTCCAGTTTGATGACCTGCGGAGCCAAATGACTGGCAATCTTTAGTCTGGCGCCCCGGATTGACTCTGCAAAACCTTGTACATATAAGCCCCGCTCACGCTCGGGCCCTACGACCCGGCGCGGTTTCGGCCGCGCCAAACAAGGCCCGGCCAAGCTCCTGTTACAGAGTGACAGACACAAGAAGGGCCGCACACCGCGGTATTAAAACAAATGAAGCGCACCTACCAACCCTCCAAGCTCGTCCGCAAGCGTCGTCACGGCTTCCGTGCCCGCATGGCCACCAAGGGCGGCCGCGGCGTCGTCGCAGCCCGCCGCAATCGTGGCCGCAAGCGGTTGTCCGCCTGAGCGGACACCACGACCGTTGTCCGCAAACAGCCCAATGGGACAGGCGCCCAAAAGGCTACTGAAACGCTCGGATTTCCTCACCGTCCGGCGCGGCGAAAAGCGGCGTGGGCGGTTTTTCCTCGTCGAAGTGCTTAATCGCGGCGACGGCGAGGCACCGCGCGTCGGCTACACGGTCACCAAGAAAGTCGGCAATGCCGTCGTGCGCAACCGGGTTCGCCGACGGCTGAGAGAAGCGGTGCGCACTTATGCCGCCGCTGACATGGAACGCGGCCATGACTATGTCATCGTGGGGCGCGAGGATGTTCTCGCCGCGCCGTTCGACCAATTGAAGGTCGAGCTTTCCCACCGCATCCACGGAAAACGCTAGCGCGATAGGCCAAGGCTCTCGATGGAAAACAACCGCAACTTCTTCATCACCATCGCGGCTTCGGTGTTGATACTGACGCTGTGGCAGGTGTTCTACATGAACCCCCGCGTCGAACAGCAGCGCGAGACCGCCCGCATCGAAGCGCAGCGCCAAAGCGAGAACAAGCCCGCCGCCGGCACCGCCACGCCGAGCACCCAGGCGCAACAGCCAGGTGCCGTGCCTAACGCGTCTGGCGCCGATGCGACGACGCCCGCCGGGCGCGACCAGGCGCTCGCCGCCAGCCAACGCGTGAAGATCGACACGCCGAGCCTCGAGGGCTCGATCAACCTGACCGGCGGACGGCTGGACGACCTCAAGCTCAAGCACTATCGCCTGACCGTCGACAAGAATTCCCCCGAGATCGAACTGCTCAACCCGTCGGCGCTGCCCACTGGCTATTTCGCCGAGGTGGGTTTCGTCGGCAACGCTCAGACCGGTACCGTTCCGAGCTACGACACGCAGTGGAAGGTCGATGGCAATGCGACCCTGACGCCGACCACCCCCGTCACGCTCACCTATACCAACGACAAGGGGCTGACCTTCAAGCGCACCGTCTCGGTCGACGGCAATTACATGTTCACGCTGTCCGACAGCGTGCAGAACACCGGCTCGGCTCCGATCACCCTGTCGAATTACGGCCGCGTCACCCGCTACGACAAGCCGACCACCGCCTCGGTCTACGTGTTGCATGAGGGGCTGATCGGCGTGACCGGCACGGAGGGCCTGCAGGAGCACAAATACGCGTCCATCGAGAAGGACAAGCAGTATACGCCCAGCAAGTCGACCGATGGCTGGCTCGGCATCACCGACAAATATTGGGCGGTAACGCTGGTGCCCAGCGAGAAGCAGCCGTTCCAGCCGCGCTTCGCCTTCCTGGAAGATGGCGGCCGGCATCGCTATCAAACCGACTATCTGTCCGATCCGATAACCGTTGCTCCCGGCCAGTCGACCACCGTGGAATCGCTGATTTTCGCCGGTGCCAAGGAAGTGGGCACGATCAACGCCTACGAGAAGGACCGCGACATCCGTCGCTTCGATTTGCTGATCGACTGGGGCTGGTTCCACTTCATCACCAAGCCGATGTTCTGGCTGATCGACACGCTCTACAAGTTCTTCGGCAATTTCGGCCTGGCGATCCTGGCCACCACCATCATCGTAAAGGCCTTCTTCTTCCCGCTCGCCAACAAGTCCTACAAGTCGATGGCGAAGATGAAGGTCGTGCAGCCCAAGATGCTGGAAATCCGCGAGAAATTCGCGGACGACAAGATGAAGCAGCAACAGGCGATGATGGAGCTGTACAAGACCGAGAAGATCAACCCGATCGCCGGCTGCTGGCCGGTGCTGATCCAGATCCCGGTGTTCTTCGCGCTCTACAAGGTGCTCTACATCACCATCGAGATGCGGCATGCGCCGTTCTTCGGCTGGATCCAGGATCTGGCTGCGCCGGATCCGACTTCGCTTCTCAACCTGTTCGGCCTGATGCCTTTCGCGACGCCCGCCATGCTGCATATCGGCGTGTGGCCGCTGCTGATGGGCGTGACCATGTTCCTGCAGATGCGGATGAACCCGGCGCCGCCGGATCCGACCCAGGCAGCCATCTTCAACTGGATGCCGGTGATCTTCACCTTCATGATGGCGGGCTTCCCGGCCGGTCTCGTGATCTACTGGGCCTGGAACAATTCGCTGTCGATCCTGCAGCAGGGCGTGATCATGAAGCGGCAGGGCGCCAAGATCGAACTTTGGGACAATCTGGTGAATCTGTTCCGCAAGAAACCGACACCCGCCGAATAACGGCGTCTCAACCATCCTTTGGAAAAGGCCCCGGTTCGTCCGGGGCCTTTTGCCATTCGGCGAAAGATTGGGCTATCCTTGCATTCCCCGCCGCAATCCCGACGGAGTCAACGATGACCGGGCCCAACCCAAATACCAAGCATCCGACGCTGCATCACAACCGGGTCGGCTTCCTGAAGCCGATCGTCAACGCGCCGAATATCGAGATTGGCGACTACACCTATTATGACGATCCCGGCGGGCCGGAAAAATTCGTCGAGACCTGCGTGCTGCATCACTACCCGTTCATTGGCGACAAGCTGATCATCGGCCGCTTCTGCGCCATCACCGAGGGCGCGCGGTTCATCATGAACGGCGCCAATCACGTCATGTCCGGCTTCTCGACTTATCCGTTCAACATCTTCGGCAATGGCTGGGAGAAGGGTTTCGACGTCTCCACCTGGAAGGCGGAACTGCGCGGCGACACTGTGATCGGCAACGATGTGTGGATCGGCATGAACACCGCCATCATGCCCGGCGTGAAGATCGGCGACGGCGCCATCATTGCGGCCAAGTCGGTGGTGACGCGGGACGTACCCGCCTATGCGATCGTTGCCGGCAACAGCGCCAAGGTGGTGAAGATGCGCTTCGACGACGACACCATCGCGCGGCTGCTCAAGATCTCCTGGTGGAACTGGCCAGCCGACAAGATCGGCCGCAATCTCGATGCCATCCGCGGTGCCGACATCAACCGGCTCGAGGCCGCAGCGTGACGGAAGCAGCGATCACCGTGGTCGGCGACGACGCCTTTACCCGGCCGTGGATATTCATCCGCGGTGTGCCGGCCATGAAGTTCCTGCCGCCCGAAGGGCCGCCGGAGATCGCCTTCGCCGGCCGCTCCAATGTCGGCAAATCGTCGCTGATCAATGCGCTGGTCGGACAGAAAGGCCTGGCGCGGACATCCAACACGCCGGGCCGCACGCAGGAGCTCAACTATTTCGTGCCCGACGGGTTTTCGGGAGAGGGCACGGACCTGCCGCCGCTGGCGCTGGTCGACATGCCCGGCTACGGCTATGCGCAGGCGCCGAAGGAACAGGTCGACCAGTGGACGAAGCTGGTGTTCGATTATCTCAAGGGCCGGGTGACGCTGAAGCGCGTCTACGTGCTGATCGATGCACGGCACGGCGTCAAGAAGAACGACGAAGAGGTTCTGACCCTGCTCGACAAGGCGGCGGTCTCCTACCAGATCGTGCTGACCAAGACGGACAAGATCAAGGTGGCCGGCGTGCCGCGCCTGATCGAGGAGACCTTGCTGAAGATCAAGAAACGGCCGGCGGCGTTTCCGGGCGTGCTGGCCACTTCGTCGGAAAAAGCGGCCGGACTGGACGACCTGCGCGAAGCGATCATCCGCGTCGCCAATGGCGGCTGACGGATCAGCCGCCTGCCTTGGCTTGCTCCTGCATCGCGAACAGTTCAGTGCCATAGGCCTTCAGGAACACGTTGACGCCCGACTTCACCACCTGCTCGATCTCGGCTTGCGCGGGTGACTGGCGGCGATAGCCGAAAAGGCGCTGCCTCAGCAGACCGGCAAGGCAAAGCTCAGAAAGCTGGTAGGACGCCAGATCGGGATCGGGGATGTCGAGCAGGCCTCTGGCGACGGCACCTTCAAGAAAGGCCTTGACCTTGGCGTGGCCGTGCAGGGGACCGTTCTCGTAAAAGCGGGCGCCAAGCTCAGGGATGCGTTCGGCGGCGCCGATGACCGTGCGCTGCGCCATCACCACCTTATCGGAAGTGATCTTGAACGAGATCGCCATGCCGAAGCGTTCGAGCGTCGTCCTGAGGTCGTCGTGATGATCGAGTGTTTCGTAGAGGTTCTGGAAGATCTTGCAGCGCTCTTCCTCGACCAGCGCTTCGAACAACTCTTCCTTGTTGGCGAAATAGACGTAGATCGTGCCCTTGGACACGCCTGCCTCGCGGGTGATGTCATTCATCGAGGCGGCGTCGAAACCCTTGTCCATGAAGACGTGCCGGGCACCCTCCATGATCTGTTCGCGCTTGGCCGGGTCCTGCCCGGCGGCCGGCCGGCCGCGGAACAGGTTTTCCTGCGCCTCGCTCGTTGTTTCCTCGGCGTCGATCAGTGCCTCGGTCATCATTCCCTGTCTCGTCAATATTTCGAACCGGTCGGTTCGATTGCCTCTTGATATGCCTCCAAAGCTGGGCTATGTCAACATCGAACCGAACGGTTCAGTTCAATACAAGGTTCAGTACGATGACGTCGCCAACCGAATCGAACACTGCGGAAGTGCATCCGTTTCCCAATGCCAAGGCGGTTCCGCCGACAAAGGAAGCGCCGAGCGCACCGGTGGAAACACCCGTCGAAGCACCCGCGAGGAAGAAGCGTTCGGCACGGTCGCTGCTTTTGCCTATCATCGGAATGGCGCTGCTCGCCGGCGGCGCCTGGTACGGCTATGACTACTGGACCGAAGGCCGTTTCATGATCTCGACCGACGACGCCTATGTGCAGGCCGACATGGCGTTCATCTCGCCGAAGGTCTCCGGCTACATCGACGCGGTCAAGGTCGTTGAAAACCAGCATGTGAAGGCGGGCGATCCGCTGTTCGTCGTCGACGGCGGCGACTATCGCATCGCGGTCGACCAGGCCGCGGCACAGATCGCCACGCTGGACAAGACGCTGGCGCGCATCGACACCCAGATCATCGCGTCGCGCGCCGCCCTGCAGCAGGCCGAAGCGCAAAAAGCCTCGGCGCAGGCCACGGCAACAAATGCGCAGCGCACCCAGGATCGCACGGCGCAGCTTCTGAAGACGCATGTCGCCACCCAGGCACAGCTCGATGACGCGCAGACCGCGGTCGACCAGGCAAACGCGGCGCTTGCCGCTGCGGTGGCGCAGATCACCGCAGCACAGGCCAATATCGGCGTACTGGAAGCCCAGCGCGCGGAATCCGCCAGTACGCAGGCATCGCTACACCTGACCAAGGACAAGGCCGAACGCGACCTCGGCTTCACCGTGATGCGCGCGCCTTATGACGGCGTCGTCGGCAACCGTTCGGTGGAACAGGGCGATCTCGTCAGCCCCGGCCAGAAGCTTGCCGTCATCGTTCCGATGAACAAGCTCTATGTCGTCGCCAACTTCAAGGAAACCCAGCTGGCGCGGCTGGTTCCGGGGGAGAAGGTGCGTATTGCGGTCGACGCGATACACAACGAGACCCTCGAAGGTACCGTTTCCTCGCTGGCGCCCGCCTCCGGCGCGGTCTACTCGCTGCTGCCCCCGGAAAACGCCACCGGCAACTTCACCAAGGTGGTACAGCGCGTCCCGGTGCGTATCGACGTCTCCTCCGAGGCGCTGGCTACAGGCAAGCTGCGTGCGGGCCTGAGCGTCATCGTCGACGTCGACAGCCGCACCGCGCCTAACGCGGCGGCCAACTAGGCGGGAGCGCCGAAATGTCGAGCATCGACGCAGTCGCCGGGGCAAAGCCCGTCGATCACATCGATCCACGGCGCATGATCGCCTTCCTGGCGATGGTGTTCGGCATGTTCATGGCGATCCTGGACATCCAGATCGTCTCGGCATCGCTGGCGGAAATCCAGGCCGGCCTGTCCGCGAGTTCCGACGAGATCCCCTGGGTACAGACCTCTTACCTGATCGCCGAGGTCATCATGATCCCGCTGTCGGGTTTCCTGAGCCGCATGCTGTCGACGCGCGTGCTGTTCACGGTTTCAGCCGCTGGTTTCACCGCCGCCAGCGCGCTCGCAGCCACCGCCACCAATATCGACCAGATGATCGTCTATCGGGCGATCCAGGGCTTCATTGGCGGCGGGATGATCCCGTCGGTTTTCGCGGCCGCCTTCACCATCTTCCCGCCGTCGCGCCGCGCCATCGTCTCGCCGATGATCGGCCTGGTCGCCACGCTGGCGCCGACCATCGGCCCGACCGTTGGCGGCTATATCAGCCACGCCATGTCCTGGCATTGGCTGTTCCTGATCAATGTCGTTCCCGGCATCCTGGTTGCGACGGCCGCCTGGACGCTGATCGACTTCGACAAGCCCGACCATAGCCTGTTGAAGAAATTCGACTGGTGGGGACTGGCCGGCATGGCCGCCTTCCTCGGCTCGCTCGAATATGTGCTGGAGGAAGGACCGAACCACGACTGGCTGCAGGAACAGTCGGTGTTCATCTTCGCCATCATCATGACGGTCGGCGCGATCGTGTTTTTCTGGCGAGTGTTCACGGTGGAGGAGCCGATCGTCGATCTGCGCGCCTTCACCAACATCAATTTCGCCTTCGGCTCTATCTTCTCCTTCGTCATGGGCATCGGCCTCTACGGGCTCACCTATCTCTATCCGATCTATCTCGGCCGTATCCGCGGCTACGATTCCATGATGATCGGCGAAGCGCTGTTCGTCTCCGGCCTGGCCATGTTCTTCACGGCACCGATCTCCGGCATCCTGTCGAACAAGATCGATCCACGCGTCATGATTGCGGTCGGCTTCGTCGGGTTCGCCGCCGGCACCTGGCAGATGACCCACCTCACCGCCGACTGGGATTTCTGGGAGTTGTTCGTGCCCCAGATCCTGCGCGGCGCATCGATGATGCTGTGCATGGTGGCGATCAACAACATCGCGCTTGGCACTTTGCCGCCGTCGCGGCTCAAGAACGCTTCCGGCCTGTTCAACCTGACCCGCAATCTCGGCGGCGCCGTCGGGCTCGCCATCATCAACACCACGCTGATCGACCGCAACGCCTTCCACTATGCGCGGCTGTCGGAACATGTGCAGTGGGGCAGCGAGGCCGCGCAGGAAAAGCTGCGCAACATGACGCTGAACTTCCAGACGCGGAATGGGCTCGACGCGCACAGCGCCGCGCTCTCCAAACTTTCTGGCATGGTGCATCAGCAAGCGGCGCTGCTGTCCTTCATGGACGTGTTCTACATGCTGACCGTGCTGTTCGTTTCGCTTGCGGTCTTCGTCATGTTCATCAAGCGCCCGCCAGCAGCAGCGGGTGGCGGCGGCAGCGGCCACTGACCATCCCGAAAAGTGGCCGCGTCAGGCTGTCGCCGGCTTGAAGGTCAAGGCAACCCCATTGATGCAATGGCGCTTGCCTGTGGGCGGCGGACCGTCGTCGAAGATATGGCCGAGATGGCCGCCGCAGCGGCGGCAATGGCATTCCACCCGCACCATGCCGAGTGTTTTGTCCTCGCGCGTGCCGATGGCATTGGGCATCGCTTCCCAGAAACTCGGCCAGCCAGTGCCGGAATCGAATTTGGTGTCGGACGCGTAAAGCGGTAGCGCGCAGCCCGCACAAGCGAACACCCCCTTGCGGTGTTCGTCCAGCAACGGGCTGGTGCCTGGATATTCGGTGCCCTCCTGGCGCAACACGGAGTATTGCTCCGGGTTCAGTACAGCTTTCCACTCGGCATCGGTCTTCTGGACCTCGAACGTCTCGGCCCTTGCCGGCTGGCTGACACCAAGACGCGCCAGCGCCCAGGCACCGGCGCCGAGTGCCGCCGCGCAGGCCGTGCCGAGAAGAAAATCACGCCGTTCCATGAACGTCATCCTTTCCTGGATAGTGCCCCGTTCGGCACTCGAGATGAAATCACGTGCGCTTGATATGTCGTAGTGCCGATGCAAGGCGGCCGCGCGTCAGTCTGGGAGGACCAACGCACGGCCGCTGCATCCTTTCTCAGGTGTATTCGCCGGAAACCGGCGCGTAGTTACATCTTGGGAAGGAGAACCTTGTCGATCACGTGAATGACGCCATTCGACTGCTTCACGTCAGCAATCGTGACATGCGCGACATTGCCGCCCTCGTCGGTGACCGTGACCTTGCCGCCCTTGTCCTTCAACGTCAGCTCACATCCGCCCACGGTCTTGACCTTGTGCGCGCCACCGTCCGCCTTGACCATCTTGGCGACTTCGGCCGACATCGCCTTGGCTGCCACCACATGGCAGGTCAGGATCTTGGTGAGCTTGTCCTTGTTCTCGGGTTTCAGCAGCGTCTCGACCGTGCCCTTGGGCAATGCGGCGAAGGCTTCGTTGGTCGGCGCGAAGACCGTGAACGGTCCCTTGCCTTGCAGCGTATCGACCAGACCGGCGGCTTTCACGGCCGCAACCAGGGTCGTGTGGTCCTTCGAATTCACGGCATTCTCGATGATGTTCTTCTCCGCATACATCGGCGCGCCGCCGACCATGGGGTTCTTGGCGTAAGCGATACCGGTCATGGCGGATATGGCAACGGTGCTGGCGAATAGAAGCTTGGTGATCTTGCGCATTGCTCTGTCTCCTCAATTTTCGTTCCCGTTTCTGGGACGTGAGGAGATACGGGACATGCGCTTGCGAAGTTTCAGCCGACGATTTTTTTCGCGGCACCTTCCAAACTGCGGTCAGATGTTTCTCAGATCGCCAGCCGCGACGACCGGGCCTGTCGGCTGGCCGGTCGGCGAGCCGCCGGCCGGTTCGAGACTGATGGCCAGCACCGCGCCCAGCGCCAGTTTCCCACGCACGGCCGCTGGAGGAACCAGCCGCGCCGTGGCGCCGGCGGGAATGACACCGACCGATATGGGGGCGTTCTTGCCCTCGATCAGCCAAAGTTCGAAATCCTTGCCTTCGGCTTTTTCGCCGGCAAGGCGAGACAGGCGCACCTCGTCGCGGGCGCTGTCGTAGACAGCGACATACCTGATATTGCTGCCATCCGCGGCGAGCGACGCGACAAGTCCGGCCTGCGGCGTCGTGACGGGTGCGCCGACATATGGCGCGACAACGACCACCGCCAACGCCACCACGGCTGCGGCAGCCAGACCGCGCCAGAAGGCAAGGTTCGACCATAGGCCTGCCCTGTTCTGGGACTTTTGCGCTGTTCCGGTCTCGAACAGCCGGCGGTCGATCGCCACCTTCACCGAAGCCGGCACCTCGGCCTCCGCGTAGTCCGCGGCCAGCGGCGACAAGCGCGCCTCCCAGGCATCGATCAACCGCGCAAAGGCCGGGTCGCTGTCGGCGCGGCGCGCCGCCGCCTCACGTTCGTTCAACGAAAGCACGCCGAGCACATATTCGGCGGCGATGGCGTCATCGTCGCGCTCGGGTCCGGTATGGTCGCTTGCCGTCATCTCTCCAGACATTCCCGCAATCTGATCAAGCTGCGCCTCAGCCAGGTGCGCATCGTGTTGAGCGGAACGCCGTGGCGTTCCGCAAGTTCGGCATAACTCTCCCCCTTGAGGTAGGCGCCGCGGACAGCAGCCGCCCGGTCCTGTTCCAGTTCGTCGAGGCAACGATGGATACGGCCGGCCTCGCCGCCGGCGATTACCATTGCCTCCGGCCCCGGCGTCGGATCGGCCACGTCGAGTGCTGCGTCGATATCGGCCGCCGGCCGACGACGCGCCCTGATACGATCGATCGCATGGTTGCGTGCCACCGCAACCAGCCAGGAGATCGGGCTGAGTTCCGAAATGGCGAAACGGTCGGCCTTCGTCCATATCTTGACGAACACCTCCTGCAACGCCTCCTCAGCCTCGCTCCGGTCAGTCAAAATACGCAGACACACGCCGAAAAGTTTCGCGCTCGTCTGCCGGTAGAGCAGGTCGAACGCGGTTCGATCCCTCAGCGAGGTCCGGACGATCAGTTTGGCGATGTCCTCTGGCGTCATCGCTGCCAGACTATGACGGCGATCGCACCTTGCCTAGCGTCACCACCGCGCCATTCCAGCCTCGATTGCCAAGGCATTGGTAGCCCGATAGCTTTTCAGATCAGTCTGGGAGGGCGGTATGTCGGTTGAACGGATCCTTTGGGAGAACGACGCGACAGGCGTCGCGGAACTGGTCCACAAAGGCGACGTCTCGCCGCTTGAATTGGCGGATGCCGCGATTGCCCGCGCCGAGGCAACCCGCACCGAGCTCAACGCCATTGCCGAACCGCTCTACGACGCGGCGCGCCTGAGAGCCAAGGCCGTCGACCGGACGCTGCCGCTGGCAGGAGTGCCTTTCGCCATCAAGGATCTCGGCATCGCCCAAAAAGGTGTGCCGACGCATGGCGGCAGCAGGGTCCCCGCCTTCGTGCCCGATTTCAATTCGGTGCTCACCGAGCGCTATCTCGCGGCCGGTCTCAACCCGGTCGTCACCAGCACCACGCCGGAATACGGCTTAAGACTCATGACGGAATCGGCCGCCTTCGGCGTCACCCGCAGCCCGTGGAACAGTGGCCACACGACCGGCGGCTCGTCCGGCGGCGCCTCGGCTCTGGTGTCGGGCGGTGTCGTGCCGGTGGCGCATGCCTCGGACGGCGGCGGCTCGATCCGCGTGCCTTCCGCCTGCACCGGGCTGGTCGGGTTGAAGACCTCGCGCGGTCGGGTACCACTGTCGCCCCTGGTCTCCGAAAGCTGGTACGGTTTTGTCGTCGACCATGCCGTGACCCGCTCGGTGCGTGACAGCGCGCTGCTACTCGACCTCACCCATGGTCCGGACACGCTGGCGCCCTATGCGGCCCGTTCGCCGCGCGGGCCATTCGCAGCCGCCGCGGCGCGCGATCCCGGCAAGCTCAAGCTTGCCGTCTACCGACAATCGCCGCTCGGCCTGCCGATTTCGGCGGAAACGCTGCGGGCGCTGGACACGGCCGTCGCCATCGCCCGCGAAGGCGGCCACGACGTCGAAGACATCGACCTGCCGATGCTCGACAGGAATTTCGTCGCCGGCTTCGCCAAATGCGTCTCTTCGGCGGTCGCCGGCACATTGCGGATGGAAGCGAAACGCCACGGCCGACCGGTGGCCGCCGATGTCGAGCGCGCCACCCGTGTGCTCGGACGGTACGGCGAACTGATGTCCGGCGGCGAGACCTATGCGATCCTGGAACGTCTGCATGCCACCTCGCGGCAGCTGATTTCGGCCACCGCCGGTTTCGATGCCGTATTCATGCCGATCATCGCCCACCCACCACTCGCTTGCGGGGCGATGAACCCGAAAGGCGTCGACGCGTTGATCGAGGACCTCTTGGACAAGTTGCGCCTGACCTGGCTGCTCAAAAATCCCGGCTTCTTTTCGCAGCTTCTGGACAAGAGCCTGTGGTTCACCCACTGGCCGGCGATCCAGAACGTGACCGGGCAGCCGTCCATCGCACTGCCGGTTTATGTCACCGAAGGTGGCCTGCCGCTCGGCATCCAGGCTGCCGGCCGCCCCGGCGACGAGGGGACATTGCTGTCGTTGGCGGCGCAGATGGAAAAGATTTCAGGCTGGACCAAGCGTCGCGCACCGTTGCGCGTGCCGCAATGAGGGTCAGCCGTCGCGCCTGAATGTTCCGAAGTGAAAGTGCTGCACGGCGCCCCATGGCGTGACATGGTCGTAGCGACGGCTGTCGATGAGCTGAAAACCGGTCCCTAATTTCGCGCCGAGCGATGCCGCGTCGTAGCGCTGCACGGTCAGACCGCTGCACTTTTCCGGGCCATCCGGCGCGAAGGTGCCAATGATCGCGTGGCCACCCTTACGCAGCGCCAAACGCAGCCGGTCCGCATAGGCGGCCTGCTGCTTTTCCTCGACGAGGAAATGAAAAGCCGCGCGATCGTGCCAGACGTCGTAGGAGCGCGTCGGGCGCCACTGCGTAACATCGGCAACGATCCAGTCGACATCGCTAGCCGCCGCGCCAATGCGGGCCTGCGCTGCCGCGAGCGAGGCCAGCGAGATATCGAGCACTGAAAGATCGCGGTAGCCCAGTGCGAGGAGGCTGTCCGTAAGGATCGACGCCCCACCGCCGATGTCGACGATGCCGGCGTCAGGTGTGGCGCCGACCAGGTGCAACAGGTCCAGCGAAGGCGCCGGCGTTTCCTGATACCAGCTGACCGCGGTTGTCGCCTTGCTGGAATAGACGCCCTGCCAATGCGCTACCGGGTCGAACTCCGCCATCATGACACCTTGTTGACTGTTTCACCGCTGTTCACGAACAGATGACGTCACCGAAGCGTCAAAACAAGGTTGGGTCGGCGCGTATCGATTGCTCCTCCTGGTGTTTCCCGCTAAGACCTCGCCGTCTTTTCCAGTCAGCCGGGAAATTTGCCATGACGGACATCCCCGCCAATGCCGAGATGCAGGCCGCGCTGCTCTCGCGGGCGCTGCCCTATATGCAGCGTTACGAGCACAAGACGGTGGTGGTGAAGTATGGCGGCCACGCCATGGGCGACATCGAACTGGGCAAGGCCTTCGCCCGCGACATCGCGCTTTTGAAGCAGTCTGGCGTCAACCCGATCGTGGTGCATGGCGGCGGTCCGCAGATTGCGGCGATGCTGTCCAAGATGGGGATCGAATCGCGCTTCGAAGGCGGCCTGCGCGTCACCGACGAAAAGACGGTCGAAATCGTCGAGATGGTGCTGGCCGGCTCGATCAACAAAGAGATCGTCGCCCTCATCAATGCCGAAGGCGAGTGGGCGATCGGCCTGTGCGGCAAGGACGGCAACATGGTGTTTGCCCAAAAGGCACACAAGACCGTCAAGGACCCCGATTCCAATATCGAGCGGGTGCTCGATCTCGGCTTCGTCGGCGAGCCGGTGGAGGTAGACCGCAGGCTGCTCGATCTCCTGGCACGCTCGGAGATGATCCCGGTTCTGGCGCCGGTCGCGCCCGGCCGCGATGGCCATACCTACAACATCAACGCCGACACTTTCGCCGGCGCCATCGCCGGCGCCTTGAAGGCCTCGCGCCTGCTGTTCCTCACTGATGTGCCCGGCGTGCTCGACAAGAACAAGAAGCTGATCGACGAGCTGACGGTAGCGGAAGCCAAGGCCTTGATCGCCGACGGCACGGTGTCGGGCGGCATGATCCCCAAGGTGGAAACCTGCATCGAGGCCATCGAGCGCGGTGTGGAGGGCGTCGTGATCCTCAACGGCAAGACACCGCATTCGGTTCTGCTCGAGCTGTTCACCGAGCATGGCGCCGGCACGTTGATCGTGCCGTAAGCGCAAACCAACACCTATCCCCGCAGATGGCCGAGCGGCAGGTGGCCCGGTCCCTTGATGTTCTGCAGGACGAGCTGGGTGTGCACGTCGCGCACACCCGGAAACCGCATCAGCTTGTGCATGACGAGGTTGTTGAGGTCGTCCACCGACGGCACCATCACATGCAGCAGGAAGTCATAGTCTCCCGTCATCGTCCAACAGGACGACACTTCATCCATGCGTTCCACCGCCGCGATGAACTTTTCCGGCGAGCCGTCGCTGTGGCTGATCAGCCGGACCTGCATGAAGACCTCGACCATCAGCCCCAGCGAACGGCGGCTGAGCACCGCTGAAAAGCCGGTGATGACGCCGGCCTGCTGCAAGCCCTCGAAACGGCGGGCGCAGGGCGTGGCCGACAAGCCGATCTCCTGCGCCAACTCGGTCACCGACTTGCGCCCATCGTGCTGCAATATGTCGAGCATCTTGATTTCGAACTCGTCGAATTGAGGCATTTCCTCTCCTTCAATTGCCATTGTGAGGGAATTCTACTCAAAGATCCGTTTTCAGCCCACCATTAAATCGAAACCGCTCGTATGTCGGAGTTAGAATCCACTGGACGAAGCCATGCTTATCTGGAGGAGAGACCCATGACTGTCAGCGTTGCCGATTATGCCCGCGAATGCGCGGCGCAAGGTTTGCGTGGCGACTATTCCATCTGCCGCTCGGACTTCACCGTCCATCAGGAATACAATTACTCGGCAGCCGAACAATCAGTGTGGCGCAAATTGTGCGACCGCCAGACCAGACTGACCGAGAAGCTGGCGCACCATTCCTATCTCGATGGCGTCGCAACGCTCGGCCTGCTTGACCGCATCCCCGACTTCGACGAGATCAGCAAGAAACTTCGCAAGCTGACCGGCTGGGAGATCGTCGCGGTGCCCGGGCTCATCCCGGCCGCTCCGTTCTTCGACCACCTTGCAAACCGTCGGTTCCCGGTGACCAACTGGCTGCGAACCGACAAGGAGCTCGACTACATCGTCGAGCCGGACATGTTCCACGACTTCTTCGGCCACGTGCCGATCCTGACGCAGCCGGTTTTCGCCGACTTCATGCAGATGTACGGGCGCAAGGCCGAGGACATCATCGCGCTCGGCGGCGACGAGATGATCACCAGGCTCTACTGGTACACCGCCGAATACGGACTGATGCAAGAGCCAGGCAAACCGCTGAAGGCATTCGGCGCGGGACTGATGTCGTCCTTCACCGAGCTGCAATTCGCGGTCGAGAGCGCCGATGCGCACCATGTTCCGTTCAATCTCGAAACCGTGATGCGGACCAGCTACGAGATCGACAAATTCCAGCGCGCCTATTTCGTGCTGCCGTCCTTCGACGGTCTGCGCGATGCCTTCGCCACCGCCGACTTCGCCACGATCGTGAACCGCTTCAAGGGCCAGACCGCGCTGGACCCAGCCACGGTCTGATGCCACCAGCCGGGTTCTCCAGAGAGAGCCCGGCAACGCGTGCTGACGAACCTTCAGCTGGTCGCGCTCGCCTTCAGATTTTGCAGCTGATTGCGCTGCAGGTCCGCCGCCGCCGTCATGAATTCCAGGATCGTACCGAGCTCGGCATCGCTGAAGGTGCCGAGCAGTTTTTGGCCTTCGTACGCGATTTCGCCGTAGTAGCGCTGCGAGAGGCGGAGTGTTGTCTCGGTCGCCTCGACCATCACCTTGCGCCTGTCTTCGAGGCTACGGGTACGCGTGACATAGCCACGCGCTTCTAGCCTGTCGATCAGCGCCGTTACCGCCGCAGGCGTCAAACCGGTGACGACCGCGATGGCGCCGGCCGACTGCGGCCCGCGATGGAGCAGACTGAGGCACCGGCCTTCCGGACCATTGATACCCAGTCTCTCGCGCACCGCCTCGTCGTAGCTTTGCGTCTCGTCCTGCCAGCGCATGACGGCGCCGCCGATGGCGGCGATCAGCTCAGCACTTTTTGACATTGACGAGTTTCCTTCGATAATCTAAATATCAATCTGTCTAACATTTCGATGAGGCATCATAAGGCGGAAATCGGAATGCGGGCAAGCGTGAACCCAACAACCCCGACAACAAGGAAAGGAAGACCACCATGGCTCATGCACACAACCAGCTGTCGCGCGAAGACGAGATGCGTTTCGCCGAACGGTCGATGGAATGGTATGGCTGGGGATCGCCGATCGGAATGGGCGCGATGATCGTCGCACTCGCCGCCGCCGCAGTGCTGTTGAGGCTGGCAATCTTCGGCCTCTGAGGATCTGCGTCGCCAGATCGCCCCTTCGGAAAGCCGGTAGTTCAGGCGGCGCGCGAAACGCTGGCCTCGACGATCACCAGGTTCCGGCCACGGCGCTTCGCCTCGTAGAGGCGCAAATCCGCGCTACGCATCAACTCCGAAAGCGTCATCGCTTCCTGGTAGAGTGCGCCGCCGATCGACACGGTCAATCGGACGATGCGCTCGACCGGGCGGAACAGGATCAGCTCCACCTCGGTGCGGATCCGTTCCGCGATGCGGGTGGCTTCGCGCTCGTCGGCGCCGAACAGGAAAGCCGCGAATTCCTCTCCGCCAATGCGGCCAAGCACATCGCCGCCTCGCACGGCGCGCTTGATCGCGCTTGCGATGAGCAGAAGGGCTTCATCCCCGGTCAGATGACCGTAGCTGTCGTTGATCGCCTTGAAATGATCGGCATCGATGATCAGCAGCGCGCCGCCGGCCTGGCGCTTGCCGCTTTCCAGCGCCGCGAAAAAACTCTCGCGGTTGAACATGCCGGTCATATCGTCGCGGCTGGCCTTGTCGGACAGACGCCGGTGGGCAACGGCCAGCTGGGCATGGGCGCGCGCGAGATCGCGATGCGCGTTCTTCAGCCGATCCCCCTGGGCGAACACATAGGCGCTTGCCGGCCAAGCGATCAGCAGCGGACAGACCGTGCCGATGATCCAGGCGTTGAGATCGACGGCCTCGCCGAGCACGAGGCCGATGGCGAGAACGACCAGGAGAGAGGTTAGAACCGCGACCCCGGCCACAGATGCGGAACGCATAAGAATGCTGGCCATCAACTGTTCTCCCCCGGCTGGCGGCCTTATGGCGCGCCAGACTTGAAGGTCTCCTTTAAGCGACAGCTAAAATTTGAATCGCCGCGCCACTTTGGCCGCACTCGACGCGCATGAGCGGTGGATAAAGTCTCCCGTCGCCTCCGTTTCGTGCCATAACAGCGCCATGACCCAATCCCCCGATCCCGCCCGCTTCGCCCATGTCACCGATTGGGTGTTCGACCTCGACAACACGCTCTATCCACATCATTCGAATCTGTTCGCGCAGATCGATGCGAAGATGACCACCTATGTTGCCGAGTTGCTCACGCTTTCACGCGAGGACGCGCGCAAGCTGCAGAAGGAACTCTATCTCGAATATGGCACCACGCTGAACGGGCTTATGGAACGCCACAACATCGACCCCGACGATTTCCTCGAAAAGGTGCACGACATCGACTATTCCTGGCTGGTGCCGGACCCGGTTCTCGGTACCGCCATCCGCCAGCTTCCCGGCCGCAAGTTCATCTTCACCAACGGCGATCGCGGCCATGCCGAGCGCGCCGCCCGCCAGCTCGGCATCCTCGACCATTTCGACGACATCTTCGACATCGTCGCCGCCGGACTGACGCCGAAACCGGCGCGCCAGACCTATGAGAAGTTCGCGGCGCTGCATGCCGTCAGCGGGCCGAATTCAGTGATGTTCGAGGATCTCGCCCGCAACCTCGCCGTGCCGAAGGCGCTCGGCATGATGACGGTGCTCGTGGTTCCGCGCAACTTCGAGCCGACCTTCTCCGAGATCTGGGAACGCGATCCCGACAATGTCGACGACGTCGACTACGTCACCGACGATCTCGGCGGCTTCCTTTCAACGATCATCGACAAAGCCGCTTGAAACGCTTCACCTCCGTCGAGGCGGTCATCGATGCCGCTGCCCATGGCGTACTGGACCGGCTGCCGGCCAGGGGTTTTTACGGCGCGGCGGTTGAATTCCTGGTGTTTGGCCTGAAGCAGGGCTGGGCCTGCCTGTTCGGCGGCGCCATGCTCGTGCTGATCCTGGGCACCAAATTCTGGTGGCCGGAGCAGGCAATACTCGCTCGCTACGACTTTCTGTTCCTGGCGGCCCTTGCGATCCAGCTCGCCATGCTCGGCTTCAAGCTGGAAACCATCTCCGAAGCGAAGGTCATTCTCGTCTTCCATATCGTCGGCACAGCGATGGAACTGTTCAAAACCTCGGCCGGTTCGTGGATCTATCCCGAAGACGCTTTCTTCCGCATTGGCGGCGTGCCGCTGTTTTCCGGCTTCATGTATGCGGCCGTCGGCTCCTATCTCGCGCGTGTCAGCCGCATCTTCGACATGCGCTACACCCGCTATCCGCCGCTATGGGCGACGGCGATGCTCGCCGCCGCCATCTACGTCAATTTCTTCGCGCACCATTTCACCGTCGACATTCGCTACGGGCTGTTTGCGGCGACCGCGCTGATCTATCTCCGGACGACGGTGCACTATCGCGTCTTCCGTTTCCGCCACAGGATGCCGTTGCTGCTCGGCTTCCTGTTGGTGTCGCTGTTCATCTGGTTCGCGGAGAACATCGGCACCTGGTCGCGCGCCTGGATCTACCCGAGCCAGAGCGAAGGCTGGACACCGGTTTCGATCCACAAGCTCGGCGCGTGGTACCTGCTGATGATCATCTCCTTCGTGCTGGTGACACTGGTGCACCGGCCGCAAGCGATGGCCCAGATCGAACCGGGCCCAGCTCCTCAGAGGTTGTAGAAGCGTCGGATGATGTCCCAGGCCTCTTCCGCAGTATCCACGAAATCGATGATGTCCTGATCGCCGGGCGTGATCGTGCCTTGCTCGGCCAGGAATTCGAGATCGATGGCGCGCCGCCAGAATTCCTTGCCGAACAGGATCACCGGCACCCGCTCCATGCGACCGGTCTGGATCAGCGTCAGCGTCTCGAAGAACTCGTCCATCGTGCCGAAGCCGCCGGGGAATACCGCCACCGCCTTCGCCCGCATGACGAAATGCATCTTGCGGATGGCGAAGTAGTGGAAGTTGAAACACAGTTCCGGCGTCACATAGGGGTTCGGCGCCTGCTCGTGCGGCAGAACGATGTTGAGGCCGATGGACGGCGCACCGACATCGTCGGCGCCGCGATTGCCGGCTTCCATCACGCCCGGGCCACCGCCGGTGACCACGACGAATTCGCGATAATAGGAAGCGGCGGAGTGCTGTGAGCACAGACGGGCGAACTTGCGCGCCTCGTCATAATATTTGCTGTTCTTCTCCAGGTTGCGTTTCTGGGTCTCGTTCTTCGCGGCCCACGCTTCTCCTCCCGGTTCCGGGATGCGAGCGCCGCCGAACAGGATCACCGTGGAACGGATGCCGCGTTCCGCCAGGATCATCTCCGGCTTCAGCAGCTCAAGCTGCAGGCGAACCGGGCGCAGCTCGCGCCGCGTCATGAAGTCCTCGTCGTTCCAGGCCAGCCTGTAAGTGGAGGCGCGTGTCTGCGGCGTGTCGGGAACGCTCCTGGCGCGCTCCAGATCCTCGTCCGAATGCGGCAGTGGCGTCCAGCCAGTCTTATCCATTGGGTTCATATCCACCCGTCCAAATCCCTTCGAGCGTCGTCCCATGACGCAGCTGCGATTGACCCTCACAATCCCATCAAATAGGGTCCGCGCGGCTTTCAAACAGGTTAAGAGCCGGCCTTTCACTGCATGGTAACGGAGCATTTGATGTCGAAGCCCGATCTGGCGAGCCTTGAAAAGACCATCGACAAGGCATTCGAGGAGCGCGATGGCATTTCGACTGCTACCCGCGGCGCGGTGCGCGACGCCATCGAATCGGCGCTGGAACTGCTCGACAAAGGCACGGCACGCGTCGCCGAACGGCAGGCTGACGGCCAGTGGCAGGTCAACCAGTGGCTGAAAAAGGCGGTGCTTCTGTCCTTCCGCCTGAGGCCGATGGAATTGATCTCTGGCGCGCCCGGCGGCGCCTCGTGGTGGGACAAGGTTCCGTCCAAGTTCGATGGCTGGGGCTCGCTCGAATTCGAGAAGGCCGGCTTCCGCGCCGTGCCATCGGCGGTGGTGCGGCGCTCCGCCTATGTGGCGCCAGGCGCCGTCCTGATGCCGTCCTTCGTCAATGTCGGCGCCTATGTCGACAGCGGCACGATGGTCGACACCTGGGCGTCGGTCGGCTCCTGCGCGCAGATCGGCAAGAACGTGCACCTGTCGGGCGGCGTCGGCATCGGCGGCGTGCTCGAACCCATGCAGGCCGGACCGACGATCATCGAGGATAACTGCTTCATCGGCGCGCGTTCGGAAGTGGTCGAGGGCTGCGTTGTGCGCGAGGGCTCCGTGCTTGGCATGGGCGTGTTTATCGGCAAGTCGACCAAGATCGTCGACCGCGCCACCGGCGAAGTGTTCTACGGCGAAGTGCCGGCCAACTCTGTGGTGGTGGCGGGCTCGCTGCCGGGCAAGCCGCTGCCGAACGGCGAGCCGGGTCCGAGCCTCTATTGCGCCGTCATCGTCAAGCGTGTCGATGCCCAGACCCGGTCGAAGACCTCGATCAACGAGCTGCTTCGCGATTGATATCGACGCCAAGCAACCCTACCTGTCGCGGGCTCGGCACCCTTGTCGCGCCCGCGACGCTGCAAGGCGAACGCCGAACCGATAACCAGGACGGACTGCACCCAAGTGGCTGACCAATCGCAACTCGTCTGGCTTTTCTTCAGCGTCTCGGGACGGGTCAGCCGCGCGGCCTATTTTCTCGGCGGTCTGCTGGTGGCGATCGTGCAGGCCTTCCCGCTCTATCGTTTCACGCTGGTCCCTGAAGGCACGCCGGAAAGCAACATGTGGGCGCTGACCTTCTTCGTCGCCTTCATCGGCTCGCTCTGGTCGAACATCGCGCTCGCCGTCAAACGTCTGCACGATCTCGAGAAGCCCGGTCTGGTCGCGCTGGTGCTGTTCGTGCCGGTGATTTCCATCATCGCCTTCGTCGTATTATGCCTGTTTCCCGGCATGCCCGGCCCGAACCGCTACGGCGCGCGCACCAACGACCGCGGCTAAGGGTGGTCGACGCCCAGGCGCGCATTCCATCATGCTAAATTAGAATCCTAAGAGATTCTTAATCGACCCGTGCAAGAAAAAACGGGTGTCATGATGGCGTTGGGTGAACCGACTGGCAGACTTGGCGAAAGCTCCCCGGAATGACCGCGACAATCGGGCGGCTCGTCTGTTCGCCTGGTTCTCCGCTCCGCTCAGACACCAGCCGGCCGCCATCCGGGCCCGCCTTCTCGAAACGACCTACGACCGCAAATTTGCGATCCTGTTCGCCAGCCTGAGCGTTCTCATCCTGGCGGGAACGACAATCATTCTCACCGGCGCCTGGTGGCCCTGGTTGTGGATCGCGGCCGATCTCGCACTGCTGGCGTATCGCTTCACGCTGATCCGGCGCTGCGAGGCCGCAAGACAGCGTGGCGAAGATCCGCCGCTCGGTGCACTGATGGCGGCCGGCGGCACGTGGTCCATCATCTTCGGGCTGGGTTGTTTCGGCTGTGTCGCGAGCGAGAACCTCGTCCTCTCCGTACTCGCCGCGCTGAACGTCGCCGGCGTGATCGGCGTCGTCTCGTCGCGCAATGCGGCGACGCCACGCTATGCAATCCTGGTCATGCTGGCGGTCGTCCTGCCTTTCATGTTCGGCGCGCTTTTCTCGCCCTCGCGCGGCATGATGGTGGTGGGGCTTCAGCTCCCCTTCTATGTCGCCGGCATCATCGGCGTCCTTGTCCACAATCACGCCATCAGCGTGCGCATGATCCGCGCCGAGTTCGACAATCGCGACCTTGCGGTGCGGGATGCGCTGACGGGGCTACCGAACCGCATCCTGCTCCAGGAAGAACTGCATCGCATGTGCAAGCGGCTGGCTGCGCGCGCCGCCGGCAGCAGCCAGTCCTTTGTCGTGCTCAGCATGGATCTCGACGGTTTCAAGCATATCAACGACAGCTACGGCCACGCCGCCGGCGACCGTTTGCTGCGCCGTGTCGGCGAGCGACTGACGAATACGTTCCGGGCAACCGACATGGTGTTCCGCATCGGCGGCGACGAATTCATCGTGCTTTTGCCCACGACATCGGAGATCGAGGCAGCCCATCTGGCAAGGCGCGCGATCGAGACAATCGCCGAGCCTTTCGACATCGAGGTGGTGACAACCGTCTATGTCGGCCTCAGCATCGGCAGCGCTCGCGCCCCGGTCGATGGCGATACGCCGGAGGGCCTGCTGACCTGTTCCGACCTCGCGCTTTACGAGGCCAAGCGCGCCGGCAAGGGCCGCCATCGCGCGCATCTGTCAAACGCCTGTTGAGCCTCTCAGGCGAGCAACGTGACGGGCGGGTTAGACCCGGCCAATCGCCTCGACGGCCAACCCCGGCGACCCACGCCCGTTTCGCTCGGCTTCCCGCACCAGGGCGGTGATCCGCTCCACCAGCGGCGCACGCGTGTCGGCCCTGGCGGCGAGGCGAAGAATGGCGCCCTGCAACTCGTC
Source organism: Mesorhizobium sp. YL-MeA3-2017 (assembly GCF_030814575.1). Taxonomy (NCBI): domain Bacteria; kingdom Pseudomonadati; phylum Pseudomonadota; class Alphaproteobacteria; order Hyphomicrobiales; family Phyllobacteriaceae; genus Mesorhizobium; species Mesorhizobium sp. YL-MeA3-2017. Next base: position 2,975,463 of record NZ_JAUSVH010000001.1, on the reverse strand, counting down.
GATTTCGGTGGTGCGGCCGCGTTGCAGGTCTTCCCACATCGACGAGCGCGCCTGCGGATCGATCGCCAGCATGCGTTTGGCCAGCCGCGTGAACAGGAAATCCGGCAGCCTCAATATGGCCGGCAACAAGGCCGGCGGCGGACCGGCGACACGACCCGGCCTGATCCCGGTTTTCTTCATCACGCTAAGAGCCTCGGCGATCTGCGTTGCCAGCAACAGGCGCCAGCGCCTGTCCGAAAGCTCGGTCGCAAGCGGCAGATCGGAAAGCGCCACCAGCGCATTGTTGAGATTGAACAGGAGCTTGCCCCAGAGCACCGAACGCATGTCGGCATGGGTGGCGGTGGCAAGTCCCTCGACATCGAGCAGGCTGGAAAGCCCAGGAGCCCCCGCCTCGATCAGCATCGCACCCTCGCTGGCGCGATGCACCCTGAACGGAACCTCGTCTTCCCATTGCACGACATTGAAAGGCACCATGCCGGCAAGGATTTGCCGGCCGCCGGCGGTCGCAACCAACCGGTCGGCATTGTCGACGCCATTCTGGAGACTGACGACGACCGCGTGGCCGGGAGCATGCGCGGCGATGAGACGCCCCATCTCCTCGGTCGCCCCGCTCTTGGTCGTCACCAGAACGATATCGGCGCCTTTCAGCGCGATGTCCGCGACCGTCTCGACTGCAAATGCCGGCTGGTTCAGGCGCCGGTCTCGCTTCTCCAGATCGGTGATGCGCAGTCCGCCCCGCCGCAAAGCCTGTTCGACGCGCGGACGCGCCAGCAACGTCACCTTGCGTCCCGCCAGGGCCAGGCAACCTCCGACATAGCAACCGATGCTGCCGGCGCCCGCTACAACAATGGATGCATCGCGCACTGTCATCGCAATCTCCAAGCAAGCTGAAGGCAGTACTATCTCGCGTCAGCCGTTGCCGGCCATTTCAAGCGGTTCCGCGAGGGACCGCAAGTCTCTCACCCTCAAGGACCGTGACAGGTTCCCATCTTTCGAATAACGCTGCGCTCATGACCCTGCCGACCGACCCCGCCGCCAACCTCGCCACGCTCATCCGCTGTCCTTCCGTGACGCCTGCTGAAGGCGGCGCGCTGTCGGCGATCGAGGCCATGCTGAAACCGCTCGGCTTCACCGTCGAGCGCCCGATGTTCAAGGAAGACGGCACGCCCGACGTGGAAAACCTCTACGCGCGGCGTTCCGGCAATGGGCCGCACCTGATGTTCGCGGGCCATACCGACGTGGTGCCCGTGGGCGACGAAGCAGCCTGGACACATCCGCCCTTCTCGGCGGCGATCGCCAATGGCGAGATGTATGGCCGGGGCGCCGTCGACATGAAGGGCGGCATCGCCTGCTTCATCGCCGCACTTGCCCGCCATGTCGTGCAGAAAGGCGGCCCGAAAGGCTCGGTCTCGCTGTTGATCACCGGCGACGAGGAAGGCCCGTCGATCAACGGCACGGTGAAGCTTTTGCAATGGGCCGCCGCCAAGGGCGAAAAGTGGGATGCCTCGATCGTCGGCGAACCCACCAATCCGGACACGCTCGGCGACATGATCAAGATCGGCCGGCGCGGCTCGTTGTCCGGAACCGTCACCGTCAACGGACGCCAGGGCCACGTCGCCTATCCGCACCTCGCCGACAACCCGGTACGGGGACTGATGACGATAGTCGACGCGTTGCTCAATCCAGTCTTCGACAAGGGCACCAAGGACTTCCAGCCGACCAATCTGGAAATCACCTCGATCGACGTCGGCAACGCCGCGACCAATGTCATCCCGGCCCGGGCGACCGCCACCTTCAATATCCGCTTCAACGACACCTGGGACGCCGAGACCGTGCAGGCGGAGATCCACAACCGGCTGGATAGCGCCAGCGGCCGCAAGAAGTACCGCAAGGGCCGCAAGGAACCGATCGACTTCGAATTGGGCTGGAAGGACCGGCCGAGCCACGTCTTCCTGACCCGCGACGACAAGCTGATCGAGACACTCAGCGGTTCCGTCGCCGCCGTCGTCGGCCGCAAGCCGCAGCTGTCGACGTCCGGCGGCACCTCCGACGCACGCTTCATCAAGGACTATTGCCCGGTCGTCGAATTCGGCCTCGTCGGCCAGACCATGCATATGGTGGATGAGCGGGTGGCGCTGGCCGATCTCGAAACGCTGACGGCGATCTACCAGCGGTTCATCGAGGACTGGTTCGGATAGGCGAGCCGCATCATGCTTTCGGCGAATGACATCCAATCGTCGCTGACCGGCGCCTGGCACTTGATGCTGGGAAAGGTCGACGGGCTGCGCCTGCTCGACCTTTCAGCCGACGGTTTCTGGAATTCCTTCTTCGCGATTGTCGTTGCCGTGCCAGCCATGATCGTGGGTTGGGTCGGCACCGCCAACGCCATCGCCACCGCCGATCCTTCCCTAAGCCGCTTCATCTTGATGCTGAAGCTGGCCATGGTCGATATCGGCATCTGGGTGCTACCACTGCTGGCGCTGGCTGCGATCGCGCCTCGGGCCGGATTGAGCGGGCGCTTCGTGCACTACGTCGTGGCCAGCAACTGGGCTTCGGCCATCATCGCATGGCTGACGCTGCCGGCAGCACTCGTTCACATGTTTCTTCCGGCTACCGATCAGGCAAGCCAATTGATTTCGCTATCGCTCTTCTTTCTCTCGCAGGTGTTCAGCTGGCGCATGACCACCACGGCGATCGGCAAGGGCGGGGCGATGGGCACCGCTGTCTTCGCGGGCATGTTCGTCACATCGCTGCTCGTCCTGTTCGCATTGACGCAACTCTTGAACATACCCGCGCTGGGCGACTAGTTCCGCGGGGTTGCCGAGGCAGGCAAACGCCAGCTGCCGGCGGCGGCGGCAACCAGCATCAGGACCAGGGCGGCAAGCGCCGCCATCTCGAAACCCTGCGAGGCATAGAGCGGACCAAAGCCTGTCGTGCCAGCGAAAACGGCGAGATAGGTGACGGCGCTGTTCAGCCCCATGATCGTGCCACGCCGCGCCGGGTCTATCGCCGCCAACCGCATGATCAGCACGTTCAGGCCGAAGTGGTTGCTGAGGCCCCACAGGAAAGTAATGACCAGGACGAAGGCGAAGCTGCCACCTGCCAGCGCGAAGCCGAGATAGACGGCGGCGACGGCAAGGAAAGCGAAGGGCATGACACGCCGTGCGCCCAACCGGTCAACGACGCCGTCCAGCAAAGCCGCGGCGCCAAAACCGATGCCATAGACCAGCGCGACGATCCCATTGGCGCTGACCGGCTCGCCGAGAGCGCTGTGCAGATGATCGCCCAGATAGCCATAGATGCCGTAGAACGCGCTCATGAAGGCCGCGCAGGCAACCAGCAGCGGCTTCACGCCACCGATGCGCAGCGCCGCCAACGGCCACGGCGCGGAGCCGGCGGCGGGTGCATCGCGGTACCGGCTCGTCTTCAGTGTGGCAAAGGCGCCGAACGCCAGCAGCGCCACCACCGCATAGACCGCCCGCCAGTGGACAAGGTCGGCAACCAGCGCCGACAATGAGACGCCGGCCACCATGCTGAGCGTCCAGCCTGTCAGAACCACGCCGATGGTGCGGCTTTCGCGACCGGGTGGCGCCACCGCCGCCGCGCCGGCATAGATTGCCGGCAGCGCAATGCCCGATGCGACGCCGGCAGCGAGCTGGGTAAGGGCCAGAGCGGGCACCGCCGGCGCAAGCGCACTCAGCGCCAACGCCGCCGCCAGTCCGAGAAGCGCGCCAAGCAGCATGCGCCGGGCACCGAGCCTGTCGACATGGCGCGCCATCAGAAGTGCGCTGGCGGCCGTACCAAGCCCGAAAGCGGCCGATGCCGACATCACCAGCGCAACGCTCGTACCGAGCGAACGGGCCACTTCCGGCGCGATCGGACCCAGCACCAGCGAATTGGAGCCGATGACGGCGATGCAGAAGGTCAGCACATAGGTCACGGCGGGCAGCCGCGCGGTCGTGTCCAAGGGGATGGCGGATGATTGATCTGTCTTTGTCATAGGCGCATGATGGTTGAACGATGTTCAGCCTCAAGAGGAATCTTCAAGATGGATGAAGAAACAGATGGCATTCGGCAAAACATCATTCCGGAGCGCGACCTCGATGATATGGACCGAAAGCTATTAGGCGCGCTGTGCGAGGACGCCACCGTGAGTTATGCCGAACTCGGTGAAAAGGTCGGTCTTTCCGCCCCGGCCGCACATGAGCGGGTGAAGCGGTTGCGCCGCAGCCGTGCCATTCGCAGCACGTCGGTGCTGATCGACCCTGTGGCCGTCAACAAGCCGCTGCTTGCCTTCGTCCATGTCGACACACGCGGCTGGGGCAAGACGCCGGAGCTCATGGCGATCTCCGCCTATCCTGAGGTGGAAGAGATCCACTCCGTCGCCGGCGACGCCTGCATGCTGCTCAAGGTTCGCGCCAGGGACACGTACGCGCTGGAAGGCCTGTTGGCGAGACTATACGACACGCCGGGTGTCATCGCGACGCGCAGCTATGTGGTGCTGTCGACCTATCTGGAACGGCCGGTGCAGCCGGGTACGACCAAGGTCTGGCCAATGCCGCGCCATATGGCGCGGCCGATAGAGCATCGCGGCAGCGTCAATACCATTTCCAAGGTCGATACCAACTGAACACGAGCATCCGACGACCGGCGGAATTACGAATTGGGATAGTCGACGCCGGTCAGGAACAAGCCGTCGGGTGGCGCCACCTGGCCGCAGGCTGCCCGGTCGCGCGCCTCCAGCGCCGCCTTGAGGTCCGTCGCGGACCAGCCACCTTCCCCGACGCGTTTCAGCGAACCAACCATCGAACGCACCTGATTATGCAGGAAAGACTGCGCCGAGGCCCGAATCTCGATCGTCTCGTCGTCGCGGCTCACATCCAGCCGCGCAAGCGTGCGCAGCGGGCTGTTGGCCTGGCATTGCGTCGAGCGGAAAGTGGTGAAGTCATGCCGCCCGATGAGCACCTTGGCCGCCTCATGCATGGCTTCGGCGTCGAGGCGCTTGGGCACCCACCACACCTTGCCCTTGTCCAATGCTGGCGGCGCGCGGCGGTTGGCGATGCGGTAGAGATAGTGCCGGCCGGTCGCCGAAAACCGCGCGTCGAAATCGTCGGCCACGACAGCGGCCTTCAGGATGGTGACGCGCTCACCCGCCCGTTGAAGGTAGGCGTTGACGGCATCGCGCACCGTGTCGTCCGGCCAGGCTTTGGACAGGTCGGCATGAGCCACCTGGGCGGTGGCATGCACGCCGGCGTCGGTGCGCCCGGCACCGCGCAGCGAAATCGCGTCACCGCAGAACAGCGCGATCGCCTGTTCGATCGCCGCCTGCACGGTGTGCTGGCCGGCAGCCTGACGCTGCCAGCCGGCATAAGGCCCGCCGTCATACTCGATGTCGAGGCGATAGCGGGGCATGCAGTGAGCTTAGGCCGCGAGCGCGGTGCCGAAGGCCGAAGCGTAGACCAGTTCGCCGTTTTCGGGCGCCTCGCCCCAGGCCAGCGCCTGCAGCGCTTCGCCCTGGTATTCCGAGGCAAAACCGGCTGCACGATCGTGGCTGTAGCCGAAGCGGCCGTAATAGGCCGGATCGCCCAGGACGATCGACAGGTTCTCGCCGGCATCCTTCAGCCGGATATGGGCCTCGCGTACCAGAGCACCGCCAATGCCGGTGCCGTGGAAGTCGGGCTCCACGGCGAGTGGCGCCAACGCCAGGGCCGGGAACTGCTTGCCGCCGTTCTCGACATAGAGGCGCGAGAACAGGATGTGGCCAACCACCTGGCCATCTTCCTCGGCGACCAGCTCCAGCACCGCGTTGCCTTCCAAAACGATGGCGTCGACCAGGCCTGCTTCGGTCTGCTGGCCGAAGGCATGCTCTTCGACGAGGCGGATTGCCTCGCGGTCCCGCGGCGTCGCCGCGCGTATCGACATCATGCTCATGACAATTTCATTCCTTTTTCCAACTTGGCCCCGCGCAGAAACTCCTGCGCGGTTACGGGCTTACCGCCCGCCCGCTGCAATTCGACCAGCCTGACCGCGCCTGCTCCGCAGGCGACCGTCAGCCGGTCGTCGAGAATTCCTCCCGGTTCCCCCGCGCCTTCGGCGGCAGTCGAACGCAGCAACTTCAGCCGTTCGACACGGCCGCCGATCATGGCCTCGCACCATCCACCCGGAAAAGGCGACAGGCCCCGGATATGGTCGTGAACCTCGCCCGCCGGGCGGGTCCAATCGATCCGGGTTTCCGTTTTATCGATCTTTGTCGCATAGGTCACGCCATCGGCGGCCTGTTCCACAAAGCTCAATGTTCCGGTTTCAAGCCGGGCCAGCGCATCGACCATCAATCTGGCCCCTGCCGCCATCAGGCGATCATGCAGGTCGCCAGCCGTCATGTCGGGATCGATGACCAGTTTGTCAACCAATCCGACTGGGCCGGTGTCCAGCCCAGCTTCCATTTTCATGACCATCATGCCGGTCTCGGCATCGCCGGCCATGATGGCGCGCTGGATCGGTGCTGCACCACGCCAACGTGGCAAAAGCGAGGCGTGACCATTGAGACAGCCCAGGCGCGGCGCATCGAGGATCGCCTTGGGCAGCAGCAATCCATAGGCGACAACCACCGCGACATCGGCGTTCAACGCATGGAATGCCTGCTGTTCCGCCTCGTTCTTCAGCGAAACAGGCGTACTCACGGCAATGCCGAGGCGCTCGGCCTCGCGCTGCACCGGCGATGGCGTCAATTCCAGTCCACGCCGGCCGGCGGCGCGCGGCGGCTGCGTATAGACCGCGGCAATGCCGTGCCCGGCCTCGGCCAGCGCGCGCAGCGTCGCGACCGAAAAATCCGGTGTCCCCATGAAGACGATGCGGAGCGTCATGAACCCGATCAGCCAGCCAGCCGGCTGGGCGCCTTGTCGCGGGCGAGCTTCTTGAACTTCTTGACCACCATATCGCGCTTCAGCTTCGAAATATGGTCGATGAACAGAACGCCGTTCAGATGGTCGATTTCATGCTGCAGGCAGGTTGCCATCAGCCCTTCGGCCTGGATTTCCTGGAGCCGCCCATCCCGGTCGAGATAACGGACGCGGACTGTGGCCGGCCGTTCGACCTCGGCGTAGTAGTCGGGGATCGACAGGCAGCCTTCCTCGTAGACCGAGCGCTCAGTGCCGCTTTCCAGGACGTCGGGGTTGATGAAGACATGCGGTGCCGGCGGTTCGCCTTCCTTGGCGAGATCGATCACCAGCATGCGCAGCGGCTCGCCGACCTGGATAGCGGCCAGGCCGATGCCCGGTGCATCGTACATGGTCTCCAGCATGTCATCGGCCAGCTTGAGCAACGGCTCGTCGATGCGCTCGACGGACTTGGAAACCTGACGCAGGACGGGATCGGGAAGAATGATGAGCGGCTTGATCGACATACCGCTCACCTAAAACCTTGCAAAGAAAGCGTCAACTGCGCTGCTGTCGCCATGTTCACGTTTTGATCTTTGCGAGCCTCGAGAATCGGCTATGCTGGCGCAATGAACGACCTCGGCTCCATCCTCTCCGAACCCGTCGCCCGGCTTGGCGCGACCACGATTTCGCTCGGCCAGGCGCTGGGCTTCGTCGTGCTGCTTGTCTTTGTCCTGTTCGTTGCCTTGATCGTGGCGCTGTGGCGCGCGGCCAAGGCGCGCAGCGTCGCCGCGGCGGAAGCCGCAGATCATGCCCGCGATGCCGAAGCGCGCATGGCCGGCATCCTGCAATCGCAGGCCGAGATGCAAGGGCGCATGGGCGCGCTGGCCGACGTGTTCGGCGCCCGCCAGGCCGAATTGACGCAATCGCTCGGCCAGAGGTTGGACACCATGACCGGGCGCATCGGCCAGACCATGACCGAGCAGACGAAATCGACCCATGAAAGCCTGGCCAAATTGCAGGAGCGGCTTGCGGTGATCGATACCGCGCAAGGCAACATCCAGTCGCTTGCCGGGCAAGTGGTGCAGCTGCAGGCGATCCTCTCCAACAAGCAAACGCGCGGCGCCTTCGGCCAGTCGCGCATGGAAGCGATCGTCGCCGACGGACTGCCGCACGGCTCCTATGAATTCCAGGCGACGCTGTCGAACGGCAGCCGGCCGGATTGCGTGGTGAAGATGCCGAACGGCGCGCCGTCGCTCGCCATCGATGCCAAGTTTCCGCTTGAAGCCTGGAACGCCATCCGCGCGGCGGAGAGCCCCGAGCTGCAGAAGGTCTCGGCGCAATCGTTCCGGCGCGATATCGAGGTCCATATCCGCGATATCGCCGAAAAATACCTGATCCAGGGCGAGACGCAGGACACCGCCTTCATGTTCGTGCCGTCGGAATCGGTGTTCGCCGAAATCCACGAGCATTTCGAGGCGCTGGTGCAGCGTGCCCATCGGGCCCGTGTCGTCATCGTCTCGCCATCGCTCCTGATGCTGTCGATCCAGGTCATCCAGGCGATCCTCAAGGATGCGCGGATGCGCGAACAGGCGCATCTGATCCAGGGCGAGGTCATCCGCCTGATGGAAGATGTCGTGCGGCTCGACGAGCGGGTGCGCAAGCTGCAAACCCATTTCGGCCAGGCCTCAAAAGACATCGACGATATACTCGTCTCCTCCTCCAAGGTCACCAAACGCGGCCAGAAGATCGAGGCGCTGGAGTTCGGGGGAGCGGAAGGAGCAGACGAGGCCAACAAAGCGGACGGGCAACACAAGCATGAGCCCGTCTCGCGCACCGCTGATTCCAAGACCGGTCAGCTGAGGCTGCGGGTTGTGGAAGGCGACGACAGCTAGAGTGCTGCGAGCTTATGCTCCTTCGGAAGTGACCTCGACACTTTCAAATCGCGGCAGCCAGTGCAGCGCCGAAGCGTGCCACTTCTCCGCCCTTGGCAGCAGCTCCTGCCGCTGCCTGGCCGTGCCGGCGCGAATGCCATAAACTTTCGGGCCGTCTCCCACCGATGTGGCGTAGAGATGCGAACCGCAATCGGCACAGAAAGCATGGGCGCGCGGCGTTCCGCTATCCGCGGTCGTCTTGATGTAGATTTTCGGCGCGCCCCGGGTGATCCGGTACTGCGCCTCCGGGGCAGGTACCGTCACCCGGAAAGCCGTGCCCGTAAGCTGCTGGCAATCGGTGCAGTGGCAGATCGATGTCTTGTCGGGATCGACCTCCGCTTCATAGGCAATCGCGCCGCAATGGCAGCCGCCGTCGATCTTCATGGTCGTCCTCCTCGTTTCTTCCAGCAATCTAGCGCGGCCAGACAGCCGGACAACGTCTGTTGCAATCTGGCGCCATCGATAGACGCCTGTGCCTTGCTCTTTTCGCGATCTGTTGTTTCACTTGTGTTTGTCCCAATGGAGGAGCGAATCATGGCCAAAGGTTCGATGAGACCTGGCAAGGAAGCCAGAAAGCCGAAGAAGGATGCCAAGAAGCCCGCGGCAGCGCCGGCGATAAAGGCTCCGCCCGTGCAGGCGACCCGCATCAAGGAGAAGTGAGGCCGCGGACCGCGGCAACCTCAGGCAGCCGGCGCGACGCCGCGCCGGCCGTCTTGCCAATCAATCCCCCGCCCGGTGGGAAACATTCTCTCCCCGGAACGCGGTTGGTGGCGTTCAGACGCGGAGTTTCATCATGGCATGGACCTACCTGTTCTTCGCTGGGCTTTTCGAAATCGGCTGGGCAATCGGCCTGAAATATACCGAAGGTTTCACCAAGCTTACGCCGACCATCCTCACCGTCGTTTCGATGATCATCAGCCTGACCTTGCTCGGTCTGGCGCTGAAGGCATTGCCGGTCGGCACAGCCTATGCGGTTTGGACCGGCATCGGCACGGTCGGAACAGCGCTGCTCGGCATCTGGCTTCTGGGCGAACCGGCAACCGCCGTGCGACTGAGCTGCATCGCACTGATCGTCGCCGGCATCATCGGCCTCAAGGTGGCCGCCTGACGGAAGCGGGACACCCGCCGTGGATCTTCGCGGTGTGAAAGGCCTCACATCCAAGACGTTTGCGTCGTGCCATGGATGGGTTACCGATATGGAAAAGGCGAACTCCGGCATTGCAGGAACAGGCACCTGCGAGCCCGGAGGAACCGACAAATGGCTGGGGCCGCAAAAAGAGCTGTTGTGCTGGTGGTCGATGCGCTTGCGCTAAAGCGCGCCGGCATCGCGGCGATGGTCCATGACCAGCTCTCCTTCAGCGACCCCATCCGCGCCCGCGATTTCGGCACGCGGGTATCGACGATCAAGATGCGTGTCCGTCAGATCATGAGCAAGTTTGGGGTGGCAAACCATACCCAGGCGGCGATGATGGCGACAATGAGAGGCAATATCGCCTTGAGCAGGCTGGAGCCCGCAATGCCCTAGGCTGCGGAGCCGGCCAAGCGAACCGGACATGCCATGACGACCGGCTGTTCAAGGCGCGTTATTGCGCGTATACTTTCGCTCGCCCAAGGGCTTCGCTGGAATTCGCAAGGAAATGAAGGCGCAATCTTTTCGTTTGAATTGAAATCGGGCTTTGGGGGCACCGATGTTGATGACCAGTCTGGATCAGGAACCAAAGCAGGCGCTTGCCGGCTTCGCCCATTATGACCGGGATTTGCTGGACAGGATGTTCGGCGACGCCAAGCCCGAGAAATACGCCGCCGGGCGGCTGCTTTTTCTCCAGGACGATCCTTCCGACCGCATCTACGGCCTGCTTGGCGGTTCGGTCGAGATTTCGATCTACTCGACCGGCGGCGACAAGCTGGTCGCCAATCTCCAGTTTCCACCGAGCCTGATCGGCGAAATCGGCGTGCTCGACGGTGGGCGCAGGACGGCGACGGCCATCTGCAGATCCGATTGTTCGATCGTCTCGCTCACCCGCAAACAGGTTCTCGACCGCATCGAGCAGGATCCTTTGCTCGGCCGCGCCATCATCGAATTGTTGTGCAAACGGCTGAGGTGGGTCAGCGAGGAACTGGGCGACCACAATTTCCTCGGGATCGAAGCGAGGCTCGCCAAACGCCTGTTGCATCTGAACGACCGGCTTTCCGACGCTTCCGGCTGGATCGCGATCTCGCAATCCGAGCTTGCACAGACGCTCGGGGCGACGCGGGAATCGGTCAACAAACTGCTCAACGATTGGCGTGGTCGCGCCCTGATCGCGACTAAACGCGGCCATGTCAAAGTGAACGATCCAAGCCGCTTGCGGCATGTCGGTTCCGACTGAGCCGTGCTTGGCAGGGCGGACGAGCCGCCTCCGATTGGCCTCAACGGCAATCAGCCCCCACGCATGCGCCAGCGCAGATATTGCAAAGCGGCGCGGCTCGGCATGAAGAAATAGCCGCCGCCGCGCATGGTGATGAACGACGGCAGATTGGTGAGCTCGACCGCTCCTTCCCAGCGCGGGATCGTAAAACGCCCCTTCGCCTCCTTGGGTTCTCCCTCAACCCGCTGCCTGCCGATCAGCGGGTCCTTTTCGCCGCGCAAGCCGTGGAAGTTTTGCGCGGACATCCAGGTCTGCTGGATGAATTCGTATTGGCGTTCGAAACTCGCGTTGAAGCAGATGAACAGCAGTCCCTTTTCGGCTGCGGTGCCTTCGCCCTTGTCCAGGACGTAGCTGCGGCCGGCGCGCAGGATACGGTGGCGCTTGGAGATGCGAAGCTGGGTATCGATATCGGTGCCCAGCGAGTCTCGCGGGTTGGAGCGCCTTATGTGAGCACCCAACGGGCAATGCAGCCCCTGAGGGTCCTCCGCTCCGTAAGTGAACTGATTGTCGAGTTCACGGCCGGGGCTGTCCGGATTCCTGGTGAGCGACGAGCCGTTCTTCCAGCGGCCGACGATCCTGGCGCCGATCCATTCAGCATCGACCCCTTCGAAACCCTTGAAGCTGCGCAGGCCCGCCGCCTCTCGATGACAGTAGTCGTTGAATGCATCGACATGCTGTTCAAGTTGGCGGATGACGACGAACGACCCGTTGCGGCCGAAATCATGCATCGAAGCAGCGCCGGCAACGGGCTGCCCACCATCGTCGATCGCCAGCAAACGCCCTTCGCGATCGAACTCGGCCGGCGTCGTCGGGCTTGGTGGATAGAAGCCATGTTCGTCGCGATAGCCGAACAGAAATTCGCCGGCGGCGATCTGGTGAATCGGGCTCGAATTATGAGTTCTCCTACGCCTGGTGCCTTTGATCACCGGCTGGGATATGCCGTCGACGAAGCCGAAATGCTCCCTCGCCATCGGGCTGTCTTCACGCTCTTTCCGCGCCGGATCTCCGACCGGACATTTGGCGGCGCCGCGTTCGATCGACAGCGGTATCACCGCTCTCGGCACCAGCCCCGACCGCGCCGCGAGATTGCCCATCTCGAGCCCCATCTCATCGAGCAGTTCCTTGGTGGCGGCATAACAGACCATCGCCAGATCGACCGGCGTCGCGACCGAGCCCCAGCGCCAAAGCTCGGGCGCGCTGTCGCCCCGGTCATCAAGAATGCGACTGCGATATTGGTCCGCCATGCCTTGCCGGAAGGCCAATGGGAAGCTGGCAAGCGGATCGCTGTTTGCATTGCCCGCAAGGCCCAGTTTCTTCAGGCCGTCCGGCCCGAAGACACAGAACATCGCGCGCGCGGCCGGCTTAGCATCGCCGAAACTCACATGCGAGACGAGATAGTCCAGCAGGCCTTCACGTTGCTCAACCGAACTCTTGTCGCCGACTGCGAAGGCAAACATCTTTGCGTGTTCGAGATTGCCGAGCGGACCGAAGACGAGCGACTGGATTTCGCCATTCTCCAGGCTTTCCACGGCCGTGTCCTCGGCCTGATTGAGCAGCTTCTGTGGCAAAGACAGCTTGATCCCGTCCTGCCGGGGCAGTGAGGTGAACAGGCTCACCCAGTCGCGCGCCTCGCTCATGCGCGCCGCGCACAAGCCCTGGCGGATGCGCGAATTCTTGCGGATCAGCGTGGTGTTCAGCTTGGGATAGGCCGAATACCAGAACGATGTCGGTATTTGCTCCGCCCTCGCCCAGCGCTTGAACCGGTCACCGTCACGGCTACCGTCCAGGAACAGAAAGCGTGTGCGCGGAAACCCCTTCGTGTTGCTCCAGACGCCGGTGAGACCTGCGGACGCCTTGGTGACAAAATCCTCGAGATAGCTTTCCCAGCTCCCGCCGTAGTTGCTGAAGAAGACGAGCCGGTTGGTACCGGGGATCCTGACCCAGCGCGCGAAATGGATCGTGTTTATGTCGCCGAGATAACCCGGCCGGAACGCCCGGCTGGCGGCGATCGAAATGATGTAGAACGAAAAGCCCAGCAGGAAGACGCGAAGCATGCCCGGTTTGATGATCGAGACCGCCGTCATGTGGTTCTGGGTATAGCCGTCCGCATCCTCGCGCTGCTGCAGTTGCTTGAGCGCGTCAAGGCTGATGCCGGTTGCGCTGACGTCGTCGCGCTGCTCGATGCGCCTCAACCAGACGGCTATCGCCGTCGCCAGCGCCAGGGTGGTGAGAACCAGCCCGCCAACGGCGACGACGAGGGACGAGCCGATCCGCGCCGCCATGCGAAACCAGCCGCCGCTCGCATCGAACATCATCGCATAGGTCAGGAAAGTGAGGATGGCGACAAGGATCGCCAGCGGCAGGGCCGTGCGTAGATTGAAGACGCTGTGGAAGAATGTCGAACCCAGCGAACCGCCCGGCTTTTCGAGCAGGCTTGGCGCCGGCGCAAATGCCCAATCGAAGCGGCTGTCCTGAGCCAGTTGGGTCCGAACGGTCTTCAGGATCTCCGCTGCCGGCGGCCCCTGGAAGCCGGTCAGCCCCTCGACGATGTTGCTGGCTTCGTCGGCCAGCGCCGCTTCGGCCTGGATACGGGAAACCGAGTGTCCCGGCGTGCCCGCAAACACGAGGCCCGACAGGCTACCGAATTGCGGCGACACATCGATCGTGTGCTTTTGGAGAAAAGCCTCGAACGAGCCCTTGAGCGGGACGGCGGAAAAACGCTCGAACAGCGGCTGGAACTGGGTGGCTGTGGCCTCGGCGAACGTCTTGATCACCTGGCGCCTTGTTCCGTCCCCGGAAAGTTCCAACATCAGATAGAGACCGCCGTCTTGCCGCGCCTCGCCATCGGCGGTGGAAACCGCCGAAAGGCTGGCGAAGTGTATCGCGGCCGTCTTGTCGAGGCTCGCTTTCAGGACGTCGGTCGCCGGGTTGCCAAGCGTGTCGATCTCCTGCTGAAGCCGCGACGCATCGACGCCCGGCCGGACGGGCACGCAGACGGTGACGAGCGCCTGATCGGTCTGCCGGTTCTCGGCCGGCTGGTCGAATTCCACCATCAGCGTGTCGGGATAGGCGCCTATCCTTACTAGCTTGCCTTCCTTGCCGTGCGCCCTGCGGAAGCCGGGCTTTTCGAACAGCGCCCTGAAAGCCTCGCCGATCTGGACGCGGGCCATCGCAATACCGATGCAGGTGTGGATGCCGTGGCCGAAAACCATGCTTTCGCTTGGGTTGCGATCAGGATTGAAAGTCCAGGGATCGGCAATCTTCGACGTGTCGAACATGGCCGACCGGGTGGCGGCGAGAACGGTCGTTCCGGAGCGGATGCGAAAGGGGCGCGAGCGCCCAGCTCCGATGGTCCTGTCCTCGGCGGCATAACGCCAGGGCCAAATCCAGATCGGCTTGAAGCGCATCGCTTCGACGATCGCCTTTTCCAGGCGCGTATTGTCTTCCGCAAGCACTGCCTTGCGGATGCAGTCAAACGCTTCCGGCTTGTCCAGCACGACATCCAGGCAATTGATGCCGCCGAGCAGATTGGTCGGCATGAAGCCGGTGATCATGCCCATCATGATCGAGCAGATTTCGTCCCGACCGGAAACCTCGCCCTTGTTCAGCATCTGGACTAGGCGGCCGAGCGGCCGGTCGTCCGGCTTGCCCTTGGCGATGATCAGGTCGATCGACCGATTGATCGTAGCCAGCATGTTCTGCGCGGCAGCCACCGCCAGTTCCCGCGTCGTGCGGTCGGCGGTCGCATCGGCAAAGAAGATGTTGGAGAGCGCAAGCGCCCAGTCACCGAATTGCCGGTCGTCCTCGATATGCAGCCCGTAATAGTCGCGGCAGATGCGGACGGGAACGATGCGCATCAATTCGCCGGCGGCGTCGAACTTTTCTCCGGCACGCTTGACGATCTGCCGGGAGTTCTCCCTGGCAATCGGCCGCACGCGCTCCTCGATCTCCCTCGGCGGAAAAGCCGTGAGAACCGCCGACTTCTGCCGGCGGTAGGCTTCGCTGTCCTTCATGCCGAGAATGAAATTGGCGCCGCCGCCGAACTCGCGCATCTCCATGCCATAGGGCGTCTCGAAATCCGCCTCGCGCTCGAGCACCTCGCGCACGTCCTCGAAGCGCGTGAGCAACACGACCCTGCCGAGGCGCGCACGCGGCCAGAAGCGCCGAAAGAGACCCAGCCACCAGTCGGGTTTTTCGAGACCGCCCTTTATCAGGCGCGAAACGAAACCCGGCTTGCCGCGCATCCGCTCGATGTCGAATGGCGGCGCCGCATCGTTCAACGACAGCTCGGCCTGCCCTTTGAGAACCCCTTCATAATATTTGAAGGCAAAGGCCATGTTCTCGATCCCCCGGACGCCCTGAAAAACCCGCCGATGATGCTACGGCCCGATTCGGGCCGGGTAAGTGATCCGCTTCACATTCATTCCGGCCGGAGCGATGTAAATTGCAGGCTGCGGTCAATCGGCCCTCAGCCTGCCGCGTCGAAGTTTTCCAGCATCCGGCGGTTGACGGATTTGTCGGCAAACGGAACCCATTCGATCCAGCCGCGCCGGAATTTGGGATGCCGTACGCCAAAAATGGCGAGTTCGGCCCGGGCGGCCTCGATCTGCCCGCTGCGGGCGAGCGCACCGATCTTCAGGAACCGTGGATAAAAATACTCCTGCGCCAGGGCGAGGGATCTTTCGGCAACGGCGATGACGGCGGGCCAGTCCTCGATCAGCGTGTAGGCGACGGCGAGTTCGCCCAGGCTGTGGAAGCGGTAGGTGTCGAAGGGCGACAACCGGTCGGCACGCTTCAGGATCGGGATCGCATCGTCCGGGCGCGACAGCAAAAGCTGCGCGCTGCCGGCTCCCAGATTGGCCGGCACGAAACTCGGATTGTAGTGCAGCGCCTGCTGCAGGAAATCCAGCGCAAGGTAAGGACGGCCGCGCAGGATCTCAACGAAGCCGAGGAAGGTGTAGGGTCGCGCATCCTGGCTGTCGACGAGCAAGGCGCGCTGGGCGAAATCGCTCACCCTCTCAAGATCGTCGACATTTCCGAAATTGAGCCAGGCACGCCAGAAATACCACCAGGCGAGTTCGTTGAGCACGGCGCTGGAATTGGGGTCTTCGTCAAAAGCCTGCTGGAACAGCTTCAGCGCCGCATCCATGTCTTCCTTGGTGCGGCGCTGCATGTGCCAGCGGCCGCGGCGCACCAGTTGCCAGGTTTCCAGCCGTTCCCACGGAATCTGGAAGGTGCGCACCTGCTCGACGCGATCCACCTCGCGTTCGAGCGTGGAGACGATCTCGCCGCCGAGATCGTCCTGCAGCTTGATCACATGCTCCAGGTCGCGCTCGAAGCGGCCGGACCAGACGACCCGCCCGTTGCTGCTGTCGATCAGGGAGGAGTTGAGGCGAATGCGGCGATCAGAACTGGCGATCGACCCGGTCACCAAATAGCGCGCGCCGAGCAGCTTGCCGATGGCCGCCATGCCCAGCCACTGGTCGCGGAACTGGAAGCTCGAATCGCGCGCGATGACGGGGAGGGACCGCGTTGCCGCCAGGCCATGGATGATGTCGTCGACGATGCCGTCGGCAAGGTAGTCCGTCGACCTGTCCTGGCTGGCGTTCTGGAACGGCAGCACGGCGATCGCCGGCTGAAGATGACCGGCATTGGCGAGGATTTGCTGGACATGCGAGGAGCGCGCCTGGGCGAACGCCGCCGGCGGCGCCTGTGTGGCCGCCGGATTGGCGATCAGGATGCGCACCGGCAAGGCGATGTTCTTGAGCGGCAGCGGGCCGAGATCGGTGAACTCCGCCGAAAGCTTGCCATTGACGTGTTCGAATGTCGTCTCGGTGATGGCGACACCGCCCGGTGGTGAAAACTCCTGCAAGCGCGCCGAGACGTTCACGCAGTCGCCGAAGATGCCGCCCTCGTCGAAAATGACGACGCCCGTGGCGATGCCGATGCGGAACGGCATCCTGAGTTGTTCCGCGACCGAAGCGTTGAGCTTTTCGACACGTGCCTGGGTTTCGAGCGAGGCGCGCAGCGCCTCCACCGGGCTGCCGAACTCCGCCATCATGCTGTCGCCGGCGGCTCCGAACACACGGCCGCCGAATTCGGCAACGGTCTCGGAAATAGCGGACCGACGTTCCTGGAAGATGGCGACAGCGGTTTCCTGGTTCTCGTTCATCAGACGCGAGAACCCGACTGCGTCAATGGCGCAGATCGTTGAAAGCTGCCGTGTCGCCTGATGATCGACCATGCGTGGCGACCCCGATCCCCCAAAATACGGATGAGCAGCACATGCCAGAGCCAGCCGTCCCAAGGCCGATGGCAGATACTTTGAATCGAGTAACGATTAGAAGTACTTCGCCATTGTCCCCCACATGGACAAAGCCTCAGAAAGGCTAACACAGATTTAGGGGACCTGCAAAACCAATACGCGGCGAACGCCCGAGGTTTGGCGGGCATCCCCGGGGATATTTTCCGTGGCCTAGAGAGCGCGATGGCGATCGCGTGAAAGAACAGAAAACTCCGCGGGAACGAGCCCGCGGAGTTCGCCTCCATCGCCTATTCGGCGATATCGACGGTCTCGAAGCGATGCGACCCGAGCGGGTCCATCACATAACCCGACACCTTCTTCGACATCGGCAGCGAAACGGTCGAGTGATCGAGCGTCGCCCACGGCGCCTGTTCTTTGAACAGGACCTGCAGCTGATGGTACATTTTCGTGCGCTCGGCCTGGTCGGAGGTGACGCGCGCCTTCTGCATCAACTCCTCGACCGGCTTGTAGCACCAGTTGGCGAAATTGGCTCCACCGACGCCTGAACAGGCGAAGAAATAGCTGATCAGATTGTCGGGATCGCCATTGTCGCTGGTGGCGCCGAGGATGATGGCGCCGTCGCGGTCCTTGTCGCGGGCCCGTTTCACATACTCGCCCCAGTCGTAGGAGACGATTTCAGCGGTGACCCCGACCTTGGCGAAGTCGGCCTGGATCAGTTCGGCCGTGCGATGCGCGTTGGGCATGTAAGGCCTGCTCACCGGCATCGCCCAGATCTTCATCTTGAGATCCTTGACCCCGGCCCCATCCAGCATCTTCCTAGCTGCCTCGGGATCGTATTTGTCGTCGACGACCGCGTCGTTGTAGCCCCACATGCCGGGCGGCAGCGGGTTTTTGGCCACCTGCCCGGTGCCCTGGAAGATCGCATCGATGATCGCCTGCTTGTTCATCGCCATGTTAAGCGCGCGGCGCACTTCCACCTTGTCGAAGGGTGGCATCAGCGTGTTGTAGGCGAGGTAGGCCACGTTGAGGCCGGGCTTCTCCATGACCGTCAGGTTGGGGTCGACCTTGAGGTCGGCGATGTCGGCCGGTGCCGGGTAGGGCGCGACCTGGCATTCGCCGGCTCGCAAACGCTGGATGCGCGCGGTGGGGTCTATGGTGATCGCGAAGACCAGTTCGTCGAGCTTCGGCTTCTGGCCGAAATAGTCGGGATTGGCCTGGAAGCGGATGACCGCGTCCTGCTGATAGTCGACGAAGCGAAACGGCCCGGTGCCGATCGGCTGCTGGTTCAACTTTTCCTTGGTGCCGGCGGCGGCAAGCTTGTCGGCATATTCCTTCGACATGACGGAGCCGAAATCCATCGCAAGCATAGCCAGAAGCGAACCGGACGGCTGGTTCAGCACGATCTTCACCGTCTGGTCGTCGACCTTGACGATATCCTTGATGAGGGCCTGCATCTCCATGCTCTCGAAAATCTCATAGCTAGAGCCGGCGATGTAGGTGTACCAGGGATCGTTCTTGAGACGCTGGCGGTTGAGCGAGAACAGCACGTCGTCGGCTGTCAGCTCCCGGGTCGGCGTGAAATAGTCCGTGGTCTGGAACTTCACGCCCTTGTGCAGCTTGAAGGTGTATTCGAGCTTGTCGTCCGAGATCGACCAGCTTTCCGCGAGGCCGGGAACGACATTGGTGGTGCCGTTCTCGAATTCGACGAGACGGCTGTAGACAGGCTTGGACGAGGCATCCCAGGTCGAGTTGCTGGAATAGAGCGCCGGATCAAAGCCCTCCGGCGCGCTTTCCGAACAATAGACGAGGCTCTTCGCGAAAGCCTGGCTGGCCAACAGCCCGGACAGGACCGTGATGGCGACACCGGTAGCGAGCTTGGTGACCAACCGGCCGCGCTGCACAATTGTCATGTTCTTTCCCCTTCGTTTCTTGATTGTCGTGTCATCGGCGGGTGGAAAGGCGGCCTTCCTTGATATGCGGGCCGCCCAATGGATGGTTCATTCAACGCGGCCGGCAGTGGTTTCCAGACCGCGACCCTGGCGCCACACCGGATCCGGCCGCGTCCACAGGATGTCGGAGGTGATCAGTTTGGCGACCTCGCGGGCGTGCAGAGCCAGGAACTTTTCGCCCTTCTCGGCCGTGCCCTTGCTGGGAAAACCCCAGGTGCCGGTCTTGGGCGCGCGTTCGGAGAAGGAATAGAAGCGGGAAGCGCCATGCGGTGCCTCGTTCTGCCCGGCCTGCAAGGCTTCGGCCTCCTTGAACTTGTCGGTTTTGACGATGTCTCCGGCGATTGCCAGCATGACCGAAGCCTCGCCTTCGCAGGCATGCTTCGGGCCATCGTCGGCTTCGAACAGGGCGGAGGTTTCCTCCTGCGCCAGGAACCACGGCGTCGTCGCCACGATCGGCATGTCGAACTCGACCGCCAGTTCGCGTATGGCGACCGCCAGCGGATCGACATTGCCGCCATGGCCGTTGACGATAAGCAGGCGGGTGAAGCCGAGTGCCTTCAGCGAGCGGGCGACTGACCGCAGTACGCCGTGATAGGCGGCGTAGTCGAGCGTGATGGTGCCGCCGAAGGGCAGGTGATGTTCACTCATGCCGAGCCAGAGGCCAGGCAGCACCGCCAGCGGCACGTCTTCCGCGACGAGCCTTGCCGCGCGCACGGCCGCTGCAACGGCGCTCGCTGTATCGGTGATGACCGGCAAATGCGGCCCATGCTGCTCCAGCGAACCGACCGGCAGGATGGCCAGTGCGTTGCCGCGCTCGGCGATCGCGCGCAGCTCCGGCGCCGTCATGCGCGCCCATTCCACTTCCCGAGCCATTGCTTTCCTCCTCGAAACGATAATCCCCGGCAACGGCGGGCCACTTCGCGGCCAACCGTCTCCGAAGCTGCCTCCGGCAGATTTTCGTGTCCCAATCCAGCGAAAGGGAATTCCATTTTCCGATACGACAAATGATTTTCCTTGTTGCCGATATTGTCAACGGCTATCGTCGTATCGGCGAACTGGACCAATGATTGGGGATCGATGGCCAAGCACCCGAAACTCGGATCGAACCTGAAGGCGCTGCGCCAGAGACATGGCTGGAAGCTCAGCGATGTCAGCCACAAGACGGGCGTGGCGGTGTCGACGCTGTCCAAGGTCGAGAACGACCAGATGTCGTTGTCCTACGACAAGCTGCTGCAGATCAGCGAAGGGCTTGGCCTGTCGATGGCGGAACTGGTGGCCGAACCGGAAATCCCCGGCCACCCGCTGACCCGGCGATCAGTCAATCTGCAGGGCGACGGGCTGCGGCAAAAAACCCAGAACTACGATTATCTTTACCTCAGCACCGACATCACCAAAAAGCGCATGGTGCCGGTGCTGACGCGCATCACCACCCGCTCGCTGGATGAATTCGGCCCGCTCATCAAACATTCCGGCGAGGAATTCCTCTATGTGCTCGAAGGCACCATTGAGGTGCACACCGAGCATTATGCGCCGGTGCGGCTGGAGAAGGGCGAAAGCATCTACATCGACAGCACCATGGGACATGCCTATCTCGCGGTCAGCGAAGCCGACGGGCTGGTGCTTGCCGTGTGCTCCAGCGCGCAGCCGGACTTCCAGTCGGCGCTGATCGAGATGCTGGATCATTAGAGCGCCGCGCGTCCGTTCGGGCGCGCAAAGGACGCTCTAGCACTTTGAGATGGCGCATGAACCCGAAAATCGATGCCGATTTTCGGGTTCATGCGCCGAGCCGGCGCTTGACGTCGTTTTCAAATTTTGAAAATGCTTAGCGCATAGGAAAACGTCGCGTCGAGATGAAGCCGACGCCAGGAAACATCCGATGACCACACAAGAAACCGGCCACCGGCAGGAGCCAGTCAAGACCGACGTCCTGATCATCGGCGGCGGCATTGCCGGCGCGTCCGTCGGCTACTGGCTGGCGCCGCATCTGAAAACGGTCATGCTCGAGCGCGAGAGCCAGCCCGGTTACCATTCGACGGGCCGCTCGGCCGCGCTGTTCAGCGAAACCTATGGTACGCGCCAGGTCTGCGCGCTGACCAAGGCGAGCCGGGCCTTCCTCGAAACGCCGCCCGCCGGCTTTACGGAGCATCCGATCCTGACGCCGCGCGGCATGCTGGTCGTGGCGTCCGCCGAGCAGGAGCATCTACTGGAAGAACATCAGGAGGCGGCCCGCTCGATCGGCCTCTCCGGCGAGCGGCTCGATTTCGAGGGCGCAAAAGCCTGGATTCCTGTATTGCGCCCCGAAAGCACGGTCGGTGCGGTCTATAATTCAATGGCCGAAGACATCGACGTGCACGCCCTGCACCAGGGCTATCTGCGCGGGTTCAAGCGTGCCGGGGGCACCGTCGTCAACAATGCCGAAGTGACCGCTGCCGAACGGATCGGTGCCGACTGGCGCATCACCGCCTCGGGCAAGGACTATATCGCGCCGATCGTGATCAATGCCGCCGGTGCGTGGGGCGACGAAGTCGGCGCCCTGCTCGGCGCCAAACGGGTCGGGCTGGAGCCGCGCCGGCGCACCGCTTTCGTGTTCGCGCCGCCGGCCGGGCTGGACGTGACCCGCTGGCCGATGTTCATCAGCGCCGACGAGAGCTGCTACATCAAGCCCGATGCCGGCATGCTGCTGGGCTCGCCGGCCAATGCCGATCCGATGCCACCGCAGGACGTGCAGCCGGAAATGGAGGATATCGCCCTCGGCATCCACCGTATCGAGGAGTTGACCACGCTTCCCGTGGGCCGCCCCAGCCGCGTCTGGGCAGGCCTGCGCTCCTTCGTCAGCGACGGAGACCTTGTCGGCGGTTTCGACCCTTCCGTGCCCAGCCTGTTCTGGCTGGTCGCACAAGGCGGCTACGGCATCCAGACATCCGCCGCCATGGGCGAAGCCTGTGCGGCGCTCGTTCGCGGGCAGCCGCTGCCCGGGCGCATCGTCGATTTCGGCCTCGACACGGGCATGCTCGGCCCGGCGCGGCTCGACAGACAGTAAGACCGGCGTCAATCCGGCCCAGCTACCGCTAGACGGCAAATGCAAAAGCCCCGCTCCACATGAGGTGAAGCGGGGTCTTTTTTGTTCATGAAGGCAATCAGCGCGCCGAGAAGCCCGGGGGCGTACGGCCAACGCGCGACTTGCGCGCGGCATAACGTGCGTCGCGCTTAGCCTTGCGTTCGGCCTCGTCGGCCAAAACGCGGGCAATGCGCTCGTTCTCTTCGGCATCGCGCAAGGCAGCTTCCTCGCGTGCCTTCTCTTCGGCTTCCAGCCTTGCAGCCTCGGCAGCCGCTTCACGCGCAGCCTTCTCGGCCGCTTCGCGTGCCAGGCGTTCCTGCTTCAGCCGAGCCTTCTCAGCCTCGCGCACGGCGCGCGCCTCGAGAATCGCCTTGCGTTCGGCCTGACGGGCCAACACCGCGGGGTCGTCTGCTGCGGGTTTCGCCTTGAAGCGCTCCAGAAGCGCCTTCTTTGCCTCGTTCGCGGCATTACGCCGCTCGAAAATGTCTTTTTCCCTGTAGATAGCCAAGTCCAGTTCCCTGAAGTCTATGTGCGCCGCTTACATACGCGCGCAAAGCCAGAGATCAAGCGCCAAAACGGTATGCCAGCCATGAATAGAACGCTTATGTTGCAATGCAACGACATATTAGAGCGCCGCGCGGCCATTCGGACGAGCAAAGGGTACTCCAACACTTTTGAATTTGCGCGTCGTGCTTTCGAAAATTGAACCCGATTTTCGGGCCGATGCGTTAGCGCTGGCATAATCAGTCGGTTTGCTGCCTCATCGGCCCCACCCTATATGCGGTTTCACCATCCAGCGGGGCCTGCCCATGACCGATCTTTCCGTTCTCGACCTGTCGCCGATCATCGAAGGCGGCAGCGCCGCGCAGTCGCTGGCCAACACGCTGGATCTGGCCCGCCATGCCGAACGGCTGGATTACAAGCGCTACTGGCTGGCCGAACACCACAACATGCCCGGCATCGCCAGCGCGGCCACCGCCGTGGTGATCGCCCATGTCGCTGGCGGCACCAACACCATTCGCGTTGGCGCCGGCGGCATCATGCTGCCCAACCATGCACCGCTGGTGATCGCCGAACAATTCGGCACGCTGGCTGCCCTTCATCCCGGCCGCATCGATCTTGGACTGGGCCGCGCGCCGGGCACGGACATGCTGACCGCACGCGCCCTGCGCCGCAATCTCGACGCCGGCGTGGACAGTTTCCCCCGCGACGTCGTCGAACTGATGGCCTATTTCGAAGCTGCGGAAGAAGGCCAGCGCATCCGCGCCGTGCCGGGTGAAGGCGAGGATGTGCCCGTCTGGATCCTCGGCTCCAGCCTATACGGGGCGCAACTCGCCGCCATGCTCGGCCTGCCCTACGCCTTTGCATCGCATTTCGCGCCGGCCGAACTCGACCAGGCACTGGAGGTTTACCGGACGCGGTTCGAACCGTCGAAACAACTCGACAAGCCGCGTGTGATGCTGGGCCTCAACGTCATCGCCGCCCCGACCGACGCCGAGGCGCGGCTGTTGTTCACATCGCTACAGCAGGCTTTCGTCAATCTGCGCAGCGGCCGACCGGGCAAACTGCCGCCGCCGGTCGAGAACTATGACCGCGATCTCGACCCCGTCGCGCGCACCATGCTCAACCAGGCGCTCTCCTGCGCGGTCGTCGGCTCGCCGGAAACGGTGCGGCAAGGTGTCGAGACCTTCATCCAGCGTACCGGGGCGGACGAACTGATGGTGACGGCGCAGGTCTTCGACCATGCGGCACGCGTGCGGTCGTTCGAGATTCTGGCAGACGTGCACCGCGAACTGTCGAAGGCGGCATGACGGCGCAAACGCGCCGTTACTTCACCGCCTGCACCAGTGCTGTGTCAGGGTAACAGGTGGCCGCGCGGCCGTTCTTGGCCTGCCACTCGCCGATCGAGCGCCGGGTCTTGAAGCCGGGCAGCCCATCCGCGCTGCCGACGTCGTAGCCCTTCTTCTCCAACGCGCGCTGCAGGGCTGCGATATCCGAGCGATAGAGCCCGCCGACCGCGCCCCAGTCCGCCGAAAATCGATGATCGCCTTGAGCGATACGGTCGGCGGCGAGGCCAATGAACAGCGCGTAAAGGTCGGACGTATTGTATTCCTTCAACACGTAGAAATTGGGCGTGGCGAGGAACGCCGGACCATTGCGGCCGGCCGGCATCATCAGGAAGCCCTCGGCTTTCTGCTCGCTTGCCGGGAACGCCTTGCCGCCGACACGCTTGATGCCGAGCTTGGCCCATTCCGCGATCGGCTTGCCGCGGTCCGGTCCTTCCAGCGAACACGACACGCTTTCAGGCACCGTCACCTCATAGCCCCAGCCGCGCCCCTTCACCCAGCCATACTGGGTCAGATAGTTGGCGATGGACGCGAGGATGTCCGGCACCGAGTTCCAGATATCGGTCTTGCCGTCGCCGTCGAAATCGACCGCGTGTTTCAGGAAAGACGTCGGCATGAATTGCGGCTGGCCGAGCGCGCCGGCCCAAGAGGATTTCATGGCGCCAACCGGCGCCAGCCCGCGTTGCACGATCTCCAGCGCCGCCAGCAGCTCCTCGCGGAACATGTCCTTGCGTGTCGCCAGAAAGGCCTTGGTGCCGAGCACTTCGAAGGCATCGTACGGCATCTTGGCAGTGCCGAAGCCGCTTTCACGACCCCAGATTGCCAGCAATATCGGCGCCGGAACACCGTAGCGCTTTTCGATCTGGCTGAGCGTGGCGGTATATTTGCCGGCGCGCGCACGGCCGCCGCTTGAGACCGCGCCAACGATCTTTTCGGCGAAATAGGCGCCCGGCGAACCGAATTCGGCCTGATGCTGCTTCTTCGGCGTCTTCGGTTTCTCGCCCGGCAGGACGAGATCGGGCAGCTTGAGGTTGGGCCTCACGCCGTCGAAGGCGGCCTTGAAGGTGGCCTGCGAAATGCCCTTTGCCTTGGCCTCGGGCCAGAGATCGTTCTGCAGCCAAGCGCGGAATTGGTCGTCGACGGACGCGGCGGAGGCGGGGGCCGTCAAACCGGCAACGACCCCGAGCAACAGCAAAAACCTTGCCAGGAAGATGGGCAGGTAGCGAGGGTTCAAACTGTGCATCCGACCCTTCCCCGAAAACCCTGCATCAAAATGCCGTGCGCGACTTCAGCGCTGCTGCCAGCGTGCCCTCGTCGAGATAGTCGAGCTCGCCGCCCACCGGCACGCCATGCGCCAGCCGCGTCACCTTCACCTCGAAGCCGGAGAGCTGGTCGGTGAGATAATGCGCCGTGGTCTGGCCTTCGACGGTGGCGTTGACGGCCAGAATGATCTCCTTGATCGCGCCGGCGGCAACGCGGTCGACCAGCGAACGGATGTTCAGCTGGTCCGGCCCGATGCCGTCCAGGGGCGAGAGCGTGCCGCCGAGCACGTGATAGCGGACGTTCATGGCCGAAGCCCGTTCCAGCGCCCAAAGGTCGGAGACGTCCTCGACCACGATCAACGTCGCATCGTCGCGGCGCGGATCGGTGCAGATCATGCAGGGGTCTGCGGTATCGACATTGCCGCAATTCGAGCAGATGCGCACCTTTTCCGCTGCCTCGCTCATGGCACCAGCGAGCGGCGACAGCAGCTGATCCTTCTTCTTGATAAGGTGCAACGCGGCGCGGCGTGCCGAACGCGGGCCAAGTCCCGGCACCTTGGCCAGAAGCTGGATCAGGCGTTCGATCTCGGGACCGGCGATTCGCTTGGACATCGCACCGATGTAGGATTTTTCCAGCCGGTTTGAAACTGAAAGCCGCGCGCGTCCGCAACGATGCGGACGGAAACCGCCATCCGAACGGAGACGCCGGTCAGGCCGGCGCGCCGATCATTGCAGCGGACGGCTCTCGCTCATGATGAGCGCGCCGATGGCGTCGGTATTGTCCGGCGTCGACTGGAACGACATCACCGGCTGCGGTTCAGCCATCGAAGCGGAGGCCATGATCGGAGCCGGTCGTTCGCTCGGCACAGCCGAAGCGGTGATCACCGGCAACGGCGCCGGCTCGGCCGAAGCCATCACCACGGGCGCGGTCACGGCAGCTTTTGTCGCCTTGGTCGTCGCGAAGGCGGTGGCTGTCGACGTGCTCGACACGACCGGTGCCGCCGGCGTCGCCATGGCGATGGCAACCGGGTTCTCGTCCGGCAGCGGCTGCCAGTTGCGGCCGCGCTTTTCGTAGAAGGCGTTGCCGCCGGCAACCAGCACATAATGCATATTGTTGTAAGGGAACTTCAGCCCCGCCGTGTGGAAGTACATCGAGTTCTTCAGCTTGGTGGAGCGCTCACCGTTGAGCACGGCCTCGGCCGCCGCCTGCACGTCCGGCATGGCACGGGAATTCATGCGGCGCGTCATCACGCCGGGCGCGAACTGGCCACGCTCGCCGACAACCGTGCAGACGTCGTTGCCATGCTTGCCGGACCGCAGGCGGTTCATCACCACGGTGCCGACGGCGACCATGCCATCGCGGCTGGAACGGTTCGATTCGAAGAACATCGCGCGCGACAGGCATTCCTTATCGCGGGCGGAATAACGGTAGGGGCGAACCTTGGAGCTCGGCGCGACCGAATCGGTGAATTTGGTCACCGACATGCCGTGGCTACCGGTTGTCTGGCTGCAGGCGGCCAACAAAAGGGGCGCCAGAACCACCGTTCCCAGAACGAACGGTCTTTTCCATCGCTTGGCGATCAACAAACGTCCCTCATTTTCGCGCCGCCTTGTCCCCAGGATATGCGGCAAGAATGAGACACTTTCGGGCAAAAAGATGGCCAAAGGCTTACTTTGGCAAACAGAGTGAACAATTCGTGGATTTTACCGGCGTGCCACAGCTGTTACTGAAGGGTTAATACCAATGTATGACTAATTGTTACACTCTGTAATAAAGCGAGAACGAGAGAATTGATGAAGATTTTCTGTTCCAATTCTCTCGCTATTATTATGGTATATTGTCTTGCCGCTTAAAACGGCAGTTTCATACCGGGCGGTAGCGGCAGGCCGGCAGTCAAAGCCTTGGTCTTTTCCTGCATCACCTGCTCGACCTTCGTCTTGGCGTCGTTGTGTGCTGCCAGCACGAGGTCTTCCAGAATTTCGGCCTCGCCTTCCTTCAACAACGACGGATCGATTTTCAAAACCTTCATCTCGAACTTGCCGGTCAGCGTGATGCTGACCAGACCGCCACCGGATTGACCGGTGGCTTCGAGACCAGCGATCTCCTCCTGCATGGTCTGGAACTTGGCCTGCATTTCCTTTGCCTTGCCCATCAGGCCGAGCAGATCTTTCATCGTCTTGTCCTTCTCAAATATCGGTATCGTCGTCGGCCACGGGTTCCGACGGCAGATTTTCGTCCGCGTCGTCGCCACCGGGGGCATCGGGAATGCGCACGTCGATGATCTTTGCGCCGGGGAACCGGGCGAGGATCGCTGCCACGGCCGGATCGGCGCGCGCATCGGAGATGGCGCTTTCACGCCGCGCGGATTCGGCTTCGGCCATGGTCGGGCCGCCCTCTTCCTTCGACAGCGACACCAGCCAGCTGCGGCCGGTCCAGGCCCGCAGCTTCGAGGTCATGTCGTTCAGCAACATCTTCGGAGCGTCGGGCGTCAGCGTCACGTCGATACGGCCCAGCTCGAATCGCACCGGCCTGACATAACGCTTGACCAGCACCTTGAAAGCGATGTCGCGGTTTTGATCGGCGAGGGAGACGATGTCGGCCAGCGATTTGACCGACACAGTCTGCTGTTCCTGCACCGGTTCCGGTGCGGGCACAAAGGCCGGCGCGGCGACAGGCTCGACGAGCCGCATGGTCTGGCCACCGCCGGACGTAACCGGCATGCGCGTCGACGCCATTGCAGCAGCGGAGGCTGTATTGCCGCCACCGTTGGGAGTTGGGCTGCCATTGGCACGCGCCGTCGCGGACGATAGCGGCAGGCCGGCTTCCAGCGATTTCAAGGCCTCGTCGAGCGTTGGCAGATCGGCGGCATGGGCAAGCCTGATCAGCACCATTTCGGCGGCACTCACCGGGCGGTTGGAGTTCTGCACCTCCGGAATGCCCTTGAGCAGCATCTGCCAGCTGCGCGACAGCACGCGCACGGAGAGCGTTTGCGAGAACTCGAGGCCGCGCACGCGCTCGTCCTCGCTCAGCGCCGCATCGTCCGCGGCGCCCGGCACGAAGCGCAGGCGCGTAACCAGGTGATTGAATTCCGCAAGATCGGTGAGAACGGCGGCCGGATCGGCGCCGACATCGTAGAGCGCCCGCAAGCCTTGCAGGGCCGAAGCGACGTCGCCCTTCATGACCTGTTCGAACAGGTCGACGATACGGGCCCTGTCGGCAAGGCCGAGCATCGAGCGCACCGCCTCCGCCGTGACATTGCCGGCGCTGTGGGCAATCGCCTGATCGAAGATTGACTGGGCATCGCGCATCGAGCCTTCGGCGGCGCGCGCGACCATGGCGAGCGCGTCGTCCTCGACCTCGATCTGTTCGAGCCCGGCGATACGCCGAAGGTCGGCCTTGATCATGGCGGCATCGATGCGGCGCAGGTCGAAACGCTGGCAACGCGACAAAACCGTGATCGGCACCTTGCGAATCTCGGTGGTGGCGAAGATGAATTTTACATGCGGCGGCGGCTCTTCCAGCGTCTTCAGCAGGCCATTGAAGGCCTGCGTCGACAACATGTGAACCTCGTCGATGATGTAGACCTTGTAGCGGGCCGAGACGGGCGCATAGCGCACGCGGTCGATGATGTCGCGAATGTCGTCGATACCGGTGTGGGAGGCGGCGTCCATCTCGATGACATCGACATGGCGGCCTTCCATGATCGCGTGGCAGTGTTCGCCCGGCACGGAAAGATCGACGGAGGGGCGGTCTATTTCGGCCGTTTTATAGTTGAGGGCGCGCGCAAGAATACGCGCGGTGGTTGTCTTTCCCACGCCGCGTACGCCGGTCAGCATCCAGGCCTGCGCGATACGGCCGGTGGAGAACGCATTGGTCAGCGTCCGCACCATCGGCTCCTGGCCGATCAGTTCCGAAAAATTGGACGGGCGGTATTTGCGCGCCAGGACACGGTAGCCGCCGGGGGCTTTTTCCGGTGCGGATTTGTTTCCGGCTTCGCTCATCCGCCCTCAATGCTCCCTGGAGCCTGTTCCCGCAAAAGAGTTTCACCCGCTGAACTGCGCGTCGTCATTGTTAGCGACAGAAGGACCGCGGGAGAAGGGCGAAGAAGGCGGGAGGCTGGAACAATGACCCGTTCCGGGCTCGTTAGGGCTGCTTCCTTCCGGACCTGACCCGGTTGGCGAGTGGATCGTCCACCACCAACCTCCCACCCCCATATCGGCAATTTGGCGGCGGAATGCAAGGGTGGAGTGCCATGACAGATCATTGGGGCAGGGCAAGGAAGTGCTTGCGGCGGGCTCTGCGCCGTTTTAGCCTTCCTCCAAACCTCTGGGGGAATGCCGATGCTGCCTGGCCTGAAGGCCGGATTTTCGCTGGATGCCCGGTTGGAGGCAGACAGCGAACAATTGTTGTGGCTCGGCCTGTGCGAACTGCGCATCATGAACGACTGCCGCTGGCCCTGGCTCATCCTGGTGCCACAACGGCACGGCATCGAGGAATTGCATGACCTGACGCCGCTCGACCAGGCGATGCTGACCTTCGAAGCCAATATGGTGGGGCAAGCGCTGAAGCGGGCGACCGGCTGCACCAAGATCAACACCGGCGCCCTCGGCAACATCGTCCGGCAGCTCCATCTCCATGTCATCGCCCGCAACGAGGGCGACCCTGGCTGGCCGGGCCCGGTCTGGGGCCACGGCTTGCGTGAGCCTTACAAACGGTCCGACCTTCACCGGTTTGCCGAACAGGTGAAGGCAGCGCTATAAATCGCGGACAAAGTCCCCCGACCTCCTGACCTCCGAGTTTCCCCAATGAGCTTCCGCCTGTTCGACGCACCATTGCGCGAGCCCAGCCAGTTCGTCGGTTTTGCCGGCAACCATATCGACCGCCAGTCCGAACACCGTTCCGACGATTGCGTGACGGTTGCGCTGGCCGACCCCCGCGCCCGCATCCTGCCGATGCGGGACGGCCGACTGTATCTCAAGCTCAAGGACGGCGCCTTCGATCCCTGGTTCGACCAGGCCGAGAGCCAGGGCGTCGAGACTCAGCTCGCCGATGCGATTCTGCTCGGTTTTTCCGATGGAACGCCCATCTTGGCGGCGCCGGCGGCGATGGTTCCGGAAGCTCTGCCTGAAACGATCAAGGCGATCGACCATCGCTCCGTCTACATCCAGGGGCTCATCGACGAGGCCGCGCTCGGCGCCCTCGCCCAGGGCGCTGCACTCCTGTCATGGAACGCCAGCCACCGCTTCTGCTCGAAATGCGGCAACCCGTCCGAAATGCGTGCCGGCGGCTACCGGCGCCACTGCCCGGCCTGCGGCACCGACCATTTTCCCCGTACCGATCCGGTGGCGATCATGCTGACCGTGTCGCGTGAACGATGCCTGCTCGGCCGCGGCCCGCATTTTTCGCCCGGCATGTATTCTTCGCTCGCGGGCTTCATCGAGCCCGGCGAGACGATCGAAGCCGCCGTGCGCCGCGAAACGCTGGAAGAGGCCGGCATCCGGCTTGGCCGCGTTGTCTACCACGCAAGCCAGCCCTGGCCGTTCCCCTATTCGTTGATGATCGGCTGTTTCGGCGAGGCGCTGAACGAGGACATCCAGCCCGATCTCAACGAATTGGAGGATTGCCGCTGGTTCTCGCGCGAGGAGACGCGGCAGATGCTGGAGCGAAGGCATCCGGACGGGCTGATGACGCCGCCGCCCGGCGCCATCGCGCATCACCTGATCAAGGCCTGGGTAGACAGCGAAGGCTGAATTGCAGCTGGCGCAACGAAGCTGACGTTCGAGCCCTGCCCGTGACAGGTATCGTTTTGGATGATCGAACCGAGCCGCCGGGCTGGAAATCCACATCCACCACTCCGATATGACGGTTCCGCCGCCACGCGAGCGCGGCCGCTCGATCGACCTGCCAGCCGGAGCCTGCCTTGACGCAACGCCACACGATCAATCCCGACGGGCTGTTCGACAGCCTTCAATATGGTTTCAGCCAGGCGATGATGGTGGAGGGAGGCCGCAGGCTGCTGCTTTCGGGCCAGGTGGGCGTCGACGAGAACGAAAAGACCGTCGAGGGCGGCATCGGCGCGCAAACCGTTAAAGCGCTCGACAATATCGACTATCTGCTGAAGCAGGCGGGTGGCGATCTTTCGCATGTGGTGATGCTGCGCATCTACATCGCCGAGGCGGCGCGGGACGATCAGAGGCCGATCACAGAAGCACTACGCCGCGCTTTCCCAAGCAATCCGCCACCCTCGTCCTGGATCATCGTCACCGGACTGTCCTTGCCGGAATGGCTGATCGAGATCGAAGCGGAAGCCGTGCTGCCCTAGTGGCAGGACCTCAGTCCGCCACTTTCCACTGCTCGCGCGAATCGCTGGCCGGGTAGACACCGAGGATGCGCACTTCCTTGGAGAAGAAGCGCAGCTCCTCCAGCGCGTTCTTCACGCCCGGGTCCTCCGGATGTCCCTCGATGTCGGCGTAGAACAGCGTCGCGGTGAAGGCGCCCAGCTGATAGCTCTCCAGCTTGGTCATGTTGACGCCGTTGGTGGCGAAACCGCCCATGGCCTTGTAGAGCGCGGCCGGCACGTTGCGCACGCGGAAGATGAAGGTCGTCATCATCTTGGCGTCGGGCGAGGGGCGTTCCACCCATTGCTTCGACTTGGTCAGCACGACGAAGCGCGTGACGTTGGAATCGGTATCCTCGACATTCTCTTCCAGGATATCGAGCCCATAGAGGGAGGCGGCGAGCCGTGGCGCCAGCGCCGCCATGGTGCGGTCCTTTATGGCCGCCACCTGCTTGGCGGAGCCGGCGGTATCGCCGGCCACCACCGGCTTCCAGCCATTCTTGCGGATGTATTTGCGGCACTGGCCAAGCGCATGGATATGGCTATGCACGGTCTTGATCTCGGCGCGCTGGACGCCGGGCAGCACCATCAGATGGAAATGGATCGGCAGGAAATATTCGCCGATGATGTGCAGTTTCGATTCCGGCAGAAGGTGATGAATGTCGGCGACGCGCCCGGCGATGGTGTTCTCGATCGGGATCATGGCGAGATCGGCCTTGCCGCTTTCCACCGCGTTGAACGCATCCTCGAAGGTCGGGCAGGGCAGCGGTTCCATCGTCGGGAACATGTTGCGGCAGGCGGTGTCGGAATTGGCGCCCGGTTCGCCCTGGAAAGAGATGCGGTTGGTGGGGGCAGGAGACATGCTTCAACCTTCAGTGTGACAGTATTTCGCGCGCGCGTTCCAGATCCTCGGGCGTATCGACGCCAAGCGGGACCGAGCGGACGATTTCGGCGTCGATGCGCATGCCGGCCTCCAGCGCGCGCAGTTGCTCGAGGCTCTCGCGCTGCTCGAGCGCCGACGGTTTCAGCGCAACAAAGCGCTCCAGCGCGGCGCGGCGATAGGCATAGAGCCCCACGTGGTGATAGAGCGGGCCTTCCCCCCATGGGGCGGTGGCGCGGGTGAAATAGAGCGCCCTGAGCCGGGTTCCGGACAGAGGCGAGCCGACGATCTTGACCACATTCGGGTTGGTCTTTTCTTCCGCGCGCGTGATCTCGACGCCAAGCGTGGCGATGTCGACCGCGCTGTCCTCGAATGGCTTCAACGCAGCGCCGATGATGCCCGGCTCGATGGTCGGCAGGTCGCCCTGCACGTTGACGACCGTCTCGACCTCGCCTTTCGGATCAAGCGCGGTCAGCGCCTCGAAGATGCGGTCCGAGCCGGACTGGTGGTCGGCGCGGGTCATCACCGCCTCGAAGCCATGGGCGCGAACGGCCTGTGCCACCGCCTCGGTGTCGGTCGCCACCGCGACACGGCCGAGCCCCGCCTCGGCGGCGCGGGCCGCGACATGAACGATCATCGGCTTGCCGGCTATGTCGGCCAGCGGCTTGCCCGGCAGACGGGTGGAGGCCATGCGGGCCGGAATCAGGATCAAGGTGGACATGGATGACGCGGAACTGGGATGGGTAAGGCGGAAAGTGGCAAAAGGTCTCACTGGAAGCGCCCTTATAGGTGTTGCAACCGAATAGCAAAAGACCTAGTTTCCGCCCGATTTGGCCCCCTCGACGGGGAGGGTCTCGATACCGACGGCCGGAAGGACGGAACGGTCCGCCGGAAAAGGGAGCTGGGGTGCATGGATTCCAACGAAGTCAACAAGATACTGGCCGGCCTGCTGGGAACCGTGTTCGTGGTCTTCTCGGTCGGTATCGTCTCCGACTCGCTGTTCGCCGCACCCAAGCCCGCGAAGCCCGGCTTCACGATCGAGGCGGCTGAGCCCGAAGCAGCCGGTGGTGGCGCCAAGGAAGTCAAGGCCGCCAAGCCGGTCGCCGAGCTTCTGGCCGCGGGCACTGCCGACGCCGGTGCCGCCGTTTTCAAGAAGTGCCAGGCCTGCCACAGCGGCGAAAAGGGCGGCCCCAACAAGGTCGGTCCGGACCTGTGGGACATCGTCAACCGCCCGGTTGCCCATCATGAAGGCTTCGCCTATTCGGCCGGCATGAAGGATTTCGCCAAGGGTGGCGATACCAAGTGGAGCTTCGAGAACCTCAACCATTTCCTGACTTCGCCGAAGGGCTTCGTGAAGGGCACCGCCATGGGCTTCGCCGGCCTGCCCAAGGACGAGGACCGCGGTAACCTGCTTGCCTATCTGCGCACGCTTTCCGACAGCCCGGCAGCGCTGCCGGAAGCCGGTGCCGCGCCGGCAGCCACGCCTGCTTCCGCCCCGGCGGATGCCAAGCCGGCCGAGGCAAAGCCCGCGCAGTGACGGATTTATCCTAGCAATGATCACGAAAAAGCCGGGTTCACCCCGGCTTTTTTGTTGTTCGCGGGCAAGAAGCTGGTCTCCGCCGGTTTCGGCTGACCGCGAATAAGCTAAAGTGCCGGCACGAACCGCCAGCCATAGGCAGAAGGATCACGAATGCAGCGTTTCCGGCTCGGTATGCCCTTGAAGTTCCTGGCGGCGGGTGCCGCCCTTGTCATCGGCATCCAGGCGGCATCGGCCGACGAATGGCGCACCACATCCTCGCTGCTCGGCGAATCGAAATACGGCGAGAATTTCCAGCGCTACGACTTCGTCAATCCTGACGCGCCCAAAGGCGGCACGCTGAATTCGACCGTCGTGGGCAGCTTCGACAGCTTCAATCCCTACATCGTTCAAGGCTCGCCGGCAGCTGGCTTCGCGGCGTTCGGCGGCGGCCTGCTTTATGACACGCTGATGGAACAGGCGATCGACGAAGGCAGCGTCAGCCATCCGCTGGTCGCGGAAGCCTACAAATACCCGGCGGACTATTCGTCAGCCACCTACCGCCTCGATCCGCGCGCGAAATGGCACGACGGCAAGCCGATCACCGTCGACGACGTAATCTGGTCGTTCAACGTGCTGAAGGCGAACAGCCCGATGTACAACCGCTATTTCGACAACGTCACCGAGGCGGTGGCGGTCGGCGACCGCGAGGTGGAATTCCGCTTCAACCAGAAGGGCAACCGCGAACTGCCCAAGATCATGGGCGACCTTGCCATCCTGCCGAAGCATTGGTGGGAAGGCACGGACGCCAAGGGCAACAAGCGCGACGTGACCAAGCCGACGCTGGAAATTCCGCTCGGCTCCGCTGCCTACAGGGTGAAAAGCTTCAAGGCCGGCGCCGAAATCGTCTGGGAACGGGTTCCCGATTACTGGGGAGCCAAACTGCCGGTGAAGATCGGCCGCGAGAATTTCGACACCAAGCGCTATGTCTATTTTCTCGATGACAGCGCTGCCTGGCTTGCCTTCACCAAGGGCGGGCTGGAAGACATCAACGCTGAAAACAGCGCCCGAGGCTGGATGACAAAATACGACTTCCCGGCACTGAAAGCCGGCGACGTCATCAAGAAGGAGTTCAAGGCCACCTCGCTGCAACGCATGCAGGGTTTCGGAATCAACACACGCCGGCCGCTGTTCCAGGATCGGCACGTGCGCCAGGCGCTGTCTTATCTCTACGATTTCGACACCATCAATCGCACCCAGTCCTTCGGGCTGAACACCCGCATCACCAGCTACTTCATCGGCAGCGAGGAGCTGGCCTCCAGCGGCCTGCCACAGGGCAAGGAGCTGGAAATCCTCAATCAATACAAGGACAAGCTTTCGCCGAAGCTCTTTACTGACGAATTCAAGATCCCCGCCTTCGATACGCCGCAGGCCGAGCGCAAGGTGTTGAAGGCCGCCGTGGACCTGTTCGCCCAGGCAGGATGGGCGATCAAGGACGGCAAGATGGTCAACACCAAGACCGGCCAGCCCTTCGCCTTCGAGATTCTCGACTTCCGGCAAGGCGCCGAGGCGACGC
This sequence comes from Mesorhizobium sp. YL-MeA3-2017, assembly GCF_030814575.1. Taxonomy (NCBI): domain Bacteria; kingdom Pseudomonadati; phylum Pseudomonadota; class Alphaproteobacteria; order Hyphomicrobiales; family Phyllobacteriaceae; genus Mesorhizobium; species Mesorhizobium sp. YL-MeA3-2017. The sequence goes on along the minus strand of NZ_JAUSVH010000001.1, from coordinate 2,939,555 downwards.
TCAATCCCTATGTCGCCATGCTGCGCAAGATCGGCATCGTCGCCACGCTGCGCTTCGTCGACAGCAGCCAGTACGTCAACCGCGTCCGCAATTTCGACTTTGACATGACGACCGTGGTGCTGCCGCAATCGGACTCCCCCGGCAACGAGCAGCGCGATTACTGGTCGTCAAAGGCAGCCGACTCGCCCGGTTCGCGCAATTATTCCGGCATCAAGGATCCGGTCGTCGATGCGCTGGTCGATCGCGTTATCTTCGCTTCCAACCGGGAAGATCAGGTTGCCGCGACCCGGGCGCTCGACCGCGTGCTGTTGTGGAATTTCTACGTGGTGCCACAGTTTTCGCGCCCGAATGTATGGCTGGCCTACTGGAACAAATTCGGCATTCCCGACAAGCAGCCGACCTATGTCGGGCCGGATCTCGATTCCTGGTGGATCGACGTCGATAAGGAAAAGGCGCTGGCCGCCAAATACAAGGGCCTCAATTGATGGCGGGCCCTTCCCGCCGCGAAGTGCTGGCGCTTGGCGCAGCGACCGCCGCAGCGACACTTCTGCCGAGCCGGGTCTTCGCCGCCAGCCCGACACAAACACCCCTTTACGGGCTCTCTGCCTTCGGCGACCTCAAATATGCGGTCAGTTTCAAGAACTTCGACTATGTGAACCCGGACGCTCCGAAGGGCGGCACGTTCAACTTCGCGCCGTCCAGCTGGGTGTTCAACCAGAACCCGCAGACCTTCAACACGCTGAATTCGTTCATTCTCAAGGGCGACGCGCCGCCCCGGATGGAACTGTGCTTCGATTCGCTCATGGCATCGGCGCTGGACGAGCCCGATTCATCGTACAGTCTGGTCGCCGAGACGGTGACGATTGCACCTGACCGCAATTCCTTCACCTTCAAGCTCAGGCCCGAAGCGCGTTTCCACGACGGTTCGCCGCTCACCGCGGAAGATGCCGCTTTCAGCTACAAGCTTCTGAAGACGGACGGCGCTCCGGATTTCTCCATTCCGCTCGCGCATCTCGCTGATGCCATCGCCGACGACAAGCAGACGCTGCGCCTGGTTTTCGACGGCAAACAGACCGAACGTCTCATCCTCTCGCTGATTGGCTTTCCGATCCTGTCCAAGGCCGATATCGAGGCCAATGGGTTCAAGGGCGGCATGCGTCCGTTGCTTGGCTCCGGCGCCTACAGGGTCGGCAAGGTGGCTGCCGGCCAGACCATCGAATATGAGCGCGTCGCCGATTATTGGGGCAAGGACTTGCCGGTAAATCGCGGCCAGAACAATTTCGACCGTATCCGCATCGATTTTTATCTCGAACGCCGCGCCAATTTCGAGGCTCTCAAGAAAGGCGACGTCTTCTTTCGCGAGGAATCCGTCTCGCGCAGCTGGGCGATCGACTATGATTTTCCGGCCGTCAAGGAAGGCAGGGTCGTCAAGCGCGAGTTCCCGACCGAGAAACGGCCGCGCATGCAGGCCATGGCGCTCAATCAGCGTCGCGACCGTTTTCACGACATCAAGGTGCGCGAGGCGATCGGCTTCTGCTTCGACTTCGAGTGGACGCAGCGGAACTTCTTCTACGGTCTCTACCAGCGCTCGCAATCGCTGTTCGAACTTTCCGATTATCGCGCCGAAGGCAAGCCGACCGCCGCCGAACTCGCCTTGATGGAGCCGTTGCGTGGCAAGGTTCCTGAAGAAGCATTCGGCGAGGCGGTGATGCAGCCGGTCTCCGACGGTTCGGGCCGAGACCGCAAGATGCTCGGCACCGCGTCAAGGCTGCTCGCCGAAGCCGGCTGGAAGCGTAATGGCGCCTTTGTCCAGAACGACAAGGGCGAAACGCTGACCCTGGAATTGCTGACCGACGAGGAGGTGTTTTCGCGCGTCCTCTCGCCTTTCGTCGAAAATATGCGCGCCATCGGCATAGACGCCACCTTCCGCATCGTCGACACGCCGCAATATCAGCGGCGCCTTTCGGCGTTCGATTTCGACCTGGTCGTGGTCGCGTTTCAGTTTTCACCGACGCCGACGAAGGACGACATGGAACAGTTCTTCCATTCGCGCAGTGCCGCGATGCCAGGCACCCGGAACTACGCCGGCGTCGCGGACCCGGCCGTCGACGCACTGATCGACGCGGTTGGTGTTGCCAAGGACCGGCAAAGCCTGGTCGTTGCCATGCACGCGCTCGATCGGGTCTTGCGCGCGCGGCACGACTGGATTCCAAACTATCTCAACGCGAATCACTGGGTGGCGTTCTGGGACATGTTCGGCTTCAAGGAGCCGAAACCGGACTATGCCTTCCCGGTGGAGACGCTTTGGTGGCTGGATAAGGACAAGGCGGCGAAGATTGGCAAAGCCTGACGGTTTGAACGGCATCCGACACAGCGACCCGCGAGGCAGAGCCTGATGGGCGCCTATATCCTGCGCCGCCTGCTGCTGATGATCCCGACGCTGTTCGGCATCATGGCGATTTCCTTCGCCGTGGTGCAGTTCGCGCCTGGCGGACCGGTCGAGCAGGTCATCGCCAAGCTGACCAACCAGGGCGGCAGCGCCAGCGACCGGCTGGGTGGCGGGGGTGGCGGCGATCTCGGCGGCACCAATTTCGACGTTGCCGGCGACGTGAGTTCGAAATACCGCGGCGCGCAGGGCCTCGATCCCGAATTCATCGCCAAGCTGGAGAAGCAGTTCGGCTTCGACAAGCCGCCGCTGGAGCGGTTCGGGCTGATGTTGTGGAACTATGCCCGCTTCGATTTCGGCGACAGCTATTTCCGCGACATTTCGGTGGTCGACCTGATCCTTGAAAAGATGCCGGTTTCGATCTCGATCGGCCTGTGGATCACCCTGCTTTCCTACCTGATCTCGATCCCGCTCGGCATCCGCAAGGCGGTGAAGGACGGCTCGCCCTTCGACACCTGGACCAGCGCCATCGTCATCATCGGCTACGCCATTCCGGGCTTCCTGTTCGGCATCCTGTTGATGATCCTGTTCGCCGGCGGCTCGTTCTGGGACTGGTTCCCGCTGCGCGGGCTGACCTCCGACAATTGGGACCAGCTGAGCTGGCCGCACCGCATCCTGGACTATTTCTGGCACCTCGCTCTGCCGCTGACGGCCATGGTGCTGTCGGCCTTCGCCACGACGACGCTTTTGACCAAGAACTCGTTTCTCGAGGAAATCCGCAAGCAGTATGTGGTGACCGCACGGGCGAAAGGCCTGTCGCAGCGACAGGTGCTTTATGGCCATGTCTTCCGCAACGCCATGCTGATCGTCATCGCCGGATTTCCAGGCGCCTTCATCTCGGCCTTCTTCTCCGGCTCACTGCTCATCGAAAACATCTTCTCGCTCGACGGGCTCGGCCTGCTCGGCTTCAAATCGGTGGTCGACCGCGACTATCCGGTCGTCTTCGCCAATCTCTACATCATGTCCCTGATCGGCCTGTTCATCAGCCTGATCTCCGATCTGACCTACACCTGGATCGATCCGCGCATCGACTTCGAGCGGAGGGACGTATGACAGCCGAACGTGCTGCCAATCCCGTCGCCGAGGTCGCACCGGTGGCGCGACCGCGCGTCTCCCCGCTCAACCAGCGCCGCTGGGCCAACTTCAAGGCCAACCGGCGCGGCTACTGGTCGTTGTGGATTTTCCTCGTCCTGTTCGTGCTGTCGCTGTTCGCCGAGTTCATCGCCAACGACAAGCCGATCATCGCCTCCTACAAGGGCGAGATCCTGTTCCCGGTGCTGGTCGCCTATCCGGAAGAGAAGTTCGGCGGTTTCTATGCCGTCACCGACTATCGCGACCCGGTCATCCGCGACGAGATCAACGCCAATGGCTGGATGATCTGGCCGCCGATCCGCTACTCCTATCGCACCGTCAACAACGCCGTGCCGGAGGCGGCGCCCGCCAAGCCTTCCTGGCAATACAGCGCCGACAAACGCTGCGTGCAATATCCGCAGAAGGCAGCCGACCCGGACTGCGTCGTCGGCAACTGGAACTGGCTCGGCACCGACGACCAGGCCCGCGACGTGCTGGCGCGCGTCATCTACGGCTTCCGCATTTCGGTGCTGTTCGGCCTGATACTGACCATCGGCTCGGCGTTGATCGGCGTCTCGGCGGGCGCCATTCAGGGCTATTTCGGCGGCTGGGTCGACCTCCTGTTCCAGCGTTTCATCGAAATCTGGTCGGCCATCCCGGTGCTCTATCTGCTGCTCATCGTGGCGGCGGTGCTGCCGCCGGGCTTCTTCATCCTGCTCGGCCTGATGCTGTTGTTCTCCTGGGTCGCCTTCGTCGGTGTCGTGCGCGCCGAATTCCTGCGCGCCCGCAACTTCGAATATGTCAACGCGGCCCGCGCGCTCGGCGTGCCGAACCACACCATCATCTTCCGCCACCTCTTGCCCAACGCCATGGTGGCGACGCTGACCTTCCTGCCTTTCATCCTCAACGGCTCGATCTCGACGCTGACGTCGCTCGATTTCCTCGGTTTCGGCCTGCCGCCCGGCTCGGCCTCGCTCGGCGAACTGCTGAAGCAAGGCCAGCGCAACCTCAACGCACCCTGGCTCGGCCTGTCCGGCTTTGTCGTCATTTCGCTGATGCTGTCGCTGCTGATCTTCATCGGCGAAGCGACCCGCGACGCCTTCGATCCGAGGAAGACGTTCAAGTGAGCGAGACCCCTCTTCTTTCCGTCCGCGACCTTTCGGTTGCCTTCCTGCAAGGCGGCAAGGTCTCGACCGCCGTCGACCACATTTCCTTCGACATCGCCAAGGGCGAAACCGTAGCGCTGGTCGGCGAATCCGGCTCCGGCAAGTCGGTTTCGGCGCTGTCGGTGCTGAAGCTTCTGCCCTATCCGCCCGCCAGCCATCCGTCGGGGCAGATCCTGTTCGGCGGCGAGGATCTGCTTTCGCTGGACGAGCGGCAGCTGCGGCGCGTGCGCGGCAACAAGATCACCATGATCTTCCAGGAGCCGATGACCTCGCTCAATCCGCTGCACACGATCGAGCGGCAGATCGGCGAGATCCTCAGAACGCACCAGGGCATGGGCGAGGCGCAGGCACGCAAGCGCACCGTGGAACTGCTCAACGAGGTCGGTATCCGCGAGCCGGAAAAACGGCTCGACGCCTATCCGCACCAGCTGTCCGGCGGCCAGCGCCAGCGCGTCATGATCGCCATGGCGCTCGGCAACGAACCGCAACTCCTGATCGCCGACGAGCCGACCACGGCGCTCGACGTGACGGTGCAGGCGCAGATCCTCGAATTGCTGGCCAGGCTCAAGCAGAAGAACGGCATGTCGATGCTGTTCATCACCCACGATCTCGGCATCGTGCGCAAGATCGCCGACCGCGTCTGCGTCATGACCAAGGGCAAGATCGTGGAGACCGGCCCGACCAGGGAAATCTTCGCCAATCCGCAGCATGCCTATACGCGGCATCTGCTTGCCGCCGAACCGAAAGGCCGGCCGCCGGTCGCCGACGAGACGGCCAAGGCGGTCATGCGCGGCAACGACATCAAGGTCTGGTTCCCGATCAAGCAGGGTTTCTTCCGCAAGACGGTCGATCACGTGAAGGCGGTGGACGGCATCGATGTCACCGTGCGCGCCGGCCAGACACTGGGCGTGGTCGGCGAATCCGGCTCCGGCAAGACGACGCTCGGCCTGGCGCTGTCGCGCATGATCTCGTCCACCGGCGCGATCCAGTTCGACGGCCGCGACATCAACAAGCTTTCGTTCGGCGCCATGCGACCGCTGCGCAGCGAATTGCAGATCGTCTTCCAGGATCCATTCGGCTCGCTCAGCCCGCGCATGTCGATAGCAGAGATCATCGAGGAAGGGCTGAAGATCCACGAGCCGAAGCTGACGCCCGACGAACGCGACACGCGTGTGGTCGACGTGTTGACCGAGGTCGGGCTCGATCCCACGACGCGCTTCCGCTATCCGCACGAATTCTCCGGCGGCCAGCGCCAGCGCGTGGCGATCGCGCGTGCCATGGTGCTGAAGCCGCGCTTCGTCATGCTGGACGAACCGACCTCGGCGCTCGACATGAGCGTGCAGGCGCAGGTTGTGGATCTGCTGCGCAGCCTGCAGGCCAAGCATAACCTCGCTTATCTGTTCATCAGCCACGATTTGAAGGTGATCCGGGCGCTCGCCAACGACGTCATTGTCATGCGCAACGGCAAGGTGGTCGAGGCTGGACCATCAGAACAAATTTTCGAGCGGCCGCAGACCGAGTATACTAAGGCCCTGATCTCGGCCGCCTTCCGCATCGAGACCGCGCCGCTCGGCGCCGTCAGCGAATAGCGGTCGGGCCTCAGCACATATTCGGGGGAAGAAGAAAGAATGCCTGTTCTGGACAAAGGCCGCATCCTGCTTTCCGTCACCGGGTTCCACCCGCAGCGCTGGCATGAGCTTCTTTCGGCCGAACGCGACGTGGTGACCGAGCCGGCCGGCAAGGACGACCCGTCGATCACCTATGCGGTGGTGTGGAAACACAAGCCGAACCTGCTTGCCGGCCTGCCCAATCTGCGCGCCATCTTTTCGATCGGCGCCGGCGTCGACCATATCTTCAACGATCCCGGCCTGCCCAACGTGCCGATCGTCAAGGTGGTGGCCGACAACCTCACCCAGTACATGACCGAATATGTGGTCTGGCGCGTTCTCGACCATCACCGCCAGGGCATGCTCTATCGCCACCAGCAACAGAAGAAGACCTGGCACGAGCCGCAACAACGGCCGGCCAACGATATTTCGGTCGGCATCATGGGGCTGGGCACGCTCGGCCGTGCGGCCGCCTCGGTGCTTTTGTCGCTGGGCTTTCGTGTCAATGGCTGGTCGCGCTCCGTGCGGCCGATGGAGGGTGTGACCACCTATGCTGGCGACAACGGGCTGATCCCCTTCCTCAACGCCACCGATATCCTGGTCGTGCTTCTGCCCTTGACGCCGACCACCCAGGGCATCGTCAACTACGGCCTGCTGAAGGAATTGCGGCGACGCAACGGGCTCGGCGGCGCCGTGCTGATCAATGCCGGCCGCGGCCGCCTGCAGAAGGATGCCGACATTCTGCGCGCGCTGGACGACGGCACCCTGAAGGAGGCAAGCCTCGACGTGTTCGAGGTGGAGCCGCTGCCCAAGACAAGCCCGCTATGGAGCCACCCGAAGGTCTATGTGACGCCGCATGCGGCCGCCACGTCGGACCCCAATCACCTGGTGCCGACCATGCTGGCTCAGATGGCAGCCGTGGAGCGCGGCGAGGCTCTGCAAAACACGGTCGACCGCGCCGCCGGCTACTAGGCTTTTCCAGCCCGGTCCGAGCCGCAGCACACCGCTTCAGACGCTGGACTTTTGGGCAGAAGCCGTCCCGATCAAGTCGTGGCCGGCTTCGGGATGCACTGACGCCGGATCAGCGAGCGGTTCATCGCATCGATCTGGGCGGAGGCCTTGTCGGATGATTGCCGCTTGGCCGACCGGATGTCCGGCAGCACTGGGCCGAGGCCGAGCGGCGTTTCAGCGAAGACCGGTTTGGCGTTCGACGTCAGCCCATTCGCCTTGGCGAGGCCATCGCGCTGCGCGATCAGTTGCTTGCATTCGACCTTGTCGTATTGCAGCGACGACTGCAGGTCGGCGTCCTGCCGCGATACCAGCGAGTAATCGCCGGCGCAGCCAGCCAGAAGCAGCAGCAGGACCAGAGCGGACGTTCTCGGCACCATCGGCGAATCTCCATCGGTAATGCCGGCAACTTCGCATGCCGGCACCATGGCCCGCAACCACGGCAACCGCAGCCTCGAAACGGCACGCTGCCCCCGCGCGAACAGCCGCGCCGCGAGCCCGATCTCAGCCGGAACTATCCGCGCAGTTCGCGCCTCAAGATCTTGCCGACATTGGTTTTCGGCAACTCGGTGCGGAACTCGATATATTTCGGCCGCTTGTAGCCGGTCAGGTTCTCGCGGCAATAGGCGAGCAGCGTCTCGACGGTCAGCCCCGGGTCCCTCTTGACGACGAACAATTTCGGCACTTCGCCCGAATGCTCGTCCGGCACGCCGATAGCGGCCACTTCCAGCACGCCAGGGTGCTGCGCCACCACGTCCTCCAGCTCGTTCGGATAGACGTTGAAGCCGGAAACCAGGATCATGTCCTTCTTGCGGTCGACGATCTTGGTGTAGCCCTTGTCGTCCATGAAGCCCATGTCGCCGGATTTGAAGAAGCCGTCGGCCGTCATCACCTTCGCGGTCTCGTCGGGACGGTTCCAGTAGCCGGCCATGACCTGCGGGCCTCTGATGCAGATCTCGCCGACCTCGCCGAAGGGCAGCGTATTGCCATCCTCGTCACGGATCGCGATTTCCGTCGACGGCAACGGCAGACCAATGGTTCCCGTGTAGTCGCCGGCGCTGAACTTGTTGGCCGTCGCCACGGGCGATGTCTCGGACAGGCCGTATCCTTCCGTGATGGCGCCGCCGGTCAACGCCTTCCAGCGATCCGCCACAGCCTTCTGCACCGCCATGCCACCGCCCAGCGTCAGGATCAGCGGCTTGAAGTCGAGCTTACGGAAATCCTCGTTGTTGAGGAGCGCGTTGAACAGCGTGTTGAGGCCCGGGAAGATGTTGAACGGGTATTTCTGCAGTTCCTTGACGAAGCCGGGAATGTCGCGCGGGTTGGGGATGAGGATGCAATGCGCGCCCATCTGCATGCCCATCATCGCGTTCACCGTCAGCGCGAAGATGTGATAGAGCGGCAGCGCGCAGATGTTGATCACCTGTGCCGGCCTCGGCTTCAAAACATAAGCGTCCTCGGTCCACAGCGCGTTCTGGGCGACATTGGCCAGGATGTTGGAGTGCAGCAGCGTCGCCCCTTTCGAGACGCCGGTGGTGCCGCCGGTATATTGCAGGAAGGCGACGTCGGAGAGCACAACCTTGACCGGCTTCAGGCTCATGCCCTGGCCGGCGCGCAGCGCGGCGCCGAAGCGCACATGCCCCGGTAGCGACCAGGCCGGCACCATCTTCTTCACCCGCCGTACGACGAAATTGACGATCGCGCCCTTGAGGCCGCCCAGCAATTCGCCCATCGACGCGACGACGACATGCTTGACCTGGGTGCGGGCGATGACCGCCTGCAAGGTGGTGGCGAAATTCTCCAGGATGACGATCGCCTCGGCGCCGGAATCCTTCAGCTGGTGCTCAAGCTCGCGCGGCGTGTAGAGCGGGTTGACGTTGACGACGATGTAACCGGCCCGCAGCACCGCCATCATCGCCACAGGATACTGCAAAACGTTCGGCATCATCAACGCGACGCGGGCCCCCGGCTTGAGGCCGAGCGATTGCAGATAAGCGCCGAACCCGGCCGAAAGCCGCTCGAGCTCGGCATAGGTCAGCGTCTTGCCCATGCAGGTGTAGGCAGGACGGCTGGCGAACTGCCGGCAGGTGTCGACCAGGAAATCGCCGATCGAAGCCGCCGGCATCGGTCCGAGTTCGGCCGGGATGTTTTTCGGGTAGCTGGCGAGCCAGGGTTTTGCCGCTTGGCCGGCGGCCAGTGCCGCGATCGCCTTTGGCAGCTCCTTCGCGCTGGCCGCGGCAGCGGTGGTCTTCGCAGGTTTGGCAGCAGGCTTCGCTGTCTTGGCAGCCTTTGCCGGAGCCTTGCCGGCGGCCTTCACCGGGGCCTTGGGCGCGGCTGTAACCTTCGCCGCATCGGTCTTTGCAGCAGCCTTCGCCTGCTGCGGTTTGGACTTCGCTGCCGCCTTCTTCGCAGGCCGTTTCGCGGCAGCGGCAACCGCCGGCGGCGCGGTCTTGGCAGGGACTGGTTTCGAGGCTGCGGTCTTGGCCGGTTTTTTCGCCGGCGCCGCCGCTTTCTTCACCGCTGGGGCCGGTTTTGCCGGAGCCGTTTCGGCCTTGGCTACGACGGCCTTTGCCGGTGCCTTCGCGGTCGAGGTTTTTGTCGGGGCCGTAACCGGCTTGGCCGGAGCGACAGGTTTCGCGGAGACGGTTTTGGCGGCCGTGGGCTTGGCTGGCGCTTTCGCCGAAGCCGCCTTCCTGGATGACTGGGCCGAAGATGCCACAGGAGCGGTCTTGGTGGACTTTGCGGACACTGCCTTGGGTGCCGTGGGCTTCGATGCCGGCTTTGCGGCGGGCGCGGCCTTACCTGCACTGGTCGCCTTGGCTGCAGTCGTCTTGGGCGGCGCTGCCTTGACGGCGGGTTTTCCCGCCGCGGCCTTCGCTTTCACCGGCGCTTTCGCTGCGGCGGCTGGCGCCTTGCTCGCTGCCTTCGTCGCACCCGTCGTCTTCGCTGCCTTCACCACGTGCTCCTCCCTGGACGATAGCTGGGCCGGCCAGGCCCCTCTTGGGTGGGGGCTTGTGCGATGCGACCGACGCCGATTGGCGCTGAAAACCCTTCTGTCGACTATGTATTGCGACAATTCATCGCCGTGCAAGTCTTGCCCCAACGGCACCCGGGCAGGATTCTGCGACGCGATGCCTATAGCCCGCTGGGCGCGTCCTTTTTTGCCCGAATGGGTCGTAGGAGGTTTTTGCACCTCAACGAAAGATACAGGCTTTCACATTCCCGTGATAAGCAAATAGCGAAACATTTATATCGCAATTTTCAAGTCTGATAGAATTTCATTCCCAAACCGGCCTGCTAGGCAGACAGGGAGTTCCAATACCACAAAAACGGTGCTTATATGCGCGCTTCGCGAGCCTATAGAGGGGCTTGGCAGAACACCAGGGAGTGCTCAATGAAAACGAAACTGACTTTTGCGGCCGCGTTGCTGGCCGCAACCGTCATTGGTGGCGTGGCGAACGCCAAGCAGTTGGTTTACTGCTCCGAAGCGTCGCCGGCAGGCTTCGATCCGTCGCCGTGGAGCGGCGGCAACGACTTCGACGCATCGTCGCGCACCATCTATTCGCGTCTGGTCGAATTCGACCATGGCAAGACCACCATCTCGCCCGGCCTCGCCGAGAGCTGGACCGTTTCCGACGACGGCAAGGAATACACCTTCAAGCTGCGCAAGGGCGTGAAGTTCCAGACCACCGATTGGTTCAAGCCGACCCGTGAACTCACCGCCGAAGACGTCAAGTTCTCCTTCGAGCGCCAGTGGAAGAAGGACAGCCCGTGGTACAGCTACCTGGCCGGCACCGGCTGGGAATACTTCGCCGGCATGGGCTTCCCGGACCTGCTCAAGGAAATCGTCGTGGTCGACGACCACACCGTCAAGTTCGTGCTGAACAAGCCGGAAGTCGCCTTCCTGCCCGACCTCGGCATGGACTTCGCCTCGATCGTGTCGAAGGAATATGCCGACCAGCTCCAGAAGGCCGGCACGCTGCAGCAGTTCTCGCAGAAGCCCGTCGGCACCGGCCCGTTCCAGTTCGTCGACTACCAGGTTGACGCGGTCATCCGCTATCAGGCCTGGGACGGCTATTTCGGCGGCCGCCAGAAGATCGACGACCTGATCTTCGCGATCACCACGGACCCGGCGGTCCGCGCACAGAAGCTGAAGGCCGGCGAGTGCGATATCATGTCCTATCCGGCCCCGGCGGACATCGCCGGCCTGAAGGCTGATACCAACCTCCACGTTGCCGAGCAGGAAGGCCTGAACATCGGCTACATGGCCTACAACACGACCGTCGCGCCGTTCGACAAGGTCGAGGTCCGCAAGGCCCTCAACATGGCCGTCAACAAGCAGGCGATCATCGACGCGGTCTATCAGGGCGCCGGCCAGGTGGCCGTCAACCCGATCCCGCCGACGATGTGGTCCTACAACAAGGACATCAAGGACGATCAGTACGATCCTGAAGCGTCCAAGAAGATGCTGGCCGAAGCAGGCGTCAAGGATCTCAAGATGAAGATCTGGGCGATGCCGGTGTCGCGTCCGTACAACCCGAACGCCCAGCGCGTCGCGGAGCTGATCCAGGCTGACTATGCCAAGGTCGGCGTCAAGGCCGAGATCGTCTCCTATGAGTGGACCGAATACCGCGAACGCGGCAAGGCCAAGGATCGTGACGGCGCCTTCCAGCTCGGCTGGACCGGCGATAACGGCGACCCGGACAACTTCCTGTTCCTGCTCGGCTGCTCGGCCATCGGCCAGTCCAACTACGCGATCTGGTGCAACAAGGAGTTCGAGGACCTGCTGCAGAAGGGCAAGGCCACCACGGACGTCGCCGAACGCACCAAGATCTATGAGAAGGCCCAGGAAGTGTTCAAGAAGGAAGCCCCGTGGCTGACGATTGCGCACTCCAAGGTGTTCATGCCGATGAACAAGAAGGTCGTCGGTTTCGCCATGGATCCGCTCGGCATCCACCGTTTCGACGGTGTTGACGTCACCGAATAAGGCTTCAAACGCTAAATAGGGAACGGCGGCGCTGGACTTTCAGCGCCGCCGTTTTATTAAGGTCCATGTTCCGCTATCTACTCCACAAACTGGCGCTCATCGTGCCAACCATCTTCGGCATCTCGCTGGCGGCCTTTGCCTTCGTAAGGCTTCTGCCCGGCGACCCGATCCTCGCTATGGCAGGCGAGCGCGGCGTAAGCCCCGAACGCTATGCAGAACTCATCGAACGCTTCGGCTTCAACCGCCCGTATGTCGTTCAGTATTTCGATTACATCGTGAACGTCCTGTCCGGCGATTTCGGCATCTCGCTCTCCACGAAGCGGCCGGTTTTCGGCGAATTCATGACGCTGTTCCCGGCGACGCTCGAACTCGCCACCGTCGCCCTCATCATCGCCATCGTGATCGGTATTCCCGCCGGCATTTTCGCCGCCGTCAAGCGCGGTTCCTGGTTCGACCAGGCCACCATGGGCGTGGCGCTGACCGGCTATTCGATGCCGATCTTCTGGTGGGGCCTGCTGCTGATCATCTTCTTCTCCGGCTATCTTGGCTGGACCCCGGTTTCCGGCCGCATCGGCCTGCAATATTTCTTCAAGCCCGTCACCGGCTTCATGCTGATCGACAGCCTGATTTCGGGCCGGCCCGGCGCATTTTCCTCGGCCGTCAGTCACCTCATCCTGCCGTCGATCGTGCTCGCCACGATCCCGCTTGCCGTCATCGCACGACAAACGCGATCAGCCATGCTCGAGGTGCTGGGCGAAGACTATGTGCGCACCGCGCGAGCCAAGGGCCTCGCGCCACGTCGCGTCATCGGCCTGCATGCCTTCCGCAACGCGCTGATCCCGGTCGTCACCACGATCGGCCTGCAGGTCGGCACGCTGATGGCCGGCGCCATCCTCACCGAGACGATCTTTTCCTGGCCAGGTATCGGCAAGTGGATGATCGACGCCATCGGCAAGCGCGACTACGTCGTCGTGCAGAGCGGGCTGCTCATCATAGCCCTCATCGTCATGGCCGTGAATCTCGTCGTTGACGTGCTCTACGCCGTCATCAACCCCCGTATCCGGGTACAATGACATGACTGATCAAACCGCAGGCGAGAACACCGCCGCCACGGTGCCCACCGGCCCCCGGCAGCGCGCACTCGCCGAATTCTGGCACTACTATTCCATGAACACCGGCGCCGTCATCGGCCTGGTGGTGTTCACCCTCCTTGTCCTGATGGCTGTCTTCGCGCCTTTGGTGGCACCACATCTGCCGGACGAACAGTTCCGCGATTCGCTGCTCACCCCGCCGGCCTGGTATGAAGGTGGCAAGTCAACGTTCCTGCTGGGCACCGACGCGGTCGGCCGCGACATCCTCTCGCGGCTGATCTATGGCGCGCGCTATTCGCTGTTCATCGGCCTTATCGTCGTCGTCTTCGCGCTGTCGTCTGGCATCGTGCTCGGCGTGCTGGCCGGTTATTTCCGCGGCTGGGTCGACGCGCTGATCATGCGCGTGATGGACATCATCCTCGCCTTCCCGTCGCTGCTTCTGGCGCTGGTGCTGGTGGCGATCCTCGGGCCCGGCCTGTTCAACGCCATGCTCGCCATCGCGCTGGTGCTGCAACCGCACTTCGCCCGCCTCACCCGCGCGGCCGTCATGGCCGAAAAGAACCGCGAATATGTCGTCTCGGCCAAGGTCGCCGGCGCCAGCCATATCAGGATGATGCTGGTGACAATCCTGCCGAACTGCGTGGCGCCGCTGATCGTGCAGGCGACGATGTCGTTCTCCAACGCCATTCTGGAAGCCGCGGCACTCGGCTTCCTCGGCATGGGCGCGCAGCCGCCGACGCCGGAATGGGGCACGATGCTGGCCTCGGCACGCGAGTTCATCCTGCGCGCGCCATGGGTCGTCACCTTCCCCGGCCTCGCAATCCTGATCACCGTGCTCGCCATCAATCTGATCGGCGACGGTCTGCGCGACGCGCTCGACCCCAAGCTGAAGAGGTCTTGAGATGGCGTTGCTGGAAATCAAGAACCTGACGGTCTCGTTCGACACATCGAGCGGACCGTTCATGGCGGTGAAGGGCATCGACCTTGCGATCGAACCGCGCGAAGTGCTGGCGATCGTCGGCGAATCCGGCTCGGGCAAGTCGGTCTCGATGCTGGCGGTGATGGGCCTGTTGCCGCCCTCGGCTACGGTCAAGGCGGACCGCATGAGCTTCAACGGCGTCGACCTGCTCGGCCTCGACGCGGCCGAGCGCCGCAAGATCGTCGGCAAGGACATCTCGATGATCTTCCAGGAGCCGATCGCCAGCCTGAACCCGTGCTTTACGGCCGGCTACCAGATCGAGGAAGTGCTGCGCGTGCATATGGGCATGGACCGCGTCCAGCGCCGCGCCCGCGCCATCGAACTCCTGACCCTGGTCGGCATTCCCGAACCGGAGGAGCGGCTCAATTCCTTCCCGCACCAGATGTCGGGCGGCCAGTGCCAGCGCATCATGATCGCCATGGCGATCGCCTGCAATCCGAAGCTTTTGATCGCCGACGAGCCGACCACCGCGCTAGACGTCACCATCCAGAAGCAGATCCTCGACCTTCTGGTCCGCCTGCAGGCCGAATACGGCATGGGGCTGATCATGATCACCCACAATATGGGCGTGGTCGCCGAAACGGCGGACCGCGTCATCGTGCAATACAAGGGCACGAAGATGGAAGAGGCCGACGTGTTGTCGCTGTTCGAAAACCCGAAGAGCAACTACACGCGCGCGCTGCTTTCGGCGCTGCCGGACAATGCCACCGGCGACCGGCTGCCGACCGTCTCCGACATGCTCTTCGAGCCCGCTATTTCGGGAGCCGCCTCATGACCGTCGTCGTCGAAGGAAAGACCATCAAGCGCGACTACCATGTCGGTGGCGGCATGTTCCGGCCGGCCCGCACCGTGCATGCGGTCAAGGGCGTGTCGTTCTCGGTCGAGAAGGGCAAGACGCTGGCCATCGTCGGCGAATCCGGCTGCGGCAAGTCCACGCTGGCACGCATCATCACGCTGATCGACGCGCCGACCGCCGGCGAGCTGTTCATCGACGGCAACAAGGTCGACATCGCCAAGGACGGCCTGTCCAAGGAGATGCGCCGCAAGGTGCAGATCGTGTTCCAGAACCCCTACGGGTCGCTCAACCCGCGCCAGAAGATCGGCGATATCCTGGGCGAACCGCTGGTCATCAACACCGACGTTCCGGCTTCCGAACGGCGCGACCGCGCCATGGCGATGCTGAAGAAGGTCGGCCTCGGCCCCGAGCACTACAACCGCTACCCGCACATGTTCTCGGGCGGCCAGCGCCAGCGCATCGCGATCGCGCGCGCGCTGATGCTGAATCCGAGCCTGCTGGTGCTGGACGAGCCGGTCTCCGCGCTCGATCTTTCGGTGCAGGCGCAAGTGCTCAATCTGCTCGCCGACCTGCAGGACGAATTCCAGCTGACCTATGTCTTCATCAGCCACGATCTGTCGGTGGTGCGCTACATCGCCGACGATGTCATGGTGATGTATTTCGGCGAGGCGGTCGAATACGGCTCGCGCGAAGAGGTCTTCGCCAACCCTCAGCACAGCTACACCAAGACGCTGTTCGCCGCGACGCCGCGTGCCGATGTCGAAAGCATCAAGGCAAGGTTGGCTCGCAAGAAGGCGGCCTGAGGGCCGCTCTTCGTGCTTGCGCGACCGGACACCGTGAACCGCGTCGGCCTGCGCGCCGTCGCGGCTGACATGCGGTCGTCGTCCCCATGATTGCAGCCACCTTACCTGATCTTCCCGTCACCGCGGTGCTGCCGGCGCTGGCCGACGCGCTCGCCGGCAAAAACAGTGCCGTGCTGGTGGCGCCGCCCGGCGCCGGCAAGACGACGCTGGTGCCGCTTGCCCTGCTCGACGCGCCCTGGCTCGGTTCCGGCAAGATCGTGCTTCTGGAGCCGCGGCGGCTCGCCGCGCGCGCTGCGGCCAGGCGCATGGCCGCCCTGCTTGGCGAAGAGCCCGGCGGCACGGTCGGCTATGCCATGCGCATGGAGAACCGTACCTCGGCCAGGACACGCATCCTCGTCGTCACGGAAGGTGTTCTGGCCCGCATGATCCTCGACGACCCGGAGCTGCCGGGTGTCTCGGCGGTGATCTTCGACGAATTCCACGAGCGCTCGCTGGACGGCGATTTCGGGCTGGCGCTGGCACTCGACGTGCAGGGCGCGCTGCGGGCGGACCTGCGCCTTCTGGTGATGTCGGCGACGCTGGACGGCGCGCGCGTCGCCAGGCTCCTGTCCGGTGCCCCGGTGATCGAAAGCGAGGGCCGCAGTTTCCCGGTCGATATCCGCTATCAGGAGCGCGCCGGCGGCGTGCCCATCGAGGAGGCGACGGTTAAAGCCATCCGCGCGGCGCTCGCCGACGAGACCGGCAGCGTGCTTGCCTTCCTGCCCGGACAACGCGAGATCGAACGCACGGCCGAGCAACTCGCCGGCCGCGTCGGCGCGGACACCGACGTCGTGCCGCTTTACGGCCAGCTCGACGGCAAGGCACAGGACGCCGCTATTCGCCCGGCGGCAGAAGGGCGGCGCAAAGTGGTGTTGGCCACCGCTATCGCGGAAACCTCGATCACCATCGACGGCGTGCGCGTCGTCATCGATTCCGGCCTGTCACGACTGCCGAAATACGAACCGGCCAGCGGCCTGACCCGGCTGGAGACGGTGCGCGCCTCGCGCGCCTCGGCCGACCAGCGCGCCGGTCGCGCCGGCCGTACCCAGCCGGGCGTCGCCATCCGCTTGTGGCGGGCCGAGCAGACCGCGGCGCTGCCAGCCTTCACGCCGCCGGAAATCCTCGAAGCGGACCTCTCGGGGCTGATGCTGGACTGCGCCGCATTCGGTGTCGCCGATCCCGCCAGCCTCGCCTTTCTGGACACGCCGCCGGCCCCGGCACTGGCCGAGGCGCGCGCGCTGCTCAAGGCACTGCATGCCATCGATGACAGCGGGCGGCTGACGCAATCCGGTGCCGCCATGCGCAAGCTGGCACTGCCGGTCCGACTCGCCCACATGGTTGCCGAGGCGGGTCCTGGCCGCGCGCAGGATGCGGCCCGGCTCGCCGTCCTGCTCACGGAACGCGGTCTGGGCGGTGACAGCGCCGATCTCGAACGGCGGCTGATGCGCTTCGCCTCGGATCGTTCGCCACGCGCCAATGCGGCGCGCCAGCTGGCGGATCGACTGGCGCGCACGGTCTCGTCGGCCGGACACGAAGCCGGCACGGCCGGCGCCCTGCTTATCAACGCCTGGCCCGACCGCGTCGCCAAGGCGCGCGGCGAGCGTGGCCGCTTCGTGCTCGCCAATGGTTCCGGCGCGATGCTCGACGGTGCCGACCCGCTCGCCGGAGAACCCTTCCTCGTCGTGGCCGACCTGCAGGGCAAGGCGCAGAATGCACGCATCACCGCGGCGGCAGCAGCCAGCGAGACGGAAATCCGCGACGCGCTCGCCGACCGCGTCGAGAGCCGGCGCGAAACCAGCTTCGACCGCGACAGGCGCGTGGTGCGCGTGCGCGAGACGGTTCGGCTCGGCGCCATCGTGTTGGCGGAGCGGATGCTGCCGGCCCCGTCCGGCGCCGACGCCGACCGCGCCATTCTCGATGCCCTGCGCGAACACGGGTTGACGCTGCTGCCCTGGAACAAGGAAGCGGAGACCATGCGCAACCGCCTCGCCTGGCTGCACCGCGGCCTTGGCGCGCCCTGGCCGGAGATGAGCGAGGCGGCGCTGATCGAAAGACTGGACGACTGGCTGGCCCCCTTCCTCACCGGCAAGGCTTCATTCGATGCGATTTCAGGTGCGGCGCTGATCGACGGATTGACCAGCCTGGTGCCGCACGACCTGCAGCGCCGGATCGATGCGCTGGCGCCGACCCATTTCGACGCGCCCTCCGGCAGCCGTGTTCCCATTCGCTACGATGGCGAGGCGCCGGTGCTGGCGATCCGCGTGCAGGAACTTTTCGGCCTCGGCCGTCATCCTTCGATCGCCAACGACACGGTGCCGTTGACGCTGGAACTGTTGTCGCCGGCACACCGGCCGATCCAGACGACCAGGGATCTGCCCGGTTTCTGGCGCGGTTCCTGGGCCGATGTGCGTTCGGACATGCGCGGCCGCTACCCCAGGCATGTCTGGCCGGAAAACCCGCTCGAGGCAGCCGCCACCAGCCGCGCCAAGCCACGCGGCACCTGAACGACCGCTCCGAACTGGCGCCGTCCCCGCCCGCGCGATAGAAGGCATGATGATCAGTTTCCAGCGCTCCCCCGACTTCCAACCCACCGAACGCCTGCGGCTCAACACGCTGATCAGGCTGCGCTGGCTGGCCATCGTCGGCCAGAGCATCACCGTGCTGGTCGTCGCCTATGCGCTGAATTTTCCGCTGCCGGTCAGCTATTGCTTCACGCTGATCGCCTGCTCGGCCTGGATGAACCTGTTCCTGGCCTTCCGCTACCCGGCGGCGCACCGGCTGACACCGCCCGCCGCGTTCGGCATCCTGGTCTTCGACGGGTTCCAGCTCACCGGCCTGCTCTACCTCACCGGCGGCCTGACCAACCCGTTCGCGCTCCTGCTCACCGTCCCGGTCGTCATCTCCGCCACCTCGCTGCCGCTCAAGCTCACCGCCCTGCTCAGCGTGCTGGTGATGGCGGCGGCAACCTTGCTGGTCTTCATCCACGAACCGCTGCCCTGGCATGAAAACAGCACGCTGGTCATGCCCTTCGTCTATGTCGCCGGCGTCTGGGTGGCGGTGGTGTGTTCCATCGCCTTCACCGCCATCTACGCTTTCCGCGTCGCTAAAGAAGCCCGCCAGCTCGCCAACGCGCTTGCCGCCACTGAACTGGTGCTGCAGCGCGAACAGCACCTTTCGGCGCTGGATGGGCTGGCGGCCGCAGCCGCCCACGAACTCGGCACGCCGCTCGCCACCATCACTCTGGTCGCGCGCGAGCTGCAGAAGACGCTGGGCAAGGATCCTAAATACGGTGAGGACGTCTCGCTGCTGCGCACGCAGAGCGAACGCTGCCGCGAGATTCTCAAACGCCTGACCAGCCTTTCCTCCGAGGGCGAACCGCAGCTGGCGCAATTGCCGCTGACCTCGCTGGTCGAGGAAGTGGTTGCCCCGCATCGCGACTTCGGCATCACCATCACGCTGCACCCCGGCGAATGCATCGGCCCCGAACCGGTCGGCCGGCGCAATCCCGGCGTGATCTACGGGCTCGGCAATCTGGTCGAGAACGCCGTCGATTTCGCCCGCTCTTCGATCACCGTGCGCTGGGCCTGGAACGATCAGCGCGTGGCGGTGTCGATCACTGACGACGGGCCGGGCTTCCCGCCCGAGATCATCGACCGGATCGGCGAGCCCTATATGTCGACCAGGCAGGGCGCGGAGCGCGGCGGCGGGCTGGGTCTCGGCCTGTTCATCGCCAAGACGCTGATCGAACGCTCGGGCGCGGTCATCGATTTCCGCAACTCGGGTGGTCCCGGCGAGGGCGCGCTGGTCAGCATCGACTGGCCGCGCGAGGTGTTCGTCAACGCCGAGACCATGATTCCGATCGGTTTCGATGCGGCGGAATAGCGCAGAAACGCCACAAATCGTGGCGAAAACCTGCTCAAAATTGGACAATTCGGGCGCAATCGCTATATCTGGGCCAAAAGCCAAGAAGAAGGACAAAACAGATCATGAGCGTTGAAGATGCCCATGGCGGCATGGTGACGGGCGACGACATATCCCTGCTGATCGTCGAGGACGACAAGCCGTTTCTCACCCGTCTCGCCCGCGCCATGGAAGGCCGCGGTTTCCAGGTCGATACCGCCGAAAGCGTCGAGGAAGCCCTCGTCAAGGCACGCGCGCATCCACCGGCCTATGCGGTGGTGGACATGCGGCTCGGCGACGGCAGCGGGCTCGACGTAGTCGCAGCCATCCGGGAAAAGCGGGCCGACGCGCGCGCCATCATCCTGACCGGCTACGGCAACATCGCCACGGCGGTGACGGCGGTGAAGCTCGGCGCAGTCGACTATCTGTCGAAACCCGCCGATGCCGACGACATCTTCGCGGCCCTGACCCGTAGCGGCAGCGAGCGCGCCGCCCCGCCCGAGAACCCGATGTCGGCGGATCGCGTGCGCTGGGAACACATCCAGCGTGTCTATGAAATGTGCGAGCGCAACGTCTCGGAAACCGCCCGGCGGCTCAACATGCACCGCCGCACGCTGCAGCGCATCCTGGCCAAGCGCGCGCCGCGCTGATCGGCCGGAAAAACACGCGAAAACCGGACTTTATGGTCGCAGCCTGCCCGGCCTTGCTTGCCGGGCGCGGCCGCGTTCGGCATGATCGCCCCTGAACGGCAACGATGGCAGGAGCAGACATGGCGAATGACAACCGGCGATCGGTTTCGGTCTTCCGCGAGTTTCTCGATGGCGAAGCCGCCGGCGGCATCATCCTCATCGCGGCTGCCGCGCTTGCGTTGATCGTCGCCAATTCGCCGCTGGCCGAAACCTATTTCGCCGCGCTGCACGCCTATCTCGGTCCGCTCAGCCTGCTGCACTGGATCAACGATGCGCTGATGGCCGTCTTCTTCCTACTCGTCGGGCTGGAGATCAAACGCGAGGTGCTTGACGGGCAGCTCTCCACCTGGCCGCGCCGCATGCTGCCGGGCATCGCGGCGGCCGGCGGCATGGCGGTGCCGGCTCTGGTCTATGTCGCCATCAACCGCGACAACGCCGCCGCCCTTCCCGGCTGGGCGATCCCGACCGCCACCGACATCGCCTTCGCGCTCGGCGTGTTGTCGCTACTCGGCAACCGCGTGCCGGCGTCGCTGAAGGTATTCCTGACCGCACTCGCCATCATCGATGACCTTGGCGCGGTCGTCATCATCGCGCTGTTCTATACGAGCGGCCTGTCGTTCATTTATCTCGCGGCGGCGCTGGCCGTCATTGTCGTCCTTGTCGTGCTCAACCGCATGGGCGTGCTGTCGCTGATACCCTATCTGGTGCTCGGCGTCGTGCTGTGGGTCCTGGTGCTGAAATCGGGCGTGCATGCGACGCTGGCAGGCGTGGCACTGGCGCTGACCATCCCGCTCAAGGCGACACCCGGCATTGCCCACGATCTGGAGCATTCGCCGCTGCACCAGCTGGAACACGCGCTGCACCGCTTCGTGCCGCTGATCATCATCCCCATTTTCGGCTTCGCCAATGCCGGCGTCTCATTGGCTGGCCTGACACCGGCCGCGCTGGTCGAACCGCTGACGCTCGGCGTCGCGGCGGGGCTTGTCCTCGGCAAGCTGGTGGGGGTGCTCGGCGCGTCGGCCTTGGCCATCAAGCTCGGCCTCGCCGATCTGCCGATGCGCGCCGGCTGGATGCACATGACCGGCATTGCGCTGCTATGCGGCATCGGCTTCACGATGAGCCTGTTCATCGGCCTGCTCGCCTTCGCCAACAGTCCCGAGCTGCAGGATGCGGTCAAGGTCGGCATCCTGGCCGGCTCGCTGATCGCGGCACTTGGCGGCGCGGCGCTGCTGATGGCCGCGCCCAGCGTCGCCGATCACGGCGAGGACGAATAAACCAGGTCCGAATGAAAAAGGCCGGGGTGTCCTATTGGAAACGCCGGCCTTTTGTTTTGAAATCGGTTCGTGCGGCGACCACCCGCACGGGCAGGCCGCCATGATCCTCAGGCTGGAGCGGTCTCCAGAAGCACGGCGACCAGCATGCCGGCGGCCATCAGCGCCAGGATCACCTTTTTCATCATGTTCATGCGAATCTCCTTTTTGCCGTCCCTAAGTGGGGCCTGCGGCGCCGCTCGTCCAGAGGTACCGGCGCCACAGCCTAGAGTTTCAAGCAACTCAGCCTAAAGTTTCAAGCCGCGCAGCCTGAGCGAGTTGGCGATGACCGACACCGAGGAAAGGCTCATGGCGGCGGCGGCCAGCATCGGCGACAGCAGCGCACCGAACACCGGATAGAGCACGCCCGCCGCCACCGGCACGCCAGCGACATTGTAGAGGAAGGCGAAGAACAGGTTCTGGCGGATGTTGGACAAAGTCGCCTTGGCCAGCCGCCGCGCCCTGACGATGCCGGTCAGATCGCCCTTCACCAGCGTGATGCCGGCGCTTTCCATCGCCACGTCGGCGCCGGTGCCCATGGCGATGCCGACATCGGCGACGGCAAGCGCCGGAGCATCGTTGACGCCGTCGCCGGCCATGGCGACGACGCCGCCACGGCCGCGCAATTCCTCGATCAGCGCGCTCTTGTGCTCCGGCAGAAGGTTTGCCCGCACCTGGTCGATGCCGAGCCGCTTGGCAATGGCCTTGGCGGTGCGTTCATTGTCGCCGGTGGCCATGACGACGGTGATGTTTTCGTCATGGAGAGCGCGGATCGCCTCGGCCGCCGTGGCCTTGATCGGATCGGCGACGGCGACGAGACCGGCCAGCTTGCCGTCAACCGCCACATACATCGCGGTCTTGCCGTCGTTCTGGAGCGAGCCGGCACGATCGGCGAGAGCGGCGGCATCAAGGCCGAGCCCAGCCATCATGGCGGGGTTGCCGAGCGCCACCTTGCGACCGGCCACCGTGCCGGAGACACCCTTACCGGTGACGGCCTCGAAGTCGCCGGCATCCACCACTTTCAGCCCACGCTCCTCGGCGCCATCAACGATGGCTTCGGCCAACGGATGCTCCGACCCTTTCTCCAGGGCGGCAGCCAGCGCCAGCAGCTCGTTTTCGTCGATGCCGCCGGTGGCGATCACGTCGGTCAGCTTCGGCTTGCCCTCGGTCAGCGTGCCGGTCTTGTCGACCACCAGCGTGTTGACGGCGGCGAAGCGTTCGAGCGCCGCCGCGTCCTTCACCAGCACGCCGGCATGCGCGCCGCGCCCGGTGGCGGTCATGATCGACATCGGCGTGGCCAGCCCCAGCGCACACGGACAGGCGATGATCAGCACCGACACTGCGGCGACGGTGGCGAACACCAGGCTGGGCTGCGGCCCGAACACCGCCCAGGCGATGAAGGCGAGGATGGCGATCAGCACCACCGTCGGCACGAAATAGAAAGAGACGCGGTCGGCAAG
The DNA here is from genome assembly GCF_030814575.1 of Mesorhizobium sp. YL-MeA3-2017. Classification (NCBI taxonomy): domain Bacteria; kingdom Pseudomonadati; phylum Pseudomonadota; class Alphaproteobacteria; order Hyphomicrobiales; family Phyllobacteriaceae; genus Mesorhizobium; species Mesorhizobium sp. YL-MeA3-2017. The sequence continues at coordinate 2,916,203 of NZ_JAUSVH010000001.1, read as the reverse complement.
GCTCTGGATCGGAGCACGGCTGCGCTGCGCCTTGGCGACCAGGTCGACGATGCGCGCCAGCGTCGTCTCCGAGCCGACCTTCTCGGCATACATGATGAGCGTACCGTTCTTGTTGAGCGTACCGCCGGTGAGCGCATCGCCCTCGACCTTTTCGACCGGCACCGGTTCGCCGGTGATCATCGATTCGTCGATGGAGGAGCGACCTTCGAGCACGATGCCGTCCACCGGCACCGCTTCGCCCGGCCGCACGCGCAGCTTGTCGCCAGCCTTGACCTGATCGAGCGGCACGTCGTTCTCGGAACCGTCGTCGCCGATCAATCGCGCGGTCTTGGGCGCGAGGTCAAGCAAGGCGCGGATCGCTGAGCCGGTCTTTTCACGGGCGCGCAGTTCCAGCACCTGGCCAAGGAAGACCAGCGCGATGATGACGGCCGCCGCCTCGAAATAGACCGGCACGGCGTCACCATGACCGCGGAACTCGTGCGGGAACACGTTGGGGAACAGCGTGGCGAAGACGCTGAAGAGATAGGCGGCACCGACGCCGAGCGAAATCAGCGTCCACATGTTGGGGCTGCGGTTGACGACGGAAGCCCAGCCGCGCTCGAAGAAGGGCAGCGCCGCCCACAGCACGACCGGCGTGGCGAGCACCAGCTCGACCCAGACGGCGGCGCGCTCGCCCAGCCATTCGCGCAGGAATGGCAGGCCGATCATCGGTCCCATGGTGATGACAAGCAGCGGTACGGACAGGACGGCGCTGATCCAGAACCGCCGGGTGAAATCGATCAGCTCCGGGTTCGGTCCATCCTCGCCGGTCGGCACCAGCGGTTCCAGCGCCATGCCGCAGATCGGGCAGGAGCCCGGCTTGTCGCGGATGATCTCGGGATGCATCGGGCAGGTGTATTGCGTGCCCTTGGGCAAGGGTGCCGGCGCCGGGCGATCGCCCAGATAGGCCTTGGGATCAGCCTCGAATTTCTTCTGGCAGCTTTCCGAACAGAAGTAATATTTCTCGCCCTCGTGGCGCAGGAAATGCTTGGCGCTGGCGCGATCCACATCCATGCCGCAGACCGGGTCCTTGGCGGTCAGGAACAGCTCCGGATGCGCCTCGAACTTGCCGCGACAACCCTCGGAACAGAAATGGAAGAGGCGGCCGCCATGCTCGAAGGTCGACTTGCCGGCAACGGGATTGACCTCCATGCCGCAGACCGGATCGCGCACGACAGCTGCACCGGCCAGCTTGGCGCCATGGCCGGAACAGCAGGAACCATCCTTGGCGTGCGCGTGGTGGCTATGATCGTGGTGTGTCTGCGTCATCAAAGAATCCCTCGTATTTCCAGCTTTTGACCGCAGATAGGGCTTCCAGCAACTGGAAGGTCAAGCGCTTATTCCTGCGCCTGCCCAGGTCGCGCCGTCCCCATACCCATAGCCGTCAAAACAGGCTATAGACGCCGCCGGAAAGGCGCTAGCTGAGACGAATGGCGAAGATTCCCCTCAAGCTCGACGAGATCATCGACGGCAAGACGCTGCGCGAGGAATTGTCGGCGCTGACCGCCGAAACCAATGGCGACGGCTCCAGCGCGTCGACGCGCGCCGCCGTGCTGCTTGTCCTTAAGGAGCGCATCGCCAGCGGGCGCAAGATCGCCGAAAAGATGCTGATGCAGGATGGCGGCGGCATCGCCTGCGCCGAGCGGCTGTCGCATCTGATGGATGAGATCATCGCCGCGCTCTACGATTTCGCCGTCACCCATGTCTATCGCGCCAAGAACCCGTCCGCGGCCGAGCGCATGGCGATCGTCGCCGTCGGCGGTTATGGCCGCGGCACGCTGGCGCCGGGCTCCGACATCGATCTCCTGTTCCTCCTGCCCTACAAGCAGACGCCCTGGGGCGAGCAGATCGTCGAATACATGCTCTACATGCTGTGGGACATGGGGCTGAAGGTCGGCCACGCCACCCGCAACATCGAGGAATGCCTGCGGCTGTCGCGCTCCGACATGACGATCCGCACCGCCGTTCTGGAAGCGCGCTTCGTCTGGGGCGAAAAAGCGCTTTGCGACGAGCTGATCACCCGCTTCGACCGCGAAGTGGTGCGCAATACCGGCGCCGAATATGCACAGGCCAAGCTTGCCGAGCGCGACGAACGGCATCGCAAGGGTGGTGAAAGCCGCTATCTGGTCGAGCCCAACATCAAGGACGGCAAGGGCGGCCTGCGCGATCTGCAGACCTTGTTCTGGATCGGCAAATATTTCTACCGTGAGCGTACCGTGGAAGAACTGGTCGCGCAGGGTGTGTTCACGCGCGACGAGTTCAACCAGTTCCAGAAGGCCGAGGATTTCCTGTGGGCGGTGCGCTGCCACATGCATTTCCTGACCGGCAAGGCCGAGGAGCGGCTGCATTTCGACATCCAGCGCGATATCGCCGACCGGCTCGGCTACAAGAGCCATCCCGGCCTGTCGGCGGTCGAGCGTTTCATGAAGCACTATTTCCTGGTCGCCAAGGATGTCGGCGACCTCACCCGTATCTTCTGCGCGGCGCTTGAGGAAGAGCAGGCCAGCCACGTCTCGGGTTTCAACCGGCTGTTCCTCACCTTCTCGCGCCGCCGCCGCAAGCTGGCCGGCACCGCCGATTTCATCATCGACAACGACCGCATCAACATCGCCGACAACAAGGTGTTCGACCGCGATCCGGTCAACCTTCTGCGCCTGTTCTGGTTCGCCGACCGCCACGGACTGGAATACCATCCAGATGCGCTGAAGCTGGTGACGCGCTCGCTCAAGCTGGTCGACCGCAATCTGCGCCGCGACCGCGAGGCCAACCGGCTGTTCATGGACATACTGACTTCGGACAACAAGCCCGAGCTCAATCTGCGTCGCATGAACGAGGCGGGTCTGCTCGGGCGGCTGATCCCCGATTTCGGCAAGATCGTCGCCATGATGCAGTTCAACATGTACCACCACTATACGGTGGACGAGCATCTGCTGCGCTGCATCGACGTGCTGTCGGAAATCGAGCAGGGCGGCGGCGAGAAGATCCACCCGCTGTCGCACAAGCTGATCGGCGAACTGAAGAACCAGCGCGAGGCGCTTTACGTCGCCGTGCTTTTGCACGACATCGCCAAGGGCCGGCCGGAGGACCATTCCGAGGCCGGCGCCAAGATCGCCCGGCGCATCTGCCCGCATATGGGACTTTCGGCCATCGACACCGAAACCGTCGCCTGGCTGGTGGAGAACCATCTGGTCATGTCGATGACCGCGCAGACGCGCGACCTGAACGACCGCAAGACGATCGAGGATTTCGCCGATGTCGTGCAGTCGGTGGAGCGGCTGAAAATGCTGCTCATCCTCACCGTCTGCGATATTCGTGGCGTCGGGCCAGGCGTCTGGAACGGCTGGAAGGGCCAGCTTCTGCGCACGCTCTATTATGAGACCGAGCTGCTTTTGACCGGCGGCTTCTCCGAGGTCTCGCGTGCCGACCGCACGGCGGCGGCGCGGGACCGGCTGGAAGAGGCGCTGGCAGGCTGGCCGCAGGACGAGCGCAAGCGCCTCGTCGGCCTGCATTATGAGAACTACCTGCTCGCCGTCGACCTCAAGGATCAGCTGCGCCACGCCGAATTCGTGCGCGAAGCCGATGCCGCCGGCAAAAAGCTCGCCACCATGGTCAAGACGCACGAATTCGAGGCGGTGACCGAGATTACCGTGCTGGCGCAGGACCATCCGCGCCTGCTCTCGGTCATTGCCGGCGCTTGCGCGGCAGCGGGCGGCAACATCGTCGACGCGCAGATCTTCACCACCTCGGACGGCCGCGCGCTGGACACGATCCTGATCGCACGCGAGTTCGACCGCGACGAGGACGAGCGCCGGCGCGGCGAGCGCGTCGGCAAGCTGATCGAGGACGTTCTGTCCGGCCGCTCCTGGCTGCCCGAAATGATCGAGAAGCGCGCCAAGCCGAAGCGCGGCGCCAAGGCCTTCCGCATCCAGCCGCGCGCCGAGATCCGCAACGCGCTGTCCAATCGCTTCTCGGTGATCGAGGTGGAAGGGCTGGATCGGCCCGGCTTGCTTTCCGAAATCACCGGCACGTTGTCGGACCTGTCGCTCGATATCGCCTCGGCCCACATCACCACCTTCGGCGAGAAGGTGATCGACACTTTCTACGTCACCGACCTGACCAACCAGAAGATCGAAAACCAGAGCCGCCTGAAAACCATTCGCGAGCGGCTGATCGCAACGCTGGACGGCTCGCAGGCCGCCCGCGGCAAGACCAAGGCCGCGGCGGAATAGCGCCACGCATCCCATGCCCCATCGCCCCTTCACCCGTGCTCCGCACAGGAATACCGCATGAGCCTCGTCAAGAAATTCGCCACCGTCGCTTCGGGCACGCTGATGAGCCGCGCGCTCGGCTTCACGCGCGAGATGTTCATGGCCGCCGCCCTCGGTACCGGTCCGATCGCCGACGCCTTCAACGCCGCCTTCCAGTTGCCCAACACCTTCCGCCGGCTGTTCGCCGAGGGTGCGTTCAACGCTGCCTTCGTGCCGCTGTTCTCCAAGGAGATCGAGGCCAATGGCGTCGAGGGCGCCAAGCGCTTTTCCGAGGAAGTGTTCGGCGTGCTGTTCTCAGTGCTGCTGGTGCTGACCATCGCCATGGAACTGGCGATGCCGCTGATCGTGCGTTACCTGGTGGCACCCGGCTTCGCCGACATCCCCGGCAAGTTCGACATGACGGTGCGGCTGGCAACCGTCATGTTCCCCTACCTCATCTGCATGTCGCTCGGCGCCATGATGGCCGGCATGCTGAATTCGCTGCGCCGCTACTTCGCCGCCGCCGTCGCGCCGGTGTTCCTCAACATCATCCTGATCGCGGTGCTCGCCTATGCCTGGTACAAGGGCAAGGACGCGTATTATGTCGGCTATGGGCTCGCCTGGGGCGTGCTGGCGGCGGGCCTGGTGCAGCTTGCCATCGTGTGGATTGCCGTGCGCCACGCCGGCATCTCGATCGGTTTCCGCTGGCCGCACATGACACCCAACGTCAAGCGGCTGCTGTGGCTGGCACTGCCGGCGGCAATCACCGGCGGCATCACCCAGATCAACCAGCTGATCGGCACGGCGATCGCGTCGGGCCAGAACAGCGCTGTCTCCTCGCTCGCCTATGCCGACCGCATCTACCAATTGCCGCTCGGCGTCGTCGGCGTGGCGGTGGCGATCGTGCTTTTGCCGGAACTGTCGCGCGCGCTGAAATCCGGCAACATGGTGGAGGCCGCCAACCTGCAGAACCGCTCGGTCGAGTTCACGCTGTTCATGACGCTGCCGGCGGCGGTGGCGCTGCTGGTCATGTCGGAACCGATCGTGCGACTGCTCTACGAGCGCGGCGCCTTCGCCGCCAACAATTCGACGCCGACGGTCGCCGCCATCCTGGCGATCTTCGGTCTCGGCCTGCCGGCCTTCGTGCTGATCAAGGCCTTCACACCAGGTTATTTCGCGCGCGAGGACACGCGCACGCCGATGATCTTCGCGGCGATCTCGGTGGTCGCCAATGTCGCCATCGCGCTCACTTTGTTTCCGTCCATGGGCGCGCCCGGCATCGCGGTGGCTTCGGCCGTCGCCGGCTGGCTGAATGCGATCATGCTGCTTGCCGTGCTCGTCCGGCGCGGCCATTGGGGCCGCGACGTGCCGCTGCTCAAACGCATTCCGCGTCTCGTGCTGGCGGCGGCATTGATGGGAGCCGCGCTCTATTTCGGCGAGCACTGGTTCACGGTGCAATTGTCGTCGGCGGCACATCTGACGACCAAGGCGGTGACTCTGGTCGGCCTGTCGGCAGCAGGCGCTGTGATCTATTTCGTGATCGCCTTCGCCATTGGCGGCGCCGATTTCGGCATGATCCGCCGCAACATCAAGCGCGGCAACGCCAAGGGTTCGCCGGCGCCCGTCGATACGGAATAGCGAGCGACCGGCCTTGGCGCCGAAGCCGGACCACCGGCTTCGGCTCTCCAGTTCCAATCTCTCCGATCACGGAGCAGAGACGGCAATTCTACCCTTCATATTCGGGTGGAAACGGCAGAAATAATCGAGGGTGCCAGCCTTCTCCAGAACGATGCTTCCCGACTTCGCGACGGGCAGCATCACTTCCCATTCTCCCGTCACCGTCGCGGTATGAGCGAACGCGTCCTTGTTCACCCATTGGACGGTGTCTCCGACACTGGCGCCGATTTCAGCGGGAGAGAACGCCATCTTTTCGACCGTAACCGTTATCGTCTTGGCGTGAGCCGACAATGTGCCCAAGCCGAGCGCCAGCACCAAAGGAGGCAGGAGGCGACGTTGCGCGCACATGGCCGATCCTATTTCAGCTCGGACGCAACCATCTCGGCATGTTTTTCATGGCCCTGGAATATCTTGAGCCCGGTTTCCAGCAGGCTCTTGAGTTCCGCATTTTGTGCCGACGGAATGAGCAGCGTCTCCAGCGCGCCGTTGACCTGCTTGTGATAGGCGACTTCGTTGGCAACATAAGCCTTGTCGAAAGCGTCACCGTCGAGCTTTTCAAGCTTGGTCTTCTCGGCAGCAGCCGCTTCGGTCAGCGCCTTGCTCGTTGCATTGTCTTGCGGCGTCACCTTGAGCTTCTTGACGAGGTCGAGCGCCTGTACGTTCACGGCCTCGTGATCACGTACCATGTCATTGGCAAAACCCACGACATCCTTGTTCTTGGATTTGGAAATGGCCAGTTTGGCCATATCCACGTCAAGCGCCCCAGCGGTATACGCGATATGGGCGATCTGCGGGTCGGTTGGCTTGTCCGCTGCCTGAGCAGCTCCAGCCGTGCCAAGCATCAAGGCGGCGACGAACGCCATATGCAATCTCGTGGTCATCGGATGAACTCCTGTTTTCGTGCTCGCAATAGCGAGCACTTCGGTTCGACATCCATTGGATGAACCACGTTGCGAAACGTTCCCGCGATCTCTTGCGAAAATCGTCAGCCGGAAAAACCGAGCCGTTTCATCACCGCTTCGGTCATGCGCTCGCAACGCGTGCCGGCGAAGGGAAATGCCTCGAGCAGCACCGGACCAATCTGCGCGTCGAGCCGCTCGCGCAACAGCTTGCGAGCGCGGTGCAGACGGGTTTTGACGGTTTGGGGCCTTATGTCGAGCAATTCGGCCGTCTCTTCCACGCTCAGGCCTTCTATGACGCGCGCGACGAAAACCATCCGAAACGTTTCGGGAAGACTGTCGGTGGCCTGTTCGACAAACCGCAGGATCTCTCGCTGAGCCATGTTCCGTTCCGGGTCGCCTAAACCTGCATTCAAGGGAAAGGGAATGATCCGGGCCGCCCCGGCATCCTCGACAGGCAATGACACTGTTTCGGCGCGCCGGGTCTTACGCAGGCGGCCAAGCGCCTCGTTGATGACGATCCGCGATAGCCAGGTTGCCAGGGAGGAGTCGCCCCGGAAACCGGCGAGATTGGCAAACGCACGCAGATAGGCTTCCTGAACGGCGTCCTCGGCTTCCGCGTCGTTGCGCAGGATCGAACGCGCAAGCCGATAGAGCCGCTGGTTGTACCGTGTCATGATGGCGCGGAAGGCCGCAGCCTCACGCGCCAGCGCCCCGCGCACAAGATCGATGTCGCTCGCAGTGCTGAGAGGTATCAACGCTGATCTGACCGGCTGCATCGAAACCTCCTCCATTTGGAAGTCAGATGGCGAAACGACGATAAGGTTCCCGCCGTGCGAAAAAAATTGCAATGCCCGTGGCTTTTGATCGGTGGCGGGTGAGTTGAACTCTTCAGTGGACGCGATGTGAGTTCCGGTTTGCTGCTTTCTTAACGAAGCAAGGATAAAGTCGCGCGAAACCATTTTCGGCAGATGGCCTTTGCGCTGGAGCCTTCGCCATGCAGCCAACCAGCCATCGCCTCTATTATGTTGACGCCCTGCGCGTTTCGGCCTTCGGCCTGCTCATTCTCTACCATTCGTCGGCTGCCTTCCTCTACGATCTGGACTGGCTGTTCAACAGTCCTGAAAAGAGCCAGACCCTGTCCCTGGTCACGCTGTTTCCCCGCGCCTGGCGGCTGGCGCTGCTGTTCTTCGTCTCCGGCATGGGCACTTGGTTCGCCTTCCGCTCGCAGACGACGTTCGACTTCCTGAAGGGCCGTTTCCTCAGGCTATTCCTGCCGCTGATCTTCGCCATGTGCGTGATCATCGTGCCGCAGGTCTGGTACGAGCGCCTGTCCGACGGCCGCTTCCAAGGCTCGCTGCTGGAGTTCTGGGTGCTGCGCTACTTCACCGAAGGCAAGTATCCCACCGGCAATTTCTCCTGGGCGCATATGTGGTTCGTCGCCTATCTCCTGGTGATGACGGTGATCTGCACGCCGATCTTCCGACTGTTCACCCTCCCCTCGACGCGCCGGCTGTCCGACTGGTTCGAACGCACGGCCCGCTCACCGGCCATCTACCTGTTCGTGCTTCTGCCGCTGGCGCTGCACCTGATCTTCCTGCCGTTCTTCCCGCGCGAAACCAATGTGCTCTACAATGACGGCGCCTGGTTCGCGGTGTGGGCAAGCTGGTTCGGCCTCGGCTTTCTCGTCGCCAAACATCATCAGGCGGTGGTGCCCGCCATCATCGCCCGGCGTTGGTGGAGCCTTGCCATCGCCGCGGCTTTGACCATCTGGCTTTACCGGTTTTCCTGGGTGACCAAGGCGGCCAGCATCGGCGGCGAAACCGGCGGCATGTCGATGGCGCTCTACAAGACGCTGACCTTCTCGCTGGCCTGGACGGTGATCCTGGCCGCAGTCGGATTCGCGGCGCTGCACGCCAACCGCAAGAGCCCCGTCCTGAGTTGGCTGAACGCCAAGATCTTCCCGCTCTACATCGTCCACCAGACCTTCGTCATCATGGCGCTGTATTATGTTCTGCCGCTCGATCTCTCGCTGTGGAGTAAGCTTGCGCTGGTGGTGGCAATCACCACCTTCTGGTCGCTGCTTACCGCAGTGATCGCCGACCTTCTGCCTTCGCCCTTCCGCATGCTGGTCGGCCTGCCCGATCGTCGCAAGGTTCGCGCCCCCGACCAGAGCATGGCGGCCGCCGGCGGCTAACCAGTCCAGTTCACGACCTTCTTACCGCCCGGCAACCGTTGTTTCGGCCCCGCCCTTCACGGCGAGGCTTGATCGACGCCCCGGCGTCGTCCATAACGCGCCGTCCGAAATTTCGCCGCGCGCGAAACGGCCCTCCACAAGCCAAGGAAACCAACATGACCGCCTCCGCCTTCAAGCCGCTCATCTTTTCCGGCGTCCAGCCGACCGGCAATCTCCACCTCGGCAACTATCTCGGCGCGATCAGGAAATTCGTCGCCCTGCAGGAAACGATGGATTGCATCTATTGCGTCGTCGACCTGCATTCGCTGACCGCCCAGCTCGTCCATGAAGACCTCAAGGACCAGACCCGGCAGATCACCGCCGCCTTCCTCGCCGCCGGCATCGACCCCGACAAACACATCGTCTTCAACCAGAGCCGGGTGATGCAGCACGCCGAGCTTGCCTGGATATTCAACTGCGTGGCGCGCATCGGCTGGATGAACCGCATGACGCAGTTCAAGGACAAGGCCGGCAAGGACCGCGAGAATGCATCGCTCGGCCTGCTCGCCTATCCGAGCCTGATGGCGGCCGACATCCTGGTCTACCGCGCCACCCATGTGCCGGTGGGCGACGACCAGAAGCAGCATCTGGAACTGACCCGCGACATCGCCCAGAAGTTCAACAACGACTTCTCCCACCGCATCGCCGAACTCGGCGTCGGCGTGGAAATCCAGATGGGCGACGAGACGGTGAACGGCTTCTTCCCGTTGACCGAACCGGTCATCGGCGGGCCGGCGGCGCGCATCATGAGCCTGCGCGACGGCTCCAAGAAGATGTCGAAATCCGATCCGTCGGACCTGTCGCGCATCAACCTGACCGACGACGCCGACACGATCTCGAAGAAGATCAAGAAGGCGAAGACCGACCCGGAGGCTTTGCCCTCCGAGATCGCCGGCCTGGCCAGCCGGCCGGAAGCGGAAAACCTCGTCGGCATCTATGCCGGCCTCGCCGACACCAGCAAGGAAGCCGTGCTGAAGGAATATGGCGGCCAGCAATTCTCGGTGTTCAAGCCGGCATTGGCCGACCTCGCCGTCGAGAAGATGGCGCCCATTGCCGGCGAAATGCGCCGCCTGATGGCCGATCCCGGCCATATTGACGGTGTGCTGCGCAATGGCGGCGAGCGCGCCGGCGTGCTGGCCGAGGCCAATATGAAGACCGTGCGCGACATTATCGGCCTGCTGCAGGGCTGAGCCGGTCGTCATTCCAACCCAGAGGCGGCCGTTCGCGGCCGCTTTTCCTTTTTGGCACAAGCCGTATCAGCAGGCTGCCAGCCCTGTGGAGTTTCGACCCTGGCCGGATGGCGGGGGGCGCTTGCAAGGCACCCCACCCGAATGGCAGATTGCGGCCGAAACCACCGAACAGGATCCATATGGTCTCCAAACGCCTGAGCCGGGAAGCCGGCCACCGCCGCAAGTTCCTGGCGATCATCGACGACACGCCCGAATGCGAGCGTGCCGTGGCCTATGCCTCGAAGCGCGCGCAAAGCACGGGCGGCGTGGTGGTAATGCTCTATGTCATCGAGCCGGACGACTTTCAGCATTGGCTGGGCGTTGAAAAGATCATGCGCGAGGAGGCCAACGCTACCGCGCGCTCGGCGCTCGACGTCCAGGCCGGCAAGGTGCGCCAGAAGGTCGGCATCGAACCCGAGCTGGTGATCCGCGAAGGCAAGCGCGCCGACGAGATCCACAAGCTGATCGAGGAAGACCAGGACATCGCCATCCTGGTGCTGGCCGCCGGCGCCGGCAAGGAAGGTCCAGGCCCGCTGGTTGCCTCGATCGCCGGCAAGGGCGCCGCCTTTCCGATCCCCGTCACCGTCGTTCCGCAGAACTTGTCGGACGAGGACATCGAAAGCCTGGCCTGAGCTTCCTATATCTCTAGGAACGGTCCCGCCGCTTTTGCTTGAACGGCCGGCGAATTGGGCCTATTTAGAATTATTCCAAACTAATGCCCGCCAAGGGCACGGAGACGGCCATGTTCATCCAGACCGAGTCGACCCCCAATCCGGCGACGCTGAAGTTCCTGCCCGGCAAGGAAGTGCTCAGGGACGGCACCGCCGATTTCCGTGACGCCGACGCCGCGCGCGAGGCTTCGCCGCTGGCCGGCCGGCTGTTCGACATTCCCGGCGTCAATGGCGTGTTCTTCGGCTACGACTTCATCACCATCACCAAGGACGGCCCCGACTGGCAGCACCTGAAGCCGGCGATCCTCGGCGCCATCATGGAACATTTCATGTCCGGCCAGCCGGTCATGGCGGCCGAAGGCAAGGGGGCCGGTGCCCATCACGACGACGGCAAGGAATTCTATGACCAGGCCGACGAGGAAATCGTCGTCACCATCAAGGAATTGCTCGATACGCGCGTGCGCCCGGCCGTGGCGCAGGACGGCGGCGACATCACCTTCCGTGGCTACGAGAAGGGCACCGTCTTCCTGCACATGAAGGGCGCCTGCGCCGGCTGCCCGTCGTCCACCGCCACGCTGAAGCACGGCATCCAGAACCTGCTGCGCCACTTCGTGCCGGAAGTGGAGCATGTCGAGCAGATCGCTTAAGCACCCGTATCCTTTTGGTTCAAAAACCCCGAGATAACATCTCGGGGTTTTTCTTTGGGGCGGGATGCGATCTTCGCTAGAAAACAAAAAACCGGGCGACAAGGCCCGGTTTTCTGTTTGGGACGTCCGTGTTGCCTAGACGGTCCGCATACGAAACGCATTTGAGGTCCTGTCCGGCTTCGGACAGGAGCCAAATCACATCACGATCACCTTGGCGCCCACTTCGGCGCGGCTGTAGAGGTCGATGATGTCCTGGTTCATCAGCCGGATGCAGCCCGACGACATCGCCTTGCCGATCGACCACCATTCCGGCGTGCCGTGCAGCCGGTAGCCGGAATCGCCACCCTTGTTGAACAGATAGAGAGCGCGGGCGCCGAGCGGGTTCTTCAGGCCCGGGTCCATGCCGTTGCGGTATTGCGCGAGTTCCGGCTGGCGCTTGATCATCTGCGACGGCGGCGTCCAGGTCGGCCATTCACGCTTCAGCGCGACATGGGCGGAACCGCTCCATTCGAAGCCCTCGCGGCCAACACCGATGCCGTAACGCACGGCCTCGCCTTCCGGCAGCACGAAATAGAGGAACTTGTTGCCGGTATCGACGATGATCGTGCCCGGCTTTTCCTTGGTGTCGTAGCTGACGATCTGGCGATGGAACTGGCGCGGCACCTTTTCGATCGGGATGCGCGGCAGCTGATAGCCAGCGTCGCTGACCCCGCCATAATCATTGGTGAACAGCCGCATCTGGCCGATGGTGCTACAACCGGCGAGCGAGGCGGCAAGTGCCGCGACAATAATGGCAGACTTCAAGCGCATGAACCGTTCCCAGCCCCCGGTCCCGTGTTTTTCGGTGCGATTCGACCAAATCGTTAACGCATTCATGCTGGCATTTCTTTTGCTTGCCAAGCAGCCGATGCTTATATGAAAGCAAGTGCTTGCCGGTAAGGCGCCGGCTATGGCATTTCGGCAACATATGCCGCGAGATTGTTGAGTAAAATCAAGAAAAGCAGTCCGAAAAACCCTTCGGGACGGACCGCACGAGGGCAAGACCATGAATATCGGCGACGCCGCCCGCCGTTCCGGCCTGCCGGCCAAGACCATTCGCTATTATGAAGAGATCGGGCTGATTTCGCCTGAACGCTCCGGCAACAGCTATCGCGACTATTCCAATGACGACGTGCATCGCCTCGCCTTCCTGAAACGGGCGCGCAATCTCGGCTTTTCCATCGACGACTGCCGCCAGCTGATGGCGCTCTACAGGGATCGCGGCCGCGCCAGCCAGGACGTGCGGGCGATCGCCTCCGCCCATGTCGCGGCGATCGAGGAAAAGGTGCGCGAGCTGCAATCCATGCGCATGACGCTGAACAAGCTCATCCACGCCTGCCATGGCGACGAGCGCCCGAACTGCCCGATCCTCGAAGAGATGGCAGGCGAAGCCGAGACGGTGGGCTGAGCAGGGTTCAAACCGTGAACAGAATCGGGCATGATGGGTTATGCCCATCATCTCGCCGGTATCGCAAAATCCCCTGATCGACGGTCGCCAGTCGGAGCGCGCCATGCTGGTGCGGCGCGGCGTGCAAAGGCTGTTGTCGGAAATGGGTGCGCATGTGCTGCCGGAATTGTCGCTGGCCACCGGGCGGCGGGCCGATCTCGTCGCGCTCACCCGCCAGGGCGACATCTGGATCATCGAGATCAAATCCTCGATCGAAGACTTTCGCGTCGACCGCAAATGGCCGGACTACCGGCTGCATTGCGACCGCTTTTTCTTTGCCACCCATCCCGGCGTGCCGGCCGACATCTTTCCGGAGGAATGCGGCTTCATCCTCTCCGACGGCTATGGCGCCGAGATGCTGCGCGACGCGCCGGAGCACCGCATGGCAGCCGCAACCCGCAAGGCGCTGATGCTGAGAATCGCACGCGCCGGCGCGGCGCGCTTGCTCGCCGCCGAACTTGCCGGCGTGTCGGTTCCGGCGCTGGACGGCGAAAGCGAGTAGCGGCGAGACCCGCTCCCGCAAGGGCATGTGGATCGACGCGGCATTCCGGTCCCGGCGATCATCTCCAACGTTTCCTGAAGCCGCAGCTGGCCCAATCGGCCAACTCTTGACGTCCGGCCTCTTTCGTAACATATAAAGTTGCATGAAAAGAGACAGTCGACTTTCAGGCGTCCTGCACGTCCTTTTGCACATGGCCGAGGAAGCCCGTCCGATGACATCGGAAGAGCTTTCCAGGACATTGAGCACCAACCCCGTCGTGATCCGGCGCATCATGGCCGGCCTGCGCGACATGGGCATCGTGCGCTCCGAGCGTGGTCATGGCGGCGGCTGGACGATCAGCCGCGACCTCGCCACGGTGTCGCTGCGCGACGTCTATTCAGCACTTGGCGAGCCGATGGTGTTTGCGCTCGGCAACCGCATGGAGACGCCCGACTGTCTGGTGGAACAGGCGGTCAACGCCGCGCTCGACGACGCCTTCGATGCGGCGCAGGCGCTGCTGATAACGCGGCTCGGCGAAGTGACGCTGGCCGACCTTGCCGCCGATTTCCACGAACGCTGGAAACGGAACAAGACCAGAAAGGCCAATCCCCATGCAGCTTGAAGCCCCAAGGCCACTCCTCGCCCCGAAACAGCTCGACGCCGTCGTTATCGGCGGCTCCTATGCCGGCCTTTCGGCCGCCATGCAGATTGCCCGCGGGCGCCGCGCGGTCGCCGTCATCGACGCCGGCAGGCCGCGCAACCGGTTTGCCGCGGCCTCGCACGGCTTCTTCGGCCAGGATGGGGTCGCGCCAGCCGCGATGATCGCCGCCGCCCGCGAAAAACTCGCCGCCTATCCCAATGTCCGCCTGGTCGCCGACGAGACGGTCGATGCTAGCGGCCAGGACGGCGCCTTCACCGTGGAACTGGCCTCGGGCTCGACGCTCAAGGCTTCCAAGCTGGTGCTGGCGACCGGCGTGGCCGACACACTGCCCGATATGCCAGGGCTGGCCGAGCGCTGGGGCGTCAGTGTGCTGCATTGCCCCTATTGTCACGGCTACGAATTCGGCGGCGCGCCGCTCGGCGTGTTGGCAACCTCGCCGCATTGCGTGGAAAAGGCGCTGATGATTTCCGAATGGGGCCCCACCACGCTGCTGCTCAACGGCCAGCCGATGCCGCATGAAGGCATGCTGGCGAAGCTTGCCTGGCGCGGCGTCACCGTGGAGCAGGCACCCGTGCAGGCCCTTGAAGGCGAAGGGCAGGCGCTCGACGCGGTGATGCTTGCGGACGGCCGGCGCCTTGCCCTGACCGCGCTCTATCTGACACCGCGCATGGCGATGGCGAGCCCGCTGGCCGAGCGGCTGGGCTGCGCTTTCGAGGATGGTCCTTTCGGCCGCATCATCGCGACGAATGCCATGAAGGCGACGAGCATCGCCGGCGTCTTTGCCGCGGGCGATGCCGCGCGCACCACGCACAACGCCACCTGGGCCTCGGCCGACGGTGTTACCGCCGGTGCCGCGCTGCATCGCAGCCTGATCTTCGAGGGTCTCGACGCGGCGTGAGCCCGAAGGCGACACCTCCCTAGCCGGCGACGCCGAGCCGCCGGCGGATCTGCATCATTGAGCGCGAAAACACCGCCGGATCGTCGAAAGCGCGCGCCAGGGTCAACGCGCCCTGGATCGCCGCGACGGCCTCTTCTGCCAGCAGCATCGCCTCCGCATGCTCGGCGCGGCGCAGCGCGCCGGCGAGATCCGCCACCCAGCGGGCAAAATAAGACTTTATTTCGGTAGCGAAACGATCACGCGCATCATCCAGCGCGAAGGCGCCGACCAGACAGATGCGGCGGCCGGAGTGGAAATAGGCATCCGTCGCGGAAAGCATGCGATCGATGCCTTCCTGCGGCCGTTCGGCTTCGCGCAGCGGCGTAAAGACATTGTTTTCGAACCAGCGGTCGATATGGGCGAGAACGGCTGTCGCCATCTCATCCTTGCCGCCCGGAAAGAAGTTGTAGAGGCTGCCCTTGCCCAAGCCTGTCGCCTCGGTAATCAGCGACAGGCTGGCGCCGGCATAACCATGTGCGCGAAACACCTCGGCGATCGCCACGACAAGATCGTTGCGACCGGGCGCGATCCTGCGCATCTAGAGACCGAGGTCGGACAGACCGGGATGGTCGTCCGGCCGGCGACCGAGCGGCCAATGGAACTTGCGCTCGGCCTCGGCGATCGGCATGTCGTTGATCGAGGCGACACGCCGGCGCATCAGCCCGGCCTCGTCGAATTCCCAGTTCTCGTTGCCGTAGGAGCGGAACCAATGGCCGCTGTCGTCGCGCCATTCATAGGCGAACCGCACGGCGATGCGGTTCCCACTCCAGGTCCACACTTCCTTGATCAGGCGATAGTCCAGTTCCCTGGCCCATTTGCGGGCGAGGAAGCCGGCGATCTCGCCACGGCCCTGGATGAACTCGGAGCGGTTTCGCCAGACGCTGTCCTCGGTATAGGCGAGCGACACCTTCTCGGGATCGCGGCTGTTCCAGGCATCCTCGGCCATTCGCGCCTTCTGCGCGGCGGTCTCGGCGGTAAAGGGCGGCAGTGGCGAACGAGCCATTTTGATCTCCATCGGCATCGGGATGGAGAAATTGTACTGATCGGTACAATCGAGTCAAGACGCCCGCCTTCGGCCTTGCGCGCATCCTGTCTGGCGCTTTATCCGGCCGCGCGCCGCGACCGCGTCGCAGCCGGGATTTCGACGCCAAAGTCGAGACTGGCGGTCGCGCGGAAATGAACATCGAAGGGGCGGGGGCGCGCGATGCCGAAACCCTGCGCATAGTCGACGCCGATGGTGCGCAGCGCCACTGCAATCTCGCGGCTCTCGACGAACTCGGCGATGGTGCGCTTGCCGGTCACCTCGCCGATATGCTGGATCATCTCGACCATGGCGCGATCGATGCGGTCGGCCAGCATGTCCTTCACGAAACCGCCGTCGATCTTCAGATAGTCGACCGGCAGCGTCTTCAGATAGTTGAACGACGACATGCCGGCGCCGAAATCGTCCAGCGAGAAGCGGCAGCCATGCGCCCGCAGAGCCGTCATGAAATGCGTTGCGCGGTCGAGGTCGGCAATCGCGCTGGTCTCCGTAACCTCGAAACAGATCAGCGAGGGGGCAATGTCGGTGCGCTCGAACTGCTCCAGCACATAGTCGACAAAACTGTCGTCGCCGAAGGAAGCGCCCGACAGGTTGATGGCGCAGGTGGCGATCGCGCCGTCGGTGCCGGCCCGGTCCCGCAGCGCCAGCATCTCGAAGGCGGAACGCACCATCCAGCGGTCGACCAGCGGCATCAGGCCATAACGCTCGGCGGCCGGAATGAAGGCGCCGGGCGCGATCATGTTGCCGTCGGCGTCGGTTAGCCGCACCAAGAGCTCGACATGCGCGCCAGCCGGCGTGTCATCCTGCAATGGCACGATCTCCTGCGCATGAATGCAGAAGCGGTTCTGCTCCAGCGCCTCGCGCAGCCGCTGCACCCAGGCCATCTCGCCCATGCGCTGCTCCAGTTCGATATCGCCCACCTGCTGCAGCTGGATGCGGTTGCGGCCATTCTCCTTGGCCATGTAGCAAGCGACGTCGACGCTGCGCAGCGTCTCCTCAATCGTCATCGAGGCGTCGGTGAGCCCGACAACGCCAATGCTGACGCTGATGTTGAAGGCGCGGCCGTTCCACACGAAATGCAGCTCCTCCACCGCCTTGCGCAAGGTTTCCGCCGTGGTCGCGGCAAGCTCCGCCGGGCAGTTCTCCATCAGGATGCCGAACTCGTCGCCGCCCAGCCGGGCCAGCACGTCGCCCGGCCGCAATTGCTGGCGCAGCGCCGTCGAAACCTTGCGCAGTAATTCGTCGCCAGCAGCGTGGCCGCAGGTGTCGTTGACGATCTTGAACTGATCGAGGTCGAGATACATCAGCGCATGCGTCGCCGGACGCTTGGCGAGCCCCGCCAGCGAAGCGCCAAGCCGGGACTCGAACTCGCGCCGGTTGGCGAGCGAGGTCAGCGTGTCGTGCGTGGCGTGCCAGGACAGCTGCGCCAGGAATTCCTGCTCGGTCGTGCGGTCGTGGAAAACCAGCACCGCGCCGGCAACCCGCTGGTCGACATAAAGCGGCGCGGCGACCAGGGAGACGGCGATGCGCGACTGGTCCTGGCGCACAAGGCGCTGCGTCAGGCCATTGCCGTCGAAGGCTTCGCCGGCCAGAAGCCGCGCCAGATAGGCGCTATCCTCCTCGCCTGTCTCCTCGCTGGCCAGCCGGAACAGATCGTCGAGCGGCTTGCCCTTGGCATCCGCGCTTTGCAGCCCGAGCAGCCGCTCCGCTGCGCCGTTCATATAGTCGAGCCGGCCATCGGCGTCCGTCGCCACCACGGCCTGTCCGATCGAGGCCAGCGTCACCTGCGCGCGCTTGCGTTCGGCGTTCAACGCTTCCTGGACGGCGCGGCGCTGCCCGATCAGGTTGGAGGTGCGCCGGATGGCGAGCAGGATGAGGCCGAAGGCGACGACGACGTTGAGGGCGAGCAGCAGGGCGGTGATGTCGCGCGAGCCGCGCCCGAGCGACTGCGAGAAAGCCTGAGCCAACGGCGCGATCTGGTCGTTGATGCGGCCGATCGAACGGCGCCAGACGTCAAGCTTCGCCGGTGAGGCGCTGCCGGTGGTGAAGCCAACATTCATGGCCTCGCCCAGCGCCGCCAGTTCGAGGATCTTGGGATCGGCATCCGTCCAGCGCTGCACCGCATTGGCCAGATAAGGCACGCTGCGGAAATTGCGGAACAGCCAGATCAGGCCGTCGACATCGTCGGGATTGTTGCCGCCAAGCTGCAGCGCCCGCGCGGCGCCGTCATAGTCGAGAACCGGCTGCTCCATCAGCCGTCGCGCTTCGCGGTCGGCGAGCGGGATGGCGATGGCGTGGCGGAAACGTTCGAAATAATGCGGTTCGGCAGTGTTGGCGTAGAGCGTCAGGTAATAGATCGCGTCTTTCTGACCCTTCGTCCAGGCACTCTCGCCGGCCACATAGGCGCGTACCGCCGAGAGCGTGTAAAGACTGACGCCGGCGATGATGGTCTGGATCAGTACAACGACAATAAAAGGCCAGAGCAGCCCGAGAAGCTGAAATTTCGATCGTATGTTGCCTGGCTTCCTCACATGCCCTGCGAAACGAACTCGCTCCCTTTTAGCCAGTTCTTCTCCGCGTCCGCCCACGCGAATATTCGCAAGTGCTACAATAGTAAGCTTTAAGATTCCCTTCATGAGAGGGGGCTGTTTCCAACCATGCCCACGGCCGGTGGACGATCGTTGGAAAGCACCGCAATCCTAGCGGAACCGCAGGTTCCTCCGGCTCAGCTCGGCAACGGTGCCGCATCCCATCAGTTTCATGGCGCGCTCGATCTCGACACGCATCAGGTCCAGCGCCCGCTCGACGCCGGGTTGGCCGGCCGCCGCCAGCGGAAACAGATAATAGCGGCCAAGCCCCACCGCCTTCGCGCCGAGCGACAACGCCTTCAGCACATGGGTGCCGCGCTGCACGCCGCCGTCCATCATCACGTCTATCCTGTCGCCGACGGCGTCGACGATCTCGGCAAGCTGGTCGAAGGCGCTGCGCGAACCGTCGAGCTGGCGGCCGCCATGGTTGGAAAGCACGATGCCGGTGCAGCCTATGTCGACCGCCCGTCGCGCATCCTCGACCGACATGATGCCCTTCAGGCAGAATTGCCCGCCCCAGTGCCGTACCATTTCGGCGACGTCGTCCCACGACATGGACGGGTCCAGCATCTCGGTGAAATAGCGGCTGATCGACATGACGCCGCCGCCCATGTCGACATGGCTGTCGAGCTGCGGCAGACGGAAACGTTCATGGGTGAGATAGTTGATCGCCCAGGCGGGCTTGACCGCGAACTGGGCAATGCCGGCGAGGTTGAGCTTGAAAGGGATGGCGAAGCCGGTGCGCTTGTCGCGCTCGCGATTGCCGCCGGTGATGCTGTCCACCGTCAGCATCATCACCTCGACGCCGGCCTGCTTGGCGCGGGCCATCATCTCGCGATTGAGCCCACGGTCCTTGTGAAAGTAGAACTGATAGACCTGCGGTCCGCTGCTGATCTTGCGTGCTTCCTCGAGACTGACGGTGCCGAGCGAAGACACGCCAAACATCGTGCCGAACCGGCCCGCCGCCGCAGCCACGGCGCGCTCGCCCTGGTGGTGGAACAGGCGTTGCAGCGCCGTCGGCGAACAATAGACCGGCAGCGCCAGTTTCTGCCCCATCACGGTCACCGACAGGTCGACGTCGCCGACGCCGCGCAGCACGTTCGGCACCAGATCGCAATGCTCGAACGCCGCCGTATTGCGCTGGTAGGTAACCTCGTCGTCGGCCGCGCCGTCGATATAGTTGAAGATCGGGCCCGGCAGACGCTGCCTGGCCATGGCGCGGAAGTCGTGGAAGTTATGGCATTGGGCGAGACGCATGGGGCAACCTTGGCTTCGGCTTTCCCAGCTCGATAGCATATCGACGCGCGACGCGCCCATCCGCCCCCGGCAATCCTTGCAATGGCCGCCGCACGAATCGTCCCTGTTGGGCTCAAGCCGCCTGCGGACGCCAGGCGATCATGCCTTCCGTGCGCGCCCGAACCCGCGGCGAGGCCAGGCACGAAGCGACAGCTTCGAAGCCGGCAGCGCCCGAAAAGGCAGCCACCCGCATCGGCGGACTGTGATTGGCCGGACAAAACAGGATCGCCTCGCCGGGACCGACGGCGGCAAGGTCGAGGATCGCATCGGAGCGGGTCATCAGGAACAGCGGGCGCGCCTGCGGGCCACGGCGGCGCAGGCGCGCGATCAGAGCCTCCTGGGTGGCCTGATCCAGACCCTGCTCGACCATGTCGACAACCAGCGCGGCCGGGCGCTCGGCCTCCAGCGCAACCATCAGCGTAAGCAGCGCCGGCGAACGCGACGCGCCATCCGCGCACAGCCGGGCGATGGCTTCCTCCACCCGCGCGTCCAACGCGGCATCCTTCTCCAGCAGCGCTTTCGCGGCGGCTGCTCCATCGTCGCTCGATCGCTCCAGGCCGAGGAAAGCAGCGTCGGGAAGCGCTTTGGCCAGCGCCTCTGCAAAGCGCGTCTTGCCGCTGCCCAGCGGGCCGACGATGAAAGTCAGCGGTCGCGCGTCGCGAAGTTCGAACCGCTCGCCGTCCCAGGGCCAGGGCAAGTCGAAGGCGGCCACGATCTCGCCGGCGGGTCGCAACAACCTCGTCAGTTCACCGGCGCTGGGGACCTTGCCGCCGGCCAGCTCGCCGCGCAGGCCGCGCACCGTCTCGACGGTCCGGCCGAGCCGGTTGAGCTCGTCCTCAAGCACGGCCTGATGGGTTGCCAGCACCGGCTCCAGAGCGGAGGGGTCGCCATTCAGGATGCGCGCCACCTCGACCAGGCTGAGGCCCAG
This sequence comes from Mesorhizobium sp. YL-MeA3-2017, assembly GCF_030814575.1. Taxonomy (NCBI): domain Bacteria; kingdom Pseudomonadati; phylum Pseudomonadota; class Alphaproteobacteria; order Hyphomicrobiales; family Phyllobacteriaceae; genus Mesorhizobium; species Mesorhizobium sp. YL-MeA3-2017. Next base: position 2,895,139 of record NZ_JAUSVH010000001.1, on the reverse strand, counting down.
CCCGCGCAAGGCAACGATTTCGCCGGCGCGCGTCATTTCGACCGGTCCGTAGGCGCGCCAGCCGGCGCCGGTGCGCAAGGGCCTGATCAGACCGCGCCTTTCATAAAGGCGCAGCGCCTTGGCGGATACGCCGAGCCGCCGCGCGGCTTCGGCGGGATTGAGGACTTCTCCGGAAATGCTCACGAATCGATCTCCTGATTGCCGACCGCCCTCTTATCGGGGCGGTCCCAGGGGACGGGTCAAGGTGTTTTTAGCGCATTCCGGACCGCCCGCCGTCAGCCGAACACCGGCGGCTCCAGCGCGTCGAGTTCGGCGATCTCGGCCGGTGTCAGCGCGAGATCGGCGGCGGCGGCATTTTCCTCGAGATAACGCAGGCGCTTGGTGCCTGGGATCGGAATGACATGATCGCCCTTGGCGAGCAGCCAGGCCAGCGCCACTTGCGAGGGCTTGGCGCCGTGCCGCGCGCCTATGCGCTCGACCGCCGCGACGAGCGCTCGCTGCCTGGCGAGACCTTCGTCGCTGAATTGCGGCAGCCTGCGGCGCCAGTCGTCCCTGGGCAGGTCCTCGTGCCTGGCGATGCCGCCGGTCAGCACGCCGCGACCCAAGGGGGAAAACGGCAGGAAGGCGATGCTATGCTCGACCGTGTAGGGCAGCACTTCGGCAAGCGCCGAGCGATCGAACAGTGACAGTTCCGATTGCACGGCGGCAACCGGGTGGATCTTTTCCGCCCGGCGGATCTCGTCAAGGCTCGACGCCGAGAGGCCGAGCGCGCCGATCTTGCCGGCGTCGACGGCCTTGGCCAGCGCGCCCCAGCTCTCCTCGACCGGCACTTGCGGGTCGATGCGATGCAGGAAATAGAGGTCGATATGGTCGACGCCAAGCCGCATCAGGCTGTCGTCGACGGCCTTCGCCAGATAGTCGGGGCGACCGTTGTTGCTGAAGCCGTTTTCGTCGAACAGCAAGCCGCCCTTGGTGGACAACACCACTTCGTCACGCCGCCCTTTCAACGCCGTGCCGACGAGCTCCTCATTCGTCCACGGCCCATAGACGTCGGCGGTGTCGATCAGGGTAACGCCAAGATCGATGGCGCGGCGGATCACTTCAGCCGACGCATCGTCGTCGCGCCCATGCGGGTCGTAGCCGAAGGTCATGCCCATGGCGCCGAGGCCAATGCGGCCAACCCGCTTGCCGTTCTTTCCCAATGTGGTGGTCTGCATTTCCGCTCTCCAGTGTCTCGACGATGCCCAAACGGGCGGGTCGAACTGGACTTATGCGGCGATGATCGATAATTCCAATCGATCTCGTGTATTTGCGGAATAGGCTCTATGGATATACGCGGCATCGATCTCAACCTGCTCACAGCGCTGGACGCGCTGCTGGCCGAACCCAGCGTCTCAGGCGCCGCGCGCCGGCAGGGGCTGAGCCAGCCGGCGATGAGCGCGACGCTGGCCCGGCTGCGTGAATTGCTCAACGACCCGATCCTTGTCCGGCGCGGCAACCGCATGGTGGCGACACCGCGCGCCGAGCAGTTGCGGCCGCGCGTACGGGCACTGCTCGACCAGATCGTCCAGACGCTCGAGACCGAGGCGCGGTTCGAGGCCGCGACCTCGACCCGCCGCTTCCGGATATTGGCCAATGAATATGCGGCGGCGGTGCTGATGGTCCCGCTGATGCAGCGCATTCGCGACGTCTCCGCCGGCATGGTGCTGCAGGTGCTGCCGTTCGAGGCCGATTTCGAGGAGCGGCTGGCGAGCCACGACTGCGACCTCGTCATCTCCGAGGCAAGCACGCTTTCGACGGCGCGCCGGCGCGAGGTGCTCTACCAGGATCGCTATGTCTCGCTTTGCCGCGACGGCCACCCACGGCTCGGCGCCTCGGTGACGCTGGATGCCTTTCTCGACGAGGACCATGTCATCGTCTCGCGGGTCGGCCGCATGAACGCCGTCGCCGACAAGGCGCTGGCAGGCATCGGCCGTGCCCGCCGCATCGCCATGTCGGTGCCGCACTTCCTGGTCGCGGCCAATGTTGCAGGCTCGACCGACCTCGTCGCCACGCTGCCGGCCAAGCTGGCGCGCTGCTGCATCGGCGCCTACGGGCTCAGGCGGTTCGAAACGCCGGTGCCGCTGGACGGGTTTGAAATCGGCATGGCCTGGCATGCGCGCAGCGATGCCGACGGCGCCACCAACTGGCTGAAGGGCGAATTGCGCGATCTGTCTGTCCAATTGCAGGCGGGCTGCGCCGCATCTTCCGAGCCCGCCCTCAGCGGGCGGCCATGAAACCGGCCGCGACGATCAGCAGCCCGCCGGCCGAACCTTCGACCACGCGGCGGCTGCGGTCGCTGATGCCGCCACGCCGGCCAAGCCCGGCGATGGTGAGACTGAGCACCGTATAGACCAGGCCGCACAACGCCACGAAGATTGCTGAAAGCAGGACCGCCTGCAGGGCGGCATTGGCGTCATGCGTCATGAATTGCGGCAGGATGGCGAAATAGATCATCATGCCCTTGGGGTTGAGGAAGGCCGTGAGGAAGCCGCGCCGCAGGCTAGCCCCACCAGCGACGGCGGCCAGCGCGACGCCGCCCGGCCGCATCGCCGATTGCAGCAGCTTCACCGCCAGATAGACGAGATAGCCGACGCCAAGCCAGCGCAGCGCCTCGAACAAAAGCGGCGAGGCGGCGATGACCGCAGCCAGGCCGAGTGCGACAAAGGCCGAATGCACGACATAGCCGAGGCACACGCCGGCGGTGCCGCGCAGACCAGCGCCCGCGCCGCCCGACAGCGCCTGCGAGGCGACGAACAGCATGTCGGGACCCGGCGTCAAGATCAGCGGCAATACCGTGGCGGCGAAAAGGATCAGGGTCATCGTTTGCATGACAGACAGGCTAGACAACGATGCCGGCAATCGGATTGCGAAGATGCCATGCTGCTTTTCAGAATTGGCATGATATGCTGATTTCAACGAAATCCTGGCATGGAATGCCGATGAAACTCGACGAGATCGATCGCCGTATCCTGCGTGCCCTGCAGGAAGACGGCCGCTTGCAGAATGTCGAACTGGCCAGAAAGGTCGGCCTGTCGCCGTCGCCTTGCCTGCGCCGGGTCAAGCTTCTGGAGGAAGCCGGCATCATCGACCGCTATGTCGCCGTGCTCGACCCCGTCCGTATCGGCGTCGGCATGTCGTTGTTCGCCAGGGTGTGGCTGACGGCGCAGGACGCGGAAACCATCGACCATTTCATGGCGGCGATGAAGAGGCTGCCGCAGGTGATGGAATGCTACATCATGCTGGGCGAGAGCGACGCGCTGCTGCGGGTGGCGGTGGCCGACCTCACCGAATACCGGCAGTTCCAGGCCACTCACCTGACGCGCGCCAACGGCATCCAGAACGTCAAGACCGACGTGCCGAGCCAGATCGTCAAGCAGACCTACGCACTGCCGATCGGCTGAACGAGGGCCTGGCGCACGCGCCAAGCCCGCAGGTTCGCAAGACGGCTATTTCCCCGCCGCCAGTTCCTTCAATCTGTAAAGCGCTTCCAGCGCCTCGCGCGGCGTCATCTCGTCGGGGCTCAGCTCTAACAGAGCGGTGCCCAGCACATCGGGCTTGGCGGTCTTCGGCGGCTCGCGTTTCACGGCAACGGAAAACAGCGGCAGGTCGTCGACAAGGCGGTCGGCCTTGCCCGACACCTCGCCTTCCTCGAGCTGATGCAGAACTTCCCTGGCCCGCGCCACCACGGCTTCCGGCAGACCGGCGAGGCGCGCGACCTGCACGCCATAGGACCGGTCGGCCGCACCCTTGCCCACCTCATGCAGGAAGACGACGTCGCCCTCCCATTCCTTGACGCGCATGGTGACGTTGTGAAGCCGGTTGAGCTTGCCGGCCAAGGCCGTCATTTCATGGAAGTGGGTGGCGAAGATCGCCCGGCAGCGGTTCTTCTCGTGCAGATATTCCACCGCCGCCCAGGCGATGGAGAGACCGTCGAACGTGGCGGTGCCACGACCGATCTCGTCGAGGATGACGAGCGCGCGTTCGCCAGCCTGGTTGAGGATGGCGGCGGTCTCCACCATCTCGACCATGAAGGTCGAACGGCCGCGCGCCAGATCGTCGGAAGCGCCGACGCGGGAGAACAGCCGGTCGACGACGCCGATATGGGCGCTTGCCGCTGGCACGAAGGAACCGGTCTGGGCCAGGATGGCGATCAGCGCGTTCTGGCGCAGGAAGGTCGACTTACCGCCCATATTGGGGCCGGTGAGCAGCCAGATTGCGCCGTTCTTCGCATCGCCCTCCGGCGACAGGTCGCTGTTATTGGCGACAAACGGCCCCTCGCCGGAACGGCGCAGCGCCTGTTCCACCACCGGGTGGCGGCCGCCGGCGATGGCAAAGGCCAGGCTGGCATCGACGACCGGCCGGCACCAGTTTTCGCTCACCGACAGCGCGGCCAGGGCGGCCGATATGTCGAGCACGGCCAGTGCATCCGCGCCGGCGCGGATCGCCTCGGCCTCGCCGACGGCTTCGGCCAGCAGCCTGTCGAAGGCAGCAAGCTCGATGGCCAGCGCGCGGTCGGCGGCATTGGCGATCTTCGTTTCCAGCCCGGCCAGTTCGGTTGTGGTGAAGCGCATGGCGTTGGCCATGGTCTGGCGGTGGATGAAGCGCGCCTTGGCCTCGTCCGTGCCGGTCATGATGGCCTGGTGGTTGACCGTCACCTCAATGTAATAACCCAGCACATTGTTATGCCGGATCTTCAGCGAGCGGATGCCGGTTTCCTCGATCAGGTCGCGCTCCATGCCGGCGATGACCTTGCGCGTCTCGTCGCGCAGCGCCCGCATCTCGTCCAGCTCGGCATCGTAGCCAGCGCGCAGGAAGCCGCCATCGCGTTTCAACAGCGGCAGCTCGTCGGCCAGCGCACCGGCGAGGTGTTCGGCCAGCGGCTTCGGCAGCGCGCCGATGGCGGCGAGCGCTGCGGCCACCTCCGCCGGCTGCGCGGCCCGGCCAAAGATCCGTGCGATCTCGCCGGCGGCAAGGAAGCCCGCGCGCAGCGCGCCAAGGTCGCGCGGGCCGCCGCGGTTCAGCGCCAGCCGCGACAAGGCGCGCGGCATGTCGGCAACGCCCTTCAACGAAAGCCGCAGCGCCTCGGCCAGACGAACCTCGTCGCGGAAGAAGGAGACCGAATCGAGCCTAGCGGTAATCGCCGCGGGATCGGTCAGCGGCGCCATCAGCCGGTCGGCCAACAGGCGCGCGCCGCCGCCGGTGACGGTGCGGTCGATGGCCTTGAACAGCGAGCCGTCGCGGCTGCCGGACAGCGTGCGCAACAGTTCCAGATTGGCGCGCGTCGCCGGGTCGATAAACAGGGTGGCGCCGTTCTCCTCGCGCTCGGGTCGCGACAGCGGCGGGCGTTCCGCCTTCTGCGTCTTCTCGACATAGGCGATGGCGCCGGAGATGGCGGAGAGTTCGGCGCGGCTGAAGGTGCCGAAGGCATCCGGCGTCGCCACGTTGAAGAAACGGGCGATGCGGGCGGTGGCCGAGGCGGAATCGAACAGGCTGGCCGGCTGCGGATTGGCGACGCGGCCAAGCACATCGAACACCGGCTTCAGCTCGGGATCGTAGAAGACCGGCTCGGCGACGATCAGTTCGCGCGGATCGACGCGGAAGATGTCGGCCAACAGCCGCTCGGCATTGGTCTCGGCGACACGGAAGACGCCGGTGGAAATCTCGATCCAGGCCAGCGCGAAATTCTGGTCAGTGCCGCCCTTCACCCGCCCCAGCGCCATCAGAAAGCTCGATTCCGACGGCGCCAGCAATTTGTCCTCGGTGATGGTGCCGGGCGTGACGAGACGGACGACGTCGCGCTTGACCACCGATTTCGAACCGCGCTTCTTGGCCTCGGCCGGATCCTCTATCTGTTCGCAGACGGCAACGCGGAAACCGAGCGCGATCAGTTTCTGCAGATAATCGTCGGCCGCATGCACCGGCACGCCGCACATCGGGATCTCGGCGCCCTGGTGCTTGCCGCGCTTGGTCAGCACAATGCCCAAAGCCCGCGAAGCCTTCTCGGCATCGTCGAAGAACAGCTCGTAGAAATCGCCCATGCGATAGAACAGCAGCGAATCCGGGTTCGCCGCCTTGATCTCGAGATACTGCTCCATCATCGGGGTGGCGGCAGTGGGCATGGATGCCGAGGCGCCAGCCAGCGGCGCGCTACCTTCCATCGCGATAGGGGTTTCGTCGTTCAAGAAACTGTTTCCAAAAATCCCGAAGGCAATTGCTTGGCGGTTTACACCTCCAAAGTGTAGCCTTAATCCCGAACGCTCCACAAAGAAATTGAGCGCGCGCAAAGCGCCACCCAAGGGGAAGAAACGCAGCATGGCCCGTAAGAACGCACAGGATGGACAAGGCCCTTCGGTGAGCGCGGAGGAGGCGCTGGAATTCCACGCCATGGGCCGGCCGGGCAAGCTGGAGATCGTGCCGACCAAACCGATGGCCACGCAGCGCGACCTTTCGCTGGCCTATTCGCCGGGCGTCGCCGTGCCGGTGAAGGCGATCGCCGAAGACCCGTCGCGCGCCTTCGACTACACCACGCGCGGCAATATGGTTGCCGTCATTTCCAACGGCACCGCCATCCTCGGGCTGGGCAATCTCGGCGCTCTGGCCTCCAAGCCGGTGATGGAAGGCAAGTCGGTGCTGTTCAAGCGTTTTGCCGACGTCGACAGCATCGACCTCGAGGTCGACACCGAAGACGCCGACGAATTCATCAACTGCGTCAAGTTCCTCGGGCCCTCCTTCGGCGGCATCAACCTGGAAGACATCAAGGCGCCGGAATGCTTCATCATCGAGCAGCGGCTGCGCGAATTGATGGACATTCCCGTCTTCCATGACGACCAGCACGGCACCGCCATCATCGCCGCCGCCGGCCTGATCAACGCGCTGGCGATCACCGGCCGCGACATGAAGACGACCAGGCTCGTCTGCAACGGCGCGGGTGCTGCCGGCATCGCCTGCATCGAACTGGTCAAGTCGATGGGTTTCGCGCCGGAAAACGTCACCCTGTGCGACACCAAGGGTGTCGTCTACCAGAGCCGCACCGAGGGTATGAACCAGTGGAAGTCGGCGCATGCGGTGAAGACCGAGGCGCGGACGTTGGCCGAGGCGATGGACGGCGCCGACGTGGTGTTCGGGCTTTCGGCGCGTGGCGCCTTCACCAATGCCATGATCCAGTCGATGGCGAAAAACCCGATCATCTTCGCCATGGCCAATCCCGATCCGGAGATCACGCCGGAGGAGGTGGCCGAGATCCGCACCGACGCCATCATGGCCACCGGCCGGTCCGACTATCCGAACCAGGTCAACAATGTGCTGGGCTTCCCCTATATCTTCCGGGGTGCATTGGACGTCCGCGCGACCACCATCAACGACGCCATGAAGGTGGCGGCCGCCCAGGCGCTGGCCGAGCTTGCCCGCAAGGACGTGCCCGACGACGTGGCCGCCGCCTATCAGGGCAACCGGCCGAAATTCGGCCCGCAATACATCATCCCGGTGCCGTTCGACCCGCGCCTGATTTCGGCCATCCCGATCGCGGTGGCCAAGGCCGCGATGGAAACCGGCGTGGCGCGCAAGCCGATCCTCGACCTCGACCGCTACGCGCAGGAACTGTCGGCGCGGCGCGACCCGATCGCCTCGACGCTGCAGCGCATTTACGACCGCGTGCGGCGCCAGCCCAAGCGCATCGTCTTCGCCGAGGGCGAGGAGGAACAGGTGATGCGCGCGGCGGTCGCCTATGTGAACCAGCGGCTCGGCACCGCCATCCTGCTCGGCCGCGACGACATCATCAAGGAGAATGCCCGCCACGCCGGCATCGACCTCGACAAGCCGGGGCTGGAGATCATCAATGCGCGCCTGTCGCGCAAGAACGCGATCTATGCCGATTTCCTGTACGAGCGCATGCAGCGCAAGGGCTTCCTGTTCCGCGACTGCCAGCGCCTGATCAACAACGACCGCAACCATTTCGCCGCCTGCATGGTGGCGCTGGGCGATGCCGACGGCATCGTCACCGGCGTCACCCGCAACTATTCAACGGCGCTGGACGACGTGCGCCGCGTCATCGACGCCAAGCCCGGCCATCGTGTCATCGGCGTATCGATCGTGCTGGCGCGCGGGCGCACCGTTCTGGTGGCCGACACGGCGGTCCACGACATGCCCAATGCCGACCAGATCGCCGACATCGCCGAGGAAGCGGCCAATTTCGCGCGGCGAATGGGCTATGAACCCCGCGTCGCTATGCTTGCCTACTCCACCTTCGGCCATCCGCAGGGCGAACGCTCCGAGCGGGTGCAGGAGGCGGTGCGCATTCTCGACAAGCGGCGGGTCGATTTCGAGTATGACGGCGAAATGGCCGCCGACGTCGCGCTCAACCCGCGCGTGATGGCGCAATACCCGTTCTGCCGGCTGACCGGGCCGGCCAATGTGCTGATCATGCCGGCGTTCCACTCGGCCTCGATCTCGACCAAGATGCTGCAGGAACTTGGCGGCTCGACCGTGATCGGCCCGCTTCTGGTCGGCCTCAACAAGCCGGTGCAGATCGTGCCGCTGAACGCCAAGGATTCGGACATCGTCAACATGGCGGCCATCGCGGCCTATTCGGCCGGAGCCTGAGGGCTGATCCCTTCCCGCGAAGCGGGCGAGGGTCGCGTCAGAGACATGTCTCGGATGCTGCTCCGATCAGGCACTCGCCAAACCCAAAGCAAAACCCCGGCGGTCACCCGCCGGGGTTTTTGTCTGTTCCAGCGCTAACCCGGTTCAGTGCGTCAGATCGAGCGCGGCGGTGAGGTCGCCCATGACCGGCAGGCTGTTGGCACGCAGCGCGTTGTCGCGCGCGACCAGCCCCTGCAGCACCGGCAGGTCGTAGCGCGTGGTGACGAAACGCAGGATCGAGGTGGTGTCGTACTGGCTGTGATCCACCGTGCCCATCTTGGCGAAGGGCGAGACGATGATGGCCGGGATGCGGTTGCCCGGCCCCCAGCGGTCGGCCTTGGGCGGCGCGACATGATCCCAGAAGCCGCCATTCTCGTCATAGGTCACCACCACCAGCATATGCGCCCATTGCGGGCTCTTCTCCAGATGGGCGATGACGTCGGCCAGGTGCTGGTCGCCGCTCGACACGTCGGCATAACCGCCATGCTCGTTGAGGTTGCCCTGCGGCTTGTAGAAGGTGACGGCCGGCAGCTTGCCGTCGTCGATATCCTTGATGAAGGCGGCGCCCTCGAGGCCACCGTCCTTCAGATGCTCGGCGCGGGCCGGCGTGCCCGGCGCATAGGCGGCGAAATAGTTGAAGGGCTGGTGGTGGAACTGGAAGTTCGGCACCGGCGTGGCGTTCTTGCCGTCGAGCGCGGTCTGCCAGGCCCCGGCATACCAGGCCCAGCTAATCCCCTTCAGCGACAGGAGGTCGCCGATGGTGATGTCATGCTGCGGCGGCAGCGTGGTGGCGGCCTTCGGGTCGGCAAAAGCCGGATCGCCGCCTTCCGCCGGCTTGTTGTTGGACGGCTGGTAGGGCGGTTGCATGGTGTTGACGGCGTAGAAGTCGGGCGAGATGGCGCCGTCCTTGACGAATTTCGGCCCGCCGGCGAGCGCCGATACAGGCGAATTGTCGGCCACCTTCAGCGTGACGCCGTCCGGCTCCACTGAAGCGATCATGTCCTTCACCGGGCTCTTGTCGGCGTCGGGATAAAACGGCGTGCAGGCGCAGACCAGCGCGAAATGGTTGATGAAGGAACCGCCGAACGCACCCTGGAAGAAGTTGTCGGCCAGGACGTATTTCTGCGCCACCTTCCACATCGGCAAAGACGAGCCGTCATAGTGGCCCATGACGAGGCCGCCGGAATCGGCCCAGGCCACGAACTTGTCGTTCTTGCCGCCATTGATCTGCATCTGCTCCTGGTAGAAGCGGTGCCACAAATCGCGCGTGATGACGTTGAGCCCCTGGTTGAAACCCTTGGCATCGTCGATGGCGAAAACGGCATTGGCGAGGTGCGCCGACTGCGCCTCGGTGACAGCCGGCGTCACGCCCTTGGCGGTCAGGCCGCCCCAGGACGGCGGCAATTCGGACAGCGGCTTGCCGTCGCGGTCGAGCTGGGTGACCTCGTCGGCGCTGGCATTGGCGAGGCCGTTGGCGCCGGGGAAACCACCGTAGAGATTGTCGAAGGAGCGGTTCTCGGCATAAATCACGACAATGTTATCGATCTTGTCGTAGCCGGCGGGAGCGGCATGCGCGGGCAGCGCGGCGGTGAGCAGAGCCAGCGCGGAACTGGCCAGACAAGCGGATTTGAGGGGTTTGAGCCTTGGCATGGGGGATGACCTTGTGGCTGAGGGACTGGCTGGAGGGCCGCCTGCGGGCCGTCCTGCCGAAGCCACGCACCTGCAAGTCGCAAAAAGCCTAGGCCCGCTCTCTGTCAGGTTTGTGACATGGGGATGCAGTGCCGGCGGGCGTCATCATTTCGTTGCAGGCGCCGGGAATCATGCGCCGGCTTGCTCCGATACGACAAAACCCGAAGGTGCCTCCGAAAGTGCCCAAGATCGATCCGCGACGCCTGCGACACGGTCTCGCCGCGCTGGCGGTGGCCATGGCGCTCGGGCTCTCAGCCCCCGCTATCCGACACACGGTCGCCGCCGAGGCCAACGGCGTCCATCCCGGCCCGCTGTCGCGGGCGCAGGCCTTCGCCCGTGCCGCCACGCTGACCGAACTTGGCCGCCAGATGTTCTTCGACCCGGCGCTGTCGGCGTCGGGGCGGCAGGCATGCGCTTCCTGCCATGACCCGAAGCATGGTTTCTCCTCCGCCTCGGCCGCGCCGGTCGAGATGGGCGGTCCGGCGCTCGACCGGCCAGGCCAGCGCGCGGTGCCGACGCTGCGCTATCTGCAGGCGGTGCCCGCCTTCAGCGAGCATTTCTACGATTCCGAGGACGAGGGCGACGAAAGCGTCGACAACGGCCCGACCGGCGGCCTGACCTGGGACGGCCGCGTCGACCGCGGCGCCGAGCAGGCCAGGATCCCGCTTCTGTCGCCGTTCGAGATGGCGAATGCCGGCCCAGACGCTGTGGTGGCACGGCTCGCCAGGACCGCCTATGCCGACGCGTTCAAGGCGGCGTTCGGCGACGACATCTTCTCGCGACCCACCGATGCTTTCGACGGCGCCGTCGAGGCGCTCGGCACGTTCGAGCAGGACGCCGCCACCTTCTACCCCTATTCCAGCCGCTACGACGCCTTTTTGGCCGGCAAGGGCACGTTGACCGCGCAGGAACTCCATGGCCGCGCCCTGTTCGAAGACCCGGCCAAGGGCAATTGCGCTTCCTGTCATCTCAGCGAGCCGGCCAATGACGGCGAGCCGCCGCAATTCACCGATTTCGGCCTGATCGCCGTGGCGGTGCCACGCAATCCGGCCATTCCCGCCAATGCCGACTCCGCCTATGTCGATCTCGGCGTGTGCGGCCCGCTGCGCACCGACCTCAAAAGGCGGGACGAATATTGCGGCCTGTTCCGCACGCCGACGCTGCGCAACGTGGCGTTGAAGAAAAACTTCTTCCACAACGGCTTCTTCCACACGCTGCGCGATGCTGTCGCGTTCTACGCCTCGCGCGACAGCGACCCCGGCCACTGGTATGCGAAGAACGCCGACGGCTCGGTTCACCGCTATGACGACCTGCCGCAACGCTATTGGGCGAATCTCAACCAGGACCCGCCCTTCGGCCGCAAGCCCGGCGACAAGCCGGCGCTGGACGATGCCGAGATCGACGACATCGTCGCCTTTCTCAACACGCTCACCGACGCCGACCAGTTGCAGCAGGCGGGGCAGTAGCGGCTTGCGGTTCTCGCGAGCTCAAGCGCAGAAGGTGGCCTGCGCCGTCTCCGGCTGCTCCTCTTCCGCCCTCCGTCCCATGAACAGGAACACCACGATCGCGGTGACCACGGTGATCGCGGTGAGCAGGACGAGCAATGTCGAGAAGGCCAGGCCGTATTGCGTCACCAGGAGGTCGCGGCCCGTGCCGGGCAGCAGGGCTTGTGCTGCGGCGAGGTCGCCGGTGACCAGCCTTTGCGCGGCCTGACCCAGTCGGCCGGTTTCCGCCGCGGGCGCCGGCGTCGCTGCCGTTGCCAGGTGCCCGGCCGTCAGCGCCGACAGCACGGCGCTGACCACGGCCAGTGCCAGGCCTTCGCCGGCAACGCGTGTGGTGTTGAAGATGCCGGTCGCCATGCCGGCGCGCTCCTTCGGCACCACCGAGACGGCGAGCCCGTCCATCAGGCCCCAGGGCAGGCTGATGCCGACGCCGATGGTCAACATCGGCAGAAGCAGCGCGGACGGCGGCGCGCCGCCCGGCACGCCCGACAGCCAGAACAGGCCGGCGGCCGAGATGGCCAGGCCCGTCGCGCACAGAACCGAGGCCGGCAGCCAGCGCGTCAAAAGGCCGGCCACCAGCGGCAGCACCAGCAACGGCGCCGACAGCGCGATCATCATGCGGCCGGCGCCGATCTCGCCCATGCCCTCGACGCCGACGAAACGCACCGGCAGCAGGATCAGAAGCACGACGAAGGCGTAGGCGGGAGCGGCGGCCAGAAGCTGCACGCCGACGAAGCGCGGATAACGAAACAGCGAGAGGTCCAGCATCGGCCGCGCCACCTTGCGCTCGATCAGGCCGAAGGCGAGGAAAAGCACGACCGCGCCGGCGATGAGACCGACCACCGTCGGATCGCTCCAGCCGGCCTCCGGCGCCTTGAGGAAACCGTAGGTGAGCAGCGCAAGTGCCGCGGTGAAGCTTGCCGCGCCCGGCCAGTCGAGACCGGCGGCGGCGGGATCGCGGCTGTCGCGCATGAAACGGGCCGCGATCAGGAAGGCGACGGCGGTGGCGCCCGCCACCGGCAGGAAGATGGAAGGCCAGCCAAAGGCGTCGATCATCAGGCCCGACGCGATCGGCCCGAAGGACAGGCCGATGCCGAAGGAGGTACCGAGCAGCGAAAAAGCGCGCATGCGGGCGCCATCGTCGAATTCCTGGGCAAGTGCCGCCGCACCGCCGGCGAAGGCAAAGGCGGCGGCGACGCCTTGCGCGGCGCGGGCAAGGTCGAGCCAGAGGATCGAAGGCGAGATGGCGGCAACCAGCGAAAACAGGCCGAAGGCCGCGGTGCCGATCAGGAAGATGCGTTTGCGGCCATAGGCGTCGGCCAGCGCGCCCGCCGCCATCAGCGAGGAGCCGAAGGTCAGCATGAAAGCGTTGGTCACCCAGTTGTGCGCGATCGGGCTGCCGCCGAGCGCCCGGCCGATGGCGGGCAGCGCGACAGCCGGCCCTGTGAAAGTGAGCGGCATGGAGAGAGCGGCCAGACACACCGCAACGAGAACGAGCGCTTTTTCGGCCGCGCCCGGAGCCTTTTTCGATTGAACCATGATGCCCACGGGGGTTTTTCGCCCGCGACGTCCGCATTCCGCGAAACACGCCGCCGGGCTTGTTGAATGACCATTTCATGATAGTTTTGCGGTAATCAGGACAAAATGCCGGTCACGTTCCGCTTATCATGGAAGGAAACGCTCGAATGGATCGCTCCCTCGACCGGCTGAGCGGGCTCGCCGCCTTCGTGCGCACGGCCGATCTCGGCAGTTTCGTCGCCGCTGGGCGGGTGCTTCGGCTATCGCCGTCGGCGGTCGGCAAGGCGGTGACCCGGCTGGAGGAGCAGCTGGGGGTTCGCCTGCTGCAGCGTTCGACCCGCAGTCTAAGGCTGACCGAAGAAGGGCGCCTGTTCCACGACCGCTGCCGCAGGGTGCTGGACGACCTCGACGACGCCCAGGCGATGCTGGCGGAAGCGGTGGAAACGCCACGCGGGCGGCTGAGGGTCAGCGCGCCGGTGGTCAGCTATCATCTGTTCCTGCCGGTGCTGCCGGAATTCACGCGGCTCTATCCGGAAGTCGAGATCGACCTCGATTTCAACGACCGCATCGTCGACCTGATCGACGAGGGCGTCGACGTGGCGCTGCGCAGCGGCGACCTGCCCGATTCGCGGCTGATGGCGCGGGCGCTCAGGCCCTTCCAAATGCTCTTATGTGCTTCCCCCGATTATCTCGAGCGCCACGGCAGCCCCGCCTGTCCGCGCGACCTCGACGGCCATCGGGCGATCCTCTTCCGCTTCCCCAACAGCGGCAAGCTGCATGACTGGCCGCTGACCCTGCCGGAGGGCGAGCCGGAACCGCGCCGGCACATCGTGCTCACCTGCAACAATATGGAGGCGTTGCGCGGCGCCACCCTTGCCGGCCTCGGCATCGGCTGCATGCCGGATTTCCTGGCGCGCGAGCCGGTGGCCAAAGGCGAATTGGTGACGCTGCTCGACCGCTATCTCGACGCGCCGGGCCAGTTCCGCCTGATCTGGCCGTCGAACCGGCAATTGTCGCCGAAGGTCCGGGTGTTCGTGGATTTCATCTGCGAGCGGCTGTTCGCCGCCCGCTGCGAGGCCTTGCCCGGTCCGGGCACCGGCGCGGCATCCCAATCGCGAGCGGTGGAAACAGCTCAGACCTGATTCCAGCGGCGCACCACCGGCTCGGTCATGTCGTGCTCGTAGCCGAGCGCCGAGATGCTGGCCGTATCGAGCACGAACAGCGCCCCTTGCGGGGCCGGCAGGCCGAGCCAACGGGCGGCAAGCGTGCGCAGGAAATGCGAAGAAGAGAAAACCAGCACGTTGCCATTCACCGCGCGCAACGCCTGAACCACGCGGTCGGCGCGGGCGCCGGCCTCGGCCACGCTTTCGCCGTCCGGGCAACCGTCGCGGTAGAGGTTCCAGCCGGGGCGCTCGACCAGGATTTCCTTCGTCTTCAGCCCCTCATAGGCGCCGTAATCCCATTCGGCGAGGTCGGGTTCGATCACGGCGTCGGTGCCGAAGCCGGCCAGTTCCGCCGTGCGGCGCGCGCGGGAAGACGGGCTCGACCAGACGGCGGCGAAACTCCTGCCCTTCAAGCGGTCGCCCAGCCCGCGCGCGGCGTCTTCGCCCGTGCCGGTCAGCGGAATATCGGTGCGGCCGGTGTGTTTGCCGGTGGCGCTCCACTCGGTCTCGCCGTGCCGCACCAGGGTGATTTCGGGATAGGGGCTCGCCATGCTCGTCCTCGTTTGTCGCGGCGAGGACTATACGGATTTCGTCTTGCGGCGCCATGATCCTTCTCCCGCATGGGAAAAGGAAAAAGACGCTACAGCAACCCCGCCTGCTCGGCCTCGCGCTTGAGGTTCTGGCGCGGACGCGGGCCGATCTGCTGGATGACCAGGCCGGCCGCCAGCGAGCCGAGATCGCCGCAGGTCTTGAGGTCGAGACCCTTGGTGTAGCCGTGCAGGAAGCCGGCGGCATAAAGGTCGCCAGCGCCGGTGGTGTCGACCAGCTCATGGATCTTGGTGGCCTCGATGACGAAGGTCTCGTCGCCATGGACGATGACCGACCCCTTCTCGGAGCGGGTGACGGCGGCGATGCGGCAATCCTTGCGGATCTGCGCCAGCGCCTCATCGAAGGAAGCGGTCTGGTAGAGCGACTTGATCTCATGGCTGTTGGCGAAAACGATGTCGACCGTGCGCGAACGCATCAGGTCGAGGAATTCGCCACGGTAACGGTCGACGCAGAAACTGTCCGACAGCGACATCGACACCTTGCGGCCGGCGGCGTGGGCATGCTGCGCCGTCAGCCGGATCGCCTCTTTGGCGCGCGGCGGATCCCACAGATAGCCCTCGAAATAGGTGACGGCCGCGCCACGGGCCTTGTCGGCCTCGACATCTTCCGGGCCGAGCTCGACGCAGGCGCCGAGATAGGTGTTCATCGACCGCTCGCCGTCGGGCGTGACGAAGATCATCGAGCGCGCGGTGGGCGGCGTGCCCTGCAGCGGCCTGGTGTCGAAGGCAACGCCCTGGGCATGGATGTCGTGGGTGAAGATTTCGCCCAGATGATCCTGGCTGACCTTGCCGAAATAGGCGGAGCGACCGCCGAAGCTGGCGATGCCGGCGGCGGTGTTGCCGGCGCTGCCGCCGGACGCTTCCACGGCGGGTCCCATGCGACGGTAGAGCAGTTCGGCGCGCTCGGCGTCGATCAGGTTCATCGCGCCCTTGATGATGCCGTTGTCGGCGAGGAAGGCCTCGTCGCATTGGGCGATGATGTCGACAATGGCATTGCCGATGCTCAGCACATCATATTCCGGCATTCAGGTCTCCGCGCGGGGCTGGGTCCAGTCAAATGGCCCAAAACCCTGGCTTTCTGCCATGCCGGCCGCGCGCGGGTCTACAGAAATGGCCGGATTTTGCAAGTTATTGCTGCGGCCGGGGCGCGTTGAGGTCGCTAGGTGCGAAAGTGACGACGATCTCGCTCCATATCTCGTGCGGGTAAGGGCGCAGCATGGTGTAAGGAGCGCATTTTTCGATGGCGCGTATGGCGCTCTCTGCGTAGAGCCGAAATGCTTTCCCTTTTTGAGGCTCCCGGACCGTCGGTTTTTCAGCTAACGAGCCATCGGGCTTCAAGCGGACGAGAATTTTCGCCTGAAACAAGATGGTTTCTCCTGAAACCGCGCCCGCCGGTATCGACCAGCAGCTGTCGATCTTCTCCCGCATGGCCACCATGGCGGCCATACTGATCTTCCCGGCAGCCGCCTTGTCGCCGGCTTCCGCAGACACGGTTGGAGCGCACATCAACAGAGTGGCCAGAACGCACCGGGCCCGTGAATGCATGCCTTGGCTTCCCCCTGCACATCAGCGGGTCCTACCGTAGATTGAAACAGGGATTGGGCACAACGGTCGCCTTGCGTGCCGGCAAACCGGCTCAAAACACCGGCGCGAAGTTCAGTTTCAGCTCGCGCCAGCGCTCGTAGGGCAGGCGGGTGCCGGCCATACTGTGAAAAGGCGCGCAGCGCTCCACCGCGCGCACGGCGCTGGCGGCGAGCAGCTTCGCCTCCTTGGCCTTGGGCGGGTTCTCGGCCACCGGCTTGGCGGCCAGCGAGCCGTCGCGCTTCAGCCTGACCTTAACCACCACCGAGATGGGTTTCGCGCCGGTCATATCAGGCGGCATCCAGCAGGCGGCGATTTCGTTGCGCAGCGCATCGACCAGCGCGGCAAGCTCACCCTTCTCGTCGGCACGCACCGGCGAACCGAAACCCGCCAGCAAGGCGGCGATAAAAAGAACGCGGATCGCAACATTCATCTCAACAGGAACCCTGGCCGGGCGCGTCATTCGCATCGGCGATGAATTTGGCGCGGGCATCATAGTAGGCGCGAGCGCCAGCCCGCGCAATGAGAGCGGGCCGGCCTGGTTCAACGCCGCGTCGGCACACGTTGCTGGAACGACGTGCGTCGCCGTCAACCCTGTTCCGTCGAGAACAGCTCGTTCAGGCGGCGGAAGGTCATGGTGTTGGCGCGGTTGAAGGTGAAGGAGCCGACGTCGAGCAGTTCGCGGCCGGCCCGCTCCAATGCGCTGAAGGCGGCGCAGGCAAGCTGCGAGCCGACCGAAATGCGCTTGGCGCCGGCTTGCGCCAATGCCGGCACGGTGAAGTCGGGCACCGCCAGCACATTGACCGGCCGCGTGACCGCCTGGCAGACGGCGCGCACCGAAGCAACGTCGGCGATACCCGGCGCATAAAGCACGTCGGCGCCGGCCTTCTCATAGGCCTGCAGCCGGCGGATTGTGTCGTCGAGGTCGGCCCGGCCGTGCAAAAAGTTCTCGGCGCGCGCCGTGAAGACGAAGTCGCGTTTCAAGGCCCGCGCGGCCTCGGCCGCCGCCGCCACCCGCTCCACGGCTTGCGAGAAATCGTAGATCGGCTTGTCCGCGTCGCCGGTATGGTCCTCGATCGAGCAACCGGCAAGGCCGGCAGCCTCGGCCGCGAAGATGGTCTCGGCGGCGCTTTCGGCGCTGTCGCCCTTGCCCTTCTCGAGATCGGCCGACACCGGCAGCGCGGTGGCCGCGACGATCTCGCGGCAATGCTGGATCATCGCCTCGAAGGTGATGCTGCCATCGGGCAGGCCGCGCGAGAAGGCGTGGCCGGCGCTGGTGGTGGCCAGCGCCTTGAAGCCCATGGATGAAAGAAGCTTGGCCGAGCCGACGTCCCACGGGTTGGGAATGACGAACGTCTCGGCGTGCAAATCCCTGAAGGTCTTGCCCTTGTCCATTGAAATATCTCCGGCAATTGTGCGATTGGGCTAATCCTAGCGAGCCCTTCGGGGCCGGGCAAACGAATGCCGTTGGCGCAGGCCCAGGCCGCTCAACACTCCTGCCAAAAGTCGGCGTCGAGGCTTGATCGAACCGTCATGGAAGGCGCGGCGCTAGCGCAGCGGGACCATGCTCGGCAGTTCGCGCATGTCGGCGAACAGGATGCCGCCGGCCTCCCGCAGGCCTTCGGGATCGGAATGGGGGTCGCCGTGATAGGAAAACACCCGCATGCCGGCGGCGATGCCGGCCTTGGTTCCGGCCACCGAATCCTCGATGACGATGCAGTTTTCGGGCGCGACGCCCATTTCCCTCGCCGCATGTAGGAAAAGGTCGGGGAAGGGTTTCGAGCGGCCGACCATGGTGGCGCTGTACATGGCGTGTTCGAACAAAGGCAGAAGCCCGGTTACGCCGAGCGTGATGTGCATCTTGGAAACGCGCGCCGAGGAGGCAACGCAATAGGGAATGCCGGCGGCGCGCACGGCGTCGATGACGTCGCGCACATGCGGGATCTCGTCGACGCCCTTGGCGAACAGCTCCGGCAGGCCGATGTTCCAGCGGTCGGCGAAATCCTCGCCGAGGTCGATACCGGCCGTTTCAAGGATCTCGTTGCGTACCGAGACCATCGAACGGCCGGAAAAATGCTTGCGGCAATAGTCGAAATCGGCGGGATAACCGGCCTCGGTCAGCCAGACGGCCAGCCGCTCATTGGCCATGTTCTCGGTGTCGACCAGAATGCCGTCGCAATCGAAGATGACCAGTTCCGGCAACGTCATCAAGCCGTTCCGGTCGACCCGAAACCGCCGCCGCCGCGTGTCGTGCCGCCGGCGAGGCTGCGTTCCTCGGCCCGCACCTGGACAACGGGCGCGAAGACGATCTGGGCGACGCGCATGCCGCGCTCGACATAAAATTCCTCGTCGCCATGGTTGATCAGCAGCACCTTGACCTCGCCGCGATAGTCGCTGTCGACGGTTCCCGGTGTGTTGAGGCAGGTGATGCCGTGCTTCAGCGCGAGGCCGGAGCGGGGCCGCACCTGGCCTTCCAGACCCTCGGGGATTTCCATGACCAGCCCGGTCGGCACCAGCACGCGCCTGCCGGGCAGGATGAGCAGCGGCCGGTCTTCGGGAACGGCGGCGCGCAGGTCCATGCCAGCGGCGCCGGTGCTTTCATAGGCTGGAAGCTCCAGCCCCTCGCCATGCGGCAGGCGGACGAAACCGACCGTCGGGCCAAGGACGGGTGAAGTTTTCGATGTCGGGTGCATGGCGCGATCCTATCGGCCCGACCGCGTGCCAAGTCAACCGCCCACCGGGGTTTCAACGGGATTCTTTGGTGGCGGGAAGCGGTCTGCCACGGCGGTTGAAAAGCCAGCTAACCGGCTTTCGCCGACAGGCGGCGGCGCATGGATAAAAGCGCGATCAGGGTGAGCAATGCAAAGGCCGCGCCGGCAAGGAAGGTGGCCTGGGGTCCGAACTGATCCCATAGGGCGCCGGCGACGACACTCGCGACCAGCAAGGCGAGACCGGTGACGAGGTTGAACATGCCGAAAGCTGTTCCACGCAATTCCGCCGGGGCGGCATCGGCGACCAGGGTCGCCAGCAGGCCTTGCGTGAAACCCATATGCAGCCCCCATAGAAGAACGCCGGCCGCGAGCCCTGCCACGTTGGGCAGGAACGCCAGTGCGAGGTCAGCCACTATGAGCAATACCAGGCCGAGGCCAAGCAGGGTCGGGCGGTCCATGCGATCGGCAAGCACGCCGACGGGATAGGCGGAAAGCGAATAAGCAAGGTTCATGACCACCAGGACGATCGGCACCAGAGCCAGCGGCAGGCCGATCGACTGGGCCCGCAGGATCAGGAACGCCTCGCTGAAGCGGGCGAGGGTGAAGATCGCGGCCACTGCCACCACCCACCAGAAGGCCGGACCGAGGCGCTTGAGTTCGTCGCGCCGCAACGGCATGCGCACCCGGCGCTGCCCCTCGACGCGCTTCGGCTCCTTGACGGCGACAATGATGAGGGCAACGGCGACGAAGGCCGGGATGACGGCGATCCAGAACACCGCCTGGAAATGATTGGCGGTCAGCCACATCAAAACGATCGCCAGCAACGGCCCGACAAAGGCGCCGACAGTGTCGAGCGACTGGCGCAGCCCGAAGCCGGCGCCGCGCTGTTCGGGCGGCGTGATGTCGGCGATCAGCGCATCGCGCGGCGCGCCGCGAATGCCCTTGCCGACGCGGTCGATGAAACGCGCGGTTACCAGCCAGCCGATCGACGGCGCCAGCGGGAAGATGGGCTTGGTTATCGCCGCAAGACCATAACCCAGCGCCGCCAGCAGCTTGCGCTTGCCGAGCCAGTCGCTGAGCGCGCCGGAGAAGATCTTGGTGATCGACGCCGTCGCCTCGGCGATGCCTTCGATGATGCCGACGGCGAGCGTCGAGGTGCCGAGCACCGCCACCATATAGACCGGTAGCAAGGCGTGGATCATCTCCGAGGAGATGTCCATGAACATGGAGACGAAACCGAGCGCCCAGACGCCCGCCGGGAGCCCGCGGCGAGCCCCGTCCGCCCGATCTTTGCCAGTGCCCTGTTGGCCGCCCATCTCAGCGGTTCTCGTCATGCGCATCGAAGACGCGCCGGGCATATCCGTCCAGCAGGGCCTCGCAGGCGCGCAAGCGCTGTTCTGCCTCCCCGGCGAGCGTCGCCTGGTAAAAATCGAGCTTCCTGATCTTCTCAAGCCAGCCCTGCAATTTCTTGAGGTCGGTGTCCTCCTCCTCAAGCTCGGCATAGGTGAACTTGTTGATCGCGATCTCCTTGGCGATCTCGGCTTCGAAATCGGCGCAGCGGCCGAGGAACTCGCGATACTGGTCGTCGCGGTCGGCGCGGAAGCGCTGCACCACCCGCTCTTCCTGAGCGCGATCGAGCGCGACGGTTTCCAGGATGACGGATTCGCCCGCCATTTCGAGAATGTCGTTCTCGATCATCTTCAGCCGGCGCACATGGTCGTCGGTCTTGGGCAGAAGGCAGACACCGTTCTGCAGATAGACCGCACCCATGCCCTTGAGGCGCCGCCACAGCGCGATGCGTTTGGCGGCGGGTTCCGGCGGTACCTTGTAGGTGAGGAGAAGCCAGGACAATGATACCATGGTTGTGCCTCAATGTTACGGTTGTAACATATGAGCTCAAACCACCGTTGTCCAGAATGTCATCGGGCACCGCTGTCCGGCGATTGCCTATCGAACCTCCACCGGCACCACCGTCGTCTCCTTGATTTCCTCCATGACGAAGGAGGCCGAGACGTCGGACAGCGGCACCTTGGCGATCAGGCGCTGGTAGAGCCGGTCATAGGCCTTCACATCGGCGACGCGGGCACGCAACACGTAATCGAGATCGCCCGACATGCGATAGACCCCGGTGATCTCGGGAAAGGAGGTGACCGCGGCACGAAACTTCGCCAGCCAGTCCGGGTCGTGGCTGGAGGTGCGCACGATGATGAACACTGACAAGCCGAGGCCGAGCTTGTCGGCATCGACCAGGGCGACGCGGCCGATAATGAAACGCTCGTCGTCCAGCCGTTTCACCCGGCGCCAGCAGGCGTTGCGCGACAGGCCGACCCGCTCGGAAAGCTGGTCCACCGACAAGGTGCCGTCGCGTTGCAGCTCGGCGAGGATTCGCCGGTCTAGCGTATCGAGTTCATGCTCCATCTTGGGATGTTTGTCCCAACTGCGACCACGAAACAAGGACAATTTGGGACTCCCGTTCCGTCGAAGCGTGGAACCATGGCGGCAGAAATGGGAGAATCACATGACCGCGCGCATCGCCCGCCTGTTCACCGACCATCCACACTCGGTCGACGAAACCTATTTCGAGCATATGCGCTTTGCCGGCTGGTTCGCCGGCAAGCTGTTCCTGGCCGGCTCGGCCGCGCTCATTCACGCTTTCTTACCCTTCCTGTTCGAGACTACGGCGAGCAGGACCATCCGCCAGCTCTACGAGCGCACCCACAACCGGCGACCGCAGGCGTAACCCTGCCGGAGGCTTCGAGCCTCCCGAACCTGGCGCCTGAAGGACGCTGAGCAGAATGTGCCGATGGGCGGCCTATCTCGGTGAGGAAGTCTTTCTGGAAGACATCGTCACCGCGCCATGCCATTCGCTGATCGCCCAGAGCCATTGCGCGCAGGAGGCCAAGTCGCCGACCAATGGCGACGGTTTCGGCCTTGCCTGGTATGGCGGCCGCGCCGAGCCCGGCCTCTATCGCGACATCCTGCCGGCCTGGTCGGACCCGAACCTGAAAAGCCTGTGCCGGCAGATCCGTTCCGGCCTGTTCCTGGCGCATGTGCGGGCCTCGACCGGCGGCGCCACCAGCCGCGCCAACTGCCATCCTTTCGTGTCAGGCCGCTGGGCGTTCATGCACAACGGCCAGATCGGCGGCTTCGAACGCATCCGCCGCGCCCTGGAAGCGACGCTGCCCGACGCGCTCTACGACCAGCTCGAAGGCACCACCGATTCCGAGCTGTTCTTTCACCTGATGATCGACGAGGGGCTGGACGACGACCCGCAAGGCGCGCTCGAACGCGCGACCGCCCGGGTGGTCTCGGCGGCGCGGCGTGCCGGCATCGATCCGGCGCTGAAACTCACCGCCGCTTTTTCCGACGGCGAGACGCTGTTTGCGGTGCGTTACGCCACCGACGCGACGGCGCCGACGCTCTACACCTCGTCGTTTCGCGACGGCACGGGCCGTTGCATCGTCTCCGAACCCTTTGACCGCGAAAACGCCGAATGGCAGCCGGTGCCGCCATCCAGCTTCGTCGTCATGACCAGGGCCGACATCGTCATCCGGCCTTTCGCGCCGGTCTCGGAAAGACGTCCTGTCGCGGCCGAATAAGCGGCGACCGCCTGCCTTCCGCTCGCCTGGGCTACCGGCGCATGGACTTACAGGAACCCAACGAGATGGAAGCCGACACTTTCGTTTAGTGATGCTTCAGCGCGTGGTTCATCGGCCCCCAGTACATCTTCTGCCAACCGTCTTCGAGCATATGATGGGTAGCCTGGGGATAGCCGTTCTGGTCGAAGACAAGCCTGGTGCCGGTGCCATCGGCCTGCAACTCGAAGCGGACGATCGAAAAGATGCCTTCGGGCCAGGCGCGCGAGCGCCAGGTCTGGACGATGCGGCGGTTGGGCACCAGCTCGACGTTTCGGGCTTCGATGTCGCCGCCGAACATCGACACCTCGCCGCCCTCATGCGTCGAGATGTGAGCCGAGCGTCCGCCCGTCATTGCCTGGAAGCGGGCGGAGTTGAGCAGCAGGTCGTAGATGTCCTTCGGCGTGCCTTTGAAATGAACTTCCTGATGGATGGTCATAGCGACCTCCTGGATCGCTGGTGCATGACCCAAAAAACCGGGATCGGTTCTCCGAACGGGTCATGCACAACTCGACGTCCACAGTGTGCTTTGGGCGTCCGAAGGGACGCGCGGCGCTGTGGAGCGGCGTCGAATGATCGACGCCTTTGCGGATATTATCCGCCTGTCGGTTATGGCGGTCAACGACAACAAACGGCCCGCAAACGATGGCGGGCCGTTTGTTCGCAAAGTTCGGATCGCGTCAAGCCGTAGCGTCGAGCACGGCGCCGAAGCCCAGGAGGATGCCGCCCCAACCGCCTTCGGAATCGAGCATCACGGCCGTTTCCTCGGCCTTCGGACCCATGTTTTCAAGCAGCCGGTGTTCGAGATCGACGCGGGTTCCGCCGCTGGCGAGGGGAACGAACCTGACCTCGACTTCGGTGAGGAGATCGGGATCGAATTTCCAGTCCGTGCCGATACGCCATGCCAGGACGATGCGCTGCGGCGGCTCCCAGGCAATCACATCGCCCCATGGGCATTCGCTGCCGTCTTCGCCGGTCTCGTACCAGCGCCCGCCGGCACGGGGCTCGATGGTCGCCGTTTTGAGCGGGACGGTGCCGATGCTGTGGGTCTTTGGCCACCAGCTCGAAAAGCCCGATGTGAAGACCTCGAAAGCCCGCGCCGGGCTTGCCTTGACGGTGACCGAACGGCGCACCGGCGACGGTGAAATCGTGGCTGTCATGTCTGGTCCTCCATTTCCGCCTTGAGCTTGAATTCGTCGAGCGCGTCTCCCCAGAGCCGGTCGAGCCAGGCCCGCATGCGGCCGAGACCGGCCGGGTCGATGTGATAGATGTTGCGCGCGCCCCGGGGCTGCATGCGTACCAGCTGCGCCTCCTTGAGCACCTTGAGATGCTGCGACACCGCCGATTGCGACACCGGCAGCGTGCGCGTGATCTCGGCCACCGAGCAGGGCCGCTGCGCCACCCTTTCGAAGATGGTCCGCCGGGTAGGGTCGGCCAGAGCGGCTATCTGCGCGTAATCATAAGTCATAACTAATCATAAGTGTAAACTGATGATTAGTCAAGAATGATGCAGGTCTCGCCATTTTGTGCTGTAGAGCCGCGCGCCGGTCAAAGCTCCTGACAGTCCGTTGACAGCAGGCTGGTGTAGCGTGCCGCCACGATTCGTCAGGGCTGACGGGACAGAACAGGACGAGCATATGGACAACACCGCCACCCAGGCCGCGCCAGCGCTGAAAGAGATTTTCGACCGCGCGCGGCTTGGCCATTTCGCCGCCGAGACAGCGGCCATTTCTCCCGGTTTCGACGCCGAACGTTTCCTGGCACTCGCCACCGACAATCTCGACGCGCTTGGCATCATGCAACGGCTGCGGCAGACGGCGGTGAGTTTCCATGTCACCTTGCCCGGCTCCTATGGCGAAGCGCTTGAGGTGCTGACCGCGCTGGCGCCGCGCATCAACCACGGCTTCGCCTCGATCGTGCTGCCGGAATTCGTCGCACTCTACGGGCAGGACCATTTCGACCTGTCGATGCGGGCGCTGCATCTGTTCACCCGCTATGGCTCGGCCGAATTCGCCATCCGCCATTTCCTCGCCCGCGATTTCGAACGCACGCTTGCCGTCATGGTTGGCTGGGCCGAGGACGACAACGAGCATGTGCGGCGCCTGGCCAGCGAAGGTTCGCGGCCGCGCCTGCCATGGTCGTTCAACCTCAAGAACCTGATCGCCGACCCGGCGCCGACCGCGCCGATCCTGGAGGCGCTGAACAGCGACCCCAGCCTCTATGTGCGAAAATCGGTGGCCAACCACCTCAACGACATCACCAAGGACAATCCAGACCGGGTGATCGCGCAGGTCTCGGCCTGGGACATGGGCAATGCCCACACCGCCTGGATCGTCAGGCACGCGCTGCGCACCATGATCAAGAAGGGCGAGCCGCGTGCGCTGGCGCTGATCGGCACCACCGGCAAGCCGGAGGTGCGTATCGGCCATTTTTCGGTGACGCCGGCGGCGATCCGTCTCGGCGAGCGCATCCAGCTCGACGCGCGCCTCGTCTCCAGCGCAGCGACCGAACAGAAACTCGTGGTCGACTATGCCGTCCATTATGTGAAGAAGGCCGGCACGGCATCGAAGAAAGTGTTCAAGCTGAAGGAGATCGCCTTGGCGCCCGGCGCTGGCGCCGAATTTTCGATCGGCCAGACCGTGCGCGATTTCACCACGCGCAAGCACCATGCCGGTCATCACCGCGTCGAGCTGATCGTCAATGGCGAGACGCTGGCGACCGGCGGCTTCGATCTCGCACTCTGACCGACGGTCGAAAAACGCCCGCGATGAGCGCTTGACCTCGCCCTTGGGGCAAGCCTTAGACAGGCGCCATGACCCGTCCCCATCTGCTTGCCGGCCGCTTCGGCGCGGCCACCCGGCTTTCGCCCAAGGCGCTCAGGCTCTATGCCGAGCAGGGCCTTTTGGTGCCTGCCCATGTCGACCCGCAGACCGGCTATCGCTACTACGCGCCGGAGCAGGCGCCGCGCGCTAGGTTGATCGCCCGCCTGCGCCAGCTCGGCCTGCCGGTGGCGCGCATCGCGGCCCTGCTCGACCTTTCACCACAGGCGCGCGCAGTGGAATTGCGGACCTGGCTGGAGGCACAGGGCGAACGCCTTGCCGGTCACGCCGACCTGGTCGAGGCGATGGTGCGCCAGGCCGATTTCGGCGGACCGGCACTGTCGATCGCGCTGCGTGACGTTCCCGCCACCAAGATCGTCGGCCGCCGGCGGCTAGCGACGACCATTGATCTCGACGCCTATATGGCACAGGCGCAGACCGACATCCGCGCACATCTTGCCGCTTCAGGCTTCGCCCATGACGGGTCGATGAGCGTGCACCATCACGATCTCACCACCCGCGACAGCGAAGGCTGGGTGGAGGTCGCGATCGCCTGCGAGGGGCCGGTCGAACCGGTCGGCGACCTGCATGTCCGGCTGCTGCCGGCACGGCGCGAGGCCTTCGTGCCGGTGCCGGCGGGCCACGAGGATTTTCCGCTGGTACTTGCAGTCTACGACGCGCTCGAAGCGTGGATCGAACGCAACGGTCTCGCCGCTACCGACAGCCCGTCCGAGACCTATCCCGGCAGCGATGGCGCGCGCTTCGACATCGCCTATCCAATCAGTTCCTGAGGAAACCCAACGCATGCATGTCAACTATGTCGGCTCCGGCCCGTATTGCTACGCCAACTCCTTCGCCATGATGTTCGGCGATGCGGCGCCCTCCGTCGCCGTGATCGAATTCGCCACGTCGAGCCCGTTCGGCATGCAATTGATCGGCGGCAAGCTGCCCCTGTTCGACCCCTATGGCTGGGACCCCGAACAAGGTTTCGACGACACGCTCAACGCGCTGGGCTGGACATCCGAGGTCTCCGGCCGCGGCACGGCCGACGACGCGCTTGCCCGGTTGAAGGCGGCGCTGGCCAACGGTCCGGCCTGGGTCGGTCCGCTCGAAATGGGGCATCTGCACCACCAGCCGGGCATGCGCGGCCCGATCGAGGCAGACCATTATGTCGTGGTGCTGGAGGTCGATGGGGAGCGCGTGCTGATGCACGATCCGCAGGGCTATCCTTATGCGACCCTGCCGCTGGCCGACTTCATGACCGCCTGGGCTGCGAAGACGCTGAGTTATGGCACGCCCTATGCGATGCGGACGGCGTTCCGGCGCGTCGCCGAACGCAACGAGGCCGAGATGATCGAGGCGTCGCTGCCGGCCGCAAGACGCTGGCTTGCCATGGAAGGCGTGTCCGGCATGCCCGAGGGCAGCCTCGGCAACGGCGCGGCGGCGGAACGGCTGGCCGGCATGATCGAAGCGGGCTGCGACGACGGCCTGCGCGGCCACATGATCCACTTCGCCATCCGCGTCGGCGCCCGCCGCGCCAACGATGCCGCGACTTGCCTTGCGCGTATCGGCCGCACGGAGGCGGCAGCGATCGCCGCCGGGCAAGCCCGCCTCATCGGCTCGCTGCAGCACCCGCTGGTGGTCGGCGACGACAAGACGGCGGCCACGCAATTGCTGAAGCTGGCGCCGACCTATGAGCGGCTGCGCGCGGTCCTCTAGAACGCCGCGCGTCCTTTTGGACGCGCAAAGGACGCTCTGACATTTTGAGTCGGCGCATGACCCTTTCCGAAGATCGATTCCGATTTTCTGGGTCATGCGCTGGCCGCCGTTTCCGTTCGACAGGCGGGTTTGTCGCTGGTAGAAGCCGGCGCAACGAACGGAATTCCTGAAAAAATGACCGAAACCATCGAAAAGGCGGTGGCCCGCCGCCGCACCTTCGCGATCATCGCGCACCCGGACGCCGGCAAGACCACGCTGACTGAAAAGCTGCTTTTGTTCGGCGGCGCCATCCAGCTGGCCGGTGAGGTCAAGGCGAAGAAGGACCGTATCCAGACCCGCTCGGACTGGATGAAGATCGAGCGCGAGCGCGGCATCTCCGTCGTCACCTCGGTGATGACCTTCGAATATGGCGACAACGTCTTCAACCTGCTCGACACGCCCGGCCACGAGGACTTCGCCGACGACACCTACCGTACGCTTTCGGCGGTGGATTCGGCGGTCATGGTGATCGACGCCGCCAAGGGTATCGAGCCGCGCACGCTGAAGCTGTTCGAGGTGTGCCGCCTGCGCGACATCCCGATCATCACCTTCGTCAACAAGATGGACCGCGAAGCGCGCGACACGTTCGAGATCCTGGACGAGATCGAGCAGAAGCTGGCGCTCGACACCGCGCCCATCACCTGGCCCATCGGCCAGGGCAAGACCTTCGCCGGCACCTATCACCTGGCCGAGAACGCGGTGCGCCGCAACGACGAGGAAGAAGAGCGCACGCCCGTGCACGGCCCGGATTCCAACCGCGCCGCCGGCCTGTTGCCCGACAATGACCGCCCGGCCTTCATCGAGGAGCTGGAGCTGGCGCGCGAGGCCTGCCGGCCGTTCGACCTGGAAGCCTTCCGCCAGGGCCACCTGACCCCGGTCTATTTCGGCTCGGCGCTGCGCAATTTCGGCGTACGCGACCTGATCGAGGCGCTCGGCGCTTTCGGCCCGGCGCCGCGCGCGCAGGAGGCCGACACCCGCAAGGTCGAGGCGACGGAAGAGAAGATGACCTCCTTCGTCTTCAAGATCCAGGCCAACATGGACCCCAACCACCGCGACCGTATCGCTTTCGTGCGCGTCTGCTCGGGCGAGCTCAAGCGCGGCATGAAGGCCAAGCTCGTGCGCACCGGCAAGCCGATGTCGCTGTCGGCGCCGCAGTTCTTCTTCGCCCGCTCGCGCATAACCGCCGACGAGGCCTATGCCGGCGACGTCGTCGGCATCCCCAACCACGGCACGCTGCGCATCGGCGACACGCTGACCGAGGGCGAGGACATATTGTTCCGCGGCGTGCCGAACTTCGCGCCGGAAATCCTGCGTCGCGTTCGCCTCGGCGACGCCATGAAGGCGAAGAAGCTGAAAGAAGCGCTGCAGCAGATGGCCGAGGAAGGCGTCGTGCAGCTGTTCCAGCCCGAAGACGGCTCACCGGCCATCGTCGGCGTGGTCGGCGCGCTGCAGATCGACGTTCTGAAGGAACGTCTCAACGTCGAATATTCGCTGCCGGTCGATTTCGAGATGTCGCGTTTCTCGATCTGCCGCTGGATCGACGCCGACGACAAGCTCGACCTGACGCGCTTCGTCGAAGCGCATCGCGGCGACATTGCCCGCGATCTCGACAACGACCCGGTGTTCCTCGCCCAGCACGAATTCTCGCTGAACTACGAGGCCGAGCGCTGGAAAGCGATCCGCTTCGCCGCGATCAAGGACTATCAGGTGCGCGACAAGGCGGCGTAGCGTTTACCTTCCCCATGTGGGGAAGGGTAAGTGATCATCTTTTTCCCGCCATGTCCCGCACCAGCGCGGTGACGCGCCCGATATCGGCGTCGTTCATCTTACCGATACGGTCAGCCAGCAGATTGGCGAGCTCGGTGGCGGCGGGGGAAAGGCCCGACGTGTCGATCCTGACCTTGGGGTGCGAGCTTTCGGCCAGCCGCTGCAAATCCTCGGCATCGTCCCAGATGATGTTGAAATAGCCGATGATCTTCTGGATCAGCGTCCAGCTCGGCACGCCGCGCTTGCCGTGTTCGAGCGCCGACAGATAGGCAGCGCTCACCCCGATCGCCGCCGCCATGTTCTTCTGGCTGACGCCGCGTTCCTCGCGCAGCACGCGAATGCGCTCGCCGAGCGGGGTCATGCCCGCGCCCGCCGCAGGCGCACGTAAAGCGCGCCGCCGCCGCCGTGATGGCGGGCGGCATGATCATGGCTGGAAACCAGCGGCCGAAAGGCGGGTGTCGACAGCCAGGCCGGCACGGAACGGCGCAACACGCCGTCGCCGCCGGACGAAGAACCCTTGCCGGTGATGACCAGCACATAACGCACGCCGCCGGCATGGGCGCGGTGCAGGAAGGAGAACAGCAGCGCGTAGGCTTCGTCCTGCGTCATGCCGTGCAGGTCGACACGACCCTCGATCGGCAAGCGGCCCTTGGACAGCTTGTCCAGCGTCGGCTCGTCCAGCACATGCCGCACCGCCTGAACCTTCGGCTTGGCCGGCGTGGCAATGGTCGTTGCAGCGGGAACCGGTCCGGGCTGCGGTGCCTGTGGCGCGATCAGTTCCGGCAATTCGGGCGTGGCCTTGCCTTTGAGCGGCTTGGCCGAGCGCGCCACCAGGTTCCACAGAACCCGATCCTCTTCCGACAGGGGTTTTTCGGCGCGCCGGCTCATCCCGCCGCCCCGTCGAGCAGGGCGCGCGGCACCAGCGCATAGAAATCGGCCTGGTTGCGCACCACGCCGGCGATCTCGCCGGCGGCGTCGCCGGAACCTGCGAACAGGTCGCCGCGCGCCGGGCCGGTGATGGCGGAGCCGGTGTCCTGCGCGATCATCAACCGGCGGAACGGTCCGTCGCCGAATGCCGTCAGCGTCGGCGCATCAATATAAAAAGGCGTGCCGAATGTGTGCAACAGCCGGTCCACCGCCACCGAGCGGCCGGCGGAAAGCGGCACCTTGGCCGCGGCGACCGGACCAAGCCCGGCATCGTCGACGGCCGCGATGCGGAAGAAGATGAAGGAGCGGTTCTGCCACAGGATTTCGTCGACGCGCTCCGGATGCGCCTTGAACCAGGCGCGGATCGACTGCATCGTCACTTTTTCGAAGGGAATTTCGCCGGCATCGATCAGCACGCGGCCCGGCCCGGTGAAACGCTGGCCGGATTTCGCGGCATAGGTGACACGCAATTGCCGCCCGTCGGTCATGTTGAGGCGGGCGGCGCCCTGCACATGGATGAAGAAGACATCGACCTTGTCGGCGAACCAGGCGATTTCCAACCCCTGGCCGGCCAGCGCACCGCGCTCGATCGTGCCCCGGTCGTGATATTCCACCGGCCCGGCCGCCGTTTGCCGGGCAAAGGCCAGATAAGGGTCCATGCCGGCAGGCCTGTTGGTGTCGTCGATGTCGATCAGGTCGACTGGGCGCGCCAAAAGCGGCCAGCGATGGGTTTCGGTGCGCACCGGCGAGGCTTCCACCACCGGCTCGTAGAAGCCGGTGACGAGACCGCCGCCATCGCCTTCGGCGGCAACATGGACAGGCGCGAAATGGTTTTCGAAGAAAGCGCGGGCCGCGGCCCGGTCCGTCGGCGGCTTCGCGCGCGCCACCTCATAGGCCTGATGGAAAGCGGTGAAATCGATGCCGAGCGCGCCCGTGCGGTAGGGTTTCACCGGTACATGGAATGCCGAACGGCGGAAGGCTTCGAAGGCGGCGAGGTGGTCGTCGTCTGCCCAGCCGGGCAGATCGTCATAGGAGCGCGCCGAAAGGAGGGGCGACAACGGCACCGGCGCGGCTCCGGCTCAGTCTTCTTCCTCGGTGGCGACGAGCTTCCAGTTCGGATCGCGCGAGCGGCTGTCGCGGGCGAACGTCCAGACGTCCTTGACCTCGGCAACCGTCTCCGGGTCGCCGTCGATGACGGTGCCGGCCTTGTCGCGGGTCGCCGAAATCAGCTCGCTGACGATGCGCAGCGTGATGTGCGCTTCCGAACCCTTCATCTCGGCCGAGACGATGTCGGCCTTGTCGATGCCGACGAAGGAGGACTGGATCTTTTCCGACTTGGCCTCGCGGTCGGAAATGGCGGCAACGAAGCCGTCATAGACCTCGCGCGACAACAGGTTCTTCAGCGTTTTGCGGTCGCCGTCGGCATAGGCCATGACGATCATCTCGTAGGCCATCTTGGCGCCGTCGACGAAACCCTTCGGCTCGAAGCTGGTGTCGTTGTCCTTGATGGCGCGCAGGCCCTTGTTGAGGTCGGTGTCCGGCTTGGCGAAAGCATCGATCGCCGCATAGACGTCGGGCGCGGGGGCATCGCCCGGCGCGCGCTTGCGCGGCAGCGAAACGACGTTCTCCTGCGCCTGGGCCGAATCCTTGTCGCGCGAACGCCCGGCCGTATAGGGATCGAAGGGCGGCCGCTCGCTGCCGGTGCGGCGGCCCAGCACGTTACGCAGCTGGAAAAAGATCACGATCGCCGCAACCAGGAAGAAAATCGTGCCGAAGTCGAAAAATGCCATGTCTTGCGCCAATCAATCCTCGAAGCGGCCAATCTACTCAACCGGCCGCGCCTCCATTTCGCGACTGATCGTCAAACTATAAAACCATATAGAACGTGGCGCGCCATCATTCAAACGCAAGCGGCGCATACCTATTTGATATAGTGAACGCCAGCGGCGATTGGTCGCCATGGCTAAACATACAACAAACGGGCGAATTGTGCGTCTTTCCTTTGTTCCTTTCCTCCTGCTGGCGCTGCCGTTGATGGAGATCGCCGGCTTCGTCATCGTCGGCAAGCAGGTCGGCGCGCTGGCCACGGTGGCGCTGGTGCTGGCCTCGACCATGCTAGGCGGCATGCTGCTTAGACGCCAGGGTTTCAGCACCATGGCCACGGCGCGCGCCGAGATCGACGCCGGCCGTGACCCGAGCCGGCCGCTGGCGCATGGCGCCATGACCGTGTTTTCGGCGCTGCTTTTAATGGTGCCGGGCTTCATCACGTCCATCATCGGGCTGGTTTTCCTGCTGCCGCCGGTGCGCGACCTTGCCTGGCGCCTGCTCAAGAGCCGCGTCACCGTGGTCTCGTCCTTCGGTCAGGGCGGCTTCGGCCAGCGTCGTCGCGACAAGACCATCGATCTCGACGCCGAGGACTTTTCGCGCGGCCCCAATGCCGATTCGCCCTGGCGCCGCCTCAAGGACGAATGAGCGGGGCTGATTGAACAGGCGGCAAATCTTGTCTTGGCGCGCCTGCCGTGATAGCCAACGCCCCGATTTCAATTGGGGCCGAGCGGCCCAGCAAGGGGATATGGCTCATGGCCGACAACAATGAAGCGCAGGCTGGCAACGGCAACGGAGCGCAGCCGACGCTGAACGTTCTGGCCCAGTATGTGAAGGACCTTTCGTTCGAAAGCCCCGGCGCGCCGAACTCGCTGCGCGGCCGCGACAAGGCTCCGGGCATCGCCATCAGCGTCAACGTCAACGCCAATCCGCTCTCGGACGCGCAGTTCGACGTGCATCTGACGCTCAACGCCAAGGCCTCCTTCGACAAGGAAGTGCTGTTCAACGTCGAGCTGGTCTATGGCGGCGTCTTCAACATCGCCGGCTTCCCGCAGGAGCACATGCTGCCGATCCTGTTCATCGAATGCCCGCGGCTCCTGTTCCCGTTCGCGCGCCAGATCATCTCGGACGCCACGCGTAATGGCGGCTTCCCGCCGCTGATGCTCGACCCGATCGACTTCGCGCAGATGTTCCAGCAGAAGCTGGCCGAGGATCAGGCCGCTTCCAAGGTGCTGGTCAGCTAATCAGCTGTCGCCAAAGCAGAATTGAAAAACCCGGCCTCGCGCCGGGTTTTTTGTGCCCTCAGGCAGGCTGCCCAAGGTTTACTCGGCGGCCTCGGCCTTGCCGCCGTCGAATTTCAGCCACGGCGCCTTCTCGCCCAGCGTCTTGACCATGCGCTGGTGCGTCTCGCGTTCGGCCTCGGTCAGGCGCGGCGGCAGCGGGACCGGTCGCGGCGCCACCGCCGCCCGTCCGGCACCGCGACGACTGGCCTGCGAAGCGGCATCCAGGCCAAGTGCGGCCTGCTTGCCGCCGATCAGTTCGACATAGACTTCGGCCAGAAGTTCGGAATCGAGCAGCGCCCCGTGCTTGGTGCGGTGGCTGTTGTCGATGCCGTAGCGACGGCACAGCGCATCGAGCGAATTGGGGCCCATGGGATGCTTGCGGCGCGCCAGCGCCAGCGTGTCGACCACGCGCTCGGGCCCGATCGCCGGGTAGCCGAGACGGCCGAATTCGGCGTTGATGAAACCCATGTCGAAGCCGGCATTGTGCGCGACCAGCTTGGCGTCCTCGACGAATTCCAGGAACTCGGCGCAGATTTCGGCGAAGTTCGGCTGCCCGACCAGCTGGGCGGCGCTGATGCCGTGCACCGCCTCGGCTTCGGGATTGATGGCGCGGCCCTGCGGGTTGATGAATTTATGGAAGGTGCGGCCGGTCGGGAACCGGTTGACCAGCTCGACGCCGCCAAGCTCGATGATGCGATCCTCGCGGGCGTCGAGGCCGGTGGTTTCTGTATCGAAGATGATCTCGCGCATCACAGACGCTCCGCGGCCCATATCATCTCTCCGGGGAGGGATGCCGGCGCATTTCGTTTGACCCGAAAATGGAGCCCGCCTGGCCGCCCCGCAAGGTCAGCCGGCGTCATTGCCGCCATTTTCCCCCGTTAGCTCGGCTATGATCGCCGCAAGGGCCGCCCGCGTCTCCTCGAAACTGCTGCCGGTGTCGACGACATAGTCGGCCATGCGGCGCTTTTCGGCGTCCGGCACCTGCTTCGCCAGGATGGCGGCGAACTTTTCCTCGGCCATGCCGGGGCGGGACAGAACGCGCTCACGCTGCGCCGCCGCCGCCGCACTCACCACCACCACCTTGTCGACGCGGTTTCTGCCGCCGGTCTCGAACAGAAGCGGGATGTCGAGCACAGCGAGTTGGGCACCCGCGGCGCGATGGCGCGCCAGGAAGGCGTCGGCGTCGGCGCGCACCAGCGGATGGATGATGGCTTCCAGCGTCTTCAGCGCGGCGGCATCGCCCAGCACACGCTGGCCAAGCAGTGCCCGGTCGACCGTGCCATCCCGGGTGACGCCGGGAAAGGCGGCCTCGACCAGAGGTGCTGCCTTGCCGGCATAAAGACGATGCACCGCCTCGTCCGAATCGTGCACCGGCACGCCGGCCTCCGCGAACATTTTTGCCGCGGTCGACTTGCCCATGCCGATGGAGCCAGTGAGGCCGAGAACGATCAATGGCTGGTCTCCAGGTCGGCGACGATCATGGCGCGCAGTTCCGGCGTCACCTCGGGCCGGCGGCCGAACCAGCGCTCGAAACCGGGTACCGCCTGGTGCAGCAACATGCCCAGCCCGTCGACGGTCTTCAGTCCGCGCTGCCTGGCGGCGGCGAGCAGCGGCGTTTCCAGCGGCACATAAACAATGTCGGTGACGATCGCATGCGCCGGCAAGCCGGCGGGATCGGCAGGCAGGCCTTCATTGCCATGCATGCCAAGCGCCGTGGTGTTGATGAGCAGGCCGGCATCGCCGAGCAGCGCGGCGGTCGCATCCGCACCATGCGCCGAGACACCGGCGCCGAACTGGTCGCCCAGCTCCCGCGCCCGCGCCACGGTGCGGTTGACGATGCGGATGTCCTTGAGCCCACGCTCCTTCAGCGCATGGATGACGGCGCGGGCGGCTCCGCCGGCGCCGAGCACGACCGCCGGCCCGTTCCCCGCCCAGCCGGGGGCATGTTCGTCGAGATTGGCGGCGAAGCCATGCGCGTCGGTGTTGCCGCCACACAAGAAGCCATCCTCGAACCACAGCGTGTTGACCGCGCCGATCTGCTCGGCCGCCTCGTCGCGTCGCCCGAGTGCCGCGAACACCACTTCCTTGTGCGGAATGGTGACGTTGCCGCCACTGAAGCCATTGCCGGCAAGTGACGACAGGAACGCTGATATATCGCCGGGCGCGACATCGATCGCTTCGTAGCTGCCGGCGATGCCGTAGCTGTTCAGCCAGTGGCCGTGGATCTTCGGCGACCGCGAATGGGCGACCGGATGACCGACCACGAAAGCTTTCTTCCGATCAGCCATCGATGGCACCCAGGTTGCGCAGTTCGGAAAGCAGCGGCAGCAGCGGCAGGCCGACGATGGTGAAATGATCGCCTTCGACCTTTTCGAACAGCTGGATGCCTTCGCCCTCGATCTGGTAGGCGCCGACGCTGGCGAGTGCCTTCTGGCCGACCCGCGCCAGATGTCGGCCGATGAAAGCCGGGGTGAGGTTGCGCATGGTGAGGTTGGCGATGCCGACATGCCGCCACAGCACCGCACCGTCGCGCACCAGCACCGCGGCGCTGTTCAGCTGATGCGTCCTGCCGGACAACGCCAGAAGATGGCGCCGCGCGCCTTCCATGTCGGCCGGCTTGTGGAACACCTCGTCGCCCAGCGACAGCGTCTGGTCGCAGCCCAGCACCAGCGCGCCCGGCCGGCGTTCGCTTACCTCGACCGCCTTGGCTTCCGCCAGGATGGCGGCAACGTCCTCGGGCGACACACCGCTGCCTTGAAGCGGTGCCTCGAGCGCGCGCTCGTCGACCTTAGCCGGCACCGCTTCGACATCGAGCCCGGCATTCTTCAGCATCGTCAACCTGAACGGGCTGCCCGATGCGAGGATGAGTTTCTCGGCCATGTTTGCTCCGCGCGCTGTTTCGTCCCGGCTATAGCATGCCCGACGAGACTGGAAGGAAAAACCCGCGCGGCCCTTTCAGGCGCGCTAGCGCGCCTTTTCGCGCATCAGCCCGACAATGGCCGCGGCAGTCTCTTCGATGGAGCGGCGGCTGACATCGATGGTCGGCCAGCCGTGGCGGGTGCATATCTGGCGGGCATAGGCCAGTTCCTCGTTGATGACGGCGCGGTCGACATAGCCGTTGGAATCGAAACCGGGCGTGGAACCCAGCAGGCGGTTCTGCCTGACATGCGAGATGCGTTCGGCGGTGGCCACCAGGCCGACGACCAGCGGCGTCTTGGCCTCGACCAGTGCCTGCGGCACCGGCACGCCGAGCACGATCGGGATGTTGGCGGTCTTGATGCCGCGATTGGCGAGATAGATGGAGGTCGGCGTCTTCGAGGTGCGCGAAATGCCGATCAGCACGATGTCGGCCTGTTCCATGTCGATCGGCAACTGGCCGTCGTCATGCTCCATGGTGAAGTTCAGCGCGTCGATGCGACGGAAATATTCGGCGTCCAGCACATGCTGGGCACCCACCCGCCGCCCGGCCGGGGTGCCGAGATAGGACTGGAAAACGGTCAGCACCGGTTCCAGCACCGAAACACAGGGCAGGCCCATGGCGGCGCAGCGTTCGTCGATACGGCGGGCAAGCGCCTGATCCACCACTGTATAAAGCACGATACCCGGTTCTTCCTCGATATCGTCGAACACCTTCATCAGCTGTTTCTCGGTACGGATCAGCGGATAGATGTGCTCGATGGCGCGCGCATCCTTGTATTGCGCCGATGCCGCCCGGCCGGCGGCCAGCAGCGTCTCGCCGGTGGCGTCGGAAATCAGGTGGAGGTGGAAGAAGCTCTGGGGTTTGTTCACAGGGGCTCGCGGGGTGCTGTGGGTGAATGTGGACAAGTGGGGGCAAACGCACCGGTCTGGTCCGGCCGACTGTATCAGATGCCTGTTTGTCCACAATTGATGGCGTTGTCAGCTTTTTCGGGCGTCTGGGGAGAAGTCTGGGGACGATGGAATCTGGCTGTCAGCCTTCCACAGGCGATCGCGCGGCAAGAGGTGGCCAGTACCTTGAATCCGAACGAAGAATCGACTTTTCCACACTGTTCCCAAGGGCGCGGAGAACAACACGCGACATTATGCGGGCTGGCATTTCAGGCGCCGATGCTGGACAGCTCGGCATTCCCGATTCAAACAGACTCATAGAATTAGAAGACTCTTTAAAAATCCTATTAGATTTATAAGAGGCTTTCGAAAGCGAGCGCATGGCAGCCAAACGGACCGTTCTTGAGGTACTGAAGGGCGAGACGGTGTCGCCACCTCCGCTCTGGATGATGCGCCAGGCAGGCCGCTATCTGCCGGAGTACCGGGAGACCCGGAAACGCGCCGGCAGCTTTCTCGACCTCTGCTACAATCCAGACCTTGCCGTGGAAGTGACGCTGCAGCCGATCGAACGCTTCGGCTTCGACGCGTCGATCCTGTTCTCGGATATTCTTGTCGTGCCGCATGCGCTCGGCCGCGATTTGCGCTTCGAGGAGGGCCGTGGGCCGCTTCTGACGCCGATCCGGGCCGATGAGATCGACGAACTCGACACCGAATTGTTTCACGTGAATCTGGCCCCGGTTTACGAAACCGTGCGCCAACTGCGCCGTAAATTGCCTGAGGAGACGACGCTGATCGGCTTCTGCGGAGCGCCGTGGACGGTGGCCACCTATATGATCGCCGGCCATGGCACGCCCGACCAGGCGCCGGCCAGGCTGTTTTCCTATCGCGAGTCGCAGGCGATGCGACGCCTGTTGGCGGTGCTGGCCGAGCAGTCCGCCGCCTATCTCATCCGCCAGATCGAGGCGGGCGCGGATGTGGTGCAGATCTTCGATTCCTGGTCCGGGGTTCTGGACGAGGCGTCCTTCCAGGCCTTCTGCGTGGAGCCGGTAGCCGAGATCGTGCGGCGGGTGCGTGCGGTCTATCCCGAAGTGCCGATCATCGGTTTTCCGAAGGGTGCCGGTTTCAACTATGCGTCCTATCGCTCGCTGACGGGTATAACGGGCCTCGGCCTCGACTGGACCGTGCCGCTGACCGCAGCGAAGGCGCTGCAGAAGGGCGGCGCCGTACAAGGCAATCTCGATCCGCTGCGGCTGGTGGCCGGCGGACGGGCGCTGGAGGAGGGTGTGGCGGCGATCCTCGACACGCTGGGCGACGGGCCGCTGATTTTCAACCTCGGCCACGGCATCACGCCGGAGACGCCGATTGCCCATGTCGAGGCGATGGTGAAACAGGTGAGGAGCCGTCGATGAGCGCAACCGAAAATACGGGCAGCGGTGGTCAGGCACTGCGGCGGGCAGCCATCGCCATCGCCATCTTCCTGTTCCTCACCGCGCTGCTCTATCTGTTGGCGCCGGCCGATTTCTATCCCTGGGCCAAGGCCGTGCATGTGATCGCGGTCATCTCGTGGATGGCCGGCATGCTCTATCTGCCGCGGCTCTTCGTCTATCATGCCGAGACTGAACGCGGCTCCGAACAGTCCGAGACCTTCAAAGTGATGGAGCGGCGCCTGCTGCGCGGCATCATCAACCCCGCCATGGTGATCAGCTGGGCCTTTGGCCTGTGGCTGGCATGGAAGGGCTTCGGCTTCCACGGCGGCTGGCTGCACGCCAAGATCGGTGCCGTGGTGCTGCTTTCGGCCGTGCACGGCTATCTGGTCGGCGCGGTGCGCAAATTCGCCGAGGACCGCAATGAAAAACCAGCGAGGCACTGGCGGATCGTCAACGAGATCCCCACATTGCTGATGATCGTCATCGTCGTGTTGGTGATCGTGAAGCCGTTCTGAGGCATCGGCGCGTCCAAGCGGGCGCATAAAGGGCGCCCTGAACTTTTTGAATCCGCTGCATTGTGCCTGCCGAAAATCGATTCCGATTTTCTGGTCGACGCAGTAGGGGTTCGAAATCTTGGCTTGGCAGGCCGGTTTCGAGGAAATTCTTGTCCGCGGGTTTGTCTTTCTCAACCCAGGCACGCCAGAAGCGGCAAAAAGCTTGAGCCGAGGCATAATTTCGCGCCTTGCTCTTTGGATAGTGTGACGGTACAAGACGGGTCTCTCCTCGTCACGCACCGCATTCAATTCCCGCCTTCCGGTTGCGTTCGGCACTTTTTCACCCGCCGACCCATTTTCCCATTTTTACATTCAGGCTCCTCTCATGCAGGAAATGAAACTTACCGA
This sequence comes from Mesorhizobium sp. YL-MeA3-2017, assembly GCF_030814575.1. Lineage (NCBI taxonomy): Bacteria > Pseudomonadati > Pseudomonadota > Alphaproteobacteria > Hyphomicrobiales > Phyllobacteriaceae > Mesorhizobium > Mesorhizobium sp. YL-MeA3-2017. The sequence continues at coordinate 2,855,539 of NZ_JAUSVH010000001.1, read as the reverse complement.
ATTCAAAAACAAGAAGCCGCCGGAGCTGATCGCTTACGCGGAATCGCTCGAGGTCGAGAACGCCAGCGTCATGCGCAAGCAGGAGCTGATGTTCGCGATCCTCAAGAAGCTGGCCGCGCAGGACGTCGAGATCATCGGCGACGGCGTCGTCGAGGTGTTGCAGGACGGCTTCGGCTTCCTTCGCTCCGCCAACGCCAATTATCTTCCGGGTCCGGACGATATCTATATTTCACCCTCCCAGATCCGCCGCTTCTCGCTGAAGACCGGCGACACCGTGGAAGGACCGATCCGCAGCCCGAAGGAAGGCGAACGCTATTTCGCGCTGCTCAAGGTCAACACCATCAATTTCGACGACCCGGAGAAGATCCGGCACAAGATCCATTTCGACAATCTGACGCCGCTCTATCCGACCTCGCGGCTGAAGATGGAGGTCGAGAACCCGACCACTAAGGATATCTCGCCGCGCGTCATCGACCTGGTGGCACCGCTCGGCAAGGGCCAGCGTGCGCTGATCGTGGCGCAGCCGCGCACGGGTAAGACGGTGCTGCTGCAGAACATCGCCCACTCGATCACCACCAACCATCCCGAATGCTATCTGATCGTGCTTCTGATCGACGAGCGTCCGGAAGAAGTCACCGACATGCAGCGTTCGGTGAAGGGCGAGGTTGTGTCCTCGACCTTCGACGAGCCGGCTGCCCGCCACGTTCAGGTCGCCGAAATGGTCATCGAAAAGGCCAAGCGCCTGGTCGAGCATGGCCGCGACGTCGTCATCCTGCTTGATTCGATCACCCGCCTCGGCCGCGCCTACAACACCGTGGTGCCGTCGTCCGGCAAGGTGCTGACCGGCGGTGTCGACGCCAACGCGTTGCAGCGGCCGAAGCGTTTCTTCGGCGCCGCCCGTAACATCGAGGAAGGCGGTTCGCTGACCATCATCGCCACCGCGCTGATCGATACCGGCAGCCGCATGGACGAAGTGATCTTCGAAGAGTTCAAGGGTACCGGCAACTCGGAAATCGTGCTCGACCGCAAGGTGGCCGACAAGCGCATCTACCCGGCGATGGATATCCTGAAATCCGGTACGCGCAAGGAGGACCTCCTGGTGCCGCGCGCGGACCTGCAGAAGATCTTCGTGCTGCGCCGTATCCTGGCACCGATGGGCACGACCGACGCGATCGAGTTCCTCATCGACAAGCTGAAGCAGACGAAGACCAATGGCGACTTCTTCGATTCGATGAACACCTGATCAGGTTTCTATTACCGGCGAACGGTAATGGACGATTTTCAAGGCAAGGCGCGCCCAAACGGGCGCGTTTTGTATTTCTGGACCCTGTTGTGTATCAAAACCGGTGCCAGGTTGCGGATGCTTCCGCGTAACCTATTGTATAAATTATAGAAAATTATTTGACTCTGGTTTGTGACATCCGATCCTACCCACTTTTGCGGCGCAGGAGACGCTCGAGTTCCTCCGGTTCGGTGACAACCGCCAGGCAGACCTGGCCGGTGCAGTAATAAGCCCCCGGCCTCTCGGTGGTCGGGACCAAACCCCCGGGCAGACCCGGTGCGGCGTCCCCCAGCGGCACGATAAGATCGACGCGGCGCGGGTCCGGATTTCGATTCGCTACCGGAACAAGGCTTGGATTGTCGGAGCTTTCGATGATGACAAGCTTCAAGGGCTCGAGCACCAGCACGCAGGAATTGACGATGCCGGCCTGGCCGTAGGCCTGTTTGGACGCGCGGCCCATAGCGTGCTCGGCGACGATATAGGCCTTGTCCTGCAAGGCCAGATCGCCAGTGGCGGTCGCCAGCCGCGCCAAGGCTTCAACGATCTGTCCGGTGGCGGAGGGAATGGCTTCATCGACATCGCCACGGATGCGGATCGGAACATCGGCGCTGTCGGACGCGGACAGGAAGTGCCCGGTTCCGGCGCTGTCGTCATGCCAGCGGTCGAGTTGTTCAGCCAACCCTTTGGCAATATTGATATATTTTTGGTCGTGTGTTGCTTCAAATAGGGCAACCGCGGCATTGATGAGAGCGGCATAATCGCCGGAAAGCGCGGGAAACAGCTTCTTCGATCCGAGAATGGAGTGGGGGATACGGCCGTTCTCAGTCGCTGAAAGAATGGTCGAGAAGGCTTGGGCAGCGGCTTCGATCCAGTCGGTTCGGCCAAATGAACGCCCGCATTCGGCCAGTGCGGTGATGGCAAGTCCGTTCCAGTCGGCCAGCACCTTGTCGTCGCGCCCGGGCGCGATGCGTGATGAGCGGCTGGCCAGCAGCTTGGCCTTGAGGCCAGCAACAACAGCGTGATCGGTTACACTAGCGTCGCGTTGCTCGCCAGTCTGGCGCAGGATCGGTTTGCCTTCCCAGGCCGAGGGACTGACCAGCGAGAAGTATCTGGAAAACAAGCCAGAATCGCTGCCGAGAGCGTCGGCGATTTCTCCGTCTGTCCAGCAGTAATAAAGGCCTTCCTCGCCTTCGCTGTCGGCGTCATAGCTCGACGCAAATGCACCGCCGTCGACGCGCATGTCACGCAGAAGCCAGGCGACAGTCTCCTCGATTCGGTGCCGAAACAGTTCATCGCCCGTCTCGGCATAGGCCCAGTTGGCCAGGCGCAGGAGCTGAGCATTGTCGTACAGCATCTTCTCGAAATGCGGCACCGTCCATTCGGCGTCCGTGGAATAACGACAGAGGCCGCCGCCGACATGGTCGTAGATGCCGCCAGCCAGCATCTTGCGCAAGCCGAGAAGGACGGCATCGCGGCGGGTCGTATTGCCCGTCTGCAGCCAGGACAGCCAGAGCGTGGTCGTGAAGGGCGCATTGGGGAACTTCGGCGCGCCGGACAGGCCACCTCCACGCCAGTCGATCATGCCCTGGATGCCCGCAGCGAGGCCATCCAGGGTATCCTTTGTCAGTGCGGTCCTTGGTTCAGCCGACGACAAGCGTGCCGCGACATGGGCGACCAGGCCGTCCGCGCTTTGGGCGATGCTGCTCCTCTTTTCGCGCCAGGCTTTATCGACGGCCTCCAGTACCTGCACGAAGCCTGGCCGACCGTATCGCGACGTTGGTGGGAAGTAGGTTCCGCCCCAGAACGGCTTGCCGTCTGGCGTCAGGAACATGGTGAGCGGCCAGCCACCTTGCTCGCCCATGGCCGAGAGCGACGCCATATAGATCTGATCGATATCGGGCCGCTCCTCGCGATCGACCTTGATATTGACGAACAGACGGTTCATGACGCCTGCGATTTCGGCGTTCTCGAAACTTTCATGCGCCATCACATGGCACCAGTGGCAGGCGGCATAACCGATCGAGAGCAGGATTGGTCGATCGGACGCCCTGGCTTCGTCGAGCGCGGCCTGGGACCAGGCACGCCAATGGACGGGGTTTTCGGCATGTTGGCGAAGATAGGGGCTCGCCTCATCGGCCAGCATGTTTCTTTGCGGTAGCGTCACGGCAAGCGCCCTGTTGCGATGGCGCTGACGTTAGGGGATTTCCACGAGCGGACAAATGAGATTTTCGGATTCGATCGTCGCACTCTCGAGCGGTAAACTACCTGCCGGCGTCGCCGTGGTTCGCCTGTCCGGCCCACAGGTTCGATTCGCACTCGAAACGATATCTGGTTCAGTGCCGCTCTCGCACACGGCTCACCTGCGGAAACTGAAGCAATCCGACGGCACCGTAATCGACACAAGTTTGGTGGTTTTCTTCGAAGGCCCGGCGTCCTTTACGGGGGAGGATGTCGCGGAATTCCAGGTGCACGGCGGGCGCGCCGTGGTGGCAGCATTGCTGAAGAGGCTCACGACCATCGACGGCATCAGGCATGCGGAGCCCGGCGAGTTCACCCGCAGGGCCTTTCTCAATGGCAAGGTCGATTTGATCGAGACGGAAGCGTTGGCCGACCTGATCAATGCCGAGACGGAAGCGCAGCGTCGTTTTGCCGTGCTGAGCGCGAGCGGAGCGCAAAGCAAGCTTTACGAAGACTGGCGCAAGCGGCTTATCCACGCCCGGGCGATGATCGAGGCCGAGATCGATTTCGCGGACGAAGATGATGTGCCCGGTTCGGTTTCGGCGAGCGTCTGGGCTGATATGCACAAGCTTTCTAGCGAGATCGGCGAACACGTTAAGGGGTTCCATGCCGGAGAAATCCTTCGTGAAGGTTTCGATGTCGTCATTCTAGGTGCGCCGAACGCAGGTAAGTCCAGCCTCTTCAATGCTTTGGCCAAACGTGATGTGGCGATTGTCAGCGATGAAGCAGGCACGACACGCGATCTTCTGGAAGTTGCGCTTGATCTTGGTGGCTTGAGGGTGCGGTTGACGGATACGGCAGGCTTGCGGGAGCAGGCAGGAAAGGTCGAGACGATCGGGATCGGACGCGCCAGGGAACGCGCGAACGAAGCCGACCTGCTGATCGTGCTTGAGGATATGACAGGACCGATTACATCGCTGGAGGTACCTGCGAGTGTGCCGGTTCTTCGCGTTGGGACAAAGGCCGACCTGATTGAAGCTGCGCCTAAGGACGGAGAACGGAGGTATGATCTCGCTGTCTCCACGGTTTCGGGGCTCGGGTTGGCAGGCCTCCTCGATGAACTGGGCAGGTTGGCAAATGAGGCTGCTGGGACGACGGGAGAGCTGTTGCCGTCGCGCCTGCGCCATGTGGAACTGTTGGAGGCGAGCCGGAGTTTTATCGATCACGCGGCTGGGCAAAGCGACGCATTTCAGGAACTTCGCGCGGAGGATCTGCGGCTCGCGGGGGATAGGCTCGGGCGGATCGTCGGCACGGCGGGTGTCGAAGATCTGCTCGACGTCATCTTCTCGCAGTTCTGTATCGGCAAGTGACTCACGTGAAACATTTCCGTGTCAAAGAAGGTGATTCACGTGAAACACCTGGGCAGGTGACCGTCTCATGATGTTTCACGTGAAACCAAATTGCTTTTCCTTGACACGACTCGTTTCTAGGAACATGAAATCGACAACGAAACTCCAGGAGCCAAGACGATGAGCAACAGCTACGACGTAGTCGTGGTTGGCGGCGGCCATGCCGGATGCGAGGCAGCCAGTGCGGCGGCGCGCGCTGGCGCGCGTACGGCTCTGGTTACGCTGCGTTTCGACACCATCGGCGTGATGTCCTGCAATCCCGCGATTGGCGGCCTTGGCAAGGGGCATCTGGTTCGCGAGATCGATGCGATGGACGGCCTGATGGGCCGCGTCGCTGATGCGGCCGGCATCCAGTTCCGCCTGCTCAACCGCAGGAAGGGCCCGGCCGTGCGCGGGCCGCGCACGCAGGCTGATCGCAAGCTCTACCGGCTGGCCATGCAGGATGCCATTCGCGCTCAGGCCAACCTCGACGTCGTCGAGGGCGAAGTGCTTGATTTCGAAGTGAAGAATGGCTCCGTTGAAGCGGTGCTTCTGGCGGACGGACGCAGGTTGCCTTGCGGCGCGGTGGTATTAACCACCGGCACCTTCCTTCGTGGCCTCATTCATATCGGCGATCGCAAGATCGTGGCCGGGCGGATGAACGAACAGGCGTCGATGGGCCTGTCAGCGACGATGGAGCGCATCGGCTTCAATCTCGGGCGCTTGAAGACGGGTACGCCGCCACGGCTCGATGGGCGTACCATCGACTGGAAGTCGCTGGAGAGCCAGGCAGCGGATAACGACCCTGTGCCTTTTTCTCTGATGACGGATCGAATTCGCAACCCGCAGATCGATTGCGGCATAACGCGAACGACGCCGGCATCGCATGCGGTGATCAGGGCCAATCTCAGTCGCTCGGCTATGTATTCCGGCGAGATCGAAGGTGTCGGCCCGCGTTATTGCCCGTCGATCGAAGACAAGATTGTCAAGTTCGGTGATCGCGAGGGGCACCAGATATTCCTGGAACCCGAAGGGCTTGACGATTCGACCGTCTACCCAAACGGCATTTCGACCTCGTTGCCGGAAGACGCGCAGCTGGATTTACTGAAGACCATTCCGGGCCTGGAGCGGGCGCATATGCTGCAGCCGGGCTACGCTATTGAATATGATCATGTCGATCCGCGCGAACTGTTGCCGACGCTGGAAACCCGACGGGTCAAAGGGTTGTTCCTGGCCGGTCAGATCAATGGGACGACCGGTTATGAGGAGGCGGGCGCCCAGGGTCTGGTCGCCGGGCTGAACGCCGCTCGCCGCGCTTCTGGTGGCGAGGAGGTCGTGCTGAGCCGCACCGAAGCCTATATCGGCGTGATGATTGACGACCTGACTAGCCGCGGCATCGCCGAACCATACCGGATGTTCACCTCCCGGGCGGAGTTTCGGTTGTCGTTGCGTGCCGATAATGCCGATGAAAGGTTGACGCCGAAGGCAATCGAACTGGGCATCGTGTCGGCGGATCGCGCGCAGCGATTCAAGGAAGTTCGGGATCGCGTGGACGGGGCGCGGGCGCTGGCGCAAGAGATCCAGCTGACGCCGAATGAGGCGGCCAGGTTTGGCATCGAAATCAATCGCGACGGGGTGAGGCGCTCGCTTTACGAACTGCTGGCTTATCCGGATGTTGATGTTGCGCTGCTCGGCCAAATCGACGACAGGTTTGGCGCTGTCGATGTCAAGACAGCGGAAGCTCTTGAAATTGAAGCGAAATATGCCGTCTACCTAGGTCGGCAGAAAGCCGATGTCGAACAGATGCGTCATGAGGAAAGCCGGTTGATCCCGCAAGATCTGGACTTCGCGGCGGTGTCGGGTCTGTCGAACGAACTCAAGCAGAAAATGAGCAACCGCAGGCCGCGTTCGGTGGCGGATGCGCAACGCATGGAAGGCATGACGCCCGCCGCATTGGCGGTTATCGTCGCCCATATCCGCAACGCGGAGCTGGCACAAAAGGGTGCCGCTTGAGCACTGCATCCTTTGAGAGTCTACAGGATGTGGCGGGACACGTTTCACGTGAAACATTCGAGCGCCTGCGTGCGTTCGAGACGCATTTCCTGAAATGGAACAACCGCATCAATCTCATTGCGGCATCGACGGAAGCCGAGATATGGCAGCGTCATATTCTTGACAGCGCCCAGTTGGCGGCCCTCGAACCGCTTGCCACGAAATGGGTCGATATCGGTTCCGGTGGCGGATTTCCGGGCCTCGTCATGGCGTTCCTGCTTGGCGAGTGCGGCGGTACGATCGATCTGGTCGAGAGCAATCGCAAGAAAACCGGATTCCTGCAGGCCACGGTAGGCGAGTTTCGGTTGCCCGCCCGGATCGTGGCAAAGCGGATCGAGGATTCCTATCCGTTCGTGAAAGCGCCGGAGGTGGTGACAGCTCGCGCCTTGGCACCTTTGACGGACCTGTTGGGGCTGGCCGAGCCGTGGCTGGCTGCCGGCGCGCGCGCCCTGTTCCATAAAGGTCGGGATTATGAGCGGGAGATCGAAGAAAGCGCTCACCGCTGGCGGTTCGATCTGCTAAAACATGGCAGCTTGATCGACCCACAAGGGGTTGTGCTTGATCTGCGCAATGTGCGCAGGGCTTGATTGGAAAGCTTATCGCTCGCGAAATGAACTTCTGGCGGGAAACCATGACCAGCACCGGACCAAGGATCATCACGGTCGCCAACCAAAAAGGCGGGGTCGGCAAGACGACCACCGCCATCAACCTGGCGACCGCCCTTGCGGCGATCGGCGAGCGCGTGCTGATCGTCGATCTCGATCCGCAGGGCAACGCAAGCACCGGTCTCGGCATCGATCGTCGCGACCGCGCGGTTTCTTCTTATGACGTGCTCACCGGTCAGCTCGACCTGGAAGCGGCGGCGATGCCGACGGCCGTGCCCGGCCTGTCGATCGTGCCGTCGACGCTCGATCTGCTCGGCATCGAGATGGAGATTGCCTCGGCGCCGGATCGTGTGTTGCGGCTGCGCAATGCGATCCACGCCTCGGACAAGTTCAGCTATGTGCTGATCGACTGCCCGCCGTCGCTCAATCTGCTGACGCTCAATTCGATGGCAGCCGCGGATTCTGTGCTGGTGCCGCTGCAATGCGAATTCTTCGCGCTGGAAGGCCTCAGCCAGCTGCTCGAAACGGTCGAGCAGGTACGTGGCTCGATCAATCCGGCCCTCAGCATCCAGGGCATCGTGCTCACCATGTTCGATGGGCGCAACAATCTCGCCAATCAGGTCGTGCAGGACGTGCGTGCCTATATGGGCGACAAGGTCTATGAGACCATAATCCCACGCAATGTCCGGGTGTCGGAAGCGCCGTCCTACGGCAAGCCGGCCATCCTTTACGATCTGAAATGTTCAGGCAGCCAGGCCTATCTGCAACTGGCGTCTGAAGTGATCCGCCGCGAACGTCAGTTGCGTGCCGCCTGAAACCGATTCGATACCGAAACGATCCGGAAGACCAAATATGAACGACGATCCCTCAAGAAAGCGGCTGGGCCGTGGGCTGGCGGCACTGATCGGCGAAATCGACCGTCCTGCGGCCGTCGAGACGGAGAAGCCGCGCCTGGCGGCGGACGGCAAGGTGCCGATCGAATTCGTCACCCCCAATCCACGCAACCCGCGCCGTCATTTCGGGGAAGCGGAACTGACGGATCTGTCGCAGTCCATCCGTGAGCACGGTGTCGTGCAGCCGGTGGTGGTGCGTCCGTCGCCGACCCAGCAGGGCCGCTATGAGATCATCGCCGGCGAGCGCCGTTGGCGGGCAGCCCAGCGCGCCGGCTTGATCGAGCTTCCGGTTATCGTGCGCGATGTGAACGACCGCACTGCGCTGGAACTGGCGATCATCGAGAACGTGCAGCGCGCGGACCTCAATCCGGTCGAGGAAGCGCTTGGTTATCAGCAGCTGATCGATGAGCATGACTACAGCCAGGCCGATCTCGGCCAGGTCATCGGCAAGAGCCGCAGCCATGTCGCGAACACGCTGCGGCTGCTGAAACTGCCGGATGTCATCCGCGATATGCTGGTCGACGGTTCGTTGTCCGCCGGTCATGCCAGAACGCTGGTAACCGCCCAGGATCCGGCGGCGCTGGCCAAGCGGATCGTCGAAGAGGGGCTTTCCGTGCGGCAGGCCGAAGCGCTGGCGCAGATGCCGGCTCAGGCGCAACGCGAGGCCAAGCCTTCCGGCGCCGCCGAGAAGGACCCGGACACTTTGGCGCTGGAGAGATTGCTATCGGATGTCACCGGCATGAAAGTGGTCATCGCGCATAAGAGCGGTGGTGGCGAATTGCGCGTGTCCTACCGTTCTCTCGACCAGCTCGACGACCTCTGCCGGCGCCTGAAACAGAGCTGATCCTGGCCGGTCATCCCTGAGAGGTCTGTTTGCGCCGATCTGTTCGCCGGGGATGGCTTTAACATATTGTTTCAAAAAGGTTTTCTGTTTTGGATCGCCGCGGTGCTCCGGTCATCCGGCGCGCCGGTTGCTGAGCCTGGCGCTTTCCACCGCGATACCAAGCAGAGCCTGACGGGCGATGGAAGCAGCCAGATCCGACCGTCGCCGTGTCTGCAGGATTGCGGCCTGCAGGCGGGTCAAAGCTCTGGCCAGGGCGTCGGTGGTCCAGCGCTGCAGCGCGGTTTCCACCAGTCTGCGTCGCGTGAAAAACACCGGCGGCTTGTGCGCAGCGACAATCGCTGCGGCGTTGCGGCCATCCGCATCCATCGTTCCGCGCATCGCATGCAAGGCCTGGAGCTGGCGCATGGCGCCCGACAACGCAAGAAAAGGCTGGCCACCTGCCTGGCATTGACGGGTAAATGCAGTGTCGAACGCGTCCAATTGTCCGGCCAGAACGGCATCCACGGCATCGTCGAAGGATTGTCCCGAAACGTCACCGGTCAGGGCCTGCACATCGTCCAGCGTGATTTCGCCGCGACCAAGCGCATAAAGCGTCAGTTTGGCGACCTCGCCGCGTGAGGCCAGCCGGTCGCCGCCAAGATTGCGACGCAGCATCTGGCGCGCTTCCAGCGTCATCGACATGCCGGCCTTGCCGAGCTCATCGTCGATGACGCTGTCGATGTCGCGAGCCTCGTCGGAATAGCAAGGCAACGCCATGGCGCCGTCGCCAGCTTCGACGATGTTGCGCAGCCCGACACCTTTCTTGAGATCGCCTGCCTCGATCAAGACGATGGCGTCGCGCGGCGGTTCGGCCAATAGCGCCTTGACGTCTTCGGCGAGACCTTTTTGGGCACCGGCATTGCGAAGCCAAAGCAGCCGCCGGTCGGAGAACATCGGCACGGTGCGTGCCTCGTCCAGCAGCCGGCCCTCGTCGCGGTCGGCCTCACCGGCGTCCAGCTTCACCACGGAAAAGGGATCGTCGAGCGGCAGACCGGTGCGCACCGCAAAAGCGCGGGCACGCTCAGCCACCAGGCCGCGATCCGGTCCATAGATGAGGACCAGCCAAACGCGCGCGTCCGGCCGTGCGAGCCACGAATCGACTTCCGAGGCTTTCTTCTGTGCCATGAATGTCCCTTAGCACGATGTTGCGGCAAGGCGAACGGCTGCAGCTATCGAACCCAAACGGGCGATCCGCCATGCAGTTTGTTGCCGGCAAAGACCAGGAAGAGACGGGATATTACGTGGAATTCCTGCCACATTGCGCCGCCGTCGGCCGCCCCTGCGCGATAGAACAGGGGTGTTCGAAGGAGGTACTTTGACGCTGCTTCGGCGGCGAAGATGTGCGAACATCGCCAGGTGACAGTGGAGGACGGGAGCCATGGCCGAAGCTGGGAAGTTACGTTTTCACGTTCCGGAACCGGAGGTGCGACCGGGCGGAACGCCCGATTTCTCCAATGTTCCCATTCCCAAGGCGGGCTCGGTTCCGAGGCCGCCGATCGACGTCGATCCGCGCGACATCCGCGATCTCGCCTTCTCCATCATCCGCGTCCTGGACCGCGCCGGCGATGCGGTCGGGCCATGGTCGGGGATGCTCTCCGACAAGGAGCTGCTCGAAGGCCTGCGCCACATGATGACGCTGCGGACCTTCGATGCGCGCATGCAGATGGCGCAGCGCCAAGGCAAGACCTCTTTCTACATGCAGCACCTGGGCGAAGAAGCGGTGAGCTGCGCCTTTCGCAAGGCGCTCGACAAGGGCGATATGAATTTTCCGACCTACCGACAGGCCGGCCTGCTGATCGCGGACGGCTATCCGATGGTCACCATGATGAACCAGATCTACTCCAACGAGGCCGATCCGCTGAAGGGTCGGCAATTGCCGATCATGTATTCGTCGAAGGAGCATGGCTTCTTCTCGATTTCCGGCAATCTCGCCACGCAATATATCCAGGCCGTGGGCTGGGCGATGGCTTCGGCGATCAGCGGTGACACGCGCATTGCCGCTGCCTGGATCGGTGACGGCTCGACGGCGGAATCGGATTTCCATTCGGCGCTGGTGTTTGCCTCGACCTACAAGGCGCCAGTGATCTTGAACATCGTCAACAACCAGTGGGCGATTTCGACCTTCCAGGGCATCGCACGCGGCGGTGTCGGCACCTTCGCGGCGCGCGGCTTGGGCTTCGGCATTCCGGCCTTGCGTGTCGACGGTAATGATTATCTGGCCGTGCATGCGGTGGCGAAATGGGCGGCGGAGCGTGCGCGCGCCAATCTCGGGCCGACACTGATTGAATATGTCACCTATCGCGCTGGCGCGCATTCTTCATCCGACGATCCATCAGCCTATCGGCCGAAGGCGGAATCGGAAGCCTGGCCGCTGGGCGATCCCGTGGTGCGGCTGAAGAACCATCTCATCCATCGCGGGGTCTGGTCCGACGAGCGCCATGCGCAAGCGGAAACCGAAATCCTGGACACGGTGATCGCAGCGCAAAAAGAGGCCGAGACGCACGGCACGCTGCATGCCGGCGGCAAGCCGTCGACCCGCGATATGTTCGAAGGGCTATACGCCGAGATGCCACCGCATCTCAGGCGCCAGCGCCAGCAGGCAGGGGTCTGAACCATGGCACGCAAGACCATGATCGAGGCGATCCGCGACGCCATGGATGTCGCCATGGGGCTGGACGAACGTGTCGTCGTGTTCGGCGAGGATGTCGGCTTTTTCGGCGGCGTTTTCCGTTGCACGCAGGGCCTGCAGGCCAAGTATGGCAAGAACCGTTGTTTCGACGCGCCGATCAATGAATCGGGCATTGTCGGTTCGGCGATCGGCATGGCCGCTTATGGTCTGCGGCCATGTGTGGAGATACAGTTTGCCGACTACATGTACCCTGCCTACGACCAACTGACACAGGAAGCGGCGCGGCTGCGCTATCGCTCGAACGGCGACTTCACCTGTCCGATCGTCATACGCATGCCTACCGGCGGCGGCATTTTCGGCGGCCAGACGCACAGCCAGAGCCCCGAGGCGTTGTTCACACATGTCTCGGGCCTGAAGACGGTGGTTCCGTCCAATCCCTATGACGCCAAGGGCCTGTTGATCGCGGCGATCGAAGATCCCGACCCGGTGATCTTCCTGGAGCCGAAGCGCCTCTACAACGGACCGTTCGACGGCCATCACGACAGGCCAGTCACGCCATGGTCCAAACATGATCTCGGCGAAGTGGCCGAGGGCCACTATACCGTGCCGCTCGGCAAGGCCGTCATCCGGCGACCAGGCTCGGCGGTTACGGTGCTTGCCTATGGCACGATGGTCTATGTCGCGCAGGCAGCCGCCGAGGAAACCGGCATCGACGCCGAGGTGATCGACCTCAGGACCCTGCTGCCGCTCGACCTCGACACCATCGTCGATTCGGTGAAGAAGACCGGCCGCTGCCTTGTCGTGCACGAGGCGACCTTGACCTCAGGCTTCGGCGCGGAGCTGTCGGCGCTGGTCCAGGAAAACTGTTTTTATCACCTCGAGGCGCCGGTCATGCGCGTGGCTGGATGGGACACACCTTATCCGCATGCGCAGGAATGGGAGTATTTCCCCGGGCCGGCGCGCGTGGGGCGCGCACTCGTTGCGACGATGGAGAGCTGACATGGGCGAATATCTCATCAAGCTTCCCGATGTCGGCGAAGGTGTCGCCGAGGCCGAATTGGTCGAATGGAACGTCAAGGTTGGCGATCTCGTGCGCGAGGATGCCGTGCTTGCCGCGGTGATGACCGACAAGGCGACGGTGGAGATTCCGTCACCCGTGGACGGAGAGATCCTGTGGCTGGGTGCCGAGATCGGCGACACCGTGGCGATTGGCTCGCCCATCGTGCGCCTGAAGGTGGCGGGCGAAGGCAATGTCACTGCCGGCAACCAGTCGGCACCAGTAACCGAGGCGAAACCGCCGGCCGCGACCGCATCTTCCGAAAAGGAAACGCCAACCAAGGCCGAGCCGGCGAAGCCGGTCGAAACCAGCCGGCAACCGCAAAGGGCGTTAGCGGAAAGTGCGCAGCGCGTCGCCAATATCGGCGCGCCGCGCGCCGAGGGAGAGAAGCCGCTTGCATCGCCGGCCGTGCGCCTGCGTGCGAGGGAAGCTGGCATCGATCTGAGGCAGGTGGCAGGCACCGGTCCCGCCGGCCGCATTCGCCACGAAGACATCGAGGCTTTCCTGGCGCGCGGCCAGCAGACCAGCCGGCCTGCCGCCGGTCTCGCTCGCAATGAGGCGGTCGAGGAGATCAAGGTCATCGGGCTTCGGCGCAAGATCGCCGAGAAGATGAAACTCTCCAAGTCGCGCATCCCTCACATCACCTATGTCGAGGAGGTGGACGTGACGGCGCTGGAGGATCTGCGTGCGGCGCTGAACAAGGAGAAGCGCGCCGACCGGCCGAAGCTGACGCTTCTGCCGTTCCTGATGCGGGCGATGGTCAAGGCGATCGCTGAGCAGCCGCAGTTGAATTCACTGTTCGACGACGAGGCGGGGGTCATCCATCAGCATGGCGGCATCCATATCGGCATTGCCGCGCAAACGGCGAACGGCCTGGTCGTGCCGGTGGTGAAACATGCCGAAGCGCGCGACCTTTGGGATTGTGGCGCCGAGGTCAATCGTCTGGCGGAAGCCGCGAAGACGGGCACCGCGACCCGCGAGGATCTGTCGGGCTCCACCATCACCATCACTTCGCTGGGCGCGATGGGCGGCGTGGTCACCACGCCGGTCATCAACCACCCCGAGGTGGCGATCATCGGCGTCAACAAGATGATGATCCGGCCGATGTGGGACGGAACGCAGTTCGTGCCTCGCAAGATGATGAACCTTTCCTCCTCCTTTGATCATCGGATCATCGACGGCTGGGACGCGGCGGTGTTTGTCCAGCGCATCAAGGCGCTGCTCGAGACGCCGGCGCTTATTTTCGTGGACGGCTGACCATGGCGAAACCTGCCATACATCGCGCGGCCGAGGGCGGCGCGTCTGACCGGGGAAAACGGCAATGAAGGATATCTCCTGCAAGCTGCTTGTCATCGGCGCGGGCCCGGGCGGTTATGTCTGCGCCATTCGCGCCGGACAACTCGGCATCGATACCGTTATTGTCGAAGCCGCAAGGCCCGGCGGCACCTGTCTGACCATTGGCTGCATTCCATCCAAGGCGCTTATCCACGCCGCCGAGGAGTTCGAGAAGGTGGCCCATATGACGGCCGGCACAAGCCCTCTCGGGATAACCGCAAGCGGCCATTCGATCGATTTCGGCAAAACGATTGCCTGGAAAGACGGTATAGTAAGCCGGCTTACGAATGGTGTTTCAGGCCTGCTGAAGAAGGCGAAGGTCAAGCATGTTTCGGGCTGGGCCAAATTCCATGACGGCAAGACGGTCGAGGTCGAGACCGAAACCGGACTGCAGGTGATCCGCGCTGAAACCATCGTCATCGCCACTGGCTCGGCGCCCGTCGAATTGCCCTTCATGCCGTTCGGCGGGTCGGTGATCTCCTCGACTGAGGCACTGTCGTTAGCCGAGGTTCCCGCCAGATTGGCCGTCGTCGGGGGCGGCTATATCGGCCTCGAACTCGGCATGGCTTTCGCCAAGCTCGGCTCCAAGGTGACGGTCGTGGAGGCACTGCCGCGCCTGCTCGCGCAATATGACGCCGAGCTGACCAGACCGATCGCGAAGCGGCTCGGAGAACTCGACGTCGACGTGCTGACCGAAGCCAAGGCCAAGGGTCTTTCGGCCAAGGGCGACGCGCTGCTGGTGGAAACCGCTGCCGGCAAGGAAGTGAAGATCGCTGCCGACAAGGTTCTCGTCACCGTCGGGCGCAAGCCGGTGACCGAGGGCTGGGGGCTCGATCAGATCGAGCTCGACATGGCTGGCAGGTTCATCCGCATCGATGACCAATGCCGCACCTCCATGCGCGGCGTCTTTGCCATTGGCGACGTGACCGGCGAGCCGATGCTGGCGCACCGGGCAATGGCTCAGGGCGAGATGGTGGCCGAAATCCTGGCTGGCCACAAACGCAGCTGGGACAAGCGCGCCATACCGGCGGTGTGTTTCACCGATCCCGAAGTGGTCAGCGTTGGGCTCGCTCCCGACGAGGCGAAAGCGCAGGCCGGCGAAGTGAAGATCGGACAGTTTCCGTTTTCAGCCAATGGCCGCGCCATGACCAAACTCGGCGAGGCCGGTTTCGTGCGCGTCGTTGCGCGCGCCGACAACCATCTGGTTCTGGGCATCCAGGCGGTTGGGCACGGCGTGTCGGAATTGGCGGCGGCCTTCGGGCTGGCGCTGGAGATGGGCGCTCGGCTGGAAGACATCTCCGGCACGATCCATGCGCACCCGACCCAGGGCGAGGCTTTCCCGGAGGCCGCGCTCAAGGCGCTCGGCCACGCTTTGCACATCTAGGCCAGATAGGTACCGGCATAACAAAAGGGCCCGCCAACACATGGTTGGCGAGCCCTTTTGTTATTCGAAGTCGTTGGTCGGGTTCTCGTCGAACCCGGCGTGATGATCAGCTTGCCAAGCGGCCGGCGCGTTCGTGCTGCGCATAGGCGCGGCCGAAGCGGTTGGCGAGGAAGGTGTCGAGCGCGATGTCTTCCTGCCGCACAAAACCGCGCGCCGGCAGGCTGCCGTCGGCCAGCATGTCGAGCACGGCGCAGATGCCGGACGCCGTGGTGATCTGGATCGCGCTGCGCACGGTCTGGCCAGAGCGCTGGCTGTAGATCTTGTTGGCGTAGGTTTCCTGCAGCAGCCGGCCGTTCTTACGACCCGACACGGTGACGAAAACGATGACCACGTCCTGCATGGTGGCCGGCAAGGCATTCTCGAGGATGTCCTTCAGGACCTCGCGGCGATGACGCAAGCCAAGGTCGTTGAGCAGCGCCTTCATGATCGCGGCATGGCCGGGATAGCGGATTGTGCGGTAGTTCAGCGTACGGACCTTGCCCTTCAAAGTCTCAGCCAGCGTTCCAAGCCCGCCGGAAGTGTTGAACGCCTCGTAGGTGACGCCGTCGAGCGAGAACTCCTCGCGTTCCTCGAGCGGCGGCACTTCGATCAGCTCGCCCTCGACGATCGCCTCGCAAGGCTCGCAATATTCGTTGATGACGCCGTCGGTGCTCCAGGTCAGGTTGTAGTTCAGCGCGTTGGACGGATATTGCGGCAGCGCGCCGACGCGCATGCGCACGCTCTCCAGGCTGTCGAAGCGGCTGGCCAGATCGTTGGCGACAATCGAGATGAAGCCCGGAGCCAGGCCGCATTGCGGGATGAAGGCGGTCTTGACCGTCTTTGCCAGTTCCTTGACGCGGCGGGTGGAGGCGACGTCCTCGGTGAGGTCGAGATAATGAACGCCGGCGGCGGCAGCGGCCTCGGCGATGCGGGTGGTGAGGTGGAAAGGCGCGGCGCTCATGACGGCGAACTTGCCGGCGAGCACGGTTTCCAGGGCGCCGACCGCTTCGATGTCGGTTTCGACCGCAGCCACACCGGCCGGTACTTCCAGCGCCGCCAGCTGGGCGGCGGAGCGGTCGACGATGGTGACGCGATAGTCACCGGTTTCGGCCAGCATGCCGGCAATGGTCGAGCCGATCTTGCCGGCGCCAACGACGACGATTTCCTTCATGGGTTGCTCCAGTTTTTCGATTTGAACTTTACCGGAGGAATCGCAGTTTGCCGGACGAATGGAAGTGTGCGATTGAGCGAAACGCCGATCCTTTTCGAATAATTCGCCGAGCCAAGTCGTCATTATGCTTAGTCAAGCCGATAGAGACCTGATCGCCCTGCTGCGCGAGAACGCCCGCGCGTCGACCGCCGAACTGGCGCGCCGGCTGGGCGTGTCCAGAACCACGGTGCAAAGCCGCATCGAGCGCCTGGAGGCACGCGGCATCATCGTCGGCTACGGCGTCAGGCTGGCGCCCGACTACGAACAGGGACTGGTCAGGGCGCATGTGCTTTTGACGGTGGCGCCAAAAGCCGCGGATCGCGTGGTCAAGGAACTGCGGGCGCTCGCGCAGGTGCGGACGCTGCATTCGGTCAGCGGCAGCTTCGACATGATCGTGACGGTGGAATCGGCGTCGATCAGCGATCTTGATTCGCTCATAGACCGCATCGGCGCAATGGAGGGCGTGGAACGCACGCTCTCCTCGATCATCCTCTCAACCCGGATCGACCGATAGGCCTACGGCCAAAAACGAAACGGCCGCCCGAAGGCGGCCATGTCGTTTAACCGTTAAGATAATTGGAGCGGGTGAAGCGATTCGAACGCTCGACCCCAACCTTGGCAAGGTTGTGCTCTACCCCTGAGCTACACCCGCTCGCGCGGCTTTGGGCCGCAAGCCGGGCCTATATGGCCGAAGAGCGTGACGATTGCAACAGGGAAAAATGCACATATTCGCATCGTCGCCAAAACAGGCGAAATCGGCTTTGCGGCCGACCCGCCTTACATTATTGGGTCTGAGGTTCGCTATCGGTACGGAGGCAGGCAAACTGCGGCCTCGAAGCCCGGTGGGCGGGAAGCGGAACAAAGATAACGAGGCAGCGATGGCCAAAACCGAAGATCAGCTTTTCGCCTTCCTGACCGGATTGGGCATAGAAGTGTCGACGCAGCGCCATGCTCCGCTCTTTACGGTGGCGGATTCCCAGGCGTTGCGCGGCGAAATTGCCGGCGGGCATACCAAGAACCTGTTCCTCAAGGACAAGAAGGACAATTTCTTTCTGGTGACCGTCGACGAAGAGGCCGAGGTCGACCTGAAGCAGATCCACCAACTGATCGGTGCCTCAAGCCGCGTCTCCTTCGGCAAGCCGGAGATGCTGATGGAACTGCTCGGCGTCGTTCCGGGCGCGGTGACCGTCTTCGGGCTGATCAACGACGGCGAAAACCGGGTGAAGATCGTGCTGGATGAGGCTTTGATGGAAAATTCCGTCATCAATGCCCACCCGCTGACCAATGAGGCAACGACATCGATCGCCGCGACCGACCTGATCAAATTCATCGAGGCAACCGGCCATGAGCCTGTTATCTTGAAAGTCTCGGCGTGATCGCCACATTGGGTGGCAACCGGCATCCGTGATCGGGCTGCCACTGCATGCGCGGCCGAAAGGACAGAATGATGAGCGACCAAAATCCGTTTGGCGGCATGAGCAACGCCTATGCCACGACCGTGCAGTATGGCGGGCAGGGTGGCTCGACGGAACCGGCGAACGGCGCGGGCCAGAATCTGATCAAGGACACGACGACGGCGGCGTTCACCGCGGACGTCATTCAGGAATCGCGGCGCCAGCCCGTGCTGGTCGATTTCTGGGCGCCGTGGTGCGGCCCGTGCAAACAATTGACCCCGCTGCTCGAAAAAGCGGTCAATGCTGGCGGTGGCAAGGTCAAACTGGTCAAGATGAACATCGACGATCATCCGGCAATCGCCGGTCAGCTCGGCATTCAGTCCATCCCCGCGGTGATCGCTTTCAAGAACGGACAACCGGTCGACGGTTTCATGGGCGCTGTCCCCGAAAGCCAGATTCGTGAATTCATCGATCGTGTCGGCGGCAAGGGCGACGGCCTGGCGCAGCTGGCCGAGGCCCTGACGGCGGCTGGCGAAGCACGCACGGCCGGCGACGTGCAGACGGCGGCGGATATCTATCAGGCTGTGCTGGAGCAGGCGCCCGACACTGTCGAGGCAGTCGCGGGGTTGGCGGAAATTCTGTTCGATTCGGGCGATACCGCGGGCGCCGAGGCCGTGCTCGCGCAATTGCCGGAAGCCAAGGCGGACGCGCCGACCATCAGCGCATTGCGCGCACGCATGGCGCTTGCCGCCCAGGCGGCATCGCTCGGCAATCCGGCCGAATTTGAGCGACGCCTCGCCGAAAACCCGAAGGACCACGAGGCGCGTTTTGACCTGGCGATGATCCAGAATGCGTTGGGTGAGCGCGAAAAAGCTGCCGACAATTTGCTGGCGATCATCAAGGCGGATCGCAGCTGGAAGGACGATGGCGCGCGGTCACAGTTGCTGCAGCTGTTCGAAGCCTGGGGCATGGCCGACGAGGCAACACTTTCGGCACGCCGGAAGCTGTCGTCGCTGCTCTTCGCTTAAAGCGGCCTGCGCGCACTGACGCCCGGATTGGGCGTCGCGATTGGGCCAACACCTGTGTTTGGCTTTCGAGACGGTCATACGAAGAGGAAGGGATGCGAGCGGGAAACGCGCGATATCGGCTTGAAGCGGATTTTCCGGCCTCGATCGCGGTCTTCCCGCTGAGCGGAGCGTTGTTGCTGCCAGGCGGGCGATTGCCGCTCAACATCTTCGAGCCGCGTTATCTGCAAATGGTGGACGAGGTGCTGGCCGGATCGCGCCTGATCGGCATGATCCAGCCGGACCTGGAAGGCGTTCTGCGCAAGGACGGAGAACCCGAACTGAGCGGCGTTGGCTGTATCGGCAGGGTTATCTCCTATATGGAAACGGGCGACGGCCGCTACGTCGTTTCCTTGCAAGGCATATGCCGGTTTCGCGTCACGCAGGAACTCACGGTGCGCACGCCGTTCAGGCAATGCCGCATCGCGCCCTTCTTGGCCGATCTCGACGAAGACCCCTCGGCTGCCAGCGTGGACCGGACCGCCTTGCTCAAGGCATTTCGCGCCTATCTGCAGGCCAACGAACTGGAAGCGGACTGGGAAAGCGTAAGCCGCGCCGACAACGCCATGCTGGTCAATGCGCTGTCGATGATGGCGCCTTACGGGCCGGCCGAAAAGCAGGCGCTGCTGGAAGCACAGGATCTGAAAAGCAGGGCCGAAACGTTGATCGCGATCACGGAGCTGACGCTGGCCCGCGACAACGAGGATTTCGGCTCCGGCCTGCAATAGGATCGTGAACGGGAGACGAGGGATGGGCGATCGCGAAGGCAAAAAGATCGACGTCGATCCGAAGCTGCTGGAACTGCTGGTATGTCCTCTGACCAAAGGACCGCTAAGCTGGGATGCCGAGCACGGCGAGCTGGTCTCGCGTGTCGCCAAATTGGCCTATCCGGTGCGGGACGGAATTCCGATCATGCTGCCTTCGGAGGCGCGGGCGATTGCACCCGGCAAGGGCTGAATGCATTCCAAACCCCGTGGCGACCAGATGACGCAGGTCGATCGCAGCGGTTGGCGATAGGCCGCGCTAATGAAAATTACGCCCCTTCGGCATGACGCGCTGCGCGTCTTCGGCATGTGTCGGGAAATCCTGTTCGGGGACTGTTTTCCGATCCACTCGGTCGGCGGTACGGCTTTGGTCCGACGGCCCGGGCAAGAGCCTGTTTCCAGTTGCCGGTGAATTCGCTGCATCCGGCTGCCCGGTCTCCAGCAGCGACGAGAGCCAGGGCGTCAAATCTTCGATCTTGTCGGCGACGATGTGGATGACATCGGACTCGCATTGCAGCTTGCCGGTGACGCGAACGAAGCGCGCGCCCATGATAACCGGGCGATATCGATCGAATGTCCGTGCCCAGAAGATGATATTCGCGACGGTTTTCTCGTCCTCCAGTGTCAGAAAAATGGCTTTGCCGTTGCCCGGCCGCTGGCGCACGAGGACAAGCCCGGCGACCGTGACACGTCTGCCGTCCGGCACCGAAGACAGCAGCGCATTCGGCGTGACGCCGCTGCGGGCGAGCCGGTCGCGCAGGAACGAGACGGGATGCGCCTTCAAGGACAGGCCGAGCGACCGGTAATCGTGGATGACGTGCTCGCCCGGTCGCATCATCGGCAGCTTCGTCTCTGGCTCCAATTCGGGCAACCTGATCTGCGGCTGATCGAACAGAGGCAGTCTTTCCGTGGCCTTGCGGCCATCGAGCGCACGCACCGCCCAGAGCGCATCGCGCCGGCTGATGCCGAGCGAGCGGAAAGCGTCGGCCTCGGCCAGTTTCTCGATCTCGTCAGTATCGAGGCCGGAGCGTAGCCAGACATCGCGCACGGATTCGTAACCGTCGCCGCGCCGGGCCGCGAACATCAGCATCCGATCCTCCGATAGCCCCTTGATCTGGCGAAATCCCAGCCGGACGGCGTGGTCGGTTTTAATGACGCCGCGCATCTCGGCATGGCGAGATGTGATGCGCTGGGGATCGAACGAGGCTTTTTCGAGCGCGCAGTCCCAGATCGAGGCATTGATGTCGACATCGCGGATTTCGACACCATGATCGCGCGCATCGCGCACCAATTGGGCCGGTTGGTAGAAACCCATGGGCTGCGAGTTAAGGATCGCTGCGCAGAAGACGTCGGGATAAAAGGTCTTGAACCAGCAGGAGGCATAAACGAGCAGGGCGAAGGAGGCGGCGTGGCTTTCCGGGAAGCCATATTCGCCGAACCCTTCGATCTGCTTGAAGCAGCGCTCGGCGAATTCACGGGGGTAATCCTTGCGGACCATGCCTTCGATCATCTTCTCCTTGTAATTGCCGATGGTTCCCATGCGTCTAAACGTTGCCATGGCGCGGCGCAGCTCGTCCGCTTCTCCGGGTTTGAAGCCGCCGGCAACTATAGCGATCTTCATCGCCTGTTCTTGGAACAGCGGTACGCCATAGGTCCTGCCCAGGATCTCCTTCAATTCGTCCTTGTAATACTCGACCTCTTCCCTTCCTTGCCGCCGGCGCAGGTAGGGGTGGACCATATTGCCCTGTATGGGACCGGGCCGCACGATAGCCACTTCGATGACGAGGTCATAGAACTCTCGCGGCCGCAGTCGCGGCAGCATCGACATCTGCGCGCGTGATTCAATCTGGAAAACACCGAGCGTATCCGCGCGGCAGATCATATCGTAAACACGCTTATCCTCTTCCGGCAGTGTCGCTAGCTCATACGGCCGATCGAATTGATCGCGGACGGCGGGATAATGGCTTTTCAACAAACTGAATGTGCGTTTCAGGCACGACAACATGCCGAGCGCCAGGACGTCGACTTTAAGCAATCCAACGGCGTCGAGATCATCCTTGTCCCATTCGACCATCTTGCGTTGGTCCATTGCCGTCTTGACGATAGGTACGATCTCGTCGAGGCGATCCTTGGTGATGACGAAACCGCCGACATGCTGCGTGAGATGGCGCGGGAAGCCCATGATTTCGTTGGCGAGATCGAGGACATATCTGGTCAACGGGTCCGTATGGGCAAGACCGCCGGCCTGGGTCTCTCGCTCGCCAAGTTCGGATGAATACCAGCCCCAGATCGAACTCGACAAAGCGCTTCGGACATCCTCGGATAGACCCATTGCCTTGGCGACCTCACGCAAAGCGGAGCGGCCGCGATAGGTGATCACCGCCGCGGCAAGTGCAGTATGCTTTTCCTTATATTTCTCATAAATATAAGCGATAACCTCCTCGCGGCGTTCATGCTCGAAATCGACATCTATGTCGGGCGGTTCGTTACGCTCTTCAGAGATGAAGCGCTCGAAAAGTGCATGGATTTGATTAGGCCCGACCGGCGTTATACCGATGCAGTAACAGACGACGGAATTGGCGGCAGAGCCACGGCCTTGACACAATATGCCTCGGCTGCGTGCGAAGCGAACGATGTCATGTACGGTCAAGAAATAGCGCGCATACCCCATTCGCCCGACCAGGGCCAATTCTTCCCTGATACGCGAGGACACGGGCTGCGGTACTCCGTCAGGGTAGCGCTCCACTGCTCCTTCCCAGGCAAGTCGTTCCAGTTCCTGCTGCGGCGTTGCGCCATCGCGCGTCGGTTCGTCGGGATAATTGTGACGTAATTCCTGTAGTGAAAAGCTGAGGGTCTCGGCGAAGCGCAGCGTTTCGGTAAGCGCCTGTGGATGGCGACGGAAAAGACGAGCCATTTCTTGCGTCGGCTTCATATGGCGCTCAGCATTTGCAGCGAGTTCCATTCCAGCCTCGGCTACAGGGACGTTGAGCCGGATCGCAGTCACCACATCCTGCAGCGGTCGCCGTTCTGCGCAATGATAGAGTATGTCGTTAGTGGCCATGAAAGGCAGACCAGCGGCTTGTGCCAGACCTTGAGCCTGCTCGATGCGAAAGAGGTCGTCGCCTTGATATTTGGGCGCGGCAGCGAGCCACAGATTTCGACCGAAACGTTCCTTCAACCGGCATAACAGCGGTAGTTCATCTTGGCCGGGGGAAAGACGGGGCAGTATGGCGAGAGATATATGGTCACCCCCTTTGAGGAGGTCGTCGAGATAAAGTAGAGGAGCCCCCTTTTCTCCGCGAAGATTCGCTTCGGTTAAGAGCCGGCACAGATGCCCCCAACCGGTTCGGTCCTGAGGATAGGCCAAGATATCCGGGACACCGTCGCAGAACACCAACCTGCAACCGGGATGATAAGGCAGCCAAACCGCCTCGGTCTCGTTGGAAAGCTGAATATGCCGCGATTGGCTCCAAGCACGCACCACACCGGCAACGGTATTACGATCTGCAAGTCCCATGGCGGTGTAGCCCAGCGCGCATGACATCACGACCAACTCCTCCGGGCGCGAGGCGCCGCGCAGGAAGGAAAAATTCGACTGCACGCCGAACTCGGCATAGGCCGGCAGGGCAGATGGCGCGCGCAGGTTGGCCGTCTTCATGCGAACACCCCATGCATGAACCAGCGCGGCGGCGGTTCGGAATCGCTGTAAAAGCCCTGGCGATAGAGCCAGTAGCGGCGGCCGTCCGTATCCTCGACGCGATAATAGTCGCGTGTCGGCTCCTGCTTGCGCCACCACTCCGCCGCGATGCGTTCAGGGCCCTCGACGCTGGCGACACGGTGCAGCGCGCGCCGCCAGCGGAACTGCGGCGGCGGGCCATCCGGGATTTCCGTGGCCGGAACCTCGATCGGTTCCGGCACCCGGAACAGCCGGATCGGGCGTTCCGGCTGGAAAGGCGTTGTGGTGGGCAGGTTCCTGGGGGCGGCGGGTTTCTTCGGCGGCGATACACGCTGCGGCGGGTTCTCCCAGTAGGGGATGGTCGTGACGGCCCGTTCCGGCAGATGGCTTTCGATGGCGACCGGTTTCATCACGGCACCATCGCCCAGGCGGGCACGGATACGGTCAACGAAGAGAGCGAGACCTTCCTCGTCTTCCTCGACATCGCCGGCGAGGTCGGCTTGTCGTATATCGAAAGGCGCGGTGGTCAGGACGGCGAGGCGAACGAGATCGAAACCGTAGCCGGCATCGAAATCCTCAGCGATCGCGGCCAGCCTTTCATGGAACAGTTTCTGGACGAGCCGCGGCTCACGCATCGGCCGCGACGTGCCGACGACAAGCCGGCTGACCACGCCATCGACCCTGAAAAGCAGGAGTGCGAGCGCCCTGGCGCCTTCGCCTCGCCGTTCGAGATCGGTTTTCAGCGCCGTCGCGAGCAAGAACACCAGACGCTCGATGTCGTCGGTCAGGGTGATCGGCTCGGCAAGATGCCGCTCGACCGAAAGAGGCGCGACGGGCAGGCGCGGCGACACCGCCTCATCCTGCCGGCCGAGCGCCTGGTCGAGCCGCAGGAGCAGGGTCGCGCCGAAACGGCGCACCAGCGGCGCGCGTGGCGCCGCCATGACGGCGCCTGCCGTGCGAAGACCGACGCTTTCCAGGCTGCCGCGCACCTGCGGATCGAGGCGCAGCGCGGTCAGCGGTAGGGGTGCCAGGAGCCTCTCCTCATCACCACGTTCGACGATGCATTGCCTGGAAAATCGCGCGGCAGCCCAGGCAGCCCCGGCTGTCGAGGCGATGCCGGCGCGCACGTCGAAACCCTGATGGAAAAACCGGGCCAGGATCTCATCCAGCATGGCGCGTTCGCCGCCGAAAAGATGCGCGCAGCCGGTGATGTCGAGGAACAGGCCGTCGGTACCGTCCAGGGCGACCAGCGGTGTGTAGCGGTCGCACCAGTCGGCCAGGCTTTCGAGCAGGCGCAAATCCGCCTGTGGATCGGCTTCGATGATGTCGATCGCCGGATGCATGGCGCGGGCGTCGGCGATGCCCATGCCGGGTTTCAGGCGCAATGCCTCGGCTCGTTCATCGAGCGCGGCGATGCGTTGCGCGTTGCGGTCGCGATGGCTGATCACCAGTGGGTGATGACTGGAAGGGCGGGAACGCCACGACCGCCCCAGGCGCTGCCGCAGTATCCGCTCCGCCGGAAGATGCGGAAACCAGAGCGACAGGATCCTTTGCTCCTTCTTGCGCGTCCCTTCGCCATTTGCCGGTTCCGCCCACGCGCTTTCTGTCCAGGAATGTGCGTTCATCGGGGTTCCACTCCAGTGTGAATTGTCCAGGCTGTGCCGCGCGGCTCTTGTCGATGGTGACGGTGAAGGCCGGGCGGCCGATCGAGCCGTCCAGCGGTCCGGCGACGGTGAGGCGAGGTGCGGCGGGTGCGGGGGCGACGACAAGACGGACAGGGGCGGCCGTCGGTTCGGCGAAGGCTGCCTGGCGCAGCAGGAATACGGGCCGGCCAGCCATCTGCGCGCGCCGATGCAGCCGCCGCGTCGCCGTGAGGTCGAGCCGTTCGGAATTGCCGCGCAGCTCCAGAACGACGGCCGAGAGCGCCGTCAGCCCGGCCGCTTCCTCGGCGATCCACAAGGCGTCGACGAGCTTTGGCGCCTCGGCATAAAGCAACATCTCGGGCGCGATGCCGAAACCGGCCTGAAGACCCCGCGCGTAAGGAAAGCCGGCCTCGCGGAAGATCTCGGCGGTGCCGACCCAGAGGATGGGGGCAGGCGAGCCCGCCGCTTTCAAGGCCAGGCCGGCAAGGGAGAGCGCGAAACCGGCGACGGTGCCGGCGTCGCGCGTCTCGGCGCCATGGAATTCGGTGAGGGCGGCTTTCGGCAGGCCGCCGCCCAGGGCGGCGTCGAGGCGGCCGGCACCCGTCGCGAGCAGCCCATGGCTTTCGGCCACGCCGCCACGGCGAACCAGCATGCGATCCGCGTCGAAGGCATCGCCGGCAGGCGCGTCGAGGCGCTCGGCCAGTGTTCCTTCGATTTTCGCGATCTGGCGGCGCAGGGCAAAAACAGTGTCCCGCACCACAGCGCTTGTCGCCATGGTGTTCCGTTCCGTCGATATGTTCCTGTTATGTTCTTATAGATTCCAGAGGGCGGAACGAGAGTCAAGCGGAGTCGTGAAGAATTTATTCCTCTTCCAGGCGGGCACTCGTCTCCGGAGCGTCCGGCATTTGCCGATTGTGCCGCAACGGCCTATATGCCGAATGTCAAAGGACAAAGAATGGCCCGCATCTACAAGACCCGCACCTGGCATGGGGAGCTTTCACCCTCCCTGGAGGAAATGGAGCTCCTGGCGCTGGAAGCCTATGCGCATCTGCCGGAAGAATTCCGCAAGCTGACCGGCGAGATCGTCATCCAGATGGCCGAGTTCCCGACCGACGAGATCATGGACGACCTGTCGCTGGAGACGCCGTTCGACCTGCTTGGCCTGTTCGAGGGGCGCGGCATCGCCGAACGCTGGAACCCGGCGACCGGCGAAGGGCCGAACCGCATCACGCTCTATCGCCGCGCCGTCCTCGACTACTGGGCCGAGAACGAGGAGACACTGGGCGACATCGTCACCCATGTGCTGATCCACGAGATCGGCCATCATTTTGGCCTCTCCGACGACGACATGGAGCGGATCGAGGCGGCCGTCGAATAGACTTTTCGATGCGTGGCCTCAGCGGCCGCCCGTCACCAGTCGCTCAGCTTGGTCTCGCCGGGAACATAGTCCTGGCCGTCTATGTCCTTCACCACGGCCTGGCCGCAGCGCATCGCCTTTTCTTTTTTGTCGTAGGCATAGGTCGGCGAGCCATAGAGGTGCCAGCCCTTGTTCAGCGCCGCTGTCACCTTATGGCAGAAGGTGGCGTCGTCGACGGCGGTGAGAAAACGGTAAAGTCGCATGAGCGGGTCCTGTCCTGTATAGGGTAGCGGCGATCATGCGCCGATGCTTGTGGCTTTCGCCAGCAATTTTTCGGCCTGGGCGAGGTGCAGCCGCTCGACCATCCGGCCTTCCAGCGCGATCACGCTTTTTCCGGCGTTCTCCGGCCTGCCGAAGGCCTCGACAACGGCGCGGGCCTCGGCCAGCGCCCGCGGCGACGGCGAGAAGGCGGCATTGGCGGCCTCGATCTGCGTAGGATGGATCAGCGTCTTGCCGTCGAAGCCCATGGCCGCAGCGTCGGCGCATTCGCGCAGGAAGCCGGCCGAATCGTGGAAATCATTGTAGACGCCGTCGAGCAGCGCGATGCCGCCGGCGCGCGCGGCCAGCACCATCTGCATCAGCCATGGCATCAGATAGCGTCGGTCCGGCGTCGCCTGGATGCCGGTCTCCTTGATCAGGTCGTTGGTGCCGGCGACCAGGCAGGCGAGCCGCGAGGCGGGATCGCGGCCAAGCTCGGCGATGGCGGCGATGTTGATCAGCGCCTTGGGCGTCTCGATCATCGCCCACAACTTGACCTCGTCGGGCATGTCGGCCTCGTCGAGGGCATCGCCGGCTTCCAGGATGTCGCGCGGCGTATCGATCTTGGGCAGGAGAATGCCGTCGGGCCGGCAAGCAAGGGCCGCGGCCAGATCATCCGGGCCGCTTTCGCCGCCAAGGCGGTTGATGCGCACCACCATTTCGCAGCGTCGCTTTGGGCGGTCGGCGAAGATCGCGCCCAGCCTGTCACGCGCCGAAGCCTTCTCGCCGGAAGCGACGGCGTCCTCCAGATCGATGATGACCGCATCGCAGGTAAGGGCCGGGATCTTGGCCAGTGCCCGCTCGTTCGCGGCGGGAATGTAGAGCACGGAGCGGCGCGGACGATAGGAAATCTCAACCATCTGGTCTTCTTGCCCGGCAAAGCTGGCCCTTGCAAGCTCTTGCGGGAGGGTGGCTGAACCTGCTTTCCTTCAGCGCGGCAATTCGGGACTTCAGTTCATGGCGCAATACGACATCGTGATCATCGGCGGGGCCATCGTCGGCGCCTCGGTTGCCTATTACCTCCGCGAGGAAGGGTTCACCGGCTCCATCGCGCTGATCGAGCGCGATCCGCAATTTGCCCATGCGGCGACGACGCTGTCCTGCGCCTCCATCCGCCAGCAGTTCTCGATCCCTGAAAACATCCGCCTGTCGCAGTTCACGCTGAAGCTGTTCCGGCGGCTCAAGGAAGAATTCGGCACCGATGCCGATATCGGCTTCCGCGAAGGCGGCTATCTGATCCTGGCCGGCGAGAACGGCCTGCCGATCCTGAAGGCCAACCACGACGTGCAGGTGGCGGAAGGCGCCGACATCGTCCTGGAGGACGTCGAGGCGCTGACGCGTCGTTTCGCCTGGTTGTCGGCGGAGGGCATCACCGCCGGCGCCTATGGCCGCTCCGGCGAGGGCTGGTTCGACGCGCACGCCTATCTGCAGCTGTTCCGCAAGGCGTTGCGGACCAAGTCGGTCGACCTGATCACGGCCTCGGTCACCGCCATTGCTCGCGACAACGGCCGCGTCCAGTCGGTGACGCTCGACAATGGCGAGACGCTGCAGGCCGGTATCGTCGTCAACGCCGCAGGTCCGAATGCCGGCAAGGTCTCGGCCATGGCCGGGCTCGAACTGCCGGTGGAGCCGCGCAAGCGTTCGGTCTTCGTGTTCGAGGCCCGCGAGCGCTACGAGGATCTGCCGCTGCTGGTCGACCCGAGCGGCATCTATGTACGGCCGGAAGGTTCGGTCTACATCACCGGCGGCGCCGAGCCGGAGGAGGGCGAAACCGCCGCCGACCCGACCGATTTCGAGCCGGACTGGTCGCTGTTCGAGGAGACGATCTGGCCGGTGCTCGCTACCCGCATCCCGGCTTTCGAGGCGATCAAGATGACACGCGCCTGGGCTGGCCATTACGACTACAACACGCTCGACCAGAACGCGGTGATCGGCCCGCACCCTGAAGTGTCGAACTTCATCTTCGCCAACGGTTTTTCCGGCCATGGCCTGCAGCAGGCGCCGGCGGTGGGCAAGGCGCTGGCCGAACTCATCATGCATGGCGGCTACCGCAGCATCGACTGTTCGGCCTTCGGCTATGCGCGCGTGGCGCAAGGGCGGCCGTTCCGCGAGCTCAACGTGATCTGACCGCCACAGGCGCGCCGAACTTTGCCGTCGGGCTTTCGTTGCGATTGACTCCTTTCGCAATCAGCGTAAAAGCCCGTCCCGAACAGGAACGTCCCGATGCGCGGCCTCATCATGGCTCTTTTCGCATTCGACTTCCCCGGCCATGGCAACATGGTTGCGGGAGAGCGGCAACGCGCGCGCCTGTCCTCGACCAAAACTACGGCCAAAAAAACCACCGTCACCACGGTCTGATCTCCCTTGGCCTTCTCGCCCTCTCCCCGGGTCTGGCCCGAGGGAGGCGAGACCCGCAGTGGCCGGCGGGTTTCTCCAAGCAAAGCGAGCGGAGAGCGACAGGAGAATTTTTCTATGGGTTTCAAGGTTGCGGTAATCGGCGCCACGGGCAATGTGGGTCGTGAAATGCTGAACATCCTGGAAGAGCGCGGCTTTCCGGTGAGCGAAGTGGTAGCGATCGCCTCGCGGCGCAGCCAGGGCACCGAAGTGTCCTTCGGCGACAAGACGCTGAAGGTGAAGGCGCTGGAAGGTTACGACTTCTCCGACACCGACATCGCCATCATGTCGGCCGGCGGCAACATCTCGAAGGAATGGTCGCCCAAGATCGGCAAGCAGGGCTGCGTCGTCATCGATAATTCCTCGGCGTTCCGCTACGATCCGGAAGTGCCGCTGATCGTGCCGGAAGTGAACCCGGACGCGATTTCCGGTTTCACCAGGAAGAACATCATCGCCAACCCGAACTGCTCGACCGCCCAGCTGGTGGTGGCGCTGAAGCCGCTGCATGACGCGGCCACCATCAAGCGCATCGTGGTGGCGACCTACCAGTCGGTGTCGGGCGCCGGCAAGGAAGGCATGGACGAACTGTTCACGCAGACCCGCGCCGTCTTCGTCGCCGACCCGGTCGAGGCCAAGAAGTTCACCAAGCGCATCGCCTTCAACGTCATCCCGCATATCGACGTCTTCATGGAAGACGGTTCCACCAAGGAAGAGTGGAAGATGGTGGCCGAGACCAAGAAGATGCTCGACCCCAAGATCAAGCTGACCGCGACCTGCGTGCGCGTGCCGGTGTTCATCGGCCATTCGGAAGCGGTGAATGTCGAGTTCGAAAAGCCGATCACCGCCGACGAGGCGCGCGATATCCTGCGCGAGGCGCCGGGCTGCCTGGTCATCGACAAGCGCGAGGACGGCGGCTACATCACGCCGATCGAGTCCGCCGGCGAGGACGCCACCTACATCTCGCGCATCCGCGAAGACTCCACGCTCGATAACGCCCTCAACATGTGGATCGTCTCCGACAATCTGCGCAAGGGTGCGGCGCTCAACGCCGTGCAGATCGCCGAGCTGCTGGTCGAACGCGGCCTGATCCAGCCGAAGAAGAAGGCGGCTTAATTCCGCTCACGGGTCGCACCGCCGCCTCTGGCGGCTGACCCTACGCGGGTGCGCCGGACCGACCGGCGGCCCGCAGTCGCGGGCTCGGCCTTCGGCCGATAGTTCCTCCCACGCTGTCTCCGCTTAGCGGTTCGCTCCGGACGGGGCGCGCCACGAGGCGCGACGCGCGGTCGCGCTTGCGGTCTTCGACCGATGGTTTGCTCACAGGCCGCAGCGCTGCCTGCGGCGGCGTTCGTCGTTCGAAAAGCCAAGCAGTTGGCTTTTCGTCCGCTTCGCGGAACTCTCTTCACCTACGTGGGTGCGCCGGACGACCGGCGGCCCGCAGTCGCGGGCTGGGTAGCTAGCCCGTCCCGCGCGTTCGTCATTCCGGGCAAGCGAGGCGAAGCCGAGCGCCGACCCGGAACCCATTGGTCCCAGCGCATTGAGCACGGCCCGGACCTGAGTTCGCACGGATCGCCGTGAAACATGCGGCGTCGGTTCGGCTGCGTGAACGGTTCAGAACGAGGACCGGGCCGTGCCCGACAACGGTGCGGCCAATGGGTTCCGGCTCTCGCTGCGCTCGGCCGGAATGACGGCGGCGTGGCGGGCTTGAATACACTTATTCATCGCCACGCCCTGCTTTTCGCAGTCTGGCCATTGTCAAAGAGCACTCCCTTGAGGGAGGTGGGAAGCGGGGCGCCGGGTCGGTGCCTCTCAATAGCAAGTACGTGGCGCCTTCCGGGCGCCCCGCCAGTGTTCTTGCCCCGGACCGACCTCGCACGTCACTGTTGACGGCAGACTTCGGGCCTCAAAGCCGCCATTCGCGGCGGCCGGGTTTTTCCAGGGCCCGGACTTAGGGCTCGTCACCAGACACCGCCACCGTTAGCGCTGCCAGTCCGGCACCGGCGCCCTCCCTGATACCCGGTGCGCACCAGGTTCCCGTGAGGGCGATGGGCTGATTGTGGCGTGTGCCCCGAACGTGTGGACAAATCCGGGCGCGATTTTCGCGTGGTTTGCGGCAAGGGATTGAAGGGACAGCGTTCTTTCTTTCGCCTCGTGCCTACCGCCGCGCTTTCTATCCACATCCTGCACGGCGCCGGCGCGCCAGCGTTCCGGCATGGATTCCCGACACGCTCCGCTCGTTCCTCGCTCACGCGGTCGGGTGTAGCGCGCCGCGCGGTTTTGAGTTTTTGACACGCGGTTTTAGAGCACGAGCTATGGCTTAAAAGGAGCTTCAATGCGCCCTCGAACCTGCTTTGAGCCTTCATCGCGGGGTTATGATCAACTCCCGCGCAGGCCGACCCTTTCCCCCGCCTACCGTATAGTTCAGCTGAACCTCATCCTGGTCGAACGCCGCGAAGATCTTGCGGATAGCAGGCACGTCGTTGATGGAGAGGATGAAGCGACCCTTCAGGCGTGAAAGGCGCTCGGCCATCACCTCGAACTGCTCCCGGCCAAACAGGGTTGCGCCATAGTCACGTTCCGATCCGAAATACGGCGGATCGAGATAGAAGAGGGTCTCAGCGCGATCGTAGCGATCAATGAAGGGAAGCCAATCCAGGCACTCAATGGTGACACCAGCAAGCCGTTCATGAACCTCCGCAAGCAGGGGCTCCAGGCGTGTGAGGTTGAAGCTTGCCGACGAACTGGGATCGACGCCGAAACTTTGGCCAGCGACCTTGCCGCCGAATGCCGTCTTTTGAAGGTAAAGGAACCGGCCGGCGCGCTCCAGGTCGGTCAACGAGGCGGCGTTGCTCGCCTGCAGACGCTCAAACTCGCGTCGGCCGGTCAATTGCCATCGCAGCGTGTCCATGAACTGCGGATAGTGCCGTTGGAGGATCCGAAAGAGGTTGGCGACCTCTCCGTTGCGATCATTGATGACTTCGGCTCTCGGCTGCTTCTGCCGCCTGAAGAAGACGCCGCCCATGCCGACAAAGACCTCGGCATAGGTGCGATGAGGAACAGCGCCGATCTGTTGGACTAGACGCGCTGCCAGCTTCCGTTTGCCACCGATGTAAGGTGCTGGCGGATGAACTGGTGTGACCGCTGCGAACTCATCGTGAATGCCCATATCCGAGCCTCTGAGAATCAGTCACCGTCTCGCCGCCCGAAAGGGCCGCAGGCGTGACGTTATCTCTGGTGTCGTCAGGCGGGTCGAAGTTTGCCGACAGAGGCCCGCCTTCCCGGAGCCTGGCTCCGGGCGTCTGCGCTGCTAAGGCCAGTCGGCCGCATCGATCTGTGCCTGCGTGGTGATGGTGCCAGCCTCGATGCCAGCTAGAACTGCGCCCTCGATGGCAAAGGAGGCGTCGACGTGATCGAGGACCGCATTGCTGATGGCAATGATGGTGGCTGCGTCGATCTCGACAAATCCCGCCGGCGTCTTCCAATTCGTCGTGAAGGCCGCATCCTTGTCCGCCTTCACGCGGGCTCCGGTGATCATGAGCTTGGACCTGTCGTCGGTCGCCACCGACATCCCACCGACAACGATGCCGCCCGTTTCCACACGCCAGCGTTTGTCGGCCGCATAAACCAGCAGCGAGCTTTTCAGAGCAGCCGATCGGAGATTGGCGATGTCATCGATCAGCGCCTCGACGTTTTCGGCGTCGGCATCTGCGATCTCCAGATGACTGCCGTCATAGACGACGCCAGCCG
This sequence comes from Mesorhizobium sp. YL-MeA3-2017, assembly GCF_030814575.1. Taxonomy (NCBI): domain Bacteria; kingdom Pseudomonadati; phylum Pseudomonadota; class Alphaproteobacteria; order Hyphomicrobiales; family Phyllobacteriaceae; genus Mesorhizobium; species Mesorhizobium sp. YL-MeA3-2017. Next base: position 2,822,250 of record NZ_JAUSVH010000001.1, on the reverse strand, counting down.
GCAGTTGTGGCGCTATGACGACAAGGTCGTCTCGGGTGATTTCAATCGTGGCCATCTTCAGCTCCCTTAGACCGCGAGACGCAGGACGGAGATGCGTGCTCCATAGTTGACGACGGCGCCAGCCGGCATGCCGTCGATGAAGCACCTGAATTCAAGGTAGTCGCCGACAACGGCATCTTTCACGTCGGCTCCGCCGCCGTACGTTGTGTTCAGGGATGCGCTCTGTACCCGGTTTGAGGTGTTCAGGAATTCGGCCCCATTGAAATAGACCCCCGCGTTCATTGCCAGGGCGAAATTCGCACTGATGAGGTTGAGGCCGAAGGACGCGAAGAAAGCAAACCGGCCTGCTTTCTGGCAGACAATCTTTGAGCCCACGATCTGCCAATCGGCCTGCCCGTCATCCGTCAACGACACGGGAGTGATAACTGTCAGCACATTGTTGACGGGTGTCGGCGCCAGCGGGCGGCGGGTACAATCGATGACGGTCGAGGCCTGTTTGAAGGCATCGCCGCTGGTCTTCTTGATCTGCGCAAGCGAAACGGTGCCGCGAACGGTATCGGCGGCCGCTATGTTGCTGGCGACAAAGACAGCACCGTTATAGGTCAATCGAACGACCATGAACGGTTGAAATTCACCACCCGTCAGGAGCGCCGCGCTGCTGATCGGCCTGACGCTCTTGGCACCGAGGTCGTTGACCTTGATCGTCACAGGGCCGGTATTGGCAATGGCGATCTCGACGTCGATCGTCATGCCCAGAACATAACCGGCCGGAGCAGGGTCTAGCGTCACGGTGATGGCATTGGCGGTGCCATTGGCAGACACATAATCGCCCTTCCGGCGCATCCACCACAACATCTTCGAGATCTGCGCACGGTCGGCTTCGTTCAGAACGCCACCATTGAACTCAATGATCGCCGCCAGCTCCTCCTGGAGGCTGTTTAGAAAAGCGGCCGTGACTTCTGTGCCGGGCACGCCGGCACCGGCGTTTTGACTGCGAAAGCCTCTCTTGCCTGCACCAATGTCCACCCAATCTTGGCCGTTAACGCGTTCCATTCCGGGCTCCTAGAGATAGATAAAGACAAGCTGGGTGTGGGCTGGCTTGAGCCTGCGCAGTTCGCATTCGATGTCGCTGGGTGCGTATCCGCCGAGCGGATCTCCAGCGACGTTCTGGCCAGCGCGGAACCACCATTGGGAAATCAGGGCGAGCTTCACGCGCCAGGTAAATTGCTCGCCTTCAGCGACCAACGGCTGGCCCGCTCGCAAGACGCCGGCCTTCGACGGCCAGAACTCTTCGACCTCGATCGCGGCCCCGAGGCGGGCAGCAGTCTCGACAAAATAGGAGACACTCTGCCCTCCACGCGCGGTCCAACGTTGGTGCGCCTGGCGCTGGCGCTGTTCCACAGTCCGGTTGCCAAGATCGCGGCCGCACGGATCCGGGCCGAGCACGCGTTCGAAGTCCGGCAGCAGCCGAACGGCAGTGCGCGGGTCGATCTCCCGCATCAGCGCTTCGGCCTCGGCCTCGGCATCCGCGAGCGGATGCGCCAACGCGTCAAGCAGCGCGTCCAGCACGCCGCCCCGGAAGGCAAGCACCCAACCGATCGGTAGCTTGCCAATCAAACTGCCAAGGATGGTGGGAACGGTTCTGCTCACAGCGGCGCCACGAATGTGATTTCGCCAGGCACCGGATAGTGATCGCGGGCAAGCGTGAAGGGTGCAGCCGGCACGAGCAGGTCATGCGCGTATTCGCCCGCAGCGGCCGAAAGAGCTTCCGAGATCCGCGACGGCTCGATCCGTGCCCCGATCGGCCCGGCGTTCTGAGTATCCTCCGCGTCACCGATCGTCGCGACGAAGCGCTGATAGGCTTCGCTGACGGCGGCTCGAATGGCTACCGTGTCGGGTCGGGTGCGTACGGTGATCGGGAGCGAATGGGTAACGGCCGGGACCACCACCACATTGGCGGTTACCGGACGCACGCCTGTTGACGAGCCGGGAGCGCCGAGATGGGCGAGCATCGCGGTTTGCTCACCAGCTGTCGGTGCCTTGCCGAAAAGACCGTCCTTCATTGCCACCACAACACCGACCGACCCACGGCCGATCCAGTCGGTAACAACCGCGACGGCGCGCACGTCGAACGCTTCGCGCAGCCATTCGGGATAGTCGAAACCGGCACCACCATGAGGCGGCTGTCGGATACGGTTGATCGTTGCGGCGCTCAGTTCGCGCGCCGTTTCCTCGGGCGAGCCGCCCGCCAAACCGGCAGCGCCCACCGTCGCACGGCTGATCTCGGGAAATGGAGCAGCCGTTCGTAGCCGGATGCCAGCAGCGATGTTGCCTGCCGGCCCACGAACCAAGGCGACGACGGGGATCGAGACGGTGCCACCAGCACCTATGGCGGTCACGGCCGTGGATTTAACCGTGACGCCATCGGAGGCGGCAAATTCCAGGTCTGCGGGTAAGGGCGTGCCGGCAACACCTTCCACAAGCACGCTGCCGACAGCAAAGGTCGCCAGCCGCTTTTCGACACCCCAGATTGAGGCGTGTCGATCAGCGAACTCGTCTTCTGCGGTGTCGGGAAAATACTGGCGGCTCCACCATGCGATGTGATCGTGAATACCGCGCATTTCCATGGCGACAGCCCTGCCGAGGATCGCGAACATGCCGCGTGGCGAGCGAACGGCCCGCGACAGCGCGATTGGGTCGATGTTGGGTCGGACAGCGAGGATCAGGGTCTCCAGTGCGCCTGCAATCCGTTCGGCAATGGCGCTGGTTCTAGGGATTTGCCAAGCCATCAGCGGCCTCCCGAAATCGAGAGCGCGGCGTCGGCTACCAGGATGCGATAGCCGAGCGTTTGCGGGCGCACCCACGAAACATCCAGCTCGGCCGGATTGCCAGTCTCCGGTTCAGCCCAGGCCAGCGCCTCTTCCAGCCAAAACTGAAACAAGAGCCGCGTGGTTTCGGTCTCCTTTGCCCTGTCGAGCAGCCAGAGACGCGAGCCAACACGCTCGCCCCGTGGATCCAGCGCATCACCGGCCCAGCCGCGACGCTCCGCGAATGCCGAGGTCAGGAATTCGGAACGAGCCTGGGGTAGCGGATCGTCCGGCGACGCGCGGCGATCCAGGCCTATCGACAGCAGTACTGGCGTGATGGAGGTTTCGTCGATGACCAGATCGCCATCGTCGCCGACCGCGAGATCGCAGCGGCGCGTCGACGGATTGTAGGTCAGCGCGAGATCGAAGAACATGGTGCGGATTTACCGCGCGCGCGTGTCCCGGATCATGCCCGCCAAGGCGGGCGGGCCGTGGGATTTTCTTACGCGCAATCCCATTTGCTGGCGCCGGATATCAGGCTGGCGCCGCATGCCGTCTTGTCGCCCTGGCGCGCGATCGGCATGCCTTCGCATTTCCATTTGCCCGAGCCGGTGACGATCGGGTTGACCCCATGGCCAGGTATCGGGCAGCTGAACATGTCACCCTTGCGGGCGATCAGCGCTCCTTCGCAGGGCCATTTTGTGTTGGAGGAGACAACCGCGCCACCATGATCTGAGGTGTCACCCAAGCGAACGATCAGTTGCGCCATTATTCGAGGTGCCCCGCAGCCGACTTGAGCGTGATGCTGGCGCCGCTGCCCATCTCGATCGCGCCGCCCGCTTTCATGACCATCTTGTCGCCATGCCCATTGTACATGCCGACCTCGCCAGGCTTCAGGCCGCCCATGCGCTTCGAAGGGTTGGCGACAGGCAAGACGACCAGGTCGCCTTCATCGCTGCCGACCGACAGCACGATCGCCAGCGCGCCATCCTCCGGCACCGACGAGGCAAAGCCGAACGGTTGCAGGATCTCGACATCGTCGCGCCAGATGCCGTCGGCGACTTCAACCGAGCAGCGCTGGGTCTCGCCGTCGTCGCGAACATTCTTCAGCACCGATCGGCGGATCATGCCGCGCATCTTGTCGGCGGTTTCCTTGTCCATCACAGTTTCTCCGCAGTTCCGTCGAGCTTGCCGGTACCGACGCTCTTCTTGCCCTTGAGGTTCTTGCGGCGCGAGCCCGACGCCTTCTTGTCGTAGGCCTCCGGCGACGTGACGGTCAGTTCGGTTTCCTCACCGCTTTCGTCCTTCCGAAACGTCACCGTCGAAATCAGCATGTCGCGCTCGATGCCCTGGAATGCGTCGGAGACGAACGTCATCTCATTGACACGCCAGACGCGGCCACCGACCGAATAGCCGTGAACGCGATAGTTGGCCTCTTCGGCATTTGCTCGGGCGGTCCGCATGCGCCAGTCAGCCTCGTCATTGGCGGACTGTTCGTCGGCCTGTGTACGGGCCAAGTGAACGATCGGGCGGTAGCGCTCGATCTCCGGGTCCGTCGCTCGTCCTGTGGTGGCTGTCCCACGCCGCTCGCGCTCGTACGCGGATCCGTCGCTGGGTTGACGATTTCCCGGATCGGCCGGCTCGGTCCCTGGCGTCAGCGCTGCCGAGCGACTATCGCGATCACCGCTGGCTTTCTCGCTCTGACCGCGCACGATCGTCTTAGAGTGACGGCCCTCGTGGCTGAAGGTCGCGCGTGACCCCTTCACATTGCCCGGCAGAGTGAGATCGGCCGGCGCTCGCTTGGCACCTGTGCGTGTGATGACAACACCGCCGACGCCATCGCTCATCACCAGGGCGTGCCGCTGGCGCGCGCCTTTCTCGATTGCGGAGTGTCCCGTCTCACCGAGATCCAGCGCGTAGCGGGGAAAGGGCTTGCCTGTGTCGATCTCGGTCCGCACGTTCAAACCGAATGGCGCGACGATGCGCTTGACGGCATCTTCCAGCTTTATGTTGGTGAACTCGCCTGGCCCCTCGGGCACGGCAGCGCAATCGATCAAGTCGCCGGCCTTGTCCTCCCCGGATATGCTGACCTCCGCATGCTCCTCGTCGATATTGGGCTCGACCTTCTTGATGTAGCCGTGCAGGACGAGGGCGCCGTCAGCGAGACACTTCACTTCCATTCCAGGCCGTACCCTGAAGATCGCCCGAGGCGATGCATAATCGAAAGTCGAGATCGAGCGCACGCCATCGCGGAGTGTGAAGGAAAACGACCCCGAAAAATCCTTCAGGTTCCGGGTGACCTCGGCCCTGGTCCATTCCTCATAGAGGACGCCGTTAATCTGCAACGTGAGGCTCATTTGAGCGCCTCGACGCGTCCGGCTTGCAACATCGCCGGATGCCTCGGTCGGTTGCGCTCGACCAGGGAGCGATAGCCGGCCTCGATCGTCTCCGGTCGGTCGCCATAGAGATCGTTGGCCACCGCGAAGGCATCCGTCTCGGTATCGTATGTGCGCACGATCAGGGACGGCAGCCGGCCGATCGCCTCGTTGATATCCGCGATCACGGCGGCCCGCAGGTCGCCGGCTGCGCGACTGGCGGCGGTCGTGACAGCCGTAAACTGCATGTCCTCGATGCCGGCCAGCGCGTCGGTAAAGCCGTCGATCGCGCCGACCAGCCTGCCGCGCAAAGCCAGGGCATCCTCCCGGCTGGCATGCTCGATCTGGACCGAGAGACCGACCGCTTTCCCCAGTGGGTCGCCTGCAGCGGTGAGCAACAGCACGCTATCCGTGGTCGAAGGCGCCTCGGCGTGCTGGACAGTGAACCGCTGTGACGCGCCGATGAACAGGTCGACGATCTGTGCCGGCGTCACGGGTGCAATCGGCACTGGGGCCTCCGCTGCTGGCGAAACGGCGGCATCGTCATTGCCCTGCAGCTGCTGCACAACGGTATCGGTCACCGCCATAGCCGCATTGGTGAACGCAGCCGGCCCGGCCGGCATCGACCCCGGCAAGGCGGATCGAACGACGGCAGCGGCACTTCCTGCCGGCAGGGTGAGCCACTCGCTCTTGAGCAGCCTGGTTGAGCGCTGCGTCGCGAGATCCTGAACGCGCGAGATCGTTCGGCTGGCCGGCGAGCTGCCCAACGCTGTGAGGGTCGACGCGAAGTTCAACGCCGCGCCGAGGAGAGTGGCGGCAGTGGAATTCAAGAACCCGTTGAAGCCGGTTCGAGCCAGTTTGAAGGAAGCGGTGAAGCGCGCAACCCGCAACTCGCTCGATGAGAACGAGATCTCGGCCGGCTCGCCCAGGATGACGGTCATGACGCCCCACCAGGGGTGGATCAGCGTGCCTGGACCTGGACGCTCGAAAGCGGCCCGCAGGGTGCGCGCCTGGGCGACATAGTCATCGCCGACCAGCACGCCGTCGATCGAGGTGGCGGCTGGATGCAAGCCGAGATCGTCATAGGCTGCACGGTCGGTGCCTGGGAACAAGTGCTCCGCCACCCTGCGACCGGCTTCGGTCGAAGTGTCCGGCACGAAGAAGCCGATGCCGCGAAAGGACGCGGGCAAGCAGCCCGGAAGAACGTGAGCGACGCTGTCGAAGATCATACCCGGCCCACCATGCGTCCGCTGCCGGCCTGGACGGGCACGGCGGCATTGTCCGAAGCCACGCTCGCAACCTTGGCAGGCCCGTCGACCACGATGCGGACGGCGCCGCCGACATTGACGTCCTGGCGCACCGGCGCCGCGATCGCGGCGAAACGGCTGCTGGCGGCCGGCTGCAGCGAGGATTGCTTGTTGTTGTTGGCAGGCGGGCGGACCGGCGGCACGGTGAAGTCTTGCAGGGCCCGTTCGCGATCTTCCGGCATGCCGCTCGGGCCGACCTTGTTCGGATCTCCGGCCGGCGTGCCGTTCGGCAGGACGTCGCCAGTCTTGGCACTGCTACCAGCACCGAACGGATTGAGGTTGATCGTGGGCAAGGAGAATTTGGACAGCCAGGCCGCGAAGTCAGTGAGAGCCGCCTTCACCTGGCTAATCACTATTACAACCTTCTCATACGCAGCGACGACGCCGTCCGGCATGATCTTGCTCCACGGGATTGGCTCACCGGTTGCCAGGGCGTTGGTGATCTCGCGGATCGCCTTCAGCACATCCCCGACCGACCTTGCCAGTTCGACGAAGTCATCGGCAGTCTGCTTCAGCTGGCCGCCGACGAAGCCACCGATATCGCCGAACACCTTGCCCCAGTCGATGCCGCTGCCGGCGAAGACATTGCTGACGATCTGGCCGATGTTCGAGCCGATGTCGCGCAGAATTCGGAAATCCTCGACCACGGCCGAGACATACCGCGAGAAGCTGTCACCGATGCCGGCGATGTTCTTTTGGAACCCGCCGAGGAATTTCGATCCGGCGAACTCAGCACCCGCCCAGGCGCGCTCGAAACCGCGCTGGATCATCGGGCCATATTGGCTGACCATATCGCGCCCGGCGTCAATGATGCGTCGACCGCGATCGACGACATCGCCGGCCAATGACCGGAAGCCCTGCTTGGCCCGATCCCACAGCCGCATCAGGCGCGGGCCGAACCGATCCCAGTTCTTCCAGATGAACGCCGCACCGCCTGCGAGCGCCGCAATGAGCAACCCGATCGGCGACAGAATGATGCCGATCAGCGCGCCGATCGCGGCCAGGCCGGCGCCGACGATCGGCAAGACGAAGCCGAGCACGCCGAGTGCTGCGGCCACGCCGAGGCCGGCGCCGGCGAACACGAGCATCTTGGTTGCCATACCACCGGACGAAGCATCGAATTCGCGAAGCCAGCCCAAGGCAGCGATAGCCCATTCGTTCAAGGTCGGCAGCCATTGCGCAAAGGCCATGCCGACGAAACGAACGGCCTGGGTGCCAACCTCGCGGAAAATAGTCAGCTGGCGGTTGATGCCGGCCATCTGGGTGTCGAAGTCCGCGTCGGTGATCGCGCCGGTGGCGGCGGCCACCTTGGACTTGATGTCCTTGTACTCGTCGATATTGGCGAGGAACGGGACCAGGAAGTCGAGAACCTGTTTGTCCTGGAACAGCTCGCCGACCTTGCCGGCCGCGCCGATCGCCTCCAGCTGCTGGCGCACATAGCCGAGCGCCTCCGCGCCTTCGAGCCCGTTCTGCTTGGCCTTCTTCATGAAGCCCGCGATCTGGGTTTCGTTGACGCCGGTCAGCTTGCCGATCTTCTGGATCACCGCCTCGATCGGGTTCATGCCCTTGGCGGCGGCGTCCATCATGACGGCCTCGATGTCGACGCCATGCTTTTCGAAGTTCTTCTTCGTCAGCGGCGCCAGCGCCTTGTCCAGGAAGTTGGCCAGATTGTTGGCGGCCGTGGCCGGATCTGCTGTGCCCTTGCGGGCAATCTGCAGGGCGGACGCCAGGAAGTTCACCGCCTCGCGGCCTTTGACGCCGAATTTCGCGACACCGCTGGTGAGGTTCGGGAAGCTGGCGGCCATATCCTTAAGCTCGAAGGAGCCGAGCTTGCCGGCGACGACCAGGGCGCCGAGGCTGTCGCGCATCTGGTCGGCCGGAAGCTTCAAATTGTTCAGCATGGATATGCCGACACCGGACATGTCGGCGAAGCTGGCGTTCGCGGCCGTCGTCGCGCGGCCGATGTCGCCGATCGTCGCGTCAATCAGCTTCGGGTTGACGCCGGCTGCGATCATCTGCCCGACGCCGTCGGCGATGGTGTCGGAATGCTGGCCGATCTTGAAGGCAAGTGCATCATAGCGGATCTCGGCCTGATCGACGAAGGCAAACGCCGCCTTGCCGGTCAGTTCCGCGGTGCCGGCGATATCGAGCAGCTTCTGCTGGAAAGCCGCCGCTTCCTGGATCGGTCCCATGAAGGAAATGCCGGCAACAGCGGCGCCCAGGACGCCGATCTTGCGCGCGAAACCGACCAGGCTGGACAGGTTGTTCTTGAGCGAACGGAGCGGCCCCGAGAGATGATCCCGGAGCCGCACCAACACATCCAATGCCATCGACCTGCCGGACACGCCTCACTCCTTTTTTGAGACCTCCTCGCGGTAGGCCATGATCGCGTTCCACCAGAAGGTGGCGTCACGGGCGGTGAATTGGTCGACCTCGGCTGCCGACAGGCCGGTCCCGTCGACCAGCCCGCCCAGGATCACCTGCCAGTTGTCCGGCCAGTCGCGAAAAAACTGTTCAGCACCTGGCCACCGGCGGCGATGTCGGCGCCGTCCATCTTGTCAAACAGCGCGTTCATGATCGCCTGGCTGATGCGAGTGGAACGGGCGAATGCAACAACGCTCATGTCATCCTCTTTCGCGGCAGCAATCGCGCGCTGGTCGGCGCCGTTCAGCCGATGGAAGACGAGACGCTCATAACGATCGGTGCGGACCTTGCCGTTCTTGCGGATCTGGAGATCGCGCGGGAACTTGAGCGGCAAGGTAACCGAGCCGTCCTGGTTCTTCTTCGCGTGCGGAGGCAGGCGGTCGAGCGGGTCGATGTCCTCGTCGACAACGTCGGCATCCGTTTCCGCGTCAGCCGGGACCGGGCCGTCTTCGTCGACAACGGTTTCCGCTGCCGCTGCGCTGTCGGCCTGGTCTTCGTCCAAGTCGATCGCGACTTCCTTGACCAGGCGGCTCATGCCAGCACCTCTTCAGGCGCCGAGCCCGCCCATTTGAGTTCGATCTTGCCGCCTTCGCCGCCCGTCACGTCCGGGCGATCAGTGAGGAACGCGTCCCCGATGACGAAGGTCTGGCCGGTGTCGCACAGCACCTGCAGTTCCCCTTCGCCGGGACCCCAGAGGTTTCCGAAGCGCTGGCCGCGCTCCAGGTTGGTCGTGGCCGTCACCTCCGACGGCTCGAACTCCTGAGCACGAGCGGCCTTGTTGCCGTAGTTGACGACATTGTTCTTGATGCCGCCGACCTTGATCTTGGCGCCTTTTTCGACCGGAATGTTCCGACCGCGCCAGACGATGTCGACGATGCCGAGCGTCTGCATTTAAACCTCCTTGTTAAACCTGGAATTCGAGCGAGCCGGCGAGCGTCATCAGGTTGCCGACGATGCGGACCTGCTGGCGGCTCTCCAGACGGTTCTTGTCGTCGACGTTGCGCTGGAAGACGCTTTCCTTGACCGTCCGCGCGATGTCCTCGATCCAGGCACGGTCGTTGTAGAGCCGACAGCGAGCCGCCCAGGAGCCGTGCATGCGGCGCGGTGTCACCACGCCATTGCCCGGATCTTCGTCACCGTCGCTGCGGCTGGTGAAGGCCGCACCGTTGTCGTCGTCGACCAGCTTGGAACGCGGGTAGAGCAGCGTGACGTAACCTGCCCAATCGTAGCGGATCCGGCTCATGGTCGCCGGGACCATGATGTCCAGCCAGGCGCGGTCGGGCACTCCGAGATTGGAGACCTTGTAGGTGGTGGCGACGCGCGAGACTGTGACCGTGCCGTCCGCCAGGCAGTCGAAGGTGGAAATGCCCTTGCGCAGGAGCAGATCCTGCTCGACCTCGACAAACTGGTCGACCGGATCGGGCGCCTCGACGCCGGGCAGGACCAGAGACCGCAACTGGCGGGCCGGATCGTTGGCGAGATGGAACGAACACAAACCCATCAGTGTCGCCGACAGGATCCACGAGCTGGTCGGCGGCTTGTTCAGGCCGGCAGCGGTCAGGAAAGGCGAGTTCGTCAGATCGCCGAAGGCGCCGAGCGCGGCAAAGCTTCCGCGCTTGGCAACGTAGCCATGCACATCGAGCTTCGACATGGCCTTGTAGCGTTCAGCCAGCCACGCCGCGAACACCCCCATATTGGTGGCGTCGGACCAAGGATGCTGGACCGCCGTGTACCAGGTGTTGGCGATCGCATCGAGCACCGGCTGCAGGTTGGGGTTGCCAGCGCCGCCAGCCATGGGCGCGATTGCGACCGCCAGGCCTGATGGGAGCGGCTGCGCCTTAGTGTCGACGCGCAGATCGATGTCGTTGCCGACCTCGCCGCCATTGCGGGCGGTGACGGTGACGACACCTGCGTTCGACGCGGCGGTTACCACCAGCGACGGATCCGCGTTGATGGCGTCCTTCAGGGCGGTCGCCATGGTGGCGACCGTGGCACCTGCCTGCGCCGTGATCCGCACCGCCTTGCCGGCAATCTTGAAGCGCAGGACGACGGCCGCAGCGACGGCACCGGTAAAGGTGAGCGTGCCCGAGGCTTTTACCGCGCCCGGATCGTCGACAACCGCCGTGACGAACAGAGGCTGCGTCTTGTTGGCCTTGCGGAAGGCGATCACCTGCTCGGCGCCGATCGATCCCTGGCCGAACAGCGCAATGGCCTGTTCCGGGCGCACCACTTCCACGAACTGGCCGGGGGCGAGCGTGCCTGCGGCAAGCTTCTGACCGGCGATCAGATTGCGAACCGGATAAGGCAAGATGCCCATCGTCCGGTAGTTCGGCTTCACCTCGATATAGGTGCCCGGCTCCAGCCAGTCATACGGGATCTCGTCGAAGATCATCGGTTCCATGCTCATTTACCTCCGTTGCGGGCCTTGCGGCCGGAATTGTCGGGATCCTCGGGCGGGTCCAGGGGTTCAGCGCCGGCCGGCTTGGCGGGCACCTCGTCCTCGGCCGCGACCAGGTCGCCGTCGGCAAGGCGACGGCGGATGTAGAGGGTGACCTCGACGGTAGCGCCTTCGGCCGGCCAGGCGCGGCCGTCTTCCATCGCCACCGTTCGGCCTTCCGCGAGTTTCAGTTTCTGTTCGGGCACGTCTGTTGCTCCTAGCTGTTGGGCTGCACGGTTTGCGGAGCATCCACGCCACCGGCTGCCGGGCTGTCCGCGTTCAGCCAGGTCACCCCTAGCGCTGTGAAATCGTCGATGGTCTTCAGCTGCAGGGCGGCCGGCGAGAATTGGTAGCGGACTTCGAAATCGAGGTTCGCAACGACCGTGGCGTCATCGCTCCAGCCGTCGGCATAGACCGCCTCGGCTCCCGTGACCGCGCTGGCGCCGATACCGTCGAAGACCGCGCCCTGCAGGAGGGCTGCCGCCACGTCGATCATGGCATCCATGCCGATATCCATTCGATCGCCCTTGAAACGGGCTTCGAGACTGGATGACGCCTTCACGATCATGGTCAGGCGCCAACGCATGGCGGCTGCCAGCAACCGGCCGGATGCCGGATCCGGCTTGATGCCGAGCCAGGCGAGCCCAATGAACGGCGTCAGTCGCACCACACGCTCGAATTCCTTGACCGTGAGCACGGGCGGCACCCGCTTGATCTGAAAAGTCTTCGACGGAAACGCCAGCCGCAACCGGGCTTCGATTGCTGGCTCGACGGTGCGGATGGGAGCGAGTGCCAGGTCCACGATCAGCCCCGCAATCTCTGGTGATCGAAGACATTGGTGCGGTCGGAGATGCGGGCGCCGGTCGAACCGAGTTCGCCGGCTGGCGGCGCGTCGATGTTGATGCGGCCTGCCGCGATACCATCAAGCCAGGCTATCACCTCCTTGCGGTCCAGGCGCATCGGCTCGGTCGGATCGGTCCGCTCGCCTTTGGCCAGGTCGTAGCGCGCCAGGACGCAGGTGGCGCGCACGATGCTCTTTTCCGGGGTGGCGACCGGGACGCGGTAGCGGCCGCGCAGATAGTCGTCGATCTGCCCGCACGCATCGGCAATCGCTAGCTCGACCTTGGCGGCAAGCACCGTCGTGGCGTCGCGATCTTCCGGCCGCGAAAGCCGGATCATCTCGGTTTCGCCGAAGCGGTCGACCATGTCCTGGACGGTGGCGTAGGTCATGGTCAGTTGGCCCCGCACGGTAGCGCGAGTTCCTTGACCAGGTAGTAGGTGAGCCAGATTTCGCCCGCGATGATCGTCACGGCGGCGCTCGACAGCGCGAACATCACGAACCAAAATACTTTGGGGTGGTCGCTGATCATTCCTGTGATCCAATGACAAATGACACGACCAGGTTCGGCTCGGAGAAGAGCTGTTCGAGCTGTGCCGGCGACGTGAACACGTCGAGCCCATGGTCCACGCCGTCCATCGAATGAACGACACCAGCCCTGCGAAAGCCGTTGACCTTGGAGATGATGCGCAGCGCCGTCGGGTTGGGCATATCGCTTTCCTCCCAGGCGTCGATCGCGGCGGAAAACTTCGGAAACGTAGCCCGGAATGCGTCCCTGTCCTCGCGCAGCCGTTCACGCACCTCGGCCATCTGGCGACGCGAGGCCTCGGCGCCGGCCGCCATCAACTCTTCCGTGCTTTGAGCACCTGCGGGACCGGCCGTATTGCCGGCCCCGCTTTGGTCGCTCTCTCCGGGGGTATGCGTCGAATTGGTCGAGGCCTGGTCTTTCGCCTTGTTGGCGTCATCGGCCGCGTCGGTTTTCCTGGTCATGTCCGGTTCCTTGCTTCGGGTCTCGCAAAAGGGGTCGATGGTCGGCCCTTTTTGAGAGACCCGACGCCGATGGGCATCCCGCCCAGGCGTCGGGTCGTAGGCTGCGGACGGTCCTCGCGGCCGCTGCCTATTTCGTCATGCAAGCCAGGGGACCACCAGCAGTTCGGCGGTGTTGGCCCACGGGTTGCTCTCGCCGCCATTGATGAGGGCCGACTGCAAGATGCGCTTGCCGGCACCTTCGAGAGACGGCGGCACGACCAGGAGGTTCGGTACGATGCCGAGTGGCCGACCGTTGTCACCCTTGAACCCACCCATTGCGACGCGGGCAGCTTCGTAGGCAGCCGGGTCAAGTGTCTGTTTCGAGCCGTAGCCCATCTGCCAGAAGCCGAAGCCGACATTGCAACGGCCATCGGTGCCGTAGACGAATTCTTTGCGGCTGAAGACGTTGTCATCGGTCTCCTGGTCCTTGCGAACCAGGCGGTCGAACTTCTTGCGGCTCTGGTAGATCACGGGCTTGAGGGCACGCGACACGTCGAGCAGGAACCAGGGCGTGCCATTGCCGCCGCCCGAATTGGACACGGACGTCTCGCCGCCGTTCTCGTCGACAACAGGATGGTCGGTGTCGAAGAAATACTGGCCGTCGTAGCAGGTGGTGTTGAAGCCAGCCTTCAGGAACGGAAACACCAGTTCGTCCGGGAAGCTCGCCGACGCGCGGCCAAGTTCCGTAAACAGCGGCGTGTAGATGCCGATGTTGTCGTCTTCGATGTCGTCGCGATCCACGCCGACGGTGTTTTCGAACGGCTTGTTCTTGATCGTGTAGCCGTGGGTCTTCAGAGAATTGACCTGGCGATCGCCGATCCACTCACGGAAGCGCGGCATCTGGCCAAGCCAGCCATACTCGTTTTCGCGCGTCGTCGAATTCACCGTCGTGGCGACGCGCTGGTACATGGGCGCAACGCCCGTAAAGCCGCCCTGGAACGCCGTCGAATAGCCGGTGTAGAGCGAGCGCAGAGAAGTCGAATTGATCAGCATCGAGGGCTCCTAGGAAAACTTGACCCAGACGCCCTGGGCGTCCACGTCGTAGATTTTGCCGGCGACCGAACGGGTGTTGGCGCCATTGGTCTTTGCGACCGTCTGGTCATCCACGCCGTAGCAATCGTTGCCGATATCGGCAGCGGTGATTTGGTCGGCGGCGGCGGAGTTGGCGAAACGGTAGACACCCGCGCCGACCCGTGCCCGGAGCGCGCCGTCCGCGCCCGCCGAATTGTCGGCGCGGCGCTCAACGCGGCCAAGCCCGCGCAGGCCAAGGGCAGTCGCCATCGGCACGACCAGGCCGGCCGCATTCACGGCCGCCATCGCCCCGGCATAGAGGACGGTGGCACCTTTGACCGGCAGTTCGCGGATCTCGCCGCTGCGCTGCTTAGTATCGCGATCGGAACCCAGCGCAGGCATCAGTGCGTCTCCTTCTGCAACTGCTTTGCGGCCTCGGCGTACTTCACGGGATCGAGGCCCATGAGGTTGCAGACCGTGTCGTCGGCGTCGGAGAGCGAGGCGCCGCCTTCCTCGACCATGCGGCGATTGCCGAGGCCGCCACTGTTCAGCGACGGCATCAGCTTGATCTCGGCCTCGACATCGGCCGGATCCTTCATGTGGCGGGTGATGAAGCGATCACGCAGGGCCGGCACGAGCTTGCCGTCCTCGATGGCCTTGTCGATGGCGGTGACCGCGCGTTCGTTGGCGCGGGCGTTGACCTCGGTGGTCAGCCGCGTGTTCAGCTCCTTGACCTGGTCGCGGAGCTGGGCGTTTTCGGCATCGTCGCCGGCACCGGCGCGCGCCTGCAGGGCGGTGACCACTTCGTCGGCGGTTGCCCCCGCCTGGAGGCCGGCCGCCGTCGCAATGCGCGACATGGTCGCCACCGCGCCGGTGGATGCGGCTATTGCGGCTTCAAGGGCGGCAAGGATCGCCGCCTCGTCGGCCGTCTCGGGAAGGCCAAGCGCCTTCCTCAGATCTTCGTCCATTGCTGGATCTCCGTCGGTTTGTGAATGATCTCGGGTGTGAAGGGCGGCCAGCTGCAGATTGGGGTCGTTCGTCAGGCTGGCGCGCAGCAGCTGCACGACACGGTGCGGCTTCGCGGCATATGCATTGAACACGGGTGAGACAAACCCGTATTCCTTGTCGGCAAGCGCCTGCTGCCCCTTGGCAGTCCACTCGACCTTGCCCCAGATGCCGTCATCGCGACCTTCCAGGGCTACGATCCAGCCAACGGCGGGCGTCTCCTTGCCGGTCTTGTTGAGCAGATCGATGGAATGGTTGATGTCGATCGGCAGCTTGCGGCCTGCCGGCAGCGAGGTCGCTATCAGCTTTGCGACATCGCCAAGCTCGTAGGGACCGCGACCATCGACGCCGGAGAACGTGCCGGCCGGCAGCAGATGAATGAACTCGGGAACGCCGCCAGCGGCGGTGCCGGCCAGCATGCTGTGGGTGATGGAGTTGAGGACCGTTTTCATCGGACCGACAATGGCCCGGCGCGTGCGCTGGTATCATGCCCGCCAAGGCGGGCAGGAATGGCTTTTCTCTACTGGAAGCGGCGAAGGAACCGGAAGACGATGTCGGCGATCATCTCCTCGTCGTCGTCGGAGATGCCCAGATAGGGTCGTGCGCGAAGCGTAACAGACTTGGCCAACACCACGCCAGTGGCCAAACGGAAAACCAGGTGCGAAGCGTTCTTCGGCACGATGGTGCCGCCGAACTGGTGGATGGCTCCATAGATCACGTTGGTGCCGACGCGCACATGGTCACGGCCTGGCTGGCTGGAGATGCTGTCGCGAAGCCTGCCGCTCTCGGTCAGGATCCGCGCATTGCGTTTCATCTTTTTGTATTCGGTGTTGAGGGAGGCCCAAGCCTCGCCGTCGGGGCTGGTTTGCGAAATGAACCGGCGATGCGTCGACGAGACCATGCCGGTGCCGATCGCCGACATGATCGGCGTGGTGTTGCCCATCAGCCCGATCAGGCTGGTGAAGGCCTGGCCAACGCCGTGGTCGGTAATCCGGGTTTCCAGCGTCACGCCGCTCATGCTTGCCTCAATCCGGCACCGGGCCTATATTGGCGGTGCGCCGAGCAGGAAGCGGTCCTTCGGGACTTGGGTGGTATTTCCGGCCACTCCGGCGCATTTTTCATTTTCCGGTCAGCACCTTTCCCTCGTCGCGCAACCGCGCGATCTGGCGGGCGTTGGTGCGCCTTAGCGAAAGCAGATAGACCTCGTCGCCATTCTGGCGGCGCACAACCTTGAGCGCGGCCGCGTAAGGCTCGCCGTCGATCGTGGCATGCAGCAACAATCGCCCGTCGTCGCGTTCGATCAGTTCGCCCTTTTCGACAAGATGTTCGGGCGCGGTCCCGTAAAACTCGGGCGTCGCGTGGCGGTGCTTGACGTGGGAGCGGATGGTGTCGGCCGACAGCCTGACCTCGCTGGCCACATCGACGCCCAGGGGACCGGCCAGCCGGCGCGGCGTCAGCGCGGCAGGCACCCAGCTGTTGCCAGGCCACTGCCCACCGACCGCCATCTTTGCGAACCGCTCGATCATGCCTGGAGCGGCTGCTACGGTTTCGGATCCGGGCAAAGTCCGCGACAGCCATGCTTGACCCGGATTGTATTCAAAGCCGGGGTCGACGCCGAACGGCACCATGACGCGCTTGCCGCCGACTTCCTCGGCGCGAAACAGCAGGTCCGGCGAAGGATCGGGGCCGCGCTTGCCCTGGCGCTTCAGGTCACGGTCGGAGACCGCCGTTGGGAAACAGCCGCAATGCCAACCGTTCGGCGGATAGTTCGTCGCCCAGAATGGATCGTCGGCCCGCAGCACCTTGCCATCCCAGGAGAGGTGTTCCTTGCGCGGATGAAGCGCGCCGGAGTGGTTGTATTGCCAGTAAGGGAAAGCCTCCAGCGTGTCGGGCTCGGTCAGCTGGGCGTAGCGGCCGGCCGCATAGGCGGTGCGCAGATTGGTGTCGAAGATGATCCGAGATCGCCAATTGCGACTTCCGGTGTGGTCCCAACCGTTGCGCTTAACAATATCGTCGAAGGCGCCGCGGAACTCGGCCAGCGTGGTTCCTTTTTCGAGAGCCTTGGCGATCTCCTGGCGGAAGTCGGCCACCAGCGCGTCGGTCGCGGCACCCGCCACCACGAAGGCGCGAGAATGAGCCGCCGCATAGACATCCGTCCACGACCTGGTCGTCAGCGACGCCTTGTCGCGGAAGAACCGAATGGCCGCGTCGAACGGCAGATCGAGCGCACTGGTGTTCGCGTCGGCCATGACCGGTTCTTAGCCTCGAAATAAGGGGCTGTTCAAAGCCCGTGAACGCGCTTTGAGGGCTCGGTCGCTATCTCGGGCCGTCCACAGCGCCGAGCGCGTTCCTGGGCCGTTTCTGCGGCTGGTCATTTGCGGCCTGTCAACTCGTCGACCAGGGCAGCCTGGCCGGCGAGATGCGAAAGCGCCATGCCCCGCGCCATGGCAACAGCCAGGGCTTCCGGCTTCAGGTCGAGCTGGGCCAGTTTTTCGGCAGCGTCGGCCAGGTCGGTGGCGTTCTCCAGGATCGCGCGGATCTCATCGGTCAATCCAGCCATGGCGCCGGCCGCGTCGTTCTCGATGCGCTGGGTGAGCTGCTCGACGATCGTGTCCGTCTGCTCCCGTGCGTGGCGGGTGCGCAGCAAGTCGGAGACCGAATTCGTCTGCGGTTCGCTTGTTTTCGCCGGTACGGGCTGGCGGCCGCCGATCACTTCTTCGCCCGCCTTCGGTGCGGGAATGCCAAGGCGGGACCACACCCAGGTGATGGGTGCGGTCAGGCCGTGCTTGCCGAGCTTGTCGAAGGCTTCGGAAAACTCCTTCAAGGGCACTTCATCGGGCCGTCCAATCGAGACTGTGGGATAGTGGTCCTGCGGGCCGAACTCGAATGCAACCAGGTTGGGCACAATCTGCCGGTTGGTCGTGGTCGAGGACGCGATGGCGTCGGAACGCTCGATGTCTTCCTGGACAAGCCGGTGCTCCCTGGAAACCGCATGGCCGCCCGAGACTGCGTCCGTGGTGGTGGTTTGGCCGAGCACCGCTTTCGATATCTGGCGGTCCATCCAGTCGGCTCGGCGCTCGAACAGGTCGGTGCTCGCGCTCTTGGCCGCGACTTCCTGGAATTCGATCGACATGTCCTGCGGGATGATCGCAGCGCAATCACCGGCGATCTGCGACACCGCGCGCCACAATATGTCCTTCTCGTCGTTCGAGGCGTTGCGCCCGTAGCGACCGATGCGGATCGGTGCGCCATAGTTCTGCACGAAGATCGCCCAATCCTTCGCCGTGAACGCTTTGTACATCCATGCCCAGCTGGCGACGCGGGCGATGCCCGAGCGGATGGTCAGGCCAGATTTGGACTTGTGCCGGTGCACCACGAACTTGTGTGGCGCCAGCGGCTGGTCGCCGGTCGCCTCCCGCAACAACACCGTTTCCCCGTCAGTGCGGTCGAACGTGAACCAACGCTGCGGTCGATAAATAAACTCGCGCGGGCAGGTATGCCCCATGTGAGACTGCCAGTCCGCCTCAAGAACCGAAAAGCCCTTGCCGATCGCATCAAGCATGTCGAATAGGCTGGCCTGCAACACGCCGTCGTTGATCCATGACTGGACGTATTCGGCATGCTTCTTGTGTTCGGTAGCGTCCGAGGCGGCAGTCACTGTGATGGGCAGCTGCGAAACCGAGCGCTTCCGCGTTGCCATCACACCGGCATAGTGCAGATCTCGCTCCTCGATGTCCTCGGCCAGCTCCAGATACCGCAGCGGCTCCCCCATCGCCGCTTCGCGGTGGATTGCGGCCAGCCGCGCCGGGGTCAGGCCGTCGGCCGGATGACCGGAGATCGGATCGCGAACACCGACTGTCGTCGGGCCTGCGCGCTCTTCTGTCACTTCGGCATCGGTCAGCTTGTTGCCGCTGGCGTCGACCAGGCGCTGGCCAACGGCGCGCATCAGGGATTTGAGGTTCATAGCCGGCCTCGCATTTCAACATCGATGGAACGTTCGCGCCGATCATCGCCACCACGGCTGTCACTCGCGCCGGGACGTGCGCTTTCGTAGCCGTAGGAGAGTGTCATCTGCAGTGAGGCGAACCAGGCGAGGATACCGGCGATCGCCGTGTCGCCGTGTCGATCGAGCCCGTCCTCACCCTTGTGGCGATGATCATCCGGCACCTTGATGATGCCATTCACGTACTGCAGCGCCTGGTGATCGCGGATGACATCCTCGTCAGCCGGGATCGTCACGGTGAGGTCGCCGAAGGCCTCGACATAACGCGGTGAGTTTTCACGATACCATTCGGCCGAGAGCTTCACCTCGACGATGCACTCGCCCCAGCGCTGCGCCGCAACTTCAGCCAGGTAGCCGCCATTGCCGGTCGCATCGAGCGCACCGCCAGAAAGGCGCGGCAGGTTATCGCCGACATAAAAGAGGATATCGCGTTGCGCTTCGTAGGGAACGTTGCGCAGCTCCAGGACGAGGCGGCAGCGGCGCACCGTGTCCTGGCCGATCTCATCGGCCTTCAGTGCCGAGACGTCGCCACTGCGGGCGAAGTCCATGCCGAAGACATGGGCGCGGTCAGGATCGAGTTTGTCCAGGATCGGCTTAAGTTTCTCCCGGCAGAGGTCGCGGATCACGGCTTCGCGCATACTCTTGTCGAGCGACTTGAAGCTGTCTGGCAGCTGAACCCGCACCACGGGAACGGTCGGATCCTTCACCCGCTCGATGACGACACGGGTCAGCGCAGCGCCCTGGGCATCGGCAGGTATCGCGTCCAGCTCCTGTTGCATCTGGGCTTCGCGCGCACCGTAGGAACCTCGGATCAGCTGCTCCCATTTCGCCTGGGCTTCGATGCTGAAGGTCCAGCCGCGTGTCAGGCAGACACGTTGATAGAGGCCGTTGTCGACGGCGGCCTGGAACGGGATGTGATGGATCTTGAACGGGTTCTTGCCGGCTCGCGCTTCCCGGATCAGCTCGTTGAAGGCGTTCAGCACACCGTTGTGCGTCGAGATCACGCGAACCTTGCCGCCCCAGATCAGCAGTGCGTTGACGGCATCGATGACGGCCCGCACGTCGCGGTGATAGGCCGCCTCGTCGATCACGACGATGCCCTGCAAGCCGCGAATGTTGGCAGGGTTCGACGACAGCGCCTCGACACGGTAGCCCGAGGCGAAGCGCACGCGATACGCGGAAATGTATTTGGTCGAGCCGTCTGCCTGCTCGTCCTCGAACATGAAGTCCTCGATGGCGACCAGTTCCTTCGCGACGATCTTGGCGAAGTGGGCGACATAGCCGATGAACTCGCGGCCCTTGTCTTTGGTGTCGCCGATGTAAAAGACGTTGTCGCCACCTTCACCGCGCTTGCTGGCAGAGATGATGGTGTCGTCGAGCGCCTCGGCATAGGTGATGCCCGTGCGGCGGCCCTTCTCCGCAACTTTCAGGTCGGAGCGATCTTCCAACCACTCCTTCTGATGCAGCATCAGGATGCCATCGGCCAGCGGATCGTGGTCGGCCGGCAGCTCGGACCCGCGTGGCAACTCGACGGGAAGCTGCTCGGGATCGCGAGAGAGGACGGGCTTGGCCGCGTCCTCTCCTCTCACGAAGTCTCTGGCTGCCGCCACCGTCATGATCGCAACCCCAGAACCTGTTTTCGGATCTCGGCGGCACGCTCCTGCGACAGGCCCGCCACCTTGGCGACGGTTTCGACCGTCTCTTCGACCTTGTCGGCGAATTCTTTTTCCACCTTGAGGCGACGGGCGGTGGAAATGCCTTCCGCCTGGGCGGCAGCTCGCAACGCGTTGGCGAGGCTCATTGCCTCCTTCGGCAGGATGTTCTTGGAGCCTCGGCTGGCAATGATGTTCGTCACCAGGGATTTGATCGCCATCGCACCCATTCGGGCAAGATCGTCCTCACCCTCGGCATCGAAGCGCGACGCGATCGCTTTGGTCATTTCCCGAGCCTGCTCGATCTCGGCGGCGAACACGGCAAGACGCATCGAATAGCGATTGAAGGCCTGGAACGACGGAATGCTGAACTCCAGTTCGCCATGATACTCGGCCTGCAGAGCTTCGAGCTTGGTGTAAAACTCCTGGTAGATGTCGGTTTGGGTGCGATCGCTGTTCTGAAGTTCCTGGGCGGCCCATGCGACAACGCCCTCGCACTCGCGAGGCAGAAGCTGAATATTCGACAGGCGTCCGCGACCGCGTGCCATCATCAGATCTCCGGCTTGAGTGGGCGCTTCACACCTTCGATCGCGATCTCACGGCGCAAGTGACGCCGCCCGAGTTCGGTCAGGGTCGCGCCCATCACCGTTCCGGCAGCAGTCGCGATGACCGCGCCCAACTCCTCGAGATACTTCAGCTCGCCGTGTACCCAAGCGCGTGGCCGGCGAATGCCGAAGGGTACCAGGCGCACTTCGATGACGTCTGAAGGGAGTGTTTCGTCCGTTTCCTCGGCCAGCATTTTCAGCATCGCGAGCCGAGCGCTCTCGCGAAAAATCCGGTCGGCAGCTTCTCGATCGAAGGTCATTTCTTTGCCTGCTCCAAAATGAGTTCCTGCCAACGATCGGCGATGGCGGAGACCGGGTCGAGTTTAGTAGCCAGGTTGTCGATACGACCGTTGAGCTTCTCCAGGGCGATCTCCATTCGGTGCGCTTGTTCGCGATCAGGCAGGTGCCTGAGTTCGCCCTCTAACGCCTGGACGCGCCGCTCCAGATCGGAGACGGTCTCTCCCACTTCTTTCACGCCCTTGCTGACGGCTTCCTTGTGCGCGGTAAGGTCGGCGGCAACTGCCTTCTCACCAGACGTAAACCAGCCATAGACAATGCTCAGGAGCGCGATGACGCTGAGGGTCAACGAGATCCACGGGGCAAGTACTTCCGGCGTCAATTGCGCCTCCGCTTGAAACGTTCGAGACGCTGCTGGCAGGCCAAGCAGCGCTTTGCTGATGGAAGTGCCTGGCGGCGCTCGGGCTCGATCTCTTCGTGGCACACCACGCACGTTGACGAGCCATGACCGGCAAGAGCAGCCTGGGCCGCGCGGATGCCGGTTTCGCGTTCCTGCTCGGTGCGCAGATCGGCCAGTTCAAAGGCGAAGTTTCCGAGCTTCACTGCGGACGCCCCAGCCACTTGGTCATGGTGTCCTTCAGCGTGTGCCCGCCCATGTAGAAGCCGGCGAAGGTGGCGGTCAGCCAGAAGAGCGTGTCGAACGGCAGCTGTGTCGCCATCGTGGAGCCGGCGCCAGCGTCGACGGTCGGCACCACCACGAAACGGAACAACCAGAGAAAGCCGAGAAACCACATCCAGGCCGGCCGCCATGCCCACATCCAGGTCGGCTCACCGACCTTGTCCATCTCGGCCTTCTGCAGGGCGATCGCCTGCGCCTGCTGGACGTTCCATTGCACGAGGATGTCCGGCGCCTGACCTTCGACCTCCTTGACGGCCGCGTCGATCTTCTCGGCCGGCTGGTCCGGGATCTGCGCTGGGGGAACGCCGAGCTTCTCGGCGACCGTGTCGATGACGATGCCGCCGACCTCGGCCGCGCCATCGCCCAGGAAGCGTTCCAGCAGCGACTTGACGAGCGGCGCGCCGACCCGCGTTGCCGCCTCGATCAGGATGGTGCCGATGACGGGGTCCATCACAGCACCCCCATGGCGTCGGCCTCGGCGGCATAGGCGGCGGCGCGCTGGCGATGGATCACACTACGGCTGATGAGGACAATCGCTACGATCGCGCCAGCCACCAGCAGGCCGCCAATCACCCAGCCCGCCAGCTGCTCGGCATGGTGCGGATTGACCAGCACGTCGCCACCGCCACCGGCGGTGGCAGCCCCTGCGGTTCCGCCGCTGGTCCGGGCCGTCTTCGCGATCCTGGTTGCCGCCTGCTGTTCATCGGCGAGCTTGGCTTTGACGGTCGTGGCCGGCGCCGCATGGGCGAGCGCCCAGGCCACGCCCTTGGCTTCAATGGCGGCGATGCGAGCACCCCAACCGCGCCCGAACGTGCTCCAGATCTTGAGCGACTGAACGAAACCCAGCCGCTTCGCACACAACCGCTTCACGGTCTGATGTGCGGGTCCGCCGACCGATGCCCTAAGCCAGGATTTTGCGCGGCCCGGCCCCGAGTTTACAGCCGCGTCGAAGGTGGCGAGATCCACGCCCGCCTCCAGCGTGTCACCATTGACCGCCTGCCAAAAATCCTGGCGGTAGATCTTGGCGACGTTCTCGGTGGAGATGTTGCGCAGCTGCGTCTTGTTGGCGCTGGGGAAGTAGCGCCGGTAGGTGGCGAGCGTTATCCCCTTCATGGTGGCGCCGCCCGGATCCTTCGGATGATCCGACCAGCCGCCCTCATAGGCGAGCGTCACCTTCAAGCTCGCTTGGAAATTCTCGCGCATCGACACCGCTCCGGCTGCAGGAAAGGCCGGGCGATCAGCCGGCCAAGATGCCTGCAGAATGCGTGTGGTCGCGCGCGCGTATCATGCCCGCATCGGCGGGCGGGATCAGTCGTCGAACAGGAAAAGCTGGCGCGGATCCGCTGATCCTTTGATGGGGCGGAAACCCATCCTGCGGAACATCTTGTCGATGCCCGTTTCGGTCAGCCCGAGCTTGCGGGCGATTTCGGCATTCGACATTCCAGCGGCGCGATAGTGGCGCGCCCGAGCCTCTCGCGCAAGAGGCACCCGCAGATAGGACCGGCCATAGCGGCCGGCGAGCTGGTCGACCGCGACACGGCCGAGGATGGGGAGCAGCTGGTTTTCGCGGTCGGTCGAGGGGATGAACAACCGCGTACCGCCGAACGCCTCGGCCAGCGCCAGGAAGGCTGGCTCGCCTAGCAAGTTCTGCAACTCGGCCGAGAGACGGTCGTCACTCATGCCGGCCTCGCCAGGGGATAGTGACCCGAGTCCAGCGTTGTGTTAGCGTCCGCACCTCTGTGGGGGTGTGTAGTATGAAGCTCAGGTATTTCGGTTGCTGCGTATTGACCCTGGTGGTCACCGAAGCGCGCGCTGCCGCCAGCTACGAAGTGGTCAGCAATGTTGGATCGGTTCTGGCTGCAGAAGAATTCTGTGGCTTGAACTACGACCAACCGGCAATCGCCGCGTACATCGAGAAGAATGTGCCCGCTGACGATATGACCTTTGCCTCCAGCCTGAACATGCAGGTCATTGGCGTTAAAGCCTTTCAGAAAGAGATGTCCGCCTCGCAAAAAACGGCACACTGCACGCAGATTGCCCGCGTCGCGAAGAGCTACGGCTTCACGAAGTAGGCGCGCCAGGGCCATTCAGTTGGCCTCCAGCTGAACGCCACGCACCACCTTGGTCAGCGACAGCCCGTTTTCGCCATGCCATGTGAGGCAGACGGTCAGGGTGCCGTCGCGACGGCGTTGCACGGTGCAGTGTTCTGTCAGGCGCCAGGTACCGCTGGCCTCGCCAGCATCGACCAGCGCGGCCAGCTCGACGGCGGCAAACTGCTCGATGACTTCGAACGACACTGGGATCCTGCGGCTACGGCGATCGCTCATTGCGCCTTCACCTCGCGGATCTGCTTGCCAAGCGCGTTCATCACGACGGGCCAATCCTCACTCACCATCTGGTCGAGAGGCTTCGCAAGCTGTGCGACGATGCTGCGGAAGTCCCTGCCGCGCTCTCTCATGGGGCCGGCCTTGAACAGGATCTGCCATTGTGCGAGCGCGACCTGCGCGCCCGGCAGTCGCTGCCAATGCGCCGCCTCGAAGGTGACGGCCCAATCGACGCCGGCCTCACGCGTCATCCAGGCTTTCAGGGCTTCGATAGCCTTGGCGGCATCGCCGGCATCGTGGAGGAAACGCACATGCGACAGGCCCGTTTGCCGCTCGACAAAGGCGATCAATGCCCGATCGTCGTTGTTCGTCACGATGCCGAGGTTCCAGGCCGCGATCCACAGCGCCTGCAGTTTGGCCGCATACTTGCCTTCAAGGCGCTTTCGAGAACCCACCGAAGCGGGTTTGAAGCCGCCGCGCCGCAGCTCCTGAACAACGTTGTTCTGCTCGACCGACGACATGTCCCGCAACGAGCGTTTGCCCGTCACGCGTTCATAGACGTCGCGGATCGTATCGTCATCGAGACCAAGCTGTTTCTTGGCAACGTGGATTGCTGCGGTGGCGCTCATGACAGCGCCCTCTCGATGTCGATCGCGAGGCCCGTCAGATTGACCTTCGCCGCGATGGCGCTGCCCCCGTGTTCGCTTGGGCAACCATGGTGGTAAACACAGGCGACGCGTTCGCCACCGGGCTCGGTGATGATGTCAGAACCGGCCAGGCGGTACTTAATCGCCTCCGCAAGCGCGGTTTCGATTTTGCGGATCATCGTGCTCATCGCACACCGCCGATCTGCAAGGGCGCCTCTGAACCGCTGACGCCATGTGCGAGCGTGACACTCTCTCCAGCTCGCCATCCTGCCGATCGGGCAGCATGGTGCCGCAGCGGCGCGGATCTCTGATTGACCGTTTGCGTTTCGGGGTGGCGTTCCATGAGCGCGATTTCGGCCTGCTCTCTAGCTTCGCCGTCAACAACGGTGGCGAATATCTCGAACAGCCGATATCGCAGGCGAATGACCATGCCGTCGGTGAAGTCGGCCACGGCATCACGCCTGGACTTCAGGCCACGTCGACGGCGGTAAAAAGTCGTCGTCTTGAACTCGCGCACCGCACGATTGACGGCACCTTCTGCTACTTGGCGCAGGTAGACGGCAATCTCCGGCCCAGGGGCATGACCGAGAAACTGGACCTCGGAACGACCGTTGACGCTCACGATGACGTGCGCCGTATTGGTGCAATAGGCGATCACCGGCCAAAGCTTTGCCTTGATCGAGCGGCCACGGTCGCTGACCGAAGACTGTTCATCCATAACGATGTCGGCCTCGGAAACACCATGGTCGCGCATGAGCTGCGCGGCTTTCTCGGCAGCGGCGAGCGCCTCAGCTTCAGTGCAGCCGCGCGCGGCCGTCTTGTCGCGAAGGGCCCGGATACGGTCGCGGATTTTTTGGCTGGTCATTGCTCAAACCTCCCTGGCTACGACCGGCGCCGGGCCGGAGCCCTGGAGATTGATGGGATCGTCAGAGGCGGCGAGCCGTCGCCTGGCGGCGGCCTGCCAGTTGCGCAGAAGGCCTTGAGGCTCCTGGGTGTAGGTCGCTTCGATACCTGCCAACCTTAGCCGGCTGGTATCGCCATCCCAGGAGAAACGGCCACCTTCTTCGGCGACGAGCTGCTCGACTAGTTTAAGGACGTCGACGTAGTAGGCACGCAACTCCTCGTACTCCATGCGCAGGCCGCCAGTTTTCGGCATCAGCGCGTCGATCCTGGCGATGATGCGGTGAAGGTTTTCGTGCCAGAGGGTCATGGTCGTTGCCCTCACGCTTTGGCGAGATCGATGGTGACGGCGCGCCAGTCGTCGTCATGGGCGTCGCGCTCGTAGCAGCGCACATAGGTCTTGGAACTGACGACACGCATCGCATCGCGGATCGCGGTCATTGCCCTGACCCAGCGCTCGTCCTCGATGTCGTGCCGAAGGAGAGCGAAGATCTCGGAGCGGTTTATCTGGCCGCTCTTGTCGACGTTGAAGGCTCGGGTGACGATGGCACGGATTTCGGAACGGCTCTCGGCCGTCCATTCCAGCAGACACTCGTCGATTAGGCCTTTGGCGACCTGCAGCTGCGGCCCGAAGTCGATGTAGTCCTGCACCTGGACGATGATCTTCATGAGCCCGTCAAAGGTCATGAAGGTCTTGTTTCCCTTCGCGCCGCCAACCTTGCCGCCGTATTCCTGGGCGAGCAATCCTTCATAGGATTGCAGATCGTCAAAGGTGTGCTGCTTGAAACGGGCGACCTGGGCGGACAAATCCCGCGCGTAGCCGATCACCTTGCGCACGGTTTCATCCTGCAGTTTGTCGGCGGGCTTGACGTTTTCGAGGGGCACCAGGTTGCCCTTGGCATCGTGGAGATACTGCTTGTCGCCAACCAGGACGGTGCCGTTCGCGATAGAGTTTTCAAGTACGCTGAGTTGCATGTTCTTCATCCTTTGGGGTTTCGCCGCGCAGGGCGGCCATCAATTCGTGAACGCGTTGGGTCTGCTGTTGGATGGCGTCGTCCCGGACATCCTCGTCATGGACGTTGCCGGTCATGGGAAGCCGCACGGCCCGGGCCAGCAGTTCGGCCTCAACACACACTGCCCAGAAGCGCTCGGTGGCCATGGCCAGTGCGAACACGGTCGCGGCGGGCGCTGCTATCGCGTTGCGTGCCGGATTGGCGATGATGCGCCCGGCCGCGTCGATCACATCGACCTCGGCGGCAGCTTCGAGCAGGGTCTTGCTCATGCCGCGCCGCCTTTCGGACGGCCGTCCGAAAACGGCCGCGGAGCCACCGGAAAAAGCCGGACATTGCTGCCGGGCCGCTGCAATTCGGCAAGGATGTTGTCGGTCTCGGCGAGACGATCCCGCGCGGCGTCCTCATTCCACCGTTTCTTGGAGACCTCATTTTCGAGGGTGCGAGCTTGAGCACGCAGTTGGTCGATACAGACTTGCAGGAGCCGGGCGTCCTCGGGTGAGAGAACACGCGCTTCGTGGGTGTAGTCGTCGAATTGGTGCAGCAACTGGTGCAACCCATCCGACAATTCGAGCGACAGGGTCTGTCCCATGGTCATTCCTCCCACTGACGGTTTTGATAGGCGGCCTGGATGTGCTTGAGGGCGAGATCAGCCTGTTCGCCCGCAGCGAGCAGGTGAGCGATGCGCAGGGTCTTGTCGATTTGACCGAGGTGGCCTGGCTTGCGACCGATACCGGTAAGCAATGTGCGTTGGTCGGTGTCCTGGATGCACCATGCGTCGATGATCATGGCGATGTCTTCGGGGTAGGGCTGCATCTTGTAGAGCCG
Organism: Mesorhizobium sp. YL-MeA3-2017; assembly: GCF_030814575.1. Lineage (NCBI taxonomy): Bacteria > Pseudomonadati > Pseudomonadota > Alphaproteobacteria > Hyphomicrobiales > Phyllobacteriaceae > Mesorhizobium > Mesorhizobium sp. YL-MeA3-2017. The sequence goes on along the minus strand of NZ_JAUSVH010000001.1, from coordinate 2,794,132 downwards.
TTTGCCAAAACGCCGCTTGATCTGGGTGTAATCCGGCCCGCTCGAACGGTCCTTGAAACGCCCGTAAATGCTGGTGTTGCCGGTCAAGGCGATGCCGCAGCCATATTCGTCAAGGAAGTAGCGCAGCTGGTCGATCGCGCGGTCTTCCAGGTTCTGGGCCTCGTCAACGATCAGGAGCGTTTGTCGGCCGTTGCGCTGCAGGCGCGCGCCAATGGCGCTGTCCAGCTTGGCAGGGTTGTTTTCCATGACGCTGAGTGCACGACCGAGTTCGACCAGCATGGCAAAGCAGGTCTTAGTCTGCGGTCGCATAGTGACGCGGAACGCGTGCGGCCTTGTCGCCGCATATTGCTTACAGGCGTGCGACTTCCCCATGCCAGCGGCCTGGGTGATGATGACCATATCGGGCGCGATCTGCGCCAGTTCGAGCGCGGCGAAAATCTCGGCCGCTGTTTTCGTCATGACAAAACCGGGGCCGGCAGGGATGGCGCGTTCGATCGTTGCCGCGCTGGCCGCGCTTTCCAGCCACTGCGCCATGGTCAGGTTGGTGCGGTCGAGGCGACCGACATATTTGCCGGAGTACCATTGTGAAAACGTGCCGTCGGGCATGCCTGCGCGGCGAGCCACCTCGGCCTTGGACAGGCCAGAGCGTTGCGCCAGTTCGCGCGTGCTGTGGGTGAGTTCGCGCCAGCGGTTGAGGTCCGCTGGGGTGCGGCCCTCGCGGCCCTCCGAAACGTCGGGCTCTTGTGCGGGCGGCTGCCAGATTGAGTTCGTATCGATGTTCATGTATCAAGTCCTCGTGCAATTGGCCCTTTGGGCCGGACATGGCCGGGTTCATCCCGGCCTTCTTTTTTCAGCCGTCCTCGGCACTTCTCGGCGTGAAAGGGATGATCTCGGCGTCGCCCTGGCGCTGATTGCGCAGCAGAGCGAGGCCAGCGGCGAAACTCTCTTCGAAATCGTCGGCAGGGATCGGCGCGGGCGCCGCGCCGCCATTGGCGATAGCGAGCCGCTTAATCGCGGGCTTGGTGGGTTCGGGTTTCGAGGCGGGCTGTTCGCTGCCATAGAGGCGCGCCAGCTCGGCAGCCGTCATCTTCTGGTGCAGGCGAGCCTGTTCGCGGAGCGTGCGCTGGTAGGCGCCACGGTCGCGGGCATGAGTGCGCGCGGCGTCGACATCGTCGAAACCGGTGGCCGCGATACAGGCTGCAGTGCAGATCAACCGGTCATCGAGCGTGTAGACCTTGATGTTGTCCTGCAGGCGGTCGGGGTCGAAACGAACGATGACCTTCTGGCCAGCATGGGCGTTCAGTTCGACGGACCAGTACCGATTTTCATAGAAGTGGATTTCTCCCGAGCCTCGCTGGGCGGTGACTTTTTCGGCGGCGAGCAGCCAAAGGTAACGCTGCGCCTCGGTTGGCCAACGCACGATGGATGCCGGTTCGGCTAGGCTGGCCTTGAAGGTCTCCAGGAACGAGCGCCCCGAGCAGGCTGCGGACTGGCGACCGGAGCGGGTATTGTGCTCTTCGATCTCGCGCGCGACGTGGCCGCGAAACTCGTCGATGGGGATAGCGGCATTGCCGTAATTCTCGGGCTTCGCCTCTGGGCTGTTACCGGTATAGGCACCTGCGCAGAACGGGTGCTTGGCGATGTTGTCGGCGAGATCGCGCCAGGCGCGTTCGATCGGTTTCGACTGACCGCTATAAGGTTTTGTCCACATCGGCTGGATGCCGAGCGAAACGAGGATGCCCTGCGGGTCCTCGTCGCGGATGGTGAACCGGTAGCGGTTCGGAATGCGACCGGAAATCCACTTCGAGGCGAAGGCGCGCCCGTTGTCGAGCCAGATTTTTTCGGGGATGCCGTGGCGTTCCACCATGTCGCCGATGACGAGGCGGACGGTTTCCTTGTTCTCGGTTTCCGAGATGCGCCAGGCGAGGATCGTTCCAGAGTAGAGGTCCTGCAGGCCGAGTAACTGGACGCGGGTGATGCGGCCGTCGTGCAGGCGCACGAACACGTCGAGCTTGTGGCCGTCCATGTTGACGGCCTGCATGGCATGGAAGTGGGTGCGGATACGGGTTTGGGCCGGATAGAGGGTCTTGGCCTTGTCCTTCCCTTCGCGCGCCAGGGCGATGACACCGGCCGGTATCTCGGCCTCCACACGGCGACGCAGCGCCCGTTCCGAGGGGATCGGCAACCATCCTTGTTTCGATGCCGCTTTGCGGACACGCCGGTAGCAGGAGGAGAACGTGGGCTTCTCCGCCCGGAGCCAGTCGGATGTCAGCGCTTCCCACACTTCCTCGCGGCAGTCGCTGAAACTGGCAGTTGCTTGATAGCTTGGCGCTAGCACGGCCAGCCAGTCGGCGCGCGCGACACCCTTCACCAGCTTTTGCCAGTTGTAGATCGACGCGGGCGATGTCCCGTTCATGGCTGCGGCCTGGAGCACGGCGTTGGTCGCGCCAACACCGGTCGCGGCCAGCTGCTCGACCGCATGGAGGCAGGCGAGACGGCGGCGGCATTCTGCTTTCTGTTTGTCCGAGATTGCTTCGAAGCGCGCCCAAACCCCGGCCGAAGTGTCGTCAACGGTCGGCGCCAGGTCGGGCGCGTTGCCCGCGCGGGACAAGAGCGCAAGTCGTGCCTGCGCGCCCGGCGGCAAGGCCGACAGATGGTACTCCCATCCGCCGCCCTTGCCACCGGCTCGGCGCGCCCTGGCCGGGTCCGCACGCCAGTTGCTGGCGACAGCCAGGGCATTGAGATTACGAACCGTGCCGGGCAGCTCGGGCGAACGTGCCTCGACGATCTCGGCCAAAGAGAACCACTCCTTCACGCGCGGTCCCTCCGAAGGATGTGGACCGGCTTGGCCTTGAGTTCTTTCAGCTTGTCATCGAGGGCCGCGCGTTCTTGCTGGACACGGGCTATCTCGGCGAGGCGTGCCTCATCGCCGATCAGCATGGTCAAGCCATCGTCGGCCACCACGAGATCCCACAACCATGTCGCGCGGGTCGCCCGAACGAAGGCTTTGAAGCGGACGAGGCTGATATCGTGGGTTTCGTTGCTCTCGGCGGTGTAGGCGTTGAGCGTCGCCAGCGAGAAACTGTCTTGGCCAAGCGCCGTGGCGATCCGCATGGCGACTTCCGGGCGTTCGTGAGCGCAGTCTTTCAATGCCCGGCTCATGCCGCGCTTGAGCTTGCCGCGAAAACCGGTGAGGTCGATGCTCTGGTCGGCTACGCGGCTGGGATAGACCGGGCTGAAGAAGAGGTCGCCCTGGTCGGGGCTGGCTTTACGCGGCATTCGCATTCTCCAGGCTGCGGGCGGCGCTGCGGATGTGAGCGTCGATCTGTTCCCGCAGGTGTTGCTTGATGTCGGGATCGTCGGCGCGCTGGCAGGCGAACTGCAGCGCGAAAATCTGGTTGGTGGCGCGGTATGGGAGGCGGAAATGGCAGTCAGCGCAGAAGACGGCTTGCGGACCCTTCGGCACCGGATTGATGCAATTCCTGGTCGGGCAAACCTTCGTGCTCACGGCTAGGTCACCTTTCGGATTTTGTGGTCGGGAGAGGATTGGCGAACGCCCAAGCGGCATCGTCGGGCCACCGGGAGATCAATTCCTGGAAGGCCTTGCGGCGGTCGGTCGGACTGAGCTGGCTGAAATTGGCGGTGACGGTGCCTTTGCGCTTTTGGCCAGGAGACAGGTCGGCCTTGGCCTTGGCGTTCGGATCGGTCAGGTGCAACGCCCGGCCAATGTCGGGCTGATCGGCATAGGCAAGAGCAACCTTGCGTTGGCGATCCGGCTCTAGGCCGGCCAGCTGTTCAAGGACGCGTTGATTGTCCGCCTCGGGCTTGTCACGAAGCACGTCGAGCAATTCCGGCCGCAGCTTGGAGCCAATGAACTGCGCGCGCTCGATGGCACGTCGCGACAACCCGAGATCGTCAAGAGCTTGCGCGAAGAAGTGACCTTGAGCCGTTTCGGCCAATTCCGCCAAGTTGGCGGAATTGGAAAACTGAGGGTTCCCACGAGCGAGCTTGCCGTGTTCTTCCTCCCACAGCCTGCGGTATTCAATCACATGCAGGGCGCGGTCCAGCTTAGACAGCTCGTCGCGGAACAGGTTCTCCTCAATCTCGATGCGTCGTGCGCCAGCCTTGTCGAGCTTGCGCACCAAGGCATCGACCTCGGTGAGGCCGTGGAGTTCGTGTCCGCGATACCTCGTCGCGCCCGCAGCGAGGGTGTATGGGCGTTCGCCGTTGGGCGTGCGGTACACGTTAACGGGGTGGATAAGTTCGCCCGAGACAACGGATTGGCCAATGAGAAAGGCCTTGTTGTCGTCAACCTTGCGGAGGCGGTCGGCGGGCACGAAGATGTCGGAGAGCGGAAGTCGTTTGAACTCAACCACGGCGCCCTCCGACTGATGCGTATTCGGAGGGAAGGACGCCTGTCTCGGTCTCGGTCGCCTGGATGTCGTCGAGAAGCGTTCGGGCTTGGTGCTCGACGAAAGCCACGAAGGCCGAGGTGAGATAGCTGTCCTGACAAGCGTCCTCCACCTGGTACACGCCGTGGAGGACCGATGACCGGTCGCGGGCGAACAGTTTCGCGACCTTGTTGAGGCCCGCGCCGAACCGACGGTGCATGACGTACATCGCCACCTGGCGCATCCAGGCGGTGACCTGCGGGCCGCGATAGCTGTTCTTGTCGAACAGCATGGCCTCGGATGCCGTTGGCACGATCGACGCGACGACATTGCGCACGACACGGTGCACGATCTGGGGCCGGTCGATGATGAAGGGGACCGCGTTCATCGCACCGCCCCCACAAGGTGATAGCCGACGCCGCGCACATTCGCGATGTCGACGCCGAGCGGTTTGACCTTCAGGCGGATATCGTGAACCAAGCGACGAATGGTCGTGCCGTGAAGGTTGACGGCCGCCTGCAACTCGCCAACGGAGTGGATGCTGGGTGCATCGTCGTGGAGGATTTCGACCAGGGCAAACTCGGACGGGCGTAGCCGGGCATGGCCGCATGGCGTGGTAATAGTCCCCGACCGCCGTTCGAAGACGAGGCGAGATACACCAGCAAGGCCACGGCCGCAGGTGGGACAACAGGCATTCATTGAAAAACTCCAAGCCATGCGAGGCCGATCAGAACGAAACCAGCGAGCAACAGCGCGGTCAGAACCGAGCCGAGCAGGAAGCCCGGATCGTCTGAGAGGTGCGGTTGAAAGGGGGTGGCGCGCTGTTGATTTGAGGACAGCGATTTGACGTCGAACATGTCTAAGCCGCCTTGTCGTTTCGACGTTGCCAGCGCGGCTGGGGGCGGAGATAGTTTTTGGGAGGTTGAGGCGATAGCCGCTGGCCGCTGGCGTCGTAGCGCTCGGGCCACAGTTCATGCGGTTCACAAGCGAGAGCAGCAGCTATCGCCACCTCGCCAAGCGAGTTCGGCTCCCAGAGAGTTCGGGAAGCCGTACCGAGTGGGAGCTTGTGCCGGCGGTCGACGTCAAGCAGGACGTAACCGGCTGTAAAGAGATCGGCTTTGATCTTGGCCGAGCGTGCAATCGGGTCCATAGTGGCTCCGGTGTTGAAAGGGAGGCCCTGACCGGCCTCCCTTTCTTCGAGGTTTGTTTTCGTTAGCTAGCGGAGAATGTCCAAAAAATTGGACGTTGTAAAGTGTGATTACGCAAAAAGCTCCAAAAAATTCTACCCCCGAGAATGATGGTGATGCGCCAGCTGAGGCGATGGCGAGAGCTCGTGGCGAACTCCCCGATATCGAGAGGCAACTTGCTGAAAAGATTGAGATGCTTGCGGAGTATGCGGGCGGCCGAAAGGTGGCGGCTAAGGCGATGGGCGTCTCCGTAACGACCCTGGACAATTACCGGTCAGGAGCAACGCAGCCCAGATTTTTGGAGCTTTTGAAACTTGCAGCTGCGGCAAATCACAACGTGGAGTACCTGCTCGCAGGCACCGGCTTTTGGACCCTCCTTTCACCGCAGAACGATGAGGAAGAGAGATCTGACCTACCGGCGACGCAACTCAGCGAACGGATGATCCAGATGCCGCGCTATGATGTGCGCGCATCGGCAGGGGCCGGCGCGCTGGTGGTCTCCGAAGATGTCAGCGAGTACTTCTCGGTCGGAAGGAACTGGCTTAGCAGAAATCTCCCACCTTGGGCGCCGCCGAATGCCGTCGTCGGAGTTTTGGAAGGCGCCGGCGATTCAATGGAGCCCACCATTCGCGATGGCGACCTGGTAATGGTCGTACAGAACGTGGACTGGCGTGTCGTCGAGCGCGGCGGTATCTTCGTCTTCTCCCTTGACCATGATCGTTTGCTGTTGAAACGCCTGCAGGTGCTGAACAACGGCGACCTGCGCATCATTTCGGACAACAAAGCATACGAACCGGACCTGGTGCCGTTCGGCGACATCGAGCATCGTGTGCGGGTGCACGGCCAGGTGTTTTTCGCTGGCGGCAAGCCGAGGAGCTACTAGCCAGAAGAGACCGCCTGTTAATCAAGCGAGGAACATTTTCCTCGCCTGCTTGACTCCTGACAGATCGCAAGAACAAAATAGGAACATTCTTGGGCTGGAGGTGTTTCTATGAAGCGAGTGCAGAAGTTCGTCGTCATTGCGTTCCGTTTGATCAAAGGACGTCTGTTGATCGCTGAAATGCGTGAGGCGCGCGGGGGAGAGGCGAGCGCAATCCGCTTGGCAGAGATGATGTCTCAAAACTGGGCCGGGGCGGCTGCATTCGAGGTTCATGTCGAAGAAGAGAGCGGCGATATGCATGCGCCTCGTCTGCTTGCGGCGTTCGGCTCGGTTCCTGATCTCGACGAGGCTATGGAGGCTGCGGCTTGATGCCGACACCCGTTGACAATTACCGGGTCGAAATCTGGTCTGCCGACGAGGGCGAGCGCTTGGAGGTGCTCGCCCAATCGTCCGACAATTTTCTAAGCCAGGCTGCCTGGAATGAGGCCTGTGAGCGGTTTCCCGGAGTACTACTCGTTCACTACAACAATCGGTTCGTCATGCAGCGGCGCAGAGCCGGCGAGCTGAACCCGTCAAAATCCTCACAACAGTGAGGCGGCCGGGCGGGCGCCGCACCCGGCCGATGGTGTCAGGCGCGCACATTCGATCCGCCTGGGCGATCTCCCCGAATGGTACCGTCTGGGTGCGATGTGTTCTCGATGCCGGCACCTGGGCTGGCTCGATCGGCAGCGGATCGAAAGGCGGTTCGGCAAGAACCGCTTTGTGGTGACGATGGAACCCTTGCTGCGCTGCACGTCATGCGACAACCGTTATGACAATGACTTCAAGATCGCCAAAATGCGCCGCTGATCGGCGACAGCAAACATCCAAGTTCGGCGACCAACGTCATCGGTCGTGATCCCTTTGATATTGCGTAATATTCTGCCGTTTTCGCCTAAGTTGGACGCATCATCCAAGTTTATTTTGGTTTTTTCCGTAGTGGCGAGCGTCGCGCGGGTATCTCGCCGGATCGGCGCCTCGCGCCTCAAGGCCAGTTTTCTGCGGGTTTGAAGGCGGGTCGAAGGTTTCTCAAAGGCCGTTAACAAATCCGGCTCTGTGTTGCCGCCGCCTCGCTCGCTTTGCAGTTCTGGTCAGTTCGTCTAAAACCACACGTCAAACTGAACGTCTCTGCCACCGTCGCTCAATCGCTTGAGATTGCAGCACTTTTCGCCAGTTCCCGGCCATTCCCACTTATTCCCGGATTTCTAAGACCCGGTGTCAAACTACATCGGGAATGACGAATGTTCTGAAACGCTTTCGCCAATCGCCAGCGGCTTTGAGAGTAGCTGTCGTTCGCGTCGGTTTCGATGACCCCCGTTGTTCACACCAACGGTTTTAGGGATCGCTGTCATTCGCAGCGCCCCTGATGCAAAGCCGGGCATGGACAATCGGCGAGACCATCCACGCGTCTCGTCATTCCCGGCCGCGTGAGCGACCGCAGGGAGCGGAGCGTGTCGGGAATCCATGCCGGAACGCCGGTGAAAACAGCGACGGCTCAGAACGGGCAAAAAGCGGAACGCGGGCCTGAGGCCGGCGGAACGGTGATGAAGACAGCGGCGGTTCGGATGTGTTGGAGATGCGCGACACGCAATAGGGCGGCGCGGCGAACGGTTGCGCGTGAGCGACCCCGAGGAGCGGGGCATGTCGGGAATGACGAGGCGTTCCTGCCTTCGGCAAGCGGTTGAATGCAAGAGATAGTTTCCCACCGCGACGGGCCAGCCCGCATGCAAAAAGGCCCCCGGCGGGGATGCCGGAGGCCTTGAAATGGTATCGGGTCTTTTCCCGCCGGAGCGGGAAGAGGTCGGACCGGATCAGTGCCAGTCGCGGATGTCGACGAAGTGACCGGCGATCGCGGCAGCCGCGGCCATGGCCGGCGACACCAGATGGGTGCGGCCCTTGAAGCCCTGGCGGCCCTCGAAATTGCGGTTCGAGGTCGAGGCGCAGCGTTCATGCGGCTTGAGGCGATCGTCGTTCATGGCCAGGCACATCGAGCAGCCCGGCTCGCGCCAGTCGAAACCGGCCTCGATGAAGATCTTGTCCAGTCCCTCGGCCTCGGCCTGCGCCTTCACCAGGCCCGAGCCCGGAACGATCATGGCGTTGACCGTCGCCGCCACCTTCTTGCCCTTGGCAACGGCGGCAACGGCCCGCAGGTCCTCGATGCGGCCATTGGTGCAGGAGCCGATGAAGACGCGGTCGAGCTTGATGTCGGTGATCTTCGTGCCGGCGGTGAGGCCCATGTAATCGAGCGCGCGCTTCTTGGAGTTGCGCTTGTTCTCGTCCTCGATCTCGTCGGGGTTCGGCACGACGCCGAGCACCGAGGTGACGTCCTCCGGCGAGGAGCCCCAGGTGACGATCGGCGGCAGCTTGGCCGCGTCGAGCACCACCACCTTGTCGTAATGGGCGCCTTCGTCGGTATAGAGCGTCTTCCAGTAGTCGAGCGCCATGTCCCAGGCCTCGCCCTGCGGCGCGCGCGGCTTGCCTTTGACATAAGCGAAGGTGGTCTCGTCCGGCGCGATCAGGCCGGCGCGGGCGCCGCCTTCGATCGACATGTTGCAGATGGTCATGCGGCCTTCCATCGACAGCGCGCGGATCGCCTCGCCGGCATATTCGATGACATAGCCGGTGCCGCCGGCGGTGCCGATCTCGCCGATGATGGCCAGGATAATGTCCTTGGCGGTGACGCCTTCCGGCAGCTGGCCGTCGACACGCACCAGCATGTTCTTGGCCTTGTTCTGGATCAGCGTCTGGGTGGCCAGCACATGCTCGACTTCCGAAGTGCCGATGCCATGCGCCAGCGCGCCGAAGGCACCGTGGGTGGAGGTGTGCGAATCGCCGCAGACGATGGTCATGCCGGGCAGGGTGAAACCCTGCTCGGGGCCGATGATGTGGACGATGCCCTGGCGGCGATCCTTCTCGGAATAATATTCGACGCCGAAATCGGCGGCGTTTTTCGCCAGCGCCTCGACCTGGATGCGGCTTTCCTCGTTCTTGATGCCGTTCACGCGGTCGGGCGAGGTCGGCACGTTGTGGTCGACCACGGCCAGCGTCTTTTCCGGGTGACGGACCTTGCGGCCGGCCATGCGCAGGCCCTCGAAGGCCTGCGGGCTGGTCACTTCGTGCACGAGGTGGCGGTCGATCCAGAGCAGGCAGGTGCCGTCGTCCTGGCGGTCGACCACGTGTTCGTCGAAAATCTTGTCGTAGAGGGTGCGCGGTGCGCTCATGTGCGTAAATCCGTCGATGTGAAGCAGGAAGATGCGAAATGCGCGCCGGCAAACGGGCGCGGCCGGCTACTAGCTAAGTCGGCTGGTCGGCGTACCGGAAATGCGGGCGAAAAAACGCGCGGGCAGGCGCTTCTTGTCCTGCAGCACGAAGCCCTTATAGGCCGGATCGCCGAAAAGCTCTTCCATCGCCCAAGGCTCATATCAAGAATCCATCCGGTCGGCAATTGCGCCTGCTCCGGTCAAAAATAAGCCCGAAAGCTCGATTGCCCTGACCGTCGTATCGAGGGGTGTCACATGGTCGATCGTCGCACTGTCCTGAAATCGATGGTGCTGACCGCTTGTCCGGCACTGTTGGCGCGGCCGGCGGCGGCTTCGCCGGCGCAATCCTGGGGCATGAAACTGGTCGACGCGGGGCTCGCCCAGGTCGGCGTGACCGTTCTCTACGATCCGGCCTATGTGCGGCTCGACTATCCGGGCGGCGACGTTCCGGTCGAGCGCGGCGTGTGCACCGACGTCGTGGTGCGGGCCTATCGCCACGCCTTCGGCATCGACCTGCAGCGGCTGGTCAACGAGGACATGCGCGCCGGCTTCTCCGCCTATCCGAAAATCTGGGGCCGCAAGCAGCCGGACCGCAACATCGACCATCGCCGCGTTCCCAATCTGGAGACCTTCTTCAGGCGAAAAGGTGCGGCTCTGGATGTCGTCGACGACCCGAAGGCCTATCGTCCGGGCGATCTGGTGACCCAGCGCCTGCCCGGCAACCTGCCGCATATCGCCATCGTCACCGACCGGATGACGCCGGACGGCCAGCGGCCGCTGGTCGTCCACAATATCGGCGCGGGCGCCAGGGTGGAGGACACGCTGTTCGCCTTCCGCCTCAACGGTCATTTCCGCTTTCCGCCCAATGCCTGAACGGCTTTAGCCGGCCGCTTCGCTAAAGCACCTCGAAGACGAAGGTTTTCACCAGCGCGTCCGGGTCGGCGATCGCATAGCAGCGGAACCACGGGCTTTCCTCGAGCGGCCGCCATTTGCCGGCCCGTTCCAGCTCGGCGAAGACGTTGCGAAAGCCGCCTTTGTCCAACACCTGGTCGCGCACGGTGAAGATGGCGTGGCCGCCGCTTTTGGTGATGCGCACCAATTCGTGCAGGCCGGACGCCGGCGCGTGGCCGATGGTGAAGACGCCGGTGGAGAAGAAGGCGCGGAAATGCCTGTCGGGCCAAGGCAGCGGGCCGCCGAGCATCGCCTTTTTGAGCTCGCCATAGGCCTGCCGGCCGGCGGCGACCTTCAGCATGTCATCCGAGAGGTCGAGCCCGACGAGGTCGTGATAGCCGAGCGCCCTGAGCTGCGGGCCGGTCAAGCCGGTGCCACAGCCGGCGTCGAGCAATGGCCCCTCGCCCGCCGGCACGTAACGTGTGACCCAGGCGGCGATCAGGAACGGCAGCAGATAACCCAGCGAGGCGGTTTCGCTGTCATAGCTCGCCGCCCAGGCCGCATAGGCGTCGCCGAGCGCTTCAGGCGAGCCGGCGCCGTAAACGGAGTCCAGCGCCACATGCGCCTTGTCGGTATCCATCGCCATGTCTCCTCCCCTGGTCGGGCCAGCGTGGGAGGGAACGGCGTCGGCGTCAACCCGGAGCCTTCGCTCTGAAATTTGCTCGGCGCTTCACAGCGAGCAGCGGGCAAACCCCAAGATCACGACGCCGGGCGCTGGCTGCGTCGCATGCGTTGTTCGAGAGCCCTCAGGGCAAGCGACAGGCTAACGGTGAGGGTGAGATAGATATAAGCGACGATCGAATAGGTCTCGAAAAAGCGGAACGAGCCGGACGCGTAGATCTTGCCCATCTGGGTGATGTCGGCGACGCCGAGCACCGAGACCAGCGAGGAATCCTTGGTGATGGCGATGAAGTCGTTGCCGAGCGGCGGCAGGATGACACGCACCGCCTGCGGCATGACGATCAGCCGGAAGCGCTGGCCACGGCTGAGGCCGAGCGCCTTGGCGGCTTCGATCTGGCCGATGTCGACCGACTGGATGCCGGCGCGGAAGATCTCGGCGATGAAGGGCGAGTAGCCGAAGGCGAGCGCGATGATGGCGCGCCACAAAAGCGATACCTCGCGCACCAGGAGCGCGTCGATGTAGCCGGCCTGCTGCAGCGGCAGGGTGACGAAATTCCAGCCAGCGACGAAGGCCGGGACGCCGGCGAAGGCGATCCAGAACAACAGCACCAGCACCGGGATGCCGCGCATGATCTCGACATAGAAGCGGGCGATCTGCCTGAGCCAGATCGAGCCCGACAGACCCATCAGGGCGATGCCGAGGCCGATCGTCGCCGCCAGCAGGAAGGCGATGAGCGCGACCAAGATGGTGATGCCGATGCCCTGCACGACGGTGCCGAAGACCTGGGCATAGATGTCGCTGGTGAAGATCGCGATTGCCGCGACGACCGCGATGGTGGCCGCCGCCGCGAGCCACCAGGGAAATTCCTTGGCCTGCTTGCCGGATGCGGGCGGGATCAATGTCGCGGCTCGCCGAACGAGGACGGCAGCGTCTCGAAGCGATCGAGGATGGCAACGACCTGGCGGCCGCCCTCGGACAACGAATAGACGACGCCGCGCGGGAAGGCGGAGACTTGATCGCGTTCGACCAATCCACGCCGCAACAACCCGTCCAGCCGCTCCGACAGCACTTTCGCGGTGATATTGGGCAGGCAGGCCATCAGCTCGCCGTGCCGCCTGGCGCCGGCCGAGAGATGCCACAGCAGCAGCGCGTTCCAGCGGTGCCCGAGGAAGGCCAGCCAATCCTCGACCGGGCACAGGTCCGGCCGGCGCGGCATGGGCGTCTCAGGGCTGGCTGAGGCAATCGCCGGTTCGGTCATGTTGGGTTCCCGTTTGGATAGTTCTGAAACGACATGGTTCTGTTCTCGAAACAGGAGAAAGCCAATGTCAAGGAAAGTCTATCGACCCGCGCAAATGAACGGCACTTTTGCGGCTCTGCGCAATGCCGGCAGGCTGGAAGAGCTGCTTTCGCTCTACGAGGACGACGCGCGGTTGCTGGTCGATGCCAGCGGCGCCAGTCTCACCGGCAAGGCGGCGATCGCGACGGAATTGCGGAAACTCATCGAATTGCCGGGCACGATGGCGTCGAACAACACCTTCTGCGTCGAGCATGGCGATCTGGCACTGCTGCGCGCCGATTTTTCGTTGGCCGATGAAAATGGTGCGGTCATCCATTCCGGCTTCACCGCCGAAATCGTGCGCAGGCAGGCTGACGGCAGCTGGCTCTACGCGGTCGATCACGCCGGCGCCAGTCGCTACGGCGCCGCGGGCGGTTAAGCGCCGGCCCCGCCAGACGACGGAGCCGGCTGCGGCCTGTTACTGGCCGATCTTGTAGTCGAGGAACCACTTCTTGTTCAGCGCGTCGATCGTGCCGTCGGCCTTGAGCGCGGCGATCGCCGCGTTGACCGGCTTCACCAGATCCGAGCCCTTGGCCAGGATAAAGCCGAAATCCTCGGTGCCGAGCGGCCCGCCGATGAGCTTCAGCTTGCCTTCGGAAGCCTCGACATAACCCTTGCCGGCGGTGCCGTCGGTCAGCACCACGTCAACGTCGCCGGCCTTGAGCGCCTGCACGGTGGCGCCGAAGGTCTCGAACAGCTTGATGCGCGGGTTGTGTTCATTGCCGTCGAGTACGGAATAGACGGCGGTGTAGAAGGGCGAAGTGCCCGGCTGCGCGCCGATCAGGCCGTCCTTCAACGCGGCGAAACTCTTGGCCTCGGTGAAGCGGCTTTCGTCGCCGCGCACCAGCATGAACTGCTCGTTGCGCATATAGGGGTCGGAGAAATCGACCTTGGCCTTGCGCTCGTCATTGATGGTGATGCCGGTCATGCCGATGTCGTACTGCTTGTCGGCGACGGCCTGGATCATCGCGTCCCAGGAGGTGTTCTGGTATTCGACCTTGAAGTTCAGCCGCTTGGCGATTTCGTTCATGAAATCATATTCCCAGCCGATCTGCTTGCCGGACTTGGGATCGACGAACTGCAGCGGCGGGTAGGCGTTTTCCGTCACCACCACGACCTTCTTGCCGGCGAGATCGGGCAAGGTCTGGGCGTTGGCCGCGAACGGCGCGAGAAGGCAGGCGGCAATCGCGGCCAGCACGAGTTTCGATCGGATCATGGTACTTCCCCCGGGAAATGGACCGCGCGGGTTCGGCGGTCGAAAAGGATCGCGCCGACATTAGCCTTCTGGCGCGGCCTTGCAAGCCGCCGCGCTGCGCCCGGCAGGAGGAAACTGGAAATCGATACCCAGGAATGGCGGAATCGGGGACGATTTATCTCCCGATCCCGCAGCCTTACTCCGTCTCGACGGTCTCGGCTTCCGCAACGCGCAATTGGCCGATCAGGGCATTCAGCGTTTCGCGCAGGCCGGCGAGCTCGGCCGGGGCGAGCGGCACGCGGCAGGCGAGTGCGGCTTGCACGCCGCTGGCGGCGGTACGCAGCGCCTCGCCCTGCGCGGTCGGCTCCACCAGCACGCGGCGTTCGTCGGCGGGGTCGCGGCGGCGGCTGATCAGCCCGCCCGCCTCCATGCGCTTCAGCAGCGGCGTCAGCGTGGCCGGATCGAGGCCGAGCGTATCGCCCAGTTCGCCCACCGTGCGCGGCGCCTTTTCCCACAGCGCCAGCATAGTGAGGTATTGCGGATAGGTGAGACCGAGCGGCGCCAGCAGCGGCCTGTAGAGCTTGGTCATCAGGCCGCTGGCCGAATAGAGCGCAAAACAAAGCTGCCGGTCGAGCCGGGGCGTTTCGGCCCGGCCCGGCGCAGCTCCATGCTCGATCGTGCCCGTCACGTTCAACCGGCCTGGACCGACAGGGCGACGTCGACATTGCCCTTCAGCGCATTGGAATAGGGGCAGACCTTGTGGGCGGCGGCGACAAGCGCCTCGGCAGCGGCCTGGTCGAGGCCCTTGGTTTCAGCGGTGAGCGCGGCGCCCAGCCGGAAACCGCCCTCGCCGTTCGGGAGAAGATCGATCTTCGCCGTCACCGCGGCGTCGGTGAGCGAAAGCTTCTGCTTGCCGGCGATGAAGCGCATGGCGCTTTCGAAACAGGCGGAATAGCCGGCGGCGAAAAGCTGCTCGGGATTGGTGGCGCCGCCCTTGCCGCCCAGTTCCTTCGGCATGGCAAGGTCGAGGCTGATCAGGCCGTCCGAGGACTTAACATGGCCGGCGCGGCCGCCGACGGCGCGGGCTTCGGTGGAATACAATGCGGACATCGTCATCTCCAATTAATTTGTGTACAAATCATTAGTGTACAAAATAATGCGAGTCAACCGCTCTTTCGTAATTCCAGACCGCGTGAAAGCGGTCGCAGGAAGCGGTACGCAGCTTGTCAATCGGAGACTTATCGAGGTCCGAGGGCACACATTACCGAGGCCGTTCAATTGGCGGTTCCACCCCGAGGGTATCATCACGCAAGTGAAATAATGAATCCCAATCAAGGGCTTAGTCGATTAAGGCGTTGATTCACTTGACTTTTTGATGAAAATGTACCACTTATGCCCGTGGCGGGAAACGCTGGGAGAACTTCGGGCCGGATCCTAGATGCGGCAGTTGGACGGACGGTCCCCCTCGGGATGGGGGCCTACACGCCGCCGATGGTAACGAAGCCAGGGCCCGCCGCTTTCATATTTCGTAGCCGTAAAATCGAAAGATTTTCTTTTGCGCATCTGTGAGGCGTAGCGTCCAGTTCTTCCACGGCAACAATGTAATGCCGAATCCTGCATGTCGGCCGTCCGCTCTCGACGCCACTCGGTCTTTAAGAGCTTCCGCGTATTCGGTATTCCACTTTTTCGTTCCAGCGTTTGCTGCTTGATAGAAGGCGCTCGCAACAACGTCAGCAATCTGACAACCTGCGTTTTTGTTGTGCTCGATCACCTCGATCAAACGATGATCGAGGACTCTAAAATCGGGAACATTGGCCGACTGATATATTCGACCATTTTCCGCCTGGTTAGCGAGAAGGTGTATGTACGTTTCGACGTGACGGTAGGAGTGCCCGCCACGCTTCGAAAATACTAGTTTGACGTGTTTGGGTTCGCCAGTTTCGTAGATCGAACGCCGCGCACACCATTGGCTAACTCGTTCGAGCAAAACGCGGATGCAGTAGTTGTAGAAGTAGTTATGCTTATGCAGTGAAACCGCCTCTGCTTGAGGGTTGCGATATCCTCGCATGTTCTTCTTGTTTGAAGCGATGACGAAAAAGCGCAAATTCGCTGCGGCTAAAGCTTGGCAGACGGGTAGCTTCTTATGTTCGACCAGATTTCGAAAATGCAAGTCGGGGCTTTGCGTGGAAAAAACTGACTTCTTAATCGACTGTACGAGAGGCACCAATCCGGGTTCATTAGTAGCACGCACAACCGTACAGCCGACCGTGAACCATTCGCTCGCCCCGTTCGGATCTATTGGTGCAACAGTTTTGATTCCAGGATCACCAGCTTCATCGAAATAGGCAACGAAGTATGGGTCCGGTACACTCCCCCCAGAGCTCATCTTTTATGAAAGACGACCGATAACGAAAAGAGTCAAGTGGATACGGCGCGTGAGGTTACTCGTCGCCAAAACGAAAAAGGCGGCCGAAGCCGCCTTTTCCAAACCTGTATTTGTCCGAAGATCTTATTCGGCGGCCGTGGCTTCAGCAGCGGCGGCGGCCTTCTTCTCGGCGGCTTCCTGTGCGGCCTTCTCGGCAGCCAGAGCCTCGGCGGCGGCGACCTTCTCGGCCTCGATCTTGGCCTTCTCGGCGGCGAGCGCCTCGCGCTCCTCGTCGTTCAGCTTGCGGGCGCGCACGCCGGTGTTCTCGGTAATGCGAGCCGACTTGCCGCGACGGTCGCGCAGGTAATAGAGCTTGGCGCGGCGCACCTTGCCGCGGCGGACGATCTCGACCGCTTCGATCATCGGCGAGTAGACCGGGAACACGCGCTCCACGCCTTCGCCGTAGGAAATCTTGCGGACGGTGAAATTCTCCTGGAAGCCGGAGCCGGAGCGGGCGATGACGACGCCCTCATAGGCCTGCACGCGGGTGCGGCTGCCTTCGGTGACGCGCACCTGGACGCGCACGGTATCGCCGGGCTGGAATTCGGGAAGCTTGCGCTTGGCTTCGATCTTGGCGACCTGTTCGGCCTCGAGCTGACGGAGGATATCCATCTTAACAATCCACTTCTTGTTCTTCCGACAGTCAGAGCGCCCTACGCTCGCCTTGCAGTTCCTGAAATCGACTTCCGGGACCGCTCGGTTATGCCCTTCATCCGAGGATGTCAGGCAGGGGCGACTACACCGCCATAGTTGACGGGTCCGGACGATGCTTGTCCGGTTCGGCGCGGCACATAGCGCTATTTCGCGCTCTTGTCACCTGTCCAACGCTATTTTTTAGCGTGGCCGGTTGGTCAAATAGCACCAGAATGCCAAAAAAGGCGGTCTTATGGGGAGCTCGCCTATGACCGGACCCTACCCTATCCGCTTCGCCCGCGCCACCATGCTCGACATCGCCTATGAGGAGCATGGCGAGCCCGGCGGCGACGCAATCGTCCTCTTGCATGGCTTTCCCTACGATCCGCGCTGCTATGACGAGGTCTGGCCGCTCCTTGTGGCGCAGGGGCATCGTGTCATCGTGCCTTATCTGCGCGGCTACGGGGCGACGCGGTTCCTGTCTTCCGAGACGATGCGCTCTGGCCAGCAGGCGGCGCTGGGGCTGGACCTCGTCGACCTGATGGATGCGCTGTCGATCGAAAAGGCGTCGCTGGCCGGTTACGACTGGGGTGGGCGCGCCGCCTGCATCGTTGCGGCACTCTGGCCGCAGCGGGCGCGCTGCCTGGTCACCGGCGACGGCTACAACATCCAGAACATCCCCGCTTCCGTGAACCCGGCCTCGCCCGAGACCGAGCACCGCTACTGGTATCAGTATTATTTCCATTCGGCGCGCGGCGTGCGCGGTCTGACCGAAAACCGCGACGCGCTGGCCCGGCTGTTGTGGAAATTGTGGTCGCCCACCTGGGCGTTCACGGACGATGCCTTCGCGCTGTCGGCCGCTTCCTTCCAGAATCCCGATTTCGTCGACATCGTCATCCATTCCTACCGGCACCGCTACGGCTACGCACCGGGAGATCCCATCCTGCAGCCCGTCGAGGACCGGCTGGCCGAACAACCGCTGATTTCGGTGCCGACCATATCGCTGTGCGGTGCCGACGACGGCGTCGGCCCGCCGGACGAGGAAGACGGCCACCAGTTTTCCGGCCCGTTCGAACGGCGCATTCTGCCGGGCGTCGGGCACAACATTCCGCAGGAGGCACCCCGGGCGACGGCGCAGGCATTGCTGGAGCTGCTCGGCAAGGGCTGAGTTTGCTTGCGCAAAGGCGATGCGGCCCGTAAGTGTCTGATCCAAAAGTCGCGATGCCGGGCTGCAAACGGCGCTTTTCTGCGCTTCGGTGCTCGCGTACTTTATGTACGCTCCGCTCCGATGCTCGAAAACCACCATTTTCGCCTCGGCCTAGCGGTTTTTTGATTCAGACACTAAACCTCGCATCATTGCTTGCGACAGGGGCTTACCGACGCCTTGACGTTCATCGACGCAGCCATCCTCTTCGTCGCCGGGCTGCTTTCCGGCATCGTCAATGCCGTCGCTGGCGGCGGCACCTTTCTCACTTTCGGGGCGATGAGCGTGCTTGGCATTCCGCCGATCGCGGCCAATGCGACGTCGTCGATCACGCAGTTTCCCGGCTACATCACCTCGACGCTGGCCTATTGGAGCGACATTAGGGCGATCTGGCGCAGCGCCGTGCTGCTTTGCATCGTTTCGGCTATCGGCGCGCTGGGTGGCGCGCTTTTGCTTCTGGCGCTCGACAATCCGTCGTTCCGCGCCATGGTGCCGTGGCTCTTGATCGCCGCCACCGCGCTGTTCGCCGCCGGGCCATGGCTGAAGCCGAAACCGAAACCCGGCCAACCGGCCGCCGTCGGGTCCGTCGCGGGTGCCGCGATGCAGTTCGCC
The DNA here is from genome assembly GCF_030814575.1 of Mesorhizobium sp. YL-MeA3-2017. Lineage (NCBI taxonomy): Bacteria > Pseudomonadati > Pseudomonadota > Alphaproteobacteria > Hyphomicrobiales > Phyllobacteriaceae > Mesorhizobium > Mesorhizobium sp. YL-MeA3-2017. The sequence goes on along the minus strand of NZ_JAUSVH010000001.1, from coordinate 2,775,397 downwards.
ACCGCCGTCTATGGCGGCTTCTTCGGCGCCGGCATGGGGGTGATGATGCTGGCGACGCTGGGCCTCACTCAAAGCGGCGACTACCACCGCCTCAATGCCCTGAAGAACATGTTCTCCATCGTCATTGCCGCCGTCGCCATCCTGATCTTCGTGTCGGGCGGCGTGGTGTCATGGCCGCAGGCGCTGGTGATGATCCCGGCCGTGGCGCTCGGCGGTTACCTTGGCGTGTGGATCGCCAAGCGCGTGCCGCAGAACGCGGTGCGTATCTTCGTCATCGCCGTCGGGCTGTTTTTGGCGGCGTATTATTTCCTGAAGGCGTAGGCGCCTTCAGGATTTGCCTGCCAGCAAATCCGGCCGGCGTTCGGCCGTCAGCTTTTCCGCTTGCTCGTGCCGCCATTGGGCAATCTTGCCGTGATTGCCCGAGATCAGCACGTCGGGGATTTGCCGGCCCTCGAATTCCTGCGGGCGGGTGTAGTGCGGGTGTTCGAGCAGGCCGTTCTCGAAGCTCTCCTCCTCGCCGGAGCGCTCGTTGCCCATGACGCCGGGCAGGAGCCGCACGACTGCATCGAGCAGAACCAGCGCCGCCGGCTCGCCGCCGGACAGGATGAAATCGCCGACGGAGACTTCTTCCAGGTTGCGCGCCTCGATGACCCGCTGGTCGACGCCTTCGAAACGGCCGCACAGGATGATGACGCCCGGCCCGGCCGCCAGTTCGCGCACGCGCGCCTGGGTCAGCGGTTTTCCGCGCGGGCTCATCAAAAGCTTCGGGCGCGGGTCGCCCTGCGGGCCGGTGCGATCGATGGCACGGGCCAGCACGTCGGCGCGCATCACCATGCCGGCGCCGCCGCCGGCCGGGCTGTCGTCCACCGTGCGGTGCTTGTCGGTGGCGAAGTCGCGGATCTGGACGGCGTCGAGCGACCAGTCGCCCCGCTCCAGCGCGCGGCCGGCCAGCGAAAGGCCAAGCGCGCCCGGAAACATCTCCGGATAGAGGGTGAGAACCGAAGCGGCGAAGCTCACCGGTTGCCCCCGGCACCTTTCGGACCGCGTGGGCGGCGCTTCGCATCGAAACCGTCGTCGCCGGGCGCCGGGCCGATGTTCGGTTCGCCGTCGCCGTCCTCATCCTCGACAAGACCGGCCGCGACCGGGTCGAGGCGCACGAAGCCATCTGCAATCGAAACTTCCGGCACGGCGGCGTGGGTGAACGGGACCAGCACGCCCTTGCGGGAGCCGAGCGTAATGTCGAGAATATCGCCGCCGCCGAAATTCTGCACCGCCGCCACCTTGCCGATGACGGCACCCGTATCGTCCCTGACCGCGAGGCCGACCAGGTCGGCATGGTAGAATTCGTCCTCGTCGCCATCGTCGGGCAGCGCCGAGCGGTCGACGAACAGTTCCGTTCCGGTCAGCGCCTCGGCGGCGTTGCGGTCACTGACGCCCTTGAAGCGCACCACAACCACCTCGTTGGCGGGTCGGATATCGGTGATCTCGAAGGCGCGGCCGTCCCTGGCGTAGAGCGGTCCGTAGTCGGCGAGCGCCAGCGGGTCGCCGGTGAAGGTCTTCACGCGCAGCTCGCCCTTGATGCCGTGCGCGGCACCGATGACGGCCATCTGGATCGGATTTTTCGGTTTGCTCATCGCCTGCGCTTCATCGCTTGCTAACCTGATCGGCAAATACTGCCTTATTCAATCGGGCCTGTTCTGCCAATGCAGGAATTCCTCATCGCCGCCAAACCGGACCTCCAGGCCGCTCGCGAAAGCTGGCTGAAGGCACTGGCCGGCGAGCGCCGGCTGTCGGCGCTGACGGTGGAAGCCTATGAGCGCGACACCCGCCAGTTCCTGCAATTTTTGACCGGCCATTGCGGCGGTCCGCCGGGCATCGCCGATGTCGCGGCGCTGCGCCCGGCCGATTTTCGCGGTTTCCTCGCCCTGCGCCGCAATGAAGGCGCCGGCGCCCGCACTTTGGGGCGCGGGCTGGCCGGTGTGCGCTCGCTGCTGCGTTTCCTGGAACGGCGCGGGTTGGTGAATGCGGCGGGCGCGGTGGCACTGCGCGCGCCGAAACAGCCGAAATCGCTGCCCAAGCCGCTGACCGCGGCGGATGCGCGGCGCGTGGTTTCGGCCGGCGAACAGCTTGCCGAAGAACCGTGGATCGCAGCCCGCAACGCCGCCGTCTTGACGCTTCTCTACGGTTCGGGCCTGCGCATTTCCGAGGCGCTCGGCCTCACCGGGGCCGATCTCGCGCATAGTTCGGAGACGGTGCTGCGTGTCACCGGCAAGGGCGGCAAGACCAGGCTGGTGCCGGTGCTGCCGGTGGCCTTCCAGGCGATCGCCGAATACCGCAAGCTCTGCCCCTATCGTCTGGGCGCGGACGGGCCGCTGTTTCGCGGCGCGCGCGGCGGCCCGCTCAATCCGGCGATCATCCAGCGCGAGATGGTGAAGCTGCGTTCGGCGCTGAACCTGCCGGAGACGGCGACGCCGCATGCGCTCAGGCATTCCTTCGCCACGCATCTGCTCGGCCGCGGCGGCGACCTGCGCACCATCCAGGAACTGCTCGGTCATGCCTCGCTGTCGACGACGCAAATCTATACCGGCGTCGACACCGCCCGCCTGCTCGATATCTACGAAGCCGCGCATCCCCGCGCCTGAGCCCCGGCTTGCCAGCGGGCGGTGACAATTTTCATCGCGCGGTTAACCGTTTTGCCGCCTTTGGCGCCTAGAACGATTGGCATGCATCTCGTTCCGACCAAGACCGACCGTGTCGCGCATCTGTCGTTGAAGCTGCTCGCGGCGGTCAACGTGCTTCTGTTCCTGTCCTTCCTGATCGTGGCGCTGCTGGCCGCCGGCCGCGCGCATGCCGAGATGGTGTCGTGCAGCGGCGCCGATATGGTCGCCGCGCTGCAGAAGAGCGATCCCGCCACCTATGCGAAGATCGAAAAGGAGGCGGCCGCCGTGCCCAACGGCAAGGGCCGGTTGTGGAGGCTGGAAAAGCCCGGCGAGAAGCCATCCTGGCTGTTCGGCACCATGCATATGACCGACCCGCGCGTGGTGACCCTGCCGGAGGCGGCGCAGAAGGCTTTCGACGGCGCCAATACGGTCATCATCGAGACGACCGACGTGCTCGACCAGGGCAAGATGATGGGGGCCCTGGCCAGGGAGCCTGATTTGATGATGTTCACCGACGGCACGACGTTGACGTCGCTGCTGCCGCCGGAGGATGCCAAGATCTTGGAGAGCGGCCTCGATGCGCGCGGCATTCCGGCGGCGAGCGTCGCCAAGATGAAACCATGGATGCTGTCGGCGATGGTCTCGCTGCCGGCCTGCGAGATGGCCCGCAAGAGCGCCGGTGCCCCGGTGCTCGACGTCAAGCTGGCGGAACAGGCCAAGGCGTCCGGCAAGGGCTTGGAGGGGCTGGAGACGGCCACCGACCAGCTGCGCGCCATGGCCTCGCTGCCGATGCAGCAGCACATCAAGGGGCTGGTGGAGACGCTGAAGCTCGGCGACAAGATCAACGACGTGTCGGAGACGATGATCGTGCTCTACCAGCGCGGCGACATCGGCATGATCTGGCCGCTGTTTCGGGCAACGCTGCCGGATGTGGCGGGCGACGAGGAAGGTTATTCGGCCTTCGAGGAAGCCATCGTGAACAAGCGCAATACGGTGATGGCCGAGCGCGCCTTGCCGATCCTGGCCAAGGGCAATGTGTTCATGGCCGTCGGCGCGCTGCATCTGCCCGGCGCGGAAGGACTGGTCGAGGATTTCCGCAAGGCCGGCTACACCGTCACGGCGGCGAACTGATCGCCCTTCAGGCGACCCGCGCCAGCATCGCCGGCACGATGACGCGGTGGAACGGCATGATGGTGGCCAGATAGGCGCGACCGAGTAGGTTGTGCGTGGCGACGAGCGTCGAAGCGCTGATCGACTGCCTGCTGCCGCTCAACGCGTCGACTTTCACCACCAGCCTGAAATCGAGATGCCGATCGTCGAGACCGAGCACCACGGTGGACGGGCTTTCGCTGATCAGCGGAAACAGGCCGATCACCTCCTGGTCGGCCGGCATGTCGACGGGCCCGGTCTTCAGGCCGAAGGGGCCGACCAGGATGTTGCGCAGCGCCAGCAACCAGTCGACCCAGGCCGGCCTGCGCGACATCACGCGCTCCGCCGCCGTTCGCGCGTCGAGCTGCTCACCGGCGATTTCGATCGCGAAGCTGTCGAAGAAATTGGCACCGGGCAATATCCCGGCATAGTCCGAAAGACCCTGCACTGTTGCCATATTGGTCGCTCCGGCTGAAGCCAGCTTGTAACCAGCCGAAAATAGTATCGTTTCGGTGCCAGAACGAGCTGACGAAACGTCGCTGGCCATTTGATTCGATTGTTCGGCGCGTCATGATTTTCCGCAGCAGAAAAACCCGCCGTGGGCTGAAAAAAGCGCGTTTTCGCCGATCCGCAGCTGAAAAAGCTGGGTGATACGGTGATTTTCATGGTCCCGTCGTTGTTTTGGTCCCATGCACCTTCTAAATTTTACACACAATCACGCGCGACGCGTTGATTGGCATTGATTGAAAACTTTCTCCCAGGAGGACTTCCCATGGCGGATTCATCCAACAGCTCTTCCGGCTCCGGTGGTGGCGGCAGCAGCTGGCTGATCGCGCTCGTAATCGTCGTTCTGGCCGTCGTCGCGTATTTCGTCTTCGGCCGCAGCGGTGGCGAGCACACGGCACCGGCCGAGGCTCCGGCAGCCAGCACGCCTGCTCCGGCACCGGCGGCGCCCGCCGCCGAACCGGCCAAGCCGGCTGCTCCCGCTCCGGCAACTCCGGCACCCGCTACGACCGCGCCGGCGCCTGCAAACCCGGCTCCGGCTGCTCCGGCTCAATAACCGGACACCAGAAAACAGAACGGCCCGCTAAAAAGCGGGCCGTTTCTTTTTGGGCGAAGCGAGGATGCGGCGCGCGCCGCGACCTCACAGGTGAATTGGCTTGAAGAAGGTGGCGAGCGCCGCTTCCTTGACCGCCTCCGACATGGTTGGGTGGGCGTGACAGCTGCGGGCGAGGTCTTCCGAAGAACCGCCGAACTCCATCAGCACCACCGCCTCGTGGATCATCTCGCCGGCGCCGAAACCGAGGATGTGCACGCCGAGCACGCGGTCGCTGGCCTTGTCGGCCAGGATCTTCACGAAACCGTCGGTGTGCAGCATGGCGCGCGCGCGGCCATTAGCGGTAAAGGGGAACTTGCCGACCTTGTAGTCGATGCCGGCCTTCTTCAGTTCCTCTTCGGTCTTGCCGACCGAGGCGACTTCGGGGCTGGTGTAGACCACGCTCGGGATGACGTCGTAGTTCACATGACCGGCCTGGCCGGCGATGCTTTCGGCCACGGCAACGCCTTCGTCCTCGGCCTTGTGCGCCAGCATCGGCCCGGCGATGACGTCGCCGATGGCATAGATGCCGGGCACGTTGGTGCGCCAATGGTTGTCGGTCTTGACGCGGCCGCGCTCGTCCAGTTCAACGCCGGCCTCCTTGAGACCGAGCGCGTCGGTGTAGGGCCGGCGGCCGGTGGCGATCAGCACAGCGTCGGCCTCGATGGTCTCGGCCGCGCCGCCCTTGACCGGTTCGAACGTGACCGTCGCGCCCTTCTTGGCCTTGGCGACGCCGGTGACCTTGGCGCCCAGCTTGAACTCGAAGCCCTGCTTGGCCAGCATGCGCTGGAACTGCTTGGACACTTCGCCATCCATGCCGCCGAGAATGGAATCCAGATATTCGACGACGGTGACCTTGGCGCCGAGGCGGGACCAGACCGAGCCGAGCTCGAGGCCGATGACGCCGCCGCCGACCACGACGAGATGACCGGGCACCTTCTCCAGCGACAGCGCGCCGGTGGACGAGACGATGACCTTCTCGTCGATGTCGACCTTGACGCCCGGAATGCCGGCGACGTCGGACCCGGTGGCGATGACGATGTTCTTCGCCTCGATCTCCTGGACCTTGCCGTCCTCGCCGGTGACGGAAACCTTGCCGGCGGAGACCACCTTGCCGGTGCCGCGGAAGGCGTCGATCTTGTTCTTCTTGAACAGGAAGGCGACGCCAGTGACGTTGGACGCCACGGTCGCGTCCTTATGCGCCATCATCTTCTTCAGATTGAGCTTCGGCGTGCCGACCTCGACGCCCAGCGTGTCGAAGGAATGCTGCGCCTCGGCCAGCATTTCGGAAGCGTGCAGCAGTGCCTTGGACGGGATGCAGCCGATGTTGAGGCAGGTGCCGCCATAAGTCTCGCGCTTCTCGACCACGGCCACCTTCAGGCCAAGCTGCGCCGCCTTGATGGCGCACACATAGCCGCCCGGGCCAGATCCGATAACGACGACGTCATAAGCCATGGTCCTGTCCTTCCTGCTGGGCGGTCAGCGGCCGCCGCTTACGTTCACAATCGAGCCCGTCGTATATGATGCCTCGTCCGACAAAAGCCAGAGCACGGCATGGGCGACTTCTTCCGCCTTGCCCTCGCGTTTCATCGGTACGCTGTCGCGGATTGCCGCGACGCGTCCCGGCTGACCGCCGGAGGCATGGATTTCGGTGTCGATGATGCCCGGCCGGACGGCGTTGACGCGCACGCCTTCATTGGCGACCTCGCGGGCCAGGCCGAGGGTGAAGGTGTCGATGGCGCCCTTGGAGGCGGCATAGTCGACATATTCGCCGGGCGAGCCCAGCAACGCGGCGGCGGACGAGAGGTTGACGATGGAGCCGCCCTTGCCGCCGCGCAGCGTCGACATGCGTCTGACCGCCTCGCGGGCACAGAGGATCGAGCCGATGACGTTGATGCGCATCATGCGTTCCAGGCGCGCGGCGCTCAGTTCGTCGACACGCGCCTTGGCATCGACCACGCCGGCATTGTTGACGAAGGCGTCGAGCGATCCAAAGCGCTTGTCGACGGTTTCGAACATGGAGAGCACGTTGGCCTCGTCGCCGACATCGCCCTTGACGGCGAAGGCTTCGCCGCCTCCGGCCTTGATCTCGGCGACCAGCGTTTCGGCTGCCTCCTGGTTGGAGGCGTAGTTTATCGCGACGCGGTAGCCCGCTCCGGCCGCCAGCCGGCACACTGCGGCGCCGATGCCACGGCTGCCGCCGGTGACGAGCAGGGTTTTTCCGGGCGCGGTCATTCCTGGCAGCCTTTCAGCGCAAAGACATCCCAAGGCAGTTTGGGCAATTTATCGTGGATGGCTGAGCGGCCGAGCTGTCCGGCGAGATCGGGGAAGATCAGCGTGGCCGGCGCGTCCTTGCGCTCATTGGGCAGAAGGTCGACCGCGCCCTTGGCGTCGGCCGTATAGATCACGCCTTCCCAGACGGTGCAGGCCGCGAGTTCCCCGCCGGTGACGTCGCCTTCGGGGCATTGGTGCATGAGTGAGCCATGTGGGCGGGCGGCATCGCCGCTCCACAAGACGACGCCATCCAGCATCACATCCTTGCCGACCACCATCTTGAAGGTGTTGGTGGTCGTGGCCGAGCCCATGGTCGGCCTGAAATCGATCTCCGCCGCCTGCTCGCGCTCGCCATAGACGGCGAGTTCGATCGGGCACGCCGCCAGTGCTGGCGAGGCGCCGAGCAGAGCCAGGGATTGGATCAGGACCGACAGCCTCGACATGCGGCGCTCAGCTCGCCTGCTGCGTGGCCAGGCGTATGCCAAGGCCAATGAAGATGACGCCGGTGACGCGGTTGAACCAGCGGCCCCAGGCAAGGAAACGCGCCCTGACGGAGGCAACCGTGAAAAAGGACGAGACCGCGACGAACCACAGGATCAGCGTTGCCGCCATCAAGAGACCGTAGACCGCCTGCACCGTGGCCGGCGTGTCGTGGCTGACGAGCGCGGTGAACAGCGACAGGAAGAACAGCACCGGCTTCGGGTTCAACGCATTGGTGGCGAAGCCGAGCAGGAAGCAGCGCAATGCCGAAGGCGGCGCGGCCGGCGTCGTCGCCTCGGCCGTGTCCGGCATTTCGAAGGTGTCGGCGCGCAGCGACTTCCAGCCGAGATAGACGAGATAGGCCGCACCCGCCCATTTCAGCAGACCGAACAGGAACAGCGATTTGGCGACGATGATGCCGATGCCGAGGATGGTGTAGCCGATGTGGAACAGCAGCGAGGCGCCGATGCCGAAGCTGGTGACAATGGCCGTGCGCCGGCCGTGCACCAGGCTTTGCCGCACGACGAGCAGGAAATCGGCGCCGGGCGAGACCACCAGGACCGAGAAGACGGCCATCAGGCCGAGGAATTCATAGACGTAGTGCATCGATCGATATCCTGCCCGTCGCAGCCCTGCCCAGTCCTAAGCCATCAACCTGACCAGCATCAAGACGAGACCGAGGAGGGAGACGAACCATACGATGGTGCGCAGGACCGGAACGCCCGCCGCATAGAGACCGAGATACACGATCCTGGCGGCAAACCACAGCCATGCGCCGGTGGCGCCAAGCCCGCCGGTCTTGCCGGTGACGGCTAGCGCCAGCGCCAGCGCGATGAAGGCGGGATAGGTTTCGAGCAGGTTGCCGAGCGCGCGCGTCAGCCGTCCCGCCAGCACGCTGTTGGTCTGGCGCCCCTGATCGCGCGGGCCGAGCAGATATCTGACGCTGATATCGCCGGAAAGATCGAGCGCCAGCGCCTGTGCCAGGATATGGGCGATCAGGAACGCAACGCTCAGGCCCAGGACCAAAATCTCAACCGACGCCGCCGCTGCTTCCATTATTTCCCCGATCAATTCCCTTGCCGTGTCAGCCGAGCAGCCTGACCAGCATCATCGCCAGGCCGACGATGGAGGCGGTCCAGATCACTGTGCGAACGACAGGTATGCCCGCCGCATAAGCAATGAGGTAGAGCACGCGCGCCACGATCCACACCACCGCGCCGGTGGCGGCGATGCCGCCGGTCTTGCCGGTGAGGGCAAGCGCCAGCACCAGGGCGATGAAGGCCGGATAGGTCTCGAGCAGGTTGCGCAAGGCACGCAGAAGGCGCCCGGCCAAAACGTTTTTCGAGACGCGGTTTTCGTCGCGGGCGCTGAACAGGTATTTCGGGCCGAGATCGCCGATGGTGGAAGCCTGGGCGATGACCTGTACGAGCAGGAGCGCGGCGCTCCAGCCAAGAACCCAGACTTCAGTCGATGCTGCAACAGCTTCCATATTCCTTGTCCCCCTGATGCGAGACGCGGAGCGCCTCGCCATGATCAGTTACAAGCGAAAGTCGTTTGCCGGCCGGTCGTTTCGACCGGCCAGGGAGAATAATCTTCTCCGCGCAGCAAATGGAAGCGGGGCCTTAGAGATCCAGAACGAGCCGCTCCGGATCCTCGAGGCTTTCCTTGACCCGTACCAGGAAGGTGACGGCTTCCTTGCCGTCGACGATGCGGTGGTCGTAGGAGAGCGCCAGATACATCATCGGGCGGATGACGATCTGTCCGCCGACCACGACCGGACGGTCCTGGATCTTGTGCATGCCGAGAATGCCCGACTGCGGCGCGTTGAGGATCGGGGTCGACATCAGCGACCCGTAGACGCCGCCATTGGAGATGGTGAAGGTGCCGCCCTGCATGTCGGCGACCGACAGCTTGCCATCGCGCGCGGCGAGGCCAAGGCGGCCGATTTCCTTTTCGATCTCGGCGATCGACATCTGGTCGGCATTGCGGACGACCGGAACCACCAGGCCCTTCTCGGTGCCGACGGCGACGCCGACATGGGCGAAGTTCTTGTAGATGATGTCGGTGCCGTCGATCTCGGCGTTGACGGCCGGGATTTCCTTCAGCGCATGGGTCACCGCCTTGGTGAAGAAGCCCATGAAGCCGAGCTTCACGCCGTGCTTCTTCTCGAAGACGTCCTTGTATTTGCTGCGCAGGTCCATCACCGCCTTCATGTCCACCTCGTTGAAGGTGGTGAGCATGGCGGCGGTCGACTGCGCTTCCTTCAGGCGGCGCGCAATGGTCTGGCGCAGCTTGGTCATGCGCACGCGCTCTTCGCGCGAGGCGTCGTCGGCATTGGACGGTGCGCGCACGGCAACCGGGGCGGCGGCGGGCGCCGCGGCCGGGGCGGAAACGCCCTTGGCAATGGCGTCAAGCACGTCGCCCTTCAGCACCTGGCCGCGCTTGCCGGAACCCGCAACCTGGTCGACCGCGATGTTGCTTTCGGCGAGCAATTTGGCGGCGCTCGGTGCCGGCGGCATGGCGGTCTGGGCAACGGCTTCCTTGACAGTCGAAGCGGCGGTCGGCGCGGACGCCTGGGCGACGGCTGCCGGCTTGGCGGCGGGGGCACCCGCACCGGCCGAAATCGAGCCGAGCAGGGCGCCGACGCCGACGGTCTCACCTTCCTTGACGATGATCTCGGCCAGCGTGCCCGCGGCCGGAGCCGGCACTTCCACCGTCACCTTGTCGGTTTCCAGCTCGACCAGCGGTTCGTCGGCGGCGATGGCGTCGCCAACCTTCTTGAACCACTTGCCGATCGTGGCTTCGGTGACGGACTCGCCGAGTGTCGGGACTTTGATTTCGGTAGCCATGTGCCTGTCCGTTGTTTTCGGTTCGGTTCAGTTATCAAGCCCGGCTCAGCCGCCGAGCGCGTCTTCGAGGAATGCGGCGAGCTGCGCCAGATGCTTCGACATCAGGCCGGTGGCCGGCGAAGCGGCGGCCGGGCGGCCGGTGTAGCGAACGCGCTGATGCTTGGCGTCGATATGGGCGAGCACCCATTCCAGATACGGGTCGATGAACGACCAGGCGCCCATGTTCTTGGGCTCTTCCTGGCACCACACCATCTCGGCGTTGCGGAAGCGCGAAAGCTCGGTGATCAGTGCCTTGGCCGGGAACGGATAGAGCTGCTCGACGCGCAACAGGTAGATGTCGTCGATGCCGCGCTTCTCGCGTTCCTCGTAGAGGTCGTAATAGACCTTGCCGGTGCACAGCACCACGCGGCGGATCTTGGAATCCTTGACCAGCTTGATCGTCTGGTTGGGCAAAAGCTGCGCATCGTCCCACAACAGGCGATGGAACGAGCTTTCGCCCGACAGATCGGCGATGGTCGATACGGCGCGCTTGTGGCGCAGCAGCGACTTCGGCGTCATCAGGATCAGCGGCTTGCGGAAGTCACGCTTCAGCTGCCGGCGCAGGATGTGGAAGTAGTTGGCCGGCGTGGTGCAGTTGGCGACCTGCATGTTGTCTTCGGCGCAGAGCTGCAGGAAGCGCTCGAGGCGCGCCGAGGAATGCTCGGGGCCCTGGCCTTCATAGCCGTGCGGCAGGAGGCAGACGAGGCCCGACATGCGCAGCCACTTGCGCTCGCCCGACGAGATGAACTGGTCGAACACCACCTGGGCGCCGTTGGCGAAGTCGCCGAACTGCGCTTCCCACAAGGTCAGCGCCTTGGGCTCGGCCAGCGAATAGCCATATTCGAAGCCCAGCACCGCCTCTTCCGAGAGCATCGAGTTGATGACCTCGTAGCCGGCCTGCGCGGCCGACAGATTGTTCAGCGGAATGTAGCGGGTCTCGTCGCGCTGGTCGTAGAGCACCGAGTGGCGCTGCGAGAAGGTGCCGCGTTCGGAATCCTGGCCGGACAGGCGGATCGGGTTGCCGTCGAGCAGGATCGCGCCGAAAGCCAGCGCCTCGGCCGTCGACCAGTCGATGCCTTCGCCGGTTTCGATCGCCTGGCGGCGGTTTTCCAGGAAGCGCGCGATGGTCTTGTGCGCCTCGAAGTCCTTCGGCACTTCGGTCAGCTTCTTGCCGATTTCCTTCAGGGTCTTCACCGGCACCGCGGTCTTGCCGCGGCGCAGCTCGTCCTGCTGGTCGGCCGAGCGCAGGCCGGACCAGGCGCCGTCGAGCCAGTCGGCCTTGTTCGGCTTGTAGGCCTGGCCGACTTCCCATTCGGTTTCCAGATGCGCGCGCCAGTCGGCCTTCATCTTGTCGAAATCGGCCTGAGACATATGGCCTTCGGCGATCAGGCGGTCGGCATAAAGCTGCACGGCGGTCTTCTGCGTGCGGATCTTGCGGTACATGATCGGCTGCGTGAAGGCCGGTTCGTCGCCTTCGTTGTGGCCGAAGCGGCGATAGCAGAACATGTCCACGACCACCGGCTTGTGGAACTTCATGCGGAATTCGGTCGCCACCTTGGCGGCGAACACCACCGCTTCCGGATCGTCGCCGTTGACGTGGAAGATCGGCGCCTCGATCATCTTGGCGACGTCGGACGGGTAAGGCGACGAGCGCGAGAAGCGCGGGTTCGTGGTGAAGCCGATCTGGTTGTTGATGATGAAGTGCAGCGTACCGGCGACGCGGTGGCCGCGCAGGCCCGACAGGCCGAGGATTTCAGCGATCACGCCCTGGCCGGCGAAAGCGGCGTCGCCATGCAGCAGCAGCGGCATCACCTTGGCGCGCTCCGACAGCGAGACGATCTCGCCGCGCTCGCGGCCAGCCATCTGGTCCTGCTTGGCGCGGGCCTTGCCCATCACCACCGGGTCGACGATTTCCAGATGCGAGGGGTTGGCGGTCAGCGACAGGTGCACCTTGTTGCCGTCGAACTCGCGGTCCGACGAAGCGCCGAGATGGTACTTCACGTCGCCCGAGCCCTCGACGTCGTCGGGTGCGTAGGAGCCGCCCTTGAACTCATGGAAGATGGCGCGATGCGGCTTGGCCATCACCTGGGAGAGCACGTTGAGGCGGCCGCGATGGGCCATGCCGAGCACGACCTCCTTGAGGCCAAGCGCGCCGCCGCGCTTCAAGATCTGCTCCAGCGCCGGGATCAGCGATTCGCCGCCATCGAGACCGAAACGCTTGGTGCCCTTGTACTTCACGTCGAGGAACTGCTCGAAGCCTTCGGCCTCGATCAACTTCTGCAGAATGGCCTTCTTGCCTTCGGCGGTGAAGGAGATTTCCTTGTCGGTGCCCTCGATGCGCTCCTGGATCCACGCCTTCTCCTCGGGATCGGAGATATGCATGAACTCGACGCCGAGCGTCGAACAATAGGTGCGGGTGAGGATTTCCAGCATCTGCCGGATGGTGCCGAATTCGAGGCCCAGAACATTGTCGAGGAAGATCGGCCGGTCGTAGTCGGCTTCGGTGAAGCCGTAATTCTGCGGCGACAGCTCGTTGTAGTCCTCGAGCGGGTTGGCGATGCCGAGCGGATCGAGATTGGCGTGCAGATGGCCGCGCATGCGGAAGGCGCGGATCATCATGATGGCGCGCACGGAATCGCGCGTCTGCTGATGGACATCGGCCTCGGAGATGGCGACGCCGTTGGCGACGGCCTTTTCCTTGACCTTCTTCTCGATCGTCTTTTCGACCAGGCCCCAATTGCCGTCGAGCGCCGAAACCAGTTCGCCATTGGCGGTCAGCGGCCAGGACGGCCGCGCCCAGGATGCGCCCTTGGCGTTCCTGCGCACATCGGACGCATCGTCCTTCAGCGCGGCGAAGAATTCCTGCCACTGCGGATCGACCGAGGCGGGATTGTCCTCATAGGCGGCATAAAGCGCGTCGATATAGTCGGCGTTGCCGCCATAAAGGAACGAGGTGAGGGAAAACTGGTCGTTGGCCTGATCTTGTCGTGCCATCTGTTGTCTCGGAGCGTCGGCTCCGTCTCCTGATTTCGGTAGTCGGTCTTCGGCAGTCGGCAATCGGAAAATGAACCGACTGCCTATTGCCGACTGCCCATTGCCTAACCCTTGATCGCCTCGACCAGCGTCGTGCCGAGACGCGCCGGCGATGGCGATACGCGGATGCCCGCGGATTCCATCGCGGCGATCTTGTCTTCCGCGCCGCCCTTGCCGCCCGAGATCACCGCGCCGGCGTGACCCATGGTGCGGCCAGCGGGCGCCGTGCGGCCGGCGATGAAACCGGCCATCGGCTTCTTGCGGCCGCGCTTGGCCTCGTCCTTGAGGAACTGCGCGGCGTCTTCCTCGGCCGAGCCGCCGATCTCGCCGATCATGATGATCGACTTGGTCTCGTCGTCGGCGAGGAACATCTCCAGCACGTCGATGAACTCGGTGCCCTTGACCGGGTCGCCGCCGATGCCGACCGCGGTGGTCTGGCCGAGGCCGACATTGGTGGTCTGGAACACCGCCTCATAGGTAAGCGTTCCCGAGCGCGAAACAACGCCCACCGAACCCTTCTTGAAGATGTTGCCGGGCATGATGCCGATCTTGCACTGCTCAGGCGTCAGGATGCCGGGGCAGTTCGGGCCGAGCAGCCGCGACTTCGACTTTTCCAGGCGCGCCTTGACGCGCACCATGTCCATCACCGGGATGCCCTCGGTGATGCAGACGATGAACGGGATCTCGGCCTCGATGGCCTCGATGATGGCTTCGGCCGCGCCCGCCGGCGGCACATAGACGACCGAGGCGGTGGCGCCGGTCCTCTCCTTGCCTTCGGCGACCGACGCGAAGATCGGCAAGGCCTCGCCCTTGGCGCCGGTCCAGGTCTCGCCACCCTTCTTGGGGTGGATGCCGCCGACCATCTGCGTGCCGTAATAGGCCAGCGCCTGCTCGGTGTGGAAGGTGCCGGTCTTGCCGGTCAGGCCCTGGACCAGGACTTTGGTGTTCTTGTCGACGAGAATGGACATGCCCAACCTTTTTACGAGAGGGTGATGGAGGAAGGCGAAACGCGCCGGTAGACGCCGTTCACCATGTCTTGCCAGATGTCGCTGCCGGCGGCCTTGAATTCGAGGCGCATGCGGTAGCTGTCGGGAGTATCGAAGCGATAGGTTGTCCGCGCGGCGCCGCGCGGCGAGCTTTTCACCAAAGCCAGTCCGGTGTCGCCCCAGGTTCCGGTTGCCGGCTCAGCCGGCACGAAGCCCATCGTATCGAACTGGTGCATGGTGCAGGTGGCGTTCGGCTGGTCGACGCCGAAGATGTTGTGCGAAGCGAAGGACGTCTTGCCGTCGCGAGCCTGGCGATAGCGCTGCATCACGAACAGGCCGCCGAACTCGGCTTGCGCGGTAACCTCGGCGGTTGCCGAACCGGCTGGCGCCCATTGCGTGGCCGAAATCTCCTCCTCGCCATGCCACGCGCCAACCAGCGCCTGGAGGCGCTGGTGGTCGGGTGACAGGGTTGGGGAAGACGCCGTGTTCATGGTCAAAGCCGCTTTAACGCCGCGCTCAGCCCTTCTTGACCGCGGCGACGATCTTCTTTGCCGCATCGTCGAGATCGTCGGCCGAGGTGACGTTCAGGCCGCTCTCGTTGATGATCTTCTTGCCCAGCTCGGCATTGGTGCCTTCCAGGCGCACCACCAGCGGCACTTTCAGGCCGACTTCCTTGACCGCGGCGATGACGCCCTCGGCGATGACATCGCATTTCATGATGCCGCCGAAGATGTTGATGAGGATGCCCTCGACCGCCGGGTCCTTGGTGATGATCTTGAAGGCGGCCGTGACCTTTTCCTTCGAAGCGCCGCCGCCGACGTCGAGGAAGTTGGCGGGCTCGGCACCGTAGAGCTTGATGATGTCCATCGTGGCCATGGCGAGGCCGGCGCCGTTGACCATGCAGCCGATATTGCCGTCGAGCGCAACATAGGCGAGGTCGTATTTCGACGCCTCGATTTCCTTCTCGTCCTCTTCGCTGGTGTCGCGCAGCTCGACGATGTCGGCGTGGCGGAACAAAGCGTTGTTGTCGAACGACACCTTGGCGTCGAGCACGCGCAGGCGGCCGCTTTTCATGACGATCAGCGGGTTGACCTCGAGCAGGCTCATGTCCTTCTCGACGAAGGCCTTGTAGAGGATCGGGAACAGCGTTTCGCCGTCCTTGGCCGCGTCGCCCGAAAGCTTCAGCGCAGCGTTGAGCTTGGCGACGTCGGCAGCGGTAACGCCGGCCTCCGGATCGATCGCAACCGTGATGATCTTCTCCGGCGTGTCGTGGGCAACGGTCTCGATGTCCATGCCGCCTTCGGTCGAAACGACGAAGGCGACGCGGCCGACCGAGCGGTCGACCAGGATCGACAGATAGAGCTCGCGGTCGATGTCGGCGCCGTCCTCGATATAGAGGCGGTTGACCTGCTTGCCGGCGGGGCCGGTCTGCTTGGTCACCAGAGTGTGGCCGAGCATCTCGTTGACGTTGGTGACAACCTCGGCGATCGACTTGGCGAGACGCACGCCGCCCTTGGCGTCGGCGGACAGTTCCTTGAACTTGCCCTTGCCGCGACCGCCGGCATGGATCTGGCTCTTCACCACATAAAGCGGCCCGGGCAGGCGCTTGGCGGCAGCCTCGGCATCCGCCGCCTGGAACACCGGCACGCCCTCGGCGACCGGCGCTCCGAAACCCTTCAGAACCTGCTTGGCCTGATATTCGTGGATGTTCATCGGAACGTTCCTCGCTTACTTCTGGCCAAGTTGCGGCGCGATCGCCACGCAGGCTTCGCACAGGCCCTTCACGGCCTCGACCGACCTCTCGAACATCTTCTCTTCGGTCTTGTTGAAGTCGAGCTCGAGGATGCGCTCGACGCCGCCGGCACCGATCACCACCGGCACGCCGACATAGGTGTCCTTGATGCCGTACTGGCCGTTGAGGTGGGCGGCGCAGGGCAGGACGCGCTTCTTGTCCTTCAGGTAGCTCTCGGCCATGGCGACCGCCGAGGCGGCCGGCGCATAATAGGCCGAGCCGGTCTTGAGCAGGCCGACGATCTCGCCGCCACCCTTGCGGGTGCGCTCGACGATGGCGTCGAGCTTCTCCTGGCTGGTCCAGCCCATCTTGATGAGGTCGGGCAGCGGCACGCCGGCAACGGTGGAATAACGCACCATCGGCACCATGTCGTCGCCGTGGCCGCCGAGCGTCATGGCGCTGACGTCCTCGACGGAAACCTTGAATTCCTCGGCGAGGAAGTAGCGGAAGCGGGCCGAGTCGAGCACGCCGGCCATGCCGACCACGTGGCTCTTCGGCAGGCCCGAGAACTTCTGCAGCGCCCAGACCATGGCGTCGAGCGGGTTGGTGATGCAGATGACGAAAGCGTTGGGGGCATATTTCTTGATGCCGGCGCCGACCTGTTCCATCACCTTGAGGTTGATGCCGAGCAGATCGTCACGGCTCATGCCGGGCTTGCGCGGCACGCCGGCGGTGACGATGCAGACGTCAGCGCCTTCGATGCCGGCATAGTCGTTGACGCCGACATAACGGGCGTCGAAGCCGTCGACGGGCGAGGATTCGGCGATATCCAGGCCCTTGCCCTGCGGGATGCCCTCGGCGATATCGAACAGGACGACGTCGCCGAGTTCCTTGAGGCCGATCAGATGGGCGAGCGTGCCGCCGATCATGCCAGAGCCGATGAGCGCTATCTTGTTGCGTGCCATGTGAGGATCAATTCCCTTGTCTTGGACGGCGCCATTGCGGCGTCGGAGGAGAGGCCGTTAGGGTCGGGAACCCGCGAAATTTCGCCGCACCCAATAGACCCGCCGTGGGAAAAGTTCAAACGATTATTTTGGAGCTAAATATTTCAATCGGTTAGATTGTCTGGGATTTACGTAAACGTCAAAGTTTACGAACCCGGTTCGAAGGATCGCCACGAGATAGGCATAGAAATCAGAAGAATGTTGCCGGGTGATGACGCCCTGTTCGCTGAGGTTGCCGAGGAGGTGTTCGACGAGCCGGTCGACGCGTCGCGGCTCGAGGGCTTTGCGAGAAAATGAAGCGTTTTGCGGGATCGTGGCGCGCCCGATCCGACACCAACATAGGATCGCGGGCCGGGTCGCTTGCCTCTACTGGCGGGGTATCGCGCTTCCTGCCATGAATGCGCCATGGCGATGTTCCTCACCGCACTGCATCTTTTGCTCTTTTTGGCCGTGACATTGCGCGTGTTGGCGCGCTCGGACATGCTGCCGACGACACGAGTGGCGTGGATCCTGGTTTTGCTGGTCGTGCCCGCTTTCGGCCTGTTGCTCTATTTCTTCGTCGGCGAGGTCAATTTCCGCGGTCCCGCCCGCGCCGCCCACACCGCCGCCGAAACGGCAACCCGGTCGTTCGTGATTGCCAGCGGAGAGAGGCCGGACCTTGGCCGCTTCGGCGTCGCCAGCGGCTTTGCCACTTCAATCAACGGTTTCGGTGCGACCGAGGGCAACAAGGGCGAACTCCTGGACAGTCCTGCCGGTGCCAGGGCGCGCATGATCGAGGACTTCGACAATGCCAGGGAAAACATCTGCGTCCTTTATTACATCTGGCTCGATGACGGCACGGGACGCGCGGTAGCGGACGCGCTGATCAGGGCAGCCAAACGCGGCGTGCGCTGCAAGGCCATGGTCGATGCGGTCGGATCGCGCGCCTTCATCGAGAGCGAGACCTGCGCCTGGCTGCAGGCCGCCGGCGTCGAAACCACGGTCGCGTTGCCGCTCGGCAATCCGCTGAAGACCATGTTCCAGCGTCGCCTCGATCTGCGCAATCACCGCAAGATCACCGTGATCGACGACAGGATCCTGCATTGCGGAAGCCAGAACTGCGCCGACGCTGAATTTCGCGTGAAGCCGAACTTCGCGCCATGGGTGGATGTCATGGTCCGCTTCGAAGGACCGGTCGTGCACCAGATGCACCTTCTGTTCGCGCAAGACTGGCTGAGCGACCGCCCCAACGAGCTGATGCATTTCGACAGGGTCGTCAAACCCATGCCCGGCGGCTTCGTCGCCCAAACGGTGGGCACCGGGCCGAACGTCAAACATGGCGTCACCGCGCAATTGTTTTCGCGCCTCATCTACGAGGCCCGCAGCGAACTGATCGTCTCGACGCCCTATTTCGTGCCGGGCGAAACGGTGTGCGAGGCGCTGACGAGTGCCGCGCAATCCGGCGTGGCGGTGACGCTGATCCTGCCGCGTCGCAACGATTCCGGTTTTGTCCGGAATGCCAGCCGTTCGTACTATCCACGTCTGGTCGCCGCCGGCGTCAGGATCGCGGAATATAATGGCGGCCTGCTGCATTCCAAGACGCTGACCATCGACGGCGAGACGGCCTTTCTCGGCTCGTCCAACATGGATATCCGCAGCTTCGACCTGAATTTCGAAAACGACATCCTGTTCACCGACAGGGTGCTGACCGGCAAAATCCGCGAACGGCAGATGGCCTATCTGGCGGACTCGACACCGGTCGATCCGGCCGGGGTAAAGGCGTGGTCGATCCCGCGGCGCATCTGGTTCAACGCCTTCGCGATCGTCGGACCGATCTTGTAAAATCCGCCTATCTGCCCCGGGTTGGCGCGCTAGGAGAGAGCGGACGGTGCGGGCTGCAAGGCGTGCCGGTCCTTCCAGTCGTCCAGCCAATCCTTGCTCTGCATCTCGATCAGCCGCGAGGCGGTGCGGTCGAATTCGAAGGCTTCGGTGACGCCGGCACGACCGGCATAAAGCTTTTCCGGCGAGGCCTCCGCGCTCATCACCACGCGCTTTTTCGTATCGTAAAGCGTGTCCACCAGGAGGATGAAACGCTTGGTCGGGTTGCGGCGGGTCTGGTCGAGCATCGGCACATGGTCGATGAAGATCGTGTCGAACCGTTGCGCGATCGCCAGATAGTCGCGTGCGCCGAGCGGCGCGTCGCACAGTTCCGCGAAGGTGAAGCGGGCATTGGCGCCCACCGCGCGGGGAACCGCGACGTGCCGGCCCTTGATCGGAATGTCCAGGGGTGCCGCGACATGGCCGTGGGTGACGGCATGCCAGGTATCATCCATCCGACGGTCGGTGTCGGCTTCCAGCGGGGTCATATAGACCGGCATGCGCGAAAGCTTTTCCAGCCGGTAGTCCGTATCGGAATCCAGCGTCACCACATCGGCATGCCGTTCGAGGATCGCGATGAAGGGCAGGAAAAGCTGGCGGTTCAAGCCATCGCGGTAGAGGTCTCGCGGCGCGACATTGGAGGTGGCGATCAGCACGACGCCGTTGGCGAACAGCGCCGAAAACAGCCTGGACAGGATCATGGCGTCGGCGATGTCGGTGACGCTGAACTCGTCAAAGCACAGCACCCACGATTCTTCGGCCAGCGCTTTGGCCACCGGCGGGATCGGGTCGTCTTCCTTGACGGTGCCTTCCTTGCGGGCCTGCCGGTGCTTCTGGATGCGGTCCTGCACGTCCGCCATGAAGTCGTTGAAATGGACGCGCCGCTTGCGCCTGACCGGCAGAAGCTCAAAGAAGATGTCCATCAGCATCGTCTTGCCACGGCCGACGCCGCCGTGGACGTAAAGGCCTTTCACGGCCGTCGGTGCGCGGGGCCGCTTGGCGAACAGCCAGCCCAGCGCACTGGATTTTTGCGCCAGCCGCTTGTCGGCGATCTCGTCGACGAGGCGGTCGAGCCGCCCGACGATGCGCTCCTGCGCCGGGTCGCGCGACACGGCGCCGGTTTCGACCAGATGATCGTAGCGCTGCCTGACGGTCACATGGGTCTGGAGGCCGTCACGCACATGCATGGGGTCTGGTCACCGGATAGGGATTGGAAGAACGCCTATCCTATCTGGAAAGCGAGATCGGCTGGCCATTCGAGGTCTGGCCGTCGAACTTGGTCGGGCTGGAGGAATAGAGCCTGGCCAGCGTGCCGCCGTCCTGATCGAAGAGGGTCAACTGCTTGCCGGCGACGTTCCACGACTTGACGTTGTCGATGGGCGGCGGGCAGCGCAGCGGGCCGGCGCGATAACCCTGGCCGAATTTGGTCTGCGGTGTCGCCACCTTGCAGCTCTGGCCGGCGACCGAGGCGCTCCACACGCCGGCGATGGCCGAGGCGGTGAGGTCAGGCGCGTTGGCCGGAGGCTGGCCGCCGCCTGGCGGCAGCGAAGCGACCTGGGTGCCACCCGGCGCGGTCGGGAACTTGGAGGCGTCCGTCGCAGCCGGAGCGGCCGGAGGCGGCAACTGGCTGGAGGACACGGTGCCCGAAGGCTGCGGCTCGAGCGGTGCGGGCTTTGAATCTTCCGAGCCAAAACGCGTGCTGGTACAGCCGCTGGCAAGGAGCGCGGCAAGGGATACGGCTACGAGACCGGATCTCGAAAGAATCATGGCAACCTCCGCGGCCCGCTACGGGCGCCGTCCAACGAAATGCACGCCCCACCAAAACGGCGAAGACGGCAGAATTTCAACCCGATATGGTTAAAATAGGGTTTGCGCCGGCGTCTGTTGCAATTTTATCGCAGGTGGATGTGGTGGGGCGGCGGTGCGACAGGCGCCTGTCCGGCCTCGCATCTTCGCATCGCCTGACAGCGCCAATCCTTTGCCGCACTGGTAATTTCCGGCTGTTTCCGCCATATAGCGCCAAACAGACACGGAAACGCGGAACGCAATGGCTGGCGCGGCCCCCTTCGCCAAGATGAACGGCATCGGCAACGAGATCATCGTTGCCGATATGCGTGGCCGTGCAGAGCGGGTGAGCGCTGCCGCAGCGCTTGCGCTGAACGCCGATCCGGCGACGCGTTTCGACCAGATCATGGCCATCCACGACGCCAGGACGCCGGGCACCGCCTATTTCGTCGACATTCTGAATTCCGACGGGTCGTCAGCGCAGGCCTGCGGCAACGGCATGCGCTGCGTGGTGCAGGCACTGGCCGCCGAAACCGGCGAGACGGTCTTCACCTTCGAGACGGTCGCCGGCATCCTGAACGCCAAGCAGCATCAGGACGGGTCGATTTCCGTCGACATGGGCATGCCGCGTTTCGGCTGGCAGGAAATCCCGCTGGCGGAAGAATTTCGCGACACCCGCATGATCGAGTTGCAGATCGGCCCGATCGACGCGCCGGTGCTGCATTCGCCTTCTGTGGTCTCGATGGGCAATCCGCATGCCATCTTCTGGGTCGACCGTGACGTCTGGAGCTATGAGCTCGAGCGATTCGGCCCGATGCTGGAAAACCATCCGATGTTTCCGGAGCGCGCCAACATCACCATTGCCCAGGTGACGTCGCCGGACAGCATGATCATCCGCACCTGGGAACGCGGCGCCGGCCTGACCAGGGCTTGCGGTTCGGCCGCCTGCGCGGCTGCGGTCGCTGGCGCGCGCACCAAGCGCACCGGCCGCAGCGTCGAACTGACAGCTCCCGGCGGCAAGCTCACTGTCGAGTGGCGCGACGACGATCACGTCATCCTGACCGGTCCGGCCGAATGGGAATTTTCCGGCAGCTTCGACCCGGCCACCGGCACCTGGGCGCGCGACACCGAGAGCGCCGCCTGATGTCCGCAACGTCTGCCAGTGGGATCGAGGTCGTCACCTTCGGCTGCCGGCTCAACACCTATGAATCCGAGGTGATGCGCCGCGAAGCCGAAAGCGCCGGCCTCGGCGCGCTGAAGGGCGGCGCCATCATCTTCAATACCTGCGCCGTCACCGGCGAGGCAGTACGGCAGGCCAAGCAGTCGATCCGCAAGGCGCGCCGTGAGCACCCGGAAGCCCGTATCATCGTTACCGGCTGCGCCGCCCAGACCAAGCCGCAGGATTTCTCGGCGATGAGCGAGGTCGACCTCGTGCTCGGCAACGAGGAAAAGCTCAAGGCGCATAATTACCGCGCCCTGCCGGATTTCGGCGTCAACGATTTCGAGAAGGCGCGCGTCAACGACATCATGTCGGTGAAGGAAACGGCCTCGCATATGGTCGATGCCATCGAGGGCCGCGCGCGCGCCTTCGTGCAGGTGCAGAACGGCTGCGACCACCGCTGCACCTTCTGCATCATCCCCTACGGTCGCGGCAATTCGCGCTCGGTGCCAATGGGCGCCGTGGTCGAGCAGATCAAGCGCCTGGCCGGCAACGGCTATGCCGAGATCGTGCTTTCCGGCGTCGACATGACCAGCTACGGCGCCGACCTGCCGGGCGCGCCGCGATTGGGCAAGCTGGTGAAAACCATCCTACGTCAGGTGCCGGACGTGAAGCGGCTGAGGTTGTCGTCTATCGATTCGATCGAGGCCGACGAGGACCTTCTGGAAGCCGTCGCCACCGAACACCGGTTGATGCCGCACCTGCATTTGTCGCTGCAGTCGGGCGACGACATGATCCTGAAGCGCATGAAGCGGCGGCATCTGCGCGACCAGTCGATCCGGTTCTGCGAGGATGTGCGCAAACTCAGGCCCGGCATCGTTTTCGGCGCCGACATCATCGCCGGTTTTCCGACCGAGACGGACGAGATGTTCGAAAACTCGCTGAAGATCGTCGAGGAATGCGGCCTCACCCATCTGCACGTCTTCCCGTTCAGCCCGCGCGAAGGCACGCCGGCGGCACGCATGCCGCCAGTGCGGCGCGAGGTGGTGAAGAGCCGAGCGGCCAGGCTGCGGGCGGCCGGCGAGGCTGCCTATACCCGGCATCTGGCCGGGCTTTCCGGGACGACGCAATCCATCCTCATCGAGCGCGAGGGCCTTGGCCGCACCGAAGGGTTCACCCTGGCGGCGATTGCCGCCGGCCAACCCGGCGAGATCATCGAGGCCATGGTCACCGGCCATGACGGCGCCAGGCTGGAAGCCGCGCCACTGACCGCGCGCGCGGCCTGAAACGAGCGAACGCATGGCATTCGGGTTCATCAAGAAAGTCTTTTCCTTCGGCAAGAAGGAAGTGGTGGAGGAGAAGGTCGACGAGACCGCGCCGCTGCCGCCATTGAATTTCGACGCGCTGGAGGCGTTGAAGCCGGCCGCCGAGCAGGAAGTTCCTGATTTCCTGAAGCGCGAAGAGCAGGTTGAGGCCGCGCCAGCCGCCGAGTTGGAGCAGGCGCCCGAGGCTGAAAAGGCGGAACCGGCCGCGCCGGCCGAAGCCAAGGCCCCGGAAGCGGAACAAGCCGAGGTTGTCGCCGAACCGGAAGCGCCCGTCGAGGATCAGGCGGCAGAGCCACATGTCGAGATCGATCGGCCGGTCGTCGTCGAACCTGCGCCCGTCGAGGAAATTGTTGCGGCAAGGCCCGTCGAGCCTGAACCCGAACCGGCGCCTGAAGAAAGCGTCGCCGCGCAAGTGGAGCCTGAACAGGTCGAGGCGATCGCCGAGCCGGAACCGGTAGCTGTCGAGGCCGTGGAACCGGAGCTTAAGGTTGAGCTGAAGGCTGAGCCGGAAGTTGAGGCCGTTGCCGAGGCGGAAACGGCCTCGGCTGAGGCGGAAGAGCAATTTGTCGCGGAGCCTGAACAACCGGCGCCGGAAAAGCAGCCCGAGGCACTGCAGGTCGAGGAAGCGTCCGCGCGGGAAGTCGAACAGCTAGAGCCAACTTTGGCGCCCCCCTCTCCCCGTGAACGGGGAGAGGGTAAGGGTGAGGGGCAGCATCTGCTGCCCGAGGCTGAAGCGCCAATAGAGCCAAGCACTTCGGATGCTGGCACCGCCCCTCATCCCCTGCCGGACCTTCTCCCCGCGAGCGGGGAGAAGGAAGCTGTCGCTTCGCCGGTTGCCCAAACAGAACCGGCGGCGCGTTCCGCCACCGGCAAGGTTACCGTCGCGAAGAAGGTCGAGCAGAAGGCCGAGGCCGAAAAGGCACCCGAACCGGCGCCGAAGCGCTCATGGTTCCAGCGTATGCGCGAAGGGCTCTCACGCTCGTCGCGCGAACTCACCGGCAACATCGCCGGTGTCTTCACCAAGCGGAAGCTGGACGACGAAACGCTGCAGGATTTGGAAGACGTGCTGATCCGCGCCGATCTCGGCGTCGAGACGGCGTTGCGCGTCACCGATTCGCTCGCCGCCAGCCGCTACGGCAAGGATGTGTCCGACACGGAAGTGCGCGCGGTGATGGCGGCCGAGGTGGAAAAGGTGCTCGGGCCGGTGGCGAAGCCGCTGGAACTCGACCTGTCGCACAAGCCGCATGTCATCCTGGTGGTCGGCGTCAATGGCACCGGCAAGACCACCACCATCGGCAAGCTCGCCGCCAAGCTCACCGATGGCGGGCTTTCGGTGATGCTGGCCGCTGGCGATACCTTCCGTGCCGCTGCAATCGAACAGCTCAAAATCTGGGGTGAACGTACCAAATCGCCGGTCATCGCCACCAAGCTCGGTGCCGATGCCGCCGGCCTTGCCTATGATGCGTTCGAGAAGGCCAAGGAGGCCGGCTCCGACGTTCTGATCATCGACACTGCCGGCCGCTTGCAGAACAAGACCGAACTGATGGCGGAACTGGAAAAGATCGTGCGCGTGCTCGGCAAGCTGGATCCGGAAGCGCCGCACACCGTGTTGCAGACGGTGGATGCCACCACCGGCCAGAACGCGCTCAATCAGGTCGAGATCTTCCGCAATGTCGCCGGCGTCAACGGTCTGGTGATGACGAAGCTGGACGGCACGGCGCGCGGCGGTATTTTGGTCGCAATCGCGGCCAAACATAAGCTGCCGGTCTATTTCATCGGCGTCGGCGAACAGGTCGACGACCTCGAACCTTTCTCCGCCGGCGATTTCGCCAAGGCGATCGCCGGGGTGGCATAACCACCCCGGCTGCTGCACAATCAGGAAGCCATGAGCAACCCAATTCTCGAACGCGATCCCGCCGACCCGCAAAAGCGCAAGGAAGCCATCAATCCGGTTCTCAAGCTGGTGTTGGAACTTGGGCCTTTGATGGTGTTCTTCTTCGCCAACACACGCGGCGAATGGCTGGCGCAGAAATTCCCCATCCTGACCGATTTCGGCGGCCCGATCTTCATCGCCACCGGCCTGTTCATGATCACGACGGTCATCGCGCTTGTGGTTTCCTGGGCACTGGTGCGCACATTGCCGATCATGCCGCTGGTTTCCGGCGGCGTGGTGTTGGTCTTCGGCGCCTTGACGCTCTATCTGCAGGACGACGTCTTCATCAAGATGAAGCCGACCATCGTCAATGCGCTGTTCGGCGTCGTGCTTCTGGGTGGGCTCGCCTTCGGCAAATCCCTGCTCGGCTATGTCTTCGATTCCGCCTTCCGCCTCGATGCCGAAGGCTGGCGCAAGCTCACCCTGCGCTGGGGTGTGTTCTTCCTGTTCCTCGCCGTGGTCAACGAAGTGGTCTGGCGCAACTTCTCGACCGACTTCTGGGTGGCCTTCAAGGTGTGGGCGACGCTGCCCATAACGGTCCTGTTCACTGCCGTTCAGATGCCGCTGATCATGCGGCATTCGGTCGAGGAACGGGCCGAAAAATAGCCTTTCAACCGATTAATTCGGCATTAACCGGCCATGCGCGAGGCGCAATGCTGCATTGCAACATCTTGTTTTGCAATGCACACCAACTATGTCATGTTGCGTATCGAATAAAGGGAGGACTAACCGCCGCGCCAATGCGGCCTTAAGCGAAGGAATTTCGCCATGATCCTCGACCTCGTTTCCCGTGCCCGCGACAGCATGGCCAAGCGCAAGCGCTACAACCTGCTCGTCAGCGAAATCCAGGGCCTGACCGACCGCGACCTCGCCGACTTCAACGGCAACCGCGCCGAGATGCTCTACAACGTCCGCAAGCAGATCTACGGCTAAGCCGTCCATCGCCAGCCGCGCCGAGGATGAACTCCAGGCGCGTTCGGCAGCGGAAACTATTGGAGCCCGAAAGCCGGCCGGCTTTCGGGTTCTTTGCTTATCGGGACGCCTTTTGCGCAACGGGCGCTGCGTGTGTCCGTTTCAGCCAGTAGCCGAAAATCGCCGCGGTGATGAAGGCGATGACCCCGTAGATCGCCGCCGGCACCGCCATCGTTGCGTTGTTGAGCAGGAGCGGGCTGAGCGCGATGGCGATCGCCAGCGTGCCATTGTGGATGCCGATCTCCATGCCGATGGCGGTCGCCTGCCGCCGGTCGATGCCTGCGGCGCGCGGCACGCAATAGCCGACCGCCAGGCTGACCAGGTTGAAGGCGAGTGCCGCCATGCCGACAATCGGGGCCCAAATCAGCGCCGTCTCCCACTCCTGGACCAGCGCCACCACGACCACGGCGAACAGGAACAGCATCGACAGGATCTTCACCGGCTGCGCCATGCGGGCGGCGAAAGCCGGGAAACGGCTGCGCAGCCACATGCCGATCAGCACCGGTCCGAGCACGATGACGAACACCTGCACGACCTTCGCGAATTGCAGCGGGATCGCCTGATCGCCGGACATGAAATGGCCGAGCGACCAATTGACGATCAGCGGCAGCGTGAGGATCGACAGGGCCGAGTTGATCGCGGTCAGGGTGATGTTGAGCGCCACGTCGCCGTCGGCGAGGTGACTGTAGAGGTTGGCCGAGGTGCCACCGGGGCTGGCGGCCAGGAGCATCATGCCCACCGCCAGAGCCGGTTCCAGCTTGAACACATAAACGAGACCGAGGCAGGCGAGCGGCAGGATCAGCGTCTGGCAGATCAGAGCGACAACCACCGCTTTCGGTTTTTGCAATACGTTGCGGAAATCCTGGATCGTCAGCGACAGGCCGAGGCCCAGCATGATGATGCCGAGCGCCAGCGGCAGAAAGATAATCAGCGCGGAGTTGTCCTGCATCGAAGTCCCCCCTCTTTAGAGCGCCGCGCGTCCTTCTTGGACGCGTCAGGGACGCTCCAACCCCTAGTGTCGGCGCACGCTGTTTTCCGAAAACCGATCCGATTTTCGGGGTCATGCGCCAGGCCGCGCGCGCCGTTGTGGCGTCCTCCGGGCAGCCTTGGAGGAAAGGTAGTCGAAAACGGGGGTATTTGCCTATCCGACGCGGGCCGGGTGCGGCTTACCAAAGGTCAAGCCAAGTCCAGGCGACTATTCGTCGGCGGCCAGTGCTTTTTCGATTTCTGGCAAAAGCAGCGCCTTCGCGGTTTGCGGTGTCAGCGGGCCGACATATTTGAAGGTGATCTTGCCGCTCTTGTCGATCAGGAAGGTTTCCGGCACGCCGTAGACGCCCCAGTTGATGGCCGCACGGCCGGCCGGGTCAATGCCAATGGCCTGGAACGGGTTGCCCAGTTCGCCGAAGAAGCGGCGGGCGTTCTCCGGCTTGTCCTTGTAGTTGAGCGCCGCCATCGCGTAGCGTTTGTCCTGGGCGAGGCCCATCAGCACCGGGTGCTCTTCACGGCATGGCACGCACCACGAAGCGAAAACGTTGAGCACTGTCACCTTGCCTTCGAACTGGTCCGAATCCAGCCCCGGCAGGTTGCTGCCCTCCAGTGGCGGCAGCTTGGTTTCCGGCGCGTCCTGACCAATCAGCGCGGAAGGGATCGCGGCAACGTCGCGGCCGGAAAGCAGCTGGGACAGGAACAGTCCGGCCAGGGCCAGGAAAATGGCCAACGGAAGAAGCATTATCGGACGGAAACGACGCGCCGGCGCCTGGATCTGGTCGCTCACAGCGGTACCACCCTCATGGTTTGGCCATCTTGTCGGAGCGGCGGCGGACGCCGGCCGCTTCCAGTTCGGCCAATTCGCGCTTGCGCGCCTGCTGGTCGAGCAGGATCCAGCCGATCAGCCCGGCCAGGGCGATGGCGGTGATGCCATAGGCGGCGGCAACATAAAGCGCGTGCGCACTCATGCCTTGCCTCGCGTACAATGGCTGGCAAGCCCGCTTTTATAGCCGTTCGTGACCATGCCTACCCTTAACCCTCGCCCATCGGATGCACAATCTGCCGTCGCGCCGCACCCGCAGGCCGTTCAGTCGCCGCTGTGGCGCAGCGCCAGTGCTGCAGCCAAAGGCCCGACGACTGCCAGAAACAACGTCAGCGCGGCGAGAATGAGGAAAGGTTGAAAAAAAGGTGCCGGATCGTTGACCGCGCCGTAGCTGGCCGAGACGCCGAAGATCAGCACGGGGATGGTCAGCGGCAACACCAGTACTGAAATCAGCAGCCCGCCGCGCGGCAGAGCCACCGCCACCGCCGCGCCGGCCGCGCCGATGAATGTGATGGCCGGCGTGCCGACCAGCAGTGTCAGCGCGGTGGCGCCGATGCCGGCGGGCGACATGTTCATGAACAGGCCGAGCAAGGGGGCAGCGACCACCAGCGGCAACACGCTGACCGTCCAGTGGGCCAGGCATTTGACGAACACGGTGAGCGCCAGCATCTGGCGGTCGCCATTAAGAACAAGCAGGTCGAGCGAACCGTCCTCGCGCTCGGCCTGGAACAGGCGGTCGAGGCCGAGCAGCGAGGCGAGCAGCGCGCCGATCCACAGGATCGCCGGGCCGATGCGGGCGAGCAGGTTGAGATCCGGCCCGACGCCGAAGGGAATGGTGGCAATGACGGCCAGGAAGAAGATGACGCCGGTGAGCGCGCCGCCGCCGGCACGGACGCCAAGTTTGAGGTCGCGCAGATAAAAGGCGAGCATCAGATTTGCGCCCCCATCTCCAGCGTCTTCGCATTTCCAAGTCCGAGCGGCAGATGCGTCGCCGCGACGACGATGCCGCCTGTCGCGCAATGCCGCCGCATCAGGGCGGCGAAGCGTTCCTCGGAAGCCTTGTCGAGGCCAGCGGTCGGCTCGTCCAGCAGCCAGACCGGACGATGCGAGACCAGAAGCTTGGCGATGGCGGCGCGCCGGCGCTGGCCGGTGGAGAGATAGCCGAACGGCAGGTGGCCGATGCCACCGAGCCCGACTTCGTCGAGAGCGCCGGAGACGTCGAACCGGCCCTCGCCCGAGAATTGCCGCCAGAAGACGAGGTTCTCCGTCACCGTCAGCGCCGTCTTCATCGCGTTCTGGTGGCCGAGATAGTGGCAGGCGGAAGCGACGGTCGGAAATTCCTCGCCGCCTTCGGCGATTCGCACCTGGCCCTCCGCGGCGGGCAGGAAACCGGCGACAACGCGCAGCAACGTCGATTTGCCCGATCCGTTCGGCCCCGTCACGACCAGGCTCTCGCCGTCCGTCACCGAGAAGCCGATACCTTCGAAAACTGGCTCGCCGCCGCGCTCCCCGCTGAGATTCTCGGCGATCAGCCGCATCATTTTCCCTTCGCCGAAAGTCTGAGCGCTGGCGCATTGCGCCGCAGCAAAAATGCCAATTCCGTCTCTAGAACTATTCCAGGAATTTCTCTATATGCACCCTTACCAACCCCAGCGGTCGGGGAAGGCAAATGAATTTGCGCCGAACCAGCGCACGCGCCGCCTTGAACGGCTCGGGTTGCTTGGGAGCGGACAGCGGAAATGGCCGTACCCGCACCTTTGCGCGTGATAAGCATGCCCATCGGAGTCCGTTCCCTTTCAGGCTGAACAGACAAGGATGGAACGCACGTGTCCAAATCAATCGACAGTTTCAATTGCCGCCGCACCCTGACCGCGGGTGGGGCCGACTATGTCTATTACGACCTGACCGAGGCCGAGAAGAACGGCCTCGCCGGCGTTTCCCGCCTGCCCTATTCGATGAAGGTTCTGCTTGAGAACCTGTTGCGCAACGAAGACGGTCGCTCCGTCACCAAGGAAGCCATCCAGGCCGTAGCCGCCTGGCTGGCCGACAAGGGCACCGCCGGCGTCGAGATCGCCTACCGTCCGGCCCGCGTGCTGATGCAGGATTTCACCGGCGTTCCGGCCGTGGTCGACCTCGC
This sequence comes from Mesorhizobium sp. YL-MeA3-2017, assembly GCF_030814575.1. Taxonomy (NCBI): domain Bacteria; kingdom Pseudomonadati; phylum Pseudomonadota; class Alphaproteobacteria; order Hyphomicrobiales; family Phyllobacteriaceae; genus Mesorhizobium; species Mesorhizobium sp. YL-MeA3-2017. The sequence continues at coordinate 2,745,117 of NZ_JAUSVH010000001.1, read as the reverse complement.
CGCCATGCGTGACGGCCTCGCCTCGCTCGGCGGCGATCCGCAGAAGATCAACCCGCTGGTGCCGGTCGACCTCGTCATCGACCACTCGGTGATCGTCGACGAGTTCGGCACGCCGATGGCCTTTGCCCGCAATGTCGAGCTCGAATATGAGCGCAACGAAGAGCGCTACAAGTTCCTGAAATGGGGCCAGCAGGCATTCCGCAACTTCCGCGTCGTGCCGCCCGGCACCGGCATCTGCCACCAGGTCAACCTCGAATATCTCGGCCAGGTCGTTTGGACCAATGACGAGGACGGCGAGACGACGGCTTATCCGGACACCTGCGTCGGCACCGATTCGCACACGACCATGATCAACGGTCTCGGCGTTCTGGGCTGGGGCGTCGGCGGCATCGAGGCTGAAGCCGCCATGCTCGGCCAGCCGGTCTCCATGCTTCTGCCGGAAGTCATCGGCTTCAAGCTCACCGGCAAGCTCAAGGAAGGCGTCACCGCCACCGACCTGGTGCTGACCGTCACCCAGATGCTGCGCAAGAAGGGCGTGGTCGGCAAGTTCGTCGAGTTCTTCGGCCCCGGCCTGTCCAACATGACGCTGGCCGACCGCGCGACGATCGGCAACATGGCGCCGGAATATGGCGCGACCTGCGGCTTCTTCCCGGTCGATTCGGAAACGCTGCGCTACCTCACCATGTCCGGCCGCGCCGAAAACCGCATTGCACTGGTCGAGGCCTATTCGAAGGCGCAGGGCATGTGGCGCGACAATTCTTCGGCCGATCCGGTGTTCACCGACACGCTGGAGCTCGATCTTGGCTCCGTCGTGCCGTCCATGGCCGGCCCGAAGCGCCCCGAAGGCCGTGTCGCGCTGGAGGATATCCCGGCCGGCTTCGCCAAGGCGATGGAGACCGAGTACAAGAAGGCCGTCGAGATTTCCAAGCGTTATGCCGTCGAGGGCACGTCGCACGATCTCGGCCATGGCGATGTCGTCATCGCGGCCATCACGTCGTGCACCAACACCTCCAACCCGTCGGTGCTGATCGGCGCGGGCCTGCTCGCCCGCAACGCCAACCGGCTCGGCCTCAAGCAGAAGCCGTGGGTCAAGACCTCGCTGGCGCCCGGCTCGCAGGTTGTGGCCGAGTATCTGGAGAAGTCCGGCCTGCAGAAGGAACTCGACCAGATCGGCTTCAACCTGGTCGGCTTCGGCTGCACCACCTGCATCGGCAATTCCGGCCCGCTGCCGGGTCCGATCTCCAAGACCATCAACGACAAGGGCCTGATCGCGGCCGCCGTGCTTTCCGGCAACCGCAATTTCGAAGGTCGTGTGTCGCCCGACGTGCAGGCGAACTATCTCGCTTCGCCGCCGCTGGTGGTTGCGCACGCGCTGGCCGGCACGGTGACCAAGGATCTTACCAAGGAGCCGCTCGGCGAGGACAAGAACGGCAAGCCGGTCTATCTCAAGGACATCTGGCCGACCTCGGCCGAGATCCAGGAGTTCATCGAGAAGAACGTCACCCGCGAGCTGTTCGCCCGCAAATATGCCGACGTGTTCAAGGGCGACGAGAACTGGCAGAAGGTGCAGGCGCCGAGCGGCCAGACCTACGCCTGGGACGACGATTCGACCTATGTGCAGAACCCGCCCTACTTCGCCGGCATGGGTGCCAAGCCCGGCCAGATCCGCGATATCAAGGGCGCGCGGGTGCTCGGCCTGTTCGGCGACAAGATCACCACCGACCACATCTCGCCGGCGGGTTCGATCAAGGCCGCTTCGCCGGCCGGCAAGTACCTGACCGACCATGGGGTGGGCGTTGCCGACTTCAACCAGTACGGCACGCGCCGTGGCAACCATGAGGTGATGATGCGCGGCACCTTCGCCAACATCCGCATCCGCAACCACATGCTGGGCGAGAACGGCAAGGAAGGTGGCTACACCATCCACTATCCGTCGAAGGAAGAGATGTCGATCTACGACGCCGCTATGGAATATCGCAGGGAAAACGTGCCGCTGGTCATCTTCGCCGGCGTCGAATACGGCAACGGCTCGTCGCGCGACTGGGCGGCCAAGGGCACCAATCTCCTGGGTGTCCGCGCGGTCATCGCTCAGTCGTTCGAGCGCATCCATCGCTCGAACCTGGTCGGCATGGGCGTCATCCCCTTCACCTTCGAGGAAGGCACGTCCTGGGCCTCGCTCAACCTGAAGGGCGACGAACTGGTCGAGATCGACGGTCTGGAAGCGATCAAGCCGCGCCAGAAGATGGTGGCCAAGGTCACCTATGGCGACGGCACGGTGAAGAACGTTCCGATCCTGTGCCGCATCGATACGCTGGATGAGCTGGACTACTTCAAGAACGGCGGCATCCTGCAATATGTGCTGCGCGATCTGGCGGCATAAACGCTGTTGGAGCGATGAATGACGAGCCGCCGGGACGAAAGTTCCGGCGGCTCTTTCTTTTGAGGTATCGACGTTCTGCTGGTGACAAAATTTCACCGCAACGTGACTTCCCGTTGACTGCCGCTTCTGGCAGATGTTCTGGCAACGATGAATAGATGCCGGCCATGCCGGCGGGACCCAGACGATGTCTTCTCGAAAACCACTGCTGCTGGCTGCGGCCGGGCTGGCGGTTTCGATGTTTGCTGGCGCGGCCCTGGCGGCCGATTCGGCGCGTCCACTCGGCGTCATCGAACTGTTTACCAGCCAGGGCAACAAATCCTGCCCGCCGGCCGACCGCTATCTTGCTGAAATCGCTGCGAAAGGCGACGTGATCGCGCTCGCCTATCATGTCGACTACTGGGATTATCTCGGCTGGCAGGATTCCTTTGCGCGCAAGGAGAACACCGAGCGCCAATATGGCTATATGCGCGCCTTCAACGGCCGCTCCGTCTACACGCCGCAGGCCGTCATCAACGGCCGTGCCGACGTCAACGGGGCCAGCCGCGAGGCGATCAGCGGCACGCTCAACCGCCTCAGCAAGGCGGGCAGGGGCATGCAGGTCGACATCAAGGTTTCCAGCACCCCGGACGGCGTCGCCATCGAGGCGGGCGACGCTCCGAGCGATGCAGGCGGGGTTCCCGGCAAGGCGCATGTCGTCATCGTCTATTTCAATCCACCGCAGGTGGTGAATGTCGGCAAGGGCGAGAATGACGGCCGCCGGATGATCTATTGGAATGCGGTGTCCGACGTGCAGACAGCCGGCATGTGGTATGGCAAGTCGCAACGCTATGACCTGCCGGCCAGCGAAATCAGCAAGGCTGCCGGTTCCGCGGTGCTTTTGCAGGCGGTCAGCCGCGACGGCCTGCTCGGCCCGATCATCGGCGCGGCTTTTATCCGCCGGCCGTCGCTTTGATCTCTTAAATCATCCCGGATGAGCCGCCGGCGGGTTGCCGGGGTTGTCGACCGTGCGAGGACAACAAAAAACCGACGTCAGGCTGTGTCCGACGCCGGTGGCTCTTTTCAAAAATTGTCGCTCTTGTTTCGCCTGCAGGCAGAGGTTGGTTCGATCCGACGCTGACCCGTGGGCGGGGGGCTTGGGGTTTACGAGCCGGTGCCGGACCGAACCGTCTCAGGCAACGATCGCAGGTTCGTCGGATATTGGGGCGACAACGCGGATAAAAGACGGCGAGAATGTGGCGGTGAATCACCATTTCCAACACGTCGTTTGCAAACGTGAGTGGACGCGTCCTCGATCAACAGCGTGGGTAGGGATTCGCCTGCACCCTTGCAATTGACGGCCGAAAGCGCGACCCTGTTGCCAGCAAACGATTCCGCCTGAGGATAAAGGCATGATGGAACGCGGTGGCGGGACGGAGGATGGGGACGCATCCGCAATACTGATCCCGCTGCATGAGGCACGACGCGAGCGTCTCGACCTGCCGGTTGCCTTCGAGCGGCGTGAGCTCGATCTTATTCTTCGACTCTATGGGCGAATGGTCGCCGCCAACGAATGGCGCGACTATGCCATCGACCATCTCACCGACCGGGCGGTGTTTTCCGTCTATCGCCGGGCCTCGGAAGTGCCGCTGTTCCAGATCGTCAAGGACCCGAAACTGGCGCGCCGGCAGGGCGCTTTCGCGGTCATCGCCGCCGGCGGGCGTATCCTCAAGCGCGGCCATGAACTGGCCCGCGTTCTCGGCATCTTCGACACCGGGCTGAAGCTGGTAAAGGCTTGAGAAGCCTCGATTTTGAGCGGTCGGGACCGCTGCTTTAGCCTTGCCCGAACTTGCGCTCCGGCCAGGAGGCCGGGTCCGGCGGGATTGAAGCGCCGCCATTCAGTTCCAGCTGCATGAACACGGTGTCCAGCCAGCGGCCGTGCTTGTAGCCCGAGCCGACGAGGCGTCCCGAATGGGTGAAGCCGAGCCTCTCGTGCAGCTTCACCGAAGCGCTGTCGGGACTGCCGTCGCCGATCACCGCGACGATCTGGCGGAAACCCAGCGCCCGCGTCGCTTCGATCAGCTGTTCCATCAACTGCCGCCCGACGCCCTGGCCTTTGGCTTCGGGAGCGACATAGACCGAATCCTCGACGATGAAACGGTAGGCCGGCCGCGCGCGGAAGGCGCCTGCATAGGCATAACCGAGCACGATTCCATCCGAATCAGTGGCGACCAGATAGGGAAAGCCACTGGCCTTCAATGCCGCATACCGGTCTCCCATCTCGTCCCGACCGGGTGGCGAAAGCTCATAGGAGGCCGTGCCGTTGGCGACGGCGTCCGCATAAATCTCTGTGATTCGGTCGAGATCGGCGGGTTCCGCATCGCGTATTGTCAAACTGCTCATTTTTTATGCACCAATCATTGCTGCCTCAGATGAGAGCAAAAACAGGCGCAAAAGAAAAGGGGCGGCCGTTGGGCCGCCCCCTCGATTTCGCTGGTCCAGGGTGTCGCCTTAGCGGCGGTCGCCCATGAACTGCAGCAGGAACATGAACATGTTGATGAAGTCGAGATACAGCGTCAGCGCGCCCATGATCGCCTTGCGACCAGCGACGAGCGTATCGTCGTTCTCGTAATACATCTCCTTGATCTTCTGGGTGTCGTAGGCGGTGAGGCCGGCGAACACCAGCACGCCGATCGCCGAGATGGCGAAGGACAGCGCCGACGACTGCAGGAAGATGTTGATGACCATGGCGATCAGGATGCCGAACACGCCCATGATCAGGAACGAGCCCATCGCGGTCAGGTCACGCTTGGTGGTGTAGCCGTACAGCGACAGCGCGCCGAAGGCGGCTGCGGTGGCGAAGAAGGTCTGCGAGATCGACGCCGACGTGTAGACGAGGAAGATCGACGACAGCGACAGGCCAACCAGGCCGGCATAGACCCAGAAGGTGGTCTGCGCGGCCGAGACGCTCATCGACTGGACGCGGAACGACAGGAAGAACACGGCGGCGAGCGGGGCAAGCATGACCACCCAGCGCAGCGGCGAGGCGAAGATCGCGTAACCGAACGAGGTCAGCATATCGCCATTCGGCAGCGTGGCGACGGCTGCGGCCGGATTGTTGGTGGTGGCCAGCATGACGGTGCCGACCGCGGCAATGCCGGTGATCAGCAGGCCAAGGCCCATCAAATTATAGACCTTGAGCATGTAAGCGCGCAGGCCTTCATCAATGCCGGCGTCGGCACGGGTTCCAGCCGGCACGCTACGCGTTTGATAGTTGCGGAAGTCAGACATGGGATTCCTCTGTTGCTCTGCCCCGTCGGGTGTCAGGCTCCCGAAACGGAGCCCAGGCGCCGCTGGCGGGGCTCCAGCATGCCTGCCCGAAATATGAGGGTTCTTGAAGGCAAGAACAAGACCGTGACGGCCTGCAACGCTTCGTGAAGGGGCCAAGAGGCGAAAAATGCGCCGTTTCTGGCGATTTCTTACCGTGAATTAACCGAAAATCGTCCGAAACAGCGTGATTTTTGCATGGCTCATAACGTACGCAGTACAGGTGCGGCTTTGTGGCCCAGCACCCGCCAGGTGCCCAGGAGCCCGATGCCGACGGTGACGACGAGTGAAAGCAGAATGGTGCCGATGGCCACTTCGGGCTGAAACTGCCACGGCAATGTCATGACCCGCGACACCACGAACCAGGCAGCAATACCGCCCGCGAACAAGGCAAAGACAGCGGTGGCGAGGCCGATCAGCATGTATTCGAGCGAGAAGGCGGCAATCAGGGTGCGGCGCGTGGCGCCCAGCGTCTTCAACACGACCGCGTCGTGGATGCGTGCCCGGTTGCCGGCGGCCAGTGCGCCGGCCAGCACGAGCACGGACGAGACGAGTGCCACACCGGCGGCGGCACGGATAGCGGTGCCGATCTGGCCGACCAGCCGATTGACGATCTCGAGCGCATCCTTGACCCGCACGCTCGTCACCGCCGGGTAAGCGCGGGTTACCGCGTTGAGCACCCGGGCGTCGTCGGCCGTGGTCGCGGTCTTTTCCGTCAGCGTCGCCAGCCAGGAATGTGGCGCGCCGGCGAAGGTGTTGGGCGTAAACACCATGACGAAATTAATGCCCATGGTCTCCCACTGCACCTGGCGGAAATTGGCGATCCTGGCGGTGATGTTGCGGCCCAGCACATTGACGGTGACGGTATCGCCGATCTTCAGGTCGAGCGCATGCGCTTCCTCGGCCGAGAAGGACACCAGCGGTTCGCCCTGATAGTCGGCCGGCCACCAGTTTCCGGCCGACAGCGTGGCGTTTTCGGGCATGGTCGTTGCATAGGTGATGCCGCGGTCGCCGCGCAGCACCCAGGCGCCTTCAGGCCGTACGGCGATCTTGTCGACGGCGACGCCGTTCAGCGCCATCACGCGGCCGCGCAGCATCGGCACCCTGGCCAGCGTTCCCTGCGGCGCTTCCCTGGCGACCAGAGCGGAGAAGGCGTCGACATCGGCCGCCTGGATATCGACGAAGAAGAAATTCGGCGCGCGCTCGGGCAGGCTGCCGCCGATCTGCCGCCTGAGATTTCCATCGATCAGCGCGAGCGTGACCAGTAGCGTCAGGCCAAGTCCCAGCGACAACACGACGGATGGCGTCAGGGCGCCGGGACGGTGAATGTTGCCGACCGCCAGCCGCAGCGCGGTGGAGCGGACGCGCGGGCTTCTCCTGGCGACAAGCTGGACGAGCGCGCTCACCAGCCTCAGCACGAGAAATGAAAATATGGTCGCGCCGACGAAGATGGCGGCGATGCGACGATCGTGGGCCAGCAGCACCGCCAGACCGGCAAGCACCGCGGCAATGAGCAGTGCAGCCGCGACATAAGGCAAGCGCGGCAAGCCGCGGCTTTCAAACCCCATCTCGCGAAACAGCGCGGTGGCTGGAATGTCGCGGGCGCGACCGAGCGGCAGCAATGCGAAGACGAGCGTCACCATGACGCCAAACAGCGCGGCAAGGGTCAGCGCGCCGGGATAAAACCCGCCTTCGGCCGGTACGGGAATGAGCGATTGCAGCGCGGCGCTCGCCGCGAACGGCATGGCCGCGCCGAGCAGCAGGCCGAGCAGAATGCCCAGCCCGGAAATCATCAGGATCTGCACGAGATAGACCGTGAAGACGAAGCCGCCCGAGGCTCCGAGGCTCTTGAAGGTGGCGATCACCGAACGCTTGCCGTCGAGATAGGCGCGCACGGCGTTGGCGACGCCGACGCCGCCGACCACCAGCGCGGTGAGCCCGACCAGCGTCAGGAACTGCGAGAAACGTTCGATGTTGGACGACAAAGCCGGTGCGGCGTTGGTTCGATTGCGGATCGACCAGCCCGCCTCGGGGAACTTGTCGGTCGCCTGCTGGCGGATGGCCTCGATGTCGGCCTCGCTGGCCCGAGCGGGCAAACGGATTTTGTAGGCGTTCTCGACCAGACTGCCCGGCTGCACGAGGCCGGAGGCTGCCAGTCCTTCCTTGGAAATCAGCAGGCGCGGCGCGAAACCGAAGCCATCGGACACCGCATCCGGCTCGCTGGTCAGCATCGCCCGCAGTTCGAACGTGGCGTTGCCGAGCTTCAGGCGGTCGCCGGGCTTCAGATGCAGCCGTTCGAACAGGATGTCCGGCGCGACAGCGCCGAATGCGCCCGAATTCTCCGAAAATAGAGCCTCGCGCGGCAGCGCCGGTTCGGTCTGGAGCGTGCCATAGAGCGGATAGGTCTGGTCGACAGCCTTGGCCTCGACAAGAGCCTGGTCGGAGCCGTCCATCAGGCGCGCCATGGAGCGCATGCCGGAGCTTTCCGAAACAGTGCCAAGCCCGTCCAGGAAGCTGCGCTCGGCCGCGGTCGCGTCGCGCTGGTTGAGCTGGAAACGGATATCGCCGCCAAGCAGCGTCTGGCCCTGGGTGGCGACGCCGTCTGAAATCGATCGCGCCACTGAATTGACACCGCCGATCGCCGCGACGCCGAGGGCGATGCAGGCGATGAAAATCAGGAAGCCGGACAGGCCGCCGCGCATTTCGCGCAAGGAAAAACGAACCGCCAGGGCAAGCGTTCGTGCCAGAGGATTGGGAACCGAGGCGCCGTTCATCCGCGCGGTCTCAAGCCGGGATCCTGGCGAGGATCGCGCCTGCCTCGATCCGGCCCGAGCGCATCGCGATCTGGCGCGTGCAGCGGGCCGCGAGCGCGGGATCGTGCGTGACCAGCACCAGCGTCATGGCGCGTTCCACAGCCTTGGCGAAAAGCAGGTCGGCAACCTGTTTTCCCGTCGCCTGATCGAGATTGCCGGTCGGCTCATCGGCGATGAGGATGCGCGGCGACGGCGCCAGCGCACGGGCGATCGCCACGCGCTGCTGTTCGCCGCCCGAAAGCTCGCCGGGATAGTGAGTAACGCGATCCGCAAGACCGACCGCCGCCAGTTCGCGCGCGGCAACGCCAAATGGATCGGCGGCGCCGGCAAGTTCCAGCGGCACGGCGACATTTTCCAGCGCCGTCATGTTGGGAATGAGGTGGAAGGACTGGAAGACGATGCCAATGTTCCGGCCCCGAAACGAAGCAATCTGATCCTCGCTTTTGCCGTTCAGCAATTCGCCGGCTATGCGCACGCTGCCGGCGTCGACCCGCTCCAGACCGGCCAGCACCATCAGCAAAGTGGACTTGCCCGAGCCGGACGGTCCGACTATGCCGGTGGCTTCTCCCGCCGCGACATCGAGGCTGATCCCCTTCAGCACATGCACCGACGAGGCGCCCTCGCCAAGGGTCAGTGAAACGTCCTTCAGCTGGATGACGGCTTCAGTCAAAGCGAAACTGTCCTATATGGAGAAAACGGGGCGGGACTGTCCCGGTGATATGGGGCTTGCCGCATGGCTTTCAAACATCTCGCCGTCTTTGTCGCATTTTTCATGGCGCTTATGCCGATTTCAGCCGCCCGGGCCGAACAAGTCCAGATCGTCGGCTTCGGCGACAGCCTGACCGCGGGCTTCGGCCTGGCGCCCGGCGAAGGGTTCACCGACAGGCTCCAGGCCGCCTTGCGCGCCAAGGGATATGATGTCGCCGTCGCCAATGCCGGCGTTTCCGGCGACACGTCGAGCGGCGGACTGGCGCGGCTCGACTGGTCGGTGCCGGACGGGACCAGGCTGGTCATTCTTGAACTCGGCGCCAACGACATGCTGCGCGGCATCGACCCGCAGCTGGTCGAGGACAATCTGGACAAGATGCTGACGCGACTGAAGGAGCGCAAAATCCCGGTGCTGCTCGCCGGCATGGTTGCTGCTCCCAATCTCGGCCACGCCTATGGCGAGGCGTTCGGTACGCTCTATCCGAGGCTCGCCCAGAAATACGAAGTGCCGCTCTATCCGTTCTTTCTCGACGGCGTTGCCGGCAACCCTGCCTTGCAGCTTCCCGACGGCATGCACCCCAATGCCAAAGGCATCGATGTCATCGTCGAGCGTATCCTGCCGACGGTCGAAAAGGCCATTCAGGCCACGGCCGGAAAATCCTGAGCCGGCTGCGCGGATCGACGGAAATGGGCGCGGCGCCCAAAATAAACCTCTTGCTCCCGCCGCTTTTCAGTGATTCGCTGTAGGTGAGAGATCGATTCGAGGACAGGAGGCTTACCATGCCGCGTCTTTTCACCGCCCTCGAAATTCCGCGTGATGCTGCTCTCTCACTCTCCCTGCTCAGGGGCGGCCTGCCCGGCGCCCGCTGGATCGATGTCGAGAATTACCATCTGACGTTGCGCTTCATCGGCGATGTCGAAGGCCATGTCGCCGACGAGGTCGCCAATGCGCTGGACCGTGTCCACCGCCCCTCGTTTTCGCTGACGCTGTCGGGTGTCGGCGCTTTCGGACAGAAGAAGCCGCATGCGGTATGGGCCGGCGTCGCGCCCTCGCCCGACCTCAATGCGCTGCAGGCGGAGATCGAACGCATCTGCCAGCGTCTCGGCGTGCCGACCGATCCGCGCAAGTTCACGCCGCATGTCACGCTCGCGCGGCTGCGCAATTCCAGCCCGCTGGAGGTCGCCCACTATCTCTCGGCGCGCGGTAACTTCGCCGCCATGCCCTTCCGTGTCGGCCGTTTCGTGCTGATGTCGTCGCGCGATTCGGTCGGCGGCGGCCCCTATGTCGTGGAAGAGGCCTGGCCGCTGCTGGATGCGGACGCCCGTCCCTCCAACCGGGTCGCGATGGTTTCCGACGCCTCGCGAATCATGCGGTAGACCGAGGCGAAGCCTTCGGACCCGCCATAATAGGGATCCGGCACCTCGCTGCCGCGGTTGCCGGCGAATTCCAGGAAAAGGTGGATGCGGTCCTGTGCGGACGATGGAGCCGCGGCCTTCAGGTCGGCGACATTCGACCGGTCCATGCCGAAGATCAGATCGAAGCGGTCGAAATCGTCAGGCGTCACCTTGCGCGCCTTCTGGCCGGAAATGTCGATGCCATGATGCGCGGCAATGTCGACCGAGCGCGGGTCCGGCGCCGAGCCGGCATGCCAGCCGCCTGTTCCCGCCGAATCGAGCCGGAAGGCCTGGTCCATGCCGCGCGTCGCCAGGACGTGCCCGAAGACGCCTTCGGCCAGCGGAGAACGGCAGATGTTGCCGAGGCAAACAAACAGGATCGATTTTGGGGGTTCCACGCGCATCGGCTGCCACGCTATCTTGCCAACAATCCCAATCGCGATAGCACGGAAGCAGGACATGACGAGAGAAAAATTGAGCCGGGAGGCCGTTGCCGCGTTGCTGGCCGGACTGGACGGCTGGGCTCTTGCCGCTGACGGCAAGTCGATTTCCCGCACCTTCGATTTCAAGAACTTTTCGGAAGCCTTCGCCTTCATGATGCGGACGGCGCTGGCCGCCGAGAAAATGGACCATCACCCCGACTGGTCGAATGTCTACAAGACCGTGAACGTCACGCTGAACACGCATGACGCCGACGGGCTGACCGCGCTCGACTTCGAACTGGCCAAGAAGATGGACCGCATCGCCGGCAACTGATTGGGCGGTCGTACCGCTTGGCGGGGCGGCATCTTGCAGGCGGGTTCGGTACTTCCCACATCTCGGCCGAGGCCAAGTCGGTGCCTCGTTGTTTCGGGGGCTCCAGGATGGTGCGCGACGGCAGCTACGAATTCTTCGGCCCGGGCGATGGCCCAGCCCAGGAAAGGAGCGTTCGCGCGAAATTCTGGCGCACGGCCAAGAAGGCGGCACGACAGATCCCGTTCATGGAGGACGTGGTCGCTGCCTATTATTGCGCGCTCGACAAGGAAACGCCGGTCAAGGTCAAGGCGATCCTGTTTGGCGCACTGGCCTATTTCGTGCTGCCGATCGACGCCATTCCCGATTTTGTCGCCGGTATCGGCTTCACCGACGACATCGCCGTTTTGACGGCGGCGATCACGGCCGTGAGCTCCCACATCACGCCGGCGCATCGCCAGGCCGCGCGCGACGCCATCGCTGAGCACGACTGACGACACCGTCGCGCCTGGCGCCCGACATGACGGGCGCCATTTCCTCCAGTCAAATTCTTGCCGTTTTCGTGCTCTCCATGTCTGCCATGGGGTGCGGGCCCCTGTCGCAAGGCGGCTAGGGCCCGGAATAGGCAACGGTTTCTGAAGGCGGCGTTCTTTTCCTCGGAAAGTTCACCCTTTGGTAACCCAGATTAAATCAAACTAAAGCGAAACGGCGGGCGGGGTCCTGCCTGGCACCCGCATAGTTTGGAATACAGGAAAGAAAATGCGCGGATTGATTGCTATTGCCACCGGTCTGGCCCTGTTTGCCACGGCGGTGCCGGCGCTCGCCCAGCAGGCGACCAAGATTGGCCAGCACAATGCCTGGGGCACCTACAGCTACAAGGCTGCGAGCGGCAAGGTCTGCTACGTCCTGACCGTGCCGACCGACAAGCAGCCGCCGACGCTCGACCACGGCGACATGTTCTTCTTCGTCAGCCAGCGTCCGGGTCAGCAGGTTTCCTACGAGCCGCAGTTCATCGCCGGCTATGCGTTCCAGCAGAATTCGAAGGCTGTCGTCACCATCGACAACAAGTCGTTCTCGATGTTCACCAAGGGCAAGTCGGCCTGGGTGGAGAACGCTGCCGAGGAACCGGTGCTGATCGCAGCCATGAAGACCGGCAAGGACATGAAGGTCACCGCCAAATCCGGTCGCGGCAATCCGACGTCCTACGTCTTTTCGCTGAAGGGCATTTCGGCGGCGCTGCAGTCGATCGCCACCTGCAAGTAGGCGCGGCTTTCCAGACATGCCGACGACAGGCCGGGCCACGCGCCCGGCTTTTGTTTTTCGACAAAAACGGGAACGATCGGCCTGACAGGTCGTTTTCGACGGGCTGTCGCCATGCTGGATGCGACACCATCGTGACGCCATGTCGCAGCTGTGATATGTGCGGCCTGAACCCTATCTAGCCGAAATCGTAACAGTCCACGCCAGATCGCTATGACCCTTTCGCTCGACATCACCGATGGCAACACGCGTGCCGCTCTCGCCGCCCGCGCCGGCACGACCCAGAAGGCGTCGCTGATCGGCCTTGGCCGCGCCGAAATGGCCGAGGCGCTGGTCGCCGCCGGCATCGTGCCGGAAAAGCAGGCCAAGATGCGCGTGCAGCAGCTCTGGCATTGGCTTTATGTGCGCGGCGTTTCCGAATTCTCGCAGATGTTCAACATCTCGAAGGATCTGCGCACCGCTCTCGACCAGCATTTCGCCATCACGCGGCCCGAGATCGTCGAGGAGCAGATTTCTTCCGACGGCACCCGCAAATGGCTGTTCCGTTTCCCACCGCGCGGCGCCGGCCGTCCGGTGGAAATCGAGACGGTCTATATCCCCGAGGAAGGGCGCGGCACGCTGTGCATTTCCAGTCAGGTTGGCTGCACGCTGACCTGCTCGTTCTGCCATACCGGCACGCAGAAGCTGGTGCGCAACCTGACGGCGGAAGAAATCCTGACGCAGCTGATGACCGCTCGTGACCGGCTGGGCGACTTCCCCGACCGCGACACGCCGGCCGGCGCCATCGTGCCGGCCGAGGGCCGCAAGGTCTCGAACATCGTCATGATGGGCATGGGCGAGCCGCTCTACAATTTCGAGGCGGTGAAGCAGGCGCTGCTCATTGCATCCGATGGCGATGGGCTGGCTTTGTCCAAGCGCCGCATCACGCTGTCCACCTCCGGCGTCGTGCCCGAAATCTTCCGCACCGGCGAGGAGATTGGCGTGATGCTGGCCATTTCGCTACATGCCTCCAACGACGATTTGCGCGATCTCCTGGTGCCGATCAATAAGAAGTACCCGCTGAAAGAGCTGATCGACGCCTGCCGCAAATATCCGGGTCTTTCCAATGCGCGCCGCATCACCTTCGAATATGTGATGCTGAAGGACGTCAACGACAGTCCGGAAGATGCCAAGGCGCTGGTGCAGCTGCTCAAGGGCATCCCGGCCAAGATCAACCTGATCCCGTTCAATCCCTGGCCCGGCACCAACTACCAGTGCTCGGACTGGGAGACGATCGAGAAGTTCGCCGACTTCATCAACAATGCCGGCTATGCCTCGCCGATCCGCACGCCGCGCGGGCGCGATATCCTGGCCGCTTGCGGCCAGCTGAAGTCGGAATCGGAGCGGATGAAGAAATCCGAGCGCCTGGCGCTTGAGGCGATGATGATCGCAGGGCACGGCGAGTGAGCCGCTTCGCGGCCTATTTCGTCCGTTGCCTCGTCATCCTGTTCGGCTATGCGATTGCCGCGCTGGCGGCGAGTGCCTTCATCAATGTGCTGTTTCTCGGCTCGGCCGGCTTCACGGCTGAGGAAACCCGTTTGATGGCGAACGGCCCATTGGTGGTGACCATACCGCTGCTTTCCTTGTTCATAGGCTATTTCGCCTTTGCGCCGTCGGCGCTGCTCATCCTGTTGTCGGAAGTGCTCGCCCGCCGTGACTGGCTGTTTTATGCGCTGGGCGGCGGCGTGGTTGCCGCGGCCATTATCGGCTTTTCGCGCCAGTCCGGCGATCCGGATTTCATGATCACCGGTACGCGCGTCATTCTGGCGCTGATTGGCGCCGGAATGGTCGGCGGCATTGTCTACTGGTTTTGCGCGGGACGGTGGGCGGCAAGCTGGTGGCGGGACGACAATCCGCCTACTTCGCCTGGGCCGTCAGGATCTTGAGCGCGAAGGCCGAAAATACCCCGGCAAACAGATAGTCCACCACGCGCGTGACGCGCGGGCTGGCCTTCATCGCCGCCGAGAATTTCTCCGCCGCGAACACCATCGGCGCGGTCACCGGAATGGACAGCACCACGAACATCGCGCCGAGGAAGAACAGCTTGCCCGGCGCGTTGGGATCGTGCGCTGAGACGAATTGCGGCAGGAAGGTCATGAAGAACAGGATGATCTTCGGGTTGAGCAGGTTGACGCCAAGTCCCGCCGCCCAGGCGCGGGCAAGTGAAATCTGCGGCCCAGCCTTCTTTTCCGGCGAAAAGGCCGAGCCCCTGGTGACCGCCTGCCAGGCGAGAAAGACCAGATAGCCGGCGCCGAAGATCTTCAAAACGAAGAAGGCCATCGGCGAGGCGACGATCAGCGCCGAAACGCCGACCACAACCAGCGATGTGTGGATCAATGTGCCCGACAATGCGCCGGCCATCGAGGCGAAGCCGGCGGCGCGGCCCTGGCTCAGCGTACGGCTGACGAACAGGGTCATGTCCGGTCCGGGCGTAATCGCCAGGATGAAGGTGGCGATGGCGAATTGGATCAGCGTGGTGTTGTCCGGAACAAAGGACATGGAAAGGCTCCCAGCAGCAGGCAAGCCGAGCCATAGCCGATAAGCTTGTACCGCTCCAGAGACAGTTGCCTGGGGCTATCGACCCAGGCGTTTCAAAGGCGGGCGCACGGAGACGGTGGTTTCCATAGCGTCCTCGACGATTTCCGGGCCAAAGTTGGCTTCGATGATCTTGCCGAGCGGCTGAGGCCGGCCAAGCAGAAAACCTTGCGCTTCGTTGCAGCCTTCCTGTTGCAGGATGGAAAGCTGGATTTTTGTCTCGACGCCTTCGGCGAGCACCGGGATCTCGAGGCTGCGCCCGAGAGCCAGCACGGCGCGCACGATGGCCTTCGCCTGCGGGCTTTGTTCGATGTCGCCCATGAAGGAGCGGTCGAGCTTGATCTTGTCGAACGGGAAGGAACGCAGCGTGTCGAGCGAGGAATAGCCGGTGCCGAAATCGTCGATGGCAATCGTAACCCCCAGTGCCCTGATCTGGCGCAGCGCATGCAGGGTTCGCGCCTTGTCGGCGATGATGGCGGATTCCGTCAGTTCCAGCTCAAGCCGGCGCGCCGGCAGGCCGGTCTCCAGCAGGATTTCGTGGATCAGCTTCGGCAGGTTGCTGTGCGACAGCTGCTTGGGCGACAGGTTGACGGCGACCTTGTGTCCGTTGTGCCAGCCCGCTGCCTGCCGGCATGCGGTGCGCAAGACCCACTCGCCGATGGCCTGGATCGAGCCGTTTTCCTCGGCGATCGGGATGAATTCCGACGGAGGGATCATGCCACGCTCGGGATGGCGCCAACGCAGAAGCGCTTCGTAGCCGGTCACTTCGCCGGTCAGCACGGAAGCCTGCAACTGGTAGTGGAGCGCCAGATCGCCGCGGTCGATGGCATGGCGCAGATCGTTGGCGAGCGCGCGCCGGTCGCGGGCCGCCTCGTCCATGGCCGATTCGTAGAAGCAGACCGCCTGCTGCACGTCCGCCTTGGCGCGGTACATGGCAAGGTCGGCATTGCTCACCAGTCGTTCGCTGTCTTCGCCATCGAGCGGGTAGACGGCGACGCCGATGCTGGCGCCGGTAACGATCTCGAAATCGTCGAAACGCAGCGGCTGAAACAGCGCCTTTTCCAGTCGCGCCACGAAGTCGAGCAGGTCGCTTTGCTCGGTGAAACGCTTGATGGCCGCGAATTCGTCGCCACCGAGGCGCGCCGTGAATTCGCCGTCCTTCAACAGGCGCGCCAGGCGGCGCGCCACCGTCTTCAGCGCATGGTCGCCGGCTGCGTGGCCACGCAGATCGTTGATTTCCTTGAAGCGGTCGAGATCGATGCCGATCACCGCGACCTTGGTGTCGTCGGTTTCGGCGGCCCGCTCGATTTCGTTGACCAGATAGTCGGTGAAGCTGGTGCGGTTGGGCAGGCCGGTCAGCGCATCGTTGAGAGCGAGCTGCTGCAAGCGCTCGTAATTCTCGAAGCGCATGCGCTCGTCGATGAGGTAGCTGACGGCGCCGGTGCCGGCGATCAGCAAGCCGACGATCGCCACGGAAACGGCCATCGCTTCGAGGACGCTGGGATTGGTGCCACCGGTGACGAAGGACATCGGTGTCACCGAAACCGCGGCCATGCCGGTGAAGTGCAGGCCGACGATCGCCAGAACCAGAACGCCGGTTCCAATGAAGAGTGCATTGCGGCTTTGTCCGCGCACCCACTGTGCCAGCGCCACTGCGCCGAAGGCGATTGCGATCAGAACGGAAGCGGTGACATAGGCGCTGTCCCACTCGACGATACCGGCAACGTGATAGGCGGCCATGCCGGTATAGTGCATCGCAGAGATCGCCAGGCCGACGATGGCGCCGCCGACAGGCGCCATGTAGCGGCCACCACTGGTTGCGCAGGCGAAGCCGAGCCCGGTGCCGATGATGGCGATGATCAGCGAGGCCATAGTCAGAAGCGGTTCGAAGAAGATCGGCGCGCCGGGATCATAGGCCAGCATGGCGACAAAATGCGTGCACCAGATCGACGAGCCGGCGGCAACCGCCGTCAAAACCAGCCAACCCTTGGCCTGGATGCCATCGGTTTTCCTGGTGCGCTGGAAAAGGCCGGAGGTGACCCAACAGCCGGTGACGCACAGGAAAGCGGCGAGCAGGACGAGCCACAGATTATGTTCCGTGGCGATGCAGGAGATGACGCGCATCTGGATCAGAGGACCTTGGATGGGAGGCGATCAGGAAAGCCCGGGTCAATTACCGGTTGAATCGTGAAGGCAGACTTAACCCGGTGGAGTTTGCGGCGCCGCGCGACTGAATCGGCCTCGCACTTGCGCAAGTACAGTCAATGAAACCTTTCGACCGGGTGGCGGGTGCCTGGGCTGAACGTCGCCAACGCCATGCATTTTGGCGTGCCTGGCCGCTTCCCCCCGGATCGGAACCGCACTAATAGTGCTGCCGCAAAAATGCGGTTCTGGCCAAGCGCAAGAAGGTTACCCTCCAAGATGACCAAGTGGAAAGACGTCAAGAAGGTTGTGCTCGCCTATTCCGGCGGCCTCGACACATCGATCATCCTGAAGTGGCTGCAGACCGAGCTCAATGCAGAGGTCGTCACCTTCACCGCCGACCTCGGCCAGGGCGAGGAGCTGGAACCGGCGCGCAAGAAGGCCGAGATGCTCGGCATCAAGGAGATCTTCATCGAGGACGTGCGCGAGGAGTTCGTCCGCGACTTCGTCTTCCCGATGTTCCGCGCCAACGCCGTCTATGAAGGCGTCTACCTGCTCGGCACCTCGATCGCCCGTCCGCTGATCTCCAAGCATCTCGTCGAGATCGCCAAGAAGACCGGCGCCGACGCGATTGCCCACGGCGCCACCGGCAAGGGCAACGACCAGGTCCGCTTCGAACTGTCGGCCTATGCGCTGAATCCCGACATCAAGATCATCGCACCGTGGCGCGACTGGTCGTTCAAGAGCCGCACCGATCTGCTCGACTTCGCCGAGAAGCACCAGATCCCGGTCGCCAAGGACAAGAAGGGCGAGGCGCCGTTCTCGGTCGACGCCAACCTTCTGCACTCGTCCTCCGAGGGCAAGGTGCTGGAAGATCCGGCGGTCGAGGCGCCCGAATACGTGCACATGCGCACCATTTCGCCCGAGGCCGCGCCCGACAAGGCTACCGTCATCAAGATCGGCTTCGAAAAGGGCGATGCCGTCTCGATCAATGGCGAGCGCCTGTCGCCGGCGACCCTGCTTGCCAAGCTCAACGACTACGGCCGCGACAACGGCATCGGCCGTCTCGACCTGGTCGAGAACCGCTTCGTCGGCATGAAGAGCCGCGGCGTCTACGAGACCCCCGGTGGCACGATCCTGCTTCAGGCGCACCGCGCCATCGAGTCGATCACGCTCGACCGGGGTGCCGCGCACCTCAAGGACGAGCTGATGCCGCGCTATGCCGAGCTGATCTATTACGGCTTCTGGTTCTCGCCCGAGCGCCAGATGCTGCAGGCGGCAATCGACCTCAGCCAGAAGGACGTCGAGGGCGAAGTGACGCTCAAGCTCTACAAAGGCAACGTCATGGTCATCGGCCGCGAGAGCGCGAAGTCGCTCTATTCGGACAAGCTGGTCACCTTCGAGGACGACCAGGGCGCTTACGACCAGAAGGACGCCGCCGGCTTCATCAAGCTCAACGCGCTGCGCCTGCGTACATTGGCGGCCAGAAACCGCCGCTGAACGTGCGCGGCACCGCTCTGTGCCTGACCGGTCTGGCTCTGCTTGCCGCGGAGCCAGCCGTCGCACAGGAATTCGACCCCGGCAGCCTCGATCTTCCGGCCCTGATTGAATGCCGGGCCGATGTGCCGGCCTATAATGGTTTCGCTTTCTGGCTGACCGGAGAAGCAGGTGCCGCCGAAAAGCTCGGCTGGCGCAAGGTCGACAGCAACAATCCCTTCCTGGCGCAATACGAACTGGAAAAACCGGTCGCGGTCTTTGGCGCGCAGGCGAAAAGCATCGTCTTTACGTCCAGCGGGCCGATGGCCGTGCTGGACGGCGTGGTGGCTGCGGACGTTGCAAAGAAGCTCGGCATTCAGCCGCTGATTTCCAGCCCGCAGAAATTCCTTGGCGAGAAAGTGGTATCGGACAAAACCGAGAGCGCCGAAGGCGTCACCTTCGCCACGCGTATCAGCCTCAATGTCTCAACCGTCGAGACGCATCCCGGCAAGGTGCTGGCGGGATGCTCCTACAAGATCGAAGTCCAGTAGGAACTGCTTTCGCGCACCGGATTGTCCGTGAGGGGTAAACTCAACAACTCGTTTGGGTATGTAGTGCAATACACGGGCGCTTCGGCTTCTGGATCGCCGGATTCTTCGCATTGACAAACGCAATGGGGACATTCCTTTTGACCCGGCGTTTCTACGCTTTTCCAGATTGGACTATTATTCAGACGAGGGGGACTATCCATTGCGAAAGAAGTTTCGCCCATTGTTGGCGGCAATCGCTGTTCTGTCAGCCTGCCAGATTTCTCTTGCGGGCGACAAACCGGACATCAAGGCCGGCATGGACCAGTGTATGAAGAGTTATGCTGTCTTTCCGCTGTCCGCGAAGGAAGAATTCAGAACCTTCATGGGCGTGTCGAAGGAGCGCGCGCCCGCGGTTTTCTGCCAACGCCTGGTCAAAGCCATGGCGAGCGGACGTATCACCTATTCCGACATCAACCGCCTTCAGGAAAACCGGCATAGCGAGGTCTGGAAGGTCATAAAGGGGCGCTAAGGTCGGCACCGCCCCGAAAATGTAGAGGTTCAAGCAAGGGCCTGCTTGGAAACAAGGCCCTCGCTTGAATCGCGTGGCTACTTAGTTGGCGATCCGCCTTGCGAATTCCGCCAGGCCTTTCTGGTAGACGGACGCGCGGTTCCAGTCGTTCCAGACACGGAAATTCACCTCGCCGGGGCCATAGCCGCCGCCGGCGACCCAGCCATGGCCTTTCAGGAAGTTGGCGGTCGAGGCCAGCACGTCAGCGCGCGAATGGATCAGGTCGCGGCGGCCGTCGCCATCGAAGTCGACGGCGTATTGCAGATATTTGGATGGCAGGAACTGCGTCTGGCCGAGTTCGCCGAAACCGGCGCCCTTCATCTGGCTGGCGGCGATATAGCCCTTCTGGGCAATTTCCAGCGCCGAATCGAGTTCGTTGGTGAAGAAGGCCGAGCGGCGGCAGTCATAGGCCAGCGTCGCCAGCGGGCCGAACACGCTCTTGTTGCCCGAATTGGCGCCAAAGCCGGTTTCCATGCCCCAGATGGCGAGCACGACTTCCGGCTGGACGCCGTAACGGTCTTCGATGCGCTTGAGCAGGCCCGCCTGCGACTTCATGTAGCCCTTGGCCTTGGAGACGTAGGAAGCGGGCGCCCGGCGCGCCAGGAATTGTTCGACCGAACCGGAGAACGCTTTGTGCTGGCTGCGGTCGATGCGGATGACGCCGGTGTCGTATTTTATGCCGGCCAGCGGGCCGGTATCGATGCCGCGGCGCGCCGCGTCGGACTTGTAGGCTTCGACCCAGGCCGCGAAGCCGCTGCCATCCTTGCCGCATTTGCCGGCAGCCTGGGCTCCGGTCGCCGCTGCTACAACAGCCAGAACCGTGGCCGCAAAAACCTTCCCCTTGGCAAGCAATGCCATTCTCGTCTCCTGGTTGCCTGAATCACCTCGTCTGCGCGAATTTACAGCGAAAAACCGGCTTGTCACCGCTATTCGCGCAACTCCGCCATATCCGGCTAAGAGGCTAGAACCCGCCGTCGATCAAGCGTTTTTTGACCCTCCGGCATATTTCGCCGGCGGTTGTGTTCATTGGGAAACGGATTTCAGGGCGCGCGCGAACCTTCGAAACCTAATCCTAAGCTCCTGCGCCTAGCTTTCGGACACACCAAAAGGAGGCCTTATGGCCATCGATCCCGCTGCCTTCGAAGCCTACCGCTCGGGCCCGAACGGAAAGACGACGCTGCCGCGGCTCGTGCTCGGCACGGTCATCATCCTTTTGTTCTGGGGGCTTTCGACCTTCGTCGCGATCTATCTCGGCATGCACCTGCTCGAAATGCCGCCGCTTTCCGTGCTGCCCGAGGGGGAGGACCCGGCGGCGTTCTTGGCATCGCCCGCCGGAATACTCATTTCGCTTGGCACGTTCTCCGGCATCTGGGCCGGCGCGTGGCTGGTTATGCGATGGGTCCATGGCGAACCGCTCTCCGCTCTCTTCGGCACCAGCCGCCGCATTTCGCGGTCTGGTTTCTTGAAAGGGCTCGCCGCCGTCGTCGTGACCTCCCTCCTGTCCGAGATCCTGCTCTATCTGATCAACCCCGGTATCTGGCGTGGGTCGATCGCGTTGGTTTCCTGGCTGCTGGCGCTGGTGCCCATTGCGCTGTTGGCATTCATCCAGACATCCTCGGAAGAACTGCTGTTTCGCGCCTACCTGCCGCGCGGACTGGCCAAGAGGTTCCGCAGCCCGTTGATTTGGGCGCTGCTGCCGACGCTCGTTTTCACCGCCCTGCACTGGGGTGCCGGCGCGACGCCGGCGATGAATGCCGCCGGCCTCATTTCGATCGGTGCCTTCGCCGCTGTTCTGATGATGCTGGTTTATGTGACGGGCAATCTCGGTGCCGCCTTTGGCGCGCATCTCGGCAACAATCTGTTCGGCTTCCTGCTGATTTCGCACCAGAAGAGCCTGGGCGGGTTTGCCCTGTTGGAGGCAAGATCGCTGGAGGATGCGAGCTGGGCCGGGCTCGATGCCGTGCTGATCGCCGGCATCGGCATCGTCTCTAGCCTGCTCACCGCGGTGCTGCTGCTCCATCCACGTTCGCCGCTCAGGGTTGGGCCCGACCACGGCATCGGAAAATAGGTTCTGGCCTAGACGTGCACTTCGCCGAAGCCGCTTTCGCCGGTGTCGTCCTGCGTTCGCAGGCAGGCGTAAAGCAGCCAGAGGAAGAACGCGGTCACCGCCGCAAGCACGAACAGGCCCGGGATCGGGCCGAGATTGGCGTTGGTCACCACGTCCTGGAACGATTGGGAAATGCCGAGGCTGTTTCCCTCATGCTGCAGTTTCGGCGTCGAAATCTTCAGCACCCATGCCGCGAGCAGGATCAGGAACATCCAGATGTAGTTGCGGCGCAGGCGTCGCGACAACGCATCGCCGGTCGAGATGAAGAAGCGCGGCTCGCGCAGGTTCTGGCCGAGAATCTGCTGCCAGTTCGCGGAAGCATCGGGCACCGGCGAGAAGGCCTGGGCGAAATAGTGGCGTTCGAACTGCCGCACCCGGTACCGATAGACGTCGAAGAAGCGATAGCGACGCGCTTCGATCATCAAAAGAAGATAGACCAGAAGCATGGCGAACAGCAGCACGCCGTGATGGGCCGTGGCGGTCGACAGCGAGACCGACAACAGCGCGGCAACGACGGTGATCGCCCAATTGGTGGTGTGATCGATGCGCTCGCGCCATCCCGCCATGCGGGCGATCTCGGCGCGATAATAGTGGACGGCGGCGGTGACCGCTTCCGAGCGGGTTTCCGGCAACGACGGTACCGGTATCGGGGTTGTATCGTGGGTCATGGCGGTCTCCTCCTCGCTCCTCAGGGTAGAAAGATAGAGCGCCGTAGCCGCCGAACATCCCCGTTTGCCTTGACTCCCGGCGGTTTTTGCTGTCAAAGGCCCACAACTTCCGCGACGACCATCTTCGCGAAAGCCGACCGGGACGTGGCGAGCGCCGCAAGATGCGCTCCAGACCGATCCCGGAGGCCAACACCCGGCAGCGCAGCGCGCCCCCGGGTGCTTTTTGGTTTTGGGCCATCGCGCTCCGGCTTTGCTTGGATGATCGGGGCGGGCGCATTACTTCTCGGGTCTGACCACTCGGGATCGAAGGAAGTAGCATGTTCGAATCGCTGCAAGAGCGACTTGGCTCAATTCTGAACGGCCTCACCGGCCGCGGCGCGCTGTCGGAGGCCGACGTCTCGGCAGCGCTGCGCGAAGTGCGCCGTGCGCTGCTCGAAGCCGACGTCGCGCTTGAAGTGGTGCGCTCGTTCACCGACAAGGTGCGCGAAAAGGCCGTTGGCGCGGCGGTGCTGAAGTCGATCAAGCCCGGCCAGATGGTCGTCAAGATCGTCCATGACGAGCTGGTCGAGATGCTGGGCGCCGAGGGCGTTGCCGTCGACCTCAATGCGCCGGCGCCGGTCGTCATCATGATGGTCGGCCTGCAGGGTTCGGGCAAGACGACCACTTCGGCCAAGATCGCCAAGCGGCTGACCGAGCGCCAGGGCAAAAAAGTGCTCATGGCTTCGCTCGACACGCGCCGCCCGGCCGCGCAGGAACAGCTGCGCCAGCTCGGCGAGCAGACCAAGGTGGCGACGCTGCCGATCATCGCTGGCCAGACGCCGGTCGACATCGCCAAACGCGCCGTGCAGGCGGCCAAGCTTGGCGGCCATGACATCGTCATCCTCGACACCGCCGGCCGCACGCATATCGACGAGCCGCTGATGGTCGAAATGGCCGACATCAAGAAGGCGTCGACCCCTCACGAAATCCTGCTCGTCGCCGACTCGCTGACCGGCCAGGACGCCGTCAATCTCGCCAAGAATTTCGACGATCGCGTCGGCATCACCGGTTTGGTGCTGACCCGTATGGACGGCGACGGCCGTGGCGGTGCGGCACTCTCCATGCGCGCCGTCACCGGCAAGCCGATCAAGCTCATCGGCACCGGCGAAAAGATGGACGGGCTGGAGGAATTCCATCCCAAGCGCATCGCCGACCGCATCCTCGGCATGGGCGACATCGTTTCGCTGGTCGAAAAGGCCGCCGAGAACATCGACGCGGAAAAAGCCGCGGCGATGGCCAAGAAGATGCAGTCGGGCAAGTTCGACCTGAACGATCTCGCCGACCAGCTTGGCCAGATGCAGAAGATGGGCGGCATGGGCGGCATCATGGGCATGATGCCCGGCATGGGCAAGATGAAGGACCAGATGGCCGCGGCCGGCATGGACGACAAGATGTTCGGCCGCCAGCTCGCCATCATCTCGTCGATGACCAAGGCCGAGCGCGCCAATCCCGACGTTCTGAAACACTCGCGCAAGAAGCGCATCGCCGCCGGCTCCGGTACCGATGCCGCCGAAATCAACAAGCTGCTCAAGATGCATCGCGGCATGGCCGACATGATGAAGGCGATGGGCGGCAAGGGCAAAGGCGGTGGCATGATGCGCGGCCTGATGGGCGGCCTTGCCAACAAGATGGGCCTTGGCGGCATGATGCCCGGCATGGGCGGTATGCCGGACCTGTCCAAGATGGATCCCAAGCAGCTCGAAGCGCTGAAGAAGCAGGCGGAGGCGGCCGGCCTCGGCGGCGGGCTGCCCAAGGGCCTTCCCGGTGGTTTGCCGGGCCTCGGCGGCGGCGGATTGCCCGGCCTGCCGGGCGGGCTGAAGCTGCCGGGTCTGGGCGGTCCGGGCGGATTGCCCGGTTCGGCCAAGAAGAAGTGAGGCAGGGATGAGCGACGACGTGACCATGGACGACGCCCGGACCCAGCTCGCCGGCTACCGCGCCTCGATCGATAATATCGATGCGGCGTTGGTCCATATGCTGGCCGAACGTTTCCGCTGCACCAAGGCGGTCGGCGTGCTGAAGGCCACGCACGGCCTGCCGCCGGCAGACCCCAAGCGCGAGACCGAGCAGATCGAGCGGCTGCGTCGCCTCGCCAAGGAAGCGCATCTCGACCCCGATTTCGCAGAAAAATTCCTGAACTTCGTCATCCGCGAAGTGATCCGCCATCACGAGCAGATCGCAGCGGAAAACGGCGCAAGCAAAACCGGCTGAACCCGGCCGTAACCCGACCAACGAGAAACAGAGCTTTAGGAGAAATAAAATGTCACTGAAAATCAGACTGGCCCGTGCGGGCTCGAAGAAGCGTCCTTACTACCACATCGTCGTTGCCGATGCGCGCTCGCCGCGTGACGGCCGCTTCATCGAAGCGATCGGCGCCTGGAACCCGCTGCTGCCGAAGGACGGCGAGCGCGTCAAGGTCGACGCCGACCGCGCCAAGCATTGGCTGAGCAACGGCGCGCAGCCGACCGACCGCGTGCTGCGCTTCTTCGACGAGGCTGGCATCGCCAAGCGCGAAGCTCGCTCGAACCCGAACAAGGCGGAGCCGGGCAAGAAGGCGCAGGAACGCGCCGCTCTTCTGCAGAAGGCCCAGGAAGCGGCTGCTGCTGCCGCGGCCAGCGCCGCTGCTCCGGCCGAGACGAGCGCCGAGTAAATTTCGCCAATCTGGCGCAGGCAAACGGCGGGTCGAGAGGCCCGCCGTTTTGCATTTATCAAGCCACGGGGTCGGCGAACGGGGTATCAGGCTTGCTGACATAGAAAATCGCCATCCGCGCCGGCGTACCCGCGCTTAGATTGCGGCCGGTCATGGCTATGTGCGGTGGCTCGACAAAGACTTCGCCAGCCTTCACCTCCACTGGCGTCCGTCCATCGAGCTCCAGCGTGAACGTGCCTTCCAGCATGTAGACCGTCACGGGGTGCCGGTGGCTGTGACGGGGTGTGCAATCGCCTGGATCGAGCCTGGCCAGCAGGACCCGTATTTCCTGCATTTCCTCCATCGGCATACCGGTCGTTTTCTCGCGGTGTACGACCGAGAGCTTCGCGGCGCCCGACAGTTGCGCCGAGGTGGTGATACCGACGGTCATGCCCGCGATGGCATCCCTGGTGGCCATTGTCTTGTGCATCGCCTCCTCCATCGTTGCTGAATGAAGGCTAACGCGGGACCGGCCGCTCCGGCAGCCGCAAGCTTGCAGAGCGGCCGTGCAGAAGCGCATAAGTTGAGGATGTTCGACTGGAACGACCTGCGCTATCTGCTTGCCGTCGCGCGCGAGGGCAGCACGCTGGCGGCGGCACGGACGCTCAGCGTCAACCAGTCCACGGTTCATCGGCGGCTCGTCGAGCTCGAACGTCGGGCCGGCTTTGCGCTCGTCGTTCGGCATCCGACGGGCTACAGGTTGACCGCCCTTGGCGAGGCGCTGCTTCCCACAGCCGAGCGCGTCGAGGCTGAAGTCGCGGTTCTCCAGAACCAGATCCACGCTCACGGGAACGAACTTGTCGGGGTCATTCGCCTGACCTGTCCCGAGCCGCTGGTATCGCGCCTCGTTGGGTCGCCATATCTCGATCTTTTTCACGAGAAGCACCCGGGATTGAAGATCGAATTCGTGATGAGCGACCGCTATCTCGATCTCGGAAAGGGTGAAGCCGATGTGGCGCTTCGCTCAGGTGAGCCGGATGACGAAACGCTGGTCGGCCGAAAGATCGCCGATTCGATATGGGCGGTCTATGCCAGCAAAAGCTATCTTCAACATCACGGCCGGCCGGAACGGGTTGACGACCTCGGCCATCACGCGCTTGTCGGTTTCGATGGGATGCTCGTCAACCATCGCGCGGCGAAATGGCTATCGGCTGTCGCACCCGGCGCCAAGGTCATTGCGCGCAACAACAGCGTGCTTGGGGTGCTGCACGCAGTGAAATCGGGCGTCGGCGTCGCGCCGCTACCCACCGCCATTGCAGACATGGAAGAGGAGCTCGTTCAGGTTCTTCCACCCGTGCAGGACCTCACGCGCGGCTGGTATCTTCTCACGCGAGCCGATCTGCGCCAGACACCGCGCATCGGCAGTTTCTTCGATTTCACCTTCCGCCATCTCAATCTCGTACGGCCGATCCTCATGGGTTGAGGTCCGTCCGGTCGCGTCGAAAGGCTCAGCGCTGGCCGAGGCTTCGTCTCCACCAGACTATGACGGCTATATGACATTCGGCTTAAGCAACGAGTAAGTTAGTCGCCGCTAACGTGGTTTCGATGGCGCGCGGACCACGACCGTTCGCGCGGGCATGATGCCGGGCCATTGCGCCGAATCCGGTTCGGCATGTGCTGAAAGATCGATCCGACATCGACTGGGAGTCCGGCACCGCCGGACCTTTGGTCGTTGCGATGGTGGCGGGCTCAAATGATGCTGACGGTGGTGCGGGCAAACGGGCTGAATGGGGGAGCAGGATCGCTGCGTGACCCGGTCGAGCCCGACGGGTTCTCGCCAACGCGGGCATCGACCAGGGTCGAAACGGAATTCGACGACGTCAGGCTGGTGCTGCGGCGCTGGCAGGCGGCCTGTGTCGACGGCGCCCTGCCGCCCTACGAAGAACTGGCCTTGGGCAGCGTCGGTCGTTTCGCCGACGAGATGGCGGTGGTGCGGATTGCGGCGGATCGCGAAGGGTTCATTCTGCGCGCCGGGCCGCGCTTCGGCGCTCTTGCCGGGCTTGCCGAACCCGCCGTCTCGCTTTCCGCGCTGCCGTTTGCCCTGCAGCGGGCCGTTGCCGGTGCCATCGATCTCTCGCGTCTGGCGGCGAAGCCACGGTTGACGCTTTGCCGTTCGATCGTCGACGGCATGGTGTCGACGGTCGAGGTGCTGGCGCTGCCGCTGTCCTGCCGCTGGCCGGGCGAATATTTCCTTATCTTCGCACGGCCGCGCAAAGCGCAGGTCGACCTTGCCAGATTGCTGATCAACTCCACCGACGAAGGCATCATGGCGCTGAGCGCGCTGGAAACGGCCAGCGGCGAAGCGCGCGACTATCAGATCCTCAGCATGAACGATGCCGCCGCGCGGCTGCTCGGTGTTTCCGCGGAAGCCATGCGCTACCATCTTTTGTCGGAAACGTGTGCCGCCCAGAGGCTGACGGACTTGCTCGATCGATGTGGCGAGGCGCGTGCGCATGGCGTCGCCGCGCCTTCGCTCGAACTCGAATATGAGCTCGACGGAGAGGCTATTTCGCTGCAGGTCGGTGTGGCGGAGACCGAAGGACTTCTGGCGGTAACGCTGACCGACATCCGCGAAATCCGCAATCGCGAGATGCTGTTCCGCTCGCTGTTCGACGACAACCCGGTGCCGATGTATGTGCGGCGCGCCGACGGCGGCGCCTTTCTCAACGTCAATGCCGCGGCGCTCAATCTCTACGGCCGCAGCCGGGCCGAGTTCCTGGCGCTGAGCATCGGCAAACTGGTGCCCGGCACAGCCGATCGGCCGGCGGTTTCCGGCGAGCGGTTTGTCCGCCATCGCACCGCCACCGGCGCCGATCTCGACGTCGTCGAATATGCTCGCGCCATTACCGTCGGTGGACAGCCGGCGATGCTGTCGACCATCGTCGACATCACCGAACGCAAACGCGCCGAGGAACGCGTCTCGTTCCTGGCCCACCACGATCCGCTGACCGGCGTCGGCAATCGCACGACATTCTCGCAGGAGATCGAGGATGCGGTGGCGACCGCCGTCGCGGGCCACCAGCCATTCACACTCGTCCTGATCGACCTCGACGACTTCAAGGCCGTGAACGACACACTTGGCCACGCCGCGGGCGATTCGCTGCTGATCGAGACGGCCGCGCGCATCCGCAGGCTGTTGCGCCGGACCGATCTGGTCGCGCGGCTGGGGGGCGACGAATTCGCCGTGCTGCTGCGCGGTGCGCTGGGCCGCAACGATGTCGAAACGCTGGCCAGGCGCATCATCCAAACAATCTCCGAACCGCATGGTTACGAGGGACACAGGCTTTCGATCGGTGCGAGCCTCGGCGCGGCGATGGCGCCTGTCGACGCGCGCGAAGCCGGAGCCTTGCTCAAATGTGCCGATCTGGCGCTTTATCGGTCCAAGCGCGACGGCAAGGGCGCGTTCCATTTCTTTGAGCCGGAGATGGATGTCGAAATGCGCGAACGTCGCGCGCTGGAGCTCGAGCTGCGCTCCGCCGATTTCGACCGTGAACTTGAGCTGCATTACCAGCCGATCATATCGCTGCGCAGCGGTGGCTTGCGCGGCTTCGAGGCGCTGGTGCGCTGGCGCAATCCAAGGCGGGGCATGGTGTCGCCGGCGGAGTTCATTCCGCTTGCCGAGGAAACCGGCATGATCGAAGCGATCGGTCGCTGGGTGCTGGACGAGGCCTGCCGGCGCGCGGCTTCCTGGCCTGACGACCTCATCATCGCCGTCAATGCCTCCGCGGTCCAATTCCGCCAGGGGCAGTTCGCCGAGACGATCCGCGTCGCGATCGATATGTCGGGTCTGGATCCGTCCCGGCTGGAAATCGAGATCACGGAATCGGTCCTGCTTGCCGATACCGGCGCCAATCTCGCTTTGCTGCAGCAACTGAGGGAAATCGGCGTGCGCGTGGCGCTCGACGATTTCGGCACCGGCTATTCCAGCATGAGCTATCTCAGGCGCTTCCCGTTCAGCCGGCTGAAGATCGACCGCTCATTCGTGCGCGACATCGGCTCCAGTCGCGAATCCATGGCGATCGTGCGCGCCATCATCGGCCTTGGCGCCAATCTCGGCATCGACACGACAGCCGAAGGCGTCGAGACCGGCGCACAACTCGAACTGCTGCGGCAAGAACGCTGCGGCGAGATCCAGGGCTTCCTGTTCAGCCCGCCCGTCGACAGCGTTGGCGCGGCGCGGATCATCGAAACCTACCGCAACGGCGAGAGCAAGGTCGCGTAGCAAAGGCGGCTCGGTCGCCGCGACGGCCTACGAATAGAAGAAGTTCTCCGCCGCCAGCATTGCCGGTGGCGGTTCGCCGAGCGCCTCATACACCGAGATCTCGCAAACTCGACAGAGAGCGTCGAGCGCCAGGTCGTTGGCCTCCGTGCCGAACGGATCCTCCAGTTCTTCCGAAAGCGCGTCGAGCCCGAAGAAAGTGTAGGCGATGAGCGCGGTGAAAAGCGGCGTCACCCAACCGGCGCTGGTGGCCAGGCCGAAAGGCAGCAGCAGGCAGACGACATAGGCTGTCCTGTGCAGCAGGAGCGTATAGGCGAAGGGCAAGGGCGTGCCGGCGATGCGCTCGCAACCGGCCTGCATGGCGGCGATCGCCGATAGCCGCTCGTCGAGAATGCGGTAACCGATGCTGTCCAACGTGCCGTTTTCGCGCAGCGTGGCGGCGCGCTTGCCCATGCGCCTAACCATTTCGTCGGCGCGATTGGTGAAAGCGACGTCGTCGACAGCATCGCCGATGAACGCGCGCGCTTCGTTCAGGCTGTCCACCTTGCGCAGCTGTCCGCGCAGCAGGTGGCAGAAGGCCAGGGAGTCCATCAGCAGGGCGCGATGGTCCGATCGGTTCGCAATCAGTCCGGTTGCCGCGCGCGAAAGATTGCGGATGTCGTAGACCAGCTGGCCCCATAATTTGCGGGCCTCCCACCAGCGGTCATAGGCGGCGTTGTTGCGGAAGCCCAGATAGATCGACAGCGTCACGCCGAGCAGACCGAAAGGCGCGATGGTGAAGCCGCTGAGCTCGATGTTGAAATGCCGCACCAGCGCGACCACCGCGGCGGCAAAGGCGGCGAAGCCGAGAATCTGCGGCAGGATGCGCGGTACGATCGAACCGCGCATGATGAAGAAGAGCTGCAACAGCCCTGGTTTCGGCCGCACGATCATAATGGCCCCCGCTACTCGAACGCGACCGGCCAAGCCGGCGGATCGGGCATAGAGCGCCTCGGCGCCGGAGACAACAGTCGGTCACGACACATTGCGTCGCGACCGACCTATTTGCGTATACGGGTTTTCGCCGGCTCGGCGGGTCCAGCGCGGCGGCCTTTCTGCTAGTAGCCGCCGGGCCGGTCGCGATAGTCCGGGTCGCCCTGACTGTAATAGCCGCCGCGGTCGGGACAGCTGGCGACATAGACGCGGCCGTCGCGGTCGCGATAGCGGCACTTGCCCGGCTCGTTCGCATTGCCGATCAGCGCGCCGGCAACCGCGCCGACGGCACCGCCGACGACCGCGCCCTTGACCGGATTGCCGGCGACGGCAGCGCCAACAGCAGCGCCGCCAAGGCCACCGATCGCAGCGCCGCGCTCCGTTTGCGAACATGCGGCGAGCGGCACGAGCATCGCCATCAGGATCAGGACGTTCTTCATGATCGTTCCTCTCGGGCGCGGTATGCCGCCCCGCCTGATCCTAACGCGCTGGCATTCGATTCGATCCGAAATCGAGCAGTCGGGCAGGGTTTGTATATCCGACGTCAACGAGAA
Organism: Mesorhizobium sp. YL-MeA3-2017; assembly: GCF_030814575.1. Taxonomy (NCBI): domain Bacteria; kingdom Pseudomonadati; phylum Pseudomonadota; class Alphaproteobacteria; order Hyphomicrobiales; family Phyllobacteriaceae; genus Mesorhizobium; species Mesorhizobium sp. YL-MeA3-2017. The sequence goes on along the minus strand of NZ_JAUSVH010000001.1, from coordinate 2,713,991 downwards.
AACGGCAGCAAAGCGCGCAGCCGGGCATCGCGAAACCATAGGCCGCCCCACATGATGATGCCCAGATAGACGCCAAAGAAAGTGTGCGAGAACAGCGGGTTGCCGATCCTGACATGGGTTGCGATGGCGCCGCCGAAATAGGCGGTCAGCAGGATGGCGCCGAGAAAGGCGGTGCGCGGCCAGGCATACAGGGCGGCGGCGGCAAGGCTGATGATGCCGAGAAGCCGTGCCGTGCCGACGTCGGTCGGCCAGCCAAGCTGGGCCATCGACTGCGGAACGACATCCAGCGGCGGCAGCTTGATGACGCCATCGAAGATCATGAACAAGATCACGAGGCCGCTCAGGATGCGGCCGGCCCAAACCATGCGGGGCGACGTGGTGCCGATGTGCGGGTTTGCGGTGTGCGAAATGTTAGCCATGGAAATCCCTCCGGTTGTTGAAACTTACAAAGAGTGCTCCTAGGACGGTCGGCGGGCGGGCGATCCTACAAGCCCCTTGCGTTTTTGCCGAGGGTCGCCGCTCATACTGGGCAAAACCGCTTGTGACCTGGTGAGTTTGCGCATCAGGCCAACGATAGGTTCACCTTTGGAGAAAACCGATGACCAGCGGCGGGCCGCAGCCATGACAGGCGAAACGGATCTGACGACATTACTGAGGTCGATGCGGCCGATCCTGCAACCCGATAGTTTTGTTTTCGTGACCATTCCCCTGGCCGACGAATTGCCTGGCGGCGTGCAGCCCCTCATGGTGTTTCGGGAAGACGAAGGCTGGACCTGCATCCTTTCAGAGGACGCGGCGCGGGGCGCCGGCCTGGCTGGCACATTCCCATGCCGGATGATCACCTTGTCCATTCATTCGTCGCTGGGGGCGGTCGGCTTCCTGGCCGCGATCCTGCCGCGCCTGGCGGCGGCCGGCATGGGCGTGAACCCGGTTTCGGCATTCCATCACGACCATCTTTTCGTGCCCGCCGATCGCGCCGACGATGCAATGCGCATCCTGGAGGAGCTGGCGGCGACCGGCTGACGGCGCCAAGCCGCCTCTTCCGTCATTAAGCCGCCTTTGTGGTCCGTCGCTTAACCCGTTGTTTGCCGCTTCGTTCTAGCCTTGCAGGGCTGGGATGTCGGGCACCGGGCGGTGAATCAGAGCCTTTTCATTTCTCTTCTCAATCCCGTGCTGTCGATGGTGCTGTCGACGGCCTTCTTCGTGCTGTGGTCATTCCGGCGCGAGAACACCTATGTTCTGCAGCTTTGCCTCTGCTATCTCGCCGTTGCCATCGGTTTCACGCTGCAATCCTTCGACTTCGGTCTTGGGCCGATTGCATCCAAGATCGTCGCCAACACGCTGTTCTTCGGCGCCCTGTTTCTTCTGGCGGCGGCGATCATCCTGCGGCAGGGGCTCAAGGTTCCCGTCGTGCAACTCCTGCTTTGCGTCGCGGCAGGCATGGGCTGCCTGCTGTGGTTCTTCTTCGCGCAGCCCAGTTTCCCGGCGCGGGTCTTCGCGGTGAATTACGGGCTCGGCGCCATGTGCGTGGTCGCCTTGATGCGTTTGCGCCAGGCCAAACGGCGTTCGGTGATCGACCGGATGATCGTCCTGGTCGCCGGTCTGCGGGCGGCGGATTTTTTCGTTCGCCCTCTCGCGGTGGCCATGTTCGACAGCGTCAATGCGGGTCAATCGCCGCCGATAACCTCGTCCTACTGGCTCACCACCAGCCTTTCGGTAATGGTGTTCTCGCTGCTGATCGCGCTGACGCTGCTCACGGCCGTTGCCTTGGATACGATCAAGGAGCTGGAGGCTGAGTCCGAGACCGATCCGCTTTCGAAGCTGCTCAACCGTCGGGGTTTCGAGCAGAGGGCCGCCTTGATGCTGGAGCGCTGCGCCCGCTTGAATGAGCCGGCGACGCTGGTGCTGGCCGACCTCGATCACTTCAAGGCCGTCAATGACCGCTTCGGCCATGCCGTCGGCGACCGCGTGATTGCAAATTTCGCCGCGCGCCTGCAGGCGGTGGCCGGGCCACGCGCTGCCGTCGGCCGCGTCGGCGGTGAGGAGTTCGCCGTGCTGTTGCCTTCCGCCGATCTTGTCGCCGGGCGCTTGTTCGCCGAAACGGTGCGCACCGCCTTCTCTTCGGAAGTGCCGGAAGGGGTGCCCACCGGCACCATGTTGACCGCCAGTTTCGGCGTGGCGGGGCGCTTTGGCGACGAGGAACTCGCTCCCCTGACGGAGCGCGCCGACGAAGCGCTGTACAAAGCCAAGCAGAATGGCCGCAACAGCGTCCGGCTCTCCTTCCAGAGACCGTCGCCAACCCCGTTGGGGGATTTGCCCGCCGCGGGCTGACGATGGCGCGACAAGTGCTGGATTAACCTGTTGTTCGCTTCGGAGCCCTACATTCAGCTCTTGCTAAATTGACGTAACCGTTGCGACCGGACCTGAGGCTGCGGATAGATTTGTCACGATGAGCGGTGCGAATTTTATCCTCGCGATCAACCTGTTCGTGGCCGGCCTGCTGGCCGCGGCCTTCATGACCATTGCCGCCTACGACACGCGCCGCGTCGCCGCTCGCTGGCTGGCACTCGGCTATGCCGTCGGCATGGCCTATTTCGTGGTGGAGTTTTCCATTCCGGCGTTCAACTATGCAACGCCGCCGGTCGTCGCCGCCTTTGCCGTCTTCCTTGCCGCGACGCTGATCTTTAACATCGGGCTCGCGCACAAATATGGCATCGATCCGCCATGGCGGTTCATGACCGTCTTTCTGGTGGCAACCTCGGTCATCGTCTATTTCGTGCAGGACCTGCCCAGGCAATCCTTCCCCCGCATGATGGCCTACCAGTTTCCTTATGCCGCCATGCAGCTGATTGGCCTCTGGATCGTCTGGTCATCCAAGCAGCGGCGCGACAAGCTCGATATTTTCCTGATGGCGGTGCTCGCGGCCAGTGCGTTGCAGTTTGCATCGAAGCCGCTGATCGCTCATGCGCTGGGTGGCTGGGGCGCCGATCCCCAGGCCTATCTGCAAACCAACTACGCCATGGTCTCGCAGTCGCTGGGCACGGTCTTTGCCATGGCCATCGCGCTGTTGCTGCTGGTCATCCTGGTGCGGGACGTGCTTGCCGAGGCAACATCGAAGTCGGAGACCGATACGCTGTCGGGACTGCTCAACCGCGGCGGTTTCAAGCGTCATGCCGAAGTGGCGCTGCGCGAGGCGGCGCGGCAGGGGTTGCCGGTGTCGCTCGTGATCGCCGATCTCGATCATTTCAAGCTGGTCAACGACAATTTCGGCCATGCCTATGGCGATCGCGTCATCGAGATCTTCGCCTCATTCCTGCGCGACGCGGCCGGACAGAGCCACCTTGCCGCGCGGTTGGGCGGTGAGGAATTCGCGGTGATGCTCCCCGGCACCAATCTGGCGACGGCGCGCCTGTTCGCGGAGGGAGCCCGCAGCGCTTTCAGCGCCCTGAGCATCAAGGGATTGCCGCAGACCTATCGCTGCACGGCAAGCTTCGGCGTTGCCGAGCTTCGGCCCGGCGAGGCATTCGCCGATCTGATGAACCGGGCCGACGAAGCGCTCTACGGCGCCAAGAAGAGCGGGCGCGACCAGGTTAGGGTTGCGGCAGGGCCGATCGCCATGGTGCCGAAGCCCAATGGCAAGCCAGCCGGCAACGGCTTCAACGGCAGGGACTGATCTCCGGCATTTCGCCGTCGGCCAGGCCGTACATATAGGTGCGGCCCTTGACGAAGGCCGGCGGCCGATAACAGTCGCGTTCGTCCGAGGAATAGCCGGAGCGATCGAGATATCTGACCTTGGGCTGGCCGGCAGACGTATAGTCGGCCATCTTCCTGGCCATCGCGCCTTCGCCGACGAGAATCCGCTTGTAGCCGGCAGCACCGTCGATGACGAGGTTGCCGAACGAGTCGGCATAGACATGATCGCGGTTGCTGGACCAGGCCGATGCCGGCGTCGCTTGGCCGAGCACCGTTGCGGCAAGCATAAGGCCGACAATGCGCCATCCGGCGGAATTCGAACGCATGATGCATCCTCCTTCGAGAGGCGAGCTGAGCTTCAACGAATCGCACAATTAACCTTTTCTTAACCTTTGTTAAGAGGCTGCCGCGCTTCGAAGCGCGGCATTGCTTAACATGGTTAATGTCATGGCTTGATCTATCGAGACCACCGCGACTAGTTTGGCCGCCTGGAGGATTCGCATGGCGCTAGGCCAGATTTCCCGAATTGTGCCCGCTTTCATCGCGCTTTTCGCGCTCTCGGCCTGTGTCTCGGAACCGGGTCATCCCGGCATGAACAGCGGTACCCCGAAGGTGCAGTCGTCATCCTCTGCGGCAGTCAGCCAGCCCAAGGCGACACTGGTGGCGAAGGATACGCCGCAGCCGCGCACGGCCACCTACAATTGCGCCGACGGCGGCATGATGACGATCGAGAATGTCGGTACGGCGATCCGTGTGCTCGGCCCGGACGGCATCAGCGAGGAGCTGCCGGCTTCGCCGGCGGGGCAGAACAGCCGATTCGGCGCTGCCCATGACGCAATCGTGATCGACGGCCGCGAGGTGCTGGTCATGAAAGGCAATGCAACGCCGATCCCCTGCACGCGCTGATCCTTGGCGCTCACTTCCGATGGGCCAGCCGAAGGGAAGGGTTTCCCTGGGCCGAGAAGTTCAATCGGTTGAAGGCTCGGGTGCGCTTATTCGTCATACTAAATGACTTTTCCGAAACGATTTTCTGGCTTTGACGCGGTGCAAAAAGCGTTTTAGAACCCGGCAGTCCATAGTCGCATTCCGCATCGTCGATGCCGCGTTTGCATTGCCGAAAAGAGTGCCGAACGGGGGAGCCATGAGCCACTCACCAGCCACCCGAGACAGACCGCTTTCGCCGCATCTGACCATCTATCGGCCGGCGATCACCATGACGATGTCGATCGTGCACCGCATCACCGGTGGCGCGCTGTATTTCGGTACGCTTCTGGTCGCATGGTGGCTGACCGCGGCCGCCGGCCCGCAGTCCTATTTCGATTTCGTCAATGGAATCTTCGGCTCCTGGTTCGGCCGTCTGGTGTTGTTTGGATACACCTGGGCGCTGATGCACCACATGGCGGGCGGCATCCGCCACCTGATCTGGGACACCGGGGTCGGGCTGGAGAAGCACACCGCCTCCAAGATCGCCTGGGCGACGCTGGCCGTTTCGGTCGTGCTGACGATCCTCGTCTGGGTCGTCGGCCTTATGGTCCGGGGAGGCTGAACGATGAGCGCCAACCGTTCCGACATGCGCACGCCGCTCGGCAAGGTGCGCGGCCTGGGCTCAGCCCGCGAAGGCACGATGCATTTCTGGCGCCAGCGGCTGACGGCCATCGCCAACATTCCGCTGCTTCTGTTCTTCGTCGGGTTTCTCATCGCCATCAATGGCGCGGGATACGCCGAGGTCCGCGCCGCGCTGGCCCATCCGCTGGTTGCGCTGGCGATGATCCTGGTCCTGGTTTCGGGGCTCTATCACATGCGGCTCGGCATGCAGGTCATCATCGAGGACTACGTCCACGGCGAGGGCGGCAAGCTGGTGCTTTTGATCCTCAACACATTCTTCACCATAGCGGTCGGCGTGGCCTCGATCTTCGCCCTGCTCAAGCTGGCATTCGGAGGCTGACGTTTTGGCCAAGGACGCAAAAAGCGGCAGCGCAGCTTCCGCCTATACCTATGTGGACCACAAGTTCGACGTGGTGATCGTCGGCGCCGGCGGCGCTGGCCTGCGCGCCACGCTCGGCATGGCCGAGCAGGGGCTGCGCACCGCCTGCATCACCAAGGTCTTCCCGACCCGTTCGCACACCGTGGCGGCGCAGGGCGGCATTGCCGCATCGCTGCAGAACATGGGTCCCGACAGCTGGCAGTGGCACCTCTACGACACCGTCAAGGGCTCCGACTGGCTCGGCGACGTCGACGCCATGGAATATATGGTGCGCGAAGCGCCGGCCGCGGTCTACGAGCTCGAGCACTATGGCGTGCCGTTCTCGCGCACCGAGGAAGGCAAGATCTACCAGCGCCCGTTCGGCGGCCACATGATGAATTTCGGCGACGGTCCGCCCGTGCAGCGCACCTGTGCCGCGGCCGACCGTACCGGCCACGCCATCCTGCACACGCTCTACGGCCAGTCGCTGAAGAACAACGCGCAGTTCTTCATCGAGTATTTCGCGCTCGACCTGATCATGGACGACGACGGCACCTGCACGGGCGTCGTTGCCTGGAACCTCGACGACGGCACCATTCACCGTTTCTCGGCCAAGATGGTGGTGCTGGCGACCGGCGGTTACGGCCGCGCCTATCTGTCGGCCACCTCGGCGCATACCTGCACGGGTGACGGCGGCGGCATGGCCGCCCGCGCCGGGCTGCCGCTGCAGGACATGGAGTTCGTGCAGTTCCATCCGACCGGCATCTATGGCGCCGGCTGCCTGATCACCGAAGGCGCGCGCGGCGAGGGCGGTTATCTGGTCAATTCGGAAGGCGAGCGCTTCATGGAGCGCTACGCACCGTCGGCCAAGGATCTGGCCTCGCGTGACGTCGTCTCGCGCTGCATGACGATGGAAATCCGCGAGGGCCGCGGCGTCGGCAAGCTGAAGGACCACATCTTCCTGCATCTCGACCATCTCGACCCGGCCGTGCTGCATGAACGCCTGCCCGGCATTTCGGAATCGGCGAAAATCTTCGCCGGCGTCGACGTGACGCGCGAGCCGATCCCGGTTTTGCCCACCGTGCACTACAATATGGGCGGCGTGCCGACCAATTATTGGGGCGAGGTTCTGAACCCGACCGCCAAGAGCCCGGACCGCGTTTCGCCCGGCCTGATGGCCGTCGGCGAGGCCGGCTGCGCCTCGGTGCACGGCGCCAACCGCCTCGGCTCCAACTCGCTGATCGACCTGGTCGTGTTCGGCCGCGCCGCGGCGATCCGTGCCGGCCAGGTGGTGGACCGCACCTCGTCCGTGCCGTCGGCCAATCCGCGTTCGCTCGAAAAGATCATGGACCGTTTCGACCGTCTGCGTCATGCCAATGGCAGCACGCCGACGGCGGTGCTGCGCGACAAGATGCAGCGCGCCATGCAGGAAGACGCAGCCGTGTTCCGCACCCAAGAATCGCTGGAACAGGGCTGCAAGCGCATCTCCGCGATCTGGGGCGAACTGAAGGACATCAAGGTCTTCGACCGCTCGATGATCTGGAATTCGGATCTGGTGGAAACGCTGGAGCTGGAAAACCTGATGGCCAACGCCATCGCCACCGTCTATGGCGCCGAGGCGCGCAAGGAGAGCCGTGGCGCCCACGCCCGCGAGGACTTCTCGGCGCGCGACGACGCCAACTGGCGCAAGCACACGCTGGCCAAGGTGAGCGAGGACGGCAAGGTGACGCTGACCTATCGCGGCGTGCACACCGAAACCCAGTTGCCGGTCGACAAGGGCGGCATCGACCCGGCGAAGATCGCGCCGAAGGCCAGGGTGTACTGAGAGGATGATAAAGGGTCTGATCGCTTCGGTGGTTTTGGTTGGCTTGGCGACGCAAGTGGCGTCAGCTGAGACGGTCTATATCTATGACAATTCCAGCAAAACCGCGAAGATGGTGAACGACATACCCGTTTGGAAAGATGCCGCGACTGCCCAATCGTCAAGTAGAGATTTTTACTCGAAGAACGTCGGGCACATCAGATGCCTAGCAAAGCCCCCAGTCGGTGGCGAGCTGAAGCAAAAAGTTGGCAAAGCATTTGAAGTGCGCGTGCATGGTCGTTGCACGGGCTTTGTGAACGCCGTCTACGTTCACGCGGAGAAATAGAATGGCGCTGGCGGCCGCAGGATACTCCGGCACGCCGCTTGCGGCGAAGCTGGGCTTGAAGGACGGCATGAATGCCGCCTTCCTGGCCTTGCCGGAGCAGTTGGCGTGGCTTGCCGATGCGGTCCGCTTCGCCTCGGTGAAGCGCTTCGCGGCCTGGGCGGAGATCGAGGCCGATACCGGCCATGATGTCGTCCACGCTTTCACCAGGCAGCGCGGCGAGATCGAGGACGGTCTCGTTCGTCTGCAGGCCGCGATCAAGCGCGACGGCATGATCTGGGTGTCATGGCCGAAAAAGGCATCCAAAGTGCCGACCGACGTGACCGAGGACGTGGTGCGCACTGAGGCGCTCAAGCTCGACCTGGTCGACGTCAAGGTCGCGGCAATCGATGAAATCTGGTCCGGGCTGAAGCTCGTCATCCGAAAGGACCGCAGGTAATGGTCGAACTCGCACTCCCCAAGAATTCGCAGGTCAAAGAGGGCAAGACCTGGCCGAAGCCGGAAGGCGCCACGAACCTGCGCGAATACCGCATCTACCGCTGGTCACCGGACGATGGCGAGAACCCCAGCATCGACACCTATTTCGTCGACATGGACGATTGCGGGCCGATGGTTCTGGATGCGCTGCTCTACATCAAGAACAAGATCGACCCGACGCTGACTTTGCGCCGTTCCTGCCGCGAAGGCATCTGCGGCTCCTGCGCTATGAACATCGACGGATCCAACACGCTGGCTTGCACCAAGGGCTGCGACGACATTTCCGGCGCCGTGAAAGTCTACCCGCTGCCGCACATGCCGGTGGTGAAGGACCTCGTGCCCGACCTCACCAATTTCTACGCGCAGCACCGCTCGATCGAGCCCTGGCTGAAGACCGTGTCGCCGGAGCCGGCGAAGGAATGGCTGCAGAGCCATGAGGACCGCCAGAAGCTTGACGGGCTTTATGAGTGCATCCTGTGCGCCTGCTGCTCGACCTCGTGCCCGAGCTATTGGTGGAACGGCGACCGCTATCTCGGTCCCGCGACGCTGCTGCAGGCCTATCGCTGGCTGATCGATTCCCGGGACGAAGCCAAGGGTGAACGCCTCGACAATCTCGAGGATCCGTTCCGTCTGTACCGCTGCCACACCATCATGAACTGCGCGCAGACTTGCCCGAAGGGTCTTAACCCGGCCAAGGCGATCGCCGAGATCAAGAAGATGATGGTGGAGAGAAGGGTCTGACGGGGAGCGCAAAACCCAGACCGTCAACGAGTGCCGAAGTCGTCGCTTTGGCCTCGGAAGCCATTTTTGGCAAACCACTTGTTACAAATGTCTACCGATCCGTCATCGTTGAAGCGATCGTAGCCGCAGCACTTCCCACTTGGAAATGGTGTTCGTCGGACTATGCGGGACATGATTTCGAGCGCGGTAGCATAAAGCTGGAGGTCAAGCAGAGCGCGCTTTTGCAGACTTGGTCGAAGTCACGGCTTTCAAAGGCGTCCTGGGATATTGCACCACGCACAGGGTTTTGGGTCGATGGCGACACATGGGTCCCTTCACCTGGCCGCAACGCACATATGTATGTGTTGTCACTACATACCATTGCGGATGAAAACGCGGATCATCGAGACCCCCTGCAATGGCAGTTCTATGTGATCGCAAGCCGAAACCTTCCGGATGTGAAGACGATTGGCGTGCGTGCTGCCGAGAAACTGATCGCTCCCGTCAAGCTTGACCGTTTGAACGAGCGGGTTGAAGAAATAGTCTGCACGATAGAGTAAATCGCCAATGTCCAGTGAAGACTTCCCTCACCTCAACGCTCTCGAAGTCCGCGTACTCGGATGCCTGATGGAAAAGCAGCTTCTGACGCCAGACGTCTATCCGCTGACGTTGAACGCGCTGCAATCCGCGACCAACCAGAAGACCTCGCGCGAACCGGTGATGGCATTGGAGCCGGTCGACATCAGCCGAACCTTGAAGTCGCTTGAGGAGAAGGGGCTGGCGCGGCGGATGATGGCATCGCGCGCCGACCGCTACGAGCAGATGGCTTCACGAAAATTCAGCCTGACGACCCCGCAAAGCGCGCTGGTCGCCATGCTGCTTCTGCGCGGGCCGCAGACGCTCAACGAATTGCAGACCCGCACTGATCGCATGGCCAATTTCGGTTCGGCCGAAGCGGTACAAACCGAACTCGACATGCTGGTCGGCCGGCGCCCACCGCTGGTGAAGGAGATCGGCCGTGCGCCGGGTCAGCGCGAGGATCGTTTCGCGCATCTGCTTTCGGGCGATGTCGATGTGTCGTCGATTCCGGCTCCGGCCGCGCGTGCCGCCGCGCCTGCCGGTTCGGCCCTGAGTGAACTGGAAGAACGCGTGCGTACGCTTGAAGAGGACGTGGCGGCGCTCAAGGCGCGGCTCGATGCCGTAGGCGCATAAGCGTGGCCGAGCAGCAGGCCGCTTCGACAAACACAATCTTCAAGGTCGACATCGTCGTCATCGGCGCGGGCCAGGCGGGCCTGTCGTCGGCCTATCATCTCGGCAGGCTGGGCCTCGCCGTCGGGCGGCAGTTCCTCGTGCTGGACAGGAATCCGACACCAGGTGGTGCCTGGCAGCACCGCTGGCCGTCTCTGACGCTCAGCACCGTCAATCGCCTGCACGATCTGCCCGGCATGCAGTTTTCCGAAGCCGTCGACACCTCCAGCGGCGAAGCCAGGGCATCCGTGGCGGTGCCCGAATATTTTGCCGCCTATGAACGCAAGTTCGAGCTGCCGGTCTATCGCCCCGTCACCGTCAAGGTCGTCTGCGAGCGGTCCGGACGGCTGCGGATCGAGACGGACCGCGAGATGTTCTCGGCGCGCGGTATCATCAATGCCACGGGAACCTGGGAGACGCCCGTCATTCCCGATTATCCCGGCGCGGCGCAGTTCACGGGCCGGCAACTTCACTCACACGACTATCGCACCCCGGACGAATTCGCGGGACAGCATGTGATCGTCGTGGGCGGTGGGATTTCGGCGCTGCAGCATCTGGACGAGATTTCCAAGGTGGCGGGCACGACATGGGTGACCCGCCACGAACCGCGCTTCCGGGACACGCCCTTCGTGCAGGAAGACGGCCGCGCGGCCGTCGCCATGGTCGAGGACAGGGTCAGGCGCGGACTGGTTCCGGGGTCGGTGGTTTCCGTCACCGGCATCCCGCTCACGCCGGCTTTGCGTGCCGCCAGGGAGCGCGGTGTGTTGAAACGCTTGCCGATGTTCAGCGAGATCACCGAAGATGGCGTGCTGTGGCCGGACGGTTCGATGCAGAAGGCCGACGTCATCTTGTGGGCGACGGGGTTCCGCAGCTCGCTCGATCATCTGGCGCCGCTGCAGCTGCGCGAGGACAATGGCGGTATCGTCATGACCGGACGGCTGGCGACAGAGGTGAAGAAGGACCCTCGCATCCATCTGGTCGGCTACGGCCCGTCGGCCTCCACCATCGGAGCGAACAGGGCCGGCGGTGCCGCGGCCCGAGAGCTTGCAGCCCATCTCGGTTTGATCTGAGCGAGATCATACTGGCGGCGGCGGTGATGGTCCTGATGTTCCGCAAGACCGGTACCGGCAGGCCGCAATCGGCTGCGGTGCAGAAGGCCGCGCAGCCTGGATGGCGACGCGGCCTGGTCCCCGCGATCAGGCCAGTTTGGCGTCCAACGAAATCTTGATCGCGCCAAGCGCGCGCGAGACCGGGCATTCGGCCTTGGCCTTGGCGGCCAGCTCCTGGAATTTTGCGGCATCGATGCCGGGAACGTCGCCGACAAGCGTGATGTTGCTCTCGGTGATGCCGGTGCCGGGGGTGAGCTTAACCGCGGCGCTGGCTTCCAGCTTCGCCGCCGGCGTGCCGTTTTCGGCGAGGAAATGCGAAAGCTGCATGGCGTAACAGCCGGCATGGGCAGCCGCGATCAGTTCCTCGGGATTGGTGCCGGACCTGCCGCTTTCATCCTCGAAACGCGTCTTGAACGAATAGGGCGTGGCCTTGAGCGCGCCGCTCTGGGTGTCGATGGTGCCGCCACCCTCCTTCAGATTGCCTTTCCAGACGGCTTTTGCAGTGCGGTCCATGGTTTTCTCCTGGCTGGGTGGTTGCAAGAGGCCGACTATAGCGCCGCAGCCTGACAAGGCCACAACATCCTTCGCGGGGCGATGGGATCGGTGGACGAAAAAATCGCCGTGCAAAAATGTCGGCTTTGTTGCCGCCAAACCGTCCTGCGGACGGCGCTACGCAGGCGCGGGCCATGCGGGCTGCAACAGGGAGACAACGATGCAATATATCTGTCTAGTCTATCACGAGGAATCGGCGTTGCATGCGCTTTCAGCCGAGGCGGGCAGAACGCTCGACGCCGACTCGCTCGCTTATGACGTGGCACTGGAAAAGAGCGGCCATCTGGTCATGGCGCAGGCGCTGCAATCGGTGAAGACGGCCAAGGTGGTGCGCAAGCGCAAGGGCAAGACGCTGGTGACCGACGGTCCGTTCGCCGAAACCAAGGAACAGCTGCTCGGCTTCGTGATGATCGAGGCGCGCGATCTCGACGAGGCACTCGCCATTGCAGCCGACATCCCGCTGGCGGCGATGGGCATGGTGGAGGTGCGTGCGATCTACGACATTCCGGTGCCCTGACCGGCGCGGTCAGCCCTGGATCGCGGGTGCCGGTGCCTGGCAAACATCGACCCATTCGGCACCGACGAGCGCCGCCATGCGGTCGGGATTGAGCCGTACCGCGGCATTGGTGGCGCCGGCGGCCGGCACCACCTCGTCGAAGGCTTTCAGCGAGACATCGCAATAGACCGGCAGCGGTGTCGGCAGGCCGAAGGCGCAGACGCCGCCGACCGGATGGCTGGTGAGGGCGACGACCTCTTCGGCCTCCAGCATGCGTGCCTTGCCGCCGAACCGGTCCTTGAACTTGCGGTTGTCGAGCCGCGCCGTGCCGGCGGCAACGACCAGCATGGCCGTATCGCCGACCCTGAGGCAGATCGTTTTGGCGATCTGGTCCGGTTCGACGCCATGTGCTTGAGCGGCAAGGGCTACAGTCGCCGAGCTTGCCTCGGTGACGATGACTTCGATGTCCGGGGCTTTGGCGGCGAAGAAGGCGCGAACGGATTCAAGGCTCATGGCGCGACCATAAGGTTGCCAGACCTGGCAGGCAACCAAGTTGGCAACCCTGCCGGACAGCCGGTGTACTATCGATTGGTCCTCTTTCGACCGGCCCGGGACCGGCGCCAATGGCGCGAGGAAGCGTAGTTATATTGCCTCGCCCTTGAGCAGTCGGGGCGTATCGCCGCCAAGACCCGATGCCTGGCGGATGAAGAACTCCTTCAGCCTCGGCATGCGCTCGACGATACCGAGCCCGATGTCGCGCACGGCGCGCAGCGGCGCGATGTCGTTGGAGAACAGCCGGTTCAGAACATCGGTGGTGACGCCCATCTGCATGGTGTCGAAGCGGCGCCACTGCTGGTAGCGTTCGAGCACATCAAGCGCGCCGATGTCCTGGCCGAGCCGATCCGCCTCGACGATGACCTCCGCAAGCGCGGCGACATCCTTGAAGCCGAGGTTCAAACCCTGCCCGGCGATCGGGTGGATGCCATGCGCCGCATCGCCCGCCAGCGCTATGCGCGGCGCCACGAAGTCGCGGGCAAGCGTCAGGCCGAGTGGCCAGGCGCGCGGCTTGTCGACAGCGCGGATTTCGCCGAGCTTCAGGCCGAAGCGTTGCTCCAGCTCCATCTCGAAGACCAGATCGTCGCCCTCGACCAGTTTGCGGGCATCGTCGGTGCGCTCGGTCCAGACGATGGACGAACGGTTGGTGCCATCCTTGTCCGGTTTCAGCGGCAAGGTGGCGAAAGGCCCGGCCGGCAGGAAATGCTCTTCGGCGCGGCCGTTGTGGGGTCGTTCATGCGCCACCGTGCAGACAATGCCGGACTGGCCGTACTCCCACTTCACCGTCTTGATGCCGGCCATGTCGCGCAGCTTCGAGTTGACGCCGTCGGCGGCAACCAGCAAGCGGGCGCGCAGCGCCGCGCCATCGGCCAAGTGGACGGTAAGGCCGCCCCCGCCGGCATCGAAGGATTGCACGGCCACGCCCTCGATCAGGTCGATGCCCAGCTTGTCCGCCTGGCGACGCAGCGCGCCATTAAGGTCGCGATTGGCGACCATATGGGCGAACGGCTCGCCCGGGGCGATCTCGCCGTCGAACGTCAGGAAGACCGGCCGCACGGGATCGGCGGTGCGCGAATCCGTCACGATCATCTCGGTGATTGCTTGGGCTCCTGGCGCGATCTCGGCCCAGACGCCGAGTTGGTCGAGCATGCGCGAGGCGGCGGCGGCGATCGCCGAGGCGCGGCCGTCCTTCTGCCATACGCCAGCAGGCGCCGCATCGACGATCGCGACCCGCAGAGCCGGGCGCGCCTGTTTCAGCGAGACGGCCGCGGCCAATCCGACATAACCGGCGCCGGCGATCAGTACGTCGAGCCGCGTGTTCTGAGACGCTTCCGATTCGCGTTTCGACGCCATGTCCTGCCACCTTTCCTGCCCGCCGGTATCGGGCCGCACCCGCATAAGCCTTGACTGGCCGCCGTTGCTGTCCGAAACCGCCCTATAGTCGTGGCAAGGATCGAACGCATGACGCAAGCCATGAATGAGCTTCTCGGCATTCTCGACCTGGAAAAGCTGGAAGACAATCTGTTCCGTGGTCGCAGCCCGCAAACCGACTGGCAGCGCGTGTTCGGCGGCCAGACGATCGCGCAGGCGCTGGTTGCCGCGCAGCGCACCGTCGACGCCGATCGGCACGTCCACTCCCTGCACGGCTATTTCATGCGGCCTGGCGACACAAAACTGCCGATCGTCTACGAGGTTGACCGCATTCGCGACGGTTCCTCCTTCACCACGCGGCGCGTCGTCGCCGTCCAGCATGGCCATGCCATCTTTTCGCTCGAAGCGTCGTTCCAGCTCGACGAAGGCGGGCTCGAGCACCAGGTTCCAATGCCGCATGGCATTCCCGAGCCCGACACGCTGATGACGCAGCGCGACCTGTTGGAGAAGTTCGGCGAAGCGGTGCCCGAGGGGATCAAGCGCTACTGGCAACGCGAACGGCCGATCGAAATGCGGCCGATCATGCTCAAGCACTACACCAGCCGGGAACGGCTGGAGCCAAAGCAGAATATCTGGATCCGCACGACCGGGCCGGTGCCGAACGACCGCGCGATGCAGGCCGCGGTGCTCGCCTATCTGTCGGACATGACGCTTCTCGACACATCCACCTTTGCCCATGGCCGGGCCATCTTCGACCGTGATATCCAGGCAGCCAGCCTCGATCATTCGATGTGGTTCCATCGCAGCCATCCGCTCGACGACTGGATCCTCTACACACAGGACAGTCCCTCGACCCAGGGTGCGCGCGGCTTCACGCGCGGCTCGCTGTTTGCCCGGGACGGCACGCTGATCGCCTCGGTGGCGCAGGAAGGCCTGATCCGCCTCAAGCGGTCGCCTACAGAATAGGCATTTTTATCAATTTGCTCAATTGATGGGCAATTGATGGGTGGCCTCTGTACAGCGGCCGGCGCCCCTCCGCTCGACAATCTTTTATCTTCAATGGCTTAGCTTGTCGTTTCGGCATTTGGCACGGAGCTTGAATTGCCATGGGCATCGCCGACCCATGTCGAGGCCGGCGATGTCGCGTGGAACGCGGGGACCGCAACGAACAAAGGGCGAATCCTGATGAAGATCGTGATGGCTATCATCAAGCCGTTCAAGCTGGACGAGGTGCGCGAGGCGCTCACCGCCGTCGGCATCCAGGGCCTGACCGTCACCGAAGTCAAAGGCTACGGGCGTCAGAAGGGGCACACGGAAATCTATCGCGGGGCGGAATATGCCGTCTCCTTCCTTCCAAAGATCAAGGTCGAGGTCGCCGTTGCGACCGACCTCGTCGACAGGGCGGTCGAGGCGATAACAAGCGCCGCCAAAACCGGCCAGATCGGCGACGGCAAGGTCTTCGTCTTCGGCATCGACCAGGCCGTGCGCATCCGCACCGGCGAAACAGACACCGACGCGCTGTGAGCGGGTCACGCACCTCCATGGAGATATCGATGAATATTCTTCCCAAGCTGAAGACGGCAGGGCGCGTCGCGCCGCTGACTGCTCTCGTCGGGCTGCTGGGCACCCTCGCCGCCTATGCCCAAACCGCCACCCCGGCACCGGCTGCGGCCGCGCCGACGCCAACCCTGGACACCGGCAACACGGCGTGGATGCTGACCTCGACGGCCCTGGTCCTGATGATGACCATTCCAGGCCTCGCCCTGTTCTATGGCGGCATGGTGCGCAAGAAGAACGTGCTTGCCACCATCATGCAAAGCTTCGCGATCTGCTGCCTTGTCACGGTGTTGTGGTTCGTCGTCGGCTATTCGCTGGCCTTTTCCGACGGCGGTTCGTGGAACAGCTTCATCGGCGGCTTTTCGAAGGTGATGCACAAGGGCATCACGGTCTCGACGCTGTGGCTGCCGGGTGTCTCCAACATCCCGGAATTCGTCTTCTCGATGTTCCAGATGACGTTTGCCATCATCACGCCAGCGCTGATCGCCGGCGCCTTCGCCGAGCGCATGAAGTTCTCGGCGCTGCTTCTGTTCAGCGGTCTGTGGCTGATCTTCGTTTATGCGCCGATCGCCCATTGGGTCTGGGGCGGTGGGTTCCTCGGTTCGGCCGGCGTGCTGGACTTCGCGGGCGGTACGGTCGTCCACATCAATGCCGGCGTCGCCGGCCTGGTCTGCGCCCTGGTGCTCGGCAAGCGCGAGGGCTACGGAACCGTCAACATGGCGCCCTATAATCTCGTCTACGCGGTGATCGGCGCCTCGCTGCTGTGGGTCGGCTGGTTCGGCTTCAATGCGGGTTCCGAACTCGCGGCCGACGGCCTGGCCGGCGCTGCGATGATGAACACGCAGGTTGCCACCGCCGCCGCCGGCCTTGCCTGGATGTTCACGGAATGGCTTGTCGCCAAGAAGCCCTCGGTGCTGGGTATCATCTCGGGCGCCGTCGCCGGTCTTGTCGCGGTGACGCCGGCATCGGGCTTCGTCAATCCCACGGGCGCCTTCATCATCGGCATCGTGGCGGGCATCGTCTGCTACTTCGCCGCGGTGAAGCTCAAGCATGCGCTCGGCTACGACGATTCGCTCGATGCTTTCGGCGTGCACGGCATCGGCGGCATCATCGGTGCGCTGCTGACCGGTGTCTTCGCCGACCCGGCCATCAACGCGCTCGGCAAGGATGCTTCGGTTGCCAAGCAGCTCTACGGCATCGGTTTCACCATTCTCTGGACCGCGGTCGTCAGCTTCGTGATCCTCCATGTGGTCAAGGCTCTGGTCGGACTGCGTCCGAGCAAGCAGGAGGAGGTCGAGGGGCTGGACGTGACCCTGCACGGCGAAGTCGTGCAGTAGCCGGCGCCCGCCTGCGGGATACGCACTACGAAGAAGAAAAGATCCCGTCGTGAGCCGCTGCGAACGCACTCACGCGCTTGGGCCCGGAGCAATCCGGGCCCTTTTTTGCGCGCCGACTGGCACGCAAAATCGCCATGGTTAATGCTGCCTTAACCTTCCCCCCGATAGTCTGGTCTTCGAATCTGCCGGAGTGCGCGCTGCTTCCGGCCCAGGCAATGACTGACGGGGAAATGCATGCGTTCAGGGGCATCGGCACCGCTCGCGCTGACCAATACCGGGCACGGGTTCCAGGCGTTCCTGCGGCGGCAGGCCGGCCGGCTCGTCGGTGGGGCGCTGTTCGCCTTCGTCGCTTTCGGCGTGGCCGCGCTGGCTACCTGGAACGTTGCCGATCCTTCGTTCTCGCATGCCACCGACAATCACGTCACCAATGCGATGGGCTATCCTGGCGCGGTGTTCTCGGATCTGGCGACCCAGTTCTTCGGCCTGTCGGCGGTTGCCGCGGTGGTGCCGGCGATCATCTGGGGTTTCCTGCTGTTTTCGGCCCGCGGCGTCGACAAGCTGCCGCGCCGCGGCGTGTCCTGGTTCGGTTTCTCGCTGCTTGCCGCCGGCATGGCGGGTTGCGTGGTGCCGCCCAAGACCTGGCCGCTGCCGAGCGGTCTCGGTGGCGTCTTCGGCGACATGGTGCTGAAGGTGCCCGGTCTTTTCCTGGGCGGTTATCCGACCGGTGTCGCCGCCAGCGTCATTGCCATCCTGCTGGTCGCGCCGACGCTTTGGCTGTTTGCTTATGGTTCGGGGCTGATCGCGCGCAGCAACGGCTTTGCGGTCATTGAGGAGCAGGAGCCGAAGCGCCGCAAGGCGGAGGAAGATCGCGACTCGATCCTTTTCGAGAACGAGGAGGACGACGACGACAATGGCGGATTGCTGGCGCTCGGCGCCATCACCCATTGGTGGCTGTCGTTCCGCGCCTGGATGCATCGCCGCGCCGCCGCCAAGCGGCGCCAGGAGGAAGAGGAATTCGATTTCGCGGAAATGCCGGCGCGCGAAAGCGCGTGGCGCCGCGCCGCCGACCGTGTCGAATCGGCGGAACTCGCCGAAGCCCATATGAGCACGACCGGCCGCGCCCGTGTCGAGCCGAAGTTCTTCGCGGCGATGGTCAACGATCGCCATGTCGCGGTCGATCCCGTGGCCGGCGGCTCCGCCCATGCGGACGATTACGACAATGACGGTTTCGACGGCGCCGATTTCGAGCGCGACGAGGACGATTATCCGCAGAGCCTGCCCGTGGCCGCCCCGCGCGCCGCGGCGCCGGCCGGGGCCAGCACGCAGGTCCGCAACTTCCGTTCCGATGCCGCGACCCGTGTCGAGGCGCCGGCGCCCCGGCCCACCCAGGGCGCGCGCGTGCAGCGCGAGGCACAGACTTCGCTGATTGCCGCCAACAGTTTCGAAATGCCGTCGCTGCATTTCCTGTCGGAACCAAAGAGCGTGGTGCGCGACGCCAGCCTGTCCAAGGATGCGCTGGAACAGAATGCGCGACTGCTCGAAGGCGTTCTCGAGGATTTCGGCGTCAAGGGCGAGATCATCCATGTGCGGCCCGGCCCCGTCGTCACCCTCTACGAACTGGAGCCGGCGCCCGGCATCAAATCCAGCCGGGTCATCGGCTTGGCCGACGACATCGCCCGCTCGATGAGCGCGATCGCCGCCCGTGTCGCCGTCGTGCCCGGCCGCAACGCCATCGGCATCGAACTGCCCAACGCCAAGCGCGAAATGGTCTACCTGCGCGAAATCCTGGCCAGCCGCGATTTCGAGGAGAGCAAGGCCAAGCTGGCGCTGGCGCTCGGCAAGACGATCAATGGCGAGCCGGTCATCGTCGACATCGCCAAGATGCCGCACGTGCTGGTGGCCGGTACCACCGGTTCCGGCAAGTCGGTCGCCATCAACACCATGATCCTGTCGCTGCTCTACCGGCTGAGGCCGGAAGAATGCCGCCTCATCATGATCGATCCGAAGATGCTCGAATTGTCGGTCTATGACGGCATTCCGCATCTCCTCACGCCCGTCGTCACCGACCCGAAGAAGGCAGTGGTGGCGCTGAAATGGACGGTGCGGGAGATGGAAGACCGCTACCGCAAGATGTCCAAGGTCGGCGTGCGCAACATCGACGGCTTCAATCAGCGCGTGGCGCAGGCCGAGAAGAAGGGCGAGAAGATCTCGCGTACGGTGCAGACCGGCTTCGATCGCCAGACCGGCGAGGCGATCTACGAAACCGAGAATCTCGACCTCGAGCCGATGCCTTACATCGTCGTCATCATCGACGAGATGGCCGACCTGATGATGGTGGCCGGCAAGGATATCGAGGGCGCCGTCCAGCGCCTCGCCCAGATGGCGCGCGCGGCCGGCATCCACGTCATCATGGCGACGCAGCGCCCGTCGGTCGACGTCATCACCGGCACGATCAAGGCCAACTTCCCGACCCGTATCTCCTTCCAGGTGACGTCGAAGATCGACAGCCGCACCATCCTTGGCGAGCAGGGCGCCGAACAACTGCTCGGCATGGGCGACATGCTCTACATGGCCGGCGGCGGCCGCATCCAGCGCGTGCACGGCCCGTTCGTCGCCGACGACGAGGTCGAGAAGGTGGTGCAGCACCTGAAATTGCAGGGCGTGCCTGAATATCTCGACGCGATCACCGAGGACGACGAGGAGGATGGTGATGAACCGTCAGGCCGCGGCGGCTCAGGCGGCGGCGGTGGCAATTTCGACGAGTCCGACGACCCTTACGACCAGGCGGTCGCGGTGGTGCTGCGCGACGGCAAGGCCTCGACCAGCTACATCCAGCGGCGCCTCGGCATCGGCTACAACCGCGCTGCCTCGATCATCGAGCGGATGGAGAAGGAAGGCATCGTCGGTGCGGCCAACCACGCCGGCAAGCGCGAGATTCTGGTGCCGACGGAAGACGACAAGCTCTGAGGCGGGGACGGTCAAACTAAAGCCCAACTGAGGGTTCACCACCTGTCCGGAACAACCAGACAAGAGCGAGCTGCATGAAAGACGACCTTTTCGGAGCGACCATCGGCCTGACCATGACGCGGCGGCGCCTGCTTGGGCTCGGCCTGATGGTGACCGGTGCCGCTGCCGTCAACGTCGTGCCGGGCTTCCTGCCCGTCGCGGCTGCCCAGGCCAGCGTGCCGCCTGCGGCGCAGAAGATCGCCGATCATTTCTCGTCGGTAAAGTCGATGACGGGTGAGTTCGTGCAGTTCGGGCCGAAAGGCGAGCAGACCGGCGGCAAGTTCTTCCTCGAGCGTCCGGGCAAGATCCGTTTCAACTATGACGGCGCCAACAATTTCAAGGTGATCTCCGACGGTCAGTCGGTCGTGCTGCTCAACAAGAAGCTCCAGACTTCCGATCTCTATCCTCTGTCGAAGACGCCGCTGAAGCTTTTGCTTGAAGACAGGATCGACCTGTCGGGCGACCGCGTGAAGAGCGTCAAGGAAGAGGAAGACCTCATCACCATCAAGTTGTCGGACAAGCAGGTGTTCGGCAATTCGACCATCACCATGATGTTCGATCCGAAGACCTATGAACTGCGCCAATGGACGATCACCGACGCGCAGGGCAAGGACACCACGGTGATGATATTCAACACCAAGGAGGGCGTCAGCTTCGCGCCCGACACGTTCAAGATCGACTACACCGCCAATCGCGAACTCAACGTCAACAAGGGTATGCGCTGAGGCAGTTTAGGCAACGCTTCCGCAGTTGCCGGTTCCTCGACGACTTCTGTGGAAATGTGCAACGCAGTCGTGTTGCGCTACCCTCCGGCTTGTCTTTGCAGCCTGAGGCTGGCAGGTTCCGCCCCAATCTTTCTGTCGATGATGCCTTCGCTTGAGCCCGCCGGCTTAACGGGCACGGGTTCGGAACACGCGAATGGCCTTTACGCTGGCAACCTGGAACATCAACTCGGTGCGGCTGCGCATGCCGCTGGTCGAGCAGCTGATCGCTGAACGGAATCCCGACATTCTGTGCCTTCAGGAAACCAAATGTCCGGATGATCTTTTCCCGGCGGCGGCCTTCCGCAAGCTCGGCTACGAGCACATCGCCATCCATGGGCAGAAAGGCTATCACGGCGTTGCCACCGTATCGCGGCGGCCGATCGAAATCGTGGAAAAGCGCCGCTTCTGCGAGATCGAGGACAGCCGGCACATCTCGGTGCGTTTCAAGGCCGGCGACAAGGCGATCCTGCTTCATAATTTTTACGTGCCGGCCGGCGGCGACGAACCCGATCCCGCGATCAATCCGAAGTTCAAGCACAAGCTCGGTTTCGTCCAGGAAATGCACGACGTGCGCGCCGACCAGCCCGACGGGGCAGGCTCAATCCTGGTCGGCGACCTCAACATCGCGCCGCTCGAACACGACGTCTGGTCGCACAAGCAACTGCTCAATGTGGTCAGTCACACGCCAGTCGAGACGGAGAGTTTCGAGGCCATGCGCAAGGCAGGTGCCTGGGCCGACCTGATGCGTCTCAATGTGCCGGTCGATGAGAAGCTCTATACCTGGTGGAGCTATCGGGCGGCCGATTGGGAAATCTCCAATCGCGGCCGCCGGCTCGACCATATCTGGTCGTCGAACAACCTGGTGCCGGCGTTCGAAGGTTATGAGATCCTGCGTACCGCTCGCGGCTGGGAGCGGCCGTCGGATCATGTCCCGGTGATCGCGCGGTTCAGCCTCTGATCGTGTCAGCCGACGCGGCCAGTGCCTGCCGGGCTTCCCATTCGGGTCTCAGCAACGCCATCACCAGTTCATCGTGAAATTGCCCGCCGAAGAAGGCGTTGCCGCGCGCGACCCCTTCGGCCTGGAAACCGACCGCTTCGTACATGCGGCGGGCGCGCAGGTTTTCCGGGAACAGACTGATGACGAGGCGATGGAGTTCGGTTTCCATGAAGGCGCGTGAAACAACGGCATTCAGCAAGCGTCGTCCCTGGCCTTGTCCCGGACTGACGACCGCCAGGCGGCGAACCAGGGTTACGCGTTCGATCGCGTTCCAGAAGCGCAAAATGGAAAAGCCGGCGGGCGCCTCGCCTTCGTAGCCGACGAAATAGGCGTGGCTGCCATCTACCATCGCCTCTCGATGGCGCCGCTCGTCCCAACGGCCGACCAGCCTGTCGTAACCGTCAAGCCGTTCCGTCGCCATGATGAAAGGGAGGTCATCCTCCCTGGCACGGACGAGTGTGAAGGTCGCGTCCATGTCGGAATGCCTCAGCCAGCGAAGCGCGGTGCCAGCGCTTCGATGCGTTCGATCAGCGCCTGAAGTTCGTCGGTGATGCGTTGATGCAGGTGAACGGCGATATCGGGGTATTCTTCGAGGATGCGTCGAAACATCTTGCGGTTGAGGCGAAGAACCTGCGAATCGGCCGCTGCCGATGCGCTGGTCAGCCGCCGGGTGTCGGCAATCAGTGCCAGTTCGCCCAGGATCGCACCGGGGCCAGCCGTGCCGATGATGATGCGGGTGCCCTCGGCTTCGCGGTAGAGGGCGATGGAGCCGCTGATGACGACATAGGCCGAATCGGCCTCGTCATCCTCGCGATAGAGCTTTCTCTCCGCCGGCAACGAAGTCGTCTCCGCGCCGAAAGCGAGCAGGCGCAACTGTTCCGCCGTGAAGCCCTCGAAGAGCCGCACGGTGGAGAGGATGCGTATGTCGTCATCCAGCGCCATCAGCTATGTCCCCGGACCGACAGGTCGTTCCCTCCGTTTTGCGACCCCGCCCTGAATCGCCTTCGGCCAAATACAATTAATTGACCAATAATATAGAGCCTTTAACAGAATCTCATCGGTGAGGGCAGCGGGCGACGAAAAGAGTGGTCAAGCGCGCGGCAACCGTCACCGCGCCGAGCCACGAGGCTGGCACGCTCCGCTTTTGCGGCCAAAGCACGGCGCCGCGGTGCGGCGCTGAAGAAATCGAATCCGGGAAACAGCGAAGTTAAGTCCGCGCGGGCGCGCGGAAGCTGTTCAGGGCACCAGCTTGTAGCCGCCGCTTTCGGTGACGAGGATCGCCGCGTTCGACGGATCGTGCTCGATCTTCTGGCGCAGGCGATAGACGTGGGTTTCCAGTGTGTGCGTGGTGACGCCAGAATTGTAGCCCCACACTTCTTCCAGAAGCACGTCGCGGGTCACCACCTTCTGCTCGGCCCGATAGAGGTATTTGATGATCGATGCCTCTTTTTCGGTGAGCCGCACCTTGCTGCCGCGCTGGTCGATCAAAAGCTTCTGGCTGGGCTTGAATGTGTAGGGGCCGACCGAGAAGGTGGCGTCTTCGCTCTGCTCGTGCTGGCGCAGCTGGGCGCGGATGCGGGCAAGCAGCACGGCGAAGCGGAAAGGCTTGGTCACATAATCGTTGGCGCCGGCTTCCAACCCCAGGATCGTGTCGGAATCGGTGTCATGGCCGGTCAGCATGATGATCGGCGCCTTATAGCCGCCCTTGCGCAGCAACTTCACCGCCTCGCGACCGTCCATATCCGGCAAACCGACGTCCATGATGAGCAGGTCGATCATGCCGGCGCGGGCGGTGGCGATGCCCTTGGCCGCGGTCGTCTCCTGAAGCACGTCGAATTCCTCGTAGAGCGACAATTGCTCGGCCAGCGTGCCGCGCAGGTCTTCGTCATCGTCGACAACCAGGATGGTGCGTGAAGTCATGGATCAATCCGTTGTTTCAAAATCACAAAATGTTAGGACGCCGTTGACCGACGACCGTTTATGCGGAAGCTGTCGGCTACAACAGCCGATCACGGTAATTTGTTCCATGGTTCTATCATATCCGAAAAACCTTGTGCGCAATGGGGCGAACAAGGCGCAACCAACAGGTCTTCGCATATTGGTCGTGCGTGCGCGGCCTGGCGACGGAACCAAGGGCCTGCTGCAGGCCGGCAGCCTGGTGTTTCCCTGTGCTCTGGGTAGTGGCGGGATTTCGTCGAACAAGCGGGAGGGCGACGGCGCCACGCCGCTTGCTTCGATGCGCATCCGCTCCGGTTATTTCCGTAACGACCATTTCGCCAAGGCGCGACGCACGCGCCTTGCAATGGCGACGATCGGACCGGATCTCGGCTGGTGCGAGGTGCCGGATGACCGCAACTACAACCGGCCGGTGACGATCCCCTACGGCGCCAGCCACGAGCGCATGAAGCGCGACGACCGGCTCTACGACGCGTGCCTGGTGCTCGACTGGAACATCGCGCCACGCCGGCGCGGGCGCGGCAGCGCCATCTTCTTCCATCTGGCGCGTCCGGGCTATACGCCGACGCAAGGCTGCGTCGCCGTCTCCGCGCAAACCATGGCGCGGCTGTTGCCGCTGTTGTCAGCTCGCACGGTGATGAAGGTGGTGCGCTAGGTCAGGATTCTGCTTCTGCCGGGCGATGATCCCGGCGGAAGCGGAATAGAGCGACGAGTCGGCTGGATTACCGGTGCTTGTTGGAACGGGGTGGCTGCCAGCCGAGATCGAGCAGGCCGAGCCGCTGCGGCGCGTCCGATACGCTGCGGGCAATGTCGGTGCGTCGCAGGCCGATGTCACGCAAATGCGCATCCGACAGATATCCGGAATCCTGCGGCGGCAGGTTGATGGCAATACGGGCATGGCGCAGCCAGTCGAGCAGCGGGCGGATGCGGTTTGGGCGCGCGACTTCGGATTTCAAAACAATGGCGGACATGAGGGAGTTCTTTCAAGGCGGCCTGGCTTCAAGCCAAGCTTGGAGATTTTCGATTGGGGTCAGTATCTCGCATTGAAATGAAAGGGGGAAACGAGTAGTTCTTGGCTGATCATCAAGGAGCGCTTGAAGATAGCCATGTCCCGTCTGCTGCCTGGGACCCGTGCGCTGCGGACGCTGGAAGCGGCCGGCCGGCATCTCAATTTTACCCGCGCCGCCGACGAACTTGGCCTGACGCCGGCGGCGGTCAGCTACCAGATCAAGGAAATCGAGGACCAGCTTGGTCTGGTGCTGTTCACCCGCACCAGCCGCACCATACGCCTGACCGAGGCGGGGATGGCGCTGGTGGACGCGTCCGCGGACGCGCTAGAGACACTCAACCGCGCGGTGACCCGGGCCAAGAAGCTTGCGCGCGGCGGGGCGCTATTGAAGGTGACCGCCAGCGCGGAATTCGCAACACGCTGGCTGTTGCGCCGTGTCGACGGCTTCCGCAAGCTCCATCCCGACATCGAACTGCGTTTCGATATCACCTACGAGCCGCGCGATTTCGACCGCGACGACGTCGATATCGGCATCCGTTTCGGCACCGGCAAATATCCGGGCTTGTGCGCCGACAGATTGTTCGAAAACGTCATCATTCCAGTTTGCAGCCCGGGACTGCTGCGTTCCGGACCGCCGCTCGACGAACCCCGCGACCTGCTCAAACATACGCTGGTTCACATCGAGTGGTCCCGCCAGGGCATCACCTGGCCGAACTGGCGCATGTGGATGGCGGCGGCCGGCATCGAGGATTTCGATGACAGTCGTACGGTGGTGATGACGACGTCGACCGACGCCATCGCAGCCGCGGCGGGCGGCAATGTGGTGGCGCTCGCCGATTTTGCCATGGTCGCCAACGACCTGTCGGAAGGGCGGCTGGTCAGGCCGTTCGAGCTCAGCATCAAGGTGCCGCCCGAATTTGCCTACTTCCTGATCTATCCCGAGGGTTCGGCGCAGGATGCGCGCATCATCGCCTTCAAGAACTGGCTGCTCGCGGAGGCACATGCGCCGCAGATGGATGTCACGCAGCGAAGCTGGGACGATTTCTGATCGGAAGTGTCGGCAGCCGGACAGGTGCTACGAAGCGGGCGCGCCGAACCAGCCTATGACAGCGCCCATGATCAGCATCGCGCCCAGCCAATGGCCTGAATCGATGGCCGTCAGCGCCCAGCCGAAACCCTGATAGCGGTGGTTGACGGTAAGCGTGGTGGCAACGAAGCCGAGCCACAGCACGAACCCCAGCACGATCCCGGCAACGACACTCGGTTCTCCTCCGGTCATGCCGGGAATGACCAAGGACAGGACGAAGGCCATGACGACCAGGCCGACAAAGCCGATCACGAACGGCATCACCGAATTGCGCATCGTCGTGGGGTCAATCCGCACTGCCTTGAGCCACGGTTTGCTCAGCGCGGTGTACCATACCGCGCCGAACAGCCAGCCCAGAACGGCGGCCGCGATGATTGCAAGCCAGTTTACGGCAGAAAAATCCATGGTGTCCCCCTCCATTGACCCGCATGGAACGCTTGTTCGGAGGTCGCGTCAAGCGAAGCGCCAGACCGTGGTGCGCTTGACCTCGGCATCTTCCAGAGCCCGGGTGACCGGCACTTCGTAGGCTGCCAGCCGCTCCAGGCCGGTCTTCGGCAGATAGGCGCGGCCGGGGTCGCCGATCAGGATGTCGGCGCCACGCGATTTCAGCGCGGAAAACCAGGGTAGCAGGCGGCCGGCAAAGGGTTTTTCGTAAAAGACGTCGCCGGCAAGGATGACGTCCCATCCTTCATCCGATCCGACGCGATCGGAGGCGGTGAATGTGACGTCGACACCATTGGCGGCGGCATTCAGGCGGATAGCGGTATCGCAGAACGGGTCGATGTCGGCCGCTTCGACGGCCGACGCGCCGGCCTTCATCGCCGCTATCGCCACCAGACCGGAGCCGGAGGCGAAATCAAATACGCGGCGGCCGCGCACGCTTTCTGGATGATCCAGGATGTAACGAGCCAGCCCCTGCCCGCCGGCCCAGGCAAAGGCCCAGAAGGGTGGCGGCAGGCCGATCTCGGCCAATTCCTCTTCGGTACGTCGCCACAGATCATGCGCCTCATCGGCGAGATGAAGCCGGATTTCCGGCACATGCGGCGGCGTCATCAACGCCGTGTTGTCGAGGATGAAGCGTTCGGCGGTTTCGGGCGTCAGTGTCACGGCGCGGGGTTGAGACCGCCCATGCGACAGACTTCCTTCCACTCCTCGGGCGTGACCGGCTGCACCGACAGGCGGCCGAGCCTGACCAGCGCCATTTCCGACAGCTTCGGGTTGGCCTTGATGTCTGCCAGCGTCGGCGGCGTGGGCACATCGCGGACGGCGCGGATGTCGACACACTCCCAGCGTGGATCGTCGGTGGTGGTGTCGTGATGCGCCAGCGCACAGACTTCCGCGATGCCGACGATGTTGAGCCCGTCATTGGAGTGATAGAAGAAGCCGAGGTCGCCGATCTGCATGGCCTTCATGTTGTTGCGCGCGGCATAATTGCGCACGCCGTCCCACTGGGTGCCGGCCTTGCCCTTTTCCTTCAGCATGTCGAAGGAGAACTTGAACGGTTCGGATTTGAAGAGCCAGTAGTTCATGGTGATCCTCTGCGGCGGTATCAGGCTTCGGCGGGTTTGTTGAACACCCAGGTCCAGGGTTTGATCTCGACTTTCTCGAACAGGCCCGCCTTGGCATAGGGGTCTGCCGCCGCCAGCGCCTCGGCACCGGCAAGATCGGTGGCCTCGATCACGACCATGCTGCCATTGGGCTTGCCGTCGGCATCGAGGAACGGACCGGCAAAGGCCAGTTTCTTGTCGGCATTCAGCCCGTTGAGAAAGGCGACATGGTCCGGCCGCGCATCGAGGCGCACCTGGAGGTGGCCGGGTTTGTCCTTGCAGATCAGTGCAAACAGCATGTTTGGCTCGCTTCCTCAGTCGTTTTCGGTTTTCAGGGGCCGCGTCATCAGCATGGAGACCGCTTCACCGATGGTGATCGCGCCCTCCAGGATGGCGGCCACGGCGGAAATGATTGGAGCATCGATGCCCTGCTCGGCGGCCAGCCTGGCGGCAATCGCCGCCGTCGGCACGCCTTCGGCCAGCGGCCGGCCGGCAAGCGCCTCACCACGACCCAATGCCAGCCCATAGGCGAAATTGCGTGACTGGGCCGAGGAACAGGTCAGCATCAGGTCGCCCAGGCCCGACAGCCCCATCAGCGTCTCCGGCTTTGCTCCGAAGGCAGCGCCGATACGCCGCAATTCGACGAAGCCGCGCGTGACCATCGCCGCCTGCGCACTGGCGCCCAGTCCGGCGCCGGCAACGGCGCCAGCGGCGAGCGCGAAGACGTTCTTCAACGCGCCGCCGATCTCGACGCCGACGAGGTCGTCACTGGAATAACAGCGCAGGTTGCGGGCCGAGAAGAGGGCGGCAAGCTCCGCTGCCAGGCTCTCCTCCCGCGCCGCGACCACGACGGCGGTGGGCAGACCCTTGGCGACGTCGGTGGCGAAGCTCGGTCCGGACAGGGCGGCGATTGGCGTGCCGGGCAGGATTTCGCCTGCGATCGTGGAGAGCAGGGCACCGCTGTTGCGTTCGATGCCCTTGGCGCACAACACGACGGGTATGGCGGGGGCGAGATATGGTTTCGCCTCGTTGAGAACCTGGCGCAGGGACTGTGCCGGTGTCACCGCCAGAACGCAGTCTGCTCCCTTAAGAGCCTCTGCCAGAGAGGAAGTCGCCTCGATGCCGGCGTCGAGGACGATGCCCGGCAGATAGCGCGGGTTCGCGCGTTTGCGAATGGCGTCGGCCATCTCGGCGTCGCGCGCCCAAAGCGTCACGCTATGGCAGGCTCGCAGCATGGCCTGCGCCAATGCCGTGCCCCAGGCACCGCCGCCCAGCACCGCTATGCGCCGGCCGCCTGGCAATGCCTCGCTCATGCCTTGGCTCCCCGTCTGCCCGAGCCCACCACGGGCACCGAGACCGTATCGAGCGGCCAGCGTGAACGTGGCACGAAATCGAAAGCGTTTTCCTCATCGAGCCCGGCGCGCAGGCGCTCTATGCCGGCCCAGGCGATCATCGCGGCGTTGTCAGTGCAGAGTTTCAGCGGTGGTGCCACGAAACGGAAGCCGGCCGTGGTGCAAAGCCGCTCGAGCGTCGCCTTGATGACGCGGTTGGCTGCCACGCCACCCGCGACAACCAGGGCCGGCTCGTGCTGATCCGGAAACTCGGTCCGGAAGCGGCCAAGGGCGCGCGAGACGCGGTCGGCCAGGGCATCGGCGACGGCCGTCTGGAAAGAGGCGCAGATGTCGGCGACATCCTGGTCGGTCAGCGGCGCGATCGCCTGTGCGGCCTGGCGCACCGCGGTCTTGAGCCCGGAGAACGAAAAGTCGGGCTGGGCGGCGCCCTTCATCGGCCTTGGAAAGGCGAAACGCGTCGGGTCTCCCTTCGCGGCCGCCTTTTCGACATTGGGACCGCCGGGATAGGGCAGGCCGAGCATTTTCGCGGTCTTGTCGAAAGCTTCGCCCAGCGCATCGTCGATGGTGGTGGCCCAGCGCTGATAGTCGCCGACGCCGGCCACGCGCACGATCTGGGTGTGACCGCCGGAGACCAGCAGCAGCAGATAGGGGAAGGCCAGCCCGTCGGTGAGCCGCGCGGTCAGGGCGTGGCCTTCCAGATGATTGATGGCCAGCAAAGGTTTGTCGGCGGCGGCGGCGATCGCCTTGGCCGTCATCAGGCCGACGATCAGCCCGCCGACGAGGCCGGGACCGGCGGTTGCGGCAATCGCGTCGATCTCATCGAGCTTCACGCCCGAATCGGCAAGTGCCGCGGCAACAATGCCGTCCAGCGCCTCGACATGGGCGCGCGCCGCGATCTCGGGTACGACACCACCGAAAGCCGCATGTTCGGCGATCTGGCTGAGCACGACATTGGACAGGATATCGGGCGCGGAAGCGCCGTCCAGCGCCACGACGCTGGCCGCTGTTTCGTCGCAGCTCGTCTCTATGCCCAGAACGCGGATCAATTCGCCGCAAACCTCGATGATTGCCCATGCGCGACTTCCCCGTTAGGAGAGAGCCGGATATCTGGAGCTTTGGGCTCCGAGCCGGGGTTATCACGGACCGCGCTTGATGCAAACAACCTTGAAGATCGGAACGCGAGGCAGCCTTCTGGCGCTGGCGCAGGCACATGAAACACGGGCGCGGCTCGTGGCTGCCCATGGCCTGCCGGAGGCGGCGTTCGAGATTGTCGTCATCACGACCAGTGGCGACCGCGTCCAAGACCGACCGCTTTCGGAAGCCGGCGGCAAGGGCCTTTTCACGAAGGAGATCGAGGAGGCGCTGCTCGACGGCCGCATCGACATCGCCGTGCATTCCTCCAAGGACATGCCGACGGCGCTGCCGGATGGGCTTGAGCTTTCGGCGTTTCTGCCGCGCGAGGATGCACGCGAGGCCTTCATCAGCCGCAAGGCGGCGCGGATCGCCGACCTGCCCGCAGGAGCGAAGGTCGGCTCGTCGTCGCTGCGCCGCCAGGCACTGATCCGCCGCATGCGCCCCGATCTCGACGTCGTGCTGTTCCGGGGCAATGTGCAGACCAGGCTCCGCAAGCTGGACGAGGGCGTCGCCGACGGAACCATCCTTGCCCTAGCCGGGCTCAAGCGACTCGGCCTGGAGCATCTGGTCACCGATCTCATGTCGCTGGAGGCATTTCCGCCGGCGCCCGGGCAAGGCGCGATCTGCATCGAAAGCCGTATCGGCGATCAACAAACCGGTGCCTTGCTCGCCCCCATTCACGATGTGCCGACCGGTCAGGCGCTGGCCTGCGAACGGGCTTTCCTGGCGGCGCTTGACGGTTCCTGCCGAACGCCGATCGCCGGCTATGCGACTGTCGATGGGGAGAGGTTGGTCTTCTCAGGCCTGATCCTGACGCCCGACGGCACCGACATATGCGAGGTCGCACGCGAAGGTCTTGCCGCTGACGCGGCCCTGATCGGAGCGGAGGCCGGCGCCGACGTCAGGGCGCGGGCCGGCGCCGAGTTCTTCGAGGGCTGGAGCTGATCCGATGCGCGCCGGCTCAGGAACCCATTGAATGGTTCGCGTCGTGGTCACGCGACCGCAGCCCGGCGCCAGCCGGACAGCGGCCCGTCTTCGAAAACTGGGTCTGGAGCCAATCCTGATCCCGCTGTCGGAGACGAAGGCGCTCGATATCGATATCCAGTCTCTCCCGGCCGATATAGCGGCGGCGGCAGTGACCAGCTCCAACGCCATCCGTCATGCGTCCGCCGAACTGATCCAGCGGCTGGCCGGCCTTCCCTGCCACGTCGTCGGGCCGAAAACCGCCGATGCGGCGCGTTCAGCCGGGCTGTCGGTTGCGGAGATTGGGCAAGGCGATGCCGAAGCGTTGGCTGACAGGATCGCTCCCTCGCTGGCCGGCAAAACGGTCGTCTATCTGTGCGGTCATGTGCGGTTCTCGGCCTTCGAGACAGGGCTGTCGGCGAAAAACGTCAATGTGGTGCCGCTTGAGATCTATGACACGCTTGCCATCCACCAAGCCGGCGTCGTCGTCATGAAACGGCTGGCCGGGCGGCCGGCGGACGCGGTGCTGCTTTATTCGGCCAAGGCCGCGCAGGCTTTTTCGGAACTGGCGCGGCGGCCCGAACTGGCACGGTATTTCGACGAAACGCGGATCCTTGTGCTGTCGGAGCGCGTCGCGAGCTCGTTCGGTCCCGTTGCGCCCGGACGGCTGGTGGTGGCTGGCGAGCCAAATGAGGACGCCTTGCTGGCGCTGCTCGATCCCGCAGATTGATACTGCGCCATCACGCCGCCCCTTTTCACAGCTTGGAGGTGTGGTAGACCTTTTTTGAGCCTTCCTTGCCGTCCCGATAACCCTGCGGAGCCCAAGTATGGTCAAGACGCCGAAGACGCGACATTCGAGAAGCCGGCATGAGCCGGTGACGATCGATCTCGATCCCGCTGACGTCTCGCGCGTGACCGCGGCGGATGGCGGCGACAAGGCAAAGGACCGGGCGACGATATCGGAACCGGTGGGCGCCGAATCGCGGGAAAGCGTCCAGGCAGGCCGGAGCGATTCGTCCGCCGAGACGTCCGCGCCTGAAAGTGCCGCGCAGCAGCATAAGAGCTTCGACTACGATTTCGCCGAACAATCGGCCCGCCCGCAGCCGGAACCGGCTGCCGCGGCCCAGGTGAAAGAGGCCAACTCCGACGGCTCGAGGTCGAATAGCCAGCCGGCGGAAACCAAGCGCGGCGGTATCGGGCTTCTCGCTGCCGGCCTGATCGGCGGTGCCATAGCTCTGGTTGGCGCAGGCGGCCTGCAATTCGCCGGCCTGCTCGGGGCGCCGGGATCGTCCGGCGCCAGCGCCGGCGATATCGCGACCCTGAAAAGCGAGGTCGCCGGCCTCAAATCCAATGCCGATGGCGACGTGGTGGCGCGGCTTTCGGCCGCGCTCGATCAGGTCAAGGCTGACGTCGCCGCGCTGAAGGCTGTTCCGCAGGCCGGCAATGGCGACGACAGCAAGGTTGCGGCGCTTTCGGACAAGATCGCGCAACTGGAAACCGCATTGGCCGGGCTGAGCAAGGCCCCAACTACAACCGTCGATCTTGGACCGGTAACCGAAAAGCTCGATGCTCTCGATAGTCTGATCAAATCGGCCGATCAGGCGGCCGGAACGCTGGACGGTCGCGTGGTTGCGCTGGAGCAGCTTGCATCGCAGTTGTCAGGCAAGGTGGACGCGCAGGCCTCGCAACCCAAGATCGCGCTGGCGATCGCTGCTTCCGCGTTGAAGGCGGCGCTCGACAGGGGGGCGCCGTTCACGGCCGAGCTCGATACCTTCGCCGCTGTCCGCCCGGATGCACCGCAAATAGCGGTGTTGCGGCCCTATGCCGAAAAAGGCGTCTCGACGCGGGTCGATCTCGCCGCCGGCATGAGCGATGCCGCCAATGCGATGATTGCCGCGGCCACGCCGGTCGATCCCAATCAGGGCATCTTCCAGCGGCTTGTCAGCAGTGCCGAATCGCTGGTCAAGGTACGCCCGATCGGTGCCGTCGAAGGCAAGGGCGCACCGGAAACCGTCGCGCGTCTGGAAGTGGCGGTAACCCAGGGCGACTACGCCAAGGCGCTCGCCGAATATGACACGCTGCCCGAGCCGGCCAAGGCCGCCGGCGCCGACTTTGCCGGCAAGCTCAAGTCGCGGCTTGATGCCGAGGCGGCGGTCGATGCCCTGGTGTCCGGCGCGATGAAGGGATGATCCGATGATCCGCATCCTCTTCTATCTTGCCATCGTCTTCGCGCTTGGATTGGGCTTCGCTTGGCTAGCCGATCGCCCTGGCGAGATGGTCGTCACCTTCAGCGGCTATCAATACAAGGTCAGCCTGATGGTGGCCGCGGTTGCCGTCGTGGCGGTCGTTGCCGCGGTGATGATCGTTTGGTGGCTGCTGAAGTCGATCTGGAACAGTCCCTATGCGATCGCCCGGCACTTCCGGGTCCGCCGTCGCGACCGGGGTTATCAGGCGCTGTCGACCGGCATGATCGCGGCTGGCGCGGGTGACGGCGCGTTGGCGCGGCGCAAGACCAAGGAGGCGGCCAAGCTGATCCGCTCCGATCAGGAACCGCTGGTCAACCTGCTCGATGCACAGGCTTCGCTGCTGGAAGGCGATCACGAGGGTGCCCGTCAGAAATTCGAGGCCATGCTCGACGATCCCGAGATGCGGCTGCTTGGCCTGCGCGGACTGTATCTGGAGGCAGAGCGGCTGGGCGATCGCAATGCAGCCCGGCACTATGCCGGCCGTGCTGCTTCCACGGCGCCCCAGCTTGCCTGGGCCGCCGAGGCAACGATGGAAGAACTGGCCGCGCGCGGCGATTGGGATGGCGCCTTGAAGCTAGCCGACGCCCAGAAATCGACCCGGCAGATCGAGCGCGATGCCGCCAACCGCCGGCGTGGCGTGCTTCTGACGGCAAAGGCCGGGGCGTTGATGGACAGCGACCCGACCGGCGCTAAGGCGGCCGCGCTGGACGCCAATCGCCTGTTGCCGGACTTCGCGCCGGCTGCGCTCGTTGCGGCCAAGGTGCTGTTCAAGCAGAACGACCTGCGCAAGGGCTCGAAGGTCCTGGAGGCGGCATGGCGCGCCGAGCCGCATCCCGACGTGGCGGACCTTTATGTTCGCGCGCGGCCCGGCGATGCAGTGCTCGATCGTCTGGGCAGGGCCCGCAAGCTGCAGGAGATGAGGAAGAATCACGTCGAATCGTCGCTGGCGGTCGCGCGTGCCGCGCTCGACGCTCAGGATTTCGCGCTTGCCCGCCAGGAAGCGGAAGCCGCGACCCGGATGCAGCCCAGTGAAGGCGCTTATCTGCTGCTTGCCGACATCGAGGAGGCCGATACCGGCAACCAGGGCAAGGTGCGGCAATTGCTGTCCCAGGCCGTTCGCGCGCCGCACGACGCGGCATGGGTGGCCGACGGCGTCAGCACCGATCGCTGGGCTCCGGTCTCGCCTGTTACCGGGCGACTGGATGCGTTCGAATGGCGCGGTCCGGTGGAACGCGCCGGCCGCTTGATCGAGGCGCACCGTCCCGCGCCAGAGATTGCGGCGCCCGTTCTGGCCGCCCCGGAACGCGAGGACGACGATGCCATCGTGGTCGATGCGGAGGCGGTCACGGTCTCCACGGCAGCGACTGAGAAGGTCGATGGTGCGGGCGACCGCCCGGTCAAGACGGCCAAGGGTGAAACGGACCCTCCCCGCTTGCCGGACGATCCCGGTGTCGAGCCCGAGGACGGGACGGACACGCCGCGCCGCTTCCGGTTGTTTTGAAGGCAGTGTCTTGATCGCGACCGCGAAGGAGCCAAATTAGTCCCGATGTTCGAACGCGTTCTGTCATTCCTGAAAGACCTGCCCTCCGGCGGCAGCCGTGCCCATGCTGGGGAAGATGACCCGCATATCGCGGCCGCGGCCCTGCTCTACCATGTCATGAACGCCGACGGCGTCAGGCAGGATGTCGAGTGGGAGCGCTTCAAGACAATTCTCGGCGAAACCTATGCGGTTCGCGGTCGGGAACTGGAGGACCTCGCCGATGCCGGCGAGAAGGCCGACAACGAAGCGATCGACCTCTACGCCTTCACCAGCGTGCTGAAGCGTCATCTCGATCCTGAAGCGCGCAAAGCCTTCATCGGGTTGATGTGGGATATCGTTTACGCCGATGGCGAGCTTCACGAGCTGGAGGACAACACCGTCTGGCGCGTTGCCGAGCTCCTCGATGTCGAGCGCGTGGACCGGGTGGCGGCGAAGCGCGCAGCCGCGGCCAAGGCTCCTGGCAGTGAGAGCAAGACCGGCGACGAATGAACCGGGTCCATCCGTTCACGGCAGCTGGAAAACGTCCCCGGATCCTGATCGTCCTGCATCAGGAGACGTCCAGTTCCGGCCGTGTCGGGCATATGCTGATCGAAGCGGGTTACGATCTCGACATACGCCGGCCGCCGCTTGGCGACCAGCTTCCCGAAACGCTCGCCCATCACGCTGGCGTGGTGGTTTTTGGCGGGCCAATGAGCGCGAACGACCATCACGAGGAGTTCGTGCGGCGCGAGACGGACTGGCTGGCGGTGCCGCTCAAGGAGGGCAAGCCGCTGCTCGGCATCTGTCTCGGCGCGCAGATGCTGGTCAATCATCTCGGCGGTCATGTCGAAGGTCATGGCGAAGGGCTGGTCGAGATCGGCTGGTACCCGCTTCGCGCCACGGAAGAGGGCCGCAAGCTGATGCATTGGCCTGACATGGTCTATCAATTCCACCGCGAGGGGTTTTCACTGCCGAAGGACGCCACGCTGCTGGCGACCGCGGATACCTATCCGAACCAGGCCTTCCGTTATGGCGACAATGCCTGGGGCATCCAGTTCCACGGCGAACTGACCCGGATGATGATGCAGCGCTGGGTGGTGCATGGCGCGCATCGTTTCGAGCTACCCGGCGCGCAGCCCGGCCGCGATCATCTCGGCGGCCGGTTGGTCTGGGACATGCATCTGAAACGCTGGCTTGCCGAATTCCTGGCCACGATCTTTGGCCGACCGGCTGCGGGCTGACGCGGCGGGCCGGTTACTCCCGGGCATCCAGCCGGCGGACCTTGCGCAGATTGGGAAAGATCAGCGCCCATAGGCCGGCGACGGCGATCGCGCCGATGCCGCCAACAACCACCGCCGGGACCGTACCGACGATCGCCGCCATGGTGCCGGCGCGGAATTCGCCCACTTCGTTGGAGGCGCCGACAAATACCTGGTTGACGGCATTGACCCGCCCACGGACGTCGTCCGGAGTCCACAACTGGATCAGGGTTTCACGGATATAGACGCTGACCATGTCGGTAGCGCCCAAAAGAGCAAGCGCGACGATCGACAGCCATGTGGTGACCGACAGGCCGAACAGAGCGGTAACGGCGCCAAACAGCGCCACGAAGATGAGCATGACGGCACCGGCATGGTCGCGGATCGGATGGCCGGCCAACCACACGGCAACGCAGATGGCGCCGACGCCCGGCGCCGAGCGCAACAGGCCAAGGCCCCATGGGCCGAGATCGAGGATGTCGCGCGCATAGACCGGCAGCAAAGCCGATGCGCCTGAAAGAAGCACGGCGAACAGGTCAAGCGATATCGCTCCCAGGACGACCTTTTCGCCCCAGATGTAGCGGAAGCCGGCAAACAGGGTTTCGAGGCTGGGCTTGTCCGTCTCGCCGCGCTGCGCCGGTTTTGGAATGGCGAGAATCAATACGACTGCCAGCAGCATCAACAATGCGGCGCAGCCATAAGCGGCCTCTGCCGACAGCCCATAGAGCAGGCCGCCGGCGACGGGACCGACGATGGTGGCGGTCTGCCAGGCCGATGAATTCCAGGCAATCGCGTTGGCGAAGTCCTGCGGCGGCACCAGATTGGCGAAGAGCGAGGCCGAGGCCGGGCCGAAAAAGGCGCGGGCAATGCCGAACGGGACGAGCACGGAAAAGATCGGCAGCGGCGAACCCAGGCCGTGCCAGGTCAACAAAAGTAGTGTCGCCGCGCAGGCCGCTTCCATCACGATCGCCAGCGCCATGATCCTGCGCCGCCCGAAGCGGT
This sequence comes from Mesorhizobium sp. YL-MeA3-2017, assembly GCF_030814575.1. Lineage (NCBI taxonomy): Bacteria > Pseudomonadati > Pseudomonadota > Alphaproteobacteria > Hyphomicrobiales > Phyllobacteriaceae > Mesorhizobium > Mesorhizobium sp. YL-MeA3-2017. Next base: position 2,676,928 of record NZ_JAUSVH010000001.1, on the reverse strand, counting down.
CGGCGACGACACCGGTGACCAGCACCAGGAGCAGCGAGGGCAAGAACTGCACGATGCCGACCAAGCCAAGGTCGAACGGGTCGCGTGTCAGGTCATAGATCTGCCAGCCGACCGCCACCGAAACGATCTGGGCGGCGAAGGTGGTGAGGAAGCGCGCGGCCCAATAGTTGCGGAACGGCGCGTGCCGGAACGCTGCGTAACGTCGTTCCGGAGACGGTGATCTGTCGGTCTTCATGGATGTCGGCCCCATAGCAGTTGCACAGGCCGGCGGGGCTCTTCCACGATGGGCGCTGGTCCGGTCGCCGAGCTATAGCGCAGATTTCCGCACCGCGGGTGTGGAATTTCGCCCTGTCTTCGCCGCGCGTCAGTCGCGCAGCGCCGCAGATATGGCGGCAAGACCGCCACGCAATTGTTCGGCGGTCGGCCAGCCGAACCCGACGCGGAAAAAGGTTTTCGGCATTTCGAACCAATGGCCAGGCCCCACATAGGTGCCATGTTTCTCCAGAAGCCGGGTGTAGAAGCCGTCGAGGTCGAAATTGGGCGCGACGTCGATGCGCGGAAAGCCGACGACACCGCCGGAAGGCGGCACCCAGTCGACCAGCGGTTCCTTGTCGATCCAGTTCTGCACGATGCCGCGACGGGCCGCCATTTCCGGCAGCAGCCCGGCCAGGAAACTATCGCGCCGTTCCAGCATCGCGCGGGCGATCGCCTCGTCGATGACACTGCCGCAGATGCCGATCTGCTCCTTGGCCGACAGGAATTTCTCCTGCAAGGCAACATCGCGGGTGATCAGCCAGCCGATGCGGATTCCGGGAATACCGAAGGCCTTCGACAGCGACGAGACGCTGATCGCCCGCTTGCTGAGCGAGGCGGCCGTCGGCAATTTGGTGCCGTAGCTGAGATCGCGATAGGTCTCGTCGACCAGAAGATAGCAGCCTTTCTCTTCCGCCAATGCGATCAGCCGGTCGAGGTCCGCGCGGCTCATCATCGTGCCGGTCGGGTTATGCGGGCAGGTGATGCTGATGTAGCGCGTCCGTGGCGTCATCGCCACCGCGATACGGTCGACATCGATGGCGAAGCCGGTATCGAAGGCGAGATCGATATAGGTGATGGCGCAGCCGATCGCCTTTGGCGTTTCGATGTTGGTCGCGTAGTTCGGCCGCACCACGACCAGATGATCGCGTTCCGACAGAAGCGACGTGGCGATGATGAAAAGCGCGCCGGCGGCACCGGCTGTAACCAGCACGTCGTCAGGCGACAGGCCCCGGTCCTGGGCCGCGATCAGTTCCCTCAGCGCACGGTCGCCGCGATGTTCGCCGTAGAACAGAGTGAGGTCCAGCAAGGCGATCCCGATGTCGGAAAGCTTCTGGTCGGCAATCGAACTTTCCGAAAGATTGTAGCGGATGCGGTCGTAGCCGTATTCCTCCGGCGCTTCCTTCTCGATCACCATGCGTGCGTAGTTCATCGGCAAGCCTCCACCCTTTGTCGTGCAGCGTAAGGGACAAGGATGAGGCCAGACAATCCCGACAGGTCGATCCAGCCTACTTTCTCGGCTGCAGGCCCGAGACGATAAGCGAATGATATTGCAGGGCGAAGTCTTCGGCGCGAACCTCGCCTTCAGGCCGGAACCAGCGCACCATCCAGTTCATCAGCGAAAGCACGGCACGTGCCGCGATGGCGACATCGTCAATCGCAAAGGTTCCCGCAGCCTTGCCGTCGGCCAACAGGGAACGCAGCAATTTCTCGAAGCGATCCCGCAAAGCCAGTTGCTCGTCGGTCCAGTGATTTCTCTCGACGCCGCCGAAACCGTGCAGCATGACGACGAAGGCGGCGTAGTTGGTTTCGAAGAAAATCGCCTGCGTCTGCATGAAGGCCTTGAGCTTTTCGTCCGGTTCCGGAGCTGCCGTAATCGCCGCGCCGACGGCGAGATATTGCCGCTCCAGCAGGTCGACGACCATCTCGTCGAAGATGTCCTTCTTGGTGGGGAAGTAGTGGTAGACGGCCGCCTTGGTGACGCCAACGGCTTGGGCGACGTCGTTCAACGAGGTGCCATCGAAGCCATTGGCGGCGAACAGTTTCGCGGCGGCGCCGAGAATGGTGGCACGTGGCGCCGGCATGGTTGGCGGCCGACCGACCGGGGCCTTCCCTGCGTGGACGGTGTCTGGTCGTTGACGAGGCATGCACCGTGTTTTATTACCGGCCAGCTGGTTTGTAAATATGATCGGCGCCCGAGGCCGCGACGTCTGGCTTGAGCGCCTTGTTCGAAGAGGCCAACCGATGACCGACATCAAGACACCCGAGGCCAAGGTCAGCGTCGCGCATCGCGGCGGCGTCGCCATCGTCACCATCGACAATCCGCCGGTGAATGCGCTGTCGTTTTCCGTGCGCAGTCCTCTCCATGATGCGCTCACCCGGTTGCGCGACGACCAGGCGACGGCCGCCATCGTGATCGCTTGCGCAGGACGCACTTTCGTTGCCGGCGCCGACATCGCCGAATTCGGCAAGCCGATGCAGGATCCGGACCTGGGAGCGTTGATCGCGCTGCTGGAGACGATCGAAAAGCCGACCGTCGCCGCCATTCATGGCACGGCATTGGGTGGTGGGCTGGAACTGGCGCTCGGCTGCCATTTTCGGGTCGCCGACGAGACGGCCCGGCTCGGCCTGCCCGAAGTGAAGCTCGGCCTGTTGCCCGGGGCTGGCGGCACCGTTCGCCTGCCGGCGCTGGTTGGACCGTTCAAGGCATTGGATATGATCACCTCCGGCATGCCGATTGTCGCCGCGGAGGCCCTGGAGGCTGGTCTTGTCGACAGCCTTGCCGGTGTCGACCTGGTTGCCGATGCCGCCGCCTTCGCGGCGGTCAAGGCGGCGGAGGGCGGCCCGTTCATCGCCGTGCGCAACCGGCGCGACAAGCTCGAAAGTGTCGATCGGGATGAGCTTGAGGCGCGCATCAAGGGCGTGACGGCAAAGGCCAGGGGATTGCAGGCGCCGGTCGCTTGCGCGCAGGCGGTGCGCAACGCCGTGCTTTTGCCTTTTGACGAGGCGCTGGCGCGCGAGCGCGCCCTTTTCATCGAACTGGTGGGATCCGAACAGTCGCGCGCGCAACGGCATCTGTTCTTCGCCGAACGCGAGGCCGCCAAGGTGGTTGGCATCGACAAGACGATCAAGCCGCGGCCGATCCGCCGTGTCGGCATCATCGGCGCCGGCACAATGGGCGGTGGCATCGCGATGGCGTTTGCCAATGGCGGCATCGCCGTGACCTTGGTCGAAGCGGCAACCGAGGCACTGCAACGCGGTCTGGAGCGGATGGCGAAGAATTACGCGATCTCCGTCTCGCGCGGTTCGCTCAGCGAGACCGACAAGACGGCGCGTCTGGCACTGCTTTCGGGCACGACCGACTATGCGGCGCTGGCGGATTGCGATCTGGTGATCGAGGCGGTGTTCGAGGAGATGACGGTCAAGAAAGAGGTGTTGGCGGCCATCGACAAGTCCGTGAAGCCGGGCACCATCATCGCCACCAACACCTCCTATCTCGACGTCAACGCGCTGGCCGGCGCCGTCTCAAAGCCACAGGATTTTGCCGGCATGCATTTCTTCTCGCCGGCCAATGTCATGAAGCTCTTGGAGATCGTGCGGGGCGCGGAAACGGCGCCGGACGTGCTGGTCACGCTGCTGTCGCTCGCCCGTTCGATCGGCAAGGTGCCGGTCGTGGTCGGCGTCTGTCACGGCTTCGTCGGCAACCGCATGCTGGCGGCACGCGGCACGGAGATCGAGGCCCTGCTCCTCGAAGGTGCCAGCCCAGCGGAGGTCGACAAGGCCTTCACCGATTTCGGCTGGCCGATGGGACCGTTCCAGATGGTCGATCTTGCCGGACTGGACATAGGCTGGCGCAACCGCAAGGCCCTGGGCAAGACGGCCTTGATCGCCGACTGGCTCTGCGAGCAGGGCCGTTTCGGCCAGAAGACCGGTCGGGGCTTCTATCTCTACGCCGATGGCCGCACCGCGCAGCCCGATCCGGAACTCGCGGCGCATATCGCCGAAGAGGCCAAACGCATTGGCGTCGCGCCGCGCGCGATTACGGCCGAAGAAATCATAGAGCGCACGCTCTACCCGCTGATCAATGAGGGCATGCGCATTCTCGAGGAAGGCATTGCCGCGCGCGAATCCGATATCGATCTCGTCTGGGTGAACGGCTACGGCTTTCCGCTCGGCAAGGGCGGGCCGATGTTCTGGGCCCGGCAGAAGGGTCTGGCGACGATCGCCGGACGCCTGAGCTATTGGCACGACCATACCGGCAAGGATGTCTTCAAGCCGTCCGAACGGTTGAAGGCGATGGCCGCTGAAGCGTGATGGAAGGATTTCCGTTGGTGGACTGAGGCCTGCCAACGACGGTTCGCTATTGGCGATGGCTCACAGCCCGGCCGCCGAACACCCGCGGGGTTGGGGGTAGGATGGTCCGGCGGTCGGGACAGGCCGGTTGTAGGACGCCGGCAGAATTAGCGTAACCTCACGCAAGACACCCAGCAATTCAACCAAAAGGACAGCCGTGGACCGATGGCGTTTCTACGCAGCGTCCGGAAAATGGAAGCCCGCCTGCTACTTTTGTAGGCTGATGCCTGCAGGCGGGCCGCTCCTCGTACGAAATAGCTCCGCATGGATAGAGCGGCCCGACAATAGCGCCTGGCGCTGGGCTCGCTATTGTACTTATTAGCAGGCGGTGATGTTTCGGAATGGCTTGACTATCAGTGCCCGAACCGAGCGCGGATGTTTCCGCAGGCTTAGCCAACCCGATACCCTCGCAAAGCCCGAGCAGGCAGCTTCGGAAGGCTCGAAGCTATTCTGGCACCGCGAAGATATCAAAGTGCCGGATGCTCGCCATATCGTTCTCGGCAAGTTTGCGCCCGAACAGCGTGCTCTGCTCCACTAGGTGTACGGCGTAGCCCTTTTCCGCGAAGAAGCGGTACAAAGCACGGCGCTCCTCCGGGGTGTTGTGAACATTGACCTCGGATTTGACGCGGGGGCGCGCTTCATCGACCAGATCCTCGATCGATTTGAGCGCGGAAAGGTCGTGACCTTCGATATCCGTCTTGATGTAGCGGAGTTTCGAGACCTTTTCGCCCAAGCGAGCACGTATCATCGGGCCGATCCTCCTGCCTTCGACAGGTAGGGAGTAGGTGCTGCCGTGCTTCCAGACGGACGAACCGTGCTTGTCGCCGCCATTGGGGAAGTCCGGGCCGTTGTATTTGAACACCAAGGCTTCGTCCTGGTTCGTGACGGCATAAGGGAAGGCGACGATGTTGTATTTGCCCGGGTTCAGGATGGCGTTGCTGGCAAGGATCGAGAACACGAACGGGTTTGGCTCGAAGGCAAGAACAAATCCGTTCGGACCGCAGGCGAGTGCCATGGGAAGCGCGGTGTCCCCACAATGGGCGCCGATATCGATGGCCACGTCACCGTCGGAAATGAAGGTGCGCAGCTCGTCGATTTCCGATTGTAGAATTTCAAATCCGTTGAATCGGGGATTTCGCCACAACGCGAATTTGACCTCGCCGTCCTTTTCGAGATGAACGGTCTCGGTCGAATGGCCGTAGACCCGCGCGCTCGGCTTCAGGCCCAGCAGGTAGAAGAACTCCGTGAGCCGCATGCCCGTGCTCCCCAAGCAATCGCTGCTCCTTGGATAGAGCGCGATTTCGCGAACTGCAAGAATATCGGAAGGAAGCCACGATGAGCCGCATCTTCGCGGGCGCTGGGCGGCATCTGGATGATATCGATCCTAAACGGGACCGGCACGGCGCCGTGAAAGCCACCCGGGAAGTCTTGCTGAAAAGCGAGGGACAGCGAAATTTCATGTCGATGATGGGGTGCCGCTTTTGGCGGACGCCGTCACAGGAGCGACTGTTTACGTAGATTGAGACAAGCGCCGTGGACGCTCCTAACGACCTGAACCGCTGAGTTCCTCGCGCGTTGTGGTCCCCTTCCCAAGGGCCCTTCTTACCGGGCCAATTCCGAGCTGCCTGGACGCATTGAGAATTGCCGAGGCAAGATTGTTTGCCATTCATTTAACCCGGTATGTGCTAAGGGAGGACCGGGTTTGTGGTCTTCTCGAGGGGGAAGTCGTGCGTTTTCTGAAGTCGCTCTATGAGCGCAGCGGCCTCATTCTTTGCGCGCTCGCTATTGCGACGGTGCTGGTTTTGTGTGCGCTGAAGCCGCAGGTTCGCTCAGTTCTTGTCGCTTACGATTTTGGATCGCAGATGTTCTTTGAACATCAGCCTCTCTACGATTTGAAACGAGCCATGGGGTATCTCTATGCCCCGGCCTTTGCTGCCCTCTACCTGCCGTTTTACGAACTTGGTCCAACTGTTGGTGGCCTGCTCTGGCGTGTGCTTGGCGTTGGCTTGTTGACGGCAGCTGTCTTTACGCAGGCAAAAAAGCTCGACCCGGAAAAGGACGGCTGGATTGTCTCGCTCGGCTTGTTCCTGGCTCTGCCGCTTTCCCTGGGAGCTGTTCGCAACGGGCAATCGACAATTCTGCTCACTGCTGCCTGCTGGTTTCTAACCATGTCGGCGCTGGACAACAAACGATGGCAGACGCTGCTTTGGTCATTCGCCGCGCTAACCGCCAAACCAACCGCGATTGTCGTCATCCTCCTTATCGCCGCACTGAGACCGCGCCTTATTCCGTGGATTGTTGGTGCGGTCGCGTTGATGCTCGCAGTACCCTATGCCTTCGCGCCTGCAGAGTACGTCAATGCTCAGCATCTGGAGTTCTTCCAGCTCCTCACTTCGATGAGTTCCAACAGCGCGCGGGAGGCGTTCGAGGCCGCCGATTTTACGGGGATATTGGCTGCTGCCGGCATTTCGATCACCGGTCCGGCCGCAATGATAGTCAGGCTATCGGTGGCGGCGATTGTGCTTGGCGCCGTATTTCGACTTGACCGCGAAAATGAACCGTTGCACCGCTTTGTGATCTTCCTGATCGCAGCCTACTACATGACGGTTTTCAACCCGCGCGTTGAGTCCAACACATATGTGATGGTGGCTGTTCCGCTGGGCCTTGCGGTTGCCTATCTCAAAACCCGCGAGCCAACGTCATATGTCCCCACTGCCCTCGGCTCGATGCTGTTCCTCTGCGGGTGGACCGGAATTGACGCAGACCTGCATGCGGCGCTGAACCCATGGTTCAAACCCATGATGGTCACCCTCATTTCCGTACCATTGCTATTTTGCCTTTTGCAGAAAGTCGCGACGCTCAAATTGTCCATTGGAAAGCGTATTTAGACGGGGATGGGAGGGAGGCCCGGAAGCCTCCCCTCACTCCCGATTTCATTGATCTCGCTATGCGAGCCAGTCACGGTTAACTTTGCGGCCCATCAGGCCGTTATGATCGTGAAGCCAGGCCCGACTGACGCCAAGGCCCGCATGCTGGCCTCGCTCGCTATTCGTCGCGAATAGTTTTTTGCTTCATGCTCGTTCGTGTTGGTGCGAGCGAGTCAAAAAACTTCGGAATGTTAGTCGAAATGAAAACCCCCGCTGACGCGGGGGCTATCGGATCGAACCATGTTCAGCTTACTTTGGCGCCTTGCCACCATTCTTCTTGCATTCCGCCCGGAATTTCTCGCGGTCCTTGCCGTGAAGGCCCTTGGCGTCGGCGAGTACCGAGCACTGCTTGGAAATGGCCGTCTTCTCCGGAGACTTCGTCGGGGTCGTCTTCTTGACGGTCGTGCTCGCTGCGGCGGGAGCCGTTGCCGTGCTTGCTGCGGCGGGAGCGGTTGTCGTGCTTGCTGCGGGCTTGCTCGCTGCAAACGCGGCAGTCGAGAGGAAGCCGGCGAAAACGACAGAGGCAACAAATGTCACGGTCTTCATGGAAATTCCTTTGATTTGAGGACTAGGCCACAAACGTTGTGACACGAGCTCATTTCTCCAGTTTTTCCAGCGTGTAGAATTTTGTTTCTGAATTGTACGCAAGCAAGCCGAGATCTGATTGGCCCGACCGGAGGTGCTAAAGCTCAAACGAAAACCCCAGCCGGAGCCGGGGCTATGCTTTTCTGCGCAATACGCCAAGATTTTTCCGCGATCACAACGCGCGAAAAAATATCCGCCGGCCAGAATTCTCAGAAGCGTCATCGCGAGCGGACGATTCCTCATTCTGAGCGAATGCGAAAATTCATCTGCCGCTTTGAGCGCGGTCCAAAAGATCAAGGGGAATCAAAGTCAAATTATCCGCCGTTGGTGGAGCTGAGGGGGATCGAACCCCTGACCTCGTCATTGCGAACGACGCGCTCTCCCAGCTGAGCTACAGCCCCGTCCAGCGGATGGCGCATTTATGAGGCGAGGCGCTTCACTGTCAAGCGAGCTTTTGGATGGCGGAGCCGGTCCAGCCGGCGTTGCCAGTTTGCGAACGCCAGATGCTCCGGCGTTGGTTCATTCCGGTCCTGTCATTCCGACCCCGAGCCGAATAAGCCTCCGTCTGATGTCGGGTTTCGCTCTCGGTTCGCCCGGCTCTTGCCGCATCCGCGTGTAATGGCTACATGTCGGCAACACTCGGAGACCTGCATGACCGCCCTCATTCAAACCGTCATTCTGGCGCTTGACCTCTATTGGTGGATCATCATCGCCTCGGCCATCTTCTCGTGGCTTTACGCGTTCAACGTCGTCAACCCGCGCAATCAGTTCGTTGGCACTATCGGCAACGCGCTTTACCGGCTGACGGAACCGGCGCTGCGGCCCATCCGCCGCGTTATGCCCGATCTCGGCGGCATCGACATTTCGCCGATCATCCTGCTTTTGATCCTGTTCTTCCTGCGCCAATTCATTCTCACCACCATCTATCCCGCGCTCGTCTGAGCGCTGCGATGGCGGAGCCCTTCCGGCGGCGCGCCGACGGCATCGATCTCATCGTGCGGCTGACGCCGAAATCGGCGGCGGATGCGCTGGAAGGCGTGGAAATGGCGGCGGACGGTCGTTGCCATGTCAAGGCGCGCGTACGCGCCGTGCCGGAAAAGGGCGCGGCCAACAGTGCCCTGGAGAAGCTCGTGGCCAAGGCTCTCGGCGTTCCGTCGTCGTCGGTGACGGTCGTCGCCGGCGGCACCGCTCGACTGAAGACGCTGCGCATAACAGGCGATCCGGCTGAACTCGCACGGCGTGCGTCGGACCTCGGCGCGCCATAGTCGCTGGCGGCGTTTGGCGTTATTGTCCGCAATCCATTAGCCGGAGGCCGTCATGCGGATTGTTTTTGCGATGCTTGTCCTTGCCGGTTTCTGCAGCTGTGCCTCGGCGGGGCAGGTCACCAGCGTCTATACCGACCTCGTTCCTGAAAAGGATTGCCTGACCTACGCACAGGCCGGCGAGAATGACGGCGATTGGGCCGATCTCTCCTGCTCGGGTTATCTCGGCTACCCGGTCCTGCTTTCATACGGTGATGCGCGCGAATCCGTCTTCTTCGGTTTTCCTCCTGAAGACATGACCTCTACCTGGGAGAGTTTCGCCGGTTTCAACAGCTCCGGATCGAAGGTGGAATGGCGGGTCGAAACGACCGGCAATGTTTCCATCCCCTTCGCCGCCATCCATCGCCGTTCGGTCAATACCAGCGGCGAGGATGCTGCCAAGCAGGTGGATGTGCTGGTGGTGGCCAAGGTGGCCCAGATAGAGGGGCGCGAAGGCTGTACCGTCGGCCTGGTGCTGGCGACAGGCAATGCCGGCGCCAATGACGACGCCCGCAAGATTGCCGACGAAAAGGCGCGCGCTTTCGTGTGCGGGAAAGACAAGCGCATCGCGATCGGAGAGGTGCCGCCGTTCGGGCGGGTGGACAATTGAAAACGGGCGGCCGCAACGACCGCCCGTGATCTTTCCGCTTAGTCGGACTTGTTAGCCAGCCTTGTGCGTCTTGGCGCGTTCAATCGCCTCGACGATCATCTTCTTGGCATAGGCTGAGTCGTGCCAGCCGCCGATCTTCACCCATTTGCCGGGCTCGAGATCCTTGTAGTGTTCGAAGAAGTGCTCGATCTGCTTGAGCGTGATCTCAGGCAGGTCCGTGTGGTTGAAGACGTTTTCGTAGCGCTTGGTAATGTGCGGCGACGGCACCGCGATCACCTTCTCGTCCTGGCCGGCATTGTCTTCCATGATCAGGACGCCGATCGGGCGCACATTGATGACGCAGCCCGGCACCAGTTCGCGCGTGTTGCAGACCAGCACGTCGATCGGGTCACCGTCGCCCGACAGGGTGTGCGGCACGAAGCCGTAATTGCCGGGATAGCGCATCGGCGTATACAGGAAGCGGTCGACGAACAGCGTGCCGGCTTCCTTGTCCATTTCGTATTTGATCGGCTCGCCGCCGACCGCCACTTCGATGATGACGTTGACGTCTTCCGGCGGGTTCTTGCCGATCGATATGGCTTCGATGCGCATGGGCTATCCTCTCTTTGGCGCATGAGCCCGAAAGCCGAAGCGGTTCCGGGCTGCGACACGCAGAATGAAACGGCTTGCGACGTCTGTCACGCACCTCGAAGGCACGGGTCGCCGCAATCGCGCGCACCGATAGCGGGCGAAGCGGTTTTGTGCAATGCGGGAATGACGGGAGAAGAAGTCGAAGCCGCGGTTTGCGGGCCCCGCATCTCAATCCCAGACGAAAGCGACCTTCTTCAGCGCCTTCTGCTCGAACACTTCGACGCCCTCGGCGACGTCGCGTCCGCCTTCGCCGGCGTAAAAGGCCAGCGCGTTCTGGTTGTCTTCCAGTGCCCATACGACCATGCCCTTGAGGCCGTGGTCGGCAAGCTTGCGGCGGGCGGCGGAAAACAGCCGCCGGCCGATGCCGATGCCCTGATATTCAGGCCGCAGGTAGAGCTCGTAGATTTCGCCCTGCTGATGCAGTTCGCGGGCGCGGTTGCGGCCGACCGTCGCGTAGCCGGCGATAACGCCGCCGATCTCGACCACCAGAACGGTCGCGGCGCGGCGAATCGCGTTCGCCCACCAGTCTGTGCCGCGGCGGTTGATCATGCCCGTCAGCGTCTTGTGCGGGATGATGCCGCTATAGGCACCGCGCCACGCTTCGAGATGCACATCGGCTATCGCCGCTGCGTCTTGCGGCTCGGCCCTGCGGATGTCGATGGTCAACGTGTTCATGATTTGTTAACCATAGACCGAGGCGCAAGGCTTGCAAAGACTCCTTGCTGCTTTCGCACATACGAAAGCTTCGTCGGCCGATATGGGTAGGGTCGGTTAGATTTCGACGAGGTGGTCGTCGAGCTCGTTGACGTCGTCCGGCGTGACCGGGAAATGCTCGGCCAGCACGGCGCCGACCACGCCGGTCGCGTGAACGAACCCGTCGGCGAGGCGGTCGTCGCCGGCATGCGCGGTCAGGTCACGCACGACACCGTCCCACACGTGCTGCCCGACACGGGCGTCGATGCCGCTGTCGGCCACCACTTCCGCGTAGCGTTCGGCGATCGAGACGAAGATCAGAACGCCGGTGCGGGTGGCGGTGCGATGGACGTTGCGTGCCAGGAACTGCTTCACAGCATTGGCATGGGCCGCCTTGTAGCGCTGCCGGCGTGGCACGAAATGGATGCGCAGGCGTGGCGCCAGCCACAAAACGATGGACAGGCTGATCGCCGCCACCGCCTGCGCGATGAGGAAATGCGGCAGGCGTATGCTGACCCACAAGGCTTCGAGAACATAGGCGAAGGCGATGCTGACGGCGAACAGGGCCAGCGTGGCGGTGAAGGCCGCCTGGAAGAAATAGCCCTCGCTCGAGCGCGCCACGACGCAGTAGATTTCGCCGCCGGTCTTCGTCTCGGCGTCGCGGATCGCATCGGCGATGCGTTCATGGTCGGCATGGGTGAGCGGTCGTGTCGCCATGGTCACCAGCTCCCCGAAGAACCGCCGCCGCCGGATGAGCCGCCGCCGCCCGAAAACCCGCCACCACCCGACGACCAGCCCCCACCACCACCGCCACCGGAGGACCAACCGCCGCCGCCACCGCCGCCGGATGACGACCTGTTGGTGTCGAAGGTCATGCCCAGCCAGCGATAGCGGCCGGGGCCGATCTTGGTGCCGAAGATCGGCGGCAGGATCGCCATGGCGAAGCCGCCGAAGAACAGTACCACCCAGATGGTGACGAATAGGAAGAAGATGATCTGATCGGGATCGATGCCGTCGAGGGTGGATTGCTGGTGGCGTTTGCCGCGCGCTTCCAGTTCCTCCGGGTTGCCCTCCAGAACCATGATCATGTCGTCGACAGCCTTCGAGATGCCGCCCGAGAAATCGCCGGCGCGGAAGGCCGGAACCATGTCGTTCTCGATGATCAGCTTGGTGTGCAGGTCGGTCAGCGTGCCTTCGAGCCCATAGCCGACTTCGATGCGCATCTTGCGGTCATTCTTGGCGACGAGCAGCAGTGCGCCATTGTTGTCGCTGGCCTGGCCGAGTTTCCAGGTCCTGAAAAGCCGGTTGGCGTAGGGTTCGATTTCTTCGCCGCCGAGGCTGTCGACGGTGACGACGACGATCTGGTCGGAGCCCTTCTTCTCGAAATCCGCCAGTTTCTGGGTCAGCGCTGCCTTCGTCGCCGCATCGATCATGCCGGCATTGTCGACAACGCGCCCCGTCAGCGCCGGCAGGTCATCGGCGAAAGCTCCGAAGGCGAGGAACAAGCCCAGGATGGCGGCAACAACCGCGGTCAACGCGACGCGATACCGGGTCCGGAACGGCACCGGCTGGCGGCTGGAGGTCATGATCGAGGGCACGGCGCGGCCGATCCTGGATGAGGGCGGCGCCTAGCCGCCCTGCTTGGTGCCGAAGTCCACCTTCGGCGTCTGCATCTTGTCGTCGCTGATGGTGAAGTTCTGGAACGGCTCGTTGCCGCGGAACCAGAAGGTGGCCCACAGAACCGAAGGGAAGGTCTTCAGCGTCAGATTGTAGTCCTTGACCGCCTGGATGTAGTCGCGGCGGGCGACGGCGATGCGGTTTTCCGTGCCTTCGAGCTGGGCCTGCAGGGCGATGAAGTTCTGATTGGCCTTCAGGTCGGGATAGTTTTCGGTGATGGCAAGCAGGCGCGACAGCGCGCTGGTCAGGCCCGACTGGCTGTCCTGGAATTTCTTGAAGGCTTCCGGGTCCTTCAGCGTTTCCGGCGTCACCGTCACTTGCGTGGCCTTGGAGCGCGCCTCGACGACGGCGTCGAGCGTGTCCTTCTCATGCGCGGCATAACCCTTGACCGTCTCGACCAGATTGGGGATCAGGTCGGCGCGGCGCTGATACTGGTTCAGCACCTCGCTCCAGGCGGCCTTGGCATTTTCTTCCGCCGTCGGGATGGTGTTGTAGCCACAGGCGGACAGGAAGGGCAGCAGAACCGCCATCAAAAGGAAGGCGGGAAGGCTGCGGGGAAGGGTGGACAGGCGCTGGGCGTGCATGAGCGGTCCCTCATTGGCTCGAATAGTCAAGCAATACCATAAAGATCGGCCAAGAAAACGCCTCTTGGTCGATGTGGCGCCACTGAAGTCCGTTGGCTTAGCCCAGCCGTGAAGGAGGCCCTGTAACCGGCGCACGGATCGGTCTAGAATCGTCTCAAACGAGGGATCGACATGGCAGGGACTGCCGACAGGGACAGCGAGCATGAATCGCGCCGCATCCTCGACCGCATCGCGCGCGAGACGGAGCCGGGCGGCCTGCCTTCCGATCGGCACTCCGGTGAGCGCCCCGATGTCGATGACCCGATCGAATATTGGGGCACACGCATCGGCCGCACGCTTGGGCTCATCCTGGCTGTCGCCATGATGATCGCCGTCGTCTATTACCTGGCCCGCCACATATAGGATCAGCATGAACACCAATCAGGCCGAGGCGCCCCGCGCCGTCATCGTCGTGTCCAGCCATGTCGCGCGCGGCTCGGTGGGCAATCGCGCCGCCGTCTTTGCGCTGGAAACTCTTGGCTTTCCGGTTTGGGCCGTGCCTACGGTGATCCTGCCCTGGCATCCCGGTCATGGCCGCGCCACAAGGATCGTTCCGCCTGCGGAACAGTTCGCGGCACTGATGGCCGATCTGGCGCGCGCGCCATGGCTCGGCGAGGTCGGCGCGGTGCTGTCGGGCTATCTGGGCGAGGCGAGCCAGGCCGATGCCGTGGCCGAGCTGGTCGGTGCGGTCAAGGCCAGGAACCCGTCGGCGCTTTATGTCTGCGACCCGGTGATGGGCGATTCCGGCGGGCTCTATGTGCCGGAGGCCACGGCTGCAGCCTTGCGCGACCGGCTGATGCCGCTGGCCGACATCGCCACGCCCAATCGCTTTGAGCTGGCTTGGATGGCCGGCGCCGAACTGCCCGACCTCAAATCGACCGTGGCCGCGGCACTGCACGCGGGACCGGCGACCATGCTGGTGACGTCGGCGCCGGCGATGATGGCCGGCAGCACCGGCAATCTGCTGCTCGACGCCAGTCAGGTACTGCTGGCCGAGCATCGGCTGATCGACCGGCCGCCCAATGGCCTCGGCGATTTGACCGGCGCCATCTATCTGGCGCGCACGCTCGCCGGCCAGCCGCCGGCCAAGGCGTTGCAGTCGACCACCGCCGCTGTCTACGAGATCCTGGCGCGCACCGCCAAGCGTGGTGGCGACGAATTGCAACTCGAAACCGATGCGCAGAGCCTGTCGCATCCGATGGCCATGGTGCAGATGCGCCACCTGACCCATCCGGGGCGGGATCGCCGCGCGTGACAGGCGGCACGGCCACGCTGACGCTGGCCGGGGTCGATGGCTGCAAGGCCGGCTGGATCATGGTGCGACGCACGCCAGCCGGGGCGCCAGCCGTCAGCGTCCACACCAGTTTCGTCGATCTGCTCGCGGCCTTGCCCGCCGATGCGATCGTCGCGGTCGACATGCCGATCGGCCTGCCGGATGTCTCCGGAAAGGGCGGTCGCGGGCCGGAAATGCTGGTGCGGCCTCTGCTCGGAGAGCGGCAGTCCAGCGTCTTTTCCATTCCATCGCGGGCAGCGGTCTATGCCGATACCGCCGCTTTCACCACGGTGGAGGCCTGGCACGAGGCGCATCGGCGGGCCAGCGCGGTGGCAATGGCAACGTCCGATCCGCCACGCGGCGTTTCAATCCAGGCCTTTGGCATCTTCGCCAAGATCCGCGAAATCGACACGCTGCTGGCGTCCCGGCCGCAACTGCGCGGCCGGGTGTTCGAATCGCATCCCGAAGTGGCGTTCTGGCGCCTCAATGGCGGAAAGGCGATGGCGCTGCCGAAGAAGATAAAAGGCGCAGTCAACGCAGCCGGCATGGACGAGCGCCGCACGCTGCTTGCCCGTCACGGTTATGATCGAGCCTTCCTCGATCAGCCGCCGCCGAAGGGCGCTGCCGCCGACGATTTCCTTGATGCCGCCGCGATGTTGGCGATTGCCGGGCGAATCGCGCGGGGCGAGGCGGCCTGCTATCCCAATCCGCCGCTGGTCGACGGCAAGGGCATTCCGGTGGCGATCCGCGTCTGAGCGATGCGGCACGGCGAGCCATGCGCGCGCATGGCTCGCGCCATTCAGCCATGAACGATTTCGCATTGATCGTGGCGTGGTTTTGCCGTTAGTGCGTTGCACAGTGGAACAGAGCCGCTGCCGTTCAGCCTGGAAAGGTCCCCGCCGCCAGATGCCGCATCTCCCAGAACATCTCCTCGCCGGTTATCGCAGCTTCATCAATGGTCGCTACGTCGCCGAAAGCGGTCATTACAAATCGCTGGCGCGCGAAGGGCAGGCGCCGGAAACGATGATCGTGGCCTGCTGCGATTCGCGCGCGGCGCCGGAAGTGATCTTCAACGCCGGCCCCGGCGAGCTGTTCGTCCTGCGCAACGTCGCCAATCTCGTGCCGCCCTATGCGCCAGACGGCGAATATCATTCGACGTCCGCCGCGCTGGAATTCGCCGTGCAGAGCCTCAAGGTGAAGAACATCGTCGTGATGGGCCACGGGCGCTGCGGCGGCATCCGCTCGGCGCTGGACACCACGTCGGCGCCGCTGTCGCCGGGTGATTTCATTGGCAAATGGATGAGCCTGATCGCACCCGCGGCCGAGGCGGTATCGGCCTCGACCATGATGACGACCACCGAGCGCCAGACGGCATTGGAGCGTATCTCGATCCGCTACTCGATCGCCAATCTGCGCACTTTTCCTTGTGTCAGCATTCTCGAAGGCAAGGGCCGAATTGCGCTGCATGGCGCCTGGTTCGACATCTCCACGGGCGAGTTGTGGGTGATGAACAAGGAGACCGGCGACTTCGAGAAGCCCGATATCGGCTGACCAATCGCACTTCCCATCCTTGCCTTGCAGGCCTAGGTTGCATGTGGGAGGGCCGCGCGATGTCTGTCGTTGGCTGGCGGGAATTCTCCACTGCGACGCTTTTGGGCCTGATGCTCGTCTCGGCGCGTGCCGACGAGGCGGCGCTTATCGACCGCTGGTATTCGGCGCTGCTTACCGCCGATCGTACCAGCCTTGCCGAACTGCTCTCCGACGACGCGCGCATCCGCCTGCACGATATCGGCGTCGAGCAGACGAAGCCCGAATTCATCGCTTCGATGGACGAATGGCGCGGCGCGGTGGCTGGTGCCACCATTCGCCACCGCATCGAAAAAGCCGAGACCGGTTTGGTGACGGTCATCGTCTGCTACGATTTTCCCGGCAACGATCTTCTGACACGCGAAAGTTTCGCCTTGTCCGGCAGCCGCATCACCGCGTCGTCGCAGGAAACCATCGCGGAAAGTTGCAGCGGTTATTGAGAGGGGCGTCGCCTGCCTGCGATGCGGTGCAGTTGCGGCCTGCCGTTGCATGGGCGGCACCGGCGGCCTACATCGGAAGACAACACCCGCCTCCGCAATCCAGCGAAAGCCTCTCCATGACCGCAGTCCCAAGCCTCGACCTCGCCCTGCATCCGCTGACTTCCTGGAACGGGCCGCTCGGTCTTCCCGATTTCGCCAGGATTCGCGACGGAGATTTCGATGCCGTTTTCGATGCGGCGCTGAAGGCGCATGAAGCGGAGATCGAGGCGATCGCCGCCAATCCGGCGCCGGCAACTATCGAAAACACGCTGCAGGCGCTGGAGCTCGGCGGCGAAGCACTTGATCGCGTCTCGTCGATCTTCTGGTGCCGGGCAGGCGCGCATACAAACGACGCGATCCAGGCCCTGGAACGCGCGGTCGCGCCGAAGATGTCGCGGCATTTCTCGGCCATCTCGATGAACGAGAAGCTGTTCGCGCGGATTGACGATCTTTATCAGCGGCGCGCCACCCTCAAGCTCGATGCCGAGACGCTGCGCGTGCTGGAGAAGACTTGGAAGGGGTTCGTGCGGTCCGGCGCCAAGCTCGATGCTGCCGGCAAGAAGCGGCTCGCCGCTATCAATGAGGAGCTTTCCTCGCTCGGCACCAGCTTTGGGCAGAACGTGCTGGCCGACGAACGCGATTGGGCGCTGTTCCTTGACGAAGCCGATCTGACCGGCGTTCCGGAATTCCTGAAAAGCGCGATGGCGGAAGCCGCCGAGACGCGCGGCCAGAAGGGCCGCTATGCGGTGACGCTGTCGCGGTCGATCTACGAACCCTTCACCACCTTCTCCGAGCGTCGCGACCTGCGCGAGGCGGCCTGGCGCGCGTTCACCCAGCGCGGCCAGAATGGCGGCGCCAGCGACAACACCGCCGTCGTGCGCGACACGCTGAGGCTGCGTACCGAAAAAGCCAGGCTGCTCGGCTATGCGTCCTATGCGGCGCTGAAGCTCGACGAAACCATGGCCAAGACGCCGAAGGCCGTGCACGATCTGCTCGACCCGGTCTGGGAGAAGGCACTGGAGAAGGCAGCGGCCGACCAGAAGGAGCTGCAGCGGCTGGCGACGGCCGCCGGCAGCAACGAACAGCTCGCAGCATGGGACTGGCGCTTCTATCAGGAGAAGCTGCGTGCCGAAAAATTTGCCTTCGACGAGGCCGAGCTGAAACCCTATCTGCAGCTCGAGCGCATCATTGCCGCTTGTTTCGACGTGGCGACCAGACTGTTCGGTATCACTTTTGAAGAGAAGAAGGGCATCGCCGGCTGGCATCCCGACGCGCGCGTCTTCGTGGTGAAGAATGCCGATGGATCCGAGCGGGCGCTGTTCCTGGCGGATTATTTCGCGCGGCCTTCCAAGCGTTCCGGCGCCTGGATGAGCGCGCTGCAGTCGGGCTACAGCCTGGGCAAGGGTTCCACGCCGATCATCTATAACATCATGAATTTCGCCAAGCCGCCGGCCGGCGAGGCGGCGCTGCTTTCAGTGGACGAGGCGAAGACGCTTTTCCATGAATTCGGCCACGCGCTGCACGGCATGCTGACCAATGTCACCTGGCCGTCGGTGGCGGGCACCTCGGTCAGCCGCGATTTCGTCGAACTGCCGTCGCAGCTCTACGAGCATTGGCTGACGGTTCCGGCCGTTCTGGAAAAACACGCACTGCACGTGAAAACCGGCAAGCCGATGCCCAAGGAACTCCTGGACAAGATGCTCGCGGCGCGCACTTTCGGCGCGGGCTTCGCCACGGTGGAATTCACCGCCTCGGCGCTGATCGACATGGCCTATCACGCGCGCTCCGAGGCGCCGGCCGAGCCGCTGCGTTTCGAGGCGGAAACGCTGGAGAAGCTCACCATGCCGGAGACGATCGCCATGCGCCATCGCACCCCGCATTTCAGCCATGTCTTCGCCGGCGATGGTTATTCCGCCGGCTACTATTCCTACATGTGGTCCGAGGTGCTGGACGCTGACGCCTTTTCAGCTTTCGAGGAAACCGGCGATCCGTTCAACCCGGCGCTGGCGAAGAAACTGCGCGAGAACATCTATGCGGCTGGCGGCTCAAAAGATCCGGAAGAGCTCTACACCGCTTTTCGCGGCAAGATGCCGACGGCAGATGCGATGATGGCCAAGCGCGGCCTGGTGTAATTCCGCTGCCATCTCCCGCGGAGAGAACAAGGTGCTAGCCCTTCAGGCTGGCGCCGATCAGCCAGTCTGCGTGTTTGGCCACCGACTGCGAAGGCCCGCCGGGACCGAAGATCTGGCTGGAGATATAGGCGCCCTCGATCAGGAGCAGCAGGCCGTCGCCCAGCATATCGGGGTCGGCCGCGCCCATGCCTTGGGCCATTTCGCGCAAGCGGCGGCGCAGTTCGCGCTTGTTTTCCTCGCTGACCACGCGCGCCGGGTGGCCGGGCTCCGGATATTCGACGGCGGCGTTGGTCATGCCGCAACCGCGATAACCAAGCTTCTGCGACCGTTTGCCGACACGTGTCAGAAAGGCGATGATCTGTGCGCGCGGGTCGCCGGGATGGGCGGCGACGGCCTCGTCGAACCGTTTCCAGAATTCAAGATCGTACTTCCTGAGATAAGATGCAGCCAATTCATCCTTGGATGAAAAGGAGCGGTAGAGGCTCGGCTTGGTGACGCCCGCCTTCTTCACGATCTCGTCGACGCCGATCGCCCGGATACCCTCGCGATAGAACAGGTCGCGCGCCACGTCGAGGATCTTCTCGGCCGCCGGCGGCAGCGCAACGGTCTCCTGTGAAACGCTTGGATCAAAATTTTTGTCAGCAGGCATGATGCATTCCGATTGACATGTTACCGACCGGTACGTACACAGAAACCAATTGCAACGTACCGGTCAGTAACATGATAGCTCAGTCCCGCCCGTTTGGCCAGCGCTACGCCTTCGTTGTCGTTGCCGTCATCTTCCTGTCCTTGCTGATCGCGGCAGGCCTGCGTTCCGCGCCTTCGGTGATGATGCTGCCGCTCGAAAAGGACTTCGGCTGGCGCCGCGACGTGGTGTCGCTGGCCGCCGCCATCGGCATCTTCCTCTACGGGCTTACCGGTCCCTTCGCCGCCGCCTTGATGGAGCGCATCGGCCTGCGCAAGACGGTGATCGCCTCGCTGGTGGTGATGTCCGCCTCGACCGGACTTTCCCTGTTCATGACGCAGTCGTGGCAACTCATCGCCACCTGGGGCGTCTTTTCCGGTGTCGGGTCCGGTGCCGTTGCCACGGTGCTTGGTGCCACCATCGTCAACCGCTGGTTCAAGACCAATCGCGGCCTGGTCATGGGCCTGATGTCGGCCTCCAGCGCCACCGGCCTTTTGGTGTTCCTGCCTTTCCTGGCTTGGCTTGCGCAATCCGGCGGCTGGAAGCCGGTGGCGCTTGTCATTGCCATTGCCACCGCGGCACTCGTGCCGCTGGTCTGGCTGCTGGTGCCGGAACGGCCGTCGACGATCGGCCAGGTGCGCTTCGGCGCCGAGCCCGACGATGTGCCGCCGACGCCACCCGCCGCTGCCGGCAACTTCATCTCCCATACACTGGGAACGCTGCGTGAGGCAGCCAGAACGCGTGTGTTCTGGTATCTGTTCGCCACCTTCTTCATCTGCGGCTTCACCACCAACGGCCTGGTCGGCACGCATCTGATCGCATTTTGCGCCGACATGGGCATCAACGAGATCCAGGCCGCCGGCCTTTTGTCGATGATGGGCATCTTCGACCTGATCGGCACGACATTGTCGGGTTGGCTGACCGACCGTTTCGACCCGCGCAAGCTGCTCGGCGTCTATTACGCCATTCGCGGCCTGTCGCTGATCTACCTGCCCTATTCGGGCTTCTCGGCAACGGCCCTGATCATCTTCGCCATCTTCTATGGGCTGGACTGGATCGCCACCGTGCCGCCGACGCTGCGTCTCTCGAACGAGGCCTTTGGCGATGGCAAGGGGCCGCTGGTGTTCGGCTGGATCGTCGCCGGCCATCAGGTCGGTGCCGCGACGGCCGCTTTCTTCGGCGGAGCGATGCGCGAATTTCAGGGCAGCTACGAGCTCGCCTTCGTCATCGCCGGCATGACCGGCATCATCGCCGCCTGCCTGTCGCTGCTGATCAACACCAATCGCCCGATATCCCAGCCGGAAGAACAACCGGCCTGATCGAGGCGGCCCGCTGGCTGTGGGCCGTCAAGAAAGTTTCACGTCTCCGAAATGCTGCTGAAACATTGGCCGCCGACCTTGGCTTGCGTTCACAGCCAAGGAGACAGCCATGAACTCGCCCGTCCAAATCAGCCGTCGTGTCTTCCTCGCCTCGACGGGGGCAGCGGGTCTGGTCGGCTTCTCCGGTTTGGCGATGCCCTATTATTCGCGGGCGAATACGCGGCCCGTCGTCACGCATGGCGTCCAGTCCGGCGATGTCGATTCCGCCTCGGGCATGGTCTGGACCCGCGCCGACCGGCCCTCACGCGTGATGTTCGAAGTGGCGACGACGGAGAGCTTCGCCAACGCGGAAAGGCTGGCGCCGCTCACCGCACTGCCCGACAGCGATTATGCGGTGAAGCGCCTGCTCACCGATCTCGCCTCCGATCAGGACATCTTCTACCGCATGACGATTGCCGATCTGAACGACGTCAACGCCGTCTCCGAGCCGGTGGTCGGCCGCTTCCGCACCGCGCCGATGTCGCGCCGCTCGGTGCGCTTCGCCTGGTCCGGCGATACCGCCGGCCAGGGCTGGGGCATCGATGAGGTCGGCATGAAGACCTATGCCACGATTGCCAAGCACATGCCCGACTTCTTCCTGCATTCGGGCGACACCATCTATGCCGACGGCGTTATGAAGGACGAGGTCGGCCTCAAGGACGGTACCAAGTGGAAGAACGTCGTTCTCGTTGACGAAAAGCGCAAGGTGGCCGAAACACTGGAAGAATACCGCGCGCAGTGGAAGTACAACCTGCTCGACAAGAACCTGTTGGCGATGAACGCCGCGCTGCCCACCTTTTTCCAATGGGATGACCATGAGGTGGTCAACAACTGGTCGAGCTCCAAGAACCTGACCGCCGATGACCGCTACAAGGAAAAGTCCGTCTCCGTGCTTTCCGCCCGCGCCGGGCGCGCCTTCCACGAGATGACGCCGATCCGCTTCACCCCAGCCGAGCCCGGCCGCGTCTACCGCAAGATCGCCTATGGCCCGCTGCTCGACGTGTTTTTCCTCGACATGCGCTCCTATCGTGGCGCCAACGGTCCCAATATGGAGACGGAACTCACCCCGCTGGCGCGCATGCTGGGCGAGCAGCAGACAAGGTGGCTGAAGCGCGAGCTGGCCAATTCGAAGGCGACCTGGAAAGTGATCGCCGCCGACATGCCGATCGGTCTGGTGGTGTGGGACGACGCGGCCAACAAGAAGGGCTCGGAGGCGGTCGCCAATGGCGACAACGGTTCGGCCAAGGGCCGCGAGCTGGAATTTGCCGACCTTTTGCGCTTCATCAAGAATGCTGGCATCACCAACACGGTCTGGTTGACGGCCGACGTGCACTACACGGCCGCCCATCTCTACAACCCCGACAAGGCGCAATTCCAGGATTTCAATCCGTTCTGGGAATTCGTCTCGGGGCCGAT
This sequence comes from Mesorhizobium sp. YL-MeA3-2017, assembly GCF_030814575.1. Taxonomy (NCBI): domain Bacteria; kingdom Pseudomonadati; phylum Pseudomonadota; class Alphaproteobacteria; order Hyphomicrobiales; family Phyllobacteriaceae; genus Mesorhizobium; species Mesorhizobium sp. YL-MeA3-2017. Next base: position 2,654,566 of record NZ_JAUSVH010000001.1, on the reverse strand, counting down.
CCATTCCGGCACATTCGGTCCCAACGATCTCGACATGACCTTCGGCCCCGAAGTGAAGTTCGTGAAGGCGCCAAGTGTCGAGCAGGGCCAGAACCTGCCGCCCTCGGCCGGCCTGCAATTCTTCGGACTGGTCGATATCGACGGCGGCACGGAGCAGCTCACCGTCAGGCTGATGGATCGCGACGACAACGAGCTCTACAAGACGACGCTCGATCCAGTGCGCGCGGTGTAGTCGCGGGGTTTAATGTTCGAAACAGGCGGCGGGCACGTTCGGCCAGGCTGCCTTGTCGCAACCCACATCGGCCTGGCGCTGCTTGAAAGCCGCGCTGACCGGCCCGGTGACGACCGGGTCGACGCCATCCGGCGCATCGGGGAACATCCGCTCAGCCTGGGTGACAACCGCCGCGATCGGCTTGTCGGCCGGCGTGGCGGCCGACCAAGCGACGCCCAGCGCCAGAAGCGCTACCGTCGTTGCCGATGCGAAGATCATGCCGAAGCGGTTGAGTGCACGTATCATGGACGCCCGAATGCTCGACTGCGGAAAAGGTTCCGCCTTTGGTTAATGAAATTCTACGCCCGCGCCACTTAACAAAAGGTGACCAACGAATTGCCCGCACGCCGCCCCTTTCGCAAATGCGAAAAAACCTGTATGAGCCGCGCAACCGAAAAAGGCGGCGTCTCGATTTGATTATCCGGGCATGCTGCCTGTGCAACCTCCGAGACCCAGCATGAACATCCGCAATATCGCGATCATCGCGCACGTCGACCATGGCAAGACCACGCTGGTCGACCAGCTTCTCAAGCAATCCGGCTCGTTCCGCGAGAACCAGCGCGTCGCCGAACGCGCGATGGATTCGAACGATCTCGAAAAGGAACGCGGCATCACCATCCTGGCCAAGGCGACTTCGGTCGACTGGAAGGACACCCGCATCAACATCGTCGACACTCCCGGCCACGCCGACTTCGGCGGTGAGGTCGAGCGCATCCTGTCGATGGTGGATTCGGCCATCGTTCTGGTCGACGCCGCCGAAGGCCCGATGCCGCAGACCAAGTTCGTCGTCGGCAAGGCGCTCAAGGTCGGGTTGAAGCCGATCGTCGTCATCAACAAGATCGACCGCCCGGATGGCCGCCACCAGGAAGTCATCAACGAGGTGTTCGACCTGTTCGCGGCGCTCGACGCCACCGACGAACAGCTCGATTTCCCGATCCTCTACGGTTCGGGCCGCGATGGCTGGGTCTCCGAGAACCCGGAAGGCCCGAAGGACCAGGGCCTGGCGCCGCTGTTCGACCTCGTGCTCAAGCATGTGCCGGCGCCGACGGTTCACCCCGGCCCGTTCCGCATGATCGGCACCATCCTCGAGGCCAACCCGTTCCTCGGCCGCATCATCACCGGCCGCATCCACTCCGGCACGCTGAAGCCGAATCAGGCAGTCAAGGTGCTGCACCATGACGGCTCGCTTCTGGAAAACGGCCGCGTCTCCAAGATCCTGGCCTTCCGGGGCCTCGAGCGCCAGCCGATCGAAGAAGCGCAGGCAGGCGACATCGTCGCCATCGCCGGCCTGTCGAAGGGCACCGTCGCCGACACTTTCTGCGACCCGGCCGTGACCGAGCCGCTGCACGCCCAGCCGATCGATCCGCCGACCGTCACCATGTCCTTCATCGTCAACGATTCGCCGCTGGCCGGCACCGAGGGCGACAAGGTCACCAGCCGCGTCATCCGCGACCGCCTGATGAAGGAAGCGGAAGGCAACGTCGCGCTCAAGATCGAGGAATCGGCCGACAAGGATTCGTTCTACGTGTCGGGCCGCGGCGAATTGCAGCTTGCCGTGCTGATCGAGACGATGCGCCGCGAAGGTTTCGAGCTTGCCGTGTCGCGTCCGCGCGTCGTTATGCAGAAGGACGAGAACGGCGAGTTGCTGGAGCCGGTCGAAGAGGTCGTCATCGACGTCGATGAGGAGCATGCCGGCGTCGTTGTGCAGAAGATGTCGGAGCGTAAGGCCGAAATGGTCGAACTGCGTCCTTCGGGCGGCAACCGCCAGCGCCTGGTGTTCCATGCGCCGACGCGCGGCCTGATCGGCTACCAGTCCGAACTTCTGACCGACACGCGCGGCACTGCGGTGATGAACCGTCTGTTCCACTCCTACCAGCCCTACAAGGGCGAACTGCCCGGCCGCACCAACGGCGTTCTGATCTCCAACGAGCAGGGCGAAGCCGTGGCCTATGCGATGTGGAACCTGGAAGACCGCGGCCCGATGGTCATCGACGCCGGCGTCAAGGTCTATCAGGGCATGATCATCGGCATCCACTCCAGAGACAACGACCTCGAGGTCAATGTGCTGAAGGGCAAGAAGCTGACCAACATCCGCGCCGCCGGCAAGGATGAAGCGGTCAAGCTGACGCCGCCGATCCGCATGACGCTGGAGCGCGCGCTGGCCTGGATCCAGGACGACGAGCTGGTCGAGGTGACGCCGAAGACCATTCGCCTGCGCAAGCTCTATCTCGACCCGAACGAGCGCAAGCGCTTCGAGAAGTCGAAGGTCAGCGCGGCCTGATGCTTTCAGAAAGGGCGGGGATTTCCCCGCCCTTTTCATTTTCACCGCCGGATCGACGTCATCATTCCGGTAGCGCATTGCGCAGGATCGCCTCCGCCGCGCTGTCTCCATCCAACTCGATCTCGACAAGCAACCCGTCGCGCACCGCCCGGTTGAGCTTGCCGGTCGTCCTGATCCTTGCCCGGTCGGCCAAGGCGGCCATGCGGCTGCGCGACAGGCCGAGTTCCGTCGCCAACAGGCGATCCAGCCGCAGGGAGACGGGATCGGGGGCGGCCAGCACAATCTCCAGCCGCGTCGGCGCATGCCCCGATCCGTCAAGGCGCTCCTTGCGGACGGCGACGTTCGCGAACTCCTCGACCCGCGACGTGTTGCGGCGCAGGGCGATGACATCGAATGCACAACGCCGCGCCAGCTTGGGATCGTTGCTTTCCAGTGCCGAAAGCAGATCGACGTCGATGTCGTGCGCGTTGCGGCGCTCGAACAACGTGTGGTTCCAGGTGTCGTCGCAGGCCGAGCATTTGTAGACGAGCCAGGCGTCGAGGCGCCTGCCATTGGCATTCAGCCGGAATTTGCCGCTGCAACGGAACGGCCGCTGGGCACCACAGCGTGCGCAGGCGCGCCAGGGCTCGGGGAAACGATCTGCAATAAGGGTCCATCGAACGCGGAGCGTGAACGACATGCCGGTTGGTCCTTCCCGTTGGGAAGTCCGTCCGAGCGACGATGAGCGAGGTGCCTCGAGCGGAGGCGCGGAATGGCGTTCGTGTGGAGATCAGGCGACGTGCCTGCGGCTCTGGCGCCGGGGCGCTGGCCAAACCGGTCTCGAACCGCCACAGGAACGAACGCAATCAAAAACGGCAACGCTCGCGCGCTGCCATGCGAGTTCAGGGAGAGCTGACGAGACCGGTGATTACGATGGCAAAGTCGGTAGCCTGAGGCTGATGAAGATGCGCGTTCCTAGCGGGTGGCATGGGCGAGATCAAGCGCACGTTTGACGCCGCCAGCTGTCGTGTAGCCAAATCTATTCGTTGCCACGCCTGCTTTCGCAATCTGGCTCATTGTCAAAGAACGCCCCCTTTTTTGGGGGGAAGTCGGGAAACCATGCCGGAACGCCGACACGCCGTCGCGGTGCGGGATTCTGGCGGCCGGACCCGCCAGGCCGGTTTTCAATCGACAGCGGAACGTCGTTTGCTTGCGTCCGGTGTCGATCCGCCTATTCTCCAGACGACAATGGTCGGTTTGGAGCCCGTCATGACCTTTACCTCGCTTCTCATCTTCGCCGGTGCTTTGCTGGTTGCGGCCGGTTCGCCGGGGCCGTCGATCGCGGCATTGGTGGCAAGGGTGATCTCGAAGGGCTTTCGCGATGTGTTCCCGTTCCTGGCCGCCATGTGGATCGGCGAGGCGATCTGGCTTTCCTTCGCCGTCTTCGGCCTGGCCATGGTGGCGCAGACCTTCCACCTCGCCTTCGTTGCGGTGAAATGGCTTGGTGTCGCCTATCTCGCCTATCTTGCCTGGAAGATGTGGACGGCGCCGGTCGACACCACCGGCGGTTCGCTGCCGAAGGATGATTCGCCGGCGAAACTCTTCATGGCCGGCATGGCGGTGACGCTCGGCAACCCCAAGATCATGATGTTCTACCTGGCGCTCCTGCCGACTATCATCGATCTCGCCTCGGTGAGCGTCGTCGGCTGGATGGAGCTGACCGCAACCATGGCGGTGGTGCTGATCGCCATCGATCTCGCCTGGGTGCTGGCGGCCGCGCAGGCACGTAGGCTCCTGAAAAGCCAGCGCGCCATGAAGATCGCCAACCGTATCTCGGCCGGCACCATGGCCGGGGCGGCGGCGGCGATCGCGGCGCGCAGCTGAATTTCTTTCTACCTTCTCCCCGTTCACGGGGAGAAGGTGGCCCGAAGGGTCGGATGAGGGGCTGCGCCTGCCTTTCGAAAGTTAGCTCCGCCCCTCATCTGCCCGCCGGCATCTTTTCCTGTTCACGGGGTGAAGAGCGCTACCGCGCCATCGCGTGATATTCGTCGTTCGGGCGCATATCGATGGCAGCGGCGACGCGGTTCGACATGTTGAAGAAGGCGGCGGTCGAGGCGATGTCCCAGATGTCGCGGTTCGAGAAGCCGGCCTTGCGCAATGTTTCGCGGTCGGCCTCGACGATCTTTGCCGGCTGCTCGGTCAGCTTGACCGCGAATTCCAGCATGGCGCGCTGCTTGTCCGACAGATCGGCGGCGCGGAAATTCATCACCATCATCTCGCCGAAGGCCGGATCGCCCGACAATTGCCGCACCGCCGCGCCATGCGCGGTCAGGCAATAATAGCAGTGGTTGATCGATGAGACGACGACCGCGATCATCTCGCGTTCGAGCTTGGTGAGGCCGGAATCGCCCAGCATCAGATCGTTATAGGTGTCGGTGAAGGCGCGCAGCTTCTTCTCGTCGAAGGCGTAGGCCTTCAGCACATTGGGCACGAGGCCGAGTTTTTCCTCGCATTTGGCGAAATAGGCCTGCGTGGCTTCGCTGAGTTCGGCTTGCGGCAAATCCAGCGCGGTGATCTTTTCGGCCATGGCATTCTCTCCCGGATGCGAGCTGCAAATTTATTGTGCAGACGGCATTTTTCTTAGGCAGCCGTCAAACCTTTGTCGCCAAAAGGCGTTCATCTGCTACGATAGTAGCAATGCAGCCTATGGCGGAGGAAAATCGCATCATGGCCAGCCTGAAGTCCGCGTCCAAGCCGAAAAAATCGACAATGGCGAAGGGAGGTGCGACGAAGGAAGGTCAAAAGCCGGGACGGCTCGCGGATTTTCTCCTGGCAAGAGCGCCCTCCGAAGACGTTGCCGCCTATGAGGCGGCCGACCTCGCCCGAGCCGCCGAACTCGCAGAAAAAGCGGTTGCCCGCCACAAGAAGGGCGAGAGCATCGTTGCCGTCGATGCGGCTTCCGGCGTGTCGCGGCAGGGCCGGCCGGTGACGGTCATCACCGTCGTCAACGACAACATGCCGTTCCTGTTCGATTCGATCCTTGGCGAGATCACCGAGACGGCCGGCGAGCCGACGCTGGTCACCCATCCGGTCATCGCGGTCAGGCATTCCAAGACCGGCGTCGCCGAGATCGTCGGCGACGGCAGCCTGGTCAAGGAAGACGCCGGGCTCGACAAGGTCAGCGTCGTGCATGTCCATATTGGTCGGCTCGGCGAAGAGACCGCCGCGGCACTTGGCGCGCGGTTGACGAAGATGCTGGCGCAAGTGCGCGCCGCCGTTACCGACTGGAAACCGATGCTGGCCAGGCTCGACCAGGCGATCTCGGAATTCCGCTATGCGCCGGTGCCGCTCGACAAGAAACACGTGGCCGAAGGCATCGCCTTCCTCGAATGGCTGCGCGACGACAATTTCACCTTCCTCGGTATGCGCGAGTTCACCTATTCCGGCGGCGAGAAGAGCGGCACGCTGGAGCGCGCCGACAAGCCGGGGCTGGGCATCCTTGCCGATCCCGACGTGCTGGTGCTGCGGCGCGGCACCGAAGCGGTGACGACGACGCCGGAAATCCGTGCCTTCCTGCACGGGCCGGAGCCGCTGATCGTCACCAAGGCCAACGCCAAGTCGGTGGTGCACCGGCGCATCTATCTCGACTATGTCGGGGTCAAGACCTACGACAAGAACGGCAAGCTGGCGGGCGAACTGCGCATCGTGGGCCTGTTCACTTCCACCGCCTATACGCGCTCGGTGATGAAGATCCCCTATCTGCGCTCCAAGGCGGAAACGGTGATCGCCAAATCCGGCCTCAATCCGGACGACCATTCCGGCAAGGCCCTGATCAATGTGCTGGAGAGTTATCCGCGCGACGAGCTGTTCCAGGTGCCGGTGCCGATCCTGCGCAAGCATGCCGAGGCGATCCTCGGCCTGATCGAGCGGCCGCGCGTGCGTGCGCTGGTGCGCGCCGATCAATTCGACCGCTTCGTCTCCATCCTCGTTTTCGTGCCACGCGATCGTTACGACAGCGTTGTACGCGAGAAGGTGGGCGCCTATCTGAAGACGGTTTTCGACGGTCGTTTGTCGGCTTACTATCCGGCTTTCCCTGAAGGCGGGCTGGCGCGTGTCCATTTCATCATCGGCCGGTCCGGCGGCAAGACGCCGAAGGTCGAGCAGGAGACGGTCGAGGCGGCGATCCGCGACATCGTGCGGACCTGGGAAGATGCGCTGGCCGAAGCCGCCGAGGCCGGCGGCAACGATCCGGCATTGAAGGCGATCGCCGCGCGCTTCCCGGAAAGCTATCGCGATTCGTTCTCGCCCGCCGTGGCGCTGGTGGACGCGGCGCGCATCGCCAGGATCAACGCCGAAAACCCGATCGCCATCGACTATTACCGCGACGCCGGCCAGGCGCCGGAACAGGCTTCGCTGAAGATCTATCATCACGGCAGCCCGGTGGCGCTGTCCAGGCGCGTGCCGGTTCTGGAGAACATCGGCTTCCGCGTCATCAGCGAACGCACCTTCGAGGTGGGCGAGAATGGCGACCGCGTCTTCATCCACGACATGGAACTGGAAAATGCCTATGGCCGGCCGATCGATCTTGCCGATGGCGGCGGCCTGTTCGAGGACGCGTTCCTGGCGGTGTGGCGCGGCGACATCGACAATGACGGCTATAACGGGCTCGCCCAGACCGCCGGCCTGTGGTCGCACGAGGTTCTGGTGCTGCGCGCCTATGGCCGCTACCTGCAGCAGGCGGGCATTCCGCAGAGCCAGGATTTCATCGCGGCCGCGCTCAACCGCTATCCCGACATCGCGCGCGGCCTGCATGCGCTGTTCGTCGCCCGGCTGGGGCCGGCCGCTACCGGCGAGGGCGTAACGACGGCGAAACACCTCAAGGCCAAGATCAAGGATGCGCTGGAAGACGTTCCCAACATCGACGACGACACCATCATCCGCCGCTATCTCAACCTGATCGAATCCTCGCTGCGGACCAACCACTTCGTCCCGGCTAAGAAGGAGCGCGGCCAGTCGCTGGCGATCAAGCTCGAGTCGCGCGCCGTCGAAGGTCTGCCGGAGCCGCGGCCATGGCGCGAAATCTTCGTCTACGGTTCCGAGGTGGAAGGCGTGCACCTGCGCTTCGGCCCGGTGGCGCGCGGCGGCCTGCGCTGGTCGGACCGGGCGCAGGACTATCGCACCGAGGTGCTCGGCCTGGTCAAGGCGCAGCAGGTGAAGAACGCCGTCATCGTGCCGGTGGGCGCCAAGGGCGGCTTCTTCCCGAAGCGCCTGCCGCCGGCCAGCCAGCGCGACCTGTGGTTCGAGGCGGGCCGGCAGGCCTATATCAACTTCGTCTCCAGCCTGCTGTCGATCACCGACAATATCGGCGTCGACAGTGTCATCCCGCCGGTCGACGTGATCCGGCACGACAAGGACGATCCTTATTTCGTCGTCGCCGCCGACAAGGGCACGGCGACCTTCTCCGACACCGCCAACGCGATTTCGGAAAAGCATGGCTTCTGGCTGGACGATGCCTTCGCTTCCGGCGGCTCGGCCGGTTATGACCACAAGAAGATGGGCATCACCGCCAAGGGCGCCTGGGAAGCGGTGAAGCGGCATTTCCGCGAGATCAACCGCGACATCCAGACCTCGCCTTTCACCGTGGTGGGCGTCGGCGACATGTCGGGCGACGTGTTCGGCAACGGCATGCTTTTGTCGGAGCAGACCAAGCTGATCGCCGCCTTCGATCATCGCGACATCTTCATCGATCCGGAACCGGACATGGCCGCCTCCTTCGCTGAGCGCAAGCGCATGTTCGACCTGCCGCGCTCGAGTTGGCAGGATTATGACAAGTCGAAGCTGTCGGCGGGCGGCATCGTCGTCTCGCGCAACCAGAAATCGATCACGCTGCCGGCGGACGCCGCCGCCGCGATCGGGCTCGCCAAGACGACCGCGACGCCGGCCGAGATCATGACCGCCATCCTCAAGGCGCCGGTCGATCTTCTGTGGTTCGGCGGCATCGGCACCTATGTGAAGGCGTCGAGCGAGACCAACCAGGACGCGGGCGACCGCGCCAACGATCCGATCCGCGTCAACGCGATCGACGTGCGCGCCAAGGTGATCGGCGAGGGCGCCAATCTCGGCGTCACCCAGCGCGCCCGCATCGAGTTTGGTCTCGCCGGCGGCCGCAACAATTCCGACGCCATCGACAATTCCGGCGGCGTCAATTGCTCGGACGTCGAGGTCAACATCAAGATCGCGCTGGCCTCGGCCATGCGCAAGGGTTCGCTGGCGCGGCCGGCGCGCAACAAGCTCTTGGCCGAGATGACCGACGAGGTCAGCGGGCTGGTGCTGGCCAACAATTACGAGCAGACGCTGGCGCTTTCGCTGGCCCGCAAGCGCGGCCTGGCTGACATCGCCCATCAAGGCCGCTTCATGGCGGCGCTCGAGGCGCGCGGCCTGCTCGACCGCGCGGTCGAGACGCTGCCTTCGCCGGCCGCGCTGGCCGACCGCGAGGCGCGCGGCGAACCGCTGACCAGGGCCGAGCTCGGCGTGCTGCTCGCCTATGCCAAGATCGTGCTGTTCTCCGATATCGTTGCTTCCGACGTGCCGGACGATCAGCAGTTCGACGCCGATCTGATGGGATATTTCCCGGACCGCATGGCCAGGAAGTTCGCGGCCGAAATCCATGGCCACAGGCTGCGCCGCGAAATCATCGCCCGCGTCGTCGCAAACGATCTGGTCAATCGCGGCGGGCCTTCCTTCACCAACCGGCTGATGGAGGCAACCGGCCGCAGCGCCGCCGACGTGGTGCGCACCTTCGCGGTGATCCGCGCCGGCTTCGGATTGTCGGCGCTCTATCGCGAGATCGACGCGCTGGACAACAAGATCGACGGCCAGGTGCAGATCGATCTCTACCAGGTCGTAAGCCGGCTTATTTACGTGACCGCCGGCTGGTATCTGAAGAACGATACCGGGTCGGCGCCGCTTGGTCAGCGCATCGCCGAACTGCAGGAAGCGCGCAAGGCACTGGAGCCGAAGCTTGCCTCGCTGCTGTCGGATTTCTCGCGCGAGCGGCTGGAGGAGAAGCGGCACGGGCTGTTCAAGGTTGGCACGCCGGACCGTCTGGCGGATCGGTTGGCGCTGGCCGATGTCGCCGAACTGATCCCCGACATCGCGCTCACCGCGCGGCTGGCCAATGCCGACATCGTCGCGGCCGCCAAGGCGTTCTTCGCCGTCAGCGAGGCGTTCCGCATTCCGCGCATTGAGGAAGCGGCGCGTTCGGTGACACCGCCGGACTATTACGACCAGCTGGCGCTTTCGCGGGCCACCGACACGATCGGCGCGGCCAGGCGCGGCATCGCGGTGACGGCGCTGACCCAGCATGGCACGGCGGCCGATCCCGTCGCGACCTGGCTGGAAGCCGGCGGCGAACGCATCAGCCGCGTGCGCGAGCGGCTGCAGGCGCTGACCGAGGGCGGCGAGATCACGGTGTCCAGGCTGTCGGTGGCGTCCGGGCTGATGAGCGACCTGATCGGGGCGTAGGTAGCAACGTCGATTCTGTGGCGGCGGTGAGCTGAATGTCACCGCCGCACGCAATCTTCATTCCGGGCTAGCGGTTGCGCCTACGCCGCCAGCCGGGTGCGGGCGAGCCCTTCGCGGATGTGGCGAGCAAGCTCTGCCGTTGCCGGGGCGGCGTCGCGCTCGGGCATGCGCAAATTGATGGCGAAGGAAGGCAGCGGCGGCAGGCCGGCCTCGACCGGCAGGATGTCGAGATGCTGCGGCACGGTGAAGGCGAGCCAGGTGGTCACCGCCAGATCGGTGGTTACGGTGGCCGTGGTGGCATCGATGCTGCCGTTCTCGAACACGGTGCGCCATTCCCGGCCCTGGTCGCGCAGCGCGGCCAGCACGGCCGGCCGGAAGGCGCAGGTTTCCGCGACCATCGATACCGGCAGCGGCGTCTTCAGATACGCCTGGCCGCCCTTGGCGCCGACCCAGACCAGCCGCTCGACAACAAGGCATTCGCCCGTGGAAGCGCCGACCGGCTCCTCGACGAGGGCAAGGTCGATCTCGCCATTGGCGAGCGCGCGAGCGAGATCGGGCGAAGAGGCGCAGACCAGCGATATCTCGACCTGCGGAAAGGCCTGCGCATAGGATTTCAGGATGGGCGCGATGAAGGCGCCGGCGAGGTCGAACGGCACGCCGAGCCGCACCGGGCCCTCGACGCGGCGCGTCGTCATATCCGCCCATATCTCGTCGTTGAGGCTGAGCAGGCGCCGTGCCTTGCCCAACAGGCGCTCTCCCGCCGGGGTGAGGCGCAGCCCGCGCCGGTCGCGGAAAAACAGCGGCTTGCCGAAGGCCTGTTCCAGACGGGCGACCTGCTGGCTGACCGCGCTCTGCGTCAGATGCAGGGCATTGCCGGCGGCGGTCATCGAGGCGCGGTCGGCAACGGCGAGGAAGGTTCTGAGCAGGGCGATGTCGAGGTTACGGGTCATCGCAGCATTATGATTGCTAATGCCAATTATAATCAACATGCGATTTTCTAATGGCAGGCGGCACGGTAGCAATGGTGCCGTTTCAACGGACAAACCGCATGTCGCCCGAGACCATTCTGCCGCTCGCCGTCTTCGCCCTGATTTCGACCGGGTCGCCGGGCGGCGCTACGACGCTGGCGACGGCGTCCGGCGCCCATTTCGGTTTCCGCCGTTCGATGCCGCTGATGGTGGGCATCGCCGCCGGGCTGGCCAGCATGGCGGCGGCCGCCGCTGCCGGACTTGCCGGTGTTCTGGAAGCAATGCCGTCGCTGCAACTGGCCATGAAGGCGATCGGCTCGGCCTATCTTTTGTGGCTTGCTGGCAAAGTGGCGACTTCGGGTGCGCCGCGCCTCGACAAAGACCTAGCAAAACCGACCAGCCTTCTGGGTGGCGCCTGGCTGTTGTGGTGCAATCCGAAAGCCTGGGCGATGACGCTGGGCGCCGCCGCCTCCTTTGCGGCGCTGGCGAGCAGCCCAGCCGCGCTCGGCGTGCTGCTGGCACTGGCCTTTGGTCTGGCGGCGGCGCTTTCACTGTCGGTGTGGTGCGCGGCCGGTTTGCTGATGGCCCGGGTGCTGAGGACCGAGCGCCAATGGCGTGTCGTCAACATGGCGCTGGGCGTTCTGCTTGCGCTGTCGATCCTGCCGATGTGGCTTTGAGTCCGGACCATGCGCAACCGGGGAGAGGTTATGGACATCGGCTTTATCGGTCTCGGCGTCATGGGCCAGCCGATGGCGCTCAATCTGGCGCGCGCGGGAAAGCCGCTGACGGTCTGGAACCGCTCGGCCGAGCGTTGCGAGCCGCTGCGCGCGGCGGGCGCAAAAGTGGCGGCCGATGCCGCCGAGGTTTTCGCGGTTACACGCATCGTTATCCTGATGCTGGCGACGGAAGCGGCCATGGATGCCGTGCTGGGGCGCGGCTCAGCGGATTTCACAACGCATGTCGGCGGCCGCACCATCGTGCATATGGGCACGACCTCGGCCGACTATTCGCGCCGGCTCGGCGCCGACATCGAGGCCGCCGGCGGTACCTATGTCGAAGCGCCGGTTTCCGGCTCGCGCAAGCCGGCGGAGGCCGGGCAACTGGTGGCGATGCTGGCCGGCGCGCCGGAGGTGGTCGAGACTGTCCGGCCGCTGCTCCAGCCGATGTGTCGCGACATGGTGCCATGCGGGGTGGTGCCCAATGCGCTCTTGATGAAGCTCGCGGTTAATATATTCCTGATCACCATGGTGACGGGCCTTGCCGAGTCCGTGCATTTCGCCGAGCGGCACGGGCTGGATCTCGAACGGCTGGTCGCCGTGCTTAATGCCGGGCCGATGGCGAGCGACGTCTCCCGCATCAAGGCGGCCAAGCTCCTTAGCGGAGATTTCTCCGTGCAGGCGGCGATCACCGACGTGTTCAAGAACAACCGGCTGATCACTGAAGCGGCGCGCACGGCCAAGGTGGCTTCGCCGCTGCTCGATGTTTGCCACGCGCTCTATGGCGAAACGGAAGCGATGGGACTGGGCCAGGAAGACATGGCCGCCGTTATCCGCGCGCTTGAACAGCGCACGGCGGCGGCGCGGGCTACCTGACCGGAACCCAGATTTCGAAGCCGCCGGCGCCGGTGACGGGGTCGAAACCTTCGCCATAACGTTCGATCAGGTCGGGCATGTCTCCCGGTATCAGTCCGGCCGCCGGCAGGGCCTGCGTAAAGACCGCGTGAATGGTGGCGGCGATGGTGGTGACGTGCCCGGCATGCCGAAAGGCGGCCCAACGCTGCGCCGGCAGCCTGATGCCGGTGAAGGTGCCATCGAGATCGGCGAGGGTCCGCATTTCGACACCGGCCAGATAAAAATAGCCGTCGCCGGCGCCGACACCGGTGACCAGCCCGTAAGTGGCCTTGCCCTTCTGGCCCGGGATCGCGCCGAGATGCGGCGTGAATTCCTGCCACAGCGCCGGTATGCCGGCGAAATCATCACTCGCGAAACGGCGACCGAGGCCGGCTATCAGCAACGGGCCGGGCGTCTCGATGCGCGGCGGCGGCAGGCTGACGCTGACCTTGGGGTCCTCGCGCAAGGGCTCGACCAGGGCGATGCCATTGAGATCGCCGCGCGTGCGGATTTCGGCCGGCGTCAGGCCGAATTGATCGCGAAAGGCGCGTGAGAAGGCTTCATGCGAACCGTAACCGGCCTGCAGCGCGACGGCGAGGATGTCAGGAGCGCCGGCGGCCAGCGCGCGGGCGGCTTCGCTCAGCCGCCGTCCGCGCAGATAGGCGCTGACGCTTTTCCCGGTGGCGTGAGAGAACAGGCGCGACATCTGGAACCGCGAAAGGCCGCAGACCCTGGCCACGGCATCGAGCGTGACATCTTCGGCGAAGTGGCTTTCGATGAACCAGATCGCCTTTTCGACCGGTGTCCGCATCCGCGACGGTCCGCCTTTCAGACCTCGAAAACCTGCTCCTGTCGCTGGCGCAAGGCGTTGAAGACGGATCGCGGCAGCGCGAGCCCGGCATCATCGGCGAAACGGCGGCGCATCGCATCAAAATTCGCGTCCGGATTGGCGGTCAGCCGGGCGACCTCGTCGAAGAAGACGAGTTGATCGTTCGAAAGCCGGGCATCGATGGCCGGCTGCGCGCCCCATACGTCCCATGGCAGGATTTCGCAGCCGTTCAGGGTGGCGAGATCGCGCGTCATGTTGCCGGCGATGAACCAGAGGCCGCGCATCTGCGAGAACTCGATGCCGAACAGCTCCGGGTCCAGCGCGCCGGCGCGGCATAACCGCCAGGCGTCGGGCGCCGTCAGGAAGCGGTCGCGCGGCACGTCATGGATGCCATGGCCGATGGCGAGGTTGCGTATGAAGATGGCGTCGAACTGGGCGTCCAGCAGTGCCCAGCGGCCTTCATCCGCCTTCCAGTATTCGCAGACCCAATGGTCTTCATATTTCCCGGGGTTGAAATAAGCGCCGAAACCGCCCCTGCCGCGTGCTGGGATGCCGTGGTGGCGGAAGATGGCGACGGCGAGCAGCATGAAATGCCGACAGATGCCGACCAGCCGCCGCTCGGGCGGACGGGCGACCGACAGGGGCTGGCCATCAAGCGCCAACAGCCGGTCGACAATGGCCTCGACCGGGCGGATATGGCTCTCGGCGCGGCGCTCGGTGGTGATCGGGCAGCCGTAGAACGGCTCGGTGACGTGTTCGTAGATCAGCAGGCCCTGGACGATGCGCGCTATGTCGGCGGGGTCGGACGGCAAGGCGTCGAACAGTGCGGCGTGGCGGCCGGGCGTGCTGAAGGCGGATTGCCGCGCATAATAGTCGAGGACGGCTTCGGGGCATTTGTGGGCAAGGCGGGCGTGAGCGGGGTGCGTGCGTGCGGCATTGAGGGTGTCCATGGCGGTCTCCCGAGTTCGAAACGGCTATCGCTCTGTTCTGCCGCAGGACTCGCCGCCGCGCTTGATCGCGTTTGCAGCAGCCGGCACGCGACGACCTCGCGCAGGGTCATGGCCGCGAACCGGCATCGGGCCTTTGCAGTGCCGGCAAAAACGTGCAGACATGGGCACACCGCGAACGGGACCGAGCGGCTGGAGGACAGATGAGCGACGTGACCATGCAGCGCGCCTCCGGGCGCGGCATCTGGGGCTGGATGTTCTTCGACTGGGCGGCGCAGCCCTTCTTCACCGTGGTCACCACCTTCATCTTCGGCCCCTATTTCGTCTCGCGCCTGTCGGCCGACCCCGCCATGGGCCAGGCGGTGTGGGGCTACGGCCTCGCCGCGGCCGGCTTGGTGATCGCCATCCTGTCGCCGATCCTCGGCTCGATCGCCGACCAGACGGGCCCGCGCAAACCGTGGATCGCCTTCTTCGCGACGATCAAGATCATCAGCCTGTCGATGCTGTGGTTCGCCGCGCCGGGCTCGAACCTGTTCCTGATCGTGCTGTTCTTCTCGCTCGCCTCGGTGGCGGCGGAGTTCTCGACGGTGTTCAACGATTCCATGATGCCGCGCCTGGTGCCGAAGAGCGAGATCGGCAAGATCTCCAACGTCGCCTGGGGGCTCGGCTATCTCGGCGGCATGGTGGCGCTGATCTTCGTGGTGACGATGCTGGCCGGGTCGCCGGAAACCGGCAAGACCATCGCCGGTCTCGACCCGCTGTTCGGCCTCGATCCGAAGCTCGGCGAGGACGCGCGCGCCACCGGGCCGCTTTCGGCGCTGTGGTATCTTATCTTCATCCTGCCGATGTTCTTCTTCACGCCGGACGCGGTGAAGGGCGTGCCGGTGGGGCCGGCGGTGCGGCGCGGGCTGACGGAACTGAAGTCGACGCTCGCCGAGGTGCGCAAGCGCGCCGGCATCTTCCGTTTCCTCGTCGCCCGCATGATCTACCAGGACGGCGTCAACGCGCTGCTTTCGCTCGGCGGTGCCTTCGCGGCCGCGATGTTCGGCTGGTCGATCACCGAGATCGGCATCTTCGGCATCATCCTGAACGTCGTCGCCATCCTCGGCTGCTGGGTGGCGGCACGTCTCGACACCGCGCTCGGCTCGAAAGTGGTGGTGATGATCGCGCTGGTGCTTTTGTGCATCGCCACCATCGGCATCATCTCGACGGGGCCGGGCTACACGCTGTTCGGCTGGCTGCAGTTCACGGCGGCCGAGGCCGACCCGCACAAGCTGTTCGGCACGCCGGCCGAGAAGGCCTATATCGCCTACGGCCTGCTGATCGGCCTGGCCTTCGGCCCAGTGCAGGCGTCGTCACGCTCCTATATGGCGCGCAGCGTCACGGCCGAAGAATCCGGCCGTTATTTCGGCATCTATGCGCTGGCCGGCCGGGCAACCAGCTTCCTGGCGCCATTCCTGATCGCAACCGTAACGGCGACGACCGGCTCGCCGCGCCTCGGCATGGCGATGATCATCCTGTTCCTGGTCGGCGGCATGGCGATCCTGGCCGGCACGCCCTACCCGGCGGACAAGACGGAACACGAGTAGCCGTCTTCTTCCTCCCCCGTTTGCAGGACGAGGATATCGGCGCAGGCCGACAGGCGAGAGGCAACTCGCGAGATTGAGTGCCGCCCCTCATCCGGCCCTTCGGGCCACCTTCTCCCCGTCAACGGGGAGAAGGAAAGGCACTAATGCCTGAAGTGCCTGATCCCGGTGAAGACCATGGCGATGCCGTGCTCGTCGGCTGCCTTGATGACATCCTCGTCGCGCATCGAGCCGCCCGGCTGGATGACGGCCGTCGCGCCAGCCTCGACGGCGGCGAGCAGGCCGTCGGCGAAGGGGAAGAAAGCGTCGGAGGCAACGACCGAACCCCTGGTCAGCGGCTCGGCATGACCCGCGGCTTCAGCGGCATCGAGCGCCTTGCGGGCGGCGATGCGCGAGGAATCGACGCGGCTCATCTGGCCGGCGCCGACGCCGACGGTGGCGCGGTCCTTGGCATAGACGATGGCATTCGACTTCACATGCTTGGCGATGCGGAAGGCGAATTTCAGGTCGGCCATTTCGGCTTCGGTCGGCGCGCGCCTTGTCACCACCTTGAGGTCGAGGTCGTCGACCACGGCATTGTCGCGGCCCTGCACCAGCAGGCCGCCGGCGACGGACTTCACCATGATGCCCGCCTGGCGCGGGTCTGGCAGGCCGCCGGTGACCAGCAGACGCAGGTTCTTCTTGGCGGCGACGATGGCGGCGGCCGCCTCGGAGGCTTCTGGAGCGATGATGACCTCGGTGAAGGTCTTGACGATCTCTTCCGCCGCCTCGGCGTCGAGCAGGCGGTTCAGTGCCACGATGCCGCCGAAGGCCGAGACCGGATCGCAGGCCAGTGCCTTGAGATAGGCTTCCCTCAGCGACGCGCCTTCGGCAACGCCGCACGGATTGGCGTGCTTGATGATGGCAACCGCCGCCGTGCGCGCCGGGTCGAACTCGCCGACCAGTTCATAGGCCGCGTCGGTGTCGTTGATGTTGTTGTAGGAGAGCTGCTTGCCCTGTAGCTGGCGCGCGGTGGCGACACCGGGGCGTTTGTCGCCGTTGACGTAGAAACCGGCCGACTGGTGCGGGTTCTCGCCATAACGCATGACCGAGTGCAGCCGGCCGCCGAAGGCGCGCCAGCTCGGCTGCTCGATCTTCAGCTCCTCGGCGAACCAACCGGAAATCGCCGCATCATAGGCGGCGGTGCGGGCGAAGGCCTTGGCCGCCAGCCGCTTGCGGAAATCGAGCGGCAGCGCGCCGCCATTGGCGGCGAGCGTTTCCAGCACGGCGGCATAGTCTTCCGGTTCGGTGACGATGGCGACATAAGCGTGGTTCTTGGCCGAGGCGCGTACCATGGCCGGGCCGCCGATATCGATGTTCTCGACCACCGCCGTATAAGCGGCGCCGGAAGCGCGCACTTCCTCGAACGGGTAGAGATTAACCACGACGAGGTCGATAGGTTCGATGCCGTGCTCGCGCATGGCGGCCGCATGTTCGGGATCGTCGCGCACGCCGAGCAAGGCGCCGTGCACCGAGGGGTGCAGGGTCTTGACGCGGCCGTCCATGATCTCGGGAAAGCCGGTGAGTTCGGAGACATCGCGCACGGCAATGCCGGCTGCGGCGATCGACTTGGCGGTGCCGCCGGTGGAGATCAGTTCGACACCCGCCTTGGCAAGGGCCGCCGCGAAATCAATGAGGCCGGTCTTGTCGGAAACGGAGAGCAGCGCGCGGCGGACGGGGACGAGGTCCGGCGCGGGAATGTTCTTGGCGGCGACGGCCATGGCGGGCGGCCTTTCTGCGGGCTGATGAGGATCGTCCGGGCCGTAGCACAAGGGGGGCCAAAATCAAACGCAGTCGGCGCCGCAAAATGTTCGTGGCGGAAAACTCAGGCCGGCTGCGCGCCGATCCTGTCGCGCCAGAAGGCGAGGCGCTCCTTCAGCGCAGCACCTTCCGGTCGGGCGTCGTCCTCGAAGCGTTCGACGATTTCGATGGCGATAACGTCCTGGCCGAACTGGTTGTAGGTAGCCTGAAGGTCTGCCGAGCGGTGACTGCCCAGCCGCAGCGTGAACCACAGCCGGTTCGGCATGGCGTCGAGGTCCGGCGCATGGCCGACCCAGCGCCTGCCCGCCTTCGCGCAGGTCAATGCATAGATGCCCGCCGGGGCCGCGCGTTTCTTGTAGGCCGCGATGGCGGCTTTCCTGTCGATGCTCGTCATGATCCGAACCTTTCCCGGCCGGCATGTAGGAGCCATAAACGGTTTTGTCAATTATACCCGGGTAATAATTGACAGGGCGTCCGCGACAGGGCAAGAAGGCGACTGCAAAGGAGCCTCTTCATGTCCCTGTCCTTGACCGGAGCCAGCACCGCCTTCCAGGGCGACCGCATCGTCGCCAGTGGACCGCTTGTCGAGGTGGCCCTGGCGATCAGGGCGTTTGGCAATGCGCCAGCGGATGTGCCGGTGCTCGTGTTCGACGATTCGACCGGGTCCGTCGTCGATCTCGATCTGCGCGGTTCGGATGCCGAAATTATGTCCCGGTTGGCCGAACGGTTTCCGCCAACCCCACCGACCGGAACCGAGCCGCCATCCACGACGCAAGCGAGCGAGGCCGGCACGCGTGGCCGGGGTCGGCCGAAACTCGGCGTGGTGGCGCGCGAGGTGACGCTGCTGCCGCGGCAATGGGAATGGTTGGCAGCGCAGCCGGGCGGCGCCTCGCAGGTGCTGCGCCGGCTGGTCGACGCCGCGCGCCGCGCCGATGGCGGCGAGAGCGTCCGACGCTCCCGCCAGGAGGTTGCCTACCGGTTCCTCTCAGCAATGGCCGGAAACCTGCCGGGTTTCGAGGAAGCCATGCGGGCGTTGTTTGCCGGAGACGGCGAAGGTTTCGAGGCGAAAACAGCGGGCTGGCCGGTCGATATCAGGACCCATGCGCTGAAACTCGCCGGCTTCGCGCGGGGTCTGTGAAAGGCTGCCGGCGGAGCCGTCAGCTTCGGGCGGCGAAACCGGCCGGGCCGGTGCGGACGAACTGCCAATGCGCTTCGGCCAAGGCCGACGCGTTGAAATGCAGGACGATCTGGCGGCTGCGGCGCGGACCGGCGATACCGGCGAAGAAGATCGATTCCTCGACCTCGGGCTGGATTTCCGGTGAGGTGAACACCCAGATGTCGCCGCCCTCGGCGGCCAGCACCAGCCGGTCGTGTTCATCGCGGAACAGGCTAGTGTCGGGGTGGATGTGGAAGCGGATGGCGACGTCGTCGCGGCCGTCATTGCGGATCGCCCCGCCGCTGGAGCGCAGGAAGCGGTCACGGCCGGTCAGCACATTGCCATTCGCCGACAGGATCAGCTCGCGCTCGTGTACAATGCCGAAACGCTGCGCGTAGCCATCGTGGCGGGCGACGAAGCCTTGCCGGCCACCGTCGTCGAGGCGCTGGCTGGAAACGTTGCGTGGACCGCCGAGCAAAGGCGAACCCGGCAGGCCGCCGACACGCAGCGACAGGGCAAAGCGCGCCGACGATGTGTCGTTGAGGGTTGCCGTGGAATGGGCGGCGGTGGCGCGCGCCAGCGGCCGGAATTCGGCGGCGCCATAGGTGTCGACGCCGGCATTGACGATGTAGTGCTGGCGGCCGGACGACAGTTCGAAGGACAGGCAGCCGGCATGGGCGGAATTGGAAACGTCGAGCGGTGGCGGGGCGCCGGTGTCGGCGATGACGGTGACGTCGCCCATGGCCAGCCGCTCATAGCCGGAATAGGGTGCATGCAGCAGCGGCTGGCCGGCGGTGTCGTCATGGCGCAGGATGGCGGCGATGCGGTCCTGGATGGTGGCGCCCATGCCGTTGAAACGGGCGAGGCTGCCGTCATGGTGGCGGAAGAAACGCAGCGCCGGCAGCATGCGGTCGATGGCGCCGATCAAGGCCGCGGGCGGTGTCTCGGCCTGGTTGGCATAAGTCTGGCGCAGCGGCAGAAGGTCGGCAAGCAGCTCCAGCACGGCCAACGGATTGCGCGAGATATGGCCGCCGTCGGGCAGGATCTGCCGGTCGAGTTCCTCGCCGAGATTGCGTGTCGCCGCGCGCAGCGCCGAGGCCGGCGCCGGCAGCGACAGCGCCGCGAAGGCGAGCGCGACGCGGGCGCGCAGCCTGTCCTTGCCGTCCGGCATCTCGCGTGTCACCGAACGCAGGTAGCGGATCTGGACGGCGAGCGATTTCAAGAAAGCGCGGTAGAAGGGGAACTCGGCGCCCTGCAGCACTACGGAAGAATGCTGCTGCCAGGCGATGATGCGCTTGGCCGTGGTGCCCGGCTCCCAGGCGATGCCGGCAATGCGGTTGCCATGCGCGGCGATCCAGTCGGAAGCAAGCGCGCGGGCATTGGCGGCGGCAAGCTCCGTGCCGGCGGCGCGCATATGGCGCAGCCAGCGGAAGCCGTGCAGCGATCGCTGCCAGCCATTGTGGGCGACGTCGAGCTGGAACGGCGACTGGCCGCCGGTCTCGACCAGATGGCCGGAGAGCGGGAAACGTCCATAATAGATCTCGAGCGCGATCTGCGGGTCGGCCAGCCTCAAGTCAGGCGGCGCGATCAGCACGCGTTCGGGCGTACGTCCCGAATAACGCCAGCGATAGACAGGCCCGGCGCGCAGGCGTCGGCGCGCCTTGCGCCAAACCTCCTTCGCGACGAGCGTCCACAGACGCGTCGTGTCGTCGGCAGCGAGTGCCAAAAAACCTCCTCGATTTGTCCCGTCCGCCCGGCTGAATTATAGGATTCAGCAATATCCTTGAAAGCGAATTCCACCGGAAGCCCACAGATCAGGGCTGGGCCATACCTTTTTTGGAGGTATCGGGCCGTTTTTCCGCACCGGGAACGGTGCGGATGCGGGCTTTCAGGGCTTCCGGCGCAGCCGTGCGGCAAAAAAGCCGTCGAGACCGGAAAGAGCTGGATTGCCAAGGTCGAAGCCCGCCGGCGTGGTGCGCAGCGTGCCTTGCGGCGTGACGAAGGCGGCGATGCCCTCGGCGTCGTCGGCCTCGTCGGCCCGAATCGGGTCGTCGTCGACATCCGCCACTTCCGCCAGGAAGGCGCGATGAAGATCCTCGCCCTCGATGGGGTCGAGCGAACAGTTGGAAAAGACAATGCGGCCGCCGGGACGCACCAGCGTCACCGCGCGTTCGAGCAGCCGGCGCTGCAGGTCGGCCAGCTTCTGGATATCGGCCGGCGTCTTGGTCCAGGGCACGTCGGGATGACGGCGCACGGTGCCGGTCGACGAGCAGGGCGCGTCGAGCAGAACGGCATCGAAAAGCTCTGCCGGCGCGAAGGCGAGCAAGTCGGATTGGACGATCTCGGCCTTCATGCCGAGCCGGTCGAGATTCTGGCCGAGCCGGACCAGCCTGTTTTTCGACGCGTCGACTGCCGTCACCCTGGCGCCCGCCAACACGAGCTGCGCGGTCTTGCCGCCGGGGGCAGCACATAGGTCGGCAACGCGTTTGCCGGCAATATCGCCGAAAAGCCTGGCCGGCAGGGCAGCGGCGGCGTCCTGCACCCACCAGGCGCCTTCAGCGAAGCCGGGCAGTTCGGGCACCGGCGCGGGCAGCTTTTCCACGCGCACCGTTCCGGTCGGCAGGACGATGCCGCCGAGCCGTTCAGCCCAGAGCGTCGGATCGGCTTTCACCGTGAAATCGACCGGCGCCTCGAGCCGGTGCGCGGCGAGGATCGTCCGCGCGGCTTCGGAGCCATAGGCGGCGCGCAAGCGTTCCGCGAACCAGGCCGGGGCGTCGTCGGTGGCGGCAAGCACCTTTGGAAGCTCGGCATTCTTGGCGCGTACCAGTGTTCTCAGCACGCCGTTGACGAGGCCGGAAAAACGCGCGGTGCGCGGATCGGCCTTGGCGTGGGTGACGGCGAGATCGACGGCGGCGCTGTCGGGCACATCGAGGAACAGCACCTGTGCGGCTGCCACATGCAGGATGTGCGACAGCGTGGTGGCGTTGGCGGGCAAGGGTTTTTCCAGCCGGCGCGCGAGCAGGCCCGCAATGGTCATGCGATGGCGCAGCGCCGTCACCAGAATGGCGCGCACCAGCGCGCGGTCGCGCCCGTCGAGCGCGCGGTATTGCGGGTGGCCATGTTCGTTGTCGGTCAGCCCGTCGAGCGGCGTATGCGCGTCGATCACGGCAGCCAGCAGCCGCGCCGCCGCCTTGCGCGCGGTAAGGCCGGGTGCTTCGGGCGTGTCGTCCTGGCGGTGCGACGTCGGCTTGCGGGCAGCCCTGCCGTCCTGCCTCACGACCACGGGCCCTTCGGCCCGGTCGGGTTGCGACCCCACGGATTGGGTTGCGGCTGCTCGGGCTCGTCAGCACGCGGGCCGGCGCCGTCAGCGCTGCCCCATGGGCCAGTCGTATCGGCCTGCGGATGCCGGGGAGACGGCGGTGCTGCCTGCTGTGTTGCTTCGCGGCCGTAGTCGCGGCCGTTCGTCTGCGCGTTTCCGGCCGGGCCCATCTGAGCCGCCATCGCCTGCAGCGCGGCAATGCGGTTTTCCGTATTCGGGTGGGTGGAGAAAAGATTATCCATGCGCTCGCCGGAAAGCGGGTTGATGATGAACAGATGCGCGGTCGCCGGATTGCGTTCGGCATCGTCGTTGCGGATGCGTTCGGCTCCGCGAGCGATCTTGTCAAGGGCAGAAGCGAGCCACAGCGGGTGGCCGCAGATTTCGGCGCCGCGCCGGTCGGCCTCGTATTCGCGGGTGCGGCTGACCGCCATCTGCACGATCATGGCGGCGAAGGGCGCGACGATCATCGCCACCAGCACGCCGACGAAACCAAGCGGGTTGTTGTTCTCCCGGCTGCCGCCGAAGAAGAAGGCGAAGTTGCCGAGCATGGAAATGGCGCCGGCAAAGGTTGCAACGATGGTCATGGTCAGCGTGTCGCGGTGCTGCACATGGGCAAGCTCGTGCGCCATGACGGCGGCGACCTCTTCATGCGACAGGCGCTGCAACAGCCCCGTCGAGGCGGCGACGGCGGCATTCTGCGGATTGCGGCCGGTGGCAAACGCGTTGGGTTGATCTGTGTCGATCAGATAGACGCGCGGCATCGGCAGGCCGGCATTGGCGGCGAGGCTCTTCACGATGGCGTAGAATTCCGGAGCGCTGCGCTCGTCGACCTCGACGGCGTGGTTCATCGACAGCACCATCTTGTCGGCATTCCAATAGCTGAACAGATTGGTGCCCGCGGCGATGATCAGCGCGATCATCATGCCGCCGGAACCGCCGATCAGATAGCCGACACCCATGAACAGCGCCGTCATCGCGGCGAGAAGCATGGCTGTGCGCATCGTGTTCAAATGTTTCTCCATCGCCTGGAAGGGTCGATCCCTTGCCCTGGTTCCACTATATGATGGGAAGAAGGCCAACCCGTTTCAATCCATCGGAAAGATCGCATGCCGGACGAAAACCGCAAGCCGAACGAGACTTCGGGGCAAACCGACCAGGACAAGGCGCTGACGCCGGCAGCGCGGCGGGCGCTGGCCGAGGCGGAAGCGCGGCGCTCGGCCTACCGGCAGGCCGAGGCGGCCTTGCCCAAGGAATTCGGCGGCCGTGGCGGCAACGATCCCAACCGCTACGGCGATTGGGAAGTGAAAGGCCTGACCAGCGATTTCTGAACGGCCTCTCGCGTCCCGGTTCCCCGATCCGCGATGGCGCCCGGACAGGGTGTTGTCGGCGCGAATGCGCCAGGCGACCGGTCGATAGTTACGGGTTGCGCGAAAAACTTTACCCGGCATTCACCCCTCTTCCATTTTTGGCGTCGCGAAAAGTCCGAAATTTACCAAGCCGCCACCGGTCCTCTGGCAAATGCCGACGATCAAGCGGGAATCCTGCGCGGACGGATCGGGCGATCCGCCGGCGGGACGGGAAGGGCAATGTTGCGTTTCATCGAGTTCAGACAATTGGTCCGCCGTTTCGGTGACAACCGAAGCGGCAATTTCATGGTTGTGGCCGGGGTCGTCATCGCGGTCTTGGTGCTGGCGGTGGGCTTCGGCGTCGGCACCGCGCAATTGATGAATGCCAAATCCGCGCTCGGCGCCGCCGTCGATGCGGCGGTTACTTCGACGACACGCGATCTCACCCTTGGAAACGTCACCGAGCAGCAAGCGAGCGCATCGGTGAAGGCGTTCCTTGATGCCAACAGCGGCGGCGGCGGTGCTCTGCCATCTGGCAAGATCGTGCTCGACAGGGTGACGCTGAACCGCTCGGCCTATACGGTCGAGGTCGCCGCGCATGTCGACGTGCCGCTGTTCTTCCCGGTGTTCGGTCTCGAGAAGACGCGCCGGGTTTCACAGACAAGTGCGGCGGCCTATTCGTTCAGGCAGATCGAGGTGGCGATGATCCTCGACGTGACCGGCTCGATGAAAGAAAACGACAAGATCGGCGCGCTGAGGACCGCGGCCGCGAAGGCCGTCGACATCATCTTCAAGGATCAGAATCCCAATCGCCCGCGTGTGCGGGTGGCGGTCGTGCCTTATGCGAATTCGGTCAATGTCGGCAGCACGCTGGCGGCAAGTTCCGTTTTCGTGGAACCGACGGCGAACGATCGTGGACAAGCGCCCGGCAGCAACGAGCCCCGGCCTCCCGGGAGCTCGTACAACCCGAACGGTTGCGCCACCGAACGCAAGGGTGCCTACCAATATACCGACGACGGGCCGCAGGCGTCCATGGTCAATCGTGATTATCTGCTGGCCGAGTTCGTCTCGCAAGGCAATCGCGGCTATGGCACCAGGGATTGTCCGGAAGCAGCGATGATGCCGCTGACGGCGGACGCGGCGGCACTGAAGTCAAGGATTGCTTCCTTTGCCGCATCCGGCGGCACGGCGGGCCATATCGGCATCCAATGGGGCTGGTACATGCTGTCGCCGAAATGGGCCGGCGCCTTGGCTCAGTCGCAGCAGCCGGAGCCTTTCGACACCACCAAGGTTTCCAAATATGCGATCCTGATGACCGACGGCGAGTTCAACCTCTCCTATTTCGACGTTGACTCTCCCGACGCCGTCTACAACGACTACGGCAAACCTGCGACGCGGAATGCCGCGACGACGCTGTGCACGAAGATGAAGGCGCAAGGCATCGAGATCTTCACGATCGGCTTCGACCTGACAGAGGTGAACGCGAAGGGGACGCTGCAAAGCTGCGCCAGTCCCGATACCGGCGGGCTGAGGCATTTCTATCAGGCATCGACGGGGACGGAGCTGGAAAAGGCCTTCACGACGATCGCCTCCAACATGCAGAGGCTGGCGCTGACGAAATAGCCGGCCGGCCAAGCCACTTCGCCCGAAACGGAAAAGGCCGCCACATCTTTCGATGGGCGGCCTTCCGTGGCTTTCGTCCAGGCGCGGCTCGTGGCCACGATCCCTTCGGACCGTGCGCCGCGCGTCACGCGCTTCAGCGGAGAGGCTGCTCTCCGTGAAGGCGATCCGCCGGGATCACGCTCTGGAAAACGAAATCACTCGACATCGGATCACCTCCTTTCAGTTCGTTGAACACTTCGCCAAGGTGGGGTGTTTCGCGGCGAAGCGCAAGTGCACGGCTGCAACAGTTTTTAGGCCGCCGCGACAAGCGCCGGCATACCGGGCTTGGCGAAATGCAGGACGTCATAGGCCGCGCCACGTTCCGGCTGGCGCGCTGCCTCCGCCGAAAGCAGGAAACGCGACAGCCGCCAGCTGGCCAGATCGATCGCGGTGATGGCGGCGAAGCTGCCCGGCTGCTTGACGGCCGCCGTGTTGCGTTCGCCCTCGCGGCGGCGCAGCGCCGAAAAATCGGTATCGGCGTCGAGCAGGATATCCTCGCGGTAGACCGAGCGCGCAATGCCGGAAGAGCCGATATGGATATCCAGCGGCAGCCACGTCTCGATGGCGGGGCGGCCGAAGCCGTCGATCACCTTGCGGAAACGCTCGCCGGTGATGAAATCCACCGCCGCTTCGTCGTCCAGCCACAGATAGAGCGAGGAATAGGCGTTGTTGAGCGCGCCGTTTTCGCCACGCCGCTGCGCAATGAAGGCCTTGAAGCCGAGGCCGGGTGTGTCGTCCCAGTCGGGTCCGAGCTTCGTCGCGCGCTCGACAATCCTGCCCATGTCGTAATCGGCCGGCAGACGGTGGATGTATTGTTTCATCAGCATGGCGGTGCTCCTTGTCTCGGCAGCAACTTGCCATCACTGAGTCATTGTGAAAATGTATGTATACATATATCTGCCATAAGAATTGGAAATGAATAATCCGGCGAAGATCCTCGATATCGACACGGTGCGGGCGTTCGTGCTTGTCGCCGATCTCGGCAGTTTCACCCGGGCGGCCGAAGCGCTGGATACCGCGCAGGCGACGGTCAGCCTGAAGCTGAAGCGGCTGGAGGGCCTGCTCGGCCATCGCCTTTTGGAACGAACGCCGCGCCATGTCGCCTTGTCCGGAGACGGCGAGCGCTTCCTTCCCGCCGCCCGCAACCTGCTCGATGCCCATCAGCGCGCGCTGGCCGGTGTCCGAACCGCGCCGCCCAGCCGGCTGACGCTTGGCATCAGCGATCATGTCGCCGGAGCGGAGCTGCCGACATTGCTTGCAAGGCTGAACGCCTACGATCCGACGCTGGTGGTGGAGGTGAGGGTGTCGTCATCGCGCGATGTGATCGCCCGCTATGGCCAGGGCGAACTGGACGCGGCGATTGCACGGCGCGGCGAGGAAGGCGCCGACGGCGAGACGCTGTTTCGCGAGCCGTTTGGCTGGTTCGCGGCCCCGTCCTTCGCGTATCGCCCGGGCGAGCCGCTTCGGCTCGCAACGCTGGCCGCACCCTGTGGTATCCGTACATTGGCCATCGACGCGCTGGACGAGGCCGGCCTGCCGTGGACGGAAGCGTTTGTCGGCGGCGGGGTTCTGGCGCTCGGCGCGGCGGTTAGCGCCGGGCTTGCCGTGGCCACGCTGGCGCATCGCGTGGCGCCGACCGGCGCCATCGAGGTCGGCGAAGCGTTCGGCCTGCCGCGGCTACCGGCGCAGGATGTGGTGCTGATGGCGCGACCGGCGCGGCGCGAAGCCCGCGACGTGCTGAAAGTCCTCGCCGCCGCCTTCAGGGGCGCGGCGGCGAGATAGGGATTTCCGCTCAGGCCTTCTTGTTCTGGCGGTTCGCGACGAGGTCGTCGACCACGGCCGGGTCGGCCAGCGTCGAGGTGTCGCCGAGCGCGCCGAAATCGTCCTCGGCGATCTTGCGCAGGATGCGGCGCATGATCTTGCCGGACCGCGTCTTCGGCAGGCCGGGCGCGAACTGGATCTTGTCGGGCGAGGCGATGGCACCGATCTCCTTGCGCACATGCGCGACAAGTTCCTTGCGCAGATCCTCCGTCGGCACCACGCCGGCCATCAGCGTGACATAGGAGTAGATGCCCTGGCCCTTGATGTCGTGCGGGTAGCCGACGACGGCGGCCTCGGAGACCTTGTCGTGGGCGACGAGCGCGGATTCCACTTCGGCCGTGCCCATGCGGTGGCCCGACACATTGATGACGTCGTCGACGCGGCCGGTGATCCAGTAATAGCCATCGGCATCGCGGCGGCAGCCGTCACCGGTGAAGTACTTGCCCTTGTAGGTAGAGAAGTAGGTCTGGATGAAGCGCTCATGGTCGCCATAGACGGTGCGCATCTGGCCCGGCCAAGAGTCGGTGATGCAGAGATTGCCGTCGGCAGCCCCTTCCAGCACCTTGCCGTCATTGTCGACCAGTTCAGGCTTCACGCCGAAGAAGGGACGCGTCGCCGAGCCGGCCTTGAGATCGGTGGCGCCGGGCAGCGGCGTGATCAGGATGCCGCCGGTTTCGGTCTGCCACCAGGTGTCGACGATCGGCACCTTCTTCTCGCCGACGACGTTGAAATACCATTCCCAGGCTTCTGGGTTGATCGGCTCGCCGACCGAGCCCAGCACGCGCAGGCTCTTGCGCGAGGTCTTCTTCACCGGCGCCTCGCCGGCACCCATCAGCGCGCGGATGGCGGTTGGGGCGGTGTAGAAGATGTTGACCTGGTGCTTGTCGACCACTTCCCAGAAGCGCGAGACGCTCGGGTAGTTGGGCACGCCCTCGAACATCAGCGTGGTGGCGCCGTTGGCGAGCGGACCGTAGAGAATGTAGCTGTGGCCAGTCACCCAGCCGACATCGGCCGTGCACCAGTAAATATCGCCGTCGTGATAGTCGAAGACATATTGGTGGGTCATCGAGGCGTAGACGAGATAGCCGCCGGTGGTGTGCAGCACACCCTTGGGCTTGCCGGTCGAGCCCGAGGTGTAGAGGATGAACAGCGGGTCTTCCGCCTTCATCTTCTCGGGCTTGCACTCGGCCTTAACGGTCCGGACTTCGTCATGATACCAGAGGTCGCGGCCCTCGACCCAGCCGATCTTGCCGCCGGTGCGACGCACCACGACCACCGACTTCACGGTCATCTTCTGCTTGGCGGCGATCTCCACCGCCTTGTCGGTGTTCTCCTTCAGCGGAATGGTCTTGCCGCCGCGCAGGCCTTCGTCGGCGGTGATGACGAAGGTCGAGGCGGCGTCGACGATGCGGCCGGCCAGTGCGTCCGGCGAGAAGCCGCCGAAGACGACCGAGTGGACGGCGCCCAGCCGGGTGCAGGCCAGCATCGCATAGGCCGCTTCCGGGATCATCGGCATGTAGATGGTGACACGGTCGCCCTTCTTGACGCCGTGCTTCTTCATCACATTGGCGAGCCGGCAGACATGCTCGTGCAGCTCGCTATAGGTGATCTTCTTGTCGTCGTAAGGATTGTCGCCCTCCCAGATGATCGCCACCTGGTCGCCGCGCTTCTTCAGGTGGCGGTCGATGCAGTTGTAGGAGACGTTGGTCAGACCGTCCTCGAACCATTTGATCGAGACCTTGCCGTCGAACGAGGTGTTCTTGACCTTGGTGTAGGGCTTGAACCAGTCGATGCGCTTGCCGTGCTTGCCCCAGAACTTGTCCGGGTTCTTCACGCTGTCGGCATACCATTTGAGATAGGTGTCGTTGTCGATCAGCGCATTCTTCTTCCACGCCGGCTGAACGCGATGGACCTTCGCCTCGGACATGTCTTGGTCTTCCTCCTGAGATCGGCCGCGCGATGGCGGCAACACGGCTGGCAGCCGCGAAATCGCCGGCATTTATTACCAGTTCGGGGGCTGCGGCAATATTAGACATTGGGTTTGTGCGATACCTGCCCCGAACGGCCGGGCATCTGGAGCAAATTTGCGTGAAAATGCTCATACTGCGCCAAGTGCGGTGAACCGAAATGCCGCGCCGAACGTTATAAAGACGTGGTTAACATTCGAAGCGCACAGTCTTTACAGGAGGAACTGCAAGACCAGCTTGCGAGCACAACCATGCGCGACCATCCCGAACTGGAACTTCTCCTCAAAGGCTACGGTCTGACGACCGCCCGCATCCTCTATCATTTCCCCGATCATCCGCATTTGCTGCAGACCTATGTCTGGCAAGACTACGACATCGCGCCGAAATTCCCGGCGCTGTTCGGCTTCATCGAGTTCTGGAAACAGAAGCTGGAAGGGCCGCTGCATTCGATCTGCTTCACGCACAAGACGCTGATTTCGGCCAATGAATGGCGCAAGGTCGACGGCGAGATCGTTCTGCACTAGCCGACGGGACCGGACCAATTGAAACCGAGGTCGGCGCCGGTCAATCGAATTCCGTGACTGGCTGATTGGCCTTGCGGCCGCGAACGTTTCATGTGCGGGCTCCTACTCCATTTTTCGAGGAAGAGCTTATGAAAACCAAGATGTTCGCGGGCGTTGCCTTTGCCGCCCTTATGGCTTTCGCGTCGACCGCCCGGGCAGATATCGTGTTCGGCCTCGTTGCGCCGCTGACCGGCCCGGTCGCCGCCTATGGCGACCAGGTCAAGAACGGCGCCCAGGCGGCCGTCGACACCATCAACAAGAACGGCGGCATCCTCGGCGAAAAGGTCGTGCTGAAGCTGGCCGACGATGCCGGCGATCCGAAGCAGGGCGTTTCCGCCGCCAACCAGCTGGTTGGTGAAAGCGTGAAGTTCGTTGTCGGTCCGGTCACGTCGGGCGTGGCCATTCCGGCCTCGGACGTGTTCGCCGAGAACGGCGTTCTGATGGTGACGCCGACCGCCACCGCGCCCGGCCTGACCGCCCGCGGCCTGACCAACGTGCTGCGCACCTGCGGCCGCGACGACCAGCAGGCGGAAGTGGCCGCTGCCTATGTGGTGAAGAACCTGAAGGACAAGAAGGTCGCCATCGTCGATGACAAGGGCACCTACGGCAAGGGTCTGGCCGACGCCTTCAAGAAGGCGATCAATGCCGGCGGCGTCAAGGAAGTCAGCCACAATTCGCTGACACCGGGCGAGAAGGATCTTTCGGCGCTGGTCACGCGCCT
The DNA here is from genome assembly GCF_030814575.1 of Mesorhizobium sp. YL-MeA3-2017. Taxonomy (NCBI): domain Bacteria; kingdom Pseudomonadati; phylum Pseudomonadota; class Alphaproteobacteria; order Hyphomicrobiales; family Phyllobacteriaceae; genus Mesorhizobium; species Mesorhizobium sp. YL-MeA3-2017. The sequence goes on along the minus strand of NZ_JAUSVH010000001.1, from coordinate 2,624,216 downwards.
GAAGTCCGACGGCGCCGAGGTGATCTATTTCGGCGGCTATCACCCTGAAGGCGGCCTGCTCGCCCGTCAGCTCGCCGACGCCGGCGTCAAGGCGCTGATCATCGGCGGCGAAGGCCTGTCCAACACCGAATACTGGGCGATCGGCAACCAGGCCGCCGCCGGCACGCTCTTCACCAACGCCACCGACGCGCTGAAGAACCCGGATTCGGCCGAAGCCGTCGCCGTTCTGAAGGAAAAGAACATTCCGGCGGAAGCCTTCACGCTCAACGCCTATGCCGCCGTCCAGGTGCTGAAGGCCGGCATCGAAAAGGCCGGCAAGGCCGACGATGCGGCTGCCGTGGCAAAGGCGCTGAAGGGCGGCGAGGCGATCCCGACCGCCATCGGCAAATTGACCTATGGCGAGACCGGCGACCTGACCAGCCCGAGCTTCTCGCTGTTCAAGTGGGACAACGGCAAGATCGTCGCGGCCGAGTAAGGTTCGCGGCATAAAAACAAGAAGGCCGGGAGTTTCCCGGCCTTTTCTTTTGATCCGATGGCCACTCAATCCGCCCAAGGATTGACTATGGCGAGGCCGGTATCTTCGAAGTCGGCGACATTGCGGGTCACGATCGTCAATCCGTGGACTGCCGCTGTCGCCGCGATCAGGCCGTCGGGAACTCCTCGCGTGCGTAGTGCGGCGATCCTTCCCCATTCGATGGCGATACGTTCGTCAATACCAAGAATTCGATTGCCATAGTCGTGTCTGAGCATTTGCAGCCATACGGCGAGGTGGTTAGCCGTCGTCGGATCGTGGCGCTGCTTCATGTGAATGCCGCGCGCAATTTCGCCAAGTGTGACGACGCTCAGAGACAGATCTCCGCGCTCCCGATCGGCTAGCCATTTCGTCACTGCCGGTTGGCGCTTGCGAGCGGCCGAAACCACATTAGTGTCGAGAAGAAACATATGGCTGCCGATCAGAAATCGATGTCGCGCGATGGCGTTTTGTCGCGCCGATTGACCTCCTCGACGAAATCGTCGTCCCACACCGGGCCGGTGAGCAGGAATTCCGCAAGCGATGGCTTCTTCGCGGAAAGCGCTTCATATTCTTCAGCAGAGAGAACGACCGCCGCGGGCTTGCCGCGCAGGGTGATAGTCTGCGGACCCTCTTCGCGAGCCCGCTGCACCAGTTTCGATAGATTGTTCTTCGCGTCCTGAAGATGCCAGTTCATAAACATCACCTAGCTAGCTTGGCTAGCTTGTAATATGCGCCTTGCCCCAAATCCAATCAAGGGTCGCGACTAGCGTGTCCCGAAAATGGCCGAGCCGACACGCACCGAGGTGGCGCCAAAGGCCACGGCCAGCTCGTAGTCGCCGGACATGCCCATCGACAGTTTTTCGACGCCGGCCTGGCGGGCGAGCTTTTCCAGCAGCGCGAAATGCGGGCCGGGGTTCTCATCGGCCGGCGGAATGCACATCAGCCCCTCGATGGCGAGGCCGTGCACGCCGCGGCAGCGTTCGACGAAGGCGACGGCGTCCTTGGGCTCGATGCCGGCCTTCTGCGGTTCCGAGCCGGTGTTGACCTGCACATAGAGTTTTGGCGCCTTGCCCTGGCGGGCAATTTCCTTCGCCAGTTCCGCGGCGATCTTTTCGCGGTCGACGGTTTCGATACAGTCGAAGAGGGCAACCGCCTCCTTGGCCTTGTTCGATTGCAGCGGGCCGATCAGGTGGAGCTCGACGCCGGGGAATTGCTCGCGCAACGCCGGCCATTTGCCTTGCGCTTCCTGGACGCGGTTTTCGCCGAAGACGCGCTGGCCGGCGGCAAGCACCGGGCGGATGGCGTCGGCCTCGAAGGTCTTGGAGACGGCGACCAGTGTCACCGTCGTGGCCGTCCGGTTCGCTTCGCGCTCGGCTGTCGCGATCCTGGCGTTGACCGCCTCGAGTTGCTGAACCGCGTCACTCATGTGGCATCCCGTCCTGATCCTGCTGTTTTTGCCGGGCGTTGCGGCCCATATGGTTGACGGGTTCCCGAAAGCATGGTGAAGACCCGGACCATGTCCTTGAACCACCGGATCAGCCGGCGGTTTCCCGCATGCTTTGTAAGTGAAAAACCGGCCATGGCAACCGAACGATACAACCCCCGCGCTGCAGAGCCCAAGTGGCAGACGGCATGGGACGAGGCCAAGCTCTTCGAGACGAAGAACGACGATCCGCGGCCGAAATACTATGTGCTCGAGATGTTCCCCTATCCGTCGGGACGCATCCATATGGGCCATGTGCGCAACTACACGATGGGCGACGTGGTGGCGCGCTGGCGCCGCGCCATGGGCTACAACGTGCTGCATCCGATGGGCTGGGACGCCTTCGGCCTGCCGGCCGAGAACGCCGCGCGCGACAACAAGGTCAACCCGCGCGACTGGACCTACGCCAACATCGCCACCATGAAGGCCCAGCTGAAGACGATGGGCCTGTCGCTCGACTGGGCGCGCGAACTCGCGACCTGCGACCCGAGCTACTACAAGCACCAGCAGAAGATGTTCCTGGACTTCTGGCGCGCCGGCCTGGTCGAGCGCAAGTCGGCCAAGGTCAACTGGGATCCGGAAGACATGACCGTGCTCGCCAACGAGCAGGTCATCGACGGCCGTGGCTGGCGCTCGGGCGCGCCGGTCGAGCAGCGCGACCTGACGCAGTGGTTCTTCAAGATCACCTCGATGAGCCAGGACCTGCTGGACAGCCTGGACACGCTGGACAAGTGGCCGGAGAAAGTCCGCGTCATGCAGGCCAACTGGATCGGCCGCTCCGAAGGCATGCTGATTCGCTGGGCACTGGCCAATCCGCCAGCCGGCGAGAGCGAACTCGAGGTCTACACGACGCGGCCCGATACCATCTTCGGCGCCTCCTTCGTGGCGATCGCCGCCGATCATCCCCTGGCAAAGAAGGCCGCCGCCGACAATCCCGACCTCGCCGCCTTCATCGAGGAGGTGCGCCACATGGGCACTTCGGCGGCCGCGCTTGAGACAGCCGAGAAGAGAGGTTTCGACACCGGCCTGCGCGTCGTCCACCCGTTCGACGAGAACTGGACGCTGCCGGTCTATGTCGCCAATTTCGTTCTGATGGACTATGGCACCGGCGCCATTTTCGGCTGCCCGGGGCACGATCAGCGCGACCTCGACTTCGCTAACAAATACGGTCTGCCGGTTGTCCCGGTGGTGCTGCCGGACGGCGCCGATCCGCAGGGTTTCCAGGTCACCGAAGAGGCCTTTGTCGACGATGGCGCGATGATCAATTCGCGCTTCCTCAACGGCATGCGGTTCAAGGAGGCCTTCGACGAAGTCGCGACAAGGCTGTCCGGCGTCACCATCGGCAATCGCCCGCAGGGCGAGCGCAAGGTGCAGTTCCGCCTGCGCGACTGGCTGATCTCGCGCCAGCGCTACTGGGGCTGCCCGATCCCGGTCATCCACTGCGAGGCCTGCGGCGCCGTGCCGGTGCCGGCCAAGGACCTGCCGGTGGAATTGCCGACGGACGTCACCTTCGACAAGCCGGGCAATCCGCTCGACCATCATCCGACCTGGAAGCACGCCAATTGCCCGCAATGCGGCAAGCCGGCCAGGCGCGATACCGACACGATGGACACATTTGTCGATTCGTCGTGGTATTTCGCCCGTTTCACCGACCCGTGGAACGAGAAGGCGCCGACGACGCTCGCCCATGTCGACGGCAGGCAAGGCTGGCTGCCGGTCAACCAGTATATCGGCGGCATCGAGCACGCGATCCTGCATCTGCTCTATTCGCGCTTCTTCACCCGCGCCATGACCGTCACCGGCCATCTCAACGAGGTGAAGGAGCCGTTCGAGGGCATGTTCACCCAGGGCATGGTGGTGCACGAGACCTACCGCGCCGGCAGCGGCCCCAGCGCTCGCTGGGTGCAGCCGGTCGAGGTCAAGATCGAGGACATCGATGGCGCGCGCCGCGCTTCGCTGCTGTCGGATGGCAGCCCGGTCGAGATCGGCCCGATCGAGAAGATGTCGAAGTCCAAGAAGAACGTCGTCGATCCCGACGATATTCTGGCGAGCTATGGCGCCGATACGGCACGCTGGTTCGTGCTGTCGGATTCGCCGCCCGAACGCGATGTGATCTGGACGGAAGCCGGCGTCGAGGGCGCGCATCGTTTCGTGCAGCGTGTGTGGAGACTGGTTTCCGAAACCGCGCCGCAACTGGCTGGCGTCGAACCCAGGACCGCGGTCGACGGCGAAGCTGGCGCTATCTCGAAGGCCGCCCACAAGATCGTCAAGGCCGTTGGCGAGGACATCGAGCGCCTGTCCTTCAACAAGGCTGTCGCCCGGCTCTACGAACTGGTCAATGCGATCCAGACGCCGGCGGCGGCGCTTGCAGAGGGCAAGGCCGATGCGGCGAGCGCGCAGGCGCTGCGCCAGTCGATCGAGATGCTGGTGGTGATGATCGCGCCGATGATGCCGCACCTGGCGGAAGAGTGCTGGTCGGCGCTCGGCGGCAAGGGGTTCATTGCGAATCAGCCTTGGCCAACCTTTGATCCGGCGCTGGTGGTCGACAATGAAGTCGTCTATCCGGTGCAGATCAACGGCAAGAAACGCGGTGATTTGACAATCGCCCGCGACGCGGACCAAGCTGCCGTCGAACAGGCCACCATGGCCTTGGACTTCGTTCAGAAGGCGCTCGAGGGCAAGGCGCCGCGCAAGGTGATCGTCGTGCCCCAGAGGATCGTCAATGTCGTTGCCTGACAATCACAAGACAGGCGCGGCGCTTCTGCGCCGCTTTGCTCTGTTCGGCCTGCTTGCCGGCATGGCTCTGGTTTCGGCCTGCCAGGTGCGGCCGCTTTATTCGAAGGCGCCGCTGTCGCCGGGTTCGACGGTCGGCGCGCGCGAGGAACTGGCCTCGATCGCGGTCAAGCCCGTGTCTTCGCGCTACGCGCAGCAGGTGCGCAACAACCTGATCTTCGGGCTCACCGGCGGTTCCGAACGGACGGCCGCGCCCGCCTATTCGCTGACGCTCAACGTGACCGAATCGGTGATCGCGTCGGCGAGCGTTCAGGTCGCCACCGACCAGGATCAGCCGACTGCCGGTACCGTCATTATGAGCGCATCCTATACGCTCACCGACGCCAAGACCGGCAAGTCCGTATCGACGGGTTCGCGCTCGATTTCGTCATCTTTCGACAAGCCGAGCCAGGAATTCGCGTCCTATCGCGCGCAGATTGATGCCGAGAATCGCGCGGCCCGCGAACTGGCCGAGCTGCTGCATCTGGCGCTGGCGCAGGATCTGGCAAAACAAGGCGCCAAATAGAGCTGCGGGCCGCGATGCCAGGGGGTCGCCGGAGCGTCGCATCATGCGCCTGACCGGACTGGTCGCCGAGGGTTATCGTTCGTTGAAGTCGATCCGGCTGGAATTCGGCCAGGTCGGGCTGTTCGTCGGTGAAAACGGCGTTGGCAAATCCAATCTCTATCGTGCGCTGCAATTGATCAAAGCCGCGGGCCAGGGCTCGCTTGCCTACGAGATCGCACGCGAAGGCGGCATGCAATCGGCGCTTTGGTCGGGCGGGCGCCGCCTGGCGCAACCGGCGCGCGTGATCCTCGGCGCCGAGCTCGAGAATGACGAGACGGCCGCGAAGTTCTCCTATCAGGTTGAGATCGGCCTGCCGCCGCCTGTTTCAGCCGGCTTTGCCTTCGAGCCGCAGGTCAAGGAAGAAAAATTGTCCGTGGAAGCCGGTCGTCGACCGGTCGAGATGATGACACGCAAAGGCCCGGCCGCCTTTGCCCGCGACGGCGACGGACGGCGTGTCGAATATCCGGTGCGTCTGCTCAACTCGGAGACAGCGCTGGCGATGCTGGGTGCCTCGGGCCGTTATCCGGAAGCCGGCGATCTGCGCGCCGCTGTTGCCGGCTGGCGTTTTTATCATGGTTTCCGCACCGACCGCGATTCTCCGGCCAGGAAACCGTCTCTCGCGATTACCTCGACGATGCTCGATGAGGATGGCGGCAACCTGGCCGCGGTGTTCGCGACGCTGGCCCATATCCGGCAGGACACGGTCGATCTCGATCGGGCCGTGGCCGATGCGCTCGGCGCGGAACTGGATGTTCCCGAACCGGGAGAGGCGGCAACCTTCGGCCTGAAGTTGCCGGAGTTTCCGCAGCGCCTGTTTCGGCCGGAAGAACTGTCCGACGGGCAGATGCGCTTCCTGGCGCTGGCCGGTGCGCTGATGTCCTATCGCCTGCCGGGGCTGATCGCGCTCAATGAGCCGGAAGCGAGCCTGCATCCGCGCATGCTGCCGGCGCTGGCCGATATGATCGCCAAGGCGGCGGAGCGCACCCAGCTGTGGGTGGTGACCCATTCGCAGGAACTGGCCGCGCTGATCACGGATCGCACCGGAGCCCAGGCGCTCGCCATGGTGCGGATCGACGGCGCAACCGCGATCGAGGGCCTCGGCATCACCGGCCGGCTGTCGGACGAGGACTGACAGCCTTACCGCGCGCTGGGCACCGCGACGCGGGGCCTTACAAGGTTCCATCCCAGCGTCATGCCGGCGGCGGCGATGAGGATGGCGGCGGCGCCGACCAGCTGCAGCGGCTGCAGGCGCTGACCGAAGGCCAGGAAATCGGCGGCGATGGCGACGACCGGGTAGATGAAGGACAATGCCCCGACGAGGTTGGTCGGCAGCTTCTGGATGGCGCCGTAGAGCAGGATGTACATCAGCCCTGTGTGGATGACGCCGATGGCGGCGAGCAGCGCCCAGCTGCGCCAATCCGTCGGCAATGCCGTCAAATTGGCGAAGGGGGCGAGCATGAGAATGCCGACCGTGACCTGGATCAGCGCGATGAGATGCGGAGGCACGCCCTTCAGCTTCTTGGCGACGATCGCGGCAATCGCATAAAAGAACGCTGCGCCCAGCGCCAAAAGGATGCCGGCCAGATAGTTCGAGCCGACATGGCCGGCATTCGATTTTGCCTGGACGATCAGCAGCATTCCGGCAAAGGCAATGGCCAGCCAGGTCAGCTTGGCGATGGTGAGCCGTTCGCCGAACAAAAATGCGCCCAAAGCCACCAGCATGAAGGGCTGCGTGTTGTAGACCGCGGTGGCGATCGAAATCGAGGCGCGCGGGAATGCGGCGAAGAGCAGCAGCCAGTTGGAAACGATGGCGACGCCGCCGACGACCGCATAGGCGAACTGGCGGCGCGAGATCACATCCGGCCTGAACAGGCCGAGCGCGGCGCAGACGATCAGCAGCGTGACGGCGCCGAAGGCGCAGCGCCAGAAGACCACGTCCATGACCGGCTGGCCCGACAGGACCACGAACAGTCCTATCGTTCCCGAAATCATCATTGCGGCGGTCATTTCGACCGTACCACGCGTCTTCTCTGACATCTCGCGACCCTTCTTCCCGACAGGCCGCTTTTGTAAGCCCGGGTCGGATCGAAAACCATGCTTTGGATAAGGTGTTTGCGGAGCGATGCCTAATTCTGTAAGGTGCTCAAACACAGAATCCTAAGGATGTGTGATGCTGGACGATCTTGACCGACGCATTGTCGAAATCCTGGTCGACGATGCGCGCATTTCGCTGAAGGAACTGGCGAGCCGCGTGAACCTGTCTTCGCCGAGTGCGTCGGAACGGTTGCGGCGGCTGGAGGAGCGCGGTGTCATCCGCGCTTTCACGGTGGATATCGATCCCGCCGCGCTCGGCTATACGCTGCAGGCGATCGTGCGCATCAAGCCGCTGCCTGGCAGGCTGCACGCGGTGCAGAAGCTGATCGAGGAGATTCCCGAGTTCACCGAATGCGACAAGGTGACGGGCGACGACTGTTTCGTCGCGCGGCTGCTTATCCGTTCGATCAGCGACCTTGACCAGATCCTCGACAAGATCACCGACAAGGCCGAGACCAGCAGCGCCATCGTCAAGGCGCAGCCGGTGAAGCGACGGCTGCCGCCATTTTCCTGAGCATTTTCGGGCATGAAAAAACCGGCGCCGCGAGGGCGCCGGTTTCGGTCTTCATTCGACGGCTTGTCGAAATCAGCTGATCTTCTGGCCGGTCTTTGCCCAGTCGGCGAGGAACTGCTCGAGGCCCTTGTCGGTGAGCGGATGCTTGACCAATGCCTTCAGCGTCGCCGGCGGGATGGTGGCGACGTCGGCGCCGATCAATGCGGCGCGCTTGACGTGGTCGGGCGTGCGGATCGACGCGGCCAGGATCTCGGTGTCGAAGCCGTAATTGTCATAGACCTGGCGGATCTCGGCGATCACCTCCATGCCGTCAAAGCCCATGTCGTCGAGACGGCCGATGAAGGGCGAGATGAAGGTGGCGCCGGCCTTGGCGGCGAGCAGCGCCTGGTTGGCCGAGAAGCAGAGCGTGACATTGACCATGCGGCCCTCGGCGCGGATGGCGCGGCAGGCCTTGAGGCCGTCAAGCGTCAGCGGCACCTTGATGCAGACATTGTCGGCGATCTTGGCGAGCACCTTGGCTTCCTTCATCATTCCGTCGTAGTCGGTGGCGGTGACTTCGGCCGAAACCGGGCCTTCGACGATGTCGCAGATCTGCTTGGTGACTTCGTCGATCTTGCCGCCGGATTTCAGGATCAGCGACGGGTTGGTGGTGACGCCGTCCAGCAAACCAAGCGCGTTGAGTTCCTGGATCTCTTTTACATCAGCAGTGTCGACGAAGAATTTCATGGTGATCTCCTTGGGAAGGAATAAGGCAGTTCGCCCGGGGTTTGGCGCCGCCCTTTGCTCTAGACCAAAGTCGGGGCAAGGTCACGCCTGATGAAAGAAGATTCGCCCTTCATGACGGCCGCACCGGTGCTGGTGCCGATGCCCGCCGAACGCGCCTATACCTATGCCGTGCCCGAAGGCATGCTGGTGGTGCCGGGTTCCATCGTGCGCGTGCCGCTGGGACCGAGGCTGGTGGCGGGTGTCGTCTGGGACGGGGCGGTCGAACGGGTCGAGGCGAAGAAGCTGAGACCCATCGACCACGTCTTCGATTGCCCGCCGATCGACCACGACATGCGACGCTTCGTCGACTGGATCGCGCAATACACGCTGACGCCGCCGGGCCTTGTCGCGCGCATGCTGTTGCGTGCGCCGGAAGCTTTCGACCCCGAGCCGTGGATCGAAGGGCTGCAGCGCACCGCGATCGCGCCCGACCGGATGACGGCGGCGCGGGCGCGGGTGCTGGAAACCGCCGATGGCGGGCTGGCCTGGACCCGGTCGGGCCTCGCGCACGCGGCCGGCGTTTCCTCGACCGTCATCGACGGGCTGAAGGCACAAGGCGCGTTCGAGACGGTGATGATCCCGCCACGGCCCGTCGTGGCGCCGCCGGACCCGACCTATGCCCGGTCGGAACTGACGCCGGACCAGGCCGCGGCGGCGGAAACGCTGCACGCCAGCGCATCGGCCGGGGCCTTCGGCGTCACCCTGCTGGACGGCGTCACCGGCTCGGGCAAGACGGAGGTCTATTTCGAGGCGGTGGCGGCGGCGCTCGACAAGGGCAGGCAGGTGCTCATCCTGCTGCCGGAAATCGCGCTCACCCATGCCTTCCTGGAACGCTTCCAGTCGCGCTTCGGCGCCAAGCCGGCGGAATGGCATTCCGACCTCGCGCCAAAGACCCGCGAACGGGTGTGGCGGCAGGTGGCGGAAGGTACGGTGCGGGTGGTGGCCGGCGCGCGCTCGGCATTGTTCCTGCCGTTCAAGGAGCTTGGCCTGATCGTCGTCGACGAAGAACACGACCCGGCCTACAAGCAGGAGGACCGTGTCTTCTACAATGCGCGCGACATGGCGGTGGTGCGCGGCCATATCGGCGCGTTCCCGGTCGTGCTGGCTTCCGCCACGCCTTCGGTGGAAAGCCAGGTCAATGCCAATCAGGGCCGTTATGGCCGGGTCGACCTGCCGACGCGCTTCGCGGAGGCGGCGCTGCCCACCTTGCGCTCGATCGACATGCGCCGCGCGCCGCCGCCGCGCGGCGGCTTCCTGTCGCCGCTGCTCGTGGCGGAGATGGGCAAGACCCTGGAAAAGGGCGAGCAGTCGCTGCTGTTCCTCAACCGGCGCGGTTATGCGCCGCTGACGCTGTGCCGGGTCTGCGGTCACCGTTTCGGCTGTCCGGTCTGCTCGTCCTGGCTGGTCGAACACCGGTTCCGCGGACAGCTCGTCTGTCATCATTGCGGGCACAACGAGAAACGGCCTGACGCCTGCCCGGAATGCGGCACGTTCGACCATCTGGTGGCATGCGGGCCGGGCGTGGAGCGCATCGCCGAAGAGGTGGTGGCAACCTTTCCGGAAGCGCGGACCATCGTGCTCTCCTCCGACCTCGTCGGGGGCGTGCGGCGGCTGCGGCTCGAACTTGAGGCGATCGCCAACGGCGACGCCGATATCGTCATCGGCACGCAACTCGTCGCCAAGGGTCACAATTTCCCGAACATGACGCTGGTCGGCGTCGTCGATGCCGATCTCGGCCTCGCCAATGGCGACCCGCGCGCCGCCGAGCGCACGTTCCAGCTCTTGTCGCAGGTCACCGGCCGCGCCGGGCGCACCGGCAAGAAGAGCCTCGGCCTTTTGCAGACCTATCAACCGGACCACCCGGTGATGAAGGCGATCGTTTCGGGCGATGCCGCTGCCTTCTACGAGCGCGAGATCGCCGAGCGCGAACGTGCCGCGCTGCCGCCCTTCGGCCGGCTGGCCGGCATCATCGTCAGCGCGGAGACCCGGCAGGAAGCGGAGGCGCATGCGCGCGGCCTGCGTCGCGCGGTGCCCGAGGCGTCGGATATCTTCGTGCTGGGTCCCGCCGAAGCGCCGCTGGCGCTGGTCGGCGGCCGCCACCGGTTCCGTCTTTTGATCCATGGCGAGAAGCGTTCGGACATTCAGGGCTTCGTGCGCCGCATGCTGGCCGACGGGCCAAAGCTGCGCGGCTCGGTGCGGGTGAGCGTCGACATCGACCCGCAGAGTTTCCTTTGAGGAGGACGTCCATGAAGACGCTTGGCCTGATCGGCGGCATGAGCTGGGAATCGACGGCGATCTACTATCGCCTGCTCAACGAGATCGTGCGGGAACGGCTTGGTGGGCTGCATTCGGCCGAGCTTTTGCTCTACTCATTCGATTTCGCCGCCATCGCGGCGCATCAGAGCGCCGGCGATTGGGATGCCGCCGCCAGGCTGCTTGCCGATGTCGCGCGCCGACTGGAGGGCGCCGGAGCGGAAGGCCTTCTGATCTGCACCAACACCATGCACCGCATGGCGGACGAGGTGCAGGCCGCCGTTTCCATCCCGCTCATCCATATCGCGGATGCCACGGCCGGTACGATGAAGCGGGCCGGGGCGACGAAGCCGGCGCTGCTCGCCACCGCCTTCACCATGGAACAGGATTTCTACAAGGGCAGGCTGGCGCGCAGGCACGGCATGGCCCCGGTCGTTCCCGACGCGGAAGGCCGCGCCATGGTCCACCGCGTCATCTATGAGGAACTGTGCCGTGGCGTGGTGAGCAAGGCATCGAAGACGGCCTATATCGCCGAGGTCGCGAAGATGCGGCAGGCCAACGAGATCGACAGCGTCATCATGGGTTGCACCGAAATCACCATGCTGATCGGCCAGGACGATTTTGACCTACCGGTGTTCGACACGACCAGGATCCACGCCGAAGCGGCGGTGGAGTTCGCGCTGGGTTGAAAAAGCTTTGACCTGCCCGTTTTTCGATCATTGGGCTGATTTCGCGAGCCGCCATTGTCCATGAAAACCGAACTCGACTTTCATCCACTCTCGCGTGAACGGCACGTCGATGCGGTGGCGGCATTTTTCGAGCGGGCGGCCGACTATGTGATGTTCGAGAGCGGGCAGCTTGCCGATGCGTCGACAGCCGGCGCCTTCTTCGAAGACCGTGCGCCCGGCTGCGATCCCGGCGATTCGTTGAAATCCGCGTGCGCCAGGGCGGACGGCGGAATCATTGGCATTGCCGACATGTCTTTCGGCTATCCGGAAAAACCCGATGCCTATATCGGGCTCCTGCTCATCGATCCCGGCGTCCGTTCGCAAGGTGTTGGTCGGCAGTTCCTGGAGTGCCTCGTCAACGAGGCGCGGTTGCGGAAGTGCAAGCGGATGCCGGTCGCGGTGCTGGATGAAAATGCGCGCGGTCGGGCCTTCTGGGAACGCGAGGGATTTGTGATCGAGAAGAGTTTTGAACCACGACAGATCGGTTCCAAAGTCCACGTGTTACACCGGCTGACCAGAGCCTTGTGAACCCGTTCCTCATCGGTTCTGTCCACAACGCCTAGTGGCAAGGTTTGTCAGGACAGTTTCCTTGCATGGAAACTTTTGATTGCGACTGGAAGGTCATCCAGATAGTTTCTTTGGAAGGAAACTATCTGGATTTGCTCATGTCGCTGACGCTCTACATCCATCCGCTCGCCTCGTTCTGCCACAAGGTGCTGATCGCCTTCTATGAGAACGCTGTCGACTTCCGTTCCGAGACGGTTGACCTGATGGAAGCCGGCTCGACGGCGGACCATCTGGCTCGCTGGCCGGTGGGCAAGATCCCGGTGCTGCACGATGGCGCCCGCAACCGCGTGGTGCCGGAAACCAGCATCATCATCGAATATGTCCAGCAGCATTACCCCGGTTCGCTGCCGATGCTGCCCCGCAACGAGGAGCAGCGGCTGGACGCCCGCCTGTGGGATCGCTTCTTCGACCTTTATGTCGGCGTGCCGATGCAGAAGATCGTCACCGACCGGCTGCGCCCAGCCGGCGGCAACGATGCCATCGGCGTTGCCGACGCGCATCGCGCGCTCGACACCGCCTATGCGATGATCGACGGCCAGATGGCCGACAAGACATGGGCGACCGGCGACGATTTCACCATTGCCGATTGCGCCGCGACGCCCGGCCTGTTCTTCGGCTCGATGGTCCATCCATTCGCGCCCGACCAGCATCATCTGCGCGCCTATTTCGAGCGCCTGCTGGCACGGCCTTCGATCAAGAGAACGCTCGAGGAAGCGCGGCCGTTCTTCTCGATGTTCCCCTATCGCGAAGTGATGCCGGAGCGTTTCGCGAACGGCTCCGCTTTCGCCTGAGGTGGTGCGATGCAGCAAGCCCAAACTCTCGACCGCATCTTCCTGGCGCTCGCCGATCCCGGCCGGCGCGGCATGATCGAACAGCTGGCGCGCGGGCCGGCCACGGTGAAAGAACTGGCGCGACCAACCAACATGCGCCTGCCGTCGGCGGTGAAACACCTGAAAGTGCTGGAGGAGGGCGGCATCGTGGCGTCGCGCAAGGCCGGCCGCACCCGCACCTATAGCATGCGGCGGGATGCGTTCCTGGCCGTCAACGACTGGGTGCAGGCGCGCGAGACCGCGCTTAATGCGGCCTTCGACCGGCTCGTCCAAGCCATCGCCGATATGCCCGAAGAGGAATGATCATGGCTATCGAACACAAGACCTTCGTCGTCGAGCGCATGTTGGCGGCAAGTCCGAAACACGCCTTCCGCTTCTTTTCCGAGCCGGCGCTGAAGGAGCGCTGGACCGGCTGTCACCCCGACTGGACGGTGCTGGAGGAGCGCTTCGATTTCCAGATCGGCGGCGTCGAGGCCAAACGCTGGCGCATGACCAACGGACAGGAACAAACCTTCCTCGCCCATTATCTCGATATCGTGCCGGCCCGGCGCATCATCTATGCCTTCGACATGACGTCCGCGGGCGAGCGCGTCTCGGCCTCGCTGGCCACCGTCGAGCTGATGGCGGAGGGCGCCGGCACCCGCATGGTGTTCACCGAGCAGATGGCCTATCTCGGCGATGCGGCCTCGATGCGCCAGCGCATTGCCGGTACCGGCGACGGTCTGGACCGGCTGGTCGATATCATCGCCATGGATGTCGCCAGCGTGCATTGAACAGCACGGCGTCGCCGAAATCGACCGCCGATGACGGCTAGCCGTCCCGGGTGCCGGCGGTGACGGCGGCGAGCCAGCGGCGGACGATCTTCTGCTCGTCCTGCGAATAGCCGGCGGCGAGGTCGGCTTCCAGGAGACGCACGCGGTCGCGCGCCTCGGCATAGATGGTTTTGCCCTTTTCGCTCAATTCGAGCTGGCGGATGCGTTCGTTGGCGGCGTGGCGGCGCTTGACGATCAATCCGGCCTTTTCGAGATTGGCGATGATGACGCTGAGCGTCTGCGGCGTCAAAAGCGCGGTGCGCGCCAGATCGGCATTGGAGAGGCCGGGATAGGCGCCCAGCATCGCCATCACCGCGAATTGCGGCTGGGTGATGCCGAGATCGACCAGGGCTGCCTCCATGCGGTAGCGATAGGCACCCGCGGCCTGGCGCAGCAGATAGCCGAAATAGCCATCCTCGCCACGCTTGCCCTCGCCGGCACGCGGTATCGGTTTCTCGGGCTTTGTCCTGGTTATGATGCCGTCCCCCTGCTTAACTGGCGTGGCCATCGTGTCCGTCGGGCATCGGGATCGTCAAGGGGCCGCAATTCTCGTCGGCGATGAACATGGCGAGCAGCGATGCCGGCTCGGTCTTGCTGGCGTTCTCGGCATAGAGGTGGATCGCCCCGGTCGGCTCGAACCAGCTCTGCCCCTCGGTGTAGGTCATTGGCGGCTCGCCGGCGAGCTGTGACTTGAGCGTGCCCTTGAGCACGAAGGCAGTGACATTGCCGGGATGGCGATGGCGCGGCGTGTAGGCGTCGGGCGGGAAGTTGACGATCGCCATGGTGACGGCCTTGCCGGTAATGTCGGGCAGCGGCGTGCAGGAAATCGGCTTGATCTCGGTGACCGGCCGGCCGGACGCGCTGACAGGCGAGGCGCTTTCGGCCATATGGATTGTTGCCGGGCGCGGCGATGTCGCCAGCGCATGGAAACCGGCGATGCTGGCGCCGATCGCCGCGGCGGCGGTCAGGCCGCCGAGATAGTACCGCTTGCGCCGGCCGCTGAAGATCTCGGCTTCGAAACCCTGGCTGCTCATGCCCGGGCCCTCCTGAAACCGGCACGCCAGCCGAGCTCGGCGACGGCCTTGTCGGTGGACACCTGCTCGTTCGGTTCGGCGATGTTGTAGGCGCCGGCCGTGCCGCGCTCGACGGCAAGCAGGGCGGCATGGGCTGCGGCGTCGACATGCACCGACGCGCCTGGTTTCGGCGCGTCCGCCCCGGTGCCGGGGCCGTAGAGCTGGCCGTATCGCAGCACGATGCCGTCCATGCCGGGTGCGCCAAGAACCTGGCGTTCCAGCGCGATGACGCCGTTCACGCTTATGGCGCGTGGACCTTCAGCGCCGGCGTCGAGCGGGTCCTGTTCGCCGTGCGGCAGTGGCCCGGGCGCATAGGCCCAGGCGATGCTCTGCGCGATCAGCCGCTTCACGTCGGCTTTTCTCGCCGCCTCGATCAGATTGCGGGTGCCCTCGTCGCGGATGCGGGCGTTGCCGGCGATCGCGGTGGCCATCCGCGCCGGGTCGAGGCCTTGCGGCAGGTCGGTCAACTGGTGGACGACGATGGTCGGGCGGGCGGCAAGCATCGCCGCCGACAGGGCCGCTGCATCGAACACGTCGACGATCACCGGATTGGCGCCGGCGCTCTGCAGTTCCGTCGCCTTGGAAGCGGAGCGGGTCGTGCCCCAGACCGTATGGCCTGCCTCGATCAAAAGCGGCACGAGGCGGCGTCCAATCGCCCCGGTGGCGCCAGCGACGAAAATCCGATGAGCCATCTCGCTCTCCTTCATGTATCAAAGCACTGATATCAGTGTGCTGATAATAAGTCAATCGGGCACCGTGCGCTGCCGGCCAGGCGCCGGCCGTGCTTGACTTCCCAAGGCGATGATCTTCAATGCGGCGCACGCTTTCGAGGGGATCCGAGCAAATGGCATTTTCGTTTCCATGGCCGACCAGCCACGGTGAATGGCTCGCCTGGTCGAGCGCGGCCGTCACGCTCGTCCTGGGTCTGGCGCTGTTCTTCGCGCCCGGCCTCTGCTTCAAGCTCCTGCGGCTCCAGCCCAAGCCGGAGAAACCCGAGGCGATCGCCGAGGGGCGCGCCCGCATGGCCGGTTTCTACCTGGGCGTCGGGCTGTGCGCGATCCTGCTTGCCCAGCCGCTGCTCTACATGGCGCTCGGCTTCTCCTGGCTGTTCACCGCCTTCGGAAGAATCCTCGCCATGATGTCCGACGGAGCCAACACGCCCTACAACTGGGCGGCGGTCGTGGTGGAGATCGTGCTGGCGGCAATGCCGCTCGCCTTCGCCTTCGGCTTTTTGCCCTGAATCGCGCCGAATCCGGCCGCGCCCATTGAACTCGACCGCTGGATGCGACAAAAGTGCCTTGAAAGCGTGTCCGTGGACGCATTGCGGTCCTGAAAAGCCTGTGCTAGACGGCAACCGACTTTCGGCCGGGGAACAGCGGAAGCCACGTCCCTTGGCTTGGAAAAATTTAGTAAGGTCAAAGATTTAGCCAGAGTTTTCGCTCGCGCCAACAATCTGCGGCCTGTCAGACAAGAGAAAAGACGGTCCGTGGCCCAAACGTCCTCGCCAATCTCCGCTGTCGCTGAACGCTACGCGTCATCGCTTTTCGAGCTCGCGCTCGAAGCGAAATCCGTTGCCAAGGTCGAGGCCGACCTTAACAGCTTCGACGCGATGCTTGCCGGCAGTGCCGACCTGACGCGCCTCATCGGCAGCCCGGTCTTCTCGACCGAGGAGCAGGTCCGTGCCATTTCCGCCATCGTCGACAAGGCCAAGATCGGCGGTCTCGCCGGTGACTTCCTGCGTGTCGTGGCCGGCAACCGCCGCCTGTTCGCAGTGCCTGGCATGATCAAGGCGTTCCGCCGTATCGCCGCCGAACACCGCGGCGAAGTGGCGGCCGAGGTTACGTCGGCGCATGCGCTGACTTCCGCCCAGGAAACCGAACTCAAGGCCGCGCTGAAAAGCGTCGCGGGCAAGGATGTGACGATCGCCGTTACGGTCGATCCCTCGCTGCTCGGCGGCATGGTCGTGAAGATGGGCTCGCGCCAGATCGATACGTCGCTCAAAACCAAACTCAATTCGCTCAAGCTTGCACTGAAAGAGGTCGGCTGATGGACATCCGCGCCGCGGAAATTTCCGCAATTCTGAAAGACCAGATCAAGAATTTCGGCAAGGAAGCCGAAGTTTCCGAAGTCGGTCAGGTTCTGTCGGTGGGTGACGGTATCGCCCGCGTCTACGGTCTCGACAACGTCCAGGCGGGCGAAATGGTCGAGTTCCCCGGCGGCATCCGCGGCATGGCGCTCAACCTCGAAGCCGACAATGTCGGCGTCGTCATCTTCGGTGCCGACCGCGACATCAAGGAAGGCGACACCGTCAAGCGCACCGGCGCCATCGTGGACGTTCCGGTCGGTCCGGGCCTGCTCGGCCGCGTCGTCGACGCCCTCGGCAACCCGATCGACGGCAAGGGCCCGATCAAGGCCGACAAGCGTATGCGCGTCGACGTCAAGGCCCCCGGCATCATTCCGCGCAAGTCGGTGCACGAGCCGATGTCGACCGGCCTCAAGGCCATCGACGCGCTCATCCCGGTCGGTCGCGGCCAGCGCGAGCTGGTCATCGGTGACCGTCAGACCGGCAAGACAGCCATCATTCTCGACACCATGCTGAACCAGAAGTCGGTGCACGAGACCGGCCCTGAATCGGAGAAGCTGTTCTGCGTCTACGTCGCTGTCGGCCAGAAGCGCTCGACCGTCGCGCAGTTCGTCAAGGTTCTGGAAGAGCGCGGCGCGCTCGACTACTCGATCATCGTCGCCGCCACCGCTTCGGACCCGGCTCCGATGCAGTTCCTGGCGCCGTTCACCGCCTGCACCATGGGCGAATATTTCCGCGACAACGGCCAGCACGCGCTGATCGGTTATGACGATCTGTCCAAGCAGGCCGTCGCCTACCGCCAGATGTCGCTGCTGCTGCGCCGTCCTCCGGGCCGCGAAGCCTATCCGGGCGACGTCTTCTACCTGCACTCGCGCCTGCTCGAGCGCGCCGCCAAGCTCAACGACGACATGGGCAACGGTTCGCTGACCGCGCTGCCGGTCATCGAGACGCAGGCCAACGACGTCTCGGCCTACATCCCGACCAACGTGATCTCGATCACCGACGGCCAGATCTTCCTCGAGACCAATCTGTTCTTCCAGGGCATCCGTCCGGCCGTGAACGTCGGTCTGTCGGTGTCGCGCGTCGGTTCGTCGGCGCAGATCAAGGCGATGAAGCAGGTTGCCGGCTCGATCAAGGGCGAGCTCGCCCAGTATCGTGAAATGGCGGCCTTCGCTCAGTTCGGCTCGGATCTCGACGCCGCCACGCAGCGCCTGTTGAACCGCGGTTCGCGTCTGACGGAACTCCTCAAGCAGCCGCAGTTCTCGCCGCTCAAGACCGAAGAGCAGGTCGCGGTGATCTTCGCCGGCGTGAACGGCTATCTCGACAAGCTGGCGCTGAACCAGGTCAGCAAGTTCGAGCAGGGCCTGCTCACCCATATGCGCACGGCCGGCAAGGCCATTCTCGATGCGATCCGCAAGGAGAAGGCGCTGTCGGACGATCTGCGCGGCAAGCTCAAGGCCGAAATCGACAACTTCGCCAAGACCTTCGCGTAAAGCGGCGGAAGACGGGACCGGGTTCGGAGCATGGCTTCACTAAAAGACCTTCGTAACCGCATCGCCTCCGTCAAGGCGACGCAGAAAATCACCAAGGCGATGCAGATGGTCGCCGCGGCGAAGCTGCGTCGTGCCCAGGAGGCCGCGGAAGCGGCGCGTCCCTATTCCGAGCGGATGGGCGCGGTGCTGGCCAACATCACCCAGGCGGTCGGCGGTGGCGGCGACGCTCCTGCGCTGATGACCGGCACCGGCAAGGACGACGTGCATCTGCTCGTCGTCTGCACGGCCGAGCGCGGCCTGTGCGGCGGCTTCAACTCGCAGATCGCCCGACTGGCGCGCGACCACATCCGCCGGCTGCTCGCCAATGGCAAGCAGGTGAAGATCATCTGCGTCGGCAAGAAGGGCTACGATATCCTGCGTCGCGACTTCGCCGGGCAAATCCTCGACCGCGTCGACCTGCGCGAAGTGCGCACGCTGGGCTTCGTCAACGCCGACGGGATCGCCAAGAAGGTGATCGGCCTGTTCAATGACGGCCAGTTCGACGTCTGCACGCTGTTCTATTCGCAGTTCAAGTCGGTGATCAGCCAGGTTCCGACCGCGCAGCAGATCATTCCCGCCGCTTCCGCTCAGTCTTCGGGCGAGGCCGCGAACGGCGCCGCCGTCTATGAATACGAGCCGGAGCCGGGCGAAATCCTCTCCGACCTCATCCCGCGCAACATCGCGGTGCAGATCTTCCGGGCGCTGCTTGAAAACGCGGCCGGCGAGATGGGCGCCAAGATGAGCGCAATGGACAGTGCGACGCGCAACGCAGGCGACATGATCAACAGGCTGTCGATCACGTATAACCGCCAGCGCCAGGCGCAGATCACCAAGGAACTGATCGAAATCATTTCGGGCGCCGAAGCGCTCTAAGCGTGAACCGCGAAGGCACGCCGCCTTCGCACGGATCACGCGGTAACCAAACGGACGAAAAAGGGTAAAGACGATGGCGAAAGCAGCGACCCCGAAGAAGGAAGCACCGGCCAAGGCCGCGGCCGCTCCCAAGGCGCCGGCGGCGGCAAAGGCCGCTCCGGCTAAGAAGGCAGCGGCTCCCGCCAAGGCGGCAGCTCCGGCCAAGGCCGTGGCAAGCGTCAAGGCGCCGGCTCCGGTCAAGAAGCCGGTCGGTGCCGCCGGCAAGGTCCGTCAGGTCATCGGCGCCGTCGTCGACGTGCAGTTCGAAGATCACCTGCCGGCGATCCTGAACGCGCTGGAGACCGAGAACGTCGGCAACCGCCTGGTTCTCGAAGTCGCCCAGCACCTCGGCGAAAACACCGTGCGCTGCATCGCCATGGACACCTCGGAAGGTCTGGTTCGCGGACAGGCCGTCTACGACACCGGCGCGCCGATTTCGGTTCCGGTCGGTCCGGGCATGCTCGGCCGCATCATCAACGTCATCGGCGAGCCGGTTGACGAAGCCGGTCCGGTCGACGGCGTTGAAATCCGCGCCATCCACCAGCCGGCCCCGGCCTATGTCGATCAGTCGACCGAGGCACAGATCCTCGTCACCGGCATCAAGGTTCTCGACCTGCTGGCACCTTACGCCCGCGGCGGCAAGATCGGCCTGTTCGGCGGCGCTGGCGTCGGCAAGACCGTTCTGATCCAGGAACTGATCAACAACGTCGCCAAGGCGCATGGCGGTTATTCGGTGTTCGCCGGCGTCGGCGAGCGCACCCGCGAAGGCAACGATCTCTATCACGAGTTCATCGAGTCGGGCGTCAACAAGAAGGGCGGCGGCCAGGGCTCGAAGGCAGCGCTGGTTTACGGCCAGATGAACGAGCCGCCGGGAGCCCGCGCCCGCGTCGCTCTGACCGGTCTGACGGTCGCTGAATATTTCCGCGACCAGGGCCAGGACGTGCTGTTCTTCGTCGACAACATCTTCCGCTTCACCCAGGCGGGTTCGGAAGTGTCGGCTCTGCTCGGCCGTATTCCTTCGGCCGTGGGTTATCAGCCGACGCTCGCCACCGACATGGGCGCGCTGCAGGAACGCATCACCACCACGACCAAGGGTTCGATCACCTCGGTGCAGGCCATCTACGTGCCCGCCGACGACTTGACCGACCCGGCGCCGGCAACCTCGTTCGCCCACCTTGACGCGACGACCGTGTTGAACCGCGCCATCTCGGAAAAGGGTATCTACCCGGCCGTCGATCCGCTCGACTCGACCTCGCGCATGCTCGACCCGCTGATCGTCGGCGACGAGCACTACCAGGTCGCCCGCCAGGTGCAGTCGATCCTCCAGCGCTACAAGTCGCTGCAGGACATCATCGCCATCCTGGGCATGGACGAGCTTTCGGAAGAGGACAAGCAGACGGTGGCGCGCGCCCGCAAGATCGAGCGCTTCTTGTCGCAGCCGTTCTTCGTCGCCGAAGTGTTCACCGGTGCGCCGGGCAAGCTGGTCGACCTCGCCGACACCATCAAGGGCTTCAAGGGCCTTTGCAACGGCGACTACGACCACCTGCCGGAAGCCGCCTTCTACATGGTCGGCAACATCGACGAGGCGGTCGAGAAGGCCCAGCGTCTGGCCGCCGAAGCGGCTTGATCGGAGCGAAAAGCGAATAGGGAGTAGCGAATAAGGAAGATGTGATGGCCAGTGGCGAAATCTATTCGCTAATCACTATTCGCTGTTCGCTAGAACGACATGGCTGAAGCTTTCAAATTCGAACTGGTCTCGCCCGAGCGCCTGCTGGTCTCGGAACAGGTCGAGTCCGTCGTCATTCCGGGTGCGGAAGGCGAGATGACCGTGATGGCGCAGCACGCGCCGGTCATGACCACCATCAAGCCGGGTGTCGTGACGGTGAAGACCGCCGGCGGCCAGGAACAGCGCTACGTGGTATTCGGCGGTTTCGCCGACATCCTGCCCTCGGGCTGCACGCTGCTGGCCGAATCGGCGGTGGCCGTGAAGGACATCGACCGCGCCGACATCGCTCGCCGCATCCAGGAAGCGCGCGAGGACATGAACGACGCCAAGGACGATGCATCGCGCACCAAGGCAGAGCAGTTCCTGCACCAGCTGACCACGCTGGAAGGCGCCATCCTGCCGGCCTGAGCGGCCTGCATCAAAGAACGAAAAGCCGGGTCTCAGCCCGGCTTTTTTGTTTTTTGGCCCGTGTTTCGCAGTTTCGGGCGGGTTGGAGTGTCTCCCGCCAGGGTGGGAAATACCCGGCCGCTACAGATTCCAGAACCGTCTCGCATTCGCCGACAGAAGCCGGCTGCGTTCGTCCTCGCTACAGCCTTCGAGCAAAGCGTGCGTTGCTGCTACCCATGTCGAAAGGCCGCCGCCAAGGGTGCAGACCGGCCAGTCGCTGCCCCAGACCACGCGATCCCAGCCGAAACTGGCGATGACGTGTTCGACATAGGGGCGCAAGGTGGCGACCGTCCAGCTCGACGGATCGGCATAGGCGACGATGCCGGAGATCTTGGCGATCACATTCGGCCGGCGGGCGATCTCGGCGACATGCGCGCGCCAGGGATGATCGGCCTTGCCCCTGATGTCCGGCACGCCGCAATGGTCGAGCACGAAGCGGACATCCGGGGCGAGGTCGGCGAGCGCGATCGCTTTCGGGATCTGATGCGGCTGTACGCAGAGGTCGAAAGTAAGACCGCTGCCGCCGATCTTGCGGATATTCTCGCGAAACAGCGCGCCTTCCGAGACATCGTCCGGCACGACATGCAGGACACGGCGAAAGCCCTTCACGAAGGGATCGGCGCGCACACGCTCCAGATAGGCAGGAAAGCTCGCCAGTTCCGGCCGACAGGAAACGATGGCGCCGCTGACCAGGCTTTCCCTGTCCGACGCCAGTGCCTTCACATAGGCCGTCTCGGCTTCGATGTCGGCGGGATCGACATCGACCTCCATATGCATGGCCGTCTCGATGCCGGCGCGGCGCGCTTCGACCGCATAGTCCGCATGCGAAAAATCCCGGTTGAGTGCTGGTGCACCGGTCAGCCAGGGATAGCGCAGCGCCCGCCTGTCGATCAGATGCAGATGGGTGTCGACGATCATGGCTGCTTCCCTCGAAACGGCGGAAGGCATGCCTCCCATTTTGTCCATGAGAGCATCAATCGGACGGGAAGGAAATGCTTCTTGCCGGGAAGCTTTTTTGCAATGCCGGCGTCAAGACGAGGTGGCCAAGACAATGGCCTTTCCGTAAGGTACGGCCGGTCGGCCCTCAAGGACCGGCCCTATCGGCTGCACTATCCGTGCGTGCGATCATCATGGCGAGGGATGCGGACGGAACGGCCAGGAGGCGGCCGCGGCGTCCATCTTGCGGATCGCGGATGGTGGCGCCGGGACGGTGAGTGAGGCGGCCGAAGCGCCAAAGGCGCCGGCGTGGAGGAGGAAGACGGTTCATGGGTACTCTCGACGGCAAGGTCGCGGTGGTGACGGCGGCCGCGCAAGGCATCGGGCGGGCAAGTGCGCTCGCCTTGGTTGAAGCTGGCGCACGCGTGGTTGCGACGGATATCAACGAGGCCCTGCTTGCCGAACTGGCCAAGACCAAGGGCATTACCGCCCGCCGGCTCGATGTGCTCGACGACGGCGCGGTGGCCAGCGCTTTCGCCGAAATCGGCCGTGTCGACGTTTTGTTCAACTGCGCCGGCTTCGTCCATTCCGGCTCGGTGCTGGAGATGAAGGATGGCGATCTCGACTTCGCCTTCAATCTCAATGTGAAGGCCATGGTGCGCACCATCCAGGCGGTGCTGCCGGGCATGTTGGAACGCGGCGACGGTTCGATCATCAACATGTCGTCGGTGGCGTCCAGCATCAAGGGCGTGCCCAACCGCTTCGCCTATGGCGTGACCAAGGCGGCGGTGATCGGGCTGACCAAATCGATCGCCGCTGACTTCGTCTCCAGGGGCATTCGCTGCAACGCCATCTGTCCGGGCACCGTGGAAAGCCCTTCGCTGGAGAGCCGCATGCGCGCGCAGGGCGACTATGAGGCCGCGCGGGCCGCCTTCATCGCCCGCCAGCCGATGGGCCGGCTCGGCACGCCGGAGGAGATCGCCGCGCTCGCCGTGCATCTGGCCGGCGCCACCTACACGACCGGCCAAGCCTACGCCATCGACGGCGGCTGGTCGATCTGACGACTGGAACGAACTGGAGGATTTGCATGAAACTCGTTCGCTATGGCGCCGTCGGCGCCGAGAAGCCCGGCCTTGTCGATGGAGACGGCACGCTCCGCGACCTGTCGGGCCATGTCGCCGACATCGCCGGCAAGGTGCTGGACCCGGCATCGCTCACGGCGCTGGCCAGGCTCGACCCGAAGGCATTGCCGGCGGTGTCCGGCAAACCGCGCCTCGGCCCCTGCGTCGCCGGCACCGGCAAGTTCATCTGCATCGGCCTCAACTATGCCGACCATGCGGCCGAGTCCGGCCTGCAGGTGCCGCCCGAGCCGGTGGTCTTCATGAAGGCGAGCTCGGCCATCGTCGGCCCGGATGACGATGTTCTGATCCCGCGCGGTTCGCTAAAGACCGATTGGGAGGTGGAACTGGCCGTCGTCATCGGCAAGACCGCCAAATATGTCACGGAGGCCGAGGCGCTCGACCATGTCGCCGGCTACTGCGTGGCGCACGACGTTTCGGAGCGCGCTTTCCAGACCGAGCGGTCCGGCCAATGGACCAAGGGCAAGAGCTGCGACACGTTCGGCCCGACCGGGCCCTGGCTGGTGACCAAGGACGAGGTCAAGGACCCGCAGGACCTCAAAATGTGGCTGAAGGTCAATGGCGAAACCATGCAGAACGGCTCGACCCGGACGATGGTCTATGGCGTCGCCTTCCTGGTCTCCTATCTGTCGCAGTTCATGAGCCTGCATCCCGGCGACATCATCTCCACCGGCACGCCGCCCGGCGTCGGCATGGGCATGAAGCCGCCGCGCTACCTCAAGGCCGGCGACGTGGTCGAACTCGGCATCGAAGGCCTTGGCAGCCAGCGCCAGACCTTCAGGGCAGACGCCTGACATCGACGCCTGAAATGCCATGGGCTGGGCAGGCGGCGCAGTACCGCCCGCCGGCTCACGGCATTACTGAAGCGATCCGATAGGCGTCTCGGGGCGGATGCGTCGGTCGTTAGCCCTTACCTCGTCGTGCCGCCTGGCCGGCTTTCCCGGACGCAATCGCGCCCTTCGCTCTTTGCCTGGTAAAGTGCGCGGTCGGCACGGATCATCAATCCTGAGAGGTTCTCGCCCTCGCTTGCAACTGCGATCCCGAAGCTCGCTGTTGGGCTAAATTCGCCCGAGAGCATATTCAGCGTTCCTTCCTTGAAGATGGACCGAACAGTCTCGGCGAAGTTGTGGGCATTGGCCGCCTGTCCCGATGGAAGCAAGACCACGAATTCCTCCCCGCCATGACGGGCGATGATGGCGTCATCCGGGGCTTTCTCCTTGAGGATTCTGGAGAAGGTCTGGATGATCCTGTCGCCACCGCTATGCCCGAAGCGATCGTTGATCGCCTTGAAATTATCG
Organism: Mesorhizobium sp. YL-MeA3-2017; assembly: GCF_030814575.1. Taxonomy (NCBI): domain Bacteria; kingdom Pseudomonadati; phylum Pseudomonadota; class Alphaproteobacteria; order Hyphomicrobiales; family Phyllobacteriaceae; genus Mesorhizobium; species Mesorhizobium sp. YL-MeA3-2017. The sequence continues at coordinate 2,599,173 of NZ_JAUSVH010000001.1, read as the reverse complement.
AGATCGCTCAGGATCAGGGCTGCCCGTGCGTCGGCCGGTTGCCGCGCAAGCGCATCGTGTGCGCGCGCATCAAAACCCCTGCGATTGAGCAATCCTGACAAGGCATCAGTCTGTGCCTCGGTCTTCATACCGTCCATTATGTCGACGGCGATGATCGCGAAAATCCCCACTCCCAAGGTCGCACAGATGAGAGCATCCGAGATCGACACGATCAGCCAGTATGTGGCTTCGATTTCATCGGCGGCGATACCGGGAATGTGGAAGGTGAAGGGACGAAGCAGGAAACCCAGGCAAGCAAGGGCGACGAGCCCGAAAAACAATTGTTCAACCGGCGTGCGGCGGGGACGTCTCCCGACATCGCCCAGCATCAGCAGGCAGACCGCCGCCAGCCCCCAATTGAGAATGAAAGCTCGCGCCGGCAAGTTCGGTTCCACGAACATGTAGAAATAGAGTGCCGCCAGCGACATCGCGCCGATGGCGAACAGGATGCCATATCGAGGCCGCTGTTTATCTCGGCGGGACAGCGCGACGTACAGCAACATCATAGCCAAAAGGACAAACGAGTTGGCGACGAGCCGGAGCACCAGCGCTTCCTGGGTAAACGCGAAATAGAGGACGCCGAAGCAGAGGCCCCTGATCGCATATGAAAGAGCGAAGATTACGATATAGGTGAGGTGGCGTTGATGTCGCCAAAGCACGACTAAAGATGCGCAATATATTGCCGACATCGCAGGATTCAGCAGCGCGACGACGCCTTCATAACTCATAGCTGTACTTAACCATTGCCTTCGCCTTCTGGCGGCCCCGGCAGGTTTTGAGCAAGTGGAATTTCAATATTCCTCTGTCTAAACCATGCTCTTCATGCAAACTGCTGTCGTTCTAGGCGAGAAGCATTGAAAGTGGATTTAGCGACATGCTGAACGCCCGGTTACATTCCGTTTGGAGATTTCGTGACTTGAATCGGCTTCAACCGCCCGGAGTTCGTTTGAGAACGCCTGTTGGTGAGCGACCCGTCTGAGGAGGAGGCTCCCGTGAGCGACGTGGATAATGGCGTCGGAGCAGTCCATGCGCTCCTCACAGCCACGCACGAGGCGCCGCCGTCGGGTCGCCCACCCGAAGGCGCGCTCGACAACCCTGCTGTGTGGCCGGACTTCAAAGCCCTGGGCGGTGTCAGGCCATTTGATGGCGCCGTGGTGATCGGCGGCAATATCGTGCTGTGGGGAGCGGATCGGTCCAAAAGAACCAGATGGCGGAGAAGGAGGGATTCGAACCCCCGATACCCTTGCGAGTATGCCGCATTTCGAGTGCGGTGCTTTCAACCACTCAGCCACTTCTCCGCAGCGTGGTCGGCCTGTCGGCGCGGCGCACTAGATAACGGCTGCTTGGCCGGGACACAAGGCCCTTCTCAGGCTTTTATGCCGGCTTTTCCGGCCTTTGCTTGACTCACGCCGAACCTTCGGTTAGGGACGACGCGCATTCGGCGTGGGGGATTCTCCGCGCCGCTTGTTTTTTAAACCCGCAGACTGACAAAAAGACGGCCGAACCGCCTGATCCCGAGAGGATCGTTTGGTTCATAAAGGCCGACCGAACAGCGAAAGGCAAAAAATGTTCGCAGTCATCAAAACGGGCGGCAAGCAGTATCGCGTTGCCGCCAACGATGTGCTCAAGATCGAGAAGCTCGAGGCCAATGTCGGCGACGTCGTCGAAATCGGCCAGGTTCTGGCGCATGGCGAAGGCGAGAATGTCGTGATCGGCGCTCCGTTCGTCGACGGCGCGGTGGTTACCGCCGAAGTCGTCGAGCAGGGCAAGAACCGCACCGTCATCGCTTTCAAGAAGCGCCGCCGGCAGAATTCGCGCCGCAAGATCGGCCACCGCCAGCTTCAGACCACCGTGCGCATCTCCGAGATTCTGGTCGGTGGCGCCAAGCCTTCGAAGAAGGCGGCCGCCAAGGCCGAGGTGAAGGCTGAAGTCGCAGCGGAAGCCGCTCCCAAGAAGGAGAAGGCTGCGCCGAAGAAGGCCAAGGCCGAGGCCGCCGCCGAGTAAGACTGCCGGGCGGCTGGTGTCGCCCAAGCAGGCTTGAAACGGAACGCGAACGCGTTCATAAGGATTTTGAGGCGCCTTCGCGGCGCAAAGGAGCAATGAAATGGCACACAAGAAAGCTGGCGGTTCGTCGCGCAACGGTCGCGATTCGGAATCCAAGCGCCTTGGCGTGAAGAAGTTCGGCGGCGAAGCCGTGCTCGCCGGCAACATTATTATTCGTCAACGTGGCACCAAGTGGCATGCCGGCGTCAATGTAGGCATGGGCAAGGACCATACCCTCTTTGCGCTGGAACAGGGCTCCGTCGCCTTCGCCAAAAAAGCCAATGGCCGAACCTACGTGTCGGTGAACCCGACCCTTAAAGCAGCGGAGTAGCCGGTTCCGCACCACGACACCGGCGCCCCATCTCGGGAACCGGTGTCTGGCCAAGCCAGGAAATGGATCAGGGGAGATGGGTGACCATCTCCCCTTTTTCTTATGCCTGGAGGACTTTTCTATGGTTGCCGAAGCGGACTACACGGACGACGGAGGCTTCACGATCGACTGCCCGGTGCTGCGCACCGAGCACCTGGCGATGCGGGCGCCGTGCGAGGCGGACATCGAGCAGCTGGTCACGCTTGCCGACAATCGCCACGTCGCCGAAATGCTGGCCCGCATGCCGCATCCCTATGGCATCGACGAGGCCCGCGCCTTCCTCGCCATGGCGCGCGCACCGCGCGGCGGCATCGTTTTCGCGCTGACTTTGGCCGAGACCGGGGCCTTCATCGGCTGCGCCGGATTGAACGGCACCGACCGCGGCCTGGAGCTGGGTTACTGGATCGGCGAGCCCTACTGGAAGCGCGGCTATGCGACGGAAGCCGCGCATGCGCTGGTCGATCTCGCCTTCACCCGCACCACCATCCAGGTTCTGCATGCGTCGACCAGGGTCATCAATCCGGCGTCGCGCAGGGTCATCCACAAGTGCGGTTTCCAGTATGCCGGGCAGGGCATGCTGAATTCCATCGTTGCCGGCCAGGTGCCCGTCGAGCGCTACCGGCTCGACCGCAAGACCTGGACGAGCCTGAGGACCTGGGTGCGGCTGTAACCTCGGTCGGCATAGGTCAGTTCACTTCGAGCCAGACCGGCAGATGGTCGGAGCCTTCGGCTTCGCGGTCGACCCAAAGCCGCTTCAGGGAACCGGCCAGCGACGCACTGGTGAAGATGTAGTCGATGCGCTTGTGCCGGCTTTCGTCCTTTGGTCTGTCCGGATCGACCCAGGTGACGAGGTCGGCGCCGCTGGAGCCGAGCCGGGCGGCGGCGTCGACGGCGAGGTCGACGCTCAAGGGCAGGCCGAATTCGTGATCGGGCAGGCCGGCAAGTTCGACATATTCGGGCGAACCGGGAAGCATGTTGAAGTCGCCCATAACCACGTAGGCCTCGGGACAGGGCGGCTCCGGCAGGCCGATTTCGCCGAGACCGCTGAGGGCGCCGCCTTCGAGCGCATGGTTCAACAAACGTTCGCGCAGGAAGCGAACCTGCCGGGCGCGTTCGAGCGGATTGCGATGATCGAGATGGGTGGAATAAAAACGCACGAAGCCGAGTGGCGTTTCGATCAGCGCTTCCAGCGCGCCGCGCTGGAAGTTCATCGCGCCGATGGAGCGGCCGCGCGGCAGAAGCAGGTTGCGCGACAGATGGATCGGCGTCTTGGACAACACCATGTTGCCAAGCTGGAACGTGACGGTGCGGGCACGCCCGCCGATGACGGCGGAGCCGGCATTGGCCTCGAAGTTGGAACCGTAGACGGCGAAATAGTCGGGCAGCGCTTCCATGATCGCGGCCACCATGTCGTGTCCGCCATTCTTGGGATTGTTGCGCGTGACCTCCTGCAGCGCGATGACATCGGCGCCACGAACCGCATCGACGATGCGGGCGAGGTCATAGCGGCCGTCGAGGCCGATGCCGTATTGAATGTTGTAGGTCACTACCCGCATGACAAACTCTCCCGCGCCGGGCCGCAAAAACGACCCGCTCCGCTCTCGCTCTAGGCTTCGCCATAGTTTAGAGCAGACAGGTTCATGAAGTTCCATAGCAGCAGAAATCGCGTCGTCCGATGAAATTCCTCGATCAAGCCAAGGTCTACATTCGCTCCGGTGACGGTGGCGCTGGTTCCGTGTCTTTCCGGCGCGAGAAGTTCATCGAGTTCGGCGGGCCGGATGGCGGCGACGGCGGCCGCGGCGGCGATGTCTGGCTGGAAGTGGTCGATGGGCTGAACACGCTGATCGACTATCGCTACCAGCAGCATTTCAAGGCCAAGACCGGCACGCACGGCATGGGCCGCAACATGACCGGGGCCAAGGGCGCCGACATAGTGCTGAAAGTGCCGGTGGGCACCCAGGTCTATGCCGAGGACAACGAGACGCTGATCTGCGACCTGACCCAGATCGGCCAGCGCTTCCGGCTGGCAGCTGGCGGCAATGGCGGTTTCGGCAACCAGCATTTCAAGACATCGACCAACCAGGCGCCGCGTCGCGCCAATCCCGGCCTGCCGGGCGAGGAAATGTGGATCTGGTTGCGGCTCAAATTGATCGCCGATGCCGGGCTGGTGGGGTTGCCCAATGCCGGCAAGTCGACTTTCCTGGCTGCGGTGACCGCGGCCAAGCCGAAGATCGCCGACTATCCTTTCACCACGCTGCATCCGGGCCTCGGCGTTGCCCGCGTCGATGCGCGTGAATTCGTCATCGCCGACATTCCGGGCCTCATCGAAGGCGCCCATGAAGGCGTCGGCATCGGCGACCGCTTCCTCGGCCATGTCGAGCGCACGCGTGTGCTGCTGCATCTCGTCTCCGCGCAGGAGGAAAACCCCGGCAAGGCCTACAAGACCGTGCGGGGCGAGTTGGTGGCCTATGGCCACGGGCTCGCGGAAAAGACCGAGATCGTCGCGCTGTCGCAGATCGATATTCTCGACGCCGACGAACGCAAGAAGAAGACGGCCTCGCTGAAACGTGCCGCCGGCCGCGCGCCGCTCTTGTTGTCGGCGGTGACCGGCGAAGGCGTGGAAGCAGTGCTGCGCGCACTGATGGCCGTGGTGGCCGAGGCACGCGACGCCGTGCCGGCAAAGGTCGATACGCGCTGGGAACGCTAGTCATGTCCGCGCAGTCCCTGAAGAAATATCGCCGCATCACGGTGAAGATCGGCTCGGCGTTGCTGGTCGACCGCACGACCGGTTTGAAACGCGAGTGGCTGGCCTCATTGGCGCAGGATGTCGGCACGCTGGCCGCCGGCGGAGCGGAGGTTCTCGTCGTGTCCTCGGGTGCGATCGCGCTCGGCCGCACCATTCTGGGACTGGGCAAGCGGGCGCTCAAGCTGGAGGAAAGCCAGGCCGCCGCCGCCGTCGGGCAGATCGCGCTTGCCGGCGCATGGTCGGACGCGCTTGGCGGCCACGGCCTGAAGTCCGGCCAGATCCTGCTGACGCTCGGCGATACGGAAGAGCGCCGTCGTTATCTCAATGCGCGGGCGACCATCTCGACGCTGCTGAAGATGAAGGCGGTGCCGGTCATCAACGAGAACGATACGGTGGCGACGTCCGAAATCCGCTACGGCGACAATGACCGGCTGGCGGCGCGGGTGGCGACGATGATGGGCGCCGATCTCCTCGTGCTGCTCTCCGACATTGACGGGCTCTATACGGCGCCTCCGGCGCGCGATCCCAATGCCGCCTTCATTCCAGTGGTCGAGCGCATCACGCCCGACATCGAGGCGATGGCCGGTGCCGCCGCCTCCGAATTGTCGCGCGGCGGAATGCGCACCAAGCTGGACGCCGGCAAGATCGCCAATGCCGCCGGCACGGCGATGATCATCACGGCGGGTACCAGGCTGTCGCCGCTGATGGCGATCGAACGTGGCGAACGGGCGACTTTCTTCAAGCCGAGCCCGACGCCGGTGAAAGGCTACAAGACCTGGATCGCCGGCCAGCTCGAGCCGGCCGGCCGGCTCACCGTCGATGCCGGCGCCGTCGGGGCGCTGATATCCGGCAAATCGTTGCTGCCGGCGGGTGTGAAGCTGGTCAGCGGCAATTTCGCGCGCGGCGACACCGTCGCTATCCTCTCGCCCGAGGGGCGCGAGATTGCCCGCGGGCTGGTTGCCTATGATGCGGCCGATGCCGTAAGAATCGCCGGCCTCAAGACAGCCGAGATCGAGGCGGTGCTGGGCTACGAGGCGCGTTCGGCGATGATCCATCGCGACGATCTCGTGGTGAGCCATGCCGGTGCCGACAGCGGAGAATGAGCCATGCTGAAGCTGCATGAAGGGTCGGTAGCCAATACGGTCACGCTGATGGCCGAACTCGGCCGCAAGGCGCGCGCGGCGGCCCGACCACTCGCCATCGCTTCCAGCGACCGCAAGAATGCCGCGCTGCTTGCGATGGCCGATGCGATTATGCGCAACGAGGCGGCGATCGTCGCCGCCAACGCAATTGATATGAAGAACGGCGAAGAAGCAGGCCTTTCGCCTTCGCTGATGGACAGGCTGAAACTCACTTCGGCGCGCATCAAGGCGATCAGCGACGGCATCCGCGAGATCGCGGCACTCAAAGACCCGGTTGGCGACGTGATCGCGGAATGGGACAGGCCGAACGGCCTGCACATCGAACGCGTGCGTACGCCGCTCGGCGTCATCGGCGTGATCTACGAAAGCCGCCCGAATGTCACCGCCGATGCCGGCGCCTTGTGCCTGAAGGCCGGCAATCCGGTCATCCTGCGCGGCGGCTCGGATTCCATCAATTCCTCTTCCGCCATTCATGCCTGCCTGGTGGAAGGGCTGAAGGCCGCCAATCTGCCCGAGGATGCGATCCAGCTGGTGCCGACCACGGATCGCGCCGCCGTCGGCGAGATGCTGAAGGGGCTTTCCGGCAATCTCGACGTCATCATCCCGCGCGGCGGCCGCAGCCTGGTCGAGCGTGTGCAGACGGAAGCGCGCGTCCCGGTGTTCGCGCATCTGGAAGGCATCTGCCATCTCTACATCGACAAGTCGGCAAAGCTCGACATGGCGGTGGCCATCGCCGTCAACGCCAAGATGCGCCGCACCGGCATCTGCGGCGCCGCCGAGACGCTGCTGGTCGACAGGGCGGTCGCTGGTACGCATCTCATTCCCATTTTGGAGGCCCTGCGCGTAGCCGGCTGCGAAATCCATGCCGAAGCCGATGTGCTGAAGGCCTTTGGCGATGCCAAACCCGCCACGGATGCCGACTGGGTGACGGAATATCTCGACGCCATCATCGCGGTGAAGCTGGTCGACGGTGTCGATGGCGCCATCGAGCATATCGAAACCTTCTCCTCGCATCACACCGAGGCGATCGTCGCCGAGGACGTGGCCGTCGTCGAACGGTTCTTCAACGAGATCGACTCGGCGATCCTCCTGCACAACGCCTCGACCCAGTTCGCCGATGGCGGCGAATTCGGCATGGGCGCCGAGATCGGCATCGCGACCGGCAAGATGCATGCGCGCGGGCCGGTTGGCGTCGAACAGCTGACATCGTTCAAGTACCGGGTGCGCGGCAACGGGCAGGTGCGGCCGTGAAGGAGATTGTTGCTCTCCCTTGTTTGGGGAGAGTGGCGGGTGCCGCGAGCTTGGTTTGGGGGTAAAACTGATTTCCGACGCGCCTCAGGCCGGCTCCGCTTCACGGATCGACGCTTCCCATGTGGGTAAGGGCGAGGCGGTCGCCTCCCGATATCTGCGGATGCCCTATGCCGAGAAAGGCATGCAGATCGGTCTGTTCGGCGGCTCGTTCAATCCCGCCCATGCCGGGCATGCGCTGGTGGCAGAGATCGCTCTCAGGCGCCTGGCGCTCGACCAGCTCTGGTGGATCGTCACGCCCGGCAATCCCCTGAAAAGCACGCGCGAACTGGCGCCGCTTGCCGAACGCATCAGGCTTTCGGAAAAGATTGCGCAGAACCCCCGCATCAAGGTGACTGCCTTCGAGGCAAGCCACCATATCCGCTATACGGCCGACACGCTGGCGCTGGTGCGGGCCAAGAACCCGGGCATCGACTTCGTCTGGATCATGGGAGCGGATTCGTTGCGCGATTTCCATCGCTGGCAACGCTGGCGCCAGATCGTGATGACCTTTCCGATCGCCGTCATCGACAGGCCGGGTTCGACGCTGTCCTTCCTGTCCTCGGTCGTCGCCAAGACCTTCGACTACGCCCGCGTCGACGAGGGCGATGCGCCGATCCTGGCGCGCATGAGGGCGCCGGCCTGGACCTTCATCCATGGCCCGCGTTCGCTCTTGTCTTCGACCGAGATCAGGCAGGCGGCAAAGAAATAGTCCTCCGCTTTGCCTGCGGGTTGATGACGCCCTGCGGGCGTGTCCGCGTTAACGCGAAGCGTTTGTCTTGAAAGTGCAATGCGACTCTGCCTATCTAAGTGGTGTCACCTGCGTTGCCGGTGATTTGGTTGTTCTTCTCGTGAAAGGAAAGACACTGAGAACAGCACTGCGGAAGAAGGCCGACATCGTGCCTTCGGCGGCCGGGATAGGCGGCATCGACGCCTCGGCCCGCGCCATCAAGACAGTCCTTGCCAGTCTGGAAGACTCCAAGGCCGAAAACATCGTCCCCATCGACATCCAGGGAAAATCGAGCCTCGGCGACTATATGGTCATCGCGTCGGGCCGCTCGAACCGTCATGTGACGGCGGTTGCCGACCATCTCCTCAAAGCGCTGAAGGACGCCGGCTTGGGCGACGCGCGCGTCGAGGGTCTGGCCAGCGCCGATTGGGTGCTGATCGATTCCGGCGATGTGATCGTGCACGTCTTCCGTCCAGAGGTTCGTGACTTCTACAATCTTGAAAAGATGTGGTTGGCACCCGATCTCGAGGAAGAGACCCTCCACTGAGCCGTTAGGCTCCGCGAGGCAGGGATGAAGATCATCGTACATGCCGTGGGCCGGATGAAAGCCGGCCCCGAAAGAGAATTGGCCGCTCGCTATTTCGACCGTTTTGCCAAAAGCGGAGCCGCGATCGGCCTCGAGTTTTCCGGCGTCACCGAAATCGCCGAAAGCCGCGGCCAGACGGCCAGCGAGCGCCGGCGCGAGGAAGGCCAGCGCCTGCAGACGCAGCTTCAGCCCGGCGGCGCGCTGGTGTTGCTGGATGAGCGGGGCCGCACCTTTTCGTCCGAGGAATTCGCCGGCCGTCTCGGCCTGTTCCGCGACGGCGGGCGTCGCGCGCTGGTGATTGCGATCGGCGGCGCCGACGGCCACGACCAGTCGCTGCGCGATCAGGCCGATCTTGTCGTGTCGTTGAGCGCCATGACCTGGCCGCACCAGCTCGTGCGGGTCATGCTGGGCGAACAGCTCTACCGCGCCGCCACGATCCTTGCCGGCCATCCTTACCATCGCTCCTAGAGCGCTGATCCGATTTTCGCCCCATTGCGGTTCGAGAAGCCCAGAAGGTGGGTGAGCGAATAATTATGGTTGATGGTTCGTTAACGAAGCCGCGAATACAGTCGGGCTTCCATGGTAGAGCGTGAAAAGTCGAGATCGGGCATCATGCGCGGTTGCTTCATTGCAGCTGCGTTCGTCATGTCGTCTTCGGCTCACGCACAAAACACCCCCGAAACGCCGCCCGACGCGGACCAGAACCGGGCGGAATATGAGCGGGTATCCAAGGAGATCACCCTGTCGGGCGAGCGGCTTGGCAAGCTCGCCGCCGATATCGCCACGGTGAAGAAGGATTCCGCGTCGATTACCGCGGCCCTTATCCAGTCGGCCAAGACCGAGCAGAAGCTCAGCCAGGACATCGAGGAGATCGGCACCAGGCTGGGTGGCTTCAAGGACCAGGAAAAAAAGCTGCGCGAATCGCTGGCTTCGCGCCGCGACGTGCTGGCCGAGGTGCTGGGCGCGCTGCAACGCATGGGCCTCAATCCGCCGCCGGCGATCCTGGTCCAGCCGGAGGATGCGCTGTCCTCGGTGCGCAGCGCCATCCTGCTTGGCGCCGTCGTGCCGGAACTGCGGCACCGCGCCGACGTGGTGATGGCCGAACTGGCGGAACTTTCCAAGGTGACGGCTTCGATCGAGGCCGAGCGGGCGCGCCTCGCCGCCGCGGTCACGGATCAGCTCGCCGAGAAGCAGCGACTCAACCTGTTGCTGCAGACCAAGGAGAAGCTTCAGGCCGATACCGAAACGGCTCAGGCGGACGAGCAGAAGCGGGCGCGGGAACTGGCGGCCAAGGCCTCCAGCCTCAAGGACCTGATCGCCTCGCTCGACGCCGAGGCGGACAAGACACGCAAAGCCGCGGAAAAGGCAAAGCAGGATGCGATCGACAAGGCGAACGCCGATGCAGTCGCTGCCGCAACCCCGGTTCCGGAAGCCAATCGCCTGGCATCGGTATCGCCGTTTTCGGCGATGCAAGGGCAGGTTGCCCTGCCGGTTACCGGCAAAATGCGACGCCGGTTCGGAGGCGAGGACGGCAGCGGCGGCATCATGCAAGGCGACATGGTTGCGACACAATCGGGAGCCATCGTCACCGCACCGGCGGATGGAAGCGTTCTTTATGCGGGGCCGTTTCGCTCGTATGGCCAACTCTTGATCCTGAACGCCGGCGACGGCTATCATGTCGTGTTGGCGGGAATGAGCAAATTGAACGTAGCGGCTGGCCAGGCCGTGCTCTCGGGCGAACCGATTGGCACCATGGGCGAAGCCCGGGTGGCGAGCACGTCTGCAGCGCAGAATGGAAATGCCACGCCGGAACTCTACATCGAGTTCCGCAAGGATGGAAAACCTGTCGATCCTAACCCATGGTGGGCGGATCGATTCTCTGGAAGGACGTGAAATGATGCGGAAAGTGTCGCTCTTGTTCGCCGGCGCGCTGATGGGCGCGTCAGCCATGAGCCTGGTTTATGGCGTACCCAGCACAGCGGCGAACGCGGCGGGCTCGGAGACCTACAAGCAGCTCGCCATCTTCGGCGATATCTTCGAGCGTGTGCGCGCCCAGTATGTGACGCCTCCGGATGACAAGTCGCTGGTGGAGAACGCCATCAACGGCATGCTGTCGTCGCTCGATCCGCACTCGTCCTACATGAACGCCGATCAGGCGCAGGACATGCGCGTGCAGACCAAGGGCGAGTTCGGCGGTCTCGGCATCGAAGTGACGATGGAGAACGATCTCGTCAAGGTGATCACTCCGATCGACGACACACCGGCCGCCAAGGCCGGCGTGCTTGCCGGCGACTATATCGCTAAGATCGACGGCCAAGAGGTGCGCGGCCTGACGCTGAACGACGCGGTCGAGAAGATGCGCGGCGCGGTCAACACGCCGATCAAGCTGACGATCCTGCGCCAGGGCGCCGACAAGCCGCTCGACATCACGGTGGTGCGCGACATCATCAAGGTCAAGGCGGTGAAGTTCCGGGTCGAGAACGATGTCGGCTACATGAAGATCACCTCGTTCACCGAGAAGACCTATGACGATCTCGAGAACGCCATCGCCGAGATCAAGAAGCAGATTCCGAAGGACAAGCTGAAAGGCTATGTGCTCGACCTGCGGCTCAATCCGGGCGGTCTGCTCGATCAGGCGGTTTCGGTTTCCGACGCCTTCCTGAAGCGTGGCGAAATCGTCTCGACGCGCGGCCGCGATCCGAAGGACGTGACCCGCTTCGACGCCAAGACCAAGTCGAACGACGAGATCGACGGCAAGCCGCTGGTGGTCCTCGTCAATGGCGGTTCGGCGAGCGCCTCGGAGATCGTCGCCGGTGCCTTGCAGGATCTGAAGCGCGCCACGGTGGTGGGCACGCAGTCCTTCGGCAAGGGCTCGGTGCAGACCATCATTCCGCTTGGCGAAAATGGCGCGCTGCGCTTGACGACGGCGCTCTATTACACGCCGTCGGGCAAGTCGATCCAGGGCAAGGGCATCACGCCCGATGTCAAGGTCGATCAGCCGGTGCCGGCGGAATTGCAGGGCCGCGACCTGACCCGTGGCGAATCGGACCTGAAGGGCCACATCAAGGGCGCCGAGGAAAGCTCGCAGGGCTCGGGCTCGGCAGCCTATGTGCCGCCGGATCCGAAGAACGATCTGCAGCTCATCTTCGCCGAGCAGCTGCTGCGTGGCGAGAAGACCGATCCGTCCTTCCCGCCGAACCCGGACAAGGCGGTGATGAACCAGTAAGGACCGGCCCGGAGCGAAGGCTCGGGCTGTCACCGTCCGGCTGGCGCAACACAGCGCTGGTCGACCGATTGAAGCAATGCGATGCTGCCGGAACCGCAAGGTTCCGGCAGTTTGATTCGGGGGCCTGTGCAGGCGCGCAGGGGTTGGCGGCTTGGCTGAATTCACCAAGGAGATCGAACGACCGCTTGGCCAATCGGCCGGGCCGCGCGCGCCGCGTGCGGCAAGCCGGTTCAGTGGCGGCCAGATCGCCGCTGCCCTGGCTGTCCTGGCGGTGCTCGGGGCTTCGGCGATGATTGCTTTTGGCGAGAAGCCGTTCCGCAAGCCGGAGGTTGTCGCCACGCCCGCGCCGAAACCGGACGCGCCGGCCGAGACCGGGAAAGTAGCGCAGGCAACGCCCGCCAATCCGGCCAAGCCTGCCTCGTCCCGTCCGGCCACTTCCGCCGAAGGCCCCAAGATCATTCGCGTGCAGCCGGTCGAATCCGGCGGCCAGGCCGGCATCGTCATTCAGGATGCCTCCGCCGTCGGCCAGAACCTTTCGGTCGCACATCTGCCGGACAAGGCATTGATCGAAGACAGCGAGACCGGGCCGCTGCCGATCCGCTCGGCCGATGGCCGGCGCCCGTTCGACGTCTACGCGCGGCCATGGTCCGGGGCTCGCGGCGCCCGTGTCGCCATCGTCATCGGCGGGCTTGCCGTGTCGCAGACCGGCACGCAGTCGGCGATCGCCAAATTGCCTGGAGAAGTGACCCTGGCCTTCGCCTCGCAGGGCAACAGTATCGGTCGCTGGATGCAGGAGGCGCGCCGGCGCGGACATGAAGTCGTCATGCAGGTGCCGTTGGAGCCGTTCGACTATCCGAATGTGAACCCCGGTCGCAACACGCTGACCGTCGACGCCACGCCGGACGAGAACCTCAAAAACCTGCGCTGGGTTCTGTCGCGAACCACGAACTACACGGCGGTCATGAACTATATGGGCGCGCGTTTCGCCACCGACACCGAGGCCTTCGGCCCGATCATGGCGGAACTGGGCAAACGCGGCATCGGCTATCTCGACGACGGCTCGTCGGCGCGCAGCGTCGCGCCCGATCTGGCGCTGAAGGACGGGGTGCCGCTCGCGGTCGCCGATACCGCCATCGATGCGATACAGGACCGTGGCGCGATCCTGAAAAAACTCGACCAGCTTGAAGCGACGGCACGCTCGAAGGGTTACGCCATCGGCACCGGGTCCGCCTTCAATGTGACGATCGACGCGGTCGCGTCCTGGGTCAACGAGGCCAAGAAACGTGGCATCGAGATCGTACCGATCTCGGCCGTGGCGAACGATCCCGAGCGGAAATGAGCATGGCAAACAAGAAACCGGTCGATCCCGAAACGCTGCCCTATCGCCCCTGCGTCGGCGTGATGGTGCTGAACGCGCAGGGCCTGGTCTGGGTCGGCCATCGTATCGCCGAGCCGGACAGCGAATTCGCGGGTACCACGCAGCTCTGGCAGATGCCGCAAGGCGGTATCGACAAGGGCGAGGAGCCGCTCGCGGCCGCGAAACGCGAGATCTATGAGGAGACGGGCATGAAAAACCTCGATCTCCTCGCCGAAGCGCCAGACTGGATCAATTACGATCTGCCGCGCGACCTGGTCGGCATCGCCTTCAAAGGGCGCTATCGCGGCCAGACGCAGAGATGGTTCGCATTTCGCTTCCGTGGCGAGGAAAGCGAGATCAAGATCAATCCGCCGCCCGGCGGGCATGAGGCCGAGTTCGACGAATGGGGCTGGCGCCCGATGCAGGACCTGCCTGGCCTGATCGTGCCGTTCAAGCGCAAGGTCTATGAAGAGGTCGTTGCGGCCTTCCGGCATCTGGTGGCATAAGCGTTCAGGAAGCCAATCGTATTGCCGCACGGGGTCGAAGATGATCGATGCCGCCAGCATTGCCGGAGCCAGACCACCCGAATTGACCAAATCGACAATCCATGCGCCCGCCCAGCCCGATGAAGCGGCGGCCGGCGCTATCCTCACCATCGATCTTTCCGCCATTCGCGAAAACTACCGGCGCCTCAAGGCGCGGCTCGACGGCGTCGCCTGTGCCGGCGTCGTCAAGGCCGACGGCTATGGCCTGGGCGCGGTGGAGGTGGCGAAAGCCCTTCGCAAGGAAGACTGCGACACCTTCTTCGTCGCGCATCTTTGGGAAGGCATCGTGCTGCGCGCCGGCCTCGGGTCCGAGCCGACGATCTTCGTGCTGCACGGCCTGCTGCCCGGATCGGAGGAAGAGGCGCTCGATGCGGCGCTGATCCCCGTCATCAACAGCAGCGGGCAGCTTGCCGCGTGGCGGAAGCTGGCGCAGCGAAAAGGCCTGACATTGCTCGCTGCCGTCCAGGTGGATAGCGGCATGTCGCGGCTCGGCATGGCGCCGGTCGAGGTGGAGGCGCTTGCGGCCGACCCATCGCGTTTCGACGGCATCGATGTCAGGCTGGTGATGAGCCATCTCGCCTGTGCCGACGAGCCGGAACGCGACGCCAACGAAGCCGAGCGGCTGGAGTTCGAGCGGCTGCGCAAGATGCTGCCGCCGGCCCCGGTCTCCTTCGCCAACTCTTCCGGCATTTTCCTCGGCAAGCCCTATCATCACGATCTGGCCAGGCCGGGCGCCGCGCTCTACGGCATCAATCCGACGCCGGGGCACAAGAACCCGATGCTGCCGGTGGTGACACTGGAAGCCAAGGTGATCCAGACCCGGCAAATCGATGCAGGAACCGGCGTCGGTTATGGCCACACTTTTCACGCAACCGGCCCGCTCGCGATGGCGACGATCGCGCTCGGCTATGGCTGGCATCGCCGCACGTCTGCCGCCGCCTTCTTCGACGGTGTCGAACTGCCCTTCATCGGCCGGGTCTCGATGGATTCGATCATCCTCGATATTTCGGCGCTGCCGGACGGACGCCTGAAGGAGGGCGATCTGGTCGAGCTGATCGGTCCGTCGCATCCGCTCGACACGGTGGCCGATGTCGCCGGTACGATCGGCTACGAGGTGCTGACCAGCCTCGGCCATCGCTTCCACCGGCGCTACATCGGCGGCTGAGCGGCTTTGCCATGCTTGACAAGCCAGCCTGTGTCGGCAAGGCTCGCCGCATGAGCACCGTTGCCCATAACCGGACCTGTTTCAGGATCTGCCCCATCGCGGGAGCGTAGCCCCGGCGCGGACGCCTTTGCGCGTCCGTCCGTACCGGGGCGCATTTCAACACGACATCTGAGTTTCGAGCCGAAGGCGTGAAAGTGCGCGTCGGTTCGATTTGAGGCCGCCATATGCGTGCGGTCAGCCGCGCATCGCCTCGATGCGCCCATCCAACATGAGAGGTTTACCATGCAAAGATCAATCAAGGTTCGTCCACCTGACACCATCCTGGTGACCGCGACCGACCACGGTCGCCTGACCGGACTGGCGCGGGCATCGCTCGACCGTTTGCCCGACACCGCGGAAGAACTGCTTTCCGAAATGGATCGCGCAACGGTGGCCGCCGCCGGCGCGATGCCCGACAATGTGGTGCGTATGGGCTCCACCGTCAGAGCGCGGAACGGCGACGGCGCCGAGCAACACATGACACTGGTCTATCCCGCCGAAGCCGACATCGCCGCGCAACGCATCTCGATACTCACCCCGCTCGGTACGGCGCTGATCGGCGCGCAGGTTGGCCACCGCGTGCACTGGGCGACCCGCGATGGCCGCGAAATGGCGCTCGACATCGTCGCCGTCGAGCCGCCGCCGGCGGAGCGGTTGTGATGCGGGAGATGGCCATGACAACTTGCCGCCTGACCACCAAGGATTTCGCCATACTGGAAACGCTGCTGGAGCGGAAACGCGCGCTGGGCGATCCGCTGGCCGCCGTGCTGGAAAAGAAGCTCGCCAACGCCAGCGTGGTGCTCATCGGTTCCGTCGATCCGGATGTGGTGACGATCAACAGCCGCGTCACTTTCCGCGTCGACGGCAAGGCGGCCGAGACGCGCACGGTGATCCAGAACGAGGCGCGCGGCGTTGTCGGCGGCAGCCTGTCGATGACGACGCCATGGGGCCTGTCGCTGCTTGGCATGACGGAAGGCGAAACTACCCTGGTCGAGCGGGCGGAAGGCGAAACCGAGCAGATCCGGGTGGTGAAGGTGCTGTTCCAGCCGGAAGCGGCGCTTCGTGCGAGTGTTGCCCGGCCCAGCCGACCGCGACTGCGGCTGGTCTACAGTGCCAATAGCGTTGTGCCACCTCTTGGCGCGGTTGCGGAAATGCGGCAGACAGAGGGCAAGGACGACCCGGATGGCCCAACGGCGGCGTGACAGGGCGACTAGGAGCGGGACTATGAGAATTCTGGTGCTTGGCAGCGGCGTCATCGGTGTGACGGCCGCCCATTATCTGGCGGAAGCCGGCCATGAGGTGACGGTGGTGGACCGCCAAAGCGGGCCGGCGCTGGAAACCAGCTTCGGCAATGCGGGCGAAGTGTCGCCGGGTTATTCGTCGCCCTGGGCCGGTCCCGGCGTACCGATCAAGGCGATCAAGTGGCTGCTGATGCATTTCGGGCCGCTGGTGATCCGGCCGAAGGTCGATCCGGCGATGATTTCCTGGGTGCTCAAGATGCTGCGCAACTGCACCGAGGCGCGCTACGCCGTGAACAAGGCGCGCATGGTGCCGATCGCCGAATACAGCCGCGATTGTCTCAAGGCCCTGCGCGCCGAAATCGGCATCCAGTATGACGACCGCGCCCAGGGCACCTTGCAATTGTTCCGCACCCAGAAGCAGCTCGACGGCACCGCCGGCGACATCGAGGTGCTGAAGCAGTTCGGCGTGCCTTATGAAGTGCTCGATCCGGCCGGCTGCATCGGCGCCGAGCCGGCATTGGGCAACGTCAAGGGCAAGTTCGTCGGCGGTCTGCGCCTGCCCGGTGACGAAACAGGCGACTGCAAGATGTTCACCGAACGGCTGGCCGAACATGCCGCCAAGCGCGGTGTGCGCTTCCGCTTCAACACCACGATCAAGGGCATCGCCACCGAGGGCGGCCGAATCGCCGGCGTCGATACCAGCGAGGGGCTTTTGACGGCGGACGCCTATGTCTGCGCGCTGGGCAGCTATTCGCCGATCATGCTGAAGCCGCTTGGCCTTTCGATTCCCGTCTTTCCGATCAAGGGCTATTCGATCACCGTGCCGATCAGCGACGCTGCCGGCGCACCGGAATCGACCGTCATGGACGAGACCTACAAGGTGGCGATCACCCGCCTCGGCGACCGTATCCGCGTCGGCGGCACCGCCGAGATTTCCGGCTACGATCTGGCGCTGCGGCCCGCCCGGCGGGCAACGCTGGAACATTCCGTCACCGATCTGTTCCCGCGCGGCGGCGATGTCTCGAAGGCGAGCTTCTGGTGCGGGCTCAGGCCAATGACGCCGGACGGTCCGCCGATCATCGGCAAGACCCGTTTCGACAATCTCTTCCTGTCCACCGGCCACGGCACGCTGGGCTGGACCATGGCCTGCGGCTCGGGACGGGTGCTCGCCGACGTCATTTCAGGCAAGAAGCCTGACATCGACGTCAGCGAACTCAATATGTCGCGCTACGCCTGAGGCGTGCGCCGAAGCAGTTTCGGCGCACCGCCCCTCCGTCGCTATTTCTTCAGCGAACGCGGCTGCTCTTCCGACTGATACATCGAGATCTGGTGGCCGTCCGGGTCGGCGATTTCGGCCGACCATCCCCCGGGGGCGTGGCTCACTGGCGTGACGATGGTGGCGCCTTTGGCTGCCAGTCCGGCGACGACGTCGTCGATGCCGCCTTCGGCGATTTCGAAGACGATGATCGGCGAATTGCCGGGTCGCGATTCCTTCTGGAAGAAGATCAGCTCGATGCCGTTGGCGGTCTGCGCCGTCAGCCAATCGTGGCCGTCGCCGTCGTCGCCCATGTTCTGGACTTCGAGGCCGAGAACGTCGCGATAGAACGCTTCGGTGCGGCCGATGTCGGAAACGAAATAGCAGATGGTGCCAAGTTTTCTGTTGCGAAACACGGGATGTCTACTCCTGGTTTGAGGGTTTGCGTTCGCACTGTTGCCGCGCCATCCCGATTTGTGAGGGAAGGCTCACCAAAAAAAGATGACCGTCGGGATCGTGGCTGGCGAGCAGCACGCCATCGCGGCGCGCCGGCCCGAGCAGCGCGCGGCGGATGCGGCCGAAATGAAGCGTGCCGTCGAGACCGGATAATTCTTCGAGCTGATTTCCACCGGCGTCGCGCCAGCGCCGCCTGATCTCGGCGATGCGCTGCCGCAAGGCAGGGTCCGACAGGCGCAGCAGCCAGGCGATTTCCTGCCGTGTATGGCCGGTGAGCGCCAGGAGCGCGGTGGTTTTGAGCGCCGAGGGCAGTGCGACGACGAAAGCCCTCGGCATGTCCTCGCGCGCGACCGATGCCATGGGCTCGGCCTGCCAGCGGGTTTCGCGATGGCGCCGGCGGACGGCGGCGCGGGCATCGAATGCCGCGCGCTTGCGCAGCGCGCCTTGCAGCCATTTGCGGTTGTCGGGGCAGGAAAGATCGGCACGACCGGCTTCGATCGCCGAAAGCAGCACCGTCTGCAGGAGATCCTCCGCCTCGTCAGGCCGTCGCGCAGCGCGGCGGGCCTGGCGCAGCAATTCGACATAGGGTCGTGACAACACTTTGTTTCCCCAAGCACGAAATGTGCGGCCAAGCTAAAGAAACAGGGGGCGGTCTTCTTCGACAAGCCCTTGAGGAAAGAAATCATCCTTTTATTTCAATTGACTATCCGATCGCGCATTAAATTTCCCGGCAATTCTTTCCACACCCTTCCTGGCCTGCGGCATCCTTGCGCCTGAAAGCCGTCCTCAACGGGAACCTGGTGCGCACCGGGTATCAGGGAGGACGTCGGTGCCGGACTGGCAGCGCTAACGGTGGCGTTGTCTGGTGACGAGCCCTAAGTCCGGGCCCTGGAAAAACCCGGCCGCCGCGAATGGCGGCTTTGAGGCCCGAAGTCTGCCGTCGCGAATGACGTGCGAGGTCGGTCCGGGGCAAGAACACCGGCGGGGCGCCCGGAAGGCGCCAGCATTAGAATAGTGTGAGGCACCGACCCGGCGCCCCGCTTCCCGACTTCTCCCGCAACGGGAGTGTTCTTTGACAATGGCCAGGGCGGATTTTCCGCAGCGTGGCGATGAAGAAGTGTGGCTTACAAAAACAGGGCGCGGTCCTTTTCAACGAGCCCGGCAATGAAGGCGGCGACGACCTGAATGCGCCGCAGCTGGCGGACACTTTCATGATAGACCAGCCAGTAGGCGCGGCGGATCGGGGTGGCTGCTTCCACGGGGACCAGTTCCGGCATTGAGCGGGCGACGAAAGTATGCAGGATGCCGACGCCAGCACCGGACCGTACCGCCTCCGCCTGGCCGAGCGCCGAGGAGATGGCGAAAGTGGAATGCCAGTCCGGACTGAACTCGGCCGCGTAGTCGAGCGACTGGCTGACGATGAGGTCAGGCACATAGCCGATCAACGGATGTTGCTGCAGTTCGGCCTTGCTCGCCGGCAGGCCGTGCTTTTCGGCATAGGCGCGCGAGGCATAGAGGCCGAGCGTGTAATCGACCAGCTTGCCGGCAACCAGTCGCCCCTCGGTCGGCCGTTCGACGGTGATCGCGATGTCGGCCTCTCGGCGCGACAGCGAGAAGGAGCGCGGCACCGGCACGAGTTGGATCGTGAGTTCGCGATGCAGTGCGGTCAGCGCGCCAAGCCGCGGCGCGAGATAGGCGACGCCGAAGCCGTCGGGCGCGCCGATGCGCACGGTGCCGGAAATGTCGTCGCCTTCGCCGGCCACCGTCGAGCGCGCGGCGATCATCTCCGCTTCCATGCGCTCGGCAATGTCGAGGAAGCGTTCTCCGGCCGGCGTCAGCTCGGAACCGGTGGTAAGCCGGCGAAACAGTTTGGTCCGCAAGGCCTCTTCGAGCGCGGCGATGCGCCGCGAGACCGTGGCATGGTTCAACTCGAGGCGTTTTGCGGCGCCCAGGATCTGGCCCGAGCGGGCCACGGCCAGGAAGATACGCACGTCATCCCAATTCATGATGCCTCCGGGCGGGTGGGCTTGCCTGTATTCCGGACGAAACGAACCATCGGCATCTTTGCGCTGTTTGATGCTTCTGTCCAGTTCGGTATTTAATCCTTGCACAACGGCTGCGATTTCCCTCGCGTTGCGTTCCGATCCTCAAAGGCAGACAATGGCCTCATCAAAATCCAGGGAGAGAACCATGATCGAATACGGTCATTTCGTCGGTGGCAAGCGCGTCGCCGGTACGAGCGGACGCAAGCAGGACGTGATGCAGCCGATGGACGGCTCGGTGCGCGGCACGGTCGCGCTGGCCTCCAAGTCGGAGCTGCGCGCCGCTGTCGAAAACGCCAAGGCGGCACAGATAAAGTGGGCGGCGGTCAATCCGCAGCGCCGCGTGCGCGTGCTGATGAAGTTCCTGGAACTCGCCAACCGCGAATATGACTCGCTGGCCGAAATCCTGGCGCGTGAGCACGGCAAGACCATCGCCGACGCCAAGGGCGACATCCAGCGCGGCCTCGAAGTGGTCGAGGTCTGCATCGGCGCGCCGCATATGATGAAGGGCGAGTTCACCGACGGCGCCGGCCCCGGCATCGACGTCTATTCGATGCGGCAGCCGCTCGGTGTCGTCGCCGGCATCACCCCGTTCAATTTCCCGGCGATGATCCCGCTCTGGAAGATCGCCCCCGCGATCGCCTGCGGCAACGCTTTCATCCTGAAGCCTTCCGAGCGCGATCCGGGCGTGCCGCTGCGCATCGCCGAGCTGTTCATCGAGGCCGGCCTGCCGGAGGGCGTTCTCAACGTCGTCAACGGCGATAAGGAAGTGGTCGACGCCATCCTCGACGATCCGGACATCAAGGCCATCGGCTTCGTCGGCTCGACGCCGATCGCGCAATACATCTACTCGCGCGGCTGCGCGGCCGGAAAGCGCGTGCAGTGCTTCGGCGGCGCCAAGAACCACATGATCATCATGCCCGATGCCGACATGGACCAGACGGTCGATGCGCTGATCGGCGCCGGCTACGGTTCGGCTGGCGAGCGCTGCATGGCGATCTCGGTTGCGGTTCCGGTCGGCAACGATACCGCGAACCGGCTGATGGAAAAGCTGATCCCGCGCGTCGAGAGCCTCAAGGTCGGTCCGTCGACCGATTCGTCGGCCGATTTCGGCCCGGTGGTGACCGCGCAGGCGCTGGAGCGCATCAAGGGTTACGTCGACATCGGCGTCAAGGAAGGCGCCAAGCTCGTCGTCGACGGTCGCGGCTTCAAGATGCAGGGCTACGAGAACGGCTACTATATGGGTGGCTGCCTGTTCGACAATGTGACGCCGGACATGCGCATCTATCAGGAAGAGATCTTCGGGCCGGTGCTTTCGGTGGTGCGCGCCCCGCGCTACGAGGACGCGATCAAGCTCGCCAACGACCATGAGATGGGCAATGGCGTCGCCATCTTCACCCGCGACGGCGATGCGGCGCGCGATTTCGCCAGCCGCGTGCAGGTCGGCATGATCGGCATCAACGTGCCGATCCCGGTGCCGATCGCCTATTACACCTTCGGTGGTTGGAAGGCGTCGTCCTTCGGCGATCTCAACCAGCACGGCCCGGACGCGTTCCGCTTCTACACCAAGACCAAGACGGTCACCTCGCGCTGGCCGTCGGGCGTCAAGGATGGTGCCGAGTTCGTCATTCCCACGATGAATTGACGACAGCCAATCTCGAAAATGAAACGGGCGCCATCGGCGCCCGTTTTTTATGCATCATCCTCTTCCTCGGCCCCTGGCCGATATTCGAGCAAATCCCCCGGCTGGCAGTCGAGTTCGGCGCAGATGCGCGCCAGTGTCGGGAAGCGCACGCCCTTCACCTTGCCGGATTTCAGCAGCGACAGGTTCTGCTCGGTGATGCCGATCTTGGCGGCGAGTTCCTTGGAGCGCACCTTGCGGCGCGCCAGCATGACGTCGAGATTGACGATGATCGGCATCAGACGAACCGCCTGTTCTCGTCTTCGATTTCGGCGGCGACCGTCATCAGATGCCCGCACATCACCAGCACGCCGGATACCAGCAAGGTGAACAATTCGGGCGTCCCGAAGCCGATGGAGAGGAAGCGCTGGCCGGGCGGCATGTCGATCGACAAAACGAGCGAGACGACCGGACGCGAGACCAGCATGACGAGTGCATTGATGAAAAAGGCGATGCCGGCCCGCCGTAGCCAGCGCGCGGCTTCAATGCCAATCGTCTCGCGGCGGCCGATATCGCGGAGGGCTGCCCATAGTCCCAGCAGGCCCGCGACCATCGGAACGGTCTGAACCAGGAAGATCGCCACCAGCAGCCATGTCGAGATGTCGGAGCTGTGGGCAGGAGTGGCAAAGCCGTATTGCTGCGCGGCGAACGGGCCAATCCGTTCCGGTTCCATAAGCGCCCATCCCAGCCCAACGGCCACGACGCCGAGGACGATCACGACGATCGCCGCGACCAGATATTCCAGCTGCCGGCTCAGCCGGCGGGCCCGTTCTCGTTCCGCCATTTCATGGTCCTTCTTTTATCGGTTGCATTTATTATCGTAAAACAATAATTATTGGCTGTCAAATATGGATTCCCCTCATGATCAAACATGTATTTCGTGTCAGCGCATTGGTTGCCGCGCTTTTGGCGGCCGGCTGCGCATCCATCACGCCATCGGCACTGGTCAGACTGGCTACCATGGACCCACTTGCGGCCGATCCCGCGGTGCTCAGCGTTGCCGCGGTGATGCCGGCCGCCCTGAAACTGCGCAACGCCGATGTCGTGCTGGACTTTTCGCTGGAAGCGCCGGCGCCTTATGGACCGGTGCACGAGGTGGTGCCGCTTGAGATCGTCGATGGCGACGCAACGCCAGGTGTCGTCGCCAGCCCAACCTTCGAACATATCCAGCAGGCACGTATCGCCAGGGCCGATGTCGAGAGGCTTTCGGCGGGCCTGGCAAAGGCGCGCGCCTTCCGCGCGACCGGGCGCAGTGACGGCAAAGGTAGCATTACAGTGACAATCAAGGGCGGCTGCCGGGCCGGTGCCGTCGGCAACGGGCCGCTGATTGCCGCCATTCACATGCGCAGCAAGCCCGGCGAAAAGTTCTTTCCCCTGACGACGTCGATCGATCTGCGCAAACTGCTGGGCGATGCGGCCATTGCAATGTTGCCGGCGTGTCGGGGCGGATGATCTCGGCGCTTTCTTAGGCCGATGCTTGTTTCCGCAACGGCGCCTACCCATATCGATTCATAGAGCCCCAGCGATAGCTCGGGGCATGAACCGGAAACCAGAAGGAGCGACGCGATGAAGTCGTCGAACCAGGCCTGGAGCGTACCGGCACACTGAGGCGGCCCATATGCCTCTCCTTGCCGGCATGCGCAGGCAAAGGAGGTGCCTTATGGCACGCTATTTCACGTTTCGATGGATCAGAATGGGCTTGGTTGGCGTCTTGCTGGCGCTGCCGAGTGCTCCGGCGCAGGCTCAGGTTGCCTGCGGACCGCACGATCTTGTCGTGACCCGGCTTGGCCAGCTCTTCCAGGAGCGGCAGACTGGCTATGGTCTTGCCGGACAAGCGGTCATTGTCGAGATCTATGTGTCGACGAGCGGCACCTGGACGATGCTGGTGACCGATGTTGCTGGCCGAAGCTGCATCGTGGCGGCTGGCGATGGCTGGGAGAATACGGTTCCGGTCGCCAGCAAAGGGCGCGCTGCCTGATCCGCCACTGCGGCGGAACGAATTCACCGCATCGCGGCGGCCTGAGCGTGCAGGCGAAGCAGCGCCATGAGCCGGTCCGCTTCGGCGGCGGCGGCGTCTTCGTCTCGTTCCAGGATGGCGCGGATCAAGGTGACATGATTGCCGGCGGCTTCGGCAAGGCCGGTGCCGCTCTGGAAGCGGAACCAGAAGCGACGGCTGTGCGTCTGCAGGGGGGCGACGAGCCTGGCAGCATATTGATTGTCGGTAGCCGCCGCCATCACCTCATCGAGCGATTTGTCTGCTTCGAGGTAGCCGATGACGTCGTTGGTGACGACCGCGTCATGCATGGCCAACGCCGTCGCTTGCAGACGGGCGGCGATGTCCGGCGTGGCGAAACGCGCGACCGAGCGCGCGAGGATGATTTCGATGCCACGTCGCGCGTCGAGTACTTTCAGCCAGTCGCCCGCATGGAGGGGGGCGATTTCGAGACCAGCGCGGGGGCGAACAGAAATGAGCCCCTCCCAGGCAAGGCGCTGGATCGCCTCTCGGACAGGGGTGCGACCGAGCGACAATTTTTCGATGAGCGCCCGTTCGGTGGTGAGACTGCTGGGTGCCAATTCGAGCGTGACGATCATTTTTTCGAGCGCGTGATAGGCTTTCGCGCTGACCGATTCAGCGGTTTCAGCGCGCTCGGTTTCAAGCTCGACGGTGTTCAAGGCTGCATCATCCGATTGATATATTTTTGATATATCAAGCCGACAAACCAATTGACAGAAGGAATTTCGTCAAGATATATCAGTGATATATCAGATGGGGAAAACCTTGTGGGAGGGGTTATCGCCAGTGCTTGGGGCAGGATCGTCGCGACTGGTTTGTGCGGTGACGGCTGGGCGATGCGGTATCGCTGGCGGGTCGATGTGCCTGGGGCCGCACAACGCTCCTCTTGCGACGGCGGGCGCATGTTGAGGACGACGGGCGTCATGTCCGGGCGTCCGATCGGCGATGCCACGCTGTGCAAGCGCAGCTCCGGTAGAGCTCCGTCTTTTCTTCTAAATTTCTACAGGCAAGCCGGTTCAATGGCACCGGGCGCGTCCAGTCGTGGCTGGTCGGCGTTGCGGCAAGGGACGTGTCGCATGCCGGCGAATCCGCGCCGGGCCGATATACAGACCGCGTGCAACGGTTTGATCGTTAAGTATGGGGCCGGAACAGTTTCGCCGGTGAAGAAGGAGGAAAAACGATTAGGCGCCAATGTGCAACAATCTGTCTAATCAACCGATTTTGAAGACGAAAGTTTCGAAAAGGGGTGCAAAATAATTCGGAATCGTCAAAGACATTGCTTTGTGCCAATGATACGGTCCGCAGTAGTCCACGAACCGGGCAACGATAAAATGGCAATCGCAAGGCACGTTGAAAACACGCGCCGGGCGATGAATAATTCGCCATTGCAATCCAGGTTTGAAGTCTTGGGACCAGGGGAAATACGAGAAGAAACGCGTCCGGGCCGGCGACGTTTCAGGGGAGCCTCCGTAATATGCAGTACTTCGTCCAGCAGCTTGTAAACGGGCTGACACTCGGGTCCATCTATGGGCTCATCGCGATCGGCTACACGATGGTCTACGGCATCATCGGCATGATCAACTTCGCCCATGGTGACATTTTCATGGTCGGTGCGTTCACCGCCCTGATCGTCTTTCTGATCCTGGGCGCGGCCTTCGGCTCCGTGCCGGTCGTCATCGCCCTTCTGGTGATGATGGTCGTGGCGATGCTGCTCACCAGCCTCTACAACTGGACGATCGAAAAGGTCGCCTATCGCCCGCTGCGCGGCTCGTTCCGCCTCGCTCCGCTGATCACCGCCATCGGCATGTCGATCGGCCTGTCGAATTTCGTGCAGGTCACCCAGGGCCCGCGCAACAAGCCGATCCCGCCGATGGTGTCGGAAGTCTACAACGTTGCCGGCATCTCGATCTCGCTGAAGCAGATCATCATCGTTGTGGTTACCGCGGCGCTGCTGGCGCTGTTCTGGTATCTGGTCAATCGCACCGCACTTGGCCGCGCTCAGCGCGCCTGCGAGCAAGATCGGAAGATGGCCGCGCTGCTCGGCGTCGACGTCGACCGCACCATCTCGATCACCTTCATCATGGGCGCCTCGCTGGCTGCTGTCGCAGGCACGCTGTTCCTGATGTATTACGGCGTCGTGTCCTTCTCCGACGGCTTCGTGCCGGGCGTGAAAGCCTTCACGGCTGCGGTTCTCGGCGGCATCGGCTCGCTTCCCGGTGCCGTGCTCGGCGGCCTGCTCATCGGCTTCATCGAGAGTATGTGGTCCGCCTATTTCTCCATCGATTACAAGGACGTCGCCGCCTTCTCCATCCTGGCGATCGTGCTGATCTTCCTGCCTTCCGGCATCCTCGGCCGGCCTGAAGTCGAAAAGGTCTGAGTCCATGGCCGTTACCGTGTCCAACACTCGCGACGAAGTCGCGAACCCGCTCGCTCGCGCCTTCCGCGAGGCGATCTATGCCGGCCTCGTCGCGTTTGGCCTGTTCGTTTTGTTCATCGGTCTGAGGACCGACCAGAACATCCGCAACGAACTGGTGCTGCTGCAGCGTTGGGGGCTGCTCGCCGCCGTGGTCTTCGCCACCGCACTAGGGCGCTTCCTCTATGTCGGCTTTGTCCAGCCGGCCATGGAGCGCGCCAAGGCCGAAAAGGCCAAGGCGCCGGCGGCCGTTGCCGAGCCGGGCTTCATTCGCCGTAATTTCAACTCCATCGGCATCGGCGTTCTGCTGATCTATCCCGTCGTGGTGGTTCTGCTGGTCGGTTTCCAGGGATCGCTGAAATGGGTGGACAATTTCGGCATCCAGATCCTGATCTATGTGATGCTGGCCTGGGGCCTGAACATCGTCGTCGGCCTGGCCGGCCTGCTCGACCTCGGTTATGTCGCCTTCTACGCGGTCGGCGCTTACGCCTACGCGCTGCTCGGCACGCATTTCGGCCTGTCTTTCTGGATCCTGCTGCCCGCAGCCGGGATCATGGCGGCCTTCTGGGGTGTGCTGTTGGGTTTCCCGGTGCTGCGTCTGCGCGGCGACTATCTGGCCATCGTGACGCTTGCCTTCGGTGAGATCATTCGTCTGGTGCTGATCAACTGGCGTGACATCACCAACGGCTCCGCCGGCGTTTCCGGCATTCCGAAAGTGTCGTTCTTCGGCCTGTTTACCTTCAACGTCTCGGACCCGAACTACATCTCCAAGGTGCTGGGCATTGCCCAGTCGGGTGCCTACTACAAAATCTTCCTCTACTACCTCATCCTGGCACTGGCGCTGTTCACCGCCTTCGTCACCATCCGGCTCAGGCGCATGCCGGTGGGGCGCGCCTGGGAAGCCCTGCGCGAAGATGAGATCGCCTGCCGCTCGCTCGGCATCAACACCACCACCACCAAGCTGACCGCCTTTGCAACGGGCGCCATGTTCGGCGGCTTTGCCGGCGCGTTCTTCGCGGCGCGCCAGGGATTCGTCTCGCCGGAATCCTTCGTCTTCATCGAATCGGCGATCATCCTGGCGATCGTCGTTCTGGGCGGCATGGGCTCGCTGAGCGGCATTGCGGTCGCCGCGGCGGTCATGATCGGCGGCACCGAAATCCTGCGTGAACTGGACTTCCTCAAGGTTTTGTTCGGGCCGGACTTCACGCCTGAGCTCTACCGTATGCTCCTGTTCGGCATGGCCATGGTCATCGTCATGTTGTGGAAGCCACGCGGCTTCGTCGGCAGTCGAGAACCGACAGCGTTCCTGAGAGAACGAAAAGCGGTTTCAGGCTCCTTCACCAAGGAAGGACACGGCTGATGAACGCGAGCCCTCCCATGAACAAGACACTTCTCCAAGTCGAACACCTGTCGATGAAGTTCGGCGGACTTGTCGCCATCGGCGACCTGTCCTTCGAGGCCAGGCGCGGCGAGATTACCGCGCTGATCGGCCCGAACGGGGCCGGCAAGACCACGGTGTTCAATTGCATCACCGGCTTCTACAAGCCGTCCGAAGGCATGATCCGCTTCACCGGCGAGAGCGGTTCGGAGTTCCTCTTGGAGCGGATGCCCGACTTCCAGATCACCGCCAAGGCCAAGGTGGCTCGTACCTTCCAGAACATCCGCCTGTTCTCGGGCATGACGCTTCTGGAAAATCTCCTGGTGGCGCAGCACAACAAGCTGATGAAGGCCTCCGGCTACACGATCATGGGCCTGGTGGGGCTCGGCGGTTATCGCAAGGCATCAGCTGAATCCGTCGAACTGGCCAAACATTGGCTGGAGAAGGCCGACCTGATGGATCGCGCCGACGATCCGGCCGGCGACCTTCCTTATGGCGCGCAGCGCCGGCTCGAGATCGCGCGAGCGATGTGCACGGGCCCGGAATTGCTCTGTCTCGATGAGCCGGCAGCCGGTCTCAATCCGAAGGAATCGCTGGCGCTCAACGAACTCCTGATGGACATCAAGAACAATACGGGCACCTCGATCCTGCTGATCGAGCACGACATGTCGGTGGTCATGCAGATTTCCGACCACATCGTCGTCCTGGAATACGGCCGCAAGATTTCCGATGGCGATCCGGCCCATGTCCGGTCCGATCCCAGGGTCATCGCCGCCTATCTCGGCGTCGACGACGAGGAAGTGGAAACAGTGCTCACCGACGTCGGTGACGAGAACGTCCTCGAGCGACTGGATGGCCATCCGGATGTTGCGCACGGCCCCAGCACCTCTGCCTCGATGCTCGCCGGCCCGATCAGCGACACGATCGACCACAACGACGGCGAGAGGGTGACCGTTTCGAAGGGGGCTTCCAAGGCAGCGCTGGTCGAGGCACAGATAGCAAGTGCCGCGGCGCGGAAACCTGCCACGCGAAAAGCGGCTTCGACGAAGCCGGCGGCGAGCAAGACAGCCGGCGGCGCGGCCAAAGCGACAGCCGGCATTTCCAATCGACTGGACGCCCCGCGTGGCGGCAAGGCGGACAATCTCACCCGCATCAAGGGCATCGGCTCGGTCAACGAGAAGAAGCTGAACGATCACGGTATCTACCACTTCGATCAGATCGCGGCGTGGAAGAAGGCGGATGTCGTAGCCGCCGAGGCCTATCTGGCCTTCGACGGGCGCATTGCGCGCGAAGAGTGGATCAGTCAGGCCAAGCTGCTTGCAAAGGGGAAGGAAACCGAGTTCTCGCGTCGCGTCGACGCTGGCAAGGTTGCGACAAGCCACACGTCGGCGCCGGCAAAGCCCGCGGCAGGCAAGCGCGGAGGGCGTAAATAATGGCTGGTGCACCGCTGCTCGATATCAAGGGCGTCCACACTTATTATGGGAACATTCGGGCGCTCAACGGCGTCAATGTCAGTGTCAACCAAGGCGAGATCGTTGCGCTGATCGGCGCCAACGGCGCCGGCAAGTCGACGCTGATGATGACCATTTTCGGCGCGCCGCGTGCGCGCACGGGGTCCATCACTTTCGCCGGCACCGACATCACTGAAATGCCGACGCACGAGATCGCCAGACTTCGCATCGCGCAGTCGCCGGAAGGACGCCGTATCTTCCCGCGCATGACCGTGATGGAAAACCTGCAGATGGGCGCCGGCCTCGACAACCTCAAACACTACGCCGAGGATGTCGAGAAGGTGTTCCAGTTGTTCCCGCGGCTCAAGGAACGCATCAGCCAGCGTGGCGGTACGCTTTCCGGTGGCGAACAGCAGATGCTGTCGATCGGGCGCGCGCTGATGGCGCGGCCGAAACTGCTCCTGCTCGACGAGCCGTCGCTGGGCCTCGCGCCGCTGATCGTCAAGCAGATCTTCGACGCCATCCGCGAGCTCAACCGCACGCAGGGTCTCACCGTGTTCCTTGTCGAACAGAACGCTTTCGGCGCGCTGAAGCTCGCCACGCGCGGCTACGTCATGGTCAACGGCAATGTCACGATGAGCGGCACCGGCAAGGAGCTTCTCGCCAATCCGGAAGTGCGCGCCGCCTATCTCGAAGGCGGACATCACTGAGCTCAAGGGGTCTTCATCATGCAAGGTATTATTTATGAAGAAGCCTCCATCTGGCAGTTCTTCTTCGTCACTTGTCTCCTCGGCGGCTGGGCTGCCTGGATGACCGGCAAGGCCTGCGCCCAGACATGGCGCACCAAGCTCATGCTCTTTTTCTACATCCTGGGCCTTGGGATCGGCGTGCGCTTCATCCATCACGCGCTGTTCGAGGGCACGATGTTCACGCTGCAATATTACATCGTCGACACGATCGTGCTGATGGTTCTGGCCTTCCTCGGCTATCAATACACACGCACCAACCAAATGGTTACACAGTACAACTGGCTCTACGAAAGAGCTTCTCCGTTGAGTTGGAAGCCTAAAGGTTGATGTTCATGATTAACGCCGTTTCGGGGAAGAATCGGCGTGACAAGGCCCCAAAAAGGGGCAAAGTACGTTTTCTGCGATCGGGGTGGGCATCGCATGAAAACATCATCATCGCCCACCCGGTAAATGGGAGCGTTTCAATGAAAAAATCACTTTTGTCCGCCGTTGCCCTGACCGCGCTGGTCGCGTTCAGCGGTAACGCGTGGGCTGACTTGCTGATCGGCGTCGCTGGCCCCATCACCGGCCCCAACGCCGCCTTTGGCGCGCAGTTGCAGAAGGGTGCCGAGGCGGCTGTTGCCGACATCAATGCCGCCGGTGGCGTCAATGGCGAACAGATCAAGCTGTCGGTCGGCGACGACGTCTCCGATCCGAAGCAGGGCATCTCCGTGGCCAACAAGTTTGTCGCCGACGGCGTCAAGTTCGTGGTCGGTCACTTCAACTCGGGCGTCTCGATCCCGGCTTCCGAAGTCTATGCCGAAAACGGTATCGTTGAAGTAACGCCTGCGGCCACCAACCCGAAGTTCACCGAACGCGGTCTGTGGAACGTGTTCCGCACCTGCGGCCGCGATGACCAGCAGGGCAGCATTGCCGGCAATTACATCGCCAAGAACTTCAAGGACGCCAAGGTTGCCGTCATCCATGACAAGACGCCCTATGGTCAGGGCCTCGCTGACGAAACCAAGAAGGCCATGAATGCCGCTGGCGTCAAGGATGTCATGTATGAAGGCGTGAATGTCGGCGACAAGGACTTCTCCGCTCTCATCGCCAAGATGAAGGAAGCCGGTGTGACCCTGATCTACTGGGGCGGCCTGCACACGGAAGCCGGCCTGATCATTCGTCAGTCGGCTGACCAGGGCCTGAAGGCCAAGCTGATGTCGGGCGACGGCATCGTCAC
This sequence comes from Mesorhizobium sp. YL-MeA3-2017, assembly GCF_030814575.1. NCBI lineage: Bacteria > Pseudomonadati > Pseudomonadota > Alphaproteobacteria > Hyphomicrobiales > Phyllobacteriaceae > Mesorhizobium > Mesorhizobium sp. YL-MeA3-2017. The sequence continues at coordinate 2,567,999 of NZ_JAUSVH010000001.1, read as the reverse complement.
CGACGAACTCGCCGCCATCGCAGGCGACGCGGTTGCCGGCACGCTCAACACCTTCGGTCCGGACCCGCGCCTCAACCCGGGCAACAAGGAACTGGTTGCCAAGTTCCGCGCCCAGGGCTTCGAGCCGGAAGCCTATACGCTCTACTCCTATGCGGCCACCCAGGTGATCGCGCAGGCTGCCGCCGCCGCAAAGTCGAACGATCCCAAGGAAGTCGCCAAGGCGATGCACGAGAAGGGTCCGTTCAAGACCGTTCTCGGCGAGCTCTCCTATGACGAAAAGGGCGATCCCAAGCTTCCCGGCTACGTCATGTACGAGTGGAAGAAGAAGGACGACGGCAAGTATTCCTGGTTCCAGCAGTAAACAGCTGACCACTTGCTACAACGATGCCCGGCGCCATGCGCCGGGCATTTTCTTTTTCCGGTTCGGGTTCATCGATAAAGGCGTCCGACGGCTGGCTGCCGGCGGATGATTATTTCGCCGTTCCTTGCCGCATGCCGTCGCGGAATTTCCGGTGGGCTTAGTGAATCCCGGCACCCCAACTGCCTGATCCGTGTTCAGTCGATATCGGCTGCTTATTTTGGTTGCACCGCAGCATTTTCACGCTAATCATGCGCCCGCCTTTCTTCCCTCGTTGGCTGGAGCATTCCCCCTTGGCAATCACGAAGATCCTTGTCGCCAATCGTTCCGAGATCGCCATCCGCGTGTTTCGCGCGGCCAACGAGCTGGGCCTCAAAACGGTGGCGATCTGGGCCGAGGAGGACAAATATTCGCTGCACCGTTTCAAGGCCGACGAGAGCTATCAGGTCGGGCGCGGCCCATGGCTGACGAAAGATATGGGACCGATCGAAAGCTATCTGTCGATCGACGAAGTGATCCGCGTCGCCAAACTGTCCGGCGCTGATGCCATCCACCCCGGCTACGGCCTGCTCTCGGAAAGCCCGGAATTCGCCGATGCCTGCGCGGAAAACGGCATCACCTTCATCGGCCCGAAGCCGGAAACGATGCGACGGCTCGGCAACAAGGTGGCAGCCCGCAATCTTGCCGTCGAGGTCGGCGTGCCCGTGGTGCCGGCTACCGATCCCCTGCCCGACGACATGGAGACGGTGAAGAAGCTCGCCGCGCAGGTCGGCTATCCCGTGATGCTGAAGGCATCCTGGGGCGGCGGCGGGCGCGGCATGCGCGCCATCCGTTCGGAGGCTGATCTGGCCCGCGAGGTGATGGAAGGCAAGCGCGAGGCCAAGGCGGCTTTCGGCAAGGATGAAGTCTATCTCGAAAAGCTTATCGAGCGCGCCCGCCATGTCGAGGTGCAGGTGCTGGGCGATACACATGGCAACGCGGTTCATCTGTTCGAACGCGACTGTTCCATCCAGCGCCGCAACCAGAAGGTCGTGGAGCGTGCACCGGCGCCTTATCTCAGCAGCGAGCTACGGCAGGAACTCTGCGGCTATGCGCTGAAGATCGCCGGCGAGACCAGTTATGTCGGCGCGGGTACGGTCGAATTCCTGCAGGACGCCGATACCGGCAAGTTCTACTTCATCGAGGTCAATCCGCGCATCCAGGTTGAGCACACCGTCACCGAACAGGTGACCGGCATCGACATCGTCAAGGCGCAGATCCACATCCTCGACGGCTTCGCCATCGGCACGCTGGGCTCGGGTGTTCCGGCGCAAAAAGACATCAGGCTCAACGGCCACGCGCTGCAATGCCGTATCACCACGGAAGATCCCGAGCAGAACTTCATTCCGGACTATGGCCGCATCACCGCATATCGCGGCGCCACCGGCTTCGGTATTCGCCTCGATGGCGGCACCGCCTATTCGGGCGCCGTCATCACCCGTTTCTACGATCCGCTGCTCGAGAAGGTGACCGCCTGGGCGCCTACGTCAGGCGAGGCGATCTCGCGCATGAACCGCGCGTTGCGCGAGTTCCGCATCCGCGGCGTGGCGACCAATCTCACCTTCCTCGAAGCGATCATCAATCATCCGAGCTTCGCCGACAATTCCTACACGACCAAGTTCATCGACTCGACGCCGGAGCTGTTCGCACAGGTCAAGCGTCAGGACCGAGCCACCAAGCTGCTCAACTATCTGGCCGACGTCACCGTGAACGGCCATCCCGAGACGCGCGGCCGGCCAAAGCCCAATCCGGATGCCGCCGCGCCGGTCATTCCCTGGTTCACGGCGCCGATCCCCGACGGTTCGAAGCAGAAGCTCGACAAGCTCGGCCCCGAAGGCTTCGCCAAGTGGATGCGCGCGCAGAAGGAAGTGCTCGTCACCGACACGACGATGCGCGACGGACATCAGTCGCTTCTCGCCACGCGCATGCGCACGCATGACATCACCCGCGTCGCCGGCACCTATGCGCGCGCATTGCCGCAACTGCTGTCGCTGGAGTGCTGGGGCGGCGCCACTTTCGACGTGGCCATGCGCTTCCTGACCGAAGATCCCTGGGAGCGGCTGTCCCTGGTGCGCGAGAGAGCGCCGAACATCCTGCTGCAGATGTTGCTGCGCGGCGCCAACGGCGTCGGCTACACCAACTATCCCGACAATGTCGTGCAGCACTTCGTCAAGCAGGCCGCGGAAGGCGGTATCGACCTTTTCCGTGTTTTCGACTGCCTGAACTGGGTCGAGAACATGCGTGTCGCCATGGACGCGGTCGGCGCCGAAGGCAAGCTGATCGAAGCGGCGATGTGCTACACGGGCGACATCCTCGACCCGAACCGGGCCAAATACAGCCTCAACTACTATGTCGGGCTGGCCAAGGAGCTGGAAGCGGCGGGCGCCCATATCATCGCGGTCAAGGACATGGCCGGCCTCTTGAAGCCCGCCGCGGCGCAGGTGCTGTTCAAGGCACTGCGCGAGGCGACCGATCTGCCGATCCATTTCCACACGCATGACACATCCGGCCTCTCGGCCGCGACGGTTCTGGCGGCGGTGGGGGCCGGTGTCGATGCCATCGACGCGGCCATGGACGCCTTCTCCGGCAACACCTCGCAGCCTTGTCTCGGTTCCATCGTCGAAGCGTTGAAGGGCACCGATCGCGAACCTGGTCTCGATCCGAAGTGGATCCGCAAGATTTCGTTCTACTGGGAGGCGGTGCGCAATCAATATGCCGCCTTTGAAAGCGACCTGAAGGGGCCGGCGTCGGAAGTCTATCTGCACGAGATGCCAGGCGGCCAGTTCACCAATCTCAAGGAACAGGCCCGCTCGCTCGGCCTGGAGACACGCTGGCACGAGGTCGCGCAGGCCTATCACGACGTGAACCTGATGTTCGGCGACATCGTCAAGGTGACGCCGTCGTCCAAGGTCGTCGGCGACATGGCGCTGATGATGGTGAGCCAGGATCTGACGGTTGCCGATGTCGAGAACCCGGCCAAGGATATCGCCTTCCCGGATTCGGTCGTGTCGATGCTGCGCGGCGATCTCGGCCAGTCGCCCGGCGGCTGGCCGCAGGCTCTCCAGAAGAAGGCGCTGAAGGGCGACCAACCGATCACCGTGCGACCGGGTTCGTTGCTCAAGGCGGCGGACCTGAAGAAAAACCGCAAGGAGATCGAGGACAAGCTCGGCCGCAAACTATCGGAAAGCGAGTTCGCTTCCTGGCTGATGTATCCGAAGGTGTTCTCCGATTTCGCCGCCGCCCAGGAAACCTATGGTCCCGTCAGCGTGTTGCCGACGCCAACCTATTTCTACGGCATGAAGCCGGAAGACGAGGTTTTCGTCGACATCGAAAAGGGCAAGACGCTGGTCATCCGCTGCCTGGCTGTCGGCGAGGTCGACGAGAAGGGCATGGTCACCGTGTTCTTCGAACTCAACGGCCAGCCGCGTCGCGTCAAGGTTCCGGACCGCGCCCATGGCGCCTCGAACGGCAAGGCACGCCGCAAGGCGGAGCCTGGCAACGAGGCTCATGTCGGGGCGCCAATGCCGGGCGTGGTCTCGACACTCGCCGTTTCCGGCGGGCAGGCGGTCAAGGCCGGCGACGTGCTGCTTTCCATCGAGGCGATGAAGATGGAGACGGCGCTGCATGCCGAGCGCGACGGGGTGATCGCGGAAGTGCTGGTCAGAACCGGAGACCAGATCGATGCCAAGGATCTCCTGGTGGTGTTCGGCTGACGCTGCGCCAGGAGCATTGCTGACAATCAGACCTTGACCTGCCAAGGCCGGTCGGGCATCGAACCCGGCGAAAAACCGGTCACGGCTCTGCGAGTCGTGGCCGCGGTAACCAATGGAGACCAAGATGGCCGATGAAATCACCGAAACCAGCCAGACTGTAGCCGCCGGCCAGTTGCGGGCACTCATCGAGCGCATCGAGCGGCTCGAGGAAGAGAAGAAGACGATCGCGGACGATATCAAGGACGTCTACGCGGAAGCCAAGGGCACAGGCTTCGACACCAAGGCGATCCGTGCGCTGGTGCGCCTGCGCAAGCAGGATCAGGCGGAGCGGCAGGAAGAGGAAACGATCCTCGATCTCTACAAAGCCGCGCTCGGCATGGTGTGACGTCATTTTCTAAGGCGCGTCCCTCGCCATAGGGCCGAGGGACGCACCAGGTTCGGCGGGTCAATTCGATGAGCGAATTCGACTTCGGTGCGCGCAGGGCGAGAGAATTCCGCCATCGCGCCTTCTGGGCGCTGTTCGAGGAACGACATCCCGAAGAGCGCCCGAGGCGATCTCGACACGGGCCCTGGTTCTGGCAGCGGGGCCTACCGCCGGTCAGTCTTGTCATCACCATGTATGTCGCGCCCGAGCAGAACCTCGTCGGCGTCTTCTTCGGGCGCAACGAGAAGCTGGGTGCGGTCGACACCGAAACCAGGCTCGCTCCCCACCGCGCGACGATCGAAGAGCGGCTCAAGCAGCGGCCGGAGCAAACAGCGCAAGGCTTCGGCATCAACGCCATCTGGCGGGTGAACTGCTTTGCCGAAGACAATTGGCCGGCCATGGCTGACTGGCTGGTTACCGAGGCCGGCCGTTTCGAGCAGGCGGTGGCGGAGGCGCTGAACGAAGATGCTTGAGGATGTCGCGCCCGGCTGAAGACAGGCCTCCCATGGGGTTCTTCCGGTCTCGCCGCCGTGGCTCATCAATTTGCCGCAGCCATCTGGCTTGTTCTTGTTACGGTGGCTTGAACCGGCCACAGATCTGTCTGTCCTGGTTTGCCGTGTGATGGCGGTCTGCTGAAAGCGGATCGCTTCCTTCGTCAGGCCGGTTTGAAATTCAGCGCGACACCGTTGATGCAGTAGCGCAGGCCCGTCGGCGGTGGACCGTCCTCGAAGACATGACCGAGATGACTGCCGCAGGTGGCGCAATGGACCTCGGTGCGCACCATGCCGTAGCTGCGGTCGACGGTGGTTTCGACGGAACCGGGAACGGGGTCGTTGAAGCTCGGCCAGCCGGTGCCGCTTTCGAATTTCAGTTTGGCTTCGAAGAGCGGGCTGTCGCAGCCGACGCAGTGGAAAGCGCCGGCGCGCTTCTCATAGAGCAGGGCGCAGCTGCCTGGCCGCTCCGTGCCGTGATGGCGCATGACCTGATATTGCTCGGGCGTCAGCTTCGCGCGCCATTCGGCGTCAGTGCGGGTGACCGGGAATGTTCGGGTGTCCATGGATGATCTCCTTGCCTTTGCGGCTTGTTTTTCGTCGCAACGGGTGTTCGTCCAAACATAGGCATTTGTTACGCGTCTGCACAGCCGACAGCCTCGACGTATATCTCGATACGGACAGGTGCTGGCGAGACAGGCGGATACCGCTGATACGGCTCCAAACGGTCAGATCCCGCTGCCGGCCTCTTCCTGTTCCTGTCTCAGCGTCGCGATGAAGCGTTTTGTGCGCTGATGCTGCGGGTTGCGGAATACCGTATCGACCGGCCCCTTCTCGACGACTACGCCCGCCTCCAGGAAAACCACTTCGCGCGCTACTTTCGAGGCGAGGCGCAGATCGTGCGTCGCCATGACCATGGTGGTGCCCTCGACGGCCAGCTGGCCAAGGACGTCGACGACTTCCTGGGCAAGTTCCGGATCGAGCGCCGACGTCGGCTCGTCGCACAGAAGCACGCGCGGCGACGGCGCCAGGGCACGGGCGATGGCGACACGCTGCTGCTGGCCGCCGGAAAGCGTCGCTGGCCAGGCGTCGGCCTTGTGCGCCATGCCGACTTTCTCCAGCAGCGAAAGCGCCCGTGCCCGTGCCTTGTCGGCGGGCCATTTCAGCACGGTGACCAGCCCTTCCATGACATTGCCGATCGCCGTGCAATGCGGAAACAGCTGGAAGTTCTGGAACACCATTCCGGTCTGACGCCGGAGCCTCTGGATATCCCGGGTTGCCACTTTGACGCCCGGGCGGAAGGAGAGCGCCTCGTCACCGATGCGCACGGTCCCGGAGGTCGGGATTTCAAGCAGGTTGATGCAGCGCAGCAGTGTCGACTTGCCGCCGCCCGAAGGGCCAACCAGAGCGGTGACGCTGCCTTCGGACATGGCGACGTTGATGTCCTTCAGGACGACATTGTCGCCGAAGCGCTTTTCGAGGTTGGAAAGTTCGATCACGACCGTGCCTCCAGGAAACCGCCATAGCGGCCGAGCCGCGCTTCGAGCCGCACCTGCAGCGCCGACAGGACCGAACTCATCGCGAGATAGATAAGGGCCGCCTCGACATAAAGGATCAGCGGCTCATAGGTGACGGCAACGATGCGCTGCGCCGACTGAAACAGTTCCGGCACGGTGATTGCCGCGGCAAGCGAGGTGTCCTTGACCAGCGAGATGAAGGTGTTCGACAGCGGCGGCACGGCCACCCGTCCGGCCTGGGGCAGGATGGTGCGGCGCATTGCCTGGCTCCAGCTCATGCCGATGGAATAGGCCGCCTCCCATTGCCCGCGCGGTACCGAGCCGATGACGGCGCGGATGATCTCGGAGGAATAGGCGCCGATGTTGAGCGTGAAGCCGATCAAGGCCGCCGGGAAGGCATCGAGCACGATGCCCAGACTGGGCAGGCCGTAGAAAATGAGGAAGAGCTGAACCAGCAGCGGCGTGCCGCGAATGATCCAGACATAAAAACGAACGATCGCCACCAGCGGCCACGGTCCGAAAAGGCGCGCGAGGGCGGCGCCGAGGCCGACAGCCAATCCCAGGACGAAGGACAGGAGGGTGAGCGGTATGGTGAAGATAAGCCCCGCCCACAGAAGGGGACCAAGCGAATCCAGCATCAATTGCAGCCAGTACGGCACGAACGGGTCTCCCTTCGGCTGATCTTTGTGCCGCCATCATAGACGGTCGCGGAAAACACAAAAGCGGCGTGCCGCATCATCGGCACGCCGCCATGTCTGAACGAACCGGACTGCCTGTCCGGCGCGGAGGATGTCTTACTTGGAAACGTCCTGCCCGAAATAGGTTTCGGAGATCTTCTTGTAGGTGCCGTCCGCCTTGATCTCGGTCAGCGCCTTGTTGATCGCCGCCACCAGATCGGCGTCGCCCTTGCGCACGATGACGCCGGAATAGTCGGCATTGGCTTCCTGCGCCACGATCTTCACCTTGGCGTCCGGCTTGTGCTTCTTGAAATCATAGAAGGACAGGCTGTCGTTGATGGTGGCTGCGGCACGACCGTTCAGCACGAGCTGGATCGACTGATCGAAGCCGTCGGTGCCGACGAGCTCGGCGCCGTTCTTCTCGGCGAGCTTGCCGAAATTCGAGGTGAGCGACTGCGCAGACTTCTTGCCCTTCAGGTCGGCAAAGTCCTTGATGTCGGCATTGTCATCGCGAACGATGAGCACCGCCTTCGAGGCGATGTAGGGATCGGAGAAATCGTACTTCGCCTTGCGTGCCTCGGTGATGCCAACCTGGTTGATGACGGCGTCATAACGCTTGGCGTCGATGCCGGCGATCAGGCCGTCCCATTTGCCTTCGAGGAATTCGGCCTTCACGCCCAGGCGCTTCGCGATCTCGCGGCCGATCTCGACGTCGAAGCCGACGAGTGCGCCCGAGGCGTCGTGATAGGTGAAAGGCGCGTAGGTGCCTTCGGTGCCGATCTTGAAGACGCCCGTCTGCTTGATGTGGTCAAGGTCAGCCCCGGCGTGGCCAGCGGTGACGGCCAGAACTTGCAGGGTTCCAGCCAGGAGCAGCGATTTCAGCCATTTCATCTTTTTGTGATCCTGTAGTTCCGGCCAGCGACACGGGCTGGCCTGTCGAGAGGTGGAGGAATTTGGCAGAAGCTTAGTCCCGAAATAAGGAATGAAATTTCAAAGTATGGTATGGTGTAGAATTTTTTTCCAGCATAGCCGAGGATGCCGATGACGTGCAGGAGCGCCGGTTTCGTCGCGGCATAGGCTCTCGGGAACCATTGCTGGCATGGCACGTTGGTGCACGCTTCCAGACGCAAAGCCGACCGGTCCGCCCGGCCAGGCTCACAACGGGCAGACGGGGAAATCACAATGATTGAAGACAGGGCAGGGCGTATCATGGTCCGGGCGGCGATGGCCGCTCCCTATCTGGAACGGGATACGGAGCATGAACTGGCGCTGCGCTGGAAAGATGCTCACGACCAATATGCGCTGAACCAGATCGTCATCGCCCATATGCGGCTGGTCATCGCGATGGCCGCCAAGTTCCGCTATTTCGGGTTGCCGGTGTCGGACCTTATCCAGGAAGGCCATATCGGCCTCTTGGAAGCAGCGGCGCGCTTCGATCCCGAGCGTGATGTGCGTTTCTCCACCTATGCGACCTGGTGGGTTCGCGCCTCGATGCAGGATTACATCCTGCGCAATTGGTCGATTGTGCGCGGCGGCACAAGTTCGGCGCAGAAGGCACTGTTCTTCAATCTACGGCGTCTGCGCGCTCGGCTCGCGACAGGGGCCGAGCCGCTGTCCAATCGCGCGCTATATCTGCAGGTTTCGACGGCGCTTGGTGTGTCGGAGAACGACGTTGCCGTGATGGATGCGCGGCTGTCGGCACCCGACAGTTCGCTCAACATGCCGTTGGCCGACGATGGCAATGGCGCGGAGCGTATGGATTTCCTGGTTTCCGACGAACCGTTGCCCGACGAAGTGGTCAGCGACGCGATCGATGTCGAGCGCCGTTCAGCCTGGCTCAAGCAGGCGCTTGGGGCGCTCAATGCCCGCGAGTTGCGCATCATAGAGGAACGTCGGCTGGGCGACGACAGCGCGACGCTGGAAGAGCTCGGCACGACGCTTGGTATTTCCAAGGAGCGGGTCCGGCAAATCGAGGTCCGTGCGATGGAGAAACTCAAGGTCGCTCTCGTAAAGCAGAACCCTGAGTTCCTGGCGGCCTAAGACGTCGGCAAGACTGGATTTCCAGATTTCAGACCACCCGCGCGATCGCCATGGCGATGACGGTGATCGCTAGCAGGCCTGCTGCGAGGCGTTCGCCGCGTATGGCCTGTCCGGCGATCGCGGCCTCGGCCTCGCGGCCAGCGGCCAGGTTACGGCGGGCGCGGCCCACCAATGCACCCTGGACCCCGGCCGCGATCAGTGCCGCGACAGCACCGACGGCAAGAACCTTTTCCTGCGCGCCAAAATAGCTGCCATGAAAGAGGTGCCAGAGAACCGCGCCCGACAGGACGGCGGCAGTGGCGGCCCCCATTTGCGGTCCGAATAGGGCGATCGCCGTGCGCCCGTCGCCAATGCGCGACAGCACGAAGGTGGAGCCGGCCCAGAACACGCCGGACATCACATGCAGGGCGAGCGCGAGCATGAAGACGATCTGCATTTCGACACCTCTTCGACGATAATCACCAAGTTGCGTTTATAGGTAGATATCTAATGATTAGATGTCAATATATTAGACGTGATCGGTTTCCGTGCTAGTCTCGATGAATGTTCGATCCATCCGTTCAGCCAATCGGCCTCGACCTCGCCCAAACCGCAAAGATCGTGCGCCGCGCCTTCGATGACGCGCTGATCGCCGGCGGCGGATCCTTGCCGGTGTGGTCGGTGCTGATCTCGGTGAAGTTGCGCGGAGCGGGAAACCAGCGCGAGCTGGCGCAGTCGGTCGGTATCCAGGATGCGACGCTGACCCACCACCTCAATGCCATGGAAGCGAACGGGCTGCTGGTTCGTCGACGCGATCCCGCAAACCGCCGCATACATCTGGTCGAGTTGACGCCGAGCGGCGAGGCGTTGTTCCTCAAGCTTAGGGAAACAGCGATGGCGTTCGACCGACAACTGCGCGCCGGGCTCGATCAGGACGATCTCGACAAGGTGCGGTCGGTCTTTTCGCGGCTGCGTTCCAATGTCGAGGGCAAACCGGACGGCGGATGATCGCGGATTGCCGGGCGCACCCTTGATGCGTCGGCACCGGCCGGAGAAGCAGTGCGACCGGCCTATCTGTCGGTGACGATCTTGACCTTGTCGCCGGCCGAAACAGTGGCGCCGGGCCCCATGGCATTCAGCACACGGAACAGGTCGAGCTTGCGGTCGACGCCGACCATCTGGGCCGACAGGGTGCCGAGGGTCTGACCCGCCTGCACGGTGACAATGCGGATACGCAGGGGCTTCAGCGCCGCCTTTTCCGCGGCGCTCAGGACACGGAAGCTGCCGCTCACCGAGCGCGCGACCGTTTCGAGGGAGCCGCTGGCCGCCGGAGCGGCGGTGAGCAGCCGGTAAACCTGGCCGTTGGCGCGGATCACCACGATATCGAACTGCCAGCCGTCGGCGTGCGCCTTGGCGACGGCCGCCTCGTTGCCGTTGATCGTCTGTTGACTGACGCTGGCACTGTCGAGGCCCGCTACCCAGCCGCTGCGGATGTAGTCAGGCAGGGACAGACCCTTGTCGATCGTCACGCCGTCGAAACGAACGGCTATGTCGCCGGGCCCGGTTGCGGTAACGGCCGCAGCGGAATTATCGATGACGAAACCTTCCGGCACGGCGAAGGAGACGCCGAGTTTCGGGTGCAGGAAGGTGCTGCCACGCACATATCCTTCTTCCGGCGTGTCGCCGTAGAGCAACCCGTCGATGCCGGCGAGATAGGAATCGCGATCGCGCGTGCCGAAACCGGGCGGACCGAACATGCGCGCGTGACGCTGCGCCAGATCGATGCGCTGCGGCGTATTGGGGTGAGTGGCAAGGAAGTCGAGGCTGGCGTCGGTGGCGCCGCTGACGGAGCGGAAGCCGGCATAGGAGGACATCGACTGCAGGAAGCGGCCGGCCGCATAGGGGTCGTAGCCGGCTTCGCCCACCGACTTGATGCCGATGGCATCGGCTTCCAGCTCCTGGTTGCGCGAGAACTGGGCGAGCCTAAGCTTGCCGCGGATCAGCGCCGCCTTGGCCGTCGCATTGTCTCCGAGCACGTCGGAGACAACCTTGGTGGCGAGACCTTCCTCGGCCTCGAGCTGCTGCCGTTGCAGGCCGTGGTTGGCCGTCACGTGTCCCATCTCGTGCGCGATCACCGCGGCAAGTTCGGAGGAATCGTTGGCAAGCGCAAGCAGGCCGCGCGTGATGTAGAGGTAGCCGCCCGGCAGTGCGAAGGCATTAACGTTGGGCGAGTTGAGGATGGTGATGCGATAGGTCTGCGTCGGGTTGGCGGAGACCACAGTCAGCCTGCCGACGATTTTTGCCACCATGCGCTCAAGCTTCGGGTCGGAGTACTCGCCGCCATAGGTGGCCAGGATGCGCGGGTGTTGCGCCTTGGCCAGATCCGCCAGGCGGCTGTTGGCCTGGGCATTGTCGACGGTGACGGGCTTGTTAGACGGTTGGAAGCCGGATTCCTCGACGGAATTCGGCATGATCGACTGGCAAGAGGCGAGCGCAAACACAAGCCCCGCCAGCGCGAACAGGCGCGCCGGGTTCTTCATGCCAATCATTTTCAGGCCGGTCGGCAGGTCGGCTTCCTCTCGTCTCGCAGGGGCAATCGGTATCTAAGCCTGACCAGTTGTATGTGAACCTAGCCACACACAAGAAACATTGGCAAGCAAGGACGGCCGCGCCCCCAAATCGGTTTGACCGCAAATTATGTCGGCTTCCAGGCAAGACAAATGCCCGAGTCGCGAAAAGCGTTCCAGATTTCCGCGACAGAACACCCGACAATTTTCCTATCTTGAGTGTAATACGACTTGTTCGGATTGGCCACCGCGTTCCCAAGCCGGCTCATCTGCCGGCATTGGAGCCGGCATAACGTTGGAAGGCGGCCGGTCCGTCGGCGGAAAAGAAGTCGGCGGCGGTGCCGGAAGCCGTGACGCTGCCGTCCTCCAGAAAAACGACGTTCCTGGCGATGCGACGCGCGTCTTCCGGCTGATGGGTGACGAACAGGATGGTCATGGGCCGCTCGGCATGCACGGCGGCAACCAGATCCAGCATTTCCTCGCGCAGGGCTGGTCCGAGAGAAGCGAAAGGCTCGTCGAGCAGAAGAACCGGGCGATCGCGCACCAGTGCGCGCGCCAGCGCGACACGCTGGCGTTCGCCGCCCGACAATTCGCGCGGCAGGCGCCTTTCCTTGCCGCCGAGACCGGTGCGGGCAAGCGCGTCGGCGACGGTCGAATGGTCAGCCTTGTCGAGGGTGAGCGAAGGCGATCGCCCAAGCCCGACATTCTGAGCGACGTCGAGATGCGCGAAGAGATTGTTTTCCTGGAACACCATCGAAACCGGCCGTTCCGACGGAGATGCGTTGGTGTAATCGTCTCCTCCAATCAGCACACGACCGGTGAGTGGCACCTCGAAGCCGGCGACGAGATTGAGCAATGTCGATTTTCCCGAGCCGCTGGGGCCCATCACGGCGGTGATCTCACCGGCAGCGAAGGTGAGGTCGAAGTCGAGCTTCATCCCGTCATAGTCGAATGTCGTCTCATCCAGACGCACGGAAACGCCGCTGCGAGCCAGAACCTCGGCAATCATATGGCACGTTCCTTTCCGAGCCGGTGGGCCAGGAGCACCAGGACGAAGCAGACCAGGCCGAGCAGCAGCGCCAGTCCTGCCGCGTCGGCGGTACGGTAGCTGCCCATGCGGGCAAGCAGAAGATAAGGCAGCGTCTGGAGCGAATCCGAGCCGAACAGGGCAATCACGCCAAGATCGCCCAGCGACAGCGCCATGGCAAAAGCGAAGGCGGTGGCCAGCGGGCGCCTGAGCACCGGTCCGTCGATCAGTCGCAGCCGGTTCCAACCGGTTATGCCCAGCTGCGCGCAAAGACGCTCATGCCGTTCGCTCGTCGCATCATAGGCTGGACGAAGCGCGCGAATAGCGAAAGGCATCGCCATGATCGCGTTGACGGTGACGACCATGAGCGGCGCCACAGCCAGGGAATCACCGACGTGGCGTAGGAGAAGAAACCAGCCGGCGCCGATGACGATGGGCGGGACCACCAGGACGAAGCCGGCGCCGGTATCGGCGGCGTATTCAAGCAAGGAGCTGCGCCCGGTCTTGCGGCGACCGGCCAGGGCCCGTCGCGCGGCAACCAGCGAGAAGGACAAAACCACCGAAAGCAGGGCCGAGAGGAAAGCCAGCACGATGCTGGTCAACGCTGCCTGTTGGACGGTGTTTTCGCCAACTAGGCGCGAAAGGTCGGCCGCCAGACCGGCGGCGACGATCGCCGCCATCGGGCCGGCCACGAACAGCAATGCCGCTGCAATCATCACAAAATTCAGCGTGGCCTCTCCGAGGCCGATCGACAGATAACGCCGCGGCGCTACCGAGAGATTGGCGTCGCCGACGGTGTTGGCTCCCAGTCGGGCCAGCAATGTCATCACCACGAAGGTCAGGACGATCTGCAAGAGTGTCAGCGCGACCGCTCGTGCCGGATCGAAGTCGAAACGCAGCGCCTGATAGATCGCCACTTCCAGCGTGGTGGCGCGCGGGCCGCCGCCGAGCAGCAGGACGATGGTGAAAGATGTGATGCAAAGCATGAAGACCAGGCCGGCGACGGCCGGCATGGCCCGGCTCAGCGCGGGCCATTCGATCAGCCGGAAGGCCGGTCGCGCACCCATACCGAGCTGGCTGGCCAACCGCCACTGGTCGGTGGGTATGGTCTGCAGCGCCTCCACGAAGAGGCGCGTCGCCAATGGCAGGTTGAAGAAGACATGCGCGACAAGAATGCCGGAAAGACCGTAGATGCCGGGCCAGTCTTGCCCGCCCATTTCCGTCAGCGGACCAGCGAAATAGCCCGCGCGGCCATAGAGGGCCAGCACGCCGAGCGCCGCGACAATGGCCGGCAAGGCCAGCGGTACGGCAAACAGCTGCAGGATGAGGCCGCGTCCGAAAAAGGCCGGGTGGCGCGACAGCGCTCTTGCAACGAAAAGCGCTGGAACCACCGACAAAAGCGTCGACAAAAGCGCTTGCCATATTGTGAAGCGCACGACGCGGAAAAGATAGGAATCGAACGCCGAAGCGGCACCGGAGAGATTGCCGGCGCCCTCGGCAACGAGGCCTAAGAAGGCGCCTCCAATCAGCAGCGTGATGAAGGTGAGTGCCACGACACCGGCAACAACGCGCGTATCGCGCAAGGCAGCAGGCCTTCCGTCCTGGCGAGGCTGGATGATGGTGGCCCTCACTTGCTCATCACGGACAGCCATTCATCCACCCAGGCCTTGCGGTTCTTGGCAACCTCTTCTGGGCTGAAGATCAAGGTCTTGGCCGGCTTCACCAGCTTGTCGAAGGCCGGGTTGAGAGGCTTGTCCATCTTGCCGGCCGGGAACATCCAATTGGTTTCGGGAACGACGTCCTGGAACTTCGGGCCGGTCATGAAGGCCATGAATTTCTGGGACAGCGGGTTCTTGGCGCCAGTGGTGGTGATGCCGGCGACTTCGATCTGCAGATAGTGGCCTTCGGAGAAGGAAGCGGCCTGATAGCGGTCGGTCTTTTCGGCAACCATGTGGTAGGCCGGCGAGGTGGTGTAGGAAAGCACCATCGGCGCTTCGCCCTTGGTGAACAGGCCGTAGGCTTCGCTCCATCCCGGCGTGACCGTGAGCACGCGACCCTTCAACTTGGCCCAGGCCTCCGGCGCCTTGTCGCCATAGACGGCCTTTACCCACAACAGCAAGCCGAGGCCCGGCGTCGAGGTGCGCGGGTCCTGGATGGCGATTTTCTGCGAAGCATCGCCCTCGACCAATTCCTTGAGGCTGGCCGGCGGCGTCTTCAACTTCTCGGTGTCATAGACGACGGCGAAATAGCCGTAGTCGTAAGGCGCGAATGTATCGTCGGCCCAGCCGCCCGGCACGTCGACCGTTGCGATCGTGCCGTGTGGGACGAACAGCCCGCTCGCCTTGGCGTCGGCCGTCAGATTGGTGTCGAGACCAAGCACGATGTCGGCCTTGGTCGCGGCACCTTCCAGCTTGACGCGGTTGAGCAGGGCGACGCCGTCGGCAACCGAGACGAAATCGACTTCGCAGCCACACTCTTCCTCGAAAGCCTTCTTCACCTGCGGGCCTGGCCCCCATTCGGCGGTGAAGCTCTCATAGGTGTAGATAGTCAGCTTGTCCTTGGCCGCGGCCGGCAGTGTGGCGGCAGCAAGGGTGAGAGCCGGGATCAGGACTGACAGAATTTTGCGCATCGACGCCTCCTTCATTCGTGTGACAGGAGAGTTGGCGCCTTTGGCTAAGCGTCTAATCCCTCCGCCGGTACAAGCCGGATCAGGTTCAGCGGGTTGGCTTAGCGCCTCTCAGCCGTTCCGCGAAAACCGCGACCCGGCACCCCGTTAGAGCGGCAAAAGACATAGAGCGGGCCTGCGCGGGGTGCAAGCCTTAGTTTGCCGGGGCGGATCGAACGTCGCGCGGGCGCTGGCATGGACTTCCGTTTCCGCATGGGGGCTGGTAAGGGCGACGCCCATGAGCACTTTCACCCTTTTGCTCGGCGGCGAGCTCGTTCGTACGCCACGGCTCGATATCCAGACTGCCGGTACGCGCGTGATCGCTGCGGATTCCGGTATTCGTCATGCGGATATGCTGGGGTTGCTGCCGGAACTTTGGGTGGGGGATTTCGATTCCGCACCGGCCAACCTGCCGCCGCATCTGGCCAAGGTGCCGCAGGAACGATTTCCGGCCGAGAAGGACAAGACCGACGGCGAGCTCGCCGTGGCGATTGCCCGGCAAAGCGGTGCCACGAAACTGATCCTGGTCGGCGCATTCGGCGGCGCCCGGGCCGACCACGCCTTTCTCCATCTGGCGCTGGCGGTAAGGCTGGCCGAGGAAGGCATCGACGTGCTTTTGACCAGCGGCGCACAGGAAGGCGTTCCGTTGCTGCCTGGCCATGCCGCCAGGTTCGACTATGCCGACGATACGCTGTTTTCGGTGCTCGGCTTTTCGGAACTCACCGGCCTTACCATCAAGGGTGCGAAATGGCCGCTGAACGATATCGAAATGGCCTTCGGTTCGTCCCTGACCATCTCCAACGCGGTGAAAGGCGAGCTCGAAATCTCGTTTGGCAGTGGCCGGGCGTTGTTGCTTGCCCATCCGTTCCCCTTGCCTGAAACCTGAGAGCCGAAAGCAGACATGGCCCCGCCGCTTCTTAATCTTACCGGCATCAAACTGACGTTTGGCGGTACGCCGCTGCTCGACGGTGCGGAACTCGTCGCCGCCCCCGGCGACAAGATCGCGCTGGTTGGCCGCAATGGTTCGGGCAAGTCGACGCTGCTCAAGATCGCCGCCGGCATGATCGAACCGCAGGACGGCGAGCTGTTCCGGCAGCCGAGCGCCACCATACGCTACCTACCGCAAATGCCCGACATGGACGGTTTTGCTACCGTGCGCGCTTATGTCGAAGCAGGGCTCGGCCCGGCCGACGACCCGCATCGCGCCACCTATCTGATGGAGCATCTGGGTCTCACCGGCGAGGAACGGCCCGCCGATCTCTCCGGCGGCGAGGCGCGCCGCGCGGCATTGGCCCGCGTAATGGCGCCGGAGCCGGATATCCTTTTGCTCGATGAACCCACCAACCATCTCGACCTCGCCGTCATCGAATGGCTGGAAGAAGAGCTGGCGCGCACGTCGTCGGCGCTGATCGTCATTTCCCACGACCGGCGTTTCCTGCAGCGCGTATCGCGCGCGACAGTCTGGCTCGATCGCGGCCAGACACGCCGCCTGGACAAAGGCTTTGCGCACTTCGAGGAATGGCGCGACCAAGTGCTCGAGGAGGAAGAGCGCGACCAACATAAGCTCGGCCGACAAATCGTGCGCGAGGAACACTGGCTGCGTTATGGCGTGACGGCGCGCCGCAAGCGCAATATGCGGCGCCTTGGCGAGTTGCAAACGATGCGCCAGCGCTTCCGCAGCCAT
Source organism: Mesorhizobium sp. YL-MeA3-2017 (assembly GCF_030814575.1). Taxonomy (NCBI): domain Bacteria; kingdom Pseudomonadati; phylum Pseudomonadota; class Alphaproteobacteria; order Hyphomicrobiales; family Phyllobacteriaceae; genus Mesorhizobium; species Mesorhizobium sp. YL-MeA3-2017. The sequence continues at coordinate 2,550,818 of NZ_JAUSVH010000001.1, read as the reverse complement.
CGCGGCGCCGAAGGCACGGCGACACTGGTGGCGAGCGACGCCGCCGAATCCGGCAAGCTGGTGATCGAGGCCAAGAATATCGACAAGAGCTTCGGCGACCTTACCGTCGTGAAAGGGTTCTCGACCCGCATCCAGCGCGGTGATCGCGTCGGTCTCGTCGGCCCCAATGGCGCGGGCAAGACCACGCTCCTGAAAATGCTGACCGGAGAACTCGCGCCCGATGCCGGTTCGGTGCGGCTGGGTGTCAATCTGGAGATCGCCACGCTCGACCAGAAGCGCGAGGCCGTCAGCCCGGATGAAACATTGGCGCATTACCTGACCGACGGGCGCGGCGAGAACCTCGTCATCAACGGCGAACAGCGCCATGTCGTGTCCTATATGAAGGACTTTCTGTTCAAGCCGGAACAGGCGCGCACGCCGGTGCGCGAGCTTTCCGGCGGCGAACGGGCGCGGCTGCTTCTCGCCCGCGTGTTGGCGCGGCCCGCCAATCTTCTGGTGCTGGACGAGCCGACCAACGATCTCGACATGGAGACGCTGGAGCTGCTGCAGGAGCTGGTGGCGGGTTTCGCCGGCACTGTCATCCTGGTCAGCCACGATCGCGATTTCCTCGATCGTACCGTGACCAGCATCATCGCGCCGGACGGTGGCGGCCGCTGGGTCGAATATGCTGGTGGTTATTCGGACATGCTGGCCCAGCGCGGCGGCACCAAGCTGGAGGACCGCAAGGCGCGCAACAAGTCTGCTGCCGACCCGGCTGCCGAAAAGCCGCGCGCCGAGGTCTCGAAAGAGCCGGCGAAAAAACTCTCCTTCAAGCAGAAGTTCGCCCTGGAAAGCCTGCCGAAGAAGATCGAGGCGGTGACGGCTTCGATCGCGAGGCTCGAGAACAACATCGCCGATCCAGCCTATTATGAGCGCGACCCGACCGGGTTCCAGAAAACCATCGCCGCTCTCGACAAGGAGCGTGTGACGCTGGCTGCGCTCGAGGAAGAATGGCTCGAGCTGGAGATGCTGCGCGAGGAGCTGGAAGGCTGAGCCGTCGCTAGGCCCGGCGGTGGGACTACGGTCGGTCTCCCGTTCTTTTCATCCAATCCGGCATTGATTTCTATGGGGCTGATCGTGCTACGCTTGGCGTGTCGGGTTGCCGATGCACTGCGTTCGATCGATGGAGGAAATGGCTCATGAAGGAATCGACCGGATGGCGTCATATGTCGAGCGCGCCCAGGGATGGCAGCCGCATCCTCGTCACGGTCAGGTCATCGGAGCAGGGCCCTGCTGAAGTGGATGTCGCCTTTTGGGCGCGGGCGGACCAGTACGGAATGGAAGGCTGGCGCGCCAATGATTCCTATCCGGGCCATATGATCGAATATGCCGATCCGGAGCTCAAATGCTGGATGGCCCTGCCAAGCGCCAATGCCGCCGCCAGCACCGTGGCCGACATGCCCACGCCCTGGGAAGGCAGCGAAGAAGAACTCCATGGTTCTGGTATCTAGGCCGACTTTCCCGCCTTGGGTTCCAGCACCAGCCGCTGCTCATGCTTAACGATTGGTGTTCGTATCCGGTCTGACGTGTAACCACGTTTTTCAGTATATTATGAAGCTCTTTCATAATCCTGTGACGTCGGTATAGCCTGATACAAGTTGGAAGAGCAGCTTGTATCAAGGCGTAATCACGAATGCGAATTCTTGAAACTGGCGTGAACAGCGGTACGCGATCTGGCCGCTTGCTTTTTTCCAACTCCAATAGATCTGCCAGAGGACGGTGGTTTGCATCCATTGTGGTCGCGCTCCTCGCATTCGTCACCGTGCCGACTTCCGTGGCATTGGCAGATGAGTGCGCGTCGCTGGCACGCCAGATCCGCAGCAGCGGTGTAGGCGGCTCCAGCCCGGAGTCGGCGCAACTTCGGCGGCAGCTTGTGGCCATCCAGGCGTTGGAACGGCGGCGGCAATGCTCGTCCAAGAGCACCGGCGGATTTTTCAACCCCTGCGCCGATCTCGCGCGCATGCGCGAAGACGTGCTGAGGCAAATGGTGGCGAGCGGCGGCCGGCGTAGCGTCTCCGTCCTGCAAGCGCGGTACGCGGCACTTGGCTGCGCGCCCGAACGGCGCGAACGCGTGCGTGAAGCGTCTGGTCCGATGTCGATCGGTGGTGCCTCCATGCTCTACTGCGTGCGGCCTTCAGACGGCTATTTCTTCCCTGCCCCGAAATCGCAATTCGCCAAGGATGTGGAACTTCAGGAAACCGTCGACCAGTGCCGCTTTATTTGCGACGACCAGGGCATGGAGGTTTTTGCGTTGACCGACCCCAGACTGGAAACGGAGGAGATGATCTCTGTCGCCGAGCGCAAGCCCTACAAGGATTTGCAGACAGCGTTCCGTTATCGGGACGATCCGGCCTTCAAGAGTTGCGATCTCCGCCGCTACTACAGCAGGGTCAACGAGATGCGGGCGCGGACGGTTACGCCCGCCAATATGGCCAACGCGATCATTCCGCTGCCGACGGAGAAGCCGGAGCGGCAGCTGCCGATCACCGCTTCGGTGGAGCCCATCAAGACGCTTGAGCCCATGGCTTTGATGGAACAGCCGGCACCCGCCGGCAAATCGGTCCGCAGCGTCGGTCCGGCTTTTTTGCCGGACCCGTGACGGACCTCGCCTTTGGGCCGGCGCAGCGGCCGTCGGCACGCTGTTTCGATTATCCCGAGGTCTTCGCCTGCCAGGCCTTCATCGCCTCGTCGAAGATCTTTTCGCCCGGCAGCCCCTTTTCCATCGTCAGCAAGGCACGGCGGCCGGATTTGTAGACGACGGGGATGTCGATCCATTCCTGATTACGCAGGAGGGTCAAATTGGCGTCCTGGTCGGCCTTGGTATCGTTGAGCGCGACCAGGAAATAGCCGTCGGCGATCTTGGCGGGAACGCCGATCAGCGGGCTGCCGGCCTCCTGCTCGGACGTTTTCATCGCGATGCGCAGAACATTTTCGATGCCGCCGCCTTCGAAACCCTGCGGGGTCAGGAAGATCATCTCGATGATATGGCTGGCCGGCAAGGTCTGGTCGGCATTGCGGCGGATGGTCATGCGCAGCTGCACGTCCTTGCCGGGGATGGTCACCTCGGCACGGATCGCCGGCTCGGGCGGCGCATCGCCGCCAGGCGATTCCTGCACGAGCGACCAGACGATATTGCCCGGCTGGGCCGAGCCTTCGGCCGCGCTGGTGCGTTCTTCGTAGTAGATAGCCTTCTGGCCAACCGGAATGGCTTGCGGCGCGGGTGGCGTGCTTGGCGCCGCGGTGCCTTGCGCGGCCGGCGTCGTTGTAGCGGGGGCCGCGGGATTGGCACCCGGCGTCGCGGCCGGAGGCGTCGGCTGTTGCGCCTGGGCCGGCTGTGGTTGCGTGCTGACCGGCGGTGTGGTCGGCGACGGCGTGGTCAGCGCGACGACGGACGTACCTTCGCCAACGGTGGCTGCTCCGCCGGCCCGGCCAGGATCGGTTTCCTTGCCGTCGGCCTGCAGTCGCTGCGTGAATTTCTGCGGCTCGCTGCTTTCCGGCGCTGGAGCTGGCGCTGGGGTGTTGGCTGCCGTGGCTGGTTGCGCGGGTGCGTTTGGTTTCGCCGGCGCCGCAGGGGCGGGCTTGTCGGCCGCAGTCTCGGTCTTGTTCAGACCAAACATGCCCTTGAAGGCGTCCTTGTTCAGCCAGACGCCGTAACCGCCGCCGCCCAGGACAGCGAGCGCGACGACGGCCGCGATGATGCGTCCGAAGCTGCGCTTGCGTTCCGGTTCGTCGATCTCGCCGAAGGTTTCGTCTGTAGTCTCGTCTTCGCCCGACGATGCCGCGAAATCCGAACCCCTATCGTCGCGCCCGACATTGCGGGGTGTTTCCGGGGCGAAGGCTGGCGGTGGCGTGGCCGACGATGTCTTGCCGAAATCGAAGACCGGCTTGGTCTCCGTCTTCGGCTTGGGCCAAACGGGTTCGAGGGCCGGCTTGGGGCCGGGCGCGGAGGGTTCTTGTCTCGCGGGCGGTGCCGGCGGCACAGTGTTTTGCTGAGGCCTGGATTCCGGGGCGCGTGTTTCCGCCGTAGGCCTCTGCCAGGAAGGCTGTGTCGGGCGCTCTTCGGCGCGGGCGGGTGCGGCAGGCTGGGGCTTCGCCTCGGTTTGCGACGGCGGCCAACCGGATTCGGTCTTGGTCGCCGGCCGGGCATGCGTCGGCTGGTTCCGGTTGCGGTCGATCGAGGAGAAGATGTTCTCAAGCTCGGCCAGGGGATCGAGAGCGGGGGCTGGCGCGGCCGGCGGCCTTGCATACTCCTTCTCGATGGAGGCTATCGCATCTTCCAGCGCGCGCCGCTGGCGATCGGCCACGGCAGCCGGCGGCGGCGGATTGATTGCGGCCAGCTTACTCTCGATGGTGGCGCGCGCCTTGTCATAGACTTTCGCGCGTACCTCCGGCGTCGTCTCGCCGAGGCCGTCGAGCGTTTTTTTCAGAACCGCAACGAAATCTGCCATGCTTCAATCGAACCTGTCGTTCGCTTCCAGAGCGGGCCTTGAGCAAATCAGCCGGCCCGCTAGGCCTTTGACAATTAATCTTGAAACGGATCGGTCACAAGTATGGTGTCGTCCCGTTCCGGACTGGTGGAGAGGAGCGCCACCGGCGCGCCGATCAATTCCTCGATATACCGCACATATTTCACTGCTTGTGCCGGCAATTCGGCCCAGCTGCGCGCCCCGGCCGTTGTTTGCGACCATCCTTCAAGTGTTTCATAGATGGGCTTAACTGCTGCTTGTGCCCGCATTGAGGCGGGCAAGTAGTCAATTCGTTTGCCGTCCAGCTCATAGCCGACGCAGACTTTCAATTCCTTCAGTCCGTCAAGTACATCGAGCTTCGTCAGAGCGATGCCGGTGATTCCGGAAGTCTTGACGGTCTGGCGCACCAGTACCGCGTCGAACCAGCCACAGCGGCGCGGACGACCGGTGTTGACGCCGACTTCGCGTCCCACCGTGGCCAGATGCCGACCGACTTCGTCGTCGAGCTCGCAGGGGAACGGTCCCTCGCCGACGCGCGTCGTATAAGCCTTGGTGATGCCCAGCACATAGCCGATCGCCGTCGGGCCGAGGCCGGAACCTGCGGCGGCCTGGCCGGCCACCGTGTTGGACGAGGTGACGAAGGGATAGGTGCCGTGGTCGTTGTCGAGCAGCGCGCCCTGCGCGCCTTCGAACAGGATGCGGGCGCCGGCCTTGCGCTTTTCCTCAAGCACCCGCCAGACCTGGTCCATGAAAGGCAGGATCTGGTCGGCGATGGAGGTGAGTTCCTCATGGATCGTCGTCGCCTCGATCTCGTTCAGCCCAAGGCCGCGACGCAGCGCATTGTGGTGCGCCAGAAGCCGCTCGATCTTGAGCATCAGCGTTTCCGGCTCGGCGAGGTCGACGAGGCGGATGGCGCGGCGGCCAACCTTGTCTTCATAGGCCGGGCCGATGCCGCGGCGGGTCGTGCCGATCTTCAGCGCCGAATTCGCATCTTCGCGGATACCGTCCAGTTCGCGATGCAGCGACAGAATCAGCGGTGCGTTGTCGGCGATGCGCAGGATTTCCGGGGTGACGGTCACGCCCTGGGCCCGCAGCTTTTCCATTTCCTGGACAAAGTGATGAGGGTCGACAACGACGCCGTTGCCGATGACCGAGAATTTTCCCTGGACGAGGCCGGAGGGCAGCAACGCCAGCTTGTAGCTGACACCGTCGATGACCAGTGTGTGGCCCGCATTATGGCCGCCATGGAAGCGCACGACCACATCGGCGCGATCCGCCAGCCAGTCGACGATCTTGCCTTTGCCTTCGTCGCCCCACTGTGAGCCGACGACCACCACATTGGCCATATCACTATCCCTTGCTGCACACCAAAAGCGGGCTGCAAAGCCCGCCACGACAGGCCCATATAGCCTCATGCCTTTCGTTGCGCGACCCTTTCTTTGCCGCGAAAGCCGTTCGTAGGCACAAGATTTTGGGCATTTGCATCATTTACTTGGGCCACCGCGCGCCATAGGTCGGAAGTCGTCGCTTTTCGGCATTGTTCCGGGGGATCGCCGATTGCATCGAAAAGCCTATGCCCTGCTTCTGATGACCACGCTGTTGTGGGGCGGCAATGCCGTGGCGGGCAAGCTGGCGGTCGGCCATGTCACGCCGATGACGCTGGTGTTTTTTCGCTGGGCGATCGCCGTGGCTGTGCTGTTGCCAATCGGCGGGCGGGCATTTGTCGAGGATTGGCCGGTGATCCGTCGCCACCTGCTCCTGATCCTGCTGCTTGGTGCCTGCGGGTTCTCGCTGTTCAACGTCATCTTCTACGCGGCGCTCAACTACACCACCGCCATCAATGTCTCGATCGAACAGGCCAGCATGCCGATCCTCATCATCGTGGCCAATTTCATCTTCTTTAGGCTCTGGGTGGGGTGGGCGCAGGCATTGGGCGTAGCTCTGACGGTTGTCGGCGTCGTCATCACCGCCAGCCATGGCGACCTGGCTGGGCTCATGCGCCTCAATCTCAACTTTGGCGACGCGATCATGCTGGTCGCCGTCATTCTCTACAGCGGCTATTCGGTCGGGCTTCGGTTGAAGCCTGCTCTCCAGTGGCAAAGCCTGATGCTTGCACTATCAATCGCCGCTTTGGTCACCTCTGTACCCTTCTTCGTTTGGGAGGTGGCCAGCAGCGTCGCGGTTTTTCCGGATTCTCGCGGTTGGGCAATCACGCTCTACACGGCCATTGGTGCCTCAGTGGTGTCGCAAGTGGCCTATATCCGCGGCATCGAGATGATCGGCGCCAATCGTGCGGGCCTGTTCATCAACCTCGTGCCCATCTTCGGCACGCTCCTGTCGATCGTGCTTCTTGGCGAGGATTTCCACATCTATCACGCAATCGCCCTGGCACTGGTTTTCGGCGGCATATGGCTTGCCGAGCATGGCAGCCGCCGCTCGATCGCCTGAACGACGCCGGCGAAGCAGTCGAGGCCATCTTGCCGCTTGTCCTTTGCGGGATATGGCCTAGGTTGATGCGCTGAGAAACCTCCCGACAAGGGATGCCGGACATGCTGGAGGGAACCGGAGATCGGGTCGGGAAGCCGATGGCGAGACCGGCTCTGTTTCTTCGTGGTCTGCAGGGCTGGAGCGGCCGCGACCTCAGCGGCGACCTGTTCGCCGGACTGACGCTCGCCGCCATTGCCATCCCCGAGCAGATGGCGACGGCGCGGCTCGGCGATTTCTCTCCCGAAGTCGGGTTCTTCGCCTTCATCGCCGCCGTGTTTGCCTTTGCCGTGTTCGGCGCGAGCCGGCATTTGTCGGTGGGGGCGGATTCCACCATCACGCCAATCCTCGCCGGCGGCCTTGCGCTGATCGCCACATCCGGCTCACCCCATTATGTGGCGATGGCCGCGCTGCTTGCGCTGATGGTGGGCGCGATCGTGCTGGCCGGCGGGCTGCTTAGATTGGGATGGATCGCGGATCTCCTGTCGGTGCCGGTCATGGCCGGCTTTCTTGCCGGCATTGCCATCCACATCCTGGTCTCGCAGCTGCCGGAGTTGCTCGGTCTGCCGTCGGGCAGCGGCAACGTTTTTCAGCGCCTCGCCGCTGTCAGGGCCGATCTCGGCCAGGTCAATTTCTGGAGCCTGGCGCTCGGCGTTGGGGTGTTCGCGATCGTCACGGGATGCGAGCGCATAAGCCCGCGCATTCCCGGCGCGTTGATTGCGCTGGCGGTGGCTACGCTCGCCGTGACGGCGCTCGGCCTGACCGGTCGCGGCGTCGCAGTTCTGGGCAACTTGCCGGCCGGCCTGCCGGGTCTCGGCCTGCCGCAGGTGACGTTCGACGACATGCGCACGCTGGTGCCGCTGGCTTTGCTGGTGGCGATCATCGTCATGGTGCAGACGGCCGCTACCACGCGGTCGTTTGCCGGGGAGTCCGGCACGCCTCCGGACGTGAACCGCGATTTCGTCGGCGTCGGGGCGGCAAGCCTGCTGTCCGGGTTGGCCGGTGCCTTTCCGGTCAATTCCAGCCCGCCGCGCACGGCCATCGTCAGCGAAACGGGCGGGCGTTCGCAGCTCACCTGTCTGTTCGCGGCGGCAATCGTCCTCTTGCTCGTGCTGTTCGGGAAAAGCCTGCTTGCCAGTGTGCCGCAAGCCGCGCTTGCCGGCATCCTGTTCTTCGTGGCGATGCGCATCCTGCGCTGGCAGACGTTCTTCGGTACGTTGCGGCAAGCGCCGCTGGAATTCGCGCTGATCATGATCACTGCCATTGCCATCGTCGCCCTCCCGATCGAAGTTGGCGTGGCGATCGGCATCGGGCTTTCGCTGCTGCACGGCCTTTGGGGCATGACCCAGGCGGCCGCCATCGAGTTCGAAAAGGTGCCCGGCACCTCCATCTGGTGGCCGCCAAGCGGGGATCCACGAGGCGAACGTGTGCCGGGCGTGCTGGTGGTTGCGTTCCAGGCGCCGCTTTCCTTCGTCAACGCGGCAGGGTTCGGCCAGGAATTCCGGGCCATGATCGATGCCAGCACCGGCACCCTGAAGCATGTCGTCTTCGAGGCAAGCAGCGTCATCGACATCGACTTCACGGCCGCGCAAGCCCTTCGCGGGGTGATCGAGCATTGCCGGAATGCCGGCATCTCTTTCCGGATCGCCCGGCTGGAAACTGTGCGGGCCCAGAAGGCGCTGGAGCGTTTCGGCATCGTTGAGATGCTGGGGCCGAATGCCATTTTCCGCAGTGTCGACAATGCCATAACAGCCATCGCCACCAGCGAGACGACCCGGCGGGACCCTATGCCGCCCGCTTCAACCTCGAAAGGATGAACCATGCCACGGAACATCGTACCTGTTTTGCATCCGGTTTCCGTCGATGAATTGCGCCCCACGCAAATGACGGTCGGCCTGCGTGAGGTCGCGCTCAAACGCAAGGAACTGCGCGCATTGCCGGCGAACAAGAAGGACGATTTCCTCGGGGCGCATTTCATCCCGGCGGTGATCGGCCCCAAGGGACGGCCCTTCGTCGTCGACCATCACCATCTCGCCCGCGCCTTGCACGAGGAGGGCATGGAAAAGGTGCTGATCAGCGTGCTGGCTGACTTGTCGCAACTCACCAAGGAAGAATTCCTGACCTTCCTGGACAACCGCGCCTGGATGCATCCATTCGATGCGTCGGGACGGCGGCGCACGTACGAAGATCTGCCGAAATCCGTCGACAAGCTGGTCGACGATCCTTACCGCAGCCTGGCCGGTGCGGTGCGCCGAGCCGGTGGTTATGCCAAGGATACAACGCCCTTCGCGGAATTCCTCTGGGCGGATTTCTTCCGCCGGCGCATCGATGCCGGCCAACTGGCCGACAGCTTCGACAAGGCGGCCAAGAAGGCCACCACGTTGTCGCAGGACAAATCCGCGAGCCACCTGCCAGGCTGGAGCGGCCCCGACGATTGAGTGTTTGACGCCAGCAAAAGCACCGCAAACTGAAAGGGCGCGGGATTTTGCCTGCGCCCTTTCAGTTGCTGCGCGAATGCCATCAGGCCGGATTGACGTCGAACTGCAGGCGCTTGGCCGAGTCGATCGACTGGTGGGCGCGCAATTTGGCCAGCACGGGTTCGGGGAACGGCGCGTCGAGATAGAGCAGGGCGATGGCATCGCCGCCCGGCCGGTTGCGGCCGAGCTGGAAGTTGGCGATGTTGACGCCGTTCTCGCCGCAGAGGGTGCCCAGCAGGCCGATGATGCCCGGCGCGTCGGCATTGGTGGTGTAGAGCATGTGCTGGCCGACTTCCGCGTCGAGATTGATGCCCTTGATCTGGATGAAGCGCGGCTTGCCGTCGGAGAAGCAGGTGCCGGCGATCGAGCGTGTCATGTGCTCGGTCCTCACCGTGAGCTTGATATAGCCGTCGAAGACGCCCGATTTGTCGCGCTTGACCTCGGCGACGATGATGCCGCGTTCCTTCACCATGATCGGAGCCGACACCATGTTGACGTCGGCAACCTGCGGCCGGATCAGCCCGGCCAGGGCAGCGCTGATCAGCGCCTTGGTGTTCATCTGCGCGGTCGAGCCGTCGAAGAGGATTTCAACCTCGGTGATCGGGTCTTCGGTGACCTGTCCGACAAAGGCGCCGAGCACTTCCGCCAGCTTGACGAAGGGCTTCAGGCGCGGCGCTTCCTCGGCCGTGATTGAAGGCATGTTGATGGCGTTGGTAACCGCGCCCTTGACCAGATAGTCGGCCATCTGTTCGGCGACCTGCAAGGCGACGTTCTCCTGCGCTTCCGAGGTCGATGCGCCGAGATGCGGGGTGCAGACGACGTTCTCCATGTCGAAGAGTTCATTGCTTTCAGCTGGCTCGACCTCGAACACATCGATCCCGGCACCGGCCACCTTGCCGCTCTTCAGCGCGGCGATCAGGTCCTTTTCCACGACCAGACCGCCGCGCGCGCAGTTGATGATGCGCACGCCGGTCTTCATCTTGGCGATGGCCTCGGCATTGATGATGTTGCGGGTCTTGTCGGTCAGCGGCGTGTGCAGCGTGATGAAGTCGGCACGGGTGAGCAGCTCATCCAGTTCGACCTTCTCGACGCCCAGTTCCTCGGCGCGGTGTTCGGACAGGAACGGGTCGAAGGCGACGACATGCATCTTGAGGCCGACGGCGCGGGTGGCGACGATCGAGCCGATATTGCCGCAGCCGATCAGGCCGAGCGTCTTGCCGGTAATCTCGACGCCCATGAAGCGGTTCTTTTCCCATTTGCCGGCATGGGTCGAGGCGTTGGCTTCGGGGATCTGGCGGGCGACCGCGAACATCAGCGCGATGGCGTGTTCGGCGGTGGTGATCGAGTTGCCGAAAGGCGTGTTCATGACGATGATACCGCGCCGCGAGGCGGCGGGAATATCGACATTGTCGACGCCGATGCCGGCGCGGCCGACGACCTTCAGATTGGTCGCTGCATTGATCAGCTTCTCGGTGACCTTGGTGGCCGAACGGATGGCGAGGCCATCATACTGGCCGATGACCTCGAGGAGTTTTTCCTTGTCCTTGCCGAGGTCGGGTAGGTAGTCGACCTCGACGCCACGATCCTTGAAGATCTGGACGGCGGTGGTGGAGAGTTTGTCGGAAACGAGAACGCGGGGCGCCATTGCTGCCTCCTTGAAGAGTGATCAAACTGTTCGGGGAAAGGGCGGCCCGGAGGCCGCCGCGGGTCTGGTCAGGCAGCGGCCTTGAGCGCGGCTTTCTGATTGGCGAAGGCCCAGTCGAGCCACGGCATCAGCGCAACCAGATCGGCCGTTTCGACCGTGGCTCCAGCCCAGATGCGAAGTCCGGGAGGGGCATCGCGATAATGGCCGATGTCGAAGGCCACCCCTTCGTTGTCGAGCGCCGACGCGATGCCCTTGGCGAATGCTGCCTGGCCGTCCTTGTCGAGGCTTGCCACCTCAGGGTCGACGATCGACAGGCAGACCGAGGTGTTGGAACGCGTTTCCGGCGCGATGGCCAGATGGCCGAGCCAACCGGACCTGTTCACGAAGGTGTCGATAGCCGCGAAGTTGGCGTCGGCGCGGGCAATGAGCGCATCGAGGCCGCCGAGAGCCTTCGCCCAGTTCAGCGCATCGAGATAATCTTCCACGCACAGCATCGACGGTGTGTTGATTGTCTCACCCTTGAAGATGCCTTCGATCAGCTTGCCGCCGGAAGTCAGGCGGAAGATCTTGGGCAACGGCCAGGCCGGCTTATAGGTCTCCAGGCGTTCGACGGCGCGGGGGCTCAAGATCAGCATGCCGTGCGCGCCTTCGCCGCCCAGCGCCTTCTGCCAGGAGAAGGTAACGACATCGAGCTTTTGGAAGTCGAGACGCTGCGCGAAAGCGGCCGAGGTGGCGTCGCAGATGGTCAGGCCCTTGCGGTCGGCCGGGATGAAATCGCCATTGGCGACGCGCACGCCTGAGGTCGTGCCGTTCCAGGTGAAGACGACGTCGCGGTCGAAATCGACCTTGGCGAGGTCGGGGAGCTCGCCATAGGGAGCTTCGAACCTGCGCACGTCTTCGAGCCTGAGCTGCTTGACCACGTCGGTGATCCAGCCGGTGCCGAACGATTCCCAGGCGACCATGTCGACACCGCGTTCGCCGAGCAGCGACCATAGCGCCATTTCGACGGCGCCAGTATCGGAAGCCGGAACGATGCCGATGCGGTAGTCGGCCGGAACCTGGAGAATTTCGCGGGTCAGCGCGATGGCCTGTTCGAGCTTGGTCTTGCCAATCTTGGCGCGGTGCGAGCGACCAAGGGCAGCATTCTTCAACGTCTCGACCGACCAGCCGGGACGTTTTGCGCAGGGACCTGAAGAGAAATTGGGGTTTGCCGGACGGAGTCCGGGCTTGGTGACGATCGTCATCGTGGTTCTATCCTTCCAGATAGCTGGCCCCTCGTTGGGGAGGGGTGGCCCACGGATGGCGATATTCCTCGGCGCCTGCGGCGTCAAGAGGAAAGTTAAAGTCGCTACGGGAACATTCGTTGGCGCCGATGCGGCGGGCCGCAAACGAAAACGGCGAGCACAAGGCCCGCCGTCCAAATCTTGCCGTCGCTGTTGTCTCTACCAGAGATCGTAGCGGAAGCCGAGCTTGACCTGATGGTAGTCGAGGCCCTTGTGGGTGTTGAACTGGCCGCGGTCATAAGCGACGTAGGTGGCGCCCGGTATGGCGAAATATTCGTAGCCGAGATCGAGCGATACGTTCTTGGTCATCTGGTAGGAGAGACCGGCGCCGAGCGAATAGGCGAAGTTGAATTTCGCCTCTGATTCAACCTGGCCATCGTACCCGGCCGGGTCATCGCAGGCAAAACCGCCAGCGCCACTGGAATTGGGAGAGACTTCCTTGCAATCCTTCTTGCCGATCGACTTGGAATATTTGGTATAGGCGATGCCAAGGCCGCCGCCGATATAGGGGGTCAAGCCGACATAGGTGCCGAGATCGACATAGGCGTTCGCCATCGCGGTGTAGGCTTTGTTGGAGCCGAAGTTACCGACGTTGCAATCCTGGGTGGCGGCAACTGGCTGGATGACGATGGGATTGGTTCCGACGATGACATTGGTGTGGCCGCGGCACGCATTGGCGACGAGGACGGTGTCGCTGAACTTGTTGCCCGGCAGGATGCCGAAGTTGAGTTCGGTGCGCAGATAGTCCGTCAAATGATAGCCGACGCCGACCGTGCCGGTGAATTCGTGCGAGCTGTATTCGTAGTTCGACGTATCGGTGAAACCCTGTTCCCGCTTGAACGGGTCGGAGAAGGCGTAACCAATGTCGCCGCGCAGATACCAGCCGGAGCCCACTTCGACGGGCTGATATTCCGGCGCCTGGTCGACATAGATCGGCGGATCGTAGTCGGCGGCGAGAGCCGAAGCCTGCGGCAGAAGCACGGCGGCGGCCAGCGCCAGCACGATGCGTAGTTTGAATTGCATGGACCCAAGCTCCCGAAACTGTCGCCGGCCGCAAATGCGAGGGCGGTCGCCATCTGGGAGCATTCTTAACCATAGTGGTTAAGTCGCGGTTAAGGATAACGAAGCGTTACCGCATTGATTTTGCTGGCCTGCGGAAAGCCTTAACGTCAGCGTTCGGTGAGTTTCAGTTCGATGCGGCGGTTTTTGCTGCGCGCATCGTCGCTGTCGCCGGTATCGAGTGGCTGGTATTCGCCGAAGCCCGCCGCAACCAGTCGGTTGGCCGGGACGCCATTGGCAATCAGGAACTTGACCACCGCCGTCGAACGCGCCGACGACAATTCCCAATTGTCCTTGAAGCGGCCCGTTCCGGAAAGCGGCTTGTTGTCGGTGTGCCCGTCAACCCGGAGTACCCAATTGATTTCCGGCGGGATCTCCTTCTGCAGCTCGATGATCGCGTCGGCCAGCTTCTTCATCTCTACCTTGCCGGCATCGTTGATCTCTTCGGAGCCCGTTGGGAACAGCACTTCCGACTGGAAGACGAACCGGTCGCCAACGATGCGGATATTGTCGCGGTCGGACAGAATCTCGCGCAAACGGCCGAAGAAATCCGAACGATAGCGATTGAGTTCCTGCACCCGCTGCGCCAGCGCCACGTTGAGGCGGCGACCGAGGTCGGCGATCTTGGTGTTGGATTCGCGGTCGCGCTGCTCGGATGCATTGAGCGCATCCTCAAGCGCAGCGATCTGTTTGCGCAGGGCGGCGATCTGCTGGTTGAGCAGTTCCACCTGGCTCAGCGCGCGCTGGCTGACCTGCTTTTCCGTATCAAGTTCACCTGCCAGCTGGCTGGCTCGCTGGTTGGCGGCGTCACCCGCGCCGGAGCCGGTGGCCAAAAGCTGCTGCAGCCGGCTTTTTTCCGCTTCGGCGGCTGTCAGCGAGGCCTGCAGATTGGCAAGCGAATCCTGCGCGTCCTGGGTATTGCCCTTTTCCAGGGCCAGAAGCTGCGTCAGTTCGTTGATCTGCGAGTTGAGGCGGTTCAGCACCGCGTCCTTGCCGGAAATCTCGCGACTGAGCAGAAACTGCGCCAGCACGAAAACCGAGAGCAGGAACATGATGGCGAGCAGCAGCGTCGACAGCGCGTCAACGAACCCTGGCCAGTAGTCGATATGGCGATAGCTGCGTCGCCCCCTTGCCAGCGCCACTTTAGCTCGGCTCCCGGCTCTTCAGCGCCTGGGCGATCTTGTCCAGCGTGGCGCGCATGGCCTTTTGTTCGTCCGATTGCGCTTCGACCCAGTCCCGCATGATCTGCTGTTCGGAACGCATGTTCTTGACGAGACCAGAGATGCCGTCGGCAAGATTGGCCATGGCGGTGGCGACGCGCGGGTTGGAGCCATCGCTCTCCTGCAGGCTGCGCAGGCGCTCCGACAGCACGCGGAGTTCGTCGGTGGACTCGGCGCGCGCATCCGGACCGACGATGTCGGAGGAAAGGTCGGTCACCGTCGACAGCCAGTTTTCCAGCTCCGTGTAGAAGCGGTTTTGCGCGCGTCCGGCCTGGAGGTCGAGGAAACCCAGCACCAGGGAGCCCGACAGGCCGAACAGGGAAGATGAAAACGCGGTGCCCATGCCGGCAAGCGGCGCCGACAGTCCCTGCTTCAATGCGTCGAGCACGGCTGCTGCGTCGCCCGAACCGGGATCCAGCGACTGGATCGTCTCGCTGATCGAGCCGATTGTGTGCAGGAGGCCCCAGAATGTGCCGAGCAGGCCGAGAAAGACCAGCAGTCCAACCAGATAGCGGGACGTATCGCGGCTTTCGTCGAGGCGGGTGCCGATCGAATCGAGCATGGTGCGCATCGAACTGGTCGAAAAGGCGAGCGACGACGAACGGCCGAGCATGGCCTTCATCGGGGCGAGCAGGACAGGCTCCGTGGTCTCCGAGCCCGCGCGGAAGGAATTGACCCAGCGTACTTCGCGAAACAGCCTGCCGACCTGCGCGAAGGCAAGCAGGATACCGACCACAAGCACGCCGACGATCAGCCCGTTAAGGCCGGGATTGGTGGTGAAGGCGGTCGAAATCTGCCGTGACAGGACGATGGCGATGAAGGCGACGATGGCAAGAAACACCACCATAGTCAGCACGAACACCTGTGGGCTGGAAAGCTTGTGCGGGTCGTAGCTCAAGACGTCCGAGCGCCGCCCCGAGGTGATGGATTTAAGAAAGGTCATTCCGGCCCCGTTTCCGATGTCGCCGTGGAATTGGATCGTGGCGACTCTAAACGGAAATGTGACGAAATTGGAAGGCGCGACACGTCGGATGTCAAAGTCGGTTGATGACAAGGCTGTCCAGCATGGCCGCGAAATGCAGGCCGGCGCCCGTCACGACGAAACCGTGCCAGAGCGCGTTGTGAAAACGCAGCCCCTTCCAGGCGAAGAAAACCACGCCGAGCGAATAGACGATACCACCCGCCAGCAGCAGCGCGATGGTAGTCGACGGCAATGCCTCGATCAGCGGTTGCATGAGAACCACGCCGCTCCAGCCGATGGCGAGATAAAAGACAATGGCCAGCCTGTCATAGCGGCCGGGGAGGAAAACCTTGATGGCCATTCCGGCGAGCGCGGCCGTCCAGATAAGGACCAGCATCGAGCCGGCAAGGGTTGCGTTCTGAAGCTGGGCTAGGAAGGGCGTATAGCTTGCAGCGATCAGCAGATAGATCGCGGAATGGTCGAAGCGGCGCAGCACCCATTTGACGCGCGAGGTGACCGGCCACAGATTATAGGCCATCGACACGGAAAGCACCGTCAGCAACGCCACAACATAAAAAGCCGCGGCGACATATTCGCCGGGCGCGGCGCGCGAGGCGGCGAGCGTCAGCATCGCCGAACCGGCAGCGATGGCCAGAACGATGCCAACGGCATGAACGATGCCGTCCGCGATCATCTCGGCACGTGAATAGTGCCACCGTCCGACGAACGGAATGTTGAAAGCGGTTTCTGGCTGTCTATCGCTCATCATCGAACCTGCATCCGCCCTATCTGGGCGGTCGCCAGCCAGTATTTCAAGTTCGTGTAACGGTTTCGTGGCTGCGGCGCTTCAGCGCGCCGTCGCACGGCTTCAGCGCGTTTGCAGCGGCTTCTTGACGGTTGCCAGCAGCGCGCGATGGATCGTTTCGTTGCCGGCCACGACCGTGCCTTGCTCCAGCATGTCCTGGCCGCCTTTCGCGTCGGACACGTAGCCACCCGCCTCGCGGACCATCAGGAGGCCGGCAGCAATGTCCCAGGGCGAAAGGCCGCCTTCCCAGAAGCCGTCCATGCGGCCGGCCGCGACATAGGCGAGGTCGAGCGCGGCGGAGCCGAGCCTGCGGATGCCCGACACTTCGGCCATGACGTTACGCAGTTCGACGAGGAAATTGCCGTGGTGGCCGCGGCCGAGATGCGGGACGCCGCAGCCGATCACGGTGTCCGACAGCTTGGTGCGCGCGGCGACACGCAAGCGGCGATCGTTCATGAAGGCGCCGCCGCCGCGTTCGGCCGTGTAGAGCTCGTCCATGGCCGGGTTGTAGATGACGCCGGCGACGATCTGGCCCTGACGCTCGAGAGCAATGGAGACCGAAAAGATCGGAATGCCGTGCAGGAAGTTGGTGGTGCCGTCCAGCGGATCGACGAGCCAGCGATGCTGATCGTCGTCACCGCCGACAGTGCCGCGCTCTTCCATGAGAAAGGCGTAGCCGGGTCTCGCCTTGGACAGTTCGGTGAAGATGATGTCTTCCGCCTTGCGGTCGGCCTGGCTGACATAGTCGCCCGGCCCCTTCATCGAGACCTGCAGGTTCTGCACTTCGCCGAAGTCGCGCGACAGCGAGCGGCCAGCTTTCATCGCGGCCTGAACCATGACGTTGAGAAGTGCGGAACGCGCCATGCTGGATGGTCCTTGAAAGTAGAAGGGCGACGTAGAAGACGTCGGACCCGATATCAGTCCGCGCGGCGGACGTAGGTGATCTCGTTGGTGTCGACGATAATGCGTTCGCCTGAAGCTATGAACGGCGGCACCAGAACGCGGACGCCATTCTCGAGCACCGCCGGCTTGTAGGAAGACGCCGCCGTCTGGCCTTTTACTACGGGATCAGCCTCGGTGATGGTCAGGGTCACCTGGTCGGGCAGTTCGATGCCGATAGGCCTGTCCTCGTAGAGCTGGACGGTGACCATCATCCCGTCCTGCAGGAAGGCGGCACGGTCGCCGACGAAATCCTTCGGCAATTCGAGTTGCTCGTAGCTCTCGGTGTCCATGAACACCAGCGCCTCGCCCTGCTCGTAGAGGAAGGAAAAATCCTTCAGGTCGAGGCGAATGCGCTCCACGGTTTCCGCCGCGCGGAAACGCTCGTTGAGCTTGGTGCCATTGATGAGGTTTTTCAGCTCGACCTGGTTGTAGGCGCCGCCCTTGCCGGGCTTCACCGTGTTGGTCTTCACTGCCACCCAGAGGCCGCCGTCATGCTCAATGACGTAGCCGGGACGGATTTCGTTGCCGTTGATCTTGGCCATTATGGTTGATCCGGAAAAGAGGTTCGCCGATGGGCGATTTCGGCGCCTCCAAGACCATAATTTGCCGAAAGAGGCAAGAGACGCGGCGAAAGCCGGGTTTTCGTTCGCTAGCGCAGCCGATTGGCTTTCTGCAACGCCTGCTTGGTCTGATCGTCGTCCAGGCCCTGCATGAAGTCTTCCATTTGCTGGTCGATCAGCCCGGCGCGGCGCGCGACGATGTACCAAGCGGCGGCGGTGACCAGGTCCGGGTCGACACCAATGCCGCCTTCATAGAGTTTCGCCAGCCGGTTTTGCGCGGCGACGTTGCCGCCTTCGGCAGCGCGCTTCATCCAGTTGAAGCCCGATTTGAGGTCACGCTTGCCGCCGCGCCCGTCGACCAGCCACTGGCCGAGGTCGAGCTGCGCGGTGTCGTAGTTCTGCCGGGCCGCCAAGACCAGAAGCCGTCTTGCTTCGGCATCGTCCTGCTTCTTGCCAGCGGCGCCATTGGCGTAGATCTGGGCCATGGCGTATTGCGCGTCGGCAAGGCCGCTGTCCGAAGCCTTCTCATAATAAGGCACAGCCTTGGCAAGCCCGTTTTCGCCGGGTTCGCGCTGGACGAGAAGCTGCGCGAGGTTGAACTGCGCCAGCGGGTTGCCGGTTTCCGCCGACGCTTGCAGCAGCGCCTGCGCCTCCTTGTCGTCCTTCTTGGCAAAGCGACCATCGAGAAGGATCAACGCGTATTGGAACTGAGCTTCCGAGACGCCTTGTTCGGCGGCGCGCTGATACCATTTCGCGGCTTCCGCACCGTTGACCGGCATGCCAAGCCCACGCGAAAGGATTTCCGCGACCAGCGTTTCCGCGGCGGCATCGCCCTGGTTGGCGCGTTCGATCGCCAGATTGTAGGCGGTCTTGTAGAGCCCACGCTGGTAGGCGCCGTAGGCGAGGTCCGGCTTCTTGCCACCGAAACGCATCGGGTCGATGTCGAGCGGCTTCGGTTCGGCGGTCGTTGCCGGTTGAGGCAAGGTGTTGGCGATGGGACGGTCGCCCTTCTTTGCCGCCGTCGTTGATTGATCGGGCTTAGGTAGTTCCGGCCGCACGGCGGGCGGAGCGGGTTGCCCCGGTGCGATGCCCGCCGGCTTTGACGGTTCGGACGGTTGCGCCTCCGGCTTTTCGCCGGGCGCAGGCTGGCCGGGCGCTACCGGCGTGGGCGTCGATGGCTCAGAGACCGAGGCATTTGGCTGGTTCGGCTGCAGGCTCGTTTCCGCTGGTGACCCCTGCGCTGGAGTGGTTGCGGCGGACGCCGGTTCCGTTGCCTGCGTCTGGGGGGTAGGCGTCACGGCGTCCGGCTTCGGCGGCTGTGCGGTTTCGGCCGCTACGGCCGCGGGGACCGCTACACCGAGCGCCACAAAGGCGGCTGCGAAGAGGCGGCGCGGCTGCATCTTCAACCCTCGAAATGCGGTGCGGTCTTGTCGAGCAACGTGTTGGCTTCGGCCACAGCCGTGGCCGGCTCGACACCGTCGGCGAAGATCGCCGCGGACAAGGCAACGAATTCCGCACCGGTGGCCGCCACGGCTTCCACCGAACCAATGTCGGACCCGGCCATGACGATGCAGGGGATCTCGATCATTTCCGCCCACCATTGGCCGAGCGAGAGATTGCGGGGGTGCGGCTCGGGCTTGTTGTCGTAGCCGAAGCGGCCGAAGAAGATGTAGTCGGGGCGCACCTCGCCCAGTTCCAGCGCGTCGTCACGTGTCTTGGCGCCACCGGTGCCCACCATCATCCGCTCTTGCAAGCGTTCCACGGCGTCCGCCAGTTCCGCCTTGCTGGCTTCGACATGCAGGCCATCGGCCTTGACCCGTCCGGCGATGCGGCTGTCGCCGGCAATCACCACGGCGATGCCGACTGCCTGTGCAGCAGGGACGATCTTTTCCGCATAAGCCTGGAACGTTGCCTCGTCCCTGTCGTCCTGCGGCAGGATCAGCGAGGCGATGTCACCGCTTGCGAACGCGGCAACGACACGTTCGGCGGCTGTGCCCGCCGGTGGAATGAGCACGATGCGGCAGCGGTTGGGTGGCGTTGTTTCGGTCATGGCGATATCGGTTCCGGTTCCGCCTATGCGAGGCGAAGATGGTTGCATTGCGGCATAGACGAATGCGGCGTTGTTGAACAGGCGCGCAAGCCGTCGATCAGAGATCGATCTTGTAACCCAGATGGGATTGCTTGAAGCCGAGACGTTCGTAGAAGCGGTGGGCGTCGTGCCGGCTGCGGTCCGTGGTCAGTTGCACGACGCGGCATCCGCGCTTTCTACATTGCTCAACCGCCCATTCGATCAGCTTCTGGCCAAGCCGCTGGCCCTGACGATCCCAGATCACCCGCACTGCCTCGATCTGGCCGCGTAGTGCGCCTTGCCGGGACAGGCCGGCGATGAAGGTGAGTTGCAGCGTGCCGACGGTGCGCCCGTCCTCGGTCATGACGGCCAGCAACTGGTTCGGATCGGCATCGATCGCCGCGAATGCCTTGAAATAGCCCTCGGCCAGCGGCTCGCTGATGTTTTCCCTGCCGCTGCCCAACGGATCGTCCGCAAGCATGGCGACGATCGTGGAGACATCGGCCTGTTTCGCCCGGCGGAAGGCAATCTCGCCAGTCATGCGGTGTCTCCACTGTCTTTCGAGTCCGCAATAGGCGGGTGATTGCATGCCTGCAAGTCTGGTGAGGAATGGGGCAGTTCCCGTCCGGTGTTGGCAGGCCGGCGTGGCGGCTTTATGGTTGCGGTGAAAGGCAATCACCATGGCACAGAACATCTACGACCGGCCGGAGTTTTTCGCCGGATACAGCAGTCTCGTCCGCTCGGTCGAAGGGCTGGCCGGCGCTCCCGAATGGCCGGCGTTGCGGGCGATGCTGCCCGAGGTCAAAGGTCGCCGGATCGTCGATCTGGGCTGCGGTTTCGGCTGGTTCTGCCGTTGGGCGTGGGAGCAGGGCGCCGCGAGCGTGCTGGGGTTCGATGTTTCGCAGAAGATGCTGGAACGCGCCGTCGCGAGTTCGGACATGGCGATCGAATACCGCCGCGCGGATCTGGAGGAACTGAACCTGCCAGCCGCGGCCTATGACCTCGCCTATTCGTCATTGGCGCTCCACTACGTCAACGACGTCGGGAGGCTGTTTTCTGCGATCCATCAGGCGTTGGCACCTGGCGGGCGGCTCGTCTTTTCGACGGAGCATCCCGTCCTCATGGCGCCATCCAAGCCCGGCTGGTCTATCGATGCCGAGGGAAAAAGGACCTGGCCCATCGACTGCTATTTCATCGAGGGGCCGCGTACCACCGATTGGCTGTCCGAGGGGGTCGTCAAATATCACCGCACGATCGGCACCACCTTGAACGCGCTCATCGCCGCCGGCTTCACCCTGAACCATGTCGAGGAATTCTGTCCGACGCCCGAGCAGATCGCGGCGAAACCGGAACTCGCGGAGGAACTGGAACGGCCGATGTTCCTGCTTGTTTCGGCCAGCCGCTGAAATGGTGGTCCATTCTGGTGAGGCCAGGCCGGTCGCGCGAATATCGGTTCAACCAAACCGCGAAATGCTCTAGGTAAGGGCTGTCGCCTCCTCAAGTCCCTCCCGGCATGTCCGCTCTGCTCACCGATCCCTGGTTCTACGCCGTTGCCGTGCCTGCGGTCATCCTGGTGGGTCTCACCAAGGGTGGGGTGGGCGGCTTTGGCCTGATCGGCGTTCCGCTGATGGCGCTGGCGATGTCTCCCGTGCAGGCGGCGGCGATCCTGCTGCCGATCCTGGTCGTGATGGACATCGTCTCTTTGTGGACCTGGCGTGGCCAGCAGAACAAGACGACGCTCGTCGACATGCTGCCGGGCGCTCTGGTCGGCATCGGCATAGGCTGGGCGACAGCAGCGTTCGTGACCGCCGATATGGTGCGTTTCATCGTCGGCGCCGTCACCATCGTCTTCGTCGGGCGATGGCTCTATCTCACCTATCGGCACGGCAGCACGCACGCCACGCAACCCAACAAGATCCAGGCAGCATTCTGGGGCACCATTGCCGGCTTCACCAGCTTCGTCGCCCATGTCGGCGGGCCGCCCTTCCAGGTCTATACGATGCCGCTTCGCATGGACCCGAAAGTGCTGACCGCCACAGGCGTGGTGTTTTTCGCCATCATCAACGCGATCAAGCTCATTCCTTATTTCGCGCTCGGCCAGTTCGACGCCGCCAATCTTGCCGCCGCAGGGGTGCTGATGCCGCTGGCGCCGCTGTCGACGCTGGCCGGCGCATGGCTGGTCAAGCGCATGCGGCCCGAGGTGTTCTACCCCTTCACCTACGGGACTATCGCGCTGGTTGCGGTCAAGCTGTTGTGGGACGGCGTGGTCAGCCTTCTGTAGAGGATGACGCCGTTCGCCAGCTGTGCTTGAAGTGCTGGAAATAACTCGTTTCGGAGGGCGGGATGACAAACCCCTACGCGCTGGATCTCGACAAAAATCCCGCCAATCACCAGCCGTTGACCCCGCTGTCGTTCCTGGAACGGGCGGCAAAGACCTATCCCGACCATCTAGCAATCATCCATGGCAATCAGCGCATCACCTATCGGGATTTCTGGCGCCGCTCGCTGAAACTGGCATGGGCGCTGGCGAAGCACGGCATCGGCAAGAGCGACACGGTGACGGTGATGCTGTCGAACACCCCGCCCATGCTGGAGGCGCATTTCGGCGTGCCGATGGTGAAGGCGGTGCTGCATTCGCTCAACACCCGCCTCGATGCGGCGATCGTCGCCTTCCAGCTCGACCATGCCGAGACCAAGGTGCTGATCGTCGACCGCGAGTTTTCCGGCGTGGTGAAGGAAGCACTGGCGCTGGCCAAGGTGAAGCCGCTGGTCATCGACTATGACGATCCCGATTACGCGGACGATGCGCCATATCCCAAGGGCGAGCGCATCGGTTCGCTCGATTACGAGGATTTCGTCGCAAGCGGCGACGAGGATTTTTCCTGGTCGATGCCTGACGACGAATGGGACGCGATTTCGCTGAACTATACGTCCGGCACCACCGGCAATCCCAAGGGCGTCGTCTACCATCACCGGGGTGCGGCCCTGATGGCCTATGCCAATACGATCCATGCCGGCATGGGCAAGCACGCGGTTTACCTGTGGACGCTGCCGATGTTCCACTGCAATGGCTGGTGCTTTCCCTGGACACTGGCGGTGCAGGCCGGAACGCATGTCTGTCTGCGCTGGGTGCGCGCCAAGGCGATGTATGATGCCATCGCCGACCATGGCGTGACTCATCTGTGCGGCGCGCCCATCGTCATGGCGTCGCTGATCAATGCCAGGGACGAGGACAAGCGCGATTTTCCGCAGACCGTCACCTTCAATACGGCGGCCGCGCCGCCTCCGGAAGCGGTGTTGTCCGGCATGGCCGATGCCGGTTTCGCGGTCACCCATCTCTATGGCCTGACCGAGACTTATGGTCCGGCCGTCGTCAACGAATGGCACGGCGAATGGGACATGCTGGACAAGGCGAACCGCACCGCCAGGAAGGCGCGCCAGGGCGTGCGTTACGCGGCGCTGGAGGGCCTGACCGTAATGGACCCCGCCACCATGGAAAAGACACCCGCCGACGGCGAAACCATCGGCGAGGTGATGTTTCGCGGCAACATCGTCATGAAGGGCTATCTGAAAAACCGGAAGGCGACTGATGAAGCTTTCGCCGGTGGCTGGTTTCACTCCGGTGACCTTGGGGTCATGCATCCCGACGGCTACATCCAGTTGAAGGACCGCTCCAAGGACATCATCATTTCCGGCGGCGAGAACATTTCATCGATCGAGGTCGAGGACGCGCTCTACAAGCATCCCGCCGTGGCTTCCTGCGGTGTGGTTGCCCGTGCCGACGACAAATGGGGCGAGGTGCCGGTGGCCTATGTCGAGCTGAAGCCAGGCAGAACCGCGACGGAAGCCGAGATCATCGAACACTGCCGGGGCCTGCTTGCCCGCTTCAAGGTGCCGAAAGCCATCATCTTCGACGAGATTCCCAAGACCTCGACCGGCAAGATCCAGAAATTCCGGCTGCGGGAAATGGCCAAAGCCGGCTGAGGCCGGCCCCGTCGTCGGAAGCTGGTCAGGCGGCGGCCGTGCCAGCGGTTTCCCGCCTTGCGAAGATCACGACAGCGCCGCCGATCATCAGCACCGCCATGGCGGTCAGTTCCCCGGTGTTGTGAAGGGTTGGCTTGAGGACCATGTCGGCCACCACGATGGCCATGACGATGTAGTCGAACTTGCCAAAGCGCAGGGTGCGTCGCCCGAGCGCGACCGCCGCGGGGGTGATCCCGTCGCGGGCGAGCATAGCGGCGATTTTCTGGGTCCAAGGCTTGAGGACGAAGGTGCCGGTGACGAAGGCAGCGGCGTAGCCGCATAACCCGATGATCACCCACAGCTCCGAAAAGCCGGTCCACACCGACGTCATGATCAAGCCGGAGACCAATGTCGCCAGCGATGACGGCATGAACAACAGCTTGCCGAGCTTCGCCGTGGCCTTGAGCAGGGCCATCAACGTTTCCTGATCGTTGGCGCGATCGGCGAGCGTCCCCACAAGGATCATGGTGAAGCCGCCGCCGACCCAGATCGTGGCGGCAACGACATGCAACAGTTTTACGATCGGGTACCAGTCCATCGGTCTCTGTCTCCAGGCATGGCGGATCAGGTTTTGCGGATGACGGGCCAGGCAATGACGGCGAACAGAAGCATGCCGGCATAAAAGAGGATCGAGAACATGCCGACCAGCGGCTCGATCGCGGTTTTTCCCGCCAGCAGGAGATAGAGCGTCACCATCAGGCCCGCTCCGCTCACCGCTGTCAGCCAGAAATGGATATTGGCCAGCCTCGTTTGCCCGGCGGCGGGGAACAGGTGGTAGAAAAACGCGAAGACCGCCGATGTCAGCCATCCCGCCACCAGCGCATGCGCATGGACGGGCATCTCGGTGTGATCCTGGCTGATCGCCATCTGCAGGCCCAATGCCATGCCGCACAGCGCATAGATGATGGCAAGCACGAAGAAGTTCCTGGCCACGCCTTGCATTGAAGTTCCCACTTCCGGTTCAGCGCGACCGTCGTTGCGGTCACGATCGAGTGAGTAAACGCGCGAGATGCCAGCTTTCATCCCGGATCGAGTTGTGGCCAGTCTCCAAGGCCGACTTGAAAGCGGTGAACCGGTTCGAAGATGAGAACAAGGTCTCGCGACTTTTTCAGGTGGCGCCAGGCATCTCAAGCACCTCGATGCTGTGCTGATACGGCACACTCGGCAGTCGTCCCTTAAAAAATTTCACCCCTTGTTAAGGGTTCATTAAGCTTTACGAGCGTTTACTATGCATATCCAGTGATCTGGATTCTTACCGAGTGGTTGGAGCCACTTTGTTTGACGCCTCCCTGTTAAACTCCTGAGAGCCGCCTCATCGCGGCTCTTTTTTTATCTGGCAAACAGGTGGGTCGATAGACGAGAAGCTGTCGTTAACCGTTTGTTAAACATGTGCTTGCCTTGCGCGAAGTCCGGGCGCATTTTCTTAGCCACTGTCATATAGGCTTGGAAACCGGCGGCATGACGCCGATTCGGCCGGAAGAATGCGAATACGGAACCAGGAAATGAGCGAGCCTTCTAAGGAAAGCGCGAACACGATCAAGCTGGCCGAGCGAAGGGTTTTCTCGCAGTCGTTCAAGCCGCTCTATGACGAGGGCATGGGGCTGGTCGAGCGCACGGCCGAGTATCTCGACGGCAAGGGCCGGCTTGAAGCGAAGAAGCTTTCGCGGCTCGGCGCGACGCTTTACGCAGCTGAATCGATGCGGCTGACGACAAGGCTGATGCAGATCGCTTCGTGGCTCCTCCTGCAGCGCGCGGCCAATTCCGGCGAGATGACGCGTGACCAGGTTGCGTCGGAAAAATCCAAGGTTCGGCTGGATACAGCGTCCGCCCATAGCGAAGCCGCGGGCTGGAGCGAACTGCCCGACGACTTCCTCGATCTCGTCAACCGCTCGCTGCGCCTGCAGTCGCTGGTGCGCCGCATGGACGAAGAGATCTATGGCGGCGCCACGTTGCCGCCGCAGCCGGCCAACCGCCGTTCCAACCCGGTTTCCGACCAGATCACTCTGCTCAAGACGGCTTTTGCGGGCGGCTGAGCCGGGACTTCCCCAGGTCGTCGTCCTGTCGCACTTGCGTTTCTGGTTTGTTCACATTTTGCTGGCATCGCTCTGCGCGAAAGGTAGACTTCGCGCATGGGGGAAACGATTCGCATCATCGGCATCGACCCGGGGCTTCGGCGCACCGGCTGGGGCATCGTGGAAAGCCTTGGCAATTCGCTGCGCTTCGTCGCTGCAGGAACCGTGCGCTCCGACGACAAGGCAGCTTTGGCGGCACGGCTGTGCCAGCTGCATGACGGGCTGGCCGAGGTGCTGCATCGGGCGATGCCGCATGAGGCAGCTGTCGAACAGACCTTCGTCAACAAGGATGCGTCGGCGACGCTGAAGCTCGGCCAGGCGCGCGGCATCGCCATGCTGGTGCCGGCCCGCGCCGGGCTGGTGGTGGCCGAATATGCGCCCAACGCCGTCAAGAAGGCGGTGATCGGCGTCGGCCATGGCGACAAGAAGCAGATCCACATGATGGTGAAGGTGCTTTTGCCCAAGGCGGCCTTCGACACGGACGATGCCGCCGACGCTCTGGCAATCGCCATCTGCCATGCGCATCACCGGCAGAGCATGGCCTATCGCATGGCTATGGCCGGATAGGCCACAACAGTCACCCGAACGACTTTGTTCTTGACTTGTTCTCATTCTGTCGCTAGGTAATACTGTAGAGGTATTACAATGCGCGTTACGGAAAAGGGCCAGGTCACGATCCCGAAGAACATTCGCCGGAAACTCGGCATTGTCGCGGGGACCGAGGTCGAGTTCAATCTGCAGGACGGTAGCGCGCTTATGCGCCCTGTTTCGGCGACCGACGTCGAGCGAGAGGTTGCCGAGTTCATGGCTCATATCCGTCGTCACAAGGGGACGATGGATCTCGGGGGGATGACCGGGGACGAATTCTTCAAACTCCTGAGAGATTGATGGCGACGCTCGTCGATACCAACGTCCTGATCGATCTCTTCGACGCGGGCAGTTCATGGGAGGACTGGTCGATCCATACGATTGAGCGGCTTCGGTCGGAGGGTCCCATCATCGTCAACCAGGTCGTCTATGCCGAGATGGCAGCCGGCTTTGCGAGCGAAGCAGCGCTGGAAACGGCGCTGTCGCCGTCGCGCTTCCTCAGGGAAGATTTGCCCTGGGAGGCTGCATTCGCTGCTGGTCATGCATTTCTGGCTTATCGCCGCGGCGGTGGGGCGAAACGCTCGCCCTTGCCGGATTTCTATATCGGCGCGCATGCAGCCATACGCGGGTATTCGCTTCTAACCCGCGACCAGGACCGCTATCGGGCCTACTTCCCGCTGCTGCGGATCGTCTCTCCAGAAACCCATCCAATGGGGAGCAACAGATGATCGGCAAGTTGAAAGGCACGCTGGACGAGATCGAGGAGGATCATTGCCTCGTCGACGTGCATGGCGTGGGTTACGTCGCCTATTGTTCGGCACGCACGCTGTCGGCGCTGCCGGGGCCTGGCGAAGCGGTCGTGCTTCATATCGAAACCTATGTGCGCGAGGACATGATCCGCCTCTATGGTTTCCAGACCGCGCTGGAGCGCGAATGGTTCCGTCTGCTGATGAGCAATGTCCAGGGTGTCGGCGCCAAGGTTGCGCTGGCCATCCTGTCGACGCTGTCGCCATCCGATCTCGCCAATGCGATCACGCTGCGCGACATCGCCATGGTGTCGCGGGCACCGGGGGTCGGCAAGAAGGTGGCCGAGCGCATCGTCACCGAATTGAAGACCAAGGCGCCGGCCTTTGCCGGTGAAGCTTCCGGCACGATCGGGCTGAAGCAGGAGTTGGGCGAAGGCGTGGCGGCCGCTCCGGTCGCCGATGCTGTCTCGGCGCTGACCAATCTCGGCTATTCGCGCGACGTTGCCGCCAATGCTGTGGCCGCGGCTCTGAAGAGCGCCGGCGATGGTGCCGATTCCGCCAAGCTGATCCGGTTTGGGCTGAAGGAGCTGGCGCGGTGACGCACCGCTTGTTCAGGCCCGGACGCTATGCGAGGAGAGGGGCATGACCACCGCCCCCCGTCTCATCTCTTCCGAAAAGCGCGGCGAGGATGCCGACCAGACGTTGCGTCCTCAGGTGCTGGACGATTTTGTCGGCCAGGCAGCGGCACGCGCCAACCTGAAGGTCTTCATTGAAGCGGCCAAGGGGCGCGGCGACGCGCTCGATCACGTCCTGTTCGTCGGTCCGCCGGGGTTGGGCAAGACGACGCTGGCGCAAATCATGGCGCGCGAGATGGGGGTCAATTTCCGCTCGACCTCGGGCCCGGTCATTGCGAAGGCTGGAGATCTCGCCGCGCTGCTCACCAATCTGGAAGACCGCGACGTTCTCTTCATCGACGAAATCCATCGGCTGAGCCCGGCCGTGGAAGAAATCCTCTACCCGGCGATGGAGGATTTCCAGCTCGACCTGATCATTGGCGAGGGGCCGGCGGCGCGCTCGGTCAAGATCGACCTTGCCCGCTTCACGCTGGTGGCCGCCACCACGCGGCTTGGACTCATTACCAACCCGCTGCGCGACCGTTTCGGCATTCCGGTGCGGCTGAATTTCTACACGGTCGATGAACTGGAGCTGATCGTGCGGCGCGGCGCGCGCATTCTCGGCATGCCGATTGGCGATGACGGGGCCGTGGAGATTGCGCGGCGCGCTCGTGGCACGCCGCGCATCGCGGGACGCCTTTTGCGTCGTGTGCGCGATTTCGCTTCCGTTGCCGGCGCTGAGACCGTGTCGCGCAAGGTCGCCGACGATGCGCTGTCCAGGCTGGAGGTGGATGCACTCGGCCTCGATCAGCTCGACCGGCGCTATCTGTCCATGATCGCCATGAATTTCGGCGGCGGGCCGGTCGGCATCGAGACGATCGCGGCCGGGCTTTCCGAGCCGCGCGATGCCATCGAGGACATCATCGAGCCTTACCTGATCCAGCAGGGCTTCATCATGCGCACACCACGTGGGCGCGTGCTGACAGCCAATGCCTGGAAACATCTCGGCCTAGAAGTGCCGCGCGAATTGAACCAGCAGCAGATCAATCTCTTCCAGGAAGAGGATTAAGGCGTCCGCGCCTATGTAACCTGTTCCACCGGGAACGGCGTTGGCTCCCAGATGCGGGCAAACCCTTTCGGCAACTTGGCGATGCGCATTGTTTCCCAGGCCGCGAGTTGGCGCGCAATGCCGGCCCGGTCGCCTCTGTCCAGCAAGGGGCCAAGTGGTTCGACAACCGAGGCTATTTCCGCTTCGGCGAAGCCCGGGATACACCAAAGCGAGCGGCCGTTTCGAAGATCGTCCAGTTTGGCGCGAGCCGCCTCAAGGTCACCACGCGCGGCATGGAGCGAGACACCGCGCAATTCGTCGATTTCGAAGTCCCTATACTTTAGCGGCTTCGTCGCCAGATATGCGACCATGTCATCGAGGGTTTCCATACTGCGAAAGAGGGGGAGAATATCCCGTTCGATCTGCGCCATGAATTGGGCAGGGGTTTCCGGGTCGGCCCACCTGAATAGCCCGGGCGTGTCCCGGTCTATGCGATCTCCCCAATTCAATGGAAAGCGCCCTATCGGCTCGCAGAAGTGGGTCACAGCCCATTGCGGGACAAAGTAGCTGTCATGATCCCAACTTAAAATAACAATGCCGCGAAGCAGATGTCTGATGGGTTTCATCACAAGCCAGCGTCCAATCAACTCTACGTCGGAATGTCGCTTGAGGAGCGGCACAAGGTGACGCCTAATCATTTGGGAGGCGGTCATTCGTTGGGCCTCACTTCAATGACGATAATTGGGCGGCCATGCTTCAGTAATCTTATTGCGAATTCTGCTGTGCGCGGGCCACTCAAACCTCTTTTTCCAGTTTTCAGATCATAAACGCATATTGGGCCTTCCCCCCGATTCTCGATGACATCTACGCGAATCGCGCTGAAATCCAATGGTTCCTCCTCAACCTTCTTCAAGAGAGAGAACTCTGCTTTAAGAGTGGGCCCTCCATGGGTGAGAATCTTCTGGCGCAACCGGGCATGAACGGCTGTGCCGAAAACCGCAGCGTTAGGATACGGTCCAGCACGCTTGGCTTCGGCAAATGCTTCATTTGAAAGCCGTTGAACAAGGTCGAGTTTGGTGCAAACAGTTGCGGTTTCTGCGCGCGTCAATGTGCCGACATAGTTCAAATGCGGGACAATCTCTCCGCCTGGGCGGAATTCCTTGGCCGTGAAGGCA
Organism: Mesorhizobium sp. YL-MeA3-2017; assembly: GCF_030814575.1. Classification (NCBI taxonomy): domain Bacteria; kingdom Pseudomonadati; phylum Pseudomonadota; class Alphaproteobacteria; order Hyphomicrobiales; family Phyllobacteriaceae; genus Mesorhizobium; species Mesorhizobium sp. YL-MeA3-2017. The sequence continues at coordinate 2,520,543 of NZ_JAUSVH010000001.1, read as the reverse complement.
AGGCAGGCTCGCAAGCCTTCCGAGGCGGTAGCGGAGAGATAATTGTAAAGCTGCCGCGCGGCCTCAAAGGTTTCTTGTGCGGTTTTGAGGCTGGTTTGGAGATTGGCGGTGTCTCGCGTTCCGATTGCGCTGACGCGTTGCACGGTCGGGAGAGGCATTGGACCATTCGGTGTCCAGATCGTTCTGCTGATCGGACGATTGGAGCCGTTGAAGACGGTCTGTATCTTGCCGTCTGTCTGGAAGCCAAATCTTCTCTGCCCAGGCAACGTAACGGTGTAGCGAACTTGAGGACGGTCCGGGGAATGACGTGGGCCGACGCGCGTTGCAACGCGAGCGGTCGCTACGTCGCGACCCTGCGGCGCGACCGTTGCCGGATTTTTTGCAATCCCTCTTGGTGTGTCGGATCCTGATTGGCCGCCGCCCGAAAAACCGTCATCCGACCATTGTCCGCCATCCGGATTTCCACTGGGGACGCGCGGCTGGTTAGGATTAAACCCGGCCTTTCGGCGAAGCCTCAGGAGCTTGATGTCGACATCGATGTCGGTAAGGCTGGATTTGATTTTTCGGATTTCGGCCTCTTCATTGGGAATGTTGGTCATCGGGTCCTCGCCGTCAAATATCGGGAAATGATGATATAGGATAATATTCCTAAAATCAACTGACGGGTGTCGAATTCTCGGAGACGCGGCCATTTCTGGGAGATGCCGAAGGCGAGTGCTGTCGGCCTCCAGGCCTTGAATGCTCTGACCATTGCTGCCATCGGAATGCGGCGAGCAATTCTCAAGCCCGAAACGGAGACGCCATGTCTGTCGATGACAACCAAAATGCCCTGCTCAGCGGCATTTCAGGCGCGTTGACGGAATTCGGCCATCGCCTGATGGCGCGGGTCTATTATGCCGACACCGATTTTTCCGGCGTCGTCTATCACGCCCGCTACCTGGAGTTCCTGGAGCGTGGGCGTTCGGATTTCCTCAGGCTGGCGGGTGTGCACCATACAGAGCTCGCCGAAGGCAAGCATGGCGAGAAAATCGTCTGGGTGGTGCGCCGCATGGAGATCGACTTCCGCTCGCCGGCCCGCATCGACGACATTTTGACCGTCGACACCCGCGCCGACGAGATTTCCGGCGCGCGCATCTTCATGGTGCAGCAATTGAAGCGCGGCGACGAGGTTCTGGTCGATGCCAGGGTAGAGGCCGCGATCATCGGCGAGAATGGCCGCCCGCGCCGGTTTCCCAAGGAATGGGTCGCGGCATTCATGCCCAAGGGCTGATAGACGCCAGCTTCAAGCAATTGTGATGCGCGTTGAGCGGCAGCCTGCTTGTTGCAGCGCACAACGCCGCGATTCCTAACCTCTCCTTAACCATAACGGTTCATGAAGACATTGGTGAGCATTGGAGGCGCCCATGCCTTCGTTTCACCAATATTTGTCGTGAAAAGGCCGCGAAAGGCGCCTTTTGGGCATTTCCGGAAGCTTCGCGCGAACGGACCACAAGAGGTAGAGCGCCAGGGGCTAGCGGCGAGCCGGGCCCGGAATTCTTAAGGAACGAACCATGGAAAACATCGCACTCGCCGATCCGGGCGCGCATTTGTCGATCTGGGGCCTGTTCATGCAGGCCGGCTGGGTGGTCAAGCTGGTCATGCTTGGCCTGCTCGGCGCCTCGGTCTGGACCTGGGCCATCGTCATCGACAAGCTGATTTCCTACGCGCGCATCCGCGTTGCGTTGAACCGCTTCGAGCAGGTGTTCTGGTCTGGGCAATCGCTTGAGGAACTCTACCGCAACCTTGCCGACCGCAAGACGGTTGGAATGGGCGCCATCTTCGTGGCCGCGATGCGCGAGTGGAAGAAGAGCTTCGAAAAGGGTGCGAAGTCGCCGCTGGCGCTGCAGACGCGCATCGATAAGGCGATGGATCTGGCGCTGACCCGGGAGATGGAGCGCCTCGAAGGTCGGCTCGGCTTCCTCGCCACGATCGGCTCGGCGGCTCCCTTCATCGGCCTGTTCGGCACGGTGGTCGGCATCATGACCTCGTTCCAGGCCATCGCCGGCTCGAAATCGACCAATCTCGCCGTGGTTGCGCCCGGTATCGCCGAGGCGCTTCTCGCCACCGCCATCGGCCTGCTGGCGGCCATTCCCGCGGTCATCGCCTATAACAAGCTGTCATCCGATGCCGGCAAGATCGGCGTGCGCATGGAGGGCTTCGCGGACGAGTTCTCCGCCATACTGTCGCGCCAAATCGATGAGAAAGTGGCCCAGAAGGCCGCCTGAGGAACAACACGATGGGAATGTCAGTCAGCTCAGGCGGTTCAGGACGCGGCGGTCGAGGCCACAGACGGCGCGGCCGCCATCACGGCCTGATGTCGGAAATCAACGTGACGCCGTTCGTCGACGTCATGCTGGTGCTGCTCATCATCTTCATGGTGGCGGCGCCGCTTCTGACCGTCGGCGTGCCGATCGACCTGCCGGAAACGCAGGCCAAGCCGATGAATGCCGAAACCCAGCCGATCACCGTTTCGGTCAATCAGGCCGGCCAGATCCATCTGCAGGAAACCGAGATTCCGCTCGAAGAAGTGGTGCCGAAGCTCGAGGCGATCGCCAAGACGGGTTACGAGGAACGCATCTTCATCCGCGGCGACAAGGCTGCCGACTATGGCACGGTCATGAAGGTCATGGCCCGCATCTCGGCGGCCGGCTACAAGAACCTCGGCCTGGTCACGTTGCAGGAACAGGAAAAGTAGCCTTGAAGGCCGGCCTCACCACATCGGCGATTTTGCATGCCGTCGTGATCGGTTTCGGCCTGTTCACGCTGCGGGCTCCGCCTGGCTTCCAGCCATTGGATGTGGAGTCGTTCCCCGTCGATATCGTTCCCGTGGAGGATGTCGCGCAGTCGCTACAGGGCGACAAGAAAGCGACGCCACGCGACAAGCCGGCACCGAAGCCGACTGAGCGGCCCGATATCGTCGCCAATGCCCAGAAGATTGGCGAGAACACGGTCGATACCGACAATCCGGCGACGCCCGCGCCAAAGCCAAAGCCGGTCGAGAATACGGAGTCGGCACCCAAGGCGCCTACGCCGACGGAAAAGCCGAAACCGGAAGACGCACCGAAGCCGAAGGAAGAGCCTAAGCCGACGCCTGCAACGGAGGTCGCGCCGGCGGAGCAGCCGAAACAGGATGTGAAGCCTGATCCCGTCAAGCAGCCTGATCCCAAGCCGCTGCCGGTGAAGGAGCCTGAGCCTGCGCCAAAGCCAGCCGAACAGAAGCCGGCGGAGGCCAAACCCGAGCCGGCAAAGCCGGATGCTGTGGCCGAAGCGATCGCTACGCAGCCGACCGAAGCGGTTGCCTTGCCCAATTCGGCGCCGGCGCCTGAAGCGAAGCCGCGCCCCGAACCAGCTCAGGCCGAGACCGCCAAGGCGCCGGATCGCAAGAAATCGGACAAGTCGGTCAAGGAAGCATCGTCGCGTCAAAAATCGGAGGATGAGGCCTTCAACGATAAGGTTTCCGCTCTTCTCAACAAGCAAAAACCTTCCGGTGGCGGCGCAAAACGGTCCACTCAGCAGTCATCGCTCGGCGGCGACAGGAACAATGGCCAAAAGCTGAGCAACAGCGAGATGGGCGCTCTGCGCGAGCAGCTTAGCGGCTGCTGGACCATTCCTGTCGGCGCACAAGACGCCGGGAACCTGGTCGCAATCATTCGGTTCAATGTGGATCAATCGGGCAAGCTGGATGGCCGCCCGACGATCCAGACTTCCAGCGGCAATCGTTCGTACGATGAAAGCGCGGTGCGCGCGATCCAGAAATGCGATCAGGCGGGGCTGACACTTCCAGCAGGCAAGCAGGACATTTGGTCCGAAATTCAAGTCACTTTCAACCCAGGCGACATGGGCATGTAACGTCTAACGCCCGGATATGAAACAGGAATTCTCGATGAAGCATCTTCTCAAGACTCTTTTTCTGATCGGCGCCATGGCCACCGGCATGGGTGGACTGGCGATGCTGCCCGCCCACGCGCGGGTGGAGATCGACGTCAACAAGGGCAATGTTGAGCCTTTGCCGATCGCCATCACCGACTTCCAGTCGACCAGCGGTTTGGGCACCGAGATTTCGAACATCATCTCGGCGGATCTGAAGCGCTCGGGCCTGTTCGCGCCGATCGACAAGGGTGCTTTCATCGAGAAGGTCTCCAGTCCGGACCAGACGCCGCGCTTCGAAGACTGGAAGGTCATCAACGCGCAGGCCCTCGTCACCGGCCGCGTCAGCAAGGAAGCCGACGGCCGCGTCCGCGCCGAATACCGCCTTTGGGATACCTTTGCCGGCCAGCAGCTGTCGGGCGAGCAGTTCTTCGCCAACGATGCCAACCAGCGTCGCGTCGCCCACATCATTGCCGATGCCATCTATGAGCGCCTGACCGGCGAGAAGGGCTATTTCGACACCCGTGTCGTCTATATCGACGAAACCGGCGCCAAGAACGCACGCAAGAAGCGGCTTGCGATCATGGATCAGGACGGCGCCAATGCACGCTACCTGTCCAACGGTTCCTCGATCGTGCTGACGCCGCGTTTCTCGCCGAACCGGCAGGAAATCACCTACATGTCCTATGAGAGCGGGCAGCCTAAGGTCTATCTGCTGCAGCTTGAGACCGGGCAGCGCGAACTGGTCGGCAATTTCCCCGGCATGACCTTTGCGCCGCGCTTTTCGCCGGATGGCCAGAAGGTGGTGATGAGCCTTCTGCGCGACGACGGCAATTCCAACATCTACGCGATGGACCTGCGCAGCCGTTCGACGACCAGACTGACCAACTCGACCTCCATCGACACGTCGCCTTCCTATTCGCCCGACGGATCGAAGGTCGTCTTCACCTCCGACCGTGGCGGTCGGGCCCAGATTTATGTCATGGGCGCGGATGGCTCCGGCCAGACCCGTATCTCGTTCGGCGACGGCACCTATTCGACGCCGGTATGGTCGCCGCGCGGCGACCTGATCGCCTTCACCAAGCAGGCGGGCGGCGAATTCCAGATCGGCGTGATGAAGACAGACGGCTCGGGCGAACGTATCCTGTCCTCCGGCTTCCAGCAGGAAGGCCCGACCTGGGCGCCGAACGGCCGTGTCCTGATGTTCTTCCGCGACAGCGCCGGTGGTGGTGGGCCGAAGCTCTATTCGATTGACCTGACCGGCCGCAACGAGCAGCCGATCCCGACGGCAGGCTTCGCTTCCGATCCGGCCTGGTCGCCGCTGCTCGAGTAGCACGCATTCTCGAAATGCCGTAGAAAGGGGCCTCACGGCCCCTTTTTCATGACTTGGCCGCGTTTTGGCCGCATTTCGGACTAGAGCCTCCCCGCTAGTGGCCGAAGCCGGCCAATCCCGGGGCTTCCGGGAGGTTGGCATACGGAGTGCAAGTGTAGCGTCGAGCGTGCCCCGGCGTGCTGGTCATTCTGGCCTATCGCCTTGGCAACGGTCGCGGACGGCGACCGCAACCGAATTTTAACCGTGTTTCTTGAGCGCCGGTTAACCCAAACGTGGTTACTGGCAGATCAATGAAATCACTCGAATGCGAAGGAGAGGCGGCATGCGCCGTATCGCAAAGCTTACCACGAACCCGGTCATGATCGCGCTGGTCGCCTCGCTGGCGATTGCAGGCTGCGCCTCGAAGAAGACCCCGAACAGCGCTGCCGATCTCGGTCTCGGTGGTGGCGCCGCGACCCCCGGCTCCGCACAGGACTTCACCGTCAATATCGGCGACCGCATCTTCTTCGACACCGACTCCTCGTCGATCCGCGCCGACGCCCAGCAGACACTTGGCCGCCAGGCGCAGTGGCTGAACAAGTATGGTCAGTACGCGATCGTCGTCGAAGGCCATGCCGACGAGCGCGGTACCCGCGAATACAATCTGGCGCTCGGCGCCCGCCGTGCCGCTGCCGCCCGCGACTTCCTGATCGGCAAGGGTGTCGCAGCCAAGCGCCTGAAGACCATTTCCTACGGCAAGGAACGTCCGGTCGCCGTCTGCGACGACATCTCCTGCTGGTCGCAGAACCGCCGCGCCGTCACCACCCTGTCGGGCGCCGGCTCCTGATAGGCCGTCGGCTTCGGCCGGCCAGCCAATTGCAGATCATCGAAAAGGCGGCTTCGGCCGCCTTTTTTGCAACCTTTTGTTTCTTGGACATCTGGCCGAAACAAAATTTGGCCGAAGTCTCGCGCCCTGCTAAAAGCGGATGCGTTCGGGTCGGTCTACCGTCTCCAAGGCGATGATCGGCTTCCGGGCATTGAACCGTTTGACCTTGATGGCGAGAGACCAATGCATTTCAGAACAATCCTGAGCGGGACGCTTGCCGTTCTTCTCACAGCGAGTGTCGTCGCACCCGCCTGGGCGGCCGGACCGGTGCGCACCACCGAGGACGGCTTTTCGTTCAAACTGCCCAGCATCAATCTGCCGGGTGTCTTTGGCGGACAGTCGAAGAAGTCCGACGACGTCCAGCTTGCGCAGGCTGGCGGCACCGTAGGGCTGGAAGACCAGATCCGGCAGATGAACGGCAAGATCGAGGAGCTGAACTTCCAAATCCTGCAGCTGCAGGAGCAACTGCGCAAATCACAGGAAGACAACGAGTTCCGCTTTCAGCAGATCGAGCAGGGTGGCGGCGCCTCGCACAAGAAGTCCGATGCCGCTACCGGCAACAGCAGCGTGGCGCAGGCGCCCGCTGCAACAACACCCAAGGTGCCGGCGACCGCCGGCACCCATGCCGCAGGAACGTCACAGACCGCTGCCCAACCGCAGCCGGCCGACCAGGCTTCTTCCGGGGATCAGGTCGGCGACCTGATCATCGATTCGGGAAATGGCGATCCGGGGAAGCTCGTCCCGGGTCAGCAGTCCAAGTCGTTCGGGACCATTACCGTCGACAAGAACGGCAATGTGGTGACCGCACAGCCGCCGGCCGACATCCCGAGCGCTCCGGCGACATCCCAGGCGCCTTCGGGCGGTGCAGTTGTCGCATCCTTGCCGAGCACCAACAGCCCGGAGGAGCTCTACCGCAACTCCTATCAGTTCATCCTGTCCGGGGACTACAACACCGCCGAACAGGGGTTTCGCCAGCATATCGAACGTTTCCCGACCGATGCGAAAGCTGCCGACGCCCACTATTGGCTGGGCGAGGCTCTGCTCGGCCAGCAGAAATATCGCGACGCCGCCGAAGTTTTCCTTGGCGCGAGCAAGGACTATTCGAAGTCCAAGAAGGCGCCTGACATGATGCTGAAGCTCGGCATCTCCCTGATGGGTCTCAAGCAGCGCGACGTCGCTTGCGCCACCTTCGCCGAAATCGGCAAGCGTTATCCCGATGCCACCAGCGCGCTCAAGGAACGCGTCAAGCAGGAGCGGGCGCTCGCCTCGTGCTGATGGCGCATATCGGGCCGCTTTCTGAACATCCGCTTTTCTCGCATATCGACTTCGGCCAGGGCGCCGTGGCCGCCGTTTCGGGCGGCAGTGATTCGACCGCGCTTCTGGTTCTCCTGAAAGATCACCTCGACCGTTCCGTCCCGTCGGCCCGGCTGCTCGCCGTCACGGTGGATCATGGGCTGCGCCCGGATTCCATCGCGGAAGCGCAAGAGGTCGCCCGTTTGTGTGCCAGGCTCGGTATTGCTCATCGCATCGTCGTCTGGGAGGGAGCCAAACCCTCGACCGGATTGCCCGCGGCGGCGCGCGAGGCCCGCTATCGGCTGCTTGCCGACGCCGCGCGGCATGCCGGCCTTGGGATGGTGTTGACCGGCCATACCGCGGACGACCAGGCTGAAACCGTCCTGATGAGGCAGGCGCGGGATCAGGGGCGTGGCCTTGCCGGCATGGCCCCGGCAACGCTTTTCGACGGAGATATTTGGATCCTTCGCCCGCTTCTGGCAGAGCGGCGCGATGCGCTGCGCACCCTGTTGCGCGCGCGCGGCCTTGGCTGGATCGACGATCCGACCAATGTCGACGGCCGGTTCGAGCGTCCTCGCCTGCGCACCGCTCTCGGTAGCGACGGCCGGCGCTTCGACGAACTCTTCGCAATCGCCGGAAAGGCCGCGGCTGAGCGGGAATATCTCGGCCGCCGCGCGGCCAGATTGATCGATGTCCACGCGAGCCGCCCGACCCGTGGCCTGATCCGCCTAGACCCGGTCTTCGCGAACACAGATGATCCAGCGGCCTCCATCTACGCGCTGCGGGTTTTGTTGGCCGTCGTCGGAGGCATCTCGTTCCTGCCGGACGAGGAGCGCGCGACCGTGCTTTTCCATCGTCTCAAGGGTTTGGGACATCGCGCTACATTGTCGCGGACGGTAGCCGACAGTCGCCGCTCGGGCATCTTTCTGCGCCGCGAAACGCGAGGCCTGCCCACTGACATGCCCGCCGTGTCCGACACGGTTTGGGATGGCCGATACCGCATCACTTTCAACGACGCCGCAAGGGATTGCGTGATCGCGCCATTCGGCCAAATGGCTGCAAAAACCTTCGCCGATGAAACGGTGTCGGGGACGCCTTCAAGCTTGTTTTACGCGGCGTTGGCTACAGAACCCGCACTTTGGCGGGACGGCACGTGCCTTGGACTTGTCGGGGAGGCCGGAAAACCAACGGTTGGAGCAGCGTTGCCCATTGCCTCACCTTTCGCCCGTTTCCTGCCGGGCTTCGATCTTGGCCTTGCTCGGGCGGTGGCGAAGCTCATCGGCGGGGCGGTCGTTGGAGAGCCACCATTGGTCGTCCGTCGTGGCGCGAAAGCGACGGCGAATGCTTAACCGAGCCATGTTGTTATGCTTGGCAAGGGGGTGCGCTCTCCCTATGTTAAGCGCAACACTTCAAAGATCAGCGCCCATGATCGGGCGCCAACGGGACAATCGATGAATCCGAACTATCGCAACCTGGCGCTCTGGGCGATCATAGCGGTCCTGCTCATCGCTCTTTTCAATCTCTTCCAGACGCCGCAGACGCGTGGCGCGTCGACCGACGTTCCCTATTCGCAGTTCCTGCAGGATGTAGCGTCCGGCCGCGTCAAGACGGTGACGATCGCCGGCGACCGTATCAGCGGCACCTATGCCGACAGCGCAGCAGGCTTCCAGACCTACTCACCCGGCGACCAGTCTCTGGTCTCGCGGCTTGAGGAAAAGAACGTCGTCATCAACGCTCGTCCCGAGACCGACGGTTCCAACACCTTGTTCGGTTACCTGATCTCGTGGCTGCCGATGATCCTGATCCTCGGCGTGTGGATTTTCTTCATGCGCCAGATGCAGTCCGGCTCTGGCCGTGCCATGGGCTTCGGCAAGTCCAAAGCCAAGCTTCTCACCGAAGCGCATGGCCGCGTCACCTTCCAGGATGTCGCCGGCGTGGACGAGGCCAAGCAGGACCTCGAGGAGATCGTGGAGTTCCTGCGCGATCCGCAGAAGTTCCAGCGCCTGGGCGGCAAGATCCCGCGCGGCGTGCTGCTCGTCGGCCCTCCCGGCACTGGCAAGACGCTTCTGGCCCGCTCGGTCGCTGGTGAAGCCAATGTGCCGTTCTTCACCATTTCGGGTTCCGACTTCGTCGAAATGTTCGTCGGCGTCGGCGCGAGCCGTGTCCGCGACATGTTCGAGCAGGCCAAGAAGAATGCGCCCTGCATCATCTTCATCGACGAAATCGATGCCGTCGGTCGTCACCGCGGCGCCGGTCTCGGCGGCGGCAATGACGAGCGCGAGCAAACGCTGAACCAGCTGCTGGTCGAGATGGACGGCTTCGAGGCCAACGAGTCGATCATCCTGATCGCCGCCACCAACCGTCCCGACGTTCTCGACCCGGCGCTGCTGCGTCCGGGCCGCTTCGACCGTCAGGTCGTGGTTCCGAACCCGGATATCGTCGGCCGCGAGAAGATCCTCAAGGTCCATGTCCGCAACGTACCGCTGGCGCCGAATGTCGACCTGAAGACGGTCGCGCGCGGCACCCCCGGCTTCTCGGGCGCCGACCTGATGAACCTCGTCAACGAATCCGCCTTGATGGCGGCGCGGCGCAACAAGCGTCTCGTCACCATGCAGGAGTTCGAGGATGCCAAGGACAAGATCATGATGGGCGCCGAGCGCCGCTCCTCGGCTATGACCCAGGCCGAGAAGGAGCTGACCGCCTATCACGAGTCCGGCCATGCCATCTTGGCGCTCAACGTGCCGGCCGCCGACCCGCTGCACAAGGCGACCATCATTCCGCGCGGACGCGCGCTCGGCATGGTCATGCAGCTGCCGGAAGGCGACCGCTACTCGATGAGCTACAAATACATGATCTCGCGCCTGGCCATCATGATGGGTGGCCGCGTGGCGGAAGAGTTCAAGTTCGGCAAGGAGAACATCACCTCCGGCGCCTCTTCGGACATCGAGCAGGCGACCAAGCTGGCGCGCGCCATGGTGACGCGCTGGGGCTTCTCCGACAAGCTCGGCCACGTCGCCTACGGCGAAAACCAGGAAGAGGTCTTCCTCGGCCATTCGGTGGCGCGCACGCAGAACGTCTCGGAAGAGACCGCGCAGATCATCGACGCCGAAGTGCGCCGCCTGATCGACGAGGCCTATTCGACCGCCAGAACGATCCTGACCAAGAAGAAGAAGGACTGGATCGCGCTGGCCGAAGGCCTGCTCGAATACGAGACGCTGTCGGGCGAGGAGATCAAGCAGCTGATCGCCGGCCAGAAGCCGTCGCGCGATCTCGGCGACGATACCCCGACTTCGCGTGGCTCCGCCGTGCCGAAGGCCGGTACGGGTGGTCGCCGCAAGAAGGGCCCCGAGGCTGAAGGTGGCATGGAGCCGCAGCCTTCGAGCTAATCGGCACCGGTCCCTATCCAACATGAAAACGCCGCGACCTGTTCGCGGCGTTTTCTTTTTGTAGGTTCCCGATGGTTTGTGGTGACCAGGGGAAACGTGGCCAGAGAAGAAACGCCGAAAATCGTCGGGCGTCGAAGGCAGGAGACGGGTCCTGACATCGTCGTTATTGTCGCTGGCGAACCCGCGCGTGCGCCGGCCGTGATTGTCGGAAATTCGCACGAACGAACTCTATCCGGCGTGGCAACTCCATGCAGACATTCCAGTGGATCATCGTTCTCCTGCTCGGAGCGGCATTGCTCTCGACGCTGGCGCGGCGCGTTGGTGCGCCCTATCCCACGTTCCTGGCCATCGGCGGCGTTCTGATCCCGTTTCTGCCGAACAGCCCACAATGGACGCTTGATCCCCATCTGGCGCTGACCCTTTTCGTCGCGCCGGTGCTGGTCGATTCCGCCTACGACACGTCGTTGCGGGACTTGCGCGACAACTGGTTGCCGGTCGCCGGTCTCGTACTCGTGGCGGTGGGCTTGACGACGCTCACCGTCGCTCTCGCCGCGCGCTGGCTGGTACCCGGAATGTCCTGGCCTGTCGCCGTTGCGCTCGGCGCCATCGTGGCGCCACCCGATGCGGCCGCGGCAACCGCCGTCATGCGGCAGGTCAAGCTGCCGCATCGCCTCCTGAAGATCCTCGAGGGCGAGAGCCTGCTCAACGATGCCAGCGCCCTGCTTCTCTACAAGCTCGCCATCATGGCGGTGCTGGCGGGCGGGCTTTCGGTGTCGAGTGGCACGCCGGTTTTTCTGCTGACAGTCTTCGGAAGTGTGGTGGCCGGATATCTCCTGGCGCGTGTGCTGATGCCGTTCACAAGTACCCGCGATTTTCCGACCTCGATCATCGTTCAGTTCGCCACCACCTTCGGCGTCTGGATTGCCGCCGAGGCGATTGGCCTGTCCGGCATTCTGACCATCGTCGTGTATGCCATGACCATCGCCAATTCGCGTGGGCCGCACATGCCGGCGAGGCTGCGCGTGCCGGTCTATGCTGTCTGGGAAGCAGCCGTCTTCATTCTCAATGCAATGGCTTTCGTGTTGATCGGCATGCAGCTCGGCCCGATCTGGAAGCAGCTGACACCTGACATGCGCAGCAACTATGTGTTGTTCGCCGCGACCATTCTTGCCGTCGTCATCCTGACGCGTTTTGCCTGGGTGATGAGCTACAACAAACTGATCCGCTGGCGTATCGAACGCTACGGCTTCAACCCGCCAAGGCCAATGGCGCGACCGACGCGCGAGGGTGGCATTGTCGTTTCCTGGGCGGGCATGCGCGGCATCGTCACGCTCGCTGCGGCGTTCTCCATTCCTGAGGTGCTGCGCGACAGTTCGCCTTTTCCGCATCGCGATCTCATTCTCTTCACCGCGTTTGCCGTCGTCTTCGGAACGCTGGTGCTGCAGGGGCTGACGTTGAAGCCGCTGATCCTATGGCTCGGCCTGTCCGACAACGATCCCGTCGGCCAGGAAGTGCTGCATGGGCGCATCGAGGCCTACCGGGCAGCGGTCGCCTCGATCGGAGAAGAAGACAGCCTCGCAGCCAAATTGTTGCGCAAGGAGTACGGCGCCGTCATAGAACTTTGCGAGGTTGGTATGCAGCCGCGCCAGACCGTCGGTCTGCCGGGCGGTGCCTTGCGGCTACAGGCGATCTCGGCTGCCCGCGCCCGTGCAATCGAACTGAGGCGAAGCTTCGTTATCGGCGACGATGCTTACCATGTCCTGGAGGAAGAATTCGATTGGGCGGAACTCAGTGCCGTCGGGCGAAGCGAACCGGCCTGAGCTCGGTCAAAAGAAAAACCCGCGGACCGGAATCCGCGGGTTCGATTTGTCGGGCTTTGCCAGCCTCGCTTTGGGGCGATCAGCCCTTCAGCTTGGCATTGCAGAGGCTGTAATAGCCGCCGCCCTTCTGGATCCACTTCAAGCCGCCGAGCGCATTGGCGTCCTTGGCGGCATAATACTGGTCAAGGCAGGTGTGCATGCGAGCCTTGCCGGCAGTCTCCGACGAATATTTCGGCGAGACGGCGGTCGGGAACTTCACGCCGCTCGGAGCCTTCGCGGTCGGGGTTTCCGGCTCGTTGGTGTAGTTGGCTTCCTGCGGGTTCGGCACGGATTCGTCGTCGGCAGCGCCGGCGCCGCAATTGGCCTTGCGGAAGTCGTTCCACTTCTGGCTGCCCAGCGTACCGCCGCTCTTGGCTGCCTGGTACTTGGTCGAGCATTCGGCCATGCTGAGGCCCTTGCCGCCAGCAGCGGCGGTATCGGCAGGCTTCGCGGTGGTCTTCGCAGCCGGCTTCATGGTGTCGGTCGCTGCCGCAGCGGCGCCAGCGGCGCACTGGGTCTTGCGGAAGTCGTTCCACTTCATGCCGTTGAGGGTACCGGCAGCCTTGGCAGCCTGATACTTAGCCGAGCATTCCTTGGCCGTCAGGCCCTGGCCGGCCGAGTCGGCGGCGGCTGTCTTGGCTTTCTTCGCCGGCTTGGTGGTGTCCTGCGTGGCCGCAGGCGTCGCCGTCGCGCTGGCGTCGGTGCCGCACTGAGCCTTGCGGAACTGGTTCCACGTCTGGCCCGACAGCGTGCCGGCATCCTTGGCGGCGTTATACTTGGTGCTACATTCGGCCATCGTGAGGGCGCTGGCTGGCTGAGCCAGGAACAACGTCACGACGGCAAGGCCCGTCAAAGTTGCAATACGATCGATGAGCATAGCGTTCTCTCCGTTGTGCCACTCACAATCAATCCCATGCGAGCAATAGCGCGCAACCGATGGTTACGCCAGTGTCGGCAGCCGCATTTCCTCCCGCACTATCGGCGAGCATTGTGACCAGTATGTCACATTTTTGGCGGGACAACGAATTTCTAACAATCGTGACACAAGATAACACAATGTGATGGCCTGGCGTGGGGCAGATGTGGCATTAGCTGCCTTCGGGCAGACAGGCAGGCAGGGATCAAAAGTAAATGTCGGGACGTTATTTCGGGACTGATGGTATTCGCGGTCGCGCCAACAAGTTTCCCATGACGGCCGAAATCGCGATGAAAGTCGGCATGGCCGCCGGTCTCTCGTTCCAACGTGGCAGTCACCGCCATCGCGTCGTGCTGGGCAAGGATACACGTCTCTCCGGCTACATGATCGAGAACGCCCTGGTCGCCGGCCTTTGCGCCGCCGGCATGGACGTCTTCCTGCTCGGCCCGATCCCGACACCGGCGGTCGCCATGCTGGTCCGCTCGTTGCGCGCCGACATCGGCGTCATGATCTCGGCCTCGCACAACCCTTACTATGACAACGGCATCAAGCTGTTCGGCCCGGACGGCTACAAGCTTTCCGACGAGATCGAGGAGCGCATCGAGGCGATGCTCGACGAGGATGTCGAGATGGCGCTGGCGGATTCCGACAGCCTCGGTCGCGCCAAGCGTGTCGATGGCGTGCATGACCGCTACATCGAATTCGCCAAACGGACGCTGCCGCGCGCCATGTCGCTGTCGGGTCTGCGCATCGTTGTCGACTGCGCCAACGGTGCCGCCTACAAGGTGGCGCCGGCCGCGCTTTGGGAACTTGGCGCCGACGTCGTCGCCATCAATGTCGATCCGAATGGCTTCAACATCAACAAGGACTGCGGTTCCACCCATCCGGCCGACCTGCAGAAGAAGGTGCACGAAGTACGCGCCGACATCGGTATCGCGCTGGACGGCGACGCCGACCGGGTCGTGATCGTCGACGAGAACGGCGTGGTCGTGGATGGCGACCAGATCATGGCGCTGATCGCGGAGTCCTGGCACCAGAATGGCCGCCTGGCAGGCGGCGGCGTGGTTTCCACGGTGATGTCCAACCTCGGCCTCGAACGCTTCCTGACCGGTATGAAGCTGCAGCTGCACCGTACCAAGGTGGGCGACCGTCACGTGGTCGAACATATGCGCGCGCATGGCCTCAATGTCGGCGGCGAACAGTCCGGCCACATCGTCCTTTCCGATTTTTCGACCACGGGCGACGGCCTGGTCTCGGCCCTGCAAGTGCTGGCTTGCGTCAAGCGTCAGAACCGCCCGGTCAGCGAACTGCTCAAGAAATTCGAGCCGGTGCCGCAATTGCTCAAGAATGTGCGCTTCTCCGGCGGCAAGCCGCTCGAGGAAGCACCGGTCAAGGCCGCGATCGAGGAAGCGCAGAACCGGCTCGGCAAGAAGGGCCGACTGGTCATTCGCCCCTCCGGCACCGAGCCGCTCATCCGCGTCATGGCCGAAGGCGACGACCCCAAGCTGGTCGAAGACGTCGTCAACGACATCGTTGGCGTGATCTCGCAAGCACGCAGCGCCGCGTAAATCTTCACCGCAACTTCAGACGCTCCTTTGAAACGCCCGCCTCTGGCGGGCTTTTTGTTGTGTGCCTAAGAGCTCGATGTCTAAGCGCAAGCAATCTTAGAGATTCATAGTTAATCAGCACGGTTAAACGCGTCTTAACCTTTGCAATTCATTATCCACACCCGAGGTCAATCGCATTCGGGCACGTTCCGTGCTCCGACGTCTCAAGGGTGACAAGGATGTTCAATTTCGGAAGAGGGGCAGTCCTCGCAGGCCTGCTGTCCGGTCTCGCCATGCCGGCGTTGGCGGCGGATTTGCCGGAGCCGCCGGTGGTGGAGGCTCCGCAGCCTGCCGCGCCCGTTTATGAAGAAGCCGATTATGGCGGCTGGTATATCCGCGGCGACCTCGGCTATCGCAAGTCCACCATGCGCGGCGCCGACTACATCCTCTATGGCGCACCCGGCATTGTTGGCCATTTCGACAGCCACGAATTGAAGGGCGGCTTCTCGATCGGCGGCGGCGTCGGCTACCAGGTGACCAAATACTTCCGCACCGACGTGACGCTCGATTACTGGTCGAAGACCAAGTTCAACGGCAGCACCTCTGGCTTCTGCGGCACCGGCCTGCCCTGTACATCGAGCGACACCAGCTCTTATTCGGCGCTGTTGCTGTTGGCCAACGCCTATGTCGACATCGGCACCTGGCACGGCATCACCCCTTATGTCGGCGCCGGTATCGGCGGCGCGAACCTCAAGTGGAACAGCCTGATCAACAAGGATCCGGACGGCGAGTTCGAGCATGAAGGGAAAAGCAGCTGGCGCTTCGCTTACGCCCTCATGGCAGGTGCCTCCTACTGCCTGACCGACAATGCCAAGCTCGATGTCGGCTACCGTTTCAGCCACATCAATGGCGGCCCGATGTTCGGCTACAAGGTCGGTGGCGGCCCGGGCTTCGACACCGGCATCAACTCGCACGAAGTGCGCGCCGGTCTGCGCTACCAGTTCGGCAGGTCGGATTGCGCGCCGCCTCCGCCGGTCTATGTGCCGGAGCCGGAGCCGGTCTACACCAAATAAATCCCTGCTCGAGACGTTCAGGAACCGCCCGGCATTGCCGGGCGGTTTCATTTTTGGAGCACCAAATCAATGCCGCTCGATCACGAACCGATCACGCTTCGATCACGCCAAGCTCGCTTTACTTCACGGTTGGTCACGTTCGCGACAGGCGCTGGAACGCCTGCGCTCCGCCTTCATTTCCCTGATGCGGGCCGGGTACCGCCGGCGCTCGGGGTGCAGCGCGACACGACGACACCGGACGGCCGATCAACAGGAAGCGGGAGGATTGAGCCGCTTCCCGATACCAGGGAGAAGCGACCATGCGTCGTATCAAGTCCAGGACCATCATCTTCGCCACCGTGCTCGCCGCGGTGCCTTTGACCGGCGCCTATGCGGCCAAGCATCACAAGGGCGCACTGGATGAGCCGGTAGCCATGGACACTTCGTTCGACGGCTCGCATCTGCGCGCCGCTCTCAACCAGCTCCAAGGTGTCGAGCAGGGCATCGCCGACGCCAAGCAAGGCAATTTGATCTCATCGGCCGAAGCTCACAAGCTGACGGCCTGGGCCAACCAGATTCGCCATGGCGCTTCGCGCACCGGTTATCGGCAGGTGCTGCAGCAAGTCGACGATCTCAACACCAGCCTGCTGAACGATACTGGCCAGAACATCAATATGGGCGACGGCTCGGACGGCGGCAGCTATCCGAACGGCTAGCGCCGGCTTTCATGGCAATTGTCTACGCCTCCGAGTCCGCCCGGAGGCGTTTGCGTTCACCAGCCCAGCCAGAGCGCAGCGAGCGCCAACGCGGCTGGAAGGGCCTGGATGTAGAGGATTTTCCGATTCGCTGTTGCCGCGCCATAGAGACCCGCGACGACAATACAGATGAGAAAGAAGGTTTTGACCTGGAAGCCGGCGCCGCCGAGATAAAGCCCCCAGACCAGACCGGCGGCAAGGAACCCGTTGTAGAGGCCCTGGTTGGCGGCAAGCACCTTCGACGCAGTGGCGAATTCCGGGGTCAGGCCAAAGGCCTTGTGGCCTCGCGGCGTGTCCCACAACACCATCTCCAGGTAGACGATATAGGCGTGAATCAGCGCGACCAGGCCGACAAGCACGTTGGCAATCATTGTCTCCCCCTCGGGTCCAAAGCGCTTTCATGTTCCCGCAGGCGAAAGCGTTGCGCAAGGGGCCGCGCAGGCTTGCAACGGCCTGCTCCTTGATGTCTGTTCGCGCCAACCCCGAACCGATCCCTGGTGAAAGCAATGTCCTTCAAGAAGCTTGACGAACTCGGCCACAAACTGGAAGCGCTGGAACACGCGCAAGCTATTCTGGGCGCCGACGAGGCCACCCACATGGCTGTTGGCGGTGGCGAGAAACGGGCCGAGGCGATGGCTACTCTAGCCGGGCTCTATCATCGCCAGGCGACGGCGCCGGAAGCGGCGGACTGGATTGCGGCGGCCAAGGCGGAGGCGCTGGATGCCGACCAGCAGGCGGCCCTGCGCGAGTTCGAGCGCCAATACGTCAATCTCACCTGCCTGCCGACGGAATTCGTCGAGCGGCAGACGGCCGCGCGGCTGCGTTCGGAACAGCTGTGGCGCGAACTGCGCGCGAAAAATGACTGGGCCGGGTTCCGGCCGGCGCTCGAGAACATCGTTTCGCTGGTGCGCGAGGAAGCGGGCTTGCGCGCCGGCGTGCTGGGGCTTTCACCCTATGATGCGCTGATGGAACAATACGATCCCGGCAATCGCGCCGCGGACATCGCTCCCGTCTTCGCCGAGCTCAAGACCTTCCTGAAGGACTTCGTGCCGGAAGCGCTGGCGGTGCAGGCCGAACGGCTGGCCAAGCGGCCGCTGAAGCCGCTTGGCGGTGTCTACCCGGTCGACAGACAGCGCGAACTGGGTCTAGCGATGATGGCGGCGGTCGGCTTCGATCTCGACCACGGCTCGCTTTCGGTCTCGCATCACCCGTTCTGCGGTGGCGTGCCGACCGACGTGCGCATCACCACGCGCTACAAGACGTCCGATTTCCTGTCGGCGCTGATGGGCGTCCTGCACGAGACCGGTCATGCGCTTTACGAGCAGAACCTGCCCAAGCAATGGCCGCATTGGCCGCTCGGCAAGGCGCGCGGCATGGCCGTGCACGAAAGCCAGAGCCTGTTCGTCGAAAAGCAGCTTGGCCGCAATCCGGCGTTCTGGCGCTGGGCGCTGCCAGTGGTCGAGAAGCATCTGGGCGAGGCCTGGACGCTGGATGATCTTCTGCCGCATGTGCACAAGGTCGAGCGCGGCCTGATCCGTGTCGACGCCGACGAAGTCACCTATCCGCTGCATGTCATCTTGCGCTTCGAACTGGAGCAGGACTTGGTCTCCGGCCGGCTCGAAGTCGCCGACCTGCCGGAAGCCTGGGACGCCAAGATGCGCGACTATCTCGGCCTTTCCACCATCGACAACGCGGCCGACGGGCCGATGCAGGACGTGCACTGGCCGTCTGCCGCGTTTGGCTATTTCCCGTCCTATACGCTCGGCGCCATGATGGCCGCCCAGCAATGGGCGGCGCTGACCGGGGAGCATCCGGCGGCCAACGAAGAGATCGCCCGTGGCGATTTTGGTGCCGTCAACGGCTGGCGCCGCGACCGTATCTGGTCGCAAGGCTCGCGCTATTCGACGCCTGAACTTTTGGAGCGCGCCACCGGCGAAAAACTCAACGCTGCGCATTTCATCGCGCATCTGAAGCAGCGCTACGGCAAGTCGTGATAGGGTCTCGACCGACAGGGACAGGACCGGGCCGTCTTTCGTGACCGATCGCGACACATCCTCGACAGCACAGCAGGTTGCCTCCGCCATCGCGCAGGCGGTGCGGGGAGGCCATCTCGTGCCGGGGCAGCGGCTGACCGAGGTCGAGCTTGCCTCTCGGTATGGCGTGTCGCGCACCTCGGTGCGCGAGGCTTTCCAGCGGTTGACGGCGGATGGATTGCTTGCTTTCGAGCCGCATCGCGGCGTCACGGTCCGCCGGTTGTCACGCAAGGAGGTCAACAATCTGTTCGCCGTGCGCGGCGCGCTGGAGGTGCTGGCTGTCGGCCTCGCCTTGCCGGCTCTGCGTGCCGACCCGGGCAAGCTGCTTGTGCTGCAGGAAGAGATGAACCACGCCGTCGACGGCAACGACATGGCCGCCTTCTCCGATGCCAACAACCGTTTCCACGGATTGTTCTCGGAGACTGCGGACAATCCCGTGCTGGCCGAGACCCTGACCAGGCTGTCCAATTCGCTCTACTGGCTGCAGTTCCGCATGCTGGTCGACCGGCAGGATGTCTTCGCCAGCAATGTCGAGCACCGCCGCATCGTCGAAGCGATACTTGCCGAAGACATGCGGGCGGCCGAAGCCGCGATGCGGGACCATGTCGCCGCCTCGCGGACATTGATCCAGAGACTGTCCGACGATCATTTCGCGCCGGCCTGAGCGGTTCTCCGCAAGGCAGCTTGCACTTTTCATGATTGTTGGACAATATTGTTGGACAATGTGAGGAGCCCGTTCGATGAAGCCGACCGCCAGCTACCAGCCGATCCCCTTGCCTGACTATCGCGAGCTTCCGCTCGAAACCATGCGCGCCAACGCCGAAGCCTTCTACGCGGAACTGCGCGCCCGCCACACGGTGCGGGAGTTTTCGACCCGGCCGGTGCCGCGCGACATCATCGAAACCTGCATCCTGGCGGCGGGTACCGCGCCCAACGGCGCCAACCACCAGCCCTGGCATTTCGCGGTCATCAGCGACGCTTCGATCAAGAAGCGCATTCGCGAAGCAGCCGAGATAGAGGAGAAGGCTTTCTACGAGGGCAGGGCCGGCGAGGAGTGGCTGGCTGCGCTGGCGCCGCTCGGCACCGATGCCGACAAGCCGTTCCTGGAAGAGGCGCCCTGGCTGATCTGCATCTTCGGCGAGCGTCGCAGCCGCTCCGCCGACGGTGTCATGCGCAAGAACTACTACGTGCCGGAATCGGTCTCGATCGCCACCGGTTTCCTGATCACTGCCATTCATCGCGCCGGACTTGTCGCGCTGACCCATACGCCGAACCCGATGAGCTTCCTGAACGAGATCTGTGGCCGCGACCCGCACGACAAGCCCTATATCCTGATGGTCGTCGGCTACCCGAAAGAGGGAGCCACCATCCCGACCCACGCGATCGAGAAGAAGCCGCTGTCGGAAATCGCGACATTCATCTGAGCCTCGGCGCTTCGCGGCTGGAAGGTCGTTTTCCGGCCGCTGCATCTTCCCGCCGGCGGTTTTGGGCTGCATGCTTGCGGCCCATCAACCGGATGTGGAGGCCGCATTGTCCCTGACCAACCAGGACCTCATCGAACTCACGGCCTGGCGGCGCCGGCTGCATCAATATCCGGAAATCTCCAACGAGGAGGAAGCGACCGCTCGCGCGGTGGTGACCTTCCTCGACGACACCAAGCCGGACGAGGTGCTGACCGGTCTTGGCGGTCACGGTGTCGCCGTGATCTACGACAGTGGCAGACCCGGCCCGACCGTGCTGTTCCGGTCCGAACTCGACGCGCTGCCGATCGAGGAATTGTCGGGCGTGCCGCATTCCTCGCTGGTTCCAGGCAAGTCGCATATGTGCGGCCATGACGGGCACACCACCATTCTGGCCGCACTTGGCCGGCAGTTCGGGCGCAAGCGCCCGGCAAAGGGGCGTGCGGTGCTGATGTTCCAGCCGGCGGAGGAGACTGGCGATGGTGCCGCCGGCGTGGTGGCCGATCGGCGTTTCGGCGAGATCGCGCCGGATTTCTCGTTCTCGCTGCACAATTTGCCAGGCATCCCGTTTGGCGAGGTCAGGCTGAAAGCGGGCGTCGTCAATTGCGCCTCGCGCGGCATGCGCATCGTGCTGGAAGGCAAGACGGCGCACTCGTCCATGCCGGAAACCGGGACTTCGCCGATGCTGGCGGTGAGCCAACTGATGCCGGCGCTGGCGAAGCTCGGCGGCGGCGCTTTCACCGACGACGATTTCGGCATGGTCACCGTTACCCATGCCGCGATGGGCGAGGCTGTGTTCGGTGTCGCGCCGGGCCGTGCGGAAGTGTGGGCGACCTTGCGTACGCGGCTCGACGAGCGCATGGCGGGGCTATGCGCCGCGGCCGAGGCGCTTGCTGGTCGTATTGCCGGCGAGCAGGGGCTGACGTTCAAGGTCGATTATCACGAGATCTTCGTCGCCAGCATGAATGCGCCTTCGGCGGTCGAGCATCTGCGTACCGCGCTCGACCAGGAGGGCGTCAAACACAGCGAGGAGAGCCTGCCGATGCGGGCTTCGGAGGATTTCGGCATCTTCGGGCGCAGCGCCCCTTCGGCGATGCTTTTCCTGGGCGCCGGCGAACGGCATCCGGCACTGCACAATCCCGATTACGATTTCCCCGACGATCTTATTCCGATCGGCACCAGGGTTTTCATGCGCACCGCGCGCAATCTGCTGGGATAGGCGGATGCGTGGCTGCGGCTTATACGTTACTCCGCCGCACCCATAAAAGCGCTGGCGCCCGTCTCGAATTGCAGCTTGGCGAGCTTGGCGTAGATGCCGCCCTTGGCGACAAGGCTCTTGTGGGTGCCTTCCTCGACGATGCGGCCATTGTCCATGACGAGGATGCGATCGGCCTTCAGCACCGTCGCCAGCCGGTGGGCGATGACCAGCGTGGTACGGCCGCGCATCAGGTGTTCGAGCGCCTCCTGCACCAGGGTCTCGCTTTCGGCGTCGAGTGCCGAGGTCGCCTCGTCCAGCAGCAGGATCGGCGCGTCGCGTAGGATGGCGCGGGCGATCGCCATGCGCTGGCGTTGCCCGCCGGAAAGGGTGACGCCGCGTTCGCCGACAGGCGTGTCGTAGCCATTCTGTAATTTGAGGATGAATTCATCGGCGAGTGCCGCCTTGGCCGCCGCCTCGATCTCGGCGTTCGAAGCACCGGGCCGCCCGAAGGCGATGTTGTCGCGCGCGCTGGCGGCGAAGATGGTGACATCCTGCGGCACGATGGCGATGCGCTGACGCACGGCCAGCGGATCGGCTTCGGTGAGATCGAGGCCATCGATCTTCACGGTGCCGGTTTCAGGGTCGTAGAAACGCAGGATCAGCGAAAACACCGTGCTCTTGCCGGCTCCGGACGGGCCGACGATGGCGACCGTCTCGCCAGGCTTCACCTTGAAGGCAAGGCCGTGCACGGCGGCACGGTCCGGCCTTGCCGGATAGGAGAAGGAGACATTGTCGAACTCGATTGCGCCCTTGGTCGTCGTCGGCAGCGGCTTCGGCCGTGCCGGCGCCTCGATGCCCGGCTTCTCGGCCAGGATCTCGGTCAGCCGTTCGGCGGCGCCGGCGGCCTGTGACAGTTCGCCCCAGACTTCCGAGAGCGCGCCGAGCGCGCCGGCGGCGAACACCGAATAGAGCAGGAACTGGCCGAGCGTGCCGGGCGACAGCGTACCCGACAGCACGTCGCGCGAGCCGAACCACAAAACGGCGACGACCGAGGAAAACACCATGAAGATGGCGAAGAAGGTGAGCAGGGCGCGGGCAAGCACCGAGGCGCGGGCGGCGGCGAAGGCGCCTTCGACGGCGGCGGCGAAACGGTTGGTGACCAGGCCTTCATTGGTGAAGGCCTGCAGCGTGCGCACGGCGCCGATCTGCTCGCTTGCATAGGCGGTGGCGTTTGCCAGCGTGTCCTGCGCCTGCCTGGACCGGCGGCGCACCGAGCGGCCGAAGGCGACCAATGGCAGCACGATGATGGGAATGGCGGCAATGACGAGGCCGGAGAGTTTCGGGCTGGTCACCACCATCATCGCCAGCGCTCCGAGGCCGAGGATGACGTTGCGCAGCGCCACGGAAGCGGTGGCGCCGACAGCGGATTTCACCTGCGTGGTGTCTGCGGCAAGTCGAGAAATAATCTCGCCCGACTGCGCCGTGTCGAAGAAGGCGGGCGACAGCGTGGTGACATGGGAAAAGACGTCGCGGCGGATATCGGCGACAACCCGTTCGCCCAGCGTAATGACGAAGTAGTAGCGGCCGGCGGAAGCCAGCGCGAGCACGGCCGCCATGATCATCAGCATGCCGAAGTAGCTGGCGATGAAGACGGAATCGGAGGTGGAAAAGCCGTTGTCGATCATGCGGCGCACGGCCAGCGGCAGCGCCAGCGTCGTCACGGCGGCCAGGGTCAGCGAGATGCCTGCACCCACGACCAGACCGCGATAGCGGGCGATGTAGGGGAATACGCGCTGAAGCGGCTTGAGCGAGCGTCTGCGCTCGTCTGCGCTGAGAGGGTCCGCCATCGTCCGGGTTCCTGTCCGAATTGGCTCCGGCGCGGCCTTGTGATTCAATTTCGCCTGTTGTATAGGCACGCCGACCGTTTTTGAAGCCGTGGCTCCTCAATAGCTGCGGCTTCGAGTTTTAAAAAGGGGCGCATCGCCGCAGGGCCGCCGTCCCACCTAGCCAGGACAAGAGCGATGAAGGCTGACATCCATCCCGACTACCACACCATCAAGGTCGTCATGACCAATGGCACCGAGTACCAGACCCGTTCGACTTGGGGCAAGGAAGGCGACACGATGAACCTCGACATCGATCCCTCCACGCATCCGGCCTGGACCGGCGGCCAGCAGACCCTGCTCGATCGCGGCGGCCGTCTGTCGAAGTTCAAGAACAAGTTCGCCAATCTCGGCATCTAAGCCGGACGCGACAGCGAACACAAAAAACCCGCCTTCGAGGCGGGTTTTTTATTGCCGAAAGATGCCCGGCAAGCTCCTCCACCTTGTTATCCCGTGCGGTACTCGACATTCGGACAGCTTCGAGTTGCATCGTATCACGAAGTGTCCGATCTTCCTGCCGGGGGCAGGGAGGACATGTGACGGACACCGCTCTCCATTTCGACGACGCCCGGCGTCGGATCAAGGCCATCTTCATCGGTTCGATCGGTAATCTGGTCGAATGGTATGACTTCTATGCCTATACGGCCTTCGCGCTTTATTTCGCGCCGGCCTTCTTCCCGTCGGAAGATCCCGTCGTCCAGCAATTGAATGCGGCGACATTGTTTGCCGCCGGCTTCATCGTGCGGCCTGTCGGCGGCTGGTTTTTTGGCCACCTCGCCGACCGCTACGGGCGCCGGCTGTCATTGACCATTTCGGTGCTGATGATGTGTTTCGGCTCGCTCATCATCGCGTTTACGCCGACCTATGCCACGATCGGTTTTGCCGCGCCTGTGCTGCTTGCGCTCGCCCGCGTTATCGAAGGTCTCAGCCTCGGCGGCGAATACGGCGCCAGCGCCACCTATCTCAGCGAGGTCGCCGATCCCAACCATCGCGGCTTCTATTCCAGCTTCCAGTATGTGACGCTGATCGGCGGGCAGCTCTGCGCCATCCTGGTGCTGCTGCTTCTTCAGAACGTGTTCCTGACGCATGAGCAGCTGGTTGCCTGGGGCTGGCGCATTCCCTTCGTCATCGGCGCGCTGCTGGCCATCGTCTCGGCAATCATGCGCCGGCAGTTGCACGAGACCGAGGCATTCGTTGCCACCACGGCGGCGCAGAAGCGCGAAGGCGCGCTGCGTGGCCTGGTGAAATACCCACGCGAGGTTGCCATCGTCGTCGGTCTCACGGCGGGCGGTACGGCCGCCTTCTATACCTTCACCACCTATATGCAGACCTTCGTCAAGCAGACGGTCGGCCTGGCGGATCTCACCACCACCTATGTGATCGCCGGATCGCTGATTTTCGCGTCGATCCTGCAGCCGATCTACGGGCTGATCTCCGACCGGATCGGGCGCAAGCCGCTGCTGGTCTTCTTCGGTGTCGCCGGCACGCTGCTCACCGTGCCGATCCTGACGCTGCTGGCGTCGACCAAATCGCCGTTCGTCGCCTTCCTGCTGATCTGCAGCGCCTGGATCTTCACCGCCGGCTACACGTCGATCAATGCGGTGGTGAAGGCAGAATTGTTCCCGACCGCCGTGCGTGCCACCGGCGTCGGCGTGCCCTATGCGCTGACGGTTTCGATCTTCGGCGGCACCGCGCCGGTCATCGCGCTGTGGTTCAAGCAGCATGGCCACGAGCAATGGTTCTACTACTACCTTGCCGGGGTGATCTTCGTTTCGCTGCTGGTCTATGTCTCCATGCGCGACACCAAGCACGCGTCGGCGATGGACGAAGGCGCGGTCTCAGCGGCGCGCTAGTTCACCAAGCGCCATGCGCTTGTAGGTGGCGACCAGCCTGTCGCCCTCCTCGCGGTCGACCGAGACCGCGAGCCGCATCGCCGCTTCGCCAAGTTGCCAGATAAGGAAGGCCGAGCTTTCGAGCGCGGCCGGATCTTCGTTGGGGCGCAGGCGCCTGAGCACAGCGAGCAGCAAGCCGGCATTGGCGCGGCTGCAGGCGAGTTCGAGTTCGCGCAACGCCTTGTCGGCCTGCGTGCCGGACCAGATGTCGCGCATCACCGGTTCGGCCAGGAAAATGTCGTAATAGGTATCGACCAGTTCGGAGAAGGCCCGTTCCAGGCTTTTCATATCGTCGACACTTGCCAGCGCTTCGGCGATGCAGGCTTCGCTTTCCTTCTGGTAGCGGTCGGCCAGCGCCCGGATGATGGCGCTCTTGTCGGGAAAGAACTGGTAGAGCGAGCCGATCGACACGCCGGCTCTCTCGGCCACCTCGCCCATGCGCAGCGCGTCGCTGCCCTTTTCCGCAATCAGCGCCGAAGCGACGCCCAGCATGCGTTCCACTCGTTCGCGGCTGCGCTTCTGGCTGGGCTCGCGGCGCGGGCCGGGAGCGTCCTGTGCGACGGTCGATGCGCTTTCCATCAATGGATCCTCAAAAGGCGTTCCGGGCGGGCGTCCCGAAAAATTCCTGCTTGACTCACAGAATATGAGGATTTATCACATTTTGCAAACGTGAGGATTGCTCATGTTTTGCAACGAGGAGAGAAACAATGACCAACACAACATCCAAGCCGGTCCTGATCCTTGGCGGTACCGGCAAGACCGGCCGCAGGCTGGCTGAAAGGCTGGAAGCCAGGAACATTCCGGTCCGCATCGGCTCGCGCTCGGGAAGCCCGGCCTTCGACTGGACCGACAAGGCAGGCTGGGCCGGCGCCCTCGAAGGCGTTGGCGCCGTCTACATCAGCTATTATCCCGATCTCGCCGTGCCGGGCGCCGCGGAAGCGGTCGACGAATTCGCCCGGCTGGCGGTAAGCCACGGCGTGCGCCGGCTGGTGCTGCTTTCCGGCCGCGGCGAGCCGGAAGCGCAGCGCGCCGAGGAACTGGTGCAGGCATCGGGCGCCGACTGGACGATCCTGCGCTGTGCCTGGTTCGCGCAGAACTTCTCCGAGAGCTTCCTGTTCGAGCCGGTCCTGGCTGGCGAAGTTGTCTTGCCGGTCGGCGAGGTGAAGGAGCCGTTCATCGATGCCGACGATATCGCCGATGTGGCGGCCGCGGTGCTGAGCGAAGACGGCCATCTGGGCGAGGTCTATGAATTGACCGGCCCGCGTCTCATCTCTTTCCCGGAGGCGGTCGCCGAAATCGCCGGGGCAAGCGGCCGCGACATCCGCTTCGTGCGCGTGCCGCAGGATGCCTACAATGCCGCCATGGCCGAACATGGCGTGCCGGCCGACCTGATCTGGCTGGTCAACGAGCTGTTCACCGAAGTGCTCGACGGCCGCAACGCCTCGCTCACCGACGGTGTGCAGCGTGCAATCGGCCGCGCGCCGAAGGACTTTTCAATCTATACCGCTGAAACCACCGCCGCCGGCGTGTGGAACCTGAACCGTTGAGGAGGGAGGGAAAAATGTTTGCTCCGATCGTCGTTATCGTCACCTTCATTGCCGCGCTCGGCAGCGGCCTCATGGCGGGGCTGTTTTTCGCCTATTCCAATTCGGTGATGCCCTCGCTGGCGCAGGTACCGGTGCCCCAGGGCGTGCTGGTCATGAACACCATCAACACGGTCATCCAGAACCCGCTGTTCCTGTCCATCTTCATGGGCACGGCACTGCTGGCGCTGTTCCTGGTGCTGGCGGCTCTGCTCGGCTGGGGCGTCGCGCGGCCCGGTTGGGTGGTGGCGGGTGCGGCGCTTTACATCATCGGCAACATCATCGTCACCATAGTCGTCAACGTACCGATGAACGATGCGCTGGCGGCGACTGCGCCAGACAGTCAGGCGGCCGCCCAGCTTTGGGCGGTCCATCTCGACCGCTGGGTGTTCTGGAACCATGTGCGCGCCTTTGCCTGCACCGGCGCCCTGGCCGCCTTCATCGCGGCGTTGATGTAAGCCATCTGGCAGTCTGCCAGGAAAAATCCGCCGCCTCTGATCCAGGCGGCGGATTTTTTTTCGCCGACGATCGGGACCAAGCCGGCGGAACCCGCAGCAAGGGCCGCGCCCCGCATTCGAACCGACTGGTCGCACTCGAAGTGCTACGCCTTGTTGCGGTCGGAATGACCGAGGTCGCGCTCGGGGTCGATCACATCGCGCACCAGCTGCTTCAGCCTGGCGGCATCGGGAAAGCCGCCATCGCGCTTGCGGTCCCAGATGAGTGTGTCGTTGCACTGGATGGTGAAGATGCCACCGGTGCCCGGAACCAGCACGACCTCGCCGAGGTCAGTAGCAAAAGTGGACAAAAGCTCTTGCGCCATCCAGCCGGCGCGCAACAGCCACTGGCACTGCGTGCAATAGGTGATGACGATGCGGGGCTTGTCCATCTCAGTCAGGTCTCAATCTCAAACAGGCGAACTGTCGTGCTTGCAACCCGATCGTGGATTGGATCGTCGCCGAGTGCAGTGGATATCATTATCCAGATCGGCCAAACCAGAGCGATCGCAGAAACGACGAGCGCGATCACTATTTCCAGATTGGAAATTTGCTGAATCGTTCCCGGGACATCGCCCCAAGCCTGAAGGGCATACCAACCTCCAAGGAGCGCCATCGGTGCGAATCCGAGGAACTTCATTGTTTGCCGACGAGCAGACGTTTGCACCGACAATCCGGTGCGATGTTTGTCATACTGGTCGTGTACCTTGATTGCCATGCTTCGTTTGCCAATCGACTGTCCAGATTTCCGCTCCAAAACAAAGAAATAGAGGGCGAGGACAAGCGGTTCGAGGAAGCCGAGGTCCAGGGCTGCCGGTCGAAAGTTGCCTTTTGAATCGAGATCTAGCGAGATGGAGGAAGGCTCACCCGCTTGCTGGTCGGGCGCAGTTCCGACTGCCGATTCGGCTATTTTCAGACCGAAAATGGATGTTCTGCATACATTCCAACTATAGCGACTAAGTGACGGGTCGCTTGAATGGTTCAGGGTCGCCGCTTGGCAGAGATTCCAGCGAAGCGAGAACGTGCTTTTCACCCCACCGTCAGTCAAATAATGAGCAAGAGATGTAAGTGGAAAAAATATAACAAAAACAACTATATAGTCAATAGATAGGGCTGCCAGCCTGCGCCATAGGCCCGGGCGACCAGGCCAATTCAGCGCTTCATCAAACCAAGTTGGATCACGGCTGGCGCCGCCATCATCAGCCATCTCATCCCCCCGCATGCAAATCATATTGCAAACAAGGGGACAGTTTGGCAGCGACGCCTAGTTTCCGTCCAGTGGGTCGGGCGGTAGTTGGCGACTAAGCCGCGCTGAGCTTGGCCAGCGTTGCGTCGTCGACCTCGAAATTGGCGTAGACGTTCTGGACGTCGTCGTCGTCTTCCAGCGTCGCCACCAGCTTCATCAGCGACTGCGCGCGTTCTTCGTCGACCGGGATGTTGTTCTGCGGCTTCCAGATCGCCTTGACCGATTCCGCCTCGCCGAGCGCGCCTTCGAGCGCTTTGGAGACTTCGCCGAGATTTTCGAAGGCGCAGTAGATGGTGTGGCCTTCCTCGTCGGTCTCGACATCGTCGGCACCGGCGTCGATCGCCGCTTCCATCACCTTGTCGGCGTTGCCGGCCTTGGCCGGATAGACGATTTCGCCGATGCGATCCCACATGAAGGAGACCGAGCCGGTTTCGCCCATGGCGCCGCCGGCCTTGGTGAAGGCCGCGCGCACATTGGAGGCGGAGCGGTTGCGGTTGTCGGTCAGCGCCTCGACGATCAGCGCGACGCCACCCGGGCCATAGCCTTCGTAGCGCACTTCCTCGTAGTTCTCGGCGTCGCCGCCGGAAGCCTTGTTGATGGCGCGCTGGATGTTGTCCTTCGGCATCGACTCGGCCTTGGCGTTCTGGATGGCCAGACGCAGACGCGGGTTCATCGCCGGGTCGGGCATCCCCTGCTTGGCGGCGACGGTGATTTCGCGGGCGAGCTTGGAGAAGATCTTCGAGCGGACCGCGTCCTGGCGGCCCTTGCGATGCATGATGTTTTTAAACTGTGAATGGCCGGCCATGGCACCCCTACGGTCTGTTCGCGGCTGTGTTGAGATGGGCGGCTTATAAATAAATCGGCTCAACACGTCCAGATACGACCGCCGAGATGCCGAGGCCGCGCCTTGCGCGCAAGGCCTGATACCCATGCCAAAGTGAACAGAAGTCGGGATAGCGGCCGCGAGTGAAAAAATTTGGCGCTTTCGGATCAAGGACCTGCGCGAAACAGGCGGCTTTTCGCGCCCGGTTTTTATTCACTGCCCCTCGGGATCGCGAATAATAGGCTTCTTTTCGCGAACGATCGGCCTCAATAACCGGCTTTGATTTTCTCGAACTCGGCGACCATGCGCTGTTTCAGCTCCGCCGGCAGCGGCTGCTGGAAGAGGGTCTTGTCGAGGAAGGCGTCGAGGTTGTCGAAACCCCGGTCGGCAAGCAGCTTCTTGTCGACCGAGGCCATGCCAGCGGCGTTGCCATGACCGTAGCCGAAGGTGGTGACGATGTGGCTCGACACATTCGGCGCGTTGACGGCGTTGAAGAAGTCGTAGGCCTCGTCGACATGGGCGGCGTCTTTCAGCAGCGTATAACCGCACACCCAGGTCGACAGGCCTTCCCTGGTGTCGCGGTTCATCTCCAGCGGCACGCCCTGGCCCTTCAGCGTGACATAGGTTTCGGCCCAGCCCCAGGCGAGGTCGATCTCGCTGCCGGTGAAGGCCTGGTTGATGGAGGTGTCGTCGGTCCAGTAGAAGCGGACGTTCTTGTGCACCTGGCGCAGGAAGTCAGCGGCTTCCTTGAACTGGGCGTCGGTCATCTTGGTCCAGTCCTTCAGCCCGATGACGAGGCTGGCCAGCGCGAAGGCGTCGTCGACATTGTCGCCGATGGTGACGCGGCCCTGGAATTTCGGGTCGGCGAAGATGCGCAGCGACTTCGCGTCCTCGGGCGTCACCTTGTCGGTGCGGTAGATCAGCGAGGACGTGCCCCAGTCGAACGGCATCAGCCATGCCTTGCCGTCGCCGCTGGTGACGAGGTCCTTCATCTTCATCAGCCCGGGGTTGATGTCCTTCCAGCCGGTGATCCTGGATGTGTCGAGCGGCTGCAGCAGGCCGGCGTCACGCCATTTCACCACGCTCTGGGCGCAGGGGTGGCCGACATCGGCCTTGAAGCCGGCGCGCAGCTTCTCGAAGGCCTCGTCCTCGTCGCCGAAGAAGGAGAAGCTCGGTTCGGCGCTGTATTTGGCGGCGTAGTCGGGGTGCAGCAGCGGGTCCTCATAACCCGACCAGTCGAACACGACGAGGTCGCCGCCAGCGGCGAAGGCCGCGGTTCCGGCGGCAGCGCTGGCGAGTGTTGCGGCTAAGAGGATAGGGCGAAACGTAAAGGCCATGGCGCGAGAGCTCCCGATCGCAAAACGGCATGTCGATCGAGGTTAGGAGAAATTTCTCGCCTTGACGAGGGCAGCCGCCTTACCCTGCCTGGGGACCAGGGCGGAAGTTGAAGGACCCCGGCTGCGGGCCGGGACCGACCGCCGATTGGCGCGCCCGCTCACGAGACCGGTTCAGCGCCGCCTTGCCCGGTTCGCTTCGCGATGAAGGCGTCGAGGACCTCGGCGCGGCCGGCGGTGGAGGCCGGAGGCTCGAATTCAGCGAGCGTTCGTTTCCAGACGGTGTTGGCGCGCTCCGTCGCCGTGCGCGAGCCTGCCTCGGTCCACGAGCCGAAATTGGAGAGATCGGCGACCAGCGGTTCGTAGAAGGCGGTGCGATAGCGCGTCATGGTGTGCCGCGCGGCGAAGAAATGTCCGCCCGGCTGCACCTCGGCGATGGCATCGAAGCCGATCGCGTCGGCATCGCCCGGGACGGCGGCGCAGAGTTCGGCGATGGTCTGCAGCGCCTCGATGTCGGTGACCAGCTTTTCGAAGGAAACGCTCAGGCCGCCTTCCAGCCAGCCGGCGGCGTGGATGCACATCGTGGCTCCCGCCAGCACCGTGCCCCACAGCGAGAACTGGGTTTCGTGCGCGGCCTGCGCGTCGGAAACATTGGCGGCGCTGCCGCCGCCGGAACGCCATGGCAGGCCGATGAAGCGCGCGAGCTGGCCGGAGCCGAGCGTCGCCTTGACATGTTCGGGCGTGCCGAAGGCCGGAGCACCGGACTTCATGTCGACATTGGAGGAGAAGCTGCCATAGACCACCGGCGCGCCGGCGCGGCTGATCTGGGCGAGCGCCAGCCCGGCCAGCGCCTCGGCATGCTGCAGCGTGAGCGCGCCGGCAACCGTGATGGGCGCCATGGCACCGGCCAGGCAGAAGGGCGTGATGACCGACATCTGGCCGGCCCGCGCGAAGTCGATGATGCCTTGCGCCATCGGAATGTCGAGCATGCGGGGCGAATTGGTGTTGATGACGGTGTAGCAGTAAACGTTCGACAGGAAGTCGTCGTCGGAAAGGCCACGCGCCAGGCGCAGCATCTCGAAACAGTCTTCAACCTGCGGCGCGCCGCGCGCGAAGACAAAGGGCAGCTTGTCGGAAAGCGTCAACTGCGCCCGGTTGACCGCATAGTGGCGGAACCGGTTGTCGACGTCCTGGGCCTCGATGAACGGGCCCATCATATGCAGGGCATCGAAGCTCTGGACGATGCGGACAAGATTCTCGAAATCGGCGAGGTTGCCGGGGCGGCGGCCCCGGTCGAGGTTCGTCACGTTGGGGGCGCCGGAGCCCGCCAGGAAACTGAGCGTGCCCGTTTCCAGCACAAGGTCCCTCGATCGGTCGCCGGCATAGGCCCGGATCGACTTCGGCGCGGAGGCAAGGGCTGCCGTGACGATGTCGCGGCCGATGCGCACCATTTGCGTCTCTTCATCGACGACGGCGCCGGCGCGACGGTAGAGTTCGCGCGCTTCCGCCAGCAGCACCTTGATGCCGAGCTCTTCCAGCACGCGCAGCGCGGTGTCGTGGATGGCGGCTACCTGGTCCTCGGAAAACACCGGCTGCGGCAGGAAGGGGTTGCGCAGAGTGCGGTAGTCGGGCTTGCGCCGCGCGGCGTTCCCCGCTTCGTCACCCCTGACGCGCCGTCTTTCGCGGCGGCTCTCCGTCACCACTGCGTCGATCATGGCCGCGACGATATCGGTATTGGCGGACCGGGTTCCGCCGGAAAAACGACGCCGGCGGGTCGCGTTTTCGGGCCCAGGTCGGCGCGAGGTTTTACCCTAGCGGGTCGAGGCCGACCGGCAGGTCGAACATATCGCAGACCGCTTCCGCCGCCCGGCGCCCGCTGACGATGGCGCCTTCGACATAGCCGGGAAAAGACAGCGACAATTCCGAACAGGCGAAATGGATCGGCGACGCGCCGGCGCGAAGTACGGCTTCGGCATCCTGCGCGGAAAAATCGGCGACGCTGTCGCTGTAGCCGCCACCGCTCCACGGCTCGTCGCTCCAGTCGCGGGCGGCAAAGTCGAGCACGTCGCGGGCGTCGGTGCCGAGCGCCGCGACCAGCCGGTCCAGCACCTCGGCGCGCATGCCGTCGGCGCCGAGCGCGCGCAGCCGCAAGGCCAGCGGACCGCCGGCGAAGACGGTCAGGATCGTGTGGCCGTCGTCGCGGCTGGTGTCGCAGGCGAACAGCCCGTGGATGTCGCGCCACAACACCATGCCGTTGCGGCCCTCGTCGCGCCAGAAGGCGCGGGCGTAGCGAAGCCGCATCTTGATGACCGTGCCGCAGCGCCAGGCGCCGAGCGCCCCGGCGAGCTGCGCCGGCAAGGGCGGCGAAAAGGCGATGCGGCTGGCGGTGACGGGCGGCACGGCGACGACGACGTGTAGCGCCTGAAACGGACCGGCCGGCGTCACCACAACAACGCCAGACTCTTCGCGGCGGATTTCGGTTACCGGCGTCGACAGGCGGATGCGGTCACCGAGCCCGGCAGCGAGGTCCTCGGCAAGCCGGTGCATGGTCTCGCCCGGAAAATATTGCAGCTCCGAGACCTCGTTGGTGATGCGACGGTCATTGTCGACGAGGTACCACAGGGGCACGGCGTCGAGCGGCTGGCACCACAGGCCCTCTATGGTCGACCGGAAAGCCGACTTGGCATCGGCGGCGTCCGGCTGGCGGGCCAGCCAGTCCGCCACGCTGAGGTCGCGAATGGCCGGATCGGCGGGGTCGATCGCGTTCATGCGCTCGCGAATGGCGAAACTGGCCAGCCAGAGCGCCTCGCCGTCTTCCTCCGACATGGACGGTTGCAGGGTGAAGGCACCGTCGGTGGGCGCCGGCACCAGGGTCTTGCCGTGGCGGAATGCCAACGCCATCACCTGAGGCATGTCCTCGCACAGGAACTGGCCGCCGCTGTCGTAGCGGTCGCCGAGACCATCGATCCGGGATTCGACGCGACCGCCGACGCGCTGGCGCGCCTCCAGCACCAGCACTTCGAGGCCGGCGTCGCGCAGGGCCAATGCAGCAGAAAGGCCGGCAAAGCCGGCCCCGATGACGATCACGTCATGGATCATGCCGTTCAATACCCCGCTTTGATCTTCTCGAATTCGGCAATCATCTTCTGCTTGAGTTCCGCCGGGATCGGCGACTGGAACAGCGTCTTGTCGACGAATTTGTCGACATCGTCGTAACCCTTGCCCTTGAGCAGGGCCGGGTCGACCGCCGCCATGCCCTTGGCATTGGCCTGACCGTAACCCCAGTTCTTGACCAGCACATTGGCGACGTCGGGCTCGTTGATGGCGTTGAGGAAATCATAAGCCTGGTCGGCATTGCCGGGGGCGTCCTTCAGCCTGACATAGCCGCAGACCCAGGTGGAGATGCCTTCCTTGGTGTCACGGTTGGCCTTGATCGGGGCGCCGGCCAGCACCGACTGCGCGGTGGCGTCGTTCCAGGCCCAGGCGAGGTCGATCTCGTTGCCGGTCAGCGCCTGGACGATGTTGGTGGTGTCGGTCCAGTAGAGCCGGACATTCTTGTGCACTTGCCGCAGGAAGTCCGACGCCTGCTTGAACTGGTCGTCGGTCATCTGGGTCCAGTCCTTCAGCCCGATGACGAGAGCGGCCAGCGCGTAGGCGTCGTCGACATTGTCGCCGATCGAGACGCGACCCTTGAATTTGGGGTCGGCGAAGGCCTTCAGCGACTGAACGTCCTTTTCATCGACCTTATCGGAATTATAGGTGAGCTGGGTGTTGCCCCAGTCCCAGGGCATGAACCAGGCGGTGCCGTCGGCCGAGGTGGCCAGGTCCTTCATCTTCATGATGCCGGGGTTCAGGTCCTTCCAGGCGGTGATCTTGGAGGTGTCGAGCGGCTGCAGCAGGCCGGCGTCGCGCCATTTCACCACGCTTTGCGAACAGGGATGGGCAAGGTCGGACTTGAAGCCGGAGCGCAGCTTCTCGAACGCCTCGTCCTCGTCGCCGAAGAAGGCGTAGGTCGGGGCGCTGCCCTGTTTCTCGGTGTATTTGGGATGGAATTCCGGCAGCTCGTAACCCGCCCAGTCAAAGACGACCAGGTCGCTGCCAGCGGAATGCGAGGCGGTGGTTGCCGCCGCCGCCAAAACGCCTGCCAGCGCCAATGCCATCGTCCAATAGCGGGTTTTCGTCTTCATCTGGATTCCCCTTTTGCTGCGGGCCGGCGCCCGTTCGTTGTTGTCAGGTCGCCATACGGCGGATTCCGCTCGCCGCGCGGGCGAAGTGTTTCGGGAACGCGGTGAGCAGGAATTCATTGGCCGAGGTCAGCGCCGTCTCCCGCGACACGTCCTCGACGCCCATCATCAACCGCAGCCAAAGCCCTTCCAGAAGCGCGCTCAACGACAGCGCGAGCGCCTGCGGCTCGTAGGCATAGCCTGCCTGCTGGCCGAGCTTGCCGCAGAGGTCTTGCATCAGGTTCTGGTAGGCGGCGTCGCGCGCGCCCGACAAAGCCTGATAGGTGGGGCGCGACTTGGCCTCGCCCCAGAAGGCGCACCAGGCGGCGAGTTTGCGCTTGTTGCAGACGGCGCGGTCGAAATCCGCCACCACCAGGGCCAGCAATTGGGCGGCCGGATCGTCTCCGGCCTTGGTGTAGGCGGCGCGCCAATGCGCCGAATATTCGTCGTACATATGCTGCAGCGTGGCGACGAGCAGCTTCTCCTTGCTCTCGAAATGGAAGTTGACGATGCCGCGCGACAGGCCGGCGCCGTCGGCGACGTCGGCCATGGTGGTGTCGGCATAACCGCGCTTGGCCAGCGAATCGATCGTTGCCTCGATCAGCTGCAGCCGGCGCACTTCCTTCGAGGCCTTGCGGCCGCGCTTTTCAGGCCCGCCCCGCTGCTCGGGCTCGGCGGGTTGTTCTTCCAGGTCGATGGTCTTCATCGGCGAAACGGTCTCCTGCATACCCGGCTATCCAATCTCGCCGGGCTTCCAGCCGCGCAGATGAGTGGGGCGGTGCTCGCCCGAGTCAAGCACCTTCTGCATCGCCTCCCAGGTGCGGATGTTCTTGTCGACATAGGCGGCGCCGACCGCCCTGGCGGCAACCGCGTAGAGCGGGCCTTTCAGGCGTTCCAGTTCCGCCCGCGCCACCTCGCGATACCACGGGTTGCGGTCGCGGGTGGCGACGCCGACGAAGCCGGCCTCGCGCATCGCCTCGGCATAACGCATCGGCGAGGCCATGGCGAAGGACAGGCCCTCGGCGGCGACATAGTTCTTCATCGCCGGGGACGGCTCGTCGTCATGGCCGATCAGCCAGTCGCTGGCGGCAAAGACGCCGCCTGGCTTCAGCACCCGGAAGATCTCGGCAAACAGCGCCTCCTTGTCGGGCACATGCAGCAGCGCGTCCTTG
Source organism: Mesorhizobium sp. YL-MeA3-2017 (assembly GCF_030814575.1). Classification (NCBI taxonomy): domain Bacteria; kingdom Pseudomonadati; phylum Pseudomonadota; class Alphaproteobacteria; order Hyphomicrobiales; family Phyllobacteriaceae; genus Mesorhizobium; species Mesorhizobium sp. YL-MeA3-2017. Next base: position 2,484,290 of record NZ_JAUSVH010000001.1, on the reverse strand, counting down.
GAAAAGACGACGTCGAAGGAGGCGTCGGCGAAGGGCAGCGGGCCCGGCGGGGCCTGGACGAAGACGGCGCGTCCTTTTATCTCAGCCGCCTTCGCCCGCCCGCGCGCCGCCTCTACGACCGGCAGTTCCACGTCGAAACCCGTCACCTTGGCCAAGCCATGCCTAACAAGCAGGTGCAGCGTGATGCCGCCGGCGCCGCAGCCGATATCGAGCAGGCTCTTGCCCTCAAGGGCGAGGCCCTCGACGATGCGGTCGACCTCGTCGGGGCCGCCGGGCGACAGATAACCTTCGCCCCAGAGCGCGGCCAGGAAGCGGATCGCGGCATCGTCATATTCCGGGCCGGCATCCGGTGCGCCCGCATGCGTCGTCCTGCTCATCGGGTATCGACCCCAAGTGCTGACTGACTGTTTCCGATGCCACAAAGCGTAGCGCGTCGGCGGGAAAACGCAAGATAATTTGCTGAACATTCATTCAATATGAACAGGGCGGGTCGGGCCGTGGCATCTTCGGCAGTCGGCAGTCGGCAGTCGGCAGTCGGCAGCGCCGTGTCGTTCTGGCATGATGCCGGCGCCGGTCGGTGGGGCGGGCGCTCGCGAGGTGGATCTGATGACGGAAGCCGAGGACGCCGAGGCGCTGGAACAATGGGCGCTGGTCAACACGCCGCTCGGCGAAGCCTGGTCGGGCCGCGCCCGCTACGCGGCGGCGATGTATTTCTACAAGCGCGGCGAGATGGATGCCGAGACGCTCGAAGTCTACCGCATCTGCTCCCGGCTCGACGCCGAGGACCCGCTGGCGATCATCCGCGATCGTAAGGTGGGCAAGGCGTGGCTGGAGCGGATGGGTTGAGGGGGGTCTTCCTTCTCCCCTTGCGGGAGAAGGTGGATCGGCGCGTAGCGCCGAGACGGATGAGGGGTGTTGGCCGGAGCGCAGCTTTGCAGGATGAGGTGTCGTTGAATTGAGGCGCTGGTTCTGAAGCGCCTCGTTTCTTCCAGCACCCCTCATCCGACCTCGCCCGCGGCGGCTTTGCCGCCGGGGCTCGGCCACCTTCTCCCACAAGGGGAGAAGGAAGCGGCGCATCACCCGATCGACTTTTCCAGCACGCGCAGCCAGTTGCGGTAGGCGATCTTTTCGATGAGGGCGCGGCCATAGCCGTGCTTGGCCAGCGCGTCGGTGAGCCTGGGCAGGCCGGCGGCGTCGCCGATGGTGGCCGGGATCATGGCGCCGTCGAAATCCGAACCCAGGCCGACGCGATCCTCGCCCAGCGCCTTCAACAGCGCATCGATGTGGCGCACCATCACCTCCAGCGGCGTGTCGGCATTCATGCGGCCGTCCTCGCGCAGGAAGCCGGTGGCGTAGTTCAGGCCGACCATGCCGTCGCTGTCCTTGATGGCGCCGAGCTGCCACTCGGTCAGGTTGCGCGAATGCGGACACAACGCGTGCACGTTGGAATGGGTGGCGACCAGCGGCGCATCGGAAAGCCTGGCGACGTCGCGGAAGCCTTTTTCGTTGAGGTGGGACAGGTCGATCATGATCTTCAGCCTGTTGCAGGCCTTGACCAGCGCCTTGCCGGCATCGGTCAGCCCGTCGCCGGTGTCGGGCGAGGACGGGAAGCGGAACGGCACGCCATGACCGAAGGCGTTCGGGCGGCTCCAGACGATGCCCAGCGAGCGCAGGCCGGCGGCGTGCAGCACGTCGAGCATGACGAGGTCGGTGTCGATCGCCTCGACGCCCTCGATGTGGAAGACCGCGGCCATCGTGTTCCTGGCCATCGCTGCGCGGATGTCGGCGGCGCTGCGGCAGATGGCGAGGGCGCCGGCCCGTTCGAGCCGGAGCAGGATCGAGGCCATGGCGAGCGTGCTTTCCTGCGCGACCGAACGCGGCAGTTCCGGCGGCAGCGGCTCGTTGTCGCTTGGCAACGAGATGACGCCGTCGTCCTTGGCCTTGCGCTCTTCCTGCGGCGGCGGGAAGATGGCGAACATGCCGCCGATCAGGCCGCCCTTCCTGGCGCGCGGCAGGTCGATGTGCCAGCTGGCCGGCGACCCTTCGATGAACAGCTTTTCGACATCGGACTGGCCGGACTGGTAGAGCTTGAGCAGCGTGTCATTGTGGCCGTCGAAGACGGGGATCAGGTCGGTCTCGGTCATGATGGGCTTTCGATGTTGGGAAGCGGAGCTGACCCGCCCTAATTAGGGCGCGGCGCCGCGACAGGCAAATGCCAGAAGGCGACTTGCGCTTGTCACTGGACCCCGGCCATGCTGCAAGGGCCCGACCCGTTTCGCTTCGCTGGAGACCATCTTGGCCAACACGCTCTACGATGCCCTGTTCAAGCCGCATGAAGCGAGCGAGGCCACCTTCCTGCGGCTGAAGGACGGGTCGACGGTTTCTTATGCCGGCTTCCTCGCGCTGTCGGCGCGGTTTGCCCATGCCATGGCCGAGGCCGGCATTACGCCCGGCGACCGCGTGGCGCTGCAGGCCAGGAAATCGGTGGAAGCGCTGGCCGTCTACGCGGCGGCGGTGCGCATGGGCGCGGTGTTCCTGCCGCTGAACACCGCCTATACGGCCGCCGAGGTCGACTATTTCGTCAGCGATGCCGGCGCGAAACTGCTGATCTGCGACAGTGCAAGCGAAGCGGCGCTGCGGTCGGTGGCCGACAAAGCGGGTGCTGTGCTGATGACGCTTAGTGGCGACGGGTCCGGCACGCTGAAGGACAGGGCGCAAGGCAAGCCCGCGACCTTCGCCCCGGCTGAACGTGGGCCGGACGATCTCGCCGCCTTCCTCTACACCTCCGGCACCACCGGGCGCTCCAAGGGCGCGATGCTGACGCACGACAATCTGCTCTCCAATGCCGAGGCGCTGGTCGATACGTGGCGTTTCACCAAGGACGACGTGCTGTTGCACGCCTTGCCGATCTTCCACACGCACGGCTTGTTCGTGGCGACCAACGTCATTTTGCTCGCCGGCGGCTCGGCGGTCTTCCTGCCCGGCCTCGACCTGGACGACCTTGTCGCCAACATGCCGGTGGCGACGACGATGATGGGCGTGCCCACCTTCTATACGAGGTTGCTGGCCGACCCCCGGCTGACGCACGAGCTTGTCGCCCATATGCGCCTGTTCGTTTCCGGCAGCGCGCCGCTGCTTGCCGAGACGCACCGCGACTTCGAGGCGCGTACGGGCAAACGCATTCTCGAACGCTACGGCATGACCGAGACCAACATGAACACCTCGAACCCCTATGAGGGCGAGCGCCGCGCCGGCACTGTCGGCCAGCCGCTGCCGGGCGTCTCCGTCCGCATCGCCGACCCGGACACCGGCAAGCCCGTGGCTGCGGGCGGCATCGGCGTCATCGAGGTGAAGGGCCGCAATGTCTTCAAGGGCTACTGGAACATGCCGGAAAAGACCGCGCAGGAGTTTCGGGTCGACGGCTATTTCATCACCGGCGATCTCGCCACGCAGGATGCTGACGGCTACGTCACCATCGTCGGCCGCGCCAAGGACCTGATCATCGCCGGCGGCTACAACATCTATCCGAAGGAAATCGAGCTTCTGCTGGACGAGATACCCGGCGTCGAGGAATCGGCGGTGGTCGGCGTGCCGCATCCCGACCTCGGCGAGGGCGTCGTCGGCATCGTCACCGCGCGCAAGGGCACGACGCTGGACGAGGCTACCCTGCTTGCCGGATTGTCGACGAAGCTTGCCCGCTTCAAGCAGCCGCGCCGCATCTTCGTGGTCGACGAATTGCCGCGCAACACGATGGGCAAGGTGCAGAAGAATTTGTTGCGCGAACGGTTCGCCGGGACGTTCAAAGGATAGATCGGAAAATCGTCATCCCGGAAGCCGGAGCGCAGCGAAGGCTATCCGGGATCCATTGGTCGCAAGCCGTCGGGCGCGGCCGGGTCCTCGCCTTGAACATTCGCGTCGCCGAACCCACGCTGCACGTTTCACGAAGGCTGACCCAAACCTAGATCCCGGCCGCGCTGCTCAATAGGCTCCGGGTCTGCGCTCGCTTTGCTCGCTTGCCCGGAATGACGGAGCGAGAACTTCGCGCCATGCCATCCACATGGCAATCGCGAACCTGCCCCGTCTCGTCACCTACGAAAGCTTGTCCAGCTTGCGCTGCATGGCGGCGATCTGTTCCTTCAGTTCCTGCAGATCGTCGGTCTTTTCGGCCGGCTCCGCCTTGGCGGGTTCGGCTCTGGCCGGCTCGGCGGCCGTGCTCGAGGCACCGCCCGTCGCAGCCCCGGGGAAGGGCGTGAACATGCGCATGGCGTTCTGGAACATTTCCATGTTGCGCCGTGTCTGTTCCTCCAGCGCCTTCATCGGCGTCGCCAACTTCATCATGTCCATCGGCGATTTGCCGAGCGACGATTTCATCTGTTCGCGGAAGCGCTCCTGCTCCTTGGAGAAGGCGAGCATCGACTGTTCGAGGAATGACGGCACGATCATCTGCATCTGGTCGCCATAGAAGGCGATGAGCTGGCGCAGGAACGGAATGGGCAGCATGTTCTGCCCGTCCTTGTTCTCCAGCTCGAAGATGATCTGGGTGAGAACCGGGTGGGTGATGTCGTCGCCGGTCTTGGCGTCCTGCACGGTGAAGTCCTCGCCCTTCTTCACCATTTCGGCGAGGTCCTCGAGCGTCACATAGGTGCTGGTGCCCGTGTTGTAGAGCCGGCGGTTGGCATATTTCTTGATGACCACCGGTTCGTTTTTCGCCGCCATACAGCATCCTCCCGCGGATACCGGCGGGCCCGTAAGCGGCCGGTAACGATTGCTCCCAAGTCGAGGATATGCGCAAAACCGTCATAATTCCAAGCGGTTTGTGCAGTGCGGAAGCTTAGCGGGTTCTTTCGGCGCTGCAATATGCTGCGCAGCATAACTTACGCAGCCGCCGGGTCGCCCAGTGGGTGCCGATTTCCAGTTTGACTCAAGGGCTGGAACCGGCAAGAAAAGTCGAACGCAAAGCTTGCAAACCGTTCAAATAGAAGTCTGGAGAACAATATGTCCGCTTCCAACGCCATCGTCGTCGCCAGTGCCGCGCGCACGGCCGTCGGCTCCTTCAACGGAGCTTTCGCCGCGACACCCGCCCATGATCTGGGCGCGGTGGTGATCCGCGAATTGCTGTCGCGGGCCGGCGTCGAGGCGGCGGAAGTCGACGAGGTGATCCTCGGCCAGGTGCTGACCGCGGCGCAGGGCCAGAACCCGGCGCGCCAGGCGTCGATCAATGCCGGCCTGCCGATCGAGACGACCGCCTGGGGCCTCAACCAGGTCTGCGGCTCGGGCCTGAGGGCGATCGCCATCGGCATGCAGCAGATCACCTCCGGCGACGCCAAGGTGATCGTGGCCGGCGGCCAGGAATCGATGTCGCTGTCGGCGCACGCCCAGCACCTGCGCGCCGGCGTGAAGATGGGCGACTACAAGATGATCGACACGATGATCAAGGACGGGCTGTGGGATGCCTTCAACGGCTATCACATGGGCATCACCGCCGAGAACGTCGCCAAGCAGTTCCAGATCACCCGCGACGACCAGGACGCTTTCGCGCTCGCCTCGCAGAACAAGGCCGAGGCCGCGCAGAAGGCCGGCCGGTTCAAGGACGAGATCGTCGCCTTCACCATCAAGGGTAAGAAGGGCGACACCATCGTCGACCAGGACGAATATATCCGCCACGGCGCAACGATGGACGCGATGACCAAGCTGAAGCCGGCCTTCGACAAGGACGGCACGGTGACCGCCGCCAACGCCTCCGGCATCAATGACGGCGCCGCCGGCGCGCTTTTGATGACGGAAGCCGAAGCCGTGCGCCGCGGCATCACCCCGCTCGTGCGCATCGCCTCCTGGGCGACCGCCGGCGTCGATCCGTCGGTGATGGGCACCGGCCCGATCCCGGCGTCGAAGCGCGCGCTGGAAAAGGCCGGCTGGAAAGTGTCGGACCTCGATCTGGTCGAGGCCAACGAGGCCTTCGCCGCGCAGGCCTGCGCGGTCAACAAGGGCCTCGGCTGGAACCCGGACATCGTCAACGTCAATGGCGGAGCGATCGCCATCGGCCACCCCATCGGCGCGTCGGGCGCGCGCATCTTCAACACGCTGGTCTACGAGATGCGGCGCCGGGGCGCCAAGAAGGGGCTCGCCACCCTATGCATCGGCGGCGGCATGGGCGTCGCCATGTGCGTCGAGGCACTTTGATCGAAAACAAGACGGGCGGCCAAGGAGCCGCCCATTTTGTCTGTGAAGGTTGTTTGTGAAGGCCCGGCATAAGGGTCGGTTTCAAAAGTCCGTCATACGGACCAGCCATTGAATGATGCAGCAAAAAGGGGAAACGCATGACAAAGGTCGCACTCGTCACCGGAGGCTCGCGCGGCATCGGCGCCGCGATCTCGATCGGCTTGAAGAATGCCGGCTACACCGTCGCGGCGAACTATGCCGGCAACGACGAGGCGGCGGCGAAGTTCACGGCTGAAACCGGGATCAAGACCTACAAATGGTCGGTGGCCGACTATGACGCCTGCGTCGCCGGCGTCAAACAGGTGGAGGCCGATCTCGGCGCGGTTTCGGTGCTCGTCAACAATGCCGGCATCACCCGCGACGCCATGTTCCACAAGATGACGCCGCAGCAGTGGAAAGAGGTGATCGACACCAATCTGTCCGGCGTCTTCAACATGTCGCATCCGCTGTGGAGCGGCATGCGCGACCGCAAGTTCGGCCGCATCATCACCATCTCCTCCATCAACGGCCAGAAGGGCCAGGCCGGCCAGGCCAACTATTCGGCCTCCAAGGCCGGCGACATCGGCTTCACCAAGGCGCTGGCCCAGGAGGGCGCGCGCGCCGGCATCACCGTCAACGTGATCTGCCCGGGCTACATCGCCACCGAAATGGTCAAGGCGATCGACGAGAAGGTGCTCAACGAGCGCATCATCCCGCAGATCCCGGTCGGGCGGCTCGGCGAGCCGGAGGAAATCGCGCGCTGCGTGGTTTTCCTGGCCTCCGAGGAAGCGGGCTTCATCACCGGCTCGACCATCTCGGCCAATGGCGGGCAGTATTTCAGCTGAGGGTAGAGCTTTACCTTCTCCCCTTACGGGAGAAGGTGCCTGAGCCTGGCGGCACAGCCGCCATGGCGAAGGCGGATGAGGGGTGCTGGAAGAAATGGGGCGCATCAAAACGAACGCCTCAGTTCAACTTGATCCCACATTTTGCAGAGATGCGCTCCGTCCAACACCCCTCATCCGACCTCGCCTTCGGCTCGGCCACCTTCTCCCTCAAGGGGAGAAGGAGACGCGCGCCACCGTCCCATCCCGGCACACAAAAGTTAACGGCTGACGGGAGGCTTAAGAACATTCGCCCGGCCAAGTTGTGAATCGTCGGTGGACAAGCTGTGCACAACACAAGATGTTGGGGTGAACAAACCGGGAAACTTTCGCCATCGCTGATTCGTCGCCGATTCGTTCCGGCTTTGAGCGGATTGTTAATGGAAATGGCTGTCGCGACCGCGAAATTGGTTAATTGCCGTTAAGAAAGACGTGCGATTTCAGGTGCTTGTTCCCTGTCTCCGGTTAGCCGGCATAGCGACGGGGCTCGCTTGCCGGCAAAAGTTAACGGCGATGTTCCGCGGCCGACATGCGAGGCGGTTAGCCGATTCAGCATGTGGTGCGATTGGCCGGTCACAGTCCCACATATAGCCGTGAACGAAACATGAATCATCACGAGTCAGTGATTCGTCGCCGATTCGTTCCAGACTCGTTCCGGACGTTAATGGCGCGGTGCAAAAACCGGCATGCCGAACCCGGCTGCGACGGTTTTGCGAACATTGTGCTTTCGCTTCGTCGCGTGAATGCCTATGTGTCGCCAGTCGCCGGGCTTGCCCGGTGCCGATCACGGGAAAAAGGTCCCTGCTTCCGGGCTGATGAACATCCATCCCAAATCGAATGAGCCGTTGATCCTGTCGGGCCGCGACGTCACGGCGGTGCTCGGCCCGACCAACACCGGCAAGACCCATCTCGCCATCGAGCGCATGGTGGCGCATGAGAGCGGCATCATCGGCCTGCCGCTGCGCCTTCTGGCGCGCGAGGTCTACACACGTCTCTGCGAGAAGATCGGCGCCCACAAGGTTGCGCTGGTCACCGGCGAGGAAAAGATCCAGCCGGCCGGGGCGAAATATTCCGTGCATACGGTCGAGGCGCTGCCGCGCGAGACCGACGCCGCCTTCGTCGCCATCGACGAGGTGCAGCTGGCTGGCGATCTCGAGCGTGGCCATATCTTCACCGACCGCATCCTCAATCTGCGCGGTCGGCAGGAGACGCTGCTTCTGGGTGCGGCCACCATGCACGGCATCCTGCAGAAGCTGCTCAGGGGCGTTTCGGTGGTGACCAGGCCGCGCCTGTCGCATCTCGCCTACGCCGGCTCGAAGAAGCTCACCCGCCTGCCGCGGCGCTCGGCCATCGTCGCCTTCTCGGCCGACGAGGTCTATGGCATCGCCGAGCTGATCCGCCGCCAGCAAGGCGGCGCCGCCGTCGTGCTCGGCGCGCTGTCGCCCCGCACCCGCAACGCCCAGGTGGCGCTCTACCAGTCAGGCGATGTCGACTATCTGATCGCCACCGACGCGATCGGCATGGGGCTCAACCTCGATGTCGACCACGTCGCCTTCGCCCAGAACCGCAAGTTCGACGGCTATCAGTACCGCAATCTCACCGCCGCTGAGCTCGGCCAGATCGCCGGCCGCGCCGGCCGCCATCTGCGCGACGGCACGTTCGGCGTCACCGGCCAGGTCGATCCGTTCGACGAAGACCTGGTGCAGAAGATCGAAGGCCATGACTTCGAGCCGGTGAAGGTGCTGCAATGGCGCACCGCCAGCTTCGACTACGCCAGCCTCGACGCGCTGAAGCGCTCGATCGAGACCAATGCGCCGGTGGAAGGTCTGACCCGCGCGCTGCCGGCGGTGGACGCGCAGGCGCTGGAATTTTTGTCCAAGGACGGCGAGATCCGCAGCCTGGCGACGGGCCGCGAGCGCGTGGCGCTTCTGTGGGAAGCCTGCGCGCTGCCGGACTACCGCAAGATCGCGCCGGCCCAGCATGCCGACCTCGTCGCTTCCATTTATATGGACCTCGCCAGGCGCGGCCATGTCGACGAAGCCTACATGGCCGAACAGGTGCGCCGCGCCGACACGACCGAGGGCGACATCGACACGCTTTCGCACCGCATCGCGCAGATCAGGACGTGGACTTTTGTATCCAACCGTCCAGGTTGGCTTGCCGATCCGACACACTGGCAAGAAAAGACACGTGAAATCGAGGACAGATTGTCGGACGCGTTACATGAGCGGTTGACGAAACGCTTCGTTGATCGCAGGACTTCCGTCCTCATGCGGCGCCTTAGAGAAAATACCATGCCTGAAGCCGAAATCAGCCCTACCGGAACCGTCCTCGTCGAGGGCCATCATGTCGGCGAATTGCAAGGGTTCCGCTTCACGGCGGACCAGGGCGCCGGCGGCGAAGACGCCAAGGCCGTGCGCGCGGCCGCGCAAAAGGCGCTGGCTTCCGAATTCGAAGCGCGCGCCGAACGCTTCGCCGCGTCCGGCAACAATGACATCGCACTTGGCTCCGACGGCGTGCTGCGCTGGATCGGTGCGCCGATCGGCACGCTGGTGGCCGGCGAGGACGCGCTGAAGCCGCGCCTGGTGCTTCTGGCCGACGAACAACTGACCGGCCCGGCCCGCGACAAGGTGGCGGCGCGCGCCGAGCGCTTCGTCAATTTCCAGATCGAGCAGTTCCTGAAGCCGCTGGTGGACCTCAAGAACGCCGAGCAGCTGACCGGTATCGCGCGCGGCATCGCCTTCCAGCTGGTCGAGCATTTCGGCCTTATCAACCGGCGCGACATCGCCGAGGAGATGCGCACGCTGGACCAGGAAGGCCGCGCGGCGCTGCGCCGGCTCGGCGTGCGCTTCGGCGCCTACCACGTGTTCGTGCCGTCGTTGATCAAGCCGGCACCCGCCGGCCTGGTGACGCTGTTGTGGGCACTGAAGAACGACGGCAAGGAAAAGCCGGGCTTCGGCGACGTCGTGCATGCGCTGGCTTCCGGCCGCACCTCCGTCGTCATCGACCAGGCGTTCGACAAGGCGTTCTACCGGCTTGCCGGCTACCGCAATCTCGGCCGCCGTGCGGTGCGCGTCGACATTCTGGAGCGGCTGGCCGACCTGATCCGGCCGGCGACCAACTGGAAGCCGGGCCTCGGTCCGCGTCCGGACGGCGCCTATGACGGCCAGGCCTTCATGGTGACGCCGCCGATGATGTCGATCCTCGGCGCCACCGCCGACGACATGGAAGAGATCCTCAAAGGTCTCGGCTATCGCGCCGAGCCGAAGCCGGCGGCCGAGGTGAAGGCGAAAACCGAAGCGCTCGACGCCGCCGTGCGCGAGGCAGCGGAAGCCAAGGCGGTGGCCGACGCGGCCGCGAAGGCGGCACGGCAGGCGGCCGATGCTGCCGCTGCGCAAGAGGCCGCGCCGAGCGCCGACGAAAGCACCGCCGAGGCGACGGACGAAGCAGCCGCCAGCGCGGAGCCGGCCGAACAGGTTTCCGAGCCGATCGCTTTGGCGGAAGAAACGGTCGACGCGCCGGATGCTGGCGACGAGGCTGTCGTGGAGACGGCCGAGCCAGTCGCTGAGGTTGCCGAGACAGCCGAGCCGGTCACCGATGAAGTCGAGTTGGCTGCGGAAACGGCCGAGCCGGCTGGCGAAGCCGAGAAAGCCGAGCCCGTCGTGGCGGAAGCTGCCGCGGCTGCTCCGGAAGCCGAAGAGAGCAAGGCCGACGCGACTGCCGCAGAAGCAGAGGAGCCGAAGCCGATTCTTCTGTGGCGGCAGGCGCGTTTCGAACACCGGCGCGACAACCGCCACCAGCGCGGCAATCGCGGCAACCAGCCGGGTGGCGAGCAGAACCGCCAGCCGGGCGGTCGCGAGGGCGCCGAGCAAGGCAATGGCCGCGAGCGCTTCTCCCGCGACCGCTCCAAGGAGCGCGCCAATGGCGATGGCGGCCGCCCGGGTCGTCCCGGCGGCAAGCCGCAGGGCGACCGCCAGGATCGGCGCGAGGGGCGCGGCGACTGGAAGGGCGGCAAACCCGACGGTCGCCGGCCGGAGGGCAAGGGCGGCAAGCCGGCTTTCCAGCCGAAGCCGCGCGAGGAGCGCCCGGTGCGCTTCGATCCCGATTCGCCATTCGCCAAGCTGGCCGCCTTGCGCGACCAGTTGAAGAAGTAGATGTCGCGGCCAGGCCTTTCGGCGCGCCGCCTCGGGTTTTGAACCGATGGCCGCCGAGGGTCGCCAGCGCATCGACAAGTGGCTGTTCTTCGCCCGCGCGGTGAAATCGCGCTCGCTGGCTGCGAAACTGGCGGTGGCGGGCCGCGTTCGCATCAACCGCGACAAAGCAACGCAGGCGTCCGATCTGGTCAAGATCGGCGACGTGCTGACCATCACGCTCGACGGCCGCATCCTGGTGTGGAAGGTGTTGGCACCCGGCATCCGCCGTGGCCCGGCGGAGGAGGCGCGCACGCTTTACGAGGACATGTCGCCGGCGCCAACGCCGAAGGCCGAGACTGTGCCCGACGCGATCGCGCCGCTGCGCGATGCGGGCAGCGGCCGGCCGACCAAGCGGGAACGGCGGCAAACCGATCGTCTCAGGGACGAAAACTGAGGACGCGCGTGCCGTCGCGCATCGTGCCGTGGAAAGCTATTCCGACCTGGGCCAATTCCTTGGCATGCGCCGGCCTTGCAAGCGCGCGGCAAAGACGTTACCTGACCGGCAACAATAGAAAAGAGAACGGGACCTTCCCGGAGCCGCCTGATGACCTACCTCGTCACCGATAATTGCATCAAATGCAAGTACATGGATTGCGTCGAGGTGTGTCCGGTCGACTGTTTCTACGAAGGCGAGAACATGCTCGTCATCCACCCGGATGAGTGCATCGACTGCGGCGTGTGCGAGCCGGAGTGCCCTGCCGACGCGATCAAGCCGGACACCGAGCCGGGGCTCGACAAGTGGCTGCAGATCAACACCGAATACGCCGAGAAGTGGCCTAACATCACCACCAAGAAGGACGCGCCGGCCGACGCCAAGCAGTTCGACGGCGAGACCGAGAAGTTCGAAAAGTACTTTTCAGCGGAGCCGGGCGGCGGCGATTGACGCCTTCCAGGCGCGGGGCTGCGACAACAGGATTGTGCTAACCACCTTGACATAGGTGGTTGCGTGTATCCTTCGCGCGTGCAGCAAAATCTTGATTCTTGCGGCTTTTTGTGTTACACGGAAAAAACATGCCGATGACACAACGTCGATTTATGGCGCAGACGCCCCTAATCATCGAAAGGTGAATTCCATATCCGGACCAGAGCACTCTGGGTCAGGCGGACGCAGTCTTGCGGCCGGCCGGCGCAGGACTTTTCCGGTGGGTTTCGCTTGTTGTGTGGCATTCCGGGCCGGATCTGATCCGGCGGCCCCAGTTCTGCCGGCAGAGACCTGCCGGCACCACAACAAGGAGTTCAGGGCGTAATGGCAACGACAACCCCGCAGAAGAAGTCCGTATCCGCAGCACGTCACGGTTTCAAGACCGGCGAGTTCATCGTCTATCCGGCGCACGGCGTCGGCCAGATCGTCTCGATCGACGAGCAGGAAGTGGCGGGCCACAAGCTGGAGCTGTTCGTCATTGATTTCCAGAAGGACAAGATGCGCCTGAAGGTGCCGGTCGCCAAGGCGACCTCGATCGGCATGCGCAAGCTTTCCGAAACCGACTATGTCGACCGCGCGCTGAAGGTGGTGCAGGGTCGTGCCCGCGTGAAGCGCACCATGTGGTCGCGCCGCGCCCAGGAATATGATGCGAAGATCAATTCCGGCGACCTGATCTCGATCTCGGAAGTGGTGCGCGATCTCTACCGCGCCGAAAACCAGCCGGAGCAGTCCTATTCCGAGCGCCAGCTTTATGAAGCCGCGCTCGACCGCATGGCCCGCGAGATCGCCGCCGTCAACCGCATGTCGGAAACCGAAGCCGTGCGCCTGATCGAGGTCAACCTCAACAAGGGCCCCAAGCGCGGCACCAAGGCCGACAATGAAGAGACCGAGCAGGAAGAAGCTGCCTGAATAGCTCCTTCCGATTGAGTTCACGAAAACCCGGCCGAAATGGCCGGGTTTTTTGTTTTGGAGGCAATCTCGACCTTCCCTTGTGGGGCTCGGCGGCGTGGCCGCTGAAGCGAAAGCGATCAGGGGTGCTGGACGGAGTTTGAGCGGTCGCGCTCCGTCCAGCACCCCTCATCCGCCCTCGCTTACGGCGGCTTCGCCGCCTGCTCAGGCACCTTCTCCCCCAAAAGGAGAAGGGGAGCGATGCGCCGTTCAATGCTTGCGCGACAATTGCCGGGTTGCGGTTTCGAGGCCGGCCAGCGTCAGCGGGTACATGCGGCCGCCGAAGATGTCGTGGATCATGCTGATGGAATGCGTGTAGCCCCAGTGCTGCTCGCGCGTCGGGTTGAGCCAGACCGCGTTCGGCCATTGGTGGAGCACGCGCTGCAGCCAAATCGTGCCGGCTTCCTTGTTCCAGTGCTCGACCGCGCCGCCGGGTGAGACGATCTCATAAGGGCTCATCGCGGCGTCGCCGACGAAGATCACCTTATAGTCGTGGCCATATTTGTGCAGCACGTCGAAGGTCGGGATCTTCTCGGTGTAGCGGCGGCGGTTGTCCTTCCAGACGTCCTCGTAAAGGCAGTTGTGGAAGTAGAAATATTCGAGCTGCCGGAACTCGGTTTTGGCTGCCGAAAACAGCTCCTCGACAACCTTGATGTGGTCGTCCATCGAGCCGCCGACATCGAAGAACATCAGGAGCTTGACCGCATTGCGCCGCTCGGGACGGGTCTGGACGTCGAGATAGCCATGCTCGGCGGTGGCATGGATGGTGCCCGGCAGGTCCAGTTCCTCCTCGGCGCCTTCGCGCACCCAGCGGCGCAGGCGTTTCAGCGCGACTTTGATGTTGCGGGTGCCGAGCTCGACGCTGTCGTCGAAGTTCCTGAACTCGCGCTTGTCCCAGACCTTCACCGCGCGGCGGTGGCGGCTTTCGTCCTGGCCGATGCGCACGCCCTCGGGATTGTAGCCATAGGCGCCGAAGGGTGAGGTGCCGGCGGTGCCGATCCATTTCGAGCCGCCCTGGTGGCGGCCCTTCTGTTCCTCCAGCCGCTGCTTCAGCGTCTCCATCAGCTTCTCAAAGCCGCCGAGCGCTTCGACCAGCTTCTTCTCCTCCTCGGTCAGCGTCTTTTCGGCCAGCCGGCGCAGCCAGTCTTCGGGGAGGGCGGCGACGTCGATGCCGCCTTCGCCCGAGATCGCCTCGACGCCCTTGAAATAATGCGAAAACACCTGGTCGAAGCGGTCGATGTGGCGCTCGTCCTTCACCAGTGTGGCGCGGGCGAGATAATAGAAGCCCTCGACATCGTAGCTGACGAGATCGGCTTCCAGGCTTTCCAGCAGAGTGAGGTATTCCCGCAGCGAGACGGGAACCTTGGCGGCCTTCAGTTCGAGGAAGAAGGGGATGAACATGCCGCCATTTTGCTTCGGCGGTGGCGGGGAGGCAAGGGCGGGAACTCGACCTTCTCCCCTTGCGGGAGAAGGTGGCTCGGCGCGCAGCGCCGAGACGGATGAGGGGTGTTGGAAGAAACGAGACGATCAAGGAATTGGCGCTATCTTGTGATCATTCCAAGTTCGGAAAGGTCGCGCTCTGGCCAACACCCCTCATCCGACCTCGCCTACGGCGGCTATGCCGCCGGGGCTCGGCCACCTTCTCCCGCAAGGGGAGAAGGGAAGAGGGTAGGAACGCCACACTCTTGGTAAAAATAAGATTCAGCCTTTTTTGGTAATTTCCCGTTAGCAATTGGAACTGATGGGGCCGCGGTATCGGCTTCCGTCTCCGGTTCTTGTTTTGCGTACGGGTTCTCATGCGTTTCACCACGGTGTCGGCTATCCTGCTTGCCTGCGCGGCGCTTGCCAGCTGCGCTTCCCGTTCGGGCATGGACGAGATCCTGGCGCCGGGGCCGTCGTCGGAGACGACCAGCTCGATCGCCCGGCCGAACAGCCCGGTGCCGACCGCCGATATCAAGTCCGAACTGCGCGCGGCGCCGGCGCCGCAAATGGCGATGGCGGCGCCCATGCAGGAGCCGTCATTCCCCGAGACGGAATCCTTTGCCGGTCCGCAGCCCAGCATGCCGGTCATGCCGATGCCTGCCGCGATGCCCACGGCGAAGCCCGCGATCATGACGCCGGCGGAAAAGCCGGTGATCCGCAAGGCGGCGATCGTGCGCGGCGAGGTTTTCGCCCGGCGCTTCCGCGACGCCAAGCCGATCAATTTCGGCCGCGCCACTTCGCCCAAGCAGCTCGCCGTGCACGGCGTCGATGTCTCGCGCTGGCAAGGCGACATCGACTGGGACAAGCTGCGCTCGCAGGGCGCCAACTTCGCCTATATCAAGGCCACCGACGGCGGCGACCACCTCGACCCGATGTTCAAGAAGAACTGGCGCGAGGCAAACGAGGCCGGCCTCAGGCGCGGCGCCTATCACTTCTTCTACTGGTGCCGCACTGCCGGCGAACAGGCCGACTGGTTCATCCGCAACGTGCCGAAGGTGGCCGGCGCGCTGCCGCCGGTCATCGATGTCGAATATAATGGCGAGTCCAGCTGCACGCGCCGCCCGTCGCGCGAAAAGGTGCTGGAGAAGATGAAGGTGTTCATGGACAAGCTGGAGCGCCACTACGGCCAGCGTCCGGTCATCTATACGGCGCCGGACTTCTACCGCGACAACCTCAAGGGCGAATTCCTGGACTATTCGTTCTGGCTGCGCGCGGTGGCACAGCATCCGGGCAAGGTCTATCCCGGCCGCAAATGGGTGTTCTGGCAGTACTCCGGTTCCGGCCTGTCGCACGGCGTCGCCGGCCGCATCGACCTCAACGCCTTCCACGGCTCGGAAGAAGACTGGCACGACTGGGTGGCCGACAAGTCGAGCTGATGCGCAAATTCAAAGTGTTGGAACGACCTTTGCGCGTCCGAATGGACGCGCGGCGCCCTAATATCCCGGCGGCCCCGGGCAGGTACCACCGGAAGGCCTGATTACAGCAGATCGTATTCGATGAAGCCGGTGCGCCGCGCGACACGGTCGTAGAGCTTGCGCGCGGTGGCGTTGGTCTCATGCGTCATCCAGTAGACATTGGTGACGCCGGCCGCCTTCGCCTCTTGCTTGACCGCGTCGATCAGCGCCGAACCCACGCCCTTGCCGCGGATGTCCGGGTCGGCGAACAAGTCCTGCAGATAGCAATTGTTGGCCTCCGCCCAGCAGGAGCGATGATACATGTAATGGGTCAGGCCGACGGGCTTGCTATCGAGAAGCGCGATGAAGCCGCGCGGCTCGTATTCGCCCGGCGTGAACAGCCGCTTCCAGGTGAGCTCAAAGGTCTCCGCCGGCAAAATGGTGTTGTAGAATTTGAGATAGGCGACCCACAACCGGCGCCATTCGGCATGGTCGGACTGTTCGAGAGGGCGGATGACGATGTCGGACATGGTGCGGTTCCCCTGAATTACGCCGATGTTCTAGCCCGGCACGCGCCGTCGGCGCGATGGCACAGGCGCGGGGTTTTTGTTGTTAGAGGCGCGTTTGCGCCGTGTTCGTCATTCCGGGCAAGCGAGCAAGGCGAGGGTAGATCTGGACCCATAAAGCGGTACGGCCGGGACCTGGGTTCGCGCAAACGTTAGTGACTCGAACGGTGCAGGGCGAGGACCGGGCCGGGCTCGACGATGTTGCGGCCAATGGGTTCCGGCTCTCGCTCCGCTCGGCCGGAATGACGGCGGCGTATGCTGGCGACATCGCAAAAATCGCAGATCGTGCCGGCAAACGGCATCGTGGCGCCGCGTTCGTCATTCCGGGCAAGCGAGCAAGGCGAGCGCAGACCCGGAACCCATTGAGCAGCACGGCCGGGACCTGGGTTCGCGTTGACGGGAATGAAGCGCACAGCACCGGTTCAGCCGCATGGACGGTTGAAGACGAGGATCGGGCCGGGCTCGACGATAGGGCGGCCAATGGGTTCCGGCTCTCGCTGCGCTCGGCCGGAATGACGGCGGCGTATTTGGCGACACCGCAAAAATTGCAAGGAGCGCCGGCCAGCGGCACCGTGCCTGGGATCGCTATCGCGGACCGCTTCTCACCCCTGCCGTCTGGCCATGAACGCCAGCCGCTCGAAAAGGTGAACATCCTGTTCGTTCTTCAAGAGCGCGCCGTGCAGCTTGGGTAGCGCGTTCTTGGGGTCGGCGCGCAGGTCTTCCGGCGAGACGTCGTCGGCGACCAGAAGGCGAATCCAGTCGAGCGCCTCCGAGGTCGAGGGTTTTTTCTTCAGGCCCGGCACTTCGCGGATCTCGTAGAACTGGGTGAGTGCTGCACGCACCAGGCTCTGCTTGATGCCGGGATAATGCACGTCGACGATGCGATGCAGCGTGTCGACGTCGGGGAAGCGGATGTAGTGGAAGAAGCAGCGGCGCAGGAAGGCGTCGGGCAATTCCTTCTCGTTGTTGGAGGTGATGATGACGATGGGGCGCACCGCGGCGCGGATCGTCTCGCCGGTCTCGTAGACAAAGAACTCCATGCGGTCGAGTTCCTGCAACAGGTCGTTGGGGAACTCGATGTCGGCCTTGTCGATCTCGTCGATCAGAAGCACGATCTTCTTGCCGGCGGCGAAGGCATCCCACAGCTTGCCGCGCTTGATGTAGTTGGCGATGTCGTTGAAGCGGGCATCGCCCAGCTGGCTGTCGCGCAGGCGCGAGACGGCATCGTATTCGTAGAGGCCCTGCTGCGCCTTGGTGGTGGACTTCACGTTCCATTCGATCAGCTCGAGGTCGAGGCCCGCCGCCACCTGGCGGGCAAGCTCGGTCTTGCCGGTGCCTGGCTCGCCCTTGACCAACAGCGGCCGCTCGAGCGCGATCGCCGCGTTGACCGCCACCATCAGGTCCTTGTCGGCGACATAGGCCGAGGTTCCTTCAAAACGCATCAAAAACTCCAGTTCCGTCGCGACGAGCCTAGAGGCGGGTTGCGGCAGGGGCAAGCGTCCGGTTTCGTCGCTTCTCCACAAGGGGAGCGGCTAATGTTCGATCGCCTCTGGCAAGGCGGTCGGCATCGCTCTATATTTGCCGGTGACGGTCTGCGCCTCGCGGCAGGAGAGACATTTCCCCGGGGCCTTATTGATCTCGAAGGGAGCTGTCCCTGACCGGACCCGTGGGTTCGGACATATGGCGCCCACCTACTTTGTAGGTTCCCGGGATCAACTTCTCCACCGGTCGCGTGGATCGTCACTCACCTCCCCGACCGGCAGGCAAAAGCTTGCGCATGACGATGGCGGCGCCGAAACGCATCTGCTGTTCGCCGATGCGGGTGAAGCCGCAGGCTTCGTAGAAGCTGAGCGCATCGGGATTGGCGAGAACGCGCAGCCATGTCGCGCCAGCGTCGATCGCGACCCGTTCCAGATGCGCCACGAGCAGCCTGCCGATTCCCTGCTTCCAGTTGTCCGGCTCGACGAAGAGGCCGTCGAGTTCGGCTTCGTCTTCCGATTGCGGCAGCATCACGCCAAATCCCACTATCCGCCCCTGCCGCTCCGCGACATAGACCAGTCCGGCCGCGATCTGTTCGGCCGGCAGCTCGATTGCATCGGGATGGGCAAGCAACTGTGCCTGATCGCTTGGCGAGGCCAGGGAAGCCCGGCGCTGCAGGTCTTCCAGCAACAAGCGTTCGGCGATGCCGGCCTGCCTGATGACGATTGGCAACGATTGCGAACGATCTGGCATGATGGCGGCTCTGGCGTTTGGTCGCGCGACCCTTCTATAAAGATCGCATGATGACGCAATCCAGAACCCTGAAGAAAGAACTGCGCAAGGAGGCGCTGGCCCGCCGCGACGCGCTCGACCCGTTCTGGCGCATCGAGGCCTCGCTGGAAATGGCCGAGACCGCGCGGGATCGGATTGCCTTCGAACCAGGCGCGATCGTCTCCGGCTTCTGGCCGATGCGCTCGGAGGTCGACGTGCGGCCGATGATGTTCGCACTGCGCGAGCACGGGGCAAGGCTGTGCCTGCCGGCGATCCTCGACAAGACCACCATCGTCTTTCGCGAACTGGTGCGCGGGGCGCCGATGGTTGACATGGGGTTCGGCACGGTCGGCCCGCACGAAGAGGCCGAGGTTCTCGACCCGGCGATCATGCTCATCCCGCTTGCCGCCTTCGACGCGCGCGGCCACCGCATCGGCTATGGCGCCGGCTATTACGACCGGGCGATCGCCAGGCTGCAGGACGCCGGCAAGGAACCCCGGCTGATCGGCATCGCCTTCAATTGCCAGGAGGTCGCAAAGGTGCCGGACGAAGCGCACGACGTGATCGTCCCGGAAATTTTGACCGAAAGCGGGTTGCGGCGGTTCGAAGCGCCGTAGGCTGAACAACGCTAGGGTTGGATCCCGCCGCGTGCTGGCCAGAGCCAACGAATGAGCATTCTCAAAGCGGTCATGGCAAGGGTCA
Organism: Mesorhizobium sp. YL-MeA3-2017; assembly: GCF_030814575.1. Lineage (NCBI taxonomy): Bacteria > Pseudomonadati > Pseudomonadota > Alphaproteobacteria > Hyphomicrobiales > Phyllobacteriaceae > Mesorhizobium > Mesorhizobium sp. YL-MeA3-2017. The sequence continues at coordinate 2,464,754 of NZ_JAUSVH010000001.1, read as the reverse complement.
TGATCGCGAACACGCCGATCAAATGGACGGCGCTTTCCGTCTTGTCGGGCAAAATCAGGATCAGGGCAGCCGAGAGGAGAGCGGAGTCCAGCAGCAGGAACTCCACCCATGTGGTCGTGCTGCGTGTGGCGTCGTTGTCTCGGGTGAAATGCTGTCTCAGTCCAAGGCTGGCCAGAATGTACATCGGCCCAATCAGCGACTTCAGAAATACGGTCTTGGCGGGATCGCCGTTGAGATACGCGCCGAGCGCAAACAGAAGCCCGAGCGAAATTGGCTCGAAATAGGCAAGCAGAATTGCCTTCCTTGTCATCACTGACACCTCTCAGTGTGCGCGTGTCGCAAGTCTATCGCAGTTCCACAGTCGAGCAAGCACGGGTTGCTGTGGGATTGAGCCTGGTGTGCCGCGCCTCCACTTGCATGATTTCGCTACAGCCCTGTAGAAGCGTCTCATGAGACTTCTTTTCCTCGGCGACATGGTGGGCAAGACGGGCCGTACGGCGGTGTGGGAGCAGCTGCCCGGGCTGATCTCCGATTTCCGGCTGGATTTCGTCATCGTCAATGGCGAGAACGCCGCCGGCGGCTTCGGCATCACCGAAGAGATTTTCCGCGAGACGATCGCCGCAGGCGCCGACGTGGTGACCACCGGCAATCATGTCTGGGACCAGCGCGAGGCGCTTGCCTTCGCGCCGCGCGAGCAGCGGTTTCTCAGGCCCGCGAATTTTCCAAAGGGCACGCCAGGGCGCGGCTCCGGCGTCTATATCGCCAAGAACGGCGCGCGCGTGCTGGTCTCCAACATCATGGGCCGGGTGTTCATGCATCCCGAGCTCGACGATCCGTTCCAGGCGGGCGAGCGCGAGCTGGCCGCCTGTCCGCTCGGCGAACAGGCCGACGCGGTGGTGATCGATTTCCACGCCGAGGCGACGAGCGAAAAGATGTGCTTCGCGCATTTCGTCGACGGCCGCGCCTCGCTGGTGGTGGGCACGCACACGCACCAGCCAACGGGCGACCATCAGATCCTCAATGGCGGCACCGCCTACATGACCGACGCCGGCATGTGCGGCGACTACGATTCCTCGCTTGGCATGGACAAGGAGGAGCCGCTCAACCGGTTCCTCTCCAAAGTGCCGAAGGGCCGCTTCGAGGCGGCCAACGGACCGGCAACGCTGTGCGGCGTCGGTGTCGATATTTCGGACCGCACCGGCCTTGCCGAGCGCATTGCGCCGTTTCGCCGCGGACCGAGACTGGAAGAAACCGCGCCGTCCTTCTGGTCATGACATTGAAGACGGCGGCAGCCATACCTAACTGCCGCCGGACATGACACGCCTGCTTCAGATCGTTTGAGGGGAGAACGACCTCCATGCAGCTCATAGAGTTTCTTGCGCCGCATTTCGCCTTCGTCAATGACCCGACCGCCTGGGCGGCGCTGATCACGCTGGTCGTGCTCGAGATCGTGCTCGGCATCGACAATCTGATCTTCATCTCGATCCTGACCAACAAGCTGCCGGAAGCGCAGCGCGCGCAGGCGCGCCGGCTGGGCATCGGCGCGGCGCTGATCATGCGGCTTTTGCTGCTGGCGACGATCTCGATCATCGTGCAGCTGACGACGCCGGTCTTCACCGTCTTTGGTCAGGGCTTCTCATGGCGCGACCTCATCCTGATCGCCGGCGGCCTGTTCCTGGTGTGGAAGGCGACCAAGGAAATCCACCACACCGTCGATCCCGAGGACCATCAGGACACGATGATCGGCGGCACGCTGCAGATGAGCCTGGGCGCAGCGATCTTCCAGATCCTGCTGCTCGACCTGGTGTTCTCGATCGATTCCATCATCACCGCCGTCGGCATGACCGACGAGATCGCCATCATGTATATCGCGGTGATCGTCACTGTCGGCGTGATGCTGGTGGCGGCGACACCGCTGGCCAATTTCATCGCCAAGAACCCGACCATCGTCATGCTGGCGCTGGGCTTCCTGTTGATGATCGGCATGACGCTGATCGCCGACGGCATGGGCTACCATGTGCCCAAGGGCTACATCTATGCCGCCATGGGCTTCTCGGCGCTGGTCGAGGGTTTGAACATGCTGGCCCGGCGCAAGAAGAAGAGCGGGGGGAAGTAAAAGGGCGCTTCCTTCTCCCCTTGTGGGAGAAGGTGAGGCGCCTGGTCTTATGCTCCAGGCACGCCTTGCGGATGCCGGTCGACGATTAGGCCGATGGCGATGCCTTGCTCCAGCCATGCCTTGGCGCCGGCGAGAACCAGTGCGAAGCCGTCGGTGGAATCCAGCGCGCTTTTGACCTGTGCGTCGAGGCTGCCCTGGAAGCCCGAATTGCGGATGGCGACGAAGGTGGCGGCGCCGTCCAGCATCGGGGTGAAGGTCCATTCCACCGTAGTGGCGGGATCGCCCCAGCCGACGACGATCTTCTTGTCCTTCACCAGTTCCCTGACCTCGACCGGCGACTTGAAGGCGTACATGCGCCATTCCCATTCGACGGGACGGCCGGCATCGAGCCGGGCGCTGCCATGGGTGAACCAGAATTTCGACGTGACCGCCGGATCGACGAAGGCTTCGTAGACGGTCGCGACGGGTTTGCGGATCAGCATTCCGACCGAGGCGACGGGGGCTTCATGCAATTCCATCTCGCTGCTCCTTCAGGCCAGCATTTCGGTTGGGGTTCACGTGGCGTCACCACGCGTCCGGTTCGCGCACCATATGGACGATGTTGGCGGGGTTCATGACCCAGCCGCCGCGAAAGCCATCGCCGAGCGGTTCGATCGGATCGCAGCGCACCACGCCGGCATCGGCCAATTGGCGCAGCGCGCCGGTGGAATCGGGCGTGAACAGCTCCAGCCAGACCTCGGCCTGGCTCATCGTCGCGCCCTCGTCGATCCAGAGTTGGTTGGGGCCGAGCTTGAAGCCGACCGCCGGCGCTTTCTCTGTGATCGGCTCAAGGCCGACGGTGTCGCGGTAGAAGGCGATGGTCGTTTCATACTGGTGGCTCGGCACCTTCATGGCGATGTTGATGCCGCCTTCGAGTTTTACGGTCATGGGGTCTCCGTTCGATGTGGTTCAGATGTTGTCGGGATTGGCCGGCTCGCCCCTCATCTCGGAGCGGTAGTAGCCGTCGCGCAGATTGATGCCGTGTTCGACATAGGCCTTCATGCAGGCGAGCATCTGCGACCAGCCTTCGCAGTTGATGTAGGAGCGCTTGCGCCCGGTCTCGGTCTCGCGCCAGCCCTCCTCGGCGATGGTGACGAAGGTGCCGCCGTCGTCCAGGGGTTCGAAGTTCATCTCGATACGGGTCTTGTAAGCCGGCTTCTCGTCCGGCCCGCTGCCGTCCCAACGCAAAACGATCCGGCGCTCGGGCACCACTTCGTCGACCTCGACCGGGATTTCCCCCCACCAGGTGACGGTGGTGCCGGCGACCAGCGGCGCCGAGGCGCCGCGGACAGTGGTGAAATAGCCGCTTAGCTTGGTTGGATTGACGACGGCGTCGAACACTTCGGCCACGGGCCTGCCGATGCGGCCCGAAATCCTGAATGCGATGGACATGTCCACAGGCTCCTGCTTGAAATTTCGCCCATTGTGTTATAAAAACATAACATGTCAAGTGAAGTCAAAGACGACCATGTTTTCAAGGCCTTGGCGCATCCGCGCCGCCGCATGATCCTGGACGAACTGAAGGACGGGCCGAAAACGACCGGCACCTTGTGCGAAATTCACGCCGACATGGACCGCTGCACGGTGATGATGCACCTGAAGGTGCTGGAAGACGCCGGCCTGGTGGTGGCGCGCCGCGAAGGGCGCGAACGCTGGAACCATCTCGACGCGCTGCCGATCAAGCGCATCCACGACCGCTGGATCAGCGAATACGCCACGCATGCGGTTTCGATCCTCGACCGGCTGAAGGCCGATCTCGTTTGAGATCGGCTCGACATCGGGAAACGTCGGGAACCGGTTCGCGCAAACGACGCGTGAAAATCAGGCCTACGGGGCGACGACGTCCGGGCCGTCGACATTGACGACCGTTTCGCCACGCCCGACGCGGACGAAAACGTAGTGAACATCGTCGCCGCCCTCGACAATCTGGCAGCGATGGATCGCGCGGCGTGGAAAATACGCGTAATCGCCCTTGCCGATCTCGAATGATTCAGCGCCGTTTTCGCCGTAATCCACGCGAATACGACCGGACAGCATGAACATCACGCTGTCGAACTCCTGATGGTGATGCCACTGGCTTGGTTCGGCGAGCGCGGTCACGTGGCACTGGCCGACCCAAAGGTCGCCGGCTTCCAACGCCTTTCGCCGGTTCTGGCCCGGCGTGATGGGACCATCGACCAGCTGGTCCGACTTTACGTATCCAATCTTTTGAAAAAGGCCGTCGCTCATTGCCGTGTCTCCATGAAAGGTTCGCGATCTCGCGCCTGTCTTGAAAAGCGCGACCAGCAGGCTACGCTTGTCGAATGGAGACAACCGGCCATTTTCTGTCGCCAACAAGACAGGCCGAAATCCTGCCTTTCGAGACGGCGCCGCGATCGGTCGTGGGATATGCCCGCGACTATCCGTCGGGGCTCTCGACAGGGTTCCACAGCCATCCGCGCGCCCAGTTGCTGCATGCGGTGTCGGGCCTGATGCGCGTCGAAACGCGGGGTTCGAGTTATCTCGTTCCGCCGACCACGGCATTGTTCCTGCCGACAGATGTACCGCACGCCGTCAGCATGGACGGCCCCGTCGCCATGCGCGAGCTTTTCCTCAGGGAAGACGCGGCAAGGCGGGTGGGAGACCAGCCGAAGGTCATAACCGTATCGGGCCTGCTGCGTGAGATTGTCATCGCTGTCTGCGCCGAGCCGATCGAATGGGAAACACAGGGCAGGGGTTATCATCTGGCGGAACTGATCCTCGACGAAATAGCCAGATCGACGCCGTTGCCGATGCGGTTGCCGCTGCCGCGCGATGCCCGTCTTCTTCGCGTGGTCTCGGGCCTTCGCGATCGTCCGGACGACAAAAGGAACCTGGAACAATGGGGCGAGGTGGCGAATGCATCCAGCCGCACCCTGGCCAGGTTGTTCCGCGTGGAAACCGGCCTCAGTTTTCGTCAATGGCGGCAGCAGACGCGTCTGACCGAGGCGCTGAGTGCCCTGACGATGGGCATGCAACCGACCAGGGCCGCCGCCATCGCCGGCTTCGATAGCGTTCCGGCCTTCGGATTGGCGTTCCGGCAATTTTTCGGAATGACACCCGGGCAAGCCCGGCGTTTGCGGGACGGTTGATCCCTCGAAACTAATCCGCCATCGCCACCAGCGCGTCGCGGTCGTAGCCGAGGCGGATGGTGGCGCCGACCGGAATGTCGTCGGCGCCGAAATCATTGGTCTCGGTCACCGACAGCGGCTTTTCCAGTCCGGGGATGTCGACGATCAGGTGGGTGATCTCGCCGAAATAGTGCCGCTCCACCACGCTGCCCGACACTTCGTATTTGGCGGTTGCCTGGTCCCACAGAACGCGCAGCCGTTCCGGCCGGATGCCGAGCGTGGCGGCGGCGCCGTTGCGCACGAAAGCCTTCGGCTTTTCGGTGGTGACGCGGCCGAAGCCCAGCGTGTCGACGGTGATGGAAGAGCCGTTTTCCTCGACGATCTCGGCCTTGACGAAATTCATGCCGCCAAGGAAGTCGGCGACCTGGCGGTTCACCGGCCGCTGGTAGATTTCCTTCGGCGAGGCGACCTGGGCGATGCGGCCGCCGAACATGACGGCAATGCGGTCCGACATGGCGAGCGCCTCGTACTGGTCGTGGGTGACCAGGATGAAGGTGATGCCGACTGCCTGCTGCAGCCGGCGCAGTTCCACCTGCATCTGTTCGCGCAGCTTCTTGTCGAGCGCCGACAGCGGCTCGTCGAGCAAGAGAACCTTGGGCCGCATCACCAGGGCGCGGGCGAGCGCCACGCGCTGGCGCTGGCCACCGGACAATTCATGCGCGCCGCGTTTGCCGAGGCCAGTCAGCGAGACCATGGCCAGTGCTTCGTCGACCCGCCGCTTCTCCTCGCCCTGGTCGAGCTTCAGCCGCTTCAGCCCGTAGCCGACATTCTGCTCGACATTGAGATGCGGGAAGATGGCGTAGCTCTGGAACACCATGTTGGTGGGGCGCCGGTTGGCCGGCACGCCGACCATCTCCTGGCCATCGACGACGATGGTGCCTGAGGTCGGGTTGTCGAAACCGGCGATCATTCTGAGCAGGGTGGTCTTGCCGCAGCCGGAAGGCCCGAGCAGGGAAAAGAACTCGCCCTCGCGAATGGTCACGGTGGCGTCGTCCAGAGCCTTGAAGGCCCCGTAGTTGCGGGTGACGCCCCTGATCTCGATCATCGGCCGCTCGGAGGCGCTGCGTTCGGATTGCGGCCGGTCAAGCATGCAGGAGACCCTCGGACTGGGTGCGCCGGGCGGCGCGGCGGCGCAGGATTTCGGCGATGGAAAGAAGCACGAAGGAACCGACCAGAAGCAGCGTGCCGAGCGCCAGCACGCCGGGCAGCTTGGCGGCGAAGCGCAACTGGCCCCAGATGTAGATCGGCAGCGTCGCGTCGGTTCCGGTGAGGAAGAAGGCGATGATGAACTCGTCGAGCGAAATGGTGAAGGAAACCAGCAGGCTGGAGATGATGGCCGGCGTCACCATCGGCAAGGTCACGCGCCGGAAGGTGCCGAAGGCGCTCTCGCCGAGATCGGCCGAGGCTTCCTCCAGGCTGCGGTCGAAGCCTTCGAAGCCGGATGTCAGCACGGTCATCGAATAGGGGATGCAGACCAGCACGTGGCCGAGCACGACGGTGAACAGCGACAGGCTGAGGCCGAGCTGCAGCATCACCAAAAGCATGGAGATGGCGACGATCACTTCGGGCAGCACCAGCGGCGCCATGATCAGGCCATGGATGGGCCGGCGGGCGGGGAAACGATAGCGGGTGATGGCGCGCGCGGCGAGGATGCCGAGAACGGTGGACAGCACCGCGGCCGAGACACCGACGATCAGGCTGTTCCAGGCCGCATCGATGAGGGCCGGCGTCTTCGGCAGATCGCGATACCATTGCAGCGTATAGCCGGAGAGCGGGAATTTGGGCGAGGCCGAGATGTTGATCGAGAAGATCGGCAGGAACAGCACCGGCAGGTACAGGAAGCCGACATAGAGCACGGCATAGGCCGTAAGCCAGGAGCTGCCGCTGGGCAGGAAGCGCTTGAGGGTACTCATCGCGCCAACCTCGCGGCGGTGCGGATCAGGAAGACGGCAGCGCCCGCCATCAGGCTGACCACGACCATGGTGGTGACGGAAAGCGCGGCGCCCAGCGGCCAGTTCGCCGCTTTGCCGAACTGCGCCTGGATGGCGTTGGCGATCATGACGCCGTCCTTGCCGCCGACCAGCTTCGGAGTGACGTAGTCGCCAACCGTCGGGATCATGACGATGAGCAGCGCCGAGATGACACCGGGCGCCGACAGCGGCAGCGTCACGCGCAGGAAGGAGCGCAGCGGCCCGTCGCCGAGATCCTTGGCCGCCTCGATCAGCGTGCGGTCGACTTTTTCGAGCGACACGAAGATGGGCAGGATGGCGAAGGCCGCCCAGGCGTGGGTCAGCGTGATGACGACGGCGCTGGTGTTGTAGAGCAGGGCGGTGGATGGCTCGCTGATCAGGCCGAGCCCCATCAGGCCGGAATTGAGGACGCCGTTGTAGCCGAGGATGACCTTCCACGACATCACCCGCAGCAGGTAGCTGGTCCAGAACGGGATGGTGATGAGGAACAGCCATAGGCCCTTGTGGCGGCCGCCGTGGAAGGAAATGAAATAGGCGATCGGATAGGCGAGCACGACGGTGAACAGCGACACCATCAATGAGACGTAGAGCGAGCGCCACAACAGGTCGAGATAGATCGGCTCGGTCAGCGCGATGCGGTAATTCTCGAGCGTGAAGGTGTGGTCGATGGTGAGGTAGTGCTGCGTCCAGAAGGAATGGGCGAACACCACCAGGATCGGCACAACCAGAAGGATGAGGGCGTAAAGAAAAGTCGGGCTGATCAGGGCAAGGCCCTGGGCGGATTCGGATTGCAGAAGCGTCTTTCGTCTGATGCCGCCCGCGACCAGCGGCGGCGACCCTTCCGCGGCTGCCGTCATTGCGGCGCTCCGGGCAGCGCTCCAAGCGCATATGCGGTCGCTGGCCTGGATTGTCCCGCCATGCTGCCTTCCCATCAAGCGCCGGCTTGTTCCCAATCTTCTGTTTCGAGCCGCTCCGTGCCTGCGTTTTCACGCACAGGAGCGAGCGGCTCTCGTCTTGCCGGCTTCCTTCATCATGAGCGCATCCACCGATTGAAATCAAGCGGTATTTCTGCGATATTGATTGAACGACCATTCAAAATCATGTGAAGAAATCCGGATTTTCCAATGGTTTGAGTGTCTTGTTGAGGCGAACGTCACTTTGAGGATCGAAAGCGAGGCGAAGATGGCTGCGGTGCGGCAAGCAAGAACGGGCGGAGGGGATGCCGAGGCCGGGCAGGATGCGGTGGAGACGGCGCGGCGCCATCTCGTGCAGCCGTGGCCGATGGCGGGTTCGGTCGGCGCCGAGGCGCGGGCGCTGATCGGCGAAGGCGACGGCATCTACATCACCGACGGCAACGGCAAGCGGCTGATCGACGGGCCGGCCGGCATGTGGTGCATCAATGTCGGCCATCGCCGCGAGGAACTGGCCAAGGTGATGTACGACCAGGCGATGCAGCTCTCCTACAACACGCCCTGGTACACGATGAACGCGCCTTCGGCCGAACTCGCGCGGCGTATCGCGGACCATGCGCCGGGCGATCTCAGCCACGTCTTCTACACCACCGGCGGCTCCTCGGCGGTGGAGACGGCGCTGCGCTTCATGCAGTTCTACAACAATGTGCGCGGCCGGCCGGAGAAGAAGCTCATCCTGTCGCGCGGCGGCGCCTATCACGGGTCGACCTACCTGGCGGCCTCGCTCAACGGCCGGCCGCGCGACCGCGACTGGATGGACGGCGCCGACGATCTGGTGGTGAAGCTGTCGTCGCCCGATCCGTTCCGCCGGCCGAAGGGCATGGATGTCGCGGCCTTCGCCGACATGCTGGTCGCGGAATTCCGCGACAGGATCGCGGAGATCGGCGCCGAAAGGATCGGCGCCTTTGTCGGCGAGCCGGTGCAGGCCTCGGGCGGCGTCATCCTGCCGCCGGACGGCTACCTGAAACGCATCCGCGCCATCTGCCGCGACAACGACATTCTCTTCATTTCCGACGAGGTGGTGACCGCCTTTGGCCGGCTCGGCCATGTCTTTGCCTCGGGTGAGGTGTTCGGCATCGACCCCGACATGATCACCTTCGCCAAGGGCGTCACCTCGGGTTATTTCCCGCTGGGCGGCGTCGTCATCTCGGAGCGTTTGCTGGAGGAATTGCGCCGCTCCAACCATCCCGACGCGATGTTCGCGCATGGGCTGACCTATACCAGTCACCCGGTCGGCTGCGCGGTGGCGCTCAAAAACCTCGACATATTGGAAGACGAGGTGCTGGCGCATGCGCGTGCGGTCGCGCCTTATTTCCAGGCGCGCCTGAAGACGCTGGAGGAACTGCCGCTGGTGGGCGAAGTGCGCGGCTTAGGGCTGATGGCCTGCGTGGAATGCGTGGCCGACCGCGAAAGCAAAAACCCGCTGCAGCTCGACCGGGCGGTCGGTGTGCGCATCGACGCGCATTGCCATGAGCTCGGCCTTCTGGTGCGGCCGCTGATCAATATGTGCGTGATGTCGCCGCCGCTCACCATCAGCCGCGAGCAGATCGACGACATGGTGGCGATTCTGCGCGAGGGCATTTCGCGGACGATGGAGGATCTGCGCCGGGAAGGGCTGTGGCAAGGCTGACGGGAGCTGTTGCGATCATCCTGGCGGATAAAAATGCTGGCTCCGGTTTCGGCATCCGACTATGCCTGATCGGGCGTCCGCGCGATCACGGCGCCGCCGACAAGGCGGCCCGTTTCGTCGCCGCGGAAACCCGTCTTAACCGCCAGCACAGGACATTCGCATGAAACTCGGCTTCATCGGCACAGGCGCGCTTACGGCCGCGATCGTCGCCGGGCTGAAATCGGTCGCCGACAATTCGGTGTCGGTCGTGCTGTCGCCGCGCAATGAGGAAATCGCGGCCGGGCTGGCGGCCCGCTATGCCGACGTGCGCATCGCGGCCGACAATCAGGCGGTGCTCGACGATTGCGATACCGTCATGCTGGCGGTGCGGCCGCAGATCGCGCATGAAGTGCTGCCGGCGCTGCGGTTTCGTTCCGACCATCGCGTCGTCAGCCTGATCGCGACGCTGTCGGTCGAAGAGGTGGCCGGCCTGATCGGGCCGGTGGCAACGGTGACGAAGGCGCTTCCGATGCCGATGATCGCGCACAGGCAAGGCGCGACCATCCTGTTTCCGCCGGATCCCGCCATGGCGGCTTTTTTCGGCCGGCTGGGCAAGGCGATCGAGGTTACCGACGCTGACGAGTTCAACGCGCTGAGCGTCGTCACCGCGACCTATGCCAGCTACTTCAAATATCTCGATACGATCCACAGCTGGCTGGAGGGCCATCAGGTGTCGGGCGAGAAGGCGCGCGATTATATCGCCACGCTGTTCAAGGCGCTGGCCAACGCGCCGGACAGGGCCCCGGACGCCGGTTTCATGCATCTGGCGCAGGAATACGCGACCCGCGGCGGCATCAACGAACAGGTCCTGCGCGAACTGACGGAGCGGGACATGTTCGGCGCCTTCGCGCAAAGCCTGGAAGGTATCTACCGGCGCATCTCAAAGTCATAAGCCGGCAAGCGAGGACGCGCCCGGCCGGTCAGGCCGCCGGTTCCTCGACGGTGGCACTCTTGTTGTGCCACAGCAGGATAAGCCCGGCGAAGACGATCAGGCTGGCGCCGGCGATGGTGGCAGGGCCGGGCACTTCGTGGAAGGCGAGATAGCCGATGAGCGCGGCGCCGACCAGTTCGAGATAGACCAATGGTGCCAGCACCGAGGTTTCGGCGAGGCGGAAGGCGATGATCAGCATCAGATGGCCAATCAGCGAGAAGATGCCGAGCCCGGCGAAGAAGACGAGATCGCCCCAGGCCGGCGTCGACCAGGTGAGCAGCGCCTGCGGCATCAACAGCACGGCGCCCAACGCGCATTGAAAGGCGAGCGTCTTGACCGGGTCGCTTTCCAGCGCCGCCTTGCGGGTGACGATCATGTAGCAGGCGAAGGCAAGGCCGGAAGCCAGCGCCAGCAGGATGCCGGGTTCCATCGTGCCAACGCCCGGCCGCAGGATGACCATGGCGCCGGCGAAACCGAGCGCCAGGCTGATGCCCTTGCGCGTCGTCATGCGTTCGCCCAGCACGACGACCGACAGCACCATGGCGACGACCGGGGCGACGAAATAGGCGCTGATGGCGGTAGCCAGCGGGATGTGGGAGATGGCGACGAAATATAGCGACATCGCCGTCACCAGAAGCACGGTGCGCAAGATATGCGCGCCGAGGCGCTCGGCCGGAAACAGATGCCGGCCATGGCGTGCGAAGGCATAAGGCAGGACGATGATCGAAGCCGCTGCATAACGCGCCCAGCCGATGAACAGCGGCGAATAGTCAGCGCTCAGATATTTCGCCAGCCCGTCGACGATCTGGATGGCGAACGCCACCGCGGCCATCAGGATGATGCCTCGGGTCTGCGGGGAAAGGCCGGTGGGTGCCGTCATGGCGGGCTTCTAGCGCGAAGCCCTGCTCCGATACAGCCAAACAGGTTGATCCAGTCGGTCGCGATTTGCGACAGCAGGTCGGGCGCCAAACTTCTCCCGCGAGGAGAGAAGATTGGCGCTTGATTTCACCACTGCGCCAGCCCCAGCAGCTTTTCGCCGAGCGGGGTCAGCTTTGCCGTGGCGGCGTTGTGCTTTTCCCAGTCGCGCGGATCGCCCGGGAAGGCGTCGCGTCGCGGATGGTCGAGTTCGCGCCACAAGCGGATGCGTTCCTGGCGCTCGGTTTCGTTGGTCCATTCGGCCGGGTGCATGGAGATGTATTGCGCCATGCGGACCCGGTTGTCGGAATGGTTGGGGCGCACGCCATGGGCCAACAGCGAGTTGAAGATCATCAAGTCACCGGCTTCCATCTCGATGTTGACGGTCGCCTGGCCGGTCATGTCGGGATGCATCGGGTCGCGGTCGGGCGCTTGCGTTTTCTCCCAGGCATCGAAACCGGAGAAGAGCGAAGGCACGCACTGGAAGCCGCCGACGTCGCCGTCCTGCTTCTGCAAGCTGAGCACGCCCTGCACGCCGATCGGCAGGGGACGGATCGAGGTATCGACATCCCAATGGATGAAGCCGTTGGGATTGCCCTTGACCTTCCTGGGCGGGTTGAGATTGGCGCGGTCGATCGTCACCCACAAATCCTCGCGGTCCCAGATGTCGACGAAGGCGTCGTAGATGCGCCGCTCCATGCGATTGTCCCAGAGATACTGGTGATTGTAGATTTCCAGCATGCCGGTGTTGTTGAGTTCCTTCATCTTGTGCTCGCGCCGCTGCGGCGCATACCAGGTGGAAGGATCTGCGGGGTCCTTCTCGTCGAAGCGCCAGAGCAGATCGACGAGGTTGTCGACATTCTCAGGTGGCACCGCCTGGCGCACGATGACATAGCCATTGCTGATCCAGTGCTGCCAGTCGTCCTCGGAGAGGACGCGCAGCGGCAGTGTCTTCCGGATGTCTCGCAATTGCGTCGTCATGCCAGTGGTGGGGTGGTGGTCTCTGACAGTCGCTGCTTGCATGATGATCTCCCTGGATGATGCCGCGCGACGCGGTGCATGCAGCCAAGAATAGGGACCGTGCGGCCACGATGTTGTCGCGCTTCGGCCAATTCTGGTACTATTGCAGCGTTTCTGGAATCAACGACGCCATATGAAGCCCTATCTTGAACGCGTGCCAGCCAGTCCGGATAGTTCCTGGAGTATGCTGAACCGGCGGCTCGACGACGGCATTCCGTTCCAGTGGCACCATCACCCCGAGCTCGAACTGACGCTGACGCTGAACTCGCGCGGCCACCGCTTCATCGGCGACCATGTCGGCAGTTTCGACGGCATCGACCTGGTGCTTGTCGGCCCCAACCTGCCCCACACATGGTCGTCGTCGGAGAGGCTCGATCCGGCCCTCCCGCATGTCGCGCTGGTTATCTGGTTCCGGCAGGAGTGGATTGAGACGATCACCCGTTCGTCGGTGGAATTCGGCGCGGTGGCGGCGCTCGTCGCCAGGGCCGGCGCCGGCTTGCGCTTTTCGACAGCCGCCGCGATGGCGCTGGCCGACGATTTCGGCCGGCTGTTCGATCTGCCGGCGCCGCAACGGCTGCTGGCCATGCTGGGCATCCTCGGCCAACTGGCGGAAGACGCGGATGCCGTCGCGTTGTCCAGCGAAGCCTTCGCGCCCGTGGAACGGGATGCGGGCGCGGAACGCATCGACCGTGTGTTGACCCATATTCACCAGTTCTATGCCGAGGAAATCCGGCTGGACGATCTTGCCGATGTCGCCGCCCTCAGCGTGTCGGGAACCCACCGGCTGTTCAGCCGGCACATGCGTACGACGATTTCGGAATACATCATCCGCCTGCGCATCGGCGATGCCTGCGCGCGGCTGTCGGCAACCGGCCAGCCGATCCAGCATATCGCGAGTGCGGTCGGCTATGGCTCGCTCGCCAACTTCAACCGCCAGTTCCGGCGGCTGCGGGGCATGTCTCCGCGGGACTACCGGGCGCGGTTCCGGCTTTAGCGGCCGTCACGCGGGAGCCGGCCGGGCAGAGCGCCTCAGTGCACCGTCGTGCCCACATGCCTGAGCTTATCAGGGTTCCTGACGACGTAGATCGCGTGGATGCAGCCGTCGTCGATTTCCAGTGCAGTGGTCTGGAGGATGTTGCCGCGCTCGATGGTGACGAAGCCCGGTAGGCCGTTGATCACACCATAACGAAGCAGGCGCGACGGTTCCTCGGCAAAAACAGGCGCGAACCGCGCGAAGAAATGCAGGACGTTGTCGAGGCCGGTGAGCGGTTTCTTGCCGGCCGGCGCCTTGCCGCCGCCATCGGCGTATAGCGTCACATCCGCCGCGAGCAAGGTGCGCAGCCTCTCCATTTCGCCATCTCGGGATGCGGCGAGGAAAGCTCGCGCGATCTCGAAGCCATGTTGCTTCGGCACGAGGTAGCGCGGGCGGTCGGCGCGAACATGGATGCGCGCCCGGCGCGCCAGCTGGCGACAAGCCGTGGGCTCGCGGCCGATCGTCGCCGCGACCTCCTCATAGCCGAGGCCGAACACATCGTGCAGCAGGAAGGCTGCACGCTCGAGCGGCGACAGCCGCTCCAACGCCATCAAAAGCGGCAAGGTGACGGTGTCGACCTCCTGGTCGACCTCCTCCACCACCGGTTCCGGCAGCCAGGGACCGACATAGGTCTCGCGCCGGCGCCGGATGGCCTTGAGCCGGTCCAGGCACAGACGCATGACGACCCGACGCAGGAAGGCCTCAGGTTCGTTAACTTCCCGGCGTTCGGTGCCCAGCCAGCGCACGAATGCATCCTGGACGGCGTCTTCGGCATCGGCGACGGAACCCAACATGCGGTAGGCGACACGAAAGAGAACCGGCCGCAGCGGATCGAAGATGGCGGTGGCGTCCTTGTCCATGCCGGTATCGTCAGGCAGCCTTTTTCGCTTCGGCCGGGTGAACGCGGCGGAAGCCGATGTTGATGCGGTTCCACGCGTTGGTCAACGCAATCAGCAGCGACAGTTTCACCTGCTCGGCCTCGTTGAACTGTGCTTGCAGGGTTTTGTAGGCGTCGTTCGGCGCATGGGTCTGGGACACAAGTGTCAGGGCTTCGGTCCATTCCAGCGCTGCCCGCTCGCGGGCGGAATAGAGCGTGGATTCGCGCCAGGCACTCAGAAGATGAAGGCGGTCCTCCGATTCACCCTGTTTGCGCGCGTCTTCAACGTGATGGTGGATGCAGAAGGTGCAGCCATTGATCTGTGCCGCCCGCGTCATCACCAGTTCCTTCAGCAAGGGTTCCAGCTCGTCATCCTGGATGGTTTTGCCAATCTCGATCCAGGGCTTCATAGCCGCGGGGTTGGCGGTAAAGGGGTTCGGCCTTTGTGCCATAGTCGTCTCCTGTCGCAATCGTACAGACATGACGACCGGCTGCCGCGTTTTGTGACATGCGGCGTGACCTTTTTCGCCCAAGGGACGCTTATCGACGACAGGCCGCGGCACTGGAAGATGGCACGGCCGGGCGGCTATGCCTGGCTGAGCAGCGCGTCGTTGAGGGCTGCCATGTCCTTCTCGTCCGGCTGGATTTTCAGGGACAGCACCGGCAGGCGCGCCCGCATATGGTCGTGATGGGTGCGCACGCCATATTCGAGGTCGGACAGGTAGAAGCCGGCGAAGGCTTCCGACTGCATGGATTCGTTCGACCAGACGGAAAGCTGCACGTCCTCGGCCATGGTGTCGCGGTCGATGCGGAAGGCGAGATAACGCGCCGCCGCCTGTTCGCGGCTTTCCTCGGCGTGGCGGTAGATGGCGCCGCGCAGCAGGGTCTCGCCGGTCGAGAGCGGGAACTCCTGGTAGAACTGCACGGATTCCGGCGTCACCGCGATCACCGCATTGGGGAAGATGCCGTAATAGATCCAGGCCTTCTTCAGCATGTCGGGCAGATGCGCCGGCTCGGGTGCGATGGCGACGTAGTTCTTCACGCTCCAGCGGCGGCCGGCATGCGGATTGTAGGTGGCGAAGGAGCGCGAGACGCCATTGACGAAGGGTTCGTCGTAGTAGGTCGAGCCGTAGAGGTCCTGCAGCGCCGGATGCGCCATGGCGACGTGATAGCCTTCATTGTCGACGTCGCGTACCGACTTCCAGTTGACCGGGCTTTTCTGGGTCCAGATGCCCCAGGACGGCACCATGTCGGCAGCACAATAGGGCGCGATCTCGGCCTCGATCGGCTTCAAGAGTTCCGCCACCGAAGGCTGCGGTCCACCGTCGCGGAAGCGGATGAAGATAAAACCCATCCAGATTTCGAGGTCGAGCGGCCTCAGCCCGAACTCGGTCTTGTCGAGTTCGGGGAAGGAGCGCGGGCGGGCGGCGCCGCGCAGGGTGCCGTCGAGATTGTAGACCCAGCCATGGAAAGGGCAGACCAGCGCGTTGGCGCAATGGCCCTGGCTGTCGGCCACCACGCGGCTGCCGCGATGCCGGCACAGATTGTGGAAACCGCGCACGACGCCGTCCTTGCCGCGCACGATGAGCGCGCGCTCGCCGATGACATCCATGGTCAGATAGTCGCCGGGGTTTGGCATGTCGGAGACATGGCCGGCGATCTGCCAGTGGGTGCGGAACAGATGCTGCTTTTCCAGTTCCAGAAACGCATCCGAGTGATAGCTCCAGCCGGGCAGGCCCTTGCGATCCCAGTCATTGGGGACGGCTACGTCGCGGATATGCGGGTTCATGGAGAGAGCTTTCTTATTGAATATTCATTCAATAAAAGCATATTTTACATTGAAATGCAATGAGTTGTGAGATTTCGAATTCAAGTCACGTGAAATGTGAATGGCGGCCGACGGGAATTTTTCCCGTCTTTCCCGGCACTTAATCGCCATCCGGCGCGCGTGGATTTTTGTTGGAACGGCGACGGGAAAAGGCCGACATGACGCGCCTTCCGCGCCCGCCATCCCGGGCGCGTGCGACCGCGCGGCGCGCCCATGCCGAAGCCAGCCGACCGCCAAAGGCCGCCGGCCTCCAAAGTGCGTCGAAGGCGAACGGATGCAGCGTTGCGGAGATTATCCGGCCTTGGCGGGAACCTTCGGCTTAGCGGCCTTCTTGGGTGCCGGCTTGGCGGCCTTGACCGCTGCCGCCGGCGCCTTTGCCACCTTGGCTGGGGCAGCCTTCGCAAGCGCGGCGGGCGCCTTTGCAGCCTTGGCCGCTGTGGCCTTGGCAGGAGCCTTCGCCGGTTTCGCGGCAGCCGCCTTGGCGGGTTTCGCGCTGGCGGCGCGCTTCCCGGGCTTCTTGTCTTCCGCCTCGATTTCACCCGCGGCCTGATGCCAATGCCGCTCGTCGGCGCCGTGCGGCCTGCCTTCGCGTTCCCAGATCGCATGGGCTCGTTGCCGGATGCGTTCTTGTCTTTCATCTGCCATTAGGAAGTCTCCCGAGCTCGATCGACGCCCGCGCGACATGGCCGGAAACCATGCGCAGCCGCAGGTTGAACGCCGTCATATTCACGCAAGGCGATGATCGTGGCAAGCCCGGCGCGAAACCGGGAAATGACGGGTGGGAGGCACCTGATTGGTGATCCCGACAGGAATCGAACCTGTGACCTACAGATTAGGAATCTGCCGCTCTATCCTACTGAGCTACGGGACCACGCGGGCGAACACATAGCCGTTTCAGGCCGCTTCGCCAAGGGCCGAGCGAAGGGAACGCCCGTGCCGCCTTGAAGCAGGGGAAGAGATGCTGCAACGCTGGGAGTTGCGGCACCATCGATGACGGCGAGACAATCGCCGTGTTGTCTGCCCCTCTCCGCCATTTCTTGGGGTGAAGAACGGCGCCAAGCTCAGGCGGCGAGTGCCGTCTCGGCTAGTTTCACCCAATAGCTGACGCCATGTGGGATGACTTCGTCATTGAAGTCGTAGGCCGGGTGGTGCAGGCCGGCGCTGTCGCCATTGCCGATGAAGATGAAGGCGCCGGGACGGGCCTCGAGCATGTAGGAAAAATCCTCGCCGCCCATCACCGGCGGGATCGCGCGCAGCACCTTGGCGTCGCCGGCGACCTTGGCCGCGACATCGCCGGAGAAGACGGCTTCCTCAGGATGGTTGAAGGTGACGGGATAATTCGCCTCGTAGTCGACCTCGATGACCGCGCCATGGGCGGCGGCGAGGCCGGCGCTGATCTGGCGCATGCGTTCCTCGGCTTTCCTGGCCACCTCCGTCTTCAGCGAGCGGATGGTACCGGCGATCTCGGCGGTCTCGGGAATAACGTTATAGGCGTCGCCGGCATGGAATTTGGTGACCGAAACGACGACCGATTCGACCGGGTCGGTGCTGCGCGAGGCAATGGTCTGCAGCGCGCCGACCAGCTGGCTGGCGATGACGACGGGGTCGATGGTGCCGTGCGGCATCGCGGCATGGCCACCGCGACCCTTGACGGTGATGGTGAACTCGGCGGTCGCCGCCATGATCGGACCCGGACGGATGGCGAACTGGCCGACGGGAAGGCCTGGCATGTTATGCATGCCGAACACCCGGGCGATGCCGAAGCGGTCCATCATGCCTTCCTTGACCATCTCGTTGCCGCCGCCGCCGCCTTCCTCGGCCGGCTGGAAGATGACGGCGACGGAGCCGGCGAAATTGCGCGTCTCGGCGAGATATTTCGCCGCGCCCAACAGCATGGCGGTATGGCCGTCATGGCCGCAGGCGTGCATCTTGCCCTGCGTTTGCGAGGCGTAGGGCTTGCCGGTGATCTCGGTGATGGGCAGCGCGTCCATGTCGGCGCGCAGGCCGACCGTCGAGCCGTTGCCCTTCGCGCCGCGGATGACGCCGACCACGCCGGTCTTGCCGATGCCGGTCACCACCTCGTCGCAGCCGAATTCCTTCAGCTTTTCAGTGACGAAGGCGGCGGTCTCGAACACATCGAAATTCAGCTCCGGCCGCTGGTGGATGTGACGTCGCCAGCCGGCGATCTCTTCCTGCAGTTCGGCGGCGCGGTTCAAAATGGGCATAGGTCACAAACTCGCTGTTGGTCGGCTTGGCCGGCTTGGTCTCAATTGTGATCAGCCAACGCTTTGCCTTGCTCCCGTCACATAGGCTAAATAGCGCAACGTCACCATGCGCAAGAGGGCGGGTGGCGAGATTGGCGATCCCGTGGGACAAATCTTACGGAGGCCAGGGTGACTGCGGCAAGAGCGATTTCGGAATTGATGATGAGGCCAGGGTATTTGCTGAAATTTCTTGTGGCCGGCGCGGCCGCCTTGCCGATGTTCGCCGCCCAACCGGCCGCGGCCAATCCGGTCGTTTTGTTCGATCTCGACAATGGTCGCGTGCTTGAGCATCAGGACGCCTTCAAGCGCTGGTATCCGGCCTCGCTGACCAAGCTGATGACCGCCTATGTCGCCTTCAGGGCGGTTGCGGCTGGCGAGGTGGCGCTGAATTCGCCCATCCGCATGAGCAAGCTGGCGGTCAAGCAGCCGCCGAGCAAGATGGGCCTGAAGCCCGGTTCGGTGCTCAGGCTGGACAGCGCCATCAAGATCATGGTCACCAAGTCGGCCAACGACGTCGCCATGGCGATCGGCGAGAATGTCGGCGGCTCGCAGGAAGCCTTCGCCGAGCGCATGAACGCGGAAGCGGCGCGGCTTGGCATGACCGGGACGCATTTCGTCAACCCCAACGGCCTGTTCGAGCCCGACCAGTACACCACGGCGCGCGACATGAGCCTGCTGGTGACGGCGCTGCGTCGCGATTTTCCGCAATACACGGGCTGGTTTTCCATCGAAGGCCTGGCCTTTGGCAAGAAGAAGATCCCCAACTACAATCTGCTGGTGGGCCGTTATCCCGGCGCCGACGGCATGAAGACGGGCTTCGTCTGCCCGGCCGGCTTCAACATGATCGGCACGGCCACCCGCAATGGCCGCACGCTTGTGGCCGTGGTGCTGGGCGAAAAGTCGGCCATCGCGCGCGCTGATGCTGCTGCCGCGCTACTCAACCAGGGCTTCGACATGCCGGCCGCAAGCGCGACTAGCCTTGCCGGCCTGAAACCCTATGGCGATACGCTGACCCCGACCGACATGCAGGAAGAAGTCTGCAAGAAGCAGCCGAAGGAAGCGCAGTCGGAAGAAGCGGCACCCGCGCCGGTCAGTGCGCCGAAATCGCCCTGGCGCGAGAAAATCGTCAATCCGAAGTTGGTGACGGTCGGCCTGGGCGGCGCCACCGGCCCGGTGCCGAAGGCCATGCAGGGACGCGTCGAGGTTGCCGATACGGCCACCGGCGGCAAGCCGGCCAATGTGCCGGTGCCGGCTTGGCGGCCGGACCGGCCGGAGCCGGTCATGGTGATGCCATTGGCGGTGCAGGGCGACCAGCCGGCGAAATCGGCCAACTGACGACAGGGGTATCTGCACGATGGCTGCCGTCTTCCCCATTCCGGTCACCGTGCTGACCGGCTTCCTCGGCGCCGGCAAGACGACGCTGCTCAACCGGCTCCTGAAAGATCCGGCGCTGACCGACACCGCCGTCATCATCAACGAATATGGCGACGTGGCGATCGACCATCTTCTGGTCGAACAGGCCTCGGATGGCATCATCCAGCTTTCCGACGGTTGCCTGTGCTGCACGGTGCGCGGCGAACTGGTCGACACACTGGCCGATCTCGTCGACCGGTTGCAGACCGGCCGCATCGCCACCCTGGCGCGGGTGGTCATCGAAACCACCGGCCTGGCCGACCCGGCCCCGGTGCTGCAGTCGATCATGGCGCACCCGGCGCTGGTGCAGGCCTTCCGCCTCGACGGCGTGGTCACGCTGGTCGATGCGGTCAATGCGGAAGCGACGCTCGACAGCCATGTCGAGGCGGTGAAGCAGGTTGCGATGGCAGATCGTTTGGTGCTCAGCAAGACCGATCTCGCGGCAGCCGGACAGGTCGCGTCGCTGACCGCGCGGCTGAAGGCGATCAATCCCGGTGCGCGGCTTTTGGATGCCGGCGAGGCGAATGCCACGGCGCTGCTCGACAGCGGACTCTACAACCCGGCCACCAAAAGCGCCGACGTGCGGCGCTGGCTGGGCGAGGCGGCCGACGAGGAACACCACCATCACGATCATGATCACGACCATCACCACGATCATGATCATGATCATGACGGGCATGGTCACGCACACCGCCACGATGCGCGCGTGAAAACCTTTTCGCTGGTACATGACGGGCCGGTCGCCTTCTCGGCGATCGACATGTTCTTCGACCTGTTGCGCTCGACCCATGGCGACAAGCTCTTGCGCATGAAGGGGGTCATCGAGCTGAAGGAAGACCCCACGCGCCCGCTGGTGGTGCATGGGGTGCAGAAGCTGCTGCATCCGCCGGTGCGCCTGCCGGCCTGGCCGGACGCGCAACGCGGCACCCGGCTGGTGCTGATCACGCTCGATATGCCGGAAGATTATGTGCGGCGGCTGTTTTCGGCGCTCACCGATCGTCCGGCCATCGATACGCCCGACCGCGCAGCACTCGAGAACAACCCGCTGGCCATCGCCGGGCGGTAGAGGGCGCCTCTAACTTGCGGTGCTCCCAATCAAAACTAGAGCGTCCTTTGCGCGTCCAAAAGGACGCGCGGCGCTCTAGGCGCCGCGTTCCACCAAAAAACGGTGGCCGCCTGTCATGGCGGCGGTCTCGACCAGCCGGTGGCCGCTGTCGGCGCAGAAGGCCGGAATGTCGATGACGGCGAGCGGGTCGGTGGTTTCCAGCCAAAGCTGGCCGCCGGGTTTCATGCCGGCCAGGCGCTTGCGCGCCTTCAGCACCGGCAGCGGGCAGTTCAGCCCCTTCAGATCATAGACGGCGGGTGCCTTGGTCACGGTGCGGGCTCGGCGGGAACGATGGTGGCGGTGTCCGGCGGTCAGCCGCCGAACATGCCGAAGAGCTTCTTCTTGATCTGCGACAGGCGGCTGCCGTCGCCATTGTCGGCGGTCTGCGCGTCGGTGGCCGGAGCGGTGGCGTCCGCCGCCACGGTCGCGGTGGTCTCGACCGGCTGAGCAGCCTTGTTCTTGGCGGCTTCCTTGGCGGCCAGAGCCTCGGCCTTGGCGCGTTCCTTCTCGGCCTTGGCAGCGGCAATCATCGCCAGTTTCTGTTCCTCGGCCCGCTTCTTGGCGGCCTTCTCGGCGTCGAGCGCCGCCATCTTGCGGCCAAGCGGCGAATCGATGCGGCCCATCCGTTCGGTGTTTTCGGTGACCGTTCCGTCATGGTTCATCGACGGCGGCTCGATGGTGACACGTTCGCCGCGGGCGCGGCGCTTCGACCAGTCGGAGACGACGCTGGCTTCCTTGACGCCGGCGATGGAAGCCTTGGGCGCCGGCGTGGACGTGTTGATGGCGCTGGCGAAGGCGGCGTCATAGGTCTTCTGATAGGCGCCGTAGGCCACCTTCAGCGGGTCCGGCGTGGTGCTCATCGGGCAGGCGCCGGTCGGGTTGAAGCTCTGCCCGTCGGGCGCGACCTGATTGAAAACGTAGCGCTTCTCGCAGACGTCGACCTTCGGCGGCACCTTGGTGATCTCGAAATTGTCGTAACCGACCTTCAGCATCTTCCAGAAGTCGTAGTTCGGGTCGTTGCGGTAGCGCGCCATGTTGGCGGCGGTCATGCGGAAGGGGAAGGCCTGGATCTGGAACTCGGTCTGGCCGCCCTTGAAGGCGTCGCGCGCGAAGGCGTAGATTTCCTCGATCTGCGGGTCGTTCATCGAATAGCAGCCCGACGACGAGCAGGCGCCGTGCACCATCAGGTTCGAGCCGGTGCGGCCGTTGGCGCGGTCATAGGCGTTGGGGTAGCCGATGTTGAACGACAGGTGGTATCCCGACTTCGGGTTCATCTGCCCGGGGCGCACCGTGTAGAAACCTTCCGGCGCCTGGCGGTCGCCCTCGGTGTATTTCGGACCGAGCTTTCCGGAATAGCGGCAGATCGGATAGGTGGCGATCACCTCGTAGCGGCCATTGGTCTTCTGCTTCCAGACCTCGACGACGTTCTCTTCCTTGAAGATGCGGCCGACGATCGGGGCATTGCGGTTCATGCCCTTGGCGCGCATCTCGGCCAGGACCTTTTCCGGCAGCTGCTTGTTGGCGCCTTCCGGGACGAAGTCGGTCATCGATTTCTGGTTACAGCCGGCGACGCCGAGAACGGCGATCAGGAAACCGGTGCGTGCGAGTTTCGCGAACATGGATGCGCTGTCGTCTTCCGTTTATGCGCCATAGGCTTCAGTGCCCGAGCGCTATATCGAACATCGGCGGACCTTAAGCCCGTTAACCTTGAAAATTCCTTACCGCAAGCGGTCCGCACCGTCTTCGCGACATTGTCACAGAACCCAGGGCGGCGGCAATTTTGTGGCGAAAATCCGGCGATCCCGTCACATTTGCCGCCTCCGGGGCGGCAACGGCCTGTCGTCGACCCCAGGCGGAGCTAGAGGGTGCGGCCCATCGCGAGATATTTCTCGCGGCGCTGCTCGCGGAAATCGGCGTTGGAGCCGGCAAACTCCTTCATCGTCTTGGCGATGAGGTCGCCGGTCGCGGCAATCACCTTTTCCGGCTCGCGATGGGCGCCGCCGAGCGGTTCGGGGACGATGGCGTCGATGATCTTGAGCTCGAGCAGGTCCTGCGCGGTGATCTTCATGTTGGTCGCCGCGTCGCGAGAGCGCGTGGTGTCGCGCCACAGGATGGAGGCGGCGCCCTCGGGCGAGATCACCGAATAGATGGCGTGTTCCAGCATATAGACGCGGTTGGCGGTGGCGATGGCGATGGCGCCACCGGAGCCGCCTTCGCCGATGACGATCGAGATCGACGGCACCTTGAGCCCCAGACCCGCCGAGATCGAGCGGGCGATGGCCTCGGCCTGGCCGCGTTCCTCGGCATCGACGCCGGGGAAGGCGCCGGCGGTGTCGACGAGCGTGACCAGCGGCACCTTGAAACGGTCGGCAAGTTCCATCAGGCGCACCGCCTTGCGGTAGCCCTCGGGCCGCACGGAACCGAAATTGTGCTTGAGGCGGCTCGCGGTGTCGGAACCCTTTTCCTGGCCGAGGATAGCGACCGATTCCCCGCGGAAACGGGCGAAGCCGCCGATCATGGCCTGATCCTCGCCAAAGGCGCGGTCGCCGGCTAGCGGCGTGAAGTCGGTGAACAGGCCGTCGATGTAGTTCAGGCAGTGCGGACGATCAGGATGACGGGCCACCTGCACCTTCTGCCAGGGGGTCAAGGCCTTGTAGGCGTCGCGCAGCGCATCGCGCGAGCGCTTCTCGAGCCGGGCGATCTCGTCGGCGACGTCGACCGCTTCGCCGTTCTCGGCGAGTTTCTTGAGTTCGAGGATCTTGCCCTCAAGATCCTGAACCGGTTTTTCGAAATCGAGATAATTGTACATTCGTGAGCGGACCGCTGCGCCGGAAAACAGAAGGACGGGAAGCCGTGACGGCAGTTCCGAGCTATGGAAACGTCGCCCTCACATAGCGACACCGGGCCTAGTCGGCAAGCGGATGGTGATCGTTCACCAGTCTGACCAGCCTTTCCTCCAGCACATGGGTGTAAATTTGCGTGGTGGAGATGTCGGCGTGGCCGAGCAATTGCTGCACGGCGCGCAGGTCGGCGCCGTTCTGCAAAAGGTGGCTGGCAAAGGCGTGGCGCAGCACGTGCGGCGATATCTTCGTGGCGGCAATGCCGGCCCGCGCGGCCAGCCCCTTCAGTTCGCGCGCGAAAACCTGGCGCGGCAGGTGGCCGCTGTCGGAGGCTGAAGGGAACAGGAACGGGCTTTCGGCATAGGCTGGCAGCTTGGCCCGCGCGGCAAGCCAGGTTTTCATGGCGATGCGCGCCTTGGCGGACAGGGGCACCATGCGCTCCTTGTTGCCTTTGCCGCGCACCATGAAAAAACGGTCGTCGCGCTGCGCCACCGTCACCGGCAGGCCGACCAGCTCGGAAACGCGCAGGCCGGTGGCGTAAAGCACCTCGACCAGCGCATGCAGCCGCAACGCGGCAAGCTGGTCGCCGCCCGGCGGCGGTTCGACCGCCTCTGTCGCGGCACGGTCGAGCAGGCGACCGGCCTCGGCCTCGCCCATGGTCTTGGGCAAGGGGCGGCCCTTTTTCGGGCTGTCCAGCGTGCCGGTCGGGTCATCCTGGCGCAGGCCCTCGGCATAGAGGAACTTGAAGAACTGCCGGAGCGCCGAAAGCTTGCGCGCCTGCGAGGTTGGCGCGAAGCCCTGCGCGGCGATGCCGTCTAGATAGGTGCGGATGTCGGCGGGCGCCGCGTTGGCGAGGTCGCCCTTGATGGTGGCGGCGGCGTCCTCAAGGTCGCGGCGATAGCTCGCCAGCGTGTTTTCGGCAGCACCCCGCTCCGCGCTCATCATTTCGAGGAAGGCTTCGATGCGGGCGGCGCTGCTCATCGCGCTTGGGCTTCCAGGCCTAGTTCTTCTTCGGATTGAGTTTTTCAGGCGGGATGCGCACGGAAAGCTCGGCCTGTTTCGGCGACACGAACATCACCAGCGCGAACATGGCGCCATAAGCGAGGCCGGCCAGGATCGCCAGGGTCACGACGAAGCGGAACAGGGTCGGCATGGGTCTGGTGGGCGCCTTGATTCGTCGGGGTTGCCGGGACCGTGCCGTTATGGGACGGCGATTCCGCCATTTCAAGGGCGCGCATGCGCGCCGCGGGCGGGCGCTGCGCTTGACGCAAGGGGGCTTTTGATGTCGATACGCCGGCAATGAATGCGCAAACAACCCCTTCGCAGGACGAGAACCACGCGCCGCTGATCGAACAGCTCGGCCACCGCTCCATCGTCTTTGTCGGATTGATGGGGGCGGGCAAGACGGCGATCGGCCGCAAGGCGGCTTCCGCGCTCGGCCTGTCCTTCATCGACAGCGACCAGGAGATCGAGGATGTGTCGCGCATGACCGTTCCCGACCTGTTCGAACGGTATGGTGAGACCGAGTTCCGCGCGCTCGAACAGCGCGTCATCCTGAGACTGCTGGAACATGGCCCGCAGGTGCTGTCGACCGGCGGCGGTGCCTTCATGAACGCGCAGACCCGCGAGGCGATCGCCGCACACGGCGTCTCGGTGTGGCTGAAGGCCGATCTCGATCTCCTGATGGACAGGGTATCCAAGAAACAGAACCGGCCGCTCCTGAAGACGCCGGACCCGCGCGCCACGCTGCAAAAGCTGATGGACGACCGCTATCCCGTCTATGCGGGTGCCGACGTGACCGTGCCGACCCGCGACGAGCGCAAGGAAGTGATCGCGGCCGAGGTGATTGCGGCGCTCTACAATCATTTCGGCATCCAGGCGACCATGCCTGCCGGCGGGGAGCACGCATGAACGACAAGACCGTTACCGTCGAGGTGGGGCTTGGCGACCGCGCCTATGACATCCTGATCGGGCCGGGCCTGATCGCACGGGCCGGCGAGACGCTGTCGGCCAGGTTGCCGGGCACACGCGTTGCCATCGTCACCGACGAGAATGTTGCGGCACATCATCTCGAAACGCTGAGGGACGGGCTGGAGCGCGGCGGTGTGGCGGTGGCGGCTGTCGTTACCCTGCCGGCCGGCGAGAAGACCAAGAGTTTCAGCCATCTTCAGGATGTGGTCGACGCGATCCTCGCCGCCAAGCTGGAGCGCCGCGACGCGGTGGTGGCGCTGGGCGGTGGCGTCATCGGCGATCTGGCCGGTTTCGCCTCGGGCATCGTGCGGCGCGGCATGGATTTCGTGCAGGTGCCGACGTCGCTCCTGGCACAGGTCGATTCCTCGGTCGGCGGCAAGACCGGTATCAACAGCGCGCGCGGCAAGAACCTGATCGGCGTCTTCCATCAGCCGAAGCTGGTGCTGGCCGACAGCGGCGTATTGGACACGCTGCCGATCCGCGAATTCCGCGCCGGCTATGCCGAGCTTGCCAAATACGGGTTGATCGACCGGCCGCATTTCTTCGCCTGGCTGGAAAAGAACTGGCAGGACGTGTTCGCCGGCGGCGATGCCCGCATCGAGGCGATCGCCGAAGCCTGCCGCGCCAAGGCCGACGTGGTGGCGCGCGACGAATTCGAGACCGGCGACAGGGCGCTGCTCAATCTCGGCCACACATTCGGCCATGCGCTGGAGGCGGCGACCGCCTATGACAGCGAAAGGCTGGTGCATGGCGAGGGCGTGGCGATCGGCATGGCGCTGGCGCACCGCTTCTCCGCCCGGCTGAACCTCGCCAGCCCAGACGATGCCGCCCGAGTCGAGACGCATTTGCGGGCCGTCGGCCTGCCGTGGCGCCTCGCCGATATTCCGGGCGACCTGCCGGGCGCCGAAAAGCTGTTCGACTACATCACCCAGGACAAGAAGGTGTCGCGCGGCGCGCTGACCTTCATCCTGACGCGCGGCATCGGCCAGTCCTTCATTGCCAAGGACGTGCCGGCTTCCGAGGTGCTGGCCTTCCTGAAAGAGGCACTCGCGGGATGAACGCCGGCTGGATCGTCGCTAGCCTGTTGTGCGCCGCGATCCTCTTCGCCATCGTGCTGCGCAAGCCGTTGCTGGCGATGTTCGACCTGGAGCTTGCCAACCGCAAGCGCCGGCGTCTGTCGCAGCAGGAGACGCGCGCCATCATCCAGCGGCTGCGCAGCGAAACCCAGGCCATGAAGGACGACCGCAGCCGGGTCGAGGCGTTATTGGCGCTGAGCGAGCTGGAAGTCTCCGACGTCATGGTCCACCGCACCAACATGCGTTCGATCAACGCCGACAATGCGCCCGATATGATCGTGCGCGAGGTGTTGCAAAGCCCGCATACGCGGCTGCCGCTGTGGAAGGGTTCGCTCGACAACATCGTCGGCATCCTGCACGCCAAGGACCTGCTGCGCGCGCTCAACGAGGCCGATCACGACTTTTCCTGCATCGACATCCTGAAGATCGCCGCGAAGCCGTGGTTCGTGCCCGACACGACCAGCCTCGACGATCAGCTCAACGCTTTCCTGCGCCGCAAGGCCCACATCGCCATCGTCGTCGACGAATATGGCGAGGTGGAGGGCCTGGTGACGCTGGAAGACATCATCGAGGAGATCGTCGGCGATATCGCCGACGAGCACGACGTCGAGATGCAGGGCGTGAAGCAGGAGGCCGACGGCTCTGTCGTGGTGGAAGGCACGGTGCCGATCCGCGATCTCAACCGCGCACTCGGCTGGGCCTTGCCGGACGAGGAAGCGACGACCATCGCCGGCCTCGTCATTCACGAGGCGCAGTCGATACCGGAAGAAAAGCAGGCGTTCACGTTCCACGGCAAGCGCTTCGTGGTGATGAAGCGCGACAAGAACCGCATCGCCCGTCTGCGGATCAGGCCGGCGTCTGTCGAGGGTCCACCGCAGCCCGCAGCGAAGCCGTAACCGGCTTCGGCCAGAAGAAACGGCCCGCCGCGATCGCTATCGCCGCGCCGGCGAACTGGGCGATGACATATCCAGGGACATGCTGGGGCATAATGCCGGCCGCCGTTCCGGTGAAGGCGCGGATGATGGTCATCGCCGGGTTGGCGAAGGATGTCGAGGCGGTGAACCAGTAGGCGGCGCCGATGTAGAGGCCGACGGCGGCCGGCACCACCGTTGGTCGCCTGGCCGTGCAGCCGGTGATGACGAGGATCAGCCCGAAAGTGGCGATGCCTTCGGCGAACCAGAGCCCGGGCCCGCTGCGGGCTGTCGCGGACAATTGCAACAGTGGCAGTTCGAACATGGCGTGTGCGGCCCAGGTGCCGGCCAGGAAGCCGGCGAGCTGTGCGGCTACATAGGGGACAAAGTCACGCCATTTGAGCTCACCGTCGGCGGCGAAGGCCAGGCTGACGACGGGATTGAGATGCGCGCCCGAAACCGGACCGAAGGTCCAGATCAAAACGACCAGCATGGCCCCGGTCGACATCGAGGTGACAAGCAGCGCGAGTGCGGCTGACGCCTCCGCCAGCTTCGCCCCCATGATGCTCGACCCCACGACGGTGGCGAGCAGGAAGGCCGATCCGAGCGCTTCGGCGGCCAACCGTCTGGAAAGAGGTGTGTCCATGTCCCCGACCCCATCTGGGAGTTTCCGTCCGCGCGTGAAAGCGGTCACCGGCGGCTTCTTAGGCGTTTCTCTCCGACGCTGTTCAGATCGTCTAGCCGTCTGGCCGGAGGAAGTGTTTCAAAGCGGGTGCCTACCAGCGCGTCTTTTCGCCGGGGGCGGCGGGTTCGATCGCCAAGGCGTGCAGGCCGGCCTTCAATTCGTCGGCGAGAGCCAGGTTGACGGCGCGGTGACGGTCGATGCGGCTCATGCCGGCAAAGGCCGGAGAGACGATGCGGATGCGGAAATGCGTCTCGCCGGTGCCGTCGAAGGTGGCGTGATGGCCGGATTCGACATGATGGTGGCCGGCATGGAGGTGGCTTTCGTTGACGACGGCCAATCGTTCGGGCGCAAAAGCATCGCTCAGCTTCTTTTCCATCGCCGTCTGCATGGACATTGCCATTCTCCTTCACCACATAGGCGTCATCGCCACTATTTTTGTCGCGGCGCTGGCCGTCAACGTCTCGTTTAAGCCGCGATTCAGCGGTTAGGGCGATCATCGCTGAAATGTCAATTCTTGTATCGCCGGGCGAACAGCCCATAAATGGGGTCAGATGAAGCCCTATCCAAAATATTTCGAGAAACTCCGCATTCGTCCGGAAAAGGACGCGGAGCTGAAGTCGCGCGCGCCGCTGTGCCAGTGGGACGGCTGCAAGGAGCCCGGCACGCATCGCGCGCCGGTGGGGCGCATGGCCGAGGGGCAGTATTTCAAGTTCTGCTTCGAGCATGTGCGCGAATACAACAAGGGTTTCAATTACTTCTCTGGTGTCTCCGATTCCGAGATCGCACGTTTCCAGAAGGAGGCGATGACCGGTCATCGGCCCACCTGGACCATCGGCACGAATGGCGGGACGCACACCGCGCCGGATTTCGCAAAGCAGCGCTCGGGCCGCGCCGGCTACCACAACCGCATGCGCGACCCCTTCAACCTGTTCAACGAGCCGCGCGACCGCGGCGCCCCGCGCGAGCGCAAGGCCAAGCCGCTTGAGGCCAAGGCGCTGGAAACGCTTGGTCTTGACGCAAAGGCGACTGGCCAAGACATCAAGGCGCGTTATAAGGAATTGGTGAAGCGCCACCATCCCGACGCGAATGGTGGCGACAGAGGTTCGGAAGACCGGTTCCGCGATGTGCTGCAAGCCTATCGCGTGCTCAAGCAGGCGGGCCTGTGTTGAGCTCAAGCTGAGCTGAGGTCGTGCCTTTTTCCAACTATCATCGGGTTGGAAAAGGTTTTATGACCGCCCCGAACAATTTGGGTTGCCGGCGAAGCGCGTCGCTTCGCCCGTGGAGACGTTGAGACGCATGAACAAGGTCGATCGCGATATCGCCAATCTGCCGGACACGACTGTGTCGGTGAAGGAAAAATTCGGCTTCGAGTCCAAGATGGTCGTGCCGGCCTATTCGGTGGCCACCGAACATGTGCCGGACATCGATCCCGACTATCTGTTCGACCAGCACACCACCATGGCGATCCTGGCGGGCTTTGCCTACAACCGCCGCGTCATGGTGTCGGGCTATCACGGCACCGGCAAGTCGACCCATATCGAGCAGGTCGCGGCCCGGCTCAACTGGCCCTGCGTGCGCGTCAACCTCGACAGCCATGTCAGCCGTATCGACCTCGTCGGCAAGGACGCCATCGTCGTCAAGGAAGGCATGCAGGTCACCGAATTCCGCGACGGCATCCTGCCCTGGGCCTACCAGCACAATGTCGCGCTCTGCTTCGACGAATACGATGCCGGCCGCCCGGACGTGATGTTCGTCATCCAGCGCGTGCTGGAATCGTCGGGTCGCTTGACCCTGCTCGACCAGAGCCGCGTCATCCGCCCGCATCCGGCCTTCCGCCTGTTCGCCACCGCCAACACGGTCGGCCTCGGCGACACCACCGGCCTCTATCACGGCACCCAGCAGATCAACCAGGCGCAGATGGACCGCTGGTCGATCGTGACGACGCTGAACTATCTGCCGCACGACAACGAGGTGGCGATCGTTCTGGCCAAGGCCAAGCACTACAAGAACGAGAAGGGCAAGGACATCGTCAACAAGATGGTGCGCGTCGCCGACATGACGCGCTCCGCCTTCATCAACGGCGATCTGTCGACTGTCATGAGCCCGCGCACGGTGATCACCTGGGCCGAAAACGCCGAAATCTTCGGCAATGTCGGCATGGCGTTCCGGTTGACCTTCCTCAACAAGTGCGACGAGCTGGAACGTTCGGTGGTGGCCGAGTTCTATCAGCGCGCCTTCGGCGAGGATCTGCCGGAAAGCGCTGCCAATGTGGTGCTTGGCTAAACGGGAAATTCCATGGCCGGCCCCGGCGACAACACGCGCAACAAGCCGAAGAACGGCTCGGATACGGATGCCTTCAAGCGCGCCGTGACGGTGTGCATGCGGGCCATCTCTGGCGACAAGGAGATGGAGGTCGGCTTCGCCAAGGAGCGGCCGGCGCTCGCGGGCAGCCGCGCCCGGCTGCCGGATCTGCCGAAGAAGGCGTCGGCGACCGACATCGCCGTGACCCGCGGCCTGGGCGATTCCATGGCGCTGAAACGCGCCTGCCACGATAGCCGTATCCACACCCGACTGGCGCCGGAAGGCAAGCAAGCGCGCTCCATCTTCGACGCGGTCGAGCAGGCTCGCGTCGAGGCGATCGGCTCGCGCATGATGGCCGGCGTCGCCGATAATATCGGCACGATGCTGGAGGACAAATACGCCAAGGCCAATCTGGCCGATGTGCGCGACCGCGCCGACGCTCCGCTCGAGGAGGCGCTGGCGCTGATGGTACGCGAGAAGCTGACCGGCCGCGCCGTGCCGAAGAGCGGCGAGCGCATGGTCGACCTGTGGCGGCCCTGGGTCGAGGACAAGGCCGGCGCCGACCTCGACGGGCTTGCTGGCAAGCTGGAAGACCAGCAGGCCTTCGCCCGCGTCGTGCGCGATATGCTGGCTTCCATGGAAATGGCCGAGGAACTCGGCGACGACCAGGAAACGGAAGACACCGAGGACGACCAGGACGACCAGCCGCAAGGCGAGGAACAGAGCGAGGAAGGCGGCGAGGACGATTCCGGCTCCGACCAGTCGCAGTCCGAGGATGCCGACGCCTCCGACGACGAGGAATCGGCCGAGGCCGAGGCCACCGACGCCACCTCGCAGGATTTGTCCGACGAGGACGATGCCGACGCGGAGACGCCGGGCGAAGCCAAGCGCAACGACAATCCCTTCGCCACCATCTCCAAGGATGTCGACTACAAGGTCTTCTCGACCGCCTTCGACGAGACGGTGGGTGCCGAGGAACTGTGCGACGAAGAAGAGCTCGACCGGCTGCGCGCCTTCCTCGACAAGCAGCTCGCCAATCTGTCGGGCGTGGTCGGCCGGCTGGCCAATCGCCTGCAGCGCCGCCTGATGGCGCAGCAGAACCGTTCCTGGGATTTTGATCTCGAGGAAGGGTATCTCGACCCGGCCCGGCTGGTGCGCGTCGTCATCGATCCGATGCAGCCGCTTTCCTTCAAGCAGGAACGCGACACCAAGTTCCGCGATACGGTGGTGTCTCTGGTGCTCGACAATTCCGGTTCGATGCGCGGCCGCCCGATCACGGTGGCGGCGACCTGCGCCGACATCCTGGCGCGCACGCTGGAGCGCTGCGGCGTTTCGGTCGAGATCCTCGGCTTCACCACCCGCGCCTGGAAGGGCGGGCAGGCGCGCGAGAAGTGGCTGAAGGACGGCAAGCCGCCGAACCCCGGCCGCCTCAACGATCTGCGCCACATCATCTACAAGAGCGCCGACATGCCGTGGCGCCGCGCCCGACGCAATCTCGGCCTGATGATGCGTGAGGGCCTATTGAAGGAAAACATCGACGGTGAAGCGCTGTTGTGGGCGCATCAGCGCCTGATCGCGCGGCCTGAACAGCGCAAGATCCTGATGATGATTTCGGACGGCGCGCCGGTCGACGATTCGACGCTGTCGGTCAATCCGGGCAACTATCTGGAGCGCCATCTGCGCGCCGTCATCGATCTGATCGAGACACGTTCGCCGGTCGAGCTGCTCGCCATCGGCATCGGCCATGACGTGACGCGTTATTATCGCCGCGCCGTCACCATCGTCGACGCCGAAGAACTGGCCGGCGCCATGACCGAGCAACTCGCCTCGCTGTTTGGCGAGGAGACCGCGCGCGACGTGCGCCGTGGCGGTTTCCGGCGCGCTTCGTGAGCCTTTCAAACGGCGTGCGGGCGACGGGGTGGCGTGGCTGGCTTTGCGTTCTAGCGGCCGGTCTGCTCACCTCCACATCGGCTTTCGCCGCCGAACGCCAGCCGGTCGAGCCGGTCGACATCAGCGTGCGGGGGATCACCGAGTTTCATATCGGCCGGGATGAAAGGATGTTCGGACCGCTGGAATTCGTCGGCGGGCTGGAGATGACCGGCTCCTCGCGCGATTTCGGTGCCTTGTCGGCCTTCCGGTTCATCCACGCGGGCAGCGATTTCATCGGCGTCACCGACACCGGCTTCTGGTATTTCGGTTCGATCGCGCGCATGGCGCAGGGGCGACCCTTCGCCATCTTCAACTTCACCATGCAGCAGATGGTCGACGAGGCCGGCAAGCCGATCGACAAGAAATGGGATGTCGATGCCGAGGGCCTCGACGTCAAGGACGGCATCGCCACCGTCGGCTTCGAGCGGAAGCATCGTATCGCGCAGTTCAAGATCGATGCCGCCGGCATGAAGGCGCCGTTCAAGCTGCTCGATTTCCTGGTGCCGGTGCGCGAGCTGCGCCAGAACCGCGGCTTCGAGACGGTGACGCGCGCGCCGGCCGAAGGGCCGCTGAAAGGCGCCCTGGTGGTGGTGTCTGAAAAGAGCCTCGACAAGGACGGCAACATCTATGCCGCCATCATCGAAGGGCCGGGCAAGGGCATCTTCACCGTTCGCCGCAAAGGCGAGTTCGACATCACCGACGGCGCGTTTCTGCCCAATGGCGACCTGTTGCTGCTGGAACGCTCGTTCTCGATGGCCAGCGGCGTCAAGATGCGGCTGCGGCGCATTGCCGGCGCCGAGATCGCCAAGGGCAAGGTCGCCGACGGATCGGTGCTGCTGGAGGCCGACATGGCCTACCAGATCGACAATATGGAAGGCATGGATGTCTGGCGGCGGGACGACGGCAAGCTGATCGTGTCGCTTGTCTCCGACGACAATCACTCCATCCTGCAGCGCAATCTCTATCTGGAATTCATCCTGCACGAGGATTGAGCGCAGCGATGGCACCGGTTCCGAGGCTCCATTGAGAGCGGGAAGCATGTTGGAAGGGGCGTTCTCCTGCCGGGAAACACCCCTTCATCGCTACAATGTTCTAGTCTGCCCTTGCGAGCTCCAGCCGCATGACGACCTCGTCGCCCAATATCTGGCCGGTCTCGCGAAACCCTTCCTGACGGTACAGGTTGGCGGCCGTCTCGTTCTCGGGATAAACGCCGAGATAGACGGCGTCGCAGCCTGGAATGGCCGACATGCGTTCGACCACGGCGCGCAGGGCGGCGCGACCGAAGCCGCGTTTCTGGAAGCGCTTGTCGATCATCAGGCGATAGATCCACCAATTGCCGTCGTCGCCGTCCAGCGCATACATGGCGAAACCGACCAGGTCGTCAATGACGACCGGCTCGTCGCCCGAAAAGACGCCAAGCGGCACACAGGCGGGGTTCTCGTCGGCTTCCTCCAGGGATTCAGCATTGGTGGCGACGAAGTCGTCCTGATCATCGCCTACATCGAGGGCAATAACAGCCTCGCGCTCGGCCTCGCCGAGCGATTTCAAAACAACAGTCATTTTTGCTTGGTTCCGTCAGTTGAAGGCTTCGTCGGTCGAAAGCTTTGTCAGTTGAAAGCTTTGTTAGTCGAAGACCGGGCGGAAGAAAGAACGCTCGTAGCTGAGGAAACACTGGGTTTCCTCGTAGTAGCGCATGGCGGCCTGGCATTCAGGGTCCGATGCGGCCTTTGTCCTGTATTCTTCGTAGGCTGCCAGGCTCGGGAAGGTGAACAAGGCAAGGGCCACATTGCTCGCGCCTTCCGAGGGCATGAAATAGCCGTGGTGGTTGCCGCCGAATTTTTCGACAAGCGGAATCCAGAGCCTGCCGTAGTGTTCGAACTCCTTCAGTCGCGCGGGATTGAGGATGTAGCGCAGGTAACAGGTGACCATGATTGCTCCGGCGGTCTGTTGAGAGCGGAGAAAAACATGATGCATCGTCCGGCGGTAGAGCCAGCCGAAACGAGTTCGTTGCGATGTGATTGTTGTTAGCTCGGTTTGAGCGCCAGCCAGATGGTGTGCTTGGCGCCGCGCTTGCCATGGGCGCGCACGGTGACCGCCTCGGCGGCGAAGCCGCATTGCTGGAGGCGGCGGGTGAAGCCGCGATCCGGTCCCGATGACCACACCGCGAGCACGCCACCGGGACGCAGGGCATTGCGGGCGGCCTTGAGCCCGGCGAAGCCATAGAGGTCGTCATTGCCTTCCTGCGTCAGCCCCTCGGGGCCATTGTCGACATCGAGCAGGATGGCGTCATAGTCGCTGCGGGCGGCATCGATCAGCCGGCCGACGTCGGCCTCGCGCACGATGACGCGCGGGTCGTCGAGGCAGCCGTCGAAAATGGTTGCCATCGGACCACGTGCCCAGGTGACCACCGCTGGCACCAGTTCGGCAACGGTAACGCGGCTGTCAGCGCCAAGCTCGGCAAGTGCGGCGCGCAGCGTGAAACCCATGCCGAGACCACCGATCAGGACGTGAATGCGGTCGCTTTTGTCGATCTTGTCGAGGGAGAGCCTGGCCAGCGCTTCTTCCGAACCGCTGAGGCGGCTGTTCATCAGCTCGTTGGAGCCGAGCATGATGGAGAATTCGGTGCCGCGCCGTTTCAGCCGCAGTTCCTGCTTGCCGTCAGGTGTCCTGGCGGCGTCGAGCTGTTCCCAGGGGATCAAGGCTGGACCGGCGCCGGCTGGCTCCAGCGCGCCGCGATCAGCCTGTAGGGGATCAGCGCGAAGACGGCGATGATCAACTTGACCGACAGGTCGCCAAGCGCCCAGGACAGCCAGCGCATCGTTTCCACCGGCAGAGCGCCGAGCAGCGGCGCATTTTCCAGCGCGAAGGCGTCATTGGGGCCGGCGAAGGCGAAAGCCGCTGAAAAGGCGATCGAGAAAAACACCAGCGTATCGAACACCGAACCGACCAGTGTGCCGAAGATCGGCGCGCGCCACCAGCTTTGCCGGCGCAGCCAGTTGAAGACGGTGACGTCGAGCAATTGCGCGGTGAGGAAGGCCGCACCCGAGGCGCAGGCGATGCGCACCAGACGGGCGGCGGCGGTGTCGAACTCGATCAGCCCGGCGCGGAAAAGCAGCGGCGGGATGACGATGGAGCACACAACAGCCGTCATGAAGCCGACGAAGACGATGCGGCGCGCTACGGCCGGGCCGTAGCGGCGATTGGCGAGATCGGTCACCAGGAAGGAGAAGGGATAGGTGAAGGCGCCCCAGGTCAGGATGTCGGCCAGCGACAGCGTGCCGACCTGTCCCTGCATGGGGAACTGCACGAGAATGTTCGACGCCACCACGACGAGCGCCATGGCGAGCACGAAAGGCAGATATCTGGAAAGAAACTGCATTTTTTTATCCTGGGTAATGGAACCAGCGGAGCGCCTGGCCGGGACGGGCGGCGCATCCTTCATTCGAGCATCGGATAGGTGGGTTCAGGAAACCTGCCGTTCCGATGCCCAGGCGGTCGTCCCCCGCCTGAAAGCGATCAGGCGGCGATCTGGCCGGCCGTCTTCTTGGCGATCTGCTTCTTCAGCAGACGAGCGCGCTGCGACAGTTCCTTCTCGTCGGCCTTGGCCAGGAAGGCGTCGAGGCCACCGCGATGCTCGACCGAACGCAGGGCGTTGGCCGAAATGCGCAGGCGAACGTTCTGGTTCAGCGCTTCCGAGATGAGCGTGACATTGACCAGGTTCGGCAGGAAGCGACGCTTGGTCTTGTTGTTGGCGTGGCTCACATTGTTGCCGGTCATGACGGCTTTGCCGGTGAGTTCGCAAGCGCGGGACATTTTTGCTACCTTCAGTTCGTATCCGGCCAAACCTTCGACCGCGCCATATGGCGCGCGGTGCTGTCGGCGGCCTCAAGGAAAAAGTTGGCGTTCCATAGTTGCATTTAGCCGGGGCGTCAAGCGTTGTTCGGCCCGAGTGCCGGGTAATCGCCTCCCGGACCGGGCTTTCTTCCCTGTCGACGCCCGCCGATCACGACGCTTCAATCGGCCGGCGCGCGGCTGTCGCCGCCAGGAAAACCAGTATGACCGCACCAGCACCGAAGACGACATTGCCGGCCAGCGCGATGAATGGAGAGATACCCAGATATTGAGCGTGCTGGAACCCGGCCCAGACATAGGTCATCAGGGCGCCGCTGGCGAGGGCGACACCATGAGCTCGGTTCCATTGCGGCGAGCGCGACCATCGCCAGACAAGCGCTATGCCAAGCAGCACGACGACACACCACAGGCCGGCGACAACCCATTTGGACAAAAGCTCCGCAAGCACGTCGCGAAGCATCAGCAGGCTGGTGAGGAGAAAGCCGGCCAGGCCAACGTTTCGTGGCGAAGGCGTTGTCGCCTCCGCCACGCTTGGCGGTGAGGGCATCCAGAAGGCGGCAATGACCAGAACGAGGATGGCGAGGCCCGAGGCGACGAACTGGCCGGGCGAGGCAATGAATTTTTCCGATTCGATCTGGCCATAAGTCAGCAAGGCGGACCCGACAACAAAGACAATCGCGGTGACGCCGAGACCGAGCGGTTTGAGCCAGGGCCGCTGCGGTGTCGGGTCGAAGGCCTCGATCAGGGCGATCGGCACGGCGATGCTCCAGATGGTGTGCAGCGTCAGCACATCCTGGATCAACCCCATGCTGGTGCCGAGGGCTTCGACGCGCGTGTCGGCATAGGCGGCGGCCATGTCGAAGCCGTTGTAGTGCGGGTTCCACAGCATCTGGTCGATCGGACCCTCTTCCAGCAGCGCATAGGCTGCCGCCAAGAGAAGGATCGTCGGCCAACCGCGGCCGCTGCGGCGCGCGACCTCGCGGATCAGAAGGGCACCGCAGCCATACATGGGCGCGAGCAGAACGATCCACCCGAGACCGGTTATCGGCTGATTGCCGAGCAGCCACTCGCCAACCAGGGGCGCCAGGAGCACCAGAGATATCGCCAGGACAATGGGGCGGCGCTTGACGGACGACATCGTCGGGTGCCTTCAGCAGGGGTATCTCCGCAATAATAGAGTATGTGCTCTATTATTGCAATTCCCGGAGAAGGAGGCGAGAGACAGCAGCGAGCAGGAGCCCGTTCCGAAGACTGGAACAGGTCACTCCTCCGCACGCGGAGCCTGGTCGTGTGGGATCGATGGCTAGGAGGAAGAGCGGTTAAGACGCACGTCCTGGAAACCGGAAGCGGCGATCGTGCTGCACAGGTCGAACCATTCGCAGCCCTGGCAGGCCTGCCGCGTGGTGCCGGCGCGGAAAGCCTGGCGCATGCGCTCGATTGTCGGACCGTCCAGGGAAAATCGCTCGCCTTCGCGGACCGGACGGCCGATCAGGGTCTCGACCGCATCGGCCGCCAATCGGTCGCGCTCGGACACGCTGTCCTGGAAACAGTGGTGATCGGTTTCGGTGAGCCTTGGCTGGCAGATGTCGTCTGGACCGGCGACGAGGAGCATGTCCTCGCCGCCGCTCAAACGTTCCACCACCCGGTCATAGCCTTGCGTGAAGGCCTCGCTGTAGCCCTTGCCGACATAGGTCAGCATGCACAGCAGGTGATGGGCGCGGATGCGGACGGTCACGTCAGCCCCGCGAAGTCGGATGATCTCAGAGCGAGATCTTGGCGCGACGCACCGCTTCGATGGTGGCGGTAGCCAGCACGGCCTTCAGGATGCCGCCGAGCACGAAGGGGGCGAAGCCGAAAGTGTAGGCCTTTTCCGCGCCAATCATGCCGGCAAGCACGATGGTGCCGAACACCAGGATGAAAGCGTTGCCGGCCAGCATGGCGACGACGTTGCGGACCAGGCGGCCCTCGGCGGTCCAGCCGCGCTCGGCCAGCCAGCCGACAAGAGCGGCGGCGATCGGGAAGGCGGCGAGATAACCGGCGGTCGGGCCGGCGAAGTGGGCGAGGCCACCGGCGCCGCCTGCGAGGACCGGAGCGCCGAGCGCAGCTTCACCCAGCCAAGCGAGAACCGTGGCAAGGCCGAGGCGCCAGCCATAGAGTGCGCCGACCAGCGTGACGGCGAAGGTCTGCATGGTCATCGGCACCGGGAACATCGGCACCTCGATCCAGGACGAGGCGGCGAGGAACAACGAGCCCAGGAAGACCGCGGCGACTTTGACCGCCAGCGGGCGGCCGGCAAGGCGCAACGGGACAAAAGTGGTGGAAGTCATGGCGGGAGCGTTCATCGGGCCTCTCCGGGTCAATTATGGTTCGCGCCGACGTTTGTTGCCGGCTTGTCGCGCATATTTCACAGCTGCATGGTGCAACGCAACTAAAGAACGCGACAAGCGGATTGCCATGTCCGACCCGTGAGCACGAACAAGGCTAGCTTTGGCTCGATGCCGTTCCGACCGCGCTGGTTGCAACGACGAGCGCCACGCCGATGAGTTGCAGGGCCGCCATTGCCTGACCGAGGACGATGAAGCCGGCGCTGGCGCCGATTGCCGGCTCCAGGCTCATCAGCAGCCCGAACGCCGACGCGTTCATGCGGCGAAGCGCCATGAGCTCGAGCGCGTAGGGAAACAAGGGAACAAGCACCGCGAGCAGCCCTGTCGTCACGAGTGCTTCCGGGGAAAGTCCCAGCTGTGCCTGGTGAAAGCCGAAGGGCGTTGCGACAAGGGCGGCAAACAGCAAGGAAAGGCACAGGCCTTCCAGACCTTCGAACTGCTGGCCGGCATATTTCGTCAGCACGATATAGCCGCCCCAGCCAACCGCCGCGCCGAGCGCGAACAGCACGCCGATCGTGTCGGCCACCCATGCGCTGCCGTCCCAGGAAATACAAAGGACACCGAGCGCCGCGATGACCGGGCATAAGAGACGCCAGCCTCGCCCGCCGAAGATCGTGGCGACGGTCAGAGGTCCCAGAAACTCGATCGCCACGGCGAGCCCGAGCGGAATGCGTTCGATCGCGGCGAAGAAGCAGAGCGTCATCATCGCCATGACCGCACCCAGCGCCGCGGCCGTCGCCCATTGCCGCCTTGAAAAACTGAGCAGCGGCGGGCGCACGACTATCATCAGCACGATTGCCGCCCAGCAAAGCCGCAGCCAGGTCGTGCCGAACGGTCCCAGTTCCTGCATGGCTGGTCGGGAGAATGCCGCGCCGAATTGCACGCTGGACATTGAAAGCAGGCAGAAGGCGATTGCGAGATAGAAGCCCCCGCGAGAATGTTGCCTGACAGGCGCATTCCATTGCGGATCGGCGGTTTCAGCTTCGGCCATGACAAAACGTTCCCTTACCTGTCAGGGCCAGCAATAGATGAATTGGCAAATTCAGGAATGGTGATAATTCTGATGCTCGTATCAGGAATTTTTATGTTTTGTCGATCGAGCGATCGGCGAACCCCTCGCGCAGAAACGATGCCAGCTCGTTGACCAGCGGGGGCGAGTTCGCGCCAACAAAGATGCCGAACTCGGCGATCGGGGCGGGCGGCAAGCGCAGGCGACCTTGCACATTCTCGCAATCCGGCGGCAGGCTTTCGGGAAGCATAAGGCCGATGCCGAAGCCCGCCCTCAATCCCGACACCAGGGCCGCGAATGTCGAGACGCGGCAGCCGACACGCCAGGGCAGCCCGGCCTCCGCGAGCGATGCCAGCATCCGGTCCTGCCAGGAGCAGGCGCTTTCGAAGAGGACGAGCGGAAGCTCCGCTTCAGCGTCGATCTCGATGATGCGGCTCGCACCCCAGACCAGAGGTCGCGACATATAGCCGGATGGCGCCGAGGCGAAACGGACCGGATCGGCGATCACGATGTCGCTGCGGCCCTCGTCGATCGCCTTGGCGAGATCCGCGCCGCTCGCCGATGTCAGGGCGATCTCGACCGAAGGATGCCGGCGACGAAAATCGGCGATGATGGAAGGAAGCCTCGTCATCGCGAGATCCTCGATGATGCCGAGCCTTACCCGTCCGATCAGCATGCGCCCGGCGATCTGGCGGCGGACATCTTCGCCAAGGGCGATGGTCTTGCGGGCATAAGCGAGAACGATTTCGCCGGCCTCGGTGAGGATCATGCCGCGCGAGGAACGCAGCAAAAGCTGGCTGCCGAACTCGGCTTCCAGGCGCTGAAGCTGCATGGAGACCGCGGCCTGGGTGCGGGAGAGACGCAAGGCTGCCTTGCTGACCGTGCCTGCTTCGGCAACGGCAACGAAGGCACGCAGCAGGCGGATATCGAGATCTGCTTCCATCAGCAGGCCTTATTTCGTGGCAACCGGTATAAGGCTAGGCGCTGGTGCGGAGCGAGGCAACTCTCCAGAACGGGTGTGGTCGAACCGTGGGTGTCGCCTTCGATGGAAGGTCGCGGCGGGGATTGCCGTCATCCTCACACAAATGCCGGAATCGACCTGTTGAGAGACGCCTGGGGACATGCTGGATTAGCTTTCGATTGTTGCCGACCGTCAAAAGGATCGCAGTCTTGATGCCGCGTCTTGTCGTTACCCTGCCCATGCTGTTTGCGCTGGCCGCGCCGGCCGCGGCCGCCGATTCCTTCCATGGCGAATACACGGTCTCTTTCTTTGGCATCACGGTGGCCCGATCGAGTTTCGACAGCCACTACGAAGGCGATAAATACACGATCGACGGCAGCGCCTCCGCCGCCGGGCTGGCGCGTATCTTCGACGATACGTCGGGCACGCTGACGGCAAGCGGGCGCTTTTCGCGCGAGGGCGTGCAGTCGCAGGGCTTCCGCGCCGACTACACGTCGGGCAAGAAGGTGTCGATGGTCGACATCCGCTTTACCGGCGGCAAGGTGTCTTACACCCAGGTGCTGCCGCCGCCAAAACCGCGCGGCGACGACTGGCTGCCGCTCGACGCCGGCGACTTGAAGGGGGTTGCCGATCCGATCGCCGCCACCGTCATCCGCGCCGGCAGCCTCGACAGCGTCTGCGGCCGGACGGTGAAGATGTATGACGGTGAGATGCGCGCCAATCTGGTGCTGACGCCGGTCAGCAAGGGCAAGATGGCGGTGAAGGGGTATCAGGGGCCGACGGTGACCTGCCGCATGAACCTGCAGCCGGTTTCGGGCTACGCCCAGCGGCGCAAGGCGCTCAAATTCCTGCGTGACCGCTCCAAGATCATGGTGACGTTTGCGCCGCTCGGCCAAACCGGGATATATGCGCCGATCTATGCAACCGTAGGCACCGAGATCGGCACGATCACAGTCAAGGCACGGCGGTTCGAGGCAAAAAACTAGGCGCGCAAAGACGCGCCACCGGGAGGGGGACATGGGGCGCGCGACACTGATAGGCTTTTGCGCCGTGGCGATGTGGGCGCTTCTGGCGCTGCTCACCGACGCTTCCGGCACGATGCCGCCGTTCCAGCTTTCGGCCATCACCTTCGCCATCGGCACCTGTGTCGGCCTGGTGGCGCGGCTGTTCATGCCCGCCGCCGCCAAGCAGGAACCGGTCCCGGCCATCGTGTGGGTGATCGGCATTGCCGGCCTGTTCGGCTATCACTTTTTCTACTTCACCGCGCTGCGCAACGCGCCTGCGGTGGAGGCCAGCCTCATCGCCTATCTGTGGCCGCTGCTGATCGTGTTGGGCTCGGCCCTGATGCCGGGCGAGAAGCTGGCCTGGAACCATGTCGCCGGCGCTCTGCTCGGCCTCGCCGGCACGTTCCTGATCGTCACCAAGGGTGGCGGGCTGGCGTTCGACGCCCGCTACGGCTTCGGCTATGCCATGGCGGCGGTCTGCGCGGTCGTGTGGTCGTCCTATTCGCTGCTGTCGCGGCGCTTCCCGTCGGTGCCGACGACGATCGTCACATGGTTCTGCCTGGCGACCTCGGTGCTTTCGCTGGTCTGCCACCTGCTGCTTGAGCAGACTGTGTGGCCGCAGAATTCAGGCCAGTGGCTGGCGGTGCTGGCTCTCGGCCTGATGCCGGTCGGCGCGGCCTTCTATGCCTGGGACATCGGCGTCAAGCGCGGCAACATCCAGGTGCTGGGCGCCGCCAGCTATGCCGCGCCGCTTCTTTCCACGCTGGTGCTGATCGCGGCTGGTTTCGCGGAGCCCAGCTTGCGCATCCTCGCCGCCTGCGTGCTGATCACCGGCGGCGCCGTTCTGGCGGCGAAATCGCTTTTGTTCGGCAAGCGCGCGACGGTCGAGAATGGAGCGGGCGCATGATGCCGTTTCCAGGTGGCATCGAGGCGACGCCGAACGGCACGCTGATCTTTTCCGTCGTGGCGGCGGTCGTCTACGGTTTCGCGATCAGTCAGCCGCCGTCGCTGTTGCGTTCGGCTGCCAAGACGCTTGCGGTCGCACTTCTAGCCGCGCTCGCCTTTCTTCTCGGCGGGCCGCTGTTGCTGGTCGCCGCACTCGTACTCAGCGCACTGGGCGACGCGTTCCTGTCGCGCGACGGCGAAGTCGCTTTCCTCGGCGGGCTGGGCAGCTTCCTCGCCGCGCATCTGGCCTATGTCGTGCTGTTCGTGGCGATGGGCAGTGGCCTTGCGGCGCTCGGCGCCGCATCCTGGCGCGTTGTTGCCGCGCTTGTCATGGCGGTGTTCGCGGCCGGCATGTTGCGGCTTCTGTGGCCGCGCATCGGATCCGACCTGAAAGCGCCGGTCGCCGTCTACGTTGCCGCCATTTTCGCCATGGGCGTGACCGCGCTGACCACCGGCAACGCGTTGGTCATTGCCGGGGCGGTGATGTTCATGGCTTCGGACGCGTTGCTGGCGACCGAGAAATTCTTGGCCGACACCGTGGAAGGGCATCGCGTCTGGATGCGCTATGCGGTGTGGGTGCTCTATTACGTGGCGCAGATGGCCATCGCGATGGGCTTCCTGCGCCCGGTTTAGGAAACCTTCGGCTGCCAGCCAGGTTCCGCCAGTTCGAACACTGAGAAGTCGAATCCCGGCGCCACCGTGCAGCCGACGAGGGTCCAGTCGCCGAGGCTTCGGGCGGTCTGCCACCATCCCGCCGGCACGACGATCTGCGGGCGTTCGCCAGCGGCAAGATCGATGCCTAGCACATGCTGGCTGACGTCACCGCCTTCCCGGTGCATCGAAAGCTCTATCGGCGCACCGGCGTGATGGTGCCAGATTTCCGAAGCGTCCTTCACCCGATGCCATGCCGAGACCTGACCGCGTTCGAGCAGGAAGTAGATGGCGGTCGAATGACCGCGCCCGCCTTGCGGCGCATCGCGGAAGGTCTCGACATACCAACCGCCTTCCGGATGCGGCTTCATGTCGAGCGTGGCGACGATCCCGGCCGGCGTCATCATTCAGAAAATGTCCTTGCGCTTGCGGATCTCGGCGAAGACCTCGGCGTCGCTCGCCTTCTCCATGCCGAGATGCCGGCGGATCGCCGGATCGTGCCAGCGCAGGAATGGATTGGTCGACAGTTCCTCGCCGATGGTGGTGGGAAGCGTCGGCTTGTCGGCGGCGCGCAGTTTTTCGATTTTCGCGGCACGTTCCTTCAGGGCGGAATTGGTCGGATCGACCGTCAATGCGAAACGCGCATTGGACAGCGTGTATTCGTGGCCGCAATAGACCGCAGTGTCGGCCGGCAGGGCGGCCAGTTTCTTCAGCGAATCGTACATCACCGCCGCCGGCGCCTCGAACAGCCGGCCACAGCCAAGCGCGAACAAAGTGTCGGCGGTGAAGACGACCTTCGACTGCGGGAAATGGTAGGAGACATGGCCGGCGGTATGGCCGGGCGTGGCGATCACTTCCACGGTCTCGGT
Source organism: Mesorhizobium sp. YL-MeA3-2017 (assembly GCF_030814575.1). NCBI lineage: Bacteria > Pseudomonadati > Pseudomonadota > Alphaproteobacteria > Hyphomicrobiales > Phyllobacteriaceae > Mesorhizobium > Mesorhizobium sp. YL-MeA3-2017. The sequence continues at coordinate 2,420,066 of NZ_JAUSVH010000001.1, read as the reverse complement.
ACCGAATTTCAAGCTGTCGCCGCCCTTCACGGTGCGGTCGATGCCCGGGATCTTGGCCTTCTCCGCCGCCGGGCCGACGATCTCCAGACCGAAGCGCTGTTTGAGCGCGAGATTGGCCTCGACATGATCGGTATGGTGGTGAGTGGTGAGGATCAGCGACGGCGTCCAGCCGGTGTGTTTCACCGCGGCAAGGATGGCGGCCTCCTCCGGCGCGTCGATCAGCGCGACCGCGCCGCTCGCCGGCTCGCGAATGAGCACGCCGAAATTGTCCTGGCGACACATGAACTGCTCGATCTCGATCGCCATGGCCGGTCTCCTTGATTGCCGCAGACATAAGAGGCCCGATGCCTCCTGTCACCCTTTAAAGATGCCGGCGCGATCCTACTTGTCCCAGGACACGGTCGACAGGCCGCGCTTTGTTGACTCCAGCACCATCGCAGATACGGTCCAGCCAATGCATTCAGATATTGTCGATCTGCGCTCCTTCTATGCCTCGCCGCTCGGACAGCTGACCGAGCGTTCGATCACCATGGCGCTGTCGGCTGTCTGGGCCAGCGTGCCCAACGAGCGTCTGGTCGGGCTGGGTTACGCGCTGCCGTGGCTGGAACGTTTCGGAGCCGATGCCGAACGCACCTTCGCCTTCATGCCGGCGACGCAAGGCGCGGTGGTGTGGCCGGCGACCGGTCCGGCCGCGACGGCACTGGTGTTCGACGAGGAACTGCCTTTGGTCGATTCCTCCATCGACCGCATGCTGCTTGTCCATTCGCTGGAGCATGTCGAGAGCCCGCGCGAAACGCTGAACGAGATTTGGCGCGTGCTGGCGCCGGCCGGCCATGTCGTGATCGTGGTGCCCAACCGGCGCGGCGTATGGGCCCGTTTCGAACATACGCCGTTCGGCACCGGGCGGCCCTATTCACGCGGGCAGATCGCCGAATTGCTGCGCGAGGCGAACTTCACCCCGGCGGCGTGGTCGGACGCGCTCTATTTTCCGCCGTCGCAGCGTCGTTTCATGATGCGATTCCACAGCCTGTTCGAAAGCGCCGGCCGCGCCATGTGGCCGATTTTCTCGGGCGTCATCGCGGTGTCGGCGCAAAAGCGGCTCTACCAGGGCGTGCCGGTGGCAAAGCGGGCCTCGCGGCGTGTCTTCGTGCCGGTGCTGTCGCCGCAGGGCGCGGCCACCAGCCTCGGCAGGCAAGGCGAGCCTCTCGATCGGCTCGACACGACGGGAGTGCAATCGCGATGAGCGATACCGGTGCCCCCCAGGTCGAGACGAGCAGTCTGCGCGACCAGCTGATGACCGTGCGCCAGGGCCTGGTCGGGTCGCCGTCGCGCAAGGCATTGCTCGGCTTCAGCTGGGTCCTGCTCGCCGTCATCGTCGCCACCGCCTATGGCCAGATCCTGCTCAACCGCTGGAACCAGCCATTCTACGATTCGCTGCAGCGGCGCGATCTCGCGGTGTTTCTCGATCAGCTGGTCGTCTTCGCGATGATCGCCGGCGGGCTGCTGGTGCTCAACATCGGCCAGCAATGGCTGAACCAGCGCTTCAGGCTGAAGCTGCGCGAAGCGCTGACGATCGACCTGATCGAGGAATGGCTGAAGCCGAACCGGGGTTTCCGCCTCGCCAATGCGGGCGCCATCGGCGTCAACCCGGACCAGCGCATGCAGCAGGATGCCGGCCATCTGTCGGATCTCTCGACGGATCTCGGCGTCGGCCTGGTGCAATCCTTCATCCTGCTCGTCTCGTTCGTTGGCGTGTTGTGGGCGCTTTCGGCGGGTTTCGTGTTCCACATCGGCAGTCATGCCATCGCCATTCCGGGCTACATGGTGTGGGCGGCGTTTCTTTATGCCGGCATCGCTTCCTGGCTGAGCTGGCTGGTCGGGCGGCCGCTGATCGGGCTGAACAGCGACCGCTACGCGCGCGAGGCGGACCTGCGCTTTTCCATGGTGCGGGTGAACGAGAATATCGACGCGATCGCCCTGTCGCACGGCGAAGCGAGCGAGAAGCGGCGGCTGACGGCCGATCTTTCGGCGCTGATCGGCTCGATCCTGCGTATCTTCCGTGCCCAGATCAATCTCGGCTGGGTCACCGACACCTATGGCTGGATCACCGTCGTGGCGCCGATCCTGGTCGCCGCGCCGGTCTATTTCGCCGGCGACATCACCTTTGGCGGATTGATGATGGCGGTGGGCGCCTTCAACCAGGTGCACTCCTCGCTGCGCTGGTTCATCAACAATATCGGCGCCATCGCCGACTGGCGCGCCACGCTGATGCGCGTGGCCGATTTCCGCATGGCGCTGCAGGAGACCGACAAGCTGCACGACACCGAGCAGCATATCGAGGTCTTCCAGACCAAGAACGGGACCATGGTTTTCGACGACCTGATTGTCGGTGCGACAACGGGCTGTTCCAGGCTTGTGGAAAAGACGGTGACGATCAAGCCCGGCGAGCATGTGCTGATCACAGGCGATCCAAGCGCCGGCAAGACGCTGTTCTTCCGCGCCGTGGCCGGCCTGTGGCCCTGGGGCTCGGGCCGCATCGGCATGCCCGCCGCCGAACTCGCCTTCGTGCCGCGCACGCCCTATTTCGCGCCGGGCACGCTGCGCGAAGTGCTGATCGATGGCATGACCGGCATCGATGACGCGAAGCTCGCGGCAGTGCTGACCGAGGCTGGGCTCAACCGTCTCGCTGCTTCGCTCGACCGCAACGCGCGGTGGGACCGGGAGCTCTCCGAGGAGGAGCAGCGGCTGGTGGCGTTCGCCAGGCTGGCTCTGCAGAAACCGGACTGGGTGATCATCGACGAGGCGATGGATACATTCAGCGCCACGACAGCCAAGCGCATCTTTGCCATGCTGGACAAGCACCTGCCGGAGGCGGCTGTCGTCAATATCGGGCGTGGGCAGCACAACTATAATTTCTTCCCGCGCGCGCTCGACATCATCAAATGCTCGGACGTGCCGGCATTGAAACCGCCGCGGGTATGGGCCGGCGCGCTGGAACCGCCGCCAGTGCCACGCAAGCGCAACGGCAATGGCACGAAGCGTAACGGTGCGAACACCAAGGTCGAACAGGTGCTTTAGAGAAAGCGGATACGGCCCGTCGATCAGGTGGGCCGTATCTTTGGGCGAATCCCCGTCGACGTCAGAGAACCGGGGTTTCCGCGCGCGCTTCGGATGCCGGCGCGGTGCCGGCCTTGCCCGAACCGAAGATCGCGAAGGAGAGCGCGGCCAGAACCCAGACGCCGAGCCCGCCATAGGCCATCACCCAGCCAAAGCCTTCGACCAGCGCCGAGTGGACGGCGGTTGCGGGAATGGTCAGGCTGGGTTGCGCCGCGTCCTGCAGGTTTGCCGTGTTGCCTGCGGCAATCTTCTCGGCCACGGCGCGCAGGTCGGCACCGTCGGGCGAGCCGGGCAGGGCCTTCTCCAACCCGTGCAGAATGCCTTCGACAAGGACAAAACCCATCACGGCGATGTTGACGGCGAGCGCGATCAGCCTGGCGCTGGCGTCGATGCCCGAGGCCATGCCGGCACGGCTGGCCGGCACCGAGCCGGTCGTCATGTTGGTGGCCGGCGTCGTCGTCAGGCCAAGGCCAATGCCGGCGATCAGCGCGCCGGGCAGTACGGTAAAGCCGCTTGCCCCTTCGATGCTGCTGCCCAGCCACATGGCGATGAAGCCGAGACCTATGGTGAACAGGCCGAGCGGGATGACGATGCGGGCGCTGGTGCGCAAAAGCAGGTACTGAGCCACCGGTGACATCACCAGGAACGGCACCGTATAGGCGAGCACGGCGAGCCCGGTTTCGGTGCTGTTGTAACCGAGGCTGGCGGTGAAATAGATCGGCAGGTAGACCATGAACGGCCAATAGCTGAAGTTCATGCCGATGCAGCCGACGATGGCGCCCGAGAAATCACGGATGCGGAAGACCGAGAAGTCGAACATCGGGTAGGGATGCAGCCGCTCGACCGCAATGAAGGCGACGAGGCCGACGAGCGTCGCGGCGGCTATGCCGAGGGCCGTCGGGCTGACGAAGCCGAGATCGGCGCCCTGGGTGATGTAGTAGGTCAGGCCGAAGACCGCGGCGCTCAGCAGGGCGATGCCGAGCAGATCCAGTCTCTTGGCCTGCGGATCGCGCGATTCTTTGACGCTGGCGAAGGTGAGCGCCAGGCACAGCAAAGCCAGCGGCGCGTGCACGAGGAACACCCACTGCCAGGTCGACAGGGCAACGATCATGCCGCCGATGATTGGCCCGAAGCCGAGGCCGATGCCGGAGATGACACCCCAGACGGCGAAGGCGCTGCCGCGTGCCTTCGCGTCCTGGAACTGGTTCGAAAGGATGGCGATGGAGCAGATGAACATCGCGCCGCCGGCCATGCCCTGCAGGAAGCGGCTTACGATCAGCACCGTCGTGTTGGGGGCGAGGCCGCACATCAGCGACGTCACGCCAAAGGCGGCGACCGTCACGGCGAAAACCAGCCGGCGGCCGAAGCGATCGGCCAGTGTTCCCGTTGCCATCAGCACTGTCGTGCAGGCGATGGTGTAGGCGTTCATGATCCACTGCATGTCCTTGAAATTGGCCTGCAGCACATGTTCGAGCGTCGGCAGGATCACCGGCACGCTCGATATTTCGAGGCCGAACATCAGCGCGGACAGACAGATCGCGACCAGCGCCAGATTGTCTCTACTCGTCAGCTTCATCCCTTGTCTCCGGCTGGCGGCGGCGGGGACAGAAGGTCCGGCGCCGCTGGTTATTTGGAAACATCCCAGATAGGCGAAGCTTGATCATGCATAAATGATATGCAACCATATTTCAGTGATAACAAAATTGGATGAATGAGATGCTGTGGCTGGACGCAGAGGCCGTGCGCAACTTCGTCATGGTGGCGGAACTGCAGAGTTTTACGCGTGCCGCCGATGCCCTCGGTTCAACCCAGGCCGCGGTCAGCGTCAAGCTGAAGCGGCTGGAGGAGCGCATCGGCCGCAAACTGATCGAACGCACGCCGCGCCGGGTCAGGCTGTCGGCCGACGGTGCGCTGTTCATCGATTCGGCACGGGCCTTCCTGACCGCGCATGACAATGCGGTTGCCGGCCTGTCTTGCGGCATCCGGCGCTTTGCGCTCGGCATTGCCGGGCATGTCGCCGGGCCGGAGGTGACGACGCTGCTGGCGCGGCTCAACAAGCACGACCCGGCGCTGACGATCGAGGTGCAGGTCGACAATTCGAGCGTGCTGCTCGACGCCTTCGATCGCGGCAAGCTGGATGCGGCCATCGTCAGGCGCGAGGACGACCGCCGTGACGGCGAGGTTCTCGGCCCCGAGCATTTCGGTTGGTTCGCCACGCCCGACTTCCACCATCGCCAGGGTGAGCCGATTAGGCTGGCGGCATTGGCGCCGGCCTGCGGTGTCCGTGATCTCGCGACGCGCACGCTCAACGATGCCGGCATTCCCTGGGTCGAAGTGTTTCTTGGCGGTGGCTCGTCCGTTGTCACGGCTGCTGTTTCGGCCGGGCTCGCCACGGCCGTTTTTTCCAGCCGGCTGGCACCGCCCGGCACCGTCGAGATCAGCCGCAAGTTCGGCCTGCCCGAGGTGCCGTCGTCGGAAATCGTGCTGCATTCGACGCTGACCGACAGGCGTTCGCGCGAGGCGCTGCGCATCCTCGCCTGCGCCTTCCGCGAGCATCGCGCCACGGCAGCGTAGAGGGCTGCCGCAGCCTTTTTGCCGATCGGCTAACGATCCTTGCCGATGTTTTCCAGGTCGTAAGCGGTGGTCTGGTAGACCCGGTTGATCCAATTGCCGAACAACAGATGAGCATGCGAGCGCCAGCGGTTGAGCGGCGGACGTTTTGGATCGTCATCGGGGTAATATTCGTGCGGCACCGCGATGGGTGTGCCGGCGGCCACGTCGCGGTCGTATTCTTCCTTGAGCGAGGTCGAATCATATTCGATGTGGTTGAACATGTAGAGCCGGTTGCTGGCTTGCTCGGCGAGCAGGCTTGGGCCGGTCTCCTCCGAATCCATCAGCAATTCGAGGCCCGAGCCCTTGGGGATGTCGGTGGCGCGAACCTCTGTCCAGCGCGACACGGGGATGGCGAAATCGTCCGAGAAACCGGCGAGATAGGGCGAGGCGGGAGCGTTGTTGCGATGGCGGAAGACGCCGAACGCCTTCTCCTCCAGTGTGTATTTTGGAACGCCATGGAAATGCCACGCGGCGGCCATCGCTCCCCAGCAGATGAAGAACGACGAATGGACGTTCGTCGTTGTCCAGTCGAGGATGCGCTTGAGTTCGTCCCAGTAGGTGACGTCCTCAAAGGGCAACAGCTCGATGGGCGCACCGGTGATGATGAAGCCGTCGAACTTGCGATCCTTTACCTCTTCCCAGGTCTGGTAGAAGGTGATGAGGTGGTCTTCCGAGGTGTTCTTGGCCTTGTGGTTGCCGATGCGCACCAGGGCCAGCTCCACCTGCAGCGGGCTTGCGCCGATCAGGCGGGCGAACTGGGTCTCCGTCCGCACCTTGTTGGGCATGAGGTTGAGCAGGCCGATCTGCAAGGGACGGATGTCCTGACGGAGAGCGGTCTGCTCGTCCATGATGGACACGCCCTCTTTCACCAGTACTTCACGGGCGGGAAGCTGATCCGGAATCTTGATCGGCATGGTGCGAACTCCAAAAACAAAAACCGGCATTGCTGTCGCAAAGCCGGTTTACGGATCGCAAACGGCCCTTTAGCGACTTATTTAACGTGGCTGCAAGCCGACCGGCCAAATCACCACGGGTCTATGCCCTGCTCTTACGCCCGGTAGCGGATTGCGTCAACCGTACGCCGGCTGTCGTGCCAGCGCGCCCGGCTTGCCGGTTTTCCTCGACATTCCGCAGTGCGGACGGTATTTCCGCCATGGCCTCCGGCCGGAGGCGCACTTCACGGATTTTCGATATGACCAAGGCAAACGACCCGCTTCGCCCTCAGCCCCGCGCCGGCATCATGGATATCGAGGCCTATGTGCCCGGCAAGAGCACCGCGCATGGCGTTGCCAAGGTTCATAAACTCTCGTCCAACGAAAACCCGCTCGGACCGTCGCCCAAGGCGATCGAGGCGGCGCGTGAGGTGGCGGCGAAGCTCGACATCTATCCCGACGGCTCGGCCAAGCGGCTGCGCGAGGCCATTGCCGAAACGTATGGATTGAATGCGGCCAACATCGTCTGCTCGAACGGCTCCGACGAGATCCTCGGGCTGCTTTCGCAGATCTACCTAACGCCGGACGACGAGGCGATTTTCACCGAACACGCCTTCATGGTCTACAAGATCTATATCAAGGCGGCCGGCGCTACCCCCGTGGTAGTCAAGGAAACCGATGAGCGCGCCGATGTCGACGCCATTCTGGCGGCGGTGACGCCGCGCACCAAGATCATCTTCCTTGCCAATCCCAACAACCCGACCGGCACCTATCTGCCGTTCGACGAGGTGCGGCGGCTGCATGCGGGGCTGCCGAAGAACATCCTGCTCGTGCTCGACGCGGCCTATGCCGAATATGTCCGCCGCAACGACTATGAAGCGGGGATCGAACTGGTGGCGTCCAGCCGCAACGTGGTGATGACCAGAACTTTCTCGAAGATCGGGCTTGGTGGCGCGCGCGTCGGCTGGATGTACGGGCCGCTGGAGATCGTCGACGCGATCAACCGCGTGCGCGGGCCGTTCAACGTCAATGCCGTGGCCATAGAGGCAGGTATCGCGACCATCCGCGACCGAGCCCATATCGAGAAAAGCGTCGCGCACAACGAAACGTGGCTGCGCTGGCTTTCGGAGGAATTCACCGGGCTCGGCCTGCGCGTGACGCCGAGCGTCGGCAATTTCATCCTGATCCATTTTCCCGACGACGCGAAACATTCGGCGGCGGCGGCGGACGATTATCTGAGCGAGCGAGGCTATATCCTGCGGCGCGTTGCCGGCTACGGTTTTCCCAACGCGCTGCGGATGTCGATCGGAACCGAAGAAGCCAATCGCGGTGTGGTCGCCGCACTCGCCGCATTCCTGAAAAGCTAGAGATATGTCCGAACCCCTGTTTGAAAAGATCGCACTGATCGGCATCGGCCTGATCGGTTCCTCGCTGGCGCGCGTCATCCGCCGCGAGGGCCTTGCCCGCCACATCGCCATCTCCACCCGCCGCCCCGAAACATTGAAGCGGGCCGAGAACCTTCAGCTCGGCGACAGCTACAGCACCGACGCCAGGACGGCCGTGCGCGACGCCGATCTCATCATCGTGTCGGTGCCGGTCGGCGCTTCCGGCACCGTCGCCGAAGAGATCGCACCGGCGCTGAAGAAGGGGGCGATCCTCACCGATGTCGGCTCGACCAAGCAGTCGGTGGTCGCGCAGATGTCGCCCTTCGTGCCGGAGGGCGTGCACTTCATTCCCGGCCATCCTCTGGCCGGTACCGAGAATTCCGGCCCGGATGCCGGCTTCCCGGATCTGTTCGACAACCGCTGGTGCATCTTCACGCCGTTGCCGGACACGGACCCCTTGGCGCTGGAGAAATTGTCGACGTTCTGGCGCCGCTGCGGCTCGAACATCGATACGATGACGCCCGAGCATCACGACATGACGCTGGCGATCGTCTCGCACCTACCGCACATCATCGCCTACAACATCGTCGGCACCGCCGACGACCTGGCCAATGTGACCAAGTCCGAGGTCATCAAATATTCGGCTTCCGGTTTCCGCGACTTCACCCGCCTTGCCGCGTCGGACCCGACCATGTGGCGGGACGTGTGCCTGCACAACAAGGACGCGATCCTGGAAATGCTGGCGCGCTTTTCGGAGGACCTGTCCTCGCTGCAGCGGGCGATCCGCTGGGGCGACGGCGACAAGCTGTTCGACCTGTTCACGCGCACCCGCGCCATCCGCCGCTCGATCATCCAGGCCGGCCAGGACATCGACGTGCCCGACTTCGGACGCCAGGTGGTGGAGCATCCGGAGAAGAAGTGAGGAAGGCGGCAGTCGGCAGTCGGCAGTCGCGGAATAGTGGCAGCGCATCCGGCAGCCTGTCTTGCGATTGCTAAGCTACGAGTGAGCAGTTTCGACTGCCGACTGCCGACGACCTATTCGACAGGCTTGATCATCCCGAGCGGGATGAAACCCAGCGAAGCACGGCCCTTCACCACTTTCAGCGGCATGGCCGGTTCGTTGCCCAGCATCGACAAAGCGGCGAAGCCCTGCTGGATCTGGTTGGCCTGCTCGGGAATGGCGGTGGCCAGGATGCCCGCGACCGCCTTCGGGTTCTGCAGCTTGATGTTGAGGGTGGCGTCGATCAGCCCGTCGGCATCCACCGAAAGCGGGCCCGACAAGGCGATACGGGCCTCGCCCGAAGACAGTTCGAGATTGCGGATATCGACCGACTGGCCGCGCAGGCTCTTCGGCGGCGTGGCGATCAGCGCAACGCCGTTCTTCACAGTCATGTCGCCCTTGCCGTCGAAGGGCGGCAGCACGCGGCCGCCGATGGTATGCGCGTCGATCTCAAGGTCGGTGAAGGCGTGGTTCAGCACGATGTCCTGACCGGCGGGGCTGGCATCCAGCGCGAGCTGGCCGACGCTGAAGAGTTGCACCGGGTCGGTCTCGTCGGCCGGGTCCGTCTGGCCGTTGAAACCTTCGGCGGCGAGCGAAACCTTGCTCGGCAGCGGCCACCAAAGATGGGTGCTGGCCTGAAGGCTGTCCCAGTCGATCCATAGCGGTAGCATGCCAGGCACCGAAGTCCGTAGCGGACCGTCCAGCTCGGCGTTCGGAACCAGTGGCCGTAGCAGACTTGCCGCGGCCACCACGCCGCCGGACGCGGCCGCCACGTTCCTGGAATCATCCTGATAGGCCAGCGCGTCGCAGGTGACGACGAAGCGCAGCGGGTAGCCGCTGACGGTCAGGTTGGAGCAGTCGGCGTTGGCGCCCTTGGCGGCGAGCGCGGCAACCGCGTTGCCGGCCTCGCTCTTGACGCGCGCGGCCAGCCAGAACCAGCCGGCGCTGTAGAGCCCGAACAGCACCAGCAACAAAATGATCAGCCGGATCGGCCAGCGCCGACGCTTTGGCTTGGTCTGGTCGCTTGACGTCATGCCGTGGCCCTCGATAACGCATGAAGAACCGGAAAGGGAACCATCCCGGTCGAAATGAAACGTGCGGATGGCAATATCCGCATACAGGCTTGGCGATATGGGCGATTTTTGGGTTTTTGGCTATGGTTCGCTGATCTGGCGTCCCGGTTTTGCGCATGTCGAGACGCGGCGGGCGCGGCTTTACGGCTATCGCCGTTCGCTTTGCGTCTATTCCTTCGTGCATCGCGGCACGCGTGAACGACCGGGTCTTGTGCTCGGCCTCGATCGCGGCGGTTCCTGCATCGGCCTTGCCTTCAGGGTGCCCGGCGAGCTGCGCGACGAGGTGATCGGCTATCTGCGTGAGCGCGAACTGGTCACGCATGTCTATCTTGAGCGTTGGGTGCGCCTTGCGCTGGAAGATGGCAGGACCGTCGATGCGGTCACCTATGTCGCCGACCGGGGCCACGAACAATATGCCGGCGCGCTGGCCGAGGCCGAGGCGGCGGCCGTGGTGCGCGGTGCGGCCGGCCAGTCCGGCGTCAACGAAGACTATGTCTTCAACACCGTCCGGCATCTCGAAGCACTCGGCATTCGCGACCACTGGCTGGAAACGGTCGCGCGGCTGATCGCTCCGGTTGAAAACACGCCGGCCCCATTGAACGGGTAGCCACAAGACCTAGGTTGTAGCCGGGAACCAGCGGGCCGCTGCTGTCAGGGAGAATAATCTTGCAGAAACGTATGCTCGGTCGAACCGACCTCGAAATCGCGCCGCTCGTGCTGGGTGGCAACGTCTTCGGCTGGACCGCCGACGAAAAAACCTCCTTCGACCTGCTCGACCGTTTCGTGGACGGTGGCCTGAACACCATCGATACCGCCGACGCCTATTCGCGCTGGGTGCCCGGCAACAAGGGCGGCGAATCGGAGACGATCATCGGCAAGTGGATGAAAGCGCGCGGCAACCGCGACAGGGTGATCGTCATCACCAAGGTCGGCTCCGACATGGGCCAGGGCAAGAAGGACCTGTCGGCCGCGCATATCGAGCGGGCGGTCGAAGCCTCGCTGAGGCGGCTGCAGACCGACGTCATCGATCTTTACCTGTCGCACTGGCCGGACCCGACGGTACCCTACGAGGAAACGCTCGGCGCCTATCAAAAGCTGCTCGCCAAAGGCAAGGTGCGCCATATCGGCTGCTCCAACCTCGACGCCGGGCAACTGCGCGCTGCGCTCGACGTCGCCAGGCTGCGCGACCTGCCGCGCTACGAGGTGCTGCAGCCGGAATACAATCTCTACGACCGGGCTTCCTATGACGGTCCGTTGCGCGACCTGTGCATGGCCGAGAGGCTCGGCGTCATCACCTATTTCAGCCTGGCGAAGGGGTTCCTGTCCGGGAAATACCGCGGCAAGGCGGATCTCGGCAAAAGCGCGCGCGGCGAGGATGTGGGCGCCTACCTCAACAAGCGCGGCATGCGCATCCTGGCGGCGCTCGACGCGGTGGCCGCGCGCCATTCGGCCAGGCCGGCGGAAGTAGCACTTGCCTGGGTCATCGCCCGGCCTGGCGTTACCGCACCGATTGCCAGCGCAACTACGCCCGAGCAGATGGCAAGCCTTGTCCGGTCGGCCTCGTTGGTGTTGACCGCGACCGACATCGAGGAACTCGACAAGGCGAGCGGCTAGAAGCCCGTTTTCCGGAAACCTGTCTTTGGAGAGAGGGGCCGGTCAGGCCGCCAAAGCGCGGCCGACGCGGTCGCGGATTTCGGCCAGCGTGAACGGCTTCTGCACGACGTCGAGGATAATACCGTTCAATTCGTCGGCCCGTTCGCGCTGGTCGGCATAACCGGTCACCAGCATGATCTTGAGCGCCGGGAAATTGGCTGCGGCCGCCTTGGCCATCTCGATGCCGTCCATCTCCGGCATACGGATGTCGGAGACGATCAGGTCGTAGTTGCCATTGGCGGCGCGGATCGTTTCCAGCCCCTGCGCGCCGTCGGCGGCAACGTCGATGCTGTGGCCTGCGCGTTCGAGTGCGCGGGCGGCGAGAGTGCGGACGGATTCATCGTCCTCGACGATCAGGAGCTTTGCCATGGGCAAGGTTTTGCCCGGCAAGTGTTGACGTTTCCTGAAAGACCGAAACGGCGCCAGGCTATTTTAGCGATGGCTGTGGAAAGGCGTCAGGTTTCGTCCTTGACGACGCCGACGAAGGGCAGTTCGCGGAAGGCATGGCCGACATCCATGCCATAGCCAACGACGAAATAGTCGGGGCAATCGAAGCCGACATAGTCGGCGTCGAGATCGGTCTTGCGGCGCATGCGCTTGTCGAGCAGCACGGCGATCGAACAGCTCCTGGCGCCACGCGACAGCATCAGCTCGCGGGCGAATTTCAAAGTCTTGCCGGATTCCAATATGTCGTCGATCAACAGCACGTCGCGGCCCGCGACTTCGTTGTCGATGTCGCGCAGCACACGCACTTCGCCGCTCTCCGTTCCGGCGCCGTAGCTGGAAATGAAGATGAACTCGACCTCCGGCGACAGGCCCGCATCGTGCATGGCGCGGATCAGGTCGGCGGCGAAGATGAAGGACCCTTTGAGCACCGAGATGACCAAAAGGTCGTGGTAGTCGTGCGCCGCGATTTCCTTGGCGAGCTCCAGATTGCGCCGGGCGATCGCCGACGCTGAAAACAGGACCTCGATGTTCTTGCCGCGCACAACTGGCATGGAAAGCCTTTCCTGGGGAGCGCGTCCGGGATCGGCCGAGGCCGCGCCCGCTATTGCGCGAAGGTGACCGAGACGGCCGTTACCCCGTTTCTAGGCACGTCGAGCCGGCTGGAAAAGGCAAATCTTTCGCCTGGTGCCAATGCGCGGCCGGATGTCCCCAGCCCATAGCGGGTGATGTGCCCATCATTGCCGGTGACGCGGATCTCGAGCGGCGGCAGGGCCGCCGCCTGATCGCCGTCATTGCCGGCCTCGCCGTCAACCATCAGCAACGGCTTGAGGCCGGTGCTGTCGACGCGCGAGGTGACGCCGGAAATGCTCAGCGCCGTCATCGGATCGCTGGCGCCAAACAGCGTGGTCTGGCGAAACAGCGCGTGCCCTCCGGAAATCCAGAAGGCGGCGAAGGTGACCGCGACGCCGAGGCTCCAGAACAGCGGACCGCCCCGGCCCGAAGCCTCTTTTTGCGGGGTTGCCACCGTCTGGCGCAGCATGCCCATGCCGTCGAGGGACGGCACAGTTTCGAGCATTGGCGCGGCGGCCGGTTGCGGGTTTCGTTCGGCGGAGATGCCAGCATCGGAGGGCAGCACGATGAATTCGGCATCGATCACGTCGGCGGTCGCGGCGAAGCCATCATGGGCCGCCGTTGACGCGGTCATGATTTCGCCGGAAACCGGGCGTGCCCTGCCGCGATCGACCATCCTGCTCCTCGGTCGCCTCTGTTCGCCGTCTGTTTCCATGCGATAGACAAAAATGGTTAATGCTTCACAACCGGAATCGTTTTACAGCCGCCATTGGCGCCGAAATTTAACCGGCGGTTAACCATGCCGGTCGATGGTCGTTTCGTAGAGACGGGCGGACTGCCGCCAATGAAAGTTCCAGGTCGCCGCACGTGATCCGCTTCGAAAATGTCGGCCTCCGCTATGGGATGGGTCCGGAGATTCTCCGTGACATCACCCTGCATGTTCCGGAGCGCTCCTTCCAGTTCCTCAGCGGGCCTTCGGGCGCCGGCAAGACGACGCTGCTGCGCCTCTTGTTCCTGTCGCTGAAGCCGACGCGCGGCCTGATCACCGTCTTCGGCAAGGATCGGGCGCGCATCACGCGCGAGGAACTGCCGCATCTGCGCCGCCGCATCGGCGTCGTCTTTCAGGATTTCCGCCTGCTCGACCATATGACGACCTATGAGAACGTGGCGTTGCCGCTGCGCGTTCGCGGCCGCGAAGAGGCGAGTTACCGCACCGATGTCGTCGAACTCTTGAAATGGGTCGGATTGGGCGACCGCATGCATGTGCTGCCGCCGGTGCTGTCGGGCGGCGAGAAGCAGCGCGCGGCGATCGCGCGCGCGCTGATCGAGCAGCCGCAGATCCTGCTCGCTGACGAGCCGACCGGCAATGTCGACCCGCAACTGGCGCGGCGGCTGCTCCGGTTGTTCATCGAACTCAACCGGCTCGGCACCGCCGTGGTCATCGCCACCCACGATCTCGGCCTGATGGACCAGGTCGACGCCCGCCGCCTCATCCTGGCCGGAGGAAGGCTGGACATCTATGACTGAGATGGCCGCCGATCACGAAGAAGACGTCGACGACGTCCGCTACACCGAGACGCGGCCGCGCGTGCAGCGCAAGATGGCGCCGATCGTGCCGGCGCAGAACATCGCCGGGCGCGCGCTGGTGTTCGTCATCGCCATCATGACCTTCCTGTCCTGCCTGACCTTCGGCGCGGTGACGCTGGTGCGCAGCACCGCTGTCGTCTGGGAGAACCAGATCTCGCGCGAGGCGACGGTCCAGATCAAGCCGGTGGAAGGGCTGGACATGGAAGCAGCACTGGCTGCCGCCGCCGAGATCGCCGGCGGGTTCCCGGGCGTCAAGGGCACCAGCATCGTCGATCGCGACGCCACCGCGCGGCTCTTGGCACCATGGCTGGGCACCGGCTTGAACATCGACGAACTGCCAGTGCCGCGCCTCGTCGTCGTCACCATCGACGAGAACAGCCCGCCCGATTTCGCCGCCATGCGCACGGCGCTTGCCGCAAAGATAGCCAGCGCTTCACTGGACGATCACCGCACCTGGGTCGACCGGCTGGTCGCCATGGCGCGCACGACGGTGACCATCGGCATGATGGTGCTGGTGCTGATGCTATCGGCCACAGTGCTGACGGTGGTGTTCGCCACGCGCGGTGCCATGGCCGGCAACGGCCATATCATCGAGGTGCTGCATTTCGTCGGCGCCGAGGCGCGCTTCATCGCCCGGCAGTTCCGCCAGCAATTCCTCATCACCGGCATGAAAGGCGCGGCCGCCGGCGGCGCCGCGGCGGTCGTCGTCTTCCTGGTGTTTTCGTGGTGGACGTCGCATAATATGGCAACGCCCCAGGCCGACCAGGCGGTGGCGCTGTTCGGCAGTTTCGCGATCGGTTGGGCCGGCTATCTCGGCGTGGTGCTGATGGTGTTGGTCATCGGCGTGCTGACGGCCGCGACATCGCATGCCACGGTGATCGCCTATCTCAGCGATCTCGATACGCGCCAGACCGACGGCGGCTGAAAAAGGGCGGGTGACGTCGCGATGCGAAACCCCTATCCAACCATGAATTGTCCCTCGCCTTCGGAGCGTGCTTTCTCCTACCAAAGGCCGCAATTCGCCGTTAATCATGACGCCATGAAAAGCCGCGATTCTGCCGACACGGCCGAGGCCGCGCGGGGCACTATGTCTGTGCCGCGCGGTGCCTCCCGGCTGCGGCGAGCGGCGCGCTACACGGGTTTCGTGATCCTCATTGGCCTCGCCTTGTATCTTGTGGGCTTCGGCTGGTTCGCCGGGCATGTCAGCCGCCTCTCCACACCGGCCGATCCGGAGCCGGCCGACGCCATCATCGTGCTTACCGGCGGCCAGTCCCGGCTGGACGCGGCGATGGAGCTTCTGGAAACGGGCAAGGGGGCGCGGCTTTTGATCAGCGGCGTGCATCCGACCGCCAGCCGCAAGCAGTTGCAGAAGGCGACCGGAGGCGACACCAAGCTCTTCGCCTGTTGCGTCGACATCGACCGCGCCGCGCTCGACACGATCGGCAATGCCGAGGAAAGCGCCAAATGGGTGCGCAGCCACGGCTATAGCAGCGTCATTCTGGTCACCAACAACTATCACATGCCGCGCAGCCTTTTGGAGATGGGCCGCCTGCTGCGCAACGCGCGGCTGGTGCCTTACCCTGTGGTCAACAGCAGCCTCGACAATGGCGGCTGGTTGACCAAGCCAGGCGCATTCAGGGTGCTGTTCACCGAATACAACAAATATCTGCTGGCGCTCGGCCGCATCGTGCTGCCGATCAGGCCAGCCTTCGCCAGCCACGGGGGCGACTAGGGCACTTCCCGCCGGGCGCAGCCGGTCAACCGGTCCGGTTCATTGCACGCAGCTTGACGATCTCGGCTTCCAGCGTGGCAATGCGCTTGTCCCGTTCGGACAGGATTGCGGCAACGTCCGCAGCCTCGAAACGCTGCGGGATGTGTTGCGGGCAGTTCGCGTCCCAGGCCGAGACGGTGAACAGGATGACCTGTTCGGGCCGCGCCTTGTAGCCTTCCGGCATCAGGCGGGCGAGCAGGTCCGGATCGTTTTCGACAACCCGCGCCTCGCCCCAGATCTTGATGCGCTGCCGCAGCATGTAGTCGATGAGGAACAGGAAGGCCCTGTTGTTGTCGGCCAGATTGCCTTGCGAGATGAACTGGCGGTTGCCGGAGAAGTCGGCGAAGCCGATGGTGCGCCGGTCGAGCACGTTCAGGAAGCCGGCCGGCCCGCCGCGATGCTGGATATAAGGTTGGCCCTCGGCATTGGCCGTGGCCAGGAAGACGCTGGTCTGCGCGGCGATGAAGGCCGCCAGATCAGGCGAGATGTCCTGCTGCCAGCCACGCTCCTCGGAGCGGGCATAAGCTTGTCGCGAACCCTTGCGGGCCTGTATCGCCTTCACCGTCGGTGTGAAGGCAACGTCGCTTGCATAGATATGCGGGGTGGCCATCGTGGGTGCCTCGTCAGTCTTTCGGCCCTTTCGCCACGCAACGCCAGCCTTGGCGAAACGAGCAACGCGCGGCTCGGGGAGATCAGCACGAAGCTGGGGTCTTTCACAATGCAGAAGTAGGTGGCATTGTTGAGAGATATTGTTCCGAATATTGGAATAATGATGGATCGCCTCAACTCGATGTCGCTGTTTGTCGCCGTGGTCGAGGCCGGTAGCCTGTCGGCCGCCGGCCGCAGTCTTGGCATGCCCTTGGCCACTGTCAGCCGACGAATCTCGGATCTCGAGAAGCACCTCGGCACCAGGCTGCTCAATCGCTCGACGCGCCGGTTGGAGCCGACCGATGTGGGGCGCTCCTATCTCGCCGCATGCCGGCGCATCCTGCAGGACATCGAGGAAGCTGAGCAGGCGGCGGCGGGCGAATACAGCGCCGCCCGCGGCGAGCTTGCCGTGACAGCGCCGATCGTGTTCGGGCGCCTGCATGTGCTGCCGGTGATCGCTGATTTCCTCAGCGCCTATCCGGAAGTCGATGTGCGGCTTAGCCAATCCGACACGCTGCGGCGCCTGATGGAGGAACATATCGATCTGGCCGTGCGCATCGGCAACCTGCCGGATTCCAGCATGGTCGCAACACGGGTCGGTACCATTCGCCGTGTGGTTTGCGCGAGCCCTGCCTATCTCGATGCTCATGGCGTGCCTGCGACGCCTGCAGGCCTAGCTGCCCATCAATGCGTCACCTTCGAGGGGTTGGCGCTTCCCGCCGCCTGGACCTTTGCCGAGAGGCGAGTGGAAAGCTCGGTTCCCGTGCGGTCGAGGCTGAAGGTCAACACCGCCGAAGCCGCCATCGATGCGGCCGTGGCCGGTGTCGGCCTGGTGCGCGTGTTGTCCTACCAGGTCGCCGAGGCGGTGCGGACCGGCACGCTCAGGCTGGTGCTGGAGGATTTTGAACCGGCACCCTGGCCGGTCAGTCTCGTCCATGCCGGACAGGGCCTGCTGCCGTTGAAGCTGCGCGCCTTCCTGGACTTCGCCGCGCCACGGCTGAGGGCCCGACTGGCGGGTCTCGGCATCTGATACATATCAGCGACTTCGCCGCGTTCCGGGATCGAATGGCGTCGAATTCGCTGGCAAAATCGAGTTACCGGCGTCATTTCCATTTTGCCCAAGCATGGTGTAACCAACAGGCTTCCTCACCGGACTCTCCGCATGCTCTATATTCGCTCGCTGGCGTTCAACCTCGCCTTCTATGTCAGCCTGATCGTCCAGATGATCGTGTGGACGCCTTATTATTTCCTGTCGTCGCGCCGCCGGGCCTGGCTCGTGCCGAAGTTCTGGTCGCGCTCGTCGATGTGGCTCTACAAGGTGATCGCCGGCACGGACAGCCAGATCACCGGTACGGAAAATCTACCCGAGGGCTCCTTCATCCTGGCGCCGAAGCACCAGTCCTTCTGGGACGCCATTGCCTTCTTTCCGTATCTGAAGGACCCGCTCTACATCCTGAAGCGCGAGCTCACCTGGATCCCGTTCTTCGGCTGGTACATCATGAAGATGCGCATGATCCCGGTTAACCGCGGCAGCCGCTCCAAGGCGTTGAAAGCGGTCATCGCGGCCACCAATGCGGAACTGTCACGCAATCCGCGCCAGCTCATCATCTATCCCGAGGGGACGCGCCGGGCGCCGGGCGATGAACCGGCCTACAAATATGGTATCGTCGAACTCTATTCGCAGCTCGGCGTGCCGGTGGTGCCTGTCGCCCATGTCGCCGGCCTTTACTGGCCGCGCCGCAAATTCCTGCGCTATCCGGGCACGATCAAGGCGCAGTTCCTGCCGCCGATCCCTCCAGGACTCGAAAGGGAAGAGTTCATGCGCCGGCTGATCGGCGAGACCGAAGCGGCCTGCGACGCGCTGTTGGTCGAGGCAGCCAATTCGAAGAACCCGCCGCCAATGCCACCGACCGCCGCCAAGCGACTGTCGCAGCTTCGCGCCGCCGCGAAAGCCTGAGACGACAGCCCGACCGGGCTTTCCATTTCGCCTATTTGAGATCGAGCAGCCGTTCCAGATAGCTGCGCTCGATCTCCGGGCTCAGCGCATTGCCGAGCCGCTTGCGGATCGCATCGATAATCTCGCGTGCGCGCTGCATGTCGATCTCGTCGGGAACCTTGACCTCGGACCGATCGGGGTTCGGGCCTTCCGATCCGCGGATCGGCCTGTTCAGGGGATCGCGACCGTCGCCGCGCTGGTGGATCGGGCCACCGCCCTCATCACTCTGCATGGCCTGCAATTGCTGCATCAAGTTCTGCGCGCCGCGCCGCAGCGCCTCCAGCGCACGGCCCTGCTGGCCGACGGCGGCGCCACCCTGACCGCCGCCGAGCGAGTTTTCGGCTTCGCCCATCGCCCGGCCGGCCTCGCCGAAACCTTCGTTCGGCTCCATGCCCTGGCCTTCCAGGTTCTTGTTCAGCTTGTCGAGCTCACCCTTCAGCTTGCCCTGGCCTTCCTGTAACTGCTTGAGCGCATCGGCAAATTCCTGCGGCGTCATCGGCTTGCCGTCGCGGCCGCCATCCTGAGGTGTGCCGTTGTTGCCCTGGCGCTGCTGGCCATCTTCGCCCGGCATCTCCTGGCTCTGGTCGTCCTGTCCTTGCTGGCCGCGCTGCGCCTGGTCCATGCGGAAGGTGTCGTTCATCATCTCCTGTTGGCGGCGCATGATTTCGCCGAGCTTGTCCATCTGCTTGCGCAGTTCGGAATCCTGCTGGCTCGGCCCCTGGCGGCGGGCGGTGCGCAGGTTGTTCATCATGTCCTGCATCTCGGACAGCAATTGCTGCGCCTTGTCGCGGTCACCGGATTTCGCCAGATTCTCGATCTGGTCCATCATGCGCTTGAGGTCGTTCTCACTGAGGACTTGGGCGTCGTTCGGCAGTGGGCCGTCCTTGCCTTGCGGGTTGCGCTGGGCGAACTCACGCATGAAATCGGCCATTGACTGCCGCAGTTCCTTCATCAGCTTGTCGATTTCCTCGTCGCTGGCGCCATTCTTCAGCGCGTCCTGCAACGCCTGCTGCGCCTGGCGCAATCGCTTCTCGGCCGTCGACAGGCTGCCATCCTCGATGCCGAGCGCGACCTCCCACAAATACGACACGACACCGCGCAACTGGTCATCGGTGGCGGCGAGCTTGAGGCGGCTGCGGGCACTCATCAAGGCCAGATAGTTGGTCATCGAACCGAACGTGTCCTCGGGCCGGAGCGTGATCGCATCCATCAATTCGAGCACACGCGGCCTGGTGTTAGCGTCCAGCGCCAAGAGCCTGCGCTGCTCGATGACGGCGCGCGCCAGCGGGTTGGCGAAGGGCCGTTCCGGCATCACCCAGTTCTTGGTTTCGCTGCGCGCCAGCTGGCCGGCGCCGTCGGTCGCTTCCAGCGTCAGCTTGATGTTCGAGCCTGCCCAGACATGGTCGGTCAGATCCTTGGTGGTGCGGGCCGCATTGTTCTTGGCGCCGCGTCGCGGCAGCACCAGCGACATTTCCGGCGGACCGTAGAGCGGCCGTGCGCCGAGCGGCTGCTGGTCGGCCAGCGCGAAGTCGGCACGGGCGGAGGTCGCGCCGTAATCGTCGACGATCTGGTAGTTCAATTCTGTGGTGCCGTTCACCGCGCGCTTCGGCTCGCCGGCGAAGCTGATCTGCGGGGCGGTGTCGGGCGTGACGGTAAAGGACCAGCGGTCGAGTTCGTCACTGCCGGATTTCAGCACCAGCGCGCCGTCGGCGATAAGCTTGCCGTTGAATTGACGGGCGGCGGGGCGCTCCTGCTGCGCGGTCGAAGCCGGAGCAGCGGGTTCCTTCGAGGCATCGGCTTCAATGTCGCGGCTGTTGCCCGATGCTTCCAGATACGCGAGCGTTTCGACATTGGTGCCACCGGTGATGCGCACCGTCACGTCGCTGCCTTGCGGCACGGTGAAGGCGGTGTTCTGGCGGCTGGCCTCGGCGGTCAGGAAGAGCGGCGGCTTTCCGGTATAGGCCGGCGGCGTCACCCAGGCGTCGATGCGCGAGGGAACGACGTCGCGCATGCCGGCGGCGTTGAAGGCATCGGCGATGCGTCCGCCCGACGGACCGTAGGAAAAAGCCAGCGCCACGACGAGCACAAGTGCTGCCACGGAGCGCAGCGCCCAAGGGTCGCGCCGGGCGACATCGGTGGCCGGTAGATCGGTGCCGAGCGAGCCGAGCTTTGCCGCCATGCGTTTCTGATGCTCGCGCCACAACGCCTGCGCAAACGCGCCGGGCGCGCCACCCGGCTTGTCTGCCTGCACCCTGAGGGGGCTGTGCAGCAATGCGTTGGCGGTTTCGATGCGGCGATCGATTTCCAATGCCGTCGGCAGGTGGAAGAAGCGCAGCGGATAAAGGGCTGCTAGCGCGGCGATACCGAACAAAGCGACGAGGCCGAAGCGCACCATGTCCGGCAGATGTGCGAACAGGCCGAACCAGGCGGCGGACAGGAACAGCGCCGCGACGATGAGCAGAGGCAGGATGAGCGGCCAGCCGCGTTCGACGACCATCACCGCGCGCGTCGCCAGCCTGCTTGCGGCGAGCCGCGCTGCCAGGCTGCGATCAATGCCGGATGTGGGTTGCTCTGTCATCCGCTCTTCCGGGAAGCCGGCCGAAATGGTGCGACTTCGCTAGCCCGGAGCATAGCAGCAAACACGGCAAAGGCGAGGCGGCTTCTGGAAAAGGCGGGTCATAAACCCGTCCGCCGGCCGGTCCACGCGGGGTGTATCCAGTCTTAGAATTGCACAGCCGTCGTGTTGGCGCCGCAGACCAGGACAGCCACCCGTTCGCCGGGCGCCGGCGCGTATTTGCCCGATAGCAACGCAGCGAAGGCGGCAGCGCCGCCGGGCTCCGCGACAACCCGCACCGTCTCCCAAAGCGCCTTCTGCGCAGCGACGATGTCGCCGTCGGCGACCAGGATCGAGCGTTCGACAAAGGCCTGAGCGACGGGGAACATCAACGAGCCGACCCGTTTCGGCGCCAGCGAGTCCGCCGCGACCCCCTCCGTCGGCGCATCGACGGGTTCTCGCGCGGCCAAGGCGTTGTGAAGGGTCGGTGCGCCTTCCGGCTCGACGGCGACGATGCGCACCCGCCCGGCCAACCAGGCGGCGATGCCGCCGATCAGGCCGCCGCCGCCAACGGCGACCAGAAGCGTGTCGATGTCGGGCAGATCCTGCTCGATCTCGAGACCGAGCGTGCCCTGGCCGAGCATGGTCTCGGTCTGTTCGAAGGCATGCACGGGCAATGCGCCGGTTTTCGCCGCATAGGCCTCGCTGGCGGCAAGGGCATCGGCATAACGGTCGCCGGCGATCACCAGTTCGGCGCCATAGCCGCGGATACGGTCGGTCTTGGCCTTGGGCGAGACGCTGGGCACGAAGATGGCGGCCGGGATGCCGAGGCGCATGGCGGCATAGGCGACGGCGGCACCATGATTGCCTCCCGAGGCGGCGACCACGCCAGCCTTTGGAATGTCGCGCTGCAAGAGGTTGGAGAAGGCGCCACGCGCCTTGAAGGAACCTGAATGCTGCAGGCATTCGAGCTTCAGTTGCACCGGAAATGCGGGTCGGCCGAAATCGACCATGTCGACCGCTAGCACCGGCGTGCGCCTTATATGCGGCCTGATCAGCGCCTCCGTCTCGGCGATGCGTTCAGGGGTGATCCGCGTCTCGGCAGGCATCGGGCGCTCCGGAAAGTTGCAGTTGACAGCATTTAGTAACTTGGCAAAATACCAAAATGCAAGAGGCTGATATCTTCAAGGCGCTCGCCAATCCGCGCCGGCTGCAAATCCTCGATTGGCTGAAGGATCCGGTGGCGCATTTCCCGCGCCAGGTGGATGGCGATTTGGTCGAGGACGGCGTCTGTGCGCTGCTGATCGCCGACAAGCTCGGCATCACGCCGGCCACGCTCAGCGAGCACATGCGCGTGCTGTCGCAGTCGGGTCTGGTGCGCTCCAGGCGCATCAAGCAATGGATATTCTACCAGCGCAACGAAGACGGGATCGGTGCGGTCAGGGCGATGGTGCTCGAGAGCCTGTGAGGGCCGGCGTTTTACGCCAGCCAGTCCGGGATGGAATCCAGGCCGATCAGTTCCTCATAGGTCCGGCGCTCGCGCACCACGGCGAAGCGGTCGCCGTCGACCAGCACTTCCGGCACCAGAAGGCGGGTGTTGTAGGTGCTGGACTGCGTCGCGCCATAGGCGCCGGCAGTGCCGATGGCGATCAAATCGCCGCTCTTCGGCTTCGGCAGGTCGCGGTCGTGGCCGAGATAGTCGCCGGTCTCGCAGACCGGTCCGACCACGTCGGCGCGGATGCGTGGCGCATCGGCCGGCCCCAGTCGTACAGGGCGGATGTCGTGGTAGGCTTCGTAAAGCGTCGGGCGGATCAGGTCGTTCATCGCCGCGTCGACGATGACGAAGTTCTTGGCCTCGCCTTCCTTGAGATAGATGACCTCGGTTACCAGGATGCCGGCATTGCCGACGATGAGGCGACCGGGCTCGAAGATCACCTTCATCCCCAGCCCGCCGACATGCTTCTTCACGATTGCGGCGTAGGCGTCGGGCAGCGGCGGCGGGTTGTTGTCGGTCTTGTAAGGGATGCCAAGGCCGCCACCGAGGTCAATATGTTCGATAGCGTGGCCGTCGGCGCGCAGCGTTGCGGCCAGTTCGGCCAGCAGCCGGTAGGCGTCGTCGAAAGGCTGCAGCTCGGTGATCTGGCTGCCGATATGGGTGTCGATGCCGATCGCCTTGATGCCCGGCAACTCGGCCATGCGCTTATAGACCTCGTGGGCCCGCTGCCACGGCACGCCGAACTTGTTTTCGGCCTTGCCGGTGGAAATCTTCTTGTGCGTCTTGGCGTCGACATCCGGGTTCACGCGCAGCGACACCGGTGCCGTCTTGCCGGCGGCGACGGCGCGCGCCGAAAGGAGCTCGAGTTCCGGCTCGGATTCGACGTTGAAGCAGTGAATGCCGGCGGCCAGCGCGAAATCCATCTCGCGCGCCGTCTTGCCAACGCCGGAGAATACGATTTTGTCGGCAGGGATGCCGGCGGCGAGCGCGCGTCGCAATTCACCTTCCGAGACCACGTCGGCGCCGGCACCGAGTTTGGCCAGCGTGCGCAGCACCGCCTGATTGGAATTCGCCTTGGGCGAATAGCAGATCATCGCGTCTAGGCCGGCGAAGACTTCGGAGAAAACGCGGAAATGACGCGTCAGCGTCGCAGTGGAATAGCAGTAGAAGGGCGTGCCGACGCTGGCGGCGATGGCGGGTATCGCCACGTCCTCGGCATGCAGGATGCCGTCGCGATAATCGAAATGGTTCACGGTGGTTCGTCCGGAAAGGCTACTGGATCAGCTTGTCGAGGATGAAAGGCTTGTCCGTTTCCGGTTTCGTCGGTTCCGGTGGTACCGGCTGCTTGGCCTTGGCGGCGTCCTTGCGTTCCTGCACCGCCGCCTCATAGGGCGTGTCGAGCGCGGCGCGGCGTCCGCAGGCCGAGACGGCCGTCACCGTCGCCAGAACCGTCAGCGTCACCAGTATCCTGCCTGCCGTCATCGTGTCGTCCGTCCGTGCGTTTCGAGCGTCGCTTGTAGCCGAGTTTCTTAGGCATTGCATCCGGCATCACGCCTTGGCCAGGCGCTTTTTCCAGTAACGGATCTGTTTGCGGACTTCCGACGGCGCGGTGCCGCCGAAGCTGGTGCGGCTCTTGACGGAATTCTGTACCGACAGCACCGAAAAGATGTCATCGCTGATGCCGGCATGGATCGACCGCAGGTCTTCCAGCGAAAGCTTCTCCAGTCCGAGCTTCTTGGATTCGGCCAACGCGACCGCGCGGCCGGTGACGTGATGCGCCTCGCGGAAGGGCAGGCCGAGCGTGCGCACCAGCCAGTCGGCGAGGTCGGTTGCGGTCGAATAACCTGAGCCGGCGGCCTTCTTCATGGCGACGGCATTGACCGTCATGTCCGTCACCATGCCGGTCATGGCGGCGAGCATCAGGTCGAGCGTCTCAGCCGCGTCGAAGACGGCTTCCTTGTCTTCCTGCATATCCTTGGAATAGGTCAGCGGAAGGCCCTTCATGACGGTGAGCAGGCCGATGAGATGGCCATTGACGCGACCGGTTTTGGCCCGCACCAGTTCGGCGGCATCCGGGTTCTTTTTCTGCGGCATGATCGAGGAGCCGGTCGAGAAGCCGTCCGACAGGCGCACGAAGCCGAATTGCGGCGTCGACCAGATGACGATCTCTTCGGCCAGGCGCGACAGATGGGTGGCCGAGATCGAGGCCACCGACAGGAATTCCAGCGCGTAGTCGCGGTCGGAAACGCTGTCGAGCGAATTACGGGTCGGCTCGCGGAAGCCGAGCGCCTTCGCGGTTCTGTGCCGGTCGATCGGGAAGCCTGTACCGGCAAGGGCAGCCGCGCCCAGCGGGCTTTCGTCCATGCGCTGGATGGCGTCGCGGACACGGGAAAGGTCGCGCGCGAACATCTCGACATAGGCCATGCAGTGATGGCCGAAGGTCACCGGCTGCGCGGTCTGCAGATGGGTGAAGCCGGGCATCACCGTGGCGGCGTGTTCCTCCGCGCGCTCCAGGAAGGCGGCGATCAGCCCCTTCAGGGCCTCTGCGACGCGGTGGAACTCGTCCTTGACCCAGAGACGAAAGTCGACGGCAACCTGGTCGTTGCGCGAGCGCGCCGTGTGCAGGCGGCCGGCCGCCGGGCCGATCAACTCGGCAAGGCGTGCCTCGACATTCATGTGGATGTCTTCCAGCCGGGTCGAGAACTCGAACTTACCGCTCTCGATCTCTTTCAAAATCGTGTTCAGGCCGTGAGCGATCTTGTGTTGATCGCCCGCCGAAATAATGCCTGTTTCGGCCAGCATCTCACTGTGCGCGATCGAGCCGCGAATATCCTGGGCGTAGAGTTTGCGGTCGAAGGAGATCGATGCGTTGATCGCCTCCATGATAGCGGCCGGACCCGAGGCAAATCGTCCGCCCCACATCTGGTTGCTGGCCTTCTTGTCGCTCATCGCTATAACCCGTTTCCCGGAGATATTTGGACATGGCAGACGGCAAGAAACTGTTTCCCGCCCCGCGGCTCATCCTCGCAGCACTGGTTGCCGGCGCTCTCGCCGGCGCGGTCGCGGTATATGTCAGGGAGAGCGGGTCTGGCAACAACGAGCCCCAGCCGGTTGCCGCGGCTGCCGTCGGCAAGGATGACGCCGTCTGCGCCGCCAAGACCGAGCGCGCCAAGAAAGTGGCGGCTGCCGCGACCGGTCAGGTTGCCGCGCTGTTGCCCGCCGACCCGCCGCAATCGCTGAAAACGCTGGCCTTCAACGGGCCGGACGGCAAGGCGATGACGCTGGCCGACCGCACCGGCCGCACCGTGCTCGTCAATCTCTGGGCAACCTGGTGCGCGCCGTGCCGCGCCGAGATGCCGGCGCTGGATGCGCTGCAGAAGGAAAAGGGCTCGGACAAGTTCGAGGTTATGGCGATCAATGTCGACACCGGCGACGACACCAAGCCCAAGGCCTTCCTCGACGAGATCGGCGTGAAATCGCTGGCGCATTATCGCGACGCCTCGATGGGCGTGTTCAACGATTTGAAGAAGCGCGGCCTGGCGCTCGGCCTGCCGGTGACGCTGCTGGTCGACGGCGAAGGCTGCCTGATCGGCCACATGAACGGGCCCGCCGAATGGTCGGGTGCCGATGCCATCCGTTTGATGGATGCAGCGCTGGCTAACTAATTTCGCGCAATTCGAAAGCCAGCCGCAAACCAAACGATGCTACGATAGTCTGACACGAAACAAAAACGTTGTCCGGCTGCCGCATTCGACCCATACTCCCTTGGCGGAAGTTCGCTTGCGCCACTGGAGAATGGGAGAGGAACATGACGTTTCGCGGTCTTGCGGCCGGGGTCGCCGCCACTTTCGTGCTTTGCACCACCACCTCGGCCTTTGCCGTCACCCAGATCAGCTGGTGGCATGCCATGACGGGCGCCAACGCCGAGGTCGTCGACAAGATCGCCAAGGATTTCAACGCCAGCCAGAAGGACTACGAGATCGTCCCGGTGTTCAAGGGCACCTATCCCGAGGCGTTGAATGCCGGCATCGCCGCCTTCCGCGCGAAACAGGCGCCTGACATCCTGCAGGTATTCGATGTCGGCACCGGCGTGATGATGGCCGCCGAAGGCGCGGTGAAGCCGGTGGCCGACGTGCTGACCGATGCCGGCGTCAAGTTCGACAAAAGCCAGTACCTGCCCGGCATCGTTGCCTATTATTCGAAGCCGGACGGCACGATGCTGTCCTTCCCCTATAATTCCTCCTCGCCGATCCTCTATTACAACAAGGACATCTTCCAGAAGGCCGGGCTCGACGTGAACAACCCGCCCAAGACCTGGAACGAGGTGTGGGAGGCGGCCAAGAAGATCAAGGCGAGCGGCGCGGCGCCCTGCGGCTTCACCACGACCTGGCTGACCTGGATCCACACCGAGAATTTCGCGGCCTGGAACGATGTATCGTGGGCAACGCAGCAGAACGGGCTCGCCGGCGGCGATGTCGAACTGAAGATCAACGCGCCGCTCTATGTGAACCATTTCCAGGCGCTGGCCGATCTCGCCAAGGACGGCACCTTCAAATATGGCGGCCGCACCTCCGAGGCCAAGCAGATCTTCCTCGCCGGCGAATGCGGTATCCTCACCGAATCTTCCGGCGGTCTCGGCGACATCGTCAAATCGGGCATGAATTACGGCATCGGCCAGTTGCCCTATGACAGCGACGCCAAAGGCGCGCCGCAGAACACCACGCCTGGCGGCGCCAGCCTGTGGGTGTTCGCCGGCAAACCCGACGACCATTACAAGGGCGTGGCTGCCTTCTTCACCTATCTGTCGAAGACCGAGGTGCAGGAATATCTGCACCAGAAGTCCGGCTACCTGCCGGTAACGCTGGCCGCCTACGAGGCGACCAAGAAGTCCGATTTCTATGACAAGAACCCGGGCCGCGAAACGCCGATCCTGCAGATGCTGGGCAAGGCGCCGACCGACAATTCGAAGGGCGTGCGACTGCCCAACCTGCCGCAGGTGCGCGATATCCTTAACGAGGAATACGAGAAGATGCTGGCCGGTCAGCAGACCGCGCAGCAGGCGCTGGATAACGCGGTTTCGCGCGGCAACGCCGCCATCAAGGAAGCACTTGGGAACTGACACGCTTGGCGCGCTCCGTCACCCGACCGCTTGCTGGCACCGGATTGCCTGATCGCCTTCCTGCCGGTTCGGCAAGAAGGCGATCAGGGGCGCTTGACGGTCGGGGCGCCCTATGACCCCTCGCGTCGTCTTTCCGAACAAGGTGCTGCCCTATCTTCTGGTGGCGCCGCAGCTCGCCATCACTTTGGTCTTCTTCTACTGGCCGGCGGCGCAGGCGCTTTACCAGTCGATGCTCAAGGAAGACCCGTTCGGATTGAAATCGAAATTCGTCTGGTTCGACAACTTCAAAAAGGTGCTGGCCGATCCGAACTACCTGCATTCGATCAAGGTGACGGTGGTCTTCTCGGTGGCGACCGCGGCGGTCGCCATGGGCGTGGCGCTGCTGTTGGCCGTGATGGCCGAGAAGGTGGTGCGCAGCAAAGGGTTCTATCGCACGCTGCTGATCTGGCCCTATGCGGTGGCCCCGGCCATCGCCGGCATGCTGTTCCTCTTCCTGTTCA
This sequence comes from Mesorhizobium sp. YL-MeA3-2017, assembly GCF_030814575.1. NCBI lineage: Bacteria > Pseudomonadati > Pseudomonadota > Alphaproteobacteria > Hyphomicrobiales > Phyllobacteriaceae > Mesorhizobium > Mesorhizobium sp. YL-MeA3-2017. Next base: position 2,391,606 of record NZ_JAUSVH010000001.1, on the reverse strand, counting down.
ATCCGTCGATCGGCTCGCTGGCGATCCTGCTGCGCAAGATGGGTATCGCCTGGGACCCCGTGCTCAACGGGATGGACGCGATGATCCTGTTGGTGGCGGCGGCCGCCTGGAAGCAGATCAGCTACAATTTCCTGTTCTTCGTCGCCGGTCTGCAGGCGATCCCCAAGACGCTGATCGAGGCGGCGGCAATAGACGGTGCCGGGGAAACGAAACGCTTCTGGACGATCGTCTTCCCACTGCTTGCGCCGACGACCTTCTTTCTCCTGGTCATCAACACGACCTATGCCTTCTTCGACACATTCGGCATCGTGCATGCCGTCACCGGCGGCGGGCCCGGCAAGGCGACCGAAACGCTGGTCTACAAGGTCTACAATGACGGCTTCGTCAATCTGATCCTCGGCTCTTCGGCCGCGCAGTCGGTCATCCTGATGGTGATCGTGATCGCGCTCACCGCCATCCAGTTCCGCTATGTGGAGAGGAAGGTGCATTATGGCTGAGCCGAAGCCGCTTTCGTCCGCCAGCGGGCACGACAAGCTGATGATCGGCCAGTCGTCGACGGGCATCTATGTCGCCCATGCCGTACTGATCCTCGGCCTCGTCATCGTCGCCTTCCCGATCTACTACACCTTCGTGGCGTCGACGCAGACGCTGCAGACGATCCTGCGGCCGCCGCTGCCGCTGACGCCGGGCAGCGAGTTCTGGAATAATTATGGCGAGGCGCTTTTCGGCGGCGTCGGCCGCATCGGCGGCGTTGGAGCCCGTACGCTGCTTCTCAACACGACGGTGATGGCATTGGGCATCGCCGTGGGCAAGATCGTCATCTCGATCCTGTCGGCCTACGCCATCGTCTTTTTTCGCTTTCCGTTCCGGATGACGATCTTCTGGCTGATCTTCATCACGCTGATGCTGCCGGTCGAGGTGCGCATCCTGCCCACCTACAAGGTGATGGTCGATCTCGGCTTGATCGACACCTATGCCGGCCTGATCATTCCGTTGATCGCCTCGGCCACCGCGACGCTGCTGTTCAGGCAGTTCTTCATGACCATTCCGGGCGAACTGGTGGAGGCGGCGCGGGTGGACGGTGCCGGCCCCTGGCGTTTCTTCTTCGATATTCTTTTGCCGCTGTCGCGCACCAATATCGCGGCGCTGTTCGTCATCCTCTTCATTTATGGCTGGACGCAATATCTGTGGCCGCTCCTGGTCACCAACCGCAACGACATGACCACCATCGTCATTGCGCTGAAGAAGATGGTGTCCTTCGCCGACGCCGATACGCAATGGCATCTGGTGATGGTGACGGCGATCCTCGCCATCGTGCCACCGATCCTGGTGGTGGTGGCGATGCAGCGCTGGTTCGTGCGCGGCCTCGTCGATACGGAGAAATAGATGGCGACTGTCGACCTGAAGGATGTGCGCAAGGTCTATCCCGGCGGGGTGGAAGCGGTGAAGGGCGTGTCGATCGCCATTCCCGACAAGGAGCTTTGCGTGCTGGTCGGCCCGTCCGGCTGCGGCAAGTCCACGCTGCTGCGCATGATCGCCGGGCTGGAGACGATCTCGTCCGGCACCTGCGCCATCGATGGCAAGGTGGTCAATGCCGTCGGCCCGACCGAGCGCGACATCGCCATGGTGTTCCAGAACTATGCGCTCTATCCGCATATGAAGGTCTACGACAACATGGCCTACGGCCTGCGCAATCGCGGCACGCCGAAGGAGGAGATCGATTCCCGGGTGCGCTCCACCGCCAAGGTGCTGGAACTGTCGCATCTGCTCGACCGGCGTCCGCGCGAGCTTTCCGGCGGCCAGCGCCAGCGTGTCGCCATGGGTCGCGCCATCGTGCGCAACCCGAAAGTGTTCCTGTTCGACGAACCGCTCTCCAATCTCGACGCCAAGCTGCGCGGGCAGATGCGCGTCGAGATCAAGAACCTGCAGCGTTCGCTGGGCGTCACCTCGGTCTACGTCACGCACGACCAGCTGGAAGCGATGACGCTGGCCGACATATTGGTGGTGATGAACGCCGGACTGGTCGAGCAGATGGGCGCGCCGCTCGACATTTATGAAAAGCCGGCCTCGACTTTCGTGGCTTCCTTCATCGGCGCGCCGCCGATGAATCTGCTCGGCGTCGCGGCCAAACCGGATAGCCCCGCCGACAGCCAGGACAAGGTGTTCGCCAATGGCGTATCGCTGGCTATCGCGGCGCCGATTCACGCGGCGACCTTGGGTTTCCGGCCGGAGGATGCCGAAACCACCGGCAAGGCGGCCTCTGGTGCCATCGTCTTGCCGGCACTGGTCGAGGCGGTCGAGCCGGTGGGCGCCGAGAGTTTCCTCTATTGCGCCGCCGCCGGCAGTCGCATCATCGTCAGGGTTTCCGGTCGGGCTGCGGCGAAACCTGGCGACCGGCTCGAGGTGACCGTGCCGGCCGAGAAACTGCACTGGTTCGACAGCGCCGGGAAGCGACTGTAGCGCCTACCCCATGCGGTAAGGACGCAGAGGCGGCGTTCTTAAGAAAACACGTGCGCCTTGCCGACGACGCTGATGCGCACGATGTCGCCCACGGACGGCGCGTCGAGGCCGGGTTTCCTCAAGATGAGCGGGGTGTTGCCGATGGCGGCCGCCTCGGGCGGATCGGGGCTGTTCAAAAGCTTGACCGCGACGGTGCAGGCCGAGCCGCCGAATTCCGATTCGGTGACTTCTCCAAACAGCACGCCGGGCTTCGACGCGGCGTCGAGATCGGCGCGGGAGGCCGGTGCCAGCATCACCTGTTCGGGCCTCAGCATGATGCGGGCAAGGTCGTGTCGTTCCTTGCCGTCGACGGCGATGCGGCCGAGCCGCGTTTCGGCAAAACCACCGCCGATCTTGGCCGACAAAACGATTGTATCGCCGAGGAACTCGGCAACCATGCGGTCCTTCGGCTTGAGGTAAAGGTCGCGCGGTGTGCCAATCTGCGAGAAGCGCCCTTCGCGCATGACCGCGACCTGGTCGGCGAAGGACAGGGCCTCGGCCTGGTCGTGGGTGACCAGGATGGTGGTGATGCCGGCGCTTTCCAGCATTTCGGCCACCGCCTTGCGCATGGAGGCGCGCAGGCCGGTGTCGAGTGCCGAGAACGGTTCGTCGAGCAGCATCAGGCGCGGTTTCATCGCCATGGCGCGTGCCAGTGCCACGCGCTGCTGCTGGCCACCGGACAGCTGGTGAGGCCGGCGCTTGAGCACGCCCTTGTCCAGCCCGACGATGTAGGCGAGCTCGGCGATGCGTTCGTCGCGCTTCGCTTCGTGCTTGTCCATGCCGAAGCCGATATTGCCGGCGATCGACAGATGCGGGAATAACGCGCCGTCCTGTGCCACCAGGCCGATACCACGCAGATGCGCCGGCACTGCCGTCCCGCCATTGGCGAGGGTCTGGCCAGCCAGCGCGATACGGCCGGCATCGGGCGTCTCGAAGCCGGCGATCAGGCGCAACAGCGTGGTCTTGCCGCAGCCGGAGGGGCCGACGATCGCGGTTCGGCTGCCGGCGGCAACGGTCAAGTCGATGCCGGCGACGGCCGCGACCGGGCCGTAGGATTTGGCCAGCGAGGTGATTTCCAGAAAGCTCATTGGCCGGCCATTCGCTTCGACTGCATATAGAGCAGCCAGGTCAGGGGCAGCGACAACGCCACCATGATCGCCGCATAGGGTGCGGCGGCGGCATAGTCGATCTCGCCGCTGTAACTCCAGAACGCCATTGCCAGCGTGCGGGTGCCGTTGGGCGCCAGCATCTGGGTTGCGGTAAGTTCGTTCATGATGCCGAGCGCGACGAGTGCCATGCCCGCGGCTGCACCCGGCGCCGACAGGCGGATCGTCGTCGCCCACAGCGCCCTCAGCGGCGAACGGCCGAGACTGCCGGCGGCGCGCTCCAGTTCCACGGGCGCCTGGGCGATTGAGGCACGCAACGACACCAGCGCGCGCGGCAGGAACATCAGCACATAGGCGAACAGGATGGTGGCCAGCGTCTGGTAGAGCGGCTGCACGACACGCACGGCAATCGTAACCAGCGCCAGCGCCACCACAACGCCGGGCAGGGCGCCAACCACGTAGTTGCAGCCTTCCAGCACGCGCTGCAGGCGGCCGGGTGCGCGGATCGACAGCCAGGCCATCGGCGTGGCTGCAATCGTCGCCAGCACACCGCCGGCAACAGCAAGAAGCAGGGTCTGGCCGAGCGCCAGCCCGATCTCGTCGATACGCCAGACCTCGACGCCTCCGGCGAGGAGCCAGCTGCCAATGGTGAGGAACGGCACGCCCAGCGTCAGCGCCGTGACGGCAACCGGCAACAGCAAGCAGGGCAGGGTGGCGCGGCCGAGCACGGTGCGTGGCTTCAGGCGCGCAGCACCCGAACCGACGCGGGCATAACGCTCCTCGCCGCGCACCAGCACTTCAAGCGTCAGCAGCACTAGGCAGCAGGCGACCAGAACGCCCGCCAGCATGTTGGCGGCAGGGCCGTTGAAGGTCGATTGGAACTGGTCGACGATCGCCGTGGTGAACGTGTCGAAACGGACGAAGACGTAAAGCCCGTATTCGGCGAGCAGATGCAGGCCGACCAGCAGCGCGCCGCCGCACAGCGCCAGCCGCAGCTGTGGCAGCACCACGCGGAAGAATACGCGCCAGGGGCTCAGCCCCAGCGAGGCGGCCGCGTCCTCCAGAGCTGGATCGAGGCGGCGGAAGGCGGCCGACACCGGCAGATAAAGGAACGGGAAATAGGCGATCACCGACACCAGCACGCCGGCAAACAGGCCGTTGAGACCGGGCCATAGCGTGACCCAGGCATAAGAATGCACGAAGGCGGGCACGGCGAGCGGCGCCACCGCGAGCCAGGACCAGAGCCGGGCGCCGGGCAGATCGCTGCGCTCGGTCAGCCAGGCGAGCGCCACCGACAGCACCGCGCAGATCGGTACCGTCAGCAGGACCAGGAGCACGGTGTTGACCAGAAGTTCGCCGACGCGTGGCCGGAAGACCAACTGTACGACGGTTTCCCAGCCGGTCTGGACGGCGATGAAGACGACGAAGCCGAGCGGCAGGAGCGCGAGGGCCGAAACGGCGACGGCGGCCAGCGAGATCAGCGGGAAGGCGCGGCGCGGCGTCCGCCGGCCGGTCGAACGGACCGACACACCGGTCCGTGCGAGTTCGCCCGAGGCCACCATCAAGTCACCCGCATAGCCGCGCCTGCCTGTGGCGAGCAGCCTTTGAAGGGTGGATTGCGGCGGGTTCGGGCATCAAGAACAGTATCTCGGAAACGAAATGCTCCCGCGGGGACCGCGGGAGCGTTGTCGGCGAAGTCCTTTTAGGACGAATGCCGGCTAAAGCAAGCCAGCCGCCGTCATCAGGTCGGTCACCTTCTTGGAGTTCAGCTTCTGCGGGTCGATCTTGGGCGCCTGCAGGTCGGCAAGCGGAACCAGCTTGGTGTTCGACTGCGCGTCCTTGCCGACCGCGTATTCGAAGGACGTGCCGGTCTTCAGGATCTCCTGGCCGCCCTTGCCGGCCAGCCATTTGACGAAAGCCTGGGCTTCCTTCTGATGCTTGGACGAAGCCAGCACGCCGGCACCCGAGATTGAGACGAACGCGCCCGGATCCTGGTTCTTGAAATAGTGCATGCCGATGTTCTTGCTGTTCTCGCCGGTCTTATTCTGATCGCCGAAATAGTAATAGTGATAGATCACGCCGCCTTCGACCTGACCGGCGTTGACCGCCTTCATCACGGTGCTGTTGCCTTTGAACGGCTTGAAGTTCTCCTTCATGGCCTTCAGCCAGGTGGCGGTGGCTTCCTCGCCCTTTAATTCGAGCAAGGCGGAGACGATGGCCTGGAAATCGGCGCCGGACGGCGAAGCGCCCCAACGGCCCTTCCACTTGGCATCGGCGAGGTCGAGCAGCGACTTCGGCAGCTGGTCTTCCTTCAGCTTGTCCTTGTTGTAGACGAATACGGTGCTGCGGGCGGCGATGCCGACCCACTTGCTGTCGGACGGGCGGTACTGGTCAGGCACCAGCGCCAGCGTGTCGGCCTCGATCGGCGCGAACAGGCCGGCGGCGTCAACCAGTGCCATGGCCGGCGAATTCTCGGTCAGGAAGACGTCGGCGGACGAGGCCTTGCCTTCGGCGACGATCTGGTTGGAGAACTCGCTGTCGCCGCCATTGCGTAGCGTCACCTTGATACCGGTTTCCTTGGTGAAGGCTTCGGCCCATTCCTTGCCGAGGCTTTCGTGCTGGGCATTGTAGACGACGATGCCTTCCGCGTCGGCGGCCGTAACCGGCAAAGCGGTGAAACCGGCCGTCAGCGCAGCCGCGCCAGCCAGCATCGAAAGAATGGACTTCATCATGTTCTCCTCGGTTGAACGAACCAATCGCGGCAGCAGCTATCGATACATGATCGTCTGAGTCAAGAATTTGTCGCGCGGGACACCTGCGTCATGACGACCATTGTCGTGAAAGGCCTGTTCGAGCGCACGCCGCTTCATCATCCTGACGCCTGCTGCCAAAATTTCGGCATCCAGTCGACCCGAGGTGGCGTTGTGACACCTGCCGAACGCCAGCACGCGACCACCGTTCGCAGCCGGCGATTCGCGGTTTCCAACTTCGCACGAGCGTTGCTCGTCGCGCCTCCAGAGCTGGGTTGTGCAAAGGTTCGCTGACTGGCCGTTCAGCAGGAAAGATAGGAATAATGCCGCGTTTCCAGCTGGTTATGATGTCATCGCTACAGGCATCGCTGGGTGATTTGCCGGTTCTTCAAGCGGCTGACGAAGCGATCGCAACTATCAGCAAGGCGGCGTCAAGCAGACAAAGCGGCAGGGGTTGCCGTGCTCGCTGGGGAGGCGGGAGCCGTGCAGCAATCCGCTGGGAAAGTCTTTTGCCTTCCCGGTACAAACATGCCGCAATCGCGCGAAAATCATTGGCCGTTGCGGTGCGGGTGGGCACCTGAAGGTAACCGCACCTATTTTTACCACTGTCTAATAAGCAACTTTCATGTAAAAACCGCGCGCCGCCGATCACGGTAATTTGAACAAGGCGATGCGCATCCCCATATCCAGCGCGCCGACCGGCGACGCGGCGGGGGTTCACGCTCATACCGGAAGACGATGATGCCGAAAATCAGGTTTCATAAGGTTGCTGCCATTGTGGTGCTCGTCGGCTTCGCCGCCTGGGTGGCCACGGGGCATTTCTCATCCGTTGGCAGCGCGTCGAACGCCGACCAGCCAAAGGCCGGGACCGATGCGAAAGCGAAGTCTGGCCCGACCGAGCAGAAAGTCTCGCTGCGCATCGTCAAGGTGGTGACGCCGCCGCGCAGCGAACATGCGCGCGCTATCCGCGTTTCCGGTATCACCGAAGCCGATAAGCGCGCGGTGCTCGCGACCCGTGTCGCCGGTATTATCGGCGAATTGCCGGTGAAGCAGGGCGACCGCGTCAAGATCGGCGATGTCGTGCTGAAGCTCCACGCCGAGGAGAAGGTTTCCGCCGTCGAGAACGCCCGGCAGTTGAAGGGGCAGCGCCAGGCGGAGCTGGATGCGGCCGAGCGGCTGGCCAAGACCGGCAATCTGGCCAAGCTCCAGCTGGACAGCGCCCGCTCGGCGCTGGCATTGGCGACATCGCTGCTCGACGCCGCTGAAATGGAACTGGCACGCAAGGAAGTGAAGGCGCCATTCGATGGCGTCATCGACCGTATTCCGGTCCAGCTCGGCAGCGCCGTGCCGCTTGGCGGCGAGGTGGCGACGATCCTCAGCCTCGATCCGGTGATCGCCCGCGGCGAAGTCAGCGAGCGCGACCTTGGCTATCTCAAGATCGGCGACAAGGCCAATGTGCGCCTGGTCAGCGGCCAGGTCGCGGAAGGGACCGTGCGCTACATCAGCCGCGATGCCTCAACCGCCACCCGTACCTTCCGTGTCGAGATCGCCATCCCGAATGGCGATGGCGCGATCCCTGCTGGCATGACGGCCGAGATCACGCTTGCGGCCAAGCCGACCGATGCGATCGTGCTGCCGCGCTCGGTGGTGACGCTGAGCAACAAGGGCGACCTCGGCATCCGCGCCGTCGGCAAGGACAACAAGGTCGCCTTCTTCCCGATCGATCTGGTCGACGACATGCCGAACGGCCTGGTGCTCGGCGGCATTCCTGCCGATGCGCGGGTCATTGTCGCTGGCCAGGAGCTGGTTGCCGAAGGCGATGTCGTGCAGCCAGTCGAAGCCGATCTGCAGGAAATCAAGAAGCTGGTCGGCGGCGATGCCGCCTCCGGTGCGCTCTAGTCGCTTTTATCCGGGCCGATCGGTCCTCATCCACTTACGGGATCTGACCCCATGGATATCGTCACGCTTGCCATCAAGAATGCGCGGCTGACCATTTCGGTGCTGGTGTTCCTGCTGCTCGCAGGCGCCATTGCCTATATGTCGGTGCCCAAGGAAGCCGAACCGGACGTTCCGATTCCGATGATGTATGTTTCCCTGGTCTATCAGGGCATCTCGCCGGAAGATTCCGAGCGGCTGCTGCTGAGACCCGTCGAGACCAAGCTCAAAAGCCTGAAGGGCCTGAAGGAAATGCGTTCGGCCGCATTCCAGGGCGGTGGCTATGTGCTGGTCGAGTTCGATCCCTCGACCGATCTGTCCCAGGCGCTGCAGGACACGCGCTCCAAGGTGCAGGATGCCAAAGCCGATCTGCCGCAGGCGGCGGAGGAGCCGACGGTCAACGAGGTCAATATTTCCGAATTCCCGGTGCTGGTCGTTACTCTCTCCGGCCATGTGCCCGAGCGTGTGCTGACCGCCGCCGCGCGCGAATTGCGCGACCGCATCGAGGAAGTTCCGGGCGTGCTGGAAGGCACGCTGCAAGGCGCGCGCAAGGACCTCGTCGAAGTCGTCGTCGATCCGGTCAAGCTTTCCTCATACGGGTTGCAGCTTGATCAACTGATGCAGGGCGTCGGCGCGTCCAACAGCCTGGTCGCGGCCGGCAATATCGAGGGCGCGGAAGGCAAATACGCGGTCAAGGTGCCATCGCTCATCGAGACACCGGAAGACGTCGCCAACCTGCCGGTGGTGGCGCGGCCGAACGCCGTGGTGCAGGCGAAGGATGTCGCGACCATCCGCTCCACTTTCAAGGACGCCGAAACCATCACCCGGCTGGACGGCAAGCCGGCCATCGCCATCGAAGTGAAGAAGCGCATCGGCGCCAACATCGTCGAGACGATCGAGGGCGCGAAGAAGGTCGCCGACGAGTTCGTCAAGGTCGCACCGCCGGGCATGGAAGTCACCTACACGCAGGACAAGTCCGTCTTCGTGAAGCAGCTTCTCAACGATCTGCAGAACCACGTGATGATCGCCGTCATCCTGGTCTTCATCGTCATCCTCTACGCGCTGTCGGGACGCGCCTCGCTGCTCATCGGTCTGGCCATCCCGTCATCGTTCCTGATCGGTATCCTGCTACTTGCCATGATGGGCTACACGATCAACATGATCGTGCTGTTCAGCCTGATCCTGGCCGTCGGCATGCTGGTGGACGATGCCATCATCGTCACCGAATTCGCCGAGCGGCGCATGACGGAAGGCATGCCGAAGGAAGAAGCCTTCGCGCTTGCCGCCAAGCGCATGGCCGGTCCGGTCATCGCGGCTACCATGACGCGTATCGCCGCCTTCTCGCCGCTCTTGTTCTGGCCGGGCATCATCGGCGACTTCATGAAATACCTGCCGATCACGCTGATCGTCACGCTGGCGGCCTCGATGCTTTATGCGCTGGTGTTCACGCCGACGCTCGGCGCCATATTCGCCAAGGCCGAATTGCACAGCGAGGAAGAGCGCAAGGACGGCGCCTATATGGCGCTGGTGCGCAAGGCCGTGCAGTACCCGAAGACGGTGCTGATGCTGACGGTCGTGCTCCTGGTCGGCGTGCAGGTCGCTTATTCCAAATACGGCGCCGGCGTCGAATTCTTCCCGAATGTCGAGCCGGACTACGGCCTTCTCTATGTGCATGCGCGCGGCAACCTCTCATTGGCCGAGATGGACGCGGCGACGCGCATTGCCGAAAACAAGCTGGTTGGCTGGCCGGGGATCAAATCGGTCTATACCCGTGTCGGCAAGACTCAAGGCGGCGGCGCCGACATTCCCGAAGACGTCGTCGGCGTCATCCAGTATGAGTTCGTCGACTGGCGCGAGCGCAAGTCGGCCAATCAGATCCTGCACGAATTGCGCGAAGTTATGGCCGGCATTCCTGGCGTCGACGTGGAAGTGCGCGTGCCGGAAGCCGGCCCGCCAACCGGCAAGGCTATTCAGGTGCGTATTTCGGCCGCCGATCCGGCTGGCATCGAGAAAGTGGCGCGCGACGTCGCCGCCCGCGTCGCCAAAGTGCCGCATGTCATCGACGTGTCGGATGGCCTGCCGCCGCCCGGCATCGACTGGGCGCTGGAGGTCGACCGCAGCAAGGCGGCGCAATACGGCGTCAATCCGACCTCGGTTGGCACCGTCGTGCAACTCGTTACCAACGGGCTGAAGCTCAGCGAATACCGCCCGGCCGGTGCCGACGATGCCGTCGACATCCGCCTGCGGCTGCCGGAAGATCGGCGCACGCTGTCGACGCTGGACGAACTGCGCGTGCAGACCAGCCAGGGTTCGGTGCCGATCTCGAATTTCGTCGTCCGCAAGCCGGAGCCGCGCGTCGGCACGCTGCACCGCATCGACAGCGCCCGCACCGTGGTGGTGCAGGCCAACGTTGCCGCCGGAGGGCAAGTGGCGGCCGTGCAGGCCGAGGTGACCAAGGCGATTGCCGACATGGGCCTGCCTTCGCACTTCCGCTGGAAGCTCGCCGGTTCTAACAAGGACAGCGCGGAAGCCAGTTCCTTCCTGTCGAAGGCGTTCGGCGCGGCGATCTTCCTGATCTTCCTGGTGCTGCTGGCGCAGTTCAACAAGTTCACCTCGGTGTTGCTGGTGCTCTCCTGCGTGATCATGGCGACGATCGGCGTGTTCCTCGGGCTTATGATGACCGGTCAGGCTTTCGGCATCGTCATGTCCGGCATCGGCGTGATCGCGCTGGCCGGGGTCGTGGTGAACAACAATATCGTGCTGATCGACACTTACGACCGACTGCGCGAAGAGGGCTGGGACAAGACCGAGGCGGTGCTGCAGACCTGCCGCGAACGCGCCCGCCCGGTGGTGCTGACGGCGGTGTCGGCGATCCTCGGCGTGCTGCCCATCGCCTTCGGCCTCGGTCTTGAAATCTTCCACCATGAGACGACGATCAACGCGCCGTCGACGCAGTGGTGGATTTCGCTGTCCTCGGCCATCGTCTTCGGCCTGTCTTTCGCTACGCTTCTGACGCTGGTGGTGACGCCGGCCATGCTGATGGTGTTCACCCGCGCCAAGCGCAAGCCCGGCCAGCGCGGCTGGCTCGGTCGCCTGTTCAGGCGCCGCGAGGCCGCGTCGAATGACGACGTGGCCGGTGCCGACGCGGTTGGCGCGCTGCGCAAAGCGGCCGAATAAACGGCAAGAAGTCAGACGAACAAAAGGCCGCCCGTTTTCCCGGGCGGCCTTTTTTGCTTGGCGCGTTGTTCGCGCCGGGCGGTCAGGCGGCTTCGGCGTGCGAGGCGACGCTGGCCACCGGGATGCCAAGGTCGGTCAGGGCTTCGGCAACGGAGCGGTCGAGCGGCGTGTGCGGGATCGATCCGATCAGCTTTTCCAGCCTGCCGGAGACCAGCCGATGCGGCTCGAAGCGCAGATAGGACATCGACACGAGTGCCTTCCACATCGGCACGAACGGCGCGCCAACCCTCAACACCCACCAGGGCATGGCGGCCATGCTGAGCTTGCGGCCGACTGCCTTTTCCATCGCCGCCTTCATGTCCATGTCGGTGACGGCATGGCCGGGGAAGTGAAGCGTCTCATAGGTGCCGAGCCGGTCGAGATTGTCGGCAAGCGCGACGAAGGTGGCGGCGAGGTCGGGCAAATAGGCCCATTCATGCACGATGTCGGTCGGGCCGGCGGCCGTGTAGACGCCCTTCTGAACTTTCGAGGCCATCACCATGTCGAACCATGAGCCGGTTCCGGTGCCGCCGAAGAAATCGCCGGCGCGCAACTGGATGGTACGCAGGCGGCCAGCTTCGGCCTCAGTGCGCAGCATGTCTTCCAGCTCAACGCGAATGCGTCCCTTCTCGGTCGTCGGCCGGATCGGCGCGTCCTCGGTGATGAATTCGGGGATAGGCGAGCCGTAATTGTAGACGTTGCCCGGGAACAGCAGCACCGCGCCATTGGCCTCGCAGGCGGCGACAACATTCCTGGCCATCGGCAGCACGCTGCTCCAGTCGGAATAGATTGGATTGAGGCCGTGGAAGACGATATCGACGCCCTGGGTGGCGCGAATCAGCGCGTTGCGGTCGAGTGCGTCCGCGGCGACGGCCTCGGCGCCGGCGAGGTCCGCCGGCAGCTTGCCGCTGCGGGTGATGGCGCGGACATCATATCCTGCCTCGACGAAAGCCTTGCCGACAGCGCGGCCGAGGCGTCCATTGGCACCGAGGATTGCGATCGTGGTCATTGAATGTCTCCGTGTTCGGGTTTCGATGGCCCTATTTTCTCTTTTCGCGGGCGAATGAAAATTGACGTAATTCGGCGTTCTGATATTCATTTTTGAATATGCAGGATATGGACTGGAACCTCATCAAGAGTTTCGTGGCGGTGGCCGAGACCGGCAGCCTGTCGGCCGCGGCGCGCAAGCTTGCCGCCAGCCAGCCGACGCTTGGCCGCCACATCACGGAACTGGAGCAGGCGCTCGGCGTCACGCTGTTCCGGCGCGGGCGGCGCGGCTATCAGCTCACCGAGGCCGGTATAGTGCTCTATGAGCGCGGTCAGGCGGTGGCCGAGCGGGCAACCGCCTTTTCATTGCTGGCACTGGGTTCGGTCGAGGCGATCGAAGGCACGGTGCGTATCGCGGCCAGCGAGGTCGTCGCGGCTCATGTGCTGCCGGAAATCACCGCCAGGCTCGGCCTGGAGGAACCCGGCATCGAGATCGAGGTTGTCGCATCCAACCAGGTTGAGAATCTTTTGCGGCGGGATGCCGACATCGCCATCCGCATGGTGCGGCCAGCGCAGAACGAACTGGTCGCGCGCAAGGTGACCGACATCCCGCTGTGCGCTTGCGCGGCAACGTCCTACCTGGCGCGACGAGGCAGGCCACAGACGACAGCCGACATCGTCGATCACGATATCGTCGGCTTCGACCGCGACGACAGCATCATCCGCGGTTTCGCCGCCTTCGGCGTCACCCTGGAGCGCAGTGCCTTCCGCTTCCGCTGCGACAACCAGATCGTCTATTGGAAGGCGGTGCGTGCCGGCAACGGCATCGGCTTCACCCAGCGGCCGCTGGCCAACAGGGAGCCGTTTGTCGAGACCTTGCTGCCGGAGCTCGCCCTGCCGCCGCTGCCGGTGTGGCTGGCCATGCACCGCGACGTGCGCGGTTCGCTGCGCATCCGTCGCGTCGCCGACTTCCTCCATGAGGCATTGAAGGCCTATTCCGCCGGCTGAGCCGCGAAATCGGCGGCATGCGCCAGGTTCGACATCAGGAAGACGATGGCGAGGAAGCCGGACAAGACCATGAACACGGCGGTGAAGCCGACATGTTCGGCGGCGAAGCCGATCAGGGACGGCGCCAGGAGGATGCCGGAGTAACCCATGGTTGTGACCACGCTCATGCCGGTTCCCGACGCCATGCCAGGCTGATTGCCGCCGGCCGAGAAGGCGATCGGCACCATGTTGGCGATGCCGAGCCCGGCGACGGCGAAGGCGGCGATGACCAGCCAGGGCCAGGGCGACAAAGCCGCCACGAACATGCCGGAGGAGGCGATCAGCGAAGACACGCGCAGCGTCGTCACTGCGCCGAAGCGGTTGCGCACGCCGTCGCCGGCAAAGCGCATCAGGGCCATGGCGCCGGAGAACAGCGCGTAAGCAAGGCCGGCGGTGGCGAGATCGGCACCGAGTTCCTGTTTCAGATAAAGGGCTGCCCAATCGAGCACGGCGCCTTCCGGGATCATGGTGATCAGCGCCATCAGGCCGATGAGATAGATGGCGGGTGTCTTCGGCAGCGAGAATTTATGGTGTTCCTGCGCCATCGGTCGCGGATCGGTGACCAGATAACGCGCGGCGATGGCGAGCAGCAGAATGGCGACGACGGTGACGATGATCGCGTGGGTCAAGTGGCCGTAGTGCTGGATGGCGAAGCCGCCGATACTGCCGCCGGCAAAGCCGCCCAGGCTCCAGAAGCCGTGCGACGAGGACATGACCGCGCGCGATAGCCGCCGCTCGACCGAGACCGCGTTGGCGTTCATGGCAACGTCCATGCCGCCGATCAGGCCGCCGAACAGGAACATGGCTATCGCCGCCGTCGGCACGTTGGTGGCCAATGCCACGATCAGCAGCCCGAACACGCAGACACTGGCAAAACCGCGCAGAACCGCGCGCGAGCCGTATCTCGACATCAGGTAGCCGGACAGAGGCATGAAGGTGAGCGCGCCGAGGCCAAACAGCAGGATAAGCAGGCCGAGCGTCACCTTGCTGATGTCGAGTCTGGTCAGGAAGACCGGAATCTGCGGTGCCCAACTGCCGGTGAGAAAGCCGTTGATGGAGAACATCGCAGCCACCGCCCAGCGGCCGCGGACGGCGTCTTGCATGGAAATGGCTGCGGGCATGGCTCGGTCCGACTGAAATTGAAACGATTCAATCGCTAGATCGTTTCGTTTTTTTCGTCAAGTCCCGCGATGAAATTGGGCTTGGTCCAGGAATAGAAACGGGGCGGGGCCGCGAAGCTGATATTCGCGTCCGCGGGTGCCCCCGTCGTCGGCGTCAATGATCCTTCGGGCGATTGGTCGCGAAGGCGGCTTTCTGGGCGTCGGAAGCTTCGGTCTGGTGCTGGGCTTGCCATTCGGCGTAGGGCATGCCGTAGACGATCTCGCGCGACTGGTCCTTGGAAAGAGGAACGCCTTTGGCCTCGGCGGCCTCGCGGTACCAGTTGGACAGGCAGTTGCGGCAGAAGCCGGCAAGGTTCATCAGGTCGATATTCTGGACGTCTGTGCGCTCGCGCAGATGTTCGAGCAGTCGGCGGAAGGCTGCCGCTTCGAAGTCGCGTTTCTGTTCGTCGCTGAGGTCGTTCATCGTGGTGTCCTCGTCTTGGCGCGTCACAGCGGCCCGGTGCGCGAGCCGAACATCCTCACCGCCTGTATATCGGGTTGGCGGTTGACCACTTCAACGATCGGGGCCAGCCGCTCCGCCCAGGCGAGTGCGCCTTTCTGGTCGGCGATCAGGTCCTGGCGGATTTCGATGAGCGCATGGGCGAAGCCGTTGACGATAGCGTGCCGGAACATGGTGTCACCGCGCAGGGCGCCGTCATAGGGTTCGTTATCGCCGACCACGAGATCCTTGTCGGCCGCCAGCGCCTCGATGATCGGGCGCGGCGCGCGGTCGTCCAGGTCCCACAGGATGCCGGCATGCCAAGGACGCGTTCGGCCCTGCATAACGGGCGTGAAGGAATGGATGGAGAGGATGAACGGCGCCCGACCCGACGCCTCGGCCACCGAGGCGATCATAGCGGCGACGGCGTCGTGATAGGGGCGGTAGAAGCGCTCCAGCCGTCGCGCGCGCTCCTCGGCCGACATCGGATAGTTGCCGGGCACCACGGTGCCGTCATAAAGCTGGCGGATCAGCGTCGGGTCGTCCTCGCCACGGTTGGGATCGATCAGGAGCCGCGAGAAATTGGCGAGTATCGCCGGCGCGTTGACGAGAGCAGCCAGTTCGCGCGTCACCGCCTCGACGCCGATATCATAGGCGATGTGGCGTTCGAACTCCGCGGCTGGCAACCCAAGCGCGCCATATTCTTCCGGTAGATCGCGCCGCGCGTGGTCGGCCACCAGCACGATGCCGCGGCTACGGTCACCTTCTATCAGGTCGAACGGCGCAAAAACTGTGGATCGGGTCATGGCAGAGAGAAATCAAACGGTGGCGTTGCGGAGGAGGATGGTAGCGTGATCCCACGAAGCGGAAGTCCGCGCAATGCCGTTGTTTGGTCAAGGTTTTTGCGAAAAACTTTCCACGTCCGGCATGGCATGGGCCGGCTTGCCAATTAAATCGATTGGATTCACAGTGGGGGGCGCGTTGACATGCGCCCGGACATCTTCGAAAAGGGCGCCTGATCATGCAAGTTTCAATCAACCAGGGGGCACGAATGGCATCCGCCGGCCGGCAGCGTACGCGAAAGGGCCTCGCCCTCTTGCTGCCGCTGCTCGTGCTTCTCGCGGCGCCGCTGGTGATGGCATCCGAGGCCAGGGCCGATTTCAGGGTGTGCAACGCCACCCAGAACCTCGTCGGCGTCGGCATCGGCTATCGCGCCAAATCGGGCTGGATCACCGAAGGCTGGTGGCACATCGAAGGCTCGACCTGCAAGACGCTGATCGAGGGGCCGCTGTCATCGAGGTTTTATTATCTCTATGCAGAAGATGCCGAGCGCGGCGGCCGTTGGGATGGTCCGATCTCGATGTGCGTGGCCGAGAAGGAATTCAAGATCGCCGGCGTAACCGATTGCGTCGCCCGGGGCTTCCAACGCGCCGGATTCCAGGAATACGACACGGGCGAGCAGGCCAGCTGGATGGTCCAGTTGACCGAGCAGCCCACCACGGAGGGCGCGCCCGCCACTCCGGCAAGCAACGGTCAAAACAGTCAATGAGACGCAGCCGCAAGGTCAAGATCCTAGCCACCATCGGTCCGGCCTCCTCCGATGAGGCCATGCTGAAAAAGCTCTTCGAGGCAGGTGCGGATGTGTTCCGCATCAATATGAGCCATTCCGATCATGACCTGATGCGCACGCTCGTTGCTCGCGTCCGCTCGGTCGAGGCCGCAGTCGGTCGCCCGATCGGTATCCTGGCCGATCTACAGGGGCCGAAGTTGCGCGTCGGCAAATTCGCCAATGGCAAGGAAGAATTGACCGTCGGCCAGACCTTCACGCTGGACGACAATCCGGAGCTTGGCGACGCGACCCGGGTCCACCTGCCGCATCCCGAGATCCTGCGCTCCGTCGAGGTCGGCCACCGGCTGTTGATCGATGACGGCAAGGTCGAGCTGAAGGCGGTCAAGACCGACGGCCGTTCCATCGTCACCACGGTGGTGGTCGGCACCAAGATTTCCGACAAGAAGGGCGTGTCGTTGCCCGATACGGACTTGCCGGTCGGCGCGCTGACCGAGAAGGACCGCAGGGATCTCGACGCGGTGCTCGCCGCCGGCGTCGATTGGGTGGCGCTGTCCTTCATCCAGCGGCCGGAAGACCTGGCGGAAGCCCGCAAGATCGCGCGCGGCCGGGCGTTGCTGCTCTCCAAGATCGAGAAGCCGCAGGCCGTGGCGCGACTGGCAGAGATCATCGAATTGTCCGATGCGCTGATGGTGGCGCGCGGCGATCTCGGCGTCGAGATGCCGCTCGAAGCGGTGCCCGGCATCCAGAAGCAGATCACACGCGCGGCGCGGCGTGCCGGCAAGCCGGTCGTGGTGGCCACCCAGATGCTGGAATCGATGATTTCCGCGCCGGTGCCGACCCGCGCCGAGGTGTCCGACGTGGCGACCGCCGTGTTCGAAGGCGCGGACGCCATCATGCTTTCGGCCGAATCCGCCGCCGGTGCCTATCCGGTCGAAGCGGTGGCAACGATGAACCGCATCGCCGAACGCGTCGAGCGCGATCCGACCTATGCCGGCATCATCAATGCCCAGCGCTCGGAACCGGAAGCGACCGGTGCCGACGCCATTTCGCTGGCGGCGCGCGAGATCGCCGAAACGTTGAAACTGTCGGCGATCGTCACCTACACCGCATCCGGCACCACCGGCCTGCGCGCGGCGCGCGAGCGGCCGCAGGTGCCGATCATCGCGTTGTCGCCGATCCTGGCCACGGCGCGGCGGTTGTCGCTTTTGTGGGGCACGCATTGCGTGGTCTCGGAAGACGCCACCGATCTCGACGACATGGTCGAACGCGCCTGCCGCATCGCTTCGGAACAGGGTTTCGGCAAGGCGGGCGACCGCATCATCGTCACCGCCGGCGTGCCGCTGCGGACACCGGGTTCCACGAACATGCTGCGGATCGCCTATCTGGGTGCCGACGGGCAGAAGTGAGCGCTTGGTGAGCGGGCAATAATAAAGGGGCAGATTCTGCCCCGGCCCGCTTCGTCCTTACTATTCGCTAGTTCCTAGCGCCTCTCCCTCATATCGCTTCTCCAGCTAGGTCCTCGGACAGTTTCGACACCTGGTCCTGAGCGTTACGCAACATCGGATAGACGTCGAGCACCTTCTGCCAGGCGTCCAGCGCGGACTGCTTGCGGCCGGTCTCGGTCATGATCTGCGCCATGCCCGACAAGGCGCCGAAATGGCGCGGTTCGAGTTCCAGCGTCTTCTCGATGTCGGCCATCGACTTGGCGTAGTTCTTCATCAGGAAATGCGCTGTGGCGCGGCGGTTCCAACCCTCGGCATATTTGGGATCGAGTGTCACCACCTGGTCGAGAAAATCGAGGGCTACGTCGAATTTCTGATCCTCGATCGCCTTCTGCGACCATTGCATCATCAGGTCGATCGAGGCGCTGCCGGAGCGGTTCCATTCGGCCCAGATGCGGCCGGCGATGCGCTCGGCCGCCTTCGGATTGCGCTCATGCTTGAGATCGGAGAACAGCCGGTCGAGCCGCTGTTCGCGCGTCTGCGGCGCAGCGGTCTCCGTGGTGCTGTCGGCGGCAATGGCCGGCAGAACAGGAATCGAAAGAGAAAGCGCCGTGCAAACGGCGAAAAAAATCCGCATTCCCGGACTCTATCTCCGGGATGCCGGACGTCAAACTGAATCTGGTTTCGACATCAATGCGGCGCGCCTTGTTACAGGCGCGCTGGCAGGATCAGCCCTGACGCGCCTTGTAGCGCGGGGCAGTCTTGTTGATGATGTAGATGCGGCCCTTGCGACGAACCAGCTGGTTGTCCCGGTGACGCGCCTTGAGCGCCTTGAGCGAATTCTTGATCTTCATGGTCTTGCCCGTCGGTCTTAGCCCGGTTCCGGGCCTAATTTTTAAGGCGCGCCCGAAGACGCGCCCTGTCGGATCGGCTCAATACCGGGGTGCCCGGCTTATGTCAACCTTCGGCGCGTGCGTAAGCGACGATCAGTTGGCAAATGGACGGATGCGGGTGAAATGCCCCATCTTGCGACCGGGCCGCGCTTCTTCCTTGCCATAGAGGTGCAGCATGAGGCCGGGCTCGGCGAGCAAAGCCGGCACCTCGGCAACGTCGTCTCCGATCAGGTTTTGCATCACGCAATCGGAATGGCGCCCGGCATCGCCCAGCGGCTGGCCGGCAACGGCGCGGATATGCTGCTCGAACTGCGAAACCGTGCAGGCGGCCTCCGTCCAATGGCCGGAATTGTGCACGCGCGGCGCGATCTCGTTGGCCAGCAGTCCTCCGTCGGGCAGGACGAAGAACTCAATGCCGATCACGCCGACATAATCGAGCGCGCTGACGATGGCCATGGAGGCCTGCTTGGCCGCGTCGGCCGTGGCGACGGAGACGGAAGCAGGGACCGTCGAAGTGTGCAGAATGCCGTTACGGTGCACGTTTCGCGCCGGATCGAACACGACCAGAGAGCCGTCGAGACCGCGCGCGGCGATCATGGAAATCTCGAACTCGAAGGAAACCAGCGATTCCAGGATGAGCGGCACCCCACCCATGACCGCATAGAGGCCCTCGACCGGTTCGCCGCCGCGCAAAACGCGCTGGCCCTTGCCGTCATAGCCGAGGCGGCGGGTCTTCAGCACGCCGCTGCCGCCGAAGTCGGCCAGGGCCGCGGCAAGATCGGCATCGCTGTCGACAGCGTGGAAGGCGGCCGTGGCAACGCCGATGCCGTTCAGGAATTCCTTCTCGACGACGCGGTCCTGCGCCACCTGCAGCGCGCGCGCCGGCGGCCGCACCGGCCGGGTGGCGGCCAGCGCCTCGGCGGCGGTGACCGGCACATTCTCGAATTCATAGGTGATAACCGCGCAGGAGGCCGCAAGTTCGGCCAGCGCGGCGGCATCGTCATAGGCGGCGACGATCTGGCGATTGGCGACCTGGGCGGCCGGGCAATCCGGCTGCGGCTCGAGGATGATGGTGCGGTAGCCAAGCCGGGCCGCGGCCATCGCCAGCATGCGGCCGAGCTGGCCGCCGCCGATGATGCCGATGGCGGCGCCTACGGGAAGCGCTGCGCTCACGGCTGGTCCACCGGCACGACAGCGACCCTGGCGGTTTGGCCAGCACGCCAGCCGTCGAGCCGTTCGGCCAGGGCGGTGTCGTTGAGGGCAAGCACGGCTGCCGCGAGCAGCGCCGCGTTGGCGGCACCGGCCTTGCCGATGGCCAGGGTGCCGACCGGGATGCCCGCCGGCATCTGGACGATGGACAAAAGCGAGTCCTGGCCGGACAGCGCCTTCGATTCCACCGGCACGCCGAACACCGGCAGCGGGGTCATGGCGGCCGTCATGCCGGGCAGGTGGGCAGCACCGCCGGCGCCGGCGATGATCACCTTGAATCCGGCGGCCTTGGCGCCCTTAGCGAAATCATAGAGCCGGTCCGGAGTGCGATGGGCCGAAACGATCAGCGCCTTGTGCGGGATCTCCAGCACCTCCAATATCTCGGCGGCGTGACGCATGGTCGCCCAGTCGGACTGGCTGCCCATGATGATGGCGACTTCGGCTTTGTGCTGGGCCAAATTGCTCTCCCCGGCGGCAAAGTGGCGAGGTAGCCGAATTTGCCTTGCGGAGCAAGGATCGCGGTCGTTCTTCGGCGCGCTTCGTGCCTTATCCGCGGCGGAAAACTAACCGCGAACGTAGCAGGGATATTCGCTGCGCTGCCTGGAGGCGCGTTCCGGATCGATTTCGATGACCTGAAGCGGGTCTGACGGGTTAGTTACGGCCAGAAGGGCGCCATCCGGGGCGAAAGCAAAACCGGTGCCGCCAAAGACAGTGCCGTTCCGAGAACGGCCCACCCGGTTGGAGCTCACCACATAGCCTCCCGACACGATCGCAGCCATCTTACCTGCGGTGAGCCAGTTTTCCGTCGCCGTGCCCGCCGCGCGCGGGATGGCGATGAGGGAGGCGCCCTGACGTCCGTAGCTGCGCGCATGTTCGTTGAACATCGCGTCGGTGCACAACATCACACCAACGGTCAGGCCACCAACCGCGCTGGCTGTAAAGCCGTCGCTGCCGGGAACATACCAGCTGGCCTCGTACCAGCCGGGCTCTTCGGGAAAATAGTGCTTTCGATGAACTGGCCGGACAACGCTGTTCTCGATCGCCACGGCTTCGTTGACGAGCAAGCCTTCCGCTCGTACAGGTCTTGACGAAAGTATGGCCGGGATACCCAACCCGGCGAGGGCTTCGAGCCCCTTTTCGTGTGCGTCGATGCTTTGTTGGGAATGCTCGGCATCAAAAGCCGGTTGCTCGGCAATCCAGTGTCCGAATGGAAGTTCGTTGGTGATCAGGATATCCGGCCGTGCAGCGATGAGCCGGTCGGCGATGCCATCCCATTCCGCGCTATTTGCCTCAAGTGCCTCCGGCCATTCCACAAAAGCAACACGCATCTTGTTCTCACAATGGCGGATCGAGTGTTGACTGGCGGGGTCTGTCGTCGCGCAGACCGGATTCCGAAAAAAACGCCCGCTCAGGCGATGATGTCGGGGATGATGCGGTCTTCCAATGCGCTCAGCCGGTCCTTCAGCGCCAGTTTCTTCTTCTTCATGCGCTGGACCTGCAGCGGATCGCAGCCTGTGGCGATCATCGCGTTGATCGCCGCGTCGAAATCGGCGTGTTCCTGCTTCAAGCGTGCAAACTCGAGACGAATCTCGGCCTGTTCCTGTTCCGACATGTCCACCGTTCTGCTGGCTCCGGCGCCCATGCGCGCCTGATGGGCGGGGTCCACCGACATTCCGTCGACGGCGGGCTCGCATTATCACATTTCAGCGCTCGGTGGAATGCTACCACGTGGTATTCGACAAGGCGAAACAATGGTGGCACACTGTCATTTGGCCGTCACGCAGGCGCCCGCGGTGGACGCTGTTGCGACGGTCGCTGGCAAGAATATGAAAGGGAGATCCATTCATGTCTCTGGCGTCCCATCTTGAAGAGCTTCACCGGAAACACAGCGATATCGAACGCGAAATCGACGATGCGCTGCTGCATCCATCGGTGGATGATCTTGAGATCGTTTGCCTCAAGCGACGCAAGCTGGCCATTAAGGACGAAATCGAAAAACTGAAGGCCCAACCGACAACACACTGAAGCGGTTTCCTATCGCGGCGCTGCGGCGCTGACCTGCTCCCCCGGCGGCATTCGCCGCCGGCCAGAGCGGTGTAACATCAGGCATCCGGCGGCTCCAAGTCGATCGGACGGTGGGATTCAAGCCTAAACTTTCCCGTATTCGCCGTTTCGCCGTTGCCAGCCCTGCAACCGTGGCCGTCTGCTTTGTCGCCGGATGGGCGGCGAAATTGTCGCTGTTCGGCGATTTGACCGGCTGGGGCTGGTGCTTGCCATTGACAAGGCCGCCCGGCTCCTCCACCTCATGCCCGGACCCATTTCAGATGAGGCGACCGGCATGACCGGGTATTTTTCCTCCCCATTTCCGCGCCGGCAGTCGGTGGGTGTCGATGTCGGCGGCGTGATCGTCGGCGGCAGCGCCCCGGTCGTCGTGCAGTCGATGACCAACACCGATACGGCCGATATCGACCAGACGGTGGCGCAAGTGGCCGCGTTGCACCGCGCCGGTTCGGAAATCGTGCGCATCACCGTCGATCGCGACGAAAGCGCCGCCGCCGTGCCGAAGATCCGCGAACGGCTGGAGCGGCTTGGCGTTCATGTGCCGCTGGTTGGCGACTTCCACTATATCGGCCACAAGCTGCTGACCGATCATCCGGCCTGCGCCGAGGCGCTGGCGAAATACCGCATCAATCCCGGCAATGTCGGTTTCAAGGACAAGAAGGACAAGCAGTTCGCCGAGATCGTCGAGATGGCGATCCGCCATGAGAAGCCAGTGCGCATCGGCGTCAACTGGGGTTCGCTCGACCAGGAACTGCTGACGCGGCTGATGGACGAGAACCAGAAAAAGGGCTCGCCGCTGACGGCCAACCAGGTGATGCGCGAGGCCATCGTGCAGTCGGCGATCCTGTCGGCTGAACTCGCCGAAGAGATCGGGCTCGGCCGCGACAAGATCATCCTGTCGGCCAAGGTCAGCGGCGTGCAGGATCTTGTCGCTGTCTACACCATGCTGGCGACCCGCTCCGACCACGCGCTGCATCTGGGGCTCACCGAAGCGGGTATGGGCTCCAAGGGCATCGTCGCGTCGTCGGCCGCCATGGGCATTCTCTTGCAGCAGGGCATCGGCGACACGATCCGCATTTCGCTGACGCCTGAGCCTGGCGGCGATCGCACCCGCGAGGTGCAGGTGGCGCAGGAATTGCTGCAGACCATGGGTTTCCGCCAGTTCGTGCCGATCGTGGCGGCTTGCCCGGGTTGCGGGCGCACCACCTCGACCGTCTTCCAGGAACTGGCCCAGTCGATCCAAGAGGATCTGCGAAAGAACATGCCGGTCTGGCGCGAGAAATATCCCGGCGTCGAAGAGTTGAAGGTCGCGGTGATGGGCTGCATCGTCAATGGACCGGGCGAATCCAAACATGCCGATATCGGCATCTCGCTGCCGGGCACGGGCGAAACGCCGTCGGCACCGGTTTTCATCGACGGGCGCAAGGCGGCAACCTTGCGTGGACCGAACATCGCCGCCGACTTCGAGAAGATGGTCGCCGACTACATCGAACAACGTTTCGGCGGGCACGGCCAGGCGGCGGCCGAATAGCGCCGATGTGGCGCCTTGCCGGGGCAGCATTTTCCGTCTCCCTAGCGCTGCTGGTCGCCCCGGTGGCAAGAGCCGATCCGCCATACACGCATTCGGCGCAGAAGCGCCTGATCGGGCGGGTCTGCGACCTGATCGAGGCGCATGCCGGTGAGCAGGGACTGCCCAAGGACTTCTTCGCGCGGCTGATCTGGAAGGAAAGCCGCTTCGATCCGAATGCGGTGAGCCCGGTCGGCGCCGAAGGGATAGCTCAGTTCACGCCGGGCACGGCCAAGATGCGCGGGCTCGCCAACTCCTTCGACATCGAGCAGGCGATTCCGGCTTCCGCGAAATATCTGGCGGAGCTGAAGTCCGGTTTCGGCAATCTGGGGCTTGCCGCGGCTGCCTATAATGCCGGCGAGAACCGGGTGTCGCGCTGGCTGGGGTCCGGCGGATTCCTGCCGATCGAGACGGAAGAGTATGTGCTCGATGTAATGGGAGAGCCGGTCGACAAGTTTTCCGACAAGGCCTATGCCGGCGTTGTGCTTCCGCTTGATGCCAAGCGCGATTTCGCCGTCGCCTGCCGCCGGTTGCCGGTAAGCAAGGCAGCGACGGTGCCGATGGCGGCAATCCATGTGAAGCCGTGGGGCGTGCAGGTGGCCGGCAATTTCCGTCGACAGGCGGCTGTGCGCCAGTGGCAGCGGGTGCAGGCGCGCTTTCCCGTTCTGCTCGCCAATGTCGAGCCGGTCGTGAGTCGGGTGCGCACGCCGATGGGGCGCCGGGGCGTATATGCGGTGCGTATCGGCGCCGACGATCGCCATGCCGCCAACACGATCTGCGACAAGCTGCACAGCGTCGGCGGTTCGTGCATCGTGCTGAGGAACAGGTGAGTCTTTCAGACTGATCCGTAACGGGCCAGCGGGGATGAGGTATCGGAGATGATCGCGCGGATCATTCTGCTCAATGGTGCCGGCAGTGCAGGCAAGAGTTCGATCGCCAAGGCGCTGCAGACACTCACCGAGGCACCGTTCCTGCATGTCCAGATGGACACCTTCCTCGACATGATGCCGGAGCCGTTGCAGACGCACCCGGATGGCATTTCTTACGAGGAGGGCGAGACCGACGATCAATCTTCCGTGGCGGTGAAGGTCGGCCCTGTCGGCGCCCGGCTTCTGCGTGGCATGCGGCATGCGATTGCGGCAATGGCGGGCCAAGGAAACAACCTCATCGTCGACGACGTGCTATGCGACAGCGAGATACTCGACTATCAGGAGCTGTTGTCGGCCTTCGACCTGCATGTGGTTGGCGTTTCTGCGCCGCTCCACGTGCTTGAGCAGCGCGAGGCGGCGCGTGGTGACCGCCTCATCGGATTGGCGCGATGGCAGTTCGATCGGGTCCACCGTGGTATCGACTACGATTTGGTGGTCGATAGCAACGTCCTGTCACCATTCGAGTGCGCGCGGCGCATCAAGGACAAATTCGGATTGTGAGCTGCGAATGACTGTCGATCTTCTCTATCACGACCCGGCCCTTGTCGATTTTTATGACCTCATGAACACCGGCGATGCCGAACTGAGGCGTTGCATGGCGCTGGCCGGCGAGGCACGGTCGGTGCTCGATCTCGGCTGCGGCACCGGGCAACTGGCGGTGGCGCTTGCCGACGGGCGCGCTGTTGTGGGTGTCGATCCGGCCGCCGCAATGCTGGATGTCGCGCGCCGTCGCCCCGGCGGCGACAAGGTGCATTGGGTCGAGGCCGATGCGCGCACCGTTCGCCTCGGGCGCACCTTCGATCTCATCGTTCTGACTGGGCACGCATTCCAGGTCTTTCTGACCCAGGAAGATCGGTTGGCAGTCCTGCGGACGATCGCCGCGCACCTTGCGCCCGGCGGGCATTTTCTGTTCGACACGCGCAATCCGAAGATCGAGGAATGGCGTGAATGGACGCCAGAGCGGTCGCAGGAGACGGTGCAGCATCCGCGCTTCGGCACGGTGAAGAGTTGGAATGACGTGCGCATGGATGCGGTCGATGTCGCGACCTACTGGACCTATTACGAGATCGCCGCGACAGGCCAGCTGCTGACGGCGAAATCGAAGATCGCATTTCCGTCCCAGGAAGAGGTCGCCTCGGCCATCGAGACGGCCGGGCTTGCGGTCGAAACCTGGTTTGGCGACTGGCAGGGTGGCGCCTGTACGCCGACAGCGCGCGAGATCATCCCGTTCGGCCGACTGCGCTGAGACACTACCTCAGCGTAGCGGTCGATTTGACGATCAGGCGGTCTTGGCCACCGTTTCGCTCAGCCATGTGCCGATCTTGGCGCCGAGCCTGTCGGGCGAGATCGGTTTGGCGAGATAATCGTCCATGCCCGCCTCGATGCATTTGTCGCGGTCGCCCTTCAGCGCATGCGCTGTCACGCCGATGATCGGTGTGCGGGTGCAGTTGACGGCCTCGGTCGCGCGGATGGCGCGGGTTGCCTCGTAGCCGTTCATCTCGGGCATCGAGACATCCATGAGGATCAGCCTCGGGTTCAGCGTCTTGTACATCTCGACGGCCGTGCGGCCATTGGCGGCGATGCGATAGCTCAGGCCCAGCCCGTTCAGAATCTGGCCGAAGACGAGCTGGTTCACCTCGTTGTCCTCGGCGATCAGGATGTCGACGGGGCGGGCAGGATTCGCAATCGTCTCGGGCTTGGGCAACGAAGGCGGTGTGCCGCGAATGACGGTGAAGGCCGGCTGCGTTGGAGCCAGCACGGCGGGCGTGGCTTCGCGCACGAAATGCGCCTTGCCGGCCTGGCTGCGGGCCTTCTGGATGACCGCGATGACCGTGCCCAACAATACCGCCGAACGCGAGGGTTTGGTGAGGTGGGCAGCGATGCCGAAATCCAGGATCAACTTGGCGAAGTCGACCTGGTCGACCGAGGTGAGCAGGATGACCGGGATGGACGACAGGCGGCTGTCGGCAGAGATCGCCTTGGCGACATCGGCGCCGTTCATGCCGGGCATCTGGTAGTCGAGAATGACGCAATCCACCGACGCGCCGAGCTGATTGGCGCGATCGAGGAAGGCCAGGCCGACGGCGCCGCTTTCGGCGGCCGCGCAGTCGAAACTCCAGCTGCGCAGCTGCTCCAGCAGGATCTCGCGATTGACCGGATTGTCGTCGATGACCAGCACGCGGGCGCCGGTGACGTCCACCGGCACGATCTCGTTGTCGCCGCTTCCCTCGTGCACGGGCAACGGCACCGAGAACCAGAACACGGAGCCGCGTCCGATCTCGCTTTCGACGCCGATCTGGCCGTCCATCAGGTCGACCAGCCTGGCCGCGATGGCAAGGCCAAGGCCGGTGCCTTCGTGGCGGCGCGTCGATGAGGAATCCACCTGCGCGAATTTCTCGAACACGTTCTGCAGCTTGTCGGCCGGGATGCCGATGCCGGTATCCTCGACGCGTACCTTGAGCTGGGCGATGCCGTCGGCGGCGTCACCCGATACGTCGATCAGCACATGGCCCTTCTCGGTGAATTTCACGGCATTGCCGAGCAGGTTGGTGATGATCTGCCGGAAGCGGCCGACATCGCCGACGACATGGTGTGGCAGGCGCGGGTCGACACGCACGATCAATTCCAGGTTCTTTTCGGCGACGCGGGCCGAAACCAGCGTGGCGACGTCCTCGACCGCCTCGGCAAGAGGAAACGGTGCAGGGTCGAGCGTCAGCTGGCCGGCATTGATCTTCGAGAAATCGAGGATGTCGTTGATGATGGTGAGCAGCGCGTTGCCCGACTTGACGATGACGTCGGTGAAGGTCTTCTGACGCGGATTGAGCTCGGTCTTGGCAAGCAATTCGGCCATACCGAGCACGCCGTTCATCGGCGTGCGGATTTCATGGCTCATATTGGCGAGGAATTCCGACTTGGCGCGGTCGGCTGCCTCGGCCTTGAACAGCGACTCGGCGGTTTCGGCAAAGGCGCGGCGGATAGCCTTTTCCATCGGGCGGAAGATCCAGACGCCGACGGCGATCATGGCGGCGCAGAGCAACAGGCTCGTCCACAAAAGCAGGTTTTCGCTGCGCGTTTCGGCCATGCGGCGCTCGACATCCATGGCCGAGCGGGCGCGCGCCAGCATGGGCTGGGCGAACAGATCGTTCTGGTTGCGGATCTCGCGGTAATTCCAGTCCTCGGCCCGGGTGGCGCCGATCATCAGATCGAAGTTGCGCAGGATGTCGCGCGCCGACCACAGGAGGTAGCCGTTGACGGAGGCGGCATTCAGTTCGTCCTGCGTCTGCTTGGTCAGCTTCGGCGTGATGGCGGTGAGTTCGGCGCTGAGCGCTTGCATGCCGGTGTTGAGGCGCTGCGCGTGATCCTTGGCCGAACCGGCGAGTGCATCGCGGGTGTTCGGGTTCCAAGTGCTGACAGCGGTTTCGGCGAAACCGGTGGCATTGTTCAGATCGCGGGCGAAGGCGACGATGTGGCTGCTCAAAAGGTCGATCTCGGACCGGTAGGAACCGGCGCGATTGAGCACGATGATGGTGCCGGTGACGGCCAGCGCCAGTATCAGCAAACCGGAAAGATAACGGGTCCGGATGGACCGGATGAAAGAAGAATACTCAGGCATGCGTAACCCCACCCATACGCGCCGTTTAACGGCCGGGATTACGCTCTATTACCATTAACATTTCGTTCCGGGCTGGAAGGCGGCTCAGTTGCTACGGATCGCCACGAAATGCGCGGCCGCTTTCAGCAATGCTGCCTGTTCGCCATAGGGCTCGAGCAGTGCATGGGCCTGTTCCACGAGCCCGCTCAACTGTCGTCGCGCCCAGGCCTCGCCATGCAAGGCGACCAGCGTTGCCTTGCCGGCGGCGGCATCCTTCCCGGTTGCCTTGCCCATGGTACCGGCATCGGCGGTCAGGTCGAGGAGGTCGTCGGCAAGCTGGAAGGCGAGGCCTATGGCAGAGCCGAACTCGGCAAGCCTCTCGCGGTCGCTTGCGGAAGCTCCGGTCAGCACCGCACCCGCCTCGCAGGCAAAGCGGATCAACGCACCGGTCTTCATGGCCTGCAGCCGAATGATGCCGGCCTCGTCGGGGGCAGACGTCTCTGCTTCGATATCCAGCATCTGGCCGCCGACCATGCCGCCGCTGCCGGCGGCGCGGGCGAGCGCCAGTACCAATGACGCGCGACGATCGGCTGGCAGGCCTAACGCCTCGTCGGCTAGCGTGTCGAAGGCCAATGTCAACAGGCCGTCGCCGGCGAGAATGGCGGTCGCCTCGTCGAAGGCCTTGTGCACGGTGGGCTGGCCGCGGCGCAGATCGTCGTCATCCATGGCCGGCAGGTCGTCATGGATCAGCGAATAGCAATGCACGCATTCGAGCGCGGCGGCGACGGTCAGTGCCGGCGCTTCGTCATGGTCGGGTGCCAGCAGGGCAGCACTTTCCAGGACCAGAAAAGGGCGCAGGCGCTTGCCGCCATTCAGCACACCGTGGCGCATGGCGGCCAACAGACGCCGTGGCCGCGCAATCTCGCCCGACAAAGGGCGGTCGTCGAGCAATGCGCGCAGCCGCGCTTCAACCTGGTCGGCGCGCGCCATAAGCGCCGCCTCGAAAGGGATAAGGTTCCGCGCTGCCATGGCGGCGAGCGGTAGCCGACACTCAGACATTGCGCAAGAAGCCAAGCGCCTTTATGCCGAAGCAGCAGTGACAGGATTGGGCGGGTGGCAGAGCCGATCACCGATCACGATACCGAAGGGTTGGACATGGCGTCGCGACCGAGGAGCAGACGCGGTGACTACCGGCGCCTGCTCTGGCGTGCGTTGCGTGTCGCGGTCGTGCTCGCGCTGATTCCGGCCGTGCTGACCTTTCTCTACATGCCCTCTTTCGTGCACCCCGTGTCGACGCTGATGCTGAAAGACCTTGCAACTTTCTCCGGCTACGACCGTCGCTGGGTTTCGATCGACGACGTGGCGCCGGTGCTGGCCAATTCCGTCATCATGTCTGAGGACGGCCAGTTCTGTTCCCATCATGGCGTCGATCTGGGTGAACTCAAGGGTGTCGTCGATGATGCCATGGCCGGCGAAATCACGCGCGGCGCTTCCACCATCACCATGCAGACGGTGAAGAACCTGTTCCTGTGGTCGCGGCCGCTGGGCAGCGTGCGCAAGGTGGTCGAGCTGCCGCTGGCTGTTTATTTCGACGCGCTGATGTCGAAGCGGCGCATCATGGAAATCTATCTCAACATCGCCGAATGGGGGCCTGGCATCTATGGTATCGAGGCGGCGGCGCGCTATCATTTCGGCGTCTCGGCCAAAAACCTGTCGCGGCGGCAGGCGGCGCTGCTGGCGGTGGCGTTGCCCAATCCGATCACGCGCGATCCTGGCAAGCCAGGGCCGGGACTTCGGCGATTGGCCGCGCTTATCGAACGCCGTGCGGCTCGAGCTGGCGCCTATGTCGGCTGTCTTGATTGAGCCGGTTCAAAAAAAGTAATCGCGACACTGGCCAAAAGGCCGGCAGCCGTGTATAGGCACGCAACTTTCTTCTAGAACTCGGCCGTAAGCGGCCCTTTCACCAGGGCGACGCGGGCCATTGACCGAATGAATGGAGCATATCCATGGCTGTGCCGAAACGAAAGACTTCCCCGTCCAAGCGCGGCATGCGCCGTGCAGCCGACGCGCTCAAGGCCCCGACCTATGTCGAGGACAAGAATTCCGGCGAAATGCGCCGCCCGCACCATGTTGACCTGAAGACCGGCATGTATCGTGGCCGCCAGGTTCTGGAGCCGAAGGAAAGCTGATCGCTTTCCCTACGGGTGAATCAAAAAAGACCGGCTATTGGCCGGTTTTTTTTGCGTTTAGGCGACTGCGAGGAAATCAGCCCGCGTCGGCGACGAGGCCTGCAGCCTCGATGCCCGCGATAGCGGCTGCCTCGTCATTGTCGGAGGTGTCGCCGGAAATGCCGACGGCACCGATCACGGTGCCCGAGCCGTCGCGGATCAGCACGCCGCCGACCACCGGCAAGATCCTGCCGCCGGACAGGTCGGAAACGCCCGCGGTCAGATGCGGCCGCTCCTTGGCGACGGCTTCGACACGGCGCCCGCCCATGCCGACGGCGAGCGCAGCATAGGCCTTGCCGGACGACATCTGCGGGCGCAGGAAGGAAGCGCCGTCCTGGCGCTGAAAGGCGACGAGATGGCCGCCCGTATCGAGCACCGAGACGCCCAGCGGCTTGAGGCCTAGCGCCGCTGCCTTGGCAAAGGCGCCCTCGATAATGCGATTGGCCTGGTCGAGCGGAAAGCTGGTCATGCGCGGGCTCCTGCGTTTCGGGGCGGTGGCTCGGCTCTGCCGGCGCCAATGCCCGATCTTCCGGCCCACATCCCTGGCGAGCAAGGTGCGTTCGGCTTGAAACAGCTTCGCGCCGCCATGCATCGTGGCGGTCGGTGTGTCGTGGCTAAGAAGCCTTGCGCAACTGCGCGTCCACCACCGCCTGATAGGCCGCCTGCAGCCGCGCCCGCACGGTGGCGTCCACCGGCTTCGGCGTGCCGATGCCGAGATGTTCGCAGCGCAACTCGTCCATGAAATCCTGCCACAGCGCCATGCCGCCTTCCTCCAGGATCTTGGCGCGGATGGACAGTTCCTCGCTGACCGGTAGCCAGACACGGCCCCAGGCGCCGAGTTGCGCCAGGATCGGTATCAGGGTGATCGACATCTCGGTCAGGCTGTAGATCGCCTTCTGCTTGTGCGTAGGGTCATCAGCCTTTGTCAGCATGCCGAGTTCGACGAGCCGTTTCAGCCGGTCCGCCAATATGTTGGAGGCGATGCCCTCGATCGAGCCGTTGAGCAGTTCGCGGAAATGGCGACGTCCGCCGAAGATGATGTCGCGCAGGATGATCAGGCTCCAGCGATCGCCGAAGACCTCCAACGACAGATTGATGGGACAACCCGACCGCAAATCCATAGCCATATCAGCCTCCAAAAAACCAGTTGCATTATGCTATCAGTGTCATTATGGTGCAACCAATTGCAAAACGCAATCAGTTTGACGGCCGTGGCGAAGTTTTGCCGCGGAATGATGCCGCGCGTCGCGAGGGCGGGCTCGTACAGACGAAATCGGCAGCGCGGCGGTTAACCGGAAGAACGATCTCCAAGGTGGGATCATATGGAGAAGGACGATGAACGAACGCGTTTTCCACGACACGATCCTGATCGAGCGGCTGTTTCCGGCAACTCCTGCCGATGTGTTCGCGGCACTTGCCGATGTCGAAGCGCGGCAACGCTGGGGAAAGCCATCAGACGACACCGCGCTGGTCTACGATCGGGCGGATTTTCGCGTCGGTGGGACCGATGTCGGCCATTGCGGACCGCAGGGAAATCTCATCTACCGGATCGAGACTTCCTACCACGACATTGTGCCGGACCGGAGGATCGTCTCGACAGAGGCGGTCCACGAGAATGCCAAGCCACTGTCGGTCGCGCTGCTCAGCGTGGTGCTTGAGCCCGCAGGTGGCGGCACGAAGCTGACCTTTACCGCCCAGATCACCGCCTTTGGCAGCGAAGCCATGATTGCCGGCAACAGAGCCGGCTTCACCGCCGCGTTCGGCCGGCTTGCCAGCGAATTTCAACATCTTTCAACGGGAGAAGAGCCATGAGCGATCGTTCCATCGAACATGCCACGTTCACCATCGAGCGCATCTATCCGGCCACGCCGTCGAAGATTTTCCATGCCCTGTCGGACAAGGCCGCGAAACGGCGCTGGTTCGCGGATGCCGATGGCGGGAATGCCGGCACATACGAGTTCGATTTTCGCATTGGCGGCCGCGAGGTGTTTTCCGGCGGCCAGCCCGGCGGGCCGGTCTATACGTTCGATGCCGTCTATCGTGACATCGTGCCGGAAGAGCGCATCGTCTACGCCTACGACATGTTCATGGACGGCAAGCGCATCTCGGTGTCACTGGCGACGATCGAACTCGCACCGCATGGCGAAGGCACGCGGCTGGTCTTTACCGAACAGGCCAGCTTTCTCGACGGGCTCGACAAGCCGGAGTACCGGGAGGAAGGGACAGCCGACCTGCTGGACCTGCTTGGTAAGGCGGCCGGCAATCTCTGAAGGATATGATCGCAGGCAATTGCGATTGGCGCGGGCCCGGCCGGCGGGGCATGCGCCTGCAAATATCGATCCAGGTCAGTCTTCCCAGAACTGGTCGAGCCAGAGGTTGAGTTTGAAGAAACCGCCGTTGGCGACAGCATAGACCCGGCGCGTGCCTTCTGGCTTGGCGCTGACCAATCCCGCCTCGAGCAGAACCTTCAGATGCTGGGAAACCGCGGGCCTCGAAACGGGCAAGCCGGAGGCCAATTCGTTCACCGTTTTGGGCCCCCGCCTTAATTCCTCCAGAAGATAACGCCGGTTTGGATCAGCAATGGCGACGAAAGCATCGGAAAGCATCATGCCTCATTTGTGAGGCAAGTTGCATTAAATCTCAACAGGGAACGTTTAAGTTGTTTCGGCTTTTGTGCGGGGGTCGAGGCGAACGGCTTCGGGCGTGACGGCACGGTCCGCCGGCTGGGTCTTGAAGGCCTCGCGCGCTTCGATCGGAACCGGGGCGCGGCGGCTGATGCGCAAGGCGGTGTAACCGGCCAGAGCGAGATGCGCGAAGGCTGTCGCCAGGAATAGGCCCTCGGGTCTCAGCCATCCCATCAGGGCTGCGGCAAGCATCGGCCCGATCATCGTGCCGAAGCCGTAGAGCATGAGCAGGCCGCCCGAAACCTTGACGAATTCCTCCGGCGCAGCGTGATCGTTGGCATGGGCCACCGCGATTGAATAAAGCGTATAGGCAAAAGCGCCATAGGCGGCGGTGAAGGCGATGACCAGTGTGCTGTTCCGGAACTGGAACAGGAACATGACGACTGCGCAGAGTGCCGCGCCGACGGCGGCGGCTACCAGCACGTAGCGGCGGTCGGTGCGGTCGGAAACGCGTCCGGCTGGAATTTGCATGGCGGCACCCGCCACCACAACCAGGCTCATCATCAGGGCGATCTGCGCGGTCGAGATGCCGATGCGTGCGCCATAGACCGCGCCCAGCGTGCCCCAGGCGCCATTGGCGATGCCAATGAGCAGGCAGGCCACCGCCGAAACCGGCGAGTTGGCGTAGAGCGCTTTCAAATCAAGCTTCACATCCTGCAAAGGCTTGGGATGCGCGGCGCTGGAGACAGCGGTCGGTAGCAGCGACAGGCAGAAGAAGATGCCGGTGATCATGAACAGCGAAGCCGATTTGACGTCGCCGCCGGCAACGATCATCTGGCCTCCCATGATCGAAGCATATGTGACCATCATATAGAGGCCGAAGACGGTGCCACGGTTTTCGTTGGTGGCCTTTTCATTGAGCCAACTTTCGATGACCATGAAGGCGCCTGCCATGGTGAAGCCGGTGAAGGCACGCAGCGCGATCCAGACATATTCGTCGATCAACAATCCGGTCAAAAGGGCGATGATGGCACCGCTGGCGGCGAAGGCGCCAAAGGCTCGGACATGGCCGGCGCGGCGCACCAGGCGCGGTGCGAAATAACAGCCGGCGACGAAACCGCTCGCCCAGGCGGTGCCCATCAGGCCGAGGGCCGCAGTCGAAAACCCCTCAGCCTGACCGCGCAGCGGCAAGAGCAGGCCGTGCAGGCCGGACGCAGCAAGCAGGAAAGCGGTGCCGCGAAGCAAAGAGAGGATCGGACGGTAGGCTGCGAACATCGAAACAGTCCATTGCTCGAATCAGTGTGGGCGACGGGCAGTGGGGACTATGTTTTCAGGCTTTTCAGCGGCGTTGTACCGCCGTTGCGACGATCAGCGGCGAAACAGCGCCTCGGCCGCTGATTTGCTGGTGCCTTTGTTGGTCAATTCCGCTTCCAGCCGGACGATTTCGTCCCGCAGAAGCCCGATGCGCTCGGTCAACTCTCCGACCGACAGCAACGCCAGATCCTGCCCGATGGCGTGCACCGGTGCCTTTTTGGTGGGTTCGTCGTCGAAGATTGCCATCGTCGCTCCTCCCTTTTGCTGTTTGCCTCGTCGGGCAATCCGCATAGATAGGGGAAGCATACATGGGGCAGGGGGCAAAATCATCCCGCCGTGCGCGCGGAGGAAAATGGCAAGGATCATGGTGAACGGACAGAAAATCCCGGAAAAAATGATGGCGGTGGCGATCTCCACCCCCGGCGGACCGTTGGTGCTCAAGCCGGAAAAGCGCGATGTGCCGACGCCAGGCGAGGGCGAAATTCTGATCCGCGTCCATGCTGCGGGCGTCAACCGGCCGGATGTGTTGCAGCGCAAGGGTGCCTATCCGCCGCCGCCGGGCGCCTCCGATCTGCCTGGCCTCGAAGTGGCCGGCGAAGTGGCAGCACTTGGCGCGGGTGCATCGCGCTGGCGCGTCGGCGACCAGGTCTGCGCGCTCACGCCGGGCGGCGGTTATGCCGAATATGCCAAGGTGCATGCGTCCAACGCGCTGCCTTTGCCGGCCGGGTTCACCTACACCGAGGCGGCTGCCGTGCCGGAGACCTATTTCACCGTGTGGCACAATGTCTTCGAGCGCGGCGCGCTGAAGACCGGAGAGACACTGCTTGTGCATGGCGGCTCGTCAGGCATCGGCACCACCGCGATCCAGCTTGCCTCGGCGATGGGCGCCTATGTGATTGCCACCGCCGGCAGCACCGAGAAATGCGAAGCCTGCCTGAAGCTCGGCGCCGACCGCGCCGTCAACTACCGCGAGGAGGATTTCGTCAAGGCGGTGAAGGAGGCGACGGATGGCAAGGGCGCCGACGTCATCCTCGACATGGTCGGTGGCGACTATGTCGGCCGCAACTATGACGCGGCGGCGATCGAGGGACGCATCGTGCAGATCGCGACGCAGCATGGCGCCGTTGCCCAGGCTGATTTCTCAAAGCTGATGGTCAAGCGGTTGGTCCATACGGGCTCGACGCTGCGGCCCCGTACGGTCGAATTCAAGGGCGCCGTCGCCGCGGCGCTGGAAACGCAAGTCTGGCCGCTGCTTGCTACCCGGCGGGTGGCGCCGGTGATGGACATGATCTTTCCGCTCAGGGAAGCCTGGCGCGCCCATGAGCGGATGGAAGAAGGCGACAACATCGGCAAGATCGTGCTCGACGTCGGCTGAGGCCGCTCAGGCTTCTCGACATCTGCGAAAGGACCGGCCGTCGAAGGCCGGTCCGGCAAAATGGTTTTCAACTTGCCTCAAGCAGGTTGCGGATGCCTCGGCGTGACGCTGTAGGCGCAACGACGGGCGCCGGCCAGAATATGATCCCGCCGCTCGACCAAAACGTCTTGGCCGAGGATTTCCTGGAAAATAGCCAGCTCAGACCGGCAGAAATTCTGGCAGGTGGTGGCGGCGACGCAGATCGGACAATGGTTTTCGATCAGCATGAAAGCGCCGTTTTCTTCGCGCCATTCGGCCATATAGCCTTCGCGCGAGCGGATATCGGCGAGTTTCGACACGCGGTCCTTGATGTCGGCGATGCCGTCCATCTCGCGCTTGTAGTTTGCCAGCGTTTCGCTCTCGCGCGCATCGATCAACTTGTCCAGGCCGGCCAGCCCGAACGTTGTCCGTACCGCGCGCAGCAACTGCACCGTCAGTTCGGCATGCGCGTCAGGGAAGCGGGCATTGCCGGCCTCGGTGAGCTGCCACAACTGAACCGGACGGCCGACGCCGCGCACTTCCGAATGCGGCTCGGCGAGACCTTCGGCGGCGAGCTTGCCGAGTTGCTGGCGGGCGTTTTCGCCGGTCGTTCCCAACGCCCTGCCAAGATCGGCCGCGGTTTGTGGGCCGCGTGTCTTCAAAAGCGTCAGCAGCCGGTCCGCCACGGGACGCGGAAGATTACGCCATTTTTCCAAGTCGTCGCTTGACATATTAAGCAGGTGCTCGATATTTAACCAAGTCTTCTCTTTGAAAATAATCAAAGGCGAAGGCTGGCGCAAGCCCGCCTCGCCAGAGGAACTTCCCATGTCTCAACAGGAAACAGGCTGGGGTGCTTTGCTCTCCGGCACCAACGCGATCCGTTCGCTGGCTCTGGCCGGCGGCGTCGCGCTGCACGCCATCAATGTCTATGTCGCCACCACCATCCTGCCCTCGGTGGTCAAGGACATTGGCGGCATCGACTATTACGCTTGGAACACGACGATTTTCGTCGCCACCTCCATTCTCGGTTCGGCGCTTTCGGCAAGGCTGCTCGGGCTCGCCGGCCCTCGTGGCGCCTATCTCGTCGCGGCGCTGATCTTTGCACTGGGCACACTGATCTGCGGCTTTGCACCGTCCATGCCGGCCTTGCTCGCCGGCCGAGCCGTGCAGGGTTTCGGCGGTGGTTTCCTTTTTGCCTTGTCCTACGCCATGATCCGCATCGTCTTCCCCGAAACGTTGTGGCCGCGTGCCATGGGGCTGGTGTCGGGCATGTGGGGCGTGGCGACACTGATCGGACCGGCCATCGGCGGCATCTTCGCCGAATATGGCGTGTGGCGGGCGGCGTTCTGGTCGCTTGCGCCAGTAGCCGTTCTGTTCGCCGTGATGGCGGTTGCCATTCTGCCGGGGCGTAGTCCCGACAGGAACGAGCGCACGACGGTGCCTGTCCTGCAGCTTGTCTTGCTGATCGGTGCCGTGCTTGCGGTGTCGGCCGGCAGCGTTTCGCCCGATCCGATCCATAACCTGCTTGGTCTCGGCGCGGCCATCGTGCTCGTCGCGCTGCTGATCGGCGTCGAGAGCCGCGCCCGCAACAGGCTGTTGCCGCGCGGTGCGTTCCGGCCGTCAACGGCGCTGGGAGCTCTGTTTGCGACGATGGCGCTGCTCGGTGTCACCGTGACCGGGTCCGAAATCTTCGTCCCGCTGTTCCTGCAAGTGCTTTACCAGCAGACGCCGCTCATTGCCGGCTACCTCGCCGCCGTAATGTCGGCCGGCTGGACATTGGGATCGATCTCGAGTTCCGGCGCCCAGGGCAAGGGCATCGATCGCGCCATCTTTGCCGCTCCGCTGCTCAGCTTCGTGGGAATGGCGGCGCTTGCCGTGCTCTTCCCGCTCGGCAGTGGCCAGGATTGGCTGCTTCTGGCACCGATCTGTGTCGCCTTCGCCGCCATCGGCCTTGGTGTCGGCATCGCATGGCCGCATATCCTGACGCGCATCTTCAAGGCCGCGCCAGCCGACGAACAGGACATCACGTCGGCCTCCATCTCCACCGTGACACTGTTTGCCACGGCATTTGGCGCGGCACTGGCCGGCATGGTGGCCAATCTTGGCGGCCTGATCGACCCGGGCGGCGTGACCGGCACGGCGAGCGCTTCACGGTGGCTGTTCGGTCTGTTCGCCCTGGCTCCGCTGGTCTGTTTCCTCACCGTCCGGCAGGTGGCGCGTACATGCCCGGTGAAGAATAGCGGAGCGGCGATCGCCGTCGAGCCAGGAGCCGCCTGAACGGACAATCGTCGCGTTGGTAAACGGCCGGCCCGGAAACGGGCCGGCCGTTTACCTTTTGGTGATGTTGCAATGCAGCAAAGCATTGCTGCCATGCAAAAGCGTCTGTTCAACAAATGGGCAGGAATGCCTATTTGAACGCCATACGAAGAGATTGTGAAAATTAGGAGGGACAGATGAATCTGATCCGCAGCTACAAGAATTGGCGCCGTTACAACCAGACCGTTCGCGAACTGAGCCGTCTCAACAACCGCGAGCTGGACGATCTCGGCATCAGCCGCGCTGACATCGAGCGTGTCGCTCGCGCGGCCGTCTAAGCAGAGCCGACGTTTGGCGCGACTTCAATCGCGTCGCCGGTTCCGAACCCGCTGGACCCAGTCCGGCGGGTTTTGTCTTTTCCGGGCTGGATATTTCTCACCGGCTCCGGTTGTTCCGTTCAAAAAAATGGCCACGGCGCGAAGCCGTGGCCATTTTCGCTCGGGCGGGAGGCACCCGGGGCAGGGAACTCAATTGATGGTGGCGATGTTGCCAAGCCGCAGGAACAAGGTCTCGCCTGAGGAATTGTCGACGCCGTCATTGTCGGTAACGACATAGGCATCACCGACCTTGTCGATGGTGAAGCCCTCGACCTTGTCGACGACATAACCGTTGGTGGCCGCCTTCATGTCGGGCAGCAGGTCGCGCACCAGTGTCTTTTCGACCACCGGCAATTCGCCGCCGAGCTTGGCCGGCTTGAAGCCGTCTAGGCCAACGCCGTAGATGCGCTTCACCTTGGCCTCGGTGCCGATCTGATTGTCGCGCTCGATGACGTAGAGCTTGCCGTTGTGGGCGGTGATCTCCGACAGCCCCATCCAGCCCTTGCTCGCCTTTTCCAGCGGGTAGCGCACGGCGGCCCATTCCTTGGTCTTTGGCTTGTAAGCGAGCAGCTTGACCTGACCGTTGGGGTCGTCCTTCCACTCACGCTGCACCGCAGCCACCAAGGTGAGGTCGTCGCCTTCGCCGATGGTAGTGATGCCTTCGAGGCCGAAACGGGTCTCGTTGGGCAGCAATTCGGTCGGGAAAGCGATCTCCTGCTTGATCTCGCCCTTGTCGTCGACGCGATAAATGGCGTGTGGCACCAGCTTCTCGCTGTTGCCCTCCGATGCCAGCCAGAAACCGCCCTTGCCGTCTGGGGCGATGCCTTCAAGGTCAAGCTTCTGAGCGGGGTTGCCGCCACGGGTCACAACGGTCTTGGCAACGATCCTGGCCGGCGTTTGAGTGGCGTCGATCGTATAGATCGAGGGCTGTGCGGCGTAAGCTGAATCCGAAACCGAGTAAAGCTTGCCGGCGGTCTCGGGATCGGCGGCGAGTGCCGAGAGTGCACCCCAGCCGAGCGGCACGCCCCTGTCGGTCAGGCCGGCGGAGATCATCGGATAGGCCGGTTTGCCCTCGGCGCGTTCGTAGATCATGACATGAGAGCGAGCGCCGCCATCCTCGATGAGATCGGTCTCATTGGCGGTGACGAAGAGGTTGCGCGCCGGAATGGCGAGCAGACCTTCCGGGCCAATGCCCGAGGGCAGTGCCTGCAGGAACTTCGGCGCAGCGCCCGTATCCTGGTAGACACCGACCAGCGAGGCACGTTCGGCGCCGACGAAGACAAGCTTCTGGCCGCCATAGGTGCCGACTTCCATGCCTTCCGGCTCGATGCCCTTCTTGTTGCGGTGCTCCGGATAGTGGCCGAGATTGGCGGCCTCGTATTCGAAGCTGGTGCCGGATTCGTAGAGCACCTCGCCCTTCTTGGAAAATATGGTGAAGCCGCGCGAGCCGCCCTTGTAGTCACCCTCATTGGCGATCACGAGACGATCGTTATCCAGCCATTTCACGGCGTCGGGCTCGCGTAGTGCGTTCTCGATCTTGCCGGAGAAGTTCAGAGCGCCGTCTTTCTTGGTGTCGATGTTTTCAAGCGTCACCGAACCGGCCGAGAAATGCGAGACGAGAGCGCCGGTCGCGGCGTTGACCACGACGATGTGGTTGTTTTCCTGCAGCGTCAGCGCGATTTCGCCGGCGTCGTTGAAGGCGACGAATTCGGGTTCGGCATCCTCGGGGACGATCTCCGACAGGCCGGTGACCTCGACGGTCCTGATCGAAGCGCAATCCGGAACGCCGGCGGCGACCGAAACGATCTTGAGGTTGCCGGACGGCAGCTGCGGCATCGCGCCGTCGTTCAACTCTTCATCGCGCTCGTTCTCGATGGCGACGGCGAGATATTTGCCGTCCTTGCTCAGCGCCACCGAATCCGGTTGGCCGCCGAGATCGCAGCTTGCCTCGACCTTCCTGGTGGCGATGTCGATGACGGTCAGGTTGCCCTTGGGATCGGTTTTGCTCTTGGATGTGTTGACGCCGGCCAGCACCTTGCCGCCGGCAACGGTGACGGAGGTGGGTTCGCCGTCGATCTTGACGAGGCCGCCGGCCTTCGGGGCTTTCGGATCGGCGATGTCGACGAAGCCGACCGCGCCGTAGGGGCTGTCGGAATAGACCAGCGACTTGCCGTCATCTGTGGCGGCGATGATTTCGGCCGACGTCTTTGCCTTCTTGTCGGCAGCGGCTGGCAGGTTGGAAGCGACCGGGAAGGTGGCAATGCGATTGAACACCTGTTCCGCCTTCGCCGGTAGGGCAACAGAGGCGGCAAGAGCGGCGGTGAGCGCAATAAGGCAGGACGGACGAAGCATATTGGACCCCTCAAAATCGTATGTGGAAAAACGCCTTCCCAATTGGGGGAGGCGCATTTCACCGGGATGACGGGGACATGAAGCTTTGGTGACAATCGCGCGAACCGGTGCGCATTGGCTGCCGCCCAATGCGCGGTTCCGCAAAACCGTTGCGATCGGAGCCGTTAACAGCTATATACGCCCCGATTTCCCTTACTGGTGGCTCAAACCACCGCCCGCGCGGGAACGCGGGCGAACGAGAAGGATTTACCGCATGGCCAACACGCTGCTGATGCCCAAGGCGACTGCCGTCTGGCTGGTCGACAACACCGCGCTTTCCTTCGACCAGATCGCGCAGTTCTGTTCGCTGCACCCGCTCGAGGTGAAAGCGATCGCCGATGGCGATTCGGCGCAGGGCATCAAGGGCATGGACCCCGTCATCACCGGACAGCTCACCCGCGAGGAAATCGCGCGCGGCGAGAAGGACATAAACCATCGCCTGAAGCTGTCCGAGCCGAAGGTGCGGGTGCCGGAATCCAAGCGCAAGGGGCCGCGCTACACACCGCTGTCCAAGCGCCAGGATCGCCCGAACGCCATTCTGTGGCTTGTGCGCAACCATCCCGAGCTGAAGGACGCGCAGATCTCGCGCCTCGTCGGCACCACCAAGTCGACCATCGAGCAGATTCGCGAGCGCAAGCACTGGAACTCGGCCAATCTGGCGCCGATGGACCCGGTGACATTGGGCCTGTGTTCGCAGATCGACCTCGATCTCGAAGTGCAGCGCGCCTCGCGCGGCCGCGAACCGGTGCAGCCGATCGGCGACACGCTGCTGCCGGCAGCGCTCACCGAGCGCCTGGTGCCCGAGGCCGAAAAGCCGAAGGCCGAGGACGAGGAACTCGACGCCAACGCCGTCTTCGCCAAGCTCTCGGCGCTGAAGGGCAAAACCGAAGAAGACGACGAATAAGAACTGGAACTACGACCTCCTCAAACGAGGAGGTCGTGCCGTTCATGCGCCTCTTGCCGTCGGGCCCATGCCATAGGCTTCGCTGCGCTCGACGGCACGATAGAAATCGGCGAGCTGTTTGCCGCGTTCGGGCTTGAACAGGCGGTTGGCAATGATGACTGAAGCGATGCGGTCGATGCGGAAGGCGCGGAAATCGTCGCGCATCTCGCACCAGGCGACCAACGTCCACACCTTGCCCCAGAACCAGAGCCCGAGCGGCCGCACGTCGCGCGCCGTGCTGCGGCCGGCTTCGTCATTGTAGTCAATGGTCAGAACCTGCCGCTTCTCGATCGAGCGTTCGATGATATCGATCGCTTCGCGCGCGGCGTCGCTCACCACCCACATCGGCGTGTGGATTTCAGTGCGCGCGATGCGGTCCTTTTCAGTATCGGGCAACACCGCGCCGATCTTGACCAGGGCTTCGTCGGCAGCGCGGGCCATAGTGGCCCCACCAAAGGCGCGCACCATGCGGGCACCGGCTACCAGCGCCACAATCTCGTCTCTGGTGAACATGAGCGGGGGAAGATCGAACCCCTCCCTCATCATGTAACCGACACCGGCCTCGCCATCGATCGGCACGCCGGTCGATTGCAGGTCAGCGATATCGCGGTAGATCGTACGCTCGGACACTTCGAGCCAAGCGCCGAGCTTCTGTGCAGTGACCAAGCGGCCGCCGCGCAGATGCTGGACGATCTGGAAAAGCCTATCGGCACGTCGCATCGTTCGTATCCTCGGTTCCTACGGGTCGAGCCCTTCGCGGCGGCGCTGCTCATCAACCAGTTTGGCGCCAAGCGACAATTTCTTCGTTGTCGGCGTCCTTGAGCTGAGCACTCGCCAGAAGGGCGTGATGTCGGCGAGCGCGGTTCCGCGCTCGAGATCTTCCAAGGCCGCCTCCGCAACGGTACGCAAATGGTAGCCGATGGTGACCGGGCATGTCACTTCGGCGCCGTGTTCGACGGCAAGCGCGGTCCGCAACGCCCTTACATCCATCTCGACCCCTTTCGGGATCGAGCGGATGAACTCATCCACTTGCCGCGGCGTCGGCACCAACATCGGCTGGCCCTCGACCACGTCACTCATGGTGCGTGGCGTCGGCCGAATGCCATTGATGCCAGCCGTGTTCAGCCTGTCTGTCCAGCTTTTGACCATCAAGTTATCCGTTCATACGAACAAACCGAAGCTGTTGCCGTCCGGATCGAGGCAATAGGCGAAATGCCCGGATGGCACTTGGATGATTTCCGAGACGACCTCGCCGCCGTGGACCTTGACGCGTTCGAGCGCATCCTCGAGCGGCGCGGCCACAGCGAGATGAATGGTACCACCGGTGCCACGTGGCGCCGGCTTGCCGGGATAGACATGGCCGGAGGCAGCCTGATCCTTTGCCGCGAACAAGGCGATGGGGTTTGGTCCCATCGTCTCGAGCGACAGCGTGTTTTGCAGCACTGCACCATAGAAGGCCTGTGCGCGATCCATGTCGGTCACCGGAATTTCAAACCAGATAGCCGCTTTCGGCGGAACAAAATCAGTCACGTCCAAACCCCCCCCGTTTTACAACGCTGTCAGTATGGCATTGGCCTCCTGACAGCATATTGTCAGGAGCTTTCACCGTACTCCCGGGCAAACAAGGCGCGCATCTCAGTCAATTCGTCATGCTTGTCGGGATAGAGCGCTTCGATGAACTCCTTGGCGAAGGTGCCAGGTGCCGAACCCGGTGCGGAAACGACGTTGCCGTCGGCAACCGCATTCGGCACGTCGCGATAGCGCTCGACGCCGGCATAGTCGGGTAGATGTGTCAGGATCCAGTCGCGGCCGTTGCTGGTGTGCGTTCTGCCTTCGAAAACGCCAGCGCGGGCAAGCGGTAGCGTTCCCGCACAGATACCACCGATCACGCCACGGCGCATCGCCACGGCATCGACAAGGCTGGAAACATCGGGAGCCTTGTCGCCAGTCCATACATCGGAACCGATCACTGCAATGGCATCGAGGTCATGATTGTCGGCCACGGTAGCCGAACGGTGCGGCGACAGCCGAAATCCGCTTGCGGACGTGACAGGCTGGCCATCAGGTGTGATCGAAACGGCTTGCGCTCCGAACCATTCGACAGCAGAGGCCGACAAAAGACCATATTCCCAATCGGCGAACCGGTCGATGAACACGAAGCCAATCTTTTTTCCATTTGGCATAATTCTCTC
This sequence comes from Mesorhizobium sp. YL-MeA3-2017, assembly GCF_030814575.1. Lineage (NCBI taxonomy): Bacteria > Pseudomonadati > Pseudomonadota > Alphaproteobacteria > Hyphomicrobiales > Phyllobacteriaceae > Mesorhizobium > Mesorhizobium sp. YL-MeA3-2017. The sequence continues at coordinate 2,347,486 of NZ_JAUSVH010000001.1, read as the reverse complement.
CCCTCTTTAGACCGCGCCGTGCCCACGACAGCCACATCACAAATAATCAATGGCCAAATGCCCAGGCGCAGAAGAGCATTCCCTTGGGGTATGCGCAGCCGCGGTTTCCTTACTTGGGTGCGACAACCTGTCAATCCAAGGGCTTGCCGAAAAAAGTCAGTCAATCCTCGCGCCGCTTGAACCCGGCATACATATCGGGCCAGCCGATATCAGCGCGGATATCGGGCGAAAGGCTGTTGAGCAGGCGCTCGGTGCGGATCTCATTGCGCAGCGTGCGGATCTTGCCGACATAGCGCTGCACTGAGCTGACGATGGCGAAACGGGTCATGGCGGCCTCCTTTGTTTTGATGGAGGCATCATCGCATACCCCTCCTGACAGCTATCTGTCAGGAGTAGAGCGGGTCGTTTAAACGCCTATTCCCCGCGCGTTCAGCGCCGCCTTGATCTCATCGAGAATGGCGGGATCGTCGATGGTAGCCGGCATTTTCCATTCTTCTTTGTCGGCTATCTTTTGCATGGTGCCGCGCAGGATCTTGCCGGATCTGGTCTTTGGCAGGCGTTTGATCGTCACCACCGTCTTGAAGGCGGCAACTGGGCCAATGCGCTCACGCACGAGCACTACGGCCTCCCTCTCAACGGCGCCGTCTTCGCGCACCGCGCCGGCATTCAGCACGACGAGGCCAAGCGGCACCTGGCCCTTCATCGCGTCGGCAATGCCGATCACCGCGCATTCGGCAACGTCGGGATGTTCCGCCAGCACCTCCTCCATCGCGCCGGTGGAAAGGCGGTGACCGGCGACGTTGATGATGTCATCGGTGCGGGCCATGACGAGCAGATAGCCATCCTCGTCGATCAGGCCGGCGTCGGCGGTTTTGTAATAGCCGGGGAACTCGTCGAGATAGGATTGGCGGAAGCGCTTGTCGGCCTTCCACAATGTCGGCAGGCAGCCGGGCGGCAGCGGCAACCTCAACACCACATTGCCCAGCGCGCCGGCCGTCAGCTCATGCCCGGCATCATCGAGCACCCGAATGTCGTAGCCCGGCATCGGCACGCCGGGTGAGCCGTATTTCACCGGCAGCGGACCAAGCCCGATCGGGTTCTGGGTGATGGGCGCGCCGGTCTCCGTCTGCCACCAATGGTCAATCACCGGCACCTTGAGGTGCCGTTCGGCCCATTTGATGGTCTCTGGGTCAGCCCGCTCGCCGGCAAGGAAGAGAGCACGAAATTTGGAGAAATCGTAATTCGGCACCAGCAAGCCTTGCGGGTCCTGTCCCTTGATGGCGCGAAAGGCGGTCGGCGCCGTGAACAGGGAGACGACACCGTGATCGGCGATCACCCGCCAGAAGGTGCCGGCATCCGGCGTGCCGACCGGCTTGCCTTCGAACATGACCGTGGTGCAGCCGTGGAGCAGCGGCGCATAGACGATGTAGGAATGACCAACCACCCAGCCGACGTCGGAGGCAGCCCAGAACACCTCGCCGGGCTTGATCCCGAATTCGTTCTCCATCGACCATTTCAACATGACCATGTGGCCGCCATTGTCGCGCACCACGCCCTTGGGCTGGCCGGTGGTGCCTGAGGTGTAGAGCACGTAGAGCGGGTCGGTGGCAGCGACACGCACGCAGTCCACCCAGGCACCAGCGGCGCGTTCGCGCGCGACTTGGTCGCCGAGGTCGACGTCGCGACCGGGGATCAGCTCGCAGCGCAGTTCATCGCGCTGCAGAATCAGGCATGCGTCCGGCTTGTGGGTGGCCAGCTCGATGGCGGCATCGAGCAGCGGCTTGTAGGACACGACGCGACTCGGTTCGAGGCCGCAGGAGGCCGAGATGATGACCTTCGGGGTCGCATCATCGATGCGGGTGGCCAGTTCGCGCGCCGCAAAGCCGCCGAAAACAACGGAATGGATGGCGCCGAGGCGCGCGCAGGCGAGCATCGCAATCGCCGCCTCCGGCACCATCGGCATGTAGATGATGACGCGGTTGCCCTTGCGAATACCTTGGTTCCACAGTGCCGACGCGGTCGCCACCACCTCGCGCATCAATTCGGCATAGGTGTAGCGTGTGACCTTGCCGGTGTAAGCGCTGTCATGGACCAAAGCGAGCTGGTCGGCGCGGCCGCCGGTGACGTGGCGGTCGACGGCATTGTAGCAGGTGTTGCAGGAAGCGCCGACGAACCAGCGGCCATAGACGTCCTCGCGCGGATCAAAGATGCGGTCCCAGCGGCGATACCAGTCAATGGCCTCGGCTGCTTCCGCCCAGAAGGCTTCGGGGTCGCGTTTCCAATCGGCGTAGACCTCGTGGTAGCGGCTTGCCATCGTCTCCTCCGCCTTTCTTCGTCTTTTGCGGAAATCTAGCGCCTGCGGGCGGCGAACGTCCATCTGACTTAAGGGCGAGAGAATTGCGGCTGGTGGACCTTTGACAGGCATCGTGTGCCCTGCTCAAAGACGGTTATGTCGAAGCTGCTCGCGCTCCTCATCCTCGCCATGATGGCCATACAGGTCGTCAAGCCGCTCGGCTGGCCAGGATTGAAGCGCCGGCGTGACTGCTGGAAGCTGGCCGTGGCCGCAATGGCCGCGATTTCGATCACGGCTTTGCTCAGTCACGGGTGACAGAGATTTATTCTCGCGGGTGCGGGCAGAGGAGAGGTTCTGTCAGGCCGGCGGTACGCCGTCATCACCCAGCACAAACCTAGCCAGATGTTCGGCCCAGGCGCGATAGCCGGCGGCGGAAGCATGGAAGCCATCGCTGGCGAAACCGGCTTCCGGGTCGGTGATGGGCAGGCGAGGCGCAGGCACGGCGCCGCGTTCATGGCATAGCCGCATGCCCATGCGGTTCATTTCCAGGGCGCGGATTTCGAGAATCTTGCCGAGCAGCGGCGGCATTGCCGGCGCCTGGGTGAATTCCAGCACCGGCGACCAGATCACGCGCGCCTCCGGCCATTTGGCGCGCAGGGCATAAAGCAAACCACCGAAGTCCTTCTTGAAGCGCGACACCGAGTGGAAATTCTTGGTGTCGTTGGTGCCGATGCAGAGCACGATATGCGTCCACGGCTCGGCCGACAGATTGGGAAGGACATGATCGCGGATCTGACCGGAGGTTGCCGAATTGAAGCCGGCGGCGCGCCATCGTATCGCGCTGCCGGTTCGCTCCGAAATCAGTGACGCAAGCTGGGCCGCCAATCCCTCCTCGGAATTCGCGATGCCGACCGAGGCCGCGGAGGAATCGCCCAGCACCAGCAGCGAGAGAGCGGGCTTCTTGCCGGCGATCTCGTGCATGACAGGACCCGAGGCCGGCAACATGCGTGTGGTGCGGCGGCGCACGCCGAGCCCTTGCCAGATATAAACGGGCAGGGCGAACCAGGTAAGCAATGCGGCGATGCGGGACATGGCGAGCTCGATGCAACGACACATCAAGCCATAGCGCAGGACGCAGAGCAGATGAATAGGAAGCATTCGTTTCATCTGTTGCCGCAACGTTAGCACGACGCGCAGCGCTCTAGTGGCAGCAGCCTTCCTCTGCCTCCGTCGCACCCTCATACTCGTCGTGCAGGCGCACCCAATCGATCATGCCGTAATAGGGACCGTTCTCATTTCGACCCTTCGGCGTCATGTCGAGATAGTCGTAGGTCGTGATCAGTGGTTCGCCGCCCCGCGCCCGTGACATGAAGGTCAAAAAGACGTTGCCGGCCTCGTCCTTGAAGAAGACGCTGGTGCCGGGCAGGTCGCGAATGGTGATGGCACGTTTCTCGAAATTGTAGACGGTCTCGCCGGCCGCGATCTGTCTGTCGGTGTAGGACACCTGCATGTCGAAGTTGAAGTCGCTGGCATAGGACGACACCATGTCGAACTTCCAGCCCATGCGTTTCTTAAACGGCGAAAGCTCGGCCAGCGGTGCGCGGGCCACCACTACCAGCGAAACATCATGATGGCGAAGATGCTGATTGGCGCCGTCGATGTGGTCGCACAGGAAGGAACAGCCTTCGCAATAATGGTTGCCGCCCGGCCCAAGCATGAAATGGTAGACGATGAGCTGGCTGTTGGCGCCGAAGAGATCAGCAAGATGCCTTGGCCCTGCTTCGGTTTCGAACACATAGTCCTTGCGGATCCTGAGCCAGGGCAGTTCACGTCTTTCGGCGGCGATCTTGTCGCGCAGGCGCGTCAGTTCCTTCTCGCGCTTGAGGTGCTGCTGGTGCGCACGAAACCACTCTTCCTGCGGGACGATCTTGCGTTTGGACATGGAATTCTCCTCTCTCCATTGTCCAAGGACGCGTGGCGTCCGCCCATTCCGACATCCGCGGGGCCAAAAATTTCGCAGTCGGGCTGGGTGCTCGCGCAAAAAAGCAAAACCCGGGCGCGAGGCCCGGGTTCGCGTGTCGATATGAAAAGCTGGCTCAGGCGGCCGTTTTGACGCTGGACGCCTGGAAAATGCTGTCAATCGCTGATGCCAGCGCAGCGTTGAACTGCGCGTCGGTCTGTTGCGCCGAAAGACCCTCGGTCAGCGCGCGCGAGAAGCTGGCGATCATGCCGTAATTCTGCTTCAGCTTCGCATTGGCCTCGTCGCGGGAATAGCCACCGGAGAGGGCGACCACGCGCATGACGCGGGGATCGTCGATCAGCGGCTTGTAGAGGTTCGCCTTCGTCGGCAGCGTCAGCTTCAGCATGACCCTCTTGCCAGCCGGCACGGTGTCGAGATGCCTGCGGATTTCGCCAAGCAGAATGTCCTCGGCTTCCGCCTTGTCATGGATGGAGATCGTGACTTCCGGCTCGATGATCGGGACGAGATCATGCGCCAGGACCTGCCTGCCGACTTCGAACTGCTGGTCGACAACGGCGGCGATGCCCTTCGGGTTCGCCGCATCGATCACCGACCGTTCCTTGGTGCCGAATATTCCCTTAGCGACCGCACGCTTCAGCAACGCGTCGAGGTTCGGCATCGGCTTCATCAGCTTGACGCCGTCCGTGGCCTCAGCCAGACCCTGGTCGATCTTCAGGAAAGGCACCACATGGCGCTTTTCCCACAGATACTGGGCGGTCGGTATGCCGTCGATGTCGCGGTCCATGGTCTGCTCGAACAGGATCGCACCCATGACCTTGTCGCCGGTGAAGGCAGGCGACTTGATGATCCGCGCGCGCATCTGATGAACGAGGTCGAACATTTCCGCATCGTTCGACCAGGCGCTTTCGTCGACGCCATAAAGCTTGAGCGCCTTCGGCGTGGAGCCGCCCGACTGATCGAGCGCAGCAATGAAGCCGTCCTTGTTTGCTACCTGCGCGGCCATTTCCTGGTTCATTTCATCTTCCTTCAGAAAGTGATGCCGGGCGCATAGCAGAAGCATGCGCCAGCTGAAAAGGCCGATCCAGAGTACTAACCGATTGAAAGATTTTCAAACGATTTGAGGTCGCCGGCAGTGCTTGACAGCCGGCGTTTCGCCTACTTCTTCAATACTTCGACGCCGGGCAGTGGCTTGCCTTCCATCCATTCGAGGAACGCGCCGCCGGCGGTCGAGACATAGGTGAAATCGTCGGCAACGCCGGCGTGGTTGAGTGCCGCGACCGTATCGCCGCCACCAGCTACCGAAACCAATTTGCCGGCCTTGGTGCGGGCGGCTGCATGTTTGGCGGCGGAAACAGTCGCCTTGTCGAAGGGTTCGATCTCGAAAGCGCCGAGCGGACCGTTCCACACCAGCGTGGCGGCACGGTCGATCCACTGGTTGATCGTCTCGATGGTCTTGGCGCCGACGTCGAGGATCATGGCGTCGCCAGGTACCTTGTCGATGGCAACGGTCTCGTTGGCGGCTCCCGCCTTGAATTCGCGCGCCACTACGCCGTCCACCGGCAGGATGATGGCGCAACCGGCAGTGGCCGCCTCGATCATGATCTGCTTGGCGGTGGTGGCGAGATCGTGCTCGCACAACGACTTGCCGACATCGGTGCCGCGCGCGGCGAGGAAGGTGTTGGCCATGCCGCCGCCGATCACCAGCGCGTCGACCTTTTTGACGAGGTTCATCAGGAGATCGATCTTGCTGGAGACCTTGGCGCCACCGACAATGGCGATGACCGGCTTGACCGGCGCGCCGAGGCCTTTCTCGAGCGCCTCCAGTTCCGCCTGCATGGTGCGGCCGGCATAGGCCGGCAGCACGCGCGCCAGGCCTTCGGTGGAGCAATGCGCGCGGTGTGCGGCCGAGAACGCGTCGTTGATATAGACGTCGCCGAGCGCCGCGAACTGTTCGGTCAGCGCGGGATCGTTCTTTTCCTCGCCCTTGTAGAAGCGGGTGTTTTCCAGAAGCAGCACATCGCCGTTCCTCATGCCGGCGACAGCCAGCTCGGCCTTTTCACCCGCACAGTCGGCAGCGAAGGCGACGGGCCGGCCGAGAACCTCGGCGGTGGCGGCAGCGATCGGGCGCAGCGACAGGTCGGGTGCGGGGCCGTCCTTCGGGCGACCGAAATGGGCGAGCAGGATAACTTTGGCGCCCTTGTCCGAAAGCTCCGAGATCGTGGGCACGACGCGTTCGATGCGGGTAAGGTCGGTGACCTTGCCGTTGGCAACAGGCACGTTGAGATCGACGCGCACCAACACGCGCTTGCCGCCCACATCGCTGATATCGTCCAGGGTCTTGAAGCCAGCCATGCCTGTTCCTTTTCGAAAAGATGCCGGACCTTACCCGCCAAAAACGGGGATGCAAGGCTTGAGAAGCATGGGGCGATAAATATCTCGCCACAAGGTGACATCACGCTGGCAGCGGGGCGTCATCATCCTTGCGTTCATTCGCGTCGGGACGGTTCTGCGTCGTATCGTCCTCCGACGCCTTCGGCTTTTCGGGCGGCTTGCGGCGATTGCGAATGAGGCTGGCGATACGGTCAAAAAGTTCGCCGGCGCTGAGGAAGGCAGGCACCCGCGCGACCGGCGCCGTCGGCTCAAAGGACAGCCCGAGGCCGGTGATGCGGCCCTTGTCGTCGACATCGCGCACGATCAGTTCGATCGGCCCGATCGAGACACGATCGGCATATTCGGCATGGCCATCCAGCCGCTCTACCACCAGCGCGCCGATGGTCAGCTTGCGCTCCTCTTCAGTCAGCCCAGGCGCGTAGGCCGCTTCCAGTTCTTCGGCGGGGCGGTTCGGGTCGACGGCGAAGGCACCGAAGAAATCGGCATCCTCGGGGTCGACCACGGCGCGGCTGGCGAACAGCTTGTCGAGCAAGCGCGGATAGCGATCGGGCACGAAGATATAGACGTTGTCGCCGGCCTGCAGGCGGCCCATGTCCTGGAAGCGCATGGAGCGGCCATCGCGAACGACCAGCGATGGCCTTGCCCACCGCGGGATACGTTCGCCGCGCGCGACCGGGCTGCCCGGTACGACGCGGTAGGCGAGCAATTCATGGTGGGCCGAGCCCGGCAGTTCGAGCTCGACCTTATCAAGCGGGCCGATGCGTGCGGGCACTATGAGGCCAAGCCTTCGGGCCAAGGGTCCGACCGTCCAGCCCTGCACCACCAGCGAAACCAGAACGATGATGAAGGCAACGTTGAAGATCATGCGGCCATGTTCCAACCCGCCGAGCAGTGGGGTGATGGCGAGCAGGATGGAGACCGCGCCGCGCAGGCCGACCCAGGAAACGAAAGCGACTTCCGGGCGCGGCAGCCGGAACGGAATAAGGCAGAGCCAAACCGCCAGCGGGCGGGCGATGAAGATCAGGAACAGGCCAAGCAGAATGGCCGGCAACAGGATCGCCGGAAACTGAGACGGCGTCGCGAACAGGCCAAGCACCAGGAACATGATGATCTGCGCCAGCCAAGACATGCCGTCCTGGAAGCGTTTCAGGATGGTGACGGCGCGGATGTCGGAATTACCGGCAACGAGCCCGGCCAGATAGACCGCGAGGAAGCCCGAACCGCCGATGGCGCCGGCGGCGGCAAAGACCATCAGCGACAGGGTGAGCACGAAGATCGGCAGGAGGCCGTGGTCGAGGTTCAGCCTGTCGACCAACCGCACGATCGCCATGCCGCCAACAATGCCGACCGCCGCTCCCAGCCCCATGTTGAGCAGGAAGCCAAGCAACAGGTCGGCGAGCAGCACCGGAGCCTCCGGATTTGCTCCCGCGGCGATCACCTCGACCAGGGTGATGGTTAGGAAGATGGCGATCGGGTCATTGGTGCCGGATTCCACTTCGAGCGTGGAGCGCACACGTTCGCGCAGGTTGATCTCGCCGGCGCGCAACAGAAAGAACACGGCGGCGGCGTCAGTGGAGGCGACGGAAGCGCCAAGCAGGAAGGATTCCAGCCAGTTGAGATCAAGCAGATAGAAGGCGGCTGCGCCGAACAAGCCAGTGGTGAGCACGACGCCGACCGTGGCCAGCGAGAGCGCAGGGCCAGCTGCCTGACGCAACACCTTGAGCGGCGTGCCGAAGCCGGAATCGAACAGGATCACAGCAAGTGCGAGCGAGCCGATGAAATAGGCGACGCTGGCATTGTCGAAGGCGATGCCCAGTCCGTCGACGCCGGTAGCAAGGCCGATGCCCAGAAACAGCAGCAGCAGCGGGGCACCGAAGCGGAATGCGATCAGGCTCGAAAACGCGGCGGCCACCACCAGTCCGGTGCCGATCAGCGTCGCGAGATAGATCGCGTGCTCCATCCAGTTTTTCCCCTCGCGCTTCGCTCTTCTCCGCTTTACGGGAGAGTGGGGCGAAGACATGGCCGGTGCAAGGCGCGGCCGTGATTTTTTGAGCTAGCACACTGACTTCAGTGATTTTTCTCCGCCAACGAAAAACGCCCGGCGGAACCGAGCGTTTCACGAAGGTCGAAAAGGGGCGGAGCGATCAGGCGATCATCTTGCTCAAGGCGACGGCCGTGTCGGCCATGCGGTTGGAGAAGCCCCATTCATTGTCGTACCAGGACATGACGCGCACGAGATTGCCCTCGATGACCTTGGTCTGGTCGAGCGCGAAGGTCGACGAAGCCGGGTTGTGGTTCAAGTCGACCGAGACCAGCGGCTCATTCGTATAGGCGAGGATGCCTTTGAGCGGGCCATCGGCGGCGGCAACGAGAACAGCGTTGACCTCGTCGACCGTGACGGTCTTCTTGGCGACGAACTTGAAGTCGATGACCGAGACGTTCGGGGTCGGGACGCGGATCGAGACGCCGTCCAGCTTGCCCTTGAGTTCCGGCAGGACCAGGCCGACGGCCTTGGCGGCACCGGTCGAGGTCGGGATCATCGACATCGCTGCGGCGCGAGCGCGATAGAGGTCCTTGTGCATGGTGTCCAGCGTCGGCTGGTCCCCGGTATAGGCATGGATCGTGGTCATGAAACCCTTTTCGATGCCGAAGGCATTGTTGAGGACCATGGCCACCGGCGCCAAGCAGTTCGTGGTGCAGGAGGCGTTGGAGATGACGATGTGATCCTTGGTGATCTTGTCGTGGTTGACGCCGTAGACCACGGTCAGATCGGCGCCGTCGGCCGGGGCCGAGACGACGACGCGTTTGGCGCCGGCGGTCAGGTGCGCGGAGGCCTTCTCCTTCGAGGTGAAGATGCCGGTGCATTCGAGCGCGATGTCGACGTTGAGTTCCTTCCACGGCAGCTGGGTCGGATCTTTGATCGCGGTGACCTTGATCTTCTTGCCGCCGATGGAAATGCTGTCTCCGTCCACCTTAACTTCGTGGGGGAAACGGCCGTGCACGCTGTCATAGCGCAAAAGGTGGGCATTGGTCTCGACAGGGCCGAGGTCGTTGACGGCGACGACTTCGATGTCCTTGCGGCCGGACTCGTAGATCGCGCGCAAAATGTTGCGGCCGATGCGGCCAAACCCATTGATGGCAACTCTGACGGTCATGTCTTTCTCCCGGGGAGCGTGAAAGGCGGATGCAAAATGTCCGCCGCCTGAATAACGGCGAGCGGCAAAAGAATCCAGCCGCTCGCCCTGAGAGCTAATCGTTTCATTCGTCTGGTGCGACGAAAGGGCCCGGCGGATGCAACCGCCGGGAAGGCATTACTTGGCGTGAAGCCGCGCTTCCACGGCCTTGGCGGTATCCTCGGCGGTGATGCCGAAATGCTTGTAGAGCTGCTCGATCGTGCCGGAGGCGCCGAAACCGTGCATGCCGATAAAGATGCCATCGGTGCCGATGATGGGATCCCAGCCCTGGCGAATGCCGGCCTCGATGGCGACCTTGATCTTGGCCTTGCCGATGATCTTTTCGCGATAGGCATCGCTCTGCTGGAAGAACAGCTCGAAGCAGGGCACGGAGACGACACGGGTCGGGTGGCCGTGGCCCTGCAAGAGGGTGCGGGCACCGAGCGCGATCTCGATCTCCGAGCCGGTGGCGAAGATGGTGACGGCTGCTTCGCCACCTTCGGCGGCGGCAAGCTCATAAGCACCAAGACGGCAGAGGTTCTCCGCGACGTAGTCGGTCCGCACCGCCGGCAGGTTCTGGCGGGTCAGCGCCAGCGTCGACGGCGTCTTTTCCGATTCCAGCGCGATCTGCCAGCATTCGGCTGCCTCCGTGGCGTCGGCCGGGCGGAAGACGTTGTGGTTCGGAATGGCACGCAGCGCCGCCAGATGTTCGACCGGCTGGTGGGTCGGGCCGTCCTCGCCGAGGCCGATCGAGTCATGCGTCATGACGAAGATCGAGCGGATGCCCATCAGCGAAGCGAGGCGCATGGACGGACGCGCATAGTCGGTGAAGCACATGAACGTGCCACCGTAGGGGATGATACCGCCATGCAGCGTCAAGCCATTCATCGCGGCGGCCATGCCGTGCTCGCGGATGCCGTAGTGGACGTAGCGCTCGCCGTAGTCGTCGCGGGTGATCGCCTTGGTCTGGCTGGTCTTAGTGTTGTTGGAGCCGGTCAGGTCGGCCGAGCCGCCGATGGTTTCGGGAACCGCGCCGTTGATGACTTCCAGCGCCATTTCCGACGATTTGCGGGTGGCGACCTTCGGCTTGTCGACGGCGAGCTTCTTCTTGTAGTCGGCGATGACGGCGTCGAAATCTGCCGGCAGCTTGCCGGCGATGCGCCGTTCGAATTCGGCGCGCAGCTTGCCGTCTGTCTTGGCGAGGCGGCCTTCCCAGTCGGTGCGCTGCTTGGCGCCCGCTTCACCGGCGGCACGCCATGCACCCAGGAGGTCGGCAGGAATCTCGAAAGGCGGCGAATCCCAGTTGAAGAACTTGCGCGCGCCGGCGATCTCTTCAGCGCCGAGCGGCGAACCGTGCACCTTGTTGGTGCCGGCCTTGGTTGGCGCGCCGAAGCCAATGGTGGTCTTGGCCGCGATCAGCGTCGGCTTGTCGGAATGGCGCGCCGCCTCGATGGCATAGGCGATCGCTTCGGGGTCATGACCGTCGACATGCATGGCATTCCAGCCGGAAGCCTGGAAGCGGGCGACCTGGTCGGTGGAGTCTGACAGCGAGACCGGGCCGTCGATGGAGATGTTGTTGTTGTCCCAGAACACGATCAGCTTGTTGAGCCGGAGGTGGCCGGCCAACGCGATCGCTTCCTGCGAAACGCCCTCCATCAGGCAGCCGTCGCCGGCCAGCACATAGGTGTAGTGGTTGACGAGGTCGTTGCCGAAAGCGGCATTCATGATGCGCTCGCCGAGCGCGAAGCCGACCGAATTCGAGATGCCCTGGCCGAGCGGACCGGTGGTGGTCTCGATGCCGGTGGCATGGCCGTATTCAGGATGGCCGGCGGTCTTCGAGCCGAGCTGGCGGAAATTCTTGATCTGCTCAATGGTCATGTCCTCGTAGCCCGTCAGATAGAGCAGCGAGTAGAGCAGCATCGAGCCGTGGCCGGCGGAGAGGATGAAACGGTCGCGGTCGGGCCAGTGGGGGTTCTTGGCGTCGAATTTCAGAAAGCGCGTGAACAGGACAGTCGCGATGTCGGCGGCGCCCATCGGCAGCCCAGGATGGCCGGAATTGGCCTTCTCGACGGCATCCATGGACAGAAAACGGATCGCATTGGCCATCCGATCGTGTTGTTCGCGCGAAACCATGGTTCCTCCAGCCGTTCGGTTCGGAAAAGACGCCGCGACACATAGCAGGCCAGTCGCGTGAGTCAATCAAACCTAAATCGATTTAGTTGGCTTCTCATCAAGGAAAATGCCGACGGCGGCTCGATCAAATTAGCGTTAGCGGGGGACAGCGGTGACGGCTTTGTTGACGTGTCCTTCACACGCCGCCTAATGTTTCACGAATAACGCGTTCTGAACGCGAGCGATTCGGTGATGGGCACGGGCTGAGGACGAAGGCCATGACCGGGGAAACGACCCTTAAGGAAGTCATTGCGAGGCTGGGCAAGGCCATGGAAGGCCTAGAAAATGCCGTCGCGAACAAACTTGAAAACGAGCGCGACTATTCCGAAGCCGAAGCCGAGGTGCAGCGCATGAACGCCGACCGATCCAGGTTGGCGCAGGAACTCGACAATTCCGAAGCGCGGGCCGAACGGCTGGAGGACGCAAACAAGGAAGTGTCGCGTCGGCTGGTGGCCGCGATGGAAACCATCCGCGCGGTACTGGACAGATAGCACAGGAGATCCGGCATGGCGCAGGTCACTGTCACCATCGACAATAAGCAATATCGGATGGCTTGCGACGAAGGCCAGGAAGAGCATTTGGTCGACCTGGCCGAGCGCTTTGATCGCTATGTCGCGCATCTGAAGGATTCGTTCGGCGAAATCGGCGACCAGCGCCTCACCGTCATGGCCGGCATCATGGTCATGGACGAGCTGTCCGAGATGCAGAAACGCATCAAGGGCATGGAGAGCGAGGTGCTGACGCTGCGCAAGACGCGCGACGACGCGCTCACCAAGGCCGACAAGAACGATCAGGCGCTGACCGGCGCGCTGGGTGCCTTGGCGCAGCGCATGGAAGGCTTGGCCGCCACGCTTGCGCCGAAGCGGGTTCCGGCCGATTCCTGAGACGGTTTAGAGCATCGATCATTGCCGCAAAACAAAACCGCGCCGGTTTGCCGGCGCGGTTTTTTGCCTTGGGAGGCGAGGTCGTATCTTAAGCAGTCGGCTGGGCGTCGATCGTGCGCAGCGCCTGGGTTTGTCTGCGCGCCGCGGCCTTGACCGCATCCTGGACTTTCTCGAAAGCGCGCACTTCGATCTGGCGCACGCGCTCGCGGGAGATGTCGAATTCGGACGAAAGCTCTTCCAGCGTCAGCGGTTCGTCGGCAAGCCGGCGCGCCTCGAAGATGCGGCGTTCGCGATCGTTCAGAACCGACAGGGCGCCGGCCAGCATCTGGCGGCGGTTGTCCAGTTCGTCCTGCTCGATCAGCATCTCTTCCTGGCTGTCGTGGTCGTCGACCAGCCAGTCCTGCCATTCGCCGCTTTCGCCCTCGGTCGCGCGGATCGGCGCGTTAAGCGAGGCGTCGCCGGACAGGCGGCGGTTCATCGAGACCACCTCTTCTTCCGACACGTTCAACCGCGTGGCGATCTCGGTGATCTGCTCGGGCTTGAGATCACCGTCGTCGAGCGCCTGGATCTTGCCCTTCACCTTGCGCAGGTTGAAGAACAGGCGCTTCTGATTGGCGGTCGTGCCCATCTTGACCAGGCTCCACGAGCGCAGGATGTATTCCTGGATCGAGGCCTTGATCCACCACATGGCATAGGTGGCCAGCCGGAAGCCGCGCTCCGGCTCGAACTTCTTGACGGCCTGCATCAGGCCGACATTGCCTTCCGAAATGACTTCGCCGATCGGCAGACCGTAGCCCCGATAGCCCATGGCGATCTTGGCCACGAGACGAAGGTGGCTGGTGACCAGCTTGTGGGCGGCGCCGGTGTCTTCATGCTCATTGTACCGCTTGGCGAGCATATACTCTTCCTGCGGCTGGAGCATCGGAAAGCGACGGATTTCTTCCAGGTAGCGGGAAAGGCCGCCTTCACCGGAAACGATACTGGGTAGTGACTGGGCCATGAACTGCGCCCTCCTCTCTTTTGGGATTGCCCCCGAAACGTGGCGGGCAAATGACGCGGCTGCTTGACTGCACGGTCGCGCCGAATGGTTTATACCGGAACAAAACCGGAAAATCCACGTATTTGTTCAAGGCAAAACAGTGTGTCACCGTTAAGTGAACAATACGAGTCAGGTTTTTTGGTGGCAGGTTCAGAGATTCCGAAAGCCGCCGACCAGTTCCTCCATGTCCCCTGGCATCGGCGCTTCGAACGTCATCGTCAGATGGGTATCGGGATGACTGAATTCAAGGAGGCGTGCATGTAAGGCTTGGCGGGGAAAGGCGGCGACCTTTGCCTTCAGGGGATCCGGCAACCGGTTCGCCTTGGTGCGGAAGGCCTGGCCGTAGTCGGGGTCTCCGATCAGCGGGTGGCCGATATGGGCCATGTGCACGCGGATCTGGTGGGTGCGGCCGGTTTCCAGCCTGCACTCGACGAGGCTGGCGCTGGCGAATTTCTGCTGTCCTTCGCCAAAGCGCTCCTCCACCGTGAAATGGGTGACGGCATGGCGGGCGTCGTCGCGATGCTCGGGTACCACAGCGCGGCGCACGCGGTCGGCATGGCGGCCAAGTGCTGCATCGACAGTTCCCATGGCGCGCTCCGGAATACCCCAGACCAGCGCGACATAGGCACGGGCGAGATCGCCGGTACGGCCGTGATCGGCGAAGGCCTCGGAAAGCACCCTGTGGGCATGATCGGTCTTGGCGACAACCATGACCCCACTGGTGTCCTTGTCCAGGCGGTGAACGATGCCTGGCCGCCGCACGCCACCGATGCCGGAAAGGCTGGCGCCGCAATGATGAATCAGGGCGTTGACCAGCGTTCCGGTCCAGTTGCCGGCGCCGGGATGGACAACCAGTCCGGCCGGTTTGTCGATGACGATTAAGGCGTCGTCCTCATAGAGAATGTCGAGCGGGATGTCCTCGCCCAGGGGCTCGGCCGGCTCGGGCTCCGGCATGTCCACCGAGACGTGGTCGCCCACGGCCAGCTTGCGCTTGGCCTCGTCAACTAGGCTACCACCAATGCGCACGGCACCTTGCTTGATCAAAGCCTGGATGCGGTTGCGCGACAAATCGGGTGCCAGTCTGGCCGCAAGCCACTGGTCGAGCCGCTGGCCGGCCGCTTCCTGCCCAGCCTCCAGCGCGATCGTTACCGGCTCTATGAATTCGTCGGTGTCTTCGTTATCAGGTGCGGCCATCGAAACCGTTCCGAGAGAAATTGCCCATGGCCCGGCCCCTTGCCGATGAGGAAGACAAGCCGCTGGATCCCAATATCGAGAAGGTACGCCGCAAGCTCGTTCGCTTCATGGCCATCAATCTCGGCCTGCTGTTCTTTGCCCTTATGGTCGTGGCAGTCGCGCTTGTCTACAAATCGCGCACGGCAAAGCAGCCGGCTGCACCGCTGGTAGGCGATATTCAGACGCCGGCGGGTGAGCCGCAGACCGGAGATATCGTGCTGCCCGTTGGCTCGAAGGTGCTGTCGCAATCACTGTCGGGCGGCCGGCTCTCTCTCGATGTCGACCTTGCCGATGGCAGCCGCGCGATCTTCATTTACGATCTGACGGAGCGGCGCATCGTCGGCCGCTTCGTCATCCGCGCGCAATAGGTGGGCCCAGCCGTGAGCGACTTCGCCGCTGGTCGTTCCGTTGCCACCGTCGCCCTTGTAGTCAAGGACTATGACGAGGCGATCCGCTGGTATGTCGACCGAGCGGGTTTTGTCCTGACATCGGATGTCGATCTCGGTGGCGGAAAGCGCTGGGTCACGGTGCAGCCGGCGTCGGGGCAGGGGGCGAAACTGCTCCTGGCCAAGGCCGATGGCCCCGTCCAGTCGGCCAGCGTCGGCAACCAGACTGGTGGCCGCGTATTCCTGTTCCTGGAGACCGACGACTTCGAGCGCGATCACGCGGCGATGATCGCGCGCGGCGTCGAGTTCCGTGAAGCACCGCGCCATGAGCTCTATGGCACGGTTGCCGTCTTCGCCGATCTCTATGGCAATCTCTGGGATTTGATCCAGCCGGCGCGATAGCCGGCCGGGTGGTTACAACGCCTGGCCGCCGCCACTCTGGAGTGGCGGCGGCCAGGGCGAGTACGACCGTGACCGCTGTCGACGCCGACGATGAAACTTGCCCGTTTCAGCCTGTTGCTTTTTCAAACGGGCCAGCCTATATCGCCGGTTCTCGGCTGCGCCCATCGTCTAGCGGTTAGGACGGCGCCCTCTCACGGCGCAAACAGGGGTTCGATTCCCCTTGGGCGTACCAACCACCAAAACATCAGGACAAGTCGTTCAAGCTGCTGCCGCGGTGTGTACGAAGCGTGCTTTCTCGGCGAGTTTTTTGGTTGCGTCCACGGTGTCCTGGGCTGCGTACCAGTAGCGTTCTTTGAGCTCGATGTTGAACAGAACCCCATCCGGGAACTCGCATTCGGCCATCAGCTTGTCCCAAGGGATGTCGCCCCAGCCGACAGGCAGGTGAAGGTCGCCATGGCCATAGGCGATGCGCTCGCCGTCGGTGTACATCCAGATATCGTCCTGGCGGCCGAAGCTGTCATGGACATGCAGATGGCGCGCATAGGGCGCGAGCGCTTTTACTTCCTCGACGAAATCGTCGCGGCGGCCGTCGAAGTCGAGCTTCAAATAGGCATGGCTGAAATCGAGCGTCGCCATGACGTTGGGATGGTTGATGGCGCCGAGTTCCGTAGCGAGGCGTGACGGCGAGGCCGCGAGCGCCTTGCCTTCGTAGCCCGCGAAAAGCGTTTCGACGCACAGGATCAGGCCATGCTGGCGGGCGACTTCGCCGCTTTTGGCCAGCCATTCGCGCTGGCGCTGGTAACCGGCCTCGATGCCGTCGGCCTGCTGGGTCGCCATCAGGCCGGAGTGGATGACGTAGTGTTCCGCACCCACTTCGGCCGCCACTTCCAGAGAGGCCTCGAGCACCTCGAAATGGCGCGGCAGACGATAGGCTTCGTCCATGAAGTTGATGGCGAGCGGCCCATGCACGGAATAGACGATATCGCGTGCTGCGCAGGTGCGCTTCAGCGCGACAAGCTGCGGCTTCCTGATCTTGCCGCCGACGACGATATCCATGTCGTAGGTCGGCAGTTCGATGGCCTCGACGCCGAGTTCCTCGATCATGTCGAGTTCCTCGGCGAAGTCGGAGAGATCGTTGGCGCGCTTATGCGCAGAGATTCCGGTGCCGGTGACGGCTGACATAGGCTTGGTCCTTTGTTTTAGGGCTGGTTCGGCCGAGCGTGCTCGACAGGCCGTTTGCCAACATGACGCGTTTTCATGTCCGGCGTCTGACCGGCGCGTGACACTTCCCTGACGGCATCTGGGGAAAAGCCGCGCTGGCTCCCTGCGATCGCGGCTCGACAACAGCCGGCAAATGTCATTGAATCGTCATCGGACCGTCATGGATGGGGATTCGGGCTTTGCGCAGCACGGCTTTGTGTTCGGTAATCCTGATCGCCTCGGCGCTCGCAACCGGCGAAGCGGAGGCAGGCGACCTCAGTTCGACAGAGCTTCAGAACGAGTTGGTCGGCCGCTCAATCGCCTGGTGGGAGGCTGGCGGCTGGCGGGGCGGCTTACTTTTGCTGGCACCGGATGGCACGGCCGAGATCACGATCGAAAACGCAAACGAGCACGGCGACAAGGGGCGCTGGGTGTTGCGCAATGGTGAATTGTGCACCACCTGGCTTGAACTCCGCGACGGTGGCGAGAAGTGCTACAGCGTACGGCGCGGCGAGCATGGGCGTTTTGTCACCTCTGGCGGCAATGTTTTCGAAATCCGGGATGCCGGTGTCTAGCCTCGTCTGACACGGCTGGGTCAGATCAACAGGCCTTGAGCCTCAACGCACCCCGACCCGACGGGATTGCTGACGCCTGGAGTGTCCTGCGCACCTGATCGGTGGGGATTGTCGTCATATCATCACGAAACCACAACGCGGCTGTCACGTGACCTCTCTAGGGGAGGCGCCGTAGCGGGCGTTTCCGCTCGCGCAGCAACCTTCCTGTCTGGAGAGGACGAATGAAACGATTAATCCTGCTCGCGACGACGGCCGTCGTCCTTGCCAGCGGCGCCAGCGCCGCCGAACGCACAAAGTTCGAGTTCTGGTATGGCCTCACCGGCGACCTCGGCGAAGTGGTGGCCAAGCACTGCCAGCTCTTCAATCAGTCGCAGGACAAATACGAAGCCGTCTGCACTGGCCAGGGCGGCTACGACAAGGCCGAGCAGAACACGATTGCGGCCTATCGCTCCAAGCAGAATCCGACGATCGTGCAGATCTACGACGCTGGCACCGTCAATTTCATGCTGTCGGGCGCGATCTATCCGGCCAACAAGTTCGCCCAGGACTACAAGCTCGACATCGACTGGAAGGCGTATTTCCCCGGCATCGCCAACTATTATGCGACCAGCTCCGGCGACATGTGGTCGTTCCCCTATAATTCGTCGACCGCCGTGTTCTACTGGAACAAGGACGCCTTCGCGAAGATCGGCAAGACCGAAGCGCCGAAGACCTGGGCCGAGTTCGGCGAAGACCTGAAGGCGATGAAGGCCGCTGGCGTGCCTTGCGGCTTTGCCTTCGACTTCGATTCCTGGATGGATCTCGAGCAGTTTTCGGCCACCAATGCCATTCCGCTTGCCACGCTCGACAATGGCTATGGCGGTCTCGGCGCCGAGCTCGCCTTCAATAAGACCGCCTTCGTCGGCCACATGAAGGACTTCAAGTCTTGGCTCGATGCCGGCTATGCCAAGATCCAGACCAAGCAGATGGGCAAGGACATCGTCCAGGCTTTCGCCGACGGCACTTGCGCGGCGACCATCACCTCCATCGCCAACCACGGCACCGTCCACAACACCCAGGCCAAGGACCTGAAGTGGGACGTTGCGATGATGCCGGTTCTCGACGCCTCCAAGCGCACCAACTCGATGGTCGGCGGCGCTTCGCTGTGGGTCATGAAGGGCAAATCCAAGGAAGAATACGAGGCCGCGGCCGCCTTCCTGAAATACGTCACGGCTCCGGACACCGGCGAGAAGTATATCGCCGAGAACACCGGCTATATCCCGGTGACGACCAAGGGCTACGAGCTCCTGAAGGCTGAAGGCTTCTACAAGGATCCGAAGCGGGTGAACCGCGACATCGCGATCGCTTCGTTGACGGCTTCGAATGTCACGCCGCTGTCGCGCGGCATTCGCCTCGGCAACTTCACCTCGATCCGCGCCGAACTGCGTTCGGAACTGGAAGCCGCCTTTACCGGCCAGAAGGACATGCAGACGGCGATCGATGCCGTGGTCGAGCGTGGCAACCAGATCCTTCGCCGCTACGAGCAGACCTACAAGGGCGCGGCGCTGCCGTAAGCTGTTCAGACTTTCTCACGGGCGTCGCGGCTTGCCGCGGCGCCCTTTCATAAACATGACAGGCAAGGAGCATCCGCGTGGAAAAGCGTGCGACCTTCTCCAACCTCTGGCTGGCGGCAGCTTTCATTGCCCCGCAGATGCTTCTTATCTTCGTTTTCTTCTACTGGCCTTCCGGCGAAGCGCTTTATTGGGCGGTCACGCTGGAGCCGCCGTTCGGCGGCAGCAACCAGTGGGTTGGCTTGCAGAATTTCACAACCGTGTTCCAGGATCCGAAATACTGGGCCTCGGTGTGGGTCTCGCTGACATTCGCCTTCTCGGCAACGGTGCTCTCGCTCGCCATCGCCACGCTGCTTGCGCTCTTCGTCGACCGCCGGCTGCCCGGCCATCAGGTCTATAAATTCACCTTCTTCCTGCCCTACGCTTTGGCGGCACCTGCGGTCGGTCTCGCCTTTCGCTTCATCTTCTCGCCGGACGCCGGCTTCGTATCGGTTATCAACCGCGCATTTCCCGGTTTCTGGAACCCTGCGCTCAACGGCTACGACGCCTTCACGCTTATCGTGCTGGCGCAGAGCTGGAAGATGGTCGGCTACAACTTCATCTTCTTCCTGGCGGCGCTGCAGTCGATCCCGCGCACGATCTCGGAAGCCGGCGCCGTGGACGGTGCCAGCGTGCTAAGACGCATGTGGGATATCCAGTTGCCGTTGATCACGCCGACGCTGTTCTTCCTGATCGTGATCAACATCACCGACAGCTTCGTCGACAGTTTCGGCATCGTCGACATCACCACCTCGGGTGGGCCAGCGCGCGCCACCGAGCTGATGGTCTACAAGATCTACACCGACGGTTTCCAGGGCAAGGACTACTCGCTCGCCGCCGCCCAATCGATCGTGCTGATGCTGTTGGTCATCGCGCTGACTTTCATCCAGTTCCGCTTCGTCGAGCGGCGTGTCCACTACCGCTGAGCCGAGGTCGAGCCGTGATCGAACGCACCCCTGTCCTCGACTTCCTCACCCACGCGCTGCTCATCGTCAGCCTGGTGGCGCTGCTCATCCCCTTCTGGATCATCTTCGTGGCGGCGAGCCACGACTTCCATACCGTGAACCAGGTTCCGATGCCGCTTTGGCCCGGCAGCCATTTCCTCGAGAACATGGCCACCGCCTGGGAGCGTGGAAACTTCAGTCGGGTGATGCTGAACTCGATCATCGTCGCCGGCGGCGTCACCATCGGCAAGATCGTGATCGCGGCGCTCTCGGCTTTCTCGATCGTCTATTTCCGATATCGGCTGAGAATGGTGATGTTCTGGCTGATCTTCATCACCCTAATGCTGCCGCTGGAAGTGCGCATCGTGCCGACCTATGCCGTTGCCGCCGACGCGCTTCGGCCATTCAGGGCGATCTTCGAGCTGTTCGGCATCGCGGTAGCCCTGCCGGAATGGAACCTGCTTAACTCCTATTCTGGCCTGATCCTGCCGCTGATCGCCACCGCAACCGGCACTTTTCTCTACCGTCAGTTCTTTCTCACCGTTCCCGACGAGCTGACCGAAGCCGCCAAGATGGACGGTTCCGGGCCGGTGCGGTTCTTTCTCGAAGTGCTGATGCCATTGTCCAAGACCAATATGGCGGCGCTCGCCACCATCATGTTCGTATGGTCGTGGAACCAGTATCTATGGCCGCTGCTGGTGGTGACCGATCAGCAGAACTTCGCCACCGCGACCATGCAACTTCAGAAGATCGTGCCCGGTCCGGTCTTCGGCGAGCCGCCGATCTGGAACGTCGCCATGGCGGCCAACCTCATCGTGCTGACGCCACCGGTGCTCGTCACCATCTTCCTGCAGCGCTGGTTCGTGCGCGGCCTCATCTCCACCGAAAAATAAGGGATAACACCCGATGGCCGAAATCACCCTGCGCAATGTGCGCAAGTCCTACGCCAAGAACGAAGTCGTGCATGGCGTGAACCTCGATGTCGCCGGTGGCGAGCTGATCGTCATTCTCGGTCCTTCGGGCTGCGGGAAATCCACGCTGCTGCGCATGGTCGCCGGCCTGGAATCGATCACTTCGGGCGAGGTGGCAATCGCTGGCCGAGTGGTCAACAAACTGGAGCCACGCGAGCGCGGCTGCGCCATGGTGTTCCAGAATTATGCGCTTTATCCGCACATGTCGGTGGCGAAGAACATCGGCTACTCGCTGAAGATCGCCGGACTTCCGAAGGCCGAGCGTGCCGAGCGCGTCAACAAGGTGGCGGCGACACTCGGCCTCACCGATTATCTCGAACGCAAGCCGGCCCAGCTTTCCGGCGGACAGCGGCAGCGCGTGGCCATGGGCCGCGCCATGATCCGCGAGCCGAAAGTTTTCCTCTACGACGAGCCATTGTCGAACCTGGATGCCACGCTGCGCGTGGCCATGCGCGTCGAGATCCGCAAACTGCACCAGCGCCTCGGCGCCACTACCCTGTTTGTCACCCACGACCAGGTGGAGGCGATGACGCTGGCCGACCGTATCGTGGTCATGAACAAAGGCGGCATCGAGCAGATCGGCACGCCGAGCGAAGTCTACGGCCGGCCGGAAACCACCTATGTCGCCAACTTCATCGGTTCGCCGGGCCTCAACCTGCTCAAGGGCGCGGCCCATCCTGATGAAGGTATCGTCAAGTTGCCTGACGGCCAGCAACTCGCCTACGACCGCAATCGTTGGCCCGATATCGGCCATGGACCGGTAACTGCCGGCTTCCGTGCCGAAGCGGTGAAGTTCGGATCCGGTCCGCTTTCGGCGCGCTTCGATTTTGCCGAGGAACTCGGCATCGCCAAACTGCTGCACAGCTCGTTTGGCGGGCAGGCGATGATCGTGCATGTCGCCTTGCGCGACGACATGCAATCGGGCCAGCCGTTCTTCTTCTCGGTCGATCCCGCCGACGTGCAGCTGTTCGACGCCGATAGCGGCCGTCGCCTGCAAGAGGTGACGCCCGCCGTCTCGAAAGCGGTGCCGGCCCCACTCGCCCAAACCTTGTCGTAGGGAGTTCGTGCGGGGATCATCTCACCATGGTCGGGTGGGCGGCTATTTCGCGAAGCGATGCATCAGAAATGTCGGCCGTACGCCGAGCGCCGCCGAGGTGACGGCAATCGTTTCCCCGGTCGTCCCCTGTTGCAACCCGGTCAGGACAAGCACCGAGTCCAGCCCGGCGCCGGCCGCGCCGGCAATGTCGTGGTCGAGGCTGTCGCCGACACAAACGACCTTGCCGTGGCCCTCAACCTTGGAGAGGGCGAAGGCATAGATTTCCGGGTAAGGTTTTCCAATCCGCACGACCTTGCCGCCGAGTTCCTCATAGAGATTGGCGATCATGCCCGCGCCGGGCGCCTGGCCGCCCTGGACGAGCTTGTAAAGATCGGGATTGGTGCAATAGCAGGGCACGCCTCTCCTTGCGGCGGGTCGCAGCATGTCGCGATAGCGGTCGAGCGATATGCGCTCGGCCTGGCTGCCGGAAATGACGACGACGTCGGCATCGCCAGCCACGTCTGTCGCCTCCAGGCCGAGACGTTGCGAGACCTCATCATCGCCGTCGCTGGAAATGACGAAACTGCGCCGGATTGCGCCACGGGCCATTGCTTCGGCGAGGATCGAAAAGGCGACTTCCCCGGAGGTGATGAAGTGGTCGAAACTGCTCGCGTCGAAGCCGAGCTTGACGAAGCGTTTGGCGTTGAAGTCGCTGCTGCGTCCCGAATTCGATAGGATCACGACGATCTTGCCGCGTTCTTTCAAGGCAAGCAGCGCCTCGGCCGCTCCGGGATAGGGCTGGACGTCATCTCGCAGCACGCCGAACTGGTCGAGAAAAAACACATCGTATCGATCGGCCAGTTCGGCGAAATCGACCAGGGGCAGGGCGGTTTTCATGAACTTCTCGCCGCCAGCGGAAGGGCCAAGGATGCGGTGCCGACGGCGGCCTCCGTCGACTGGGAGCCGAGGAATGTTACGCCTAGCGCCTGTTGCCGGAGCTCGGTCCAGGCAGGGTTGTGGCTGCCGCCTCCAACGGTGCGGATCGTCTTCAATGTCGGCGCGCCCAACTCCTGGAGGCGGCGATAACCGAGCTGTTCTACCCGGGTGATGCCTTCCAGGATGGCCTGAAAATAAACGGCATCGTCTGATGGCCGTGGCTGGAGCCGGGGAGGAAGCTCGGGATCGTTGATGGGAAAACGCTCGCCGGGCCGGATCAGCGGATAATAGTCCAATCCAGTCGGTTCATGCGGGCGAAGGCGTCCGGTGAGTTCCGCCAGCCGGTCGTCGCCGATCAGCGCCCTGATCACGCCGCCGCCGCTGTTGGAGGCGCCGCCGACCAGCCAGAAGTCGCGAATTCGATGGCTGTAGATACCATGGCGACCAACATTGAGCGGCTTGTCTGACGCCAGCTTGAGAACCAGGGTCGAGCCGAGTGAGGTGACGCCGTCGCCAATCCTGTTGGCACCCGTGGCTAGAAAGGCCGCGCAGCCGTCTGTGGTTCCGGCATGGAGCCGGCAATGTGCTGGGAGCCCGAGGTCGCGGGCGGTGCGTCCAACGAGGCCGAGAGGGTCGCCTGCGCGGTGGACTTCGGGCAGGAGCGCTCGGTCCATGTCTGCCGCTTCGATCCAGTCCGGCCACACCTCAAGCTCAAGATCGTATCCGGTCTTCAGCGCATTGTTCTCGTCGGTCGCCAGATGATCTGGCGCAAGTTGCAAGGCGATCCAGTCGGCCTGGTGCAGGATACGAGCAACGCCGGGACGCCGGCTGAGATGAATGGCGCGCGCCAGGGCCGAGTTCGTGCCGAGAGCCGGGCTGTTGGCAGGGGCGTGACGCGAGATCGTCTCGAGGATCTGCCGATCGGGACATGGCTCATTGTACATGAGGGCGCCCGCGACCGGAGCGCCATTGGCGTCCACCGCCAGGAGCGTGCCGGAGGTACCATCGACCGCGACGCCTTGAACGGTCGCAAGGGGGATTTGCTGCGTCAGATCGTGCAAGCAGGCGCGGACGCCAGCCAGCCACCGCATGGGGGATCTGGCGTCCTCACTTGTCTCGAAGTGTTGCTGCGCGAAGGCCAGGCAAGCACCATCGGCATTTACGGCGGCGGCGCGGACGCCGGAGGTTCCGACATCGATGCCGATCGCAATCGCCGTGTCATGCGAAGAGCCTGCTGGCTTCATTGCGCGTTCTGCCCGCGGTCGAACGACTGCCTGTATTTTTCAGCCTCCCATCCGGTCAAGGCATATTCGTCAGGCTTGGTCAGGTAGATGATCGGCTCACCGTCGGGAATGCGCGAAACGACTTCACTCAAACAACGGGCCATCGCCTCGCCGCCCGTGGTCATGTCTTGCGGCAAGAGGACACCTATCCCCGGCGCGATGATCAGTTTTGGCGGTTGTTCGCCACGCCGCTCAAAGATCGAGGTAAAGTCGCTCACGACTTGGCCGTCCGCGAGCAGTCCGATCCTTGTGCCGAGGAAGATGACGTGATCGGGGTAAAGGGAACCACCGGTCGCTATCTGGATGTTCTGCGAATAAAGGGCGGTTGCATGCGTTTCTGCGTCGCGCGCCGGACGATAGGCGGTATCGCGGCATATCCCTTCGAGAGAGAGCAAGGCCGGAGCGGGCGTGTGCCGGGATGTGCCGGCAAGCGCCGTCGTAACGCGTTGGATACGGTTGCGGACCTCATCGATCGTTTCGCCACAGACAATCAGCCCGTGGTTGGCCAGGATGATGACGTCCGGGCGGGTTTCGGCAATGCTGTCGATAGTCTGCGCCAAGGGTATGCCCGGACGATGGTAGGGCACCAGCGCCCACTTCAAGTCGGGAACATGCGCCATCCGGTTGGCGATCAAGTCCTCTCGTCGTGCGAGCACCGCCAGCGCGATGGTGTGAACACAGTGGAAGTGGGCAATGACCCGCTGCGGCAATGCCGCATGAAGGGTGGTCTCGATCGATGGGCGCAAGGCGCCGGGATCGAGGTCGTTGCGGATGAAGGCCGTGGCCTTTTCAGCTCTTTCATCACCCGCCCGCAAGGCTTCGAGCAGGCCAACCCGGTCGACCGGCACCATGATGTTGCCATCGAGCGCGTTGGCCAGCCATGTGCCGGAGGCCTTCACCCAGAGGCAGTCGCCATGTTTGATCGAAGTGTTGCCGCCGGCCCCTTGCGTCTTCAGGATATCCCGGCCGATCTCGGCCGAGAGGGCCAGGAATTGGCGAAAATCCTCTGGCAATGCCGAGACGACAGTCGATTTCATCTCCGCACCTCCTGATAAGTTCCACGCGAATCTGCCAGCAAGTGGTCGCCGTCATTCGTCGGAGCGTCAATGCGAGGAAGGTACGAGCTTGAAGTTATTTCGTCAACAAGCGGTGCGAAGTGTGTCAATTCGGCTTGTTGCACCAAGAATCATGACGTAATTTGATCAAAATGGAGCAGTGCAATCATGCGTGATTCGGATCGCCATGTCGCCATCGCCGAGATGCTGGGCCGGGTGCCGTTCGCTTCCGTTCGCGATTTGCAGGAGCGTCTGAACGTTTCGGCGGCAACCATCCGTCGCGATATCGACCGTTTGCATGAAATGGGCAAGGTCCGGAAGGTGCATGGCGGTATCGCCTCCGTTGAAGGTGCCGGCCTCGCCGCCCGTCCTTATGACGAAAATCGCGATCTCGCTGTTGAAGCGAAGCGTGCCATAGCCGCGCAGGCCGAAACTTTGGTGCGGGATGGCGATTCGCTCATCATCAACGCCGGCTCGACCTGCTTTGAGTTTGGCTCTCGGCTCGCCAATCGCAATGTTCGCATCTACACGAACTCCATGCCGCTTGCGGCCTATCTCGGCGAGCATGGCTCCTGTCATCTGGCGATTGCCGGTGGCGAGCTCTATCGCGAGCCTTCGATCATTCACGATGTTTCGGCGGGCGCCCCCAATTTCTATGCATCGAAATTCTTCCTTGGTGCGCAAGGCGTCGGCGCGGAAGGGCTGCTCGAATCGCACCCCCTGTTGAGGGTCGTGGTCGAGAATTTCAGTCGCCGTGCGGACCAGGTGATCCTGCTTGCCGACAGCCGCAAGTTCTCGATCCGGCCGCGCCATGCCGTGCTGCCGCTTCAGCGCGTTAGTGCCGTCGTCACCGACGATGGGCTGAGCGACGCGGATGCGAGGATGCTGGAGGATGCAGGGGTGTCCATCATCATCGCGAATTCGTCATTCGCGCGCGAAAGCGTCTAAGACGCTGAGGCGATGATGACGCGGGGGCGGCTGCGGCGGTTTTGAAAAAACACGCGACGACAGACGATCCCGAGGCGGGCCTTACTCCACCACGAAATAGTCTTCGATACGTTTCGCTGCGCCGGTCAGGTGCGGGAGGATTTCGTCTCGCAAGTCGCGTATGGAGAAGCGCGCGGCCTGCGTGGAAACATTGATCGCGGCCTCGATCGCGCCATTGCGGTTGCGGATGGGTACGGCGATTGACCTGAGGCCAAGTTCCAGTTCCTCGTCGACGATTGCATGGCCTTCTTCCCGGGCCTTGGCGACAAGCGCGGCTAGCCTTTCCGCCGATGTCACCGTTTTCGGTGTCCGCTGCACGAGGGCGGTTTCGGCCAGAAATGCGCGGAGTTCATCGTCCGTCAGGCCCGAGAGCAGGACGCGGCCCATCGACGTGCAATAGGCCGGTAGCCTGGTGCCGACGTGAAGGGCGACGCTCAGGATACGGCGGCCGGGTACGCGGGCGACATAGACGACATCGTCGCCGGACAGCACGGCTGCCGAGCAGGATTCGCCCAGGACGGTTGAGACATCCCGCATGAACGGCTCGGCAAAACTCCACAAGGAAGCCCCTCCGATCCAACCGCGTGCCACCGAGATGAGCTTTGACGACAGCATGAAGCGCCGGCCATCCTGGGTGGCGTAGCCGGTCGACACCAGCGTCAGAAGCAAGCGGCGCGCCGCGGCGCGCGTCAGGCCAATCTCCGTAGCCATTTCGGTGAGCGTAGCGCCCGTTGGATGGCGGGCGAGCGCTTCCATCACCTGAAGACCGCGCGCCAGCGAGCCGACATGGTCACGCCGGTCAGCTTCCGTTGACTCGTCGCTATCGTCCATCTAGCTTGTATCGCATAGGAAACATATGTTCGCAATGCGAACTTTTTTGAAATGAGGCGCTAATGGCGAAATTCCTGCCTCTCAAACAGGCGGTGGCCGAGAACCTTCATGATGGCGACACCGTCGCGTTCGAGGGGTTCACCCATCTCATCCCGACCGCCGCCGCGCATGAGGCAATCCGCCAGGGTTTCAAAGACCTGACACTGGTGCGCATGACGCCCGACCTGATCTACGACCAGATGATCGGCATGGGCATGGCGCGCAAGATCGTCTTCTCTTATGCGGGCAATCCCGGCGTCGGTCTGTTGCGCCGTCTGCGTGACGCGGTCGAGAACGAATATCCGCACCGACTAGAGATCGAGGAGCACAGCCATGCCGCGATGGCCAACGCCTATGAGGCGGGCGCGGCGGGTCTGCCCTGTGCCGTGTTTCGCGGCTATCGCGGTGCTGGGCTGGCCGCGGTCAATCCCAACATCAGGGAAGTGACCTGCCCTTTCACTGGCGAGGTCCTGGCAGCGGTGCCGGCGCTCAGGCCCGATGTCACCTTCATCCACGCCCAGAAGGCCAATCGGCGGGGCGATGTGCTGGTGGAAGGGATCATCGGCATACAGAAGGAAGCTGTTCTTGCCGCAAGCCGGGCTGTCGTGACCGTCGAGGAAGTGGTCGAGGATTTCGACGACCTGCACCCGAACCTGACGGTGTTGCCAGCTTGGACGGTGACGGCGATCGCGGTAGTTCCGGGCGGATCGCATCCGTCCTATGCGCATGGCTACTACGCCCGCGACAATGCCGCCTATCTGGAATGGGATGAGATTGCGGCCGACCGCGAGCGGTTCCGCGACTGGATGCAAAAGAATGTCACCGAGGCGGATGCCGGCGACTTTGCAGCCAGGGTCGAGCATTTGAGGAAGGCCGCATGAGCGCGTTCTCGCCGAATGAGATGATGACGATTGCCGCATCGCGCGCCTTGAAGAACGACGATGTCTGCTTCGTCGGCATCGGCGCGCCTTCGGCAGCCTGCAATGTGGCGCGGCTGACGCATGCGCCGGACATTACCCTGATCTATGAGAGCGGCACGATCGGCACGGCACCGGACGTGCTGCCGCTCTCCATCGGCGACGGCGAATTGTGCGAGACGGCGATCACCACCGTCTCGGTGCCCGAAATGTTTCGCCACTGGCTGCAGGGCGGGCGCATCAGCATCGGTTTTCTGGGGGCGGCCCAGATCGACCGGTTCGGCAATATCAACACAACGGTCATCGGCAATTACGACCACCCGAAGACACGACTGCCCGGCGGCGGCGGCGCGCCGGAGATCGCAACCTCGTCGCGCGAGGTCTACATCACCATGACGCAGTCGAAGCGCGGAATGGTCGACAAGATCGATTTCTACACATCGTTCGGTCATGGCGAAGGCGGCGACCATCGGCAGCGTCTTGGCATCGGCACGAAAGGGCCGACGCTGCTGATCACCGATCTCGCCATCTGGCGGCCGGATCCCGATACGAAGGAATTCACCGTCGTGTCGTTGCATCCAGGTGTTAGGCGTGCGCAGGTTCAAGAGACCTGCGGCTGGACGGTGAAATTTGCCGACGACATTCAAGTGACGCCGGAACCGACCGCGCTGGAATTGAAGACGCTGCGGGACCTCAAGGCTCGTACCGAGGCCGCACACAAAGGCGCCGCCGGCGCGATCTGACATGCCGGGGCCTGCGTTCGTGCTCGCGGCTTACCGGCGGTTTACGACATCGAGCTAAAATCGTTCTCGTTCGATTCGTAGGGGTGAGAACCATGAGCAAGATCGTCACGTCATTCGCGCTGGTCGCCGTTTTTTCCGCTGTGCTGATGGCGTTGAGTTTCGCTGTCGCGCAGCACGGCTATCCATTCGGGGCCGTTGGCGTGAAGCGGCTGGACGACATTGCCAATGCCTCGACCTTCCTGCCGCTTGCCGCGCTCTACTTTTTTTCGGCGATGATGATGATGGTGCTGCCGCTGCGTGCCGCCAGCCTGGTGCTGCTCAACGCCGCCGACATCGTCGTGTGGGCGGTGGTGGTGCTGTTTGCCAGCATCGTCGGCTCTCTAGCGGCTCGCTGGGCCTTCGGTCAGAGCAGCGCGTTGTGGGCTCTGTGGAACTGGCGTTTCCTGTTCGTTGCGGCGGTGGTCGGCTGCCACTTGGTGATGAACGAACTGCGGCGCAATGTGCTCCTGCGCAGCCTGTTCCTGGTTATCTTCGCGGTCGCGACACTGGCCTGCCTGTTCTGGTCCTTCACAGTTTGACCGCTGGTCACGACAGGTCCAGTTTACTGGCTATTATCCATCTCCGTTCATGCGATTTTATTGCAGCTAATATACAGCAGGCACAGGGCTGGTTCTTATTTTCTATCCGGCGGGTGAGTATCGTGGGCGATGTAAAATCTAAAATTCGTGAAATTCTGGCGGCGCGTGGCGGTTTGCCAGGCGGTGTGGAGACGCTGGGCGACCAGTCGGATCTCTATGCTGCGGGCTTGTCCTCTTTCGCCTCAGTTCAGATCATGCTTGCGCTTGAAGAGGCTTTTGATCTCGAGTTTCCAGACTCGCTGCTCAACCGCAAGACTTTCCAGAGCGTCGAGGCGATTGCCGCGGCGGTGGAAGGAATTCTCAACGGGGCTCCGGCGGGAGAATGAACGCGCCGGCTGGCACCACCCTTAGTGAACGCGCCGCCCGTGTCGCGGCGATTGCTGCCGTCCACGCCGACGATGTCGACGCCAAGAGCCGGTTTCCGCGCGAGGCGGTCGATGCCATGCGGCTTGAGCGGCTGTTGTCCATCCAGATCTCAGGCGGTCTCGGCGGCGAGGACGCGACGGTCTCGGACGTCGCCGAAATCTGCTCGCTCATCGGCCAGTCCTGCGCCTCGGCGGCGATGGTCTTTGCCATGCACCACATCAAGCTTTCGAGCCTGGTGTCGCATGGCTCAGAGAGCGACTGGCACCTGGCATTCATGCGCCGCGTCGTCGACGACCAGCTGTTGCTTGCCTCGGCCACCACGGAAGGCGGCATCGGCGGCAATCTGCGCAACAGCATCTGCGCCATCGAGGTGAACGGCGCCGACTGCCATCTGCAGAAAGATGCTACCGTCATCTCGTACGGCGAATATGCCGACGCCATCCTGATCACCTCGCGCGCCAATGCGGAGGCTGCTTCCACCGACCAGGTGATGACGGTGTTCGCAAAGGACCAGTACACGCTGGAACGCACCCAGGTTTGGGATACGCTCGGCATGCGCGGTACCTGCTCGGACGGTTATCTGTTCAAGGGCGATGCGCCGGCGATGCAGATATTGCCGAAGCCCTTCGCGGAGATCGCGGCGCAGTCGATGCTGGCGACCTCGCATCTTTTGTGGAGCGCCGTCTGGTACGGCATCGCGGTCAACGCCATGGCCCGTGCCCAAAGCTTCGTGCGTGCAGCGGCCCGCAAGAGCCCCGGCGCGCCTCCGCCCGGCGCGTTGCGTCTGGCCGAAGCGTCCAGCCTGCTGCAGCTTCTGAAGTCCAACATCATTGCGGGCCTGCGCGAATTCGAGGCCGCGAAGGCCGACCACGATCGCCTGTCTTCCATCGGTTTCGCGGTGGCGATGAACAATGTGAAGATCGGCTCCTCGGAGACCATCCTGACCATCATCAACCACGCCATGCTGGTGTGCGGCATTCTTGGCTACAAGAACGGTACGCCCTACAGCCTCGGCCGCCATCTGCGCGACGCGCATTCGGCGCAATTGATGATCTCCAACGACCGTATTCTCGGCAACACGTCGAACCTCCTGCTTGTCCACAAGCAGGACACCAGCCTGATGGGGTAGGTCATGGATCAGCAAACCTCGCTTCTCGACAGACTGTTCGAGACCGGCCTGCTCATCGAAACCGGCGTCGAGGGCCTTTATGGCCGTAGCGGTCGTTTCGAGAATATCATCACCCGTTTCGAGGCGCTGATCGACACGATCGGCAGTGGCGACGGAGCTGAGCCGATCCGCTTCCCGCCTGGCATGAACCGCGCGCATTTCGAGGGCAGCGGTTACATGAAAAGTTTCCCGCAGCTTGCTGGCACGGTGCATTCGTTCTGCGGCAACGAACTCGACCACATGAACCTGCTTCAGTGCATGGAGGCCGGTGACGACTGGACAAAGGGCCAGGCGGGCACCGATATCGTGCTGACGCCTGCGGCCTGTTATCCGCTTTATCCAACGGTGGCCAAGCGCGGAGCGCTGCCCGAGGGCGGCGGGCTGTTCGATCTGCAGTCCTACTGCTTCCGGCACGAACCTTCCAACGATCCGGCCCGCATGCAGCTGTTTCGTATGCGCGAATATGTGCGCATGGGTACGCCCGACCAGGTGATGGCCTTTCGCAACGACTGGATGGAGCGTGGCAAGGCGCTGATGGCCTCTGTCGGCCTGCCTGTCGAGATCGACGTCGCCAACGATCCGTTCTTCGGCCGTGCCGGACGCATGATGAAGAACAATCAACGCGACCAGAACCTCAAGTTCGAGCTGTTGATCCCGATCACGTCGACGACCAAACCGACGGCCTGCATGAGCTTCAACTATCATCAGGATCATTTCGGCAAGGGCTGGGAGATCAGCACGGCGGGCGGCGAAGTCGCCCACTCCGCCTGTGTCGGTTTCGGGCTGGAGCGCATTGCGCTGGCACTGCTCCACCATCACGGGCTGGACATCGATAAATGGCCGAACCCGGTTCGCAAGACGCTCGGGTTCTGACCTTGGCGCTGCCGACGATCTTTAGCGGGCTCGGCCCCGATACTTACAAGCCGCATGCGCTGCATCAGCCGGAGCGCATGTGGCCGGAAACCAACTGTTATGTCGATCTGTGGATCGAAACGCTACATGCCTTCGGCAGCGAACCGGAGGCGATGCTGGGTTTCACGCTCATGCAGGATTTCGAAGGCGACCAGTTCACCTTCTTCAAGGTGCCATTGGAAGACCTCGAGGCACTTTACGGCATTCGCAGCACGGAACTCGCGATCTACGACCGGGTCGAGACACATGTCGCCGAACAATTGCGGCGCGGCCGGCTTTGCCTGGTCGAGATGGACAGCTTCTACATGCCCGACACGCATGGCGTCGGCTATCATGGCGAACATGGCAAGACGACGGTCGCGATCAATCGGCTCGACGTTGCCGGTCGTAGCATCGACTATTTCCACAATGCCGGTTTCTTCCGGCTCGAGGGCGATGATTTCGACGGGTTGTTCCACATGAAGGACGGGCCCGAGGAATTGCCGTTCCTGCCCTATACCGAGTTCGTCAAATTCCCGGCGCAACAGCCTACGCCGGGCCATCTGCGTTCCGAGGCAGAGCGGCTGGCCAAGCAGCATTTCGCGCGGCGGCCGACCGACAATCCGGTTGCGGCCTTCGCAAAGCTGTTCCCCAGCCAGGTCGAGAAGGTGGCGGAGCGGCCGTTCGACTTCTTCCACAAATATGCGTTCAACACGCTGCGTCAGCTCGGCGCTAATTTCGAACTGGCCGCCAGCCACCTCGATTGGCTGCGTCCGGACGGTTCGTTGGTCGAAGCCGCTGGCCATGCCCGGCGCATCTCCGAGGTCGCCAAGGCAACGCAGTTCCAGGTGGCGCGCGCCGTGGCGCGACGCAAGTTCGAACCGCTGGCTACCGCGCTCGATCCTGCCGCTGAGGCGTGGGACGCCCTGATGCGCGACCTGGCCGGGCGACTGGATTGAGCGAGGCGGTGAGCGCGCGCACTCCGGCCGCGAGCGGCCGCATTCTCGATCAAAGCTGGCGCATGACGCTGACAGCGGCCGGTGCCTGGAGTGAGCCGCCGGCGGATATCGCGGCTATTCAGACGTACAAGGCGCCGGTACCCGGCACCGTCGCCGGTGCGTTGGAAAGAGCGGGTCAATTCGACCGGACTGCGCCAAGACCGCTCAACATATCCGACGCTTGGTATTTTCTTTACCTCACCGGGGAACAACCGGGCACTGCGATACTGCATTTCGATGGTCTCGCAACGATTGCCGAGGTGTATTGGAACGGCGATGCGGTGCTGACCTCCAATTCGATGTTCATTGAACACGAATTAGCTGTCGCATTGACAGGCAAGGACAGTCTCGCCCTCTGCTTTCGGGCGCTGGCCCCGCATCTCGACAAACGCGGTCCGCGTGCGCGCTGGCGACCGCAGATGATTACGCCACCAGGCCTGCGCCTGGTCCGCACGACCCTGCTTGGCTACATGCCCGGTTGGTGTCCGGAAATCCATGCTGCAGGACCCTATCGCCCCGTCAGGCTGACGCGGAAGGATGGTGCCACGCCGCGCGATGTTCATATCGCCACAACACTGGACGACGACGGCACCGGCCAGCTCGCGGTTCGTTTCACCGCACCAGGGCTTGTCGAGCCGGTTCGCCTTTCATGTGCCGGCCGCGCGGTCGAACTTGCAGGCAAGAATGGACACTTCGAAGGCAGTCTTTCGATCCCGAACGTTGCCGCATGGTGGCCGCGCACGCATGGCATGCCAGCGCTGCACGATGTCGAGATCCAGAGTGGCGGCCAGCGCCGATCGCTCGGCCGCACCGGCTTCAGGCGTATTGCCGTCGATCGCGGTTCCGACGGGCGAGACTTCGCGCTGATCGTCAACGGCGTGCGGGTTTTCTGCCGAGGGGCAGCCTGGACCAGCGCCGATATCGTCGATCTTCCCGGCGAGCGCGATCGTTATGCACCGCTGCTTCAACTCGCTGCCGATGCCGATATGAACATGATCCGCGTCGGCGGCACCATGGTCTATGAGACGCTGGAGTTCTTCGCATTGTGCGACGAGCTCGGCATCATGGTCTGGCAGGACTTCATGTTCGCCAACTTCGACTATCCGGTGGGTGACGCGGAGTTCGCGGCGCTGGTGCGAAAGGAAGCGGAACAGTTCCTGCGCGGCATTTCGGCCTCGCCGTCGCTGGCGGTGTTGTGCGGCGGCAGCGAAATGGCGCAGCAGGCTGCGATGCTCGGATTGCCGCCGAGTGCATGGTCCGGGCCGCTTGTCGACGAATTGCTGCCCGCCATCGCCGCTGAGATCAGGCCCGACGTGCCCTATGTGCCGAACAGTCCGAGTGGCGGGGCCATGCCGTTTTCGCCCAATGAAGGCATCACCCATTATTATGGCGTTGGCGCCTATTGTCGGCCGCTGGAAGATGCGCGACGCGCTGGTGTGCGTTTTGCCGCCGAATGCTTGGCCTTCGCCAATGTGCCGGAACAGCAGACGCTCGACGTGCACCTGCCGGTGCCTGCGGTGCACGATCCGCGCTGGAAGGCGCCCGTGCCGCGCGACCGTGACGCGTCATGGGATTTCGAGGATATCCGCGAGCATTATCTGGCCCTGCTCTACGGTGTCGATCCGACGCGGCTGCGACGCGAGGATACTGCCCGCTACCTCGATCTGTCGCGGGCAGTGACGGGTGAGGTGATGGAGGCGACCTTCGCCGAGTGGCGGCGGCCGGGTTCGACTTGCAACGGGGCGCTGGTCTGGACATTCCAGGATCTGTTGCCGGGGGCAGGCTGGGGCGTTGTCGATGCGACCGGCCTGCCGAAGCCAGCCTGGTTTGCATTGCAGCGTGCCTTCCGGCCGCTCCAGCTCGTGTTGAGCGACGAGGGTACGAACGGCGTCGACGTGCATGTCGTCAATGACGGCGGCAAGGATCGTCAGATCAATGTCGAGATTGCCTGCCTGCGTGACGGGGCGCAGCCGGTGGTGCGCGGGGCGAGAACACTCGGCGTTCGGGCCCGCCAGGGCGTTACATTGCCCGCGACAGACCTGTTCGGTGCCTTCTTCGACACCGCCTATGCTTTCCGCTTCGGGCCACCGGCACACAATGTCACCGTGGCTAGGCTGCGGGACGCTGACGATCAGAGCCTGATTGCCGAGGCGTTTCATTTTCCGCTCGGTCGCGCCGCTGCCATGCACGAGGCAATCTTGACGGCGGTGCTTTCAGAAGAGGAGGGACATTGGTCCCTGGTGCTATCCACCGACCGTTTTGCGCAGTCGGTCCATGTCGACGTATCCGGCTTCCGGCCGTCCGATAACTGGTTCCATCTGGCGCCGGGAGAAGCCAAGGCGGTGCGGCTTGTTCCGCTTGCCGGCGCGACCAAGCCCTCCGGCGAGGTCAGCGCGTTGAACGCCAAATCGACCGTGCGGTTCTAACGGGCATTCCACCTACAAGGTAGGCGGTATCTCGTTCGCTTTGAGAGCCGCCGCCAGAATGTGCTTGCGCACAATCATCCTGGCTGCCGCTGGCGTGATGTTGTGGTCGGCGTCGGGAATGATCTCGACCGAGACATTGCCATAACGCTTAAGGCCTTCGCCTTTCCTGCCGAGATAGAAGCGGAACCGGTCGAGACCTATGTCCGTGGAGCTGTAGATCAGCGTAAGCGGCATGTGTCTTTGGCTGAGACGCCGAAACGCCGAATATGTTGCCTCCTTGAGACGAGCGTATTTGGACAGCGATGCGAATGTCGTCGGCATCGAACCCGCAACGCGGCGGGCGAGCTGCTTGGCGATATTGGCTGTAGCGTGGCGGACATTGATGCGGCCGGCCCGCAGGCGGCGCAACGTGTCCATGCTGACCATGCGCCGGCTATAGTCCTCGAGCGAACGGGCATTGTAGCGCAGCGCATCATCCACCACCTCGTCCTTGTCCCAGACGAAAGTGAAGGGGTTGATGACGACAGCCGCCTTGCAACGCTCGTCGGCGGCAGCGCTGCGGAAGGCGAGATATGCGCCGCTGCAACGGCCGGCAAGCACCGCCAGGCCGAGCGCCATGCCATCCAGCAGGTCGAAGGCGGCGCGGACATCGTCGATTTGATGATCGGAAAAGAGCACTTGTTCGGGCGCACCTATGACGGGCGGACTGTCGCCGACATTGGCCGCGTCGAAACGCAGTGACGCGACGCCGTTGGATGCAAGGTAGCGCGCGGTTTCAGTGACCGTGCGTGCCCAGCCGGCCTGCCGATCATAGGCGGTGCCAAGATAGACGACAGTTGCGCCGCGCCGTTCGCCGCGCGGTTGACAGAGTATGCCGAACAAACGTTCATCCGCGCCAAAACGCAACGGCGTTTCGACAAAGTCAGGCCCTTCGAGCGGCTCGGGCGTCGAAACGGCGACTTGTCTGCTCTTGTGGGCAAGAGGCACCGCCACATCGGCCACCCAGTCGACCACCTGGCCAGCGACCGTGAGCGGCTGCGTGGCGATGGTCGGGTTCGAGACAAGATCGTCATAGCCCAGATAAGGCTGACGGGTTACCTCGGCGCCGAGTGCCGTCAGGTGCGCCGACAGCGCGATATCCTTGTCGCGTGCCGGCCGCTCCACCATCAAAATTCGCCGGGCAGGCAGATGGGGGATGGCTTCGATGTTCAGCTTTTTGACATGGGCGGCAACCTCGTCGGGCATGACTAGGCCGGCTATGGCGACATGATCGGTGATGCGCTGGTCATCCCGCAGGCCGAGGCCTTCGTCCACCATCTTCGACCAGGCGGCGAGCTCCCGCAGATACATGCGCCCATTGACGACCGGCGCCATCAAGGCGACACCATCAAGGGCTTTCAGCTGCGGCGCGACGAGGGCGGCAAGCGTTGCGCCGAGGCCATGGCCGATCAGGATAAGCCGGGAGGTCCCGGAAAGCCGGCGCAGTTCTTCAGCAGCCACGAGTGCCGCTCTCTCCCAGATGGCAAGGCCGTCCGCGAATTCCGTGCGATCCAGCGCGTCTCCGGTGCCCGGATAGTCGAAGCGCAGGCTGGCAACACCAGCCGCTGCCAGGCGCTCGGCGAGATCGCGCCAGAGCTTGCGCGTACACATCTCCTCGAAACCCCAAGGGCTGAGGAAGAGGACCGCACTGTCGTGAGGCGCCGATCCTGGCGCGGCGGCAGAATAAAGACCGACTGTATCGGCGAAGGTGACCGGCAATGCGGCGGAGAGCTGTTTTGTCGCCGACTGTCGCGCCGTTGTCTGGTGTTGTTCCAGAGGCGTGGAATGCGCCGTCATTTCGGCACCTGCGGCGCGGCAGGGAGAGGGGCGATGAAGGAAAAGAACAGTCTCGCGATTCGTCCGATGCCAGCGGGCAGGCGTGAAAGAAGCCGGTCGATGACGGTCGCATCCTGGCCTGGAACCGCAGCAAGCAGCCGCAGTGTCAGCGCGTAGGCCATGGCACCTACGATAACGCCGGTAGCAATACCCGTAACGCCGTGCAGTGCCTGGGTGACCAGGAGTGCCGCGACACCACAGACTATCGCGGCCAATGCGACCTTGAGCACGACCATGATCAATTCGCCGGCGCCGCTCTGCAGCCTTACGCGAGAGAGCAGGAGCGCGGCCATGGCCAGAAAGACCACCCCGCGAACTGTCGACGCGCCGATGATACCCCACAGCGGCACGGCGACGAGGCAGCCTGCCACCATCAGGATCGCGCCGATGCCGCTGATGGCGAGGCGGCCCTTAATCTGGTCTTTCGAGTAGAGATATTGGGTGGTGAGCTGGATGAAGACGTAGGCGGGCGAGCCGATCGCCAGGATTGCGACCACGAGACCTGCCGGCTCGAAGGCGGTGCCGTAGACGGAAACGACAAGCGGTATCGCGACGGCAGCAAGGCCGAAGCACAATGGAAAGGTGATGTAGGAGAAAGAGCGCACCACGCTGGCAAAGAGGTCGGTGCCGCCGGCGCCGTCATCGGCCTCATGGCGCTCCGCATAGAAGGGGATCAGGCTGCCGGTGAGCTGGACCGGGAGTTGCAGCGCAAGGTTCGCCAGCGACAGCGCGACCGCGTAGAAGCCGACATCCTGCGTCGTGCGGAAATGCTGGAGGAAGACGAGCTCCGGCCTCGTCAGGAAGATTGCCGTGATGACGAATTCAAAAAACACAAGCAGGGAGGTCGCGGCGAGTGCGCGCGCGCTTTGGCCTGCCTTGTTACGCCGGGTGAAAAGGATGCCCAGAGTGTAGAGGAAGAAGACCGACTGGCCGGCGATATAGCCAAGCAGCGCGCCCTCTACACCAGCAAACAATGCTCCGACGAGAACGATGCCAAGTTGCAGCACCGAGGTGATCGCGGTGAAAACGAAGAACGTGCCAAGCCGCTTTTCGCCGATCAGGTAATTCTTGGTAAAGGAACCGACCGACTGGATGAACAACAGCGCGGTGGTGAGTACAGCGACACCAGTTGTCGCGTCGGTCCATTCGAGACCGCCGCCTTTCCAGCAGAAAAGGGCGTAGAGCGCGGCAAGAAGTGTCGTGGAAAGCAGGACTGGTAAAGCCAGATAAGCAGCGAAGCCGCGACGCTCCCGCGCAGTCACACCCTTGGCCGCGAGTTGCGGCAGGACCCGCAGGAGCAGGACGCCGGTGCCCAGTTCGGCGATCAGCGAGCCGGTGGCCGCGATCCACAGCGCAAAGGCAACGGTGCCGTTGGCAGCCGGACCAAGCAGGCGCGCGACGATGACTGAGCAAGCAAAGCCGATGATCAACAGCAGCATGCCTGCCGCCGCATTGATCAGCGAATTCGACATAATGCTTCTGCTCAAAGATGCCCCCGACCTCGCGGCGCGCCAGACGCCGATCCCGTTAATACATTAGTCGGAACGCGTTTTGCGCGCACGTTGCAAACAACCTTAAGAAGCTTTGGCGCGGGTAGCCGTCATCGTACGGGGCGCGGCGCGCCAGCCGAACCAGCGGCCGGCAACAATGTTCCATGAACGACGAGCCATGCCCGGTTTGCCCGCGAACGTGTAGATGGCGACGCCGGCCAAAGGGCGCAGCAAACGCGGCAGGTAATCGACGAAGCGATAACCGTGCTTGCGCATGACGTAACCCAGACCGGAGGAATAGACGCGCATCTTGGCAACAGCGGCGGGCGTGGTCTGGTCGCCGCGATCTTCCGGATGATGGCCGGTGAAGGCCGGGTCGTACCAGCCGTGCCGATCGGTCGCAAGCAGCTTCAGCGCCAGATCCTGGATCTCATAGGCGCCCCAAGGGGTTCCGGAGCCGGGGCCGATGGCGATGTCGAAGCCGCCCGCCTCGTCGAATGCCGGTTTCTTGACCACCAGCATCCATTCGATCAGCGTCGTCCAGATGGTCGGGCGCTCGATCGGCATTGGCTCGGTGGCGAAATCGCCCATGATCGTCCGGCCTGTCGTATCGGTAGGACGACCGCAATAGAAGTCGGCGGGATGTGCCGCTCTCAATGCGTCGACGCGTGACAGGAAATCGGTCGGATACCAGCAGTCGTCATCTGGGAATATCAACCAGCGCCCACGTGCGCGGGCGGCGCCCAGGTTGCGGGCACGACAAACGCCGCGCTTGTCAGTGCGCAGGTGGATGATCTCCAACTTGCCGGCAAAGGCCATCAGCACCGGTGCCAGCCGGTCGTCATCATTCTGGTCGACGACGATCACCTCGAAATCGTCCCGATCTTGCCCAACCAGCGAGTTGAACAGCCCTTCAAGCTCGTGCGAACGGCCGAGCGTGGCGACAACCATGGAGGTCTGGATTTCCGGAACGGTCCGGGACATGCGCGCCCTGTGGCAATGAGGTTTCGTCCGCAGGCGTATCCCGCGAAATTGCAAACTACTCTTGGGCTGGACGCGTTAAATTGCCGTGAAAAGACGCATTTTCATCGTCGAAACTTGACCTCTTCAGGCTCGCAAACGACGCAAGACCCTCGTCGCTATGGTGATGATCAAAACCCCGAGGATGCCGGCCACGGCTTTGACCGCCATATCCTTGAAGCGACCATGACGACCGGGGTCGATAAGCTGCAATGCTTCGAGTAGCACCGCTACGCCAACGACGAAGAAAGTCGTTCGCCAGGCATGGTGAGGAAAGCCAAGTGCGAGTGCGGCACCGAACAGCAGATAGGCAACCGCCCGTTCCAGATTGGGGTCGCCAAGATGTGGCCTCAAGCCGATCGGCGAGAGGGTCGCGAAAATGATCAGGGACAGGAGAAAGACCGAGACAAGGCGCGAAATGAGAATCATGCCTGCTAGCTAAAACCAGATCGTGTCGGTTTGAAGCGCGCCTTTAGTCGCTGCCATGCGCTGCCTCGATACTGAAAAGGGTCATGCCGCCTGCCGCGGCGTTAAAGATTCCGGTGGACGACTTAGGGGTTTCTTAACCATAAATTGGAAGAGTCGAGACACGCGAATCCGCACGCGACAGTCCGCGTCGAGGCAGAAATGGGGGCAGGTCGTGCCGCCAGCCAGGGGCTAGGCGTGACGGCTTTCATCTCGGGCGCTCCATGGACATAGACATTTTTCAACTGCCTGGGATTCTGAAGCGACGGGCACACTATGTCGTGCTGACCGTGCTGGCCTGCCTACTCCTGGCTATGGCCTTTCTCGCAACGCAAAAACCCTATTTTCGTTCGACGGCCGAAATCCTGCTCGATCTCAATCGTGGCTCAGTGGTTGGCACTGGCGGTTCCGCCAACGGTCAGGTCAGCGCGCAGCAGTCGGTTGGCAGTCAGATCTACGTGCTGCAATCGCGCGACGTGCTGCGCGAAGTGGTCAAGACCCTCAATCTAACGGACGATCCCTATCTTGCAGCGACGGGCGGCGGGCTTCGGCAGCGCCTGTTCGGCGGGGCGCCGCCGGCGACGACTGGCGATCGTACCGACGCGGTTGTCGATGCGCTGATCAAAAACCTGACCGTGGAACAAGCTGGCGAGTCACTGGTGCTGACAGTGTCGATGAAGCATCGCGACAGCGAAATGGCGGCCAAGATCGCCAACGCCGTCGTGGAAGCCTACCTAAACAGTTCCGACCAATCGCAAACTGATGCCGGTCAGCGCACCAGCACCGCTCTTCAGGCGCAGACCGAGGCCTTGCGCCGGCGGCTGCTCGACGCCCTTGCGGTGGCGGAGAAGTTCCGCACCGAGAAC
This sequence comes from Mesorhizobium sp. YL-MeA3-2017, assembly GCF_030814575.1. Classification (NCBI taxonomy): domain Bacteria; kingdom Pseudomonadati; phylum Pseudomonadota; class Alphaproteobacteria; order Hyphomicrobiales; family Phyllobacteriaceae; genus Mesorhizobium; species Mesorhizobium sp. YL-MeA3-2017. The sequence continues at coordinate 2,306,223 of NZ_JAUSVH010000001.1, read as the reverse complement.
GGGCTGATCAGCACGGGTCAGCAGGGATTGGTCACTGACCAGCAACTGGCGGGGCTGAACCAGCAGCTTCTGGCGGCTCGCCAGGTTGCCGAGCAGCAAAAGGCAATCGCTGATCAAGCCAATCAGCTCAACATCTCCAATGTCGAAACCGGGGCTATCGCAGAGGCCCTGCAGTCGGCGACACTGACCGACCTGCGCAGCCGCTACGCGCAATTGCTCGACCGGCAGGCGGAGTTGGCCACCAGCCTGGGTTCCGAACATCCGCAAATGCGTGCGGTACGCTCGCAGGTCGCGACCATGCGCACCACGATCGAGAACGAGTTGCAACGCATCCGCAAGACGGCCGCATCCAACGCCGAGCGCGCGAAAGCCAATCTGGATTCGCTGCAGACGCGTTTTGACGCTCAGGCCGGCGCAAACAGCGAGGAAGGCAAGGCACGTATTAAGCTGGCGCAACTCGAGAGCGAGGCTGCTTCGATCAACGCGGTCTATCAGTCTTTCCTCACCCGCTCGGAAGAACTCGGGCGCCAGCAAGACATCGGCAAAGGCAATTCCCGTGTCATTTCCGCAGCCATTCCCTCATCGACACCGGTGCAGGCTCCGAAGAGCATCGTGCTCATAGCCGCAGTTCTGTTCGGCCTGGCCGCAGGCAGCGTGCTGGCCGTGCTTCGCGATGCGATCAGTGGTGCCGTACGCTCCGAGCGCGAGCTGATGGTTGCGACCGGTGCACCGATGCTGGCCACCGTTGACCGCATGGTGGAAAGCGGCAAGCCCGGTTGGCGCCAACGTCTTGCCCAGGCCTTCCGATTGAGACGCGCCGGCGATCCGCCGCTTCGGATCAAGGGCAAATTGGTGCCTGAACTTGGCCTAGCCAGGGTCAATCGTCTGCTTGGACTTCGCCGCGAAGACGGGTTGCCGACGGTTGTCGCGGTGGTGGCCGCCGATCCGACGCAGATCAGCGAGCGTGCCGCCACAGGCATCGCCCATCAGCTGCATGGCCTCGGCGAGGACGTCTATCTGTTCAACGGCATGTTGCGGCCGGAGACGGGATTGCGGCAACGCGACGCCCGTGGTGTCGGTGAAGTCGCCGAACAGCATCCGTTGAAGGACGTCCTGGTCTACGAGCGCGTCGGTAACAGTTCCAAGCGGTCGGGAGCGCTGCTTTCACTGGCGTCCGAGCTGGAACGATCGACCGCCAAAACCTCGCCCTTCTTCATCGTCGACGCTTGCGGCACGGAAGCGCAGGAATTGTTGCCGGTGCTGCTGAAATATGCCGATGGCATCATCGTCCAGTCTGAAATCGGTTCCACCCACAAGAATGATTTGGCGGTGCTGGTCAGCGAGATCGAGCCGTGGCGCGAGAAACTGATCGGTAACATTGTTGTCGGAAAGAAAGCCGCGTGAGAGGCGGAGCTACAGCGTGGCGGCGTTAGCGGCAACTGGCGGCAGGACTGCATCGTCTGCCATGACGCTGGCGCAACCGGCCTTGCCGAGCGAAACGGCGCCGGCATTGTTGCGCCTTTTGGCGATCGTCACCGTGATCGCCGCCCTCGTGTTCAATTTCTTCCTCTGCTTCGTGAACACCAAGGTCATGCACATCACCGACAGCTATGTGATGTTGTCGGAGATGATGATTGTCGGCACCGTCTTCATCGTGGCTTTGACCCGCCGCGCGCCGCTGTATCTGCTGCTCGGTGTCTTCGTCAGCTACATGATGTTCATTTTTGCACTGCGCGGCGGTCAGCTCAACCTGAAGCCGGTGCGGGACATCCTTATTCCGATCGCCTTCTATTTCGCGGGCATGCGCCTGCATGACCCCAAACTGGGCGACCGGCTTGTCCTGGTCAGCGCGCTGATCGTGATCGGTGCTGGCCTGTTCGAATATCTGGCGGTCGACACCTACATCTCTTACTTCAATGTGATCGGGTATTATCTGGCGCGTGGCACCGTAACGACTGATCAGCTGTTCGGTGCGACGCAAGGTTTGTTTATTTCCGGCACTCGCCCCGAACCGCGCACCATCCTGCCGTTCCTTGGCCAGCATCGCGTGTCGTCGGTGTTTCTCGAGCCGGTGTCGATGGGCAATTTCGCCGTGATCGTCTACTCCTGGGCACTCTATCGCGGCCGCGCGTTCAAAGGGCGCTGGTTTGCGATGTTCATGGCCTTGACTGTCATTACGCTCGCTGATGCCCGGTTTGGCCTCTACACCTGCGTGCTGATTACACTGCTCTACCCCCTCTACAATTTCATACCGCGCCTGGCCTGGAGCGTGCTGCCGTTTCTGCTTCTTGCTGTGCTGGCCGCCTATGGCATCACCACGGGTACCGGTGGCGGTGCGAACGACCTCACCGGCCGGTTCATGGTGACGGCCCACATCCTGACCCAGCTTTCGGCCGCCGTCGTGCTCGGCACCGAGCAGACCACGCAGTTCACGGCGGACTCCGGCCTTGCCTATTCGCTTACCGCTTTTGGCATCTTTGGTTTTGTGGTGCTGTGGACAGTGCTCGCCTATGCGCCCGCCGCCGAGGCGCGCGCCTGGCGTTTCCACTGCATGGTGATGGTCTATCTGCTGCTTCTGATGCTGATCAGCGACTCGTTCTATTCGATCAAGACCGCCGCTCTGCTCTGGTTCCTGCTGGGCACTTCCAACTCTTATCGTAGCCTCAGCCTATCCGGCAAACCTCTCCGTCCGGAGCCTCTTGCTTCGCGGCACGCTATGTTGGCCGCTGCCCGATAGGGTCTCCGAAGGCGTCAGCCTTTCTTTTGAAACGCCGGGCAGGCGCCCTTTCGAGGCGGCAGACGGCCGGCGGCCTCCAGCGCCTTTAGTTGCGGCCGGTCCCCTTTTGGGGTCGGCTGAATATTCAGCGCCTCGCTCTCCGGCCACCAATCGCCACCGGCCCAATAGGTCCAGCCCGTCCAGACATCGGAATTGGCATCGACGAAGGCTGTCATCGCCGTGATGCCGGTCATGCAGGTCCGATTGGCGGCGCCCCCGAATTCACCAAGAAAACCGCGCTTGTCGTTCTTGCGCAGCCAGGTAGAGAAGTCCTTCAGTGCCGTCAAAGCATCGTCTGCCCGATCGCAGGTTTTGTGCGTGCCGGAGAAATTGCTGTCGAGATATTGGTGAACCTCGAAGGCGTAGTTGTTGGCGGGGTCGACGACGCCCAGCATGACGGTGCCGTTCGCTTGTTTGGGATCTTCGTTCTGCCAGCTGTGCGCGCCAGTCCAGTTGGTGCCGGGCACCAGCACGAGATTGTTCGCGCCGGCCTGGCGAATGGCGGCGATCGCTGCGTTCGCGGACGTCAGCCATTGCGTGACATCGATGTCGTGCGGTTCGTTCATCAATCCGAACTGGATTGCCGGATCGTTGCGATATTCGGTTGCCAGGCGCTTCCACAAATCGGCGAAAGCGGTATCCGGGACAGCGTCGGAACCGATTTCCACATCCCGGTATCGTCCATAATTGTGCGGATCGAGGATGACGATCATTCCCGCCCCCTTGAGCTGCGCCACGGTATCGGCCAGCCGGCTCCGTTCGGTCTCGTCGAAAGCCTTGTTGAGGTCGGGCTGGAGCCGCTCCCACAGAAACGGCAGGCGCACGGCGTTGAAACCTTTTTTGGCGAAATAGCCGATCGTCGTGGCGCTCGGATAAGCATAGTCCTTGCCGTAAACACCGGGCACGTTGCCGAACTCGGCACCGGCCAGGTTGACACCGCTCAGGCACCCGGCTGATGCGGTCTGGGGCAAAAGGGCTGCCGTGGCGAGGAACATCGTCAGGATCCGCTTTGTTAGCCGGAGTTGCTTGGCCATTTGTAACCTAACGTGGTTCGGGCGCCGGTACGGCGCGTGTCACGGGCGCGTGGCGACCCAGCACCTCGCGGTAGACGTCGACATAATGTTCGGCGACCTGATCCCAGGAGTAGGCGGACGCAGCTTGCATGGCGGACAAGCGATAGCGCTGAGTGTCGGCAAGGATGACATCGAAGGCAGCCTCGATCGCTGCCGCGGTCGCGTCGCTGTCGGCAAAGTCGCAAATTCTGATTTCGCCGTGCCTGGAAGCGAGGTCTTTGTAAGCCGTATTGGCATTCAACACGGGCATCAAACCTGCGCTTAGTGCCTCCACAGCGACAAGACCAAAACCCTCATAGTCTGAAGCCGAAGCGAACAGCGAGCAGCGGCCGAGCACATTGCGGATCTCCTGGTTCGGCAGCCCGATATGGACATCGACGTGACTATCGAGGCTGCGTTCGGCGATCATTCGCCGCAGTTCCGCTTCGCTCAAATCTCCAGGCACACCGACGATGTCGAGATGCCAATCCTTGGAATGATCGACGAGCTTGCGCGTGGCATCGAGCAGATTGTCCAGCCGTTTGTTGATCGAGAAACGGCCGAGCGTGACGATGTTGCGAACGGCTTGCCGCGAGCCGGAGTCAGCGAATTTCCGGGTATCGACGCCGTTGTCGATCTGGATGACGCGATTTCCGGCGATTGCCTGGAATGTGCGTGTATCCTGGGCGCTGCAGCCGATCAGGCGGCGATAGGCTAGGGCGGACAGACGCGTAGCGGTGTTGAACCAGATCGTCTTCAGTCCGGCATGTTTTTCAGTGTGAAAGAAGCCGCCATGGGTCGTGGCGACCATCGGCTTGCCGTGGAAGAGACGTGTCCAGGCCAAAGCATCGAAGAAAAAGTCGATGGCGTGAACATGCACGATGTCGGCATCGCCGATGTGGCGAAAGACCTGTGGTGCGAGGGGGTAGCGTGTGCTGCCTGAAAAAGGAATGCGCACGACCTCGATACCGTCGATGGTCTCGATGGCCGGCAAGGTCTCGTCGAGCGCCGTGAAACGCCGGTCGAGCGTGACGACACGCACGCGGTAGCCGTGTTTGCGAAGCTGTGTCGAAAGATTGGCAACGACCTCCTCCAATCCGCCGCGGTTGGGCAGATATTGTCGCACGACCTGCACCGCCAATGGGCTGGTGTCGCGGCTGGGCGATTGGGGGGCGGGCGATGCGGGCATGGCAGTTATCCAAACGGCAGCGGCAGGCGCCGCCTATCGAATAGCACATGGGTCGCCGACAGACTAAAGCGGCGTTAATTTAGGCAGATATGAAGTGCCAAACGTCATCAAACGCTTGGTTTGGTAAACCAACCGCAACGTGCAGCGTCTCATCGCAAGACAGGGAAGGCAGATTTGAGTGGCGGAGAGCCTGCCTATTGGCAGGAGACATGCACGCGCCCATCGGCCTGCCTTGCCTGTCCACAAGCAATCGGCGAAGACGATTGGCCACCGGGCTGCGAGGCGGGCTGAGATAAGGTCGTACGTGCATGCCGACGCGGTTTCTTGCGCGATATTGCCGGTTTCGTCGATGGAAGCGGCTGCGCCTCCGGACCGGTCGGGAAGACCTGAGTGCCGCTTTCCACGGGCGGGGTTTGTACGGCAGGATCGTTGCGTTGCCAGGCACGCCTCATGTCCATCGAAGGCGGAATCACCACGGTTCCGTCATCCGTACGTGCGCATCCCCCTGCCGCCACCGGCAGGCAAAGCGTGATCCCAAGGAGTGTCCGTCGCATCAAAAGCATCTTCGCGCCTGCTTACTCGCGTGAGAAGCCTATCGCAACCCGGCAATCGTCACGGGCGCTTGGTGCAGGGCGCGGTTCCGATTTGTTAAGGTTAATTGCCCGTTAAGCCTTCCCTGTCAGATTTGGCCGCCGGTCTCGGGAGGGGCCGGGGGCTGGTTTTGGGGGCTGACGGGGATGGATATTGTAGGTGGAGCGGTCGGGGCAGACGAGCCGCCGGCGGTAAAAGAACATGGCGCAACGGACGCGCTATCCCGGCAGGCATTGCAAGACCTTGTCGAGGCTGGCTCCGGCTGGCTTTGGGAAACCGATGCCGAGCTGCGCTTTTCCTGGCTCTCCGAAAGCTACCGGACGGTGACCGGCGCTGACCCTGCCTCGGTGCTCGGCCATTTCCGCTTCGATTTTCTCAACCAGGTCCAGAAAGGAAGCCGTGGCGCCTCGGCGCATCTGGAAAATCTGGAGGCACGTCGTCCGTTCAGCGACTTCGTTTATCAGCCGAAAGACAGCCGCCCCGGCTTCCGTTGGGTGTCGACGTCGGGCTTTCCACGTTTCGACGCCGAAGGCCGCTTCAGCGGCTATCGTGGGGTTGCCCGCAACGTCACGGCCCTCGTCGAGGCGGTGGACGAAATCAAAGGTCTCGCCACCGACGAGGCTGGCGAGCGCGGAGCGCACATGGATCACATGATGGCGGCGCTCAACGCGATGAGCGATGCCGTCTGCTATTACGACGAGGAGGACCGACTGGTCCTCTATAATGATGCTTTGCCGGCAATGTACCACGGCCTTGCCGACATCATCCGCAAGGGCTTGAGCTTTGATGAGCTGATCGAGACGGGGCTCGAACGGGGACTGTGGGATACGGAGGCGATGAGCCACGCAGCATGGCGTGACATCGTCTTGAACCGACGCTGCGACGCGGTTTCGTCGACATCGGCGCTACGGTTTACCGATGGACGGATTGTCATCCATCGGGAAATGCGAGGGGCCGAGGGCGGTACCATCTCGATCTGCACGGACGTCACGGAATTCGAAGCGAGCCGTACCGAGGCGCAGGCTGCCGGCGAGCGTGGCCAGGAGCTGGAATCTGACCTGCAGCGCACCATCGATTCCATGACGATGGGCGTCATCATCCTCGATGCCCAGATGAATGCCGAGATCATCAACAGAGCCTTCTACGACATCTGGAATGTGACGACGGACCAGATTTCCGTCGGTTGTCCGTTCCGCGCCCTCATGGATGTCAACCGCTACAATGGCGTCTATGAAATCGCCGACGAGCATTGGGAGGATTATGTAGCCTCGCGCGTTGCCGAAATCCAGGCGGGTGATGTGGCGCCACGCGAGTTCCGCAGAGCCGACGGTCACACCATGATCTATTCGGTCACGAAACTCTCCGGCGGCAAGCGGCTGATTTCCTACGTCGATGTTTCGGAGGTCAAGAAGCGGGAGGCTGAAGCCGAGGAAGCGCGGCGGTATCTCGCCAGTGTCCTGGAATCGTTGCCGACCGGCGTGCTGATCTATGATCGCGACGACCGTTTCGTTTTCGCCAACAAGAAGCTGCTGGATTCGATCCCGGTCCTGCAACCGGCCTGGCAGACCGGGCGCAGCTTCCGCGATTCCCTGGAACTCGGCCACGCCAATGGCTGTTTCCGCCTTAGCGGCGATCCCGAGATCGACGAGCTCTATGACGTTGATCGCAATCGCTGGTTGGATGCCATGATGGCACGCTGCCGCCTGCGCAGCTCGAGCTTCGAACGGCAGAACCCCGATGGCCTCTGGTATCAGGCTTTCGACATGCGTACCGATGACGGCACCTTCATCGGGGTGCGCGTCGACATCACCGAACTGAAGGATCGGGAACGCGCGCTCCAGGAATCGATGAGCGAAAACGAGGTGTTCAGGTCTCTCATCGACAACGTGCCGGTCTCCATCTACGCCAAGCGCTCGGATCTCAAACTGTTCTACGTTAACAAGGGATGGTGCGAGTTGACCGGCGTTGCGCGCAAGGATGCGATTGGCCGGACCGATATCGAGATTTTCGGGGAGGAGGGTCAGGCGTTCGTCGATGGCGATCTGGCGGTGCTGCGCACCGGAGAAACCCATGAGGTCGAGGAAGCGATCACGGCGGCGGATGGCGTAACCAGGCACCAGTTCGCGCGCAAGGGCGCGATGATCGCCTCCGACGGCTCGCTCTATCTGATCGGCTCGACCACCGACATAACCGAATTGAAGGAACGCGAGGCTGAACTCAAGGAGGCCCGCCAGCGGGCCGTGCTGGCCGACCGCGCCAAATCGGAATTCCTGGCCAATATGAGCCACGAAATCCGAACGCCGATGAACGGCGTGCTCGGCATGGCGGAGCTTCTGGCCAAGTCCGATCTGGATGCCAAGCAAAAGACCTTCACCGACATCATCGTGAAGTCGGGCAATGCGTTGCTGACCATCATCAACGATATTCTCGACTTCTCGAAAATCGACGCCGGGCAGTTGGTGCTCGACCCTGCTCCGTTCAATTTGGCCGAGGCGATCGAAGACGTCGCAACCCTCGTTTCGACGCGGGCAAAGGAAAAGGACCTTGAGCTGATCGTGCGCGTTCAGCCCGGTCTCGATGGCATGTTCGTCGGCGACGTCGGCCGTATCCGGCAGATCGTCACGAATCTGCTCGGCAATGCGGTCAAGTTCACCGACGAAGGCCATGTGCTGGTGGATGTCGCCGGCAACAGGATGCCCGCCGGCACCAAGCTGACCATCTCGGTTACCGACACAGGCATCGGTATTCCGCCGGAAAAACTGTCCCAGATTTTCGAGAAGTTCAGCCAGGTCGACACGTCGTCGACGCGACGTCACGAGGGAACGGGACTAGGGCTCGCGATCACCTCACGTCTTGTCGAGCTGATGGGCGGCGAGATCGGCGTGGATAGCGCCGAGGGCAAGGGCTCGACCTTCTGGTTCACCGTGACGTTGCCCGTTGCCCAGCAGACAGAGGGGCAGCGCGTGATGCCCATCGACGTGACGGGCGCCCGGATTCTGATCGTCGACGACAATGCGGTAAACCGATCCATCCTGAGCGAGCAGATGGCTTCCTGGTCGTTTGACGCCTGCGCGGCGGCGAGTGGCATGGAAGGGATGAAGGTTCTGGCCGCTGCCGCGGCCTATGGCGTTCCCGTCGACTGCGTGGTGCTTGACTATCAGATGCCGGGCATGACGGGGGCCGAAGTGGCGCGTGTCATCCGCAACACCGAAGGTCTCGCCAGTACACCGATCATCATGTTGACCTCGGTCGACCAGACACTCGGCAATGCCAGCTATCGCGACCTCGCCATCGCGGCTCATCTCATTAAGCCGGCCCGGTCTTCGATCCTCCTGGAGGCGCTGGTTTCGACCATTCAGCGCCATCGCAGCGCTGCCCTGCCTCCCAGTGAGGTCGATGCGACCGGTCGCTTCACAACCCGGACAACCATGCCGCTTGCCGTGGCCCTCGAACCGGCGCCACAGATCGCGCCTGTTCGTCCCTTGGCGACCAAGAGTGAAGGCGGCCTCGACATCCTCGTTGCCGAGGACAACGAGGTGAACCAACTGGTCTTTACCCAGATCCTGGCTGACACGGGATACAGCTTCGAGATCGTCGGCAACGGCCGCAAGGCTCTGGAAGCCGCCAGCGAGTTGAGACCGCGGATGATCCTGATGGATGTCTCGATGCCGGAGATGAACGGGCTGGAGGCAACGGGCGAAATTCGCAAACGCGAGGCCGGGAACGGCACGCACGTGCCTATCGTCGGTGTCACTGCGCATGCGCTGAAAGGCGACAGGGAGCGGTGCCTGGAAGCGGGTATGGATGACTATCTGCCGAAGCCGATCAGCCCCAAGGCGCTGCTGGAGAAGCTCGATCGGTGGATCGGTGGCGCATATGAGGCTCGCCGCAGTGCCGGATAAGAAGCCGGCGTTTTGACGCCGGTGTTTCCAATGAAATTTCATTTGCCGGCTGTCGCTGCCGGTAAATTCAAGCAAATCGCTGATTTCGCGGGCGGAACCCTGCTTTCCGCTGGGGACGGTTCGTGTGTGCTTTGGTGGTCGGTTGCCAGTCGTTACTAGGGTGACATGAAACTGTCATGCGACTGTAATAAACGGGCGCTATGGCCTCACTCGGCGCCGCAGGAAAGGCGTCTAGAGACCACCTTCCTAACAGGAGCAGGCCCAATGAAAAAAGCTCTTCTCACCGCGTCGGCCGCTGCCTTCGCGCTCGCCGCTTCGGCTGGCTTCGCCGCCGCGCGCGACCAGGTTCAGGTCGCCGGTTCGTCGACCGTTCTGCCGTATGCCAAGATCGTTGCCGAGCAGTTCGGCGAAACCTTCAACAAGTTCAAGACCCCTGTGGTCGAGTCCGGCGGTTCGGGCGCCGGCATCAAGGAATTCTGCAAGGGCGTCGGCGAGAACACCATCGACATCGCCAATGCCTCGCGTCCGATCAAGAAGGACGAAATCAAGTCGTGCCAGGACGCCGGCGTGAAGGAAATCCAGGAAGTGAAGATCGGCTATGACGGCATCGTCTTCGCAACCGACGCCAAGGGTCCGGATTGGGCGCTGGTTCCGGCCGACATCTACAAGGCCTTGGCCGCCAAGATCGTCGTCGACGGCAAGCTGGTCGACAATCCGAACACCAAGTGGAACCAGGTCAACGCGAAGCTGCCGGCGTGGGATATTGCTGCCTACATTCCGGGTGAAAAGCACGGCACGCGCGAAGTCTTCGAGACCAAGCTGCTCGACGCCGGTTGCGACAAGGCAGCTCTGAAGGCTGCTGGCGTGACCGATGAAAAGGAAATCGGCAAGACCTGCATCGCCATCCGCAAGGACGGCAAGGCTATCGACATCGACGGCGACTACACCGAGACGCTCGCCCGCATCGACTCCAACAAGACCGGCGTCGGCGTATTCGGCCTGGCCTTCTACGAGAACAACGCCGACAAGCTGAAGGTGGCCACCGTTTCCGGCATCACGCCGTCGACCGAGACCATCGCCAAGGGTGAATATCCGGTGTCGCGTCCGCTGTTCTTCTACGTGAAGAAGGCGCATCTCGGCGTCGTTCCCGGCCTCAAGGAATATGTCGACTTCTTCCTGACCGACCAGATGATCGGCCCGGACAGCCCGCTGGCAGAGTATGGTCTGGTTTCGGCTCCGGAAGCCGAGCGCAAGGGCCAGCGCGAAGCCTTCGACGCTGGAAAGACGATGTAATTTTCCTGCTGCCGGGGCGTGGACTTAAGTTCGCGCCCCGGTCATTGCAGTCGGACCCGGTCCGGCTGTTTCCGTGACCTTTCAGAGGCCGCTCCATGTCATCCATGCTCGTCTTGGCAATCGTCGTCGCGATCGGAATTGGCGCCTTCATCATCGCAAGGCAGAGAGCGGCAGCCCAGGATGACGGCAAGGTCAAGCCGCATTCGCGAGCCCACTATCATGGCTGGTGGGCATTCCTGCTCGCAACGTTGCCGGCCGCCCTGTTTCTGGCGCTTTGGGTTATAGGCTCGTCCGTCTATCTCAATAGCCATCTGCATGCGCAGATGCCGGCGCAGACCGGTGTTGCCAGCGAACCCCTGGCCGTCAGCCTGACCAAGAGCCTCGCCAACGGCTTGCGCAAGCTGGACCCGCAACAGGTCGCATCGCTGCCGGCGACTTTCGCCGAACTGCGACCTTCGCTTGCCGCTAAGGGCGTTGCCCTGGCCACCGATACGCAAGACTACATGATCTCGATCGCGGCCGCGGCCAACAAGGTCCAGGATACGCTGGGACTGGTTGGCGCCGTTGCCACCGTTGCGCTGTCGCTCGCGGGTGCCGCCTATGGGATCTCGCAGGTCATGCCGCGGGCTCGAGCCCGCAACAATGTCGAGCGGCTGATGCTTTGGGGTCTGCTCGGCGCGTCCACCATCGCCATCCTGACCACGATCGGCATCGTGCTGTCGATGCTGTTCCAGACGCTGAATTTCTTCCATCGGGTTCCGCTTTCGAATTTCTTCTTTGGCACGGTGTGGGATCCACGCTTCGCCGCCGCCGGTGCTGTTGGCTCCGAGGGGCAATTTGGCCTGATCCCGCTGTTGGCTGGTACGCTCTATATTGCTTTCGTCGCGTTGCTGGTGGCGGTGCCGATCGGTCTTATGTCGGCTGTCTACATGGCCGAATACGCTTCGCCGCGTGTGCGCGCCGCGGTCAAGCCGTCGCTCGAGTTGCTGGCCGGCATCCCGACCATCGTCTACGGCATCTTCGCGCTCGTCACGCTCGGACCATTCCTGCGTGATTTGAGCGCCGCTCTCGCCGGCGGTACGTCCTTTATCCAGGCGCAATCGATCCTGACCGCCGGCCTCGTCATGGGTGTCATGCTGATCCCGGTTGTGTCTTCGCTCTCCGACGACATCATCACGGCGGTGCCGCGTGCCATGCGCGACGGCTCGCTGGGTCTTGGCGCGACGCGCTCGGAAACGATCAAGCGGGTCATCCTGCCGGCGGCGCTGCCGGGCATCGTCGGCGCAATCCTGCTCACCGCCTCGCGCGCCATCGGCGAAACCATGATCGTCGTGCTTGCCGCCGGTGTGGCCGCCAATCTGACGCTCAATCCGTTCGAGGCGATGACCACCATCACGGTCAAGATCGTCAACCAGTTGACCGGTGACCTCGAATTCAATTCACCGCAGACGCTGGTTGCCTTCGCGCTCGGCATCACGCTGTTCGCGCTGACGCTGGTGATGAACATCGTCGCCCTTTACATCGTCCGCAAATACCGGGAGCAGTACGAATGACCGACGTCACCTTGGATACGGTCGCCGCCTCGGTTCCCCAGGCACGTCGCGACATCGGCCTCAAGAAACGTTATGCCGCTGAGCGCCGCTTCCGCCTCTACGGTGTGTTGGCGATCCTCGTCGGCCTGGCCTTCCTGGCGGTCATGCTGGTTTCGATCGTGGGCAAGGGCTACACCTCGTTCTGGCAAACGACGATCACCCTGCCGATTACCTTCGACGAGAAGGTCATCGACCCCGACAACAAACGGGCATCGGATCCAGACGTGCTGGTCACGGCCAATTATCCGGTCTTGGCGCAACGCGCCCTGATGGAGAAGCTCGGCATTGATCCGAAGAACAAGCCGATGGCGGCGAAGCTGAAAGGCTTTCTGTCGGAAGGCGCTCGCGTTCAGCTGCGAAACGTCGCCGTTTCCGATCCGGCGGTGATCGGCACGACGCGCAACGTCGAGATCCTTGCCGCCGCCAACCTCGACTCGGCTTTCAAAGGCCAGATCGATTTGAGCGTTCCGGAAGATCGCCGCAAGGTTTCCGACCAGCAGGTCGAATGGATGAACAAGCTCAAGGCCGAAGGCGCAATGGCCGAGCATTTCAACACCGGTCTGTTTACCTTCGGCGCCTCCAGCCGTCCGGAAACGTCGGGTCTCGGTGTCGCGATCATCGGTTCGTTCTACATGATGGTGATCGTGTTGCTGCTTGCGCTGCCCATTGGCGTCGCCGCTTCGATCTACCTCGAAGAATTCGCCAAGAAGGGCCGTTTCACCGATCTGATCGAGGTGAACATCAATAATCTGGCCGCGGTGCCGTCGATCGTTTTCGGCCTTCTAGGCCTCGCTGTCTTCGTCAATTTCCTCGGCATGCCGCGTTCTGCCGCCTTCGTCGGTGGCCTGGTGCTGACGCTAATGACGTTGCCTACCATCATCATCGCCACGCGCGCTGCTCTCGCTGCCGTGCCGCCCTCAATCCGCTCGGCTGCTCTCGGTCTTGGCGCCTCGAAGATGCAGATGGTTTTCCAGCACGTCCTGCCTTTGGCTGCGCCGGGCATCCTCACCGGTACCATCATCGGCCTGGCACGCGCGCTGGGTGAGACGGCTCCGCTGCTGCTGATCGGCATGGTGGCTTTCGTGGCCGATTATCCGACGACGCCATTCGATCCGGCGACGGCGCTGCCGGTGCAGATCTATATGTGGGCCAATGAGGCCGAGCGCGCCTTCGTGGAACGCATGTCGGGCGCCATCATCATCCTTCTGGTCTTCTTGATGGCCATGAACATCACCGCGATCGTGCTCCGGCGTCGCTTCGAACGGCGCTGGTAGAAAGGGAGCCTGATATGAATATCATGACGGAAAAGACCCTCGAACAGGCAGTGAGCAGCCAGATGAGCGCCCAGACCAATGAGATGATCAAGATGCGTGGTGACAAGGTCACCGTGCACTATGGCGAGAAGCAAGCGCTGTTCGACGTCAATCTGGACATCCGCCAGAACCAGGTGACGGCGCTCATCGGCCCGTCCGGTTGCGGCAAGTCGACCTTCCTGCGCTGCCTCAACCGCATGAACGACACGATCGATTCCGCCAAGGTTGGCGGCAAGATCACGCTGGACCAGGAAGACATCTACGATCCCAAGATCGACGTAGTCGAACTTCGCGCCCGCGTCGGCATGGTGTTCCAGAAGCCCAATCCGTTCCCGAAGTCGATCTACGAGAATGTCGCCTATGGTCCGCGCATCCATGGGCTTGCCAAGAGCAAGGCCGACATGGATCGGATTGTTGAGTCCAGTCTGCAAAAGGCGGCGATCTGGAATGAGGTGAAGGACCGCCTGCACGAACCGGGTACGGGCCTTTCCGGCGGTCAGCAGCAGCGCCTGTGCATCGCGCGTGCAATTGCCGTGTCGCCGGAAGTCATTCTGATGGATGAGCCCTGCTCGGCTCTCGATCCGATCGCAACCGCCAAGGTCGAGGAATTGATCGACGAACTGCGGCAGAACTACACGATCGTCATCGTTACGCACTCGATGCAGCAGGCGGCACGCGTGTCGCAACGCACCGCCATGTTCCATCTCGGCTATCTGGTCGAGGAGGGGGCTACCGACAAGATGTTCACCAACCCTGACGACAAGCGCACGCAGGATTACATCACCGGCCGTTTCGGCTGAGCCGACGAGCGCGGCAGACGACAAGCGAGGACAGGATCATGGGTGAACATACCGTCGCGTCGTTCGATGAGGAACTCGGACAGATCAGCAAGCTTGTCCGCGATATGGGCGACCTTGCGGGATCGATGGTCGAGAGCTCGACCAAGGCGTTGCTGAAATCGGACAATGGATTGGCGCAGCGCGTCGTGTCCGACGATGCCATCATGGATGCGCGCCAACGCGAACTGGACAACCGTGCGATCACGCTGATCGCCAAGCGGCAGCCGATGGCGCAGGACCTTCGTGCCGTCATCGGCGCCATCCGCATGGCGGGCGATTTCGAACGCATCGGCGACCTTGCCAAGAACATCGCCAAGCGGGTTGGCGCGGTCGGGCAGAGCGGGACGCCGCGCGAATTTTCGCATTCCATCGATGCCATGGCGCAGCTCGTACTCGTCCAGGTCGACGGGGTGATCGAGAAATATGCGGCGGCTGATCCGCAGGGGCTTGCTCAGCTGAGGGCCGACGATGAACGGATCGACGTAAAATACACTTCCGTCTTCCGCGAATTGCTGACCTACATGATGGAAGATCCGCGCAACATCACGCCGTGTACGCATTTGCTGTTCTGCGCCAAGAATCTGGAACGCATCGGCGATCACGTCACCAATATCGCCGAAAATGCCTACTACGTGCTGACGGGCGAGCAGTTGCCGCCCAATCGGCCGAAGTTCGACGAGACGGCCGCAGCCGTCCCGGCCGCGTAGCAAAAGGACGACGGCAAGATGATCGCGCCGCGTGTCATGGTGGTGGAGGACGAGGAGCCGTTGGGCGTTCTCCTCCGCTACAATCTGGAATCCGAGGGCTACCAGGTCGAGGTGGTGGCGAGAGGCGACGAGGCGGAAATCCGGCTCCAAGAGAATGTTCCAGATCTTCTGGTGCTCGATTGGATGGTTCCGGCCGTATCCGGTATCGAATTGTGTCGTCGGCTCAGGATGCGCCCCGAAACCGAACGTCTGCCGATCATCATGCTGACGGCGCGAGGCGAGGAAAGCGACCGTGTGCGTGGGCTTTCCACGGGAGCGGACGATTATCTGGTCAAGCCGTTCTCGATGCCGGAGTTCATGGCGCGGGTGAAGGCGTTGCTGCGCCGGGCCAAGCCTGAGGTGCTATCCTCGGTGCTCAAGGTGGGCGACATCGTGCTCGACCGCGAGTCGCACCGGGTTTACCGCAAGAAGAGTGAAATCCGGCTCGGGCCGACGGAATTCCGCCTGCTGGAATTCATGATGCGCCATCCCGGTCGCGTTTTCTCGCGCAGCCAGTTGCTCGACAATGTGTGGGGCGAGACCATCTACATCGACGAACGCACGGTGGATGTGCATGTCGGGCGGCTGCGCAAGGCGGTCAACAACGGTCGCATGCCGGATGTCATCCGCACCATCCGCGGATCCGGTTACGCTATCCGCGAGGACTGAGCCTAGCCTTCGCCGCCTTGTGGCGGCGGGGGCATGGTTGCCATCGGACCGCCCAGTGCGAAGATTTCCTGGTCGATGAAGGTCAGTGCGCGCATGGCGCACCCTTCCCGGATCAGCATTTGCTCGTTCGGCTCCGTGTCGAAGGAAATCGAAGCGGAATGCTGGCCGCCGGCGGTCTGGGCAATCGCTTCCCGCAGTGCCGGCTCGATCAGGTCGAAGGCCGTCGCGCCGATACCGACGAACGTCACCGGGGCGGGGTCGATGACGGCAAACAGGGACCCCAGACCGTAGCCCAGCGCCTCACCGGCGCATCGATAGGCGTCGCGTTCGGGGCCTGCTGTCATGCGTGCCTTATCAGCTAGCGCCTGCATCTCGTTATCAGGGATGTCGGCAGCCGGTTCCGCGTTTTCGTCGATGCCATTGGCGCTTCGCCAGATCGCATAGTTACCGGCATAGGCCTCGACGCAGCCGTGCCGGCCGCAGCGGCACAGCGCGCCTTTCGGGCGATGGATCATGTGGCCGAACTCGCCGCCGGACGAATGTGTGCCGATGAACAATTCGCCGTTGAGCACGATACCCATGCCGATACCGTGCGAGAGCAGGACGGCGATGAAGTCGTCACGATAACGGTCGGTACCGCGCCAGCGCAACGCAACGGCCATCATGTTGCAGTCGTTCTCGACGATGACAGGAATGCCGAACGCCTCTTCGAGGATATCTGCGAACGGAATATTGCCGTGAGGCGTTATTGGCGTCCAAAGCATGGCACGCGCATGGGAATCGGCAGTGCCCTGGACAGCGAAGGCAATACGCAGCACGCGTCGCCCAATCGTGGTTTCGTCTTCGAGGCGCTGCCGCACGATCGTGACACATTCCTCGATCAGGGCTTCCCGCGGCAGGGTCAGGGTGTCCAGCCTGCGGGCATCCTGGGCCAAAACGCGCCCGGCATAGTCGGTGACCGTCGCGGTCAAGAGGTTGAGCGATAGGATCACCGTGATCACCGCCGCAGCGTCCGCGGCAAGTTCCAGCCCGACCTGCGGGCGGCCACGTTTCGCGGCGGTCGATTCACTGCGTCCTTCCATCAGGACGCCCTCGGCGATCAAGTCGGAAGAGATTGCGGAAATGGTCGAGTGGCTGAGACCGGTTATCGTGGTGATTTCGGTGCGTGAAGGCTGTTTGGAGCGGCGCACGGCGGAGATCACCATCGCGCGGTTCCTGCGGCGCAAGTCATCGTGCCGGATTCCGACGGTCATGTCCTTGCCGTTCCTTCCTCCGCCAGCCCTTCGTGAATTCGAGGCTGTTTGCGCACAAGTCCCGCAAGGCATCGGGAAGCGTGCATTCTGTCCATAGGTCGCAGCGCAGGCGAATGCAAAATCCGTTTCGATTTTGGTGTCCTGCCACCAACCTCCTCCACAGATAGTGGCAGAAGCCCGTTCCCGCGTCACTATTATTTCGAGGCACGAAATAAATAAAACTGGATTGTTGAAACCGGTTGACAGAAGAGCCTGCCGCTGCAATTATTTTTTCGAAGCTCGAAAAAAAGCTTCTCCAAGGGCAACGCATACCAGCGCGCCATTGGGCGCAGGGAGGAAACCATGAAAAAGTTCACAACCGCCATTCTGGCGGGTGTCGCCATGACGTTCGCGCTTACGGCCGTCGCCGAGGCGAAGGGCAAGGTTATCGGCGTGTCCTGGTCCAATTTCCAGGAAGAGCGCTGGAAGACCGACGAAGCGGCAATGAAGAAGGCGATCGAGGCAGCCGGCGACAAATATATCTCTGCCGATGCGCAATCGAACCCTGGCAAGCAGCTCACCGACGTGGAAAGCCTGATCGGCCAGGGTGCCAACGCCCTTATCATCCTGGCGCAGGACGCATCCGCTATTGGCCCGGCGGTGCAGAAGGCGGTCGACGAGGGAATTCCCGTCGTTGGATACGACCGATTGATCGAAAATAAGGACGCCTTCTACCTGACCTTCGACAACAAGGAAGTTGGGCGCTTGCAGGCCAAGGCGGTGTTCGCCGTCAAGCCGGAAGGCCATTACGTCTTCATCAAGGGCTCCAGTGCCGACCCGAACGCCGACTTCCTGTTCGCGGGTTCGATGGAAGTGCTGAAGGCTGCGATCGATGCCGGCAAGATCAAGAACGTTGGCGAAGCCTATACGGACGGTTGGCTGCCCGCCAATGCGCAGAAGAACATGGAGCAGTTTCTGACCGCCAACGACAACAAGGTCGATGCCGTCGTGGCCGCCAATGACGGCACTGCCGGCGGTGCCGTTGCCGCGCTTGCCGCTCAGGGCCTCGCCGGCTCGGTGCCGGTTTCCGGCCAGGATGGCGACCACGCCGCCTTGAACCGCATCGCGCTTGGCACGCAGACCGTTTCCGTGTGGAAGGACGCTCGCGAACTCGGCAAGAACGCCGCCGAGATCGCCTCGCAACTCGCCGACGGCAAGAAGATGGGCGACATCGCCGGAGCCAAGGACTTCACGACCCCGGCGGGCAATACCGTCAAGTCGCTGTTCCTGACGCCGGTGGCCATCACCAAGGACAATCTCAACGTCGTCATTGACGCCGGCTGGGTTTCCAAGGACGTTGTCTGCCAGGGCGCCAAGGCAGGCTCGGTGAAGGCCTGTAACTGAAGCTGAGCTTCGCTTGGGTTGAAACCGCGGCTCTCGAGCCGCGGTTTTCTCAAAAACTCCGTTTCAAAGCCGAGAAGACCGGTTTCGCGACTTGACGCTCCATCGCCGCCGCTCGGCGCATGGATGGGAGGATATCATGACCGATACGACCTCGAATGCGCCGGTCGATCGCGCCCGTGCAGCCGAATTGACGGCCGTTGGGCGTTTTCTCAAGGCAACCGAACTCGACACTCGCATGCTTGGCATGGTGGCGGCGCTGCTTGTCATCTGGGTCGGGCTACACCTTCTGTCGGGCGGTCTGTTCCTCACGCCGCGTAATCTGTGGAACCTCTCGGTACAGACGTCGTCGGTCGCCATCATGGCGACCGGCATGGTGTTGGTTATCGTCATGCGCAACATCGATCTGTCGGTGGGCTCTGTCGAAGGCGTGGTCGGCATGATCATGGGCGTTGCCCAGGCCGAATTCCTGATCAGGGTCATGGGCATGCAGCTTGGCAATCCGTGGCTGTGGGTCGTTGCGCTGGCCATAGGCGTCGTCCTTGGCCTCGTTATCGGTGCCCTGCAAGGCTTCATCATAGCCTATCTGGAAGTGCCTGCTTTCATCGTCACCTTGGGCGGGCTGTTGATTTGGCGGGGTGCTGCCTGGTGGATCACCAGCGGTCGCACCGTTGCGCCGCTCGACGCGACCTTTCAATTGATGGGCGGTGGCCCGGCCGGTTCGATCGGCGCGACGTGGAGCTGGATACTCGGCCTTGTGGCCTGTGCGGGCGTGATCGCCATGCTTCTCAACGGCCGTGTGCAACGCCAGCGCTTCAAGTTTCCTTTGCGGCCTGTCTGGGCCGAGATTTTCCTGGGCGTGATGACCTGCGTTGCCATTCTTGGCGCGGTCAAGGTCGCCAATTCTTACCCCTGGCCTGCCGGCGTTGTCAGCAAATACGCTGCGGCCAATAACATTCCGATACCCGAAGGCGGCCTGTTCATCGCGCATGGCATCGCCATTCCCGTGCTGATGGCGGTGGCTGTCGGGCTCATCATGACCTTCGTCACCAACCGTACCCGGTTTGGTCGCTACGTCTTTGCCATCGGCGGCAATCCGGAGGCAGCCAATCTTGCCGGCATCAACACCCGCTGGGTTACGATGAAGGTATTCATGATCATGGGTGTGCTGGCGGCAATCGCCGCGGCGATCTCGTCGGCCAGGCTTAATGCGGCGACCAATTCGCTTGGCACGCTGGACGAACTGCTGGTTATCGCGGCCGCCGTGATCGGTGGCACCTCGCTGGCTGGCGGCTCGGGCACCGTGGTCGGCGCGATGCTGGGTGCGTTGCTGATGCAGTCGTTGCAGTCCGGCATGGTGCTTTTGGGTTTGGATACGCCGCTTCAGAATATCGTGGTCGGCCTCGTGCTGGTCGTCGCCGTTTGGCTCGACACCATGTATCGCAAGCGCGTCTAGGAAGGAGGCAGGATCATGGAACAGACCAGCACCCCTCTCGTCGAGATGAAGGACATCTCGATCGCCTTCGGTGGCATCCGCGCCGTGGATGGCGCTTCCTGCGACCTCTATCCGGGCGAGGTGGTGGCGCTTCTCGGCCACAATGGCGCCGGCAAGTCGACCTTCATCAAAATCCTGTCCGGCGCCTACAAGCGCGACGCGGGCCAGATTTTCATCAATGGGGAGGAGGCGACGATCTCCAATCCACGCGATGCCAAGAAATATGGGATCGAGACGATCTACCAGACGCTGGCTTTGGCCGACAATGTGGATGCAGCAGCCAACCTGTTCCTGGGCCGCGAGGTGATGACCAAATACGGCACGCTTGACGACGTCGCCATGGAGGCGGAAGCGCGCAAGGTGATGGGGCGCCTCAATCCGCGCTTCCAGCGCTTCAAGGAACCGGTCGTCAAGCTGTCGGGAGGCCAGCGCCAGTCGGTGGCAATCGCGCGCGCCATCCTGTTCAACGCGCGCATCCTGATCATGGACGAACCGACCGCGGCGCTCGGTCCGCAGGAGACGGCGCAAGTCGGCGAACTGGTGAAGCAGTTGAAGGCCGACGGGCTTGGCATCTTTTTGATCAGCCATGACATCCAGGACGTGTTCGAGCTCGCCGATCGTGTCTGCGTGATGAAGAATGGCCAGGTTGTGGGGACGGCACGGACAAAGGATGTCACCAAGGACGAGGTGCTCGGCATGATCATCCTTGGCAAATGTCCGCCCGGTGCCATTCCAGGCCCAGGTGCAATCAGGGAAGCTGCCTGACGCGCTCAGCCGCGTTTACCAATCACGTGATCGATACCAGGCTAAGAAAGCATACCGCTTTCGGACGAGGCCTTCGTGGGCTAAAAGATTCGCGGGGGCTTTTGCGGGCTAGCTGCGGAATTGAGAAAATTTTTCCCGACGATAGCATTCGTTGCCGTCGCCCTGGCCAGCCTTGTTCTGGCTGGCTTTGCCTATTTTGCGGCACGCGAGGCGGCACGGATAAAATTCGAGGCAGCGGCGGACGATGCGGTCGGACGCATCGAAAGCCGGCTTGACCTGCACACATCGTTGTTGCGGGCGACCGAGGCGTTTTTCAGTGCTCGCACCGGTGGCGTCTCGCGCGCGGAATTCGACAAATTCTATCAGACACTCGATGTCGACGGAAATTTCGCGGGCCTGCTCAGCCTTGGCTACCTCAAGTTGATTAGACCAGGCGGCGAAGCTGCCGCCAGGGACGAAATCCGAAGCAATTACGGTATCGACCCGGCCTTCCCGTTGGCCGACGGGCTGGAATGGCACGCGCCGATCACGTTGATTGAGCCCCACGATGGGGAAAGCCAGCGCTATCTCGGCTACGACGTGGCCATTGACTCGGTGTCGCGCGCCGCGATGGAACAGGCGATGGCGGATGGTGCCCTTCATGCAAGTGGCCGGCGCATGCTGGACCCGCTCCCCGATGCGAAGGGCGAGGCGAAGTCGGCCGTTCCGGGTTTCGTGATCTTTGCGCGCTTGGGAGTGGACGGCGTGCCTGCCGGCCAAGATGCGGTCGCGAAAACGAAGGGGTTTCTCTACGCGGCCTTCCGTGCGCGCGATCTGTTTGAGGTGGCGCTCGGCAAAGCGCCGCAGCTGCCGGTCAATCTCGAGGTCTACGACCAGTCCATCGATCTGGGCAATCTGCTGTACCGCTCGGAAATTTCGCCCGTACACGGTTACGGTCTCAAGACGATGCGCATGATCGAGGTGGCCGGCCGGCCATGGGCCGTCGTGCTGCGGCCGACTGCCGCCTTCACCGAGCCATCCTCGCCTTTCGTGCCAGTGGTGCTCGGGCTGTTCGGCTTGCTGCTTGCGGGCACCATCGCAATGATCGCCCGCTACCAGGAACGTGCCTTCGACGCGGCCACACGGCTGCATGAGACCACCGAGAAGAGCCTGATGGAGAAGGATCTGATGCTGCAGGAGATGCGGCACCGGATCAAGAACTCCATCGCCCGGGTGCTGGCTATCGCCCGTCAGACGGCGGCGCATTCCGCCGATCTGAAGGAGTTTTCGAGTTCGTTTTCCGCCAGGCTGCAATCGATGGCTGCCTCGCAGGATATGTTGACGCGCTCGCGCCGCCAGCAGGCCGATCTGGGCGATCTGCTGCGCATCGAGCTCGGTCAGGTTTTCGGCAAGGATCTGCCGGACGGGCTGCTTTCAGGCCCGCAAGTGTTGCTCGATGAGACGACGACCCAGGCGCTCGGCCTGACCTTTCACGAGCTTGCTACCAATGCCCTGAAATATGGGGAGGCCGGCAGCTCGGTCGGCGCGCTTAGGGTCGATTGGTCCGTGGACGGGCAAGGGCGCGAGAGAATGCTGGCGCTCAACTGGATCGAGGCTGGCAAGCTCAATCTGGAGGCACCGGCCAAGACGGGCTTCGGCACCAAGCTGATCGACATGAACATCACCCGCGAGTTGCGGGGCACGATCGAGCGCGAGTTTCGCGAAGACGGGTTACAGGTGAAAATCCGGATTCCGCACTCGAACTGAGGTTGCGAGCGGACAGGTGTCAAAAACAAAAGAGGCCGGCAAGCCGGCCTCTTTCGATTTCGTGCCGTGCAGATCAGTTGCAGCGGCGGGTGTAAATGCGCCCGGTGTCCGGATTGCGGTACTGGCAATAACCATTGCGCAGGTTGCGAACCAGCAGACCCGAGCCGGCGCCGACAGCAGCGCCAATAGCCGCGCCCTTCCAGCCACCCACCGCGCCGCCGATCAGCGCGCCGGCGGCGGTACCCACCGACACGTCCTGCTCGGTCGTGGTACATGCGCTAAGCGCGAGCACGCCCGCCAGAGCCAAAATAGTCTTACGCATCAATTTACTCCTCTCGCTTGAAGTCCTCGCGTCGCCGCGTGTTATCCACTTCCAAGCGGTTGTTTAGCATGGGTATATGGATATTGTCTGCCCCCCTCGATTGCCCCGCCTTTTGGCAGGTTTTTTCGAGGCGGCTGGCGAACTGATCCGCTCTACGGCATCAGGATATCAACTGGCAATCAGTATGGCGAGCGGGACCAGAAGGATCGCCCCGCAAGCAACCAACGCAACCGCAAGTCGGTGCCGATGGATTGGTTTCCTCTCCGCCGAACTCGGCTGATCTTCGAAATTGCCCAGCGAAAGGCGAGCTGCGCGCTCCAAGCCCTGCATGTCGGCGGTCACGGCACCAATTCCCCCATGTTGCGCGTCTGCCCGGATCCCAAGGACGCCGGCAAAGTATCGAAAATCATGGTGAATATGACGTTAACCACGATCGTGCGCGTTCAATCCGCGGCGAAATTGCCCGCCGGGACGACGAGTTGATATTCGATACGGTCGTCGGAAATTTCGAAGGTGGCCATGCCATCGAGGGCGCTGGGCACCACGCGTTCCAGCGCCACCGAGCCGAAGCGCTTCTGATCGAGCGGTTTCTTGCAGACGGGGTACCGTTCGCTCCAATGCAACCACAGCCCTGGTGCGCCTTCGCCCGGTTCCACCAAGCCAGCTTTCACTTCAACAGTGCCATAGGCTTGCGACAGGGCACCGTAGCTCATCGAATTGACCGTCAATTCGTGCACGGCAAGGCCGATGTGAAGAGCAGCGTTGGGATTGAGGAAAGGATCGACGCCATCGAAATTCAGGCCGCGTGCCGGATCGGCGCCATAACGCTCCATCTGGCCCTCGATCAACTCGCGCAACCGCGCACCGCGCCAGTTGGATGACGTCACCAGATCCTGCGAAGAGGCAAGCGACTGCAGCCTTCCGCGGAAGCGGGTCAGGAAGTCGCCGATATCGACCGAGTAGCGGCCGGTCTGGCTGGCGATGCTTTGAATTATGGCGAGCAGGTTCTTGGAGCGATGACTGACCTCACGCAGCAACGTCTTCAACGTCTGTTCGCGGCGTTTCTGCTCGGTGATTTCCACCCAAGTCGAGACAACGCCCTGGATGGTGCCGTTCTCGTCCCGGTCTGCGTCGATCCAGATGTCGAACCAGCGGACGCCCTCCTCATGTGGAAGGCCGACCTCGATGCGCTGCGATTCTCCGGTTCCGAGTACGTGCCGCTGCGCGGCTTCGATCCGCTCGGCCTGGGCGGGTGGAAGGCCGCCGCCCTTCTTCTTCGGCGCCAGCGGCGCCAGGATGTTTCGGGTCCAGATCTTGTTCAGGGTTCGATCGTGGTACGCCACATAGATGCCGGTATGCCGGACCGCCAGACCGAAGGCTCGCCGGATCTGTGCATCGCAGCCAGGCGGCAGGTCGTCCTGACCGACATCCGACACAACGGCCAGATCCGGAACCGTGGTCTTCAGCTTTTCCTTGGCGGACAGGCTCATCTGGCGCCCTGTCTTTCCGCTGAAGCGTCGACACCGAGACGCCAGCCCGACCAGCGGGTCATTCCATCGAAAACCGCTTTATGGCGACTTCCAAATTCGGCAGGCTGTGTGCCGCGGGGTGTCATGCTCGTTTGAAGATGCCGGCGAGCAGAGAAATGACGAGGAAAGCCAGGAAGATGAAGAACAAGATCTTGGCCAGACCCGCCGACGCCCCGGCTATGCCGCCGAAACCAAGTGCGCCGGCTACGATCGCAACGACCAAGAACACCAGCGCCCAGTATAGCATAAACCGACTCCTTCGATTGATACGGCAGAACGTGCTGCCGCCATTGTTTGTTCCGCTCCTGCGCGAAAAACACGATCCGAGCCGCCTTCGTCAAGCCGCAGCTCTGGCCTGACGGTCGAAGAACAGCGCCTGGCTGATCAAAGCCTTGACCATGTCGGGGTTGAAGGGCTTGGTGACGAGGAAAGTGGGCTCAGGCCGCTCTCCGGTCAGCAACCGTTCGGGGAAGGCGGTGATGAAGATCACCGGCACGGACGTCGTCCGCAGGATTTCGTTGACCGCGTCGATACCCGAACTGCCGTCGGCGAGCTGGATGTCGGCAAGCACCATTTTCGGGTGCGTTTTGGCAAACAGCGCCACAGCCTCGGAATGCGTGCGGGCAATGCCGACCACCCGGTGACCGAGGCTTTCGACCATCTCCTCGATATCCATGGCGATCAGGGGTTCATCCTCGATGATCAGCACGTCGGTGGCCACCTGGCGGGAAATCTCGCTGCTGGCCTCGGTCAGAAGATCGGCGAACCGGCTCTCGCTGACGCCGAGGATTTCAGCGCCCTCGGCCTCGCTGAAGCCTTCGACGGCGATCAGCAAGAAGGCTTGGCGTGGCAGCGGCGCAAGCGCCTCCAGATTGGCGGCGGCATGCTGTTCCCAACTGGTGGTCGCGTCGCCTTGAGGGACGCGGATAACCACAGAGGTGAACAGCTTCGCGAAAATCCTGTAGAGCGCTATGCGATCCGAAGAAGCCTCGGGGAAGATGGAGGTATCGGCGATGATGGCTTCCAGCATTGCCGCTACCATGGCGTCACCGCTTTCCTGGGAGCCGGAGACGGCCCGCGCGAACCTGCGCAGGTAAGGCAGGTGCGGGGCGATGGCGGCTGATAAACCCATGACGTATGGCTCCCTCGGATGGCGTATCGATAAAGTACAGGTTAGAAGAACATATAACTTGGCCAACGAACGTCGTTGCAATGAAAAAGTTCCACTGCGGTGGAACCATTGTCATGGGGGAGACGTTACGGGCCAGCTAGACGACAGGGAGGATGTCGTCGACTGGACTAGGCCGGAAACAGCCCGGGGGACTGGATAAAAGGCGAATGAAGGACACTAAAAAGACTGGCGTCCCTGAACGCCAGGTCGGCATTGTCGACCCGCTTGGCGCCAATTCGGAAATCGGCCGCAAACTCAAGCAATATTACGACGAACTCGTTTCGGACGAAGTGCCGGATCGCTTCGCCCAATTGCTCGCGCAGTTGGATCAAGTCGAACCAGGGCGCAAGAAGGACTGACGAATGTCCGCATCCGAGGGTTTCCGGACCGATCTGCTCGGCGCCATTCCGAGCCTGCGCGCCTTTGCCGTATCGCTGACCCAGAATGCCGACCGGGCCGACGATCTGGTACAGGAGACGCTGGTCAAGGCCTGGGACAAGCAGGACAGTTTTCAACTCGGCACCAATCTGAAAGCCTGGCTATTCACGATCCTGCGCAACGAATTTTATTCGCAGATGCGCAAGCGTGGCCGGGAAGTGCAAGACAGCGACGGCATTATGACCGCGCGGCTTGCCGTTCATCCTGCCCAGCACGGACAACTCGACCTCAAGGATTTTCGCACCGCGCTGGAGCAGTTGCCGGAGGATCAGCGCGAAGCGATCATTCTGATCGGCGCGTCTGGCTTTTCCTATGAAGAGGCGGCCGAAATCTGCGGTTGCGCCGTCGGAACCATCAAGAGCCGGGTCAGCCGTGCCCGGGTGCGGCTGCAGGAAATTCTGAAGATTTCCGGCGAAGACGATTTCGGGCCGGATGCGATTTCCGCCCAGGTTACGGGATCGACCTCGGCAGCTTGAAGGCATTGCCTATTTGCCGCTGGACGAAAACAGCGAAAATCCCTTCAATGGAACCCATCTCTCGCCCAAGGGTTGAGTAAAGGCCAGGCGGTGTGGCGACCATGAGGAGTGCAGTATGGCCAAGCCTGTAAACAAGACTGCCGAGACACCCAAATCCACGACCGAACTCGAAGCCGATATCCGTCGACTGCAAGCCGATATCGAAAAGCTGACCAGGCAACTGGCAGAGGCGGGCGAGCAGCACATCGGCGCAGCGAAGCGCGCCGCCGCTGAAGGTGTCGAGCAGTTGCGCCAGAAGGGTGAAGCCGCGATGGAGAGTTTGAGCGGCAACGCGCGCGATATCGAAGCGCAGGTGGTTGCCAGCGTTCGCGAGAAGCCCATGACGGCGCTCGCTGTCGCGGTCGGCATTGGCTTCCTGTTCGCGCTGCTGTCGCGGCGCTGAGCGGTAGGGTCGCGCCGCGTGGGATCTCTCACCTCGCTTCTGGCTGGCCTGGTTACCGGTGAGGCCAGCGCCATAGCCAAGCAGGTCCGGGGCGCAGCGATCGTCTATGGGGTGGCGCTTGTCGCGGCGCTGTTCGGTTTCTGCTTTCTTCTGGCCGCCGCCTATCTTTGGGCCGCCAAACGGTTCGGAGCCATCGAGGCGTCTTTGGGCTTCGGTGGCGGTTTTCTTGCCGTTGCGGGTCTGACCGTCATCTCATATCGACTGACCGCCAAGAGCCGTTCTCGTCGACGGGCGGAGAAGCGCCGGACGAATCTCGCGGCGCTCGGCATTGCCGCCGGCATCGCTGCTCTCCCAGGGCTGCTCCGAAGCCGGGAAGGCACGGGTGCCTTGCTTGGGCCGCTCGCCGCTCTTTTTGCCTATGCGCTCTATCGGGAGAATTTTCCGGGCGATGCAGAAAAAAATGGTGACCAGGAGCCATCGAGTGACGCGGACCGTCGCGGATAACGTCGTGCGCTCTTGGTGAACAGAGGCATTCTCATCGTTCTCATTTAGAGCACAGTCTATCCTGTCTCCACTGTCTTTGCCGCCATGGGTCATATGCTCATATTGGCGAGGACAGCGGCTGGGGCCGCAGCGGAGAGAAAGGCAAGACCATGCTCACCCAGATCAAGGGCCTGCATCACGTCACCTCAATGGCGGCGGATGCGCGCCAGAACAACGATTTCTTCACCCACAAGCTTGGCCTGCGCAGGGTCAAGCAGACCGTAAACTTCGACGCGCCCGATGTTTATCATCTCTACTACGCCGACGAATTCGGTACGCCGGGTTCCGTAATGACCTATTTCCCGTTCCCGAACATCGGTTCCGGCAGGCACGGCGTTGGCGAAGTCGGCACCACGGCTTTCTCGGTGCCGGAGGGCACGCTTCCCTTCTGGGAAAAGCACTTTTCGGAACATGGCGTGACCGTGGAAGGACGCGAGGAAAAGTTTGGCGAGAAACGGCTCAAATTCTTTGGTCCCGACGGCGACGGGTTTGCGCTGGTCGAGGACAAGGCCGACAACCGTGCACCCTGGCTGAAGGGTGGTGTCCCCGGCGACGAGGCTATCCGCGGGTTCCATTCGGTGTCGCTGCGCCTGAAGGACGGCGGTGCAACGGAGGAGCTCCTGAAGTTCATGGGCTACCAGGAAGTGGACCGCTCCGGCAATATCAGCCGGTTGGCGGTAAAGAATGGCAATGGTGCGGATGTCGTAGACATCGAGTCCTTGCCCGGTGCTTCCTTTGCGGGTCTGGGCGCGGGTTCCGTGCACCACGTCGCCTTCGCGGTCGAGAACCGTGCCAAACAGCTGGAAGTGCGCAAGGCGCTGATGGACACCGGTTATCAGGTGACGCCGGTGATCGATCGCGACTATTTCTGGGCGATATACTTCCGCACGCCGGGTGGCGTGTTGTTCGAAGTGGCGACCAACGAGCCGGGCTTCGACCGGGATGAGGATACGGCCCATCTTGGCGAAGCGCTGAAACTGCCAATGCAGCACCAGCATCTGCGTTCCTATCTGGAAAAGCATTTGCAGCCGCTGGACAACTGAAGCCGCCATGAACCTTCCTGTCGCTCCGAAAGGGCGACGGGCCTTTCATTGATCACATCAGGAGGTCGGGATGTCGAACGATCCCTATATTCACCGGACATTGCCGGGTTCTGCCGGTGGTCCCATGCTGTTCGTGTTCCACGGGACCGGCGGAGACGAGCAGCAACTTCTGTCGCTCGGTCGAGAGCTGCTGCCGACGGCGACGATCGTTTCGCCGCGCGGCGATGTCTCGGAGCTTGGGGCCGCGCGTTTCTTCCGACGCACCGGCGAAGGCGTCTACGATATGGATGATCTGGCGCGAGCAACGGCCAAGATGGCCGGCTTCATTGAAGAGCAAATCGAAGCGACAAAGCCATCGGTAATTTTTGGGCTGGGCTATTCCAATGGCGCCAATATCCTGGCGTCGGTGGTCTTCACACAACCCAAGCTGTTCAACGGCGTTGTGCTCATGCATCCGCTGATCCCGTTCGAGCCGAAGGTTTCGGGCGATCTGACCGGGAGCCGTATCCTCATCACGGCTGGTCGGCGCGATCCGATTTGCCCGCCGAATCTCACCAATCGGCTCGATGCCTATTTGCGCGCGGCCGGTGCCGATGCCACAGTGGAGTGGCATGAAGGCGGTCACGAGGTGCGGCCGAATGAAATCGAAGCGGCGAAACGGTTCCTGTCCCTTGAACCGGCGAAAGGAGCTTAAGTGATGGCCGAACAATTGCCCGAAATCGAGCTGGAGGACCGCGGTTCAAAGGGGCGCTATTTCCTGCGCGGCCCAAATGGGGCGGAAGCTGAGATGACTTTCACCCGGATCGGCGAGCATAAATTCATTATAGACCACACCGAGGTGCCGGATGCATTTCGTGGACAGGGCGCTGGCCTGAGGCTGGTCACACGCGCCGTCGAGGACGCCAGGGCATCAGGCAAGAAGATCATTCCGCTTTGCCCCTTCGCTGCCGCTCAGTTTCGGCGGCATGCGGAATGGCATGACGTGTTGGCAAGCTGAAATCGTGCAGTGCAGTATTTCGTGTCTGACGATTTTTTGCTTGGGTCTGCAATTGCCTGAACGTAACAAATCCAGCGACCAGCGCGAATAATAGGGGCGGAGCCTGTGGGCGGTAAGGATGAAACCGAGCTTGCCCGGCTGATGCGGGCGGCAACCGCAGGAAACGAGAACGCCTATGCCGAATTCCTGCAGAGGGCGGCCGCCATCGTTCGCGGCTTTGCCCGACGCAAGATCGTGCAGGGCGGAGTTGATCCCGAGGACGTCGTGCAAGAGACCTTGCTGGCCATTCATCTCAAGCGGCATACGTGGCGCCAGGACGCGCCCATCCTGCCGTGGATTTATGCCATTGCTCGCTACAAGCTGGTCGATGCGTTCCGCCGTCGCGGCCGACATATCGAGGTGGCGATCGAGGATTTTGCCGAGATGCTGGCCGAGCCGGAACAGGATACGGTCAGCGAGCGCGACATCAGCCGCGCGTTGGACGGCCTGTCAGCCGGGCAGCGCTCCGTCGTTTCGTCAATCTCGGTCGACGGCAATTCGATCGGAGAAACCGCAACGAAGCTTGGCATGAGCGAAACTGCGGTGCGCGTCGCCTTGCATCGCGGCCTCTCGGCCATTGCCAAGCGGTTCGGGCGGACCTGACATGAAGACGAACGAACTCATAAAAGCGCTCAACGCAGACTCCAAAATGACGGCGATGCCGTCCCACTCGGTCTGGCGCGTGGCGCTTATGATTGCCGTACCTGTCGCGGCTGCGGTGTTCTTCGCCACAATCGGTCCGCGCCCGGACTTCATGCTCGCCGCGCAAACCATGCGTTTCCTGTTCAAGTTTGTTTTCACGGCTACCTTGGCTGTGTCGGCCTTCCTGGCATTGCGAGCACTTTCCATGCCCGGGATCGCCACCGGCCGGGTCACGCGATGGCTGCTGGCGGCGCCGTTGTTGATGGCTGCGGCGATCGCGGTCGAATTGTTCCTGGTGCCGTCTGGCGATTGGGGCCGACGGCTGATCGGCACCAACTGGGCAATTTGCCTTACCTTCATTCCACTGATTGGCTTGGGACCACTGGCCGTTTTCATCGCTGCGCTGAAGCATGCGGCGCCGACCCGGCCGGTTCTGACGGGCGCTGTCGCGGGGATCCTTGCTGGCGGTCTTGCGGCCACTTTCTACGCGGCGCATTGCACCGACGACTCTCCGCTTTTTGTCGCAACCTGGTATACTTTGGCTATTGCCGCGCTGTCGGGGTTGGGCTCTTTGATCGGCCGATTCTACCTACGTTGGTGATTGGCTAATTTAGCCGTATCTGATTGATACTGCTTGTTAATCATGTCCCGGAACTTCCAGCCCTGGATGGTGGACGCGCCCTCTGTACAATCATTCCTTAAATGAGTTACTGCAAGATTGTCGATGAAGGGATGCTTCGAGTTGGACGTATAACGCTGTGACGTTTCAACACCGCGAAAGACGTGGCCTAGACAAATATCTGTCCGCCATCGCGTTGGGCTTTGGTTTCTGGTTAGCATCGGCCGCCTCGATCCTGCTGTCGCGGGTCGGCGACGGTGTTGCGGCAGTTTGGTTGGCATCGGCGGTTGCGTTCGTCATGCTGGTTCGACGCGAGCGGCGGACCGGCATCTTGGACTATGCCGCGCTTGCAGTTGCGACCCTCGTCTCCAATTTGCAGTTTGGCTCCAGTCTCACATCGGGACTGCTGTACGTGGTCTTCAATCTAGGCCAAACGGCACTCGCGTTGCTGCTCGTCGACAAATTTGCCGGCGGCCTGCCAGTGAAGGCCAGGCCATCGGTCCGAACTTTCGCGCTCATCCTGTTTCTGACCGGCGTGGTCGCAGATAGCGTGACAGGGCTGATCTTTGCCTCGTTTACCTACGCGGCGCATGGCTGGCCAATCTTCAAGACGGCCTGGACGTTTCTGTCGAGCAATGCTCTGGGTTATGCACTAGTCCTGCCGCTGCTGCTTTATGGTTCAAAGCCGGCACTCGTCTTGCTGGCCGAGCCACGGGCGCTGCTGCGTTTGATGCTCGTTGCCGCGAGTTGTGTTGGCTTGGCCTACCTTGCGTTGACCTATAGCCGCTTTCCCTTCGCGCTGACGATGCTGCCGCTGATGGTGTTTGCACCACGGTTGGCTTCGCTTGAGCTCGCTCTCGTGTGTTTCCTGACGGGTGTGGCCTGCGTCGCGATCGCCATGACGGGTCTGATGCCGGGCCTGCATAGCGGCATCGAGGTCTTGAGCGACGGGTTCCAGGTTTCGGTTGCGATCATCGTCTCCACGCCTTTCCTCGTGGGATTGTCCATCGAGCAGATGCGCGAGGATCATGCGCGGCTGGCGGAGTTGGAGACGCGCTGGAATTTTGCGCTGGTCAGCGCGGGGCAAGGCGTCTGGGACGCCGACATACGCAACAACAAGGTGCAATATTCCACGATCTGGAAGAACCTTCTGGGTTACGAGGAGAGCGAGCTCGGCAACGATCCGGAGCTGTGGCTGAAGCATGTTCATCCCGACGATCTCGACCGTGTCATCGCGGCGGATCTGGACCACATGCAGGGTAAGGTGCCTGTCTACGAAGTCGAGTTCCGCATGCGCCACAAAAGCGGCCGCTGGATATGGATGCTCGATCGCGGCAAGGCGGTCGCACGCGAACCCGACGGACGCGTGGCACGCGCAATCGGCTCGATGACAGACATCACCGAACGCAAGGAAGCTGAAGAACGGCTGTTGGTTTCGGCGACGCTTCTCGCCGACGAGAAGGAACGGCTGCGCGTGATGCTGCAGTCGATCGGCGACGCGGTGATTGGTACCGATGCCGAGAACAGGATCACATTCATGAACCCGGTCGCGGAGAAGCTGACCGGGGCAACCAGCATTGCGGCGCTCGGCAAACCACTCGGTTTCGTCTACCGCGCGGTGGACGAGGAGAGCGGGCGCCGGCTGGACGAGCCGCATCTGGCCGACAACAGGCTGGAACGGGCCGAGCAGAACAGCCGGGCCGTTCTCGTTCGCAGCGATGGCACGCGTTTCAGTATCCGCCAGGTCGTGTCGCCGATCCTGAACGAGAACAACGAGTTTGGCGGCTCGGTCATCGTCTTCCAGGATTTCACGGATGCGCGAACGCTGCAGCGCCAACTTGCCCACGCGGCGACGCATGATGCGCTGACTGGGCTCGCCAACCGCCCGAGTTTCATCCGGACGGTCGAGGACCTTGTCGCCAAGTCGAGGAGGGATGCCTCGCGCTACCAACTGATGTTCATCGATCTCGACCATTTCAAGCCGGTCAACGACACCAGCGGGCACGCGGCGGGGGATGCGCTGTTGCGCAAGGTGGCCTCCGCGATCAAGGGGGCATTGGCGCCCGCCGATATTGTCGCGCGGCTGGGGGGCGACGAATTCGCCGTGGTGCTGATGTCGGCATCGCACGGGGTCGGCGAGGCCGCCGCTATAGCAATCCTCGAAGCCGTCAGCGCCCTGGAATTCATCTGGGATGGCCAGATGCACCGCGTCAGTTCGAGCATCGGACTGACCCAGATATGCGCCGAATGCGGCGAGGCCAACGAGATCATCGCGAAGGCCGATGCGGCCTGTTATGCGGCCAAGGCCGCAGGCCGCAACTGCGCTTTCGTGGCACTGCCCGGCTTGTCGGGGAACGGTGTCGCCACGCCGATGACACGCGTGGCGACCGGAACCTGAAATAGTGGGTAATGGCTGACTTAAGTCAGCGCGTCGGCACCGGATGTTCGCCGCGATAATCATAGAAGCCGCGCCCGGCCTTGCGGCCGAGCCAGCCAGCCTCGACATATTTCACCAGCAACGGGCAGGGGCGATATTTGGAGTCCGACAGGCCGTCATGCAGCACCTGCATGATCGACAGGCAGGTATCGAGACCGATGAAATCTGCAAGCTGCAGCGGGCCCATCGGATGATTGGCGCCGAGCTTCATCGCCGTGTCGATGGCTTCCACGGTACCGACACCCTCATAGAGCGTGTAGATCGCCTCGTTGATCATCGGCAGCAGGATACGGTTGACGATGAAGGCCGGGAAATCCTCGGAGACGGTAATCGTCTTGTCGAGCTGCTTCACATAGGCCTTGGCCAACTCGAATGTCTGGTCCCCGGTGGCGATGCCGCGCACCAGTTCGACCAGTTTCATCACCGGCACCGGATTCATGAAATGAATGCCGATGAAACGCTCCGGGCGATCGGTCTGGGCTGCCAGACGCGTGATTGAAATCGAGGACGTGTTGGTGGCGAGCACTGCAGTCGGGTTGAGCTGCGGGCAGAGCTGCGCGTAGATCTTGCGCTTGACCGTCTCGTCCTCGGTCGCTGCCTCAATGACGAGGTCGGCGGCGGCGAGATCGGCCATGTTGGCGGCGGAACCGATCCGCGAGACTGCGCCCTTGCGTTCCTTTTCGTCCAGTTTCCCGGAAGCGACCTGGCGTGCCATGTTGCCGCTGATCGTGGCGATGCCCTTTTCGATGCGGTCGACAGAGACGTCGTAGAGCAGGACGTTGTAGCCTGCCAACGCGGAGACGTGGGCAATGCCGCCCCCCATCTGGCCCGCGCCGATGATGCCGATCGTCTCGATCTTGCCGGTCATTCCTTGATCCCGCCAGAGGCTTGTTCTTGATTTTGTGCAACGCAAACTAAATGGCCGGGGTAGGTTTCGTCTACCCCGGCCATTATAATTAATACCGAACGAGAAGGGGCGTCAAAGCGCCTTTTCGAGTTCCGGCAACACCTGGAAGAGATCGCCGACGATACCGTAGTCGGCAACTTGGAAGATCGGAGCTTCCTCGTCCTTGTTGATGGCGACGATGACCTTGCTATCCTTCATGCCGGCAAGGTGCTGGATGGCGCCGGAGATGCCGCAAGCGATGTAGAGATCGGGGGCCACCACCTTGCCGGTCTGGCCAACCTGCCAGTCGTTGGGGGCGTAGCCAGCGTCCACTGCGGCGCGCGAGGCTCCGACGGCGGCGCCGAGCTTGTCTGCGACGGGAAGGATGACTTCCTGGAACTTCTCGGCTGAACCCAGCGCACGACCACCCGAGATGATGATCTTGGCGGAAGTCAGCTCCGGGCGGTCGCTTTCCGACAGCTTGTTCTCGACGAAGGAGGACAGGCCGGGATTGGCTGCAGCTGCAACGGTCTCGACCGACGCTGAGCCGCCTTCGGCAGCGGCCTGGAAGGACGCGGTGCGCACGGTGATCACCTTCTTGGCGCCGGCGGCCTGTACCGTCTGAATGGCATTGCCGGCATAGATCGGACGCTTGAAGGTATCGGACGACACCACTTCGATGATCTCGGAAACCTGGGCGACGTCGAGCAGGGCTGCAACGCGCGGCGCGATGTTCTTGCCGGTCGAGGTGGCTGCAGCGACGATGGTGTCGTAGTTGCCGGCCAGCGAAACGACGAGGGCCGCCGTAGGCTCCGCGAGGCGCTCGGTCAGTTCTTCGGCTTCGGCCAGGAGAACCTTGCGCACGCCCTTCAGCTTGGCAGCTGCGTCCGCGGCGGCCTTGGCACCCTTGCCGGCAACCAGAACGTCGACGTCGGAGCCGATCTTGAGAGCCGCCGACAGCGCCTTGGCCGTCTGGTCGGAGAGCGATGCGTTATCGTGTTCGGCGATGAGGAGAATTGCCACTGTCTTGTTCCTTTCCGCTTCGCCTTAGAGCACGCCGGCTTCGTTCTTGAGCTTGTCGACGAGCTCGGCGACCGTCTTGACCTTGACGCCCGCCTTGCGGCGGCCCGGCTCCTCGGTCTTGATGACCTTGAGCTTGGGTGTCACATCGGCGCCGAAGTCGGCAGCGGTCTTTTCATCCAGCGGCTTCTTCTTGGCCTTCATGATGTTGGGCAGCGAAGCATAGCGCGGCTGATTCAGTCGCAAGTCCGCAGTCACGATGGCCGGCATCTTCAATTCGACCGTCTGCAGGCCGCCGTCGACCTCACGGGTGATTTTGGCTTTGTCGCCGGCCAGCTCGATCTTGGAGGCGAAGGTGCCCTGCGCCCAGCCGAGAAGGGCTGCCAGCATCTGGCCGGTCTGGTTGGAATCGTCGTCGATCGCCTGCTTGCCAAGGATAACCAGGCCCGGCTGTTCGGCCTCGACCACGCCCTTCAGCACCTTGGCGACACCCAGTGGCTCCACCATCTCGTCGGACTTCACCAGGATCGCGCGATCGGCGCCCATGGCCAACGCCGTCCTCAGCGTCTCCTGTGCCTGCGCAGGCCCGATCGAGACCACGATGATCTCCTCGGCCTTGCCCGCTTCCTTCAGGCGGATCGCCTCTTCGACGGCGATCTCGTCAAACGGGTTCATCGCCATCTTCACATTGGCGAGTTCCACGCCCGAGCCGTCCGCTTTCACGCGAACCTTCACATTCGCATCGACGACCCGCTTCACGGGCACCAGGACTTTCATCTGTCTCTCACCTCTCAAGATGCATTCGGGGCGCTATAACAGTACCGGCCCGCTCAGGGTTGTCGAATGCCGACATTTCGGACGCAAATTCTGTAGTTCGCCCGCCAAATCTCGGTTGCCTGCACGGTGGCTTACGCGGCTTCCCCAGGCGCGCGGGACCGTAGTTGTGAGTGACGTGAACGTCAATATCGCCAGAATGCCCAAATCGGTTGAATGCAAAACCTATTGCCTGCCCCAGCGGGGCGCGGGTTTGGTCTCGGTTGCAGGTGGCGGCGGCACCTGTCCGGTTTCAGTTGAAACCGGGGTAGCGGTTTCATCATCCTCGTCGTCCAGCAGGGGGACACCACGGCTGCGCAGCACCACGACCAGCACCGCGCCGGTGACAATGCCGCCAATATGGCAGGCCCAGGAGATCTGATCCTGGCCGCCCATGGCGAACATGACGAACTGCAGCAGGATCCAGAGGAGGAGCACGATGTAGGCGCGGATGCGCAGCGGAATGCGCGCGAAGGCCAGCACCCACACTTTCACGCGGGGATAGAGGATGAGATAGGCCGCGACCACCCCGGCGATCGCGCCGGAGGCGCCGATCAGCGGCTGTTCGGAGCCTGGCGCCACCCAGCCGTGGAAAAATGCGCCTCCCACGGCGCTAGCCATGTAAAAGATCAGATAACGGACATGACCGAGGGCATCCTCGACATTGTCGCCGAACACCCACAGGAACAGCATGTTGCCGCCGAGATGAAAAATGTCCGCATGCAGAAAGGAATAGGTCACGTAGCTGAGGTTCGCCGGAATGACGACAAATTGCGGCGACAGTTCCGCAGTGTGATGGACGATGGACGGGATGAAGCCGTAGCTGAGTGCCGCGCCCGCCGCGAAATCGTCGCCGGCCAATCGCGTCGTCAGATAGACGGCGACATTCAGAACGATCAGCCCGATCGTCACATAGGCGTGCCGAATGCGACGCAGGTGGTTCGAATCGTAAAGCGGAATGAACATGCGGCTGGCTTCCGCCCCTTGGGTGTCACATCCGCTACGTTCAAATCAGCGGTTTTTGCCCGGCACCCATAACACGTCGGTCTTTCCGTTGTCATTGACCGTGCGCGCGGCGACGAACAGGAAGTCGGAGAGGCGATTGACGTATTTGATCGCTTCGCTGCCGACGATCTCGGCCGGGTCCTGAGCCAGGGCGATCATGACGCGTTCGGCGCGGCGCGTCACCGTTCGAGCCAGGTGAAGTGCTGCCGCGGCCGGTGAGCCGCCATTCAGCACGAAGGACTTCAGCGGCTGCAAATCCTTGTTGAGCAGATCGATGTCCTTCTCCAGCCGGTCGACTTGCGAGGCGACGATACGCAGCGGCTCATAGTCCAGCGGCTTGCCGTCGTCCGGAACGGCGAGGTCGGCACCTAGGTCGAACAGGTCGTTCTGGATGCGACCGAGCATCGCATCGATCGCCGGATGCGCGACCATCGTGTGCTGGCGTGCCATGCCGATGCAGGCATTTGCCTCGTCCACCGTGCCATAGGCGTCGACGCGAAGGTCCGATTTCAGGCGCCTGGCACCGGTGCCAAGGCCGGTGGTGCCGTCATCGCCGGTTCGGGTATAAATCTTGTTGAGCTTGACCAAGCCGTCCTCCCGGTCTCGCGCCGCTACTTTCGGGTGAGGTAGACGGCCACCATGATCAGCACAAGCGCCACGAACTGCAGCAACACACGCGCCTGCATGAGCTTGTTCGATGTTACGCCGGAGCCGCCACGCATCATGTTGATCAGCCCGCGGATCAGAACCGCGACGACCGCGATCATGACGATGATGGCGAGGATGTTGAAGACAGTGGCCATTGCAACTTCCGTTTCGTTCAAGCGCGCTTTGCGAGGATGCGGTAAAGTGTCGAGGCAGGCAGCAGGCGCTTCAGCACCACTCCTATCTTGGCAGGCACCGTTACCACATAGTGCGGCCGGGGGCGTTGCGACAGAAGTGCATGGGTGAGAACTTTGTAGACGGCTTCCGGACCGAGCTTATAGGGCGATTTGACGCCACCGGCTTGCAATCTTTGTAGCTGCGCCTGGTAGGCTGCGCGATGCGCCGAATTCTCGTGGTCGATGTTCTTGAGAAACCAGGACAGGCCGTTGCTGGCAATCTTCGAGGCGATCGGGCCCGGCTCGATCAATGAGACGTGGATGCCGCTGCCTTCCAGTTCTTGGCGCAGGCACAACATCAAGCCTTCAAGTGCGTGTTTGGACGCAGCGTAGGCGCCGCGGAATGGCAACGGCGTCAGGCCGAGGATCGAGGAACAATGGACGATGCGGCCGTGGCCTTGAGCACGCATCAGCGGAACGATGCGGCGGGTAAGGTCATGCCAGCCGAAAAAATTGGCCTCGAATTGTTCTCTGAGCGCTGCTACCGGCAAATCCTCGACCGCTCCCGGCTGGGCGTGAGCGCCATTGTTGTAGAGCGCATCCAGACGGCCGCCGGTGCGTGCACTTATTGTTTCGACCAGAGCGGCGATCGAATCCGGCTCCCGATAATCGAGATAGAAGGCTTCGATGCCGTCGACTTCGAGTGCGGCTATGTCTTCGGCCTTGCGGGCGGTAGCGAACACGCGCCAACCCTCGCGCTTCAGCGCTCGAGCGCAATAGGCGCCAATGCCGGAAGAAGCGCCAGTGACGATGATCGTCCGTGGCGCCGGAGATGCGGGGTTGTCGGGTTCGGCGAGGCTTGCCATATGCCGCATTCACTTCCCATATTCGCCGCCTGGAAACAACCGGAGGGAAAGCGTCGTTGCTGCGGACCATCGTTGCCTTCCGTCGTGTGCTCTACGACGCGCTCGGTCATTTCAACAATGACGACGGATGGGCCATGGCCAGTCATCTGGCCATCACCTCGCTGATGGCGCTGTTTCCGTTCCTGATCTTCGCCACCACGCTGGCGAGCTTTCTCGGCGCGCAGGCTTATGTGGAAACCGTGGTACCGCTCGTGTTCGACACTTGGCCGGAGCAGATCGCCAAGCCGATCGCGCGCGAAGTCATCAACGTTCTGACCGTGCGACGCACCGATCTGTTGACTTACGGCGTGCTTCTGGCCGGGTTCTTCGCCTCGAACGGCATCGAGGCGCTGCGGACGTCGCTCAACCGCGCCTATCGCATGACCGAGACACGCTCGCTGATTTATCGCCGCGCCCAGAGCATTGTTTTCGTACTCATTGCCACGGCAGGTTCGCTCGCCATCAGTCTGCTTCTGGTCTTCGCGCCTCTGTTGGCGAGGCTGGCGGAAGTGCATTTTGACTGGATCGGTCCTTATATGGGCACGATCACGCTGTGGCGTTTCGTCATCGCCTCGGCCGTGATCGTGTTTGCCCTGTTTGCCGTGCACATCTGGCTGCCGATGGGGCGGCGGAGCATTGTCTCGATCATGCCCGGTATCGCCTTCACGCTGATCGGCTGGCTGGTCGGTTCAACGATCTTCGCCACCTATCTCGACCACTTTTCGTCCTATGTGACGACCTATGCCGGTCTGGCATCGATCATGATCGCGGTCGTCTTCCTCTATATCGTTTCGGTGATCTTCATCCTCGGTGGTGAATTGAATGCCGCCATCAGCCGTTATCTGGAGGCCCGCGCCCGCGTCGGTTGAGCGGTGGCCAATCCGACGCCGAAGGTGGTGATCGCCATGCCGACGATTTGGATGAAGTTCAGCTGCTCGCCGAACAGGACCCAGGCCATCACTGCCGTCACCGCGGGCACCAGATAAAACAACGAGGCGACCTTCGACATCTCGCCTTCGCGGATCATCACCATCAACAGGAAGATGGCGCCGACTGAAAGCACGAGCACCAGCCAGGCCATTGCGAAGATGAAATCGCCGTTGACGGTGAAGGTCTGGGTCTCGAAGGCGAGGCTTGCGACGACCATCACCACTGTTCCGCCGACATATTGCCAGAAGGTCGAGGCGACGAGGTCGCCCGACGAAGCGAAGCGCTTTTGCCAGACCGTGCCGGCGCTCATGGCGATCACCGAGACGAGGGATGCCGTCAAAGTGGCCGCGGTGACGCCTCCACCCAATGTGCCGAGCTTTGGCCACAAGACGACGATGACGCCGACAAAGCCGACCGCCAGCCCGATCCAGTGACGCGGTTTGATTTGCTCACCCAGCAGCTTGCCGGCCATGACCGCGGTGATCAGCGGTTGCAGGCCGACGATCAGGGCCGAGATGCCAGCGGGCAGGCCGCGATGGATCGCCCAGAACACGGCACCAAGATAGATGCCATGCATGAGAACACCGGCGATGATCGCATGCTGGGCCTGCTTGCGGTTCGGCCAGCGTGCCTTGAGCACCGTGATCAGGACGGCGAACAGCGCGGCGGCGATGGCGAAACGGATAGCGAGAAAAGTGAACGGTTCGGCCCAGGGCATGGCGTAGCGGGCGCCAATGAAGCCCGTTGCCCACAGCACGACGAAGGTGGCGGGAATGAACCGCTTGAATTCGTGCATGGGTTGCTGGTCCACTTTCTTGTGAGAAGGGCGCTGCTCTAGCCCGGGGCGATCGCCCGGCAAAGCGAAAACGGCTTACGTTTAAAGTAACGCGAATTGAAGTTGCTGTCGGGCCAGGCCTATAGGCCAATCATCTGCCTGATCTCTTCTGGGCTCGTGCCGCCAGTACGCAACGCAGCCAGACCGGTGTCCTTGAGGCTTTTCGACAGTTTGCGTCCGTCCGGACCGAGTATCAGCTTGTGGTGGAAATAGCCTGGTTGCGGCAGGCCGAGCACGTTCTGCAGGAGCCTCTGCACGGATGTTGCGTGGAACAGGTCCATGCCGCGCACGATATGGGTCACACCCTGCAGTGCGTCGTCCATCACGACGGAAAGATGGTAGCTGGTCGGGATGTCGCGGCGTGCGAGGATGATATCACCCCAATCCTGCGGCCGCGCTTCGACGCGGTTCGCAGCCGACAGCGTCGTGTCCCCAAATTCCGTCCAGGAAAGATCGTGGTCGAGGCGCGAGAGGGCTGCCGCGACGTCGAGCCGCCAGGCGAAGGGTGTTCCTTCGGCCATGCGTGCCTCGCGCTCTTTGAGCGACAAGGTCTTGTCGATCGCCGGATAGATCGGCACGCCGTCGGGATCGCGCGGCCAATCGCGCCCACGCCGCTCGCGTTCCGAGATGAAGGCGCGGATATCGCCCCTGCTCATGAAGGCGGGGTAGACGAGCTCCTCGGCGATCAGCCGGTCGAGCGCGGCACGGTATTCATCGAAATGCTCGGATTGCCGCCGCACAGGTTCCTCCCAGCGCAAGCCGAGCCATTCGAGGTCGCGATAGATGCCGGTTTCGAATTCCGGCGTGCAGCGGGTTGTATCGATGTCCTCGATACGCAGCAGCAACCGAGCGCCGACATTGGCGGCCAGCTGCTGGTTGAGCAGCGCCGAGTAGGCGTGGCCGAGATGGAGCTCGCCGTTCGGACTTGGCGCGAAGCGGAATGTCAGGAGTGTCATCGGCGGGCGGCAATCGGGTTTTGCAAGCGTCAATCGGATTGCTACCTTGCCCGTCCTCCACGGACAAGGAACCATGCAGCGCATCGCCTCCCTCGACGACATTGCAGCCGGGCTCGACGCGTTGTGCCGCATCGACCCGCGCCTTGAGCCGGTGCGCGTATTTGCCGGCGAAGTGCCGCTGCGCCTCTCCGAGCCGGGTTTCGCAAACCTTGCCTCCATCATCGTCTCGCAGCAGGTGTCGCGTGCCAGCGCCGATGCGATCTTCGGCCGGCTTACCCGGTTGCTCGATCCATTGACGCCCGAGGCCATTCTCGGCGCCGGTGAGGATGTGTTTCGTGAGGCCGGCCTGTCGCGGCCGAAACAGCGCGGGCTGATCGCCATCGCCGAAGCCGTCGCGGGTGGGCTCGACCTCTATCATCTGTGTTCGCTGGAGGCCGGCGAGGCTATTGCCGAGCTCACCGCGGTTCCAGGCATCGGTCCGTGGACGGCGGAATGTTACCTGCTTTTCGCCGCCGGCCATCCGGACATCTTTCCAGCGAAGGATGTCGCGCTGCAGAGCGCGGTCGGTCACGCGCTGTCGATCGAGCCGCGTCCAGCGGAGAGAAAACTCATCGCGCTGGCCGAATCATGGGCACCGTGGCGAGGCGTCGCGGCGCGACTTTTCTGGTCCTATTACAGAGAATTGAAGGGCAGGGATGCCGCTCCGCCTGCCTGAGCCATAAAAAAGCATAAAAATCATGCCTTTTCAGGGGGTGTTCGATGCGGCTCCCCGCTTCACATCCCTGTCATGTCGGGCTTACAGTATCCGCGCCGTTCGGTTTGAGAACCAAGGAGGCAAACAACGTGACGGTTGCCGTATCTCCGGATGGGCTTCCCGCACTGGTGCTGAATGCGGACTACCGTCCGCTCAGCTATTACCCGCTTTCGCTCTGGTCCTGGCAGGACGCGATCAAGGCGGTGTTCCTCGACCGCGTCAACATCGTTGCCGAGTACGAGCACGCGGTGTCCTCGCCGAATTTCTCGATGAAACTGCCCTCGGTGGTCAGCCTGAAGGCCTATGTGAAGCCGTCCCGCTATCCGGCCTTCACGCGTTTCAACGTATTCCTGCGTGACCGCTTCCAATGCCAGTATTGCGGGACGCCAGAGGACCTCACCTTCGACCACGTGGTCCCGCGTCATCGCGGCGGTGCGACGACGTGGGAAAATGTGGTCGCCGCCTGCTCCCCCTGCAATCTGCGCAAGGGCGGCATGATGCCTTCCCAGGCCAAGATGTGGCCGCTGCAGAAGCCGTTCCAGCCGACCGTGCACGACCTCCACAACAATGGCCGCCTGTTCCCACCCAACCATCTGCATGAAAGCTGGATGGATTATCTGTACTGGGATGTTGAACTGGAGCCCTGAGGCCCCTTCATTCAAGCGCGCTTGTAAGCCCCGCGGAAAGCAATAGCCGCGAGGATCACGCTGGCAATGGCGTTCCAGCCGGCCAGCGACAGGCCGAGAATGCGCAGCGCCGCCTTGTCGCAGGACGGCGGCACGAACTTGTCCAGCACGTCGAGCACGCCCTTGCCGCCGGTATCGACCGGTCCCGCCACATTGGTGCAGTCGGTCGGTCCCGGCCACCATGCCCACTCGACGCCGGAATGGTAGATGCCGAGATAGAGACCGTAGACCATCAGAAGACCGCCGACGACGAGCAAGGCGCGGGTGATCCAGGCAGGAAGTTTGAAGACCGCGGCAAGCACCGCGAGCAACATCAGCGGGACGCCGACGTAGTACGGGATGCGCTGCTCGTAACAGAGCTTGCACGGGATGTAGCCGCCTATGTACTGGAAGGCGAGTGCCGAGCCGACGGTCGCGGCCATGGCCACGGTCAGGAACGCGGCGGTGAGCATCGGTCCGCGTGTCGGTGTTGTCATGGATTGGGACATGTCGGTTCGCTCCTGTGGTCGGCGCTCTTCGTTCAGAGCGCGTATTTGGCCGCGAAATAAAGCAGGATGAGAATGGCAGCCGCCGCGCCCGCCAGTAGGCCAAGGCGCTTTTCGATGAAGTCGCGGATCGGTTCGCCGTAGCGCCT
Organism: Mesorhizobium sp. YL-MeA3-2017; assembly: GCF_030814575.1. Classification (NCBI taxonomy): domain Bacteria; kingdom Pseudomonadati; phylum Pseudomonadota; class Alphaproteobacteria; order Hyphomicrobiales; family Phyllobacteriaceae; genus Mesorhizobium; species Mesorhizobium sp. YL-MeA3-2017. The sequence goes on along the minus strand of NZ_JAUSVH010000001.1, from coordinate 2,262,679 downwards.
CAGCAGCCATGCCAGCAACAGGAAGCGGCCGCCGCGCGCCACGATGGCCAGCACGATGAACAGCAGCAGATTGACGCCGATGACGCCGGACAGGATGGTCACCACCTTGATCGGCGGCAGGTGCGCGGCGCCCGAAGTGATCAGCATCAGGACGATGAAGCCGATGCCGGACGAGGTGCGCAGGGCTTCGAATTCGTCATATTTGCCGTAGAATTCGAGCACCGGCTTGGCCACCGCCTCATAGGCGTAGTGACCGATGAACCAGCCGGCTATTCCGCCCAGCACCGAGGCCACGGTGGCGATCAGCGCATAACGATAGGCGCGGTCGGGCCTGGACAATGCCATCGGTAGATAGAGCACGTCCGCCGGCACGAGAAATACCGAGCTTTCGACGAAGGCGATGAAGGCCAGCCACCATTCGGCGGATTTTCGCGCCGCCAGCGACAAGGTCCAATCGTAAAGTCCGCGAAGCATGCCGCCCCCTTTTTGATCAGTGCATGCTCTAGAAAGAATTTCTTGGCCACACAATGGCGCGAAGCATCACGAAACCGAAAGGCCGCACCCGTTGGCTCGGGCGTTGTCCATGATTTCGCAAAAGGAGCGGCCGCGCCAGTTGACGAATGGGTGCGCGACCGTATAGTCCGCGCCCATCTGGACCGCCCGGTCCGGGCCCCTATGGCGGAATTGGTAGACGCGCTCGACTCAAAATCGAGTTCCGCAAGGAGTGCTGGTTCGATCCCGGCTAGGGGCACCAAAGTTTTCCCGTTTTTCTCAGGTGATCAACAGTCGTGCTGGCTGCACCCGGAGTGCCTGAGAGGTGCGCCCATGGTGGCGCTGGTTGGCCGCGTGACGTCGTTCATCCACCCTGTGCCCGCTTGCCTGGGGTGGGGGGTAGGGGTGCGGCAAGCGGGCGGCGACTATGCAACGTGCCTTCACATAATCGCATCAACACCCTAGCCGACTTGCGTGGGTTTAGGAATGGCAAGTTTTACAATTGTCAAATATTTCAATAAGTTAGAATATAATGAAGTGTGATTGTAGATGCTGATCTCTGTTGCGTGTGGCGCGTTTGTACTTGCCACGTACACGGAAGCGATGCGCAGGCGCACGGCCAACTCGTTTTCATCGAGCTACCAGCCCATAACCCCATCGCAAACCGGTCTGGTTCGGGTCAACCGCGTCCGAGCAGGTTCCGAACCCGGTTTCGCAACAGCCGCGCGAAGTTGCGGGTCTCTCGATAGAGGTGCAGTTGCGACGCTGCCTGTCGGGTTGCCCTGTCGGCATCTGGGGTAAGGCCGATGACGAAGGTGCCGAACGGTCGCCGTTCGGACCAAAGACGGCTCATCACCGGATGGTCCGGCACCGCGCAGGAATCGCTCATGACGATGTTTGGATCGTCGAGATGCTGCTTGGTCACCTCGATCATCAACAGCGTACCGGGCGAATAGGCGGCAAGGGTCTCGTCATAGGCCGTTTTCCAGGTATAGGCGTGCCCGGCCTCGACGAAGACGATCAGGCTGGCGATAGTACGGCCGTCAAGCGTCAGCGAATGAATACGGCACATGTCCTGTTCGGCGAGGCGGTGTACGGCTTCGCGTGCGAAGGCCGCGCGATAGCGGTCGATGGCCATGGCGGTGCGCTCACGCCCTTTCCAGCCGGAAGCCTCCAGCGTCAGGAAATTCTCGATCGCATGGCGGATCTCCTCCGGCCCGCGCGCCACGTGGTGTTCCAGCGTGCCCGTCTCGGCGAGCCGCCGTTTCAGGCGGCGAAATTCGCGATAGTGATGCGCTCGCAGCGACTGCTTGAGATAGGCGTCGCCGTCCAGTTCGCTGTGCAGAACCGGACGCAACGTTTCGCCGGTGGTCACCAGCGGCAGATTGCGCGCCTCAGCTAGCGCTTGCAGGAGGCTCGCCATCGGACCGTCAAGACGCATGTCCGGCAGGGCGAAAACCTTGGGGAGCTTGAGATGCGGCCGCGAAAGCATCGAGAAGAAATCCTCGATGACGCCGACAGGGTCGTCGCGGTCGACCAGGGGGGTGCCGACCGGGCCAAACGGGCTGGCCCAGGTGCGCATGATGGAGACGCCGAGCGGAATGCCCGGCCGCTCGACCGAGAACGGAACCAGCAGGCGCAGCCGGCTGCGGTGTTCGTTGCCGTCGCGAATGACAGCCAGCCGCACTTCCCGATCTTCCAGACGCGGCATCGCCGGCGCGAGAAAGCGGGGGTTGAAGAAGACGTTGGGCTCGATGGTGCGATTGCACAGATAGTCGAGTTCCTCGACAAGGTCGAAACCCGCCGATGCAGGATAGATCGCGAGCGTACGCTCCGGGCGGTTGGCGGCGAGGAGTTCGATCTCGGCCAGCTCCGCGGCATTGGGTGTGACACCCGCCAGACCGGTCATCATCGTTCCGGCGGGACCGCCACTGGTTTCCTCGATCAGCGGGATGGCAGCCATCAGGCGGCTCCTCTGGCAGGGATGAAAATGGCCATGGCGATACCCAGCTTACGCCAGACGGTGAACGACAGCGCGGTCGCCTCGAACAGCATTGCAAGGGCCGTAGCAAGTGCTGCGCCCCAAAGATGGAAATGCGGGATCAGGATGACGTTGAGCAAAATGTTGAAGGCGAGCGTCAGCGCAAAGACGGCGGCGCAGATGTTCTGGTTGCCGCTCATCGTCAGAAGGCTTTCGCAAGGGCCGACCGCGGCGCGGGCGACGACGCCGAAGACCAGCAGGAAGAGCAAAGGATAACCGGCATCGAACTCCGGCCCGAACAGCACGAGCATCGGTTTGCCGAGCAACAGCACCACCAGCGCCATCAGCACCGAGGGCCAGAACGTCCATGACACGGTTTCACGGGCGAAGGCGGCAAGCTTGCTCCGTTCACCGTGGGTGTAGTGCGCATATCGCTGGGCGACGCCCGCCTTGACGGCGAAATAAACGAAGTGAACGAGCGCCAGCGTCTTCACGGTGGCGAAATAGACGGCGACGTCGTCCGGGGTCAGGTAAAACCCCACCATCAAGACATCGGCGTTGGTGAGCAGGAAGAAGAAGCTTTCGACCAGGAAGATCGGCAGCGATACGACAAGCCAGTCGCGGATATGGATGGCCGTCGGGCCTGCCGGAACGCGAGCGTCGGTGCGTGCGGTGATGCTGACGAGTTGGCCAATCGTCGTCGCATAGGTGGCAACGATCGAGGCGATCAGTGCCGTCTTAGCGTCCGGCGGCATGCCGATCAACAGGGCAAGCGCCATGCAGGCAAGGATCGCCAATGGACGGATGATGTAGGTGGCTGACAAGGCAGACAGCGCCCAGGAATTGGCGCGGGCTATTCCTTGCAGCAGATCGGACATCGCGATCATCGGCAGGCAGAAGATGCCGAGCACGAAGGGGATCACATAGTAGCTTTCGATCCTGCTCGAGAAGAGCCAGACACCGCCCACACCGATGAGTGCGATCACGGTCGACGCGACCAGCACGAAAAGCCGACTCGCCAGCAGAATACCGCGCAACTCGGCCATCTTGCCGTGTTCGCGAAATTCCGGGATGAAGCGGATCACCGATGTGTGGAAGCCGAGGCAGGACAGGTTGCCGACGATGATCATGGTCGTCCACACCAGCACTAGGATGCCGTACTCGAACGAGCCCATCCAGCGGGCCATCAGGACCTGGCTGACAAAGGCGATGACGGCGCTGATGACGCGGATGACGAAAGCGATGAGCGAAATGCGGCCGGCTTCGCCGCGTTCGTCCGAGGAAAAGAGGATCGCGTCGACCCGGCCGAGAAATGGCCTCGCCCGCAGCGCCAAACGCTGCGGCAGAAGCCGCTCGGCTGTCATGGCCGCGGAAAAGCGCACACCCTACTCCCGTTTTGTGCCAGAACCTTAACAGTCTCAGGCACCACAGACTATCTATTCGCTACACCTTAAAAAACGGTTCGGGAGGGGTTTGATGATCGGTGAGAATGAACGCAAGGCGATGCTCGAAGCCTATTCGATCGGGCCGAAGATGATCGCCTATCTCGAAGAAATCGGCATCGAGCGGCTGGCTGATCTCAAAGGTGCGGATGCCGGCGAAATAGCCATGCGCATCGACATTGCGATGGGGCGCAAGCACATGAACCGACTGGGTGTCGCTGCACTGGAGAACCTGATCGCGTTGGCCAATGAGCGGTCGCACGACGCGCTGTGATCGCGACGGATGTATTCTTGGTTGCATTTGTCGCCGCATGCCGACAATCCCATGCCCCGGGGCGCGCGGCTAATCTCTGCGGCCGCTCTCAAAAAGCTGATCCGGTTGCATGGAACAATCGGAACCCGGTGCGCATTGGAAATGCGTCGGCAAAGAGGTTGCCGATATCGAGGGCTATACGATGAAAACGACATTGGGTTTTCTGCTGGCCGCCGGCGTATTGACGCCGTTGGCGGGCAGTTTCGCCGCCGAGCCTCTGAAGACGATGACGGAGGTGGGGGCAGCCCTGCAGAATTGCTGGGTTCCGCCTTCGACCGATGCCAAGGGCTCGGTCACCCTGCAATTCAGCTTCAAGCGGGACGGTACCCTGATCGGCCCGCCCCGGCCAACCAACATCCAGGTCGATGGCGAAGCCGACAAACGCAAACAGCTCGTGCAGGCAGCGACGGATGCTGTTCAACATTGCATGCCGCTCGCCTTCGAGCCCAAGCTCGCCGACGGGATCGCGGGCACGATGTTCACGCTCCGGCTTGAATCGCCGAAGCGTCAGTAAGGTCTCTGGGTGCTCGCAACAACCGCGGCGCCGGCTATTTAGCCGAAGGCACCGTGGCAGTGCTTGAACTTCTTGCCGGAACCGCAGGGGCAGGCTTCGTTGCGACCCACCTTGCCCCAGGTTGACGGGTTTTTCGGGTCACGCTGCTCGGGGGGCACCACGCGGATATCTTCCAGAACGGCAACATCGCCGCCTTCGCCGAAATCGTTCTCGCCGGTGGTGGCATCAAAGTGCTGACCGAACATTTCCGGTGCTTCCGGCATGGGGGCATCGGCCGCCTCGCGGACCAGTTCGACGCGCATGAGCTGCGCGGTCACCGCCTGGCGGAGATTGCCGAGCATGGCCTGGAACAGCTCGAAGGCCTCGCTCTTGTACTCGTTGAGCGGATCGCGCTGCGCATAGCCGCGGAAGCCGACAACGGAACGCAAATGGTCGAGATTGACGATGTGTTCGCGCCAGAGATGGTCGAGCGTCTGCAGCACGACCGAGCGTTCCACATAGGCGGTCACGTCCGGGCCAAAGCGCCCGGCGCGCTCTTCGGCCGCTTCGTCGGCGGCTTTGGTGATGCGCTCGCGGATATCGTCTTCGGCAATACCCTCTTCCTTTGCCCAATCCTCGATCGGCAGGTCGAGATTGAGGTATTGCTGCACCTCGGCCTTCAGGCCCGCGACATCCCACTGTTCGGAATAGGCGTTTTCGGGAATGCCCTTGGCGACGATCTCGTCAATGACATCGTTGCGCATTTCAGAGACCGTCTCGGACAGGCTTTCGCCGTCCATCAACGCGATGCGCTGCTCGAACACGACCTTGCGCTGGTCGTTGGAGACGTCGTCATATTTCAGAAGGTTCTTGCGAATGTCGAAGTTGCGCGCCTCGACCTTCTTCTGCGCCTTCTCCAGTGCCTTGTTGATCCAGGGGTGGATGATGGCCTCGTCTTCCTTGAGGCCGAGCTTCTGCAGCATGCCATCCATGCGCTCGGAACCGAAGATGCGCATCAGGTCGTCCTGCAGCGACAGGAAGAACTTGGATCGGCCGGGATCGCCCTGGCGTCCCGAACGACCGCGCAGCTGGTTGTCGATGCGGCGGCTTTCATGGCGCTCGGTGGCAAGCACGTAGAGGCCGCCGGCGGCCAGCGCCTTTTCCTTCAGCTTCTTCACATCCTCGCGGATGGCGTTTTCCCGCGCCTCGCGCTCGGCGCCTGCCGGCATGTCGACCAATTCCTCGGCAATGCGCATCTCGGCGTTGCCGCCGAGCTGAATGTCGGTGCCGCGGCCGGCCATGTTGGTGGCGATGGTGATGGCGCCGGGCTTGCCGGCCTGGGCAACGATGGCCGCTTCCCGTTCATGGTGACGGGCGTTCAGCACCTCGAAATCCTTGAAGCCGTCCTGGCGCAGGCGTTCAGCCAGCTGTTCCGACTTTTCGATCGAAGTCGTGCCGACCAGTGTGGGCTGGCCCTTGGCATTGGCTTCGCGGATCTCCTTGACGATCGCCTTGTACTTCTCCTCGACGGTCCGATAGACCTCGTCGTCCTCGTCGAGGCGGCTGACCGGAAGATTGGTCGGAATCTCGGTGACTTCGAGATTGTAGATGTTGCCGAATTCCTCGGCCTCGGTCAGCGCCGTGCCGGTCATGCCGGCCAGCTTCTTGTACATGCGGAAGTAGTTCTGGAAGGTGACGGACGCCAGTGTCTGGTTCTCCGGCTGAATCTGCACATGCTCCTTGGCCTCGAGCGCCTGGTGCAGGCCTTCCGAATAGCGGCGGCCGGGCATCATGCGGCCGGTGAATTCGTCGATGATGACGATTTCGCCGTTGCGCACGATGTAGTCCTTGTCGCGCTGGAACAGGCGATGTGCCTTCAGCGCGTTGTTGACGTGGTGGACCATGGCGACGTTTTCCACGTCGTAGAGCGAGTCGCCCTTCAGAAGGTCGGCACCGCGCAGCATGTTCTCCACATTTTCCGTGCCTTCCTCGGTGAAGATCGCGGTCTTCTGCTTTTCGTCCACCTCGTAGTCGGCGGGCTGAAGCTTCACGATGAAGGCATCGACGGTGTTGTACATATCCGAACGGTCCTCGAGCGGACCGGAGATGATCAGCGGCGTGCGTGCCTCATCGACCAGGATCGAGTCCACCTCGTCGACGATCGCGTAGTTGTGGCCGCGCTGCACCATCTGCGCGCGCTCATACTTCATGTTGTCGCGCAGGTAATCGAAGCCGAGCTCGTTGTTGGTGGCGTAGGTGACGTCGCAGGCATAGGCCTCATGACGCTGCTCGTCGGAGAGACCGTGCACGATGATGCCGACAGTGAGGCCGAGGAACTTATAGACGCGGCCCATCCATTCGGCGTCGCGGGTGGCGAGGTAGTCGTTGACGGTGACGACATGGACACCCTTGCCAGCGAGCGCGTTGAGATAGACCGGCAGGGTGGCGACCAGCGTCTTGCCTTCGCCCGTACGCATTTCGGCAATGCCGCCATTGTGCAGGACCATGCCGCCGATCAGCTGCACGTCGAATGGCCGCAGCCCCAACACGCGTCTGGCCGCTTCGCGAACGGTGGCGAATGCCGGAATGAGCAGGTCGTCCAGCGTCGCGCCATTGGCGATATCCTGGCGGAATTTTTCGGTGCGGGCGGTTAGTTCGGCATCCGAGAGCGCCCGCATCTCGTTTTCCATGGCGTTTATGGCCTCGACGCGAGGCCTGGTCGACTTGACGCGGCGGTCGTTGGAGGAACCGAAAATCTTACGGGCGAAGCCGCCGAGACTGACCATTCAATGGTCCTTTCGCTTGCAATCCTGGGTCCGGGGACGGATGCGGCAGGCATCCGACGAACCCGCCCGAACAGAGAAACACCAAAAAGCGCCCGGAAAACGGTTCTGGACGCAAAGTCGTTGGACAGATAAGAGGGGGCACAATCGATGTCAACGCTGCGTTATCGACCCGCAGAACGCCAAATTCCGCCACATTCCGGCTGATCAAAAGACCTCAACGTCCCCATCGGAGCTCTTTCGTATGTCCTTATTGTTTCGCCGTGCGTCGCTCGCCAGCCTAGGTTTGGCCGTCGGCCTGTCGGCTTTGTCGCTTTCGCCTCTGGCCGCCCAGGAAACTCAGCCGGCCCAGCCGGCCCAGCCGGCCGATGCCGCCGCAACTCCGGCTGCTGCTCCGGTCGATCCGAACGCAGTCGTTGCCACGGTTGACGGCAAGCCGATCACTGAAGCGGATTTGACGCTCGCCGAAGGTGAATTGTCGAAGCAATTCGCGCAGCTTCCGCCGGAACAGCGCCGCGCCGCCGCCCTTTCCGCGGCCATCGAGATCAAGGTTCTTGCCGCGAAGGCCGTCGCCGACGGGCTCGACAAGGATCCCGATTTCCAGCGTCGCGCAGCCTTCCTGCAGCAGCGCGCCCTGCATGGCGAGATGGTCGAAAAGGAAGTGGTCGGCAAGATCACCGACGCCGACATTCGCGCACGCTACGACAAGGAAATCGCCGCGCAGCCGCCGGTGAACGAGGTCCACGCCCGTCACATTCTCGTGAAGACCAAGGAAGAAGCCGAGGCGATCATCAAGAAGCTGGAAGGCGGCGCCGATTTCCAGAAACTGGCGAGCGAGAACACCAACGATCCGAGCGGCAAGACCAGCGGCGGCGATCTCGGTTTCTTCGGCCCTGGCCAGATGGTGCCGGAGTTCGAGAAGGCGGCATTCGCGCTTGAGGTCGGCGCCTACACCAAGGAGCCTGTGCAGACCCAGTTCGGCTGGCATGTCATCAAGGTGGAGGACAAGCGCCAGCAGCAACCCCCGGCTTTCGACCAGGTCAAGGACCAGGCCCGTTCGGCGGTCGTTCGCGACAAATATTTCGCGCTGGTCAAGGAAGCCCGCAAGAGCGCCAAGGTCGACATTCCGGATGAAAACCTGCGCAAGGCCGTCGAGGCAGCCGAAGGCGGCGCCAAGTAAGCTTCGATCTACCTCTTTAGGTAGCCAGACGCTTTGTAGTCGATGGGAGCGGTACCTTCACAGGTATCGCTCCCTTTCCATTTTATGCCGGCTCCTTCCCGAGCATAAGGTTCCTAGACCTTGATGCCGTTGACGATGGCGCCGACGGCGGCCCGCAATTTGTCCTCGCTCTCATCCAGCCGGCCAGTCAGCAGGTGGGTCCAGGCATAGGACGAGACCATGTCGGCTATCTGGCTGGGGTCTACGCCGCGGGCGACCTCGCCTCGATCGATGGCACGTTCGACCAACTTGCCGGTGTAGGCACGCCGGCCGCGCGCATAGTCGGCCAACGCTTCGGCGGCGGCGGCGTCGAACTGTGCCTCGGCAATCAGCGAGCGGAAGATGTTGCCGGCAGGCGTATCGCGCCACGATCCAAATAAACTGCGGAGGAACTGGAACAGGTCCTCCTCGATGTTGCCGGTGTCGGCATAAACGATGTCGCGCTTCTGACGCTGATAGACCTCGATCAGCAGGGCTGCCTTGCTCGGCCACCAGCGATAGATGGTCGGCTTACCGGCGCGGGCCCTGCGTGCCACGGCTTCGATGGAAAAGCCGGAATAACCGGCTTCATGCAGTACGGCCTCCGCCGCGTCGAGGATGGCCTCGGCGCTGGCGGGGTTGCGTCTGGCGCCGATCGACCGGCGCGCCTTTTCTTCTGTCGCGTTCAATTTTGCCCAAGGGTCTCGAAGTTCGCCTGGCGACTATACATCATCCCTTGACGAAACGAAACGGCTCGTTCTATATATGCAACGAAACGTATCGTTCTTATGGAGATTGCTATGACTGCCACGTCCGCCCCCTCGCAGGCTCCCGCCGCCCGGCCCCGTTTTTCGCGTCCGCGTTTCGCTCTGATGGTGTTGATCGGGGTGTACCCGCTGATCACCACGATCCTTTATCTTCTTGGGCCGCTGACCGAGCACTGGGCGATCTGGCAGCGCACTCTGGTGATCGCGCCGATGATGGTTGGCGCCATGATATGGGGATTGATCCCGACCGTGCAGCGCGTGTTCAGCGGTTTCATCAACCCCGCGGCTCGTTGAGACGAGGCGAAAACGCCTTGCGAAGCCTCGTGCTATCGGGCAAACGGTCCATGCTTTCACCGCTTGCCTGGGTCGCAGAGGTTTTTCATGTCCACAACCGTTTCCCCGCTCGCTCCGAAGAAATATCCCAAGATGCCGGCTGTCGAGGGCGTGCGCATCGCCACGGCCGAAGCGGGTATCAAATACAAGAACCGAACCGACCTCCTTGCGATGGTGTTCGATCCGGGCACTACCGTCGCCGGCGTGTTCACCCGCTCGAAATGCCCGTCGGCGCCGGTCGATCTGTGCCGGCAGAATCTCGGCCAGGGCAAGGCGCGCGTGCTGGTCGTCAATTCCGGCAACGCCAATGCCTTCACCGGCAAGAAGGGCCGGGAGACGACGTCGACGACGGCGCAGGCGGCAGCCAAGGCCGCTGGCTGCGCCTCCGACGAGATATTCCTGGCGTCCACCGGTGTCATCGGGGAGCCGCTCGACCCGGGCAAATACAGCCATCTCCTGGCCGGTATGGTCAAGGATGCCAGGCCCGACCAGTGGACCGAGGCGGCCAAGGCCATCATGACCACCGACACCTTCCCGAAGGTGGTGACGGCCACCGTCAAGCTGGGCGATACCGATGTGACGCTGAACGGCATCGCCAAGGGCGCCGGCATGATCGCGCCCGATATGGCGACCATGCTCTCCTTCGTTGCCACCGATGCGCCGATTGCGGCGCCGGTGTTGCAGGAACTTCTCTCAAAAGGCACGGCCAAGACCTTCAACGCCGTCACGGTCGACAGCGACACGTCGACAAGCGATACGCTGCTGCTTTTCGCGACCGGTGCGGCTGCCAAGCGCGGCGCGCCGGTGATCGCCGATGCCAAGGATACCCGCCTTGGCGTGTTCCGCCGCGCGCTCAACAAGATGCTGAAGCAATTGGCGCTGCAGGTGGTGCGCGACGGCGAAGGCGCCCGCAAGCAGATCGAGGTGACCGTGACCGGCGCCAAATCGGCACGTTCGGCCAAGCGCGTCGCGCTGTCGATCGCCAATTCGCCATTGGTCAAGACCGCGGTCGCGGGCGAGGATGCCAATTGGGGCCGGGTGGTGATGGCTGTCGGCAAGGCCGGCGAGCCGGCCGATCGCGACCGTCTGTCGATCTGGTTCGGTGACAATCGTCTCGCCGTCGATGGTGAGCGCGACCCTGCCTATTCGGAACAGGCGACGTCGACCTATATGAAGCGGGACAGCATCGTCATTCGTGCCGATCTCGGCATTGGCCGTGGCAAGGCCACCGTCTGGACGTGCGATCTCACCAAGGAATATGTCGCGATCAATGGCGACTATCGGAGCTAGCCGTTTGAATCCGATACATCCTGCGACGGTTCTGGCCAAGGTGCGCCGCTATGAGGCGGCGGGCTTTCGTGCCTGGCCGGCGGCGGCCGTGCATTACGATGGAACCTGGGTGGTGCGGCTGACGGCAGGCCATCCGGCGAAGCGGCTCAATTCCATCAATCCGCTCGATCCCGGCGACGTTCATCACCTGGCAGAGCGTATCGCGCGCGCCGGCCGTCGTTTCGAAGCCTATGGCCGGCCGCTCACCTTCCGCATGTCGCCGCTCGCCGGTGCCGCGCTTTCGCGCCATCTCGACGCCGAAGGGTGGTCGCGTTTCGACGAATCCATGGTCATGCGCATGCCGCTGACCAAGGCCTCGGTCGAAAACGTCATCGATCAGATTCCGCTGAAGGACATCGGCCGTTTCGTATCCGCGGCGCTCAAGGTACACGATGCGGATCCGCTGTTGAGGCCCGGCCTGTCGGAGATCATTGGCGCAATCCAGCCGGAGGCGGGGCTGTTCGCCTCGGAACGCGGCGACGAAGCCCTGGCAACGCTGATCTGTGTGCATGACGGCGATCTGGCCGGGCTGTTCGATATCGCCACAGACAAGTCTGTCCGGCGTCAGGGCCACGGCCGCCAACTGATCCTGTCGGCGCTCAAATGGGCCCGCTTGCGCGGCGCGCGCGAAGCCTGGCTGCAGGTCGAGGCCGACAACGCGCCGGCGCTGTCGCTCTATGCGTCGTTGGGTTTTGAAGAAGTCTATCGCTATCACTATCGACGGTTGCCTTCCACATGAAGGCCGAACCGTCGAAAGGAAAACGTCTGCTTCTGGTCGTCGCTTGCGCGCTGGTCGACGCCGACGGTCGCGTGCTGATCGCGCAGCGTCCTGAAGGCAAGCAACTTGCCGGCATGTGGGAGTTTCCTGGCGGCAAGGTCGAGCCGGGCGAGACGCCGGAAGAATGTTTGGTGCGCGAGTTGCACGAGGAACTTGGCATCGAGACCAAGACGGCCTGCCTGGCGCCGCTGACCTTCGCCAGCCATAGCTACGACGACTTCCACCTGCTGATGCCGCTTTATGTCTGTCGGCGTTTCTGGGGTACGCCGGAGCCGAAGGAGGCGCAGGCACTGAAATGGGTGCGTCCACGCCAGATGCGTGACTATCCGATGCCACCGGCCGACGCGCCGTTGATCCCGTTCCTGATCGATCTGCTCTGACAGCTCCCGATTAGCGTTAACAGAAGATTTATCCAGTCGTGAAAGATTGAACGATGGCTGCGGCAAAACGATTGCCGTGCTTGGGGAGCCGTCGCATGAGCCTCGACCAGGATTGGGACAGCATACGGCCACGCCGACCGCTCGTGGCCGCGGGTGGCGGGCTTCTGCGGATCACGCTCCTGTTCGGATCGGCCGCCGTCGCGCTTTCGCTCCTCGGCGCTTCCTATCTCGACAGTCGCATCGAACAGCGTTTTGCCAGCGATTTTCCGCCGGCTGGGATCGACATGATGAGCACCGGTTCGATCGGCAAGCAGAACACCTACACCATCCGGCGCAGCGTGTTGCAGGCGACGCCGGATGCCGTCTGCATCATCCATCGCGACGGCAGCCTGACCGGCGCGTGCTAGGCGGCCAAACACAAATTCACCGGCCGTTAAGCCTGCCTCGTTAACCTTTGTAAATCAGTGAACGCTAAGGTTCTTTCGCAGGGGAAAGGCTACCATGGCATTGTTGCGGCGATTTCTGAGAAACGACACGGGGGCGACGGCCATCGAATATGCGCTGGTTGCCTCTCTGATGGCTGCCGCCATCATCCTGGGCTTCGGCAGTGCTGCTGATGCGCTGAAATACCTCTTCAGCGACAACAACAGCAAGCTTGTCCAGGCGCTGGGTAATGGTAACTGACCGGCTTATCTAGCTTTTATCGCCGTCTTCCAGGATCTTGGCCAGAGAGACAGCGGCCGAGCCGGGCCTGAGCGGCTTTTGCTGCGATGCGTCCGGCGCCCAACCCGACAGCCAAACGATGGAAAAACTTGCCCTGACGCGGCCGTCGCCGTCGGAAAACCGTTCGGCGTAAATTTCGGCGGCGCGCGCCAACATTGCCCGGCTTGCCGGTCGCCGGCTGCGGTCGACCAGGAAGTTCGTTTCCCCCATAGCCCTCAGATCCCGCATCAGGCCGAACGGCGTGTCATAACGCACCGTTATCGTCTCGATGTCTGTGACGGGCAAGGCGAGACCTGCCCGCTGCAGCAGCGCACCGGCGTCACGCACATCGGCGAACGGAATGACGCGCGGGCTGGCGCCGCCATGGAGTTCGGTTTCGGCGGCAAGCAGGCTTTCGCGCAATTCGGCCAGCGTCCCGGCACCGGCCATCGCGCCGAGGAAGAGCCCGTCCGGCTTCAGTGCGCGGCGGATCTGCGCCAGCATGCCGGGGATATCGTTCGTCGATTGCAACGCGAGCAGTGAAACCGCCAGATCGAGGCTGTCGGGCTCGAACGGCACGGTTTCGGCCGTGGCCACTATCCCTTCCTCGCCGGCTAGAAACGCGGGGTCCGCTTCGACGCGGACGATTTCGGCGACTTTGCCGCTTGCGGTGAGGGCGTGGGTTGCGTGTGCAGTCTGGCAGAACAGCGTCGCTCCGCGGGCGAACTGGCGTTCGACGGCGGCCAGCCGATCGGCAAGATCGTCGGCAATGCGCCGCATGAGGAAGTCGGCACCCGCGGTCGGTCGGGCGAGTGCCCGGCGTTTGTGTGTCAGCCAAAGAGCTGTATCGAACAAGGGCTGCAACGACGGGTCCTGCTTCTGCTATGCTGCGACTGCAGGCAATCACGTGGCCGATCCGATGGCTGATATCAAGGGCCTAACCCAAACGGCGTTGCAATGGCCGGCGCGGATCTTGTTTCCCCCGGTCTGCGCCGGTTGTCGACGCCACGTCTCGCAGCCAGGGGTTCTATGCGGCGATTGCTGGCCGAAGCTCAGGTTGCTCGAGCGGCCCTGGTGCCCGGTCATGGGCACGCCCTTCACGCACGACATGGGCGAGGGCTTTCTGTCCGCCGAGGCCATCGCCGATCCACCGCCCTTCGAGCGAGCCCGCGCGGCCGCCGCCTATTCGGGCGTTGCCAGGCAAATGGTGCAGGCGCTGAAATATCATGACCGGACCGACCTCGCACCATGGATGGCGCGCTGGATGATGCGGGCCGGCGCCGAACTGATAGCCGAGGCGGATGCCATCGTTCCGGTGCCGCTGCACTGGCGCCGCTTCTTTCGTCGCCAGTTCAACCAATCGGCCGAACTCGGTCGCGCCCTGGCTGCGCAGTCGGGCCGGCGTTTCGCGCCCCAGGCGGTGCGGCGCGTGAAGATGACACGCCAGCAGGTTGGCCTGGAGCGAAGCCAGCGCGAGGACAATGTACGGGCAGCCTTTCGCGTGCCGGCCGAGGCGGAAATCGATATAGCAGGGCGCCGCATGCTCGTGGTCGACGACGTCTATACGACCGGAGCGACTGCGCGCGCTGTCGCCAAGGCGCTGAAAAGAGGCGGTGCCGCCGCGGTCGACGTACTAACCTTCGCGCGGGTTCTGCCGGGGGACTTTCGGCCCGACGAGTCCGAGACTATATAGATTTCATGACAAGACAGGATTGTTGACCCATGGTCGACGTGACGATTTATACGCGCATGATGTGCGGCTATTGCGCGGCCGCCAAACGCCTGCTCGACAAGAAGGGCGTTGCCTATACCGAACATGATGCCTCGTTCTCGCCGGATCTGCGCCAGGAAATGATCCAGCGAGCCAACGGCCGTGCCACTTTCCCGCAGATTTTTGTGGGTGACGTGCATGTCGGCGGCTGCGATGATCTGCATGCGCTGGAAGCTGCCGGCCGGCTCGATGCCCTGATCGCCGGCACCGCGCCGCGCTGAGCGCTCGGAATTATCGAAAGCGAGGACGAGACCATGGGTGTTTTCAAGGCCGCCGCCATTCAGATGCGGTCGGGCACCAGCCCGGAACGTAACGCCGCCGACATGGAGCAGCTGGTTCGTGAGGCCGTGGCCATGGGCGCGAGCTATGTGCAGACCCCCGAGATGACCGGCGCGCTGGTGCGTGACAAGGACGCCAAGCGAACCGTTTTCACCAGCGAGGACAAGGACGTCGTCGTCGCCAAAGCGCGGCAGCTGGCGCGGGAACTCGGCATCCATTTTCACATCGGCTCGACCGCCATTCTGCGGGACGATGGCAAGCTCGCCAACCGCGCGCTGTTGATCGCTCCGGACGGAACGACGCTCGCTTCCTATGACAAGATCCACATGTTCGACGTCGATCTCGACAATGGCGAGAGCTGGCGCGAATCCGCCGCCTATGAGCCGGGAACCGATGCCGCCGTTGTCGATCTTGCTGGCCTGAAGCTCGGCTTCGCCATCTGCTACGACCTGCGCTTCCCGCAGCTTTTCCGCACCGAGGCGCTGGCTGGTGCCGCGGTCCTTTCGGTTCCGGCGGCCTTCACCCGTCAGACCGGCGAGGCGCATTGGCATGTGTTGCTGAGGGCACGAGCCATTGAGAACGGCGCCTTCGTCATAGCCGCCGCCCAGGGCGGGCTGCATGAGGATGGTCGCGAGACCTATGGCCATTCGCTGATCGTCGACCCTTGGGGCCGCATTCTGGCCGAGGCAGCCCATGACGAGCCCTCGGTGATCGTGGCCGAAATCGATCCGGCGCAATCTGTGGCCGCCCGCGCCAAGATACCCAATCTGAAGAATGCGCGCGAATTCTCGCTGCGTCGTTTCGATGGCGAACCGGCCTCGCTGAGGGGAGCCGCATCTTGATCCGCTTCTCGCTGATATGTGAGCGTGAGCATGATTTCGAAGGCTGGTTTCGCTCCAACGACGATTTCGACAAGCAGAAGAAGCGCGGTTTCGTCGAATGCCCGGTCTGCGGTTCGCACAGGGTGGAAAAGGCGCTGATGGCGCCCGCCGTGTCGACCAGCCGCAAGCAGGAAAAGATCGGGCTTGCCATGGGCGACCAGCAGCGCCAGGCGATGGCGCAACTGAAGGCGCTGGCCGACAAGATGCGCGAAAATTCCGACTATGTCGGCGACAAGTTCGCCGAGGAAGCGCGCAAGATCCATTTCGGTGAAGCCGACCCGCGCGGCATCTACGGCGAGGCGACGCTCGACGAGGCCAAGAGCCTGGCAGAGGACGGCGTCGAATTCTTGCCGATACCGGCATTCCCAGACGATCGCAACTGAACTGCTAGCCGACTCGCGGCCGGTAATTCCTGGTCGCTGTTCAGCCCTTTCCATCCAGTCCCCTGATCAGCTTTTCGAGCAGGCCGGCCAGCCGGTCCTGTTCTTCGCTCGTCAGCACGGAAAGGACCTGGTGTTCGTTTTCGACATGGGCGGTCACCGCCTCGTCGATCAATGTCCGGCCCTTTTCCGTCAGTTGCACGATGACGCCACGGCGATCCTGCGGGTGCGGACCGCGCGCGATCAATCCGGCCTTTTCCAGCCGGTCGAGCCGATTGGTCATGGCGCCCGACGTCACCATCGTCGCTTCGTAGAGTTCCGTCGGCGTCAGGGCAAAGGGCGCACCAGAACGCCGTAAGGTCGCCAGCACGTCGAATTCGCCGGATTGCAGGCCGAACCGGGCGAAGAGCGGGTTCAGCTTGTCGCGCGCGACAACGAAGGCCGCATAGCTGAGGCGGCCAAATACCGCCATCGGCCTGACGTCGAGATCCGGCCTCTCCTTTTGCCATTGCGCCACCGCGTTCGCTGCACGATCCATCTAGCTCACCGTAAAGTATCTTGACACTAAGATTCTTTCTATTAAATGATATGCCATCGATCAGCGGCCGCCAAGTGGCCTCGCGTGGAAGGATACAAAATGACCAAAGTGGCCGTACTCGTCGGCAGTCTGCGCCAGGAATCGTTCAGCCGTAAGGTGGCGAAGGCGTTGGCGGAGCTGACGCCATCTCTCGTTCTCGATTTCATTGATATCGGCGCGGTGTCCTATTTCAACGAGGACCTTGAGGCGAACCCGCCCGCCGACTGGCAGGCTCTCCGCCGTCGCGTTTCGTCTGCCGATGCCGTGCTTTTCGTCACCGCTGAATATGTGCGTTCGGTGCCCGGTGTGCTGAAGAACGCCATCGACATCTGCGCGCGGCCCTACGGGCAGGGCGTGCTGATCGGCAAGCCGGCAGCGGTGATCTCGACGTCGGTGGGTGCGGTCGGCGGTTTTGGCGCCAACCATCACCTCAGACAGTCGCTCGCCTCGCTGGACATGGCGGTGCTTGGTCAACCGGAAGCCTATATCGGCAATACCGGTGCACTGTTCGACGCCGACGGCGCCTTGGTGGACGAACGGACGCGCAAGTTCCTCGCCACCTTTGGCGAGACATTCGAAACATTCATCCAACGTCAGGCGGCTCGGACCGAGCAGAGGCGCGTTGCCTGAATTCGTAAAGGATACCGCAGTTATGTCATCGTTGGCTCAAGAGAATCGCGCGGGCGCTTCCATGAAATCGGTCTGGGATTCGGCCTTTGGCCTGCTGCTGATCACAGGCGCCCTGCTGGGCCTGACATTGCCTCTCGGCAAGCTGGCGACGGCCAATGCCGTGTCGCCGATGTTATGGGCATTCATGACCTCGTTCGGCATCGGCGGCGTGCTTTTGCTCGTCCTTTTCTACAGGCGCCACCGTCTGGTGATGACTGGCCACAAGCTGCGCTACTACGTCATTGCGGCGGCGATCTCCTTCGCCATCCCGAACTTCCTGATCTTCTCGGCCATTCCCCATCTCGGTGCCGGCTACACCGGCATCATGTTCACGCTTTCGCCCGTGGTGACGTTGACGCTGTCGATCCTGTTCGGCGTGCGTCGACCCAACCTGCTTGGTATCGCGGGCATCGTGGTTGGGTTTGCTGGCGCGCTGGTCGTGGCACTCACCCGGGGCGAGGCCGGTCAGCCGGCCGACCTGTTCTGGGTCCTTGTCGGCCTGCTCATTCCCGTCTTCCTCGCGGCTGGCAACATCTATCGTACCATCGACTGGCCGACAGGCACCGACGCGATCGAACTCGCCGTCGGCAGTCACCTCGCGGCCGCTGCGATGTTGTTTGGCGGCCTGCTCATTGGCGGGCAGGCGGGCTCGTTCGGTACGCTTGCCCATGTGCCGTGGCTGGTGCTGGCACAGGTCATCATCGGAGCGGCGATGTTTGCCTTCTACTTCCGCCTCCAGGCCGTCGGCGGGCCGGTCTATCTCAGCCAGATCGGATATGTCGGCGCGGCCATCGCGCTGATTTCGGGCACGCTGTTCCTCGGGGAGCACTATCAGTGGCTGACCTGGGCGGGCGCCGCCATCATCGTGATCGGCGTCTTCATCACCACCAGGGCGCAGCGGCAGAAGGCCTGAGCAATCCTGTTCAGGCGGCCTTTTCGGCGAGCACCATGTAGTTGACGTCCATGTCCTTGGAGCGCTGCCAGCGGTCGGCCAACGGGTTGTAGATGACACCGGAGCGGTCGGTGACGGCAAGGCCGGCACCGGTCAGCGCGCGCTCCAGTTCTTCCGGCCGTACCAGCTTGCCGAATTTGTGGGTACCGCGCGGCAGCCAGCGCAGCACATATTCGGCGCCGATAATGGCCAGCCCCAGCGCCTTCAGGGTGCGGTTGATGGTGGCGACGAACATGATGCCGCCGGGTTTCACCATCTCGCCGCACTTGCCGACGAACAGGTCGATGTCGGCGACATGCTCGACCACTTCCATGTTGAGCACGACGTCGAATTTCTCGCCGGCGGCGGCCAGATCCTCGGCCGTGGTGGCGCGATAGTCGACGGTGACCCCGGCTTCGGCCGCATGAAGCTTTGCCACTTCGATGTTGGTGCTGGAAGCGTCGGCGCCGACGACCTCGGCGCCCAGACGGGCCATCGGTTCGCACAACAGACCGCCGCCGCAGCCGATGTCGAGAATGCGCAAGCCTTCGAAGGGCTGCGCCGCACGGGGGTCGCGGCCGAAACGAGTGGCGATCTGGTCGCGAATATAGGCCAACCGTACCGGGTTGAACTTGTGCAGCGGACGGAACTTTCCGTTCGGGTTCCACCATTCGGCTGCAAGGGCTGAAAAGCGCTCGACTTCTCCGGCGTCGATGGTCGACCGTCGGGGTTCTGGCATGGCTTTGTCTCCTTCGGGGAGAAGGAAGTCAGCAGATGAGCGACGAATGTCAAGGCGGGTTTTCTGCGCGCGTCACTACGGCACGGTATCGCACTGCGGCGAAGCCCTTGTTTTCCAAAAGTTCTGCCTGGTCAAAGCGTCTCGGCAAGCGTCCGCAAATTTCCCGTGTATTCCTCCCAGCCGGCACCGAGCAGACGCAGCGTCGTCGCGGGTACTTGCCCATTGTGGGTCAACACCAGCCGCACGAAGCCCACGTGCTGCTGTAGCGAGAAGACGACGCGGCCGGCCGGCGCCTTGTCAGCGCAGTCGAACGACCAGGCCATGTGGGTCGGCGCCACGATTTCCAGCACCTCGACTTCGGTCCAGCCGCGCCAGCCTGGTACGGCTTCGCCGCTGATGCGAAAACGATGGCCGACGAGCGGTTTGAAATCGACGGCAAAGAACCATTGCGCGATGAGCTTCGGGTCGGTGAGGCAGGCCCACACCGTAGCAAGCGAAGCGCGGATATCGCGCTCAAATATCAGATCGATCGGCTTCAGCATCGAGTTTCTGCGCCAGTTCGGTTAGCCCATCGAGCTTGTCGCTCCAGAAGGTCGAGAGCTGCGCGACCCAGTCGGTAACTGTTGCCAGGGGCGCAGGGTTCAGCCGGTAGAGGCGCTGGCGTCCAGCCACGCGCCGTCGCACCAGGCCGGCGCGGTCCAAGACCTGCAGATGCAGCGAGACATTGGCCAGTGTCGCATCGACTTCAGCGGTCAGTTCCGCAACCGACCGCTCCCTGTTTCCCATACGCTCAAGCAGGCGCCGTCGCGTCGGGTCGGCAATGGCAGCGAACACATTGCCCCTGGTTGAAGCTCTTGCCATTCAGGTTCTCATTCAAGTATATACTTGAACTTCAATCTGCATCGGCGGTTGACCATCGTCAAGCCGTCGCTCGCTGCTAGGATGCACGAAGAAGAACGTCGGGAGATTGAAATGACCGCGTTGAACGGGATAGTCCCTTGCTTGACCATCGACGGTGCCAAGAAGGCGATCGAATTCTACAAAAAGGCGTTCGGTGCCGAAGAAGTAAGCCGCAAGGAGGCCGAAGACGGCAAGCGGCTGATGCATGCACACATCCGCATCAATGGTTCGGATGTCATGATGTGGGACCTTTTCCCGGAGTTTGGCATGTCGGCCGACAAGCCACATGGCGTGACGGTTCATCTGGCAGTGGATGACGCCGACACATGGTGGGAACGCGCAGTCGCCGCCGGTGCCATCGTTACCATGCCGCTGGAGAATGCATTCTGGGGCAGTCGGTATGGCCAGTTCCGCGACCCATTCGGCCACAGCTGGTCGATTGGCGGCCCTCTGAAGGCATAGCCAGGCTTCGGCGGAAGGCTTCCGCAGCGCTGGCGGCCGAGACGCAAGACAATTGCGCCATGCTGCCACATCGGTAGCGTGTGCCTTGCGAAGACCTCGTGTTTTGGCTAAGGAGGCCGCGCATTTTTGCGTCTCGGCCAGCCGGGGCTTTCCTGTCCATCTTCGGCCACCTGGCCAGCATTCAAAGGCATTCCGCTTCCATGGCGCGCATCGTGATGAAGTTCGGCGGGACCTCCGTCGCCGACCTCGACCGCATCCACAATGTGGCGCGTCACGTCAAACGCGAGGTCGAGGCAGGCCATGAAGTAGCGGTGGTGGTTTCGGCGATGTCGGGCAAGACCAACGAACTCGTTGGTTGGGTGCAAGGCATGCCGAAGGTGACAGGCGCCAACAGCCCGTTCTTCGATGCGCGCGAATACGACGCGATCGTTGCTTCCGGCGAGCAGGTGACGTCGGGCCTTTTGGCGATCGCGCTGCAGTCGATGGGCATCAATGCGCGCTCCTGGCAAGGTTGGCAGATCCCGATCAAGACGGACGGCGCGCATGGCGCTGCCCGCATCCTGGATATCGACGGCTCGTTCCTGGTCCAGCGTTTCAAGGAAGGCCAGGTCGCGGTGATCGCCGGCTTCCAGGGCATCGCGCCCGACAATCGCCTCTCGACGCTCGGCCGCGGCGGCTCCGACACCAGCGCGGTGGCGATCGCTGCCGCGGTCAAGGCAGACCGCTGCGATATCTACACCGATGTCGACGGGGTCTACACCACAGACCCGCGCATCGAACCCAAGGCCAGGCGACTGGACCGCATCTCCTTCGAGGAAATGCTGGAGATGGCGTCGCTCGGCTCGAAAGTTCTGCAGGTGCGTTCGGTGGAGCTTGCCATGGTACACAAGGTGCGCACCTTCGTGCGGTCGTCCTTTGACGATCCGGATGCGCCCGGTATGGGTGATTTTCTCAATCCGCCCGGAACGCTGATATGCGAAGAGGATGAAATCGTGGAACAAGAGGTCGTCACCGGTATCGCCTACGCCAAGGATGAAGCGCAGATTTCCCTGCGCCGCGTCGCCGACCGACCGGGCGTGGCTGGCGGTATCTTCGGCCCGCTGGCCGAGGCCAACATCAATGTCGACATGATCGTCCAGAACATCTCGGAGGACGGCAAGTCCACCGACATGACCTTCACCGTGCCGTCCGGCGATGTCGCCAAGGCTCTGGCGGTGCTCGACAAGGTCAAGCAGACCGTCGGCTTCGACGCCCTTCAGCACGACGAGGGCATGTCCAAGGTTTCCGTCATCGGCATCGGCATGAGGAGCCACGCCGGCGTCGCGGCGACGGCTTTCAAGGCACTTGCCGAAAAAAGCATCAATATTCGCGCGATCACTACTTCCGAGATCAAGATTTCGATCCTGATCGACGGTCCCTACACGGAACTGGCTGTTCGCACTTTGCATTCCGTCTACGGTCTCGATAAGCAGTAAGAGACCCGAGTCGGTTTTTGCGTTGGGCCGGTGCGACGGGAACCGCGCCGGCCCCGTCGCCTTTGGAGAGAAGCCGTGATGCGTGAGACGGCCGTTGGCCCGCGCGTTTTGTTGAAACGGCTCCGCGAGCTCATGCAGGAGCCGCTGGAGCCGCAGGAGCGGCTTGACCGCATCGTGCGCGACATCGCCTCCAACATGGTCGCGGAAGTGTGTTCGCTCTACGTGCTGCGCGCCGATTCCGTACTGGAGCTATACGCCACCGAAGGTCTCAACAAGAACGCGGTTCACTTGGCGCAGCTGCGCCTCGGTCAGGGTCTCGTCGGCACCATCGCCGCCTCCGCGCGACCGCTCAATCTTTCCAACGCGCAGGAACATCCCGCCTTCGCCTATCTGCCGGAGACGGGCGAGGAGATTTACCACGCCTTCCTCGGTGTGCCGGTGCTGCGGGCCGGGCGCACCCTCGGCGTGCTGGTCGTGCAGAACCGCACCAAGCGCGTCTATCGCGAGGACGAGGTCGAGGCGCTGGAAACCACGGCGATGGTGATCGCCGAGATGGTCGCCACGGGCGACCTCGCCAGGCTGTCGCGGCCCGGTATGGAGCTCGATCTCAGCCGACCGGTCTCCTTTACGGGTGTGTCCTTCAACGACGGCGTCGGGCTCGGCCATGTCGTTCTGCACGAGCCGCGCATCGTCGTCACCAACCTGTTCAACGAGGACAGCGAGGAAGAAATCCGCCGGCTGGAGGAATCGCTCGGTTCGCTCAGGCTTTCCATCGACGACATGCTGGAGCGCCGCGACGTCGCCTTCGAGGGCGAGCACCGCGAGGTTCTGGAAGCCTATCGCATGTTTGCCAATGACCGCGGCTGGGTGCGGCGGCTGGAGGAGGCGATCCGCAACGGCCTGACCGCGGAAGCGGCGGTCGAAAAAGTGCAGTCGGACATGCGCGCCCGCATGATCCACATGACCGATCCTTATCTGCGCGAGCGGATGAGCGATTTTGACGACCTCGCCAACCGGCTGCTACGCCAGCTGATGGGGCGCGGTCCGGAAGACATCGCTGCCTCTCTGCCCAAGGATGCCATCATCGTAGCCCGTTCCATGGGCGCCGCCGAATTGCTCGACTATCCGCGCGACAAGATGCGCGGACTGGTGCTTGAGGAAGGGGCGGCGACCAGCCACGTCGTCATCGTGGCGCGTGCGATGGGCATTCCGGTCGCCGGCCAGGTCAAGGGCGCCGTCTCGATGTCGGAAAACGGTGATCCAATCATCGTCGACGGCGAAGAAGGTGCGATTCACCTGAGGCCGCAGGCCGATCTCGAGGCAGCCTATGCCGAGAAGGTGCGCTTTCGCGCGCGCCGGCAGGAACTCTATCGCGAGCTGCGCAAGAAGCCTTCCGAGACCAAGGATGGCGTCAAGATCGACCTGCTGATGAATGCGGGCCTTGCGGTCGACCTGCCGCAGTTGGTGGAATCGGGCGCTGCCGGCATCGGCCTGTTCCGGACCGAGCTGCAATTCATGGTGGCCGCCACCTTCCCGCGCGCCGAGGCGCAGGAAAAGCTTTATCGCGATGTGCTGGAGGCGGCGCGCGGCAAGCCGGTTACCTTCCGCACCATCGATATCGGGGGCGACAAGGTGTTGCCCTATTTCAAGAACGCCACGCTGGAAGAGAATCCGGCGCTCGGCTGGCGCGCAATCCGCCTGACGCTCGACCGGCCAGGGCTGCTGCGGACGCAGATCCGCGCGCTGCTCAAGGCAGCTGGCGGGCGCGAGTTGAAGGTTATGCTGCCGATGGTCACGGAGCTCGGCGAGATCGCGCAAGCGCGCGAGATCATCGAGCGCGAGGTGCGGCATCTGTCGCGGTTCGCCCATCATTTGCCGACCAGCCTCAAGCTGGGCGCCATGCTGGAGGTGCCGTCGTTGCTGTTCCAGCTCGACGAGCTGATGAAGGTGGTGGATTTCGTTTCCGTCGGTTCCAACGACCTGTTCCAGTTCGTGATGGCGGTGGACCGTGGCAATACCCAGCTCGCCGACCGCTTCGACCCGGTGTCGGTGCCGTTCCTGCGTGTCCTCAAGCAAATCGCCGATGCCGGCCATCGCAACGACACACCGGTGACGTTGTGTGGCGAACTTGCCGGCAAGCCGATCTCGGCGATGGCGCTGATCGGCCTCGGTTTCCGCTCCATCTCGATGTCGCCGGCGGCCATCGGCCCGGTCAAGGCGATGCTGACCGACCTGCCGCTGGAAGAGCTGGAAGCCTTCTTCGCCGATAATCTCAGCCAGCCCGCCACCGGCATGCCGATCCGCGCGCTGCTGCAGGCCTTCGCGGACGACCGCGGCATTCCTTTGTAAGAAACCTTCGATATCCCATGATCAATCTACCCCGCGACCGCATGGACCAAGTCGTCAAGCGTTTCGACATGCTCGAGGCGCAGATGGCGGCAGGCCCTGCGCCGGATGCCTATGTGAAGATGGCGGCCGAGTATTCCGACATCCAGGAGCTGGTCGCCAGGATCCGTGCGTTGCGCGCCGCCGAGCGCGAGCAGGTCGATCTTGAGGCGATGCTCGGCGACAAGGGCACGGATGCCGAAATGCGTGCATTGGCCGAAGCCGATCTGCCTGCGGTCAAAACGCGCATCGAAACCCTGCAGCAGGAAATCCAGATCCTGCTTCTGCCCAAGGACGCGGCCGACGAACGCAATGCCATCCTGGAAATACGCGCCGGCACCGGCGGCGACGAGGCCGCGCTGTTCGCCGGCGATCTCTATCGCATGTATGAGCGCTATGCCGCCTCCAAGGGCTGGCGTTTCGAGGTGGTCTCCGCCAGCGACGGCGATATGGGCGGCTTCAAGGAAATCATCGCCTCGGTTTCCGGCAAGGGCGTGTTCGCGCATCTGAAGTTCGAATCCGGCGTGCACCGGGTGCAGCGCGTGCCGGCAACCGAAGCGCAAGGGCGTATCCACACTTCGGCGGCGACAGTGGCGGTGCTGCCGGAGGCCGAGGAAGTCGATATCGAGATCAAGGCGGAAGACATCCGCATCGACACCATGCGCGCTTCCGGTTCCGGCGGCCAGCACGTCAACACCACCGATTCGGCGGTGCGCATCACCCACTTGCCCACCGGCATCATGGTGGTGCAGGCGGAGAAGTCGCAGCACCAGAACCGCGCGCGCGCCATGCAGATCCTGCGGGCCCGGCTTTATGACATGGAGCGCAGCCGTGCCGACGAGGAGCGTTCGGAATCACGCAAGTCGCAGGTCGGTTCCGGCGACCGCTCCGAACGCATCCGCACCTACAATTTCCCGCAGGGGCGTCTCACCGACCATCGCATCAACCTCACCCTCTACAAGCTCGAGCGGGTGATGGAGGGCGATCTTGACGATGTGGTCGGTGCGCTGATCGCCGATCACCAGTCGAAACTTTTGGCCGACATGAAGGAAGCGTGAGGCGCGAAAAGCGGTGAAGTCGATCGATCCCGCGCTTTCCACGACGCTTGGTGCTCTTCATCGTGAAGCACGGCGACGGCTCGAATCCGCTGGCATCGACGGCGCCGCGTTCGACGCCAGGCTATTGGTCGAGCATTTCACCGCCACCACGCGCGCCGAGGCGATCTCCGATCCAGACCGAATGGTCGATGCCCAAGCGGTGGCCGCAGCCGATGCCGCTCTCACGCGTCGCATCGTCGGCGAACCGGTCCATCGCATTCTTGGCTTTCGCGAGTTTCACGGGCTGCGGCTCAACCTTTCCGCTGAAACGCTGGAGCCGCGCCCCGACACGGAGACGCTGGTCGACGCAGTGTTGCCCCTCATTGCCCAAATGGTCGAACGGCATGGCACCTGCCGTATCCTCGATCTTGGCACGGGCACCGGCGCGATCGCACTGGCGCTTCTGGCTGCGGTTCCACAGGCCGTCGCCGTCGGTGCCGATATCTCCGATGATGCTCTGGCCACTGCCTTGCGCAATGCCCGAGACCTTGGCCTGTTGGAACGGTTCACGGCCACGAAGTCCGACTGGTTCGGCGCTATTTCCGGGCAATTTGATGTAATCGTCTCAAACCCACCCTATATAAGCAGCGCCGAGATCAAAACGTTGCAGAAGGAAGTGCGCGATTTCGATCCGCTGCGCGCGCTGGACGGCGGGGCCGATGGGCTTGATGCCTATCGGGTGATCGCTAGAGAAAGCGCAAGCCATCTGAAAGCCGGCGGAATCGTCGCGGTGGAGATTGGCAGTTCCCAGAATACGGACGTGACCGGAATTTTCCACGACGCGGGATTTCCGGTGGTAACGGCGTTGCGCGATCTGGGTGGAAACGATCGTGTGCTTGTATTTGCGAGAGATGGAAAAGCTTGAAGGTGCGGCGAAAAACCGCTTGGCAAGGCTAAGGAATGCGGCTAGGGTCGATTTACCGGATGAGACGAAGCAGGCAGTGCTCTTAGCGATTCGGTTTCCTTTGAAATAGCTGCCTTCTTGCGAAACGACGCTCTAGCTTCGTGCGGGAATCATCCGGCAAGTGATGTAACCGGAACAGGATGACACGTGGCGCCAACGCAATCGATGCGTGCGAGCACCGGTGAAACACCGAAACGGCAGGCTGCATGAGCGCCGCCGTACACGATGATTTTTCAAGCTTTTGAACCGAAGAGACCCTGATGAGGCCACAACAGCAGAATAGACGTATGCGCGGTCGCAATAACAATGGCGGCGGCGGCAACAACAATAATAACAATAACAACCGCAAGGGCCCGAACCCGCTCAACCGCAATTATGAGAGCAACGGTCCGGATGTGAAGATCCGTGGCTCTGCCCAGCAGATCGCCGAGAAATATGCGACCCTCGCACGCGACGCGATGAGCTCTGGCGACCGGGTGATGGCGGAGAACTATCTCCAGCACGCCGAACACTACAACCGCATCATCGCCGCCGCGCAGGCGCAGATGCCGATCCAGAACTTCCAGCAGAATCGCGACGACTTCGACGACGATCTCGACGAGGAACGCGAGGACTTCGACAACGGCGCCAATGTCGGCGAAGGCCAGCAGCCCGGCAACAATGGCTCGGGCCCGCAGCCGATGATCGAGGGCACGCCGGCAGAGGTCGCGCTCAATTCCGAGAATGGTCGTGATAACAACGGCCGCGAAAACGGTTATCGCGACAACAACGGCAATCGCAACCACCGCGACCGGCGCCACAACAACAATTACGGCCAGCGCGGCGACCGTGGTCCGCGCGGCGAAAATGGCAACCGGCGCGATGAGGCCCAGCCGCAGGCTGCGGCGCAGGCCGAGCCCGTTGTTGCTGCTGTACCCGCTGAGCCGGTTGTGGTGATTGCCGCCGAACCGGCGGCAGCGCCGCAATTCGAGAGCTTCAACCCGGCAGCGCTCGCCGCGCAGGCTGAAGCCCGCGAAGCCGAGACCGAAGCTGCAGCGCCGCGCCGCGCCAAACGTCCGCGCAAGCCGCGCGCCGAGAGCGCCGAGGCCACAGCCGAAACGGCAGAGCCAGCGGCCAGCGCCGAAAGCTGAGCGCTCCGAAATTGTTGATTGCAGGCGGCGGGGAGAAATCTCCGCCGTTTTTGTTTGTCTGCGCTATAGTTCGCCGTCAGACGGCGCCGTGAAATATCTGCCTTGATCGGCATCAAGGCGTCTTGAGAGACAGGGGCTTACGTCCCATATCACGGTCGAACAGGGTCCGGCTCAGAAGAGCGGGTCCGTCACCAAGGCTGATCCGGTGCCGCAAAGCGGGCCGGTGACGGAAGGAGACAATGATGAATCTTGAAAAATATTCCGAGCGCGTGCGCGGTTTTATCCAGTCCGCGCAGCAATATGCGCTCAATCGCAACAATCAGCAGTTTACGCCCGAACACGTCCTCAAGGCACTCATCGATGACGACGAAGGTTTTGCCGCGTCGCTGATCGAGCGGGCAGGAGGGCGTCCGCGCGATGTCGAAGTCGGCGTCGACGCAGCCCTCAACGCATTGCCCAAGGTCGAAGGCGGCAACGGCCAGCTCTATCTGGCGCAGCCGCTCGCCAAGGTGTTTTCGACGGCCGAGGATCTGGCCAAGAAATCCGGCGACAGCTTCGTGACGGTCGAGCGCCTTTTGCAGGCGCTCGCCATGGAGAAGTCCGCCAAGACCGCCGACATCCTCGCCAAGGCCGGCGTTACCCCGCAAGCCCTGAACCAGGTGATCAACGACATCCGCAAGGGCCGCACCGCCGATTCGGCGTCCGCCGAGCAGAGCTACGACGCGTTGAAGAAATACGCGCGGGATCTGACCGCCGATGCCCGTGCCGGCAAGCTCGATCCGGTCATCGGCCGCGACGACGAGATCCGCCGCACCATCCAGGTGTTGTCGCGGCGCACCAAGAACAATCCTGTGTTGATCGGCGAGCCGGGCGTCGGCAAGACGGCGATCGCCGAGGGCCTGGCGTTGCGCATCGTCAATGGCGATGTGCCGGAATCCTTGAAGGACAAGCAGCTGATGGCGCTCGACATGGGCGCGCTGATCGCCGGTGCCAAATATCGCGGCGAGTTCGAGGAGCGGCTGAAGGCCGTGCTCAACGAAGTCACCTCGGCTGCCGGCGGCATCATTCTGTTCATCGACGAGATGCACACGCTGGTCGGCGCCGGCAAGGCCGATGGTGCGATGGATGCGTCCAACCTGCTCAAGCCAGCGCTGGCGCGCGGCGAATTGCACTGCGTTGGCGCGACCACGCTCGACGAGTACCGCAAATATATCGAGAAGGACGCGGCCCTTGCCCGCCGCTTCCAGCCTGTCTTCGTCGATGAGCCGACCGTGGAGGATACGATCTCGATCCTGCGTGGTCTGAAGGAGAAGTATGAGCAGCACCACAAGGTGCGCATCTCCGACTCCGCCCTGGTTTCGGCTGCGTCCTTGAGCAATCGCTACATCGCCGACCGCTTCCTGCCTGACAAGGCGATCGACCTGGTCGATGAGGCAGCTTCGCGGTTGCGTATGCAGGTCGATTCCAAGCCCGAAGCGCTGGATGAGATCGACCGACGCATCATGCAGCTGAAGATCGAGCGCGAGGCGCTGAAGGTCGAGAAGGACGACGCGTCCAAGGATCGCCTCGGCAGGCTCGAGAAGGAATTGACCGGGCTCGAGGAGGAGTCCGACGCGCTGACCGCGAAGTGGCAGGCCGAGAAGCAGAAGCTCGGGCTGGCCGCCGACCTGAAGAAGCAGCTCGACGAGACCCGAAACGAATTGGCGATCGCCCAGCGCAAGGGCGAATTCCAGCGCGCGGGCGAGCTTGCCTACGGCAAGATCCCCGAACTCGAGAAGCAGCTTGCCGAGGCCGAGGCCCGCGACGGGCAGGGCGGTGGCATGGTCGAGGAGGTGGTCACGCCGGACCACGTCGCCCAGATCGTGTCGCGCTGGACCGGCATTCCGGTCGACAAGATGCTGGAAGGCGAACGCGACAAGCTGTTGCGCATGGAAGACGAGATCGCCAAGCGCGTCGTCGGCCAGGGCGAAGCCGTGCAGGCCGTGTCCAAGGCCGTCCGGCGTGCCCGCGCCGGCCTGCAGGATCCGAACCGACCGATCGGCTCGTTCATGTTCCTCGGTCCCACCGGTGTCGGCAAGACCGAGCTCACCAAGGCTCTCGCCTCGTTCATGTTCGACGACGAAAGCGCCATGGTGCGCATCGACATGTCGGAGTTCATGGAAAAGCACTCGGTCGCCCGCCTGATCGGCGCGCCTCCCGGCTATGTCGGCTATGAGGAGGGCGGCGCGCTGACCGAAGCGGTGCGGCGCCGGCCCTATCAGGTCGTCTTGTTCGACGAGATAGAGAAGGCGCATCCGGATGTCTTCAACGTGCTCCTCCAGGTGCTGGACGACGGTCGCCTGACCGACGGTCAGG
The DNA here is from genome assembly GCF_030814575.1 of Mesorhizobium sp. YL-MeA3-2017. Taxonomy (NCBI): domain Bacteria; kingdom Pseudomonadati; phylum Pseudomonadota; class Alphaproteobacteria; order Hyphomicrobiales; family Phyllobacteriaceae; genus Mesorhizobium; species Mesorhizobium sp. YL-MeA3-2017. The sequence continues at coordinate 2,232,753 of NZ_JAUSVH010000001.1, read as the reverse complement.
GCCGCACCGTCGACTTCCGCAACACGCTGATCATCATGACGTCGAACCTTGGCGCCGAATATCTGGTCAATCTCGGCGAAGACCAGGATGTCGACACCGTGCGCGACGAGGTTATGGCGGTGGTGAAGGCTTCTTTCCGGCCGGAATTCCTCAACCGTATAGACGAGGTCATCCTGTTCCACCGGCTGCGCCGCAAGGATATGGGCCGGATCGTCGAGATCCAGTTGAAGCGGCTGGAGAACCTGCTGGTCGACCGCAAGATCGCGCTCAACCTCGACGCCAACTCAATCGAGTGGCTGGCCGACAAGGGTTACGACCCGGCCTACGGCGCGCGGCCGCTGAAGCGGGTGATGCAGAAGGAACTGCAGGATCCTCTCGCCGAGAAGATATTGATGGGCGAGATCCTCGATGGTTCGACCGTCAAGGTGACTGCGGGTTCCGACCGGCTGAACTTCCGCTCGAAGCCGACGGTGACCGCGGAAGCCGAGAAGGCTGCCTGACTAGGCTCTCAGCCTGACAGACTATGCGATTTAATGGCGTGCCTCTTCTGTGATGAAGGGGCGCGCCTTTTTATTGGCTATCGCGGCTATCCGGCGAAGCGCTTCGCGCCGGCCACGCACAGCACGACGCCAAGGGTGACGACCACCATGGCGGGGCTGACTTTCTCATGCAGCAGACCTGCCGCCAGCGCGAGGCCGAAGAAGGGCTGGAGAAGCTGTAGCTGCCCGACCGCGGCGATGCCGCCCTGCGCCAGCCCGCGATACCAGAAGATGAAGCCGATCAGCATGCTGAAGAGCGAGACATAGGCGAGCCCGGTCCAGGCAGCCGCGCTGACGTCGTGAAGTGTCGGCGGAAAGGTGACGATGCTCAGGCCCAGCATCACCGGCAGCGACAACACCAGTGCCCAGCAGATGACCTGCCAGCCACCCAGCCGGCGCGAGAGCTTGGCGCCTTCAGCATAACCCAGGCCGCAGACGATGACGGCCGCCAGCATCAGCAGGTCTCCGACCGGCGAGGCGGACAGGCCTTGCGAAATCGCGAAGCCGGCCACCAGCGCGCTGCCGAGGCAGGAGAACAGCCAGAATGCGGGGCGCGGCCGCTCGCCGCCGCGCAACACGGCGAAGATGGCGGTGGCCAGCGGCAGAAGGCCGATGAAGACAATGGAGTGCGCCGAGGTGACATGTTCGAGCGCCAGCGCGGTCAAAAGCGGAAAGCCGACCACCACGCCAAGCGCGACGACGACGAGCGAAACGAGGTCGTCGCGGCTTGGGCGCTTCTCGCGAAAGACCATCAGCAAGGCGAGACCGAGCAGGCCGGCGAGCGTGGCGCGCGTCACGGTCAAAAAGACCGGGCTGAAATCCATCACCGCCACGCGGGTCGCCGGCAGGGAGCCGCTGAAGATCAGCACGCCCACGAAACCGTTGATCCATCCGCTCGTCGCTTTGTCCATGCGCAAACTCCTTGCAATCCGGCTAACCTTATCGGCGGGATCGAGGTGGCGGAGCCAGATACAATGCGGTACAGTTTGATATAACTGTTATGGATACGGTGGCATTACAGATGGATGGCCTGACCAACCCTTCGGGCAAGGGCGAAACGCTGATCGAGACTGTCATGGCAACGGTGCGGCAGCGCATCTCGGCGCGCCAGCTGACGCCGGGCGCCAGGCTGCCTTCCGTGCGGGCCTTCGCCAAAACCATGCAGGTTTCCACCTCGACCGTGGTCGAGGCTTATGAAAGGTTGGCGGCCGAAGGCGCGATCCGTTCGCGTCCCGGCTCGGGCTTCTATGTGTGCGGTCCGCTGGCGCCGCTGTCGCTGGCCGAAGTCGGGCCAAGGCTGGACCGGGAAATCGATCCGTTCTGGGTGTCGCGCCAGTCGCTCGAAGCTGGTGAAGGGGTCCTGAAACCCGGCTGCGGCTGGTTGCCTGCCGATTGGATGCCGCAACCGGCGCTCAGGCGGGCGTTGCGCGCCATCGCCCACGCCAAGGATCCGGTATTGGCCGACTACGGCACACCGCTCGGACTGGCTCCGTTGCGCCAATTGCTTGTGCGCCGCATGGGCGAGTACGGCATCGAAGCGTCACCCAACCAGATCGTGCTCACCGAATCGGGCACGCAGGCAATCGATCTCTTGTGCCGGCTGCTGCTCGAGCCGGGCGATACGGTGCTGGTCGATGACCCCTGCTACTTCAATTTTCACGCGCTTCTGCGCGCGCATCGCGCCAACATCGTCGGTGTGCCCTATACGCCCACGGGACCGGATCTCGACCTGTTCGCATTGGCGCTCGCCGAGCACCGGCCGCGCCTCTACATCACCAATTCCGCGCTGCATAATCCAACCGGCGCAACGCTTTCCCCGGTGACCGCGCATCGTCTTCTCAAACTGGCCGATCAGTCGGGCCTGACGATTGTCGAAGACGACATCTTCGCCGATTTCGAAATGGAGCCGGCTCCACGGCTGGCGGCTTTCGACGGGCTGAACCGCGTCGTCCACATAGGCAGTTTTTCCAAGACGCTGTCGGCCTCGGTGCGTTGCGGCTACATCGCAGCGCCACAAGAATGGATCGAGCGACTGACCGATCTCAAGATATCGACCAGCTTCGGCGGTGGACGGCTCTCGGCGGAACTGGTTCTGGCGCTGCTGAAGGACGGCAGCTATCGCAAGCATGTCGAGGCGCTCAGGCAGCGCCTGTCGGCGGCAATGGCCGAAACAGTCAAGCGGCTTGAACCGCTCGGCATCCTGCCATGGATCGAACCTCGCGGCGGCATGTTCTTGTGGTGTCGCTTGCCGGACGGACACGATGCGGCCGATATCGCCCGCCGCGCGCTTGCCGAAGATATCGTGCTGGCGCCGGGCAATGCGTTTAGCGTTTCACGGACGGCCAATCGGTACCTGCGCTTCAATGTCGCCCAGTCACGGGACGAACGCATATTCCGCGTGCTCTCGGCTGCGATGGGGGCCTGACGCAGCAGCAATCAATCATCTCTCGCTTCGGCGGAGGCGGTGCATCCTTGGTCGAAGCGGCGCGGAAGGCCGACTGGATGGACGGTCTCGGTGGAAATGTGTTCACTATGAGAGATTGCGAAGTGCAATTCATTGCAATCTTAGCTGGAAATCGAGCCGATCACCTGCTAGAAGGCGCGACCTATTTCAAGCATCAAATGATTCCGATCATGACCCGCCGCTTTGAAATCGTTCTCGGTTACGCATTCTTTGGCCTTGGATTTGGCGTTTTGGCCATCGCACTGGCATCGGCCGTGGCGGCGGATACCCTTTTGGGGGAACATTTCTCGGCGTGGATCATAGCCGGCACGTTCGGATTGGCGGCCGTCGGTGCCGCGATCGGATTTGCCGTCGCCAGAAACGTTCCTGCCGAGCAGCTAGGCAAGGCGCGGTACACCGGCACGCGGACGCTGCTTTATGTGCTCGGTCCCATGCTGGTCGTCGCACTCGTGGCGATCATCATCGGCTTTCCGCCGCAATAGCCTTTCGAGGCGACCATCGCCTTCTCTATGAATATCGGCTGTCGCGGGTTAAGCCGCACCAGGAGAAGGAATTTGGCTTGACCCTCGACGACTACAACGCCTTCTGCGCTTCCTTGCCGGCGACCTCGCATGTCGTGCAGTGGGGCGGCGCCCATGTCTGGAAGGTCGGCAGCAAGGTCTTCGCCATCGGCGGTTGGAGCGAGACGTCCTCGGTTCCCTTCGTCACTTTCAAATGTTCGGATATCGCCTTCGATATTCTGAAGGAACAGCCGGGGTGTCGTCCGGCACCTTATCTGGCCTCGCGCGGCATGAAATGGATTCAGCGGGTGACCGCCGAGACCATGGATGACGAGGCGCTGAAAGACTATTTGCGCGACAGCCATCGTCTGGCAGGGCGCAACCTGACGAAGCGCGAGCGCAGGGAGCTCGGCCTGGATAGTTAGAGCAGGGGCTAGGTTTGCCTGGCCTCGAAGTCGCGCAAACGCTGCCGCACCGCCATGTTCATGCCTAGTTCATGGTGAATTCGTTAGGTGGATTTTGGCCTCGCAGGAGTTGGGGTGACTCTCGGCAGATGGACAAATCGGTGACGAACGCGCCTGAGAGTTTAGACAACATGCTGCGCACAATGTTTTCGCTATCCGCTGTCGCCCTGGCGGTTCTGCTGTCGTCGGGAGCGATGGCATCGACATCGCCGACACAAGAACCCGAGGTTCGAGCCGCACGCGCTGCCGAGGAAGGCATCCGCGTCGCGCAGAACGGTGACTACCAGGTTTTCTACGACGGCAAGGGAAACCGGGTCATCGTCGATCCCGCCACCGGCAAGGTGATTGCGGTACAGCCGCCGCAGACGCGTTTCGACCGCCGGGCGCTGCGCCTGGAAAACCGGCAGCGGCAAATTGAACGCGCCGCTCCCGATGACGACCGCTATTATCTCGACGATCCTGAGGACATGGCTCGTCTCAGGCGCCGGCAGATGGAAGATCAGCGCGCCTATCAGTATCCGGAAGACGACGGCGGTGCCTATGACAATGCAGCGCCTGGCGACTATTCGGCAGACTCCTTCCCACCGGCACCCGGGAGGGTCGACCGATACGGCAATCCTTATCCGGCCGACCCTCAGCAGCCTGGTATCACCGCACCGCAACCTGTGCAGCGTCAGCCGTTGAAGGAAGCGTCGATCGAACCCGCGCGGCCGCCGCAGCCCGACAGCGCAACACCCTCGGCAGAACCGCCGGCGTCCGGCAAGGCGGCACTCAGCCCGTCGCTTTCGCTCGGCGCGCGCGAGGACGTGGCGGCATTTCAGGTTTTGCTCGATCGTGCCGGCGCTTCGCCGGGCGCGATCGACGGGCGTTTCGGCTCCAACATGGACAAGGCGCTCGCTGCCTATCGCGAGATCACCGGAACCAATCTGAAATCGACCGACACCGCCGCCATCAAGGAGGCGCTGGAGAAATCGGGCGGACCTGCTTTCGCGACCTATTCCATCACCGCCGAGGATGTCGCCGGTCCCTATGTCGCTTCGATCCCGGAGGACTACAGCCAGAAGGCTCAACTGCAACGCATGGGCTACACGTCGGTGACCGAGGCGTTGGCCGAACGCTTTCACATGGACGAGGCCTATCTCAAGGCGATCAATCCGGGCGTCAACTTCAATCGCCCGGGCACGCTGATCAAGGTGGTCAATTTTGGCAAGCTGGTGCAGGCGCCAGTGGCGCGCATCGTCGCAAACAAGAGCCTGAAACAGGTTTTCGCCTATGACGCGTCCGGCAAGCTGGTGGCCGCATTCCCGGCAACGATCGGCTCGTCCGATACCCCTTCACCCACCGGAATCCACGCGGTGTCACGCGTCGTCTTCGATCCCAACTATACCTACAACCCGAAGCTCAATTTCAAGCAGGGCCAGAACGACAAGGTGCTGACGATCCCGCCGGGACCGAATGGGCCGGTCGGCTCGATCTGGATCGCGCTCGACAAGCCGACCTACGGTATCCACGGCACGCCCGAGCCGTCCAAGATCGGCAAGACCGAAAGCCATGGCTGCGTGCGATTGACCAATTGGGATGCGGCCGAACTGGCCAGGCTGGTGAAGCCGGGCGTGCCGGTGGAATTCGTGGACTAGGAACCTGACCGGCCATAACTGCGGCGCCAAAGCGAGATTTTAGCTGCAGCGCTTGGTTCTGTCTGAAAACCGATATCGATTTGGCCGTCTCTGCGCTAAGCAAGCGCATGCAGGCGCGCAGCGACACCGGCACTGACGGCATTCTTGGCGGAGCCGACGCCTCGGCCGACTCTTTCTGTCCGCAGCGCAGCCGGCGTTATGTGCTTTTTGCCGCCATTCTCGCATCGGCGCTCGGCTTCATCGATGGTTCGATCCTGGCAATTGCGATGCCGGTATTGCGGGCCAATCTCGGTGCCAGCCTGGTTGAGGCGCAGTGGATTTCAAACGCCTATGCGCTCACGCTTTCGGCGCTGATCCTTGCCGGCGGTGCCGCCGGCGACCGCTTCGGCCTCAGGCGAGCATTTGTCGCCGGCATCGCGATGTTCGTGATTGCCTCGATCGCCTGCGCGCTTGCGCCGGATGCTCCGATGCTGATCCTGTTTCGGGCAATCCAGGGCATCGGTGCCGCCGTCATGGTGCCGGGCAGTCTCGCCATCATCGCCAAGGCCTATCCCAAGAGCGAACGCGGTCGCGCCATCGGCATATGGGCCGCGGCCTCGGCGCTCACCACGGCGCTTGGACCCGTGATCGGCGGCATCGTTCTGTCCAGCTTTGGCTCCGGCATCTGGCGCGCCATCTTCGCCATCAATCTGCCGCTTGGAGCGCTGGCGATCTGGTTGCTGCTCGCCAAAGTCCCGGCCGATTCGCCTGCGCAGCAGCGCGGTCTCGATCTCGGCGGCGCGGCTCTCGCGACGCTGGCCTTTGGCGCCATGGCCTACGGGCTGACCGCGATGAATGCCGGTGGCGATGGCAAATCCGGGCTGATGAACCTCGCGGCTTTCGGTCTCGGGCTTGCCGCGCTCGCCGTCTTTCTTCTCTGGGAGCGCCGCCAGCGGGAACCGATGGTCGATCTCGGCCTCTTCCGGATCGCCGCCTTCACCGGCGCCAATGCGGCGACCTTCTTTCTCTACTTCGCCTTGTCCGCCGTACTGTTTTATCTGCCCATGCTGCTGATCGCCGGTTGGGGTCTCAGCACGGCCGAAGTCGGGTTCATCTTCCTGCCGCTGTCGGCGGCGATCGCGCTGCTTTCCGGCCCGGTCGGGAAATGGTCGGACCGCATAGGGCCGCGATTGCCGATCGCCTTCGGCAGCTTCGTCGTCGGCATTGCCTTTGCTGGCCTGGCGGTGCTGGCCGGGACCGGCTTCAAGGGTTTTTGGGAAGGGGTTTTCCCACTGATGGTGGTGATGGGGCTGGGCATGGCGCTCGTCGTGTCGCCACTCTCGACCGCCATCATGACTGCGGTCGAAGACAAGGACACCGGGGCAGCGTCAGGCATCAACAATGCAATCGCGCGGCTCGCCGGTCTGATGGCAGTCGCGGCGCTGGGTGCCGTGGCCAGCCTGGTCTATGCGGCGGCCGGCGGAGGCGTTGTTGGTGTCGAATTCGGCGCTTTGCCCGAAACGGTGTTGGGTCCGACGGTCGAAGCGACACGGCTGGCCGCCACGGATCGCGCTTTCCAGGCGGTCGCGATGATCTCGGCCTTCATGTGTTTTGTCGCCGCCTTGGTGGCCTGGATCTCGCAACCTGCGAAGACCGTTACACAGCACTGATCGGCCAGCCCGGGCGAGGGAGCTTGGGTTGAAAGCCTCTGACAGCATTTTATTAACCATCTTCCTGCTTCCGCGTGGGTATCGCGGTAACCGGCGCCGTCCCGTTTTGCGCGCATGCCGGCAGCCACTAATGTGCTAAAATGTTTCGGCGCGAGACCTGATCGTGCATGGGTAGAGGGCGGCATGTCGAACAATGATCTGCAACGGCGCAACATCAGCCGTGCCGCTTCGAATGATGAGCGCTGGCCGAACTGGCACATGCTCGCGTTTGCCGGCTGCTGGGTGTTCGCGGTGAGCGGCTTCTTTGCGATCGCCGTCTCCGTCAACCTCTTCGAACGGATCAACCAATTCACCCGTACCTATGAAAAATGGCAACTCGACGAGTTGTTCTCGCTGCTTTTGTGCGCCGGTGTCGTGTCGCTGTTCTTCCTGGCAATCCGCACCCGGCAATTGGCACGCGAAATCACACGCCGCGAAGTGGCCGAGAAACTCGCCCACGATTCGGCCCGGCATGATCCCCTGACCGGTCTCGCCAACAGCCGGCGTTTCCGCGAAGCCCTGACCCTGGCGATCGAGAGTGCCAGGCAGAATGAAGGGAGCTGCGCGGTGCTGTTCATCGATCTCGACCGATTCAAACCGGTCAACGATACGCATGGTCACGCGGTTGGCGACGAGGTGTTGATGGACGTGGCACGGCAGATCGCGCAAGCCGCACCGGCGGGCGCGACAGCCGCCCGGCTCGGCGGCGATGAATTCGGCGTCATCGTCCTGGCTGTCCCTGGCCGAGAATCGGTGCTGTTTTTGTCCCAGCGGTTGTCGCGCGACATCGGCAAGGCGCGAGCGGTGGGCGAGGTGCAGGTGGAAGTCGGCGCCACTGTCGGTATCGCGATCTTTCCCGACGACGGTCACGATGCCGATTCGCTGATCAATGCCGCCGACCAGGCAATGTATGCCGCCAAACCCTCGCGGCGCGGTCCGATCGGCCGCGGCGACATGCAAAGCGGAGCTTTTGGCAATTAGCGGCGGTCCGCCAAAGCGCTACTTGGTGGCGCTGGCCATCTTCAGCGACGTGCCATTCTGCTGTTTCAGCAGGTCGTCGATGCGTTCGCGTTCACGCTTGAAGGCAACGAGGTCGTCGCCTTGCAGCACCTTGCCGGTCGGCAAGCGCACGCGCATCGGGTCAACCTTGGTGCCGTTGACCATCAGCTCGTAGTGAAGATGGGCACCGGTCGACAGGCCGGTCGTGCCGACATATCCGATCACCTGGCCCTGCCGCACGCGGGCTCCCGGCTGGACGCCGCGGGCAAATGCACTCTGGTGATTGTAGGACGTCTCATAGCCATTGGCGTGGCGCAGGATCGTCTGCTTGCCATAACCGGCGGCCCAGCCGGCTTTTTCGACAACGCCGTTACCGGCGGCAATGATCGGTGTTCCCGTCGGCGCGGCCCAGTCGACGCCGGTATGCATGCGCACATAACCGAGAATCGGATGACGCCTGGCGCCGAAACCGGAGCGGAACGTGCCGTTTGGCACGGTCTTGCGCAGCAGGAATTGCTCGGCGCTGCGGCCATTCTCGTCAAAGTAGTCCGTGCCGCCATCCTTCAACTGAAAGCGATACAGGCTGCGCGTGGCGCCGCCGATATTGGCGGAGACATAGAGGAGTTCGGAATCGTCGGATGCCTGGTCGTCGCTGTCGGGTTGCGAGAACAGCACTTCGAGACGATCGCTCGGGCCAAGGCGCGACTGGTAGTCCACGTCGGAAGCCAGCAGCTTGATGACCTGCTGGGTCATCTTCTTGGACATGCCGTAGGAATAGGCGGACCGGTAGATGCCGTCATAGATACTGGGCAGGTTGCCGCGCACGACGACCGCGGGCGAATCGTCGAACGCGGTCAGAAGCTCGGGATTGGGATCCGGCTCCTGCGCCGGTATGAACTGATTGCGGTCGTCGAGCGCGATGGTCACGATATGCCGGGTCTTGTCATAGACGCCGGCGCGGACAACCTTGGCCGCATCGCCGCGAACCTCCAGGCCGACACGCAAAACGGTGCCGGCCTTCAAGGCAGTGGTGTTGAGCAGTTTGCCGATCGCCTGGGCCATGCCGGTGGCGTCGGTGCTGGCGTAACCGGCATCGGCGAAGGCCTCGGCAATGTCGAGATCCTTGACGAAGGGTATGATGTCCTCGGCAAAGGTCAGTGCCTCGGCTTCGGTTTCCGCGCGCGGCGCCACCGAGACATTCTCGGGCACGATCTTGACGTCATAGGCACCGGCGATCGACTGGGAGAGCTGATCGCCAAAACGCTGCGGGTCAACATAATGGAGTGCTGCGACCTGAACGGCACCTTCGCCGAGGTCGGCGCTTGCCTGGCGCACCACCTTTTCCACCTCGTCGGTGGAAAGGTCGCTCTTTTCGTCGAAGGCGGCCGTGGCGATCGGGAAATCGACCGTCTTCAGGCTCATCTCGCTTTCAACCTTGGCGCCGTAGATCTGTCCGGCGGCTGCCGCGGATGTCCCGGTGCTGGACGCGTTGTCGGAGCCGTCGTCGCCGAAAACCTGCAGAGGGTCAAAAGGCGGATAGGGGCGGTTGGTGGTGTGGTTCGCGGCCAGGGCCATCTTCACCTGCACGAACGGCATGGTGTTGATGACGTCGCGGTCGCCAACCTTGGTGACCATGGACACTTCCATGCGCCGGCGATCCTTGGCCTTGGCGATCTGACGCGGAGCGACCAGGCGCGTCGTCTTGGCTTCTTCGCCGGAATCCCCGCCATCGGCCATGCTGGCGAGTTCGGCAATTTCAGGCGGCGTCGCCAGTTGCTGGCGTCCATCGAGGGCGGCAACCAGGGCGACGCCCATCAAAACGCTTGAAGTGACGCCTGTCAGAAAGGTACCCGACAGCCACCGCGCCGAAACCTCGCGGCGGTCCGGCGGACCGCTGCGCCCATCCGCAATCAGCGGCGGCTCGTTGCCGAGTGCGGCTATGACTTCGTCAGCGTCTTGCAT